>JBLWXV010000001.1:0-2405110 GCA_048267245.1 Bacteriovoracaceae bacterium
TGCTTATTCAACTTTCACATTCACTTATTCTACTTTCGTAGAGTCAGCTTCAACTTCAACTGCAGCGTCTAGTTACGTCGAGGATTGTTTTCGAGAACTCACCTTCTCATCTTCAGTTCTTAAAAAGTTTGACCTTTTTAAGACAACTTCTATTTAAATTTTAAAAGAGCCATATTGGTACACAAAGTGTATTTCAGCATATTGGTGGAGATGACAGGAATCGAACCTGCGACCCCTTGCGTGCAAAGCAAGTGCTCTCCCAACTGAGCTACACCCCCAAAATTTCAATGTTTTGTTTGAAAAAGAGGTGAGGCAGAATTTATGGGAGTAGCTTATTTCTGTCAACACGATTTTCAACTTTTCTTTAAAAAAAAATGCAAAAATACTATAATTTTCCTAACGCAACAGTTTAATAATTAGAAGTAGTTATACGATTTAGTAGTCAAACCTAATAACAAGGATATTTTCCGATGAAATCTATTTGTTTTTCAGCACTTCTCGCTTCACTTTTACTTCTGCAAGGATGTTTTGATCGTGAGGAAAGCGGTAAAAGTTTAGTAAAAAGTGAGGACTCTAGCGAAATTGTACGCGCCAGCGACCTTGAAGTGGACTCGAAAGGCCTCTCAACGGCCTATGCCACGATAAAAACGGCGTACGGAAATATCGTATTTCACTTCTACCCGCGCGAAGCACCTAATACAACGACTAGAATTATACAATTAATTAACCAAGGCTTTTTTGATGGCATTACCTTTCATAGAGTAGTACCTGGCTTTGTGATTCAAGGTGGAGATCCAACGGCAACTGGTACCGGAGGAAGTGGCCAGCGATTAAAGGCTGAATTCAATAAGACTCCGCACATTAGAGGAACTGTTGCAATGGCACGTGCACAGGATCCTGACAGCGCCGACTCACAATTCTACATTGCTCTCAATACTCTTACCAATTTGGATCAGAACTATACTGTATTTGGGCAAGTGACTGAAGGGCTGGACTTGTTAGATAAAATTAAACAAGGCGATGTTATGGTGAGTGTTGTTTTTACCAATCCAAAGAACTAAAAATTGTTAATTATTAATAACCATTAAGATATAAAAAAAGCCCCGTATTGGGGCTTTTTTTTTTATTTTCCGTGACGTTTCTTGTCTTTGATATAAATAAATGATTTCAGAATGAAAAAGGCGATAACTAGGGCCACAATGATTCCCCAAGTGGGCATGCTAAACTGGCCAGTCTCAGCAGTTGTCACGTTTGAATCTACCATTGATGACTTTTCTACATTATTATCCATCTTAGACCTCCCTCTTAGCGGTACATTGACTCAAGAATTAGCACTAGTGCATATACGGCAGCAGATATGGGAATAGCCGCGATGAACTTGAGCCAAGCAGTCTCTTCTTTTAAGTGCATATAAAACCAAGCAACGACAAAAGCCTTAGCTACGGCAAGTCCAGTAAGAGCTGTTCCTTTCATAAAAGTTGAAACATTTTTCAATCCAGGAATGAAAAGCTCGATAATGGTAAGTACAGCAAGAATAACAAATACAGCGAAGTATTCTTTCTTGTGACTGACGTGATGTTCGCCGGCTTGAGACATCGGAAACTCCTATGAACTATTTGGCTTCTGGTGTGGAAGCGTAACTGTTGTTAATTAGTAAACCGACATCGATCATCAAGCGATCGATATCTTCCTTTGTAGTCGAATAGTATCCGCGAATCTTTTGCTCGCGATCAACTAGTACAACCTTATTCGTATGAGCGATGTCAAAGAGCGACACTGTCGCACCATCGACAACTCCTTCGATTTGCTCAAATTCCCCCATGGGAACCTTAAATCCGTCGATCAAAGTTTCCTTAAGAGCTTCTTTTTCTCCTGTAAGAAACGTCCACACATAGGGATTTGCTTGGAGCTCTCTCGCATACTTGTGAAGAACCTTTGGCGTATCGTTTTCAGGATCAACTGTGAATGAAACGATAGCAAAGTTAGTCCCTAGTCCTCTGACACGCTTTTGAATTAATTGCATTTTTTCCATCAAAGCTGGGCAAGTGGTGGGACAAGAAGAGAACATAAAATTGGCAATGTAGGGCTTTCCACTAAGATCTGCGGAGCCAAAAGTCTTTCCAAATTCGTTGGTGAATGAAAATTTTGGAGCATCGTAGAGAACCGGAAGTGGCTCAGGCAATACTCTATTCATTGAACGGTAAATTGGGTAGGCAAAGAAGAGAGCTACAAAAAAAGCCCAAAAGAGCCTCTTTGAGACGATTTTCTCAAGTAGAGACTCTTTGCGAATGTAGCCCAGTGTTGTTTGCATTCTTATCTATTAGCTTCTTTAATTTTGTCCATGAAGGCTTTTCTAACTTCAACGTTATCCTTCATGTCCATTAACGAGCGAACATAATAGGCAACGGCCCAAATTTGCTCGTCAGTGATCGTATCTTTCCAAGATGGCATTGTTGTTCCACCGACACCAGAGAGAAGTCTCATATAGATCTCTTCAACTGTTTTAGCAGAACGAACATTATGCCAAGTAAAGTCTGGTGGAAGTGTGGCGTAGCCATACTCTGAGTCTTGAACTTTTACGATGTAGAGCTCTGGATCAAAATCAGTAATAGCTCCAGTTCCGGCTTCAACACTCAAGCGCGACAACTCTTCGTGAGAGACGTAAGCGCGGTGACAAGTCTGACAGCTAGCCTCTGTGTGATAGATTTTCTTTCCAAGCTCTACAGCTGCTGACTTTCTAGCAAGACCAAAGGGATCAATAGTGGCCACAAGTTTTACCCCAGGCATCTTATCTTTGCCTTCCCAAGCTTTAGGAGCAAAAGTCTTGATATATTGAATAACAGCGTCCATTTGATCGTGAGTCATATCCCATGGAAGCATTGCTGTTCCATGAAGCCCTTTCTCAAGGATTCTCATAAAATCTTCATCGTTTGGAAGATCGCCAGAAATCACATGACCAAATTTATAGTATCCCTGCGTGAAATTGCGTGGAGGTGGGTAGAGGCCCTTAGAGGCAGGACCATTTCCTTCACCATTCACTCCGTGACAGGCCATACAATATTCTTGGTAGATTGCGCGTCCCTTATTAAGTTTCATTGCGGAGGCAACTACGCCTCCAGCAAAGACTTTATCTTCGTGAAAGTGCGACTCCTGTGCGCATGAAACGAGCACCAACAGAACGGAAAGGGAGAGCAGCTTAGTCCAAGTGTCTTTCATCATCTTCCTCATCTAAACAAGAAATAGGGCCACAAAAATAACGACCCAAACAATATCTAAAAAATGCCAAAATTTTCCAATATTACTCGCCATATTCTCAAAGAACTCTCCTTTAAAAACAAAGAAGCTCATCAGAAGAAGCGATAGGATGCCGGCCACGATGTGAGCTGCGTGCACCCAGGTAAATGCATAAATCAAAGAAGCGAAGATCCCCGTCTCGGCGAGATATCCCATTTCCTTCATTTGCGCCCAAAGCTCAAACTGGCTCACCATGAACCCAATTCCCAGGG
Organism: Bacteriovoracaceae bacterium; assembly: GCA_048267245.1. Classification (GTDB taxonomy): domain Bacteria; phylum Bdellovibrionota; class Bacteriovoracia; order Bacteriovoracales; family Bacteriovoracaceae; genus JBLWXV01. Next base: position 3,507 of record JBLWXV010000001.1, read on the forward strand.
CCAAAGTTGCAAGAAGATAGAGCTTCGAAGCTTTTAAATCTTTATTCTTATATGCCGATGCAAAAAGGCTATAAGTAAAACTTGAGAGCACAATCATTGCAGTGCTCGCCATAGGGAAAGTAATCGGCATGGGTTCCATGCCCATCGGTGGCCAAGATTCACTGCCCATGCGGTAGACCACATAACCCATAAGCATTGCCGCAAAAAGCATTGCGAATGAAACCAAGAGCACCGTCATGCCAATAGAATTGGCAATCTTCGATGCTTCTGGGTTGCGGTAAATATCGGCTTTACTCATAGTTCCCATCAATTAAGCCTGAACAAGTTCCTCAGTCTGATACTGAAAATCACGACCTGTTGTGAGATTTGGGTTTCCAAGCTCGTGTGGTCCACACTTAACAATCGGAATATCCTTAAAGTTGTAAACTGGAGCTGGTGAAGGAATCGACCACTCGAGAGTTCCAACTTCCCATGGATTGTCGGCAGCTCTTTCTTTCTTAAAGAATACAGCGTGAACAAAGTTAATCACGAAGATGATTTGAGCAAAGCCCATAACCAGCGCCGACCAAGTAATGAACGTATTGATTGGCATCAATTGCTCAATAAAATCGTAGACGAACGGATTGTAGAGACGTCTGTGCATACCGCCGTATCCAACAATCATCATGCCAAAGAACACACCGTTGAGACCCATCATTGTGATCCAAAAGTGAACCTTCGCCCAAGTCTCGTTCATGAGCACACCGAACATTTTTGGCATCCAGAAGTAGATGGCAGCAAAACCACCAAGAAGAACTGAAGCGGCCATTGTGTAGTGAAAGTGACCAACAACGAAGTATGTATCGTGAAGGTAGAGGTCAGTAGTTACAGTGCCGAGGTAGAGACCTGTTAGACCACCAAGACCAAATACGAATACTACACCTAGTGAGAAAAGCATTGGACTGTGAAGACGAATTGATCCTTTCCACAGAGTTCCCAGCCAGTTGGCAAAGAAGATCGCCGAAGGAATTGAAATCGTCATCGTTAGGGTCATGAATGTTTGCGTAAGCAATGGACTCATTTGAGTCGTGAACATGTGGTGACCGTAAACAAGAGTCGAGAGAATTGTAATTGTCGTCATTGAAAGAGCTGTGGCCTTAGCACCAAAAGCTGGCTTTCTAGCAAAGAATGAAAGAAGGTCAGATACAATACCCCAAGCTGGTAGAATGAGGATGTAAACTTCCGGGTGACCGAAAATCCAGAACACGTGCTGGAAGAGAACCGGGTCACCTGTCCCACTAGTTGCAGCTGCACCAGCAAGGAAGAAAGTCGTACCAAACATACGATCCATAATAAGAAGAAGTACACCAGCACCAAGAACTGGAAGGAAAATGGCGTTTAGAATAGCTGTTAGCCAAAGACCCCAGATTGTAAGTGGCATATCAAAATAGCCCATACCAGGAGCGCGAAGGGTAATTACAGTTGTGATGTAGTTAACCGCACCCATGATTGATGAGATACCAAGAACGAAGATCGCTAGTGACCAAAGCGTTTGTCCGTGACCAGGTGATCCGATCAGTGTTGAGAGCGTTGGGTAAGAAGTCCAACCTCCAGCTGCGGCACCGAGCGGGGTAAAGAGCGAAACAAAAAGAATTGCACCTGAAAGAAGAGCAACCCAAAACGAGAGCATATTAAGAAGAGGAAACGCCATATCCCGGGCCCCAATCATGAGCGGAATACAGAAGTTTCCAAAAGCCCCAATCAAGATCGGTGTAATTGCGTAGAAGATCATGATGGTACCGTGCATAGTAAAGAGCATCGCGTACGTATCAGGAGGAACTACACCACCAGAAGTTGGAAAAAGAAGTGGGCCAAGGATTGGAAATGGCTGACCTGGGAAGGCAAGCGTCCAACGAATGAGGAGGGCCATGATCCCGCCTACTCCGAGGAAGAAGATTCCGTACCAAAGAAATTGCTTACCAATTACCTTGTGGTCAAAGCTAAAGACGTACTTTGAAAGAAACGTCGTTGGTTCTGAGTGAATATGTTGTTCAAAAAAGGCCATCTGTCTTTTCTCCTAAATAATCTTAGTTAGCGGCCATTTGCCACTGCCATCCCCAGAATCTCTCTGGAAGGGCATCGCGGTTTTCTTCATTGGCTTTAATTTCAGCTTCGCTCATCCAGTCTTGAAATAATTCTGGAGTATATACAGTGAGCTTAGCTTGCATGCGGTAGTGATAAGTTCCACACATTTCGGCACAAGCAATATCGTAAACACCCGGGGTGTTAAGCTTGTACCAAAGGCGTGTGATACGACCTGGAATGGCGTCAACTTTTCTTCTCGCATTTGGGAAGTAAAGTGAGTGAATCACATCTTTAGAGAGAACTTGAAAGACAACTTTCTTTCCAGTTGGAACGCGAAGGTCATTCAACGTCACAACATCGTCGTCAGTGTTAAAAACACCATCTTTACCGGCATAGCGGAAGTTCCATGCCCACTGCTGAGCGAGGACCTGAACGCGAAGGACATCTTCTTCTTTTTCGTTCGGCCAATTGACGAAGACATTCACGTAGTCGTTGTTAGACATACGAGTAATGTTAAGGTCAATTGCAAAGAAGACTAGCGTGCCAATAACTGTAGCAACGAGAATATGAGGCTTCTTATTACCGTAAGTGTAATAGGGCTTCGCATGTCTTTTATTGTAGTAAAAGTAGGTAAAGCCAAAGAGTCCTGCACACACCAAACCAAAGAAGAAAATATTCAAGTAGGTGGTGTACTGAAAGAGGAAGTCGATCAAGTGGCCATGCTCAGAGATGTCCACTGGTGGATGCATTCTCTCCCATAGTGACATGCTCTTTGTGCTGGTCGCAGCTACAGTCAGAAAAGTCATAATTTCTACCTTCAACAAATTCGTGCAGCGGGCAATACCTTTGTAATTGCTCAACTGCTAAATTAAATTTTTGCCAAATATGGCCTTTATTCTACTTTTAGTCTTTGGCTTTTTCTATAACGTTTCGAAAGTTTAGGAGAAATCTTTGCGCGTCATCGCGTCAAAAAGCTATCTCAAAAAAATCATCGCCCCAAGAAGTAGCGGCAAATAAACAATCGAAGCGTAGAAATATTTTCTGGCCCACTGCTTCAATCGCAGATCTTCGGCCTTGCCAAAAATAAAGAGCCCCTGGGCCCCCAGGAGAAGAAAGACAATGCTCAAAATGAGTGAAGCCCAGCGGTAGCCGGCTCCTGCACCAGCAAAGAGCGCTGGAGAGAGAGCTGCAATGAGCATCAACAGACTGTAGAAAGCAATCAATTTGGTGGCGACACCCTCGCCCTTGGCCGTGGGGTAAACATGAATCGACGCTGCGCCATAATCATTTTGATGATAAATGCTAATGGCCAAGAAATGCGGAAGTTGCCAAATAAAAAGTATCGCAAAGAGCGCGTAGGCCATGGGACCCAGCTCACCAGTGATAGCGGTATAGCCCATTACTGGCGGAATCGCACCAGGGACCGCCCCAACAAAAAGGGCTAACTCACTCTTTAGTTTGAGCGGCGTGTAGGCCAGGAGATAGAGCACAAAGGAGAGGGCCCCGAGAAAAGCCGTCATTGGATTTACCCAAAGATAAAGTGCTGGTACCGAGATCACAAAGAGTGCCAATCCAAAGATCAGGGCCGCACTCGGTGGCAATCTCCCAGAGGGAAGCGAGCGATTCTTCGTGCGCTCCATGCGAGAGTCGACGTCTCGCTCTAAGTAACAGTTAAGCGTCGTTGCACTCATCGCCACTAACGTCATTAAAACTAGGGCAAAGAGACCTTGAAAGAAGTTGACGTGCCCGGGTGCCACAATCATTCCCACTAGCATGGTGGCAATCACCAAGAGAGAGAGCTTTGGCTTTGTGAGTTCAATCAAGTCTGACAATAAGCTGTGGGCCCCTTCTGGAAAGGCGCTATTTTCAAGACTTTTAAGCGAGAGGTTCACTCTCCACGTAAAGGCCAAGAGCAGTGCTGCAAATCCCAAGTGAAGAGTGGTTGGAAGAACAGAAATATTGTAGGCGACAGTTAGTACGCCCAAAATCACTTGAGTAATCACGACAACAGGAAGCGCGAGACTCATGCGCTTAAGAGCCGTTAGTCCCGTCTGACTCAATCGGCGGTAAATTGAAAAGGAGTAGTGACAAATAAGAAGTGTCACTACGATCGCAAAATATCGATGGGTCATGTGAAGTTGAGCGGGATGCAAACTTGGCCAGTAAGTTAGCTGCCAAGTTTCAACATTCATGCACAGGAGCGAGCTCTTGTGGCCAAGACCGCAACTTGCTCCCGCGCCAGAGTGTCTCATGAAAGCGCCGAGAAGGATTTGAAGATAAACCCCTACTCCACTAAGTAAGAGACCATGTCTAAGACCTGGTTTCCAATTAGATTTAAATGTCTCCAAGTCTTGCTTGGCAACAGGAGCAGAGTGGAGTTTTGCAAGCAAGTGGTAGAGGTATATTAGCGTGCAAAAGTAGATCATCGACAAACCGAGGTGGGTCGTCGAAACAATTGTTGGCAGGCGATAGATCACAGTGAGCCCACCAAGGCCACCTTGTGCTAGCACCATAATAAGGGAGAGAACTGCAATCCAAAAAACCTGATCGTGATCTTCAGAGAGGCGACGAGTCTTTGCTGTGAGCCAAACGAGGACGATCGTGAGAAAGCCCACGAGTGATGCTAGTAGTCTATGGCTGTGCTCGATAAGAACGCCACCCTCCATTGTTGGAAAGACTTGACCATAGCAAAGCGGCCAATCTGGGCAAGCCAAAGAGCTTTGAGTATTGTGAACAATTCCGCCAAGAATAAGCAGCAGAAAGGTGATGAATATAGTTGCAAGAGCTACGTATTTTGTGCGCATCAACAATTAACTTTCGGGTACTGGAATTTGATTGGGTTATACACGGGGGTCACTTTGTACGCAACAAAAATGGACCTTATAGCTCGCTTGTGGAAATATCGTCTCGAATTTTTATTTTGTGCTCTTGGGGAGTGTTTCTATGCATCGCAATCGTGGACCTGTGTACTATGGAGATTACCTCAATCTCTCAAAGCTTCTCGATTCCCAAAATCCATTGAGCAAAGCTTATGGAGACGAATGTCACGATGAAACCTTGTTCATCATAGTCCACCAAGTCTACGAGCTTTGGTTCAAGCAGATCCTCAAGGAAATCAACTCAATTAATGATATTTTTGCCAACCCTCCCATAGAAGATCGCGATTTGGGTCTGTGCCTAAGTCGCCTTCACCGCATCGAAAAAATTCAGTCTCAACTTCCTGGACCATTTGAGATCTTGGAAACAATGACGCCGATGGATTTTCTTGAATTTAGAGACCTCCTCATTCCTGCGTCAGGATTTCAATCGGTACAATTTCGCGAAATCGAAATCAAGATGGGGCTCTCAACTGTCAATCGCGAGAAAATTGATCGCGAGTTCTTCTTGGGAAGACTCGACGAGGGAGATCGCTCAAAACTGGAAGCCATCGAAAACTCCCCCTCTCTCTTTACTCACATTGAATCGTGGCTAGAGCGCATGCCATTTTCAAAGTCAGAGCAATTTGACTTCTGGTCGTCCTATCAAGATTCAGTTCGCAAAATGCTCAATGAGGATGAAAAAATCGTCAAAGAAAATATGGCGACACTCAGTGAAAGAGAGCTTTCGGCGCAACTTGCAAGTATTGAAATAACGAGAAAAACTTTTGCCTCTCTCTTTGATCAGAAACTCTACACTGAATCGCTAGAAAATTCTGAGCGCAAACTGTCACAAAAAGCGATGTTGGGCGCGCTCTTTATTCTTCTCTATAGAGACGAGCCAATACTTCAGGGACCATTTGCCCTTCTAACGAGTCTGATGAATATCGATGAGAACTTCTCTAGTTGGCGCTACCGCCACGCTCTTCTTGCTCATCGCATGCTCGGTACTAAAATTGGAACTGGTGGGTCTTCTGGCCACAAGTACCTCAAGCAGACGGCCGAGAAGAATAGAGTGTTTCTCGACCTCTTCAACCTCTCATCTTTCCTAATTCCACGAAGCCTCTTACCCGAGCTTCCGGCCGAGTTAAAAAAGAAGATGAGATTTCATCTCACTAGTGATCTCAAGGCCTAATTACCTCTAATTACTCAGTTTTCTTTTTTTTCCTTCAGGTTCTGTAAGAAACCACTGACTGCTCCCACTCATAGTTAAACCCTGACAATGGAGGATTTATGAAAGGGAAGAATTCAGTACTACTTACAGCCGCGATGAGTGGTCTTTTGATCGCTGCCGGGTGCTCTGGGCAAGCGCAATCGAGCGATTCGGCCAAGAGCGCTGTTGGTAAATGCTACGGAGTCAATGCCTGTAAAGGACACAGTGACTGCGCCAGCAAAGTCGACGCCTGCAATGGAAAAGATGGCTGTCAATCAATGAGCTCGTGCGCCGGACACAACAGCTGTAAAGGCAAGGGCTTTAAGAAAATGAGCAAACAACAGTGTGATGAGAAAAATGGAAAATTTGAATCCTAATCACATTCAAGTCCAAGTGGGGGTGGGTTTAAGACACACCCACTTCCCCTACCTAGATGAGAGTCCTGAGCTCAAAATTGATTTCTTTGAAGGAATCTCTGAAAACTTCATGAACTCAAGAGGTCGCCCCTTTAAGATGCTCATGAAAATGAGAGAGGCGAGGCCTCTGGCCCTTCACGGTGTCTCCCTCTCTATTGCTGGGCCCAAGGCTCCACCGCTTGACTACCTAAAATCTCTAAAAGAACTCTACCGCATTGTTGATCCCTTTATTACGAGTGACCACTTGTGCTGGACAGGTGGGAGTGCACACAATCTGCACAACCTACTTCCCTTTGCTTATACCGAAGAATCACTCAAGTTTCTAACCACTCGAGTTCACTTTGTGCAAGAATTCCTAGGTCGCACCCTGACCCTTGAAAATGTATCGGCCTATTTTTCTCTTAAGTCTTCAACTCTAAGTGAAACCGAATTCCTCTCGCGTCTTTGCAACCAAACAGGCTGCAAGATTCTCTTAGACCTGAATAATATCTACGTAAATAGTGTAAATCAGAAGTTCGACCCCTATGCCTATATACACTCAATCAATAAGTCTCACATCTCTCAAATTCATCTCGCTGGATTTACTGATATGGGTTCCTATCTCTTTGATACTCACAGTAGGGAAGTAGATTCAGAGGTTTGGAATTTACTGCGCCTAACTAAGAAGTGTGGAATAAATGTGCCGACACTCATTGAGTGGGATGAAAATATTCCCAAGTTCACTAAGGTTGAAGAAGAGGCACTTAAGGCCCGAGCAGTTCTAGAGGAAGAAAGATGAATGTTTTAGATTTTCAAAAAGAATTTCTCGAAGCAATAAATCAAGAGTCTCACTCTCAGGAAGTCGAGAATGACATCATCCCAATTGGCAATTTAAGCGTTGGCGAGACACTTAATATTTATCGAAATGACTACTATGCTAGGCTCACTGAAGCACTAGGGGAATTGTTTGAGACGATTTGGATGATACTTGGTGATGATGATTTCAAAACCATCTGCCATGAATATATTTCATCTCATCCCTCCTCTGTTCAAAATCTCGCTTCCTACGGAGATGGGTTTGCCAAATTTTTAAAATCCCACGAAATCTCAAAAGACTTCCCCTTTCTCTCTGATGTTTCAATCTTTGAATCTAACTACTGGTCTGTTTTTCACTCTGAAGCTCCGAGTACTAAACCCATTTGGCCAACGGAGGGAGTGCTATCTCCAAATCTAAGGATAGAGCTAGACTCAAGTACTATTCTCTTTAGCTCCGCCTACTGCTGCCTAGACCTCTTCTACCACCGGGGACAGAGTGCGGAGACCTTCAAGGGCGAGATTTTTAGACCACAGTTTGCCCTACTCTATAAAGAACTCGATACAGTCAAAGTTCTCGAACTCACCCGCGTTCAATTTGAGCTGTTAGATTCACTGGAAGAACAAAGTCTTGAAGAGGCGATTTGCTCCTTAGAGCTTATCATTGTCGCTGGTCAGGAAACACTCAATGAAGTTCAGGATCTCTTTATAAAACTGAGAAATAGTAATGTGCCTCTTCAGGTGAAGTGACTTCGATGTGAGGTTTACTTATGATAGCATTGACATTGAATTCTAAAATTATAGACCTAGGCGAAGATGTGAATACTGATTCTTCTCAAGATCCCCAAGCGATTGTTAAAGAGCACACCAAAATGCTCTACAAGGGCGCGCGTTCAATGGGATTTAGTCCTATAGATACAGAAGAAATTGTACAAGATGTGTGGATGACCTTTTTTTCAAAAGAGTGCCAGTTTGAAGGGCGCTCCAAACTATCTACCTTTCTCTATGGAATTCTGGTGAATAAGTGCAAGGAGAGATGGAGAAAGAATAGTAGGATAGTCTCAACTGCACCTGAACAGTTCGATGCTATTTACGAGAGCAACTTCAATGAAAAGGGGCATTGGAATCATCGCCCTTGTTCACCTGAAAAGTTCTCCGAATCTATTTCAAATGTTGAAGCCCTTGAGAAGTGCCTCGAAAAAGTCCCACCGATGCAAAGAGCGGCTTATACCATGAGAGATGTTAAAGAATTGGATATTCAAGAAATCATGGAAGGTTTAAAAGTTTCAAGTTCAAATGTTCACGTATTGCTCTTTCGCGCGAGGGCCTCACTTAGGGAGTGCCTGGAGAGAGCTTTCGCTGGAATAGTGGGGGGGCTGTGATGTTTACCTGCAGAGAAGTCACTGAGATTTGTGCTTCAGACAAGAAACTAGTTGGAAGTGAAAAACTTAAATTTAAGCTTCACCTACTTATCTGTAGGGCTTGCTCGAGCTATGCCAAACAAATTGAAATTCTCAAGAAGGCACTGAAAAGTAGATCTGAAAAAATCGAAGCAGAGGAAGAAGAGCACATCAGAAGGCTCGAAGAAATTACCATTGAAAAACTAAAAAAGGGTGGTGAGAAATAAATCTCACCACCCTTCTCTTTTTTACGTCTAAATAGCTTAAATATTAGCGACGGTGTCCGCCACCACGTGGCCCACCACCGAAGCCGCCGCCACCTGATCTTGGTGGACGTGGACTTTCGTTTGCTTCATTTACTTTTAGAGCTCTTCCGGAAATCTCCGATCCATTGAGTTCTGCGATTGCAGCTTGAGCTTCCTCAGCTGTTTCCATCTCAATAAAACCGAATCCCTTACTTCTTCCAGTTTCTCTATCAGAGATAACTCTGGCAGATTTTACTGTACCGCAACCAGCGAAGAGTTCTTCGAGGTCAGTGTTTGTCATTGAGTAAGGTAGGTTCCCTACGTAAAGCTTGGCGTTCATACAAATCTCCTTAAAAACGCGGACAATGACCCGGCAGGGTCAAAAAGTTAATTTTAATTATTTTATGGGGAAAATAAGAAATCATGATAGACGGCAAATTCCTAAAAAAAAGTAGTCCGGGGGTCGCGCGTCTCTCTGGAGGCATCTGATTCCGGGTATGCTTGTGCTATGGGCTCAAAGCATTTCTATGGAGGAAGATAACACTGATTCAAAAATAAAACTAGCCCCCTGGGGCCTGTGTCTAAGAGTTCGATTTTACTAGAAATCTTGCTCAACAAGCCCTTTAATACTGGAAGTTCCATCCCACTCGACATTATTGTGACAATTTTTGGAGTCTGGGCCAAAGGAATCACAAGCATCGGGTAGTTGTTAAATTTCACGACCTTTTGAGGGGTTAGCCAAAATGAGTTCTTTGGTCTGATAAAATTCCATTAAAGACCACGCTAATGGTAGCGCGCTAAACTCAAGTGATGCTCCCTTAGATATGGGCTAAGGCGCTCTTCAATCATAGTGGGAACACTTGGGTCTCTGAGATCTTCAATTCCCTCTTCAATAATCCAAGAAATTAAACCCTGTTGAATTCGCCCAATTTCCTGTGCGTGGTGATAGCCAACGAGAGTATAAGTGATAAGTCCATAGCGGGACTTATAGAGGTTAGGATAAATTTCCTCAAGATCGTGCTCAATACGCTTTCTCTTTAAAAATTCCTGATCGCCTACCTTACTCTTCATCTCCTCATAGTTTTCAATGGCCATGTCTGCTATGGCATCAGCATTTTCTTTTTGGATTTTTTGATAAACTCTAAATGCTTCTGTCCAATCATCGCCTACTCTACCAAGTGCCCCATTTAGAATGGTGCAATCTTCGAATCCAGAGTTCATTCCCTGACCAAAGAATGGAACAATCGCGTGGGCGGCATCACCCATGAGAGCAACTGAGTCTTCAAAGATCCATGGGTAGCAGCGAACGGTTCCCAACTTACCGAGTGGATTTGTCTCGTACTGCTCTAAGTAGTCTGGGATAAGTTCACTTGCATCGTGGTAGTAGTCGTGAAAATGGGCCTGAATTTTTGCTTTTGAATCTAAGCTCTTGGCCATCTGCTCTGGTAGATACGCCGTCATTGTAAAACTTCCACCCTGATTTGGAAGCGCCATGAGCATATGAGATCCTCGAGGCCATATATGCAAGGCTTTCTCATCCATTAAGTACTCACCCCGCTCACTGGCGGGCATTAGCAATTCTTTATACTCGGCACCTAACCACTCAACTTGATCTTCAAAGTCAGCAATGAAATTTGACATTGAGGCGCGCACCGCAGAGCCAGCTCCGTCGCAGCCAAAGAGAGTATCGTAGTTAAAATGCTCTCGAGATTTCAGCTCAACACGACGGCCTTTAAAATCAATTTCGCGAATCTCAGACTCGAAGTGAATCTTAACTCCCTCTCTCTGAGCAAGATCCATTAGTTTGCAGTTTAACTGCGCTCTAGAGACAGAGAAATTACACTCACTACCGGTCCCATATGGTTGATAGGTCAGGTTCGCATCCAGAGAATGCATCATGCGACCATAAACTGGTGTGGTAATAAGCTTTACTTCGTCCCACAAGTTTAGATCCCTAAGCGCTTTAATACCTCTGGAAGTCACGATCAAGTTAATTGAACGGCCGCCATCAAGAGTATTGAGCCTCATATCTGGTCGCTTTTCTAAAACAACAACGTCATGGCCCATACGAGAAAGGTAGATCGACCAAAGCGACCCCACTAAACCTGCACCAACCACCACACATTGTTTTTTCATTACACAGACTCCGCAATAATTTGACTGAGCTTATAGACGTCTTCAAACGAATTATAGAGAGGAACAGGGGTCATGCGCAAAATGTCTGGGAAGCGAAAATCAACAATAGCTCCCTTGGACTGCAGAGATTTAAGCACTGCCTGAGCATCACTACTCACCTTCACGCAAAGCATGCTTCCGCGCTCCTTAGGAGTCATAATAGACACCTTACCCTCACAATCGCGAAGGAGAAGTCCTTCAAGACAACTAGTAAGCCTATCACCTCGCTCACGTAGATTCTTAATACCTGCTTGATCAAAGAGATCGAGTGAAGCCCTAAGTGCGGCCAACTGAAAAATTGGGGGATTTGAGAGTTGCCAAGCCTCAACGGTATCAATAGCTTCAAAGTTTGGGCCCATTTTAAAGCGCTTTTCCTTATTCGTGCCCCACCAACCTTCAAAGCGTGGAATATCACTTTTACCGAGGTGGCGCTCATGAACGAAAGCTCCGGCCATCCCACCAGCTCCACTATTGAGATACTTGTACGAACACCAAACCGCGAAATCGACACCATCGTCATGTAGAGTTGGGGCAAGATTACCTGCCCCGTGGGCCAGGTTAAATCCAGCGAAAGCTCCAAGCTCGTGGGCAACGGCTGAGATTTTTTTCATATCAAATCGCTGCCCAGAGAGGTAGTTGCAATTGCCAAGCATCACAAGTGCTAGCGAGTCGCCAAGCTCTCTAATTTGAGCCTCAATATCTTCCTCGCGAACGGCGTACTCTCCAGCACGTGGCTTTAACTCGACAACAGTGCTTGCAGGATCAAACCCATGAAAGCGCGCTTGAGAATCAACAGCATATTTATCTGAGGGAAAGGTATTATTCTCGATCAAAATTTTATAGCGACTCTTAGTCGGTCGGTAAAATGAAACGAGCATAAGATGAAGATTCACTGTCAGTGAATTCATCGCCACAACTTCACTTGTTTTAGCCCCCACCAACTTAGCAAAGGACTCCGTCATTAATTCATGGTAGGGAAGCCAAGGTCTTTTGGCATGAAAGTGACCTTCTACACCAAACTCCTCCCAGGCATCGAGTTCTTCATTCATATATGTTCGAACTCGCTTGGGCATTAAACCTAGAGAGTGGCCGGCAAAATAGAGGGGGGTTTCCTTGGGAAAGGAGAACTCATCTCTAAATTTCGAAAGTGGGTCTTTTTGGTCTAGGCCACGTGCTTCTTCTAAACTCTTTGGCAATTCAATCACAGATTACTCCTCAACTTTGACAAAAACTGACGGTAGACCATCAACATCAAGAGATACATTCATTCCAGGTTCAAGTGCGACAGCTGCAGTTGCAGCGCCGGCGAGAACAATTGAGCCCTCGGGAAGAGTTCTTCCTCTTTGAGCTAGAAGCTCTACAAGTTGAACAACAGAGAGCACAGGATCCCCAGAGATAGCAGAACTCACTCCCTCGTGGACAACACTTCCGTTTACACTCATTTTCATTGCTAAGTTTTTGAGATCGAGTGCTGAAAACGAGCTCACACTATCACCGCAAACAAAGTGCGAGGACGAAGAATTATCCGCAATAACATCTTCCATTGAAAAGTATTTAAATTCGGTATAGCGAGAGTCAAGAATTTCAAGGCTTGCAAAGACGCCAGAACATGCCTCAAGAACATCCTCTCTAGTGACATTACCTGAGAGCTCCTTTGAAATGACAAAACCGATTTCGGGCTCAATCTTTGGATGAATAGAACCTTTCATTTTAAAGATTCCATTATTAGCGACCTGCATCTTATCAGTAAGCTCTCCATAGAGAGGAGAATCCAAATTCATCTGCTTGCGCTTAGCCTCACTTGTAAGACCCATTTTTAGCCCAACCAGATTTTCACCAGCTTCCACCCGCGACTCAATACCTAGTTCCTGAATTTGATAAGCTTCAGAGCGAGAAAGCTGAGTTGACTTAGACAGTTGCTCAACCGGCTTGGCCTCGAGACGTCCCTTAGTTAATAGTGATGAAAGCTCATTGATTTCCATATCCTCTCCCTGCTCTATGCCTGATATCTGATCGCAATATTGTGCCAATGAAAAGGGCGCTTGGCCATTTGGGCCCAATGCAAAAATTGGCAAGCCTGGGCATCCCCACCACTCAACGCAAGAGGTTAAAGTTTGTACTTTTAGGTCTGAATGTTAAGATCGAACAACCCTCTAATGGAGCCGTTAATGCTTATTGATATAAGCCCCACAATTAGCGAAGAGATTGCAGTCTTTCCGGGTGATCAAACCTTTGATCACTCAGTTGTGATGAGTTTTGACAAAGGTGACCACCTCACCCTTTCCAATATTAAGAGTACAGTTCACCTTGGGGCGCACACTGATGCACCTAACCACTACAGTAGTGGTGGCTGCGATATGGCCGCTCGAGAACTTGATTTCTACATTGGCCGCTGCCAAGTCATCACGGTAGCGACCAAGATTGGATCTATTGAAGTTGGTGACCTAAACGCTGAAATCACAGAAGCGAGGGTACTCTTTAGAACTCTCTCCTTTCCAAATCCAAACCAGTGGACAGATAACTTTTCGAGCGTTTCTCATGAACTAATTGAATACTTGGCGCGAAAAGGGGTGAAGTTGATTGGCATTGATACTCCTTCAATTGACCCGGCCACTAGTAAGACTCTAGATGCTCACCAGGCAATCGCTCGAAATGATATGGCGATCCTAGAAGGCATTGTCCTTGATCACGTCAAGGATGGTGTCTATGAATTAATCGCTCTTCCACTTAAAATTCTTAACGCAGACGCCTCACCAGTTAGGGCCGTACTTAGAGAAATTGAGAAGTAATATGCAAATTGAAAACGTAGATATTCAAAACTTTATTGGCGGAAAATTTGTCCCGGCCCAATCTCGTGAGAAGTTGCCAAATATTTGCCCCTCTACTGGTGAAAGCTTTGGCTCCATTCCAGACTCAGATGAGCGCGATGCTATCGCTGCAATAGAAGCTGCCCATCAGGCCATGAGTGAATGGAAGAAAGTAGGTGCAGAGAAAAGGGCCGAGCTCCTTTTTAGAGTTGCCGATTTGATTGACCAAAATCATGAAAACTTAGCTCGCGCTGAAGCGCTAGATAACGGCAAGCCAATAAAGCTTACAAAGAGCGTTGATATTCCAAGAAGCTCAGAGAATTTTCGCTTCTTTGCCCGTGCGATTCTAAATAAGAATGAGCCTCTTTTTAGCAACCCTGACTCTTACAACCTGGTCAAGCGCTCACCACTGGGAGTAGTCACTTGTATCAGTCCTTGGAACCTTCCCCTCTACCTGCTCACTTGGAAATTGGCGCCGGCACTAGCATGTGGCAATACTGTGGTGGCCAAGCCAAGTGAGGTCACACCGCTTACAAGCTATCTACTTTGTAAAATCATGCAAGAAGCCGGTATTCCAGATGGAGTGGTTAATATCGTTCACGGCCTTGGAGCAAAGTTAGGTAGCGCACTCGTCACCTCGCCAAAAGTTAAGGCAATTAGCTTTACTGGAAGTACCGCCACCGGGAGGTTAATTAACGAGATGGCCGCTCCTCACTTTAAGAAGGTTTCACTAGAGATGGGCGGAAAGAATCCCAATCTCATATTTGAAGATTGTAATTTTGAAAAAGCACTTCGAACGACACTTCACTCAAGCTTTGCTAACCAAGGGCAAATTTGTCTCTGTGGTTCGAGAGTCTATGTTCAAGATTCTATTTATGAAAAATTTAGAGACGAACTCGTAAGCTTAGTGAGCAAACTAAAGCTAGGTCCTTCTCTAGAGGATGGCGTCGATCAAGGTGCCCTGGTGTCGGAAGCTCATATGAATAAAGTACTTGGAGCAATTAACACGGCCAAGCAGGAAGGAGCTAAAATCCTTACAGGGGGAGAGCGCTTAAATCGAAAAGGCTTTTATGTCGCTCCAACGATACTTGAAAACCTAACTAATGAATGCCGTACCAATCAGGAAGAAATCTTTGGGCCGGTCATCACTCTCAGTAAATTTAAAGATGAAGCAGAAGCAGTTAAACTTGCCAATGACACCACCTACGGCCTTGCCAGTTCAATTTGGACAAATGATCTTCACAAGGCCATGCGAGTCTCAGATGCCATTGAGGCAGGAATTGTCTGGGTAAATACCTGGATGCTTCGCGATCTTCGCACTCCTTTTGGAGGAATTAAAAGCTCAGGCATTGGTAGAGAGGGCGGTGAATGGGCGCTTAACTTCTATAGTGAAACCAAGAATATCTGTATGAAATGGGAGAATTGAGATGAGTATTATCGAAAGTAGCCGCGCTCCAGAGCCAGTTGGCGCTTATCCTCATGCTAGAAGAGTTGGCAATTTACTTTTTCTCTCAGGAGTGGGTCCTAGAGAAAAGGGCAAGAAAGAGATTCCCGGTGTTACACTTGGAACAAATGGTGAAATCACTGCATATGATATCGAAGCTCAGTGCCACAGCGTTTTTAAGAACGTCAGAGATATACTAGAAGACAGCGGTTCTAGTTGGGATCAACTCGTCGATGTCACGGTTTTTCTCACCAATATGAAAGATGACTTTAAAATTTATAATGAAATCTATAAGCAATACTTTAGTGAAAATCGCCCCTGTCGAACCACTGTAGAGATCAATTGCCTTCCAACACCGATTGCAATTGAACTCAAGTGCATTGCCACAATTGAGTAGGAGAAGAGATGGGACTCTACAGCGCATTTAATTTTCAAAAGTGGATTGACGAGCATAGACACCTACTGAAGCCACCTGTCGGTAATAAAATGGTCTGGCCAGAGCGTGAGTTCATCGTGATGGTGGTTGGTGGGCCAAATGAGCGCACAGACTTTCATGTCAATGAGGGTGAAGAGTTCTTCTATCAACTAGAAGGAACGATGGTTCTCAAAGTGATCGATAATGAGGGAAAAATAAGAGATATTGCCATGAGCGCTGGCGATATCTATCTGCTCCCCTCAGGCACTCCCCACTCACCGCAAAGGCACGAAGGCTCTATTGGTCTCGTCGTTGAGAGACGTCGTCGTGAGGGAGAATTGGACGCGCTTCAGTGGTATTGCAAAAACTGTCATCAGAAGCTCTATGAAGAGTCTTTTCCCCTGAAAAATATCGAAAAGGATTTTGGGGCCGTGTTTGATCGTTACTATAATTCTGAGCACACGACTTGTAAGTCGTGTGGAACTAAAAATGGAAAAGTTTGGAGCTAAAATATGGATTTAAATCTCAAGGGTAAAACTGCACTTGTCATGGGTGCGAGCCAAGGAATCGGTAGGGCCGTTGCTGAATCTCTCATTAGAGAAGGCGTCAGGGTGGCCATCTGCGCTCGCAGTAGAGACACACTTGAAGCAACGGCTAAATTAATTGGGGCCGAGTACTTTGAAACTTGTGATCTCACTGAAAAGGGAAGTGCTCAAAAGGTAACTCAAAATGTTCTTGAACACTTTGGCTCTCTAGATATTATTGTCACAAACACAGGTGGGCCGGCAAAGGGTGGATTTTTAGAAGTAAGCGACTCCCAGTGGGCACAAGATTTCCAATCAATCTGGATGAGTGTAGTTGAATCACTTCAAGTTGCTCTTCCCAAAATGAAAGAAAATAAGTACGGACGCGTCCTCATGGTTACTAGTATTGCCGCCAAGGAACCCCTTGCAGGACTTACCACTTCAAATGGTCTTCGCGCCGGATTAGCTGGGCTTGTTCGCTCAATTTCAAATGAAGTTTCTCAATTTGGAATTACACTCAACCTACTGCTACCAGGCTACACAAATACCGATCGTATCAAGCAGCTCAACCTCGCCGATGAAAAAATTAAAGAGATGGTTCCTGCAGGAAGATTGGGAGACCCAAAGGAGCTTGCTGACCTCGCGACATTTCTTGCCAGCGAAAAAGGTGCATACATCACCGCTCAAAGTATTGCAGTAGATGGCGGAGTTCTAAAAGGTAATTAATTAGGAATTAAACTTTAAAAAGATAAAAACGAGCACGCCCGTTACAGAAACATAGAGCCATATTGGAAAGGTGATGCGGGCCACCTTTCTATGGGCCAGCCATTTCTTCTTAAATGCTAGCCAAAGCGTCGTTAAAATCAAGGGCACTTGAACCATCGACAGCACAATGTGCGTAATCAAAATAAAAAAGTAAATCGGGCGAACGAGGCCCTCACCTAAGAACTTCGTATCACCCTGATAGTGATGGTAGAGAAGGTAACTCACCAAGAAAAGTGCTGAGGTCGCGACCGCACTAAGCATGAACTTGATATGTGCGCCCTTGCGATTGGCCTTAATCATGCGATAGCCAAGTACCAACAGCACACTAGTAAGAGTATTCAAAATGGCATTTACAAATGGCAGATACAAGTACCAGCCGCCGCTTGCTTGCGCCGGGGGTTTAAAGTAAATCAGCCAAAAGAGAAAAACTAAAATAGGAAGGGCCACAATTGTGGCCCAAAAGATTGATTTCTTTATTTCCGCTTGGTTACTTGAGCTCACTATTTTCAACAACTGTCTTCGCATTTAAATGGCGGTTCTTAAAGACCATCTTATAGAGAAGAAAAAATGGGATATAAGTGAGAAGAACGAATCCGCTAAGGATGTAGACTAAGTACTTGTCCCCTGGGTTCAAGTCCGACCCTGCACACATGGGACATGCGTGCGCATATTGGATCGAAGCTAGAATAAAGAGAACAAGAAGCTTTTTCACTACAGACCTCTAACTCTTAGAGAAGATACACAAAAGTGAAAACGAGAATCCAAACCAAGTCCACAAAGTGCCAGAAAAGACCGACAAGTTCTAGTTGGTTATAATCACCGTTATCAAATTTACCCTTGAGGGCTTGAGCATAGATAAAACATAGATACATCACGCCAGAGAACACGTGCATACCGTGGAAACCAGTAATGGCAAAGAAAGTTGAGCTAAAAAGCCCTTGTCCAACTGTACCATCTGGATAGGTATAGGTATTGAACGTCATCCCCATCTCAGACATCAAGTGATGATATTCATAGGCTTGAATAAGAAGGAAGATTGTCCCACCAGCAATAGTTGCCAAAAGCCAGTTGAGCATTCCCTTTCTATCGCGGTTCTTACAAGCATCAATTGAGAGAACCATTGAAACAGAAGAACAAATGAGAAGGAAGGTCATAAAGCCTGAGAGCTCTACCCCACCTAAGGCTTCAACAGGATTTGGCCAAGGCTTAGTAGCTCTTAAGATGCCGTAGGCAAGGAGCAATCCAGAAAACGACATGGCATCTGTTCCGAGGAACAGCCACATGCCAATCTTACCAGGACTTGCCTTACCAAACTCCGGATCATTAGGGTATGTAATGGGACCTTCGTGGGCCTTAACGCTCATCTTGCGCTCCTCTTAGTTTTTACGTGACATTGATGAAACTTCATCATGTCCGATTTCAATAATGTACTTAGTAAGGGCTTCAATCTGCTTCTTAGTGTCGCCATCAAAGTAATCAGCTTCCATTGGCTCTCCGCCTTCCCAGAAGTTCGGCATGAGCGTGTGAGGCATGATTGCTTGTGGATTAGCTAGCCACTTAGCAATCCAAGAAGGACGAAGTCTCGACTTGGCCTTGTGAAGGTCAGGAGCCTGTGGATCATCCTTATTGAAACCAATCGTGTGACATGTCGTACATGCAAGAGCATCAAACAGACGCTTAGCCTCTTCCCTCTCACCTGCTTTCCACACAACGACGCGATCTGGCTCAGTAAAGGTTTGCATTCCCGCCTTCGCCTGGAATCCAGCAACGATAGTGTTGCGTTCTTCAGGAGTCAGATTAAAGCTTGGCATTCTCACATTGAGATAAGTTCTAATTGGCTTCACATCTTCTAGGAAGTGATAGAACCAATCAGTTTGAACACGATGACCTTCATTTACGAGCCAAGGAGGGGCCGCATTGAAATCATCGTACATTCCGAGGATATCACCGCGCATTCCATCAACCTGGTGACAACCAGTACAGTTGAACTTGTTAACTAGCTTGAACCCCTCATTCCACTTAGCTTCATCGGCATTGTAGCGCTTAATGCCGGTGAGCGGGATGAAGTCACTTACTTGGCCAAGAAGAGCTAGGGTGATTTTCTCAGCTTCTTTATCACTCATATAGAAGTTAGGCATTCTCGTTAGGTCTTTAAACGTTTTGTTTTGACCGCGATCCCATCTTCTTGGATTGAGAAGGTGAGCATGAATCCAACCGTCTCTTGAGTGCTCAATATCGTGCTCAAGGTTAAAGCCAAATTGAGTGAGCGGCTTACTGCCTTCATTAGTAAGTTCTGGACCAATCGGTGCACGACCTTCGAAGCCATCGATAGTGTGACATGAGTAACAACCATACTTACCAACTGAGCGGTAACCGAGCTCAAGAGTTCTCTCGCGGTCACTCATTTTAGCAAGTTTAGCTTGGGCCACTTCTTGAGTGTCAAAAGCTGTGAAGTAATCCATAAGAATTGAGTCGCGCTCATTCTTGTCCATTTCTTCAAATTTGAGCTTTTCAAACTCTGGGTTCTTAAGACTTAGGAGGTAAGTCGCAATATCATTGGCTTCACTGTCAGAGAGTCTGAATGAAGGCATGATTGTATCTTCTTGGAAGTGACTTGGTTTTTTAAGCCAAGAAACGAGCCAATCTGGATCTTTAACTTTTGAGCCCGTACCAGAAAGGTATGGGGCCATCATCGCATTAACTTTCTTAGACTCTTCCTCAAAACCTTCCACACCGTGACAGCCCATACAGCCAACTGTCCCAACAAGCTCTTTGCCGCGCTCAGCATTTCCTGGACGGTACTTCATGAATGGCTGGTAATCCTTAGACTTGTTAAAAATAAACTCGGCCATCGCATTAACTTCGGCGATATTTTTAACCATGAATTGTGGATCAGAGTTATTACTTTGAGCAAAGAACTGTGGCATGCGAGCGTGGTCATTAAATGACTTTGGAGACCAAACCCAGTTCTTAAAGAATTCTTTTGATACTTTACTAGAGATCTTCTCAAGTGAAGGACCTGGTTTCTTCTTGTGATCCCAACCCTCGATCTTGTGACAAGCATAACAGCCAAAGCCTTCCATTAATTGACGGCCTTCATTGAGAACTGTCGCTTGTGGGATATAATCTACACCCGAGTGACACTTCACACATGAAGCTTCAGTGTGTTGAAGCTTGAACATTGGCTGAGGAACCTTGTGGGGTTCGTGCCAGTTGTATTTAGCAATCCACTCTTTCTTTTGCTCTTCATTTTGAGGAATGTGAGCTGCTGAATTGAAGTCAGATACGCGATGACCTTCGCCACCGTGACAAGATGTACAGCCAGCTTCCTTTAATGGGTGCGGTGAATCCTTGCCAACCATCAACTCAAGATTCGGGTGAGTTTTGTGTGGATTTGGTTGATCTTCGTATCCAGCCTGATCAATAAATGTGTGACAGGTGATACAGCGATCAACTTTAGTTACATGCTGGAAATAGCGATCATCAGTTAGGTTTTTAAGTACGACCTGATGAACCTTCAATGTCGGGTCTAGGTAGTCAATAAAAGGTGAGTTTCTCAGGGCAAAAAGAGGACTCATATCCGTCTTAGACTTGGCCGTCTTAAGAAGATCAACTGTAAGAGTCATGTCTTTGATATTTCTCTCAACAGTGCTTTGCTCTTCCCTTAGTGTCTCAAGTTTAGTCTTAAGCTCTTTTTCTTTGCTCTGAAGTGCTTTAAGTCTCTCGCGAGACTCACTAAAGCGACGCTTCTCATCTTCAAGCTTTGCAAGGAGATCATTTGCATGGGGAGAATGGTGGTTAAGTGCCTCACCGTACTCAAATTGGTGAGCTGAAACTTGAGCATTCAAAGTACCATTAATGATATTTTCATCTTTGAGATCTTTGTCGACGATCGCGAGCTCAGCAGTAGTTGCAGCAACCTCTTTCTTTCTAGTTGCAACGATCTCTTCAGCTTTTGCTAGTTCGCCTTGGAGGCTCTCAAGCTTAGCTTTATCGATGGATTTTTCATTTTCTTCGATTTGCGCACTAAGCTTGTCGCGCTTAATTTTCATCGCTTCAATCTGAACTGCTTTCCACGGGCGTAGATAGTCATCTAGGAAAACCCAAACTACGGTCACAAGGAAAAGGACTGACAAGATCGCGAAGATCTTGTTCAGTTTTTTCATGTTATAGGCCATTCCCGGCTCGTTATGCTGACTCATTTAGCAAATCCTCTAAAACTACAGGTTAAGTTCAAGCTCAGGGAGAGCGACGATGTATTTAAGGGTAAACAACCAACGAAGAACCATCTTGATTGGAAGACTGGCCATTGAGAGGACCAAGAAAATCAAGATGTAGTAACGGATTGTCCCGATATTGGCTTCCATCTTCTGCCCCCACTTAGTCTTCTTAAGAATGATGACCGGGAGAACGAGGATGTAAGCAAGAGAGAGAACGATACCCAAACTCTCTCTGACATACATATTAGTAGGCATAGGAACATTGAGGATTTTAATCCACAAGAATTCAGAGAGGTTCACGTTGTACTCGGCCACAACCTTGTGGAAGTCCCAGTACTCAAATGGTCCGTAGAACGTCCAGTTTGGACCGCGAAGGAATGTCCCAACGATAATAAGGTAGAGCCAAAGCACAACCCATCCATAGAGGAAGAGCGAAACGGCCATCTTTCTCTCAGCGAAAGTGTAGTAACCGTTACCTTTTGGGTTAGTGTCGATATAAGGAATCGCAATTAGCCCAACAACAATGATACCTGGAAGCACAACACCGGCCATCCAAGGGTCAAAGTAAACAAGCATTTCCTGAAGACCAAGGAAGTACCAAGGAGCTTTGGCCGGGTTAGGGGCCCAAGTAGGGTTGGCCGGTTCTTCAAGTGGAGCTTTAAAGATGATCGCCCAAACAACGAGGAAGATCGTCGTGGCGATAATAACGAAGAGTTCCGTGTATACGAGGTTTGGCCAACACCAAACTTTCTCGCGATTTTCTGGAGTTCCTTCGATTGGACCAAGTCCCTCCTCTAGTCTTTGATCGTTAACGGCGGCTTTGTGAAGCGTGAGCCATGTAAGAAAAGACACGAGAACAATAAGGATGTTAATTGGAATATTATCTGGCCAAAGGATAATGGCGAGGAAGTTGGGGTCAGCAGCAGCCCAGGCAACAACCGGAATAGAAATAGCTAACGACCAAAGTCCGAATTTCTTTGTTCCGATGATTTTGTAATATCTAATCATCAAAAAGAAGAGCACGGTCACGATAGGAAACGAGCGAATCGGATCGGCCATCCAGTTAATCAGTTCTTTCATTTTATCAAATCCTCAATGATTGACTAAGCAATAAACAAGTCTGGCCACTCCTTAGAGTGGCGCAGAGATCCCACCGTCTTTTCTCACTCTCCAGAAGTGAACTGCAATGAGCACACCTACAACGAGCGGAATAAAGACACAGTGAAGAATGTAAAAGCGTAGTAGTGCAGGCTCACCTACAAAGCGCCCGGCCAGTAGCTGGAAGCGCACGTCGTTCTTGTCAGATACCATGACGAAGTCACCAATCTGAGCAAGAGCGGCACCTGGACCACCGTGACCCAAGAATGGAGTCGCCTTGGCCATGTTTGAACCAACGGTAATGGCCCAAATAGCAAGCTGATCCCATGGAAGGAGGTAGCCAGTGAACGAAAGAAGTAGAGTGAGAACTAGGAGGATAACACCCACACCCCAGTTAAATTCGCGTGGTGGTTTATATGAACCTGTCATAAAGACGCGGAACATGTGAAGCCACACGGTAATAACCATGGCGTGCGCGCCCCAACGGTGAATTTCACGCATAATACCGAGAGGCACGTGTTCACGAAGGGCGATAATATCGTTGAAAGCATATTCAGCAGTCGGTCTGTAATAGAACATCAAAAGGACGCCTGTCACAGTGAGTGCGAGGAAGATGAAGAATGTAAGTCCACCCATACACCAAGTGTAGCCAAGCTGAACGCCTGACTTCTTAAGTTTAATAGGATGGAGGTGAAGAAACACGTTTCCAGCAACAACAGCTGCGCGGTTACGAGCATTATCTGGAGGACCATGACGGAAGATTGACTTCCATACCTGGGTCTCACGAACTTTATCAGCTAAACCTTTTTCCGCCATATCATCTACCCTTTAAGGTTAATTTTCTTATACTTCAATAAATGAATTAGGGTTGCTCCACTCACCTTTTTCGTAGCGAAACACCTTTGTTTTATCGACAACAATCTTACCTTCGGCATTAAGGCCGATCTTGTAGCGCTCTAGTGGACGAGGAGCAGGACCTTCAAAGTTAATCCCACTCATGTAGTAACCAGAACCGTGACAAGGACACTTAAATTTAAGTTCAGCAGGAAGCCAGTTAGGAATACAACCCAAGTGAGTACAGATGTTAGAGAGCGCAACCAGCTTACCCTCTTGCTTAACCATCCACACACCGAAGCCGTTCTTCCAACGCTCATCAACGCCTGTTTCGTAATCGGCCGCACGACCAGCTACAAATGACATCTCTGGCTCAAAATTTACGTTTGGATATGTAAATCTAAACGCTAAGCTCGCTAGCCCAGCACACGCAGCTGTAAATGCTGCCCAACCTACCGTGAGATAACTAAAAAACTCTCTACGGTTTAACTGTTTTCCTTCGCTCATGTCTGCACACCTCTTGCAACTTTACTCACCATACGCCGATAAACGAACGCCAATAACCTAAGGTTATTCGTCATGAAGCATGGGGCAAAGTATTGAAATCCGACACTTGGATTATGCTCTTACCTTCTCAATTTTTCAACCGATTTAGAACGTCTAGCGCCTTTGATTGAATTCTTGAGCTGCTCTCATTTTTTGCGAGTGCTTCGATCTCGGGTCGCAATACATCCCAAGATTCCTGCTCTAACGCGTGGAGTATATTAAATTTCAAACCTTCAACTTCTGTGACATCAAATGAATTTTCTCGGGCCGGATCAGCTTTGATAGACAACACTTCGCGCAACACGGGGAGCGCGCGCTCGTCTTTATACTTAATAAGGGCCGTGGCAGCCGCGTATCGAATGCCAATGAGGTCCGAGTTAATGAGCGTGGCAATCGACTCGTGGGCCGATTCAACCTTGTGAGTAGCAAGGGCGAGAATAGCCGCTTGCTTCAATGCATGATCTTCAGACTCGAGCTCTTTTGTCACTCGCGTCCAATCGAGTTCTGTTTCTTTGGGTAGATTACCTAGCGCGACAAGGGCGTGGAACTTTACGTTCTTATCTTCATCATCAAGAGCCGCGAGAAGATACGGGCGAGTGACTTCATTTCGCAATGCACCCATAGCCACAATCACAAAATCTCTCGTGCGTGGGTCTAAACCATTCTTATAGACGTCAGCTAAGTTTTCCACCAACCATGGAATATCTTCGGCCGGGACTGAGGAAGTGCTAATCACTTTAGAGAGTTCATAAGCAGCAATCCAGCGATTGCCAAAAGTCTTTGACTGCAGCTCGCGCACGAGGTCTTTATAGCCTCTGTCAGTCGAGAGCATCTTGGTTACACCAAAAATAATCAGCGCCCCCACCAATACAATAGCGATAGGCACGACGAGACTTCCCAAGATTGGGTTTTCAAGAAGCTTCTTCTCAGAAGATGAGTTCGAACCGGCCATGGGCCCCGCCTTTTCAAATCTGTTGTTGTAGTCTAATTAGATTGTGTCGTTTGATAGCAAAAGTCGAACACACTGACAATAAAACTAGCAGGCTTGCGGGCCTACACTGTGAGAATTATGGCCTATTTACTACGAACTCTGATTTTAATTATGGTTTGCGCAATTGCTCTTACCGCTTGCACGGCACTAGGATTTATTGACATGCCTCTGGGGCACATTCGCTTGGCCATCCCCGCATTTCTCTACACCATCTTCGCTCAAGCCTTTGTGATGTTCTATTTCATCGGTGTCTCACGTTTGTCTCAAAATGTTTCCAATATCCTTCAGTCGGGGACAAACCTTAAAGAGCTCTTTGACGATCCACCAGCAGATCTCACTCCCTATATTAAGAAAGTTGATAAATTTGTGTATGACTCAACACTCGCTAAGCGCCAGACCATTCCCTGGACTATGCTCATGTTAATTCTTGGAATGGCGGCTTTTCTCCTAGGAGGCGCTCACGACACTGGACTTGTGGATAAGACTGTTCACTCGGGGGTGGTCTACGGGTTTATCGTGGCCATGACGATTGGATTTGTTCGTCAGTGGATTCATCTAGGTCGGGCCCACAAGTTGCTGCGCAAATTGAAAGCTCTCTTTTCGATTCCAGATGGTCAAATGTAATTAGTATTTTTTCACCCAGATAAAAACCTTGTTCTTGCCTGGGGGGTTGCTGCGAGCGCGCGTCTGAGATTCGTAGAGAGTTGTCTCATCTACATCTGTAACCTGGGCCAAGAATTCTTTTAGAAATTCGCGAGGCACGTAGAGGTTGTAGTACATTCCCCCTGGCACATCGAGACCTGGCTTTACGTTATCAACCTGAGTCACTTGATATTTTTCTAGCAACTCATTTAAGCGCTCGCGCGTTTTAAAAGTATCAACTGACCTCATCATCACACGGTAAACTTTGGTATTACCATAGCGACTTTCGCGGTAACCTCTACGCAGAAGTTCTTCATAAGAAGAAGTTTCTAGATCGGCCACACTAAAGTCTCTAGGAAGCGAGTCCCACGAAGTGAGAACCACTTCAGATTCAACGTCGAAGCGCTCGTCTTCGTCGAAGACTTCAACGACTTTTGCACTCTCAACTTGCTCTAGATCAGTTTCTTTGAGTTCAAAATCCGTTAACTCGCGGGCAGGTGTTTCCTCTTTAAAAACCATTGTCTTATCGAGCCACTGAAATTGTGGTTCATAGACACTGATTTTTCCAAGTAGCGACTTCGCGTATTCAATATTAATTCTTTTTACGGCCCAAACAGTTCCCACGCTTAAGGCCAGGAGTAAAATCACTTGTGCTATGAGCTTTGAGTGATTTTGAAGCGAGGACATTCTCTTAATTCTTTTAATATCAAAGCTTCGGGCGGAGATTTCCTTTTTAAATTTGCGCAAGAACTCGCGCCACTCCTCGTAGAGTGTGACTTCTAGGCTAATCATGATCTCATCTTCAAGAGATCCCTTCTCAAGTGCGTCTAAGTGATACTTCTCAGAAAGTGAGGCGTAGGTCAGGTTGAGTCCAGGAGAGATCACACTCGAAACTTGAAACTCGGAAGAGAGCTCTGCTTCTAAGTGTGGGTAGTGATCAACGAAGAAATTTCTAAGCAAATTCGCGGATTGACCCACGTTCTGCTCACACAAAACTGAGATCTCCTTGAGCGTTCCTTCCTTCTCAATAAAGGTCCAACAAATTAGCTTTGATTTAAGCCAAGAAAACCATGCACTCAAAGGTCCGACTGTTCCCCTCGAGATAGCGTAGTTAAATCGATTCATCACCTGATTAAGACTCAGGCCCTCTTCAAAGAAGAGTGCCCAAAACTCTTCAAAGTCACTCAGGTATCTTCCCTGCCAGGTCACATCTTCTAAACGCAGATCAACCCAAGAGCGAAAAACCGCAAAGTCTTCTTTAGTAAACGTAATGCTCATTGCTTAATATTAAACAGATGGCCCATCACTTGGCCCAAAAAAAATCCTCATCCCAGCTTGGCCTAGGAAAATAAAATCCCAATTGCGTACCTTCTTGCCTCCATAGGGGCACTCTGTAAGAATCCCCTGCCCCTACCGGATATTTTTTCCCCTGCCAGCAACGCCCTACCAGTTCACGTAGAATAAGTTGGAGTGGGCAATTAGGCCCATTTTGACCAAGCCCGGTGAGTTAACGATGGCCGACATTTCAGATTTAAAAGTTGCCAAGTGGAAAGAGTCTGAAAATCGCAGACACAGCTTTGAGATGAAAAAGCTCAAAGATGAATTCATCAAGGAATATCAATCGGAAGTGGCCAATAACGAGCGATTAATTGATCGCATGAGACGCGAATATGAAGTAAAGGTTCGCAACCTTGAAAATGAACTCGATCTCAAACTCGCCGAAATGAGAAAATCTCAAGAGAAAAGTATCCAAGAAGAGGGCAATAGACTCACTTCTGAGGTCTCAAATCTCAAGCAGGCCCACAATGACCAAGTGGGTGAAATCAAAATTAGTCAGCAAAATGAAATTAATAATCTCGTTGATAGTCACCGCCGCACCCTTGAAGATGCTAGGCAGAAGTATATCAAAGAGAAAATGAAGTACGAAGTTAGCTAACACACCTAGGAAAGATGCATGTCTGAAAACAAAACTGGCGAACAAATCTTTATCAATGGCAGAGGACAGATTGTTGAAATGCTTAAGCTCATGCCCAGAGAGGAAAGAGAGCGCATTCTTCGTGGAGTCGCCGCCAGAAACAAGCAACTAGCAATGGAGCTTGGTCAGGAGTGCCTCTCCTTCAACGACCTTGAGCGCTTGGGTGACGAAGACCTACTCTTTATTATAGAGCGTATTAAAGCCCCGATTCTAGGAATTGCACTAAAAGGTGCAAACCAGGAATTTCAAAGAAGAGTTTTAAGGCTTGCTCGTCGTGAATATGCTGAAGAAGCCTATGAAACCATGCTTGGAAAAGTCATGAATGGCAGCAAAGACATTCAACGCGCCCAGAGTAAAATCATGTCGCTCTTACCCTCAATACTCTCAGGTAAACAAACTAGAAGTTAAGCGCCTTTATGCTCTTTGATTTTTTCAAAGAGCTCTCGGTCTCTTTCACTTGAGAGCTCGGCCACTCCTTCAAGTGAAGGATCATCCATACGGTGATCGCGCATTAACTCTCTAAGCGCAGTCACCCTCTCCCCTAGCGTCAGCATAATATTAGAAATCCACTCAGGACAGGCAGTAAGAACCTTTCTGATATCTTCCACAGGAACTGACGCAATTTCAGATTCCTCTTCGACTACGGCCGTATACTTTTGGGCGTCTCCAAGAAAAAGCGAAACTTCTCCCACGAACTCACCCGGCCCCTTCATCAATTGAGTTACTTGGCGTCCATTGACGTCTTTGAGTAATCGAACTTGGCCACTAGAGATAATAAAGAGTTTATCTGGAACATCTCCCTCAAAAAAGAGAATCTCTCCTGGGCCATAGGCTTGTAAATGCTGTCCGTTGCTATCTAATTTTAAGCCGCTCATCTATTACCTCTGCTCCAATTGTTCCGTGGCGAAGTCCATAAGTAGATACTACCAGATTTTCTATTTCCAGTTGATCAAAGAGTAACTTAGCCGCCTTAGCACCGGCTTGGATCGTTTGTGCTCTGGAGGCAGCAATGGGATAGTTTTGAGCAATTTCAGACTCACTTAGATCCTTAATACCCTGGTAGAATTTCTCAAAATCCTTGCGCTCAACCACTAACCCTTCAAGCTTATTGGCATCAAAGATAGTGAGGCCTGCAATCATAGCTGCAACAGTTGTCATACTTCCTGCAACACAGACCAAATTCTTGCAGCGATAGGGAGTGAGATCATATTTTTGAAATACCTCTTTCATTTTACTGTCAAAGCAATCTTCAATTAGCCACTGAGTAGAGCGGGCCGCTCCGACAGGAAGGCTTACGGATTTTTCAATTCTCAACTGACTCTTATCAAAGTGTATAAACTCAGTGGACGCTCCTCCCATATCCATAATATAGACGTCACTCCAATCAATTCGAGGCGAATAGGCGACTCCAAGAGCAGTGTAGTGTGCCTCACCTTCTCCGCTTAAAAGAACGAGAGGCGCCCCCATGAGCGCTTCTATTTCAGAGATAAAGTCCTTCGCATCCTTTGCGGCCCGAAGCACCTCTGTCCCCGTCATGACAATCGAATCGGCAAGAATCGCGTGTTGATCGATAATTTTCTTATATCCAGCTAATACTGAAAGTGACTTTTCTCTTCCTGTTACACTCAGATTTCCAGTGCGATCGAGGTCTCTTCCCAAACTAGTGACGTTGGCCTCTGCGGCGAGCTCTTGGATAGTACCGTTAGAAACCTCACAAATGGAGAGCAGAACGCTATTACTTCCAATATCGATTGACGCTTTTTTCACGATCTTACAACTCGCTCAAGCTCACTTTGAATGCTTGGATCGATAAAGCCCTTTTCACAGATAATGCCGGTGATATTTTTGTGATCAGTCACATCAAAGGATGGGTTTAAGGCCTTTGACTCGTAAGGAGCAACCGGAGCGCCTCTAAACTTTAAAATCTCTTCCTCTGGACGCATCTCAATTTCAATCTCTGCACCAGACTTAATTCCCAAATCAAATGAACTCGTTGGAGCGATTACATAGAATGGGATTCCATAGTATTTGGCGATAATTGCCAAGCTAGAGGTTCCAACTTTATTGGCGGTATCACCATTGGCGGCAATGCGATCAGCGCCGACGAAAATTGCGTCCACTCGCCCACTTCCAAGAACGTAAGATGCTGCGCCCTCAACCACAATCTCGTGAGAGATTTGCTCAGAGGCGAGCTCATAGGCGGTCAAGCGACTGCCTTGCATATAGGGTCTCGTCTCTGAAGCATAGACATGCTCAAGAATTCCCTTTTTATTGGCCGTTGAAATTACTCCCAGTGCAGTTCCTAGCGGTCCACAGGCAAGAAAGCCGGTATTACAAAGGGTCATAAAACGAAATTTATCTTTGTGAACTCGCTTAGCGACATCTGCAATGGCCGTCTCGGCCATTTGTAAATTATCTCTTCCGAGCTTATTAAATTCTGAAATTCCAAATTCAGCGAGCGTCTCCCACAGCCCAGGTCCACTTTCACGTTTGGCAAGAGCGAGACATCTTTCAACTTCGTACTCTAGGTTAACGGCTGTAGGGCGAGCTGTTTTTAGGTAGAGAGCACCCTCTTGAAATTTCTCAAAATCACCCTGGCAATTCTTTGCATGAAGGGCCAATCCAAAAATGGCACTAAAGCCGATTAAAGGAGCCCCTCTCACCACCATATCCTTAATGGCAGCGTGGCATTCTTCAACAGTCTTTACAGTTACATATTCTTCTGTGTGAGGAAGGAGTCTCTGATCAATTAAGATGAGAGCTTCACCGTTCCAATTTAGAGCTTTTGATTCAATTAGCATTTTCTTCCTCATTTAGCTGTCTCACCCCTTGAGTTGAGATTTCAATTCTCACTGGGCTTATTCTCTTTTTCTTAAACGTTAGGAGTCCATCTAGCTTAATGCTTTGAGCGGCAATACTTCCAACAGCATTGCCAACAAAGCTAAAGCGTCTTCCTCCAAGGCGATCAATCTGAACTCGATCACCCTCAATTATACCTTTAACATTCCAAACTTGTTCAAGCGCACCAACCATTGAGAGTGCAAGCAATGTCTTAAGCTCACCCATTTCTGAAGCGGGCTCCCAGCTCAGATCAAATTTACCCTTTTGAGCTTCGCGCTCATAGCTTATTTGCCCTCTACAGACTCCTTCAGGGGATTTCTTCTTAAGTGCAAGCGCAATAATGTGGCAGGGAAAATCAACCAATTTCACCGTGAGCAATTCAGAAGAGTTTTCAATCACAAGTGAGGATTTAGAATCGACAAGCTGAACTTTAAGCTTTTGTCTTCCTGCCTCTTGCTCAAACTCTCCATTAAGTTGATAGCGATCAAAAGTAGTATTTTCAAACTTCACTTTGGTCTTAACACTGGAGAGCCTTTGGGACGCCAATAGACTACTTACCTTTTTAACTAATTCATGCTCTTCAAGCAGAGTAAAATCAAAACCCGTCAATTTGGCCTCAATCCCTGCTAGAGCTCCTCGATTAAAACTCAGGCTGAGTTTTCCCTCTTGATTGGGGACGACAAAAGTTAAATGGTAATCCTGTGAGTCGGCTCCAACTGCACCCTTTATTTCTGACTGATAAATATTTCCATTTAAAGCGAGAGGCAAGATGGTGTCATAGACTTCAAGCTTACTGCCTTCTCCACTATAGATACCCTTTAATTTTAAACCAACTTCAGGCCTTGATTGATCAAAGAAGCCACTCAGAGCTGTATTTCGAATGGGGATGAAAAGATTCTGAACATCAATTCCAGCGATATCGCGCTTCCAAAAACCATGAAGCTCTAGAAGATCTTCTGAAACTCCAGAAATATCTAACCCCTCGCTGGCAGTTGATAACTTAAGTTTAACATTCTGCGCGGCCGATCCTCTGAAGGGCATTGAAAGCTCATCGAGTGCTAGTGATGCTTGAAGAGTTTGAGTGTCTAAGTTTATTGATCCAATAAGTGAAAAAGGTGACTTATTCTCCCCCTCTTGGAGGTCACCAAGAACCTCAATGGCCATCTCATGATTGCGGCCAATATTATTTACCACCAGTCGATTGATTTGCGGCCGATAGTGATCAAGCAAGATTAATTTTGGTTCAAAAACTGGTTGGTATAATTTGGCATTAACTTCACCAGACAATCCCACAATTTCGGGAACTGACTTTAAAAGCTCGATTGCTCGAAGCGCTCCAAATGAAGTTGGCCCCCCAAGATTTCTAACCACGGGTGCTTCGATACGAACATCAAACTTTCCACGTCTAAAAATAAAGTTCCCATAGGGTATACTTAGAACAACATGTTTCGCCTTGAGGTCAAACTCTTCACCTCTAGAGACGCTCACATCATCAAAGTGAACTTGGAGGGTTCTTCTAAAGTTTAGGTGAACCGCTGCCAGATCCCCTTGGGCCCCTTCAACTTCTCTTTCAATAAAGTCGACGACCATCTTTCTCATCTGTTCCTCAGAGAGAACTTGTCTCAAAGCCACAAGCATACCAACCAAGAGGGTTAGGATGACAGCGATCAAGAACATTAGGGATTTATTCTTATTTCTCATCCTATTCCTAGTTCACGCTTACTAGCGGAGCGAATTTGACCATAAATTTCTTCCTGGCCCCATCAATGAATTGAACTGTTACTTTTTCGTCCTGACCATGTCCTTCAGAGTCCAGAACCTTACCTTGACCATAGAGACTATGAACCACGACCTCACCAGGTTTAAATTTACTTCTAAATTCGATCTTGGGCTTTGCTGATGTTGAAGTTGAGGAAGAACCTCGAGAGGCTTGAATTACTGGGCCATCATCATCAAAGTCCTGACTCTGGTCAAAGAAGTCATCTTGCCCAGTATTGCCCGAAGAGTAAGCTCCTTCGGCACCAGTTCTTGCAGTGGCTTTTCTCTCCCAACTGTAGAATTTAGGAGGTATCTCACTTAGGAATCGACTCGGTCCATTAAAGCGAACCTGCCCAAAGAGCATTCTTCCTTGTGCAAAAACAAGATAGAGCCTCTTCATCGCTCGAGTCATAGCGACGTAGAAAAGTCGCCTCTCCTCCTCAACAGAGCCCTCGCCATCCTCTAGACTCTTATAGCTTGGAAATACATTTTCTTCATTTCCCGCCACGAAGACATAGGGGAACTCAAGTCCTTTAGCCCCGTGAACAGTCATTAACGATATTTCTCCACCTGAAGAATCCTGCTCTTCAACAAAAGTATCGAGGGTGACGGTTTCTAGAAAGCTCACCAAACTAGGGCTTCTCTCAGTGTCTTCAAACTGCTTAATAGCGTTTGATAATTCGTCTAAGTTTTCAACTCTGGCCATAGATTCATAATCTTTTGCAGATTTTAAATTCTCGTAGTAGCCAGATTCATGGAGGATCTTTTCATAAATAATTGATGGGAGAATATCCTGATCAATCATTAATTTAGATTCTTGCAAGAGAGACATGAAGGACTGTATCGCGCTCTTAACCTTTGCACTTAGCCTAATATGTTTAAATTCCTCACTTGATTCACAGATACGAACGAGGATTTCATAGAGACTACAGCCCTTTTCTATTGCCTCTCCTTCAATTTTTCGAAGAGAGGTAGCGCCGATTCCTCGAGCTGGCACATTAATAATGCGACTAATAGCGAGATTGTCCTTGGGGTTAACAAGCAGGCGCAAATACGCCAACATGTCTTTAATCTCTTTGCGTTCATAGAACTTCACCCCGCCAATCACACGATAAGCAATGCGCGCGCGGCGCAGGTAATCTTCAATTAGGCGAGACTGACCGTTAGTGCGGTAAAAAACAGCAATATCCTTCTCGTTAACATTTTGAGACTTGAGATTAAATATTTCAGTGGCAATAAACTCAGCTTCTTTTTTATCATCCAAGCACTCTACAACCTGAATGGCCTCACCATCAGGATTGTCTGTCCACATGGTCTTGCCCTTGCGCATTTCATTGCGAGCAATGAGAGCGCCAGCCGCTTCAATGATTGTTTTACTTGAACGGTAATTTTGCTCAAGTTTAATAATTTTTGCTTCGGGGTAATTCTTCTCAAAGTCGAGAATATTTCTTATGTCGGCCCCGCGCCAAGAATAAATCGACTGATCTTCGTCACCCACCACACAGAGATTGCGCTTAACTTCACTAAGTAACTTGACCAGATCAAATTGGGCGCGGTTTGTATCTTGATACTCGTCTACAAGAACGTAATCAAATCTCTCTTGATAGCGCTTGAGCACTTCTGGATTCTTTTCAAAAAGCTCGATTACTGCCGTAATGAGACTTCCAAAATCTAGCGAGTTGGCCTTGTGAAGTTCGCTTTCATACTCTTCATAAAAGCTGTAGAAAATATCACCGGTATCAATTCTCAGGTCTGGATCAACGTCCTTGCGACCTCTGTAGAACCCATGGTTTTTTAAATCGTCTATATAGTAGAGAATTTCAAAGGGAGAGATTTCTTTAAGCCCTATTCCTCGGCGCGAGAGAATGGCCTTAGCAATACTCTTACTCTCTGATGTGTCATAAATTGTGAAACTCTTTGAAAGCCCTAGATAAGCCGCTTCACTTCGAAGAACTCTGGCACAAAAGGAGTGAAATGTTGTTACTTGGAGGGCCCCCACATCAAATGGAACCTCTCGTCCAATGCGATCTCTCATCTCTTTTGCTGCTTTATTTGAGAAGGTGAGCGCCAGAATTTTATAGGGGCTAATCCGGCGCTCTTCAATGAGATAACAGATACGCGAAACAAGTGTGCGAGTCTTCCCCGAGCCGGCCCCGGCAAGAACCATTAAGGGGCCATCAACTGTTTGAACAACATCTCTTTGGGTGGGGTTTAAACCCGCTAGTAAACTCATAAAAATCTCAATTATTCGACAGTCACCGACTTCGCCAAGTTTCTTGGCTTATCGATATCTGTTCCTTTGGCCTTGGCCATGTAATACGCCAATAGTTGATTGGCGACGTTGGCGTAAATTGGGGCCAATTGCCCAAGACCTGTGAGGTCTAGTTCAATAAAGTAATCGGCGAGGTTTCTCAGTTGGTTATTTCCTTGCTGGCCAATAACCACGATTTTTCCGCGGCGTGCTTTAATTTCTTGGATATTTGAAATCGTCTTATCAAAGAGCTCCTCACCTACGAGTGCGATGTTGACCATCTTATCGTCGATCAAGGCAATAGGACCGTGCTTGAGTTCCCCAGAGGCATAGCCCTCGGCGTGAACATAGGCGATTTCTTTAAGCTTGAGTGCACCTTCAAGTGCAACTGGATAGTAATTGCCACGACCTGTGAAGAAGAAGCCATTATTTTGATAAATTTGAAGCGCGATATCTTGGATCTTCTCGCTTGTCCCCAGCAACTTCTCAATGCGCTCAGCGAGCAAGCTATACTTGGCAGCAAGCTCAACGCGAGAAGAATCTTGCGAGAGCATGCCTCTTAGAGCAAAACTCATGAGAGATCCAGTAAGCACCATTTGGGTGAAGGCTTTAGTTGAAGCCACGCCTACTTCAATTCCGGCGCGAATGAGAAGATTGGCATCGCAATCTCTAAAGAGAGTAGAACCCTCTACGTTAACGAGAGAAAGAGTTGTAATCCCCTGTTCTTTGCAATAATTCTGGGCCGCTAATGTATCGGCGGTCTCTCCAGATTGAGAGATAAAGAGACCAACATCGTTCTTGCCTACAATTGGATTGCGGTAGCGAAATTCACTCGCAAGCTCACAAGATACCGGAACGCGATTATTCGCCTCCACAAGATCGCGAACCATTAGACCGGCGTAATAGGCCGTCCCACACGCTGACATCAAGAAGCGCTCTGGCTTTAGCTTTGAGACGCGCTCGAGAACTTCGCTGCCCTCCCCTTGAAAGTAGTACTGGGTAAGTGAGCGAATGAGCTCTGGTTGTTCGTGAATTTCTTTAAGCATAAAGTGCTCAAAGTCACCCTTATCTGTCACTTCTAAGCTCATCTCTTGTTTCTTAGCTAGAAATCGCTTTGTTTTCGTGCCGTCTAGTTCATAGAAATTGAGAAGATCTTTGTTGGCACTTGTGAGGCTACAAATAACCCCATCTTCAGGGAAGAAGAGCTTATCAACAATTCCCACAAGGGCGTAGGGATCTGAAGAGACGAGCACTTCGCTACTCATTTCATTAATGCCACAAACGAGGGGAGCTCCCTTTTTGAGGGCCAGGATATGATTTTCCTCAGCATTGAGAATAACAAAGGCGCTATTGCCATCAATTTTTTGAAATGAGCTTGAAACGGCGTCGATAAACTTCTCGCCCTTTTTCATCGCACTTGAAATGAGGTGAAGAAAAACTTCAGAGTCAGTTTCAGATTGAAAGACGTGTCCCTCAGCAATGAGTTTTTCGCGCAATTCATCGGCATTTTCAATGATCCCATTGTGAACGAGGGCAATTGACTCCGCTTGGTGAGGGTGAGAGTTGGAGTCATTCACTTCCCCATGAGTTGCCCAACGAGTGTGACCGATACAACTGCGGGCCACATATTTCTGATCGCCAAGTAAGCGCTTTAAATTCTCAAGTTTTCCACTTTTCTTATAAACTTTGAGTTCGTCTCGCTCATCGACAAAGCATACCCCTGCAGAGTCATAGCCGCGATATTCTAGACGTTTAAGTCCCTCTAGAACGAGTTCAACTGAATTTTGAGGACCGAGATGACCAACGATACCGCACATAATAACCTCATGATTAACGCAATAGGTATAAGCAATCTAAGATAGCATTTTATGGTTACTTTTTCAGGAAGCGCCCCGCCATTCCCTCTTTCGTCACCTGCTTGGCGCGAGCAATGGCAAAGGAGCCGGCCGGCATATTCTGATTAATGGTGGAGCCACTGGCCACATAGGAGCCGTCGCCAATTGTGAGCGGCGCCACAATCTGTGTGTCCGAGCCGATGAAGCAGTTCTTACCAATATCTGTCTTGTGCTTATTTTTACCGTCGTAATTACAGGTAATGAAACCACAGCCAATATTAGTTTCGTCTCCAATTTCCGCATCACCGACATAGCTCAGGTGAGAGACCTTCACACCCTTATGAAGCTTGGCCTTCTTTATCTCAACAAAGTTGCCAATTTTGGACTCCTCGCCAATATCAGCGCCGGGTCTAAGTCTTGCGTAAGGGCCAATAGCAGCATTCGCCCCCACAATCGCATTTTCGAGATAGCTATAAGACTTAATCTGAGCGCCCGAGTGAACGGTGCTGTCTTCAATAATGACCTGAGATTCGAGCTTTGCTCCGGCGCAGATTTTCGAATTTCCCCTCAATTCGACGTAGTGGCCAATAATCGCCCCGGCCTCGACCTCCACGGTAGGGTCGATTAAGAGCGTCTGAGGGTTAATAACGCGAACTCCTTTATCAAGCAGAGAGTTCACAAGTTTTTCGTTAACCAGGCCCTCCATTTCGGCCAGCTGGGCCAGAGTGTTCACTCCACCAAAAACTTCTGCGCGCTCAAAGCAATGGGCGATCACATTGGCCCCCGCTGCGAACACATCTGTCAGGTAGAACTCACCACTTTTATTATTATTGGTAAGCCCTGAGACGCGCTCCTTGAGAAGGCTCGTTTTAAAGATATACAATCCAGAGTTCACCTCATTTATTTTCGCTTCTTCTACTGAGGCATCCTTTTGCTCAACAATGGTAAATCCCTTGGTGGCCCTTTTTATCCGGCCATATCCATGTGGATTATCACAGCGAAAACTTGCGCAGACAGCGTCAGCGGCGTGAGCAATAAGACTCTCATAGAGCGCACCGAGCTCC
Organism: Bacteriovoracaceae bacterium; assembly: GCA_048267245.1. Lineage (GTDB taxonomy): Bacteria > Bdellovibrionota > Bacteriovoracia > Bacteriovoracales > Bacteriovoracaceae > JBLWXV01. The sequence goes on from JBLWXV010000001.1 coordinate 40,677, forward strand.
TCTTTGCCAATCATCGGCGTATCCGCGCACAGAACCAGGGTGTACTCGGGCTCAGTGCCCCACGGGCATTTGGCAAAATAACTCTTGATCGCATCCCCAGTGCCACGGCGAACCTCCTGATAGCAAAAGTTCACCTCTGGGCCATGGGCGCGTATATGAGCTTCAACTTCTTCGTGACGGTGACCAGTTACAACGGCAATTTTACTCTGCAGATTTTTTGCACGAGAAAAGTCCATCGCTGAATTCAAGACATAATCAACCAATACTCTGTTTTTAAGGGGAGCGAGAGCTTTGGGGACATCGAGTTTTAGCCTCGTTCCCTCTCCAGCAGCAAGAACAACAATTCCTAGGTCAATCGCCATATGTCACACCTTTTTAGTCGGGTTATTTTGAGTAAACTCTCACTCGAAATGCGAGAAAATTCACAATAAGTAATTAACTCGGGTAATCGAAAACATCGATTATAACCTACTTTCAGAGCTTTTAAAGGGCGAGCTGCCCCATAGGGGGTGAGAAATAATGAAAAATTATGAAAATAATTCATCAATTTTCGTAAAGGAAAATCAAAAAATCCCCGATTCGGTTTTAGTAAGCAAGACTTCTTGGCCACAAACGGCCACCCCTGCTGCTTTTTTGGGAGGATTTGCATGGTGACTAATTACGAGGGCGATAACATTGAGTTCAAAGAACGTCTCCCTCTCCTTCCTATTCGCGACATTGTAGTTTACCCCTTCATGATTCTTCCGCTTTTTGTAGGAAGAGAATCATCGATTCAGGCGGTAGACCACGCTCTTGGTGAAACAGACAGACTAATCCTGCTCGCAAGTCAAAAAGACATCACAGCAGAGACGCCGTCTCCTTCTGAGATCTATGATCTTGGAACTGTGGCCATGATTATGCGAATGAGGAAACTACCTGATGGAAGAATTAAAATTCTTGTCCAAGGTCTCTTCAAGGCCCGCATCACTGCCTTCGAGCAGAGCGAGCCATACTTTGTCACTAAAGTTGCCAAGGTAGAAGACTCTACGGTTGAAGAAGGCAATGTGGCGATCATGGCCCTCATGAGAAATATTCGCGAACAACTTGAAAGAGTGATCACACTTGGAAAAGTTCTCTCGCCTGATATTCTGATGGTGCTAGAAGATATCCAAGATCCAGGTCGCTTAGCAGATCTCGTTGCAAGTAACCTCAATCTTCATGTTGCAGAAGCTCAAATGGTGCTAGAAGTTCTAGACCCAGTTGAGAGACTTCACCGCATTAATGATATTCTCAGTCGTGAACTTGAAATCCTTGCAATGCAAGCCAAGATTAAAAGTAACGCAAAAGATGAAATCTCTAAGAATCAAAAAGAGTATTTCCTGCGTGAACAAATCAAGGCCATCAAGAGTGAACTTGGTGATGAGCACGAGCAGCCGGAAGATGAGTTCGGTGAATTTAGAGAAAAGATCAGAGCTGCTGGCATGCCAGAAGATGCCGAGAAAGAGTCGCTCAAGCAACTCGCTCGCCTCGAAAAAATGCATCCAGACTCATCTGAATCAAGCATCATTCGCACTTACCTAGAGTGGATGACGGATCTTCCATGGTCTACTGCCACTGAAGATCACATTGATCTAGATAAATCGCTCGACATTCTTAATGAAGATCACTTTGACCTCTACAAGATTAAAGAGCGCATTCTCGAGTACCTTGCCGTAAGACAACTTAAGGGCAAGGATATGAAAGGACCTATCCTTTGCTTCTCTGGGCCTCCTGGTGTTGGTAAGACATCGCTAGGCAAATCGATTGCCAGATCTGTAGGACGCGAGTTCGTTCGCATCAGTCTTGGTGGTGTTAAAGATGAAGCCGAAATCCGTGGACACAGAAGAACATATGTCGGCGCTATGCCAGGTCGTATTCTTCAGGCCATGAAACAAGCTAAGACGAACAACCCGGTTATCCTCCTCGATGAGATTGATAAACTTGGTGGTGACTATAAGGGTGATCCAGCTTCAGCGATGCTTGAAGTTCTTGACCCTGAACAAAATAAAGAATTCAGAGACCACTACCTCAATGTGAACTTTGACCTAAGTAACGTCATGTTCATTGCGACTTCTAACGTCCTCGAACAAATTCCAGGTCCGCTTAGAGATAGAATGGAAGTGATTAACCTCTCTGGATATACTCAAGAAGAAAAAGTCGCGATTAGTAAGAAGTACCTAATTCCAAAACAAATGCAGGAAAACGGTATCACGGCCGATCACGTAGAATTCACTGATGAAGGCGTTGAAAGTGTTATCAAGCACTTCACAAGTGAAGCTGGTCTTCGTAACCTCGAGCGTAGAATTGGTGCCCTTTGTAGAAAGGTGGCCATGAAAATTGCAAAGGGTGAAGAGGCTAAGACTCACATCGTTTCAAAAACAGTGATCAAGCTTTTAGGACCTCCACTCTTTACTAAAGAAGACGAGCGCGAAGTTGATGAAGTTGGTGTGGCCAACGGACTCGCTTGGACCTCACACGGTGGAGAAATTCTCTATATCGAAAGTACAATGATGAAGGGCCGCGGTCTTACACTCACAGGTCAACTTGGCGATGTGATGAAAGAATCTGCAACCACGGCCATTGGTCTTATTAGAAGTAAAGCCTCTACCTTCGGAATCGACGAGAGTGTCTTTGAAACTAATGAAGTCCATATCCACCTCCCAGCTGGTGCCATTCCAAAAGATGGTCCTTCTGCGGGGATCACCCTTGCCACTGCAATGATCTCTCTCTTTACCGGGCTTCCTGTAAATAGAAAGGTTGCCATGACAGGTGAAATGACTCTGACTGGAAAAGTTCTTCCAATCGGTGGCCTAAAAGAGAAAGCTCTAGCGGCCATGAGAATGAATATCGATACCGTTATCATTCCCTGGAAAAACAAAAAAGATCTTATGGATATTCCTGAAGAATATCGCAAGAAGATCAACTTCATTCCAGTGAGAAATATTGAGGAAGTTCTCGAAGTGGCCATCGTGGGATGGGGTGAGTATCGCAAGAGCCTCACCAAAGACGTCCCTGCGGTAAAGAAACCACTTCCACCTCTCGCCGCTTAATAAAATCTGACTTTTTGGTTGGGTGCAATAGCACCCGACCAAAAAAGTTGGTTTCACACTTCCTATTGCTGTTCACCCGAGATCGAATACAATAGGAGCATGGAAGAAAATCAACAAAGAAACACCCGTCTTAAAATCTGTATCGTTGACGATTCAGATCACTCTCGTCTTAATGCTGGAAAAATTCTAGAAAATGCTGGCTTTAATGTGGTTGGACTTGCTAGTTCTGCAGAAGAGGCCATTCAAGTGACGGGAGCAAGTGATGTAAATCTCTACATTATCGACGTTGTCATGCCAGATGCCAGTGGAATTGAGCTAGCTAAAATTCTCAACGAAAAGAACTCCAAGGCATCAATCATTATGATGTCCTCGCTTAAAATGGAAAATATCATCCTTGAATCCATTTCTAGTGGCGCCATCGACTTTCTTTCAAAGCCATTTGATGCTGATGACCTAATTAAATCAGTCGAAAAGATTGAGTTTGAAATTTCTAAGGACAGCTAATGTTTTTTATCATTAAGTTCTCAATATCCTTTGTCGTGAGTTTTATCATCCTATCGATCCCCATTGGCGAAAAAACCCTATTTCAAGGCCTAAGTTCAATCACGGCCCCCTATACTCAACAGGTATTTAAACTCGTTACTAAAAATACAAAAGAAGTTGTAGGCGTGACAAAAGATGCTTCACGAAAGATCTTTCACAATACAAAGCCAGAGCTGGTGGATCAAATTAAAGAAAAATCGAGCAGCGTAAGTAGAAGTGCTCGAGAGCGCATTGAAGAAGTCAAAGAAGATTTGTCTGAAGATTATACAATCGAAGAAAGGCAAATGCTTGAGCAGGTTCTAAAGAGTGGTGGTCACTAGGACCACCACTGTTCAAATATAATATTAGCCTTTATCTTCAACTCTAACTTCAGGTGATGTCTGTGTGCCGCTGGCAGGTGCTTCTGCATCCGCTTTAGCGCCACGATTTGATTGATCTTGCTCTACACAGGTTACATCTCTATTTTCACCAAGTGATGTATCAGAAGCATGTACTGATACAAAAGAAGCGCTGATAAGAAGTGTAAGTAGTACTAGTTTTTTCATATGGTCCTCCCAAAACGTTTATCCCAAATTCGTTTGTTATATATGATGCAGGGAGGATGCCACTTTCAAAAATCTATTTTCGGGTACTTAGTGGTGAAAAAGAGTCGAAACTTCAGACACTGACTAAACTCTAGACAAGAAACGTAGTAATTTCAGACCTACTTTTGAGAGCAATCGATATGGAGGAAAGCGCATCGGTAGATCAAACCAGTAGGACCTCTCAAGCACGCTCATTGAGTGAGAAAAGGTCTCAAAACTATAGCGCCCATGATAATTCCCCATGCCCGAAGGACCTACTCCGCCAAAGGGCAACTCATCGCTGGTGAGTTGCAAGACACTATCTCGAACGCACATGCCACCACTGGTAATTTCTTGCTTAAATCGCTCTACGTAATCCTCTTCAGAAGAGAATATGTACGCTGCAAGTGGACGGTCGCGCTTTTTAATAAAGCCAATCGCCTCTTCAAAACTCGCGACCTCTATAATGGGAAGAACTGGCCCAAAAATCTCATCCTTCATGGCTAGAGAACTTTGACCACATTTTAAGATGTGAAGGTCAAATCGTCTGCTGGCCCGATCGGTCACCCCTGAGACGAGTACTTCAGCTGAGGGATCGTCAGTGAGAGCTCGCAATCGATCAAAATGGCGCTCGTTAACTATCTTTCCGGAACCTTGATAATTTCTCCCCTTAAGCCTTTTAAGTTCTTTCTTTATGAGTTCAACAACGGCCTCTCTCTCGGAGTGGCGGACAATGAGGTAATCTGGGGCGACACAGGTCTGAGCGCTATTGAGCATTTTTCCCCACAATAACCTTCTCACAGCAACTGCGAGGTTATTCTCTCCCCAAATAAGCGCAGGGCTCTTTCCACCAAGCTCTAGAGTGACTGGGGTTAAGTACTTCGCGGCCGCTTCCATCACAATGCGACCGACCTGTCCGTTTCCAGTGTAAAAAATATGATCAAAGGGATAGGCAAGCAGCTCTGTGGTCTCTGGGACCCCCCCTTCAACAACACTTACAGGGTGATTATCAAAGTACTTATCAATTAAGCGCTTCATGAGTGCCGAAGTCTCTGGTGTGAGTTCAGAGGGCTTTAGAATAGCTCTATTTCCAGCGGCCAAGGCCCCCACGAGTGGTGAGAGCAAGAGTTGGACCGGATAATTCCAAGGGGCAATGATAAGAACTACACCCTTAGGGCGGTAGTGTACTTTGGCCCTCGCGGGAAAATTCAATATCCCCGCACTTGCCCTTTTAGGTTTGAGCCATTTGCGCAGGGATTTTAGGGCGTGGGTGATCTCTTTGAGAACGATGTAGATTTCGGCCGTATAGGCTTCAAAACGAGGCTTTCCAAGGTCTCTCTCTAGCGCCCTTAATATCTCCGCTTCATTTTCTTCAAGCAGGTTGCGAAGGCGAATAAGAGCGCTTCGACGCCAGTTATAGTCAGGCGACTCCTCTCTAGAGCCTAGATAGTGCAAGCGAAACAGCTCGGTGATTTGACTGTTCAAAATGAAAAAGCCCCCATAAATGTTATGGGGGCTTTTCGGGATTTTTGGGAAAAACGTTATGCGAGAATTATTTATCAGTAGATTTAGCTGAATCCTTTTTCTTCTCTTCTTCAGAAGTAGCCGCAATAAACTCTTTAGCAGCTCTTGCCTTATCAGCAACAGTTACTACGCAGTCTTCTGGTTTCAAACTCTCACCAAGTGTTGCTGCAATTGAATTCATACTTAAAGCCATCAAAAATAGTGTCATAAAAACTTTCATAAAACCCTCCTCTCTTTGCTTATTACTAATGCAGGAGGAGTGCCAACTTTGAGATTCAATATTACAGCTATTTAGGTATGTACTGTGTATAGTGTTTACAGAGGCCGTCTAGATTTTAGGCAAAAAAAACGGCGCTCATAAGAGCGCCGTCTAATAATCATTCATAATATTGTAGTCTAATTAGGGAGTACCCTTATCTTCAACTTTCACTCCTGAGTCAGATCCTGGAGTTTGAGCGGCATCAGCTGGAACTTCAACCGTGTTTTGAGCAATGGCAGAGCAGTCTGTACCACCTTGCCCTAAGCTCGCTGTAGTCGAGGCTGGAAGATCTGATTCGTCTTCCGCCGACCAAGCACTGCCAATAAAGCTAACACTTAGTAAAGTCACAAGAGTCATAAGTTTTAGAGCTGTTTTCATATTTCTATCCTCATTTTCCTAATATCTAAATTCTAATCCCAATTTCTTTAAACACCTAATTCAGCACTTAAAATCGAATTTAGGGCGTTTACACTGCCCTAAATTGTGGGCGAATTACATGTTGAGGTTAACACCTGCTGGCTTAACGATCGCGAGTAGCGATTGGAAAGCCTGAGTCACTTGAAGCGCCATCTTGTGTCCGGCCTTTGACTCTACACGCTTAATCTCACCATAGTTATCGTACTCAACGTTGATTGTACCTACGTTCTCCATCGAGATCTTCACAGGCTTGTTCTGAGCATTGTACTCAAAAGAGAGCTTGCGAGTCTTGCTTGTTTTCTCATCGCGATCAAGCATAGACATAATCTTTCCAGAGGCATCGTAGATAAGAACAACTGACTTACCATCACTATTCTTAGCTTTCTTCAAGTTGCCACGACCATCATATTCAAACATTGTGAACTGATTGCTACCGTTAGAAACTTTTGTAATCTTGTTAAACTGTGGGTGGTACTCAAGTTCAACGAGCTCACCTTTTGAAGAAGACTTCTTAGTGAGTAGGCCTTTGGCATTGTACTCAAAATTTGTAGTGTGATTTCCACGAGTAATCTTTAGTGGAAGCGAACAACACTCAGAGTAGATAGTTTCAGTCTTCACACCATTTACCACAGTGAGAATTCTATAAGTATACTGTGAACCATCTGGCTTCGCCTTGATTTCATACTCATAGCGATTTTCGACTGGTTTTTCATTAACAGCTTGCTTCGTTACAGTTGTCCAGTAGTGATTATCTGGGTTCTTAGGATTTGAACCATAATCATACTTAGTGCTAGCTCCGTCTCTTTCCACAACTTCAGCAACAAACTGCGTCTGTGGAGTATACTTTACGACCATTTTTGAGCCGTCTTTGTAACCAACAGAAGTCATGTTGTGATTTGTGTCGTAATCAAATTTAAAGGTATTTCCACCAATGTCAGTTGATTCTACAAGGTTTCCATTTTGATACTTGTAAGAAGCTTTTCTATCACCAGTTGAGCTGATATATCTAATGTGACCATCAGAGTACCAATCAAAGTGAAGCTGCTTAGCAGAGCTGTCTTTAATTGAAGCAACAAGACCATCTTTATTGTATTCAAGGTTTACCTTGTAACCGTTCTTATCTTGAACTCTTACAAGCTTACCTTCTTCATTAAAGAATTCTTGCTTGCCATCGTTATAAGAGCGAACAAAGCCATCAGATGTTTTCTTTAGTTTCTGGATTCCGCGGTTGTTAGAGAAAAGTTCTGTACCAGCAGCTAGGTTGACGGCCACATCAAACTTTCTAGCATAAGCTGTTCTAAGTTCTGCATTGTTCATAAACTTTGTTTTGAAGTCTGCAGCCACTCTATCACTAAGAGTAGATCTCTTTCTCATCGCTTCGATGATTTTCTCTGAAGCAGCTTCTACATTCACTTCTTCTTTAGGAGTGAAGCGAGTCACTGAACCAGCACCGTTTTCATAAACTGAAACAGAGCCGTCAGCTGAAACTTTTAAGAAAGTTTCAAACTCTGAGCCCCAACCAAAACCAAACCAACCCTTCTCGGTCGACTTCGAGTTGTAGGTACGAACAATCGATAAATCCTGGCCACCGCCGGGAACGATAATGTCCGTGTACGAGATATAAAAATTCCCGTTCTTAAGATTCACACCACCCATGGCCAGGGTTGGCATAAGCACTACGGCGATTAAAAATTTCCAGAACCTCATTCTACAATCCTTGGTTTTTGGCCTTGAAATACCATTCTCTCTAGCTTCTTATCGGTTAATTATAAAACAGCTTTAGTTTCTTAAATCTTTATTTTCACGATCTTTTTAATGATGAAAAACCCAATAAAATCAAGCCCTAACGCTGCTAATGTGAGGATAATGCCAAGCGGATGTGTAAACATCGGAACCATACTTTTTGGGTCCGAGGCCGAATAAATGGCGCCAATTGCAAATGGCATACAAGCAATGGTGATCCCTTGGAACATCCCCTGGGCAGTGTAAGTATCAATTTTCTGTTGGAGACGAATGCGCTCGCGAATAACATTCACAATAGTGTCGAAAACTTCGGCAAGATTACCACCTGTTTCTCTCAGAATATTTACTGACGAGACAAACATTTCATTGTCTTCAATAGGAACTCTTTTAACTAAGTTTTCAAAGCACTCTTCAAGTGGCACACCAATTCTATTTTGCTGTAGAATCAGATTGAATTCCTGTGAAATAGGGGCCGGCATTTCATCCACCACCATTCCCAGCGACTGAGGAACTGACAGACCCGCACGAAGTCCGTTGGCCAAAAGAGTTAGTCCGTCGACTAGCTGTCCTTGATACTGCTTAATTCTTCTCTCGACCATTAAATCGACAATAGGCTTAGGTATGCGAAACCCCAGAATCATTAAGACTCCGCCCATAAATACGCCAGTAACCCAAAAGCCAAGATAACCTAGAAGCAGTACGCTTGTAAGTCCAGAACCAACAGAGAGAAAGAGCAGTGCATAGGTGAGCTTGTCTTCATCTACCTCGACAAAGCAGATCTCCAACTTCTCCATAATATAAGTTCGCGTTCCATAAGTTTGATTTTCAATCCATTGAAAAATGGAGCTTGCGTAGTGGTGAACAAAAAGAAATATACAAAAGCCAATGGCCCCCAACATTCCCTTGTAACCAAGCAATGACACCATTGTTTCAAACATCTTACTTCACCTTCTTATTAACAGGTTTTGCCTGTCCTTTCGAGGGAGCATTGTTAGTCGCAGGAGCAGATTCCGCTGGAGCAGAAGGCTTTGGAGCATTACTAAAGAGTCCTCTTGGGACGTTATAACCTTTGCGCTCGAGGTTTTCGATAAACTTAGGAATAAAGCCCGTGGCCTGAAACTCACCAACAATCTTTCCTTGCTTATCAATATCCTTTTGAGCATAGAGAAAGATATCTTGAAGGGTCACAACGTCCCCTTGCATACCAGAGATCTCTGTCACGTTCATTACTCGTCTTGAACCGTCGTCAAGACGAGACTGTTGAATGATCATGTGAACGGCACTTGCAATCATCTCTCTAATGGCCTTGGCGGTTAGACCAGCACCAGCATATTGAACAAGCGTTTCGAGTCGCCCAATACACTCCCTTGGATTATTCGAGTGAACAGTGGTCATTGAGCCATCGTGTCCCGTCCCCATCGCCTGGAGCATATCGAGAGTTTCACCACCACGACACTCACCTACGACAATGCGGTCAGGTCTCATACGAAGTGTTTGCTTCACGAGACAGCGAATATCAATTTCCCCATCTCCTTCAAGAGTGGGAGGTCTCGTTTCAAGTCGAACAACGTGATCTTGAGGGAAATCAAGTTCGGCCGAGTCTTCACAGGTAATGATACGTTCGTTGGTCGGGATGAAACCACCGAGAATATTAATAAGTGTTGTCTTACCAGAACCAGTACCACCACTCACAACGATATTTCTCTTACCTTCAACGGCGATGCGAAGAAAGTCGGCCATATTCTGGGTGATTGAGCCAAACTTAACGAGATCTTTATAAGTGAGTCTATTCTCGGGAAATTTACGAATAGTGATTGTTCCACCATCAAGAGCACACGGAGGAATAATTGCATGCACACGAGAACCATCGGCAAGGCGAGCATCCACGTAGGGAGTCTTCTCGTCAATCCTTCTACCAATCGGGGCCACAATTCTCTCGATTACGTTGAGCACCTGGCGATTGTTAGTGAAGGTCACTGTAGAGAGTCGAATTTTTCCACCCTTTTCGTAATAAATCTTCTCTGGGCCTACGACCATGATCTCAGAACATTCTTTATCAGAGAGAAGGTCCTCAAGAGGACCAAGGCCTAGTGCCTCATCAAGAATCTCTTTTACAATTTGATTCATATCCTCACGACTAGTGAGAACCGATTTTGTATCCTCTTTATTTAAGAGCTCCACAACCATCTTCTTGGTTTGCTCTCTTAGAATCACTTGCGCTTTAGGATCACTGTCATCTGTTTTCTTGAGATCCATCTCTTCAACGAGACCGCGATGGATTCGAGACTTAAGCTCTACCCAAGGGCTCTTCATCCCGCGCTGTGGTTTTTCGGGCTCTCCACCTGAAGCACCAGGTTTCTTAGCACCAACATCATTGGGTTTATTAAGTCTTGAGAGCGTCTTTAAAACGTTCTTTTGAATCATCTTTCTTGCAAAGTCAGTTACGCCTTTTGCAAACGCACTATTCTTTGCCACGGCCATAATGAGTTTCTTCTCATTGAGGGCCTTCACGCAGGTTTGTTCATCTTTGGGAATATTGGCAAAAACCGGCTTGCCTATTGTTTTACCAACAAGATCTGGAGAAACCGGATGTCCTTTTACGGCTTGATTCAGAACTATCTGAATCATATCCTTTGGAAAAAGCATCGTAATCAAATCACTATAAAGCCTCTTGGTTTGATTGAGCGCTAGAATATCAGGTGTCACCACGAGAAAAATTGCAGTTGAGAATTCCAGCGCCTTAATTGCGAGGTCGTTTAATTCACTCCCACAATCGATTACAGTGACTGGGAAAATATTTGTAATTGCCTTTAGTGATTTCCCTAAGCCTTCAACATTTATATTAGCTGCGGCAGTCGGGTCGTTTGGCATACCAATATAGCTCATACCGCTAGTGTGAGAGATAATGAACTGCTGAACGGATTTAGGGTCAAGTGCCCCGTTAAATTCAGATAAATCTTTTACCGTTTTCTTGGATTTTAGTCCTGTAATAAAGTTTTGATCCCCACTGGCGCGCTGATCAAAATCTAGAAGTAAAGTCTTGGCCCTGGATTCGGTCGCATAGGCCATCGCGAGGTTAGCAGCAACCTGAGACTTACCTTGACCACCCTTGCCGCCCATAATGGCGATAATAAAGCCGCTCACTTAACGTCTCCTCTGGCGAAACTTGCGCTTCACTTCTTCTGTTCCATCTGCGGCGTTATCAATAATTTCAGGAGTCACAAAGACAACAAACTGACTTCGATTAGTCACATAGGATTTTGATCGCAAAAATGAAAAGAGAAAGCTACCCGATTCAAGTGTTCCATCTGTAGCTTCAAAAGGTGCATTTTTGTCATAATCAGTTGAACTGCGATTAATGACAATACCGCCAACAACGGCGCTGTCCTTAGACTTAACAATCATTTCGGTAGAGACGGAGTTTGAAAGTGTCTCCGGTGGATCCCCCACAGAGGCACTCACACTGACACCGATATTAAGATTGACCTTCTCCTCTTGAAGAACATTTGGTTTCACAGTTAGATTAAATCCACTGGTGGCGGTATCCGACTTCGTAAACTCTCCGGTCCCAACCGCAAATGGCTTTGAACTAGTTTTACTAATTTGCCCCTGCAGACCATCCTTTATAACCACCATTCCCGATTGAATCACCCTCGCGTGTCCTGCACTTTTAGCACTGGCAAGCTTGGGAAAGAGATTTGAAATTGTAGCTGAGAGACTATCGTCTGAGGTATTTGTCGAGACCCCTCCACTGCCCGTCTTTCCGATTTGAATACTTCCACCATCCCCACCAAGAGTTGGTGACCATTTAAATCCAAAAATTTTATTATAATCTCTTGTGAGCTCAACAAATTGGGCCGTGATTTTTACAAGTTTCGGAATTGGAGCAGGCTCGCTTTTTTGGTTAACGGCAATAAAGTTTTGAATAATCGAATTCGCTCCCCCACCAGTTGCCACGGCCACACTGTTATTTCGTAGAGCGAGGGGTAAAACCATATTAGGTAGATAAGCATTAGCAATTCGCTCAGCAAGCGCGCGCTGATCGTTAGAGGTCACAACCCCTTCTAACCAGAAGCGATCATTTACTAGGCGTACAGTAACGTTAGTTAGTTTATTTTGTTGAATTTCGTCCTGCATTTTTTTAGCAATGAGAAGTTTTGTCTGATCAGACATTTCAACCATATTTACAACTTCTGGGTACTTCTCCAAAATCAAATTGACTCGCCCCATATCATTTGGAACGATGATTTCTCCACCTATATAGACGAGATCACCTTTCACACCTATTTCAAGCCCCTCAATATCCCCAAGAAACTGCCTAAGCTCTTGAACAACTTTTGACTGATCACTGGCGGTAATCGTAACGAGGTAGCGCGCTTTAATATCACCGACGGTATTTCTAATAATAATTGAAGTTTTACCGGGCTTAATCCCTTTAAAAGTGATCTCTCTCTTCTGTGGAATAAGTTGATAATTTAAGATTGAATCGTTACCAATCTGAACTTTGGAAGAGGGAGCAAAATCGAGTTGCTCGATCTTATCGATACCTAAAATTACTTCTACTTCTTTCTCTGGAACACTATCGTCCTGTGCAAGAACACTGAAAGTGCAAAGAGTAAAAAATAAAAATAAAGTGTTGAAAACTCTTATCGTTCTAACCATTATTTCTTCTTATATTTGTCCTGTAGGTATGCCTTTGCCTCGTCAACTTCCTCATTGAGAATGCTGAAAATTCTTGTCGAGTTAATTCTTTCAATTTTTGTATCTTGATTATTTCTAAGTGAAAGAAAGAGTGGACGCGGGCTAAAGCTCAGGAGATAAACCAGTTTTTGCACTTGAAACGGATCAAGCTCAAGCGTGACGGTGTTGTAATTACTATAGGTCGAGAGATTCATTTTCTTAATCACTCTCGGCGTTTTCACCCCAATGATAGGAATACTGTTAGTCATACTCTGACCTGTTGAGAGGATGAGTACGTCTTGAAGTATTGTCTTAGTCGATTGCAAATCTTTTCTTGTACCATCCGAGATATCGATACTCGTTAGAATATCGACGCGGTCTCCAGGTTTAATTAGTCTTGCAACGGCATGCTTCTCACTCACGTTGATAGCGAGAGCTCTCTTTCCAAGCGAGACTTGTCTAGCAAGACCAGTCTTGGCACCAGGATAAGTAACTCGCGGCTTGGTGATCTGCTCTCCAGCTAGAATTGGAACAGTTGCAATCGTGTTTTCAATTTCCTTGATTGTCTTAAAGTGACCAGGGGCCAAAAAGTTATTTGGCATTGACTTGATAACAACCTTCGAATCATCGATGAGTTCGAGTTCGTTGATATCGACCTTGGCAACAACAACAGTTCCTTGGATACCGTATCTTTTAACAATCTCACTCTGCTGATCATCAATGTATGTCTTCACCATCATGACGGCAAAGACAGCAATGATGATCGCAAAGGTAAACGCGCGGGATTTCATGTGAAGCACTTCCTCTGGACGAGTTCTTAAGCCTTTAGATCATCTTAACAAGGAGTGCTAACTTCTATTAGGTGAGGAAAAAATGACCAACCTATTGGACGATGCAAGAACCTGACGAAACTTGTCCGTGGGAGCGGCCATAAAAGCCTGAACTGCCCCCACTCCAACTCTCGCCACACACACCATAGCCGGTGAAAATTCTGATAAAACGAGTCGACGTTTCGCCATCTGGTGGCTCTTCACAGGTTTCATCGGCGCCGTCGGAGCCGATGTAGCGCTGAACGCCCACACATGCTGAAATGGCATTCTCCCCCTCTGAGCGGTCGCGGTAGCCAATGAGCGCCATGCCCACGACGTCCAAGCCGTTATTACTAAGCAGCTCAAGGTCTCGCTTGATCGGAGGATAGCTGTAGCCCGCAATATCTCGGTAGAAGAATCCACGGATAACTTTATTCTGATTAATGGAAGCGTTGATTGAGTTTCCAAAGGACATGAGCACAGTGAGCAGATAGAGATAAAAGGGGACGAAGACAATAAATTCAAATATTGCCTGACCTTGAGAGTTTAATATTTTTCTTTCTCTAGCACCCATTATCAGCAAATGTAACATGGCTTGAGCAGTCAGCTCCAACATCCATGAATGTTCGGCAAATTCTCTCTATGCACTCGGCCCTCGTCGGCTCCTTTCCTAAAAAAGACTCCGATCTCAATTTGAGTTCGCGATCTCCTCCAAATAAAGTTGAGCCCGATAAATTCGTGGTGTACTCCACCCAGACCCCAACCATCGCTGGAGAGCCTGTAGTCCCCGGCATATTGGCCTCGAGAGTGCCGTCAAAGTCGGTGATAAAAGCATCGAGTTTATAGCGATCAAAAACGGTCTTTGCGCGATTGAATGATTCAGAGTCAGAGCCATCCGGAGTATTGGAGTTTCGGTCGATCACCATGAAAGATCTAGAGGCCATAAAGGTGGCGTAGTGAACAAGATAGCCTGTGCTGTAATTAAGTGAGAGCTTCAGAAATACAAGAACGAGTCCAAATACGAAAGCAAAGCTAAGCAAAAACTCAATGAGAGACTGTCCCTTTTCATCGAGAGGATTTTGCTTCAAGTTCCTCACTGTCCATATCCTTCTAGTGGAAGAAAGAATCTCGAATTGCTATTTTCCTGGCTAAAATAGGAGTGATGAGCACTTCCGTCTCCATAATTGAAGGTATCGTCCTTTTCTCCCTCGAGACCATGGCGATAGGTAAATTGAATTCTTCTTTGCATAATGGCAAAAAACGAAGAGTCCTTTCCAAAAATATTTCTGAAAGCATCTGAATTAAAAACCGTCGCTGCTAATGAAGCGATAACAACCAACAGGAGTAGATACTCGATGGTCGACTGTCCTTTATTATTTAGTACAGATGATCCCATTTAAAACTCGCTAAAATAACCCAACTAAGAAGCACGACTGGAGCGTAGGAAAACCGAGAGCCGTAAACTTGCTTAATAAGCATAACATTTTTGGTCTTCACTGCCTTATCCAGTATATCAATATTTTTGTAGGTGTTATAAAGAAGCAGACTAACTCCGATTAAAACGGTCGAGATTGCGAGATAGAGAAAGCAATCTTCTTGAAGACTTTCTGGAATTAGCAAAAAGAGACTAAAGAGAAACTTCGAGTCCCCCGCCCCCATGATATTGAGTCGAAAGAGTAAGAACCCACCAAAGAGCCAGGCGAGTGAAACGATGAGACTCTGCCAAGTGGCCACATACACGCCAGGAAAAACCTGTAGAACGACAATGAAGAGCAGAATATTGAGTATCGACCAGAAGTTAGAGATTTTTTTGTATTTCCAATCGATATAGGAGACGGCAACCAGCTCAGCAAAGAGAAACATAAAAACCGAGATCGGCATCATCGCTAGAAAATCCTATTCTTATAGGCCCGAGTCCAGCAAAGACTCTCACAGACACCGCTTGAGAGCTCTTGAGTTAACTCAAAAGCAATCCCTCCAGTCACATCTCCAATGTAGGTGGCGAGACTCTTCATCATGGTCACCGAGATAATGCCTAGAAAGGCGAAAATAACGAGGTACTCGATGGTCGCCTGACCTCGAGTACAAATGGCCTTCTTCATAGGGATAAGTATAAACGATTTTAAAAATAGATGTGCGAGCGGCACTTAGCGCCACTCTTTTATTGAGGCGGATTTTAAAAGTAATCCGAGAGGTTAGATCTGCACCCTAAACGGGTTAGGAATCAGCTCTAACCTACTGGATTTGCTCGAGAATTCCGGAAGCTTTACCAAATACATCACCAGTGAGCTGGGTGAGCTTCTCTGTGGCAATCTCTTTAAACTTGAAAACAATGAGCGCCACAACAGCAACCAGTAGGATGTACTCAGTTGATGTTTGACCACTTTCGTCTTTCAAGTAGGCCATAATACTATTTTTCATTCTCAACTCTCCTAAAAGCGAAGATCGTGCTGACTAGGATCTCATCGGTTTTCACACCCACGAACTTAACTTAAAAGTGAATCATTTCTGTCTCTATTTTATCGCAATGCGGCAAAAAACACAATTTTCCATCTTGCATATTGATAAGTTATTGATTTCATAGGCTATGTCGAGTTTTGGGGACGCCTCAAAAAGAAGTTGGTATAATGAATTTGGGTCTTGTAAGGCGAATGTTGTTTCGCCCTACAATTTTTTCCACGGCAGCGGTCACTGATCATGGTGAGCAAGCCCACCCCTCCGGGGATAGTGGGAAGCCTAAAGTGGTTAACTACTGCGGCCACCTGTCAAATGACGGGCGGAACATACCGGCAGTCTTACAAGGCCCTTTTTCTATCCCTTTTCCATCAAGTTGTATTTGACGATAAAGCTTTAGGTCTTCATCATTGTAAGTATGAATACAACTGACCAATTTAATGAATCTTCTCTAGCTTGGATCGAGCACTTGGCCCTCGAAGAACTCAATATGAATGAGTCCGGGGTGATTAGTATCGACGATCATCTCAATCCAGCTGCCCTACTAGAAGACTCAAGTATTCGCTTCATGGACACGCTTAGAGATAAATTTGATTTCTACGTGGCCAAGTTTAATGAGTACCGAGGTGGCCACAACACCGGCTCACAAATTAAAACATTTAAAATTTCAAACACTGTGAATGACTTCATGCTCTTTAGAAATGCTCTAAGACTTGTGGTTGCTCGCAGATCACACGATCTCATCACTATCGGCTTTATCACCAGTGGGAAGGAATTTTACGGGGCTAGACTCTCACTCGATGAAGGTCTTGGTCACCAAGCAATTCATGAGATTCGTGCCCATATTGGTGCTTTTAACAAGATCACATGGAGATTTGCTGGAGAAGAAGTCGATCCAGAAAGTCTCGTGCGCCACTATCTCTCAGAATTTATCAAACATTCTGTTAGATAAAGCTCACGCCCTCGCTTTTTTTAGAGCCATTCTTATGCTCGATGTCCCCGCCAAGGCGCTGGTAAGTGAACTCTAAGGATTCTCTAACAGTAGGCATCTCAATATTTAAAAAACCTTCAATATTGGTGATATCCATCTTGTAGTTGAGAGTATCTGGAATTTGATTCATTGCTTGTGAAGCAACAGCTGGAAATGGCCACTTGGTCTTAGAGAGAACATCTGGACTCTCTCTAAAAATATCACAATATAATTTCGCAAAATCATAGTAGCTCATTTGATCGGAGGTACTTATTTGAAAGAGCCTATTGGTCACTCCACGTTCGATTGCGATTTTAACTATCATGGCGAGATAGTAGACATCAAGAAAGCCTACTTTGACGTAGTCATCACACGCAAATTTCTCCCTGCCAGAAATTTTCTTTTGAAGCGTATAAAACCAATTCATCTTGAGCGGGTCCACTCCCCTGCCATAAATGCGACAACACCTAAAGACGAGATAATTGAGAGAGGTTTTTTGAATAAAGAACTCAGACGAAGCTTGTGTCTTTCCAAGTGCGGTGTTGGCGTCTGGGATATCCATTTCCATGTAATTCTTCACTTCTCCAGAGAAGACAAAATTACTTGAAAAGTAGATCACTTGTGAGCGATAGCGTCCGCAGCTCTCGGCCACATTAAAGAGCCCAGAGGCATTCAAAGCGTCGGCAAGCTCTTCAGACTTACTACAAGCGTAGACTGAGGGGACACCGGCACAGTAGAGAGTAATGTCTGGTTTAAAAGCGTAAACCATAAGCTGAACCTGATCTTTATCTAGAACATCACAAGGCAAGGTCAGTACCCCTGGTATAAAGACCCGTGTCTTGTAATACGTTCCAACTACCCGATAGTCCTTCTTTAAAAATTCAGTCAACGAAGAACCTAAAAGAGAAGAAACCCCAAAGATGAGGATAGTTTTCTTTTGAGGGATGATGAGGTTTTTGTCTTTGATCATGGAGTCTATTATAGACTATTTATGAAAATAAAAAGAGAGGTGCCCAATACTACATTCGTAGTATAGGGCACCGGTAGAATTTTTTAGCCTAATAGCTTAAGAGCTATATTGGGAGCCTGGTTAGCTTGAGAGAGAACTGAAACACCCGACTGAACAAGAATGTTATTGCGGGTCATATCAGCTGTTTCTGCAGCTACATCGACATCCCTAATCCTTGAGTTGGCAGCGCTGAGGTTTTCATCGCTAATACCAAGGTTGTTAATCGTCGAACTGAGTCGGTTCTGTAGGGCACCGAGATCAGCGCGAGTTCCGTTAATCTGCACCAGAGCATCATCAAGCTTCTTGAGCGTTGTCTGAGCTCCCATTTTTGTACTGACACTTTCAGCGTTAAGTCCGAGTGCGGCCAGCGTAGCGTTTGCACTGGAACCATCATAGCGCAAGCGATCGAGTGTTGGATCATTGCGAGTGCCGACTTGAAATTCGAGCATTCCGCCTGTTCCGTCGAGGACTTTGATTCCGTTGAACTCTGCGGCCTTAGAGATACGATCAATCTCGTCTTTAAGGTTTTGAAATTCAACATCAGTAAATCCACGTTCTGTATCCCCGATAGTATCTGAAGCAGCTTGCACGGCGAGTTCTCTAAGTCTGATAATGATGTTAGAAACCTCACTGAGCCCTCCCTCAGATGTTTGTATCAACGAAATCGCGTCATTCGCATTTCGCTTCGCTTGTCTAATACCTCTAATTTGTGCCTTCAGGTTTTCACTAATCGCTAATCCGGCCGCGTCGTCCCCCGCTCGGGTGATCCTCTCCCCTGACGACAATTTTCTAAGGTTGTCGTTTAATCTCAGAGTGGTTGAACCTAGTGATCTTTGCGCTGCCAACGATGATACGTTAGTGTTAATTCTCATTCCCATGGCTAATCTCCTGTATACATACCAAACCTCCTGTTAAATACTTGGACTTCCTTGTCCAAAAAAGTTGTTATTTATCGTTTACTTTTAAATCAAAGCTAAAAATTCTACTGTTTCTCTTGTGTTGTGTTTTAAACCATCTAAGCTTGCAGGCAGTTGACGGTTTTTAATTTTTTATCCAGTCATCGCTTTCATTCTCAGTTCTCCTTGTACTTCGTACTACTCTTAACCGTTAGATACTGCTTGGATCAGGTTCAAGGCACTCTTGGTGCTTGAGTTGGCCTGAGCGAGTACTGAGGTACCGGCAGTCATGAGAATATTCTGTTTAGTAAGCTCTGCTGTCTCAGCGGCTACGTCAGTGTCGCGAACACGAGAGTTGGCGGCAGAGAGGTTTTCAACTGAAACTTGGATATTGTTGATCGTCGACTGTAGTCTGTTTTGAAGGGCACCAAAGTCCGCTCTAATACCAGATACAGAGATAATCGCCTGGTCAATCGCTGCAAGTGAGTTCTGAGAAGAGATCTTATCAGCAACTGAAGCAAGGTTTAGGCCTAGGGCCGCCACGTTTACGTCAGCACTTGAAGCATCAAAGGTTAAACGGTCTGAAATTGGGTCGTTTCTCGTACCAATCTGAATATCAAACACAGCGCCAGTACCGTTAAGGAGTGGAACGCGGTTAAATTCAGTAGAGTTCGCGATACGATCGATTTCTGAAGTAAGCTGTTCGAATTCAACGTTGAGGAATTTTCTCTCCGTTGGCCCGATAGTGTCTGAAGCGGCTTGCACTGCAAGTTCGCGAAGACGAATCAAGATGTTTGAAGTTTCTGACAGAGCACCTTCAGCAATCTGAACAAGTGAGATACCGTCTTCAGCATTTCTTTCGGCTTGCTTAAGACCTCTTACCTGAGCTTTAAGGTTTTCTGAAATCGCGAGACCGGCAGCATCGTCACCAGCGCGATTGATACGTTGACCTGAAGACAACTTCTCGAGTGATTTGTTCATCGAGATGCGTGTCCCGTGTAGGTTCCTCTGTGCGTTGAGGGACGCTACGTTAGTGTTAATACGAAGTCCCATTGTAATCCTCCTTGATTATGGGTTTCTGTTAAAGTTCCTCTCTAACAGAACCTTCCTTCACACCGAAGAAAGGCTTCGACTACCTTTCGTCTTAAAAAAATCCCCGCTAAAAAATTGTTTTTAAAACTTTCAGCTCGGGCAAATATTTCCCCTAAAGGCCCTAAAAGTGGCTAAAATGGCCATATGAAGCCATTCACGACCACGCTTTCCAAAGTCCCACACCTTAAAAATCAAGTTCTCTTATTGATTGAAGAGGCTTTTGGGTATCAAAAACCACAGGAATATGAAGCCGACTTCCTTCCGCTCATGAAAAAGGAGAATTGGGACAACATTCTTCTTCACTTAAATGAAGCAAATGAACTCATGGGTTGCGGCGGTTTTCGAAAGCTGACTCTAAGAGATAAAAACGAGCGTTTTGATGTGGCCTTCATTGGTGCAATTGCTACCAGCGAGCAATTTAGAGGTCGGGGCATCGGAACTCTCACGATGAATTCGCTACTAGAAAAACTTCAGCAGCAAGATCTCATTATGCTCTGGAGTGATCAAACTGACTTCTATCATAAATTTCAATTTAAAAATGCTGGCTCCCTCTGCGAAAATATCGGCGCAGACTGGTGTGCCCACAATACCACACGTGCTCTAAGCGAACTCACCCCTAATGAACAGCAACGAATCATAAGCTATTATGAAAACTTTCAAGTTGGTCACAATATCTCCCCCATGAGAACCGAGAGTGACTGGAAAACCATATTTCAAATGAAGAGCGTCAGATGCTCCCTACTTCCCTTTGGTTATATCTTTGCCAATAAAGGAATGGATCTCACTCCGCTCATTCATGAAGCTGGATGCAACCCTGAGGATATTTCCAAGCTCAAAGAGAAACTCTCCCTCTATAACTACTGGCTCAAGCATCCGGCACTTCAGACTTCAAGAGAGCGATTTGCTGGCCTCTGTCGCGTCCAAAGTCCCAAAATCACGGATGAAATCTTGAACAAAATCTTTATTCCTGGGATAGATTCAATCTAGAGACTTAGCGTCCATTTTTTTGACAGACCGTAAATATCGCCAAATCATCTCGTTCTCAAATAATCATCGCTCTAAGATGGATAAAAAAATCTCAGGAGCCCCCTGAAACGTTTGCTTATTTTCACACTTCTTATTCTCTCGAGTCTCAAGGCCAATGCCCTTGCTATTAACGAAGATAATTTTACTCGCCCACTCGCAATCGCTTTTAATCAAAGTGACGTAACAAGCCCTGATAAAAATGTGTTCCTCTTTCAGAGGGCACAGGGCAACTCACCCAAGATCATCATTGAAGTCATGGGAAGTGGAACTCTTATGTATTACTTTAACTCAGTAGGAGATTTTATCTTCTCCGAGGCCACTCAGGACCCATCAATGAAGAGAATTATGAGAAGGGCCCTGCTCGATAAGAATTGCCCTGTGACTTTCACAGTGGAACCTGAAGCAGAGCGCTTTGAAAGTATTGATCTTGGCTGCGACTCTTACGCAAGCCTTGAACAAGAAAACGCCTTTATCTAGCTTTGTGAAAAACTCTCAGCCCTTGCATTAAAGCAGCAAGGGCGAGGACCCAAAAGAGCCAACAAATAACCGGCACCGATTGGTAGTGGAGAATATTCTCCTGACCAACAAGCATCACCCCGCTCACAGTGAAGACACCACAAAGAAAGAAATAACCTATTCCTTGAATAGCGTAGGTTATTTGAGCAGCTGTTTTTTCATGACCTGTATGGATAATTTCAATTCCATAAGAGCGCTTGCCCCACTCTCTGAAAAACCACTTCAAGTGTCTTGGCAGAATGCGCATAGAGGTCAGGAAATCTCTTCCAGTCCAAATCGCCTCCTCCATTAAGTCATCTTTAGAAATAGTTTTTTCTATAATCTCACCGATATCGCGCTCTAAAATACTATAGACATCGATATCCAATCCCAGTGAGCGACCAGTTCCATCAACAGTCATGAGTGCGCGGAAAACAACAAACCAATCACGTGGTAAGTAAAGGTCGTGCTTGCGAAGTGTCTTTAGAACAATTTGAAGCACCTCAGAGAAGTCAGTCTGCTGAGCGGTGAGTCCGACATAGGGACCGAGTCCTGCTTTCACGTCTTGAATAAGACCATCGACATCTGGAATATTTCCGTAGTCGGCCACATCGAGAAACTCATAGATGAGATTTTCAAAGTTATAAGAAATTAGTGCGTAGATAATTGCAACAAAGTTTTGACGACTTCTTTTTCCCAGGGTGCCCATCAATCCAAAGTCGAGAAGGCCAATCTGTCCATTTTCAAGCAGTAGAAAGTTTCCACCGTGAAGGTCAGCGTGAAAAAATCCATCGTGCAGAAATGTTTTTAAGAACAGTCCCATCCCAGCTTCAAGCTTGGGATGAACAATTTCCATTTTATCTTTTAATTTTTCTGGCTCACTAAAGGCAATACCATCTAGGTACTCCATGACCAGAAGGTCTTCCTTGGTGTACTCCTTATAAATGGCAGGCAAGTAAAAAACGCCATCGGTATCGTGCTTTTCTAAGTTATCTTTAAGCCTTTGACAGTTAAGGGCTTCGATATTGAAATTGAGCTCAGTTCTTAACGTTGAAGAGAAATCTGAAATAATTCGATTAAGTCCAATCGACTTTAAATCTTCTGAAATTCTCTCGCCTTGCCCAGCAAGAAATGAGAGCAATTGAAAATCAGTTTCTAAAAGCGGCTTAATTTTTGGTCTTCTCACTTTCAAGACAACATTCTTGCCATCTTTTAGCTGCGCCTTATAGACAAGACCGACCGAAGCGGTGCCAATTGGCTCCTCATCGATGAAACTAAAAACTTGATCTATCTTTTTTCCCAGAGAAAGTTCAATCGCCTCTTTAACTTCAACAAAAGGAACGCTCTTCACATTTCTCTTGAGCAGTGCCATCTCTTCAATAAATGAATCGGGAAAGAGATCCTCTCTAGAACTTAAGAGCTGACCAAACTTTACAAATGCCGGTCCCAACTCTTCAAAGCACTTCCTGAGTCTCGTTCCAAGAACTCTGGGCCAGTCTCTCTCTGTTGAGCCAGCTAGCTCCTCGTCTAATTGGTCCTTAATTTTTTTGGAAGACCTACCAACTGGAATTCCTGGGACCATTGCCAGCACACCCGAGGAGAAAAACTCAGCGAAACCATGCTTGGCAAAGACAGTGACGATTTCGCGCAGGCGCGACACATTCTTGATGGTCTGTCTGATTCCCATCCCGGTTCTGATTAAATCCACGAGGTCCCTCCTTAGGCACTTATAAAATGTTACGCTAATTGTCGGGAGAAAGACAAAATGTTAAGCTCTTGGTTTATGACACTTTGCCGCCTATTAATCACATTTTCACTCCTCGCTCTTATGCTCACTTCACCGAGCTATGGAGCAGATACGTGCAGTCGTGTGGCCATCATCAACTACCAAGAGGTATTGGTTGATACTAGCTCTACTCAGAAGGGTGAGGGCCTGCGCTTTCACCTAGAAAAAGATGAGCTCGCCAAGAAATTTCTCGATGAGTACCAAAGCGGTACTGAAATGCGCTGGCAAAATGCACTACTTGGCACACTGGGCACAGGTCTCATTATCACAGGTATTTTCACCAACTCCTCCTCCAATAATCGCAAAGCTTTCTTCATTTCCGGTGGTGCTTTCATCGCAATTAACTTCTTTGTGGCACGCACTCTAGAGGCGGCCAATGAGAAAAATCTCGTACGCGCCATCGAAGAGTACAATAAGCGCAATCTTCCACGTATTTACTTCTCTCCTGACCAAGACGGAGAAGTGTACGTCGAAAAGAGCTGGTCGTTTTAGAAGGAGTTACCCATGAGCAAAGAACTTTCCTGCTATAGCTGTCACAAAGCTCTGGCCCTCGAGGCCGGAACTAAAATACACCGCTCTGAAGAATGCCCCTACTGCAGTGCAGATCTACGCTGCTGTAAAATGTGCCAATTCTACGATCCCAAGGCCTATAACGAGTGCCGCGAACCTAGTGCCGAGCGAATTGTCGAAAAAGAAAAAGCCAATTACTGTGACTACTTTGTGCTCGCGACTCCTGGCTCTGCGCATCAGGCGAAGGACGACGCCCTCGCTGCAGCAATGGCCCTTTTTAAGAAGGACTAGCGATTTTTATTTTCTGGAGATAGACATGGCCGATGAAACGCCAATTACCAAAGCTGGCTACCAAATTGTTCAGGATGAGCTAGACCACCTCATTAAAGTTGAGCGCGAAGACCTCAAAAAAGTCATTCAAGAGGCCAGAGAGCTAGGCGATCTAAAAGAGAATGCTGAATACCATGCGGCCAAGGAAAAACAGGGCATTATTGAAGGGCGTATCATGCTACTTCAAGGCATCGTTGCGAAAGCTAAAATTGTCGATCCAAAAACCGTGAAGTCAGAAAAAATTGTCTTCGGTGCAACTGTTCATCTCACTGACGTAGAGAAAGGCACATCTGTGACTTACCAAATCGTTGGGGAATCAGAATCTGATAGTAAGAAAGGCAAGATTTCTTTTACGAGTCCCCTCGGTCGCGCCCTTATTGGCAAGGAAGAGGGCGACACTGTGATCGTAAAAGCACCAAAGGGTGATATTGAGTATGAGGTCGACTCTTTCGAATTCATCTAATTCAGTGACTCTTCAAAGCGCCCTGACTGCTCTTGGTCGGGGCTCTAAACCTTCCAAAACGATCGAAGCTTTGGAAAAGTCTGGCGTGGCCACCATTGAAGACCTCATGTGGCTCTTTCCTCTCAAAGTTCAAAAGCTACCTACACTAACGACCTTTGATCAGATGCGAGTGGGAGAACTCTTTAAGGGTGTGGGCAAAGTTATTAGCGTTCAACAACGACCGAGTTTCCGCGGGCGTGGAAAAGGTGGCGCAAGACTATTTGACCTCACTGTGATTTTAAAAGACATCTTCAGCAATCACACACTCAATCTCAAATGGTTCAATACCTACTTCTCTCTGGTAAAGAAAATCCAGACAAGTCCCTATCTACTCGTCATGGGTGAAATGGGAAGCTTCAGCGGCTCCTTTCAACTCACCTCACCCGAAGCCCTCTCTCTTACTGAGGATGAACTTCCTTCACTTTCGGCACAAGACGGCAAAGATAGCGGTGAATTTAAAGTGCAATACCCTACGGTTAATAAAATCTCTTCCCCTCATATAAAAAAATTAATCGATAAAATACCAAAGGCTCTCTGGAATAATATCCCAGACCTAACTCCACAAAGTGCACTCGAAAAAAGAGGTTTGATGCCTCTGAGTACGGCCCTAAAGCACATGCACGCCATTGATGGTTACGAGCGCGATGATCATAAAGCGGCAATGAACCGCTTGATTTATCAAGAGTTTTTTGAAGAGCAGCTCAAACTGATGATGAGACGAGAGGGCGTCCAGAAAAGAAGTGCCCCGGTCATAGATACCCAAGACAAGATATTATCGGCCCTCACCCAACTATTTCCCTACGAGCTTACCGAAGGGCAAGTGAGTGCTTGCCAAGAGATTGCAATAGACCTCGCTAGCGGCACTCCCATGATGAGACTCATTCAAGGTGACGTTGGATGTGGAAAGACGACAGTTGCTATTATTTCTTGCTTGCTCGCAGCGAAGTCAAATTATCAAGCTGCTTTCATGTGTCCCACTGAAAGCTTGGCCAATCAACATTATAAAACCATTAAAAAAATTATACCGAGTGATATACGGCTCGCCCTCCTCACAGGCTCAACCGCCACCAAAGAGAAAAAGCAGATTGCCCAAGATCTCGCCGAGGGAAAAATTGACTTCGTCATCGGTACTCACGCTCTGATTCAAGAGAGTGTCAGCTTTAAAAAGCTCGCCGTTGTCATCATTGATGAACAACATAAATTTGGAGTCGATCAAAGACTAAAGCTCGTGGCCAAGGGCGAAGGTGCTCATTGCCTCATTATGACGGCCACCCCGATCCCGAGATCACTAAGTCTTACTCAGTATGGCGATCTAGACATTACAACCATTCGCTCGCAACCAAAAGGCCAGCGCGGGCAGAAATCGAGAATTGTCACCGAGGGAACATTTGAAAAGTTTCTCACTTTTATCAATACGAGAATGGAGTTAGGTGAACAGGTCTATATCGTTGTTCCAGCGATCCAAGAAAACCCAGAGACTGACATCATCAGCGTCATGCAAATGGAAAAAAAGATTGAGGCTTGGCTTCCCCACCGAAAGATGATTACTCTTCATGGGGCACTAAAATCAGATGAAAAGGAAAAGGCGCTTGCAGACTTTGAAGCCCGCAAGGCCGACATCCTCCTTGCCACAAGCGTGATCGAAGTAGGAATCGATATTCACAACGCTACCGTCATGGCCGTTTTTGGCCCAGAGAGGTTTGGCCTCTCTTCTCTACATCAATTGCGTGGGCGCGTGGGACGTGGAGATAAGCCAGGCTTCTTCTTTATGGTTGCCGAAAAGAAGCTCTCACAAGAAGCCATACATCGCCTGGGCATTCTCGAAGAAACTACAGATGGCTTTAAGATTGCCGAGGAAGATCTCAAGATACGAGGAGAAGGTGACTTATTTGGTAAAGAACAGTCCGGCGCCGTCACTCGTCGCCGAGTTTCAAATATTCTCCTTCACGGCGAGCTCTTGGCCCAAGCCAGAGAAGACGCCATCCAACTCTTTCTCTCTTCTGAAGATTCTATCGCTGAAATACAACAAGAGCTGGCTAAAGATGACCGTGTCTTTACGACCGTCTGATTTCCTCTAAAATAGAGTCATGATTCATCTTAAGTTTATAAAGTCCCCCGATGAAAATGTCCTTGGAGATTTTCAAATTGCTTACACAACCTTAGTTGTCTCCAATCGCTCAGGAGCAGATCTGCTTCTTAGTGATTCTCAGCTAAAATCATCGGTAGTCTTTAGAGCAGTTAACGAGGGTCTCAAGATTACCTATGATGACTACTACCATGTGAATGGAAAGAAAATCTCGGGCAGTAAAATCTTAAAAACTGGGGATTCACTAAGAATTGGCAAGACAGAAATATCTGTGATCGCAAGTCTTCCCGCTCCAGCACACCACCAGAGAAATATCATTGAAGCGCTTGAAGAGCGCGTCCGCAACGAACCCGATATTTCAGAACTTGTCGTTGAGCTTGAAAAAGAGCTCATTCGCATTGAACAAGATAAGCACAGGTAAGAGATGCAAGGAATACTTCCTCCTGAATCATATCAAGGTCGCTATATTCAAAGCCCGGATGGACTTAAACTCTATGTCATTACCAACAAGGGTCATGACGAGAGTAAGCCATGGATTGTCTTTAACTATGGATTAGTATGTAATCCTAAGCACTTTGGTCCTCAGATATCTCACTTTCACAATCTCGGCTATCCAATGTTGGTGCATGACTACCGAGCACACTTTAATTCTGAGGCTCCCCTAGATTTAAGTGAAGTTACTTTTGAAAAGATGAGCAGTGATCTTTCACATATTATGAATGAAATTGGAATTGAGCGCGCCCTCACAATTGGTCACTCTATGGGAGTGAATGTCTCGCTTGAGTTTGCCAAGAACTTCCCAGAGAAAAATATAGGTCAGGTCCTAATCTCTGGCACTGTTCTTCCCCCTCAGGACATTATGTTTGACACCAACCTGGTCGATATTCTTGGCCCAGTGATTGAAAATATTTTTCATCGTTATCCACACTTTTCAAAACTTATATGGAAAACTTCTCACTACAATCCCATTTTGAGTAAGATGGTTCACTCTGGAGGCTTTAATACTAAACGCGTCCCCGAGGACTTCGTACGCTACTACATCAAAAAGATTGGAGAGCTTCCACCAGAGCTCTTTTTTCACTTACTCAATGAAATGAGAAATCACCGCATCCTCTCGGATCTCCCAAAGATCATGACTCCGACGCTCGTAATGGGTGGAGATAAAGATAAAGTAATTCCCAATTACCTTCAGCACATCCTCATCGAAAACTTACCTCAAAGTGACTTTTACCTCATTAAAGATGGTAGTCATGTTCCTCAAGTTGATTTTTCTGAAACAGTGAATGAGAGAATTGAGCTCTTTATCGAAACGAGCCTAATTGAGAACGCTATTTAATTTCAAATTCAATTTGAGAGTCCCCCACATTTACAGGAGCGCTGTCTTCTGTGTGCCCCTTGGCAAATATTGTTTTGCGACTCCAAAGTCTTCCTTCGGCGGGAGCTAGCTTTGCGTAGACCTTAAAGGGTCCCTTAAAGGGCATACCAGGAACCAGAGCATCTTTAGACGTCAGTTCAAACTTCACTGGGAATTTAGGGTTTTCATAGCGCTTGAGAACGACTGGCTTATTTCCATGCTCATTGAGATAGCGAACATACACAAAGAGAGTCCCCTTTGCTTCACCCTTGAAGGTCACGGTTCCAGAGATTGATTGCGCCCAAAGGCCGATGGGAAATAAGATGCAGGAGATTGCCGTTAGGATTAAGACTTTCATTACTTTCCTCTATGAGAAAATCCTCAACCTAATTGTAACCCTTTATATTCGATGAGTGGCTTAAAAACGCGCTTCATGGCGCTAATAATTTGAGATTTCTTGTATTCCTGATGAGATGCCTCGCCTTCTGTATTATTCTTGTGGGCTTCGGCGTCTACAATTTGAACTTCATAGGGATAAAAGAACCTAATATCTCTGGCAATAAGGCTCATATCCATGGCGAGAACCTTCGTCGCCAATTCGTCCTCATCGCCCTTTTCCTTGGCCATCTTGCGCAGGGATTTAAATTCGGAGAGGAATGGATTTTTATATTTAATGAGTTGGCGGCAAGTAAATTGAATCGACTGATACTTTGCCAGTGAGTGGGCGTTTCTATCTGCGCCCTCTTTCATTGGCATGCACTTGCGCACTTCTTCTTCCATCGCCTTTAGAAAATCGAGCTCTGTCATTTTATTTCTCAGCGCCATTCTTAAAACACTTTGGTGCTTTTCTTTAAACTGAGAGAGATCGATAATTGTGTTAACAGATCGGCTTGGCTTTACGTTATGTGGAACCACAACGTTGGTTTCAATAAGAAATTTAATCACTCGAAGTGTATCGAAGCGATTCTGAGTCACAATTCTCACGCCGACTCGGTCAAAGAGCTCTTCGGCCACATTCTCGGCCTTGTGAAGTAGCTTAATGATCACACTCTCGCGAGTTTTCTTGCTCTTGGTGACAAAGTCCACGAGCTGTATGTCCCTACTTCCTTCAGTTCTCTTGCCAAGGAAGAGACCACCATCCTCATCGCGATAAACAAATTTATAGAAGCGATCAAAGATCTGGGTTTGAATGATATTGAAGTAATTTGAACGAAGGTCCTTATCCACATGTAGAATAGTGTGCATGACCTTCAAGATTACTTCTGCCCACAAGCGCTCCTCTCTGGAGTAGCGACCTGAGCCACCGGTGGCCATCAAAAAGAGATCGCCAATATCAGTAATCATATACACAGAGTTTGGAACCTTGAGATCAAGGCCGTCCTTGCTGCCCTCTAGCAGGAAGTAGCGCTTAATGAATTGCAGTGCCTCTTGGAAGTTTCCAAAGAGCTCGGCGCGTGTCACGGGATCATTGGGATCGAGTCCGTATCCCTTAAGAAAACCATTTACCTGCTCAACATTGGTCAACGGGCCAATGAAGAATTTTGAATCGAGAGAAGACTTGCCGCTGACAACAACGTCGAAGAACTCCCAATCAAACAAATATTTAGACAAATAACTTGGTCTTTCCATGATTCTTACTTAATCTCGATAAAGTATCCCTAAATAAGGATTTACCCGTGAGAGAAGACTCTACACCATCACTTAAAGAACCTGAAATTCTTTTTACCAGTTGCCTGGGACTGGGCTTTCTCCCGTGGGTGCCCGGAACATGGGCGAGTTTGGCCACTGTGCCTCTCCTGTGGATCCTTGGCTACTTTGCGCCCCCCTTTTTTCTTTTCATACCGTTTCTGGTCATTCTCACCATGGCGGCCATCGTTATTACTGAATTGACGCAACAAAAGCATCAACTCCACGATCCCTCTTGGATCGTTATTGATGAAGTCATTGGCATGTTTGTCGCTTGGCTATTTATTCGAACAAATAATCTTGGGCATCTCGCCCTAATCTTTGTCACCTTCCGCTTCTTTGACATTATCAAGTTTTGGCCTGCCAGCTACTTTGATGTCCACGTCAAGCACGGCTCTGGAACCATCATCGATGATATCGTCAGTGGCATTTATGCTGGCGTGCTGTCGTGGGTCATCATTTATTTTGGGCAAAATCTTTTTTAAGTTTTTTACGCTTGACTTACGCATAACATACGCACAAACTAGTTAAAGTTACGCAAATGAATGCGCACTAAGTCCGCTGGCCGGAATTTTTTCGCAAACTCATATAATTCCAATAGCTTGTGAATTTACTTGCGTAAAAGTGGCCGCTAAGCGGTTAGTCGAAAACAACTGAACGTGCTAGTGTCTGACGAAACAGCACAGATTTATAGGGAGACGATGACTATGGCATTACAACCAACTAAAGGCGCCCAAAACGAGAATAAAGCAAAGGCCCTCGACCTCGCTCTTGCAAGCATTGAAAAGCAATTTGGAAAAGGCGCAATCATGAAGCTCGATGGAGCTGAGCCTACTCAAAATATCCCCTCAATCAGCACTGGCTGTCTTGGACTCGACCTCGCCCTTGGTATCGGCGGTATTCCAAAAGGTCGCATCATTGAAATTTACGGCCCTGAGTCTTCAGGTAAAACAACTCTTACTCTTCACATCGCCTCTGAATGCCAGAAGGCCGGTGGCACTGTCGCTTTCGTAGATGCCGAGCACGCTCTCGATACTCAGTACGCTTCAAAGCTAGGTGTTGATATTCCAAACACACTCATCTCTCAACCAGACAGTGGTGAACAAGCGCTTGAAATTGCCGACATGCTCGTGCGCTCAGGTGCTGTTGACCTTCTCATTGTAGACTCAGTTGCCGCCCTTACTCCAAGAGCAGAGCTTGAAGGCGATATGGGCGACTCGCACATGGGTCTTCAGGCCAGACTTATGTCTCAGGCACTTCGCAAGCTCACAGGTTCGATCTCTCGTTCAAACTGTACAGTTATCTTCATTAACCAACTTCGTATGAAAATTGGTGTTATGTTCGGCAACCCAGAGACGACTACTGGCGGTAACGCTCTTAAATTCTACGCTTCAGTTCGCATGGACATCCGCCGTACAGCAGCTATCAAAGATGGCGAAAATTTCATTGGTAACCGCACTAAAGTTAAAGTTGTTAAGAACAAGGTTGCTCCTCCATTTAAATCAGTTGAATTTGATATCATGTATGGAGAAGGTATTTCTAAAACTGGTGACGTTCTCGACCTCGCAGTTGAAAACAAAATCGTTGATAAGGCAGGCGCTTGGTTTAGTTATGACAATAATAAGATTGGCCAGGGACGTGAGAATTCAAAACAATTCCTCAAGGACAACCCAGCAATTCTGGAAGAAATTAAGCAGAAGGTCCTCGCCCTACACGGACTTTCAACTGGTCCAGCTCCTAAAGTAGACACTTCTACTGGTGAAATTCTTGATGAAGACATGGAAATGGAAGCCATGACTGAGAAGAAGACCACTAGAAAGAAAAAAAGTATCCAGTAATCTGACATAAGAGGGGATCACTCTCGAATGAGAGTCGCCCCCTCGAAAGTCTTCCATGAGCTCTAATTCCGCATACACATACGCCCTAAGACTCCTCACCAAGAGAGACTACTCTCGTGCAAAGCTTCGTGAAAAGCTCCTGCAACGCGATTACGAAGCCAGCGAAGTTGAGGAGACCCTTGATGAACTCATCGAAAAAAATTATCTAAGAGAAGATTACTATGCTGAAGCCCGGGTTAAGGGCTTTATGCACAAGGGCTACTCTCCCTCCATGATCCAGTACCGTCTAAGCGAGGAAGGATGTCAGGTCACCATCGAATTCATCGAGCATATCTATAGCGAGTACCGGCTAAGTAGCGATGATCAAATTGCAGAGTTAATCGACAAGAAAATCAGACGCCTACCTACGACCCAGAACCTCCCCTATGAAGCAAAGCAAAAAATCGTGGCTTCGGTTGCGCGCAAGGGACATTCAGTGAGTGCAATTTTTCGCGTACTAGAGCAGGTTTTAGCTCAGTCTAACCCCTAAGAATCCTATAATTTTTCGACCTTCTGTGCTAAACCATTAGGGAGAAAAATATTCACTCGTTTTGAGTAAGGAATCATTTATGAAGGGTAGTGAAATCCGTCGCAAATTTTCAGAATTCTTTGAGCGCAAGGCCCACGAGAAAATCGCGAGCTCTAGCTTAATTCCACACAACGACAAAACGCTACTCTTTGCCAACGCTGGTATGAACCAGTTCAAAGATTACTTCACTGGAAAAGAACGTCCAAAGAATCCTCGAGCTGTGACAATTCAAAAGTGTGTGCGCGCCGGTGGTAAACACAACGACCTTGAAAATGTTGGTCTCACTGCAAGACATCACACATTCTTTGAAATGCTAGGAAACTTTTCTTTCGGTGATTATTTTAAGGAAGATGCGATTGCTTTTGCATGGGAGTTTCTAACTAAAGAACTTGGAATTTCAAAAGATAAACTTCTCGTGACGGTTCATTACTCAGACGATGAGGCACTCGAGATATGGAATAAGAAAATTGGGGTGCCCCTTGATCGCATTTTCAAAAAGGGCGACAAGGACAACTTCTGGGAAATGGGTGAATTCGGCCCCTGCGGTCCGTGTAGCGAAATTTTCTATGATCACGGTGAAAAATATACTGTTCCAGGATTTAAGATTCCTGAGGGTGGAGACTTACTAGACGACGAAGGTCGCTATGTAGAGATTTGGAACCTCGTCTTTATGCAGTTTGAAAAAACTCCCGAGGGAACAAATCCACTACCGAAGCCATCTATTGACACTGGCTCTGGCCTTGAGCGCGTCACTGCGGCCATGCAAGGAGTCTACTGGAATTATGATACCGACCTCTTTTCTCCAATTATCAAGAAACTTGAAGAACTCTCTGGAAAGAAATACAGCGATGAGAAGTATCAATCTAATTTTAGAGTGGTAGCAGATCACATCCGCTCAAGTACTATGCTTATCACTGATGGGGTCATGCCCTCCAATGAAGGGCGCGGCTACGTTCTAAGAAGAATTATTCGCAGAGCGATCAGACACCTCAAAGAACTTGGAGCTCCCGCACTTAGTCTTCACAAGCTTGTGCCAGTAGTCTTTGAGATTCTCGGGGAAGAGTACCCACAGAATAAAAACAACATGGCGCTCGCTGAAAAATTTCTCCACCTTGAAGAGAAAAAGTTTCTTGAAACACTCGATCAAGGTCTTAAATTTCTTGAAGATGCTATCGCAAACAATGTCAGCAATGGCGTTTTAGCTGGTGAAGGTGTTTTCAAACTCTACGATACCTATGGCTTCCCCGTTGACCTCACTGAAGTCATTCTCAGTGAAAAGGGTCTCAAAGCCGATGTTGCTGGTTTTGAAACGCTCATGGAGCAAAGAAGAAAGGAAAGTCGCAAGACCTGGAAGGGTGGAGCAAACCTAGACGACAAGATATTCTTTCAGGCCAAAGAAGCCTGCGGTCCAACAGAGTTTCTCGGCTATAAACAACTCACAGCTGAGTCAAAGCTTCTCAAGATTATCCCAATGGGTGATGAGCAGGCCGGACTAGTTTTTGATAAGTCTCCTTTCTACGGTGAATCTGGTGGTCAGATGGGAGATATTGGTGAGATTCTCATCGGTGATCAAGTGATCGCTGAAGTAGAAGATACTCAGAAGCCTGTCGATGGACTTTGGGTTCACACGGTCAAAAATTATGATCTTTTTGAAGAGGGTGCAAGTTACACTCTCAAAGTGAACGCTAAGCATAGACGCCTGACCATGAGAAACCACTCGGCAACTCACCTTCTACAATCTGCTTTGATTCAGGTTCTCGGCGATCACGTTAAACAAGCAGGTTCGAGCGTCTCTTTTGATCGTCTTCGCTTTGATTTCACACATCCTCAGGGAATGACCAAAGAGGAAATTGCAAAGGTTGAGGAAGTTGTGAATAAGCAAATCCAACTCTCCCTTGATGTCAGTGCTGAAGAGATGAGTATGGACGACGCTATTTCTAAAGGAGCACTCGCTCTCTTTGGTGAAAAATATGGCGATAAAGTGCGCGTGCTCACCATGGGAAGTTTCTCAACTGAACTTTGTGGCGGAACACACGTTTCTAATACCGGAGAAATTGGCCTCTTTAAAATTCTCTTTGAGACAAGCTTGAGTGCTGGTGTAAGACGAATCGAGGCAACCACTAGTGAGACAGCTATCGCCTACCTCAATGAGCGCTCTGAATACCTCAAAGAAATTGAGACCCTGACAAACGTAAAGGGCCAAAAGGCAGTTGAGCGGGTCGAGGGTCTTTTCCAAGAAATTAAAGAAACAACCCGCGAGCTTGGAGCACTGAAAGACAAGATTCAGTCACTTCAGAGTAAGGACCTTTTTGATAATAAGGAATCACTTGGCGAAATCACCCTAGTGAATGCCACTGCTCCAGAAGGGGCGGATTTTAAAAAGCTTGCTGATCTCTTTGGTGACAAGGCCACAAAGTCACTTCTTATTCTCCATGGGGCCAAAGCCGACAAGTTGCAGTTACTCGTTAAAGCAACCTCCGATCTTAAAGATATTGATTGTAATAAATTACTTAAGGCTGGTCTTGCTGTAGTTAACGGCAGGGGTGGTGGACGTAAAGATATGGCCCAAGGAAGTGGTGACCTAGGTGATATTAACCAGGTAATCAGTGCCATTAAAAGTGAACTTAAATAGGATTATTTAAAATGTTTAGATTTGATAGAAAGATTCTCTCACTCCTCATGCTCTCTATTGCCCTTTTGGCCATGAATGGCTGTAAGCGCGATAGCAGCGGACGAGAGAGTGACAATATTCTTCTCGAAGCTCTCTCAGGCGAGATTTCAACCCTTGATCCTGCGAGTTCATACGACACCATTTCAGCGAGTATCGTCTATCAAGTCTACGAGCCGCTCTATGAGTATCACTATCTCAAGCGTCCCTACACTCTTCAGCCGCTTCTAGCCGAGGACATGCCAAAGGTCGAAGACAATGGGAAGAAGTATACGATTAAGATTAAAAAGGACATCTCCTATCATCCCGATCCAGTCTTTGGAAACCAAACGAGAATGGTTAAGGCCCAGGACTTTATCACTCAAATTAAGCGCCTCGCCTTCCTTCCAACCAAGAGTAATGGCTGGTGGCTTTTTGATGGACGTATAAAAGGAATCAACGATTGGAGACAAAAGGTTGGCTCTGATTTTGAAAAGTTTAAAAGCGTTGATATTCCTGGTCTAAGTGCGCCCGATGATCACACTCTTGTCATAGAACTTACTGAGCCCTACCCGCAAATGCTCTACAGTCTCGCAATGAGCTTTACCGCACCGATGCCTCTTGAAGCAGTAGAGCGCTATGAGAATATATTTTCAGACCGCATGATTGGTACAGGTCCCTTTAAGCTCACTAGTTACACTCCCCTATCAGAGGTTAAGCTTGAGAAGTTTGAGGGCTACCACGAAACCCTTTACCCAGATCAAGGAGATCGCCTGGCCAACAGTCTGGGCCTCCTAGGTGATGCCGGAAAGAAACTACCATTCCTCGATGGCGTGCACTTTAAGATTATTCGTGAATCTCAAACGAGATGGTTAAACTTCCGCTCTAAGAAGCTCGATCTACTTGTGATTCCCAAAGACAACTTCTCAACGGCCATTGATCCCACAGGAAACCTCTCTGACGAACTAAAAAAAGATAATATCAAGCTTCAAATCTTCCCTACTCTTACCTATTGGTGGAACTCCTTTAACATGAAGGATCCAATCGTTGGTGGGGACAATATTAATCTGCGTAAAGCAGTTGCCCACGCCATCGATATTGATAAGTTCATTCAGCTGCTCACTAATAATACTGGGCAGAAGGCTAATTCAATCTACCCTCCAGGCATTGCTGGTTATGACCCCTCTAAGAGTCTTCCCTACGAGTACAATCTCGAGAAAGCACGCGAGTATTTAAAGCTTGCCGGATACCCCGAGGGACGCGGCTTACCTGAGATTACTTATGACGTTCGCGGCACAAGCGCGACGAACCGTCAGCAGGGTGAATTCATTAAGGGTGAGCTCGATAAAATTGGAATAAAAATCAAAGTTATCACCAATACTTTTCCAGCATTTCTTAAGAAGTCTCGCCAAGGGCAACTTCAGATGTGGCTAGATGGCTGGGCGCTTGATTATCCAGATGCTGAGAACATTCTTCAGCTACTCGTAACTAAAAACCACGCCCCAGGCCCCAATGCAACTTACTACTCAAGTAAGAAATTCGATGAATACTTTGATAAGCTCAAATTGATGAATGACAGTCCAGAGAAGAAGGAGCTCATGGTCGAGATGGAGAATCTCGTAAATAGAGATCTTCCATGGGTCATGCACTACTATGCTCGCAGCTACATCGTCTTTCATAACCGACTAAAAAACTACAGACACTCAGATCTCATTTACAATAATATGAAATACTTACGAAAGAGCGGCGAGTAGCCGCTCGGTAAAGTTTTCCCCTCCCTCCGGCCAGCACTCCACTGGCCGTAGCCCGCTCCCAGAAGGTCGATAAGGATTTAAGAGCAAATAAGGCTGCTCTCATAAAACCTGCAATCAAGGCCTTCTTATGTTTGAACGTAAAAATCTTTTAAGACTACTCTTTCTGGCCTCGTTTTTTACAACGAGCATGTCTTTTGCCAAAGACTACATAATCTTTAGTATTGTTCAGGAATTCCCCATGGGTATGCCTGGCGAGCAGCTTAAAAAGAATTACTATGTAAACCTGGGAAAGGGTCAGGGTGTTGGCGAAGGCACAACTCTCAACGTATACCGTCAGGTCTCAAGAAACGATCCCTTTGAAACCAAGAAGCGCTATACCTATAGTGTGAAGATTGGAGAACTTAAGGTACTTCACGCCGAAGAGAACGCGGCGATTGCTTCGCTTAAGGATGTGAAGCTCACAGAAACTGATCCGCTCTTTGAAATCAAAAATTTTATGATTGGTGATAAGGTAAGTGTGACGATTGCTAATTAATCAATTTCTACTGATGTATTGTAAAGTTCTTCTCGGCGATCGCGCACCATATGAATCATTTTCTCTAGTGCACCGATAGTTTTCTGCATTCTCTCAATTTCTTTTTCAGTCACGGGCTCACCTAGCACAAGTGCGCGCGAAACAAAGCTTCCCATTCCCTGAGCGACAACTAATTGATTGCTTAATTCGTGTAAAAACTTTCTTTCATCCATGAGTTGGTCTTTGAGTTCCATTGGTTTGTCCTTAAGTCCCTTTCATCAGTATAACCTAAGTTTATTGATTATTCGATGAGGTTTAATCCTACCATTCGGGTTTCCAAAACGTTGCCTAGGCAGCATATAACCTCTAGATTGAGTACAAACTCAGCACCAAGCTCAATCTCTGCTGGAATAGTGTTGGTATACACTCGCACAAACCGAATTTCATTTCCAAGATAGTAACCCCGAAACCGAATATCAAAGCCATTCGGAAGAATTTGAATACACGAACCAATTACCAACACTTGTTTAGGACCTTTCACTATGTAAACTCCAATTGCATTAGCTTGCCCACATTCACATTCTGGACTTTTGCGCTATAGTTAACATACTGATTTCCCAAACAAGGTCCCGTTAATGAACGCTCCAGCGACAATACCAGAGCTCTTTTTACGAAAATTTCAGCAACCTATCGCCCAGTGCATTGGAAAAATCTCTGGCGATCAGTGCAAGTGGCTCTCTAGTGGTGAATTCTGTCAGGAGTTACTACTGAGGATTGAGCATCTCAATTCACTTGAATCAAGACATAAGAATGTGGCCATACTTGGAGACACTTCTCTACCTTGGCATCTCTGTGACCTCTCGCTGCTTCTTAGTGGTCGCGTAGTCACACCTATTTACCCCACACTCAGTGCTGAGGAAATTCACTTTATCCTAACGGATTCCCAAGCAACGCTCTTGCTCGTCTCAGATGAAAAACTATACGCCAAAGTTAAAGGCCAACTTCCTAGTGGAATTCAAGTGCTTAGCTTTGAAAGTGCTATAGATGGCCTAGAGTCTTTGGGTATTCAAGGTGAGAAGCTCTCACAAAATCACGTCGAAGCTTACGAAGCACTTAAGGCGCTATGTGCAGGTGTGAAACCTGAAGACCTGGCTTCAATCGTTTATACTTCTGGAACTACTGGTCGCCCTAAGGGAGTTATGATTACTCACGAAGGGATAGCGACCATGCTTTTGAATGTGCATGACACTTTCAAAGGTAGGCTTACTGAGGACGACCTCAACCTTGTTTTTCTTCCTCTTTCACACGTCCTAGGACGATGTGATTCTCATCTTCATTTAGTCTTTCCTCTGAAGACTATCTATTCGAGAGGCTTTAACTTTCTAAGTAAAGATCTCATGATCGCAAAACCCACCATCATGATTTCAGTTCCAAGAGTTTTTGAAAAAATTTATGAGGGAGTCTTTCTCAAGCTAAAGTCCATGGGACTTGTAAAGAGAACCGTTTTTAATTTTGCTGAAAAGGTTTCAAAGAAGTACTTTAAGCAGCACCGAGCAGACAAGATTCCCGATCTTAGCCTAAGTCTCTTAAGAGAGGCTTCCTATAAGGCCGTTTATAAAAATATCTATCAGCAAATGGGTGGCCGCATCCGCTTCTTTGTCAGCGGAGGTGCTCCGCTTGGAACAGAAGTCTATCGATTCTTTGAGCGGGCCGGAATCACGATTCTTGAAGGTTACGGTCTGACAGAGACCATTGCTCCATGCTGCCTAAATCCCATTCGAAAGCCCATCGAATCAACAGTTGGGGTGCCACTTGGCGAAGTGGAGATCAAGCTCTCAAGCGAGCAAGAGATTATGGTCAAATCAAAGGCCCTCTTCACTGGTTACTGGAATCTCCCTGAGGAGACCAAGCATGTTCTCGTGGATGGCTGGTTCTACACCGGAGATATCGGAACCTGGACAGTTGATGGCCACTTAAAGATTACCGATCGAAAGAAGGACATCATCATCACAAGCGGTGGAAAGAATATTGCGCCTCAAAAAATTGAGAACCTCCTCCTGAGTAACCCCTACCTATCGCAGGCACTCGTCATAGGCGATCGCCGGAAGTATATCAGCGCTCTCATTGTTCCCAATTATGACGCAATTAGAAAGGAAGCCGAAAAACTCGGGCTCCCCCTCGGCCTCACCGCCGCAGAGCTCATAGAACGCAGTGAGGTGATCTCACTTGTCGAAAAATTTGTGACCGAGGCCAATAAAGAGCTCTCACACTTTGAGACAATTAAGAGATTTCATCTACTTAGTAACGAATTTACGGTCGAAAATGGACAGCTCACACCTTCACTCAAGGCCAAGAGAAAAGTTATTGAGAAGACCTACAACGCTGAGATAGACGCGATGTACAACTAAGCAGTTTTGACTTTTAGCCCAATTAAACCTATACATTAGTGTTTAGAGAATTATCAGGAGTGACATAGAAATGGCCAGAATCACCATTGAAGACTGTCTTGAGAAAGTTGAAAATAGATACGAACTCGTTCACTTGGCCACTAAGAGAGTGAAGCAACTCAGAGATGGATCAGCTTCTCTAGTTCGTAGTAAGAATAAAGAAGTGGTAACAGCTCTTAGAGAGATTGCTGCTGGTAAAGTTAAGCACGCTCCCATGAGCGAGTACGACTCAGACGAATTCTAATTTTTAACGCTTAAAAGTTTAGAAATAAAAAAGCCCGCATTATGCGGGCTTTTTTTATTTGGTCATGGCGATCTTTAAGACATCGTCAAAGTGAGAAACTGGATAGAACTTCAGTCCCTTGCGGTGGCGCTCAGGAACTTCCTTCAAGTCTTTCTCATTTTCCTTTGGAAGAATAATTGTCTTGATACCTGATCTCTTAGCAGCAAGAACTTTCTCTTTAATCCCACCAACAGGAAGAACCTTTCCGTTTAGTGACAACTCTCCAGTCATCGCGATTCCAGACTTAACCTTCTTATTTGTGGCCAGTGAATAAAGAGCGAGGGCCATTGTAATACCGGCCGATGGGCCATCCTTTGGTGTCGCTCCAGCTGGTAAGTGGAGGTGAACTTCGTGACTTGCAAGGAAGTCTCTTGGAGTTTCCTCTTCATTCTCATCTGAATTATCACTCTCAGATTTCTTCTTCACCTTTACTGCTGGTCTCTTCTTTCTTGGAACATCTTCTAGCTCGGTTTGAAGAATCTTCTTCACATAACTATAAGCTAGTGAAGCTGACTCTCCCATCACATCACCCAACTGACCAGTAAGCTTAAAGCCTCCCTGTCCTTTAAGTGGAAGTGTCTCGATCAAGAGAATATCGCCACCGTAACCAGTCCACGCTAAGCCAATCACGTTTCCAGGGCGAAGGCTCTTCTCGGCCATTTCAGTAACGTAACGAGGACTTCCAAGGAGCGTCTCTAGCTCAGCAGGCTTGGGATTAAACTTCTTACTTCTTGGGTTAGTAACTTTTATAAGAGCGGCACGACGACAGAGCTTCGCAATATATTGCTCCATAATACGTACGCCTGGCTCGCGAGCGTAATCGCTAATAAGTTTCTTTAAAACAGGTGCTGCAAGAATAAAATCTTTCTTATCAAGACCATGCTTTTGCAACTGCTTTGGGATCACCCATTTGGTCGCGATAGAAACTTTTTCTTCGATTGTATAGCCACTGAGTTCAATGACTTCCATACGATCAAGAAGTGGCTCTGGAATATCTGCGATATAGTTGGCCGTAGCTACAAACATCACTTTTGATAGATCAAAGGGAACATCTAGGTAGTGATCGATGAAATTGTGATTTTGCTCTGGATCCAAGACTTCTAGAAGAGCAGAGGCCGGATCGCCCTGAAAGCTTTGTCCAAGTTTATCAATTTCATCAAGCATGATAACTGGGTTATTAACCTCTACTCTCTTAAGGGCTTGAATCAAGCGGCCTGGCATCGCCCCAACATATGTGCGGCGGTGGCCCTTAATCTCTGCCTCATCTCTCATCCCACCTAGACTGAAGCGATAAAATTTTCTTCCAAGGGATTCTGCAATTGATCGCCCAAGTGATGTCTTACCTACACCTGGAGGCCCAGCAAGACAGAGGATAGTTCCGTCATATTGTGGTTTTAATTTTCTAACAGCAAGGAATTCGAGAATGCGCTCTTTTGCTTTTTCTAAACCATAGTGATCCTTTTCAAGAATCTTCTTGGCCTTCGTCATGTCTACAGATTCTTCCGTACCCTTACTCCACGGAAGATCGAGCATCCAATTGAGATAAGTTCTAGCGACGTTATACTCCGGACTACTATCGGGAATCACTTCTAGACGCTCAAGCTCTTCTTCTGCGGACTCTCTAGCCGCTTCAGGAAGTCCAGCCTCATCTAATTTATCGCGCAGTTTCTTAATATCTCGCGCTTTATCATCCTCATCAAGGCCGAGTTCACTACGAATGACTTTAAGCTGCTCACGCAGGAAGTATTCGCGTTGATACTTATTAACCTTATCGTTAACTTCATCAGAGATTTTCTTTTGAATGTCGGCGACATCTTTTTCTCTTTTTAAGTAGACAAGAAGTTTAGCAAATCTCTTTTTAACAACGAGTGTTTCGAGAAAATCCTGTGCTTCTGGAATATCAAGAGAGAGGGCAAAAGCCACTAAGTCAGCAAGGGCACCAGGACTAGGAGAATTAAGCATCGCCAGTTTCATTTCCTCATTGAAGTAAGGATTGATCTCGCTAAGCTTCTTTACTTGGTTGATTACACTTCGAGTGTAAGCATCAAGCTCCTCATCAGTTTCTAAAATATCATCAAAGACTTCTTGATCGGCTTCAATAATCGGCGTGTTCTTTGTGATATTTGAAGCGCGGTAGCGCTTGATGCCATGGACGAGAACGTTTACCGAACCGTCTGGGAGCTTTAGCTTTTTAACGACCTTACAAAGTACACCTACTTTATAAATATCGTGAGGGGAGATATCTCTGTTATCGAGATCGATCTCTTCCTCGGGTATAATATTGCCATCCTCATCTTTAAGCTCGGTCTTAACGAGGTTCAGGGCCACATAGCCAGTCTTCATCAGATTCTGATCGAGCTCTGGTGTAAACTTATCTTCTGTTAAAATAATAGGTGCAATCATTCCAGGAAAGATTGGACTATTCATAATAGGAATTATGACAACTCTCTTGGGGAAGTTCTGATCAACTTCGCTAGAGGCATCCAAACTTACTTGGTAGTCGTTATCAACGTCACTCACTCATTAACTCCAGTGGTTGAATTACATTTTTAGGTCAATTACGAGGCGGCCAGGATTTTCTAGCCAAAAGATATCTGCGCTGATTTTATCCTTTAGGACAAGCTCAACGGAAAGAGAGTCTTTACTAAGTGGAAAAATATTAACACTCTCCACATACTTACT
This sequence comes from Bacteriovoracaceae bacterium, assembly GCA_048267245.1. GTDB lineage: Bacteria > Bdellovibrionota > Bacteriovoracia > Bacteriovoracales > Bacteriovoracaceae > JBLWXV01. Next base: position 83,212 of record JBLWXV010000001.1, read on the forward strand.
ACTGCCAAAACTATTAAGCTCGCTTCCAACAGTAGTGTCGAAAAAATCGAGATAAATCTTCTTATCATCTGAACTAATATGTCCGTAGACTTTAGGAAGCTTCGGCGTTTTAAAATCAAACACTAATCTTTCATAACCATTCTTGGCCGAAAAATTATGTCTGATGGCCTTAAGTTCTGAGTCAACCTTTGGTCCACCGCCAGTATGGAAAATACCATTGGTGAGGTAAATTGCTGTCTTTGAACCTTGTAATTTTCTAATGCGTTGGTTTTGCAAATCTTGCGCTGTAACAGTGGTCAAACTAAGAATGCAAAAAGCAGCGAGAAAAGTAGATAAGCGAGAGAACATATCAGCTCCATTGATGGTGTCTCTTAATCTACTATTATGAACTTAAGGGCGTGAATCTCCAAGGACTATTGGGAGAAAATGAAGGATTACAACGCTTCGCGAAGGCGCGTCGAAGCCAGTATCGCAAAGGCGACGAGAACGAGCATTCCAAGTGGAGGTGTTCCCCCTGGGCCCCCCTTACCTCCATCAAAATCAACAGAGCCGCAGGTGATTGGCATATTTTGATTGTTCTTCTTTGCTGTTGAGCTAGCAGAAGTCGTCTGAGTCACTGAGCCAGAAACACTATAAGTTCTACTGGCATCAGGGCATGAGTAATTGTCGTAGATGGTTTTATTCACTGGCAATGCGACCGGGATAAACGATCCATCGATTTGTCGCTCTTTTAATGACGCGATCGCCAAATAGAAGTAAAGGCCATCAGCAAAGCCCTTATCGTAGGCCGGAAAAAAATCTTCCTGTGAAGGAAGGTAGGGGTACGAGCCAGAGTGAGCGACAGTACTCGTAAGAAAGTCGCTCATTAACTTTGGACTTAAAGTTATTTCATGAGTCGTTGCCCCGGAGGCCGAGAGCAGAGGAAATTGTAAGTTTGTATCGAGGCTTGGCACACCAAATTCATCAAAGTGAGTGACGTCATCACCTGGAAGTGAAAGAGGAAGTGTATCTCCAGTTGCATCTACATTGTATTGAAACATTGAGTAGAAATCCTGTGAGATAAACTTAACATCAAGGAAGATATCCTTTCCCTGAAGCTCTGGGTAGGACTGCAAATCGGGAAGATTAATCTCAATGACATCGCTTTGATTGCTTTGAATCATCGACTTACTAAAGAAGCCGACAAAAGACTTAGTAGCTTCAAGACTTCCACTCTGGTCATTATCAATATTGAAATCAAAAATATTTCCCTTACTTGAGAGGTATGAAGGAGCGGCATCAAGTGCACAGCGAATGGTGACATAACCTACATCGTGACTACCGCCATTCATTTGAATGAGTTGCGGATGGCCCTGTGAGCGCGAAAAGCATGATTGAAAAAAGCTTCCTCTATACGAGCTTCCTGAGTCACAAAAATTTGTCTTCACATCTTTATAATAAGTTGGAAGAGAGCTGATATTGTTTACCGGCTCAATATAGATATAATAACTATCCGTCGAATCGAGACCATGAATGATGAATGTTCCATCTTGCTCACTAATGGCACTGGCAGCAACTTCGCCATTCTTTAAACTAATCGCGCTAACGTGTGCGCCAAATACTCTTACCCTAGAGGCGCCTCCGATAACAGTTCCACTGATTGATTTTCCTTTATTCGTAGTATTGATGGCCATTGCCGCTGCTTGATCGTCAATACTCAAATTATGTTGTCCTCTTCTTAGGCGGTAGAACATTGAGGCACGAGCGATTTCCGAGTGAGAAATACCTAGGAAGTGACCCATCTCGTGGGTCACAACATTTCCGAGATAGAATTCATCCGTTTTATCACTTGTAAAAGTAAAGCTGTCATTGAGAACAATATCAGCTTCAACGATCTTGCCACTTGAATCGTCATAGGAGACGAGAGTGATTCCGACAACACCAGAGCTTCCCCCAAACCAGAGTGGATCGGAAGAAAAGACAATGTCGTTACTACCACTTTGAATTCCACTCCCTGAGGTCACAGATATTTTTCTCTCGGAAACTTCATTCCAAGCAGAAGCTGACTCTGAGAGAATTTGAGATACTTGAATATGACTTAGACCGGATGAATTTGAAAAATCTACTCTGACAGGAAGATTTGTTTGAGAAGTTGGCCAAACTAATTTATCTCCACTCGCACCAAGGTTGATGACATATGCCTCAAGCCTAAGTGAGAGCAGAACTCCACAAAGAATGATAAATTTAGTTAAGCCCAACTTCATATTTAGATATCTTTTTTCTTAATAAAAAACACCGGATATAGACCCATTACGGCAAAGAGGAGCACCAACCAAAAGGCACTCATACCCTCGGTTGAGGCTTGGTACTTTTGCGTCGTTGAAGCTGGAGCGCGACCGCGTCTGATCGACCTTGCACTCTCAAGTTTCGCTCCCTTGATATTTGAGGCCGGCATTCTCACATTTGAAGCAAGTGTAAGACTAAAGGCGCGATCAATACCAAGACTTGTAAGCTTTTTGCCAAAGCGATCACTTAGCTCGTTATTAAATTCCTCCAGAGGAATGAAACCGAGCTTAGGGTGATTTGGAAACACGCTCGAAGAGACACCGACTTCACCATCTTTTTTGATAATGTCATACTTCCCAAGCGAGAGACCGTTGAGAACAAATCCATGACTTGACTTGTTGAGAAAGAGAACAGAACTTTCACCGCGCTGAAACTTAGGTGACCCATCGATGGTGTAGACCATCTTATTCCACTTACCTCCTGGAAAAATCACTTTAAAGTCTTGCTTGTTTAGAATCTCATTTTCTTTGAGACCTACAAACTCATCCACTTTAAAAGAGGCCACAGTTACAATTTCACCGGTCGAAGTTTTCTTGTAAGTCGCTCCTTGGTATTCACCTTTTATCACTGCCTTTGATTCATCTAGCTGTTTGTGAATCGGGAGTGGGTAATAGGTAGTTGCTTTTGCTTGAAAGCCAATAAGCAAAAAAGCCAATGCCAGACACTTCGACCAGGAATGGTGCATTTATTTAATCCTTGATTCAATTTCCTACTGAACCTATCGGATATAGGGCCCAAAACTTTACTTATTTTATCAGGTTTTCGGGTGCTTAAACTAACCCACTGAAATTTCGTTTAATCCAAGGCCGCGAAGCAGGGGATTCTGATCAATTGTGACCACAATATGACCGCTCTCGCTGAGGGCGTAGATCATCTCCATCACACCAGGGAGCTCATGTTCAGAGAGGCCCACACTCACATTCTTAAGCACTAGGAAACTCGGGCGCTGACTTGAGAGCAGTCCCTGAAGTAGTCTGATTCGCTGCTTTTCTCCCCCGGAGAGGCTCTCAAGCGTGCGATCGAGATTGAGATATTCTAAGCGCAACTTAGACACAAGATCGCGAATCTTTCGAAGCTTTGGAGTAAGCTTCATATGAGCAAAGAGCTGATCAAGGGGCAAATTTACTGCTTCATGATAGCTAAAAGATCCGTCGCTAATCGTTGCAATAAATGGTCTGAGCTTCATCCCCTGACATTCATCACAGGTCATCTCAATAGATTCAAGAAAGCTCATATCAATACTAACTTTCCCCTTTCCATCACAACGCGGACATTTTCCAAGCTCACTATTAGCAGAGAAGTGACCATCACTTAGACCTAGATCCTTAGAGACCTTAAGCGAGCTGTAGTGCTTTCGAAGATAGGGACTAATTCCTAGATACGTCCCCACACTTGAGCGCGAAGTAAATTTCTGAAATGCAGGAGCATAAATATCCACTCCCTCCACCTGAGGAGGAATATTCATCGAGCTAATTTCTGCGCCAGGACCAGTAAGCCATTCACCAGTAATTTTTTTGTTTAAGTGATTGGCAATTCCCTCTATGAAGTAACTCGTCTTTCCCCCACCACTGGGGCCAAAAACTAGATTCGGGATATTCTGTGCGACCCTGATATCAACTTTTGGAAGTTCTCGAACCCTTATTCCTTTTGCCGTAAAAAATTTAGGCTTTTGCTTAGTGTGAAACTTTGGCAACTCGCCAGATCGATGGGCCTCATGAGTCTTAAGATACTTTTCGTACTTACCCTGAAAAATAATCTCTCCGCCTCGCTCACCTGCCGCTGGCCCCATTTCAATATAGAAGTCAGCTCTCTTCTTAATATGGGCCGAGTGATCCACGATAACGATAGTATTGCCCTGCTCTTTGAGTTTTTCGATTCCCTTCCAAAGAGCGTCCATCTCAGTTTTCCCAAGCCCCACTGTCGGCTCATCAAAGACAAAGAGCGAACCAGAACCTTCGTAAGAGAGATACTTTGTGAGAAGAAGCCTCTGATACTCGCCGGGTGAAACTGTCTTAACTTTGCGAAGTAGGTTTAAATGGCCAAGACCTATATTTATGCCCCACTCACACAAAGAAGTCAGAGAGCTCACAATTTCATAATCCGCTGGGAACATTGGATTTTTAATAATAGCGAGTAACTCTTTTAAACTCATTCTCTGAAAGTCCCCAATGTGGAGAAACTGGTCTAAGTAATCAATTGCAAGGGACTTTGCTCTCTGTGAAGTACGATCCCCCAAACACTCTGGACAGAGAACTTCGCACTGGAGACCACGCAAGAAAATGCGAACATTTGCCTTATAGCGCTTTGACTCTAGATAGGAAAAGAGATCATTAAAGCCTGGATAGCGCCCGCTCTCTTCATAGAGAAAGTTCCATATTTCAGAACCATGCTGATTAAAGGGAATATCAAGATCAAAACCATGCTTTGCTGCTTCTTTGAGCATCGGAGAATAAAGATGTTCAAAGCGTTTGTACTTGAGAAAACTAACAGCGCCCTCTTTCAAGCTGAGCGTATCGTTCTTCACTAGTTTTGCACGGTCGTACTCGAGAATCATCCCATGCCCTTCACAACGAGGACAGGCCCCGGAGGCATTGAGTGCGGAGAGCTGGTAGCTAGAGAGAATCTTCACTTTTTGATGAAAGTCACCCTTTGGACAGCTCCATTCCTTTGAACGGGTAATCACACTCATGCGCTTGGTACCAGTATGATACAAATAGGCATTCCCACTAAAGTGCACAGGGATGCGCTCGTCTAGCTTTTGGCGCTCAAATTTCTTTGTTCGATAAACTTCCCAGTAGAGATCACTTGGCTCAAAATCGTGCAACCCACTTGAAGCCTCACTCATAGTTCTGGCCGGAAATGAATTCTCTCCAAAGAGCTCGCGGTAGTCATCGGCCAGCAAGAATATATGAAAAACCCCTTCCCCCTGCTCTACCTCAGTCTCTTCGTAGTTAAATTTAAGGGGAATTTTGTGGTGGGGACAAATGGAGACACCCATCTCAAAGATCAACTTCTCCAATTTTTCAGATAGTCCAACGAGATCAGCAACAGTCTGCCTTGATCCGACCACTGGATTGTTTTGAGGCAATACCCACACCGGTAGAACTGGAGAGAGTTCATCGACATCAATCGTCCCAGGAATGTCCCAGAAAAATTTTATATCGTTTGGAAGAGAGTTTAAAAATCTTCTGCGCGATTCAGTCATGAGTGTGTGAAACGCGAGACTAGACTTGCCTGAACCTGATGGCCCACCAATACAGGTAATTTCTTTGAGGGGAAGATCGAGATCGATATTTTTTAAGTTATGAGTGCGCACGCCACGCATGCGAATAGCTTTATCTTTAATCATAGGATGAATCTAATTCTTGAAGAGCAAAGTAGAAATAAAAAAGCCCACTCGAAAGTGGGCTTTTTATTAAGACATTTTTTAGATCGCGGATTAACGCTTAGAGAACTGGAATCTAGCGCGAGCGCCACGAAGACCAGCTTTCTTTCTTTCAACTTTACGTGGGTCACGTGTAAGGAACCCAGCAGCTTTAAGCTCAGGACGAAGAGTTGGGTCGAGCTTGATAAGAGCGCGAGCAATACCAAGTCTGATCGCACCAGCTTGACCAGTAGTTCCGCCACCAGCAACGTTGATTTTGATATCGTACTTATCAGCAACTTTAAGAAGATTAAGTGGCTGGTTAACTACGTAACGGTTAGTACCTTTTGGGAAGTAGTCTTTAAGTTCTCTTTTGTTAACGACGATTTTGCCGTTACCGCCAGAAACGTAAACGCGGGCTACAGAAGTTTTTCTTCTGCCAACTGAATGTGTATCGTATGTTTTTCCTTTAACAGCCATTTCAACTTCCTCTTAATTAGAACGTGTAAACTTCAGGGTTTTGAGCAGCGTGTGTGTGCTCAGATCCAATAAATACTTTTAGCTTTGTAAGCTGCTGACGACCAAGAGAGTTCTTAGGTAGCATCCCTTTTACAGCTTCCATAAGGATAAGTTCAGGGTGTTTCTCAAGTTGAACTTTAGCAGTTCTTTCTTTGATCCCACCAACGTATCCAGTGTGCCAGTAGTATTTTTTATCATCCCACTTTGAACCAGTAAATTTAACTTTATCTGCATTTACTACAACAACAAAGTCACCTGAATCAGTGTGTGGAGTGTATTGTGGATTTCTTTTTCCGCGAAGGAGGTCAGCAACCTCAGTAGCAAGACGGCCCACAACTTTATCTTGGGCATCGATCACGTACCACTTCTTTTGTGCTTCAGCTGGCTTTAAAACGAACGATTTTTGAGTGTACATACTATGATTCCTTCTTCAACTACAATATATCAAGGTCAGCCCCTGATAATTTCTCACGGCAGCAAAAACCTTATTGGCAAAGTGCCGTTCTTTATAAGGCCTAATTGGGCCCTTCGTCAAGACGTCGTTTAGAAAAAGCCGATGGTCAAATGAAAGCGGCCAAATGATTCTCGTTTATCTTGATCGTAGGTGTTGCGATGTAGTTTAACGCCGTAGTCAAAATCGAGCGAGCCGACAGGCGTCACAAGTTTTAAACTTGTCCCCATTGAAGTTCTTAGGGACAAGGGGCTGAAATGTTTACGGAAGACGCGCCCGGCATCAAAGAAAACCCCAATCACCACGTTCTCGTCGACCTGGTAGCGAGGCTCTAGCTTGATATTGGCAAAATAGGCGGTCTCATCGATGATCACATCGCCAATATCCACATCCTCATCCTCTAAACGGTTGATTTCATTATCGGCATAGCCCCTTACGAGGTCTATTCCATCGAGCCTAAAAACTTTTAGCGATGGGATGTAGCCCTTTCGCTCGGGGCGACCATTGCTATCTCTTATAATGTTGCCATTCGCATCTCGCTTGAGATCATCGGCAAAGTTTTTTTGATAGCCCCACGAAATTGAGCTCGCGATATACCAGTCGCGATTGATAGGTATGTAAAATCTATTGCGTTGAATGAGCTTAGAGAAATTAATAGTGATGTCCTCATTGGACATCGATCCAAAAGCAGGGTTGGCAAACTCCCAACTCAAACTAAATAAGGCCCCACTTCGAGGGTTGGTTGGGTTGTCTCGCAAATCATAGGAAATTGAAGGCGTGAGGCCACCGATAGTGAAATTGTCATCATCTTTAACTTCAGTGGCGTCGAATTGGTCGATATGTTCAAATTGATAACGTAAACCTGCACTCCATCTCTTACTGAAATTGTAACTTAGTTGTGGAGCGACTCTCGAAATATAAGCATCAAAGCCATAGAAGCGCTTGAGTTGAAAGGAAGTTGAGACGTCGAAAGTGAGGCCATTAGAAAAAACCCCCTCCCACACATAGGGAATTCTGTAATTAACCTTCGCCTCATATTCTAAAAGATCCTTACCCTCTTGCCTGCGCCTCTCGTCAAAGCTGCTGTGATTTAGACGATAGTTGCCCTCGGCCCTAGCAGTTAGAGAGTGATCTCTCCCAAAAATATTATTCTTAGTAATTCCTGCTCCAAGCTTGAGACCTAAGTCTGTACGATAGCCCGGAGCAATCTCTAATATGCCGTAGTCTCGCTCTTTCACCTGAATGAGAAGGTTTGCGATGTAGCGACCATCCTGCTTGGCCCGTGAGCGATTGAGAACGTAGGTTTGAACGCGTACATCTGAAAAAAGCCCAAGCACAGTGAGACGATCTCTCATCGATTGAAGGAGCTCAGGTGTAACAACTTCTCCTGAAGCAATCTTAGTTTCGCGCAAAATAACGTTAGACTTTGTCGTTCTATTTCCAGTTACGAGAATTGAATCTAGGTAAACTTTTTCCTCTGTCACAAAGGGAATTGTCAGCACTGCCTCAGTAAAATTTGAAGAGTAATTTAAAAGATCTCTCTCATTTTTCACATTCACTCGAGCAAAGAGATAACCCTGCTCCCTCACGATTGAAAGAGCATTATTGATATCACTATCCATTGTGAGAAGATCTAGAGGTGTTCCTGGTTTGTTAGTTAGTTGACTTAGCACCTTTTGAGTTAACTCTTCATCCAGACCGCTAACTTCAATGGCCGTTAGCATGACCTGTTGCTTTTCATTCACACGAACTTCGATGTCATAGCGCTCAGTCTTAGCATTGTAGATAGCTTCAACTGAAGGAATATCAATAAAGAGAAAACCCTGAGCTAGATACTTCTCTTTAACAACTTCCTTAAACTTCTCAAAATATTCTTTATCTAAGAAGTTACTCTTAATCAGATTTGTTCCCTCTTTATAGAAGGTTTGCTTAAGCTCTTCGTCGGTGAAGAGATCATTGCCACTAAATGAAACGGTTCCGATCTCAGCTTTCTTACCTTCGTGGATATCGACATAGAAATTTATGTAGGGAATCCCATTCTTGGTTTGCCCTGTAACCTTTCTAATCTCTACTTTTGCATCGAGGTAAGCTTTCTGCGTGTAGAGGTTCTTAAAGAGGGCCTGATATGCGGCCAAGTCATGAGGGTTGAATCCTTGTTTGGCCGAGCTCTGAACGGCTTGCTTAAACTCAAGACGCTTGACACTATTGTTGCCATGAAAGGCGAAGCGGCGAGAGAGACCCGTTTCCATTTTAAAACCAAGATGAACTTCACGATCAGAAATTTCATCAACTTTGGCGATTTCAATCTTGCTATCAAAGAATCCGTTCTCGATGAATTCCTGGTTTAGTTCATCGATAAGTAATCTTGCTTGAACTCTGTCCCAGATTGTATCTTCAAGTGACCTAAGGCGCTTTAGTCTTTCTTCTCCTAGAGCATCTAACTCACCTACGACATAGACTTTTTTAATTAATTGAGTTTCGCCAACTTTGACTCGAAAAACATAATTAATGAAACCTGTCTTAGTCTTTGTTCGCTCACATTGAACTTCACTAGAGCTATAGCCTCTATTTTCAAGAGTTTCTTTTAGAGCGCTCTCTCCTGCTTGGCAATTGCCTAGATTGTCAAAATCACCTGCGAGAAAGGGAAGAGATCGTTCAAGCTGTAGTTCTTTCACATCAGCGGCGGCATAAATAAAGACTTCGCCGATGGATTGTTTTAGCGCGATAGTTGCATTGATTTGAGTTACTTTACCGAGCGATTCCTCAAGTTCATACTTGAGATACTCAAGCCGCTCATCTTGCAAAAGAAAGCGGAATGACTCTTGAATGGATGCGACACTAGGATCTCTAGTAAGAGAATCATTGAGAATTTTAATATAAATACTGCAATCATCTCCGATACACTCAACTTTGAGGGCCGAGGAAGCCTTCTCTGTCAATGACACAGCTTCGCCCTCCTCGGCAAAACCGTGAATCGCTAAGATTGAAAATAAGATGATAAGAAGCAGTTTTTTCACTTAAATGTTTTTCTAAATTTTAAGTCGAACCCAAATGAGTTCTCTGTTTGTGTTGTCTCTTCAACCGTTGACTTAATTTCGTACACGCCCTCAAGAGACCAGTTATTATCCAAGCTATAATTTACGTTCATTTCTTGCTTTTCGTCGAGGTTACCACCAACAGTAGAAGATAGCGAGATATCCACCTTTTCACTCACTTTCTTTTCGATCTTAACTTTTGTGGCACTTCTCACTTGTGACGTTGCACCAGAACTCACGGCAGCCTTTCCGCTCAGAAGATTGTCGCTATCTTGAGTAAACTCTGGCGTCACACTCAAGCGCACACCAAGGCTGTTCTTGAGCTCCTCATTAATTCTAAATTGATCAACAAGAAAACTACCAACTCCATATATTGTGGTCGACTGACGATCTTTATCGGAGAGGCCCTCACTCACATCTGAGGTCACACCCACAGTTAAGAGTGAGATAATATCCTCAGGTGAAAGTGCCGGTTCTGAACTAAATGAGATATTGAGATTGTTTGTACTTCCAAGAAGCTCCATCCGAATTCGGTAATCTTTCACAGTTGTATTTGCTATAAACCTCAAATCTGGTGGCTGCCTTGAGTCACCATCAATGCGAACAACACCTTCCTCTACGATAAATTCTTGTCCTTTAAAAAGAATTTTACTCTGGCCTGGAAGTACTCTAATTACACCTTGAACATTTGGACTTGTAAGTGCCCCAGTCAGGTTTGCTCCACCCGTCAAATAAATATCACTTAAGTTATTGCGAACTGCCACGTAGCGCACGACATCCACGCGAACATCTTGTTGAATCAAGCGATCGGCACTCAATTCAACTTTCAACGGCAAGTACTTTCCATAACTACTTTCGCGTTTAAACATTGAGATAATCTCTGCAAGAGTTTCTGCAAATTCACCATACTCTACCCGCACTCTAGATCTAAGAATATACGGAGGCTCTTGACCTGAGAGCGATCCCTCAGCATCAGCAATGACATAGCTGTTTTTTAGAAAGCCAACTCTTGTATTTCTAATGTCATAATTTATATTCACCAGTGGGTAGGGCACGGCGAAGATCACCGAGCCCTCTGCCTTAACAACACCTTCCCCATAATTTGCAGTCAGCTTATTAATCGTCACCCTGTCACTATCGATAGAGATATCGGCATTGCCCTGAGAGAGTGTTCCGGGAACCCCATCAATTGAAAAACCAAGATCTTCGGTGTTAATTTTCCCAGAAAAATCAAGGTTACCAGTTCCCACTCTTCGAAGCACACCTGATGATCTAAGCTTTCCAACGGGTCTTAGAATTTTTGGAGTGATAAGACCCAAGATGAGGGCGTCAACCTCCCCTCTATGCCTAATAAAGAGTCGGTCATTGATCTTTCCACGCCCATGCAATCTCGTCTGTGCAAGATCACCACTTAACTCCAGCACATCATCAGAGACCACTCCATCTTTAATACTAAAGACGTTGCGCCCCTCTACAATTGAAGCTTTCTTTCCACTAATTTCGACATTGAATTTATCAATCTGAGCTAAGAGATTAAACGAATTGGGTCTATTGATATTGAAATGACCGTTAACACTCGCTTTAATTTGACCAGAGAGAGTGTTACTTAAAAGGTTATGCTCTGACAAAAGAGCAAAGCCTCTTCTGACATCTTCATCATTAACCTTTATATTAAATCTCGCGTCTCCAGATTTATAGTTGTACAGCCCTTCACCCGAGAGAGTTTCTCCAAGTACCTTAAGGCCAACTTTAGCTGTGTTTCCACGAGTTAAAACGGTAAGGCTTGAATTTGAAATGGATCGGTTTCCAATCTTAGAGTTCTTTAACTCCATACTATTAATCGAATCAAAGTCGCTAAGAAGTCCTGAGCCAAAAAAGCTTCCTTCAACCACACCATCAAGAGTCATTTTAGACATGCGATAGAAGCGAAAGTCAGAGAGTCTAAATCCTCCTAACTTAAAATCGTATTCAAGATAGCCCGTCTTTTGATTGAGCGTATAAACCCCGGCAACTTTACCTCGGGCCTTGCTCACGACTAGGTCCTCTATAGAGATTTTTTCACTTCCAATCTCAAAGCGTCCCACGGCCCTACCAAACTCTTCACCATAGTAGGCCAAATCGCTAGCAGATACTTCCCCTTGAACTCTTACATCTTCATTATCGTCGAGATCAACTCTCACTCTAGTTGAAAAGCTAGCGTCGAAGTCATCGGGTGAGGGAATGTCTTTCATTAAATCACCAAGGGCAGTTTTCAAGTCGAAATAACTCCCCTTTTCAACATTTACCCTGAGGTCGAGTCTTGAGCGATTTTCAAATGAAAAACTGCCGCGCCCTTGATACTTAGTATCTCCAACTTGACCTTGCGCTGAGCGAATATAGAGTTTTTGATTTCCAAGATCGAGTCGCAATTGAGAATTCAATTTCCCGAGATTGAGTCCAAAGCCTCGCTGCTTGTCAAACTCACCCTTAACGTCGAAGTAAACATCCTTGCCACTTCCATATATCTTGATCCCCATTCGACCTTCGCCATGGATGGCCTGTCCTACAATAGGTCCGAGATCATCTAAGTTTAAATTCTTACTCTCGCCTTCAAATTTAATATCTGAGCCTCTGATTTCACCATCAGCTTTAATTAGGCTTCCTTTTTCACCTTCTATGAGGGCGTTTATAAGAACACTTGGACCTACGATATTAACACTCAATGCTCTTGCAGAGAGGGGTGGGGTTTTCAGAATGTATGTATCGCCATCGACGAGATTCACACCTTCTACGCGCACTCCTGGCGAAGCTTTAATATAGACATTCTCTTCAGAGTCTAGGCTCACAGTTGCCTCGCCAGAGAGCCTGGCCTTAAAGATATCTAAGTCCTCTCTAATGAAATAGAGAATATCATTGGTATGCATTTGGTTGAGACGGACTGTAGCTTCCGAAAAAGTTACTCCGTTATCAATACTAATTTTAAGTGGCTTAAGTAATTCTACTTGCCCACCATTTTGTCTGGCATCGATATTTTCAATTTCGATTAACTTCCCGTCGTAGTGCCCAGAGAGAGAGAGTTCTTCAATTTGTACAAAAGGAGATTCTAAATTGCCAATTAGTCCATCTACTTTTACATAGGGCGCACCAGCTTTATCAATGGCCTTAAATGCAAAGTCGGCATATCCCTTAATCTCTGGGATTTTATCTTTTTCTGGGTGAAATGATTTAATGAGCTCTAGGTCGCCTCTAAATTTTCCTTCAAGGTCGTAGTCCCAGCGCTTTTCCCTCTGATTAATAACTCCAGATACGCGATAAGCATTAAGGCTCTGCATGATATCGAGATTCTTAATCTCTATTTCTTCTCCGCTCCAATTTGCGTTAATTGAAAGAGAGTCCACACTACCGATATCGACTGGGAGGCTCCCTCGATCGAAAGTGAATCCCGATACACTAGCACTTAGTGAAACGCTCTCTTTTTGTGGACTCAGCGACAGTCTGTTGATCATGGCCACATAATTATTTAATTGTAGGTATACATTCTCTGCACCTATAGCGCCTATTCTTCTTTCGAGCTCAAGACCGATTGGAAGGTAATCTCTTTCGAATATTTCTTTTAAGTTAAGCTCTGTCTCTTTATTGTCGTCCGCTGATTTTTCAAAATTTGCGTCAACAATTACCTCTCCCTGGGAAAGTAGGATCTCCTTTACTTTGCCGCGGGTAATGAGATCGATACTAAAGCCAAATCGTGCTTCGACCTTCCCAAGCGTGATAGTTACATTGTTTTGAAAGTCGTTAGCAGTGAGATTGTTCATAGATATTACAGGAGGGAAAAACCCGAGCTGTAATTCTTCGAATTTAATATCAAGGCCTAATTCATGAGCTAACTGATTGTTGATTTGTTTAGAAATATAATTTGAGACGAAACTCGATTCGACAACGACTTTCCCAATGTAGAAGAACATCGTGAGAAGTCCTAAAAATACAAGAATATATTTATTCCACCTACTCAAATTCTTGCAACCTTAACTTTGCAAGTCGATAGTTCCCATCTCGGTACAAGACCTCGCGATAGAGATCGATTGCCTTGGCCCTCTTTCCCATTAATCGATAGCACTCTGCGCGTTTGTAGAGAATTTCAATCTCTTCATCAAAATCTAAATCAAACTTATTCCACACGGCCAGAGTCTCATCCAAACAGTAGTGATGCTTGCCACACATAAGGTATATGTCACATCTCAAAAATCTTGCTTCTCGCTCTAACTCAGGCGCCTTTTCTAATACTGATTCAATCAACCAGAGTGACGCCTCATAGAACTCAAGCATGATAAAACAAGAAACGAGATCTCTAAAGTTGTCTATCAAATATGAATCATCTTGAAGTGATAAATATGATTTTATAGAGCGTTGGTCTAAGTCAATCGTCGCTGGTTTCTCTTGGCTACCGCTCGACCTAGAAATCTTTCTCACCAGATTTTCCATAACGCTATCAATACTGATGTTTTTCCTGAGAACTCTTGTCCCGTCTACCGTGGTTAATAACTCTTGGTATTCCTGACGAAGTTCACTTTTTGGATTGCTCTCAAGAAAATTCTTTAAGAGAATACGTGCCTGATCTGGTTGTCCTAAGCTAATAAGAGCATTTACCTTGCCTCTTATCAGCGCCCCTTCTTCCTGGTCCTCATCAAATAGGTCTTCTGCGCTATCAATATCTCCAAAATCAACATCTTCTTCGCCCGCTCGCTCTGGAAAAAGTGCTTCGATTTCAGGATTCCATTTTGAAAGTTCGTGCCCTAGATTGATACATTTATAACGAATGGCATACTCACTCAAGAGCGCTATGATCTCTTTTGTTTTGCCATTGATTGCCAAATACTCGAGTGAGTGTTTTATAAATTGTTCGCGATTATTTTCTTTGAGCTCACCCTTAAGTTCTAGAGCGTAGAGTTCGCTTTGATGTTTAAAATATTTCGAATGGCGGTTGAATGTTTCAAAAAACTTTTCATCCATTCTTTTGGTAATTTCACTAGTATTTATCTCAAGCCCGGTTCTCAAAGTGTGATAGTAGCGACCAATTGACTTCACTTCGCCTAGGACATTGGCCGGATCCTCAATATCAATAATCTTTTTTAGAATTTGAACATAGCCGTGCTTGAAGCACTTCTCAGTGAGTTTACTGAATTCTTGAAAGCTTCGATGGAGGCTGCCAACTTTGTAGAGACAGAGTGCGTACTGATAATGTCTCGCGCTCGACTTTAAGTCTTCAAGATCAATCACGTTGAGATATGTTTGGAATCGCTCTAGTTTGAAAGCTGCTTCTAAAGCTTTCTCTCTCGTTTCTTTTTCATTTGAAATTTTTAACTTGAGTGTAAGTAGTTCAAGTTGCTCTTCTAGATCTTGAGCGCGCAAAAGCAGTTCATCTATTTGATGAACTGCTTGATCGATCTTCTGTTCCTTAATGAGCTTTTTTACTTCATCGAGCATCGCGCCCCACCCCCCAATCCTAGAGAGGCTAACCTTCTGATTTTCCTTAAATTTTACTTCATTTTAAGGGATAGAAAGTTGGTCGCGTAATTATTGCCCACGAAGTCTTCGTCGGCGAGAACTCGTAGATGGAGGTCTCGATTAGTCTTAATCCCCTCAATAATTGTCTCTGAGAGCGCGCGCTTCATGCGAGCAATACACTTTTCACGATCGGGTGCATGCGCGATGATCTTGGCCACCATAGAGTCATAGTAAGGAGGTACAGTATAGCCACTGTAAATGAAGTCATCCACGCGGATACCGATACCTGCAGGTCGGTAATAATGCGTGATTTTTCCAGGACTTGGCATATTTGTGCGCGGATCTTCAGCATTCAAGCGACACTCCATTGAGTGGCCGATGAAAGTAATATCCTTTTGGGTCATTTTAAGTTTTGCCCCAGAAGCCACAGCAATTTGCTCGGCAATTAGGTCAAGACCTGTTCTTACCTCAGTTACTGGGTGCTCTACCTGAATACGAGTATTCATTTCCATGAAGTAGAATTTCTGAGCATCTTGGTCATACAAGAACTCAACGGTCCCAACTGAATCGTAACTCACATGGCGAGCGAGATCGACTGCCGCTTGGCAGACTTCCTGGCGCTTCTCCTCAGTGAGCACTGGACAGGGAGACTCTTCAATAATTTTTTGAAAGCGACGCTGAATCGTACAGTCGCGCTCACCAAGGTGAACAACGTTTCCATGTTTATCAGCAAGAATCTGGACTTCAACGTGTCTTGGGTTAGTGATGTACTTTTCAATAAAGAGAGTATCATCGCCAAAGCCGGCCTTCGCCTCGGTCTTAAGTCTTTCAATACTAGGAAAGAGATCTTTCATATTGTCGATCATCTGCATGCCGCGGCCACCGCCACCAGCAGAGGCTTTAATGAGAACTGGTAGTCCCATTTGCTCAACTTGTGCAGAGATTTTATCTTTTGAAAGTTCATTGACCTTAATGGACTTCAGAACAGGAACCCCTGCTCTTTCAGCGATTTCTTTAGAGAGAATCTTACTTCCCATTTTTTCGATCGCATCTACATTCGGACCAATAAATTCGATGTCCCACTTCTTACAGAGGTTTGCGAATTCTCGGTTCTCGCTTAGAAATCCAAATCCAGGGTGAATTGCTTCGGCCCCAGTAATTTCAGCAGCAGAGAGAATTGCTGGAATGTTGAGATAGCTAAGTGGACTCTTTGCAGGTCCAATACAAACTGACTCATCAGCAAGCTTTACATGGAGTGATTCTTCATCAGCTGTACTGTGGACACTTACAGTTTCAATTCCCAGCTCTCTACAAGTTCTAAGAATGCGAACTGCAATCTCGCCACGGTTAGCGATAAGGATTTTATTAAATGGCTTTGCCATCGCAAACTCTCCTTACGGGCGTACTCTGTAGAGTACCTGTCCAAATTCAACGTAAGTTTCGTTGTCGACACAAATTTCTACGATCTCGCCTGAAATCTCAGACTCAATCTCATTCATAATCTTCATAGCCTCTACAATACAAAGTACCTGGCCCTTAGAGATTTTGTCTCCAATTTTGGCATAAGGTTCTGCGTCTGGAGATGGTGAAGCGTAGAAAGTTCCAACAAATGGAGAAGTGATTTCTTTAAGATCACTCTTCTTTGCAGCCGGCGCACCTTGGTGTGCAGATGTCATTTGTGCCGGAGCTGAAGCATAAGTCATAGCAACTGGGGCGGCGTGAGCGACTGGAAATCCAATCTCAAACTTCTTGTCACCATCTTCATATTTAAGCTCAGCTACGCCCGCTTCTTTTGCAATTGAAATAAATTCTTTTAGATTTTTAAAGTCCATTTTTGACCTCGTTAATTAGAACTATCTGTTTACGCGCTCAACATAGTCACCCGTACGAGTGTCAATTTTGAGAATTTCACCCTCTTTAATAAAGAGTGGCACGTTAACCTGTAGACCAGTTTCCATAATTGCTTTCTTCATCCCACCTTGGGCCGTATCACCCTTAAGACCTGGGTCAGTTTCTTTAACTGCAAGCTCCACAAATGTTGGCAGATCAACGTTGATCGGCTTTCCATTGAAGTAGAGAAGTTGCAGACGGATACCTTCTTGAAAGTATCCAGCAAGATCACCAATCGCCTCACGATTAACGTGAATTGATTCGTAGTTAGATTGATCCATAAAGTTATAACCTTCAGGATCTTCGTACATATATTCAACTTCTCTCTCAAGCAGGTCCGGGGCCGTAGCACCAGTACTTACACCTGACTTAAAAGTTCTCTCAATTACTTGTCCAGTCTCAAGGTTCTTAATTCTACACTTTGTAAAAGCTGAACCTTTTCCAGGGTTAGTGAAGTCAGCCTTGAGAATGACGTACACTTTACCTTCGATTTCTAGTTTGCCGCCTTTCTTGAGATCGGTTGTTTGAATTTCCATTTAGTTCACTCCACGTTGGAAAAGCACATAAAGAGCTGTGATATAAGCATGAATTCCAAGACCCTCCATTATTATGGTGGAGGCTTTTGCCGTCAACTTTACCTGTCTAAAGCTCTCTCTGTGATGGGTATTCGAAAGGTGCACCTCTATCACTTCGCCAGAGTACGACTTGAGTGCGTCAAGAAGTGCGACTGATGTATGTGAATAAGCACCGGGATTAATAATGATGGCATCGACTTTTTTATCGTGAGCTTCGTGAACCTTATTCACCAACTCACCCTCACTTGCCGATTGAAACCAACTCACGCCAAAGCCAAATGAAGAAGCTTTCTCCATGGTGAGTTTTTCAATTTCTGCGAGCGTATGCTTGCCATAAACTTCTGGCTCGCGCACACCCAGGCGATTGAGGTTGGGCCCGTTGATTACCCAAACGGTCTTCATGAAGACTCCTAAATTGTCGACGCGTCAAATTATCAATTGGCCAAGGTGATGTAAAGAAGAAGGATGTTAGGAGCGTGTCGTAGAATCTTGACGCTGTTTGGCGCGAGCTTTGATCTTGGCCAGGAAGTTATTTAGTCCGCGAGTCTTGCCCTCTGAGTCATTTAATTTCGCCACTCGTGAATCAAAGACTTCCATTAAGCGCTCGCGCCCGTCTTGCTCTTGCGCCACCATCGAATCGTCAGACTCGAGTTCACTTGTCGCTTCGAGAGTCTCAAGTTCGGAAGACTCCTCATCCTCAGTGGTGTCTTCATTTTCAACTAGCGCGTCGCCGAGTCCAGCTTCTCTCAAGAGAAGTCTGACAGTTTGAAGCTTTTCGAGGGTTGGAGCGTCACTTGGGTTGAGGGCGAGCATTTTGAGTAGGATTTCCTCAGCTCGCTCAAAGTGACCTTGATTGCAATAGAGGTCAACTAGGGTATGCGTAATTAAAGGGACAGATTCACTTGCTAAATCTTTCTTAACACTAGTGGTGGCGGCTTCAATATTTTTTGCAGCTCCAGCACTCTCTACCGACTCACTGCCGGACTCAGATACTTCAACAACATATTCTCGATCAGAGTCCTGATCATGTTCTGTGAGTTGTTCTAACTGAGTGGGCTCCTCTCTTCTTTGAGGGGCTTGCCTAGATTCGACAATCTCCGAGGGACTTCCCGAAATCATTTCCCAAGAGTCTTGTTCTTGAACGACAGACTTCTGCGCCTCTTCACTCTTGTGAAAGTTAACCTCTACCCAGGAGACTTCTTCTAAATCTTCAGAAGAGCTTAGGCTATCCACAGGAAATAATTCTCCCTTAGATGAATCACTAAGATCTTCTAGCGGATCACTCTTCGCCTCTAATTCGGCCACTTTCTGTGCAGATCCTGCATCTTTAGGATTGAGAAAAAGGAGAAACTTATATGTTTCCAGGGCCTCATAGTCGTGACCAATTCTTTCGCAGGCATCGGCAAAGAGCCTCTGCAACCTAAGATTATCTCTGGAATTGGGAACAAAGGGTTTTAGCGTTGTGTAACAAAGTTGGTACTGGCCAAGGTCAGAGTAGCAAGCCGCTAGACCCAAGTAACCAACAGCATAGTTAGGGTGATAGCGCATTCCATCTTTGAGAATCTCAATAGCGCGATCCACCATCCCAAGACGGCGGTAGCTCTCGGCCAAAGGTGCAAACACTCGCGAGCGAGGGTTTTCCTCTAAGGCCTTAAGATATTTTTCAATGAGTGGTCCCTCTACCATGATCTAGATCTTCTCAGTGATGCCCGCCTCTTCCTGATTTATAATCCGCGGAGTAATGAAGATGATCATCTCATTCTTTCTCGTTGCAGGGTTATAAGGCGTTCTGAACAACCAACCTACCAAGGGAATATCTTTTAGGAAAGGTATGCCTGAGTGGTTTTCAAGCTTTTCGTAGTTGTAAATACCACCAAGTGCGATCGTCGAGCCGTTATCAACCAACACGTTGGTCTCAATTCCTCTCATGGCCTTGTTTGGTGGTGCTCCTGGTGCTGGAACATCACCAAATTGCTCTTTATTGAGAAGGATTTCAAGCGAGATTGAACCTTCGTTAGTCACCTGAGGCGTCACTTCAAGTGAGAGTACCGCATCAATATTTTCAAACGTTACTTCTGTCGTACCCTCTCTCACTACTGACTTGCTAAATGAAGTTGTATCTTTAGTAGTGAGTTTCGCCTTGGTTTTATTCTGGGTGATAACCTTTGGACTCGCGACAATTTTACCCTTTGACTCCGTCTCCATTAATTGGAGTGAGAAGTTAAGATTCGTGAGTCGTCCAAATCTCGTAATATTTAGACCGAAGAGTGATCGTCCACCTTCACCACTTGTTGGAGCTGAACTAAAACTAAAGCCTGGACCTGAATCTGTTCCTGCTTCAAGTGTATCTCCCACAATCGATGGACCGAGCGTACCAATCTGTCCGACAGGATCATAACCAAAGTTAAAGCCCTGATCGAGACCAATCTCCTTACTATACGATTCCGTCACTTCAATAATCTTAGCTTCTATGAGAACCTGAGGCGTCTGAGTATCTAGTACCTCTACGATCTTTCTCATTTTCTCAATAATATCGACGGTATCTTTTACGATAAGAGAGTTAGTTCTCTCATCAATTGAGATCTTACCGCGATTGGTTGTTGAATACTCTGTTAAGATTTTCGAGAGCTCAGTTGTTTTCGCATAACTGATTGGGAAAACCTTAGTCACAAGTGGCTCTTCTTCCTTCGCCAATTTTTTGGCTTCCGACTCTATCTTTAGATCCTCGGTTGCCTTTTCTAGAGTTGAAACCATTAAGATTTCACCGTTCTTCTTTGCAACCAGACGGTTGATCCCAAGAATGGTATCGAGAGCCTGATCCCATGGAACATTTGTCATTCTCAGAATCATCGGCTTAAGAAGATCAATTTCATTATCTAGAATTAAGTTAAAACCTGACACTTGAGAGATGAACCTGAGAATGTCGCTCACCTTGACGTTCTTCACATCAATCGTAATTTTCTTTCCAATATACTTCTTACGACCTGAGAGTGTGAGGTTGTCGAGAATATCTGAAATACTATCAGACTTTGGGATGAGAATTTTTGATGTATCCTCATCGCTCTTTTGAACTTGAGCCACTTTTTCTTTAAATGACTGCTCAGTTTTAAAAGAATTTTCTGTAAAAACACCAAAGCGATTTTCAATCTCTAAAACGAGTCGATTAGGAAGTCGTTTTAAATAACTGCGAACATTATCTCGGAGCTGGACGGCAACTCTTAGATCGTTCTGAGAACCAGGCTTCTTGTATGCTGATACAAACACAACTGCGCCAGAAAACTCTGAAGTATCAAAGGCCCTCATCACTCGCTCAGTTGCGCTAACATCTGTGATGTCGATAATGATTTGCTTGTCTTCGGGGACCTGATACTTCTCCGAAACAACATTGTTGTTGTCGAATACGAGCTCTAATTCACTTATCTCTCCTTTCTGTTGAAAGTTGATAGAGACAAGCTCCGAACTCGCAAATACGAGGGAGGTGTACAGGAAGCTAAGTAGAAAAAATCCTATTTTCATAGTCCTCATCCATAAGGTCTATTAGTAACTTTTTGATTATACCACTAATGAGGAAAATAAAAAAATAAAAGCTATCTACTCGGATATTGGGATAATAGTCTCGAGATATTCATCTTGGTCGTAGACGTTTCTGATCTTCTCAACGACCACGATACCGCCGGGTAAAATGGCCTGAACTTGACCGCCATTAAGACCCAGTTCCATCCCTTCTTTGATGGTGATGACAGCACTAGACTCTCCCTCTTCACCTGAAGAGCTTCCATCACCGCCACCAGTATCCTTATCGATTCTGGCCAAAGCGCTTCGCTCTTTTCCTAGAATAACTCCAACGATCCTTATTTTCTCAAGTGGAATTCCTTCTAAATTTGCGACATTTGAATAATTCGTACTACCAAAGCGATCTTTTTTTAAGATTCTCTGCTTCTTTGGAAGCTCTCTCTTAAAAGGATCTCTAATCTGAAGGCGCTCGCGAGTAAGAAAACTTGGCGCAGACTTACTGTCATCCTTTTCCTGCTCTTGAGCAAAGAGGGGGCTAGCTAGCGAGAAGCTTGAGAGGATAAAAAATGCAAGGATATACCTACTCATCATCTGCCGCCTTTTTCTTCGCACGGCGACCTCTTGGGGCAGGCTTAGCAGTCTCGTTAAAAGCCCCTTCGATCTTCTCAATACCGCGCTCTTCTTTATAATTTGGATTGTACTTATAGGCCCCAATTCGAACCACTGCATCTATGAGTTGAAACCTACCACGGCGCTCTTCCTTAACCTTTAAGAGTTCAAATTCAGTGATATTAAGAAGTCGCTCGTTTTCAGCAATTTTCTCAAAGAAAATAAGAAACTGTAGAAAGGTTCCCGTACCCTTAAAGTTGTAGTGCTTTATTAGATAAAAGCCCTTATCTTCCTCTTCTCCAGGAGCCAGGATCACATTCTTAATATTCATCGCTTCGGCAATGCCCTTGATAAGACCCAAGTTCTCTGGATCGGAGACATCCGCTGGCAATTGGCGCTGGAGTTTTTCTACTTCTGCCGCTACTACTTCAATGCGAGTTTTAGCTTCATCAACGTCTTTTAAAAACTCTTTCGTACGTGCCTTTTTCTTCTGCTCTCTAGAGATATTATTTTCGATCCCCGGCAAACGCTCCTTAAGCATATTAAGCTCAGCAGACTGCTCATTATAGACTTCGTAGCCTTGCCACAAAACGTATAAGAAGAAGAAAATATGAAGCTTGCTTAAAATCTTATCCATGCCTACATCCTGAACGGATCAAAGCTGACCACTCTGCCATCAATGACAAAGGATTCAACCATGACTACGCCTCCTTCTGGAGTCTTCTCTTCAGTTGTATTTGACGAGGTAAGGTTTAAAGAGTCTTTAAAATACGAACTTGAATTTGATGCTGAGAGGAAAGCACCAATACTCTTATATGAAATTGAGCCACCCTCTATTTTTATCGTATTATCCGGATTGATTTTAATAACGTTAAACCACATATCGCGTGGCGTTTCTTTAGATAAAAATTCCAATAGCTTTTTTGGATTCGTCTTAGATTTAACAATCTTCTCAACCTGACTACTTTTATTCTTAAGTTCATCCACTCTGCGATTAAAAGCCTCAAGTTGCTTATCGATATCCTTATATTGTGAATTCTCTTTTCTTAATTTATTCAGCTCAGCTGATTTAGCATCAATACTTGCTTGAACATCGCTCTTTTGTGAATTGAAGCTAGGCTTTAAGAACCAGTCAGGAGCAAACGAAATCAAAAAAACAACGCCAATTGCCTTCCAATTAATCGCATTAAGATCCATTCCCAAAATGATGGGAACTTTGAAGGGCTCTTTCTGTTTAATCAGGTTAACTTCAATCATTTCTTTTTCTTATTCGACGTTCTCATTGCACAACCAATGGCAGTAAGCCCTCGGTAGACAATAGTGTCTAAATCTTCTTTAACTTTTTTTGTGTCACACTTAATTACATCGAATGGATTTAACAAAGTTACTTCTAGACCCAAAAGATCTGAAAGTCCCTCAATCAGTCCTGGAATTGAAGCTCCTCCGCCAGTGATGTAGCAGCCAATAAGAGATTCATCCGATGTAGAAGAAACATAGAAATCAATCGTCTTCTTAATCTCTGCAAAGAAACTCTCGACGACATCGTCAATGATTTCCAGAATTTCCTCTGGAAGATTGCCACTCTCATCGCCATTGATTTTTAGATCCTCAGCTTCATAGTAATTCACACCCATCTGACGCTGAATTTCTTCAGTGATCATTACCCCACCAATATTCATTTCTTTGGTGAACATCACCATCTTATTTTTATAGATGATAAACTGAGTAAATTGAGCACCAATATCAATAATGAGCCATGAATCTAGAGTATCTTCTAGTTCCTTACCCATCACCATTTCAAATACATTTGTGATCGCCAGAATTCCAAGGTCAATCACCTTTGTTTTCATTCCCGGCTCAACAAGGTTTTTAAAATTATTAATCACATCATTTCGGGCCGCGGCCACAATGATGTCCATCCCCCCACCTTCGTTTTTACCAACGATGTGAAAGGCAACAGTACTCTCTTCAATATTAAATGGCAGGTACTGTTCAGCTTCCCAAGTAACCTGATCTTCAATCTCTTCTTTCGTACCGCCCGGAAGCTGAAGTTTTTTTGCCACGGTATTTGGGCCAGACAAGCTTAGGCAGGCATTCTTATTAATGATCTTAGCCTTCTTGAGTGCATTCTCTAGGGCCTTCTGAATTTCTTCAGGCTTTTGAACTTCATCTTCAATTAAAGCGCCTTCAGGTAGTGGCTCAATTGCAAATGCTGAAAGTGTAGTTGATTTTCCTGTGCCCGAGATTTCTGCGACTTTTACTGACGACAGACCAATATCGATTCCCACGAGATTGGACGGATTCATGCCAAGAGAGTCTTTGGCCTGCTCCACAAAATTATCAATCAATGATTTTAGGTCTACTGAGGCCATCCATGTCTCTTGATTTCTAACGGCAAACCGTCTGTTGTACTCGGTTTTACTTTTATTATACCGTCATCTGTCTTTTTATTTCAAGAAGATAACTCACAGCGAGGGCACGAGCAGTCCCTGAATGACCTTGAAGTATTGAGGAAAGTAGATTTGTAGGGTGGCCACCAAGATAATAAAGGGACCAAAAGGGATAGGCGTTTTTCGATCCATCACTTTTAGCATGAGAAGAACAGCACCGACGAGCGCACCCGTAAAGCAACTAAAGAAGATATTTTCCATTATTCCCAGGGGGCCAAGGATTATTCCAAGCGCACCATAAAGCTTGATATCCCCACCACCAAGGCCTATCTGTCCTTTAATTTTATAAAAGAGCACTGTCACGATGAAGGGTACTCCAAATCCAACGACTCCACCCAGTAGCCAATGCTTCCAACTATATTGCAAAAGTGCGATTACTAGGAAGATGACTGCGAGATAAATATTGAGTGGGTTTGGAATGAGGTGATGCTTTAAGTCGATGACAACGATGGCGACAAATACAAGTAAAATACTCAAGTTAAAGTAGAACATTGTTCCACTCATAGGTGTGAGAATCTTGGGAGCAAGCAGCACCCCAAGAATTCCGGCCGCAATTTCGATGAGTAAGTATCGCGGTGAAATCCTGTGCTGACACCATGCGCACTCCCCCTTTAAGAAGAGGTAACTGAAAAGCGGAATATTCATATACCAAGGAATCGTGTGCTTACAGTGAGGACAATGAGATCGTGTAAAGACAACATCCTCACCAAGGGGCATGCGATGAATTAGGACATTGAGAAAACTTCCCAGACAGGTCCCAAAAATAAAAGCGAATATTTTAAGTACTAATGCTTCCACTATTCAAACTGCTTTTTAGAAAAAAGATAACAACACATTGCCACAAAGGCGCTGATATAAAAGAGAGCAGAGCCGCCAGCAACACCTAGATTATTGACCGTCACAACTTCTTCATAAAGAACATAAGCTCTAAGATTCATTGAATTAAGGTCGGGCATCATAAATTGAAGAACCTTCAACAACTTGAGTAGGGCCGGATTTTCTCTGACGAAGTAGAGCTCACCAACATTACTTAGAGCATGTGAGACCAGCGCAAAACCTATCCCATAGAGGGAAGTAAGAATAGGATTTGTAATGAGTGAAAAGAAAATCACAACCACCATAACAATGGCGCTCTCCAGTACCGTAAAGAGAATCGCCCAAAGTATCAGTGAACTCCAAACTCCCCCCTGCATAAAATAACAACTCAGAGTAAAGAAGCTTAAAATGAACGTATTGAATATAACTATGGCCATCAAACCCAGAATTTTACCAATAATAAACATCGACCGGGAGGTCGGCTTAGTGAGGACGATGTAAACTGTGCGATTTTCGATTTCCTTATAAATCAAAGTCGCCCCAAGAAAGATTGCCACACCTAGACTCGATAAGCTGAGCAGACCTAGACCAAAATCGAGTGAAACTTTTTCTGGCACACCATAAGTAAATTCAGATGCAATATAGGCGATAAGCCAAATAATAGCACCCATTCCGAAAATGGCGTATATGAGCCTACTCTTTGAGACTTCCAAGAACGTGTAGCGTGCAATCCAAAAAAGTTTTTCCAAATTAGAAATCATCTGCTCTTATCCTGAATTTGATATATGACTTCTTCGAGCCTAGGGTGATTGCTAATGACTGACTTAATTTGAGCTCCACACTTTATCAGGTCGGATACTTGCTGGTTAACTTCGCGAGGAGGCAACTCTTCTCTTCTCATTAATCCATCTTTAACAAATGTCACCGTTACTGATGTACTTGAATTAGCCTCAATCATCTCATGGATTGGTCCATTAAAAAGACATTGCCCCTCTTTGAGAACAACGACACTGTCACAGATTTCCTCGACATCAGAAACAATATGAGTAGAAAAGAAAACCGTCACACCACCAGACTTGAGCTTTTCGATTGCTTCCTTTATCTCTCTTCTTCCCAAGGGATCTAGACCGCTCATCGGCTCGTCTAAAAACACAATTTTTGGAGAATGCAAAAGGGCAGCAATAAGACCAACTCGCTGGAGCATTCCCTTTGAGTAACTCGATAGTTTCTTATCGAGCGAGTGAGCAATAGAAAATTCACTGGCCAGTTGCTCAAGCTTTGACTCAAATTCCTTAGTGGCTTGGTTACCAAGCTTAGAAATAAAATGGCAGTATTGACGGGCAGTTAAGTGGGGATAGAAATATGGTCTTTCAGGGAGATATCCTATCTGTGAAATAACCTCTTCGCGGGTTAATCCCAAATCTTCATGAAAGAAAATGTCGCCCTCATCTTGAGCGATTAAACCAAGGATAATTTTTAAGGTGGTAGTCTTTCCAGCGCCGTTGGCACCAAGAAAGCCA
Source organism: Bacteriovoracaceae bacterium (assembly GCA_048267245.1). Lineage (GTDB taxonomy): Bacteria > Bdellovibrionota > Bacteriovoracia > Bacteriovoracales > Bacteriovoracaceae > JBLWXV01. Next base: position 109,760 of record JBLWXV010000001.1, read on the forward strand.
ACTGCCTCACCTCTATGGACTTCAAAGCTAACATCCTTGAGTACAGGTATCTTTGGCTTCCAAAAGTCTGAGTAAAATGATTTTTTCAAATGAGAAACTTTAAGTATCACTTCCTTCGCCACAAAATCTTCCTCTATAATGGGCTAGTGACTATTACAAAAAAAATCACCCTCATCAGTATAATCGCTTTTTCTTTTTTAATCAGTTTTAAATTAAAAACTCAGATTAATTATCCCCAAATTATGCCGCAAAAGCAGCAACTCAAAATGAGTTTTTCTTCTTCTTTTTTACGTTTAATTGGTCTTGGTCAAGAGCGCCTTCTATCTTCACTCATCTGGATAGACACACTGATAGATGCTGATAATGAGCACTATCAAGGCAACGATCTTGGCTCTTGGATGTATCTAAGATTTAGAACCATTTCTGATCTAGACCCATACTTCTATCAAAACTATCTCTTTGGTGGATTGTATCTTTCAATTATTAAAGATGACGATTTAGGTGCTAAGGAAATCTATGATCGAGGGCTGCGCATATATGGAAACGACCTCGAACTCCTAAAGAATTCAGCGTTCCATTATCGCTTTGAATTAAATGACTACGCTAAAGCGCTCAGTCTCTATGAGCGAGCAAGTCTTCTTCCGGGCTTTCCCCCTTATCTCAAAGGGGTACTTGCAAGGTTAAAAAATCATCAAGAGGATACCCAAGGGGCCCTTGAGATCGTTAAAGAAATGTATGAGAAGGCGCCAGAAGACAGTGATCTTAAGCTAAAGCTAAGAAGTTCATATTACTCTCTAAAATCTCAATTGGATTTGAAATGTCTCAACTCACAGAGCGGTACAAAGAATTGCTCTTTAAGAGATCTTGATGGGAACCTTTACATTAAGGGGGTGGATGGCACTTACAGTGCCCCCAAAGACTATAGGCTCTACGATCTTAACCAAAAATAATAAAAAAGGGGACCCGAAGGTCCCCTCTAGAGTTCGATGATTCTTTTTAATTAGTAACCACGGACTTTCTGCGAAAGGTTTTTATCCTGGTTCATCAACCAAGTATCAATGGTACCTGAGTCAGAGATAACTCCCACAGCAGCAACTTCAAAAGTGTTACCAGTAGTTGGAACTTTTGATGTAGTCGGAATATCACCAGCCTTAGACTTGGTGTTGTTCACGGTTACATGAGTTGTTGTTGGAGTAAGAAAGTAAGAACCGTTACTGCAAGCGCCACCGTTGTTTACAATGTTGGCGTTAGCAGCAGATTCACCAGTAAACCCGATAATGTAGTATCCGCGAGCTGGAGCAATGTAGCCCATATCAGATAGACATGTTCCAAAAGAGTCCCAGTCAGATTGTAGGGCCGTTTCGGCCGAGTAAACTGCAGCGAGCTGTAGCTTAGCTTCAGACGTTTTAGCCTTCGCCTGGTACTGTTTAAAGTTCGGGATCGCAACCGCTGAGAGAATACCGATAATGGCAACAACCACCATCAGCTCCACCAGGGTAAACCCCTCCGTGCTTCGTTGACGAATCAGTTTCGTCGCATTCATAAACATCTCCTTTGCTAAATGAAGGTCATATTAAGATTGCCCTTCCAAGCATTTTCCTGTTTCTCCATGAAAATTAAGATTTCACAGATTCTTCTTCCAGCACCCAAGGCGAGATTCAATATAAAGAATTGAAGCCCGTTCCTTAAGTATTATTAATACATCATATCATGTGCCTAAAAATGCACTAGGCGAAAAAACATCCTTTTTGTTTAGAATTTGTAAATCTCACAAATCTCCTTAAATTCAGACACTTACTAGTCTCCCCCGCCTGCGGCCATAAAGATAGGTAGGTACATAGCGACTAGGATGACCGCAACGATGGAGCCCAAAACGACAATAATAATTGGCTCGATCATTTTAGTCATATTCGAGACCGCCTCGTTAACCTCATCCTCAAAAACGTCAGAGACTTTATCAAGCATCTGGTCAATACCACCGGTCTGCTCACCAACTCGAAGCATTTGCGAAACCATTGGTGGGAAGTATGCGATCTTCTCAAGTGGCTCAGTTACAGTTTTACCCTCTGTCACGCGAGCTCGAACTTCTTTTAGGTCATTGGCAATCACAATATTGTCAATCGTATCGATCACAATCTCGAGACTATCAATAAGAGAGACACCTGAACTGAGCATTGTGGCCAGTGTTCGTGAAAATGAAGCCAGGTTACCCTTAATGATAATTGAACCAAAAATCGGCATGCGCATCATAATATTGTCAAAGACCAGTTTGCCTGCCGGCGTCTTAATCCAACTCCCCACCAACACCGCAGCAACAAAAACCGCTGGCAAAAGATAGATTGTATAATTCCCAATAAACTCAGAAGCATCCATCACAAATTGAGTAACAGCTGGTGGCTCTTGACCTGTATCCTTTAGCATCCCCACAAACTGTGGAACTACAAATACGAGCATGCCCCAAATAACACCAATACCAACAAGAACAACGATAATTGGATAAGTCATTGCTGACTTAATTTGGCTCTTAATTTTAAGTTGCTTTTCCATATGCTCATTGAGCTTATTGAGAATTGTATCGAGAATACCGCCGGCTTCCCCAGCCTTAACCAGGTTGCAATAGAGCTTATCAAAGCCCTTATTCTTCTCCATTGCCTCTGCAATGGTTTGGCCCTCACCAACATCTTTAGCAATATTCTTAATAGCTTTTTTAAGTGAAGGGTTTTTTTCAGACTTATATAAAATCTCGAGTGCTGCAATGATTGGAACACCAGCATTGATCATAATAGCGAGCTGCTTTGTGAAGTTGGCAAGCTCACGGTAACCAAAGGGCTGTGCGAGACCCTTCTCAACCATCCAGTCACCAATATCAAATTCTAGAATTGATGGAGGAATAATCTTCTTTGGTCTCAAGCCCTGAGCACGGAGAATTCGACGAACCTCTTTGTCGCTCGTCCCATCGACGGAGCCAGAGACTCGCTTCCCATTTTTATCAAGTGCCTCGTATTTCCAATTGGCCATAACTCAAGTCCTTACTTATTCTTTAGGCCTAACTGAGGCGCTAGTTCTTCAGGAGCAGTCGAATAACTCATCGCCGTTTCAGCATCAATCAAGCCAGCATCAAAGTGCTTGCGCAATGATTGGTTCATGGTTGTCATTCCCGTCTTGTCCTGACCAATTTGCATTTGTGAGTAAATTTGGTGAATTTTATCTTCGCGGATGAGGTTTCTAATACCCGGTGTGGGTACAAGAATTTCCATCGACATACAGCGACCAGGCTCAAATGATTTTGGAATCAGCTGCTGAGAAACAACTCCCTGTAAAACGAACGAGAGAAGCGTTCTAATCTGACCTTGTTGGTGAGATGGAAAAACGTTGATAACCCTGTTAATAGTTTGAACTGTAGAGTTGGTGTGAAGGGTTCCGAAAACTAAGTGACCCGTTTCTGCAATCGTCAGAGCGGCCTCAATCGTTTCGGGATCTCGAAGCTCTCCTACGAGTACGATGTCGGGGTCTTGGCGAAGAAGAGATTTAAGAGCGTGCTTAAATGAAAGTGAGTCACTTCCAATCTCCCTCTGATTCACGATACATTGTTTATGAGGGTGCACAAATTCAACCGGGTCTTCTAGTGTTACGATGTGACCGCTTTCATTTTCGTTTAGACGATCAATCAAAGCCGCAAGTGTTGTCGACTTACCGGAGCCGGTTGGCCCAGTCACAAGAATCAAGCCGTTACTGACGTCTGTCATCTCGAGTAAGACGTTTGGAAGGTTGAGTGCTTTAAAGTCTGGAATGATACTTGGAATGAGACGAAAAACCGCAGCAACGCCACCCTTTGAATAGAAAACGTTGGCACGAAATCTCGCCAGTCCTTTGATACCAAATGAAAAGTCGAGCTCTAATGTTTTTTCAAACTCATTTTTTTGCTCTTCACTCAAAACTTGATAGATTAACCTCTTTGAGTCAGCCGCAGTGAGGGAAGGAATCTTTACGCGTACCACCTCTCCATTCACTCGCAACCCTGGTGGCGTACCAACTGTTAGGTGTAAGTCAGACGCTCCACTTTCAACCATGAGTTTGAATAGCTGTTGAATCTTAACGTTATCACCAATACCAGCTTGCTTGGTTCGCGTGACTGTATTATCTCCAGACATAGATACCTTCCTTAAAACTTGTCAGAGCTCGAGTTTGTCACTGCTTCTTCGAGCGTAGACAAGCCTTGTGCCACTTTTGTTAGTGCGGACATTCTTAGAGTCTTCATTCCATCTTTAATTGCTTGTTTCTTTAATTCATCGGCCGATCCCTCTTTTAAGATCAGCTCTTTCACAGCGGGGGTCATATCCATAACTTCGTAAATTGCCACTCGCCCCTTGTACCCAGTATTGTTGCAGTATTCACATCCCTTACCCTTAAAAACCTTAATTTTCTCTGCCGAGCTCGGAGCAAATCCAGCGGCAATTAAACTCTCGGGGGTGACGTCTTCAACTTCCTTACATTCATTACAAATTCTTCTTAAGAGTCTCTGGGCCACGACAACATTCAAAGAGCCGGTTACTAGGAAAGGTTCAATACCCATATTTAGTAATCTAGTCACTGTCGATGGGGCATCGTTCGTGTGTAGAGTAGAGAGAACTAAGTGACCAGTAAGAGCTGCCTCAACGGCAATCTCACCAACCTCAAGGTCTCGAATCTCCCCCACCATGATGATATTTGGATCTTGACGTAGAAATGCTTTAAGAGCGGCAGCGAAGGTTAAACCGATTTCCTTTCGCACGTTAACTTGATTGATACCTTCCAAGTTAAATTCCACCGGGTCTTCGGCCGTAGAAATATTTGTCGTTGATTTATTCAACTCAGCGATTGCCGAATAAAGCGTAGTCGTCTTACCAGAACCTGTTGGACCAGTCACAAGTACCATTCCATAAGGTTGATGAATCCCGTTGAGGAATACACCCAGCTGCTTTTCTTCAAAGCCTAGCTTCGTCATATCTAATTGTAGGTTAGATTGATCGAGTAGACGTAGAACAACCTTTTCCCCAAAGAGAGTTGGAAGAGACGAAACCCTGTAATCAATGGGCTTACCACCAATAGACAATTTGATACGTCCATCCTGAGGCTTTCTTTTTTCTGCGATATCTAGTTGGGCAAGAATTTTCAGACGAGAAATAATTGGAAGCATCAAGCTTCTTGGAGGCTTGGCAACTTCCACCAGAGAGCCGTCCATGCGAAAGCGAATTCTGAACAAATTTTCATAGGGTTCAATATGAATATCTGAAGCTTTTCGAAGAAAGGCGTCGGCCAAGATTCGATTCACATACTTTATAACATCATCGCCAATATCTTCTTCTTTAACGACTTCTTCATTAGTAATATCAGACTTTACCTCACGAACAGTGTCGAGAAGTTCTTCAATGGTCTCCGTAACTCGAGAGTAAATTTTATCCCATGCTTTAATATTAGTGAGGATAAACTCTACTGGATGTTGAAAAAGAGATTGAAGTTCCGCTCTCTTATCAACAATACTTGGGTCATAGATAGCGAGGCTTACGGCCTTGCCTGTCTTCTGAACTGGAAGAGAGCGATATTTAATTACATCACTCTTCTTAATAAGCTTAATTGTCTGATCTTTAATTTTTGCGCGAGAGAGATCAATAAAGGTTAATTTGTGATTCGCAGCAAGTTGCTTAGCGAATTTTACGTCATCAAAGAAATCAAATTTCAGAAGTTCAAGCTCTGAAACTTTATTTGGATCTTTATCCAACAAAAGAGGGCGAAGGTCCTTTATAGGAACCATCCCCGTCTTACCAATAATGTCTGCAAACTCTTTGCGAAACATTCGACCTTCCTTAAATTATGCCAACTTATCGGAATCTCGTTTTGTTTCGTTAACAGACAAGATATTTTTTTTATTGTGATAGGTAAAAGTTAACTTATTTTTAATCCCCAGAGCCCAAGTGCATGCTTGGCCTGAAGTAAGAGCAGCTCTTCACCATCAACATAGTAAAGACCTAGAGATTCAATCGACTTTCTTTCTTGCTCACGAGAGTAGTTTAAATCCCAGTAAAGTGAGTCCCTATTAGCTTTTCCACGAAATTCATATTCCCGAGCGCAACAGTTTATTATGAAGCTCTTCCGATCTGTCGCTTCCCTCAAGTCTATATCCGAAAGATTGGGAGTAGTTGATCTGGAGAATTGCCTATAGCTAAATCCGAGCTCTCGCAGGACAAGTGCTGTGACTCTAGCCATGGCCCCGCTTCCTAAGATCACGACATCAGAGCTAGTTCCCTGGAGCTCTCTACTTAAGATTTCTCTCATGGCCAGAAGATCAGTATTGGTTCCCCAAATCTCTCCATCCTCTTTATTCAGATAGAGACAATTAACTGCCTTAAGCTCTCTTACTTGCTCAGACATTTTTATCTGGGCGAGGAAATGGTTCTTGTAGGGAGCAGTGATGCTAATGCCTAAATAATTTGTAAGTAGTTCATTGGCTTTGGGAATATCATTAGGTGTTTCGTAATCGAGTAGCTTATATTCAAGAGAATCGCCCAGGAATTGGCGGTAAATCATCGGAGACTTCGAATGCGATATTCCCTTACCGATGAGTGCGAGTTTAATCATTCATTTTCTCTCGCGCTTTCACATCAGAAGCAATTTGCGCAACGAGTTCACTGGCCGAAGAAAATTTTTTCTCATCTCTTATTTTTGAAATTAATTCTACCTTTAAGTTTTCTCCGTAAAGGTCATCATTGAAGTCGAAAATAAAAGTTTCAACCTGCTTAATTTTTTTATCTGTAAAAGTAGGGTTAAAGCCCACATTCGTAATCGACTTTAGTCTCTGCCCAGAGCGAGTTACAAAGCTTGAGTAAACACCGTTTTTGGGAATTAAGCGGTTCTTCTCTACTTCTAAATTCGCTGTTGGAAATCCAATGAGCTTTCCTCTTCCTGCCCCTTTCACAATTCTTCCAGATAAGTAGAAGGGCCTGCCTAAAAGCTCGTTGGCCTTTTCAATATCCCCACTCACAAGATAATTTCGAATAATTGTCGAGCTAGGTGGGTTTAGTTCATGACTTGGATCAAGCATATGAACTTCGATACCCTTGCACTCCAGATATTTCTTCGCAAAGTCAAAATTGCCGGCTTTATTGGCACCAAACGAAAAATCATATCCAAGAAAAAGCTTCTTTATATTCTTTGAACTAAGAACGTACTTATTTAGAAAATCTTCCGGTGTGAGGGTACTAAAGTCGCGGCTAAACTTAACTTCAAACAAATAGTCTACACCCTTACCTTCGAATAGTTCTCTGCGATCACTGTAACTATTGAGCAAAAAACCATCGAGTGGGCCAAGAATCTCGAGCGGATGAGGAACGAATGTCATGACTGCTAGGAAGTCATCTTCATTAAGTTTCTCGCGTATGGAATTGATAAGATGTTGATGACCAAGATGGACACCGTCAAAGTTGCCAATTGTTAAAGCAACCGGACGATCAAAACTCTCTTCACCTTTATAATTTTCTACGACCTTCATAACTGAGCACTTTTCACTACTTTAGACATTAAACTCACGAGTTTCTTATTTGATGAACTATCGTTTTTCTTGGATTTATTGTCACGATTACCATAGTCATTGCCTTCGGCCTTTGCAATACAACTATTTATAAATTTGCGCTCATCTACTGAAAGTACTTCTATTGAATTAATAACTTCACTCAGACGACTCCCAGGACTGACCTCAGGGTATATTCGGCGTACTAGATTATTAAGAGAGCGATAGCTTGCTCCGTTCTTTTCAATATCCTTTAATATTGTTTTGTACTCATTTTGTGGATTTATCATTGATAGGCCACTTTTAAGGGCAATCAAGAGCACTATCACTAGCAATGCCACCAGTGCATACATCACAATTCTTGGCCAAAAGCTAAGACTTACAGCACCTAGAGGCGTAAGCGAAGGTGCAATAAAACCTAGCTCTACAATTTTTTGTGGTGCTACTTGAATAGGTCTTGTCGCCCTCTCTGGTTGAGAGTTTGAATTACTAAGACCCGGACTACCAGTTGAACTCATTGCGCTTCCCCCAACTTCTAGTCCGGGTAGATCAATAGAGTGGGTTATAAATGACTTTGACACGGGATCGAAAGTTGAGAGTTCGAAGCTACCCTTTTCAAAATTCATCGGGGATCGCGGAAGCTGGGTATAATCAAATTGCTTTCTCGCCCTTGATTGGTCCACCTCAACAACTTCACTTCTCGTATCAAAGTGTTCCAGGTCTGGATGAGAATAAATTGTGGGTGCATCTAGTTTTTCTAGGGCCCCCTCACCTTCAACAACCAAGCGATATTCAACTGCTTCATTTACTAGATATTTATTCTTATTTTGAGTGAGTTCAAATTTGTGCTCCCCTACTAAGCCCGTAAAGTTAGATGGTGCATTCTCTGCAGGGATTGGCTCAACCTTAAGAGTAAGCGTCTTTGAACTTAGGGTCCGCCCTTTATAACCTCTGAGCTGTAGGCCAAAAGTCCCAAAGGGTGTGGAGTTTGTGAAATCAGAATATTGAATATTCATTCGCAGCGGATCGACTTTGATTTCTCCAATCTTCTCTGCGTATAACCTAGCTGAATAAACGAGAGTTCTTCGATAGAGCACTCCGTCTACTTCTACACGTTCCGTATTATTCACTTCCTTGTGAAATCTCTTTATAAATCCATTCAGTTTTGGAAACTCTTTAATTTCTTGTGAGACAATATTGTTTCGATAATAAATATAATACTTAAGATCAATTCCCTCACCGACATAGTATTCATCCTTGGAAGTTTCGGCGCGCAAGAACATCGACTGTGGTTCCTTTGCCTCTTGAAGAACGTTGAGCCTGATATTTTTAACTTCTTTGACCTCTCCACCGACCTCGACTGAGATATCTCTCAGATAGAGATACCCAATCTTCTTAGAAATCAGTTGGTAGCCAATGGTGACCTTTCTCTCAGTTGTAATTTTTCCGTTCAATAGTACGGCGTTAATTGCCTCACCTCGGTTGCTCTTACCAATGACTTCGGCATGTCCTGGATTAAACCTGATCATTGGTTCATCGCGCTTATCTGTTTCGATGATAAAATTTACATCGAATGCTTCATCTACAATCGGGCTTACTGGACGAACTTCCACCTTAACATCCAGGGCCATTGCACTCACGAAGGGTAAGAGAAAAAATAATATATAGGCCATGATCTTATTCATCACCAATCCTTAGGCTTTGAAGTATCATCAGGAGTATCTGTCGAGGTATCGATATATTGCTCTTGCAATTTGCGATCATCCTCAAGAACTTGCTTAACGAGAGCAGGCACTTTCTTCATTGCTCGCTCTCTCTTCTGTTGCTCCTGACGCTCTTTAAGTTTCTGCTCATTACTCTTTGATTTATTCTGCTCATCTTGATCACCCTGATCTTGATTTTGCTTATTCTGATCACTCTTCTTTTCTTGTTGATCCTTCTTTTCTTGATCTTGCTGGTCTTGCTGTTTTTGTTGGTTCTGCTTTCCCTGACCGTCTTTCTGTTGATCCTTTTTCTCTTGATCTTGCTGGTCTTGCTGCTGCTGTTCTTGTTGTTTTTTTATGGCATTAAGAATGTTTGATCGCAAAATTGTCTTTTGCTCATCACTCAAACCTTCCCTATCAACTTGTCCTATGAGTTCAAGTCCCTCATGTACCTTTCCAGATGCCAACAAGGCAGTACCATAATTTAGGACAGCCTCTTTCTTAGACTTATCTGGATTTATCGTTTCGCCATAAAGAGTCGCTGACTCCTCGTACTTCTCTGCTTGAATCAACTTTTTGGCCAGCTCGAGTTTTTCATCCTTAGAGACAGATCCCTTAGAAAGTTTACTCATTAATTCCTCTGTACTCTGGGCCATTGATTTGTCGGCCCAAGATAGAGACAGGATCAATGCGAATATTGAAAAGGCCTTAAATGTTCTTCCACGCGTCAGAAGGACTGCCACGAGGTAGCAGATAATTCCCAAAATGATTAAGTAATGACCTAGGACAGGCCTAACTCTTTGTGTGCTTTTAGAGAGCTTTTCAAGATACGAACGATTGAAGAAATTAAGTATCTCTTCAGTTGGTAAATTATAGGCTTGGACAATCCAATAGCGATAATGCTCAATTTGTTTGCCTAGATCTTTTAACAAATCTTCATTTAGTGAAGAGGAGACCTCCTCTCCACGAAATTTCTTATATCCTCTAAAAGCTTTATTATTATCTCTAAGTGGAATCCTAGCTCCCTTTGAGGTTCCCACCCCTACAACGGCAACATTAATTCCATCAGGAACCTTCATCTCAAATGTTTCATCATGCGCTTCTGCATCAGAAAAGAGCAGGATGTTACCAACCGGATCTTCACCACCTTCTGCTACAAAGTAACGAATAGATTCTCGAATCGTTTGGTAGAGGTTACTTCCTCCACTTAATTCCTTCTGCTCTACTAATCCGCCTAAACGAGCATCAAGCAAGTCAACATCATCAGTAAAAGGAATGAGCATTTTTTGAATATCTGAAAAGACAACAATCCCGACTTGATGACCATAAGCTCCCCTGACAAAGTGCTTGGCGAGCATGATCGCCTTTTCAAAGCGATTCGGACGCACATCTTCTGCCAACATACTGGCACTAGCATCAATCACAATCAGTGTTTTTTGATCGCCAATACTCCCCTCAATCGTCTCCTCCGGTCCTCTCAAGTCTAGGGCCGCCAAAACAAAGAGAGCAATAAAGGACAAGTAAAAGACGTGGGATAGGTTATAGCGAAGCTTTGGTCTGAGATCCCAATAAGTTCTTAGCGCTCCTTTAAAATCCCTCGCCGCCTTGAGGTAGAGAAAAGTGAATAGGACTAAAACAATAATCGCTAGAGGAAGATACTTTAAATATAGGAAGGTCACACAACCTCCCTAAGCAAATTATAACGAGCCACTTCAACGCCAAAGAGTAGAAAAATCCCGACAATTAGGTGCTTAAAGTAGAGCTCCTTAAAAAGTGCTCTGCGACTTATATCGATTTCAGTTTTCTCTAGTGAGTTTACTTCACTTAGAACTTCTTTTAGAGCTTGTTCATTTTTGGCACTATATGATTTCCCACCAGTGATCTTTGAAATCTCTTCTAGTCCACCTTCGTCAACACTTCCACCGGGAATCATTTGGTAGCGCTGTTGTCCAAAGACCGGTCTTCCCAATGGGATCTGGGCATCGTCATCTCCTCCAACGGCCACAGTGTAGACCTTAACACCTTTGTCTTTGGCCATCTGAGCTGCTTGCAGTGGATTAATAACACCAACATTACTCACACCATCAGTTAAGAGAAGAACAATTTTATTTTCAGCAAGAGACTGACTCAGTCTTCCAACAGCAAGTGCCAGAGCATCGCCAATATTTGTTCCACTCCCAAGAAATCCGATTTGTATGTCCTGAATACTTCGCTCAATGAGCTTGAGATCTGTACTAAGTGGAAGGAGCGTGAAGGCGCGCTCACTAAACATGATAATACCAATTCTATCAGTAGGTCTTAACTGCACAAATTCATGTATTTTTTCTTTGGTTACTTCCATGCGGTTAGGTTCAAAGTCAGTTGCAAGCATTGAACGACTAACATCAACAACTAGGAACACATCGTTTACTTCAACTTTATTCTTAGCAAATCCTATTTGTTCACGCTCTCTCATTAGCGCCATGCTTATAAATATCCAACCAGCACTCCCGAGCACAAATAGAATGACACGCAAACCTTTAGTGAGAATATCGCTCTTAACTCTAGGAACAATCAACTGTCCCTTTCTTAATAGGTGAAAATAAGAAATGCACCAAAAGACGAATCCAAGAACACCCCATAACGCATTTAAAGGTTCATGATAGCTTGTCACTAGCACGCTCCTTTACTTTACTAAGTGATTGGGCCAATAGATCTTTCGTTTCTGGTGGCCATTCTTTTTTATATTGATGTCGATACATCAGTTCAAAGAAATCAATTACTTCTTTATCTTTTGGAATTACACTTCCGGCCCACTTATCTCTTGAGGCAAAGAGTTCTTCCATCTGCGTGCGAGTTTTTGCTTGAGCAATCTTTTCTTTCCAGTCAATAGTGGTGACTAATCCACTTCCATTAGGACGTCGCCTCTTACTCCACCAACGATATGACATCAAAAGGACTATCGACAATGTAAGTAGCGCCAATCCTATTTTGAGCCAAGCGATGGCCTTAGGTAGATGAATATTTTGGTCAAGAGCGACAAATTTCTCAGAAACAGGCTTTACTTCCTCAACTACTCCAGAAGTAATTGTTAGACCATAATAACTCTCGTTAAACTTTATTACTCCGCCGAGATTATTTTCCTTTGTATTAAGGGGAACCATAACTAGATCCGCAACCAAGGCCTCTTCATTATTTTCTGACTCTCTAGCGCGACTCACTTTGCCAACATACCACTTTCCCCCCGGCAAGGTCGTCCCCTCAAGTGACTTAATGTCAGCTACCTTTATCATTCCTTTTGGAAAAAATATTATTTCGGCCTGGTAGATATCTCCCATCACAAAGGGTGGCCGCTCCTTAATCTGAATCGTAGCCTTCTGGTTTGCAAAAGCTTCAAAACTAATGAGAAATAGAAGAATCATCATTAGGTGACGGATCATTGAGTCATCACCCTGATAAAATTGTCGAGATAGTTGTCAGATACCCACAGGTCTTTTACATGAAGACCCTCGAGATCTAGTTCGTTTTGTTTCAATGTATTAACACTTACTGGAGATGAATACTTAAAGGCATCAATGAAGAATTTAACCTTATTTCCCTTATCTAGATCACAGAGAAGTCTAAAGGCGTGTACGTTTCTTTGATGAAGAATCCGCTTTAAATCATCCCCTTTAGGGAAGCGATAATAATCCGAGAGAATAATAACCTCACGACTTCTTTTTAAATGAAGCAATATTTCTCGCGTACTAATCTCCTTTAATTTTGGATTATCGACTGGAAAGAGACGATTGACCTTGCCATCTTTTCCAAGAACTCCCTTGTCCTCCAAGAACTTAAAGAGGCGAATAATTCCTCTATCTCCATTGGCAAATGGGATGTCCCACACTTCTTCTCCAAGAACAATCACTCGCACACGGTCATTTGTCTCCTTACAAAGGAGATAAAGTAAGCAAATGATTTCAAGAGCTGCCTGAAGTTTGGTTACACCTTCATGACCGACAAACATTGTCTCTGAAAGATCGAGCAAAATATTGATTTCGACGTTTCTCTCTTCTTCAAACGTCTTTACAAAGGTCATATTGGTTTTAGCAGTCAACTTCCAATCAATAAATCGAACATCATCTCCATGGGCATAAACCTGATGCTCTTTGAATTGAAGTCCACTTCCTCTAAAGCTTGATTTTAGAGCACCAACAGCAAAGGCATTGGAACGCTTAAAGAGCATTCCCTTCATTTTGCCAACTTGCTTGTGAACTTCTTTCAAATCCATTACTAGACCATTCTCTCCCCAAGATCTGAAACGATCTTGCGAACATTGAGATTATCAATTTGGGCCTCATAGCTAAGAAGTACTCTGTGACCCAAGACCTGTGGTACAACTTTTTGAATGTGATCTGGGCTTACGTAGTCTGATCCATCAAGAAAGGCAATAAACTTACCAATGCGATAGAGCCAAATTGAAGCGCGCGGACTGGCCCCAGCGAGTATTGCCCCGTCATACTTTTTTTGGAAATACTCGTTACCTGGCCTGGTTGAGTGAACCAATCTAACAATGTAATCCTTTATCTTTTCATCCACATAAACTTTCTCAACTGCGTCTTGGAGTTCAAGAATATCATCGGTTGAAAGAATAGCTTGGAGTTCACTCAGGGGATTTCTTCTTAAGTCCAAAATGCTTTTTTCAGAGGCTGAATCTGGATAATCTACATAAATCTTCATCATGAATCGATCGAGCTGTGCCTCGGGAAGTTGATATGTCCCCTCCTGCTCAATTGGGTTTTGTGTTGCGAGTACAACAAATGGTGAGCTCAATCTATGAGTCGCATCTCCAATTGTTACTTGCTTTTCTGCCATTGCCTCTAGCAGTGCAGACTGAACCTTGGCCGGACTTCTATTAATTTCATCGGCCAAGAGCAGCTGAGTAAAGATTGGACCAAACTTAGTTGTAAACTCCTCTCTTTGCTGGCTATATACCATTGTCCCAATGAGGTCAGAAGGTAGAAGATCTGGAGTGAACTGCACCCTTTTAAAGTTAAGGTCACACAATTTACTCATTGTTGAGACACTCATCGTCTTTCCAAGGCCAGGCATCCCCTCAATTAGTAAGTGTCCTTCACACACTAGGGCGCACATAATGGAGTCGAGCAATTCATCCTGCCCAAAGATAAATGACTTTGCTTTGGTCAAAATAGAGTTGATTTTCTCTCTTAAAACATCACTCACAACTTACTCCTTACAGATATAGAGAAGATATTTAATATACATGCTTTTATCACTTAGGCTCGTCATCGGATGGTCAATATCTTGTAAACCAATATCTACGAGCTGCAACTTTTTCGAATATTTACTTGAATTTTTTAATACCAACAGATCGAGATCCTTATGATCGATTCCATGAGTGCAAGAAGAAAAGGCAAAGAGAGTTCCTGGTTTTAAGCGCGGGAGTATTCTTTTGACCAACCCCTCGTATCCCAAAAGGGCCTCTCGTTTTTTATCCTGCCCTTTTTTAAAGGCTGGTGGATCGCAGATAATGAGATCGTATTCATTATCATCCTTTAGCTCATCGAGGTATTTTGTCACATTCGATCTTATAAATTTTGACCCCGGAACATTGCCATAAGTTGAGAATAATTCATCAAAATCATTTTCAAGATCTGCCTGATCAACACAGTGAACTTGTGAGCCGAGGTGGCAGTGAAAGGGAATTGACCAGCTACCTAGATAGGAATAGAGATCAAGAACTTTTTCCGGTTTGAAGTTTCTCTTCTTAAAAAACTCAAACAGACGCGTTCTATTAGCTCGGTGGTCGTAGTAAAAGCCTGTTTTTTGAAACCTCTCGCGACCTATTGAATACTCTACCGCCTGTTCTTTAATGATAATTCGTTCTGGGTAAGTAGGAGTTACGGCCAGTAAGTCTTCACCAGGCTCAGGTTTCACGCTTTCACAAATCAATAGGGCCGGAAATTCCTGCGCTAGCACCTTGAGAATCGTACTTCCCATCCTCTGCGCCCCTAACAAGTGGTACTGAACAATGATGAGGTTTTCAAACTGATCTATGACTAGACCTGGAATTCCATCAGATGAGCCAAAGAATAATCGCCCCGATTGTTCCGGCAAATACTTTCGGCGATATTGTATTGCTTCAAGGAGAGAGGCTTCTACATGAGCTTGACCATCCCTTCCCTTATATTCAGAAACAAGGCGCGCTACCTTTCCGTCTGTTCGGAAGGGATTAAAGTGCGCCAAGTATTCCTTAGCAGATCGCTTATTGACTAGAATTCCCCACTCACCAGGTGTTGAGCTTTTGATAGAACCCTCAATGGATTTTTCAAATACAATATCGCCAGATTGACTGGCATTCTGTTCAAAATTGTATCTCTTCAAAGCGTACCAACTACTGTTTGTTATTCATGATATATGAAGCAGCTTTTCCAGTATTCACTTCATACTTAGTGAAATTAATTGTGTATTCGTTTTCCTGAGGCTTAGGCTTATCCTTGACCTCATCAGGTAAAATCAGGCTCTGGGTCATCTTAACTTTAATTTCAGACGGCAGCCCGATTCCCGCAATGGCCTCATACTCGAAATCCATCTTGGTGCTCATATTAACATTGCCAGCTGTTGACTGTGTTTCCATTGACGAGAGAACCCACTTATTCTGGCTCCATCTCTTTGTTTCAAAGTCAAAGCTCGTCTCAGTACTTCCAGCAGGGCTGAATGTGTGAAACTTCTTCAAGAGATTTCTCTTATCAAAATCTAATTGAACTCTATTAATTGTTCTCGTGTGAGTCTTGTCTTCACCCATGAGCTTAATGCCAGTCGAAGAATTTTCTTTCTTAAAGCTATAGGGCCTAAAACGACTTGAAAAATCCTCAGGGATAACAAAATCAAGCCTTGTGAGAATGAGTCCAATCAACTCGGCTTTAAGTTCTTTAAAACCATTTGGAAGTCCCTCGATATCAACACGATATTCTCCAGGGAAGATCCAATGCACTTTGTAGTAGACATCAATAAGTTGGCCGAAAATTTTCTTCTCTTCCAAAATATCTTTGAGGTTAGATATCCGGGCCTCAAAGACTAAGTCTTTTAGATTGAACTTCTTCGGGTTGTAGAGTCTTAAGTCAAATTCCTCAATCTCACTTGACTGGGCCCAAGCTCCACTCGCCGCTAAAACGGTCATGACACAAATAAGTAATCTTAATAATTTCATATAGTCATATATTATCTTAAAGTTGGAAAAAATAGGCTAGATAATCAAAGTTTTCCAGTCTTCGCGATAGTTGACTTTAATGTACTTAATATTTGAGTAAATCACTTTGCCAGCTGCACCCTTGAGAGCTTTCACATTCTTGAGCAAAGTATAGATGAGATGCACTTCACGTAGGCTCTCCCCCATCGAATCGCGAATCATAGAGCCAATTAGTTCTAGGTCAGCTGAGCTTAAATCTGCGAAGTTGTCAGTTCCTACGATCACGTGGGCCGATGAACCGGTCTCTGAGTGAAACCACAGTGCATGCTTTTTGTTAAACTCTTTTCTAAGAGCATCGTTGCCTTGGGCACTTTTGCCCATGCCGGCCTTGTGCCCGGCAATTTTAAAGAGCTCATAGCCATTGGCGCTACCTTCTCTTATTTCCTCTTTTCCTCGCGCCGCCTTCATTGCCTTACTCCCAACAAATTCCCATTGATAGGGACTTGTGAGAAGTTCGGGTGATAGTTCACTCTCTTGCCCTCTCACCTTCTCAAGGCGTTCGCGAGATATTTCAATTCCTTTTTTAGCACCTTTAATTTTATTGAAGAGAAAATCTCTTTTCGCAAAATGATTTCGATCGACGGGTAATTTAATTCTCTGTTCATTCACTTCAATTTTTGACAAGCCATCAAGAGCAATTGCATTTTCAATCAATTCGTTTTCAATTGAGAGAAGGGCCTCATTCTTTTTTAAATCACTTTCAATCTTGCCTTGTTTTCTTGCTAAGCTTTTCTTCAGTCTTCGCATCACCTTCGCAGGACTAGAAACGACTGCTGCTATATCTTCATAGGAGAAATCTTTATCAACGCCACTGCCACCATAGAATCGAACCTCTTCCTTCTCAGCAAAGAGCGACTCCGCCTCAGAGCTCTTGAACTTAGATTTTATAGGCGTTGCCCAAGATCTCCAGAGCTTCCCCTCGCTTATATCAAAGTAAATATGGGCCACATCTTCCAAAGTATAAAATACACTTAGAAAATCTTCTCCCTCTGGATGATCAAGCACCAAGGTAAACACTCTCGCCTCTTGCGAGTACTCGATTCTCTTGAGTCTTCGTCCATTGAGCTTTGAGCGCAACCAATCTTGAGTCTTATCCTTGGCGCGCCACTCTCCAGGGGCCTTCTCGGATGAGAGGAAAATTGCGAAGAATTTTGGGGACTTACTGAGATTGAGGATCTTTGTTTGCCCTAGGAATCGCACCGATAGTGAGACGAGCGCCAGTGAGCTCCAGACTTTCTGAATTTGCGGGTAGGGAGCGCCCTCCCGTTCACTTTGACTGGATTGAATTAACTCATTAATATGTTCGAAAACCTTACAGGCCCTTTCCCAACGCTGAATCATGGAACCTAGTTTATTCTATAATGAGCACTTTCACCAACTGATTGACTGGCAAGACCTCTCAAAGCTCGTTGGCAATTACTTTCTCCTAGAGAATAGTTTTGACTCACTCATTAAGAAGGATTCTCAAGGGGTTTCTCGCGACGCTGTCCTAGCTGCTTATGATCGCACTGATTGGTATCTGGGCTTAGCACCTGAAACTTCACTCGATATCTATCAAGTTCTCGAGCGTTTGCGCGTACATTATAAAACCGAAATTTTAGGTTACTTAGATAAGGGTAGGGTGCTTGACTTAGATGGCTTGCGCCACTGCTTTACAATTTTCTCAAGTCTTCGCTCCCTACATCGAACGATTGGACCCACAACTCCCATTCCAAGTGACGAGCTCGCTCCATTCATTGACGATCTCTACAAGGGATTTTTAAAAAAGATTGAAAGCTACCTCACCGAATCAGGTTGGGACTTTTCAGCTCATCCCCAAATGGGCCCCATCCTCACCAAACTTGCAAGTACCGAGCGCCGCCTTAGAACTGAAACTCAAGCCTTAATGAAGCACGAGCTCTACGCCGATGCCCTTCAATTTGACACACACGATGTCATTAATGGCCGCTTTGTCATTCCTATTCAAAGTGATCACTTCAAAGGTGAAATGGGCAATATTATCGCCCATAGTTCCTCAGGCAGAACTCTCTTTGTTGAGCCTTTTCAGATCATGAAGCTGGCCACCGAAAGACTAGAACTAGAAAGTCTTTTAGAAGCACTTCAATATAAATTCTCAAGTGAAGTCTGCGCTTGGTTTATAGGTAAGAGTAGGGAGATAGCCCTCACCCAGAGCTATCTGACTTCTATCGATCAAACCCAGGCAAGGGCGAACTTTGCACGCGATCACGCACTCGTTAGGCCCAAATTTATATCGTCTGGAGTTCACATCGAGGGCTTCTTTCACCCGTTGATCACTAAGCCAATTAGAAATGATTTAAATCTGCCCGACAATTATCAATCTCTCATCATTAGTGGTCCAAACACTGGTGGGAAAACAGTGCTTCTAAAATCATTGGCAATAAGTTTTTACTTTTCCCATCTTGGCCTCTTTATCCCTGCAAGAAGAGCGAGCTTTCCCTTCTATAAGAAAATATTCTTCTTTAGTAACGATCACCAAAATCTCATGCAAGGGCTGAGCTCTTTTGCTTCAGAAGCCGGTCAATATTTAAATATTGTAGATGAAATTGATGATGATACTTGCGTTTTTATTGACGAGATCTTCAATAGCACGGGAAGTGAAGAGGCTTCGGCCCTAGCGATGGGCTTTTTTAAAAGATTCTTCACCTTCTCTAAACGTTGTTTGATTTTCGTCTCTACCCACCATCAGCTCTTAAAGACTCTTACTCACAACAAACCGCCCTATCTCTCTGGTCACATGGGCTTTGATACCGAAACCAACGCTCCCACCTATCGCCTCTACACCGGTCTTCCAGGGAGCTCCATGGCCTTTGAGATTTTCCAAGGTTTAAAGAACGATATTTATAAGGAAGATATTCTAGAAGAGGCCAAAATCATTCTCGGACAGAAGAAGGTTACCTATGAAGGTTTGCTTACTGAGCTCTCTGGTAAAAAGGCACAAATCGATAGCGAGCTTCACCAGGTAAGTTCGCTTCGAAGTGAGCTTAAAAATCAAAAGCAAGCTTCAGAAGGTGTTCTCTATCTCGAAAGACAAAAAGCACTCGATGAGTATCGCAGAAAAATTGATAGCAAGATGCGTGAGCTCGACCAAGTCATTGCCGAGGCTCGAAGAGCTGAGCCCAAAGACTTAAAAAAGCTAAGTAAAGCCGCTGATGAAATTGCTCACGACATTACACCCAAGCAATCCCCGTTTAATCCGAGGGCTAAGTTTGAGTCAAACCCCAGGGCCCCAAGTATTATCGAAGTAGGTGGCAAATATCGCAGCCTACTCTTTAATTGCAATGTCGAAGTGCTCGCGATCAACGAACGCAAAAAAGAAGCTCAAGTTAATATCAAAGGCAAGAATATTTGGACTTCACTGACAAGTCTCTCCAGCCTTTCAAAAGGTGAGATTGCTCCTCGAAAGGTTAGTGTGCATGTCAATAGAACTGGTCGCACCAGCCTCGAAGTAGACGGAAGAGGTCAGCGTTTAGAAGAGTTTGAAAGAGAAGTTCTAGGTGCCCTTGAAGCTCTTGGAGCAGGGGATATTCCCTACCTCACTGTGATTCATGGACATGGAGAAGGTGTTCTTAAGAGATGGCTCAGAGGCTATCTCTCTAAGCAGACTGACTTTCACTGGGAGCCAACAGATGGAAACGATGGCTCCACTCTCATTAAACCTAGTTAATTGGGGTTCCGATTCTCCATGGACGAAACTTAAAATTGTCTTCGCCAAAAGGAAAAATCATAGAGAACCAAACAAAGAGGGCCTTGCCTCTAATATTTTCCATTGGGACAAATCCCCAAAATCTTGAGTCGTAGCTAAAGTCTCGATTGTCGCCCATGACGAAGAACTTCCCCTCTGGGATCACAGTCTTTTCAAGATCAACTTTGTAATAATTGTCTTCATCTTGTTGGATGATATGAGTGTGGTCACCAGTATTGGCCTCAAAGAATTTCAAGTTATACTTCTTAAACTTGTCGTCCATGTCTTCCATGATTTTGGAGCCATCAATTTCTTTGGTCACAACTTCTTTGTCGTTAATATAGACAACTTTCTTTCTGATCTCGACCGTGTCACCGGGTTCACCGATGACTCTTTTAATATAGTTCACACTTGGATTTTCTGGGTACTTAAAGACTACGACGTCACCGCGCTTAGGCTGTGACTCACCAAACAAGTATACAGGCTCCCAGTTGATATCAATGAGATCACCAAGTTGAATGGCCATATCGCTAAAAGGAGCCTTAAAGCCATAAGAGAATTTATTCACAAGAATAAAGTCTCCAATCATTAGTGTGGGAATCATTGATCCAGAGGGAATGCGAAAGGGCTCAAAGAAAACAGATCGGAAAATGAGAACTGCAAGCAGCATTATTGAAAAAGACTTTGTCTCTTTAATTAACTTCTTCTTGCGAGCACTAGATTCTACATGAATTTCTTGCTCAGAACCTGTCTCATTAGTTGGTTCAATCTCGCTCATTATCGCGCTCCTGGGGCTTACGCTCCATCAATTGCCCGGAGGTTTGTCTTCTCTTCAGAGAGTTTCAAGCCAGAGGGATCTATTTTCTTGAAGTAGTACTCTATCACTTTACGGGCGAGAAATGTAGATTTCACGTACCACTTCTTCTGATTCACATTCATGACGCTCACAGAAATACCACTACTCATCCCACTTTTTGGCACTGCAAACGAAGTAAACCAATCGCGCTTGCCAAAGGGAACGCCGCCAGTGATCGAGCCGGTCTTTCCGCCGATAATTAGGCGATCTTTAAGAGAGCGACTTAATCCACGAAATCCGCCTCTGGCCGTTCCGCGACTCACAGTCATTTGCATCATTTCTGAAATCTCTGCTGCCGTCTTGCTAGAGATAACGTCGCCTACGATGAGATCTGGAGACCAGTAATCTTCACCGTGATCGTCAGTCACCGATTTGACGAGAGTCGGGTAGAGGAGTTTGCCTCCATTGGCGACCACACTACTCAAGACCGCTGCATGAACTGGACTCATCTGAGTCTTCTTATTGAAGCCTGAGGCAAATTCAGCAAGATTGTAATTATCTTCTGGAAGTAGGAACGTGCTCTTTCCCAATTCAAGGTCGGCCATAATATTTTTATTAAAGCCAAAGTCCACGGCCATTTTGAAAATGCCTGTCTCATCAGTGTTATGTATGGCCGCTTTAGCAAAGACCACATTATTGGAATAAGCAAAAGCCTTTGAAAAAGAAACGGAACGCGTCCAGCGATTTTTCTTATCTGTCAGTTGATACTTGTAAAGAGTTGTTCCACGACCGCGGTAATCAAAAACATCTGCGGGTTCAACCTGACCATTTTCAATTAGCTCGGCGCTTGTCACAATCTTAAAAAGCGAAGCACCTGGGTGTGTTGTTGAAAAGGCGAGTGAGTTCTTAAAGCTATTGCTCGCACGCTCATAGCCAACAGCGCTGAGTATTCTCCCTGTCGCATTATCAATTACAACGACAGCAGAGTAATCTGAGCGGTAGCGCTTAAGCAGTTTGCGAATATAATCAGTGAGCTCCTCATTTTGAGTGTACTCAACTTTAAAACTCTCTTCTTCTGCCGTGATAACTTCTGGCCAATTTTCAGAATTAAAAAACTGTTTTTCAAGTTGTCCCTTGAGAGACTCGACAGTTTCCTTGCGGTGAAGTTCAGCGAGGGCCACTGCTTCTTGTTTTAATTTGTCCATCCACATATTTACTGCCAAGACAGCTAATAGGACGACGGAAATCAGAGCGAGTGATCTTTTAATATTTTTGTGCATAAACACCATTATGCCTTATAACCCTGGCCGATTACAAAGAATTCCTTACTCACCGATCGCGTAGACTTTGGCTTCAAAAACTGAAAGTTCTCAAAGCTCGATTTTTTTTGTTTTAAATAAACCTGCGCACCATGAGAGTCGAATACCTTAACGACCATATTCCCTCCGGGTTTGAGGGCCACGGCCGCAAAGTCAAAGACCTTTTCGACTAGGAGTAAGCTGCGATCTTGGTCGACTGATCTAATGCCTGTGGTATTTGGGGCCATATCGCTAAGAAGAACATCAATCTTGCGTGGGATTCCCAGGTCAGTGATGTCCTCTAGAGTAAATGCGTCTTTTTTAAAGAGAGTGAGGTTTTTGTAGCCCATGAGTGACTTGGTTATCTCTTTGATATCGATTCCGTACACGTGACCCTCAAGGCCCACCTTGCTCACCGTGTACTGAGCCCACGAGCCTGGGGCGTAGCCCAGGTCCAAAACCAGATCGCCCTTTTCAATAATTTTAAATCGATTATCGATTTCCTCGAGCTTATAAATGCTGCGCGCCAAGTAATTTTCTTTCTTGGCCTTATTGAAATAATAGTCTTTGACTTTAAAGGTCATGAGCACGCCTTTAGCAACTGAAAACAGGGATTTCTATAGTTTTCAGCCTTCATATCATATCTTCGGAGCTTTGCAAGAAGAGTGGTTTTATTAATACTCAGTCCTCTAGCAATTTGATTGA
This sequence comes from Bacteriovoracaceae bacterium, assembly GCA_048267245.1. Taxonomy (GTDB): domain Bacteria; phylum Bdellovibrionota; class Bacteriovoracia; order Bacteriovoracales; family Bacteriovoracaceae; genus JBLWXV01. The sequence continues at coordinate 132,736 of JBLWXV010000001.1, forward strand.
TTCGGCCCCCGTACTCCTGGAGGGCGCGCTCAAAGTATTTTCTCTCAAATTGGGCCAGGCACTCGTGATAGGGCGCCAGCGCCTGTGTGTCTTCGCCAACAGAGATAACAGTCCCATTATCATACTCGTCGCGAGTCTCGCGGCCAACCTCACTCACCGCCACCGTCTGCTTCATCTGCTCGATACCCAGGCGCAATTGTCCCTCGCTCAAAAGCTCTATGGAAGCCTCAATTGCCATCTTGAGCTGCCTGATATTTCCGGGCCATGGCAATGTACTCATCCAAGCGAGACAGGAGTCATCAATTACCACGCGCTTGAGTCCTTGATCACAAAGCCTCTCATAAAATTGCTCGATAAATTTTGGATTTTTCCTCAGCAGTTCACAGAGGTTATCCACACGGTGAGTGTGCCCAGAGATTCTATAGTAGAGGTCGGCCCTAAACTCTCCACTTTGCGCGAGCTTGGCCAAACTCTTATTGGTGGCAAAGATAAGCTTGCAATCATAGGGAAGGGCGATCTCTCCACCCACTCTTCTAAATGCGCGCTCCTCTAAGACCAGCAGCAATTTCTTTTGGAGTTCAGTGCTAATTTCTCCGATTTCATCTAGAAGAAGGGTTCCTCCTCGGGCTTGTTCAAAGAGACCGCGATGCATTTTTCCCGCTCCAGTGAAGGCGCCGGCCTCGTGGCCAAAGAGCTCAGATTCAATGAGCTCTTTAGACATGGCACTCAGGTTGGCGCTCACAAATGCTCCCCTTCTTGCCGAGAGCTCGTGAATCTCTCGGGCGAGGTGAGACTTGCCACTGCCGGTCTCTCCAAGAATGAGTATGGGTAAATTCGATTTTGCGAGCTTCTCAATCACGTCTTCCTCCAAGTGCTGTGAATCAGGAGGGTATGACATGAAGGGGTGAAAAAATCTAAACCCTCAAGACTGAAAATTTGAATTTATTCATATTTGAATTCACGCCTGATCTGCTGCCAGTGTTGCTCGCGACACCAAATCAGAGGAGGTGTTAGGCGCTTGGGTGAAAATTGCAAAACCTCTTGGTGATTCTCATAGAATTTAAAACCGAGTCTATTTAAGAGCACTACTCCAGCGGCAATATCCCAGATATTTTTTGGCTTCTTTGAGATCACAAAATCGCACGCACCCACAGCGAGTAACCCCAACTTATAAGCAATAGAGCCCAGCTTTGAGAGCTTGAGGGATTCGAACTTGTCAGCGGCATAATCCCCCGACTTCCACTCTGAGCGAGAGACTAGGCCGAGCTTCAGATCATGATTTACCTCTAGCTTCATGAGATCATTCGTTGTCACTTCTAACCCTGTGAGTGGGTTTAATATCCAAGCACAATTCTCTTCATCTGAGAGATCGGCGCTATTGAGGTAGGCCACTGAAATAACAAACTCCGGTCTGCCATCCACAAACTCCCGAGTGCCATCAATTGGATCGACAACATAAGTTGGAAAGGTAAATACTCCATGCTTTTCTTCTGAGTAGTAACCCACTGCACCACTTGGGTGAACCTCTTTGATCTTACTTTCTAAAAGCCGGCAGATCTCAGTATCTAGCTGGGTTAAGGGTGAGCCATCTTCCTTAATCTCAAGTCCGACATCTCCCGTCTGGGAGCGCTTTTGCCAGCTCCTTCGCACAGCGACTAAGATCTCTTGCTTGAGTTGATTTCTTACATCTAAATTTGAAATTATATTCACCGCATACCTCTAATAAAAGTATCTGTGCCCTGCTCACACAATCCTAAAAAAACTTAAAAATATATCTGAATAACCCTTGACTCACACTTTTTACTCACATTACCCACATAGTTATCCACATTTCATATGGATTAGCCGATCAAAATGTAATGTTAATTAGACATTTAGGTTTACTTTATTTTCGATCATTTAGCAGGCGATTTTCGCGCCAGGATAAGGGCACATTACTTTTCTTAATGCATCCTAACCGTGTCTTTCACAGTTATTCACATAAGCGCCAAAATATTGGCATCGCTTGCAAAACCCTTGTTAAATATCAATAAAAAGAACTCTAGGGCCAGATTGCCCCGTGAGTGTTTTTTTCAATTCACTACAAGCTGTCAGTTTTCAAAGAGCCGCAAAAATATCTTAACTCGACCTTCAAAGTGGGAGTCGAGAAGGCACACGAGAATGTAGGCGAGGTAGATCATATTTCTGCGCGAACGCAGCCTCGTGAGGGTCTGAAAGAGCATTTCTATCGGGAATAGGGCCAGCCAGGCCAGTGGCCACAGAAGGCTCATTTCTTTGAGAAGGGCGCTGTCGCCAAAAACTGAACCTAGCGCCAAGACCGCAAGAGCACTCAGTGCGTAGAGCAGCCTCTTTTCTTGAACTGCCAAGCTCTCAAGTGCGGCCCACTTAAATTTGCTCGTCTTCATAATGACGAGTACGAGTCCAATGAAAGACAGTGTGAAGAATGCCTTGCGATCAATATAGCCCAGGGCCTGATGCCAGAAGCTCTGATTTATTTGTCCGCCAAAGAGATGGGATTTGCCCTCGAGAAATAGGGCGAGAAACGACAGCAACACCCCAAGTGAGAAGTAGCGCAGAAATTGTCTGCGATACCAACTGGTGTGTTCTCCTAGAAAGTAGAAGTAGAGCCCGGCACCCATCACTAAGGTCATGACAAATTGTGACTGATTTAAGAGCGTGCCGTAAAAGCCTACCAGGCCAACGAGAAGGCCCGAGCGATAAGTTGAACTCTTAATTGCCCAAAGCCCACACCACACCCACAAGAGCGAGTAGGTCGTCTCAATTGAAGAGCCGAAGTTACTAGCGAGAATCTTACTCACAGACCACGAGCTCATGAGAGCAAATACGCCTAAGAGAGCAAGTCTTCTGGCCACAAAGTATCTGAGAAAGGCGTAGAACACGAGAAGAAAAAGCCCTAGCCCCACCATATAAAAGTGAAGAGACCAACCAAGCCTAAAGAGCTCGGGATATTTTTTAAAGGGAAAGAAATTAACAGTGAGAAAATTCCAAAAGAGACTGCTGCACTTTTCAAAGGGATCAAAGAAGAGCATCAATGCTTCGCGGTTAACTAAGCTAGGCAATTCAGGAAAGCTAAAGACAAAGAGTGAGAGAATTAAAACAACGAGAGTCTTTTCAAATCTATCGAGATAGCGAAACTCACTAAAGTTAGAAGACACCGACTCTTGAATGATTTTTCCACGTGTGGGCCAGGAATAAAAAAGTCCAAGGCACGACCACACTACCCAGAAGGCATTATTGGTCCACTTCTCTGGCAGCATGGCCAAGAGATTAAAGAGCAAGATGATAGCAACCATGCCGGAGATAATGCGGTAGACGACGCGATCGAGAGAGGAGTTTGCCCGAAAGTAGATTTTTAGACGGTGATCGATCTCCTTTCCCATCAGATACCACTGGGCCACCATAAAGAGGATATAGAGGGACATCGCCAGGGTCTGAACGCCCAGCGGAGTCACCGGACTCTTCTGCACCCAGACGGGAATGAGAAGAAAAGTGAAGTAGCTAACCAGCCGATATATAAAGAATTTCGACTTTACAAACCATATTCCCGACGAATTCACTAAAGTTTTTGCCATAATTATCCGATCAATTTAGTACAGTTCAAAGCAAACCATATCTCGAGCAAACCCTGGAAAGGCCGACCCCCAAAGTCGGCCTTTCTGCTTTTTGGGCCACGCCCAAGCCACGGTAAGAAATGCCCGGCTTAAGTCACATCGCACCAAAATGATACTCTAGAGGCAGCGACAAAGGCCATGAGGGCCTTTGATACGGGAGCACCACTTGAGTATCTCTTTCGGTTCCATAGCAACCGGTCTTCCAAAAGATATCGTACAGCAAATTATGGCCGCTGAACGGGTACCTTTGCAAAAAATGGAAGAGAGAAAGGGAAAAATCGACGGGAAGAAGGGTCTCGTAGGCGAACTTATCGAGCTCGCCGAGAAAATGCGCGGAACAATTCTTAAAAATGGCAACGAGCGCTCACTTCGCGAACTAAAAGTTGAAACCAACGATGACATTGTTGGCGTAACCACAGACAAGAATATCGCCGAACCCGCCAGCTACCAATTTGAGGTAGTCTCATTAGCACAGAAGTCTTCGGCCATGACCTCTGGATTTGCTGATCCAGAAGAGAGTTATATTGGTGTTGGATTTATTCAGTACACTCTCCCAGATGGCAGTGAAAAATCAATCTATGTCGACTCAGACAATGCGAGCTTAAAGAAAGTCGCCAAACTCATCAATAGCGATAAAGAAAATGGTCTTCGGGCCAGTGTTGTCAATGATGGCTCCGGTTCAGATACGCCGTGGAGACTTATTCTAAGTTTGGAAAAAACTGGCGACGCCAACCTGGCAAACTTCCCCTATTTCTACTTTGTCGATGGTGAGCAGGATCTCTACCTTGAATTTGAAAGGCCAGCGCAGGACGCAGTGGTAAAGCTTGATGGTTTTGAAATTGAGCTTGAAGGCAATAAGGCCGAAAATCTTATCCCTGGCGTAACTATTGATCTAAAGAAAGCTAAACCCGGAGAGGAATTCTCAATTCAAATTGGAGAAGACACCGCGGCCATTAGTGAAAAAATCAACGAATTCGTTCAGAGTATCAATGGTGTGCTGCAATTTATTAAGACTCAGAACACGATGGACGAAAACACTGACACTAGTCGCACACTTGGTGGCGATATCATGCTTCAAAGTCTTGAAGGTAGACTCAGAGGAGCAATCTTCAAGGATGTTCAAACTGATTGGGGCCCAAAGAAGCTTAGCGACCTAGGTATTAAATTTGAGAGATCAGGTCTCCTTGGTTTTGACCAAAAAGTTTTTGACAATACTTTGTCTGGCAATTTTCAAATGACGGCCCAAATCCTCACCGGAACCTTTAAGGACGGCATTAAAACAGATGGCGTAATCGACAACCTTAAAGATGTGGCCAATATGATTTTGCGCGCTCCAGACGGTCTGTTGCAATCGCGAAAGAACAGTCTTCAGAACAATATTGATCAAATTGATCGACGAATTTCAGATAAAGAGCGCCATCTCGAACAAAAAGAAAAAAACTTAAAAGAACGATTTGCCCGTCTCGAAGAGACGGTTTCACGAATTAAAAGCCAGGGGGCAGGACTGCAAGCGCTTGGAGCGCAGGCAGCTTCAATCCCTCAATTGGGTTAGGAGGATAGTTAAATGAGTTATGGATTAGGTGCGTACAAGAAAACATCTATTCACACCGCAAGCAAAGAGCAAATTCTACTGATGCTCTATCAAGCGGCTATTAAAAATTGCAAGAAGGCCATCGAGTCTATCGACGAGAAAAATCTTGCTAAGAAAGGCGAGCACATTGGCAAGCTTCAAGACATCGTTATTGAACTCAATAACAGTTTGGACTTTGAAGTTGGTGGGAAGATCGCAACTGAGCTCAGCTCACTTTACGACTACCTCCTCTTTGCGAGCACACAGGCCAATATCAAAATCGATAAAGAGCCGCTCATGGGTTGTCTCAATGTTCTCAACACCCTCTATGATGGCTGGTCTGAGGCAATTAAGACGCTAAAGACGACAGCAGCTAAGCCAGTTGAGAATAAGGCCGGCTAATGGACCAAGCTCTCGCGATTGAGATTCAAAGACACCTAACCCATCTTGATTACATCAAGAAGATGAGTCTCTATATTCTTGAGCTGGCCCAGAATGAAAAGCCTGACGAGTTGGAGAGCGCAGTAGAAAATAGACTGCGCCTCATCAACCTCACTTCAAAACAACAAAGTGAAATTGAGCAGTATCTAAAAGAGCTCAAACCCAATGATCTAAGAAGCGCTCAAAGTCTTCTCTCCCACTGGGTGGAAGATATAAAGAGAGTTATCACTCAGGTTGATCAAATCGATCAATTAATTCAGATCAATCTTGAAGAGATTAAGACCCAGACAACCAAGCAAATCTCTCACCTATTTCGCACTCGAGAATCCTTTAAGGGCTATAATCTCACCTCTACTAAGCGCTAGCGTGAAGTTTTTTTAGAGTGGATTGGCTTCGAGTTTGACAACGAAGGAGCCTCAGGGAGACAATACAGCTACGTGTGAACTCTAAGGATTGAGATCACCAAAATTAGTCTTCGGACACTGGACCTTAAGGAAGAGGTGATAAGTGGTTCTAGGTAAGCTCTACCCATTCAATTTATCATTAATTTCAAGCATATAAGAGGATCGCAATGAATCTTCCAGAAGTTTATTCTCTCGAAATTAAGAAGGCAAAAACGGGAACACCAGTTCCAGTTATTAATGGAGTTCATCTTCATTCGGCCTACAACCCTCAAAAGGAAGCGGATTCGCTCATTGAGAAGTACGACGAGCTTCTCAAGTCCACTCCCAAGGCCCTCGTACTTGGTCTTGGAATGGGCTATCACGTGATGGCGCTTCAAAATAAACTCAGTGCCTACCACCCTGGCAATTGGAATATTTACGTTATCGATCCGTACAGTGAGCTACATGAAAAGGCTCTTGAAGAAAATGAGATCAATTCTGAGCGAGTAAAGGTTATTGTCGGCAAGACTATTAACGAACTCTATCACGACCTATCTTTCGTTAAATTTCTTGTTTCAAAGCCAGCTGTTATTTCGCACGCAGCTTCATTTAATCTATACGAATCCTACTTTAGAGAATTTCTCACTCACAAAGAGGGTGTTTCTCTAAAAGATATTTCATCTGTGATCAGTTCGCCTACATTACGCGATTACCTAACCACACAAGATGAATCACAGACCTTTGATAATTTTTTAACTAATAGAGCTGGGGCCAGCACACTCGAAGAATTTGATCACCTCGCCCTCGCTCTTTATGAAATGAGCAAGCACTAGTCTAGGGAGTTATTGCAATGTCACAAGTTCTACTCGTTAATCTCAGACGCTTTGGAGACATCTTTGGTCTGGGTCATGTCATCGCTGGACTAACTGCCTCTAGGCCGGGTGTAAAAATCTCCCTCATGGTCTATAAGGAATCCCTGGCCGCCGCAAAGGTTCTTAGCGGAGTTCACAATATCTACACTATTGATCGCAAAGAGATTATCACTCTCAAGAAAAATCCTATCTTTAATGATGGTTTTGCTCTTGAAAAAATCTTTCAAGACCTCAAAGAAGTTAAGGCCACTCGTTGGACTGACATTGTTAATACTTCTAATGATGTCGTCGCAGCTCAACTTTGTGGATACTTGAGAGGTTCAACTTCAAAAGTTACAGGAATAAGCTATAATTCAAGTGGCGTTGCGATCCCTTCGAGTGACTGGGATGAGGTCTACAACAGCTTACTTCCGGCCCTACCGGCATCGCCAATTCACATGACAGATTGCTTACATCAGATGACCGCTTCACCAATTGAAGCAGAGTCAGAAAAGGTCTCACTCAATACAAAACACAACGAGACTGCATTCAAAAATATCAATCATATTAGAAACCAAAAAGGCCCTTACGCGAAAGTGGTTGGAGTACAGCTCTTTGCCAGCACTCCAGACAAAGAACTCTCATACGATGCCTCAGAAGCTCTCATTTCTGCTCTTCTAGGATCAGATGACTATGTACCACTTGTTCTTCACGCTCCAGATAATGTCGAGCGAGAGCGCATTAAGAACTTAAATCAGCGTTTTTCAAATCGTCTAGTCACTGTAGAAGCCGATTTTAACGCCCTCTCAAGTGTTCTTCTCAATCTAGACGTTCTAGTAAGTGTAGACACTTCAGTTATGCATCTTGCAGATCTTAACAACACGCCTGTCATTGAATTATCTCTAGGGCCTTCGCCGTTTCTCAAGCAAGGTCCAAGAGGTGTTGACTCGCTTGTGCTCTCGCCCAGGCTAACAACTCGCGTTTTTGAAACTGCGGCTTACCTCAACAACCCTGAACTTGCGCGCTCGAATCATTCCCTGGGCGCAGGAAGTATCATTGGAGCGATTGACTACTTCTTTAAAGTTCAAGACAAGCCAATTCTCGATCCAAATATTACGCTCTATAAAGTAACCCACGACTCCCTCGGTGTGCGCTACCAAGCTGTTGGTGGATCTATCGATAGTCGCTCAGAAATACAACGTCTCATGTCCCGCACTGTCATCCTCTCTCTTTTTGATAAAGAAGCGGACGAGAGCATTATCGAAGAGCTCAGAGGATTTGACTCTTCAACAATCAATGCTTGGTGTGAGAGAGAAAAATTTCAAATTACTTCAATTACAAGAGACTTATTGGGAACACTGCGCTCACTCTTAAAGTGTCTAGAATCAAAACGTGCCTACACCGATTTTGTGACTTCACTTGATCGATTGTTAGCACATGCAGATTCAGACGCCATTGGTGCAATTCCTACAGTTCTCTTTAGATCTAGGATTGAGTCCATCAACCCCAACCTATCTTTTAATGACAAGGTTAAGGTAATTGAGTCATTCCTCTACGAGCTCAAGAGTGATCTCCAGCTCGTCTTTAGAACCCTTAAATCAACTGAGGCCAGTCTTCCGAAGGGAGTTCCAGGCAGAACACAACTTCGCGAGGTCGCGCCCGAGTTGAGATAAATTGGAGGACCCATGGAGAATTTCAAGGAAGAAATTCTGGGACAGATCGAAAGGATCAAACAGAAAGTAGCAGCAGGAAGCGAGCTCGAAGGGAAAGATTTTGATATCCTCTTCCTAGCCTCGCTCCTAGAGGACGCAGGCCGTGGAAGCAACTAATAAGAAGAGCTCTTCGCCTTCTCCTCTGACTCCAAAGGACCCAGCTAAGAAGCATATTGCTTTTATTCAGCTCAATCGCCTGGGCGATCTAGTACAAACGGCCATCGCCGCCGACGCTCTCAAGCGTTCGCGACCGGAAGTTAGGCTCTCTATCATTGGGCGCGCCTCATTCGTTCGCCCACTTCGCTTCTTACTTGAGTCTGTTTTTGATCAAGTCTTTGAAGTTAATCTTCCACAAATTGTTAGCGGGGCTAAAGATGGTCTCACTCCAGTTCTCTCAGAGCTGAGAGGCTTTTTAGATAAGGTAGAAGAGCATCCAATAAATGTTCTCATCAACCTCTCGCTCTGTAAGACAAGTAACTACCTTAGCTCATCGCTTAAGACTAAATTTCGCCTAGGAAGCTACTACGACACTAAGGGTGATGTGGCCTGTAGAGACCACTGGGGCCAATATATCATGACAACCGTCATGAGCTCAGACCTCAACCCCTTTAATCTCGTTGATATATATCGCTCACTCATTGGAACTAAAGATATTGACGTCTACGTCCCTAAAAGAAAAGCTCCAATCAATGCAGAAATGCTTTTTGTTCATCCCTTTGCCTCTAACGAGCGCAAGAGATGGAAGCCAGCGAAGTGGTCTGAAGTACTCTATAAAATCTTAAAAGAGAATCCCAAAATTAAAGTTGCTCTTGTGGGAGCTGCCAGTGAGAAAGAGGCTGCTAATCAGATTCTCTCAACTCCAACACTGCTGCAGTTTAAAGATAGAACAACAAACTATGCGGGCGTACTCTCTCTTAAAGATCTCGCAGCTAAGATGAGCCGCGAAGCTACACTCTTTATGGGACATGACTCAGCGATTGGACACTTGGCTTCGTTCTATGCCATTCCAACGCTTACGATAAGCTTAGGAAATTCGAGACCTCATGAGATTGTGCCCTATGGAGACAAGAACCTGATTCTAGCACCTAATACAAAGTGCTTTCCTTGCTTCCCAGACCAGAGCTGCCCAGGGCTTGAGTGTCATTCGAGCATCTCTTTTCACGCCGTCCCTGCTGTTGTTCGCTATGTCCTTAAAGGCTACGATCAATCTCAGCTTGCGACCAAGGAAGCAGTTCTCGCCTTAACAGGATCAAAGCTCTACCAAAGTTCATTTAATAAAGAGTTTCAACTCGAACTACGCAGTCTCACTGACGATTACGTTGATATTAAAACGAGTTATCTCAAGTTCTACCAAATTACTTGGAGTTTTTTCTATAATTCCATCGAACTCAATATGGCCTACCCCAAGGTCACTGACCAGACGGTTGCCGTTTTTGAACGAGATATGCAGGCACTTCAGAGCGTCTATGAGCTTTGCACTTTTGGTATGAAGTATTGTGGTTATATTCTGCGTGAAATTGCATCAGATAACCCATCGATCAAAGAACTTAAGAACATCTCTTTAAAAATTGATGAGATTGACCAATTGATTGCAACCGTCGGGCGCACCTACCCAAACCTGACACCTATTTGCAATACGCTCAAGATTCAAAAGAGTAATCTAGACGGAAGTAACCTCGTTGAAATGACCGAGAGTTCACACAGCGTTTATCAAAGAGTCTCTCAACTTGGCTCGATTCTTTTTGAATTGATGAATAAGACTGTCGAAAACCAAAAAATTACAAGCAAGAAGCTTACTGGGACTAACCGTCCCAAATCAGTTTAGGAGTTAGGATGACTGACATTATCGTTAACAACAATCGCTATGATTTTAACCAAAAAACAGAGGATAGCCGCGTTGCCGACTTACTCGACTCAATTTTGGCCGACACCAATTTTCAAGACCAGGTGATCTCTAGAATATCAGTGAATGGAAAAGTTCTAACTGAACAGGAAGAGAATGCGATTGCCGACTCAAGCCTAACTCAAGTAGGAAATATCCACATTACTTTGCAAAGTAGTGTGGACCTAGCTTTTGAAGCCCTCGATAGCTGTAATGTCTACATCGAAAACCTAAACGAACAGATTGTGGCGCTGGTTGCCGCTTATCAAGCTGGCAAGACCAATGAGGCCAATAATATGTTTGGCGAGCTCGTTGACTTCATTGACCTCTTTATCCAATTAGTCACTCGCATCCACCGCACTCTAAAGGCCAATCTAGGCGACGACTACCGCAAATCTAAGACTGTCCAGAACCTAGAGATCCATTTGCTCTCAGTCCTCAAGGCCATCTTGCCCGCCAAAGAGCGCGAGGACGTCATCATGCTTTGTGACTTGCTTGAGTATGAGCTGATGGATAATCTAACGCAGTGGAAAATAAGAGCTATACCCGAGTTAAAAGGCCTCAAAAACGCGACTCAGACACCAAAGTCAGAGTAAGCGGCGCACGCTCCGAGGAGGCCCTGCAGATTCTCAGCAATCTGCCCGGTCTCCAGTTTATTCAGGAGGACTGCGAAGATTGTTTGTATGAAATTGAAACTGACGAATCCTTTGTTAGGCTTATTAATAAGAATACAGCGCTCCACCAGTCACCCCCCAAGCTCAAATACAATCTTACCAATGTACTTTCGCTAGCTAATCTGCTCTCTCATATTCCTAGTCAAGAGAGCAGAGATCACATTACCGGCACTCAAAAACTTCTTTCAAAATTTGAAAAGCGCTATAACAAAGATGTGCAAGCACGGGCAAATCTATCTGAACTCAAGCGATTGCTTGAGTCAGTCAATGGGCTAGGGGATCTACCTAAACACTTCCTTGAAATTCCCTACTTTGAACACTTTCAAGTTTGTCAGATTTTGATTCTTGAGAAGGGTATGCCCAATTGCCTAAGCCTTACATTTGACCGAGTAGGTGGTATCAGAAGTGAGAAGGTTGCCACTCAAAAGTTTAACCAACTTATAAGTCAGGTAAAAAAGAGTAAGAATAAAATATTCTCTCTCGCAGGTAAAGAAAGCGAACTAAACGTCATTGGTAGCTATCTTGGCAGAGAATTTGAATCTGGTTCACATAGTGTCGTCTTGGTGGTTTCTCGCAATGATTTTCTTCCCACGACTGAAGATGAGAGATCTCACTTTGAAGAAATCTCAAACAGTCTCTTTCTCGTACTTGAAAATATCCTATTCTCTGAACGCTTCATTCAAAAAGAAACGCAGCTCATGTCGGCCATCAATGGCCATCCGCTACCAATCGCGGTTTATGATACTTTTGGCGAGCTCATTTATGAGAATGAATCGGCAGCAAAATTGGAGTCTAAGGATTTTTCTCGCGCTATTGCCTATAAAATTAAGAAGAAAACTCTTTATATTTTTCAGCGGCCAGAAGATGAATTCGGTCGCGACTTTCTCCACCTAGAAAGAATTAGTCTCCTAGGAGAGCTTCTAAACACTCTCAAACACGAGGTAAGCAATCCTCTTTTTGGCATTGAGCTTGGGGCGCAAGTCTTAGCCGATGATATTCCCCAAGAGGCGGAGACATTTGATGAAATTCGAGCAAGCGTGACAAGATGTAGGGACATTATTAATAACTTCCACTCTCTCTACCAATCTCCTCACAAGCGCACCGAAACTGATATCATTAAATTGGTTGAAGAAATTCTCGTTCTCACAAAAAGTGAGACCAGACAAATTAAGAAGTCCCTCCATATTGATGGAATCCCAAAGACTAAAAGCGATGTACAAAGCTTGGATAAAATCATTATCAAGACTCATCCGACCTGGCTTGGACAGATTATTTTCAATTTGATTATCAATGCCTCTCAGTCGCTAAAGGTTTTTGAAGATAGCAAAGACAAGCTCATAGAAATAAATGTTTCACACACGCCCAGCGGAGTGAGAATTGAAATTTCTGACAATGGTCCAGGTATCGAGGCAGAAAAACTCTCTCACGTCTTTAAGCCCTTTTTTACAACTAAAACGCAGGGGACAGGCCTTGGACTTGCGATCTGTACCAATCTAGTTAAGAAGCTCTCGGGCTCTATTAGCGCTCAATCAGATCAGACCAAGCCATGGACAACTTTTGCTGTAGAGTTTCCGTATGAATAAGAAAAAACTCCTCATTGTTGAAGATGAGATACTCATTCTCAAATCTCTTCAGTCGCTTCTGACAAAGCGTGGCGCAGAAGTTGATGGCGTTAAAAACGGCGTTGAAGCGATTAAATTAATTCGCGAGGGAAGTTACGATCGCGTAATTTGCGACCTCATGCTTAAGGACATTACCGGCTTTGAGGTCATCGAGGAGACCAAGAATCATCTTGGCGGAAGAAGTGTAAGCGAGACCTTTATCATTATCACCGCTTACAGCTCAGAGCAGATCCTAGAGCGTGCAAGTAAGTATGGCTGCCCCGTTCTGAGTAAACCCTTTGAAGACATGGGCGGCGCACTAAAACTATTTCTAGGTGACGAATCCTAGCAATAATTGAGAGTATAGCGTGATGAAAAAGAAGAATCTAAAGCGCGTCTCAATTGTCTTAAAACCCAAACTTTCCGCCGATTTTAGCAGTGTCGTTCCAAACCTCTGCACCTGGCTTATTAGAAGAAAGGTCACTCCTGAAATACGCGAAGTTGAAGAGTCGCGCATTTCAAAGTTCTTTGGAAAGGACATCTTAAGCAAGATCGCTTTCGTCTCAGAAAAAGATTTTGCTAATGAATCAGACCTCATTATTACGCTTGGTGGAGATGGAACCTTTATTGGGGTGGCCAGACACTCTCACCGCGGAACGCCGCCTCTCTATGGCGTTAACATGGGGAGACTTGGCTTTATCACTCAATTTTCTAAGAGTGAGATGATTGAAGGGCTGGAGATGTTTGCTGCTGGCATTCTTGAAGAAGACAAGACCCCGCTCTACAAAGTTGAAGTATTTAATAAGCAAGAGTGTGTTGATACAAGCTACTTTGTTAACGATGTTGTCTTAAATAAAAATGATATCTCAAGAATGATGTCCCTCTCTGTTGAAGTAAATGAGAGTCATGCCTACAATCTCTCGGGTGATGGCTTAATTGTAAGTTCACCTATTGGTTCAACGGCTTATAGTTTGGCCGCAGGTGGTCCGCTCATTCACCCAAAGCTCGCAGGTGTAGTTCTCACACCAATTTGCCCTCACAGCTTGAACCACAGACCTTTGGTGATTCCTGACGGTTTTAGCATTACCATTAAGGCGAGTGCTCAAAATGAGAACCTCATGATTACGCTAGATGGTCAGCAGGCCATTAAATTTCCCTCTGGCGGATTTTTGCGTGTTACAAAATCAAAGACTCGCTACACCAAGATTGTCTGCAACCCAGAGCGCGATTATTTTCTAACTCTTAAAGATAAATTCACACACGGTCGTCGAGGTTTTTAATGAATACAAGAAACTTCTTCTTGCAAAGGCTCTCGCTCAATAATTTTGCTACTTTTGAAAATCAAAGCATTGAGTTTGATAATGACTTTAATGCCATCGTAGGAGAAACAGGCTCAGGAAAGAGTTTGATTCTAGATGCTCTCGCTCTTATTTTCGGATCGCGCTCAGATAAAAAACTAATTCGCAAAGGTTCAGATCAAGCCATCATTGAGGCTGCTTTTAATTGTGATGATGAAAAAATCAAAAACTACTTTGATACTATCGGACATCCAATTATCGACAATGAAGTTGTCGTTAAACGTATTATCTATTCTAACGGCAAGTCAAAGGCGTACTTGAACTTCGGCTCCTGCCAGGTTCAATTACTTGGCGACATTGCCAAGAGATTCATCGATGTCGTTGGTCAGTTTGAAAATCAAAAGCTGCTATCAAATGATTATCAATTGGTACTTCTCGATCAATTTTGTCAGCACCAATCAAAGGTTGATCAATATTCAGAGAAGTACCGCGACCTACTCGTTTGCAAGTCTGAGCTTGAATTGCTTGAGAGCAAACATCGTGAAATCGCTCTCACAAAAGACTACCTAGAGTTTCAAATCAGTGAGCTAGAAAAACTCTCGCCTTCAGTGGAAGAGGAGGAGTCTCTTATTAAAAGGAAGGACTTCCTTATGAATAGAGAGAAGTTCCTAAGCCTTAAAGATTCATTTCTCAATATCCTAAGCGAAGATGAGGACTCAGCTCTCACGAAGCTTCAATACCTCACAAATTTGGCCAACAAGAATGCCAATCTCTTTAGTGTAGAGTTTTCCAATAAACTCATTGAGGCGATTTCAATACTTGAAGACCTATCTTTTGAGCTCTCAAGTGAAAGTAACGAAATGGGAGATGAAGAGGAAGGCCTTGAGAGTATTATCGATCAACTCGATGCCTACTCAAAACTTAAGCGCAAATTTAACCTATCAACTCAGGAACTCTCTGAGCACCTTGATAAGTTGAAGACGGAACTTTCGGCTTACAATGACATTGATCTCGACCTTGCAAAAGTGAAGAAGAAAATTGATTCACTTTCAAAAGAATTAAGAACTCTTGCTAGTGAGCTTCACTCTGAACGCGCCAAAAAGGCTAGGATTCTTGAGCAGAAACTTACAAAGATGGTTCAAGGACTTAATATGGAAGGGGCGACAATTCGACTTGAAGTCGCTATGACCAATGACCTAGGTTCCAAAGGTATTACCGCGCTTGAATTTATGGCGCAGACTAATCCGGGAGAAGGTTTTTACCGTGTTAAGGAGATCGCTTCAGGTGGTGAGCTATCTCGAATACTCCTGTCATTAAGACAGGTTGTCTCATCTCAAGATTCTATCTCAGTCTTTCTCTTTGATGAAATTGATACGGGTATTGGCGGAGCAACGGCCCTTAAAATCGGTAAAGCTCTTCAAAATGTCTCAGAATTTAGCCAAGTTGTGGCCATCACCCATCTTCCTCAAATTGCCATTCACGCAAAGTCATTGATTGAAGTGAAGAAGCAAACCGTAGGTAAGGGTGGTAAGGAGAGGACCGTTTCTCTCGCTCAAGAAATTTTGGCCACGCAAAGAGAAGACTTTATTAAGTCGATGATGCCCCTTCATTAAGGGTTATTTGTGAAATGGGTCCAGTTGTAGGGATGTAGTTAAATACGGCCTCAATTGGACCATACCCATTATTAACGTAAGTTATTCCCTGATTTTCATAGATATCGCGCACGTGTGAGTGTCCCCAAACAATCGTATTTACTCCATGTAGCTCTGAACAGTCCCTGGCCAGTTCTCTAAACTTCGTGCGTACAACCTCACTAATATCTTCCCCATACTTCTTTGAATTTCTTGAACGTGAGATTTTTGAGGCTAGTGAGCCTATATTGTTAATGAATTTCTCTCCAACAAGAGAGAGCACCAATTTGGCAAATTTTTGCGAACCGATCACTCTGCGGTATCTATAATAGAACTGGTCTTGATGATCAAACCAATCGCCGTGTGAGAGCAGTACGTCCCTGCCACGAAGTCCCACTATAACGTAGTCTCTTACATACTGAATTCCAGGAATTTTACTCTCTAGGTTTCTTAGATGAAGATCGTGATTCCCTTCAAAATAGTAGATTACTTTGCCCTCTTTAGAGAGTGTCGCCAGCTCATCGAAGACATCTTTAAAGTCTTGGTACTTATGAGAAATGTCTCCCACCCATAGATCGAATATATCGCCGAGCAGGGCAATGTGATCACTTGATCGCACTTGAGGATGCTCTAAGAATTTCTTAAGAAGTTGATGACCGCGGTCACCTGGAGTTTTGATATGGAGGTCTGAAATTGTGCTAAGGCCCATGCCTTATGCTAGCTCAAATCGTCCAGTAAGGCTTGATGCCCTAGGATAATTTTTTGAATTATGTGTCGGCACAACTCATTATCTTCGCTAAACGAAAAGCCTAGGAGCTGAGCTGCGTAGGGACTCTCTGCAATTTGAAAGGGTTTAAGCTTCTTTAGTCTCGCCACCTTTAAATCGACTTGAGTTCTAGATTTTCCGTGAATCAGAAAGGCTTTCGAGATGATATCGCCTTCGTGTATTCCCTTGAGTTCACCCTTCATTGCGAGTAGGCCAAGTCCATCTTCACTTATATCAAAGCACTCTCTTCTAAAAATCTTCGTGCCAACATGAAGTTCAAGCTCAAGCTCTATCATCGGCTTAAATCGCTCTGATTTTCTTCTATCGTACTTTACGAGGTTAGTTGGAAAAGCGAGTATCATCTCGTTTCCATCTACTTTCAGAACTTCACTCGAAAAAATAATTGATTCTGATGGAGCTATAAAATTGATGCGAAAATCCCCTCCCATAACCTTGGCGAGAAGATGTTCTTGGTGATCGTGAAGTGTTAAGTGAATTTGTGAACGATCAGACTTGATGGTGCGGATGCTTGCGTGAATTCTCGTGAGATTGCCCAAACGAAGAGACCAGACCACCACTGTCTCGCCCTCCATCATCACATTGATTAGATCTTTCTTTAAATTTTCAATGCTCTTTACAATCACGGCCGTTTCCTTTTTTGTGCCCTTTTAAAAGGGCCCCTTCCCAAACAGCTAAGAAGGGGCCATGGGCATTAAGACTAATTAGGTATGGGCTTATTACCCAATCAACCTTAAAGTCGAGTTTGGAAGATTATTTGTTTGTGAAAGAGTCGCAATACCTGCGGCCTTAATCACACTTGCCGAGGCAAGTTCAGCTGAGGCTGCAGCTACGTCTGCGTCTTCAATCACTGAGCGAGCATTTTCTTGGTTGAGTGCTTGCGTCTCAAGGTTTGATACAGTTGACTGAAGTCTTGACTGTACGGCACCCAAGTTGGCTCGATAGCTTGATACAGTATTAAGAGCATTATCGATAGAGTCAATGGCATCTAGTGCATCGTCTTTATCGGCTACTCCTGTTCCATCAACACCTAGAGTAGATGATCTAGCGTCTGTGGCAGAACTTTCATAACTAATTTGGTTACTATCTCCGCTGCGAATACCGACTTGGAATTCCATTTCATCTGGACCAGAACCATTGAGTAAGCCCTGATTTCCGAATGTCGTTGATTCAGCGATACGGTCTACCTCTGAGAGGAGATTTTGATATTCTTTGTCTAGGAATCCACGTTCTTGTTCACCTACGGTGTCAGAAGCAGATTGTACTGTTAGCTCGCGAAGTCTCACAAGAATGTTGCTTACTTCGTTTAGACCGCCTTCAGCGACTTGTACCATTGATGTACCGTCGTTGGCGTTTCGCACGGCCTGTCTCAAGCCTTTTGTTTGTGCGTTTAAGTTGGTGGCGATGGCGAGACCAGCAGCATCGTCTGATGCTTTGGTAATGCGCTTACCACTAGAGAGTTTTTGTAGTGCAGAGTCCGCTTTTTGAGAGACTGCCTTTAGGTTGGTCTGAACCGCCTCTGAAGCAATGTTCGTTTTAATTCTTAAGCCCATTTCATACTCCAAGTTAAAGTCGTGTGGCTGTTAACACACACAGGCGTTTTGTTGTTGTTGTTGCCTGCAAATACCCTATCGGAGCACTCGGCTTTTTCCTTTAGCTTTTCGGTCAAGTATTTTATAAAAAAAATGCATCTTTTAAAGAAATTCAGACACTTAAAAACAAAAAGGCCTCCCATTCGGGAGGCCTCTTTTGTTGTCAGTTGCGTTTTTACTGTGCTTCTTCTTAGCCAATAAGCTTAAGAGCTTGGTTACCAGAAGAGTTAGCTTGTGCAAGTACAGACGAGCTAGCCGCTGTAAGGATGTTCGCACGAGCGAGCTTTGCTGATTCAGAAGCTACATCTGTGTCTCTGATTCTTGAGTTCGCAGCTGAGAGGTTCTCAGTTTTGATGCTCAAGTTATTCATCGTAGACTGTAGTCTGTTCTGCATGGCACCTAGTCCAGCTCTACCTTCGTTGATCTTGTTAATAGCAGTGTCGATTCTCTCAAGGTTTTCTTGAGCATCGGCTTTTGTAAGAACGTTAGTTCCACCTACTTCAAGTTGATCAGCGCGAGCCGCAATATCACCTGGATTGAAAGAGATTCTATCAACTTCAGCGTTATTGTTTGTACCTACTTGCCAGTCAAGTTGCTCACCTTCACCGTTCAGAAGGCTCTTACCGTTGAATGAAGTTGATTCAGCGATACGAGTTACCTCTTGTACTAGGTTTTGGTATTCCTTATCAGAGAACGATCTCTCAACTTCACCCACAGTATCAGAAGCTGCTTGAACAGATAGTTCGCGCAAGCGAGTCATGATATTTGAGATCTCAGTGAGTCCACCCTCAGCGACTTGGATCATACTAACCCCGTCGTTGGCGTTTCTCTCAGCTTGTTGAGTACCGCGGATTTCTGCTTTAAGGCGTTCAGAGATCGCAAGGCCAGCGGCATCGTCTGCTGCTTTGTTAATGCGTGTCCCTGATGACATCTTAGCAAGTGAATCCTCCTGCTCTCTAGTTACTTTTCCTAAACTTTGTTGTGCACGTAATGATTGAACGTTAGTGTTAATACGCAAACCCATAATTAATCTCCTCGAGCCAAAGTAACCTCCTTGTGATTGTGTTTAGGTGTCAAACAACCGTGTCTGCACCCTGTTTTTTGTCAGTCCCCAAAACCGACAAAAACCATTTCGGGAGTCCCAAGAGGCTTCTTGAGGAAATTTTTTCCTTTTTTCAATAATTTAGACCAAGAAAAACGGTCGGGTATTAGTTATGATTGTTAACTTTTTCGATAATTCCGGTAGTTGAATAGCCCTCTTCAAAACGAAGGCTTTTTACTTCACCACCGGCGGCGAGGACAATATCCGACCCAACAATTTGGTCGGGTTTCCAGTCTCCACCCTTGACCAGTACTTGAGGTTGGACTCGGTTAATTAAATTGTACGGCGTATCCTCTTCGAAGATTTCTACAAAGTCGACACACTTGAGATTTTCAAGCACAAACTTGCGATCAAGCTCTGCATTGACTGGGCGAGACTCGCCTTTAAGTCTTTTGACACTTGCATCGCTATTGAGGCCAATAATTAAAGCGTCACCTAGAGAGCGCGCTTCATTGAGGTAGGCCACATGGCCACGGTGAAGAATATCAAAGCATCCGTTGGTAAAGACAACTTTCTTGCCTTTATACTTTTCTAAAAAGTCTTCGAGCTTACTCACTCACAACTTCCGTATCTGAAAGCTTGCCTTGAAAATCAACAATGTGAGGTAGACCAAAAGCTGCTAGAGAAAGAAGGCTCACCACCGAGCGAAGCATAGTTTTAAAGAAGCTCAGCTTCTCTCCTGGTACGCGAGCAACCACTTTTAGACCCATCATGGTCTTGCCCACACCACCCACGAGATCCAAGATTCCAAAGTAGAGAACGTAGTAAATAGCAAAAAGGCTCAATGGCACGATGTAGTTTCTGTCTATTAGAAGAACTTCCTTCCATGAAGATAGTTCCACATTGAGCATAAAAAAGAGTGCCGACATTGTTCCAACGACAAAAATTGAAATGACCACAAGATCAACCAACCACGCTGCGAGCTGGATGATACGCGAAGCACTCTTAATTTCTTCATTTAGAATAGGCGCATGAGAAATTGTCTGCTTGCTTTGAACCGGCACCTCTGGAACGTGAACCATTCCCACACTGGGAAGTGGTGGAGTAACTGTGGTCTCGGCGGGAGCTTCATAGAAAGCTTTTAGCTCTTGTGGAAGTGAACTTGGTGTTGAGAGTTTTTGCGTAGGGGTGGATTTAAGACTTGGGGTTGTTGGAATTGACTTTCTTGCACTTGAGACTGAGCGATTCATCACCCCACCAGTGCGCACCTGAGTTTGCTTCTTCTCTGTGTGATGAAAACCTAGACCTTTGGTCAATGGCTTAAAATCAAAGTCGTCCTGTTCATCAAATGACAAGACAATAGAATTTTTTTTGCTATTTTGCTCATTCGTTGAAATGTCTTTCATTACAAGCCCCTAGGCAGTGGTCCTATAGGTTCTAGAATGGCATAAATTAAGCAAAGCAGCAATCAATTATCGTTGAGTGTGAAGGCGTAACCCGCTGCAACAGAGAGCGCATGCTCGGCCCGCAGAATCGGCGTTGGAAGGCGCACAGGATGCATATTTGAGTTTTCGATAAAGGCCTCACACTCACTACTAGACCAACCGGCTTCGGGCCCAATTGCGATGAGATCCACTCCCTGACTTTTCTGCAAGCGCTGGGTTTCACCAAATGATTCTGGATAGGGATGGAGAAAGAGTGCGCTCTTAAAACGCGCTAGGGTTTGTTCGAGTTCTGATTTGGCACACCAAGTAATTTGAGGACGCCAAAAATTATTGGACTGTATCAGCGCACTTTCAATAATTTTATCAAAGCGCGCATTTGGAGCGAACTTCCAAGTTGAAAACTCAGACTCATAAAGAATTACTTCGCGAAGACCTAGCTCTGTAGCCCTTCTTAAAATTTCTTCTACTGCTTCTTTTTTGGGACAGCCAATGAAGGCGCTTAGAAAGTGAGGAGAGGCAACACTCTCTAGGTTTTCAATCGAAAGCGTGGCCTCTCTTTTTTTAATTTCGCTGAGAACGCCACTCGCCCGTTTGCCTTGACCATCGAGAAGAAGGATAGTCTCTCCCTCTTTCAAACGACATACTTGTACTAAGTGTCGGTAGCGTTCACCTTCGACACTTACAGACTTAGATTGAATTTCCTCAGTTGAAAGAAGTATGGCCCTCATACTTTCTCAAATAAAATGGCCAGCCAATCTCCCTTAGAGTGAGTCTTCACGTGTTTGAGAGATTGGTAATGTGTGAGGATATTATCTTCTTGTTCTTTAAGAATTCCAGAGACAATAAGTCTTGAGCCTATCTTAAGTGAGGAGAGAATTAATTCTTTTTCTGAAATCAAGACATGCTCAAGAATATTAGCAAAGACGAGGTCGTACGTTTTACTAACCTCAAATCTCTCTCGTAGGATTAATGAAGATCCGGCGAGATCGCGCCCACTTAAATTAAGCTCAATGTTTCGCAAGCAATTATCAAGGGCATTCTTATCAATGTCCACAAAGTCACAGCTCTCTCCATTATAGAGAAGGTGAGCAATTCCAAGAATGCCTGATCCACATCCAAAGTCTAAGCTCTCTTTAAAGTGAACACCGCTCTCATCAAGCTCACTGAGGTGCTTGAGACACAGGAAAGTAGTCTCGTGCTCGCCGGTACCAAAGCCTCTGCCTGGATCAATGTAAATCTCGGTCTTCACTTCGCGCTGATCGTCTTTCATCCAGGCCGGGACAACTCGAAGTGAATCTGTTACTTCAATTGGGGCATAATGCTTTCGCCATTCGGCATCCCAGTCTTGAGTGAGCTGAGCTTTAGATTCAAATTTTATTTTTTGAGAGCTTAAGTAAGCCTCAAATTGCTTTGATCTGATTTGTGCATCGTCTTCAAAGAAGACGTACGTCTTGCCATTGCTAGATCCCACTTTATCTTCGATTCTCTTCGCAAGTTCAGGAGGGAGATCACCACCGCAAAATGCATCTCGGCCAAGAATCTCATCAACCTCAGCTTCATCTAGACTATAGTCATTAATCCCATCGCAGGAAAACTCCTCAAAAGCGACGCGATCAACTTCATCGTAAGAGTCTAGGAATACTGTAACTTGATAAAAACTTGCTTCACTTACGCTCATAACAACCACTAGTCTGAATATCTAGAATTGGCATGAAATTGCCATTGGGGTAGGGTGATACCCCTTTTAAACAGCTTCTGGCAATCCATATAATATCTGGGTGCCATAGGCTCAGATAGGCGCGTTCATTAACAGCAATGGCCATCGCCTCTCTATAATTTTTAAGGCGCTGCTTTTGATCCATTGGCCTTTCGGCCGCAGCAAGCAGCTCATCTAACTTCTCATCGTGAAAGTATCCACGATTAGCACCAGCTGGTGGATATGACTTTGTCGAAAAGACGTAGGAGAGCATTCCTGGCCCAGTAAAGCCCACCCACTGGCTCATGACGAGATCAAACTGCCCCGTCTTCATTGAGCGCATAAACGTCCCCCACTCTTGAATTGTCTTTGTCACTGAGATGCCAGCTTTACTGAATTCATCAATGATCGCGTCTACAATTTCTTCAGTCGCTTTGTTGTTTGAGATTTTCCAGTCTAATTTTACAGGAACTCCTTCAAAGCTTAGCGCTCCATTCTCATACGTATATCCATTCTTTAAAAACAATTTCTTTGCCGCTTCTGGGTCGTATGAAGTCGGCTTTAAATCTTCCTGATATAGATTCGTAAACGATGGAGAAAAGAGTGAGTTTGCAAGAGAAGCGGTCTTCTTCATCTTATATTCAACTAACTTATTTCTTGGAATGAGCAAATCGAGTGCCTCTCTAAAAACTGCCTTTGATAGGTGAGGGTTCTTGTGATTTAAACCGACATAAATGTAATTGGTACCTTTCTCACTTACGATATCAAGATGGTTTACATTTTTATCAATCCAATCGACTTTTCTAGGAGAAAGTTGAGCGACTGAGAGATCAATCTCATTATTCATCATTTTTAGAGCGAGCGTTGTCTCATCTTTGACTACTTTGAAGTGAAGATTATCTCGACTCTTCTCAAAGACGGGGGTTAGCGTTACTCCTAGAGAAGTGGCACTAGCAATTTGATACGGCCCACTTCCGATAATGTCCTCAACATTCTTTGGATCCCCACCCGTTTTAATTTTTAAAATTTTCAAAAGGGCCAGATCAGACAAATTATCTGCGGAGTAACTAGGGTAGATCAGTTCTAGTTCAAATTCTCCGAGAACCTTAACTTCTTCTAGCTTGGCAAAGGCAAAGCGAAAAATTGATTTGGGAGACTCCTCATTGGTAAATATCTCCCATACATTTCTAATGGTCTGGGCATTTATTTTTTCGCCATCCCAAAACGTTAAGTCTTCTCTGAGTTTAAAATGAATCTTATGTTTCCCATCTTCAAATCGCTCTTCAAAACTCTTGCAAGCGCGACAGTTAAAGCTCATATCTCTGCCAAAGTCTGTGAGGGTGAGATACAGCAAGCGACCAATATTTTGAGAGTTGGCATCTGTGGCAAAAAAGGGACTGAGATTACTCGGGGCCGAGGATAGTCCAATCACAAGTTCCCGGGCATTCAAGGCTTGGGAAGAAACAAAAAAGACAAAGAGAACTGCTAAGGTATTTAAAATATGTTTTTTCATAGCCTCTAGTGTACCAAAACGGCCCTTCAAGTGAGAAAGTTTTTGTGCTAGTTTGCCCCAAACATACAATGGGAGTTCACAATGGTCTTTCTGGTCGGCATTGCTGGCGGATCGGGCTCAGGTAAGACAACTTTTGCGGAAAAAGTAGTCGCTCGCCTGAAGCATCAAGAGATAACCGTTCTTCACATGGACAGTTATTATTTAAAAGATCAGTTACCAGACAATTACACCAAGCGCGGCCACCCAAATTTCGACCATCCAAAAGCCTTTGACTGGGCCCTTTTGAGGGATCACCTTCAAACCCTCAAGCAAGGCAGCTCTATCGATTCTCCCATCTACGACTTTAAGACCAGTTCACGTACCGACAAAACCTTGCTCGTTGAGCCTGCCAAAGTCATCCTCTTCGAGGGAATCTTCACTCTCTATGATCCCGCCATCCGCGACTTACTCGATATTATGTGCTTTCTTCACGTCGAAGCAGACATTCGCTTCACGCGAAGACTTCACCGCGATGTTCAAGAGAGAGGACGCTCTCTCGAGAGTGTGATCGATCAGTACTATGAAACTGTTCGCCCCATGTATCAGAAATATCTAGACCCACAGAAACAATACGCTGATTTCATCGTCGGAGAAGAAACTGATATTGCCGCCAGTATATTAGCTGCTAAAATAAAAGAGATGTGTGATTCGGTAGATCCGACGAAGGAGACTCTTGGTTTGAAGCGCAATTATACGACTAGTAATATTCAGGATTCCGCTCTCTGAAGGCCCAACTAAGTATTACTCCCATTGGCGGCTCTGGCCAAATCGGTAGCAACCTCATCCATCTCTCAAATGGTAAGAGCTCCTTTGTCATCGATTGTGGCCTGCTATTTCCCTACGAAGATTTTTTCGATATCAACTATCTCATTCCAGACTTCTATGATCTCGATCCAGCTCCGACTCATTTAATTATCAGTCATGGACATGAGGATCACATTGGGGCCATTGTTGAGTTTGTTCGGGCCTACCCACAAATTGAAATTTGGACCTCTCCGTTTACACGTGAACTCATTGTTAGAAAGCTAGGATTTGCTAGTGAAGCTGCAAATATTAAGATCTTCAGGTCAACTGACGAGATCCTTGTCGATGACTTTGTCATTCGACCTCTTGAGGTAAATCATTCGATTCCAGAAACGCATGGACTCTTTATCTATCAAAAATCCCATGACTACTGTTTCTTCTATGTTTCAGATTTTAAGGTTGATCCCAATGCGATCAATGAACGTCCCTTTGACCTAGATTTGCTCGCAAAGTGGGCCGCTCCCTTTAAGCGCCGCTTATTAGCTGCTGATAGCACCAATATTCTCTCATCCAATCACAAGACTACCTCTGAGAGTGAAGTGAAGGAATCTCTGAGAAAAGTCTTAAAGAATGTCCCTGGCAGAGCTTTTATAACTCTCTTTAGTAGTAATGTTCATCGCATTCAAAATATCACAGAGGTCTGCCGGGAGCTTGGAAAGAAAGTTATGACCGTTGGCCGCTCGGTAGAGAACTACATGAATGCAGGACTAGCGACGGGCCATCTAAGTGACGTTTCTGATATCTTAAGAACACCTGAGAGCTATGATGTTAATAGTGACAAACTTGTCGTGATAACTTCTGGTTGCCAGGGTGAATTTAGATCTGGACTCAAGCGCATCTCCCTTGGCAGTGACTCAAACTTTAAACCTAGGCCTAGGGATACAGTTATCTTTAGTAGTAAGGCTATTCCAGGAAATGAGAAGAAAGTTTCCTTGATGCTCAATGACCTCACTGCTCTTGGAGCACAGATCATCCTCGACTCTTCTGATTGCCGCGTACATGCAAGTGGCCATGCCGGTGTCGATGATCTGGCCATGCTCTACAATGCCTTTGCTCCAACCACCTTTTTTCCCACCCATGGAGAGACTTTCTTCTTAGAGCGCCACCAAGAGCACTTTGAAGAGCTTCATAAAAATTGTCAGGTACTACGCCCCCTCAACTTTGATTCAATAGTCATTGGCAAGTCCAAGATTGAACTAGTTAATGGTGAGGCTAAACCTCCTATCCTCATTCACGGTAGTCACCATGTTATCGAGCGTGAGGCCATCTCCGAGCGCCGCAAACTTGCTTGCCAGGGTCTTATTTGTCTGAGCGTGGTCTTTAAAAAGAACGCTATCGCGCACATACAGGCAAGCCTACAAGGCCTGCCACGCTCCATTGACGACCAGGCGGTATGTGAAAAAGTCCGAGAGATATATTCAGGTAAAGCCGGCCCAGCTGCAGAGGAATTGCGCATTGGTCTTCGCCGCTTTTACGGGGAATTTCTTGGCTACCGCCCCCAAGTCATTGTTCAGGTTTTTTCTCTCTAGATCCGAAAGGTAAGTGTGGAAAATTATTTATTCTATATTCTCATTCTTTTGAGTTTGTTGATTTCGATACTCGTTGTCGCGGTTCTTGTTCTTATTTTTTTCTATCTTCGAGACAAGAGAAAGCAATTCAACCAACCCACTCAAAGAGAGCACAATTTAGTTGCGGCCACACCACCAAAGCCCAGTGTTTATAGACCACCTCGTGCAGAGGGTTATTGTGCCAATCACGATAGTGAAAAGGCCGTCGCCCTCTGCGCCGTTTGTTCTAAAACCCTTTGTGAAGAATGTGCCTCAGAGGCGGAGAATCTCTACTTCTGCTCTGAACATTTCCAGACCTACCTAGAACACGAGTGGATATCGCTAACCAATATCAAAACAACCCCTGACAATCCAAGTGAGGGTGTAGCTCTCTATGAGTTTAAGGATAAACTCTGGTCAAGCGAGCACGTTCCAACTTTTATCGTAACCCATTACCGAATCAATATTGAGAATGATTTTATTGAATCTTACGTGCAACTTCACGTTCGCAAAGATGATGAAGATATGCTTAAGGAAAAAATAAAAGGGCACCTATAAGGTGCCCCTTTCTCAAGCATTTGGGGGAAAACGCTTAAAGATCAAGAGGGCGGCTTTCGCTTCTCTCTTGCTGTTCTTTGCTGTCATCGCGACGAAGATAAGTTGGCGTATCAAACTCATCCTCTTCAAAATTAATGAAACCTAGCTTCTCTGCAATGCTGCGAGTACGAGATGAGGCTTCATTTCTCTCCTCTTTTCTTGTAGGAGTGTGAGCAACTTCACTAGTTTGCTTATTCATTTCATAGCGTGAGGCAGCTGAACGAATTGAGTCAGCTAGCGTTGATGTTCTCTGCTCTGTAGTCTGCTCTGGCTGGGCCTTGGCTGTTACTTGAGCTGATTCAGTTGTTTCAGAAGTCGCTGGTGTGGCTTCTGGCTGAGTCCAAGTCTCTCTCGTTGGAGTTTGGGCCACAACCGTTTCACGAACAGGAACTTCTCTTTCAAATGTTGGCTGAGGAGCTGGCTCTCTTCTGGCTTCCATCACTGGAGCAGAAGTTTCAGTTTGAGTCGTAGTCATTTTTGGAACACTTACAACTCTCTCTAGTCCACCAAGTCCAGTTGCAATAACTGTGACCTTAATATCATCTTCCATATTCTCATCAATCACTGATCCAAAGATGATCTCTGCATCGTCATCAGCTGCTTCTGTAATTAGAGTTACAGCTTCACTCACTTCGTGCATTGTCATTGAGACATTACCAGTGATGTTAATGATTAGACCGGTGGCACCGTCAATTGAGATGTCCTCAAGAAGTGGTGAACTGATAGCTTCAGTAGCGGCTTTAATTGCGCGGTCTGGACCAGTTGCAAAACCAGTCCCCATAAGGGCTTGACCTTTATTGAGCATAACTGCTTTAACGTCAGCAAAGTCAGCATTCACATGACCGGTTGTATTGATTAGGTCAGAAATACCTCTTACAGCATTTAAAAGTACTTCATCTGCACGCTTAAAAGTATCCACAAGAGAGAGACTCTCACCAGCAATGTAGAGCAGTCTCTGATTTGGGATAGTAATGAGTGAGTCTACGTTCTCCTCAAGCACTGACATTCCAGCTTCTGCCTGTCTAAAGCGCTTCTTTCCTTCAAAGAGGAAAGGCTTAGTGACTACACCAACTGTAAGAGCCCCAAGCTCTTTAGCAAGCTTAGCAATAACTGGAGCTGCACCAGTACCTGTACCGCCACCCATACCGGCAGTTACGAATACCATATCTGCGCCTTCTAGCACTTCAGATAGTTTTTCATATTCATCAAGAGCGGCTTTGCGACCAATCTCTGGATTTGCTCCGGCGCCAAGACCTTTTGTAATCTCTGAGCCGAGTTGAATTTTAGTTGGGGCCATATTGGCAGCAAGGGCCTGTGAATCTGTATTGGCTACAATGAACTCAACACCAGTGAGGCCTTCGCGAATCATCGTGTTTACGGCATTACAGCCACCACCACCAACGCCAATTACACGAATTTTAGCGCCATGTTGTACCTTACGGTCATCAGAAATCTCAAACATACTTATCCCCCTGTTCTAAAAAATTTCCTTAAGAACACTTTTTAATGAATCACTTAATCTTCCAATGAGATCAACTGACCCGCTAGTAATTTCGGCCTGTACAGGGCTGTGCACTCTGAGCTTTGAAGACTCGAGCAGCAGACCTAAGACCGTTGAATATTTTGGATTTTGCATAAGGTTGGTCATCCCGCCAAACGGCTGAGGATAGCCAACCTTCGTTGGTTTCATGAGGATGTACTCACCAAGCTCAGGCATTCCTTTAATAAGAGCGCCACCACCAGTGAGAACAATCCCGCCAGAAACTTCATTTTCAATTTCTTTATCTTTTATAATTTCACTAATGAGATCAAAAAGTTCTTCAGCTCTTGCACCTAGAACTTCTGCAACCACACTTAGTTTGACTTCGCGTGGCTTAGTTCCTGAGAGCCCTTGAACTGTAATATGCGCAGACTGATTCAGTTTTTCTGAGAGAACTGAACCGTGATTTATCTTAATTCTCTCAGCCTCTGCATGTGGGACTTTAAGGGCCACCGCCAAATCATTGGTGAAGTGGTTTCCTCCTACAGGAATGATCTGACTGTGAACGAGACTGCCTTCTTTCCAGATGGCAATGTCAGTCGTTCCACCACCAATATCTACAAGTACAACACCAAGCTCTTTTTCTTCACTTGAGAGAACCGCTTCTGAAGAGGCAATTGGTTGAAGAGTAATATGCTCAGCGCGAATTCCTGTTTGCTCTACGCACTTAACTAGGTTTTGAATAAGTGAGATGGTGCCAGTGACAATATGTACATGAGCCTCAAGTCTTACTCCGCACATACCAACTGGATTCTTAATTCCTCTCGTGTTATCCACTCTGAATTCCTGTGGTATCACGTGAATGATTTCGCGATCACTTGGAATGACAACGGCCTTAGCCGCTTCAAGCACGCGCTCGACATCGACTTCAGTGATCTCATGCCCTTTGATGGCCACGACACCAGATGAGTTAAAGCTATAGATGTGATTGCCAGCGATTCCAATGGTGGCCTTAGAGATATTAACTCCGGCCATGAGCTTGGCTTCTTCTAGAGAGTTTTGGATCGAGCGAACGGTCTTGTCGATATTAACGACAGAGCCTTTCTTAAGCCCGTAACTAGGATGCGTCCCGATCCCAATGATCTCTAAATCTGACTGTGAGTTTTGGATACCGACAATGGTACAAACCTTAGTAGTACCAACATCTAATCCTACAAGGATATTTTTGTCGTTCATGAGAGTCCTTTCTCAGATACGGCAAGATTCATTCTGCCAACTGCCGGAAAATATTTCCCCGGCACTTAACTTTAAATTTTAGAGAGCGTCAGAGAACTTGACAACCACTTTTTTCGAATTTGTAAGGTTTATAATGGACGGGATGCGCTTCTTAGCCTCCATATAGCCGACTATCTTTTCAAGCTTTTGCATCTTATCAGTCCAAGATTCGGCCCCTAGAAAGACCGACGATGGACGTCCACTAATCGAGAGAATAACCGTCAATTCACCTTTGTCATCGAGGATAACCTCGCTAATTTTCTTGCGAACGGCCCCATCCACATCGAGCATGAGAGAGGTGATTTTTTCTTGAGTATTTTGATCCATTTCCCCTACTGGCAGGGCGAGATAGGGCAAATCGTGTGAGAGTTTATTCTCCGTTCGAAGAAGAACCTCGTAAGTTGGATCAAAGAGTTTTCCGTTCTCAACAAGAATCGCTTCGTAGCCTTCAAGACCATTTTCTTTATAAATCTGCACTTTCATAAGTGGTTTCGGGCAATCAAAGCGCAGGTCGAGCTGCTTATTCATGGGATCGTAAGAGATCTTATAGTCAGTAATAAAGTGTTTTTGATCGAGCTTTTCGCCAATGATCTCACTCTTAACAGCGCGCAAGGATTGCTTTTCTTCAAAGGTCTTGATGAGTTTTAGAGACATACTACCAGCACTTCTCGTTGGGCAATTGCCAAAGTGAGTGCGGTACTTAAGCTCGGTCTCAGTGGGAACTGCCGCCCAGAGAGAGAGTGGAAGAAGGGAGAAGATGAATGAACGAACAAATAATTTCAAAACTTTTCAACCTCAGTTTCAAAGTCGATCCCTAGGGACATTTTCATCTCTCTTTGAAGCAAAGAGATTAGGTCCTCGACTTGTGTTCGGGTAGCCTCAGCACGGTTTACCATAAAGTTAGCATGCTTTGGGCTCACTTCAACGCCACCCAGACGAGTTCCCTTTAGACCCATTATATCTATATGATGGCCAGCACGACAACTGCGGTCATAACCGAACGCATTTTTAAAGATGCAACCACAAGTAAATTCCTTCAATGGTTGAGTGCGGTTGCGAAGGGCCAGATAGTCTCTAATCTTTGCACTGACCTCTGAATCAACTCCTAAGTGCTTTAAATCAGCTGCATAAATGACATCACCGGCACTTAGAAAATTGTTCTTACGATAACTGTAATCGCCCTCTTTAATTACCCTAGTAACAAGGTCACCTTTTTTCGTGGCGATATAAACTTTCTCAACGACGTCCTTAATTTCCCCAAGATTAGTTCCCGCATTCATAAAGAGTGCGCCCCCGAGACTGGCCGGAATTCCCGTAAAGACATCCCAACCGCGAAGACCGAACTTTACCGCGTGGCTTGAAAGAACACTGAGAGAAACTGAAGCTGGAAGGTGATAGCTCTCTCTTGGAGCATCGAGATAACTCTTATCAAATTCAAAGGCGAGCTTTAGATAGATCGCTTCATTTTCTTCGGGCAAAAGCGCATTGGCCCCCCAGCCTAGTACTCGGTAGTGAAGACCATTTAATGTCAAAAGCTTTAAAGTCTCTTGAAGGGCAGAGACATTAGTCACCTTTATTAAGTCACCATGAGAAGTAAGTCTCATCGTCGACATGCGCTTAAGATCAGCGTGTCGTTCAAGCTCCGCACCCTCTACGCTAAAAGAATTTAGAAATTCCTCTCTCTTAGAGCTCACTTACTGCCTCACGAGCGAGTCGACCAATAGAGCCGGCGCCACAACAAAGGACAATTGCATTTTCATTGGCATGATTTTTAATGAGAGTAGAAAGCTTTTCTCGGGCCAATTCAAAGGCAAATTTAGGATGAGCTCGATTGATATCGGCGGCCAAAATTTGAGATGAGATTCCTGGAATTTCCTTTTCACTTGCTGGATAAATAGGCATCAAGTGAAGTTCATCGGCTAAGTTAAAGCAATGAATAAATTGGCCCCAACAATCTCTCGTACGGCTATACCTGTGTGGCTCAAAGACCACGACCAGTTTTTTATCTGGAAAATGCTCGCGGGCCGCTTTAATAGTTACTTCTACCTCTGTTGGGTGGTGACCATAGTCATCGACTACCATGAATTCATTTTTTGAGTGGAGCATTTGAAAGCGTCTACCTACTCCGGCAAATTTTCCAATCGCCCCAGCGATCTTTTCAAATGGCACATTTAAATGAAGGGCAATACCAATAGCTCCGAGGCAATTGAGAATATTGTGCTCGCCAATTAGTGGGAGCTTCACGACGCCTAATTCGCTATTGCCCTCATAAACTTTAAACTCACATGGAGCGATGATATCAGCTTTATAATCCCACGCCTCCTCGGGAATGGGTGAAGACTTTCCTTTAATTCCAAAGAATGAATAAGGTTTTCTCATCACTTCAACCAGAGCGGCGACGCGCTCATCATGAGCATTGAGAAAGCACCTTCCATAGAAGGGAATATTATTGGCAAATGTTGCAAAGGCATCGAGAAGATTCTTCTCACTACCATAGTGATTCAGGTGATCGTTATCAATATTTGTTATTAACGAAACAATAGAGTTGAGTAAGAGAAATGAGCCATCAGATTCATCGGCTTCGGCCACCAAAAGCTGTCCAGAACCAACCTTTGCGTGCCCTCTTAGATTCTCTACAATTCCACCAATGATGTAGGTGGGTTCAAAGCGCGACTCCTCCAAAATGGTAGCGAGCAAGCTTGTGGTCGTCGTCTTTCCGTGAGTTCCAGCAATGGCCACACCATGCTTTAAGCGCATTAGCTCCGCCAACATTTCGGCGCGTCTCATCTGAGGAACACCTTGCTCACGCGCTTTCATCATCTCCGGATTTTCATTGGTGATAGCAGAGCTATAGACAATAACATCTGCATCTCCGATATTTTCCGCTCGGTGACCAATAAAGATCGAAGCGCCAAGTGACTCCAACTTCTTCGTATTTCCCGATTCAGCAACATCACTTCCCTGGACCGCAAAACCTAGTGATAGGAGAACTTCGGCAATGCCGCTCATTCCAATTCCACCAATACCAATAAAATGAACTCGAACGTCACTACCTAATAGGGCCATAAATCCTCTTTATGATTACCAGGAAAAGTTATTACTTTGTCGGTTAGATGGATCAAAGTTACCTTGATCCGAGAATGAATTTTGATCATTGCTGATGTCTTGTGACTTCTTCATATATGTTCTTATGACAGAATACAAAATCCCAAGTCCAAAGAAATTTGAAAGAAGAGACGAGCCACCTGAGCTAATAAAGGGAAGGTTAAGTCCCTTTGTCGGCAGAAGTCCCAAGACCACAGACATATTTAAAACGGCGTTGATCACGATGGTAAAGACAATACTTGAAACTACTAATTGGCTAACACGCTCTTTGAGATTGAGAGCAATTCGAAAACCAAAGAGAAGAAAGGCCATATAGAGCAGGGCGAGTCCAATCACTCCAAGGAAGCCAAGCTCTTCACCAATCACACTAAAAATAAAGTCATTGTGTGCTTCGGGAAGATAGAAGAGCTTCTCATTACTATTGCCTAGACCAAGACCAAGCATCCCGCCATTGGCAAAGCCCAAGTAGGACTGAATAATTTGAAAGCCACTTCCCAGTGGATTCTTCCAAGGGTCAAGGAAGGTAAGAAGTCTTTTCACTCGATAGGGCTGCGAAAAGAGAGCAAGTGCCCCGAGGAGCAGGCCAACTCCGAGTCCACTATAGAAGTACTTGCGCGGAAAGCGGCTCATAAAGCAAGTAAAGGCCAAGACAATAAAAGCGATACTAAAGGAACCAAAATCCGGCTGATTTAAGAGCAGCACAAGTGGCAATACAGCAAGTCCAGCACTCTTAAGACGGGCCTTGAGATCAAGTGAGTCCCAATTTTCAAATAGTGCAATTCCGTGAAGGACACTCGTGAATTTCACCAATTCTCCAGGCTGAAAGGACGCAGGTCCGAGATTAATCCAGCGATGCGCTCCCTTAACCTCGACACCAAGTCCGGGAATAAAGGTCAGCACCAGAGCAAGTGATATCATTGCACTCAAGAAAGAGCTGTACTTAATCCAAAAAGTCGCCTTTGTTCGAGAGACGCCTAGGCCAAGTAAAACAGAGAGCGCAAGGTAGATGAGTTGTTTAATCAAATAATAGGTCGACTCGCCGTGGGTTTCTTTGGAGTAGATGTAGCTGGCGGAGAAAACCATAGTGATCCCAAAGACCACTAGAATGGCGAGAATAGCAAAAAAGATGCGGGTAGAGGTTTCGAGGTTGTATTCTTCTTCTGTCATTCCTCTAGTCTACCACCCGTCTGGATGGAGCACTAGAGTTGATAGACTAGCTTTTTATAATAGTTGCCTCTTTCCTCGAAATCTCTGAAGAAGTCAGTGGCCGGAGCACCTGGAGAGAGAAGGATCGTGTCCCCTGTGCGCGACTTCTGATAGGCAAGAAGAATTGATTCTTCAAAAGAACCTACGATATATGTTTTACCATCCGCACCAAAGGCGCGGTTCATGCGCTCTTTTGATTCTCCCACGAGGACCATGAGTCTCACGTTTGGAAGGAGATCCTCAGCGTAGCGCTCATACTCAAGCTCTTCAATGTCTTTACCACCGGCAATGAGAATGACTGGCTTTTTAAAAGCGCGGATGCTGCGAACGAGAGTTTCCATCGTTTCAGACTTAGAGTCGTTGTAGAAGCTCACGCCATTCTTTTCCATGAGGAATTCAAGTCTGTGTGGAATACCTGGGAACTTTTCAATACAAGCTTGAATGGCCTTGTCAGAAACTTCAAGGGCCTTACAAGCAGTAATAGAGGCGAGGAGATTTTCGCGGTTACTTTGTCCCACAATTCTCATCGTCGTAACTTTAAATTCTGAGTGGTAGTAGATATTTGAGTGAATGCGCTTGTCGTGAAAGTGTGTGCCTTGAATTTCATTCATCACACCCATATTCACAAAACTTCTTCTCGAATACCAATAGGTCTGACAGTTGGCGTTTCTAAAGAAAGTGTTGTTGGCCAAGCGGTCAAAGTTCACCACAAGAGTATCATCGGGTGAGAGGGCCTTAATGATTGAGAGCTTCGTCTCAATGTATTCACCGGCCGATTGGAAGTGCTTATCAGAGTACGTCTCACTAATATTAGTAAAGACCACAAGCTTTGGATGAAAGTTTGTCAGGCGTCTAAGCTGAACCGCTGAAACCTCTACTACGACGTAGTCAATTTCATCAGTGTTAGGAAGCATGGCAAATTCAATAAAAGGACTATCTGAAGTTCCACCGACAAACACATTCTTGCCGTCAGACTTTAGAGCAAAGCCAATCATGTGAGAAACCGTGGTACGGCCTTCACTGCCACAAACGGCAATGATTGGCTTGCGACAAAGAATATTGGCCAGGCCAAACTCAGAGTAAACTTCCTTGCCATTATTGCGAGCAAGCTCGAGCTGGGGCATGTTGGGGTTTACTGAACTTGAGTAGACAACAACGTCAGCTTCAAGAAAGTCATCATCGCGATGCTCGCCAAAAGTCATGAGTGGAGCAGGATTCAATCGCTTAAGTTTTTTAACGGCCTTGTTCAGGTCGAAAATTGGCTTAATATCGGTGACTTTAATTTCACACTCAAAGCGATTGAAAAAGTTGATGAGAGTGAATCCAGTTCTACCTACACCAACAATTAGAATTTTCTTACCGCGAAATCTTTCCATGAATGGACTACCTCATCTTCAATGTCGCCACCCCAATGATGGCCAGAAAAATACTTATGATCCAAAAGCGAACAATCACCTTCGGCTCAGGCCATCCCAACAACTCAAAGTGATGGTGAATGGGGGCCATTTTAAAAATTCTCTTCTTGCGCAGTTTGTATGAGCCCACCTGTAGAATTACTGAAACCGCTTCGGCGACAAAAATCCCACCAATCAAAACAAAGAGAAACTCGTTTTTTGTAATGACCGCAATCGTACCGAGCGCTCCACCCAAGGATAGAGAGCCCACATCACCCATAAAAATCTGCGCTGGGTAGGAGTTGTACCACAAAAAGCCCACACCAGCACCGACGATTGCAGCAGAGATTGGGAGAAGCTCACCACTTTCTCTCACGTAGGGGATAAAGAGGTAATTAGCGATCTCAATATGGCCAGACGCGTAAGCGATCAATCCAAGACTCGCTGCAGAAGTAATAATGGGACCAATGGCAAGTCCATCGAGACCATCGGTGAGATTCACCGCATTTGAGCTACCTACGATCACCAAAGTGACAAAGGCGATAAAGAGTGGCTCGGCCAAGTTGGCCAGGAGCGGTCCCTTCATGAACGGAAAGTAAATTGAGGTATCAATTGTTCCGGTGCGAACCAGAATATAACCGGCAACAACGCCAGTGACGATTTGCCACAAAAGCTTGCCCTTGGCCGATACACCGTCGGTATTTTTGCGAAGCACCTTAAAATAATCGTCTAGGAAGCCAAGCAGGAAGTAACTGGCCGTAACAAGTAGCGTAACGAGAAAGGGAATGCTCGCAAAATTGCCACATATAAAGAGAGTCAAGAGCACGCTACCCAAAATAAAGAAGCCACCCATGGTTGGAGTGCCGGCCTTCTTTAAGTGACTTTGCGGGCCATCATCTCTGACCACTTGGCCAAATTGCTTGCGCTTCATAAAATTAATAAAGCGCTTGCCCCAAAGAATCGAAATGGCCGTGGCAATAACAAAGGCCACCATTGATCTGAAGGTAATGTAGCGAAAGATGTTGAAGGCACCATATTCCTGATGCAGAGGAAAAAGTAGGTGGTATAGCATATTGGGCCTGTTTAAGAGTGCAAGTTAATTTATATCGAGCAATGACTCAAGTTGTAAAGAGCGCGATCCCTTTATAAAAGTTGCGCGGTAATTTTTAAATTCACTTGAGAGCTCATTCTTAGCGGCCGCCGTTGTGGCAAATGAGCGTGAGCTGCCTTTGAAGTCTTGTAGGTAATAGTGAGCAAAGCGACCTATTGCCACCAAGTGTCTAAATCCTAACTCACCAGCTAGCCTAGCTATCTGGCGATGATGTACTTCTGATTCATCACCGATTTCATTCATATCACCAAGAACTAATAAAATCGTTTCAGGAGAGAGAGACAGCTCATCCGTTCTCTCCTTGAAACTCTCAAGCGAAGCTTTCATAGAAGATGGATTGGCATTGTAGGCATCGAGATAAATAAGAGAGTTATCCACATTAAAGAGCTGAGAGCGATTATTCTTTGGCAGTACAAAACTCTCAGTTGCGGCCACTAGCTTTTGCGTATTTCCCGGAAAGGCCGAGTTCACAAGACTAAAGGCGAGCATCATATTCGAACGGTTATGGCGCTCGAAAATATGTGGAGCCTCCAGTTTAAAGAGTTCTCCATCAGCACTAAATTTGAAATAATTTTTTGTATTCTCCACAAAGTGGCAGCGATGAGCCCAGGGAAGTTCAGGTATGTCCTTTAAAAAATCATCATCGGCATTTACGACAAAACTCTTCTTGTCTTGATCCAAGTTTTTAATTGATCGAAAGAGCGCGCTCTTTTCTTTATAGACACCTTCAAGTCCACCTAAATATTCCACATGGGCATGACCGACATTTGTAATAAGCCCATATTGGGGATTGGCAATTTCACAAAGGCGCTCAATCTCACCTGGGTGATTGGTTCCCATCTCAACAACAGCAACTTTGTGATGATCCTCAAGTCGCAAGAGTGTGAGGGGAACTCCAATATGGTTGTTTAAATTTCCAATAGTGGCCAAAGTATCTTTTGGAAAAAGAGTGACTAAGAAGTGAGTCATAATTTCTTTGGTAGTGGTCTTTCCATTAGATCCAGTGAGAGAGAAGACGAGCCCCCCACGGTCTTGCCATTGAGACCTTCGTAAAATCGCAAGCTCCTGCAAGGCCGCAAGTGAATCCTTTACCGCAATAAACTCTAACTCAGGATATTTTACTAATAATTTCTCAACACGCTCGCGTCTACCGGGCCCATCGGTAAAGATAATCGATTCAACGCTCTTACATTCAGCAATCTTTTCTAGGTAATCAAAGGCATCAAAGCGATCGCCCTTCAAACAGAGAAAGAGATTTTCACTTGTAATCTTTCTATTATCTGTTGAAAGGTTGTATCCACTTGCCTTAGAAGTACCGAGCTTCCACTCAGATTGAAGCTGAACTAAAATCTCTGCTGATATCATGATTAATCCCTTTGGGCGTTTATAAAATCGAGCGCGACTTGCTTATCATCAAAGGGATACTTAATCCCTTTCACTTCCTGATATGTCTCGTGTCCCTTACCTGCAATCACAATGATATCTCCACCCTGCGAGCTAGTTAGAGTTTTTTCAATCGCCACCTTTCGATTTGAGTCACTAAAGAAAATCTTCTCTGGCCTCTCAATTCCGGCGAGAATCTGATCTACGATCTCTTGAGGGTCTTCACTTCTTGGATTGTCACTTGTCACCACCACGAGATCGGCGCACTCACTTGCAAGTTTTCCCATAATTGGACGCTTCATCGGATCACGGTCTCCCCCGGCGCCGAAGATACAAATTATTCTACGTGTGGGAAAACTCTCTTTTGTTGAGGCCAATATTTTAGAAAGTGCATCGGGCGTATGAGCGTAATCAATGACAATGAGCCTGTCACTCCACTCAATGGTTTCAAATCGACCGCGAGGTGGGTGCAAGGTACTCCAATCAATGACAATCTCTTTTTGAGTTACTTCTTTGGCCAGAGCGCGAGAGAGAATGAGGTTTTCCCAATTGTGAGCGAGGTGAAAAAAGGGCGGTGATTCCCTTGGGATATTGTCAATCTCAAGACTTTCATAGGTTGCCCCAACACCATCAAGCACACTTATTACCTCTTGATGATTTGATAAGATAAAGAGCTTCTTTGATAGATCAGCAATCTTAGCTTTGGCCTTTCCATAGGATTCAAAATCCTTATGATAGTCGAGGTGGTCCTGGGTTAGATTAGTCCATGCACTGGCACAAAAACTCATACCATTAAAGCGGTTCTGATCTAAGGCATGAGAGCTAACTTCAAAGACAAAGACTTCAAACTGATCACTATAGCGACAGAGAATTCTTCTAATGTCTAAAAAAGATGGGGTCGTGATGGAGAGATCCTCAATAAGAACACCATCTCTTCCCTGAAGCCCGATAGTGCCAACACTACAAGCTTTAACCCCTTGTGCCCACAAAAGATCTCGGGTGAGATTCACAGAGGTCGTCTTACCATTCGTTCCAGTAATCCCGACCAGCAGCGCCTTTGAGTTTTTGGGGTAGAAGTGTTCACATAATTCAACTTGAGCACGCTCCCAATTTTCATCTGCACAAAAATAGATCGCGCCCGCGAAGTTATCCGGAAGCCTTTCATTCTTATTGATTATTAAAACTGCAGCATTACTTTGATTTGCTCGCTCGATGAATTTCTCTAGAGCATCTTTGCTACTCGTAATTCGGTAAAAGACGATTGAGTTTTGGCGCTCCCCCTGAATTTGAATGGCGAGATCGACAATCTCTCTATCTGGCATATTGCCCTTGAGAGAGGTGAGGGAATTATTAGCAAAGATTTTTAAAATTTTTTCATTCATAACTTGGTGGCGAAAATATTAGTTTTAAGACTGTATCGCTGCCAAGTGCTTCACCAGGTGAGGGTTTCTGTTCGCTAACTACGCCAATACCATGGGCATCTGTCTTGATCCCAAGTTTTTCAGCAAGTGCGCGACTCGATCTCTTATCAAGTCCGATGAAGTTCGGGGCAACACCATCGCCAAGAACCCGGGCCGAAGAATGTTTAACCTGAATGCTGTCGACGTTATTCTTAATTTCGACATCACTCGTAGCTATGGCCTCTAAATCTTTAGATTTATAGAGCATGTACTGGGCCACTTTCTTAAACACAGGCGCTGCGACTGCATTACCGTAATAATTCCTTCCCTTCGGTTTATCAACATAGACATAGATGACAAACCTTTTACTAACATTGACTGGGTAGCCGATAAAGCCTGGTACATAGCCGCTATAGCCGCCCTTCTTATCGGGGCGTTGCGCAGTTGAGGTCTTTCCGGCAATTACATAGTAAGGAATTTTTGCCTTGGTCCCGGTTCCATCCTCTACCGCCTCAATGAGCATCTTCTCTAGTTGGGTCACTGTTTCTTCAGAGAGAATCCGCTCGCGTTTTTCATCGGCGCGCGCATTCTTAATCAATGTGGGATAGACAAAGTAGCCACCATTAGCGATTGCAGAATAGGCCGATAACATTTGAATGCCAGTTGTGGCGACCCCTTGACCAAAACTCATATTACTTAGGTGCAAGGGCGAGACATTTTTTTCGTCGGTAAAAATCCCGCGGGATTCGGAGGGAAGTTGAATTCCCGTCTTTTGTCCGATGTGAAATTTGGTGAGTGTTTCTTTTAATTTTGGAAAGGTGAGATCAAAGGCAATTTTGGTGGTCCCGATATTACTACTATATTTCAAAATATCTGAAACGGTTAACCACTCATATTTATGATTTGAATCTGATTCCGTAATCACGTGATCTTCAACCTGAAGTCTGCCGAGTTCGCAATAATAGTTGGTCTCAAGTCTGGCAATTTTATTTTCTAGAGCTGAAGCAACTGTAAAACTCTTAAAGGTTGAACCTGGTTCAAAAGGGTCACTCACAAAGGCAAGTCTTCGATTTGAAACTTCAGATTTTTCAACTTCATTTGGGTCGTAAGAAGGATAGTTGGCCATGGCGAGAATTTCACCAGTCTCACTATCCATGATTCCAATTCCACCCATATTTGCTTCATATTCATCAACTGCATCTTTCAATGCCTTCTCTGCAATAGCCTGCAATTCCTTGTCGATAGTGAGGGTGATGTCCTTGGCAGAATTCTCTGTCTCAGTACTCTCAAACTTAATTGGACGACCTTTATTATCTATAATGTAGCGAAGAATTTTAGGCTTTCCCTTTAGCTCTTCATCAAAGAGATACTCAATTCCGCTGAGTCCCTTATTGTCGACTCCCACAAATCCCAACATTTGGGAGGCGAGTTCATGATTGGGATAGAGCCGCTTAGGAACAGACTCAAGATAAACTCCCTTAAGGGCCTTGAGTCTCTCCACCTGGCTATCTTCTAGTTGAATCTTGCGCGCAATCCATGTGAATTTATTGCGACGACGAATATCACGCAAAAGAGTGGTGCTATCGAGCTCGGGAATAATCTTTTTTAATTCTCCAACTTCTTTATAACCCTCAGACATATTCTTGGGCATAGTGAAAATCGAATAGGTCTGAATATTAATAGCGAGTGGATTGCCGTTGCGATCAAAAATATTTCCACGCTTGGGATAGACTTTATTTTCGCGAAAAAATTGTGAATGGGCCCTTGCTAGCAGGTCAGAACGATCAATCACCTGAATCTTTAGTGCTTTCCCAATAACAACACTAAACGCAATTGCGAATAGGCAGAAGACGAAGATAATTTTGGATTTTATGGCCTTATTTTCGTTCATTATGGAATCACAAGAATCTGCTGCTCCTTGGGCTGTGCAAAGTTATACTTAGAGGCCATGGCACGAAGATTCTTCACAGAGAGAAGCCTCGCCTTTCTGGCCTTAAGTTCTTTATTTTCCATACTTATTTGCTGAATGTCTTTATCCAAAGCGGATATTTTGTAGTCAATCTCTATACCCTTCATTCGAAAAAGAACGAAGAGAATTGCCAGTGTGGCAAATGAGAGAAAGAGGGGAAACCCGTTCGAACTAAAAATGGCGCTTTTGATCTTTTGAACAATCTCTCCACCAACGCTTCCTTGGGTGGATTTTCTTGCTTTCTTGGCCACAAATCACTCCTTGATTTGTACTTTACTAAATTGGGCGTATTTATTCTTTTGTCGTTTTGACGTCACTTTCTTTAGTATTCTTAGTTTAGCACTTCTTGACTTAGAATTCTCTTTTATTTCTCGCTCACTAGGCACAATTGGTTTTTTCGAGAGCGTTTCAAATGGAACTTCCCCGCTCATTGCCTCTTTGAAGCAATTTTTTACAATGCGATCTTCGAGACTGTGAAAGGAGATCACCATTAAGAGACCATTTTCCTCAAGCATTGAGATGGCTTGATTGACTGTAGATTCAAGAACTTCCAGCTCGCGATTGACCGCAATTCGAAGCGCTTGAAATACTTTAGTAGAGGGGTTGGTCTTCCCAAAGCGAAGTTTCATGGGATAGCAATCGACCACCAGATCGCGAAGAATAAAAGTAGTGGTAATGGGAGTTCGCTCTCTTGTGTCGACAATTCTCGCTGCAATTTTCTTAGCAAACTTTTCCTCGCCGTACTCGCGAAAAATAGTTTCGAGCTCGCTGGCCGTAGACTTGGCAAGAATTTCAGCGGCCGTTGGAATCAACGTATTCGTCGCATCCATTCTCATATCGAGAGGAAAATCTTTTAAGAATGAAAATCCACGCTCTCCACTTTCAAAATGGTGAGAAGAAACACCAACATCCATCAAAATAAAGTCAAACTTGAGATCGTTATTTTCTCGGGCCCAATTGGGAAAATTTTCAAAATTACTTTTAACAAGAGTTAGTCTCTCTCCGACACCAAGCTTCTCAATATTTCTACGTCCATTGTCGATGGCCTGCTGATCCTGATCAAAGCTCACCATTTTAAGTGTGGGGTGCTCCATCAAGAGTGAGAACGTGTGACCACCTCCACCAAAAGTGAGATCAGCCCCTAGACTAGGATCTATATCAGCAATGGCCTCGAGCACTTCTTTTTTTAATACTGAGTAGTGAGATGTGTAGTCCATTAGCGAAGTAGAACCTCAAGCACTTCCCTTGCTCTAGCATCCCAGTTTTCCTTGGGTGTCATAATGCCAATGGCATTTTCCTTTTGAAACTTGGGAGGATTCTTGCAGACTTCAGGAATGACTTCCTTGAGAACTTTCTGAACATTTTGATTATTGGTCATCATGACTTTCATAATCTCATCCACTGTACAATGCTCTTCCTTCCAACAATCGTAATCAGTCACCATCGCTATCGTGGCGTAGGCCATCCCTGCTTCTTTGGCGAGATATGATTCAGGTACGTTAGTCATACCAATCACATCGGCGCCAAAGCTACGATAAATATTTGATTCGGCCTTCGAGCTAAATTGTGGTCCTTCAATACAGAGATATGAGCCACCTACATGAAAGTTAAGTCCCTTTCCTTCGAACCCTTTTGCAATCACTGCTTGAAGAGTTTTCTCAACAGGATTGGCCACTGATACGTGGGCCACGATTCCCTCTCCAAAGAAACTTCTTCTGCGCCCACCCTTTGTCCAGTCAATGAATTGATCGGGGAGGACAAAAGTAGTTGGTGC
This sequence comes from Bacteriovoracaceae bacterium, assembly GCA_048267245.1. Lineage (GTDB taxonomy): Bacteria > Bdellovibrionota > Bacteriovoracia > Bacteriovoracales > Bacteriovoracaceae > JBLWXV01. Next base: position 175,567 of record JBLWXV010000001.1, read on the forward strand.
ATGTTCTTCTTTAAGAGAGCCCACCGCAGAAACACTAATGAGATATTGCGCGCCCAACATTTTAAGCGCGTAGACGTTTGCACAGTAATTTACTTCGTGAGGAAGAACGGTGTGACCCTTGCCATGGCGTGGGATAAATAAAAACTGCTGCCCTTCTAGCTCCATCAACATAACCGGACTAGACGGTTTTCCATAGGGAGTAGAGACATCAATCTCTTCAATAATATTAATACCTTCGAGTTGATAAACTCCACTTCCACCAATTACGCCGAGTATTGCTTTATGAGTCATAAATATTCCTTTGCTGGAGTCTCACAATCTTTGAAATAATACCTAGAATGACATTGCTAAACGTATTTTCAAAGCATTTTTCCATTGATGAAGAGATTGAGAGTTATCTCGAGCGCACTCAGAAGAGTCGAAGCTTCATCAAACTTGCCGCGGCCACTTCTCGCGAGGAAATCAACAGCAGTGCACGCTACCTCAAGCGCCGCCCCTCACTATTAAATACGCTTATCTTTGCTCGCAGCCTCCTCAACAGTGGAACTTGGCTTGCCAACAGCGCCTCTAGACTTGTGACTGACCATGTAAGTGCCATTCGCTATCAAAAAGAGCCTAACCATGATGAGCGTATTGCACATTACGCCAGTCTCATTCTCAAAGGGGAGTCTGCAAGAATTCCTCCTTCGCTCCTTCCAGAGACACTAGAATTTCTATTTGAAACTCTTGAGCGAAAGCCAACTTCACCAATTGAGAAATTTGCGCGTGAAGATATTTGCCTAGTTTTAATACCTGGAGTTTTTAACGAAATTTTCTCAACCACGGCTTTTGAGCGTGGGGCAAAATATCTCAGCGAGCGCTATAAGCTCTCCTATATTTGCCCAACCACTTCAGGAAGAAAGAGCTCTAGTTCCAATGCGAAATCGCTCTATCAAAGTCTTAAAGCCTATACTGAAATTAATCCCCAAAAGAAACTTTGGCTGCTTGGTTTTTCAAAAGGAGGCATCGATGCCCTTCATTTGATGGCCGAGAACCCAGAGTGGTCTAATCAATATATCGCGGGTCTCTCTACTATCGCCTCTCCCATTCAAGGCACCCAAACTCTAAATGAGAAGACTAAGAAACTCATTGATAAACTCAACAACATCACTGACAAGGTGTTTAGAAGAGAAATCCTTCTATTTTTAAGCGAGTTTCAAGCTTCACTGGCCAAAGAGCAAAGAGATAGTTGGTTTGAAGACAATTACAATACTCTTCCAGAAAAGCCCTTCTATTCTTCACTTGGACTTTTTTCTGAGTGGTATGAAAGTCATGTTTGGATGATGATGGCAAAGCTGCTCTTAAAAATCGATGGTCAGAATGATGGGGTAGTCGAGCTTGATCACTCACGCTTTCCGGCGGGTTTTAAGGCCCTCAACATGGGTGCAATAAAGGGCCATCACCTCATCGGCAATCGCTCTAGTTACTACGCCCAAGAGGCCCTACTTGAATCCATCTATCTCACACTTTGCTCAAGTGGAAAGCTCTAGATTTCTCCGCCCTTTAAATTCATAAGAACTAATTTCGAAATCATTTTAAGTGTTTCAAACACACCTTCACCTGTGACGGCAGAAGCTTCAAATGATGGAACGTCGCCGCTATTGAATTGTCTCTCTAAGTCTGAGACCGGGGCAACATTTGGTAGATCTCTCTTATTCCACTGCATAACCATAGGAATCTTAGAGAAGTCGTAGCCTTGCTCAATCAGGTTTTTCTTAAGTCCTTCAAGTGATTCACGATTTTCGTCCATGCGCTCAAGCTGGCTATCAGCTACAAAAATAATCCCATCCACACCGCGAAGAATAAGTTTGCGACTAGCTTCATAGAAGACTTGTCCTGGAACGGTATAGAGGTGAAATCGAGTTTTAAACCCGCGAATTTCTCCTAGCTCAAGAGGAAGAAAATCAAAGAAGAGAGTTCTCTCGTTTTCAGTGTTCAGGGTAATCATATTGCCCTTAGTATCACCGGCAGTTTTCTTATAGACGTGCTGAATATTTGTCGTCTTTCCTCCCATTCCTGGGCCGTAATAGACGATTTTGCAGTTAATTTCTTTAGTATGATAATTTACAAAAGACATTGATATTCCTTAGAAGTTGAAGAGCTGATCAACTTCAGCGTCCGTAAGATCGTTAAATAAGTATTTTTCTTTCGCTTCAATGCTCGCAATCTTGCTTGCTGGCCTAATGGGCTTACTATCGAGGTAGCTCTGAAGCCTAGATTGAAGGTCGCGCAAATAATTTTTGAGCGCCCCGGGATTAACAACTTGGTTAAACACGACCCCAACACAGTAGAGTTCACTACCGTGGTGAATTGGAAGAACGTACACTCCATTAGAGCTCGTATCGTAGCTCAGGCGATAATTTCCAGGTCCTTCATTATTTGAAATGATCGTACTGAGCGCCTGACTTGCTTGCCACAGCCCCGCTATAAGTGCGCCAATTGAGGTATCACTCTTATCAGAACTCATCGTTCTTTTAAAAATAATATGCCCATCAGGGCGAGTGATGAAAACATTGAGAGGACCAAATTTGTCCTCAACGTTATTTTGCTTAAAAAATTCTGTAATATTTCCGGGTGCGCTCACAATAGCTCCTACATTCGCTTTCTATTTTCCAAGGCTTTGGAAATAGTTTGCGCATCTAAGAATTCAAGAGTTCCCCCCATAGGAATTCCAAATCCAATGCGATCAGTCTCTACATCTTCTGGTAGTAAATCCTTTATATAGGAACAAGTTGCATCTCCCTCTACCGATGGATTGAGGGCCAGAATGACAGTCTTCTTGTGATAGTTGCGCACGAGTTCGATTAACTTTGGGATTTTCAACTCATCGGGGCCAATGCCCAGAAGGGGGTTAAGCACCCCTCCCAAAATGAAATAGCTACCTTGAAATTGATTACTTCTCTCAATTGCAAGACAGTCAGAAAGTGTCTCAACGACACAGAGAACTTCGCTATTAAGTCTCGTCTCGTTATGGCAAATCTCACAGATATCATGATCACTCATCATATTGCAGTGATTGCACTCTTTGAGAAAGGCGAGATTTTTTATCGCACTAGAGAGCTCACCAAGCTGAGCGGCTTCCCAAGAGAGTAGGCCAAGAACATGTCTGGTGGCCGTACGCTCACCGATTCCCGGAATCTTTGAGAGCTGCCCAATTGCTTGCTGAATAGACTTTGGAAGTTCCAACGCTTAATCCTTTCTTAGAAAAGTCCAGGAATGCTGAGTCCACCAGTAACCTTAGACATGGCCTTTGAAACCATATCCTGTGACTCTTTTACCGCTTGATTAACGGCCGTTTTAACGAGCTCTTCAAGCATCTCAACATCATTGGGATCGACACATTCTTTATTAATAGTAACGGCTAAAATCTCTTGCTTGCCGTTAATTTTTAACTTAATCATTCCGCCGCCAGAGGATGTCTCTAACTCTCTAGACTCGAGTTCTTTTTGCAGAGTGCTCATCTTTTGTTGCATCTGCTGAGCTTGCTTCATTAGCTGTCCCATACCTTTAGACATATAAACCTCACTTTTCTTCGTTTAAAACTACTTTATCGACTTTTGTATTAAAGATTGATTCTGCTTCCTTGATTAAAGGATTCTGCAAAATACTCTCACGCCTATGATCATCAGCAATTGCCTTTTGTTTAGCCTGTTCATCTGCCATTGATGAAAAGCTCTCTCCCTTTGATATTAATTCAATCGAGAGTTCAACCTGATCCTGATTAACTTCAAAATAATTTGAAATAGCCGTCATCAAGTTTTTCTTTGATTCAGCTTCGCTTAGGTGATCAAAGAACAACTCACTTTGTGGGGCGTAACCAAGGTGTATGACGACTGTTCCGTCTTTATAAACAAATGGACTGATTAAATTTCCTTGCTCAAGGTTAGAGGCCATCGCAAGTTGGGTAGATTTCAGATAGGAAATGAACCCATCAAAAGTCATCTGTTTAATAACTTTAATCTCACTGATCTCTACTGGAGCGGGCTCAGCCTCGATTTCTTGTTTGGGAGTTTCACGAACTGTTATTGCAACTGGTTCTGGTTCTGATGGCCCAACTTCAGGTTCATCTTCTGAGTTGATTTCGGGCTCTTCTTCCGGCTCTTCTTCGGGCTCTTCTTCGGGCTCAATTGGCCCTGGAGCTTTTACCACTACCTCTAGTTCAGTCTTTTTTTTTTCGGTTGCAGCAGTTGAAGTAAAAAATTCTCTACGCTTAGTAATTTTTAATAGCGCAACCGAGAGTGCTCTATCGGCAAAGCCAAGCTCCAAAATAAACGTTAAATCGCGAGCTAGCGTTTCGTATATCCAAATTAATTCCTGTGCCCCCAAATCGCTTGAGGCACCCTTGAGCTCGCTACTTAAATTCTCTTGGTCTGTATCAAGAGACTGCACCACTTCAAAGAGTCTATCCATTAATGAGAGGGCAAGAGACTCGGCAGATACGTTGAGTGAGTAAATCTCATCGACAACTTCCATGGCCCCCTTTGATTCACCTTTAAAAATTAATGCGAGCAAATGATCCACAACTTTTTGATTAGTTGTTCCCAAGGCGAGCGCCGTTGTCTCAGCATTGATTACCCTTCCGGCGGATAGACTCACAACTTGATCTAAGAGCGAGAGCGTGTCTCGGATAGAGCCCTGACCCGCATTACAGATCTGGGCAATTAGATCTTTTGATTCAAATTGTATTCCCTCTGCACTTGCAATCTTTTCAACGTGTGATTGCAAAGCCTTCAGGTTTGCATTTCTAAAGTCAAAGCGCTGGCAGCGCGAGAGGACTGTGCCGAGTAATTTCTTAGGCTCAGTTGTCGCGAGCAAAAAGACAACGTGTGCGGGCGGCTCTTCGAGAGTTTTAAGAAGGGCATTGAACGCGCTCGTTGAGAGCATGTGCACTTCATCGATAATGTAGACTTTGTATTGGCCAGAAGTTGGAAGAAAGCGAACATTCTCAATAAGCTCGCGCACATCCTCCACTTTGTTATTTGAGGCCCCATCAATTTCAATGATATTAAGTGAAGAATCATCTTCACTATCCTGGCAACTCGAGCACTGGCCACATGGATTCTGATCGGGAAGTCTAGACTCACATCGAAGTGACTTGGCAAAGAGCCTCGCCATCGATGTCTTTCCAATTCCTCTGGTGCCAGAAAAGAGATAGGCGTGCCCCACCTGTGAAGTTTCAAGCGCGTGTTTGAGCGAGGCCACAATATGTTCCTGGCCTACGACATCTTCAAATTTCTTAGGTCTCCACTTTCGTGCGAGAACTACATAACTCATGAACACCTGCAGCGCTGAAAGGTAGCGATCAGTATAAACCGAATAAGATGATATTTAAAAGGAGATGAGGACGTTTTGACGGCAGCCGAGCGAGAAACACATCGCGCCAAAAGTTACCGTTGCTTCGTTCCCGACCTGGCGGAGTTCACCCTGAACACGATTGCTTTCGCCCGACTACCTGGCGGCATCATAATGAATGGAGCAGCACTATGTCAAAGACAACTGCCCACCAGCTACTCGAAGTCTTTTTTCACCAAGTTAATCCCTTGAGAGACTAAGCGGCGCACATGTTTTTGTTTAATGGGTGAGTGCACAAATCGGTTGAGACTCGCCAGTAAGATCTCCTTGCCATGCGCTGTTAGTCGGTCGGCTTCTAAAAGCACAGCGCGGGCAGTCTTAATAATGTGCGCACTAAAGATAGGTAGTCCATTGCCATGATCCGTGATGGTCGCCAGCAGCTCTCTCTCGAAACTCACTTGCGCTCCTGGACACCACTCTTTTAGATGCGCTTGCAGGTCACCTTTTCTAAAGGGCCTATTTCTCCCCAAGAAGCTCGCCATCTGTAGCAGTCCTTGGGCCCATAGGGCCGGATACTTCTCACACTGAACTCTTACAGCATTTGAAAAGGTGAGGGCGTGAGTGAAGTCGAGCCATCCCACATTTTGAGTGACTGGATTGTGGGTGCTCTGTCCATAACTCGTGTCAAAGGCGAGCATACTGGCGCCATTGGCAACTAGGAGTTCTTCATAAATGTCCTTCACATCAATATTTTGAGCTAGTTTCGCCACAACCCAGTTATAAAGTTCATTAGTGTTTAAATCGAGTAGATCTTTATCCGAACAAGTCGCGACTGCCCCGCTTTGAGTGGCCTTAAGACTCTCTTGATATTTTTTAAACTCTGGCAGCAAATCCTCTCTCGTGGCATAGGCCAGGCTTCGTATTAGCGCCAAGGCCAGAGCGCACTCGAGCTCAACACAATCAAAGTGCCCTGCTACCTCTAGGCTCTTTTGCACATAGATTAAGCTGTGACCAAAATCATTGTAGTGCTCAAGCGCAATTTTAGTAAAAACTTCCTCTAGGTCTCTTAATCTCAAGCCTTGATTAAACGCTCCGGCAACCATGCTCTCGGCCATGGCAACCTGCTCTTCTTCTACGGCCCTTTCCAATTCATTGGCCGAAAAGTTTTTTTCCATCGCGCGCGAGTAGGGATAGACCTGATGCCTGAGACAATCGAAAGCAATATGATCAATGGCCTCAGTCAGACAAATAATTTTATCTTCAAGCTCAGTTACTTCTTGCGCGAGATTGAGCCAGTCAGCGAGAGCCGCGTAGGCGTGGGTGGTTCCAAACTCTAGTCTTTCAAATGACCAGAGAACACTCAGTCTCAGGGCATCTTTTGGGTCTAGTCCGTGATAGTGAAGTCTTGTCAGCTCGCGGGCAAGTCGTCCATATTGTCTCTTATCAAAGGCAACTTTGAGCCCCTCCATAATTTCGACTCGTGTGAGTTCTGGAGATTTATCACTTGCATCTACGACGACAGTATTTTCTTTAAGGACAACAGGATAAGTTCGAACGTTGTCTCCCCCCAATAGGCAGGTGCCAGACTTTAAGTCGAACTTCCAATTGTGCCAATTACAGGTGAGCACACAATTCTTTGCATCGACTCCCCCCTGAGAAAGAGGATAGCCCTCATGTGGACAACGATTGTCTAAGGCGAAGAACTTATCCTCTACTTTCATCAGTAAGATCTGTTTTTGCCCCAATTTAAAGACGACACTTTCCCCCTTTGAATTCAATTCTTCAAGGCTTATCTCTTTTCTTAATTCCATCATCTTTCTCCTGGGACTCGAACTTGCTTTTTTTCATCATAAAATAAATTGAGTGATAGGCAAAATAGACTGGTCCTATGGGGGCGGCACTTGTGTTTCTCGTCTCAGAGGACTATCTTCTGCCTATCTGTAACAAGTTGCGTTCTTCATGTCCCCAATTAGTCCAATTACAAAATCTCTCCTAAAGCTTTCGATTCCGATCGTACTTGCCAATACTTTGCACTCGGCCTATCAACTCACAGATACCTTCTGGGTCGGGCGACTTGGTGCCGAAGCGGTTGCCGCTGTTTCAGTTTGTTATCCCATCATTTTCGTGCTGCTCTCAATGGGCCTTGGTTTTACAGTGGCCGGTACGGTGCTAGTATCCCAATACTCGGGAAAGAGAGATCAGAAAATGATCGACTTTGTCGTTGGTCAAACTTTCTTTGTGATGACTGTCATCTCAATTTTATTCTCGGCCCTTGGCTATTATTTTAGCGATGTAGTGGTGCGCTCCATGGGTGTCACCGGCGCAGTTGCCGAACAGGCGATTTCCTATCTTGAAATTTCATTTATCGGCCTTTTCTTTATGTATGCCTATCTCACCTTTCAAAATATTTTAAGAGGTGTAGGCAATGTGAAGACTCCCTTTTACATTGTGCTCATAACTGTCATTTTAAATTTTATTGCCGATCCACTTTTCATTATGGGCTATGGCCCCATCCCCGCCATGGGCGTTGAGGGTGCGGCCATCGCAACGATTGCCACTCAAGCGATTGCGGCCATTATTGGAACTTACTTTCTCATAAACGGAAAACACGGCATCAAACTGCGCGCGCGCAATTTAGTACCCGACTTTAAACAGATTAAACGCATCATCATGCTTGGGACCCCCGCCGGTGCCGAACAGTCTACGCGCGGACTCAGCATGACACTTATGACATTTCTCGTAACTGGATTTGGCACCCAAGCAACTGCGGTCTTTGGCATTGGCATTCGCATCCTAAGCTTTGTAATTATTCCTGCACTAGGCTTCTCACAAGCAACATCAACGCTCGTGGGCCAGAGTATCGGTGCCGGAAATAAGGCGGAGGCCATCGCTATCGGCAAGCGCTCAGTCACCGTTATCACTCTCTTTCTTACACTCGCAGGCGTGATAATGTTTTTAACTTCAGATTCTATTATTAGAATCTTTGTTCCCGACTCGCCTGAAGTTATTAGCGAGGGAAGCGAGTTTGTGAGAATCATTGCTCTCACATTTGGCTTCATTGGAATTCAACAAGTCATTAGCGGTGCTTTTAGAGGAGGCGGCAACACGACACTTGCCATGCTCCTTGCGATCGTCGCCATGTGGGTCTTTCGCTTTCCCATCGCCTATATTCTTGCCTATCACACCAGCCTAGGCATGGATGGCATCTGGTGGGCCTTTGCCTCAAGCAACGTTATCGCGGGCATCCTCTCCATCGCAGTCTTTTCGCGCAATAACTGGATTAAGAATCTCGTCGACGACGAAGAGAAAATCGAAAATAAAGTTATCGATGAAATCATGTCTGAAGAGCTCTAGACTGAGCTTAGCAATTAATTGCTTAATTTAAATTTAATGGTGGAGACCGTAAGAAAAAAGTCACTGACTTTTTTCTGAAGGCCAGAGGCTTATTGGGAGCTGAGCAATTAATTGCTTAATTTAATTTTAATGGCGGAGACCGTAAGAAAAAAGTCACTGACTTTTTTCTGAAGGCCAGAGGCTTATTAGGAGCTGAGCAATTAATTGCTTAATTTAATTTTAATGGCGGAGAACATGGGATTCGAACCCACGATACCTTTCGGTATACACGCTTTCCAAGCGTGCGCCTTCGACCGCTCGGCCAATTCTCCGTAACAGAGGTTTTACCCGAATTTACGCTTCTCGTCCAGAAACTTAGCTATTGGTATGTTTATAGGCTTTGCGCTTCTCGCGGAAAAATTGCGAGAGCAATCGCGCCGACTCATAGTGGCGAATTCCACCCATCACAGAAAAGCGATGATTGAGTCGCTCATCTTTATAGAGATTATATCCAAGACTTATACTTCCGCCCTTGGGGTCATAGGCGCCAAAGACGAGCCCAGAGACGCGCGCCTGGACCATGGCCGCGAGGCACATAGGACAAGGCTCAAGAGTCACGATGAGAGTGGCGCCCGTTAAGCGCCAAGAGCCCAGTTCGGTCGTGGCCTTTCTGATAGCAGAAATTTCTGCGTGATCGCAGGGGTCGTTGGTTTGTTCTTTAAGATTGTGAGCGCGCGCCAGAACTTGGCCATCGGCCGCCACAATCACAGCGCCCACCGGCACTTCATCGGCCCTAAAAGCCGCCTCGGCTTCTTCGAGAGCGAGTGTCATATTCCACTCGGCATCGACAATATTCACATGTCCCTCTTCATCTTTCGCTTCTCAATTTTATCTGAGCGCCACTCGCGGCAGAAAAGTTCATACGCTCCAGAGTTATCACTCGTCAAAATAAAGCGTACTCCATAGATAGTTGGTCGCCCAAGACTAGGCCTTCTCTTACTCATCACCTCAACTTCAAAACTTCTCTCGTGGGGAAGTGTCAGGGTGAGAATTTCTCCGACATTGAGTTCATCAAAGCACTGTAGGCAAGCGGCCTTTCTTCTTAGGTCTGAAAGGCGTCCCTCAAAAGAGCTCTCACCCTTTAAGACCTGTGCCTTCACTTCATCTCGAAAGCGAAAGTCATATTCCCACCAACTCACAATTGGATAATAAACCGGCGTAAACACCAAATACGCAAATGAAGCCTCCATCACGAGGGCGAGAGTTGAAAAAAAGGTGGGTCCGATAAAACCATCTGAATTTATCGGGAAGTAGAGAATCACTTGCAGGATCGCCACAAAGGCAAGCAGCGTCCACATCGTGTAGTAGAGTCTTTGAAAGGAAATGTAGAGAAAGCGAATCAACCACACCCAAACAATCGTGGAAGCAATGATCACAATCCAAGACATGGAGCGCAGCGCACTTAGCTGGGCCATGGCGGTAAAGAAAACCATAAGCCAGAAAAAGACCTCCAATCGGTCCACTTCTGCCCTTAGTTTCCAATTCAGTAGCCCTTTGATCATCGAGACCCCTTCATTCCTACTTTCTTTTAGGTTATTGTATCATTTTACAGCTTGAACTCCCACGTCTTTAGAGGCAGCGAGTCACTAACAAAGTGAATCAGAGTATTGGATCCACATAACGAACATCTTACCAAAGTTCATAAAAAACTCGATGAAATTTCACCCTCCCTCTGTTTGGCGAAATGGACTCAAGTCACGATTCACCTTGGAACCGGGCTCACTCACAGCTGTCACCATCCTATTCCGCACAAAATTCCGATCGAAGAGATCAAGGAAAACCCCTCGGCCCTTCACAACACTCGCTTTAAAAAGAAAGTGAGAAAAATGATGCTCGAGGGAAGGCGCCACCATGAGTGTCACTACTGCTGGGATGTGGAAGATGCTGAAGGTGAACACTTCAGCGATAGAATTAACAAGTCTGCTCCCGAATGGTCGCTAAGTCGCTACGAGGAAGTAACTCAGAATAGCTGGGAGAGCGATATTAACCCAAGCTATCTAGAAATCAGCTTTGGTTTTGAGTGCAATTTCTCTTGTAGCTACTGCTATCCCCAAATTAGCAGCAGTATCTGGGCAGATCTCGTAAAGAACGGTCCCTACTGGCCCCATGGAAATGATGCCGCCAAATATGAGAAAAAGGGATTAAAGCCCTACGGTATCAATGAGCCCAATCCCTACGTGGAAGCTTTTTGGAAATGGTGGCCATCGCTTTCAAAAGATTTGAGAGTTTTTAGAATTACCGGAGGAGAGCCACTTCTCAACCCAAATACATTTAAAACTCTCGACTATATTGACCAAAATCCGCTCCCTGAGCTTGAGCTCTCGATCAATACCAACATGGGTGTGCCCGATAAGAACTTCAATCGCTTTATCACAACAGTAAAGAGACTTCTTGAAGAAAAGAAAATCAAGAGCTTCATTGGCTTTTGCTCTGTGGACACTCACGGCAAGCAGGCCGAATATATTCGAAATGGCTTGAACTACGAAAAGTTTTGGAAGAATGTCGACATCTTCTTAGGTGAACTTCCTGGCACAAGCTTAAATATCATGGTGACCTACAACGCACTTGCCGTTCCTCGCTTTGTGCAGATGCTTGAAGATGTGTTGGCCATGAGGCGCAAGCACTATGGATCGGAGTGGGATGAGAGTAAGCGAGCGAAGCTTGCCATTGATATCGCCTATCTTCGCTGGCCAGAGTATATGTGCGTGCGCCTGCTTCCTGAAGAGATGAAGTTCCAAGTAAAGAAGGCACTAGACTTCATGGAAGAAAATCGCATGAGAGGAGAGGATCTCTGCGGATTTAACGAATGGGAAATCAACAAAATGAAAGCACTCTGGCACTGGCTTAAGGCAAGTCCACTTCCAGAGAGAAATCTCATCGCTCACAGAGCACAGTTTTTTGAATTCTTTAAAGAATACGATCGTCGCAAAGGTTTAAACTTTGTCCAAACATACCCTGAACTTGAATCTTTTTACGAGGAATGTCGCAAGTGCTCAGTGGATCTGTCACAAAGTCTCTAACGAGAAAGCAAAAACTGGCCAAACTTCTTAACTCTGCAGGGCTAAAGTGGTTTAGTTCACTTTGCTATCGTTTCGCTGCTTCTCGTGTTATCTCCCTCGCAATTAAAGGTGAGTCTGAAATTTGGACGCGAAACTCATACGTCAGTGGGAACCTCATCTATGGACTCTCAGACATCGACTTCACCCTCTACCTCCATGACCTTGATACTAGTTGTGACGAGGGTTCCTACTTAAAAAAATACGAACGCTATAAAACTTTCTTTCCCTTCTTGGGAGAAATTAATATCTACAAGCAATCTCAGATGTCCCTCTTGTCAAAGCTCATTAACCCCTATGAGCTTGAGCGCGACCCTCACTTAAAATCGGGCCAGCTCATTTTAGGTGAGCACTCTCTTAGTTTGCACGCAGATCAATTCACCTATCTCTTTAGAATGTTTCTATCGGACCTTGAAAATCTTGAACGTACTCCAATGTCGAGAATAGAAAAGTGGCAGAGACATTATCATTCGATTGGCAAAACTCTTAATGTTAAAGATCCGACGCTTCTCTATCAGTCTATTAAGACCACATTGATAGAACTTAGTGATCCAAGCTTTGAACAACCACTTAATGATTACCTTAAGCTACCAAGAGAGATTAATAATGCTCTTTTGAGTTCAAAGCTTCTCATTTATGCTCCTCAGCTTTGGCACTCATGTTTCAGTGGTATTGAAAATATCCAAGACACAATCTATCAAGTGAGCGAAGCAACTTTTAATGAACAAATTTTCTTTTTCACGCAACTAAAATGGGAGCTCTTTGGCCTCCTTACTCAACTTCCCATGATAGAAGATAAGTTTTTCCAATATCACTATCACCTGCCGTTTCTAAGGCGAGTTTTAGAAGAGATGAGTTGTTCACATCTTCACGAAAACTTAAGAGTTGAACTTCTTGAAGGTTTTGGAGAAGTGAGAAGGCTCTTAAAAAAGGACTTCTCTGACTTTAGTAAGCCAGAAACCTACGTTCCGATTGTATTTTCAACCAGCGGGCAGTGAAGTAGGCACTAAAGATAGCCTTTGTTTCAAGAGGGGAGAGATCCTTACCGCCCTCGAGCATTGACACCAACTTATTTTCAGCAACAAATTCAGAGAGAGTCTTTGATTGCGACTTGGTCTCCAATAAACATGCTCTGATGATCTCTTTTGAACCCTTTGTAAAAGTGTCTCTATTGCTTAGAACAAAAGGAGTCTTGGGATTCTTCCAAATATTATAATCTTTAAAATTTTTGTAGTGAGCCCTTCTAAGTGGTGCCTTGTCACCCATTTTACTATCGAGATAGGCACTAGGTGAATTCATAACCAGCTCTACGAGGCGATGATCAAGGTAGGGAACTCTCGCCTCTACCCCATAGCAGGAGCTAAGAGAATCTAATCTTCTAAGTGTATAATTTGGTAGCCAATGAGCAAGATCAAAAACTTGAGCTGCTTTTAGTGATAAGTCCTCTGGCCTCTCCTTTAGGAAATAGGGATGACCTGCACCGATGCTTATAAGAACCTCGTAAGCCTTTGCGGGATTTTGAGTTTTTAAAAAGAGCTTTAATTTCTCTAATTCAACTTGTCCAAACTTACCAGGGTAGGGTGATAGGCCCTTAACCACTGACCAAAATAGTGAGAGAAACTTTGCTGCTAGCGCTGAAGATAAGTGTCCCAGGTTTTTAAGCCACAGCAACTTTTTTAACAGTGCGTAGTGAACATACCCTGCGAGTAGTTCATCTGCACCTTCTCCAGAGAGAACGACTTGATACTTTTCGCTGATTTGTGAAAAGAGATAGCTAGTCGGGCCTATAATTGTATCAGTGACTGGGGAGTCGAGGTTTAAGAGTGCCAGGTCCCAGTGTTTAGGCCAGAAGTCTTCTCCCTTTTCACTTGTATTTAGAATATTGTGAGACAGGTTTGCCCTAGCAGCAATTTTTTGTGCTCCATTCACATCTACATTATTTTCTAATAGTTCTAAAGTGTAGCACTCACTGAGAGCTCCATATTCATTTGCTTTTAAAGTTAAGTAACTACTATCAAGACCACTTGAAAGAAGACTCGTAATTGGTCTCTTCGAGCGAGTTCGAAGAAGAATACTCTCGTTTATAAGGCCCTCAAATTCCATGTTGAAATCCCTACTATCCCTAGTAGCAGAGGGCCCAGTGAGATCCCAATAGCTCTCAGTTGTCGCTCCCTTTTGGGGACTCCACTTCAAATAAGTTCCAGGGGCGAGGGTGTGAACATTTGAAAATACGGTATTTGTCCCTAATTCATACCTAAAATTTAAGACTTCGCTCAATACACTTTCATTGAGCTTAGAATTCACTGCATATGCGACAAGGCGAGAATTCGTCGATGCTATTAGGCCAGAGTCTAATGAGTAGGCCAATGGCTTTATTCCCAAGCGATCTCGGCAGAGAATAGTCTCTCTCGACTTTAAATCCGTAAAAGCAAATGAAAACATTCCATTCAATTTTTTGATGAACGAGATGCCCTCGTGGGCCATCCCCCTGGCCAAAACCTCTGTGTCTCCATCTCCCTCAAAAGATATTGACCTTGCCTGAAGATCCTTCCTAAGTTCAATGTAATTATAAATTTCTCCGTTATAAACAAGGAGGTAGCGATTATCCACAATATAAGGCTGTCTATCAAAGTTGGTCGATTCTTGGATTGCAAGTCGTGAATGAAGAGCACTGATACTACCAGAGTGGTACTCCGTGTAATCATCTGGGCCGCGCAATTTTAAAATAGCACTTGCCCTTGAGATAAAGGCCTCTTCAAATTTTGGTCGCTCAATACTAATGAGATAACCACACATATCAACGCCTTAACTTGGGAAGGAAATTCAGCTTTGTAGTTGCTTGATACTTACTTTGAGGAACATAGCGAATTTCAATTGCCCCCCCCTCTAAGATCTTCTCATTTCCACCTAAACCTTTGAGCTCGTCTTTGACATTGCTTACTTGGTGCCTATTAATTTCAAAGGTTCTCACCAATTGGTAGTGCGAGTATTCATTCTTTGTTGTCAGAAGAGATCTAACCAAGTGCTTTATTAGGTAAGCTCCTTTGGAGCTGCATCCAAAAATGCTCATAGTGATTCTAAATAGTAAATTCTTCCAGACGCTGAAAGTTTGCGACTTTACCTTTACTAATGGACCACTGATAACAACGCTATTCTCACTGTGGATTAATTCCCTTTCGCTACTGTCATAGAAACTTGAATATTGTTTGTCCTCAAGAGAGATACTTACCCCATAGTTGAGGCGAAGTGGCCTTGAATCAATCTTATCAAACTCAAGAAAAGCCCCACCTTTTGAGAGGTTGATCACACTATATTTGTCATGATTGGCAATAATTTTAATTCCCGCTTTTTCAAAAAACTTCTCACCGATGAAGTTTTTAGAAAATAGAACACTTTTCTCTGGCGCGTTTTTAAATTTGATACAATCCGAGATTTCTAAAAGGCGATAGACATAATAGTGATCATCTAATTCTTCTTCAATTAGTCCACATGACTTATTAAAGAGTGATTTTGATAGAGCTCTAGCAACCTCTGAAGAAGTACTCCAGTAATGGGCCCCAAAGTCAAAGACACAATTTGTCTCTCGCGCTCCAATTCCTAATGCAAATGATTCATCCGGGTAGTGAAAGTATTTAATATACTCCAATGACTCAAGTGATAGTTCTTCATATATTTTGCGTGGGTTAAGTTCATGGGCCTTAGATAAAAAACTCAATGTAGCCGTTTGATATCCAGGATCTGAAAAGCCGTACTCTCGCCCCCATCCCTCTTCTCTCACAAAATTCTCTTCGAGCCACTCAAGAGCGACTTTCATATCTCTCTCACTCACTATAGAACTATCAATTCTATGTGTTGCCTCTAGTGCGCTCGCACTGAGAGCGACATGATTAAAGAGAACATCTTTTTCCCAGCTACGTTTAGTAAAATTCGCTGCTTTATTAATTACTCGTAGCAAACTCTCATTCACGGCCTTTGGAAACTCGCGAGAGAACTCCAGATAAGTTCTTGCTGCAAAATCTAGAATATAGCTTGTTGGCCCCCCCCATCCTCGTTCATTTGGGTACCATTCATCAAAACTTCCATCGCTATGTTGAATCTTTTCCAAATAAATAAGAGATGCATGCAAGAAGTTTCTCACTTCATCAATTTGGGCCAGCCTTGACCTAAGAAGTGGAAGAGCCGCCATCTGTGCGGTACTACATGAATAGTCCCTCTGTCTTAAATGCCAAAATAGACGATCAAACGATCCAAAGTGCTCACCCCTAATGTCGAGACACCCAAGATTTAAAAGCCTCTTTGATCCGACATCAGTTCTTTGTTGATAAGACATCTTTTCGATCTCCCTTAATTCCAAGAATTCTGCAGAATATCGATACAATGATTGCAGTGAAGCCAACGCTTACAAGGGCCAAATCTTTTAAGTATTTTCCATACACAATAAAAATAAGACCAATTGGAAGAACCAGGCTTAGATCATAGCCAGTACGATAGATAAGATAGGGTAGTGTTCTTCTAATATAGCGTGGAATATTTGCAACAACCCTAGAGCCTCCACTTTGTCTTTCTAACCAGGCACTCTCAATTTCCATAATCTTGAGCCCACTCTTTGCAGCTCCAATAATGGTTTCTTGAACATAAGTATGGCTCCCAGCGACTTTTACCTGATCAATAAAGCGCCTACTCATTACTCGAAGGCCACCATGGCTGTCGGTAATTTTCTGCTTTGTCGCCAGGCTCATTCCTCCAGACAAGAGAATGACGCCTATTTTATTAATGAAGGGATACTTGTATTGAATATGATCGCCATTTAGAAAGCGACTGCCTAAAAGTAGATCAACGCTATTTCTTTGAAAGACGTCAAGAAATCTCTTCACTTCTTTCATGTCTAGCTGTCCATCTGAGTCCAGGCTTATCACAATGTCCGGATTATATTGTCTCGAGTGATGTAACCCTCTCGTCATTGCGCGCCCTAGTGAGCCACCTCCATCGATTATCTCAACAAGTTCAATCCTGGAGGCAATTGCTCGTGTTTCATCATCACTATCATCGGTGAGTATAATGCGCACAAGATCAACACCACTTATATCTTGGAGAATCAATTTCAGATTTCCTAGAACACTCTCGATCGTCGCTGCTTCATTTCGCGATGGAAGAACGCAGACAACCTTCAAGCTCATTTTGAAGTGCTCCCATGAATTGCGCATAAGCCAAGATCTAAGATTGTTGCTCCTTCTCTAATTAGCTTTTGAGATTCACTCTGTTTAATACCAAGGCTACCCACAATCAGGAGATCTCCCTTCTTTAGTTGCTGTGGAGTTTCGCAGACAATTTCACCAACAGCATTTCTAAATTTTAGCTTGAGGAGTTGAAAAACCTTTAGCGGAATAGAATTTCTCTCATCAAAAGTACCTGGCCTAAACCCGCTACCCAGCAAAAAAATCCTTCTACATTCTTCAATCTCTAGTCCATCTACTAACTCTCTAACTCTAAGTTCATTGGACGCATCTATTTGCGCGATCAGTGGCGCACTCACATTCTTTTCAAGGGCAAGATTCGATAGCGCCTCAACCTCTTTTTTGAGGCATGGCCCACCGTAGGGAGCACCTGGCCTTAAGTATTTCGGCCCTAAATTTAGTTTCTCATCGCTGAGAAAGGCATTAAAGACTTCCTGTACCTCTACACTATGGGCTTTCCCAATCGCGGCGGCTTCATTGGCAAATGCGACCTTAAGAGCATGCCAACTATTGTTGAGGTATTTCAAATATTCACATGATGAGAATTTGAGTTGAGTCGATTTCTCAAAGCCAGGAAAGCTCTTAATCAACTCAAGATTTGCCCCCTCTGTCGCTGAATAGACAAAGAGCGAGGGCTCATTTAGATCCTTCCACGACTGACCTGTTCTAATAAACTCAGGAAAAAATATAAAGTCGAATGGTCTTTTTAATCTCTTTTGAAGGGTTTCGATGAGCTTCTGACTTGTACCAGGCGGAACAGTTGAGCGAAGAATAAATGTGGCAGACAAATCATCTGGATGATTGCGAGCAATATCCTCGAGACATTTTTCAACATAACTTAAATCAACAGGACCACTTTCTAGAGAGGGGGTACCCACACAGATGAGATAGTTCAGATGCTTCACCCCATCTGGTCTGTCGGCCATGATGCGAGATTGTATCTCGTCACTCTTAATTAAATGAGTAAGTTCACTCTCTATATGAGTTGATTTTTCTTGCTTGATGGCAATGATTTTAGATGAGTCTATATCAACACCACGAACTCTATAACCTTGATTGGCCAAATGCAAAAGGCTCAAGATTCCGATGTGGCCGAGTCCGTAGATTTCAGTGAACATTCTTCTTTAACTCACTAAAGTACAGCAAATAGTCTTCACGCTCGTCCTCTCCTAGCTTCAACACGCCTAACTTTTTATTTTTCTGGCGCGACTCCAACAGATCCCAAAGTCTTTCCTCAACTTCCCGAGTAATTTGCTGATTATTATTAGAAGAATAATACACTAACATGGTCTCTAGCAGGGAGAAAGTCCATGGTTGCCCTGCATAAAACCAAGCGAGGGACTTAATAAATCTGAGTGCCTGCTCCTCTCCCTCATTTCCATACCAAAACCTAAATCCATCTCTATCTCTAAAGCTTCCAATCGCTAAGGACTCCACCAAGAGAGGGTCCAGGTCATCTTGTGACCAGATTCTTGGCATTGCGAGCACCAAGGGGAGCTCAAACATCTCTGGCCTTAGACGCAGAACATTCCTTCCTCTAGTGTTACTCGGACGTAACTCAAATGCTCTGACTCTATGATCCTCTGAAAAATAGATCTTGTGTCCATAGACGGAGAAAATCGGCGGCATAATATTATCTAAGAGCGAAAGCGGGGCGATCCCTACCGGCTTTAAATTATCTATTGATTTCTTAAATGCCCTCCAATTTTCCTTATCAAATGAAGAAGAATCGGTTCTCACTAAGAAAATACTCGTAAATATGTATAGGGAAGAGACGAGGACAAGACTCTTCACCAGTTGATTATCAATTTCAATGCAAAGAGCTCTCAAAAGTCTCGCTAGCATCGTCACAGAGACGATGATTAATAGAATGCTTCCGAGAATTGAAAACTTCTCAAAATAGGGCCAATTGATAAAGTAGGTAAAAGCGATCGTCGTTAGTGTGGCAACCATAAGAATAACAAATGATTCATGCACTCCACTTAAATCTCTTCCTCTAGATCTAATCAAATTCCAAGTTACGACAAAGATAAAGCTCACAAAGAGACCAATCATAAGATAATGATAACTTTCACTATATGATCCACCGCTAAAGCCAACGATGACATCTTCAAGAATTCGAAAGAAACTCTTCCCTTGCGAAAGACCATTAACTCCTACTTTCTCGATCTGGAGCGAGTCTTTGATAATTGGATAATAAATGGAACTAAGACTGAGACCTAAAAAAATTATTGAACCGTAATAGGCCTTTAATTTCCTGATGCTCTGATTAGAAATAAATAAACTTAAAATAGCTGCAAAAACAATCAGGGGAGGCTGAAAACCGATAGCACTCAATAACACGCCCCCAGAGAGGGCAAAGCCTACAATATTTTTTGTCCTTTTCTCGTCCTCAAGGATTACCTGATAGAAGTGTCTCAGAAATAGCGTTAAAACAAATACTCCTAAGATATACGGTCTGCCCTCAAGGGAGAAATATTGAATAAAGGGATGTGAGATAAACACGGTGACAGCAAGCAAAGACAATGCACTAGAACTTGTCCTTCTCTTGACGAGATCCCAAACCTGAGTAGAGCTCAGTAAAAAGAAGAGTCCAGGAAAAAAGCGAATTACAATTTCCCCAGAACGAAATATCTTCTGAGATAATAGCTGAAAATACATATCAAGCGTTGGTTGCTGCTGCGTAGCCGCTGAAACAGAGAAGGGTAGTTGCTTTGCCGCTAGATCGACAAAGAAAAACTGACTCAATTCATCCAACCAAAGTCCACTTGAGAGGTGTTTCCACAGTACAATAACAATTGAAAATGTCAGACAAACTAGAAAGCCGAGACTATCAAAAATGTGAGTGCTTTTAGATTCATTTTTCTTCTCAGATGCTTCACTCATGAGAAAGAGAGCATAGGCCAATGCCTGCAAGGTAGTAAAAACATCTGCCCAGCGATAGTACCTTCCCCACTCAAAGATGGAGGTCGCTGCAGCGACGATCAGTAGGAGAGCAAAGAGCTTTCTAGCATAGTGACTTAGCATTTATTCAAAAACCTTCTCACCATGATCTGTGACATCTAAAGTGGCTAGCTCAGCTTTCATATCAGTTCTTGTTAACTTCTCTATCAATTTTAAGAGTAACCAGGTCATGAGTAGTGAATAAATTATCACGACCGCACTAGACACTAAATTTGCCCATAGCGCCCCCTTCGAAGCGATTACTCCAGTGATGATCGCACCTACTAGACCTGAAAGACCGTGACTAACAAAGACGTCAACTGCATCATCGACCTTTAGAATGTGATGAAAAATGCGCACACAATAGTAGATAAATGGACCGCTCAGAAGGCCAATGACCATTGCACCACCTGGAGAGATAACTCCTGCGGCTGGAGTGATCGCAACCAAAGCGCTGATCATGCTTAGTGCTAGATTGCTTAGTGTGACTCTATGTGGAGTGTGCATAAATTCAACGATTGCCCCAGAGAAAATTGCACAAACACCACTTATCCAAGTCACTTGAATTGCCTTTATAGATACATCAGACCATTCATAAGCAGATCCACTATTAAAGCCAAGCCATCCAATAAATATTAACCCCATTCCCAAGAAAATCATTCGCTGATCAAGCCTTGGACGAAAGTTAAAGTAGTCGCTCCTTCTTCCACATACAATGGCCAGTACCAGCGCAGAGAAGCCAGCAGAGATATGAACGACAATCCCTCCAGCAAAATCAATTGCACCAAGCCTTGCAAAGACACCACCTGGATTCCACACCCAGTGGGCCACTGGAAGATAGACTAGTATTGGCCAGAGAATGGAGATGGCCAAAGCCACTTTCAACCTCAATCTCTCGAGGGCCGAACCGATAAAAATATACGTGGCGATAGCGCAAAAGAAAGCCTGAAAGAGAGAGAAAACCTCAGGAGAGAGTGTGTTTACGAAGTAGATATTTCCCGAGGCAGGCACCCCGATTAGACCTCTCCAACTTTGTCCAAGTACGAGTTGCTCCCCAACAATCAACCACACGACAAAGCTACTCGCCAGTATTACCCAACTCTGTACTAAGGGGGAGAGGGCATATTGCTTGCGAACCGATCCTGAATATATGAGTGCCATTCCAAAGAAGAGAGCCGCTAGCAAAATAAAGCAAAACAGAACAAATAAGTTATTAAGCATAAGTCTTCCTAACACTCTGTGATTTTATGATTGGTCTCAATAATATTATAATGATACTTTAAGCTGTATATTTCAACGAATAGGCTCCTTTTATGCATGGATTTTACGCTTATGCGCCTCGCGAGAGCGCTCAGCAAACAGAGCATCCATGGGACTTTGAAGACCCGTATTTTAAAGTTAACTTTGAAGGGGCACAGAATTGGCTATTTTCAGATTATCTTGTGCTAATTCAAGGCCATCACCTACAAGAGCTCAGCACACTAAGTCCTCTCTCACTCGGTGAGCAGCAGGTTAGGTTGCTTACAGAGCAAATTCTTCAACAAGGAGCGAGTTCACTTCGTGCCTTTGATGGCGATCTCCTTGTCCTCATTTATAACTTAAAGCAACATGAACTCACGATCGCCAATAATCGCACCCAAGCCCACAAGCTCTATTACTCGGCGCTAGATTCATCCTTTCTCTTTTCAGATCACATGTCTCACTTCAAGGAGATGAATCTGCCAGTTCAGATTAATCTTGGAAGTGTACTTGGCTTTATGAGCAACGGGTTTACGATGGCCGATCAAACCCAAATGAATGGTGTCAAAAAATTGCTCCCTGCTTTTGTGGTTAAGGTTACTCCATCAGGTCCAAATTTTAGCGAGTACTGGTCTGAAGACTTTCACTTCAAGAAAAGTTCTCTGGGCAATATCGATCAGGCCATCGATCTCTATGAGAATCTTTATCAAAAGGGTGTCGAAAGCTTTATACAAGGCCACGAAACCAAGGAATTGGGAACACTTTTAAGTGGCGGCCATGATACATCATTCTGTCTCATTCAATCTTCCAAAGTCTTTCCCAAACCTCTCCACACCTTCACATGTACTTTTCCAAACTGGGTCTTCAACGAAGAGGACTATGCTGGTCATCTCTCTCGGCGCTTTAATGCTAAATTTCATCCAGTTCCATTTGAATCTCATCACCTCGATCAAGTCATTGGACTCATTCACGATTGCCAAGAGCCCGTAGTTGGCAGCTGCTTGCCACTTTATATTCTTGGCAAGCACGCAAAGAATCATGTTGATACGTTATTTGGTGGTGATGGGGGAGATACACTCTGGGGTGAGTATTATCCGGTTCAAGAATATCACCGCTGGGTAAAAAACCTTCCGCTGGGTGCAAGAAAGCTCCTCCATAGTATTGCAACGGGACTTAGAGACCTGACGGATTGGGAGCGCTTCTGGGAGCTCTCTCATGTCAGTTCTCTTTTTACCTCTAATGATTATTACGATGACTTCATGAGAAAGCTTTGTACCTATCGCCACTTTCCAGACGATCTACAGGCTCGCCTTTTCACTGAAGACACTCTCAGACACGAGATTCCAAGAAGCGCACTCGAGATTCCATTTAATAAAGAGAATTTTTCCCGCTCTCTCATAGAAGGAAAGCTCTATAATGCCTTCTTCACATACCAAAGCTTTAGTCAGTACCGAACCTTAGAGGCTTCTGGGTTGAATATTTTCTTTCCCACACTTTCTAAGCCTGTGATGGATTTCATCTGCTCTCTTCCTTGGAAGTGGGTCAATGGTGGCACTACCTTTCATCGCCTCACCAACAATAAGGTCATTAACAGACGCTTTCATAAAGTTGCCCTTGCTCGTTATCTCTACCAAGATGAAATTTACAATCGCAGTTTCGATATGCCCTGGCACACCATCTTGGTACCGAGAGTTCACGTCCTAGAAAAGCTACAAGCTGCTCTTATTAAGCGTGGCTGGTTCAATGCTGATGAATTGCGCGCCCTCTTTAGAGAGTTTCAATCTCAGGGTGTTAAAGATTGGGAGCTACTAGAGCTCAAGCATCACGGCTATCGCATCTACACGTTATTGGTTCTAGAAGTTTGGACGCGACTCTATATCGATGGCCTAAAAGGCTTTGATGAGAAAACAATGTTAGAGGATTTTTTAAGCTAGGGCTTTTAAGAAGAAAAGTGGCGCAACCGGCAGGATTCGAACCTGCGACCACTTGATTCGTAGTCAAGTACTCTATCCAACTGAGCTACGGCTGCATTAACTTTTCAAGTTCTGGTTTTTTAAGCCTTGCGACTGACTTTGTCAATCACTCAGGAAAGTTTTCTCTTTGGCTAACGGCCCAACCCCCTAAAATCACAATATTTTGCTCAATGCCAAACTCGCTGTGCTATGATCTCTTCATTATGGTTCAATAAAGCCCGCCCTTTTCTCTAATTTCCCATTTTTTATTTATTCCTTTGTCCTAGGAGACATCGCCATGAACACAGCAAGCTGGGTGTGCTTTTTCGTCAATATTTCTCTCTTCCCTATGGGAGCTTGCTGTGAAATTTACATACATTATTACGTTCCTCCTCTCCTGGAGCCTCTATACCAATGATCGCCTCTCGCTAAGAAGAAACTCTTCAAGCACTCGCTCGGCCCACACCGAGAGAGTCTGGGAGGAGTCCCAACTTAGGATCAGGAGACGCTCAAGGCTAAGAAGGTCATCTAAGCACAAGAGGAGGCCAAAGGACCTATATAAGAATCCTAGGCACCAGAACTCTATGCCTAGGTCTCATCGCTATTCTAATCAACGTTCTCTTAGAAGGATGTATCGCAATGGATGACATCTTGAGTGAGGCCATCTATGATGAGGGCGACTCTACAGTGAAGCCGGTGAGAATCCGGCACTGTCGCGCAACGGTGAGGCCATTGTGGCCAAGTCCGACCCTGCAGAGTCCTAGCATTATTCCCGCGTCAAGGAGACTCTCATGGATCAAGAAGCGCAAAAGCGTGCTCAAGCTAGAACTGTCATCGTTAAGGCCGTCTTTCCAGGAACCACAAATCACTATCAGACCCTGTTTGGAGGCACGACTCTACAGTGGATGGATGAAGTCGCCTTCATTACAGCAACGAGGTATGGCCGAAGTAAGTTCGTTACTGTCTCAAGCGACAGAATCGATTTCAAAGAGCCCATCCCCGCTGGTCACTTGGTCGAACTGATTGGAGAAGTGGTTAAAGTTGGCCGCTCGAGCCTAGTTGTTGAAGTCACCATCTATGTTGAAGAAATGTATTCAACTCAGAGAAAGCTCGCCGTTAGTGGCCACTTCACCTTGGTCTGCGTGGGTGAAGATCGAAAACCTACGGCCATAAACCATTGAAATAACGGACATTCCGCTAGGTGTTTACATTGTGAACACCTAGTGGAGTTTTTTCAAGTGGGCCCACTTGCGCGCCCATGGCGGGTAATCTGGATCTTAAGTATTCATACAGAAAGGATCCCCCAGATGAAACGCTACCTTCTTGCACTCTCTACACTTATCTCTATTCAGTCGGCCCTCGCGACTCCCATGCATATCGGCTCAGGGGATGTCTGTAGAGTGAAAGCACTCAATAAGATCAAGGGCAACTCTGCCTGCGTCTGTGAAGTCATGAAAAAGGAGGAATGGAATAAGAATGAGTACGCCTTTTACAAAATTGGTTGCGGCAAGTGGCTCAACTCACAATCCTGTGATCAAAAAATTATCGTAGATACTAAAGACAATATAGAAGGCTTTCTCTCTTCAATCCCAAACCTCTCACATGTAAAGGTAGGCTATGTTGGACACTGGGCTTCAGCAGAGGGAACAGTAGAGTATTTAAAAGATCGAATTATTCCAATTGCAAACAATTATGATGTCCCAGTCTTCTATGACAATACGGCCTGCCAAGGGGCGAGCAATCCACTCTTAATTAGAAATTTTATCAACTCACAACCTGAGCACTTACAGAATAAAATTATAGTGAAGGCCAATCAAAATATTTCAGTGGGTGAGTGGGACTCCATTCTCAAGCCAATCCTCACATCAAACACAGAAATCACCATGTGTTCAAAAGGACTAGAGATTCCTAACTGCAGTGATTTCAATAGAAGAAATTGTTCTATTTCTATAAATGGAGGCGATACAAGCGGATGCATCGACAAGAACAATCAGTTCAAAGTCTATAAATGCACTGACGTTAAGGAAAATAGAAGTGGTCGTTTTGAGCTTGGTAAGTGGAGAGAAGTTGATATGCGCTCAAGAGGCTCTCAAATCATTGAGACTACGATTAGTGATATTAATCCTACAGACTTCGCTTACGTCACTGGTACTAAGACAATAACAAACAAGGAACTCTTAGAAGAATATGGATACGAGAACGACTCTTTAGAGATAACCGATAGCAAACTTCTTATGATTGATTATCAAACTTACCACAACCAAGAAGCTATGGCAGTGCAAGAGAAATTAAGAGAGATGTTTGGAAGATTTAGTTATATTAGTGATCGTCCAGAGCACTTAAGTGTAAGCCTCTATAAAGCTCAAAAATCACCACTCACCTTGGAAGACGCTCCCGTCTATATTCTTATCGATCAGAACTCAAATATCCCAATGAGAGTCAGTCGAGATAGAAGTAAGCTTGAGTTTTTTCAAAAATCTAAAAACCCGATTATGAACTACTATCACATGTATGCGGATGAGCTTGAAACAGCAATCCCAGTAAGGTTTATCGAGAGCTTCCTAAATCGCTAATTAATTGAGCTGGCCTATTATACTTTGATAGTAGGCCATGAAACGCTCTTCCCATTGAAACCGGTTCATCCTTGGCCATAAGAGCTCTGAGATTTATCTTTAATTCTTTGCGCACCTGATCTTCATCATCTCGCTTTATCTCATAGAGCTTAAACAAGTTTTCAAGTGGTTCCCCGCGCCCTCTTGCAATTGATGTCATTAGGTTGGCTCGATTGGCGGCGACAAATTTAATCGTTTCACGCTCTAGAAAGCTTGTCTTCTTAGCGCTTGATGTTAGTTCAATCAGGTAGCTATTTGGGCTATACTCAATCATCTTTCCCGTGAGGGCATCGGTCCCCCAAGATAGCCAACTCGTAAGATTGAAGATAGCTACCTTATTGAGCGTCTTGTGTATCCTCACTTCCTTTGTCTCATGGCCATCTTTCATCACTTTCAAAGTAATATTTGCGAAAGTATCTCTTTTAAAAGATTTTTTAAAAGGAGTTACGCCGAGCAATTCACTTCCCTTATAGACCTTCGCGCCTGCAGGTATTGAGGTGAAACTTATCTCATCTGCACTTGGGCTAAAGAGCGTGCCACACGATGATAAAATTATTGCCGACAAAAGAACTAACACGTAGTTCATATAGACTCCTTAATTCTCATTTGAACTATAGCTTAGTTGGACTCAACTAGATTTTCTAGAGCGAATTTAGAAGGGAGGAGATTTATCGATTACATCGCGGATATAATCTAAATGCTCAAATTCGTCTGCACTGCGTCCCGTACAGAGGTTGACGTCTCTCCAACCTTGATCGCAGAGAGATCTAGCAAGCTCCTCACCCTGCACTCCATTTCCAAGATCGGAGTCGATATAGAATATTGTCTCTTTGCTCATAGCTTCGAGTGAATCCTTCAACTCACTCCAACTCTCAAAGGTGGTCAGCTGTACTCCAACTTCACTGGCCCTAAGTTTCCAATTGAGCCTAACCAATTCGTCATTATCAAGTAAAACGAATTCTCTATCTCTTAAAATAGGAATGAATAAAATGGCCCTCGTTCCAACACCAAGAGTTGATTCATACCTTAGGCCTCCACTCCATTTCTGAGCTTCTCTCATGGCAGCTTTTACCGCAATTCCATTGCCACCGCTCTTGCCCATACTTATTTCTTCTAACCCAATTTTCTGCACCAGCTCCTCACTCATTCCAATGCCTTCGTCCTCGACGATGATGAGAATATTCTGATCACGTAGTTCCGTAGCGATAGTGATCTGAGACTCTGCCTCTGAAGCCTCAATCGCATTGTTAATTAGATTTGAAATTATTCTTCTAAACTGCGGGCCATTAACGCGAACCCTTATGTCAGTGTGAGTACTCTCAACATTGAGTTTCAGCTTGTAGTTTGGAACTTCGGCCTTTTTGTGATCAACAATTGTCTTTAATTCCTCAGCAACCAAGATGTTCTCGCGACGAATTGCTCGATTCTCTCCAAGTAAATCATCGGCAATCTCTCTAATTCTCTCGACAGAGTCCTTTGCCAGTTGCTCTGAGCCTCCTCCTAAAAAACTCTCAAGAGCGGCTAGGGGAGAACGGATATCGTGAGCAACTTGCTTGGCTACCTGTGCAATTTTATCACTGATTTTTAAATCGATATTTTCTTGATTCTTTATTGCAAGGTTATTTTTGAGTTTCTGAAGTGCTTCTTCAAGAGGTCTCAGCTCCCTTATCGGAGTCTTCACTGACCCAAGAGAATTTAGATCAGAGAGTTTTGAAATTTCGAGAGAAACTTCACCGACTTTGTGCGAGAGTTTTTTTGATATTAAGAAAATAATGAGCATCAGCAGAAGTGCCGATATAACTAGGCTCGTAATCAACGGGACGATAAAGTTTCTTATCGTAACGCTATTTCTCTGATCCCAATTGAAGGCAAGCGTTAGTCTTTGTTCAAAAATCTCAACTTCTTTGTGACTAAATTGTGAAGAGCAGCGATCGTCATCCATTTTTGGAAGGACATCAACTCCATCCTTACAAACACCTAGACCAACTAGACCAAACTTCTCACCTTGCTTTAGGACGCCCCCACGAGAGTTCACTATATCTCCATAGAGTGCTTGGTCCTTAAAGACGCCTACTAACAACTCCTCTACGGCATTACGATAAAACTCATTCTTCTTCTGACTTTCCGTTTGTAGGTAATGATAGGACGTTATCGCGAGGGGAATTTGCATCAAGAAAAGCAAGAGAAGGCCAAAGGAAATCCCCTGGCCCAAGAGTGATTTATTCAAAGTGAATTTTGGCATAATTCACTGTCTCGTCTAATGGATCAATATTCTTAAAACTCATTCCCTTGTGGCCAAGAACTAAGCTCGAGTAGTGAATAAGGGGAAGGTAGCCACCAGAAAGACCAACATTCTTAGTCAGTTCACGCAGATCTTTCACTGATTTGGCTTTATCTGTCTGTTTTAAGATTTCTTTATATCTTTTAAACTGATCAGGCGTCTTATAAACCATTCCCATCTCTTCGCTAAATACCAGCGCTAGCCATGTGGCCGGATCGGGATCGGCCACCCCAAAGCTAAAGAGAGAGTAATCATAGACATCAGACTTTTCAAAAACTTTCACAAATTCTACAAGCGAGGGGAGAATTTCCCAGGATATTTTAAACCCCAATTTTGTTGCAATCGCATCCCACTTATTCATCACATATGAGTTGACAGAATTTTTATTGGTTACGATTTTAAAGGTTTTCCCCTTCAGCTTGGCTAGATCAACATGTGGATAGTTAATCTCTTCAAATAGCGGATAGCCTAATGGCTGGAGCGAACGAGCTGGTTTTGAGTCTAAGCTGAGGTCATTTGGAAGATTCTCCGACCAAGCCCTTCCAAGCAAAAGGATGTTTTCACGGTGAGAATCTATCTTCTCGCCAACAAGAGGCCTTAAAAGAGAGACGCGATCCACACCCCTCGTCCAGTAGGGAGTATCATTGAGCTTAAAGAGCTCAAGCATTTCTGGTGAAACAATAGAGTTCTCACGGTGGATATTTGCCCAGGTCTTTCGTTCAATAAAGTCTTTAATGTCGTAATCAATGTTTTTTAGACGAATAAGAATTTTATCGGCGGCACCCTTGGGGGCCATAAAGTCATGAGTGTTGCGAACAAGGCTCAAAAGATCATCACTAATACTCTCAACTTTGTAAGGACCATTGGTAAGTGTGTTCGATTTAACAACCCCATCTTCACTCCAATCGTTAGGATGTGTGATCGCTAAGAAAGCTGAACCCATGCGCGTGAAAAACTCTTTACTTGGCTGCCGATTAACCATTGTGATTGCAAAGTGCTTTTCATCAACGATAGTCATCGAAGAGACTTCAATAATCTTCTTTATTGTCTCCCCAAATGTACTCTTCTGAGCTATTGCCCTTTTGATATTAGCAATTAGTTGCTTCGAATTTACATTTGAACCATCTGACCACTTAGCCTTTGCATCAATTTCAAAAGTATAAGCTCCACTCTCAGAAGAGAAGGTCCACTTGGAAATTATTCCAGGCTTGGGGTTTCGACTCTCATCGTAGTCAAACCACGTCCTATAAAGGCAGAGATTTAAATCATAATCATCCATTGCTTTAAAGGTGAGTGGATCGTGAGGAAGAACCGGTCTTCCGTAGACTTTAATCTCACTAGCAATTGATGTTGATAGAGTCATTAATACCCAAAATAAAATGGAGAAGAGCTTCTTACTTTTCACCAGCAACTAGACAAGTAGAAGTTCCATTGCCCACCCGGGCCGTCTCACCAGTGCTTGCTTGCATCTTCTTAGTTTGAAATTTATTTCCCCATACTGGAGTAAGAACGAGGGCAATCACAAACATAATCGCACTTTGAATCTTCATATCTTTCTTCCCGTTTAACCCTTGTCATTAAGGTATCGGATGTATGTCAGTAGCTCGATTTATAGTCAAGTTTGCGCCAAAATAATTTTTCTGTACTGTAATATCCAAATCACTAAATCGCCCCAAAGTTATTGGAATAAGATGATCTGAGTGCAAGCAGACGGTTTTTACAACACCATTTTCTCGGTAGATCTCCTCTATTTTTGGTGTCAAAAGGTCACCAGTTAAGCAATCTTTCTCACTTTCTATCCATTCGGGAAAGGCTTCCAGATAGAGCCAGTAGTTGCGATGATCAACGAGCCTCTTGAACCCGTGGTTTTGAATTCTCTCTATGGCCCGATCTTTTGTGATCCCTTCATGCCCAAAGTAATAATTGATAATTGCTTCAAGCAGAGACTTTTCACTATCTCGACTTTCACCCTTTCCACACGAAAGACCTACTACAAAACCTCTTTCTTCCCTTTGAATTATAAAGCAGGCCGTCGTTACTTTATGTCCCAAGAACGTCTTATAAAATCGAATTTCAAGTCCATCCCTCTCAAGCGTCCCTAGCACTTGCTTGTATTTAGATAGCTCTGGATAAATCCTCTCAAATGATGTTGAACTGTACCAATGTCTGAGAAACGAATCTCTTTCATAGAGCTCCGAGAGTGCTGCATGATTTGCTTGCATAAAGTCTAAGCCAGAAGCTATTCCGTTGGTGCTATAGAGATTGTGCTTCTTAGAGTTTCTAACAAAGGATTCTCTTTCAAAAAACTCCATGGCCGCTAAGAAGTAGGCCTGATCTTGATCAAGTGACATTCCAAGACCAGAAATTTCAACTCCGTACTCTGTTTCTTCTTTCGTTAATTGGAAGAGTTTCAAATCTTCCAAGCCCTCAATTGGAAGCTTCAGCGCTTCGTAGCGAGCACCACTTTCTATCTCGCGATGAACCGCAAGTTTTAAATAGCTCTTTTTTATTTTAAGAATAATTTTCTCTATGAATGAATGCATATTCTCACCATAAACCCAACGCCAAAAATAATCGTCAATTTCTAGGAAGTGCCCCCTACTATTGAGTTTTGTTAAGAGAGTGTAAAAAAGCACTATCTTTTACAGTATAAGTTAGTTCAGTGACGGGAACAAACCTCCATTGTAGCGCCAATTTCATCGAAGGTTTCAAATAATCATGGATCATTAGATAATGAGCATATGATCACTCACAAAAGCAGGACGATTTGCGAGTATTGAAGTTTGTCCTATTATTCATCTTTTTAAGTGCTAGCGAGAGTCTCCTCGCGAATACAATTTTTCACACCGTGAGAGAAGGGGAGACCCTCGGCTCGATATTAGAGAACCATGAACTTAAGCCCCTCTGGGGAGACAAGGGCTGGGTGAAGAAGGCCATCGCTCTCAACCCCAGTCTCATTGAAAGTAGCGGCGCTCTTTTAATTCCCGGGCAAATACTTACGTTTACGCAAGATGATCCAAACCCTTCTTTGGCAGGACCAATAAGAGAAGTATCTGCAATTGAAACTGTCACGCGAGAAAGTGAAGCAACTCTTAACATAGCGCCCATCTTAGAAACTTCTGTCACCACGCTCGAGGTAATTGATAAGACAACGCGCTCTAAAGCAAGTCTCTATTCTGGTCTAAACTACGGTGCAGGTATTCGCTTCTCATTAGTTACTACAGATTCTCGATTTTCTACAGGTATTTCGACCAAGAAGATTTCCTTCAAAGACGCCTTTAGCAAGAGACTCAAAGATAATGATCAGTTTTTTTCGAGAATCTTTTTTTCATATGAACGAAAGCTCAACTCACGACTTGTACTTTCTTTTGATACCAATTATGTACAGGTCCCGCACCTGCATGCCGAATCGACCCAAGTTATTGCAGTTAAATCACTGTGGGTTCCAACTATCGGACTTTCCTCAAAATTTAATCTCCTGAAATATTCAAACTCAGATATCTACGCAAAAGCAAAAGTGTCCTATTTGGGAGAATCTACTAGCTCTTCTGACTCACTCGAAAGTGGATACAGCTATGGTTTTGGCCCTGGCTTTAAATACTTCTTTAAGAATTCAAATGCCTTAAGCACAGAGGTCTTCTATCAAAAGTACAATCAAGACTCCGTCCTAACCAATAGAGAATTAACTGAAGCATCAATGGCCATAAATTATGAATTTAATTTTTAGATTAACTTTCATTATACTTTGTCTTGCCCTTGCTTCCTGCCAAGAAAGTGTCGTCGAGGACACCTTTCACCCTGGCATTAGTAATGGTGAAGTCGGTGAATCAGTTGAATTTCAATCAATCAGCTCTATTCAATCTGGTCTGATCAATCGCAATTCTCAGGGTTCGATTAACTTTAAGCTCACATTTAGTGGCGTTGTGAATGTTACTGGAACGCCTAAGATCAAAGTAAAAATTGGCGACAACACAAGGCTTGCTACTTACTCCACGGGAACAGGGACCAACGAATTAACTTTTACCTACACACTGCAAGCTTCTGATCTTGATCTGGATGGAGTGGAAGTTCATTCTCCAATTGATCTATCAAGTGGTTCGATTGCTAGCTCCGTGACAGGGAGGTCTCTGACTCCAATCTATTCCGATCAGTCATTCCCTAACTTAAAGATTGTCTTTCCAGACCTAACCTTCTGGCTCGACTTTTCTAAGCCTAGCACCATGCGTACTGGCAATGATTGCTCAGGGACGCAGGTGAATGCAAATGACTCTGTTGGATGCGTTCTCGATCTCTCTGGAAATGGACTCAATGCTGTCATGGATACCGCAAACTTTAGACCAACCTATAGGGAAAATGTGCTCTCTGGTAAAAGCGCTCTGACCTTCGATGGAAGTAATGACTATCTAACGATACCTCACAACAGTACTTTCATGAATAACATCACGAACTACACTGCTGTGATCGTTTTTAAACCTAGTTCTCTTGGCTCTCCCTATGGCCTACTTGCCAAAAGAGTGATGAGTACAAATTCTACTTTCTCAATTTTCCTTCACACCTCAAACTACGTTTACTTCGATCTTCCTAACGACAGTCAAAGAAACACAACCACAAGTTCGGTAATGGCCAACACCTCTTACTACTTTTCGATTGTCTATGATGGTTCACTGGCCAGTAACTTAAGAGGAGAGAGTTTTCTCAATGGATCCACAGAGTCCAATGGTAATGGATTTGCGACTCTCACCAACACCACAACCCCCGTCACAATCGGTACTCTCAATGTAGGTTATGGATCGTACTTTCCAGGGCACATCGGCGAAATCCTTTTCTTTAAGCGCTCGCTTGATAAATCGGCCAATGGGGAGCTTGAAGTCATTCACCAATACATCGCTGCTAAATGGGGCATCTAGGTATTCACGGATTTGAAATTCAAAAAGGCCACTGGGCTTTTTGGACGACGCTTGTTTTGAATCAACGGGATTTTGCGGAAAAGTTTTTCTTTGAAGAAGATACAAGTGGCGGAGACGGAGTTCAAAAAGGCCACTGGGCTTTTTGGACGACGCTTGTTTTGAATCAATGGGATTTCGCGGGAAAGGCTTTCTTTGAAGAAGATACAAGTGGCGGAGAAGGCGAGATTTGAACTCGCGGTACCCAGAGGGTACGACACCTTAGCAAGGTGCTGGATTCGGCCACTCTCCCACTTCTCCGCTGACCTTGTAAAAATGGCGGAGGACACAGGATTCGAACCTGCGGACCCGTTAAGGTCAACGGTTTTCAAAACCGCCGCTTTCGACCGCTCAGCCAATCCTCCGCGAAGGTCTAATATAGGGCCTTGTGCGAGAAAAGACAATTGAGAAATTTCGTTTTACTTCATGCGTTGAATAAGAGTTTCTATCTGCCTTGTGTCAGGAGCACCAGGAAGAAGCTTTAGGTAGGTCTGGCATGACTCAATGGCGAGACCATTTTGGCCGATTTCGTTGTAAATGAGACAAAGTTCTTTGTGAACCTCAGGGTTATCCAGCTCCACTTTAAGGGCGCGCAGATACAGCTCTCGCGCAGGCTCGTAGAGTCTTTGATTGCGCTTAATCCAACCAAGGCTCATCAGGGCCTCGACGTACCTACCATTAATGGAGATCGCCTTTTCAAGCGAAGTCTCTGCGCCTGCAATATCGCCCTGGAGTCGCTTCACTTCACCCACGATATAGTGGCCAAATTCCAGTGCCGGGTTGAGCTCCACTTCCTTATTAGCGAATTCAAGTCCCTTTTTATAGTCTTTTTGTTTAACCATCACCTTCGCCAAAAAGTAATTCACCTTTGGAAAAGAGGTCAATCTCTCTCTCACATCAAGAAATGTGGCGTAGGCATCTGCAAAGCGATTATTACTCAGTAGATAAGTACCAAGAAGCATGCGAGCTTCCATATCTCCAGGGGCAACCTTTAATAGATCTTTGGAATATTCGATAACCTTATCAATCTTTCCTTCTAATTTAGCACTATTGACCAGGAATCGATAAAAGCTCTCATCCTTGGCCGAAAGTTTGGCGACCTTTTCTTTATAAGTTTCAAATTGTTTAAGCTGCCCGTTTCGGTAGTAGTAGGTGGCAATATCACCAAGAAGCCTTGGGTTGTCTGGAAACTTTTCAAGCATATTTCTTAAATAGCCAATCGCCGCATCAGCACTATCGAGTTCATAAAGAATCTTGGCATAAGTGGCCACGTAATCAACATTGAGAGGATCAAGTTCGATCGCTCTGGTAATCATCTGTTTGGAATTTTCATACTTCTTATAGAGAAGATAGATCTTTCCCAATCGAAAAAGGTCATCATCCCTTAAGGGATCCCTCTTAAGTGCCATTGTATAGTTCTTAATGGCCAGGTTTACGTTTCCGATTTCATAGTAATATTGACCGAGGTAGGAATTGTACTCGGGAAGATCCTTAAGACTGGTCTGTCCGATTAGAATGACTTGATCTTGCGCTGGAACAAACTTTCTTGCTTTAATCAAACCTTCAAGAAATTTAAAGCTCACATTCGCATTTAATGGATAATTTGATTTGAGTTTAGAGAGTGTCCCAAGCGCTGATTCAAAATA
The DNA here is from genome assembly GCA_048267245.1 of Bacteriovoracaceae bacterium. Taxonomy (GTDB): domain Bacteria; phylum Bdellovibrionota; class Bacteriovoracia; order Bacteriovoracales; family Bacteriovoracaceae; genus JBLWXV01. Next base: position 210,197 of record JBLWXV010000001.1, read on the forward strand.
TCCTCGTCGAAGCTGAATATCAGCAAGAAGAAGCTGAGAGGGGATATAAGATTCAAGGATATCCACAGCATTAATGGCATGAGTAAAAGCAAGCTCCCAATTAGATAGTCTTAACTCTTGCTCAGCCTTTTTCATAAGCTGAATGACTCTTGACTCAAGAATTAATTTCTCGGCGGCATTGCCACCACCTCGTTGAAGAGCAGCTAGCTTGGATCTAAGTTCATCAGACTCCCGCAATTCAAGAGCGGTGTTAAAGAATTTCACTGCAGTATCAATTTCTTTAATATAGGCACTCAAAATTCCCATTCGCTCTAAGTACATGGCGGTATAAGTGGGGGATTGATCGGCCTGAAGTTTTTGTACGTTCTCTAGAACCGTCTTAAATTTGGCAGTGTCTCCCTCACGAACAAGATAGTCTGAGTAGAGCAATAGCAGCTCCACTGATTCACCATAGAACTTACCGGCCTCTTCGAGTGTCTTCTTTGCCTCATCAAATTTTTCTTCTAATTCTAAGTAGCGGGCCATGGCGAGATATGCCTTGAGTGGCTTTTTTTCGATTGGCTCAATTCGCTCATAAACTTTCAAGGCCTGAATGAGATCTCCGGCATCGATAAGAATATTCAAATACGCCGCTAGAATATCCAGTGTTGGATTTCCAAGGCGCAGATAATTTTCTAAGGTTGTTCTGGCAGTATGTACCTTTCCATTTTTTTGATAGAAAAGGGCCGTCCCTAGCGCTGCATTGGGGTCTGTTAAGACTTTAGATCTCGCAATTTGTGTGAGCTTAAAAATTACCTGTCTTGTTTTGAGTGGATCCTGAGCATTTTCCATTACCTCAGCATAAACTCGAAGAAGCCAAGGTAGAGCGTCGGAGCCATCAAATTTATTGGCGAGACTATCTTTCAATAATTTAATCGACTTTAGTTTATCAACATACTTATATGAATATGTAGCAAGAGCTTCATTGTAGTCCTGCTCTGCCTTTAGAGCATTTGGCTTAACATCACCAATTGGAAATTCAACGACCACATTTATAGGCTTAAGTTCAGGGGCCTTCTTCTCTTCATCCATCATTAAGTAAGCAATGAGTAGTAGGATGATGACTAATATAATGGGTCTTGTTCCCTTGCGAGGTTTCTCTTCTTCTTCTTCGTCCTCATCATTTTCTAAAACAGTCGTGGCCGTTAGCTGAGTAAGCTTTGACTCCTCTTGCTCTAACTTTTGCTCAAGTTCCTTTTGGGTATCCTTAGCCTCGGTTTTAATTTTTCTCATCACCTCAGAGAGCACCACCATTTGAGTTGCTTCTGAAGTATCTACAGGAATTTCCTCTGGAAGAATTTCTTTCTTTGTTTTTTCGTAATCTTCCTCGGGCTCTTCCTCCTCTTTTATCGCAGCAAGCGCCTTGGGATTCACAATTACAGTCTTATCAACGTTTTGTTGACGGGCCATTGGCCTTTGAAGAATTACTGTTTTCTCAACTCCCTCTTCGTCGTCTTGATCAGCACTGGTTTCATTTGCCTGCGAGGAGGGAGTAGAATCTGGGCCCTCATTAGCCTCTTCAGATTTCTCTGTCTGATACTTTTCTTCTAGGGCCTTATAGTCTACCGCTGACTCATCTTCCTTATTGAATACAAATTCAACAAAGTTACTCTTTGTCCCTTCGCCCTCTATTGGTTTCTTATTCTTGGCTTCTTCTTGAATATCTTCTTTTGCCTTCTTAGCCTCTAACGCAGCTTCTTGCTCTTCTTGCGCTTTTTTTTCACTCGCTTTCTTTTGAGCTGCTCCTTTGGCAAGGCTCATGCGTGCAACAGTATGAGAAGTCTGGGTGACTCCCGAAGATTTTTTTTCGCTTTCTTCTTTTGGTGATTCTGTTAGAACTGAAATTAATTCTTTATGGGCCGATAGGGGGGCCCATTCTCCAATGGGAAATAACTGGGCCTGCTCCTGACCTTTGATGTGACCCTTGTCAAAGAGCTCCCGAACTTGGATTTTAGTAAAAGGGCCTACGACCCTCCCGCCGGTGAGCCTTAGCCTATATTTGGCTGCCATCTTCTCATAATATCGCAGTCTGAATTTTTACCCAAAGGGCAAATGCTACCTTAATAATTATGCGAGTTTAGGTCTTCTCAGGTCTTTGTTGAGACCTACCAAAATCATGAAGGTTGAAACGAGAATTGCCACAATGAAAATAATCGGGGCAATTTTCCAGATCAATTCAGTATGTTTTTGCTCATATACATTAATCTGCGCGAGAACCAGTGAACCCAAGCTTCCGGGGAGGAATAGGAATTGGTAGAGAAAACCAATGATAGCAATACGAGAGCCAATTTCGGCTCGGTTTCTATCTTCTTGGAGAATGAGTGACAAAATAAGCTGACCAATAATCTCAACAAAGAAGAGCGTCAAGAGATAGACCTTCACATCCACCTGCTCCCCCGACCACATGGGAAGTAAGACGAGAGATCTCATAAGAGCACAAAGAAGTGAGATCAATTCGCGCTTTTCACTTCGCACCAGGCTCCAAGCTGTGAAGAGGAGGGCCATACCGACATAAGACCAGAGTCCAAAGTTGAGCATGGTTGGGTTCACATAACTCGTAGCTTGTCCCATTACTTCTGACAATTTAAGGGGAAGTAGGAAGGCAACGATACTCAACTTAAATAGGGTCTTACCTTCGATCAGGCTTCCCTTTTTATACTCATGCTCAATAAGAAAGAGATGATGCCACAAGATCATCATCATCATCGGACAGGCGAGACTTATAAGTGACGAGCGCTCTATCAAATTAAACTGAGATGTTATTAAAGTTGCCCCCAACCCAAGAGGTAGAACCATATCGAGTGATTTTCTATTGGGACCTGGGCGAGCAATAGTGAGTGCGAGGTAATAGCTTAAAAGCTCAAGCTCCAAAGGCATCTCAGCTAGGGCCCAAATTGAAATAAAGGTAACCATAAATGGCACCTCTTCTCTCTTGCGTGTCAAAAGACATAGGCTGGCCACCAACAGATAGGGGATGAGCATATAGTTCTTTGAGCAATAAAAGATCAAGGGCGCAATTGCTACAAGCATCGCGAAAACCTCTAGCTTCTTCACACGCATAAGAACGTAGGAGCAAAAAGAAAAAATGACTACTAGGAGTGATGTTTCATAAGCCATGCTTGAACTTTACTCCTGCTAAAAAATTTAACTGTTAAAATTGAAAAGTAGAGAAGGGCCATCAAGGGATAGAGCTTTCCAATGCTCACAATGCCGATGACCGGAAGTAATTCCTCTTTTGACTTTAATGAAAATGCACTTAGAACGACGAGGGCAAATGCTGTAATAAAGAGATAAACGCTTCCCTTAACTAAAGATATGAAAATTACTAGTGCACAAAGAGCTCTCAGTAAACTTATACGCAACATACTTAAAAGTGAAATAACTGTAATCACCCATACGCTGGTATCTCCAAAGTTTTTAAAACTAATTATATTGCTCATATAAATAGCAAATATTCCAAGAAACACCGTTTTATCACGTCCTGAGAAGAGAGCAACAAGAGCGATTGCAATTGAGATGGTGTATCTCAAGACTATTGGTGCCGAGCCAAGAGCGAGTTCAACTCCAAGGCTGTAATTAAGTGACTCAAGAACGCAACAAAGTAATAGTAAACCAATAGACCATAATGCCTCAGTGCGCTCAAAGAGAAACTTGGAAAAAATAATCCCCGCCAGTGATAGGTTTATTCCAATAACGGGAGTGAGCATGGCAAAGAGATATGAAAGAGCGAGGACTACTTTGTCATTTCGATCTTTAAGTACATGAGAACTCATCAAGACAAGAATCGAAATAGCAACTTCAGCATCGACTGACAGTGGTCGAGATTTAAATAGCCCAAACCAGCTGACTTTTAGGCAAATATAAACAACGACAGCAATAATCACAGCGATATTATCAAACAACCAATTTTTAAGGTTTTGTGGAGTCAACTTCATACATGCATCTCCTTTAAAAGAAGGACAATTGAAGTGATGATGACCAGAAAGAGAAATATTAAATAAGGAAATGATGTTTGACGACTAAGCCAACTTACATCGACTAATTCTTTCCAATGTTTCTGTGACTCTGCTCTTTGTGCAGGTTCGATATTACTTTCTAGCCGTGCGGCCATTTTTCCATTTTTAAGAAACGAAGCGAGCAGTTCGCTGTGAATGGCAATTAGCATTGGATTCTTTAGCCACAGCCTCATTGCTCCATAAATCATCCCAACAAAGCTAAGCACGATAGCACAAACTACGAATGATGTGGCCAGTGCCAAATCTCTATAATTTAGAACAATTAATATATTTCCAATAACCGATATACCAAAGAGGCTTGAGAACCCAAGAAATAGATCGCGCTCGTTTAATTGACCAGAGTCTACCTGCTCATCAGATATAACTAGACCCTCGGCCAGTATTGAAAAAAGAGCAAATGTTAAAGACCAGGTAATTGCCGCCAGAGGCAAGTAAAAGCCGAGTCTCATCTCATATACATTTCCCATCAGAAGAATTGGTCCAAAAGTGAGGGCGAAGATTGATGCGAAGAAGACTTTAGGGCTTTGATAGAACAGACTTCTAAGTTTTAGAGGTGAAGGAAGTAACTCAGTCCTAGAAACCATACACTCTTGAAAGAGCAACAGCGATAAAACAACGGCCATTAATGTCAAAGAGAGGGGGCTACTCTCACTTAAGAGAAGCATCATTGAGAGACAGCTGCTCATAACTTTAATAGATGACTTAAGATTATGTGCCCAAAAAAGTAGCCTCAGAGAATAGATAATTGCAACATATTCTCCAACATACTGAATGCCTGGACCACTGATAGTGCCCTTGGAAAAATAAAGAAAACCCAGGGAAAGCGAGAAGTTTAAATGACCTTCTCTATCTGGTTCAGAGAGATATTCCTCGAGAACACTGATAACAAGAGCAAAGTATGCAAAAGGTCTTAATTGCGGTGGCAGCAGCATCGTAGCGCCCAAAAGAAGCAAGGAAAGAGGCTTAATGTTTTTTGACAACACTATTGCTGCAATAATTAATATTATCGAGTGAGAGATAATTTCGATAAATTCCGCCGCAAAAGGAAGTCCCAAAAGAGCAAGAGCTCTATAATCTTTTGTTCGCACTGACAAAGCGAGAAAGAGTGCGGCCACAATAAGGTAACCTAGGATTACAGCCTTATCCATCTGTGCCAGACTACTCATCATCATGACCAAAGTCCTTAAAATGAGTCACAACGTAAGCGATTAACCAGATTAGGTAGATGAAAATGACTTCGTATCCACTGACACTTGAATCTGGTCGATAAAAATAAGTTCTCATTAAAAGAAATAGAGATGAGAGGCAAAGAGCTATCGCCATGACTCTATTTTGAAGATCATTTGACTTATACCACTTCACTAATGCTATTAAAGCAGCTCCAAGCAAGATGAATGTATTCATTTGCGCCTCAGCTTTGGAAGAATTCCGAGAATTGCCCCTAGGAAAACGACACTAATGAGCCACAAGTCTTCTGTAGTTGATTTTTGATTGGTCTGGCTCACAACTGCTCTAAGCGTCGAGCTCGAATTTAATACGTAGAATCCAGAAACGATAAGAATCAATGAAGTATAGAGGATAAAGTCGGTTGAGCGTGCACTTGGCAAGCGAGTTAAATCCTTCTTCTTAGTTCCAAGAACAATAATGGCCGGAACGATAAAAAAAGCAATTAAGTAGACGAGGTTAAGCTCAATTCCCATCTGGCTTGGTACTAAGCATAGTAACTGTAGCATCAAGAGCAAAACTAGGTTTTGACCAGGCTTTTCTATGGCAATAAACATTGAACCAATGATTGTTAGCAAGGCAAGTTCAATCAAAATCGCCCCCCAGTCACAACGAAAATTCCCATTGATACGATGAATGCAACAATTGAAGTTGGTACAAATCTCGTCCAAATTGCCTTTTCAATTATCTCTTCACTCAGTGGAAAGAATACCTTTGAAAATAATGACATCACTTTTTTTGCCACAAATAGATAGATGATTAAGTAGGCACCTGCACCTATCGTTTGAAGAATATCATTATAAATTGAGTCCATATTGAATACCCCGATCGCAGGTATTCCCCCAAGAAAGTAGAATAGTCCAAGTAGAAGGGCCGTATTAAGATGAAATTCAGAGCTAAGCTGGTATGGAAGTAGCCCATTCATATGCTTTTTGAGCTGGATATTTTTATACTTAATAAAACAAAGCCAATAAAAAAGAATGGCATTTACTGGATCATAGACTAGCCCAACGCGAGGTATGCCTAGACTAGAGAGATTGGCTTGTCTCGATGTAATTTCGGCCAAGTTAAAGGTGCCGTAGCGAACAAGGGCCGACATTAAGGTTAGGGGAAGGACAATATCCATAACCATATTTACTCGGCTTCTCTCTAGTTTTTGCGACGTCATGGTTTGAAGATAGAAAATTACCAAGAGAATAAGCAGTGTACCCGTTTCTCTGTAATTTCCACTCACAACATCAATATAGCCAAAGGGAAGCGTATTTAAACTTAGGTAGAAAAGAAGAAAACTAAGAGTAAGAAGTAGATGTCCACTTCTATGAACTCCCTTTGACCAAAAAAAGGAGATCCAACCAGTGGTAAGGGCCTTTAATACAAATGCGACAGCACTCATCTTATCTGCCCCCTTTACTTGTTTCGTAAATATGGGAGATCAATAATATTGCTGTAGGAGAGAGCAACAAGAGCACAGGAAGTGTCTGCTCCATAGTTGGTGTTCTCTCGTTTCTAAATAGAAGAAAGAGAACAAAAACTAAAAGTATAAGAAAGATGACCATCGAGATCAGCAGTTGCATCGGGACGCTTCTTCCATAGGAGTGGAGGAAAGCCGTCATCTTCACATTAGATTTGAATCTTCTAGATCTATAAAGATAGAGCAAAGACGAAAGGACACCTACAAGAAGATAGGTGCCCCATTCGATGAAAACTATATTATTGAATAAAGAGAGCTGCTCCACTGGCGGCAACCATGAGCTTTTGCCAGAATATACCTAGCACTATTACAGGGACAGTCATCACTAGAATTAATGACTGATTTCTAAAACCAAATCCTTCGATTTTCTCCTCTGATTCACTTTGCTTAAAGACCATGAGTCTCACAATTTTCAGGTAGTAGTAAGCAGAGATCACTGAGTTTAGAACAGCAATAATTGCTAGAGCGTAGTACTTTTGCTCCACAAGTGCGTAGAGAATGTTGAATTTAGCAACAAATCCAGCAAGTGGTGGAACACCAGTTAGTGAGAACATAACAACGATCATCACGATGGCCATCATTGGATAGCGAGTAGAGAGACCGTTAAATCTCTCAAAGTGATCATTGCCGTACTTATCTTGAACAAATGAAACCACATAGAAAGCAACAAGTGTCATAAAGAGGTAAGTAACGCCGTAGAAGACGATGGCGCGTACACCGATGGCATTGAGCACAACCACACCCATCATCATCACACCAGCGTGAGAGATCGATGAGTAAGCGAGCATTCTTTTAACTGAGCGCTGTCCTAGTGCTGATACGTTTCCAACAGTCATCGTAAGAGCACCGGCAATACTAAGAAGGCCAATCCAACTATCTTGAAGAACGCCCTCGGCACCAAATAGCACCATCGAGACGCGAACAAGGGCTGCCATACCGGCCATTTTTGGAACAATACTAAAGAATGTTGTAACTGGAAGCGGACTTCCTTCATACACATCTGGTGACCACATGTGAAAAGGTACACAAGCAATCTTATAACCTAGACCTACAAAGAAGAGGACAAAGGCAGGGATCAAAATGGCAACTTGAGTTGTTCCAACTGTCGCAAGCACGCTCACCATATCAGAAAAATTGATTGTCCCAAGAATTCCAAAGAGATGACTCATTCCAAAGAGCATGAAAGCTGAAGAGACACCGCCGTAAAGAACATACTTAAGACCGGCTTCACTTGAGCGATCGTCATTCTTCTTTAAGCTCGCAAGAACATAAGAGAGAATCGAAAGTGTTTCAATGCCGATGTAGAGCATAAGTAGGTTATTGGCCGAAGCTAGGATCATGCCGCCGATGAGTACGCCGACAGCAATGATTGCGAATTCGCCCTTCACACTACCTTGGATATCATCTGAAACACTTGCGAGGTAAACCGCACCAGCAGTTCCGAGCACCATAATGATCTTAATCATCGCAGAGAATGGATCAATGACCATACTTCTTGTGAAGATCAGCTCAGGAGCGTGAGAAAAAGACGAAACCAGAGCACAAAAGCTAAAGATCAAACCGATAAAAGCAGTTGTGTAGAGGAGAGGTTTTTTCTTCTCGCCCTCATCGTAGGTTACTTCCACCAGAATGAGGCCCATCATGGTCATGCACATGATGAGCTCCGGGATGTATCTACCAATATTCGCTAAATAATTCAGTCCCATTGTTCTACCTATTTATTCTTATTGATACTGGGCAAGCATTGAAACGAGGTTACCAACAGATGCCTTCATCATATTAAGTAGTGGAGAGGGGTAAATCCCAAAGAGGATTACCGCAATACACAGAGGAATCATGTAAGCAATTTCTCTCGCGTTCATATCCGTGTACGACTTACATTCTTCGTTAACATCTCCAAAGAACATTCTCTTGAACATCCAAAGAAGGTAAGCGGCACCAAGAAGAAGACCAATGAGTGCAAGAACAGTAATTGTTGTAAATCGCTCGTAGATCCCAAGGAAAATAAGAGCTTCAGAAATGAAGCCTGAAAGTCCTGGAAGACCCATTGAAGCGAACATCGCGATAATGAAGACGATTGAGTAGCGTGGAAGCTGAGTATAGAGACCACCGAAACCGCGAGTACCGTCTGGACGAACGATCCATCTGTGGTGTGAACGCTCGTAGAGGATACCAATCATAAGGAACATCATCGCTGTTGAAGTTCCGTGGTTGAACATCTGAAGAACAGCACCGTTCATACCTTGAACTGTCATCGAAGCAAGACCAAGCATTACAAAGCCCATGTGAGATACTGAAGAGTAAGCCACAAGTCGCTTCACGTCTGTTTGGGCCATAGCGCAGAAGGCACCGTAGATCACGTTGATGAGACCCAACCATGCAATACAATCAGAGAAATAAACTGAAGCTTGCGGGAAGATTGGGAAAGCAATTCTTAGAAATCCGTAAGTACCCATTTTAAGAAGAACGCCGGCGAGGATTACAGACACGGCAGTTGGTGCTTGAACGTGCGCGTGTGGAAGCCAAGTGTGGAATGGGAACACCGGTACTTTAATGGCAAAACCAATAAAGAGGAAAATAAAGAAGAACTTATCAAATGGAAGACTCATTCCAAAGATCTCAAGGTTTGGAACCTGTGAGAAGTTCATCTTGGCCAGAGCGAGAAGATCAAATGACTCAGCCCCTTGGTTAGTTGCGTAGTAGAGTGCAACCATCCCCACAAGCATGAGGACTGAACCAAAGAATGTGTAGAGGAAGAATTTAACCGCTGCGTATTCTTTGTTCTCGCCACCCCAAATTCCCACGAGGAAGAACATTGGAATAAGCATAACTTCCCAGAAGACGTAGAAGAGGAAGAAGTCTAGCGAGAGAAACACACCAAATACCGAAGTTTGGAGCATGAGAAGAAGTGCGAAGTAAGCCTTCACTTTCTTTTCAATTGTCCATGAACTCAGGATACAGATGAAGAAGATCAGCGCTGTAAGAAGAATCATTGGAAGAGAGATACCATCTACACCAAGTGTGTAGTTGATATTGAAGGACTCAATCCAAGGAACCTTAATATTAAAGGTTGGCTGCATACCGGCAACTGTCTGGTCAAACTTCATATAAAGGATGGCCGACAACACGAGCGTAATAGTCGTGGTTGCTAGCGAAGCCCATCTAATGAGGTTAGCTTTCGCATTTGGTAAGAGCGCCACGACCAGAAATCCGATCATAGGCATCCATAGAATCCAGTTTAACAAATTTGATGAGCCGTGCACCGGTCAACTCCTTCTCAAATAGACTTAACTTTTGAAACAATAACCAATATTTCTTCTTATATACTTAATTTCCAAACATACCCTACGAGCACCACAATGAGCACGAAGAAGTAGAATTGAACCTTTCCACTCTGAATCGTGCGCAGGATGACGTTAAAGAGGCGAATTGAAGCCCCAGTTCCGTCAACAGCAACCGTATCTACCCACAAGCGATCAAACCAGTTGGCAAATTTAAAGAGAACTCTGTTCACTTTTTCCCAACCATCGACGAAGTAGCGATCATAAACTCCCAAGTCAAACCAAGCGCTGGCGCGGTTTGAAGGAAGAAGAATCTTTCCAATCAGACCTTTAATATAAAGATCATCAAAGTAGTAGCGATTTTGAAGTGCCTTATACCAGCGGTGGAATGTTGAAACCCACCAACCTGGATTGAGGGCACCACTGATATACATCAAGAAGGCAATGAAAACACCAAGGGCCGCAATGATAATTGAAACCACAGCGCCAATATGGTGAACGTGGTGAACAAAGTGGGCTTCCTCTTCATTCATGCCATGATCTGGATCGTACTTAGAGCGCTCCAATGTAGTCTTTGGTGCGGAGTCATTGAATCCAAAATCAGATCTTGTGTACTCGCCAAATTTTTCAAGGTGCACTGGCTTTTCAATAAGAGTGGCAAACCACTCTTTCTTCTCTCCAAATACTGTCACAATTTTTTGACCAGTAAGTGATCCAGAGAACCAGATACCAAGCGTAAATACCGCGAGGATAAGAAGTGGAACGTTTTGATTCCAGCTTAGGTGTTCTTTATGAGCGTGATCGTAGAGTTCCTTGTCGCGTGGTTCACCAAAGAACGTAAGGAACATCATTCTAAACATGTAGAATGCTGTGAGGAAAGCGCCGGCAAAACCAAGAATTGTTGGAATCCACCAGAATCCACCTTTACCCATGGCCAGCACGAGAGCATCGCCAAGAATTCTATCTTTAGAAACGAATCCAGAGAAGAATGGGATACCAGCAATGGCGAGCGTACAGCACAGCATCGCAAGATATGTGAATGGAAGCTTGTGACGAAGACCACCCATTCTCGGCATTTCCTGCACGTGAGAGTGAGTGTGGTGATCGTGAAGTGAGTGAATCACTGAGCCAGCAGCAAGGAAGAGACACGCCTTAAAGACAGCGTGAGTAATAAGGTGCATGAAGCTCGCGTTATACGCGCCAACACCAATACCAAGAACCATGTAACCAAGCTGAGAGATTGTAGAATAAGCAAGAACCGCTTTAATGTCTGTTTGAACGAGAGCGATCGTCGCAGCACCAAATGCCGTGATCCCACCGATAACCGCAATCATCGGAAGAATGCCGGCAGCTTCCATAAGTGGGAAACATCTTAGCGAGAGATAAACTCCGGCAGCAACCATGGTCGCAGCGTGAATGAGGGCCGAACATGGAGTTGGTCCTTGCATCGCATCTGGTAGCCATACTTGAAGTGGGAACTGAGCGGATTTACCAATCGTACCCATAAAGATTGAGATGGCAGCAACTGTAATGAGTGGGAAGCCAATAGCGTAGAGCCCATCAAATGACCCAGCTCCAAGTGCTTTATAAATATCAACAAAAGTTACGTTACCAACGACAGACCAGATTGCGACAATACCAAGGAGGAAGAAAACGTCTCCCACACGTGTTGTCATGAAGGCCTTAATAGAGGCGTTACCCGCAGCTTCCTTCTCATAGTAGAAGCCAATGAGCGAGTATGAGCAAAAGCCCATGAGTTCCCAGAAGATAAACACTGAAAGGAGGTTATCTGAGAGCACAAGGCCTAGCATCGCTGAAGTAAAGAGCGACATATACACAAAGAAGCGACCGTAGCGGGCATCGTCGTGCATGTAGAAAGTAGAGAAGATGTGAATAAGTGTGGCCACACCAGTCACCATGAGAAGCATTACAGCTGTCATGTTGTCGATGTAGATACCCATATCTACAGCAAAATTTTGTCCACCGGCCGTTAGGTCAAACCATGTGAATGTTTTGTGAATGTGGTAATCGGCGGCGTACTTACCAAAGACGAAATCACCAAAGATTCTAGCTGCCCACAAGAATGAGGCAAAAATAGAAGCACAGCTAATAGTCACTGCGAGATTGGTGAACTTTTTCACGATAAACGAGTTGATTACAAACGCGAAAAACGGAAAAAGAACAATCGGGGCTACGCTAAGAATTGTATAATCCATCGTCTATACTTCCTTACCTCTGAAGCTGAGTAGCATCATCAATGTGGATACTATCTCTAATTTGGAAAAATCTAATCGCAATCGCGAGTCCTACTGCAGCTTCTGCGGCAGCAATAATGATAATAAAGAGGGTCATCAAGTGACCGTCTAAATTATTATTCACGTAGCGAGTGTAGGTCACAAAGTTAAGTCCGGCGGCATTCATAATGAGCTCAATACCAAGGAGCATGGCGATGATATTCTTGCGAACCATCATCACTGCAATACCTGCAACGAACAGAACAAAAGAAATAAAGAGATAAGTAAAAATCGTTGTCATGTCTCTTAATCCTTACGCGGTCTTGAAATAACGGCCGCACCAACAAGAGCTCCAAGAAGTAGGATAGAGCTGATTTCGAAGGCAAGGACGTGGTCAGTAATGAGTAGAGTTCCGATCTTTTCAACTGTTGCTGTGAACGCAGGAACTTCACCTTGAGTGTAGCCCTTGAGGTATCCAGCAATAATTTTAAGAAGAACGAAGGAAATGACTAGGGCAGTGAAGATACCAAAGACATAAGTCTTTGTGCTTCCCATCCCTGGAACTTTTTCAATTCCAAAGCGATTGGCCTTATTTTCAGTTCCGCCTGTGAGCATGATCGCAAAGAGCATAAGGATCACAACACCACCAGCATAAACCACTAGCTGAGTTGCTGCTAAGAAGTCAGCTCCTAGAGTAGCGTATAGACCAGCAACACCAAAGAGACATCCCAAGAGATACACACAGGCATGCATGAGATGCTTAGAAAAAACGACTCCTACAGCACCACATATAGTGATGGCAGCAGAGAGAAAAAATAGCGTGTTATCAAATAGCACCTTGAGTCTCCTCTATCTTAGTGTCCGCCGCCGCTACCGGCAGCAAGACTTCCAATGATTTGCCAAATTGATTCTCCGTGGAAGAGATACATCCAAAATGCACAACCAACGAGGTTAAAGAGTGCAATTGGAGTAAGGTACTTCCAACATAGTGTCATGAGGTGGTCGACGCGAAGACGTGGAAGCGTCCAGCGAACCCAAATCACGATATAGTAGAGAACCAATGTCTTAGAAACGAATGATCCAATTTCTAGTACGTTGCCAATTTTGCGACTAAGTTCTGGATCAAGTCCAAGCTTTTCAGTAAAGAAGACACCTGAGCCTAATTCAAATGGCACTTGGTATCCACCTAGAAAGAGTGCAACGGCCACACCGCAAACAACGAATACTTCCATGTACTCAGCAAGAGCAAAGAAAGCAAAGCGCATACCGGTAAATTCTGTGTGGTAACCAGAAACAAGTTCTGATTCAGCTTCTGGAAGGTCAAAGGGAGCGCGGTTGGTTTCAGCAAGCACGCCAACAAAGAAGACGAAGAAGCCAATAAAGGTAAACGGATTGTGAAGGATATACCACTGGTGCGGAAGTCCGCCCTGGGCCCCAACGATAGTCCCAAACGAGAGACCACCGGCCATAAGTACCATGGCAAGAACAGAGAGGGTTACAGGAACTTCGTAAGAAACGATTTGAGCTGCACCTCTCATCCCACCAAGCATCGACCACTTTGAGTTAGATGAGTAACCGCCAAGAAAGATACCTACACCTACGAGTGATGAAACACCGATAAGGTAGAACACACCAACGTTGAGGTCAGTGAGTGTAAAGCCAGAAGAAAAGGGAATAACGGCGAAAGTAGCAAGAACACCAACGAGGCACATAAGAGGTGCAATCGTATAAAGGAACTTGTCCACGTGAGCTGGAACGATGTCTTCTTTCATCAACATCTTCACACCATCGGCAAGAAATTGAAGAAGACCAAATGGACCAACGCGGTTAGGACCCTGTCTCATTTGAAGGTCGGCAGAAATCTTACGTTCAGCGTAGGTTCCAAGACCGCCCACAGTAGCAAGTGCACCAAAGACAACAGCACATCCAATAAAGAAAACGAGGAAGGCCATCAACCCTGAGGCATCAAAACCAAGAATGCCACTAACTGCGGCTACTGCTTGTTGATAAATTGTAAATTGTGAAACGTATGAAACTATTGTTTCGTTCATGCCGCATCCTTCTTGTCATTCGCCCCATAGCCCTTGTTGTCCACGTGGTACGACTTAACCCAATCAAGGTCACCCTTCTTCCAACAATAAACCACACCCAAAAGTAGGATCATCATAAAGACGAGAAGTGAACCAAGTACAACTCCACCGGCACCGATGTCGTTAAACTTTTTAAAGATCGCTGCTACCGGGAACATCAAAGCGCCTTCCACATCAAAGATGATGAATACGAGGGCTACGACGTAAAAGCGTACGTGAAAATTTGACCACGCTTGGCCAATGGGATCTTCACCACATTCATAAGGCTGCTCTTTGAGCTTGTTAGGATTGTGGGGACGAATTAATTTACCCATTAATAGGGCACCAGCGAATACAATTACCCCTAGGCCCATAAGAATGAGCACGGGCATGTATACGTCTAAACTATGCGACGACATGCATGTCTCCGGTTGCAAAGCAAGGTTGAAAGCTCTAAAAGACTACACGATAACTAACATATTGGAAACATTTTGGCTCGGCTTTTTCAAGGGTAGGGAATTGAATGGACGAGCGAAATCTACTCGCGGCATCATTAGAAGAGTTTATTTAATTGCGGTGTGACATGAAGGCATTTCAAAGTTTAGGTCAGCGAATCACTCACTGGGTCACAAAAGATCAAGGCCCTCTAACTATTACTGGAACGGCTCTCGAAGAGTGGAGCTTTATTTTGCGCGGCTTGCTAGAGGGTGAGGATGGGCTGGCAAAGAAAAATATTCTTATTGTGACGGGTGATGTCGAAGAAGCCGAGCGCTGTTACGCATCCCTCAAGGGTTCAATCCTCTCTCATGAACTTTTGTTTTACCCGGGTCTCGAACAGTCTCCTTATAGCTCAATTGTAAGCAGTGAAAGCTCTCTTTTATATCGCTTTGCAGCCCTGGCCAACGTGACAACCAGCGATCGACCCTGTGTCTTAGTCACCAGTATTGAAGCCTTTCTCTTAAAGGCCCCAACTCCTGCTTTTTTTATTGAGAACAGACTCGATTTGATTGAGGAAGATATTATTTCCCCCCTCGAACTAGCTTCAAAACTCGTAGCGCTCGGCTACGAGTCAGCCCCCTCAGTTGAAGAGCCTGGGACTTTTTGTTCAAAGGGAGAAATCTTCGATATTTACCCCCTCACTGGAGGGCCAATTCGCCTTCATTATTTTGATGATCTGATTGAGAAGATTCACCCCATTGATCAAGCAAGTGGTAAGACTAGAAAAGAAATCAGTATTAAAGATGTAAAGGTCTATCCAACTCCGCGCATTTTTCGCCGCTCAGAGTTTCAGCACACTCTACGTGAAAATATTCCCATGCCTCCACCTGGCCAGAAGTCCAAGTATGAAAAGCGCAGACAGGTTTTTGAAAAGCTCAGTCAGGGTCAACTCTTTGAAGAGTATCCGGCCTATTGTCCACTCTTTCTCGAAGACTCTTGTACACTTGAACAGTATTTCGCTCCTGAGAAGGCTTTAACAATATTTTTCAATCCCATTAAGGTCTCCTCCGAGGGCCATGCGTGGATTGACTCCATCTCCCACGATTATGATGTTGAATCTAAAAATGTAGAGGGTGATGTTCTTCTTCCAAGCCCAGAAAACCTCTATGAAATGAGAGTGGAGGAAATTCTCACTCACAACAAAGCAATTCACGTCAGTGAAGTTGATATTGGAGCCGATTTTGAGACTGACCTTGCTCACAAGGTAACGATTCGCCTCGAACCAGCCAAGTCCTACTTAACTTCAAACTCAGGTCAGTCAAAGGCGGAGTTTATTAAGGAGGCAATGGAAAATTGCAAAAAGCGCTTTATGCGCTCTGGTCACATTCTCTTTTGCTACTCTAACGATTCAGCGAAAAACGAATTTGTTCATCTTCTTGATGTCTTTGAATTTTCAAGTGAGTTAAAAAAGCGCATTCACTATATTCCTTTTAAGCTTAATCGCGGCTTCTACTACGAAAATGAAGATCTCCTCATCCTCTCAGATGGAGATTTATTCTCAGTTAAGACTCAGAAAATTAAGAGTCGTCCACAAAAGGAGCTCGATCTCTTTGCCGAGCAGCTCGCTTCGCTTAAAGAAGGTGATTATGTCATCCACTCTGACCACGGTGTTGGTAAATATCTAGGACTAGAAAAGATTCAAGTAGGGGAGACGAGTACTGATTTTCTTATTCTAGAATACTCTGGCAAAGACAAAGTCTACGTTCCTATTTATAAATTAAATCTCATTCAAAAGCACGCAGACGCAGCAGCTGAACTCAAACCTGATTCTCTAAGAACTAATAAATTTAAGACGATTAAGGCGCGGGCCAAAACTTCAGCCAAGAAGCTCGCCTTTGACCTCATTAAGCTTCAGGCCGAAAGAGAGAGCACCCCTGCCTATGCTTTTTCTCCACCCGACGACGATTTTAGAGAGTTTGAGCTCTCCTTTCCCTTTCAAGAAACACCCGATCAACTAGCGGCAATTCGCGATGTTGTTGAGTATATGCAGAAGCCTCGCCCGATGGACTATCTCGTCTGCGGCGATGTTGGATTTGGAAAGACTGAAGTCGCAATTCGGGCCGCGTTCAAGGCCGTTCTTGATCACAAGCAAGTTGCTGTGCTGGTTCCTACGACAGTACTTGCCCTTCAACACTTTAATAGTTTTGAGCGCAGACTAAGTGGCTTTCCAGTGCGCGTTGAATTTCTCTCAAGATTCAAATCTCCCAGTGAGAGTAAGAAAATTAAAGAGGATCTCGAGGCCGGAAAAATTGATATCGTTATTGGCACACACAAACTTCTCTCTGACTCAATTAAGTACAAAGACCTAGGGCTTGTTATCGTCGATGAAGAACAGCGCTTTGGTGTTGGACACAAAGAAAAGCTCAAGCTTCTTAAGGTCTCCGTCGACTTTCTCACTCTCACCGCGACTCCCATTCCTCGCACCCTGCAACTCGCATTCCTTGGTCTCAGAGACCTCTCGCTCATTAGAACTGCCCCACCCAAAAGACAGTCGATTAAAACCTATGTGATTAAAGAAGACGATGCCACCTTGCAAGCGGCTATACGCAAGGAGCTCTCTCGTGGCGGACAGGTCTTTATTGTCCACAATAAAGTTCACGATATCGAAGAGTACACAGGTTATATTCGAGAGCTCGTTCCCGATGCTTCTATTGTTTATGCCCACGGGCAATTGCCCGAGCGTGAACTCGAAAAGAGAATGAAGGAATTTTACGATGGCAAATATCAAATTCTCATTTCGACGACCATCATTGAAAGTGGGATTGATATTCCCAACGCCAATACGATGATTATTGACCGCGCCGATACATTTGGTCTGTCTCAACTTCATCAATTGCGTGGGCGAATCGGTCGATCCGATAAGAAAGCCTACGCCTTCTTTATTATTCCCAACACTCGAATGCTTTCAACTGTTGCAGAAAAGAGGCTCAAGGCGCTACAAACCTATGCTGAAATGGGAAGTGGATTTAATATCGCCAGTGCTGATTTAGAGATTCGTGGGGCAGGGGATATTCTTGGTGGCCAACAGAGTGGACATATTGAAGCCGTTGGGCTCGAACTTTATATGGAGCTCTTAAAAGAGGCGATTGGTGAAATTCGAGGCGAGCGCAAAGTAATGCGCAGAGATATTGAATTTAACACTCCCTTTGCTGCCTTCATTCCTAACAACTATATTAAGGACTCATCTGAGCGACTAAAGAGTTATAAGCGCCTCTCAAACTGCTTTGATGGAAATGCCCTTCAACAAATCAAAGAAGAATTCGAAGATGTCTATGGAGTCCTTCCAAGTGAGCTCATTAATCTCTTTAGTATTCTCGAGGCCCGCCTGGCGCTTCAATTTTGTGGCGTGAAGTCTCTACAGTGTAGTGACCACAACATTAATTTGCGCTTTGACAAAGAAATGCTTGAGTCAAATGATAAGTTAAGAAATCGAATCGTCGAATACTTTGTCGCTTACCCCAAGCAATACTCACTCACACCCGACTACCAGGTTCTCTACCGCTCAAAATTTCCGGTTACACCAACTGTTCTAGTCGAGTTTTGTCAGCACGTGGCCGAGCAAATAGTTCCAAAAGAGTGATTTTATTAGCCTCTGTGCTAAAATTTGATAAACTATTTGGTAATTACAAAATGCTAAGGAAGGCATGAGGTACCTATCATGAAAAAAGCTCTCTTAATCGGCGCTGCCGTTTTCCCTCTAATGATCTTTTCTGCTGAGAAAGATCCTGTCGTGGCCAACGTGAACGGCACTGATATTTCTCTTTCTGAACTCGAATCAAATTATAAGCAAAATCTTATGCTTGTGACTGATAAGACGGTGACGAAGGAAAAAGTACTCAACGATCTCATCAATCGCGAACTTGGTATTCAACGTGCGAAGGCAGAGAAGCTTCAAAACGAGCCAGTCGTTAAGAAGAAAATGGAAGATGTCCTCTTTCACGCGAAGATTTCTAAGGATCTCGAGCCAAGACTTAAAAAGATTGTTGTGACAGATAAGGATGTCACCGACTATTACAAGTCTCATCCAGAATACCGTACGGCCCACATTCTCTTTAGAATTTCGGCCGATCCACAAGAAGCTGAGTGGCAAGAAGCACAAAAAGCTGCTCGCCAGGTATATGCAGAACTTCAAAAGAGCCCAGAGAAGTGGGCCGAGCTCGCCAATAAGTATTCACAAAGTTCTAGTGCGCCCAATGGGGGAGATCTTGGCTTTCAACCGGCCATTCGTTTAGCACCAGAATACTTTGCTTCAATCAATGGCAAGGCCGTTGGGTCATTGATTCCACCGGTGCGCACTCAATTTGGTTACCACATCATCAAAATTCTTGCGAAGCGTGAAGAAAAAGATATCAACCAGCAACTTTATAAGAAGATTGTCTACGATATTAAGCGCGACAAGATTCTTGAAGATTACTATCAAGAGGTGCGTAGCAGCGCCAATGTCAAAATCAATAAAGAATTTCTCAACTAGACCTTTGAAACTGGCCAGGCGCTTACATAATGCGCCTTGCCAGTTCCTCTTTTTTCCCTCCTAATCTAAGCTACTTCAAATCTCACTTTCATAGGTTTTTATGAAGCAGCTACTCATTATTGCTCTCTTTTTTTCAACTCTAACTTCAAGCGCTTTTGGTGCTCCCAAGCTACTCGATAAGATTGTGGCCATTATAAATAGCAAGGTAGTGACCCTCTCAGAAATTAAGCGCATTCAAAATAGCATGGAGGCTAGGGCCAATATTTCGCCCATGCTCTATCGCGACAAATCAAAGAAGACTAACGATCTCGTTCGCATGTCAATTAATCGCTACCTCATTCGCGCTAAGCTCGAAGAACTTGGCTATATCGTGACTGACGATCAAGTTGAAGGACAGATTAAGTCAACGGAAGATAGACTTCGCCTCACACGCGCAGCACTTCTAAGCTTTCTTCAAAGCAACAACCTCACTTTTGATGAGTACTTTGAGATCATTAGAGAGAGTATTGAATTTAATATCTTCTTTTCTCGCGTAATTCAGCCTCTTGTAACAGTCACTGACCAAGAGGTGAAGAATGAGTACTTCAAGAGAAACGTTGATAATAAGACGCTCTCTTTTAAACTTGATCTAGTTGATTTCACCATGCCTAAGTCTCAGATGAACAAGGCGATGATTAATGAATTTCCGCGCGTACTTGAGAATATGCAATCAACAGGAAATATCCCGGATCGCTTTAGGGACTATTCAACCAATACTCTTGGCCAGATCTCTGAAGAGGGCCTAAATAAAGAACTTAGAACTCTTCTTGTCCAAACGGAAGAGGGTGGCTTTAGTAAGCCAATTCTCATTGGTGATGACTACCATGTCTTCTACGTTAAGAAGAAAGATCTCGTGGAATCAGAGCAGTATCTTCGAATTAAAGAGCAGATTCGCGCTGAACTAAGTGAGAACGTGAGCACAGAGATTCTTGCTCTATGGTTTCAACGTGAACAGAATAAGCACTTTGTGAGAACCTTTAATTAAAAATGTTACACGTAAGCGCAGGACATGAAAAAGGTATTGGACTTGAAGTCTTTCTCAAGTCCTTTCTCTGCCTTCCTGCGCGCGATCAAGATCGCATCATTCTCCATTGTCGCCCAGATATTCTCAAAAGCGTTGCCAAGACTATTGGTCTTCGACTGCCAAGCGAATTAAGGCTCGTTGAATTAAGCACCAACACTGAAACTCTAACACTTCAATCTCTTCATAGTGCCCTCAATGCTATGGGTGAAAAAGATAGGCTCTTTACCCTTCCCACGTCTAAAGATCAGCTCGTAACAAACGCTAAGAACCATCTTGGCTACACTGAATATCTTCGCCATCACTTCAAGTCACCAGACTTAATTATGTCTTTTAAAGCACCTTCGTCACAGATTGCTCTTCTTACAGATCATGTGCCCCTAAAGGACTTTGTCACTCAAGCGGCGACTGCCCCTTGGGAAGATAAACTCCAAGCGATCTTTGAGCACTGCTCGAGCTTTTATCAAGTAAGTAAGTTTGCGATTGCTGGGATAAATCCTCACGCTGGAGAAAATGGTCTCTTGGGTTCTGAAGATCAAGTCCTGGCCACTCTTATTCAAAAACTTAAAAAGAAAAATTCTCACTTAGAGATTTTGGGTCCTCTTCCTGGCGACACACTTCACCTAAAGAGTAGACCAGATACTCTTCTCATTTATCTCTATCACGATCAGGGTCTGTGCTGGTTTAAAGGCGCTCACGGCCTAATTGGGGCCAATATCACCCTAGGCCTGCCTTTTATTCGTCTAAGTGTGGACCACGGGACGGCATTTGATCTCTATGGTAAAAACAAGGCCGACTATCGAGGCTGCCTCTACTGTTTGAGGATTGGCCTAGACCACTAATTATTTGAGTAGCTATGAGCATTAACGAAATTATTATCAATAAGGCCCGCGTCCACAACCTCAAGGACGTTAGTCTCTCAATTCCTAAGAACTCACTCACAGTAATCACTGGCCCTTCGGGCTCAGGCAAGAGTAGTTTGGCCTTTGACACTATTTATGTAGAAGGACAGCGAAGATATATTGAATCCCTTAGCTCCTATGCCAGACAATTTCTGGGTCAGTTTCAACCCCCAGATGTTGAGAGCATCTCTGGACTCTCTCCTGCCATTGCCATTGATCAAAAGACCAGTTCAAAAAACCCTCGCTCAACTGTCGGGACAATTACAGAAGTTTACGATTATCTTCGTATTCTCTTTGCTAGGGCCGGAACACTATTTAGTCCCATTAATGGCAAGGAAGTTAAGCAATATACTCCTCATCAAATCCTACTCACGCTCCTCACATATCCTGAAAAGACCAAGCTTCATATTATGTCGCCTTTTAGTGCAGAAAACCCGGCGAGCTTTGCCAAGCAACTCACTAAGTTTACTGCCATGGGATTTAGCCGCATTTACTTAGACGGCGAAGTGAAGGGCATTGAAGAGCTCACAAAACCAAAGGGCAAGGGCCCTTTTAATGCCCACGTAGTAGTGGACCGCGTGCTTATTAAAAGTGAAATTGAAAAGCGCCTTACCGACTCACTAGAGTACGCGCTCAAAGTTTCAAATGGATTTGTGAGCGTTCTCATCGGTGAAGGGGAGGGCGAGGAGTTTGTCACTTTCAGTGAACACAATATGGCCCCGGGCGATGAGACGGTCTATCCAAATTTGGAGCCTAGACTTTTCTCATTTAACTCACCTGTTGGTGCCTGTCCCAAGTGTAATGGTCTGGGTGAATCTAAGAGTTTTGATGAAGCCCTTATGGTCACAGACACATCTCTTTCTATTGAAGATGGTGCCATCGGCCCCATCGCAAAGAAGAATCGCTTCCTCTACAATATGGTAGCTTGTGTTGCTGAAGCTGAAGGCATTGATATCAATGCACCACTAAAAAAGATATCGAAGAAGAATCTCGATTTACTTTTCCATGGCTCAGGTGACGTATATACCTTTAGCTTCACCTCTGAAAATTCACACTTTGAATTCACTAAAGAATTTCCCGGTATTGTAAATTGGCTTGATAAGAAATATCACGAAACCGGTAGTGATAAAGTCCGTGGTGAACTTGAAAACTTTATGCACATCACTCGCTGCTCTGCTTGCCAGGGTCAGCGCTTAAATCCAGTTGCTCTCTCTACTAAGATCGCAGAGAGAAATATCATTGAACTTGCTGAATACAGTATTGAAGACGCCTATCACTGGTTTACCAAGCTTAAACTTGAGGGCGAAAAGAAGATCATCAGCGAAAAGATTCTCAAGGAGATCAATTCGCGCTTGAAGTTTCTTCTCGACGTCGGTCTTGATTACCTAACACTCAATCGCTCGGCCATGTCTCTTTCTGGCGGCGAAAGTCAGCGAATTAGACTTGCCACTCAAATTGGATCGGCCCTCTCTGGCGTTCTCTATGTACTCGATGAGCCGAGTATCGGTTTGCACCAACGTGATAATGACCGTCTCATTGAGACCCTGAAATCCCTTCGTGATCTAGGCAATACTGTGCTCGTTGTTGAGCACGATGAAGATACAATGCGTGCTAGCGACTATATTATCGACATGGGTCCAGGTGCTGGAATTCACGGGGGAACGATAGTTGCCAAGGGTACTCCTGCTGAAATTGAAAAACAGCAGGGCTCACTCACGGCCGCCTATCTCAAAGGGGAGTCGGCAATTGAAGTCCCTAAAAAACGTCGCAGCTCAAGTGCTAAGATTAAACTCTCAGGTGCACAAGAAAATAACCTTCAAAAGCTCACAACTGAATTTCCTCTTGGAACACTGACTTGCGTAACAGGTGTCTCTGGCTCAGGAAAGTCCACACTTATTCACCGCGTACTTGTACCGGCCGTTAAGGAAAAGCTCTCGCGCCGAGGTGATACCTTTGGCCGCAAAAACTATAACAGCCTAACTGGTACCGATGCCCTTAAGAGTCTTATAGAGCTTGATCAATCGCCCATCGGAAGAACTCCTCACAGTAACCCAGCGACCTACACCGGTCTCTTTGATGAAATTAGAACTCTCTATAGTAAAACTCCTGAATCTCAAATTAGAGGCTACAAGCCCGGTCGCTTTAGCTTTAACGTTAAAGGTGGTCGCTGCGAAGAGTGTGAGGGCAATGGCGTAAAGAAAATTGAAATGCACTTCCTGCCCGATGTCTTCATCACTTGTCAGTCTTGCTATGGAAAGCGCTACAATCCAGACACTTTAAGCGTCCTCTACAAAGGCAAGAATATCGCCGATGTACTCGATATGAGTATTGAAGAAGCATATGAGTTTTTTAAGAATCACACCAAAGCCTCTCGCGTTCTTAAGACCATGCTTGATGTGGGTCTGGGCTATATTAAACTGGGACAACCAGCAACCACTCTCTCTGGGGGAGAGGCTCAGCGCCTAAAGCTCTCAAGAGAGCTCTCTAAGAGCACCCGTGGCCATTGCCTCTACGTGCTTGATGAACCAACTACCGGTCTACACTTTGAAGACATTCGCATTCTTCTCAAAGCTATTAATGAACTTGTGGACCAGGGAAATAGCGTGATTGTAATTGAGCACAATCTAGATGTCATAAAGACAGCAGATCACGTCATTGATCTTGGCCCCGAGGGTGGCTCTCGTGGAGGGACGATCGTTGCCTCTGGAACCCCTGAGGATATCGCCAAAGAGACAAAGAGTTATACCGGCAAATATTTAAAGAAGTACTTAAAGTGAATTTGATTGAAATTAATGATCTGACCCATGAAATATTAGCGCCTTTTATTAATTTAAAGAATAAAAAGCACGACGAACAGATTGTGGTCGATGGCTCCCAAACTCTAGAGAATCTTCTTCTTCAAGGTGCTTGTCCGCACTATATTGTGGCCACTCCACATTTTTATCAAAATATACAAACTGTCCCCAATTGCCCTCTCTATGTCGCTCCAAGGGAATTGCTCGAGAAGCTCATTGGGTTTCGTCTTCACCAAGGTGTTCTGGCAATTTTTGATAAGCCTAAACTCGTCCCTGCCAAAGATCTTGATAATCGCGTCCTCTGCCTTAATGGTCTCACTGGGCCAGAAAATGTAGGAACCATTATTCGCTCGCTGGTTGCTTTTGGAATGAATTCACTTCTTGTTGATGCTCGCACAGTTTCTCCTTACTCAAGAAGGGTTGCACGAGTCTCGATGGGAACGTTTAATCGCATCAAGGTATGCGAATACACTGACGTCACCAATGGTCTTGCTCAGTTAAAAAAAGATGGCCATGTGATAATTGGAACTCGCAATACACCAAACTCAAAATGTATCTCTCAGTTTGAATTTCCAGAAAAATTTGTTCTTGTTATTGGAAGTGAGGGCAAAGGAATGGATGCAGAGGTCGAAGCTCTATGCGATATCATGTTGAAAATATCCATAGAGCCCGGTGTCGATAGCCTCAATGCGGCCCAAGCCGCATCAATTATCTTACATAGAGCTTATCAAGCTTAGAGTGCTTCAATTGACTTGAGAAGTGCCGCCATTTCAATGGCCGACATAGCAGCGTCCCAGCCCTTATTTCCAGCTTTTGTTCCAGCGCGCTCAATGGCCTGCTCGAGAGTGTCTGTCGTAATCACACCAAAAATAACGGGTGTTTTTGTGTCGAGACTCACGCGCGAAATACCCTTGGCCACTTCACTACTGACATAGTCAAAGTGAGGTGTAGAGCCGCGAATAACAGCCCCCAAACAAATTACAGCATCATAACCACCGCGAGTGGCAAGCGTTTGAGCGGTAAGAGGAATCTCGTAAGCACCAGGCACATAGGCCACATGAACATTGTCCATATTTGCCGAGTGTCTCTTTAAGCAATCAAGAGAACCCTCAAGTAATTTCCCACAAATAAATTCATTAAATCTTGAAACGACGATGGCAAATTTCTTACCCTCGGCACTTAGATTCCCTTCAAGAATTTTAGTCATTTCAAACTCCGATTAATGGAGATGATCACCTAAAAAGTGATTCATCTTAGTCTTCTTTGTTAACAAGTATTTCTTATTATGATCATTTGGTTCAAAGCTAAGTGAGACGCGCTCAACTACTTCAATCCCATGCTTTTCAAGCTCACTAATTTTAACTGGGTTATTGGTGAGCAATCTCACCTGATTTATCCCAAGTTCTTTTAACATCTGCGCCGCAATGTCATAGCGTCGCAAATCTGCTTCAAAACCAAGTTGGTGATTGGCCTCTACCGTATCATAGCCCTGGTCTTGAAGAGCGTAGGCGCGAATTTTATTGGGAAGACCAATTCCTCTACCTTCCTGTCTCAAATAGAGTATTACGCCCCCTTCAAGATTAATCCTTTCAAGAGCACCTTGAAGTTGCTCGCCGCAATCACAGCGTGAACTTCCAAAGATATCTCCCGTAAAGCATTCAGAGTGCATGCGAACAAGAGGAATACCCGAAAAGTCTTTTGAGATGGCCACGTGGTGCTCAAGACCCTTTTCAAAAAGGTGAAGATCAAAATCTCCAAACTTAGTGGGAAGCTTAATCTGCTCAGTTTTTAATTTGTATTCAGCTTTTTTTTTGCGGTAATTAACCAGAGACTCAATTGTGATTTTCTTCAAATTGAAGGTGCGACAAAATTCATCAAGCCCTTCACCACGAAGCATTGATCCATCTTCTGCCATAATCTCACAAATCACTCCCACGGGGGCCAGGTCTGCTAGGCGACAGAGATCTACACTCGCTTCAGTGTGACCCGTGCGCTCTAAGACACCTCCATCGCGGGCGATGAGTGGAAAGATATGCCCTGGTCTTAAAAGATCACTCGGCTTTGTTTGTGGATTAACAAGTTCCAGTAGTGTCAGTGCGCGATCGGCTGCTGATATTCCGGTTCCACCCTTAGCGGCATCAATTGAAACCGTAAAAGCCGTGTGGTGGACAGAGTCGTTTTCTTTAACCATTAAGTTGAGATCTAATTCTTTAGCTCTACTCTTAGTTAGAGGGGCACAAACCAAGCCTCTCGCATACTTCACCATAAAGTTAATCGCCTCTGGCGTAACTTTTTCTGCGGCCATTATTAGGTCGCCTTCATTTTCACGATCTTCATCATCAACAACCACAACCATTTTGCCGGCCTTGATGTCTTCAATCGCTTCTTCAATGAGTGCAAAATCTTTCATTCTAAAATCCCATCTCTTTTATCCAATCCATACTCAAGTCCTTCTTTGACGCTTGATTTTGAGATCGGTAAAAAAGTAAGTTTTCAACATACTTCGCAATAATATCCACTTCGAGGTTCACAAGCGCGCCAGATCTTCTGTGTCTAAGAGCTGTTTGCTCCCAAGTATGTGGAATAATCGAGAGCATTAATTGGTGCTCTTCTCTTTTTAAGTCAGCAACCGTGAGGCTTATGCCATCCACCGTAATCGAACCCTCTTTTACAATATAGGGTGCGCATTGGGGAGGATAAGACACCCATACGTCGTAGTTATTACCCTTTTTAAGTACGGTAACGATACTTCCCATTCCGTTGACGTGTCCTTGAACCAGGTGACCGCCAAGTCTCGTTTGTAGCTGCAGTGCAAGTTCGAGATTTACGTCTTCCCCGATGGATAATGCTCCGAGGGTCGTCTTCTCAAGCGTCGTATGAACGGCTTGAACGCGAAAATAGTCGCCTCCAAGCTCAGTTACAGTCTGACAGGCGCCATTAATTGAAACCGAATCATCAATTTCTAGATCTTTTATTAGGGCCGGTGCGTACACCTCAAGAGAGAGCCCTGAACTATTAGGAGTAAGAGATTTCACCTTTCCAATTTCTTTGACGATACCTGTAAACATTAAGGCCTCCCCGTCATGAGAACTTGGCTTCCCACTGTATGGATTTGGATATCTTTTAATTCAATTGCTTGGGACATTTTTAAATTTAATTCATTGCTAAAAAATGCAGGACCATTTCCAATAAGTTTTGGAGCGATAAATACACTCAAGCGATCAACAAGTCCTGCGTTTAGAAACGAGCTACTAAGTTTTGGCCCTGCTTCAACTAGTATTGATGTGATACCACTCGCACCGAGATCGGCCATGAGTGCGGGGAGATCTGCTCCACTAACAAATAAGGTCTGTGTACTATATTCATCACTCATGAGCTTGAGATCGTGATTAAATTCTTTCTGGCTTCCCGTCACAACTATTCGCTTAGGGCAGGGCTTATTAACTAGCCACGCGTCTCTTGGAGTGAGAGAGGGATTATCAGAGCGAAGTGTGCCTGCTCCTATCAAGACGGCGTCGTAATCATTGCGCCACTGATGGACGATACTTCTGGCCTTCTCATCAGTGATCCACTGACTTGAACCACTCAATGTACTCATACGACCATCAAGGGTTTGAGCAATCTTTAAATGAACAAAGGGCTTTCCTGTGGTGATATATTTAAAAAAGCTCTCATTGAGTTCAGCGCCCTCACTTTCAAGCACTCCTGTCTCAACTTCAATTCCAGCGGCACGTAAAATTGCGACTCCCTTTCCGGCCACTTCAGGATTCGGATCAAGATTCGAAATTACAACACGCGCAGGCTTCTTATCCAGCAAGAGATTCGTACAAGGTGGAGTGCGCTTATTGGTATGACAACAAGGTTCGAGATTGCAGTAGAGGGTTGAGCCTTCAACTTCGCTCGCGTTTAGATTTTTTAAAGCATCGGGCTCTGCGTGCATTTGACCCGGGCCTTTGTGATAACCCTCGCCGATAACCTTGCCATCTTTAACAACAACAGCACCAACGAGTGGATTGGGCGAGACCATCCCTCTGGCCTTCAAGGCAAGTTCAAAGGTTTGGCGAATATAGCTTTTATCTGTCTCGGTCATGACCATTTATTGCAGAGCTTAAAAATTGGCCATTTCTATCATGAATTGACCCCTTGGGCCAATAAAAAAGGGGGCTGCTTGAGCCCCCTATATCTTATCTAAGTATCTAAGATTATTTGTGATTTGTCAGAGAACTTGCTTGTTCAGCCGCTCGCTAACGCTCACTGGTCCCTGGCGGGGCCATTAAAGCTTCGCTTTAATTAAACAAGAAACACAGAAATAAGTGTGAAGATCACAAGTGATTCCATAAGAGCAAGACCAAGAATCATTGGAGTTTGAATCTTGTCAGCAGCAGCTGGGTTACGAGCGATACCTTCAAGAGCTGAAGAAGCAGCGTTTGATTGAGCAGCTGTACCACCGAATACTGCGATAGCCATTGTGAAGAAGTAAGCGATGTACTTAACAGCTTGGTCAGAGAAACCTGCACCTGAACCGTCTTGAGCGAATACGCTACCAGAAGCAAGAAGAAGAACTGGAAGAACTACAGCGAAAACGAGGATGATTTTACGGAAATCCATGAATAACTCCTAAAAAAAATTGTGGTTACACTAAACTAGTGGTGATCACCATGATCGTGGTGAGCAGTCGCTAGACTAATGTAGACCATTGTTAACATTGTAAAAACGTAAGCTTGAATAAAGCACACCAAGAGACCGAGCAGATAGAATGGAATCGGCACGATGTAGGCGGCAAGTGTTGAGAATGTCTCAAGAACTTTGTGGTCACCCATCATGTTACCTTGCAAACGAAGAGCAAGTGAAACTGGACGAATGAAGTTAGAGAGAATCTCAATTGGGAAAATAAGAATTGCCATGTACCAAAGTGGACCGGCGAAGTGCTTTAAATAGTTAATAGTTCCAAGTTCCTTACAGCCCTTGATGTTGTAGTAAACAAACGCAAAGGCACCAAGGGCAAGAGTCGTTGAAATATACTCTGTTGGAGGAAGGAATCCTGGGATCAAACCAATGAAGTTTGAAAGAAAGATGAGAATAAAAATTGTCGCGACAAAGTTAAAGTACTTAGGAGCTTCTTTCTCGCCAATAACAGCATTGAGCTGAGAGTAGATAAATTTGCCATAGAGTTCGATGATATTTCTAAAGGTAATTCCTTCATCAGGAATGACAACGTTAGAAACATTTGAAATTTTGGCACGATAGATAAGACCAATAGTAGTAAGGAAAAGTCCTACGAAGATGAGAGTGAGAATGTGACCTGGGATATGCGTGGCATGTTCAATTGTACCAAGCCAAGTGAATCCACCAGCGGCCATTGCAGATGAAGATGCTAAAAGAGAAAGAAGTAAAACTAGTTTCTTCATTAAGTATCCGTACGTTGAGGCTTTAAACTTAAAACCAGAATAAAAATTAGCGCGACGTAATTTAATAGCGCTATAATTATCTTTTTTTGCATAAAAAATCCACCTAATATCATCGAAATAACGAGAATTAGATGTTTTGTGAGTGCTGGAACAATAATATCGCTTTTTTTGCGCTTCGCTAGAACACCACTAGAAACCGCCGCCACAACCATCTCATAGACCATTTCGCGCAGCATATAAAGACTGGTAATCGTACCCAGAGTCGCTATCGCGTAGCCAATATATTCAAATGTTGTTTCGAGCAGAAACCCACCCGCCACCAAAAGGGGAAGTGCGAGTAGGGCAAATCTTTTAATATTGAGTTTGGGCTTAATCAGCATATCGGCATTGAATAGACCACTTCATCTGGATGCGGCAAGTAAAAACGATACAGGTCACTAGTCCTTCTTCTTAGTGTCCTCGCCTTCTTTCTTCTGATTTACCTTCAGTGCATACCAGACCATGAGAGAGAGTGATTGAATTACGACGAGGAGGAATAGCCCCCAACCAAGACCTCTTGAGAGTATGCCCTCCTCAATGAGTTTCATCACAACTAGGGCCAGAGCAAAAATCGTTGAGGGAAGTCCCATGGCGATTCCCACCACGCGAATCCACTTTGGATCTATCTTCATCTTCGCCTGGCCACTCTTCTGTTATAAATTGCATTTAATCTATTCTGGATCACTTGCGTGTTTGGGTATTCACCCAAGAGTGAGTAGTAGAGATTGTAGGCTTCTTTTAACTGCTCCATTGTCTCGTAGGCGTTGGCCACTAAGAACTTGGCCTTAATAATGCCGTCTCTTCTCTTTTCTCGTCGAATGTACTCGTTGAGAAAGCCAACCGAGTGGCGCCAATCTTTTTGTTGAAAGGCAGCTAAACCAGCCTCAAAGAAAGAATCGACATGGTAGAGATGACCCTCATCTCTTTGAATGCGCACAAAAACGTCTTCAGCACTAGCAAAGTCACCCAATCTCAAATAGCTCTGCCCAAGTCGATATTCATAGAAATCATAATTGGCCAAGCGTGGCTTAAAAGAGGAGAGGAGTAAGTAGCTCTCAATCGCCGCTTTATAATTTTTAATAAAGCTGAAATTAATATCGCCAAGTCTCTCCTCCACTTTCACCAGCCATAGAGGATCTTCAGTTACCTCTTTAACCTTGCGGTAGTAGGCAACTCCTTTGACGTTATTATTTAGGTTGATGCTATATACTTCGCCAAGCTGATAGTAGATTTTCACCTTCATATCGTTGGGAGGATTGCTCTCTAAAATTCTCTCATAGAGTTCAATCGCCTCTGGATAGCGTTGCTCGACTAAGTAATTTTGCGCTTCAAATACGCGTTTATAGAGTGGGGGCGTGAAGTCACATCCCGCAAAAAGAAAAGGCCCTCCTAAGAGGGCCAAAATGAATATCAACTTATTGATTTTCACCACCGGCTTCTTCGCTGCCTTCATCTTCTTCAATGATACTGGCAACAGCTACCACCTTCTCATTTTCTTTGAGTCTGATGATACGAACAC
Source organism: Bacteriovoracaceae bacterium (assembly GCA_048267245.1). Taxonomy (GTDB): domain Bacteria; phylum Bdellovibrionota; class Bacteriovoracia; order Bacteriovoracales; family Bacteriovoracaceae; genus JBLWXV01. Next base: position 241,223 of record JBLWXV010000001.1, read on the forward strand.
CTTGAGTGGCACGACCGAGAAGTGAGATACCAGAAATCTTCGTTCTGATAACCTGTCCCTTATCAGTAATGATCATCAGATCATCTGTTTCAACCACTGGTTTAATTTGAACAATTTCACCTGTCTTCTCAGTAAGTCTCATTGCAAGGATACCCTTACCACCGCGAGATTGCTTACGATATTGAGAAGACTCAGTACGCTTTCCATAACCAAGTTCAGTTACAGATAGAATTTCAACACTGTCATCGATAATTTCCATACCAATGATCTTTTCAGAGTCATCAATAGAAATACCCTTCACCCCTTGAGAGACGCGACCCATTGGGCGACAATCTTCTTCAGAGAAGCGAATGATTTTACCAGATGAAGCACAGAGAAGAACGTCTTTAGATCCATCAGTCATGCGCACGTTAAGAAGTGAATCTCCGTCGAGAATCTTGATTGCGCGCAGACCGCTTTGTCTGATGTTTTGATAATCTTCAAGTGCTGACTTCTTAACAAGACCTCGCTCAGTAGCGAACATGAGGTACTTGCCTTCAAGCTCTTCATCTTTTGGAATACAGATGATCTCTTTAATCTTCTCACTTGGTGGAAGTTGGATGAGGTTAGCAATATTGCGGCCTTTAGATGTTCTTGAGGCTTCAGGAATATTGTAAACCTTAGTAGAGAATACTGTTCCGCGGTTAGTGAAGAAGAGCATTGTCGAGTGAGTGTTGGCCATAAAGATATCAGTATAGAAATCTTCTTCACCTTCGTTGAAGGCACCCTTCACACCTGTTCCGCCACGCTTCTGAGTTTTATAAGTATCAGTGAGCATGCGCTTGATGTAACCCTTGTGGGTAATCGTTACGATGACATCTTCTTCTTTTACAAGATCTTCAATTTGAATTTCATCGGCCATCGGAACAATTTCAGTTCTTCTCTTATCGCCAAATCCTTCAATGATTTCTTGGAATTCTGCTTTGATAATTCCACGAATGAGCTCTTCACTATCAAGAATTCCCTCAAGGCGAGCGATCTCTTTCATGATCTCTTCGTAGTCTCTAATAATCTTATCGCGCTCAAGACCTGTAAGTCTTTGGAGACGCATATCGAGAATTGCTTGCGCTTGAATAACTGAGAGTGAGTAGGTCGACATCAACTTGTCTTTGGCCTCTTGTGGGCCTTCAGACTTTTTGATCATCTCTACGATTTCATCAATATTTTCAACGGCTACTTTTAAGCCTTCAAGAATGTGAGCTTTCTCACGAGCTTTCTTGAGTTCATAAACTGTACGACGAATCACAACTTCGCGTCTGTGATCAATAAAGCTTACAAGCTGCTCTTTAAGGTTCATGACCTTTGGTGAGCCGTTTGAAATTGAAAGGAAGATGATACCAAAACTTACTTGAAGCTGAGTGGCCTTAAAGAGTCTATTGATAATAACGTTGGCGATTTCGCCCTTTTTAAGGTCAATCGCAATACGAATACCAAGACGGTTAGATTCATCGCGGATATCAGAGATACCTTGGATTTCTTTGGCATTTACAAGATCAGCAATCTTTTCAATAAGCTTAGCTTTATTCACCTGATAAGGAATTTCTGTCACGACGATACGCTCGCGATCGGCGTTTTTCCCCATTGGCTCAACTTCAACTTTCGCGCGGATTTGAATCACGCCCTTACCAGTGTGGTAGGCCGAGCGAATCCCTTCCGTTCCATGAATGTATCCAGATGTTGGAAAGTCAGGACCAGGAATATGAGTCATGAGTTGATCAATACTCATTGAACGGTCATCAACAAGAGCAATGAGACCATTCATGACTTCAGTAATGTTATGTGGCGGAATATTTGTCGCCATACCTACGGCGATACCCGCAGAACCGTTAACGAGTAGGTTAGGGATCTTGGCCGGAAGAACTGTTGGCTCTTTTAATGAACCATCATAGTTTGGCTGCCAATCAACTGTCTCTTTCTCAAGGTCTTTGAGCATTTCCTCAGTAAGCTTGGCCATACGAATTTCGGTATACCTCATGGCGGCGGCGTTATCACCGTCAATTGAACCGAAGTTTCCTTGACCACTTACAAGTGGGTATCTCATTGAGAAGTCTTGGGCGAGACGAACGATCGCGCCGTAGACCGCAGAGTCACCGTGCGGGTGATACTTACCGATAACGTCACCCACCACACGGGCAGACTTAAGAAATGGCTTATTGTGATAGTTACCAAGTGAGTCCATGGCGTAGAGAACGCGACGGTGAACAGGCTTCAGACCATCACGAACATCTGGAAGAGCGCGCCCCACGATTACCGACATGGCGTAATCGAGGTAGCAACTTCTCATTTCGTCTTGAATGACTACTTCTTGAATATTGCCGTGATTAATTTCGTTGTTATTGTTTTCGTCCGACATATTTCTTCCTTAAAAATTAAATATCGAGGTTGCGAACATTGAGTGCGTTGTCTTCCACAAACTGACGACGTGGCTCAACTTGATCGCCCATGAGAACTGAGAATACCTGATCGGCTTCAATCGTATCTTCAATCTTTACTTGTAGAAGTGTGCGATTAGATGGATCCATTGTTGTTTCCCAAAGTTGTTCTGGGTTCATTTCACCAAGACCCTTGTAACGTTGGATATAAGCACCTTGTTTACCATCTTCGATGATGAAAGTTGCAAATTCATCCAGGTTATCAAACTCTCTAGTACCAGTTTTATCTTTATCAACTTTAAACTTCACACCAACATACTTCTTCACCCCATCGTATCCGTTCACAAGGTCAGCGTACTCTGGTGAATTGAGGAAGTAGTGATTGATTTTGAATTGTTTTGTGCGAGCACTTGTAGCGACTTTCCACTTCACAAGGAAGGCAGAGTGATCTACATCATCGATAATTTCATATTCGTACTCTTTGAGCTTTGTAGTCTTAAGTTTTTTAAGCTCGGCCATGATCTTTTGAAGTTCACCTTCAAGAGCAGCGCGGTCTTTAAGATCAGCAGCTTTAATTGATGACTTTTCAATCATCGCACGAAGAAGATCGGTATCGAGGTGAACATCATAAGAATCTAGATTCTTTTGATATCCTGTGTATTTATTAATAATGAAGCGTGAATCCTCTGGCTTCATTTCCTCACCATTAACGAAAACCTTAGAGCCATCTATTGAGTTTGCCACAAGGAAGGTCTCAAGTGATCTCTCATCCTTAATATAGCTTTCAGTCTTACCCTTCTTGAACTTAAAGAGTGGTGGCTGAGCGATATAAACGTGACCCTGTTCAATAAGCTCAGGGAAGTGGCGATAGAGAAGGGTAAGAATGAGTGTTCTAATATGCGAGCCGTCGACGTCGGCATCGGTCATGATGACAATTTTGTGGTAGCGAAGTTTTGCAATATCAAAATTGTCCTTACCAATACTTGTACCAAGAGCTTGAACGAACATTTTAATTTCGTTACTAGCGAGCATCTTGTCGTAGCGCGCTTTTTCAACGTTGAGAATTTTACCACGAAGCGGAAGTACTGCTTGAGTCTTACGATCTCGTCCTTGCTTGGCCGATCCACCGGCCGAGTCACCTTCCACAATGTAGAGTTCGCACATGGCAGGATCTTTTTCTTGGCAATCGGCCATTTTTCCTGGAAGACCGCCCATTTCAAGTGCTGTTTTACGGCGAGTGAGTTCACGTGCCTTACGAGCAGCTTCTCTGGCCGCGGCAGCATCAACTGATTTTCTAATAATTGTTTTGGCAACATTTGGATTTTCTTCAAAGTAATTCTTGAGACCTTCACCCACAAGTGAATTCACAATCCCTTCAACTTCGGAGTTACCAAGTTTTGATTTTGTCTGACCTTCAAATTGAAGTTCTGGAAGCTTCACTGAGATGATCGCTGTTAAACCTTCGCGCATATCATCGCCAGTAAGATTAGTTTTAATCCCTTTTAGAAGATTATTATCTTTGGCGTACTGGTTTAGAACACGAGTAAGTGCAGTTTTAAAACCAGAAACGTGAGTTCCACCTTCTGGTGTTGAAATCGCATTGGCGTAACCAGAGAGAAGTTCACTATACGAATCAGTCCACTGCATAGAAATTTCTACTTCGTAGTCTTCTCTCGATTGTGAAATATAAATTGGTTTTTTATGAATAGGAGATTTTGCTCTATTTAGCCATTCAACGAATTCAACAAGTCCACCATCGTAACAGAAAGAATCTTTCTTCTCGCTTCTCTCATCTTTAATAGAAATGCGAAGACCTTTATTGAGAAAGGCCATCTCACGAAATCTGTTAATAAGTGTTTCATAATTATATTCAACAACTTCAAATATTTCGTTGTCAGGCTTAAACGTAACGGCAGTACCAGTTACGTTAGCGTCTTCTAATTTACCAGTAACTTTCAGTGGATACTTTGAAACACCTCTTTCAAATTCCACTTCGTGAACTTCACCGTGCTTTTTAATTTCTAGCTTTACCCACTTTGAAAGTGCGTTCACTACAGCAGCACCCACACCGTGAAGACCACCAGAAACTTTGTAAGCACCACCTTCTTCGTTGAACTTTCCGCCCGCGTGAAGCTTTGTGTACACAAGTTCTGCCGCTGAAATTTTCTCTGATGGGTGCATATCGACTGGAATACCCCGACCATCGTCAATTACGGTCACAGAGTTATCCACATGGATAATTACTTTGATCTCGGTACAATAGCCGGCTAGGGCTTCATCTACTGCATTGTCTACAATCTCATAGACGCAGTGATGGAGACCGCGAGTTGATGTATCGCCGATATACATGCCGGGGCGCTTGCGAACGGCTTCAAGCCCTTCGAGCACTTTAATTTGATCCGCAGTATACTTTGAACCAACTTTTGAGATTGATGCACTTTGATTTTCCAAGGGGGCTCCTCTATTCCTTTTGAGGGAGTGATGGATTAGGTGATGGCGCCTCCACTAACTGTGAACTTTCGCGCGCCTTCGATCTTTTCCAATTCTTCCTTAAACTTCTCGTTAGCTGTTGTTATGAGTACTTGAAATTGTCTCTTTTCTAAGTATGCGACGAGGCGTTGCCAACGATGGCCATCAAGCTCTCCAGAAACGTCATCAATCAGCACAATAGGAAAAGAGTTATATTTATACTTAAACTGCTCTATATAGGCAAATATGAGGCTGAGATAGCTCATTTTTTGTTGGCCTAAAGAACAGAATTCTAGACTATTAAAACCGTCAAAAAGAAGCGTGTAGTCATCTTTGTGGACTGCATACTTGGTGTGACCCAGAATTTCGTCCTTTTCAAGCCCTTGGCCGAGCGCACTAACGACCTGTGCTTCACTCATTCCGACCCATTTCGAGTCAAGTTCGATAATGAGCTCATGTTCTGCTGAAAATATCTCTCGAAAACTTTGTGACACGAGTGGCACAAGCTCAGAGAGAAAATGCGAGCGATACTGAATGAGCTCAACTGATGACTTTGCCAATTCTCTATCAATGGCCGGTATTTGCTCGCGAAACTTGTATGGTTTCTTTGAGAGTAGAGCGTTTCTAAATTTAAGCGCTGACTGAAAGTTTGAAAGTGACTTCTTGTAACTCTTATCAAGCATCGAGAAGTGATCATCAAACCACGACCTCCTAAAGGTCGTATTAGTATGAAAAGAATACGAATCAAAGGGATTGATAAACACACATGAGTGTAGATCTCTCTTCTTTGAAATGTGTCCATCGATGGCCCAAGTATTACCTGCTTGATCCATTTTCACACTCATCGCTTTTCGGTTGTTATCAACATCCAAAAATACTGATGACAAATAAATTTCAGGACTATCCCCATCAACTCCCAAGAATTGTGGAAAACCTGCATTCTTACGAAATGACTTGCGAGTACAGAGATAATAAACGGCTTCTAATATATTAGTTTTACCATTTCCATTCTCTCCTAGAATGCAATTTATCTTCGGAGAGAATTCAATAATGTCCGGGTAGAGATTCCTAAAGTTTCTAGCTTGAAGCTTTGAAATTTTAAAACTCATTAAGTCCTAGAGCTTGAGTGGCATAATGATGCCTAGATAACTCGAAAGTGAGAGGCTCTTCACAATCACAGGGCTGAGTTCATTATTGAGTTCAAGAACAACTTCACCATTTTCTAAAGTTTGAAGAGTTTCAAGAATGTACTTAGCATTGAAGCCAATTTCCATTTCTTTACCTTCATATGATAATGGTACTTGTTCTACAGCGTCGCCAAGTGATGGGTTGTTGGCCGTAATAATCATTTCATTATTAGTGAGTTTAATTCTAATGCCGTTTGATTTCTCATTGGACATGATTCGAATTCTTTTAACAGCATTGAAAAAGAGATCCTTATCCACATTCAGGGCATAAGTGGTCTTAGATGGAATGACTGCTTGATACTTAGGGTATTCTCTAGCAATCAATCTAATAGACAGAAAGTATTCACCAGAAACGTGGGCGTGTAGAAAAGATTCATCAACTGAAAGACCAATTGATTTATCTGGATAACTCTCGGCCATCTTCTTAAGTTCGAAGACACCTTTTTTAGGAATAATTACACCATTTACTAACGTTTCATGGTTCTCATTTGTGAGTTCTGTTTCAATTAGTGAAAGTCTGTGACCATCAGTTGCTACAGCTCTAAGCTTTCCGTCCATCTCTTGTAGGAAAATACCATTGAGATAGAGTCTCGTTTCATCGTTAGAGATAGCGTGTGAAGTTTTAGCAATAATATTGATGATATCTTCAGAAGATAATTCAAATTCTTTTCCACTTCCTTTGAATACTAATTGTGGAAAATCATCATTCTTAAAAATGAGAAGAGTGTAGTGGATATTTCCACAATCTAATTTAAGTGATTGTCCACTTTGATCCACTTCCAATCTCACTGTCTCATCTGGAAGCTCTCTCAAAATATCAAATAAGTTCTTAGAGTTTACACAGAATATACCAGGTTCATTCACATCAGCTGTGACACTAATCTTCGCTGAGACTTCTAAGTCAGTAGCCGATAATTCAAGAATCCCGTTTCTAGCTTCAAGTAATGAGTACTGAAGTATAGGGCGTGAGCTCTTCTTATCAACGACAGTGAGAATCTTATTTAAAGCAGATCTTAGTGCTTCAACTGATACGTGGGCTTGCATGATATATTTCCTCTTATTTGATTAGTTTTATCTAACGCCATGAAGATAGGCAAGGAATTGAGAATCATAGGTTCTTAGGTCTAGTTCCTTTATTATTATTAATTGTTGTTGTTGAAGTGTGGATAAGTGGAATTCTTCTCTAACATGCTGATTTGATAGATATTAGTATTTTATTATTGGTGTATTCGACCTAGGCCTTTGTGGCGCTTCATTTTAAGTTGTTTCGCAGATCATTTGCTTTTATGGGAAAACTGCCGTCTTACTGACTTTTTACTCACATCGTTTTCCACACATATTCGTAGATTTTTTTGGCCAGGTGTCAAAGGCCTCGTGACTACTCAGTTACCCACATTTTTATCCCCATTGTGGATAACTAGGCCTGTGGATAAGGCCCCATGTTAAAAGATGTTACTCACAATCCACGGCCTTTGTGGATAAGAGTTGTAAGTGTACGTAATTTATAACTTTTTTATCATGAAACAAGGCCTTGGGGCCGTGGAAAGGCCGTGGATAACGTTGTGGGTTGTAAGGTAAGGTGAGGTTATTTTTACTTTATCAACATGGCCATGTGGATGCGGGGCCCAAGAGACGATTTTTGACACAAAAAAGGCCCTCGCTTGGGAGGGCCTGTGAGTAAGTCTAGGTTATTTGTGAATTTTATTTAGCAGAGTTCACTTTCAATTTGATAGAGCTCTTGGGTGAGTGCGGGCTCACTTTTAAGTCTTTCGGTGATTGTGCGAATAGCATGAATCACACTGCTGTGATCTCTACCGCCAAAAAAGCGGCCAATATCTTGTTGCTTAGCTTTTATGATCTTACGACATAAGAACATGGCGACGAATCGTGCGTTGGCCACGTCTTTACCTCGGCTCTTTGATCTCAAATCAGCAATGGCAATATTATAGAATTTTGCAGTCGCCTTTGTGATGGATTCAATGGTGACTTCGTTTTTCTCTTCTTCAAAGGATTCTAGATTGAGGATCTGCTTAACTTGTTCAGCATCAAGCTCATTATTGATGAGGTCAGCATAAGCCTTTAGCTTCACAAGATTGCCTTCGAGCTCTCTAATATTTGTTTTAATCGCCTGTGCTATTGTGGCGATAATCTCGTCACTTAAGAAGAGGTCAATTTCAATGGCCTTCTTTCTAAGAATGGCAATTCTAGTCTCGAGATCTGGGCGTTGAATGTCAGTGACTAGGCCCCATTGAAGGCGAGTCTTAAGTCTCTCTTCAATCCCATCAATTTCCTTTGGAGTTTTATCCGAAGTAAAGATGAGCTGCTTGCCTTTATTATGTAGCTCATTGAAGACGTGAAAGAATTCATTCTGAGTTTGTTCTTTGTGACTGAGCTCGTGGATGTCATCGATCATGAGGACATCTACTTGCTCAATGTACTTGCGGCGAAATTCATTCGTCCTTGAACTCTGAATGGCAGAGACAAGTTCGGTCATAAAAATTTTGGCCGAGGTAAAGCAGATGATGAGTTCTGGGAACTCTTCTCTAATTCTGTTGGCAATGGCGTGGAGTAGGTGGGTTTTACCCAATCCAGAATTACTGTGAATGTAGAGTGAGGGGTATTTTCCACCCTTACCAGGCTTGTTGGCCACGGCGATGGCCGTAGAGAAGGCCATGTTATTTGAAGGGCCTACAATAAAGTTGTCGAAGGTCTTAGCGTGATCAATTTGGATCCCTCCCTGCTGGGTTGGTCTCACATGATCAATATACTTGGACTCTACTTCATGAATTAGGTCGTCATTAGTTGGGTTGGCTTCAATCGTAAATTTGGCATCACGAGCAGTTCTAGGCTTAAGTCCTTGATTTTGCTCACTTTGAAAGTTTCCAAACGATTGGCTTAGGCTATCTAAGTTACTGTTATTTGATAATTCAGCTTCCCAGCTGGCCCCTAGTGTCTTTTGCACGGCCATTTCGAGGAGCCCTTTATAAGAGCTCTCGAGCAGACGGCTAAGAGTTGCTGTGGTGGCGCTAAAAACAACTTTCTTTTCTTTAATTTCAGATACTTGGAGAGCTCCCTCAAAGAGGGTATTGTATTTTACTGCTGGAATTTCAGCTCTAATCTGAGAGAGAAGATCGTTCTGGATAAGAGCGATTTCCTCTGCACTAAAGAGTTCCTCTTCAGCTGGTGCACTACCAAAGTATTGTACTGGTGCTTGCTTGTAAGTGTCTGAATTCAAAGCTGTTTTTTCCTTTTCTGTCGCCTGTGGGGCCGAGAGAAAGTGCTCAAAAGGAAAATCCTGGCTCATTCTAACCTCATTGGGTGTTTGGTGGTCCTGTTTAAAAAAATGCGAGCGAAAGGTGTAACATGGCCCCTAATCTGAGACAACACGCTTTTCCTTACCTTTGGGCCGCAAGGTTTGGTTTCATTTTCGGACTTCTCAATATTGACCTTTTGCCTCTAACTAGGTACATCATAGCCCTTTAAGATTTGTTCTTTGTTGAAGAGGATATAGCGATGAGTAAAAGAACGTGGCAACCAAAGAAAAGTAAAAGACTTCGCGTACATGGCTTTCTTAAGCGTATGGCAACTGCAAATGGTCGCAAAGTGATCAACGCCAGACGTGCGAAGGGAAGAAAGTCTCTTACAGTTTCTTCTTCTACGAAATAATTTAGCGTATTAGATCATGTCTGAGTTCGAATTTGGCGAGGGCTTTCCTAAAAGTCTTCGCCTTCTTACGTCTAGGGATTTTGATCGGTTAAAATCTGATTCCTCAGTTTTTCAAAATTCATTAATTCGCGTCTATTCAAAGAAAAGAGAAGAGGGCGAGCTCCATGCTCGCTTTGGTTTTGCTATTTCTAAGAAAGTTGGCAAAGCCCACGATCGAAACCGCCTGAAGCGTCTTATGCGGGAATACGTGCGCAAGCATGAGCTAAGGTCTATCAAGTGGGATTTTCTCTTTGTTGTCTCACCTCGTACTTTAAAGTTTGGAAGCCCTGCCGAATGTGAGGCAAAATTTCTTGAGTCCCTTGAGCATGTCGCCAAGAAGATTATGAGTTCACGCCTCTGCAAAAGTTAACATTCGAAAAGAGCTGTGATACCTAAAGCTATCATTTTTTCGGAGATTTCATGTCAGAGCAAAAACGGATTTTTTTAGCAGTTGCCCTATCTGGTTTAGTCCTCTTTGGGTGGCAAGCTTACTTTATGCCCAAGAAGGATGCGGTAACTCAAACTGCGCCAGTCTCTCAGGTTGAGGAACTTAAAGAACGTGAGGCCAGCAGTGAGGTTGTCGCTACTGAGACAGTTACGACTGCCCCTATAGAACCATCTAAGGTATCTCAGTCTGAATCTCTCTCTCTTGTTAAAGAGGGCAATGTCTACAATTTTCAAAATGACCTTAGCGTACAGAATATTGTCGATCCCAAGGCCGTTTTTGATTTCCAGGCCATTACAGACAAAGCAAATCCATTTCAGATTAAAGTCCTAATTAACGATTCACCTCGCGATCTTAATTTCACTATTTCTGAGAAGACTGAAACTTCTGTTAAAGGAAGAGATGAAGGACTTGGAATTGATCTTCATGCTCAAATTCTTGAAAATGGCCGCTTTGATTTAAAGCTAATTTCTGAAAACGCCTATACCTATCGCTTTCTCTTTCGCTCAACTGCAAAGGAGCTAGAGAATCACCAGGTGAGCCAATTTATTTTCTACTCTAAGGATGTTGAGAGACACAAAGTAGGTGATGAGTCTTCTGGTGATGGTAGTGCCAAATGGTTTGGTCTCGATTATAACTTTCACCTCTTTGCCTTTATTTTTAAAGATAAAGTTGCTGCTCGCTACCACACTGATAAAGCCGGTCGCTTTGTTGTTGATACAGTTTCTCCAATTAAAGAATTCTCTGGTGATCTTGTTTTCACAAAGAAAAATTATGATGAGCTTGTGGCCATTGGTGACAATCTTAATCTCTCTGTTGATTTTGGTTTCTTTGGCGTACTGGCCGTTCCAATTCTTAGAGGACTTCAACTCTTTTACGATTGGTTTCCAAATTACGGTGTAGCGGTCATTCTTCTCACATTGGTTGTGCGTACTCTTATGTTCCCGCTTCAGTTTAAAAGCTTTAAGAGTATGAAGAAGATGCAGAAGTTGCAGCCTGAACTTGCTAAGCTCAAAGAGAAGTTCTCTGATGATCCTCAGCGCATGCAACGCGAGACCATGGAACTCTTTAAGAAGGCCGGGGCTAACCCATTGGGCGGCTGTCTACCTATGCTTCTTCAAATGCCAATTTTCTTCGCCTTCTATAAGGTTCTCTACAATGCAGTAGAACTTGTTGGGGCTCCATTCTACGGCTGGCTCACCGATCTTAGTGTGAAAGATCCCTACTATGTACTTCCAGTGCTTATGGGTATTGCTATGCTTGGTCAACAAAAGCTCACTCCCACAGCGAGCGTTGATCCAACTCAAAAGAAGATCATGATGATTATGCCGATTGTTTTCACTTTCATCATGAAGGATCTTCCGGCCGGTCTTAATCTCTATATTTTCGTATCTACTGTGTTTGGTATCATTCAACAGTTGATCGTTTATAGAACAATCGATTAGGTCTTAATGTGAGCGGCGACTATCAAGATTTATCTCCTATAGTTGCCGCTAGCACTTCTCTTGCTAGTGCCGCGGGCATTGGTATCGTAAGAATTTCTGGTTTTAAATCTCTGAATGATCTTCAAAAACTGTTCTCAAAAAATCTTGGTTCTATAGGACCAGGCCGGTTCTATAGGACCAAAGTTTTCGATTTAGAATCTCACCAAATTGATGATGGCGGAGTGGTCTTCTTTAAGGCGCCCCAATCTTATAATGGTGAGAATATTCTTGAAGTTCACATGCATGGCAACCCCGTGCTCATGAGACATTTTATTCACTCTATTGTTGAGTTGGGTATTGCAAGACACGCTCTCGCTGGAGAATTTTCTTATCGCGCTTTTTTGAATTCTAAGCTCACCCTTTCTCAAGTGGAGGGGTTGGATCTGGTACTTACCTCTAAATCTCTAAAAGGAATTCGTCAGGGCATTAGTTCTCTGGATGGTGAACTTCATCAGGCATTTTCTGAACTCTATAGTAAGTACCTTCGTTTTAAGTCCGCTATAGAACTTAATATTGATTTTTTGGAGGATATTGGTGAAGAGGGCGGCACCCAGGAGCTCAGGGATTCCTACCAAGCGCTCAATTCTCAAATTATCGCTCTTGCCAAGCGTACTGTTAGCGACGCCAGTTCTATTTTGAGTCCAAAAGTTGTCCTTCTCGGTAAGACTAATGCCGGTAAGAGCACACTCTTTAATTTTCTCCTTGGAACTGAGCGAAGTATTGTTTCGAGTGAAGAGGGTACAACGCGCGATTACGTCAGTGAAAATTTCTTCGTTGGAAGTGACCAGTATTCTTTAGTAGATACGGCCGGTGTTCGGATGGGCGCTGGTAAAATTGAAGAGGAAGGAATTCGCCGGGCGTCCGAAATTTTTGGCCGCGCTTTTTATAAAATTCTAGTGATCAATCCTCGCTTAGATTTTGATATTGAAAGTATGCTGGATCTCGGAGAGCTCGACCTGATCGTCTTTTCACACGCCGATGACAAAAATTTCAAAACTAATCTTTCTCGATTTAATGATTTTTTTCCTGAAGTGAAACGAGTTAGTTTTTGTGGATTAAGTGGTTCTATAGAACCACTTTTTCTCGGTCCTATAGGACCAAACTCTAGTGTTGAATCTGGTTCTATAGGACCAGAAAATGCTGTTCAAATAAGTGGTTCTATAGGACCAAAAATTCGCAATTCTGGTTCTATAGGACCGGCCCGCAACTCAAATGAAATTTCTTCGCTGGTTGCCTCTAAGTATCAGAAATTACTAAGTAATGATCCTCTACTAATCGATCGTCAGTGCCAGTTGTTGCGCTCGCTTGTAGGGGAGTGTGCTGATATTGAAAATTTGCTCACCGGCGATATTGCAATTCTCTCTGGAGAGGTTAATCGCTTGGGGAGAAAGTTGACTGAATTGATCGGAATTATTTCTCCCGACGATGTACTTCATAATATTTTCAATAACTTCTGTATTGGTAAATAAAATTCAACTACTGTATTTCTTTCTAACTTACTGATATTTCGTAGATTTTCTTGCATTTTTGCGATATGAGTGCGCTCAAATTGCTTTTATATCTATGTTCCACGTGGAACATTTGAGGAATTATGATTTTTGATGTCGTTGTACTTGGTGGTGGTCATGCAGGTGTCGAAGCCGCTTGGGCCGCCAATCAATACGGACTTAAAGTTGCGATCTTGACGATTCCGGGTGTTGGCCTTGCCAGTGCTCCTTGTAATCCAGCAGTGGGTGGCGTCGGTAAGGGGCAAGTAGTAAGAGAGCTCGACGCCCTCGGCGGACTGATGGGGCGACTTGCCGACTTGGCCGGCATTCAGTACCGAGTCCTTAATGAGTCTAAGGGTTTTGCGGTTCAATCAACGCGAGTTCAAGTTGATAAAGAAAAGTACTCTGCTTGGGCAGAGAAAATTGTTGCTGAGTCCTCAATTGAAGTGATTCGCCAAAGAGTGATGCGGGTGGAGACCAAGGGGGAAAGCTTTCTCCTTCACCCTGAAGATGGAGATACTATTCAGGCGCGCAAGCTGGTGGTTACTACGGGAACATTTCTTGGTGGAAAGCTTCATACCGGATCAGAGCAAACAAGTGGTGGAAGAGTAGGGGTTGTAAACTCTAATGGATTGGGAGATCTATTTTCTAGTGTTAAAACACTGGGAATTCGCTTTAAGACGGGTACACCTCCAAGGTTGAGAAGTTCGTCTCTGGATTACTCCCAATTTATTCCTCAGGAAAGTGATCCTAGCGCTCTAAACTTTCACCATGCCCATAGACCGCAAGAGCGCATTGAAAGACAGGTTTGCTGTTATCTCACGCATACAACTGAGGAAACTCTCTCTGTTATTCGTGAGAATAAGGAAAAATCACCTATATTTAATGGGCAAATCAAGGGAATTGGTCCTCGCTACTGCCCGAGTATCGAAGATAAGGCCTTTCGCTACCCCGATAGGCATAAGCACCACGTTTTTATCGAACCTGAGGGGTTAGATTTAGAGACTATTTATCCAAATGGAGTTTCAACGAGTCTTCCTAGGGAAGTTCAAGAGGAATTTCTGCGCAAAATTCCTGGATTAGAAGATTGTGAGATCGTTATCCCAGGATATGCGGTTGAGTACGATGTAGTGAATACAACTGAGCTCAGTAGAACGCTAGAATATAAAGATGTTCCTGGTTTATTCTTTGCTGGTCAGGTGAATGGAACCTCTGGATACGAAGAAGCGGCGGGGCAGGGGTTAATAGCTGGTCATAATGCTGCTCTTTCACTGGTATTTCCTGGAAAATCACTAATTTTATCGCGAGAAGACTCATATATTGGGGTAATGATAGAGGATTTGGTGACAAATCTTAGAGATGAGCCCTACAGACTCTTTACGGCCAGATCAGAAAACAGACTCTACATCAGAGAGGATAACACTCTCGAGAGAATTGCACCCTATCGCCTGGGTTTAAATCTTCAGGAAGGTGTGGATAGTTACCTAATCTCCTATCTGGAAATGGAAAGTCAGCTCGCAACCATTGTTAAGCAGACAATTTTCTCTGCAAAAACTGATAATGATCTTTTTGCCGAACTGGATTTGGGCGAAATTAAAGAAAATACCACATTAAGCGAAGTTCTTCGCCGTTCACAGCTCAATCCCGTAGAAGCACTAGTAAAGATTCTAGGGAAATATGGGATTTCCTTTCCAGTTACAGTAATTAGAAATGTTGCCATTAATACCAAGTACGAAGGTTATATCCAGCGTGCCCAGGAGGGAAATGAGCGCATCTTGAAACTTGGTAAGAGAAAAATTGACTGGGAGAAACTTAGTGGCTTGCCACAAATCTCCAATGAGTGTCGACAGCGCATTCAGAAGATAAGACCTGAGACCTTTTCTGATCTTCGATTGATAGAAGGTATTAGGCCAGCGACTCTAGCCTTTGTGGCGGGGAGTTTGTCGTGAGTTTTTGCGAAAAGTACCTGGATATCGTAAACACGGTCTATGCTGGTCTTAATTTAACTCGAATTCTGGATCCTGAAGAATTTCGTATTAAGCAGTATGAGGATTCCCTACTTCCCTTTAAAGAGTCCGAACACTTTAGATCCCTAGTTGAGAGTAGGGACATTATTGTGGATGTGGGATTTGGTGGAGGCTTTCCCTTGCTTCCGCTGGCCCATGAAATTGGACCCAAGACATTTACGGGCTTTGAAGCAAGAGCAAAGAAGTCAAAGGCAGTCAATGACATTGCTAAGCGCATGGGTCTTGGTTATGTTCAGACCCATCACTACCGTGTTGAAGAAATCCTATTTGATCAAAAGTGCATGATCACCTTTAAGGCCGTGGGTCGCATTGGTGAATTCCTAGCGCGCATCAATACAACTGAGTCTGCCGAAGTCGTGGTGGTCTTTTATAAGGGTCCCGAGATTCTTCCCGACGAGCTCAAGAACTTCCCTAGGGATTGGGAGATCTATCATCAAGAGCAACTCATGCTTGAAGGTACTGAGGGTAGAACCTTTGTTTATGCAAAAAAGAAAAATGTTCCACGTGGAACAAAGAATTCTTTAAGCAAAAACCTTGTCAAACTCTCACTGCTTGTTTAAATCTATTCATAGAGATTTCTTTGTCGAGAGAGGGCCTAAATGGCTAAAATTATTGCTTTAATGAATCAGAAGGGCGGCGTTGGTAAGACTACTACAGCTGTCAATCTTGCGGCGTGTCTAAGCGTGGCTGAAAAGCGCGTGCTATTAGTTGACTTAGATCCTCAGGGAAACGGAAGTATCTCAGTTGGTCTCAATAAAGATAATTTTGCAGACGCTAATATCTATCACGCCTTAATTGGTGAAAAAGATATACGCGATTGTATCTATAAGACTGAACTCCCTTTCTTGGATGTTTGCCCCTCAGAAAATAACCTTTCAGGCGCTGAAATTGAACTTGTGAGCGAGTTTGCACGTGAGGCTAAGCTCAAGGCTGCATTCTCTACAGTTCAAGCGCTCTACGACTATATTCTCATCGACTGTCCACCTTCACTTGGACTGCTCACGGTGAACGCACTTAACGTCGCCAATTCTTATATTGTTCCTATGCAAACTGAGTATCTTTCAATGGAGGGCTTGGCCCAGCTCATGAGAACGGTGACTCTGATTAAGAATTCTCTCAATCCCGCGCTTGAGATGGACGGCATTGTGCTCACGATGTTTGATTCACGCGCCTCTCTTAATAAACAAGTGGTGGAAGAAATTAAAAATCACTTTGGCGCCAAAGTTTTCGAATCAATTATTCCAAGAAACGTGAAGCTTGCTGAATGTCCTTCATTTGGTAAGCCCATTATTCTCTACGATATTGAATCAAAAGGCAGTGAAGCTTATTTGAATTTGGCCAAGGAAGTGCTTTTGAAGGAACGCCAAAAGCAAGCCGGAGTTCAACAAGATCTCGGCATCTCTCCACAAGCACATTAAGGATTAATTTATGGCCAAGAAAATAGCACTAGGTAAAGGTATCGCTTCACTCATTCAAGAAACTCCCAACGAGATTCTCAAGCAGAGTTTAAAAACTGTTGAAGAGGAAGCGGCAAAAGCAAATAAAGCAGAAGTTGTGGCCACTGGCCCTTTGATGATTCCTATTTCAAAGATTAAGGCGAACCCAGGTCAGCCCAGAAAAATCTTTAAGGAAAAGGAACTCGAAGAACTTTCACAATCAATTAAAGAAAACGGAATTATTCAGCCACTCGTTGTGGTTGAAATGACTGACGGTGGCTTTGAACTCGTCGCTGGTGAGCGCCGTATGCGCGCAGCCAAGAGAGCGGGTCTAGAGCACGTTCCAGTCGTGGTGAAAAAGGCGACCGATAAAGAGAAGATGGTCATGGCCATCATTGAAAACGTTCAGCGCAGTGATCTCAACTGTGTTGAAGAAGCGCTTGCGTATTACCAATTGATGGAAGACTTTCAACTTACTCAAGAAGAAGTTGCTAAGAAGCTTGGTAAGGAGCGCTCAAGTATCGCCAACTACCTGCGCATTCTTAAACTTCCAAGAGAAGTAATTGAAAAGCTTCAAAAAGAAGAGCTCTCATTTGGTCACGCGAAAATTCTCGCAGCACTAAAAGAGCGCGAACAGGTTATTCGCCTCGCTAATGAGTGTGTACTCAATTCACTTTCAGTGCGTGAACTCGAAGCACTTTCAAAGAAGACTAATAAGCCGAAAGTGGCAAAAGAGACAAATCCCTTCTATAATGAAAAGCTTGAAGACTGCCGTGAAAAGTTAGAGCGCTCCACAGGCTTTCACTTCCAAATTAAGTCTAAGAAGACGGGACAAGGTCAAGTTGTGCTTAAATTTAATAATGAGGCAGAATTCAATGATATTTATGAATATCTGCTCAAGCGCAGCAATTAGGAAGTCATGAAAAAAGATTCAGAGATTAGTGCGATCATTGAAGAGGGTTGTAAATTTGAAGGCAACCTCTCTTTTAATGGCGTAGCGCGTATCGCCGGCATTGTGAATGGAAGTATCTTTTCAAATGACACAGTGATTATTTCTGAGGGTGCCGTGATTAACGCGGACATTAATGCCAATATCATTCTTATCTCAGGTGCAGTGAAAGGTAATATCAAGGCCTCTAGCCGTGTGGAGATCATTAAGCCCGCACGCTTTGAGGGCACTATCACTGCTCCAAGTCTAATCGTGGAGGAGGGCGTTATCTTCCACGGAACCACGAAAATGAAGGATAAATCCTAACAATCTAAGTCGCCGTATTTAGCGCATTCTCCTTGACGATTTTGGCCCCTACGATTATTTATTAGGGGCTATTGGCCAGATACTTTTTACGATCCTAGGAAACTAGGAAGCGTCTTTTACAATTTAGGGGAACTCTAAGCATGCAAACGATCCTTAACATCTTTATTTCACTTGGTGTTGATCAGACCGTCTTCATCCAATTTGCCCTCGTTGTTGTTCTTTATTTCATTCTCAAATTCACCTTCTTTTCTAAACTTCAGGAAGTGATGGATACACGTGAAAATAAGACGACAAAGATGGAGTCTGGAGCTAATAAAAAATTTACTGAAGCCGAAGCGCTTGCAGCTAAATACCGCGCTGAAATCGAAAAGACAGATGCGGAAGCTCTAAACATCATTACGTCAAAGAAGAATGAAGTTCTCTCTGCTCAGAAAACACAAATTAAGAGCACTGAAAAGGCACTTAATAGTGAGTATGAAACAAAGAGAAAAGAACTCGAAGCCGAATACGCAGAGAAGAAGACGGCCATTCTTGCTCAAGCAGATTCACTTTCAAAAGATCTTGTACAAAAAATTCTACAATAATAAGGATGCACTAGAATGTTTTTTAAAACACTCGCACTCATCTCAACTGTAATCGCCTCTGGTGCAGCACTCGCTGCAGAGGGCGGACACGGTGGTGGTCACATTATCGATCTTCTTCCAAAAGTTGTTAACTTTGGACTCGTCTTTGGATTCATGCTCTGGAAAATTAAAAAACCAGTTTCAGATATGTTTACAAAGAATTCAAAAGACGTTGCCTCACTCTTTCAAGTGGCTGAGCAGAAAGATAAAGAAGCTCAAATCAAGCTTGAAACTTATGAGAAGAAACTCTCTAACCTTGCAGCTGAAAAGACAAAGATCATTGAAGATGCAAAGTCAGAAGCTAGTGCCTTTGAAAAGAAAACGGCGAATGAAACAGCTGCTACTTTAGAGAAAATGAAAAAAGATACGGCCGCAAAAGTTCAAGCAGAACAGAACTCACTTACATCGAAGTTAGGTGCGGAACTTATTGAAGAAGTAATTGCAAAGACTAAGACAACTGTTAAGTCGAGCAAAGACAATCAAGACAAAGCAACTAGCAAATTGATGGCCCAACTGTCATAGGAGTACGAGCTCATGCGCGAACAGATTATTGCAAAAGCCTATGCCCAATCAATTCTTGAACTATCAAAAGATCAAGGAACTGATGTGGCGACAGAGATGACAAAGTTTAACGAAGTCATCAATAAGAACAACGACCTTGAAAATGTTTTCTTCCTCGATGTTTTTACACCAGAAGAAAAAATGGCCGTAGCTTCTGATATTATTTCAAAGCTTAATCTCTCTAAGCTCTTTAATAACTTCTTTATGTTCTTGATCCAGGAAAAGAGACTTCCAATCTTCCCTTTGATCTTTAAAGAAGTAATTGTGATTGATGATCACAACAAGGGCTTCCTAAGAGGAACAATTGAAGGATCTGGCTCAGAAGTTTCAGCAGACTTCAAAGAGAAGATGAAAGCTTACCTCGAGAAGAAGCTTGGTCAAAAGTGTGATCTCGATTACAAGCAAAACGATAAAATTACGGCCGGTTATAGAGTGACAGTGGAAGACCTTCAGTTGGATGCTTCACTAGATAATCAACTAGATAAACTTAAGAACTCAATCATTAACGCTTAATTAGAGCGAAACGACTTATAAGAGGTACATCATGTCCATGAACCCCGAAGAAATTACCAGCATCATTAAGGAGAGAATTTCAAATTTTGAAACTCGCCTTCAAGTAGACGAAGTAGGAACTGTACTCACCATCGGTGACGGTGTTGCCCGCGTTTTTGGTCTTAAAAACGTTATGTCAGGGGAACTCGTTGAGTTCGAAACAGGAACTAAAGGGATGGTTCTTAACCTTGAAACAAACAACGTAGGTGTTGCTGTTCTTGGTGAAGATACAGGTATTAAGGAAGGTTCAACTGTTAAGAGAACTGGTAACATCGTTGAAGTTCCAGTTGGTGACGCTCTTCTTGGTCGCGTAGTAAATGCTATCGGACAAGCGATTGACGGTGCCGGCGAAATTTCTTCTAAAGACTTCCGTCGCGTTGAAACTAAAGCTCCTGGCATTATTCCTCGTAAGTCAGTTCACGAGCCAATGCAAACAGGTATTAAAGCTATCGACGCCATGATTCCAATCGGTCGTGGTCAGCGCGAGCTCATCATTGGCGATAGAAAGACTGGTAAGACAGCAGTTGCTATCGATACCATCATCAACCAAAAAGGTAAGAACGTTGTTTGTATCTACGTAGCCGTAGGTCAAAAGCAATCAACAGTTCGTCAGGTTCAGCAAAAGCTTATTGAAGCTGGCGCTATGGACTACACAATCATCGTTTCAGCGACAGCTTCAGAAACGGCTCCACTTCAGTACCTTGCTCCATACACTGGTTGTACAATGGGTGAGTACTACAGAGACAGCGGACGCCACGCTCTTATCGTTTATGACGATTTGACTAAGCAAGCTCAAGCTTACAGACAGATGTCACTTCTTCTTCGTCGTCCACCAGGCCGCGAAGCCTTCCCAGGGGACGTTTTCTATCTACACTCACGTCTACTAGAGCGTGCTTGTAAACTTAACGACGACCTCGGTGCTGGTTCAATGACTGCTCTTCCAGTTATCGAAACTCAAGAAGGTGACGTTTCTGCTTACATTCCTACCAACGTAATTTCGATTACAGATGGTCAGATCTATCTTGAATCAGATCTTTTCAACTCTGGTATCCGTCCAGCCGTTAACGTTGGTCTTTCGGTATCAAGGGTAGGTGGTTCTGCTCAGATTAAAGCGATGAAGAAAGTAGCTGGTACACTTCGTCTCGATCTAGCTCAGTACCGTGAACTTGCGGCCTTCGCTGCTTTCGGTTCTGACCTCGACGCTGCTACGAAGAGACAGCTTGACCGTGGTGAGAGACTCGTTGAGCTCTTGAAACAAGGTCAGTACGCTCCACTAGAAGTTATCGATCAGGTACTCGTGATCTTCGCTGCTACTAAAGGTCTATTTGACTCAGTTCCAACAGCGAATATCCAACAGGCTTCAAAGGATCTCGTAGATCACTTGAGAGCGAAACAAGCTGGTCTTGTTGCAGAAATCACAGAGCAAAAAGCAGTTAACGACGCCAATGAGCCGAAGTTAATTCAAGCTATTAAAGATTTCGTAGCATCAAGAAAATACTAATTACGAATTAGGAAAGTCGAAATGGCGAATATAAAGGACCTAAAAAAGAAAATTAAGAGTACCAAGAGTACTCTTAAGATTACTACAGCGATGAAGCTTGTTTCAGCTGCAAAGATGAACAAAGCTCAGCACGCTATTTTGAGCGCTCGTCCTTACGCCGCTGAACTCGAGAAGACCATTCGTACAGTGTCGGCCCTCGTTAAGGACTACTCTCACAATTATCTTGAAGAGAAAAAAGATATCAAAAGAGCAGTCCTACTGGTCGTCTCTTCGAATAAAGGTCTCTGTGGTTCATACAACTCACAGATCATCAAAAAAGTTTCTAAATTTCTTAAAGAAACTGATCTCGACTGCAAAGTTTACTTCATCGGTAAGAAGGCAAGAGACATTCTTAAGAGTGAAGTAAATGAAGGCAAGCACTATCAATTTGATAAGGCTGAACCTTCATTTGTAGAAATGAGTGAAGTGGCCAAGGAACTTGGTTCACTTTTTGAAACTGGTGAAGTTGGGCGCGTAATGATTGCCTACAACGTTTTTCACTCGGCAATCAGCACTGAGGCGACAATTAAACAAGTTCTTCCTTTCTCTCTGTCAAAAGAAGAGAAAACAGAACTTCAAGAAAAGTTTCCTTTTGATTTCAAGTATGAGCCAGAGCCAAAAGATATTTTGGACACCCTCATTCCTGATGTCTATGTGAGCGCAGTTTGGACAGCGATGCTAGATGCATTCGCTGCTGAACACGGATCGCGTATGTCGGCGATGGATAATGCCACCGGCAACTGTAAGGATGCGATTAGAAGTCTAACACTTAAAATGAATAAGCTGAGACAAGCTGCCATTACAACCGAACTCATCGAAGTTGTATCTGGTGCTGAATCTCTAAACGCTTAAGGAGCGAACAATGTCTGGAAATATGGGTAAAATTCTACAAGTTCTTGGTCCGGTTGTGGACGTCGAGTTTCCATCAGGGAACATTCCAAAGATCTACAACGCTCTTACTGTAACTAACGCTGTAATTAGCGACAAAGCTGACAACCTCGTACTCGAAGTTGCTTCACACCTTGGTGATAACGTTGTTCGTACAATCGCTATGGATGCTACTGAAGGTCTTCGTCGTGGTCTTGATGTAAAAGATACTGGCCGTCCAATTCAAGCTCCAGTAGGTCGCGAAGTTCTTGGCCGTATTATTAACGTAATTGGCGAGCCAATTGACGAAGCTGGTCCAGTTGGAACTTCAAAAACTTATGACATCCACAGAAAAGCTCCTTCATTTGAAGCTCAATCTACAAAGCTCGAGCCTTTCTATACTGGTATTAAAGTTATCGACCTTCTTGCTCCATACCTCAAAGGTGGAAAGATTGGTCTCTTCGGTGGTGCCGGTGTAGGTAAGACCGTTCTTATTATGGAACTTATTAACAACATCGCTACTCAGCACGGTGGTTTCTCTGTATTCGCTGGTGTGGGTGAGCGTACTCGTGAAGGTAACGACCTTTACCACGAGATGAAAGACTCAGGCGTTATCGAGAAAACTGCTCTCGTATACGGTCAGATGAACGAGCCACCAGGTGCCCGTGCCCGCGTTGCTCTTACAGGTCTTTCTGTTGCTGAATACTTCCGCGATGAAGAAAAACAAGACGTTCTTTTCTTCGTTGATAACATCTTCCGCTTTACTCAAGCTGGTTCAGAAGTTTCGGCCCTTCTTGGTCGTATTCCATCTGCCGTGGGTTATCAGCCAACTCTTGGTACTGAGATGGGTGCCATGCAAGAGCGTATTACTTCAACAAAAGACGGATCAATTACATCAATCCAGGCCGTATACGTTCCTGCCGATGACTATACCGATCCAGCTCCTGCTACAACATTTGCTCACTTGGATGCGACAACTGAACTTTCACGTCCAATCGCCGAGCTTGGTATTTACCCAGCGGTGGATCCACTTACTTCTTCTTCAACTATTCTTACTCCAGATATCGTTGGTGATGAGCACTACAAAATTGCTCGTGGTGTTCAGGAAATTCTTCAACGCTATAAAGAACTTCAAGATATCATCGCCATTCTTGGTATGGATGAACTCTCTGAAGAAGATAAGATTGTTGTTGGTCGTGCACGTAAGGTTCAGAAGTTCCTTTCTCAACCATTCTTCGTTGCCGAGCAGTTCACTGGTATCCCTGGTCAATTCGTAAAAATCGAAGACACCATCGCTGCCTTTAAATCAATTCTTGCTGGTGAAGTAGATAACCTACCAGAACAAGCCTTCTACCTCGTTGGTGGACTTGATATGGTTCGTGAAAAAGCTGAGAAAATTAAGCAAGGTTAAGGATTAAATTAGATGAACCACTATACAGTCGACATTCTTACTCCAAATAAAGTTGTCGCGAGAAATGTTCCTGCTGAGTCCCTGCTCGTTCAAACGAGCAAGGGCCAGATTAACATCCTCGGTGATCACACTCACATCGTGACTAAGCTCATGACAGGCCCACTCACGGTTTTTGGAGCTGGCGAAGATCCAGATCGCTTCTTCACTGCCACTACGGGAATCTGTAAGGTACTCGATGGCAAAGTGGTGATCCTTGCCGACGCTGCCGAAGAGTGCAAAGACATCGATCTTGATCGTGCAAGAGCCGCTGTGGCCAACGCTCAAGAAATGTTGAACGAACAAGACGGTCTTTCTGACCGCGAGGTAGAGCAGTACAGGGCAAAGCTCGAACGCGCTCAACTTCGCGTCCAAATGGCCGAATTCGTTCGCTCGCGCAACATTTAGTCCCATTTGACTATCCATTCTGCCCCTATAGGACCACTTTAGGGGCAGTATTTCACTGACTACTCAATCTCACCAAGCAGACTACTCAAGCGGCTGGCCATAAAATGGCGGCACATTTGTCCAATTCCTTGAAATGACGAAAGTGCATGCGAAAATGATTTTCAGCATGCTACAAAGACGTAACTTATCACTTATTCTTTTTGTCCTGATGGGCGCAGCCGCAATCGCCGGTGCCACGGGGCTTTTTACGTCTAAAGAACACTTCTCCCACGACCACTTCCATACCTTCATTGCCCCGACATCTGAGAGATCGTTGGAGCGCCTTTTTGCCGCTTCTGAGCAGATTTTGGAAGATGCTGAAACTAAGACAGCTATTGAAATGAAGCAGGCAATAATCAAGCCTGTAGCCGCTGTTGTAGAAAAGAAAAAGGTAGCACCCTTAAAAGTAGCGAAGAAGGCGACTAAGAAAATTGAAAGAACGATCGAAGTAGAAAAGAGCGAAGTTGAGATGCTTGCCACTCAAGATACAACAAAGCATGAGATCGCAAGCGAACATGAATTTAAGCAATATGGTTTTGAAGCAAATAGTGAAGCAGCAGTAGCGACAAATTGGTCAAGTTTCTTTGAAAGCGCCAATGTCGCCGCCACATTAAAGAAGCTCTCGGATGAAGAATCAAATAGAGCAGTGGCCAGTAACGAAGATGAAGTGATTGAGCAAACCGTTACTGAGTCAGTGGCTGCAGTAACAGAAAATGAATTTAATAATGATGAAGAGGCCGACGCCTTGAATATCCTTCTTAAGAATGATGAGAAAGCAAATGGTGACGATGACCTCGTCCTGATTGATTACTCTAAAAATTCTGAGCTAGGAGATTCACCTTCAACTGAGACTAAACTTGATGAACCAGTGCTCGACTTGAGTGTGGCCGAAGAATTGATTGGCCAGTCTCAGCAAGCGGATGCTGACTACTCAGAGAATGCAGAGACGACAATGTCGCCAACTGTACTTGAGGCGATTGCTCGCAATCAAGACCAGTTGACAGCAATGGTTGATAATTCATTCAAAAAGAAAGTGGAATCACCACTTGAAGCTCTCAGTAAAATGACTACTCAAAAATCATCTTACAATTTTGCAGGTGATGAGGCTGGCCAGTCAGAAGTGGATGGCCAAAATTCATTCCTAGCAGCAGGCACTGAAGAATCAGATCATCGCTTGATTATCCAGGCGCTAGTTGGAAAAAGAGGCGAAGAGCTTACTCAAAAAGCCTACAATTATGAGTTTATCCCAGCCTTCAATTCTACTGTGTCTCTCTATGATAATGCAGATGGTGAGATTGTGGTAAATGGCTCACTTCACAGTGAAACGGCCCTTCTTAGTGGATCAATTGTGAAAGCTGGGTATGTGAGAACAAGAGTGGAGATCCCCGTTGAGCGCGGCTATGTGGCCCAGCCCATTGCCCTTCTTGAGCAGGAAACTCTACTTTCATTTCTTGAAGAGAGAAATCTAAGAGGAGCTGGTGGCCACCTCTTTGTTCAATTGAGTGAGCAAATTGATGATGTAGAAATCGATGCAGGTCATGAAGAAAAACTATTCATCAATGAAAAGATGGAGCTCACAAAAGAAATTCTCGGCGCAAGTTATGTCCTCTTTGTTGGAGTTGATCCAGGAAACGTCACCCTCACTTACTTCCATGGGGCTAAATCAGCGGCAAAAGTAATTGGAATTTATGAGGACGAGCTCTTTGTCGATACGCCAGTTCTCTTAAACTCGGCCCCAGCAGAACTCAAATTACTTGAGCGAAATCTCATGGGTAAGAGTGCAACTGACCTCCTTATTGACGGCAATAAAATGAAGAGTTTCCAGTCTGGTAAGACTGCAATTCCTCTGGCCTATAACAACTATGAAGTTGATCACGGTGTAAGGCCAATTGGGATGAGAAATTATGTTGAATTTAGTCACACTGGCGCAGTGGTCTTGGGCGGGCATACTGGCCACTCAACCGTAGAAGTTCCAAGTCGCGACTATATGGAAAATATTCTTCGAGTATTCAACGTCGCTGATCTTCGCTCAAGCTGTATGGTACAAATCAACTTCAGTGCAAATGTCGCCAGCGTTGAGTTCGCTGCAGAAGGTGCGCGCGGTGGAATTGATTTTGATTCACTCTATCTCGATCGCGACGGTGTCTTTAATAAGGATGCTAGTGAGCTTGCTACAAAACTCTTCATAAGTGGTTATGAGCAAGGAATCTTCTATCTAAATGTGAATTATCAAGACGGAAGCAAAGACATCTTTAAGTCATACTGTTCGATCGGAACTTATCTCTTTGAGCAGCTTTGATTCTTTAAAAAGCGCGTCCAATTCTTCGGATAATTACGTCTCATCTCCTTAAAATCTACCTGATAATAACGACGATCTGTAAGTTTGCGGTCGCTAAAGAGGATCAGGCCAGGTTTAAAGGTAGTATTCTCGCCGCGCTTAAGAATATGTGAATTAATGCGATCAATGTGAGGAGCGCTCTTTTCCATAATGGAGTAGAACTTTGAGGGCTTAAGAGGACAAATTGTCACATAGGCCTTTATGTCCTTAGCAACAATAGTTGTGTCTGGATTATATTCAGAAATTTTTGAGTCAAAATAGATCTCACTCTTATAAGCAAGAGCGTGAACGAGGGCCAGAAATTCACTAAAAAAATTCTTGGAGGCAAAACCCACGTGGGGATGGTCATAGCCAGTGAGCATATCTTGCAAGCTCATATTACTTTTCTTGAGCTTTCTCTTGGCCTTCAGTATGTGCCTTGTGCCTGAGTTATAGGCCGGAACGGCAAGATCCCAGCGATCTAGAATCTTATAATTCTGGGCCAGTAAGTGCAGGGCTGAAATACTTGAGAGAAGTGGGTTGAGCCTACCATCTTGATAGCGATCAATATCCATAAAGGACTTTCCAGTTCTTTGCATAAATTGCCAGACGCCGGTGGCACCAACGCGGCTCTTTGCCTTGGTATTAAAAGAGGATTCTAAAAAGGAGATGGCAATGAGCTCGTGGGGAAGTTCAAAGTTTTGAAAAACTTGTTCAATGAATTCTTCATACAGAAGATAATTCTTAATCCCTTGCTTGATATTGTCATATTGACCAGTCTGAGCACGGAAATTACTGGAAAGTTCGTTAAAGAACTTAACGCGCGCTTTTTTTGACTTTGGAATCTTGATATCTGATCGAGTCAGGGCAGCAAGTATCTTTGCTTCTGTCTGACCCTTTTCATTTTTGCTCATCCCAAGATTTTTAAAAGCTTGGCGATAGCCTTTGACTTTATCACTCACAAACTTTGACTGAAGGGCGGTGCGGACAAAAGGACTCACATCGGCGCCACTTAAACTGTCAAAAGAGAGTGATTCGTAAACGATAGCGAGGTTCTCTTTATCGTGAAGAACACTGTCGGTGACTTTGTAACGGGTGTAGATGTTAAACCAAAAACGTACAGAATCGTTAAAGTAGGGTGGGATTTTAAATTCCGCAGAAATCTTGGAGCTTGGATCTAGTAAGAATTTTTCAAAACTAACTTGATCAGAGAGAGAGGCATCTGCACCGGCCTTAAGCAGGAAAGACTCAATCTTTAGGAGATCATTCTGAAGAATATTCTCTGGTGAGAGAGCAAAGGCATTGAGCCCAAAGGTGAGGGCAAGCGGTAGCAGCAACTTCACTGCAAATTCCTAAAAACTTCCATTGTCTTCTTATAACCCATAGAAACAACCTGACTCATCTTGTCTGGTCCCAAACTAAAAGAGTTTTGGAAGAAGAGTGGAAAGTTTTCGTGGTCGGGAAAAATATCAATAAACTTTACCTTGGGATCAAAATTCAACTTTCTTTCGAGTATTGATAGTAAGTTCTTTCGGTGTTTTTCGTCAAAGCGGTTAGACTTCATATAGTCATTAACGGTGTTAATGATATCTTCTGAGGCCAAGCGACGGGCACGACTGGCTACAATCTTTTTTTGAATCATAAGATAGATCGCTTGAGTGCAGATTGCCGGTAGACCATAGTAATTCAAACTGCCGATTTCATCGTGATAGTGATAGGGCGTGTGGGTCCAAGAGCTAATGATTAGATCACAACCGTTATCAACGCCAACGTGTGTTGAGAGCGTCTCTCTAATCTCTCCATCGATATAATACTCCAATTGACCAGTTTGAAGGTTCTTAATGGGAAAAGGTGCGTAGAAGGGAGGAACGGCCGTTGAGGCGGCCACGGCCTCAGCAATACCAATACCCGTGTAGTAATTGGCCGTCACATCGTGGTGGGGATTGGGATACTTATACTTTGAGAAGATAACCTTTCGACTATTGTCGAGCTGGGTGCCGATGACAAAGAAGTCGCTCTTATAATCATCAAATTTATTGGATGAAAGCACATGGCTTAAGAGATAGTCATGAATCCCTTGGGTGGTAAAGAGACCGTTGATACTCAAAAATGGAGCGAGAAGCTTTTTGAGAAAGGGAGGAAATCCGTCAAAAGGATCATAGGCAGTAGTGCGTTTAGATCCACCACCGACAGGCTTCTTGAGGGAGAGCATATCTTTATAGCCCAGTGCGCGCAGACGAGCGTCGGGCTTTTTTAGTGAGGCTTCGATCACATCAATGGGGCGAAAACCAGAGGCAAAGTAGGTATTTATTAGTGCTCCAGCACTGCTGCCAACATAGGTTCCAATTAAATAAGGTGAGTCTTCGGGTGTGTCATTATTCTTGAGGGTAAAGCCCAATTCATCGAGGGCTAGGGCAACGCCCAAATGCCACGCCGCAGCTTTAACGACGCCACCGGACAGAACCAAAGCAATTTTAGAAGATTTATACGGACTTAGATCAAAACTCATCATAATTAATTATACCAATAGATAGGCACCCTTTGCACACTTAGCGGTTCTCTTTTAAAATTATACTACCAAACTCTAAGGTGGCGAGGTTTTACATGGATGAGAACGGCGCCTGGATTACTCTCAGTGAGTACGCAGGAATACGAGGCATATCAATGTCTACAGCTCGACGTTATGTTAAGTCGGGCAGACTAAAAACTAGGCTTGATCAGGGCAAGTACTATATCTTCGTGACAAAGGAGCGTCTGCAAAAGGCAGAGTCTCCCGAGAAGAAGATATTGGAACTTCAATTGGAAGTTGAGCTTCTCAAGCAAAACAATCAGCGATTAGCGGAAGAAAACAACGATTTAAAAATGTTGGTTCAGCTCTATGAATCGGGTCAAATGGGCGCGAAGAAGAGAGATGAGCTTCCAGATCTTCCAATTTCCTAGGTGATAGTGTGAAAAATTCGATTCTAGCTTTATTCTTGGCCACATTGTTTTGGTCTGTAGGCGCGCACGCCGACAATAGTATGAGAAAGTGTATGCTCCTACCGGTGCACGATACGGTTGGAGGCGCCACTGGATATCAAGTCTTTCAAGACGTTGAAAGGTATTTGCGAGAGAGTGAATGGTGCTACTACCGCCCAAACTCTGAGATTATAAATATTCTCGGAAGCTATAAGAATAAATTAGAAGAGCATTTGAGAAATCCAGATGTTCTTCGAGTTGTGGCAGAGAAAACTCAAGCCGGATCGCTTATTAAAATTGATATTGGCCACATGTTAAAAGGAACCGAGGTAACCTTGGCCATTTATGGCAGCAGTGGATCAGATGTTTTTTTCAAAGACACCTATAAATTAGATACGACAGATATCACGCTCATATCTCAAGCAGTCAGAAACGGACTTGAAGCTTACTCAAAGCGAATTCCCTATGATGGCCGCGTGCTAGGCGTGCTTGGAGACCAATTCACAATAGATCTAGGAAAAAACTATGGGGTCTTTGCCAGTTCAAAGATCTCTGTCTTGCGACCTCTTAAAAAGCGCCGCCATCCTCTCTTGAAAGAAATTGTCGAGTGGGACTCAGAAAAACTTGCAGATGCGACAGTCTTTCACGTCACCGAATCGCAATCACAGGCAAAGGTAAATGCTTATGAGAGCAATAAGCGCATTGAGATGGGGGATTGGGTTATTCTTGGCGATAGAGGTGGGTCGAGACCACTCGTAGATCAAACCCCCTACGAAGCAAAGATGGATGATTTTAGTTTTGGAAAGCTTGGACAACTAAGCCTAGCTCCTACATATGGAAGTGTTTCTTCAACGATTACTTCTGGGGGAAATACCAGAAAGATTGGTGGCAGCTTAATTGGAATTAATTTTATCGCTGAACTGTGGGCAACAAGAAATTGGTGGGGATCACTTGATCTGACAAAGAAGTTTGGCTCACTCGAACCTGAAGAGGGAAGCTTTTCTCGTGCTGAATATGATGTGGATACCACTAGAATAAAAATTAAAGGTGGATATAAATATCTCCCTCTTGGCTTTTTCTATGGCCCGCAAGTGGATATGTACTTGGGTTACGCAAGGTATAACTATGCATTTGATACAGTTGCCTCAGACCAAGTCGTTGAGACAACTTTTTCAGGTATCTTGCTTGGTGCAAAAGGATCAATGCCAGTCATTAAAGACGTGCGTATACACCTGCTCTTAGACTTCATTTTCAACCCAGGTTACGACGAAGAAGTGACTGTGCGAGGCGAGGACGAGAGTACGTCGAATTTTAATCTCGAGTTTGGTGGAACATATCAATATTCTCCAAGTATGTCGCTCTTCGGGGCTTTTGAATTCGTGACGAATAAGGCAAAATTCTCGGGCAATAACGAAATTAAAATGAGTGAAAGTGGACTCAAGCTGGGTGCAACTTTCATGTTCTAGCCCAGGCGCGCCCCTATGAATCGCGAGAAAGAACTCGAATCACTTATCTTAAAGCACAAGGCCCTCTACTACGAGGGCATTCCTTCAATATCCGATAGTGAGTATGACAAGTATGAAGAGGAATTGAGAAAGATCAATCCAAAGCATCCTGTTCTAAGTCTTGTTGGTAGCGTTGTGAGTGGTGCAGATAAAGTTAAGCACGACTCAAAGATGCTATCGCTTGAAAAAACCTACTCTGTCACTGAGCTCTCCGATTGGATAGGTGAGAGAGTAACACTTAGCATGTATAAGCTCGATGGCGTCTCTTGTTCTGCTATATATGAAAACGGAAATCTCGTTCTCGTTAAAACTAGAGGTGATGGAACATTTGGTGAAAATATCACTGAGCGTGCGAAGTGGTCGAAATCGCTTCCAAAATCCATTGCTCACAAAGAAAGAATAGAAGTTAGAGGTGAGCTCTACTGTCCTGAAGATAAATTTATTCACCTCTGTGAAAAAATGGAATCTCTCGGATTAGACCGCCCCACCAATCAAAGAAATATTGTCGCGGGACTTATTGGAAGAAAGGACCACATTACCCTCTGTGAATATATCGATTTTAAAGCCTTCGATTTAATTAGTGATGAGCGACTTAAAAGAGAAGAGGAAAAGCTAAAGATCATGGCCAAGCAGGGCTTTGATATATGTGATTACGAGCTACACAAAGGTGGCAGCAAGATCGAAAGAGTTATTAAAGAAGCTGCCGAGTTTATGAGTGAGGGCGAATACCAGATTGATGGTCTTGTCTTTGTCTATGATGATCTTGCACTTCACGAAGAGCTCGGGGCCACGTCACATCACCCAAGATATAAGATTGCCTTTAAGTTTCAAGGAGAAGCTAAGCAAACTCTTCTAAATGATATTGAATGGAATGTTTCGCGCAATGGCTACTTAACTCCTGTGGGCCTAGTTGAGCCTGTAGAACTTTCTGGGGCGATGATCTCACGGGTTACTCTTCACAATTATGGGATAGTAAGACAATTTAAAATTAAAAAGGGCGATGAAATTGAAATCATCCGCTCAGGGGAAGTAATCCCTAAATTTCTTGCGGTGACTAAAGATGGCGGTGGGGAATTCAGTGTTCCATCTAAATGTCCTTCTTGTAGTGAAGCTGTAGAGATTCGCGATATTCGTCTTGTGTGTGTGAATGATAAATGTCCCGCCAAACAAAGAGAGATTATTCTCAATTACATTCACAAGATTGGCATTGACGATATCAGTGCTAAGCGCCTCGATGAGATGATGAAGAATGGTCTGGTTCAAGAGATTTCAGACTTATATGAAAAGACTCACGAAGATTTCCTGGGCCTAGATAAAGTTAAGGACAAACTCGCACAAAAGTTTGTTGAGAGTATCGAAAATTCTAAGCAGACCACCTTACCTCAATTTCTGGCGGCTCTAGGAATAAGTGGTGGCGCCATAAATAAGTGTGAAAAAATTGTCGATTATGGATTTGATACGCCAGAAAAGATTCTCTCTCTAACAATGGAAGAGTTGATCTCGGTAGAAGGCTTTGCTGAAAAATCGAGTGAAGAGTTTTTAAAGAGTCTGGAGCTTAAAAAGCCATTGATAAGAAAGCTTCTCTCATACGGATTTACTTTTGAGAGTCGCCAAGTGAATGAGACAGAACTCACAGGGAAGAAAATCTGTATAACTGGAGCCCTTTCTGAGAAACGTTCAACTATAGAGGGTTGGATTAAAGATGGTGGTGGAATACCTGTCGGCTCCGTCTCAAAGAACACCGATATGCTACTCACCAATGAAGAGGACTTGAAAAGTTCAAAGGCCAAGAAGGCACTTGAGCTCAAAATTCCAATCATCACAGAGCAAAAACTACGAGAAATGTTGGGAATCAATTAAATTATTCAGGCGCTAGCATAAGCTCTTCTAAATCGTCCCGTGCTTTGTCTGCAGCATGGGAAAGCAAAAAATTAGTTATATCTGTCTCGAGTGCCAAGATAAGTCAGAGCAATGGCTTGGACGATGTCCAAGTTGTGGTGCATGGAATTCTCTCTGCGAAGTAGATACAAAAGTGCCACAAAGTTCTCGAAAGACAAAAGATTGTCAGAAAATTTATCGCTTGAGTGAAGTTGATAGCGTTACACACCAAAGGCAAAGTACAGGAATTAGTGAGTTTGACAGAGTACTAGGGGGAGGGCTTGTAGCAGGGACCCTATGTCTACTTGCTGGAGAGCCAGGTGTCGGCAAATCCACTCTCATTATGTCTCTACTTCACTCGCTTAGCCTAGAGGATAGTAAGGTACAGACTTTATACGTAAGTGGTGAGGAGTCCGTTGAGCAAGTTGCTACCAGAGCAAAGCGAATGAAAGTTCATAGCTCAGCAATTGGGCTAATAAATGAAATGAATCTTGAGGAGATAAAAAAGTGTATTGAAAAATTTGAAGCAAAGATCGTTGTGATTGACTCTATTCAGACAACATATGTAGAGGATGTTGGTTCAGCCCTGGGAAGTGCTTCTCAGGTAAAGGAAGTTACCTATCAGCTTATGGAATTGGCGAAGGCAAAGGGCATAAGCATTATCGTCATAGGCCATATTACTAAGGATGGCAGTGTAGCTGGCCCCAAATTATTGGAGCACATGGTAGATGTCGTTCTCTATTTGGAGGGTGCTCCTTATGAGCAGAGAAGGATCGTTCGTGCACAAAAGAATAGATTTGGAGACACGAGAGAAATTGGAATTTTTAATATGAATGAGTTGGGAATACAAGAGTATGTTCAGGACGTAACAAACTCAGGTGTTTCTGAGATTGGACGAGTTCTCACCCTTGTAACTGAGGGAAGTAGGGACTTTATCGTTGAAGTACAAGCACTAATTACTGAGAGTGGTGGTCAAGTGGGAAGAAGAGTTTGTAGTGGCTATGATTCAAGTAGACTACTCATGATTATTGCAATGATTGAAAAGATAATGGCCAGAAAATTGATTTCACACGATATCTATTTAAGCACAACAAGCACTTCGAGATTAGGTCATGTGGAAATGGATCTCGCTGTAATTAAGGCCATACTAAGTTCGATTGATGGTGTTAAAGAAGATTCTAGGACACTATATCTTGGAGAGGTGCTACTGACTGGAGGAGTGAGAGTTGAGAGTGATGCCGGTAGGAAAATAAAGAGAGCGGCCCAATTGGGATATAAAACGATAGCTCTAAACACGCAACAAACTAATATATCCCCAAGGCAAGGGATTGAAGTGAAGAATGTAAATCATGTGGGAAAATTAAGAAATTAAACAAACTCAATCTCAACTGTCTCCACATATGATTTAAAATTATTCATTAGGACATCAAGCTTTTTATCATCATGTGCTTTAGCAGCAACCTCGAGAGAGCGAGCAATATCGGCAAGGTCTAAGAAGCCATAATTTCCGGCAGTACCAGAAACGCGGTGGCCAACCTTTTGAATCTCTTCGTATTGATGGGCCGTAATATAATCATTTAATAACTTGATATCTTCTTGGCGCTTACTAAAAAAGAGCGGGATAAGTCCCTCAATGCTCCTGTCTATAAATGCTTTCATTCACACCTCCCAGTTGGGTCTTGATCGTTGTAAATAGGGTATTCTTTAAAATTGGCTTTGTTAAATGAGCATCGCAGCCAGCATCTGTACTTTTTTGATACTCTTTATCAGGATCTAATGCGTTGGCGGTTAAAGCAACGATAGGTGTTCTGTGCAAATGATTTTCTACTTCATACTCGCGTATAATGCGTGTGGCTTGATAACCATCTAAAACGGGCATTTGAATGTCCATAAATATGAGGTCATAGTGATCTCGTTTGACCATTCGCACCGCCACTTCGCCATTCTCAGCAAAATCAACTTTATAGGGACGACTCTTTAGATGAGCGAGCATGAGCTCGCGATTCTCCTCAGAATCATCGACTATGAGAATGCGAGAGCTAGGTGCTAGATTTGTCGAGATGCTCGACTTATCTGGCTTTGCTCCGCTCACACCAAAGAGTGCTTGATTGATAGATGCTGAGAGTTCATCGTGAGTGAAGGGCTTTCTTAGGACGGGTATTGATTGATCTAGGTCTTCAGCTGCATGAACATCAAAACCAGTAATGAAAATGAAATTTGGCCTTGGTCTAAGCTCAGTGATTTTATCGTAAATTTCTTTGCCACTGATCAAAGGCATTTTATAGTCACACAATATGAGATCGAAGTTCTTACTTTCTACCAAGTTAAGGGCATCTATCGGATCAGTTGCTGTAGAGATTTCCACGCCTAAGTCCATTGCTCCGGCTTTGATAGACTCAAGGACATCACAATCATCATCAATGATTAAAAGAGATTTGCGATGAGGAGTCTCAGACTCTCTGAGGTTTGTAAGACCATTGATTGTAAGAATAATTTCTTCCATGCGATAAGGACGAGCGACAAAATTGCTTATGCCAAGAGCATTCGCCTTGGCGCGAGAGTAATTATTATTATCAATATTAAGGGCGCATACAATCCGAGACGGCGAGAGACCAAAATTAATGAGATTGTCGATAATCTTGAGTTTTCGATCTGGGTTGTGGGCAACACTTAAGAGAAAGACGTCCTCTTCTCGAAATGTTTTGGAGCGAATCATCGAGGTGAGCTCAATATCTGAAACAAAGAGAGGGGAGATTGTCAGCTCCTTGAAATATCTCTGTAGCAACTTGTTTGATGTGTGATTCTCTTCATTGATAATGAGCTTGCCTCCCTTGGGAAGAACAATTTTTTCAAGAATTTTTGGACTAGATTTAATTCTTTCGATTTTACAGGTGAATTTAAAGAGGCTTCCCTTCTTCTCTTGGGAACTAACGTTAATCTCACCACCCATGAGCTGAACAAGCTTTCTAGAAATAGATAGACCAAGTCCCGTGCCACCAAACTTACGAGTTACAGATGAGTCGAGTTGATTAAAGTCTTCAAAGATTTGTTGAATTTTATCGTGACTAATTCCAATGCCAGTGTCCTCGACGGTAAATTCAATGGGGGCCGTAGCGCAGTGTGAGTCCTTAACCCACACGTTAACTTCACCTTTTTGAGTAAACTTAATGGCATTATTGATGAGATTAATGAGAACCTGCTTTATACGACCGGGGTCCCCCTGGTAGACACCAGTGATACTGGTATCTAAATGGAAATTTAGATCAATACCTTTTTCATGCGCTTTAATAGTGAGAAGTTCAACGACTTCTTGAGTTAACTCTTCAAGATCAAATTCAATATTCTCAAGCTTTAATTGATTGGCCTCGATTTTTGAGAGATCGAGAATATCATTGATGATTCCCAGAAGATTTCTACCCGATTTCATGAGGATGTTAATGTAGTGTTCTTGATCCTTGTTAAGTTTGGTCTCACTAATGACTTCGGCCATACCGATAACACTATTGAGTGGAGTTCTAAGTTCGTGACTCATATTGGCCAAGAAGTGGCTCTTTGCCTTAGTGGCACTTGTCGCTTGATCGAGGGCTTCATTGAGTTTCTTTTCATAGGCTTTATGCTCAGAAATATCTCTGATCATCCCCGAGAAGTAGCGCTGTCCATCTACATTAATCTCAGCAATGGTTAACTCGGCCGGAAATGTTGTCTTGTCACTGCGCTGGCAAGTGACCTCCCTACCTATACCGATGACGGATGGTTTTCCTGTACTTAGGTAAGATTGAATATATTGATTATGTCTTTCAGCGTGATACGGAGGCATTAGGGTGCTGACGTTGGAGCCAATTGCTTCTTTTGAATCGATGAGAAAGAGTCTCTCGGCCGACTTATTGAATGAGAGAATAATTCCCTTTTCATCAATCGTGATAAAGGCATCGATTGTCGATTGAAGAACTTCATTGAGAATCTTGTCATGCTTTTCATTGAGGGTGAGGAGTTCTTTGATGCTGGGATAGGAGAGGGCCTGTGGCATGTATTTCCAAGTTAAGTAAGCAATGCTCATGGCAACCAGAGCGAGTGCTGATTTAACTCCAATAACTGTGGCATACATTGGTGAAGTAAGAGATCGCAGTGAGACGAGGTAGTAGACAGCACTTAGTAGGAGAAAACTTCCAAAGAGAGTGTAGAAATTTTTGAAAGCTAATTCACGCTTGCGCTTAATGTAGAAGAAAAAGGCAATTGCGATTGCGATGTAGGCAATCATGATAAAGAAATCACAGGCGAGCAAAGGCCAGAGAGCAATATCCTGTTGCGCCCATAAGGAAGAATAGGGAAATAAATTACTTTGTGAAAAAAAGGTCATGGCCCCTCAACAAACGTCTGAGAGGCAATATGACATGATTGGTGAAAAAATTTTAGTTAGATAAAGCTTGTCCTGAGCGAAAGATTCCTAGAGATATAAACGCTTGATAGCTGCACTCCATTGTTCGCGCTTAAGCTTGTAGTAGTTAGCAGAGTTTTGATTTGGATAGAAAATCCTATCTTGCTGCCAAAGC
Organism: Bacteriovoracaceae bacterium; assembly: GCA_048267245.1. Lineage (GTDB taxonomy): Bacteria > Bdellovibrionota > Bacteriovoracia > Bacteriovoracales > Bacteriovoracaceae > JBLWXV01. The sequence continues at coordinate 278,374 of JBLWXV010000001.1, forward strand.
TTATCAATATCGGCAAAGCTAATTTCACCGCGGCCAATCAAGGCAGCTAGTCCTGCGCCATAGGCAGTGGTTTCGATGATTTGGGGCCTGACTATTTCAAGTTTGCTCACAGTGGCTTGAATTTCCATCAGAAAATCATTGGCCACGGCGCCGCCATCAACATTGAGAGATTTGATGGGGAGCTTAGTGTCACTAGACATGGCCACAACAAGATCATTAATGGAGAGCGCCATTCCCTCTAGGCACGCGCGCGCCACATGATGCCTACCGGTATCTCTGGTGAGGCCGATGAGGGCGCCCCTGGCCTCGCTCACCCAATAGGGGGAGCCAATTCCAGTAAAGAAGGGAAGAAAGAGAATATTTTCCATTTCATCCAATCTGTCTGCGCGGCGAGCGAGCTCTTCGACGTCTGGACTTTTTTGAATAAAGTTGAGGTTATCACGTAGCCACTGCACAGCGGCTCCGGCAATGTAGCAACTTCCCTCTAGGGCGTACATCAATTCATTTTTGTGGCGGTAGGCAACTGTGGTGAGTAGTCCGTTGGTGGATTCGACGGCCTCATTTCCAGTGTTGAGTAGCATGAACGCTCCAGTGCCATAGGTGCATTTCATACTTCCTTTTGAGTGTCCCGCTTGGCCAAAGAGTGCGGACTGTTGATCCCCAAGGATACCCGTAATGGCAATGCCGTCCGGGAGAAACTTAAGTCCTTTAGTCACACCAAATTGGTGAAAGCTTGGACAGACTTCTGGAAGTGAAGTCTTGGGGACGTTGAAATATTCACAGAGTTTATCAGACCAAGTGCCAGCGCTAAGATCCATAAGAAGTGTGCGTGAGGCATTGCTCGCCTCAGTCTTATGAGAGAGGCCACCAGTGAGTTTATAGAGTAGGTAGGTATCAATGGTTCCAAAGAGTAGATCATTGTGTGAGGCCGCGAGTTTAATGCCTTCATTATTTTCAAGTAGCCACTGCATCTTTGTGCCAGAAAAATAGGGATCAACTGGAAGGCCTGTAAGCTTTCTAATCCACTTGTCGTCACCTTTGTCACGAATAGAGCGGCAGCGCTCTTCAGTGCGGCGATCTTGCCAGACGATAGCATTGGCCAGTGGTGAGCCATCACGTCTAAAAGCGCAGGTGGTTTCACGCTGATTGGTGATACCGATGGCGATGATTTCACTAGATTGAATTTTGTTGCGTGAGAGAATGACTTGAATTGTTTTCTCAACTGTCTGCCAAATATCCACGAGGTTGTGCTCAACCCAGCCTGGACGTGGATAGATTTGTGGAAATTCATGATTTTCCTTATCGATGAACTTGAGTGAATTGGCGTCAAGTAAAACGGCAGTGGAACCAGTTGTTCCCTGGTCAATTGAGATTACATAGCTCATGAAATTTCCTTGCTAGATTTACCTTAATTCTAGGGAGGCGGGCGGGTTCTGGTCAACGACCACTTGGACAATACCCTGCCAGTAGATGGCAATTCCCGAATTGAAGCCACGCAACATCACAAAGCCAATGATGACCAGCGTCGTTAAGAGGAAGATAAACTCTATAAACGATTGACCTCTCGAGTCGAGGACGTTAATTACTTGAGCATCTTGCTCGGGGGCTGTTGGCATTTCCTTCACCCTGTAAGAATCCAGTTGAATCTATTATACTGAAGCCTTGGGAGGAGCCAAGTTCTAGTGAAATTGAAGAAATACTTTCCACTTTTTGCCTTCGTCGTTGTGCTCTCTGGCTATTTATTCGGCCAGATTATCTTCAATGGCAGTGAGACTATTGCGACGCAGAGTGAAGTTTCTGCGGCCGAAAAAAAGCACTATGAGAGTATCTTTCAAACACTAGAGGTGACGACGACAGAGAATAAGAAAATAAAACTCTCTGAAGTTGAATCTTCCATAATCGTTATTAATTTCTGGGCCAGCTGGTGCAAGCCCTGCCTTCAGGAATTTCCCTCCCTTGTTTCGCTCGGGAAGAGTTTTAAAGAATCAGAGTTAAAAATTATTGGGATCAACTCTGACTATGAAGATCAAAAGAAGAATATTAAGAAAACTGTGGACGAGTATAAATTAAATTTTGATATCGTTGCTGACGAGAATAATAAAATACTCGACTCATTCATGATCTCTGCCATCCCTGTCTCAGTCATTTACCACAAGGGCAAAGTCGTAGAAATTTCTAAAGGGGAGAAGGATTTCACCTCTGAAGAAAACCTAAGTGGATTGCGCGCACTTCTGGTAAAGAATTAAACATCAGCCTCAGTGCAAGCACCTTGATGAAGAAAGGTTGCGTCTTGTTCTTGTCGAAGACAATCGTTTTCATATTCCTTGGGATCGAGGTCGTCACTGCTTGGGCAGTATTCACCTACAGCACAGTCTTGATTCGGACGCCCGCATACAATTCCCGATTTTGAACATTCATTGGTTACACAGGCACCCATGACGAAATTAACTCCAGCACAATTGGCAAAGCAAGAGTTGGTATAAGAGACGCCGTCGGAGCCACAAACAGGATTAGCATTATTGGTGCACGGGCAAGTCACCGCAGCTGATTGAGAACTAGAAGTAGATCTTGTACTTGAAACCTTACTATTGAACCCCTGCTGACCACATGAGGTTAGGATAAAGCTCAAACCAATAAGACAAATTAGATATCTCATAGCATTCTTATCGGTTAATCGAGAGGGAAACTTTAAGGCAGCAAACTAGCGAAATTGCGTCCCCAATTATAGGTAATATGGGCCAAGCTTGGGCATTTAAAGAGGGAGAAGCGAGGCTTGAAATCAGTAAGAAGGGCACCCTGATTCTTGAGTCCAAGGGCGTGGGCAGAATTGTGAGTGATCGCACACCAAAGTTCAGCACTATTTAGTCCAAGTGTCTTGGCACTTAAGGAAGCAATTAAGAGAAGATTGTCGCAGTGACAAGACCCGGGGTTGTAGTCAGAGGCCAGCGCAAGCTTTGCACCCGCATCCAAGAGGTCGCGCGCTCTTGCTTGTTTTTTGCCAAGGAAGAAACCTGTACCTGGAAGTAAAGTGGCAACAGTGTTTGACTTTGCTAGTTCAGCAATTCCTTGGTCCCCACTACCAAGTAGGTGGTCTGCACTGAGTGCAGAGTACTTAGCGGCTAGGCCTGCACCTTGGTTGTCGCCAAATTCATCGGCGTGGATCTTGCGCTCAACTCCAAGCTCTTGGCATTTATGAAAGAGCTTTTCCACATCGGCCGTGGAGAAATAGCCCGTCTCATGAAAAATATCACAAGCATCAATGAGATCAGCTTTTTTAAATTCTTCTAGTAGGGGAAGGACAACCTGATCAATATAATCAGCGGAGTTATTAAAGCTCTTAGGGACAGCATGGGCCGCCATATAAGTACGAAAGATCTGCACTCGCGATGAGTACTTAGTTCGTAGACGATCTATAACACGGGTAAGTTTGCGCTCACTCTCTAGAGTGAGACCGTAGCCACTTTTAATTTCAATAGTACCAACACCATAACTCGCAATTCTCTCAACACGCTCGCAACTTAAGGAGAAAAGCTCAGCTTCATCGATATCAATTGTGGCCTTCATAGTAGAGAGAATGCCACCTCCGCTTTGAGCAATTGCTTGATAATCAGCGCCATCAAGACGAAGGTTATATTCAAAGGCACGGTCGCCACCAAATACAAGGTGTGTGTGTGAATCGACAATTTCTGGAGTGAGAACGTAGCCAGAGAGATTAGAGCTAGTCAGTGAGGCGTACTCACTTGGAAGTTTATCGTCAGAACCAACCCATATAATTTTTTGGTCATCAAAAACAATCGCGCCATCATTAATGATGGAGAGATCATCTGGTGAGAGCCTGCGCCCATCTTTTTGATGGGCGGCTTCAAGCGTAACAAGTTGAGAAATATGACGATAGACTTTCATTATTTTAGAGAGGGAAACTTAATATTTGTCTTAGAGGTCATCGCGAGGGCCTCTGGGTAACCGGCGTCGGCATGGCGAACAACACCCATTCCTGGGTCAACGTTAAGTGTGCGCTTAATACGTGCATCCATAGACTCCGTTCCGTCACAACAGATAACCATTCCAGAGTGTTGAGAATAACCCATTCCAACACCACCACCATGATGGAAACTAGTCCAGCTGGCACCATTTGTAGTGTTGAGCATGAGGTTGAGAAGGGCCCAGTCGCTCACGGCATCTGTTCCATCTCTCATTCCTTCTGTCTCTCTATTGGGAGAAGCAACAGAGCCGCAATCGAGGTGATCGCGCCCAATAACAATCGGGGCACTCACTTTTCCTTCGCGAACGAGCTTGTTAAAGAGAAGACCGGCCTTCTCACGCTCACCGTACTTAAGCCAACAAATGCGTGAAGGTAATCCTTGGAATTCAATCATGCTAGAAGCTTTATCAAGCCAATTGTGAAGTTTCTTATCTTCAGGGAAGAGCTTCTTAAGTTCTTCATCGGTTGTTTTAATATCCTCTGGGTTGCCTGAGAGTGCGACCCATCTAAATGGCCCATAGCCCTCACAAAAGAGTGGGCGAATATAGGCCGGAACAAATCCTGGGAAATCAAAGGCATTTGCAACACCAGAAATCTTGGCCCCTTCTCTAAGGTTATTTCCGTAATCAAAAACGTGAGATCCCTTTTTCATAAAGGCGAGCATGGCCTTCACGTGTGTACCCATTGTTTGGTAACTAAGTTCAGTGTACTTCTTCGGATCTTTAGCGCGAAGTTGATCGGCTTCCTCTTCAGAAAATCCACTTGGAATATAACCATTAAGAGGATCGTGCGCTGATGTTTGATCAGTTACGAGATCGGGAAGGAGCTCGGAATTAAGGACATAATTAAAGAAGTCGGCAGCATTTCCAACTACGGCAATTGAAGTTGCGACCCCTTCAGCCTTGGCCTTTTGAGCAAGGGCAATAGCCTCGTCATATGTACTTGCAAGAGTATCCACGTACTTAGTCTTAAGTCGCTTTTCAATTCTCCATTTACAGGTATCACAACCGATAAACACACCACCGGCCATTTTCACCGCTAGTGGTTGAGCGCCGCCCATGCCACCAATTCCGGCCGAGAGAACAACGCGACCTTTGAGATCCTTGCCCTCACCATAGTGCTTAATAGCGGCGGCCATAAATGTTTCGTAAGTTCCCTGCAAAATACCCTGGGATCCAATGTAGATCCAAGAGCCAGCAGTCATTTGCCCATACATCATTAGGCCTTCAGCTTTAAGTTTATTGAAGTGATCCCAAGTGGCCCAATGAGGGACTAAGTTTGAGTTGGCAATAAGAACGCGTGGTCCATTTTCGTGTGATGGAAACACAGCAACAGGTTTGCCGCTTTGAATGAGAAGGGTTTCATCGTTTTCAAGATTCTTTAGGGAATCAATAATGTTAAAGAGCGCTTCGTGGTTTCTAGCAGCTTGTCCGTTGCCACCATAGACGATTAGGTTATCGCGATCTTCGGCCACATCAGGATGAAGATTATTAAGTAGGCAGCGAAGAGCTGCTTCTTGGTGCCAGCCCTTGCAGGTTAGTTGAGTACCAGTCGGTGGAAGTGGAATTTGTTTTGTCACTTGAGACCTCCAAGTGTCTTATCTACGCTCGCAAGGATTTCGTCGCGGCTAATGAGGTTGTAAATATTTTTGATATCTTTGTGAAAGAAGCGATCTTCAGTAATGTGTGGAACGTGTTTTCTAATGAGAGTATGAACGCCTTCAAGAGAGGGTGAAGATTTGAGAGGGCGCTGAAAATCAAGCGCTTGAGTATTGCAGAGAAACTCGATTGCGAGAACGTTTTTAACGTTTTCAATCACTTCAAGTAGCTTGCGCCCAGAAGTAACACCCATTGATACGTGATCTTCCTTATCTGTAGAAGTTGGCACGCTATCGACACTAGCAGGATGGCAGAGAACTTTATTTTCAGACACAAGAGCCGCCGCGGTTACGTGAGCGATCATAAGACCACTGTTGAGTCCGCTATCACTGGTAAGAAACGCTGGGAGATCAGAAAATGTTGGGTTCATCATTTTCTCAATTCTTCTCTCACTAATATTGGCGATTTCTGCTACACCCATTGCGAGATAATCCATCACTAGGGCAAGGGCCTCACCGTGAAAGTTACCACCAGAAACAACGAGATCATCATCTGGAAAAACGAGAGGGTTATCAGTGACGCTATTGAGTTCTAGTGAGAGGACTTCATGTGCATGTCTTAGGGTCTGACGACAAGCTCCGTGAACTTGAGGAACACAGCGAAGTGAATAGGGATCTTGAACCTTGCCACAATTTTCATGGCTATTGAGAATTTCAGAATCGCTGAGAAGGGCATTGAGATTTTGACAAACATCAATCTGCCCCGGATGAGGCTTAAGAGCAGTAATACTTGGGTGATAGGCCTTAATACTACCCTTAACACCATCTAGCGTAAGAGCGGCAGCAATATCGGCGAGCCTAAGTACTTTGTGTGCTTCATCAGCAGCAAGAGCGCCCAGAGCATTCATCACCGCCGTTCCATTAATCAGTGCAAGCCCATCTTTTGGGCCAAGCTTAATTGGCTTCTTGCCAATAAAGTCGATGGCAAAGGAAGAATTCACGTGCTTGCCATCAAAGATAACTTCACCCTCGCCAATGAGACAGTGGGCAATGTGAGACAAGGGAGCGAGGTCGCCGCTGGCGCCAACAGAGCCCTTTTCTGGAATCACGGGAATAATGTCGTGGTTGATGAAGTCTATTAGAAGAGAGACGGCCTCAGGGTTTACACCTGAGTGACCACTGGCAAGACAATTGGCGCGAATGAGCATGATGGCGCGAGCAACTTCTCTACTAAAGGGTTTGCCCACCCCAGTACAATGGGAGCGAATAAGGTTAACTTGAAGATCGGCCAGGCGATCTTTAGATATGTGCTTGCTTGCAAGGGCGCCAAATCCAGTATTGATCCCGTAGACGGGATCTCCTTTCTCGACAATTTTAAGGACGTAGTCTCTGCTCTTTTGCATTAGTTCGCGCGACTTATCTGCAATACGAAGGGTTACTTCACCTTTTTTAGCCTTGGCAATTAAAGCCACGTCACTGATGGTGAGGCTCTTTCCGGTAATTTCAAATCTGTTATGTGTCATACAAAATCTCTTAATTTTTCAATGCGTGGTTGATAATTTTTTGAACCTTCTTTAAAGACATATGAGCCTGCAACGAGATTATTAGCCCCGTGCTCGTAGAGCTTTCTCGCATTCTGATCGCTCACTCCACCGTCAACTTGAACGATAAAGTTTGTTCCTAGCTTTTTTTGAAGATTTTTAATTTTTGATAATTTGTCATAAGTATCTTCGATGAAAGATTGGCCACCAAAGCCTGGCTCAACACTCATAACTAAGAGTAAGTCGATCTCCTTTAAAATTTCATCACTGATAGCTTCAATGCTTGTGCCCGGCTTAATGCTCATTCCGGCGCAGGGAAAATGTTTTTTAATATCCCTAATAAACTCAAGTGGGTTTTGACAGGCCTCATAGTGGAAGGTGAAATTGTGTAGGGGAATATCCTTCCAGAAGTCGAGGTAGAATTCTGCGTTTGTTACCATGAAGTGGGCGTCGAGCTTTACTTTTGAAACCTTGGCAATCTGTTTAATAATTGGAGTTCCAAAGGTTAAATTGGGGACGAAGTGTCCATCCATCACATCGAGGTGTAGCCAGAGGTTATCAATGGAATTGAGGGCCTCAATTTCTTCTTCAAGTCTTAGAAAATTAGCGGCCAATAAACTTGGTGCAATAGTAATCATATTTTTCCCCAAAAAAAGCCATGACTACGAAAGATTGTATTCGCTGATATTCTGGCTTTTTAACCCATTGATGAATTGTCTGTCATCACAAGGGCGCTTGCCCTCTGGTTGAATATGACGCAGACGAATGGAACCCTCAAGAGTTCCCACGATAAGATAAGCTTGTGAGGTATCTACTTGTCCAGGCTTGAGCTTGAGAGTTGATAGTTCCACCTCTAAAACTTTAAGACGCTTCTTGTTGAAGAATGTAAAAGTACCAGGCCATGGAGCGAGTGCGCGAACGCGACGCTCAATCTGAGTTGCAGTTTGCTCAGTAAAGTTCAGGTGCCCATCTTCCTTTTTTAGCGGCGGAGCAAAGGAGATATGGTCTTCGCTTTGTTCGCGCTCTTGAAAGTCGTTAGCAATTAAGCGTGTAATGAAATCATTGAGCGTCAGTGCGCTGGCAAACTTTAGACGAGTATAGAGCTGCCCACCAGTTTCGTGAGCGCCTATTTCAATTGGCATTTCGGCAACTATATTTCCGGCATCCATCTTCTTGACCATTCTTTGGATAGACACTCCTGTTGAGGGGTCTCCGTGAAGTAGGGCGTGCTGGATGGGGGCCGCACCTCTGTATTTTGGCAAAAGCGAGGTGTGAATATTAAAGCAACCAAGCTTAGGAAGAGCGAGGAGCTTTGAACCTAGAAATTGAGCAAAGGCGAGCACAACGAAAGCATCAACTTTTAGCGCGCTCATATGCTCGACCCAATCAGATTCCTTATTAATATTTTCAGTTTGAATTAAAGTGAGCCCATTATTCTTTGCAAACTCTGCAACCGGTGGAGCCTGTAACTTCTGACCTCTGCCTGCGGGGCGATCGGGCATGGAGACTACAGCGACAATCTCCACTTGTGGATGATTGTGAAGCATCTCGAGGCTAGGCACCGCAAAGTCAGGTGTGCCGAAGTAGGCGACTTTAATTTTTTGCAAGGTCTACATCCTCTTCTTTGACTTGAGGTACTTCTTAGTGAGCAGCTGCTTTTTTAAAAGACTGATGCGATCAAAGAAAACGATACCGTCTAGATGGTCATTTTCATGTTGCAGGCAAACGGCGAGCAATTCGTCGGCGGTGAGGGTGTGTCGATTTCCATCGACGTCTAGATATTCAACATCGAGTTCAAGAGCACGTTTAACATCGACATAGACACCCGGAACACTAAGACATCCCTCTTCGCAAATCTGCTCACCCTTCTTGTTTTTAAAAACGGGATTGATAAAAACGCGAGGGTTGAAGTTTGAGAGTCGATAGTCAGTGGAACCGTCTGCGAGAGTGACCTCTTCGCGATCAAAATCAATATCGATGACGAATATTCTCTTGCTCACACCAATTTGGGGGGCGGCCAGTCCAATGCCAGGGGCCTTGTACATGGTATAGAGCATATTTCGAATGAGTAGCTTTAGATCATTATCAAAATGAGTCACAGGCTCTGCGATCTTCTTTAAGACAGGGGCAGGGTAAGTGAAAATAGGCAGTAATTCGCCTTCAAGAGTATAATTTTCCATGGGTCAGAATTAGCATGGACGCAGGGCGATGTAAAGGACCATCGGGCTATGTGAGCTTGCGATTTTGATAGAAAACGACACTGATAAAGACGCCAAAAATAAGCGGTACAAGAAAGCAGGCGAGCCACGGATTTAACTTTGCAGTGCTTCCAAGTTCTATGAGGTAGGTATAGATTAACCAATAGAGCAGGGTGAAGACAAAGATAAAGGCAAGGTTCTTACCTAGGGTATTTTGACGGCGGTTGGGATTAAAAATACCAATAGCGGCCATCAGCCCAAAGACGAGGCAGATGAGTGAGGACGAGAATTTATCTAAGAGCATCACCATGTACTCGCTCGTAGAGAGGCCGGCCTTTCCGATGCGTTGAACGTAATTCCAAAGCGAACCCACACCAAGTGTGGTGATATCAGATTCAATTTGCCTGAAATCATCCGGGCTCTCAGAGAGAGTAAAATTTCTCGACTCAAATTTCACAACATCTGGAAAGCCCTCATTTTCAAGAGAGTTGGTAAATTGGCCGTCAAAGAGAACCCACTGGCCATCACTTGTGTAAGTTAGTTCGCGGGCTTTGATTTTCTCGATGATTTTATAGTTTTGATCGAAGAGATAGATATCAACATTCTTAAGTGAATTATTGGTTTTATCAAAGGCATTAAAACTAAAAAAATAGCCTTCGCTTTTAAACCAGATTTTGCCGCTGCCAATCGTGGCTGCCTTGAGCCCTTTAGAACTAAGGTTTTTAAATTTGTTGGCGCTATCTTCTAAGAGAACGCTTTTATACTTGCGAACAAACGGGTCGACATAACCAGCGATTCCAAATTGTAGGAGACCTACCACACTTGAGACAATGGCGATGATGGTGAGAAAATTCTTTGTTGAAAAACCACTAGCAAAAATTGCGACCAACTCATTTCTATTCTTAAGTTTGTTCACTGAAAATATCGAGGCAATCAGACAGCTAATAGGGAAGATTTTGTTAAAGTTACTGGGAAGCTCAATAAGGTAATTGATCAAGACTTCACTTGTCGAAACATTGCCGCGAAGAAATCCACTAATTAAATTAGCAATAGTGATAATGAGAAAAAGTACAAAGGTGGAACCAGAAAAAAAACGTACCCACTCTTTAAGAATTAAAGCTTTAAGTCCTGTCATAGCGAGAACCTACGAGGAAAACGGCCACTGCGACAAGGGGTGCAATCAAAACTCTAAGTAAAAGCGAGGCTAGAGGATTATTAAGGGCCAGATCCACAAGCCTGGGAGATAGGTCTTCGTAGAGTGCAATGAAATTGCGCCCTAATGTTGAACGGCGAAGGGTGAGCTCTCTGAACTCACGCAAACGTTGAGTCTTAGGTGCGTGCGGTCCATAGAGACAGCTAGCAATGTAACAGCCCTTTCCTTCAACGCGAACCTTCTCATATGCTGTTTCAAAGGCTTTGATATTGTGAGGAAGTCTTCCTCGAATATACTTCTTAAGCATCTGAGCATTAACGTATTGATACTTAAAGCCTTGTGTGAACTTGGCAAATTGATTGAGACAGCGAATTGACTCAAGGGCGAGCTTTGGACTTCGGTCATAAGCCTTGGCCAAATCCCAGTAAACTTGAGAGATCAAAAGTAATTCTGTGATGTCGCGGTCTTGATCGAAAAGACTGGGGGAGAGCTCCTCTTCCTTTACATCAAAGAAGCGAGCAAGAGAGTTGAGGTAGAGATTATACTGCTGAACCGCTTTGGGAATATCATCGGCCCGGGAAAATTCCTGGGCCTTGCGAAGAACAGTTAGGCGCTTGCGATAGGACTCGACAACAGCTTCAGAGCGAACTGGTTTAGACTCATCGTCCTTTTTCTTACCGCTCACTTCCTACCAATGATACGAAAGGGCAAAGGAAGTTTCTTTGATTTCCTGGCCACGACGTTGCTTTTCAAGATCTTCGTTGATGGTTGAATTTTTCATGGCGGCTTCAAAAACAAGTTTTGGTCCAACCCAACCGAGTCCAACGCCATTGCCCTTTTCACCAAGGCCTTTGTCGTTGAACGTACCCACTCTCAAAAAGAAATCGTTATAGACTTTAAGTTGAAGGGCGGCACGATAGAGTAGAGTGTCGCTGAGATTATTATTTTGATCAGCGCCTAGATCGGCCATCACAGAAACCATATCTCTGAAAACATATTGCGCACCAATGAGAGTGCGACGCTCTTCTTCAATCTCGCCAAGTGGATCAATGGCCACTAGGCCAATTGTAAAAGAGGGAGCAAGTGCGTGGGCAATACCCATATTAAATTGCTTGTAACTCTTCTTAGTTATATTCACACCATCATCAGAGAGCTCGTCTTTTGTGAACTTAGTCGTAAAACCAATTGAGCTTGATTTGCCAGCGGCTTTTGCAATGGCAGCGACAAATTGATTTCGCTTTGAAAATCCAGATGATGTTTTGAGATAACCAAGACTTCCGCTCACATTGCCCTTGGTATCTGTGGCAATGACTGCAAAGTCATCGGGCTGCTCACCGGCGAAATCCTCACCTGGCGCCGTCTGTGTGACATCGGCATTACCCTTTTGCAGGTAGATAGATGAAATTTTAAAGAAGGCCATGGGGGCAGGATTTAAAACAGTGGCTTCGTTCACAAGCGCACTCGCGACTCCAGCACCACCGGTAGACTTTAGTCTTGTCGTCTCAAATGAGAGTGCCTTTGAATGCGCAGGGTTGCAAATAAACGCAGCGCCGATCAAAGTTAGTCCAAGTGCGAGCTTTATTTTGAGGGATATTGAGGCATAATAGGGAGAATTAAATGGAACCATTATCACCAAATCCTTTTGATAATAAAAATATTGCTATCTTGGAAGTATAATGAAGATTGAAACGGCCGTCATCCCTGTTGCTGGAAAAGGGACACGCTTTTTACCCGCCACTAAAGAAGTACCAAAAGAGATGATTCCACTCGTGAATCGCCCAATGATCGACTACGCCGTAGAAGAAGCAGTTTTGTCGGGTATTAAACAGGTCATTTTTGTGACCTCTTCGGGCAAAACGGCCATTGAAAATTATTTTGATCGCAACCTCGAATTAGAAGAGTTTTTGGCCCGCAATGGAAAAACTCAAGAACTGGACCTAATCCGCGACATTGGAACTAAGATTGAGGTCGTGACTGTTAGGCAAAAAGAACAGTTGGGATTAGGGCACGCGATCAACTGCGCCCGCCCCCTGGTTGGAAGTGATAACTTTGCGGTAATTTTAGGTGATGACCTCGTCCTCTCAAAGACTCCTGTGACCGCTCAATTGGCCGCCGCCTGTGAAAAACATCAGGCCATGTCGGCAATTGGTGTGATGAATGTTGCTCGTGAGGAGACATATCGCTATGGAATAGTTGCTGGTAACGCCATTGGTGGTGATCCCTCAACAATTGTCATGACAGATATGATTGAAAAACCAAAACCTGAAAATGCACCAACCACACTCGCAACGCCAGGGCGCTATATTCTCTCAAAGGGAATTTGGGACTGTCTCTCAGAGATTCCAAGGGGAGTAGGTGGTGAGTATCAACTTACTGACGCCATTAAAATGCTCGCTTCAAGAGAGAAGGTTTTGGCCCACACTTTTATCGGCGACCGCTTTGATACTGGTAATATCGAAGGATATTTAGATGCAACGGTTGAGTTTGCACTGAGAAATCCTGCCACTGCAGAAATGATGAAGAAGATTATTAGAGAGAAGGCAAAAAACCTATGAAGATCATAACTATCATCCTCAGCACATTAATCATTAGTCTCGGAGCTGGGCAGGTTCAGGGGGCAATCCCCACGGCCGAGGGATTGTTTCGCAATGGAAGCAATCATGACCTAGACGGGAATATCGCTCTCATCGATTTGGTCATTACTGAAGTTGAAAATAAGAAATTTATGGAATCAACTCCCGTAGTGAATTCTCTACTGAGCAGTGAAGGAACTGAGGCAGCAATTGAGAGAAATCTCATGGGGCCTAGGTACTTGAGGTTTATCTTTGACTCACACGATAAGGGTTTTAAGCTTCTACAACTTGATTACTCTTCGTCAAATCATTCTGATTCAAATGTAACTGGCGCCTATGCAAGCACTGCCCTAAGAGGAAAGCTAAATGATGAAGGATATGTTGAGAGACAGCTCTTCTATTCGATCCTAAGTATGTATTCACTCAATAGAAGTGATGAGATGGCCGACTTTCTAAAAAAGTACTGCCCAGAATTTAAAAGAAATGCAGAGATCATTAACAGAGAAAAGAGAGAGCTCTATGATCGCTATAAGAAGTACCTAAGTGCTGTAAACTCAGATGCCTCTCTGGCCGAAAAACTTGAAAACCCACTCAAGCCAAAAAATGAAGACGACCAAAAGAGAGTTGCGGAACTGCTCACCAATAAAATGTATCTTAGTGGTGAAGAAGTCGGCCTAGTTAAAAGGGGGGACGGCTTTCAATGGAAAGTGGAGTTTAAAAATTTCTTGGCCTATTTTTCAAATCACGATCATCGCCTAAGAAGTTTAAACTTTGATATTCCAGGTGCATCAGTAAGTGTGAACGCCGACAATTACGTACTTTATAATGGCGTTCACTCACTTCCAAAGATCTTCATGTTAAAACAGAGAGATGGAAGACTCTTTAGAGTGCAGATTACAGATTATAAGAATTTCTCCTCACCCGAATATTACTCAAAGAAGTTAAACGAGCACAAAGATAAGATTAAAAGTGCTCAGGTCGGAGAGGCATTGCCACCGACAATGTTTCTGTACTAATGAATCAAAACTTTGGAAACTTTGCAGTTAAGACACCTTTTAGTGATGGTGTCTTAACCTATGAACTTGATGACACAATTGAGTATAGTGTTGGAAATATCTATACTCTTCCCTTTCGCAAAAAAACTGTGAATGGGCTCTACCTAGGCAGGGCAGAAGCCCCCAAAGATCCCAAATTCAAAATTCTTAAAGCCGAGGACTTAAGCACTGACTTGTGTGCCAACCAAGAGCAAATCGATCTCTGGAGATGGATGGCGGGCTACTACCACTACCCAATGGGACAATTGGTGTGGGATGCCTTCCCAAAGATTCTCAAGCGCCCTAGAGCACTAGAAGTCATCGAGGGAGAGGGCCACGAGTTAGAGTTTGAATTTAACGAACAACAAAAACAAGTAGTCGCTCAAATCGATGAGCAGATCAGTGCTGGTAAATTGCGCCATCTCATCCACGGTGTGACCGGAAGTGGCAAAACCGGGATTTATCTTAAATATATTAAAGACTCTCTAAAGTCTGGAAAGTCTGCTCTTTTTCTCTTGCCAGAGATCAACCTCACACCTCAATTTCTAGAGACATTTAGAAAGCATGTGAAGGCGCCAATATTTACCTATCACTCTGAGGTTTCTGCATCTGATAAGTTTAATCTCTGGAGTCATCTCAATAAGAGCCAAACTCCCTCACTGATAATTGGTGTGAGAAGTAGTGTTTTTCTTCCGATAAAGAATCTCGGTGTGATTGTTGTGGATGAAGAACATGATCAATCGTTTAAGCAGGATGATCGATGCCCATATAATGCGCGCGATATTGCCATTAAAAAGGCACAAGTAGAAAACATTCCCATTATCTTGGGAAGTGCGACTCCGATGCTTGAAACTTATTATGCCCATAAGAATGCTGGAAGTTATCACAAGCTGCCAGATCGCGCCGGAACGGGGACTCTTCCTGATGTTACTCTTATCGATGAGCGAGCTGGAATTGAACCAAGCTGCTACCCTGTTAGTGATCAGGCACTATCAAAAATTAAAGAGCGCATTTCAAAGGGTGAGCAAGTTCTCGTCTTTGTTAACCGTCTTGGTTTTAGTAATTACCTGCAGTGCCGATCCTGTGGCCATCGCTTTGAATGTCCCAACTGCTCTTCAAACTTGAGGTACTTTAAATCTAGATCAGAAGTTCTGTGTCATATATGTGGCTATAAAGGACACTCACCAGATTCATGCCCAGAATGTCAAAATATGCAGCTCTTACCAAAGGGATATGGCACAGAGAGAATTGAAGAAGTGCTACGTGCTGAACTTCCAAGTGCGAGAATTGATCGTTTTGACCGCGACGAAATTAAGACCTTTACGAAATTAAAAGAGACACTAGATCGCTTTCACAATCATGAGACTGATATTCTAGTTGGAACTCAAATGCTCTCAAAGGGGCACAACTTTAAGAAAGTGAACCTCGTAGTAATTCTCGGCACAGACTCACAGTTAAACTTTCCCGATTTCAGGGCCAATGAGCGCGTGTACCAATTGCTAACTCAAATCACTGGAAGATCTGGCCGCTTTGGTCCTAACTCAGAAGTTCTCATCCAAAGTCTTAATCCAGAATCAGATATTTATGAACTTGTGAAGGCCCACTCTTTTGATGGATTCTATGATAGTGAGGTTCACTATAGGGAAATTTGCTCTTCGCCACCATTTAATAGAATGGCCGCGATTTATCTCTCATCGAAATCACAAAGTGAGATTGTCGCTGCTACAGATGTCATTGGTGAATACGCAAGGGGCCTCACTTCGGAACACTTTAATGAGGTTCAGGTTCTAGGGCCAAGACCTGCGCTAGTTGAAAAGCGGGTGAACCGCTTTAATTGGACGCTTCTTCTGAAGTCTCCAAATATCAATCAAATCCACAATGCCTGTCTTTCTATTGAGCGTTTTCTCGCCCAAAAAATGCCAAAAATTGAGTATAAAGTAGATATCGATCCCTACGTAGTCACATGATATCAGTCCCTTAGGGCCTTCCCCGTAATTAGTCCTCAAGTCTCAAACGACTTTAGTCGATAATAGTCAGTAGAGTGTGTACAGGCATCACTATGCCTAGAAGAAATATTGGGGAAACCTATGAAGAAGAGTTCTCAGACTAAGAAGATTACCGTGGCCTCTTGGCTAGCTTGTTGTGTGGTGGCATCGCTGTCTCCAAATCTGCAAGCTGTCATTGTAGACAGAGGGGTGAATCAATCTCCGCGCAGAGATTCGAGCGCTTCAAAGCCAGTGATCGTAGAGAGTAGGGCAACTCCAGTTGTCACAACGACTCAGACTGAAACGAAGTCTTGTAGCGATGGAAATAAGTTTCCACTAAAGGCTCTGCAGATGCTCACTGAAAGTGGTGAGGGTATTTCAGTTTCAGGCTTTAATAGAGCTGATGGACAAAAGAAGATCACACTCTCAATTCCAGAATATATTAAAGCTTGTAGTAATTTTAAATTCTCAGTAATCCAAAATCCATCCAATGGTAACGTTGGTGTTTCAGTGGAGAACGAATTTAATTTTGAAGCCTACTATAAAGAAAAAAATTGGGAAGTACCAACGAGCTTTGCTCGCATGAGTACTTATGAGCGCTACGAAGACTGTCTCAAACGAGAAGGAATTCTTGTTAGCGGTGATGATGGTCTTACGATTAAGCGTCCTGAGTATAAAGAAAGAAATTATGGAACAACTGTTTCAGCACCAATTGACCTCATCTATTTTGATGAGACAAAGCCACTCAGTGTCTACTTTGGTTCACCAAAGTTTCTAGGACGCGAGTATGGTGTTGGCCACAAGTTAAGAGATAGCGAAGTTCTAGGAGATAGCTGTCTAAGAGTTGAAGATATTGATGAAGAGGGAGGAATTCTCTACTCAAGCAATGAGGCAGAGAGAGCTCGTCTTATAAATATCTGTAGCAGTGGAAATTATGATGCTATCCGCGCTGCCCTGAATTCTCTTGGAAACGCGCACGAACTACGCTCAACTCTTGAATCAGCGCTTGGAAAAGCCGCGAGTGATAGAGCTCGTGAAATTTATGAGAGACTTGATGAGATTGAAGATCTCTTTAAGGCTTCAAAAGAAGACCTGGCAGCTGGTAGAAGTGTGGGAGTGACTGAAAAGCAAGCCAAGAAACTTGGTAAAGAGTATGGCGCACTTCTTTCTGAACTCAATGATATCGTTTATACCCCAAGTGTAAGAAAAATTGCCGAGCTACTTGATAAGAGAGAGCTTGAAACAGACGATGATAAAATTGATAAGATCGATGAAGAAGTTAAAGAACTCAATGAGCTCATTGGAGTCTTTAATAAGAATCACAATAAAGAAAATAGCTTAGGCCTCGTCTACAATGGTCTAAAAGAGTATAACCTCCAAAGTGAAGCTGAAGAAATTGAAGGCTTTAGACTTAAGAGTGAATACGGAAGTCGCATCTATGAAGGTCGCACCGATAATAAGCGTGGTAAGGCCCTCACTATGCAAGATGCTGACGAGCAAGTGAAAAAGAAAATTGAGTATTTCAAAGATACAGTGATGAAGGATTGGGATGACATTTACCTCGCCAAAGAAGGTAATGCTAGTCCAGTTAGAGCTGCTCAGAGAAGAATGAACTCTCAAGTGGCAAGGCTCTCTACTGACTTTCAAAAATACCAAAAGAGCGAGTATGAAAACTATCAAAAGTATTGTGGTCGCACTTGGTATGGAACAGTTAAAAATCCATCACGTTGTAACTACTTCGTGAAGGGACAACAGTCACGCCAGCAAAAATATCTTCGCATGAGAGAGAGACAGCTAAAGTCCATTAAGGCTTCTAACACAAGACTTACGGCACTTGATGGCTACTACTCTCAAGCTCAAAGAGCAATTGCTGCTAGAGAAGAGCAAACTGCCTTTGATTCTGATCCACTCGGAATTTACAGTGGCGCGTACTTCTCAGGGGACTTCTCTTCAGAGGATGACTTCAGTGGTATGGACCCGATGATGTCACTCTATGGCATGGGTTCACAGTACCAGATGCCGATGATGATGGGTGGTCAACAGCAGATGATGATGGGCGGACAGCAACAAATGATGATGGGTGGACAACAGATGAATAACTCAGGTGTTCAGATGATTAGCAACCCACTTCAGGGCTACTAAAACTTAAAAAAATGCAAAAAAAAAGGGAGGCTTTGACCTCCCTTTTTTTGTCTTTAAAATGTTTAAAATTAGAATGTAATCGATGCTCTTAGGCTAGCTGCCCATGAGTCCTTGGTCGCATTCTCAGTAGCTGTATTCGTGTAACCGTAGTAGTCACCAGTAAAGAGGTAGGCAAGTGAGCCACCAAGGTGAACTTCGCTATTCCACTTGTAGTTAAATCCAAGATCGACTTCCATACCTAGGTCGTCACTTTGATCGGCAACGGCGTCAAAGAGCTTGTTATTTTCGTGGTTGAAAGCTTTGCCATTGGCCTTAGCCGTTTCGCGGGCCTTGGCATACACGACACCCATATCCCAGAGCCATTTCTCAGTCTCATATTGGGCAAAGAACTTCGCGTAGAGAGCGTTCGTGATGTACGAATCGTAGACGTTTTCGTTATTAGGATTGCTCACCGCTCTTAGGTTGTAGCGAAAGAGAAGGTTTGCAATTTGATAGTTCGGGTTGAGGTAGAGGGCACCAAAGTCAGACTGACTTCCAGCGTGACCATCTACCATACCGGCGTTTACACCGAGCTTCCAGCGGTTGTTAACACGGTAAGTACTCTCTGTAATAATGGCCTTGGCCTTGTATTTAGCCTTGCCACCACCAGAGTAAACAGTGCCGATTTCGCCACCCATGATAGGAACTTCAACAGAAATATTAAAATCCCCAAAGCCCTTTCTGAAGTAGAGGTCGGTTACCTTGGCATCTGTTTCGCCAAGAGCTTGCGCAGTACCTTCAATTTGAGTGGTGTCGTTGGTGTTATTCTTATTAGCCTGCTTTTTAGCAAAGAGAATACCAAAGGCAAGCTCGCGCTCAGTATTATCGTACATAACACTGATACCGTACTCTTTAGCATAAGTGGCACGAGTTAAACTGTTGCCAGCTGCGACCTTGGACCAGAAGGGAGAAATTTTAAAATTTCCAAGGTTGAGATCAACAGTGATCCCATCTCTTGTAAATAAGTGGCGATCCCAAGTTTGGTCTCCGCCATTGTAGACTGCACCCAGACCCCAGTGACTTGAGTGGCGACCAATTTTATAAGTGGCCGTGTCAGAGTAGAGTTCCATATAGAGCTTGTTGAGCACAAGCGTGTCTTCATTTGTAGCCGATGAATTGTAGTAGTAGAGAGCGTTGCCCATGCCGGCGCGCTTGCCATTCCCACTAGCATCGCCAAGTCTGCCACCGCGTGGGTAGCCATTGGTGATTTCAGCTTTGATTGTGGCGGCATCGTTGACGATGAGATCGGGGTTGAGTCTAAAAATATAGCTCTGCCATGAGGCATTGGCGTGTGAACCAGCGGCAAGGGGAACTTCTTGAGAGCCCGTGTTGCTGATAGATTCTTGAGGCTTATCGATGCGGCGGAAGGAATCGATCAAGGTCGTGTCTACGCCAAAGACGCCGTGCCAATCAATTGGAAGAGCGTGTACGTTGTGAGAAATCACAAGAGCGGATAGAATGGAGAAAAAAGTGAGTTTTCTCTGAAGCTTTGGCTTAAGCACAATGAACTCCTAAATAGTGTTTTAAATCAGTTAACTATAAGAAATGCCCCTACCTAAGTCAAAAGAACAAGGAATGAATCCAGTAAATAAACGCCGTCTCACACTTGCCCTTCGCGCCATGACCCTACTGGGCCTCTTTGGCCTTTTTGTGGTCTTTGTCTTTGTGCTCAAAGTCTTGGGTGAAGTACCCCTTGAGCGACTTGATAAGGTGGCGAATGAATTGGATGCCGCAAAGGGGCAAAATGAAATTTATCTCAGTGGTGAGAGCATTGTTGAGGGGGGCAGCATCGTGCATCGATCCGACCTGGCCCTCTACGCACTATTTGCCAAAGAGGACCGCTCACTGCGCACTCAAATAAATGAAAATACTTCGTCTGAGTTTGCTCCGGATGCCGACTTAGAGTTGCCTCCATTCTATCGCAATAATTGTCCAACTATTTACTGCTATCAAAAGAGAATTCCCTTTGAGTTGATACCCAGTCCGTTTTGGAAGGGACTTATTGGTATTGAAGATGCACGTTTTCTAGATCACGCCGGCGTAGATCTCAGATCAATTGCCCGCGCGCTCGTGCGAGATGTGATCGAAATGAGATTTGTGCAGGGTGGAAGTACTGTCACTCAGCAGCTGGTGAAGAACTTATTTCTAAGTAACGAGAAAACGATTGTCCGAAAGATAAAAGAAGTCATTGTCGCTTTATATGTCGAATACAAATACCCTAAGGAAAATATTCTTGAGGCCTATTTTAATGAGTTTGAGTGGGGGGCCTTGCAAGGAATTAAGATAAAGGGATTATACTCGGCTTCCTTATTTTACTTTGCCAAAAGACCTTGGGAGATTACACCCTACGAGGCTTCAATTCTTATCGGGCTTCTCAAGGGTCCCTACTACTATCGACCCTTAGGACGTCTTGATCGACTTATATCTCGCACCGAGGTTGTCACTAAAAAGCTGATAGAGCTAGGACTCTATACGGCCGAAGAATTGGCGCCGTGGACGCAAAAGCAGTGGGAATCCTTCCAGGCTAGACTGCAAAAAAATGAAGTTGAAAGGCCTTATTACTCTGCTTGGTGGCTCTCGCGCACAGGACAAGAAACAGCACTTTCACCCTTTGAAAAAATTGTTCTTCACAGGCAAGTTTATAAAGTTCTAAAGGCCCATGAGAATAAGGATCTGGATCTTGCTGCAAAGGTTGTGATCGGGTCAACTCCCTCTGAGGAGGGAGAAGAATTTGTTTATTATTCCAAGTTTGAGCGCAATCAGCACGATGCCATTTATAGTGAACGTCATCAGGTGGGCAGTACTCTAAAACCTATTGCCTATGGAATCTATGTTTCACTTGGCAGCAAGATAGATGATGAGGTCGACACATCTCCCATAAATCTCAAGTTAAAATCGGGGAGCTGGTCACCGCGAGAGTCTCACAAGGGAATTCCAGAGAAGATGACGGTGGCCGAGGCGTTGAGAGACTCGCTCAATAGACCAGTGATTCGCCTTGCCAATCAATATGGATTTGATGTGGTTGAAAAGGAACTCGATAGTTATTTTACGAATTTGCAAAAGCCTTTGGGAGAATATCCGGCCCAACTTCTGGGAGCGGTAGAGAGTACTCCATCAGAACTATTTAGTGCGTATCAAAAATTTGTGAGTCGCGCTTGTTCCAGTGATGCGGCCCCGGAGCGCTCGATCCTGCTGGAAGTTCTCGCCGACCCAGAGCTCACAACTGTGAGACGTCGCGTCTCTAAGCGAATGGGAGAAATGCGCTTCTTTGGCAAAACGGGCACGAGTAATAATGGTCAAGATAATTGGTTTGTAGGCTATGACGGCTCAAAGCTTGCCGTGATTTGGGTTGGAAATGAGGGCCCACGCGGCGAGAACGATCTCAAGCTCTATGGGTCTTCGACAGCATTTGAGATCTATCAAGGTTGGCTGGAATATCGCGGGCGCCGAATTAATGAACTTCAGTGCGTCATGGGAGAGATTAGGCAAGAGAAGTAAATTCTCTGGCTTGCAAAAACGCCTTGTTGCATGTATAAATTTTCAAATCATTTCATGAGACACAGGGGTGTCGACAAGTGGTTAAGTCAGCAGATTTTGATTCTGCCATTCGCAGGTTCGACTCCTGCCACCCCTGCCACTTACTTTGGGAGTGAGGATGAAGAGAATCGTACTGGTCTCCGGCACGTCCAATCCATCACTCAGCCGGGAAATATCTGACTTCCTAGATGTGGCCCTGGTTGATCCTCAAATTGTCCGTTTCGCCAACGGGGAAATTTACTGCGAAATCGAAAAAAATGTTCGAGGTGCGGATGTCTTCGTCCTGCAATCAACATGCACACCTGTAAACGACAACCTTATGGAGTTGCTGGTTTGTATCGACGCTCTTAAGCGCGCCTCCGCTTCTTCCATCACCGCGGTCATTCCTCACTTTGGATATGCAAGACAAGATAGAAAGGCTTCCCCGCGAACGCCAATCTCTGCCAAACTCGTCGCCGACCTTTTAACTGTTGCAGGCGCCACTCGCGTAATCACGATGGACTTGCACGCTGGACAGATTCAAGGTTTCTTCAATATTCCATTTGATAATATCTACGCGAGCCCGGTTCTTCTCGACTACATAAGAAGAGAAATCTACGGCACAAAATCAATCTTTGTTTCGCCAGACGCTGGTGGGGTAGAGCGCGTACGCCACTATGCTAAGAAGCTTGAGGCCGATATCGCTATGATCGATAAGCGTCGCACTGGTCGCAACGTGGCTAAGGCGATGAATATTATTGGGGACGTTGAAGGTAAGGAATGTATTATCATCGACGACATGATCGACACTGCTGGAACGCTTATTGAAGCGTGTAAAGCTCTTAAAGATCACGGTGCCACAAAAGTATTTGCGTGTGCCACACACCCTGTTTTCTCTGGCCCAGCTATCGAGCGCATTGCCAGCTCTGATGACCTTGACCAGGTGATCGTCACTAACACTATTCCTCTCTCTGGTGCAGCTAAGGAAGTTGGTAAAATTAAATGTCTCAGTGTCGCCGAGCTACTAGCTAAGGCAATTCACCGTACATTTAATAACGACTCTGTGAGCTCACTCTTTATTTAGGCCTGGCCTTGGATTCGCTCGTCGTTGGACTCGGTAACCCCGGCCGTGAATACGAAACTACCAAGCACAATATTGGCTGGCTTGCCATTGATAAGCTCTCCTTTGCTCGCAATCTCGCATGGCGCGAGAAGTTCAAGGGAGTCTATGCTCAGCATTCGCTTGGTAGCGGTGATAAGGCAATCTTTTTAAAACCCCATACTTACATGAATTTAAGCGGTGAAAGCGCGCGACCATGTGCAGACTTTTTTAAGATTCCCGCCACTCAGCTCTTAGTTGTTCAGGATGAATTAGATCTCCCCTTTGGCACACTGGCTTTTAAAAAGGGGGGTGGGCTCGCCGGTCACAACGGCCTAAAGTCGCTCGCCAAGCATTTTGGAACTCAAGATTTTGTGCGATTGCGTTTAGGCATTGGCAGGCCCACTCACGGTGATGTATCTAGTTGGGTCTTGTCTGGTTTTGGGGGAGACGACGGCGCTAGGCTCGACGACTTTCTCACCCTGGCAGCACAAGCGATAGAACTCTATATAGATAAAGGTTTTGATGCGGCAGCAAGAAAGTATAGCCGCGCAAGTATTTAATTCGAGGAATAATTATGGCCCTTAATTGTGGTATCGTTGGCCTTCCCAACGTCGGTAAATCAACTCTCTTTCAAGCCATTACATCAGCCCCTGCTGAAGCGGCTAATTACCCATTCTGTACTATTGAACCCAACGTGGGCATCGTGAACGTGGGTGATGATCGCCTAAGCAAGATTGCTAAGATTGTCGGTCCAGAGAAGGTGATCCCAACGATCGTTGAGTTTGTTGATATCGCTGGTCTAGTGAAAGGCGCTTCAAAGGGTGAGGGTCTCGGTAATCAATTCCTTGGGCACATTCGTTCAGTAAACGCGATTATCCACGTGGTTCGCTGTTTTGATGATCCAAACGTTATTCACGTCCACGGCAAAGTTGATCCCGTAGATGATATTGAAACCATCAATATGGAGCTTGCACTTGCAGACTACGAGGTCGTTGAGAAGAAGCTTCAAGCTGCTCCTAAAGCAGCTAAGAGTCAGAATAAAGATGTCGCTGGCAAGGCCAAGGCTCAAATACCAGTGCTTGAAAAATTAAAAGGCGAACTAGAGCAGGGAATTCCGGCGCGCAATATTGCTCTTACTGCTGAAGAGCATGAAATTGTTCAAGAGCTCAACCTCATTACACTCAAAAAAATCCTCTACGTTTGTAACGTCGATGAAGAGGGAATTTCTGAAGACAATGAATATGTAAAAGCTGTTCAGGACTACGCCGCCAAAGAGGGCTCAGCCGCTCTTAAGATTTGTAGTAAGCTAGAGTCTGAAATCAGCTCGCTAGAAACTCAGGCCGAAAAAGACGACTTCCTAGAAGCCGCAGGTATTGAGGTTTCGGGCCTTCACCAACTCACAAAAATGGCCTACGACATGTTGGGTCTACGCACATACTTTACTGCTGGTGTTAAAGAAGTTCGCGCATGGACCTTCCACAGTGGTGATAAGGCCCCTCAAGCGGCAGGCGTGATTCACTCAGACTTTGAGCGCGGCTTTATTCGCGCTGAGGTTTATCACTGCGATGACCTCTTTGATCTTGGAAGTGAATCCAAGGTCAAAGAAGCCGGCAAATTTAGAGTTGAAGGTAAGGAATATCTCGTTAAGGACGGAGATATTATGCACTTTAGATTTAACGTTTAAATCTGGTTAAAGCTCACTTTGAAACTGTCCTCAAGACTAAGCTTGGGGACTTCTTGCTCAAGCAAGTGCTGGTAGAAGTGAATATTTCGGTAAATTAATTTCACGTAATTTCTAGTTTCTTTATATGGGATAAGTTCCACCTGAATAAGTGGGTTATCACTGATAAAGACATCTTTGCGCCATCTCTTTACACGCGTCTCACCAGCGTTATAGGCAGCAAGCGTATAAACAAGATTGCCATCGTACATTTCTAAAAGCTTTCTTAAATACTTAGTCGCAATCTTAATATTAGTCTGTGGATGAAGAAGAGCAGAAGTTCTCACTCGTCTCGAGAAACGTCTTGCTGTGGCCGGCATTAGTTGCATTAGGCCTCTCGCACCCACTGGACTCATGGCCCTAGGATTAAATGCAGACTCTTGTCTTACAAGCGAGAGAATAACAAGAGGATCAATGCCAAGAGCATTTTCTTTTATGTCGCCAAAGAAAGGCGTTGGAAAGAGAAGCTCATACTCACTCTTTCTCGGCTCAATATCGCCACGATAGATGTGCGAGTGAAGAAGTTTAAATGTCTCTAAGTAATTGCCTTGAGTATTAAAAAGATCTCCAAGAGCAATGAGGAACTTACGGTTTTGATCGGGGGACTCTATCGTGTCGAGTGCCTCACCAATTTCAAGTGTGAGAAAGTCACTGGCACTTAGCTCTGACCAAATATTAATTCTTTTTGCGAGTCGCTTTAGATCTGAAGAGAGCGAGGTCACGTCTTTGCTACTAAGTAGTTCTTCATCTTTTTTAGCAGCAGCAATTTGCGTTGGAGAATTGATAAATTTTCGAGAGAGGATGCTGTAGTAACTTACGTCTCTGGTTTTGGCGATGGTATTAAAGAGATGATTGGCGAGTGTCTTCTCTCCGACTTGATCCAGAGAGTAGGCAAGCCAAAATCCAATTCGAGAGCCGTAGGTCGCCACGTTTTCAAGTAGATTGTATTTTTCAGAGAGCTTAAGAACATCTTTATATTTATTAGTGGCCACGCGAACAAGCATCATTTGAAAGATAGTCTCTTCCTTATTCTCATCTTCAGAAACTTCAAGTGCCATTTCAAAAAGACTGTTGGCCGCATCTAGTTCACCTTTATAAAAGAAGTCTTTACCGCGAAGGATAGCTGACTTCCAGATATCCTCTTTTGAGAGATATTGTTGGTTCTGAACTTGAAAGTTAAAAGCCTGCTTATAGATACCGAGCGCCTTTTTATAATCTTCCGCTTCAAGTGCAGAGTCGCCCTCTCTAAGAAGTCTTTTGAGTTCATTCTTAAAGAGCGAGGCAGCCTTTAATAGATGACCTGATTTCTTTTGAAGCAGGACGCTAAGCTTTGGTGAGATATCAATTAACTCAATGATATCTTTATTGGGGATAATCTCGCGCTTTGTGGCCACTTCGTTAATCATCTCTGATAGCAAAGAGTGATCACTTGGCTTTGTATAATTCTTAAGAAAGTCTTCTAGCATGTCAGAGTGCTCACCCATTAGGGCAAAGGGAATTGTCTCGACGAGATGGGCCTTAAGGGACTCGTTGTTAAGAACATTCTTTTCTTTACTAAGAACCTTCCAGAGAAAGCGTCGGCAATAGGATTCAACTCCCTCTTTGACACGGATGGCGTAGCTCTCAACAGAGTGGTGTGTTTTTAAATAGCTTCCACATGAGGACTCATAGTCGGCGATTGTGACTTTGGCCTTGGCTATCTTTTGAAGAGAAACAAATTGCTCGTGAACACTGCCGTAAAGTTCTGACTTGGGCCCTAGGGACAAAATCTTTTTAAGTGAATACCAATCGACAGCATTCTTTTGAAGACTGCGATGAATGGCATTCATGTACTTGCCATAGTTGAGTTCGTCTTTTGTATACTCGAGCTCTAGTACTGGCTTATCCTTGGCCAATGCCTGTGCACTAAAGCAGACAGCTAGAGTAATCGATAAAGAAAGTGTTTTTATTCCAGAGAAGTTCAAAAATGACCTCCATATCATTTTCGCACTCAGTAAAGACAGAGGCGTGAGGCGCTATTCTTTTTCCTGGAACTTTGACTGAATTTCGTCGAGTCTTCTGTTGATCTCGCTAAGGACTGCCTTCTTATCATCGGGCACAACCATGCTGAGGTTCTTAAGGTAGCCAGAAACTTCGCTCAAGTAGACAAAGTCGTTCTTGTAATCTTCCTTAATCTTCTCAAATGCATCGTTATAATCCTCGGCCAACTCTTGAAAATAATCGCCGTTCCTAAAGAACAGTCTACCATAATCATGGCCATCTCTCACACCGGTCAAAAACTTCTGAAGCTTATAGAGTGGTCCGGCGATTTTGTGACTAAAGAATATACAGACAATGAACGTCACAACTGTGATTCCAAGTTGCCAAAGCCCTAGAACTACAATGAGCGATTCGCGCTTCTCAAGAAGTGTACTTGCTGAGCCTGGCGCGGCCTGTTCTGCGAATGTAATAAATTTTGACATGAGGTCATAAATGGTCACTGGGTAGATGATGCTACAAATGAACATGAGTAAACAGACGTAAAAGCTGAACCTTAGCTGAAACTTAGGGTTGATAAGGTAAATTCGCCTCTTATAGGCCACTATGCTCGTCCTATTTTTAGGGATGTATCCATCACTTAATTAATAACCTATTAATATTTTATGCTGGTCTGTCCATCTTTCAAAGTGGTAATTCATGGCCACTGGCCGAGTGATCTAGTCAAATGCGTGAGAAGTTCATATGCTGACTAGGAAATTTGAAGGAGAGAAAATGAACCTAAGTAAGATTGAAGCTATCGTCGGTGCTATTACTAATCCCATGTCAGGTGAGTCGCTAAAGACTGAAGGCAGACTGACACGCGTCGAGGAGAACGAGGGCAATCTTCATATTCACTATAGTCGCGACGGCATCACTGCCACTCAGAAGAAAGAATTAGAAGATAAAATTTATCAAGTACTCGAGAGTGAAATCGAGGAAGATAAAATCTTTTTGATGTCACATTCAGCGGAAAAATCTGCCGCCCAGGCCCCTCAAGAATCTAAGGCAACTCTACAAGCTGGTCACGGACCAGCGATGGCGGGCAAAAAGAGAATTGAAGGCGTGAAGAAGCTTATCGCTGTCTCAAGTTGTAAGGGAGGGGTTGGCAAGTCTACCGTGGCCCTCAACTTGGCAATGTCACTTAAGAAGATGGGCAAGAAGGTTGGACTCATTGACGCTGATATTTACGGCCCAAGTCTTCCAACGCTTCTAGGTGTTCATGGTGCCCAACCCAAGGCCTCCCAAACTCCTGGCAAGAAAATAGCTCCGGTAGAAGTGGACGGACTAAAGACCATCTCATTTGGCTACTTTATTGGTGAAAATGATCCAGTGATTTGGCGCGGCCCGATGCTCGGTGGTGTTCTCAATCAATTTCTCTTTGATGTCGATTGGGGTGAGCTCGATTTTATGATCCTTGATCTGCCGCCGGGAACTGGCGACATGCAGCTCTCCATGGTTCAGTCGACTGAGGTCGATGGCGCCGTGATTGTCTCAACACCTCAGAAGATTGCTCTCATAGATACGAAAAAGGGCATCAAGATGTTTGATCAGGTGAAAGTCCCGGTCTTAGGGCTAGTTGAGAATATGAGCTATTTTGTGCCGCCAGAGTCTGATAAAAAATATTTTATATTTGGAGAGGGCGGTGGCGCTCAAATGGCAAGTGAACTTGAAATCCCATTCCTGGGTCAGATCCCAATGGAAATTGCACTGCGTGAATCTTGTGACCATGGCCATGCCTATATGAGTAACCCAGAGCACGAGGGCAGACCAGTTTGGAACTCTTATATGGAGATTACTGAAAAGCTTGCTAAACTAGATGGAGACACTTCAAAGGGATTTTGGAGCAAACTTTTTAAAAAGTGAGATGAGTGAGTGAACTTGATCAGGACGATCGAAGAGCAAGCTGTCTTTGGG
Organism: Bacteriovoracaceae bacterium; assembly: GCA_048267245.1. GTDB lineage: Bacteria > Bdellovibrionota > Bacteriovoracia > Bacteriovoracales > Bacteriovoracaceae > JBLWXV01. The sequence goes on from JBLWXV010000001.1 coordinate 306,889, forward strand.
TTTACGGGAAGAATCAATGTTCTTCTCGAAAGCGGCCAGCTAAAGGGAATCATCTATTTAAAAGATGGGACCGCCGTTCAGGCTAAATTTGAAGGGAGCTACGGAGAAGATTCTCTCCTAAAGCTCCTTGCGGCCACGCTGAGAACCCAGAACAATTTCCGCTATGTGGTTGAGCCAGAAATTGTCGAAGAGGACTTCTGCCAGTTTAGGCTCAGTGCTTCTGAGATGGCCGATAAATATCTACCTCTACTGACCAGGCGGGCCCAGGAGCTCAACCTGCGACCTCCCGATGACCTAAAACTCCTCATGAAGGGAGCTTATGTGAGTGAAGGTGAGCTTCCAACTTATGAAGAATTCAAAGTTTTAATCGCCCTGGCAGAGTTTAGCCGAGTGGAAGATATTTACCGTGAAGCCGGTCTGCCGGAGTATGTGGTGACTACGGCCCTTGTGGGGCTTCGCAAAAAAGGTGCATTAAAGGTTTTTAAAGCATAAGAGAAGAGTTAGAATGGGCCCAATGTCTAATGGTTCATATAAAGGGGAAGGACCTTGAAATCGCAACTTCATAACAAAGGTGATCTGGCTGAATTAACAGTAAAGATCGAAAAAGATGTCGTTGAATCTCTCGCGGAAATGTCTGGAAACTCTGGGCTTTCAATTGAAGAGATCGTAGTTATCGCTCTTAAGCGCTTCCGTGCTTCGCACACTGATTATCTCAACAAGACTATTTCTACAGACGGTTAATCGTGTCTCGATGAGGTGTCATCTTTTTTGACACCTCTGTAGAAATAACCAAGAAGAAAATCCTCTATCCTCCTTCGTGAGAAAATGCACCCGAGAGTCCGGGGGTGTATTTTTGAGATTGATTTTAGTCATACTTACTATTTTTATTGTCACAGCATGTGGGAAAGCTACCCAAACTGACCTTACGGCCAGTGAGCAAGACAATCAGCAAATCATTAACGCCTTAAATGTTGGTGATCACGAGCACGCTCTCAATGTGATCCAGGCCAGACAAGCACTTGGAAATAGTGAGGTCGAACTTGAATATTGGAAGGCGCAGGCATATTCCCTTCGGGCCGGCGTTGATGTCTATTCACTTTTTCCACTAATGAAAATGAAACTCTTCGATGTGGCCATCAGTGACTGGGGAGAGGTGAGTGAGCAGGCAAAACGAGCTAATACTCAGCTAAACACCACTTTCTTTGGCGTTCAAAGTGAGGATAATAAGCAAAAATTAGAAGAGAAGATTGAGGAAATTAGCAAGCTTGAAGTCAGCGAAATAGAGTTTACCATCAGCTCAGTTGAGAACTTTGATTACCACTCAGATCAATATTCCTGGTGCAATCGCAATATGCATATCAAGTCTGAGCACTTTCCTGATAAGAAGAGAGATTCTACAACTCTGTATTGGAATCATTACGGAAACAATCTAGATAAATTGGACTGTGATAAAGAATTCGAAAACCATCTTGAGAATTCTAAGTTAATGATTCAGTCGAATGTGAAAGCAAAAGCAATCTCGTTTTATGAAAAGAAAATTAAAAATATATCCTCCAGAGAAAATAATCAGCAGTACTTAAAGGCGGCCCTCTCTCTTTATGAATCTGTCCCGGTAATCAGAGAGATTCCAAATTTCGATGATCTAAGACTGGAAGATATCTACAACTCGCTCTCTGAACTTAAAAAAGTGAGAGCACGCACCGCGATCACAGAGCGATTAGGAAGAAATTCGCAGCAACAGATGGGTATGTTGGCCGCATTCTTGATCGCCGGGTCACTGAAAAAATCTATTAAGCTAGATGAGGTCGATGAGCCATTTGATATTGCCTGTAAGGCAAGGCCAGAAGTTTTAGTTGAGAATTATCCCCATTTTAAAAATGGCTTGGTATACTTACTGGAATCAATAAAAGGTACTGCATTTGAGAAGAAGAATGCGAGCAACATTGAGAAGCTCAAATCGCAAATAGATCAGATTCCGGAAGAATTATCGAGTGACCAAAAAGAGAGTATTATCGAATCCATTCACAGCTTTATTGCTGATAATTGTTAGTAGCGTTTACTCTAATCTTTATGCTTTTGAGGTCACTCACCTAGTACGTCCATATTCAACATTTGAAACTGCAAGTTTGAGAAACTCATGTTCAACCATGATTGGTGTGAGCTACGCCGCAAACTGCAACCCCGCACTCTTTCCCTATAGTTTGCAGCAAGGGATTACACTCTCGGTGATTGGCAAATCAGATGGAGAATCCATTGATATTGGTCGAGAACTCATTTTTGACCCAATCACTGAACCCCTCATTAGAAAACTCTTTGAAGAAAAGAATTACAACTCATTCACCTTTAACGGAAATATTTCATTTAAGACCTCTCTCTTTGAACTTACTTATATTCCATACTACTTAATGGCGGATCTCTTTATTTTTAATCCGTCCTTCCCAGAGATCTCGATTAATCTTGTAAGTAGAGAAGTGCTGCAACTGACTTCTGGTGTGGAGATAGGAAGCTTTAGTCTGGGGCAGAATCAATTTGATCTGAGTCTGGGTGGCAATCTATTTTATTATGAGCATTCCTACGAAAACACCGTCTTCACCTTGTTTGATCTAGGCTTTAGAAAACCTGAAGAGCTCATCTCATTTAAATCAAAGTATGGACTCTCTGGAGATTTGGGATGGCTACTATCCAATGATAGTGTATTCATTCCAGATGTCTCACTGCAGTTAAAAAATATAGAGAGCAAAATTAAAAGAGATGAGATAAAGGCGAGGTCTGCTTATCAGCAAGAAGCAAAATATCTCTTTGAAACCTACTCAACTTTAGGTCTCGGCAAAAAAATTGAGACTTACTATGGTGGTGTTGGAATTAACTTAGAACAGCACTTTGTGGGATATTTTGAAGAGCAAACATTCGATGATCTAGCTCTTGGTATTCATTATGACTTAAAGCTATTTTCCCTTTTTGCAGGGTTTTCAAAGCACTACAAGAATTTAGGTATGCAATTTAAGTCAAATACCTTCAATGTGGGTATTACGTATGTGCGCGAGAACGATACAAATCGAGAAGGGGCCAAAGGTGAGAACTCTGTCTACACCGGGATAGATATCAACTTATGAAGTCGCTACTTATTCTCATAATCATATTTATTTCATTTAATCTGATGGCCAGTGAAGGAAGAGAGATACCAAAGTTAAAAAGAGTTGATCCGATTGAATTCTTTGTTGAAAAGGAAGCTGCAAAGCCGGAAAAGTATACCTTTAACGAATATGAAAATATTATTTCAGGTGGTGCGGCTTTTCTTATTGGCAACGTAGGATACATGCTCACAGATAGCACTGTACTTGGTCTCACATATTCGGCCATTCAAACTATAGGGGTAATAAATATAGGTCAGGGTATTTATAAGATGAACTCACCTTCAGTTGAGAGATCATTTAAAGATCTTCTCACTAATGACCAGGTCAAAGGTTACACAAAGAAACGACTCGCCGGACATTTGGTCACGATCTTTGGACAAGAGAGTAGGGCCAAAAGACTTGCACTCTTTTATAGCTCCTCTCTTCTTGCCGCCCAATACACCCTCAACGCCACAGTCTACGATTCATCTGGAAAGCTCAAGAACGTCTATATCTTCTTGGGTGGTGTAAATGCGATCATCGCCGCCTACAGCGCTTTTAGTAAAAGTGAGTATGAAGAGTACCTCTTTGGAGAAGGGATTGATTTAAACCCGTTTGCCTTCAATCAAGGCCAGGACTCCACCTTCGGGGCCATGCTTACCTTCCATTTCTAAGACCAGCAGGAGTGCCTGCTTCTTAAACGGCCCATCCTAAGAACCTGCCTAAAAACTAGTCAGCAGTGATCTTTTTTACAGTGCTTGGTTGACACTTTTAGAGGCTAGAAAGCCAAGTGCCTGTAATTACAAGTTGATATCCCATACAAGTACCTACTTTTCAATCACACCCAGGTGGCATGCGCCGTGCATTAAAACTCTGTGTATAGATAACAGACAGAGGATTTTATGAAACTGATGAAGCCCATAATTCTTATGATGACTCTTGGATCAGTCCTTGTTTATGCCAGTAAGCATAACGGACGATCAGAGTTCAAGTATGAGTTTAAGCCCGTTACATCTTTGCAGGCGCCAAAGACCTTCAATGATTTGCGACAGAGGGATGTGGCCTCAGTTGAGAGCTCAAAGCTTCCAGCGATTCAATATGTGGCCCTCAATCAGGCCAATCGCGATCGACTTGGTGGTGAGTGGGAAGTCATGAGAATTGTCAGTGAGACTGGTGAAGAGGTCTTCAATGCATATCAGAATGAAGCAGATAGAGCTGTTCGCGTAAACTTTGATCTCATTAGAACGTCTGTGGTTCAAATCGATAAAGAAGATGGTCAAGTGTACTTTGTCTCACTTCTAACTGATCAAAATACAATTGCACTCTTTAAAGAATATAATGGTGGCTACGAAATTCTAGAGGCGAGAAAGGTATTTGTACCTGCACCTAGAATTGAGAGTGAAGTGGCAACTGAGGATAGCTCAAATGTGATCAGAAATGTGTCACCGGATCTTCCGGCCACAGATCCGTCACTTAATGCTGAACTCATTCTTGAAAAAGCATTAAACCCGTCTAAGAGTGCTGAAGTACTTGCCGGAGATGCAATCTCTGGGTCAGCAACGATTAGAGGTGGCTCAATTGAGAGACTCTCTGTAAGTCTACATAGAGGAACTCAAAATGAGACAAGCTTAGAGATTCAATTTGCTGAGATTAACGATGGTGGACAGTTTGAGACATTCATTGGCGATCAGTCAGTGTCTGGTATTGTGACGAATAGTGCAAATGAAGGATTTAGAATTCGCTTTGCCACAGGTCCACTTCAGGGAGCGATGTTAAACTTCGTTACTGAAGAAGCATATGATGAAATGCAAATTCAGCGCGAGAACCAAGAGTATGAAAGATTGGAAGCCCAAGAAAGTCCAATTGCTGAAGAGATAAGAGATCAGCAAGATGAGTTTCAAAATCAAAGAGCACAGACAAATAATGTAGCTCAGCCAAAGTATAAACCAGCTGATAGTGAAGATGGTTACGAGTCAGAAGATGGCGAGTACTACGAAGAAGAAGCTCAGGGACGCGAAGTGGCCAATGATCAATTAGAAGCCGCTGAGGGTGACCAAGAATATAGAGATGAATACGCTGATGAAGAAGGCGGCAAGATTCAATCAGAGATTGAAGAGAACGGCTTCGAGTTCTAATCCTCTTCGAGATGTAAAAGGCGATGCCCGGTGTAGATCTTTAAGTATCGAAGCCGGATAACCTCAAAAATATCTTTCTCTGTATCTTGAATGATGGTGTTATTAGAGTAGTTAAATTTGTCGATATTGGGTTTCTTGTCATTACTCTTGGATCCAAAATTTCCAGGGTACTTCGCTATGAGAGCGGCAAGCCTTAGGTGCTCTCTTAATTTGGTGCGAGTATTCTCTCTTTGAATATCCCCAAGATCTAGCTCCATGCCTTCTGGTAGCGAACCGCTACGACTAAAAATTGGCGCACTCTTTGTTTGCTTAGAATACATTTCTTTCAGTGCAGGCTTTGTACTGGTCGTCGCCAGTTGAACCATTGCCGTCGTTTGTGCAATTCCAAAAGAACTTCCGATCTTCTTTGAAAGTAATTGATTAGTGATGGTCTCTAGACGGCCCACTTTCTTTCCAACACTACTATAGATACGAGTCCCTTTGTCGGCCCTTTTGCTTAGAATTAAATTATTGGCTTCATTGGTGGCCATGGCCGCTTCAACAAGCTCCTTAATAAATGGACTCTTCTCAGGGACCTTAAGATTGTTTGGAAAATAGGACTTGGCACACTTCTTATCTTTTGAACACGAGCAACTCTGATCCATATTAAGGAATGATCTGGTACGTCTAAAGCAGGATTGAGGAATCGCAAAGGGGGATGTCGCTGCCTCAGCAGTAGAAATAAATAGATCAAAAATGTTCTCGGAGGGACGAATGCTTACAAAGTCTGTCGCAGGAATTTGGGTTTCAAGATCACTCTTAGCCTCTTGGATTTGTGACTCGATTTCTGCGCGACTCTCACCAATTTCAGAGTCGACTCTGTCGTTCACGCGCTTTTCGATTTCCTTTGAGATGTCGATCTTTCCCTCTTCTATATCTTTGGCACCTTCCTCAATCATGGCCTTGAGTTTATCGATATCTTCTTTCTTCTCTTTGGCACTAGCGAGGAGCTTTTCAACTTTTGGTAGAAGGTCTTCTTTGAGAGAAATGACCAGGGAGGTGAGAGAGGTGAACTTCACTTGCTTGCCCTCAATGGCGTCCTCAACTGTCTTAGTGAAGACGGACATCTCATGAGCTTGTTTATCAAGAAAGTCGGCGGCCTTTTTTAATTTGGTTGCGGCTAAGAAGGCAATGCCGGCCATGGCCGTAAAGACGACGGCGCGAGAAGTGGCATTTGCATAAATTTTATCGGCGAATTTCTGCTCAAAGGCGAGGTAGGCGGCGGCCAGACCCGCTCCGACGGGAATGCCAATCTTGTCGAGGTCTCCGACTGAGGCAAAGCTAGCATGCGCTGTTGGAAAAAGAATATTGAATGTTCGCTCAAGGAAACTCTTACCTTCTGAGCTACAGGTTGCCGCCAAACCAAATGCGGCGTAGGCCTCAGCAGCGGCAATACCGGCACTGGCAGTATAGCCAATGGCCGCAATCTTAGCGTTCTTTGCCTTTTTGCGCGAAGTTTCAGCCGCTAGAGCAATAGATTCTTGAATACTTTTAAGAGAGCCAAATTGCTTATCCTTTTGAGAGCGAAGGTAGGTGCGAATGTCCTCAACTATGGTCTTGAGCTCTTCGATTTCAGCGTCTTTCTGCTCTAGAAAAGCTTCATAGTTTTCAAGGTTACTACTTTTAAATCCACTCTCAAGACTATTGACTAGAACTTTGATACGATCAATTTTAGTCTTAACTTTATCTGGAATCTTAGTGGCTTCTTGAAGGGTCTTAATATCCTTCATGTTGATGTCGTAACCTTTCCAAATCATCATCTCAAGCGCAACCCAAGCAGTACTCGTGCCTGCAAAGGCCAAGGCGGAGGGGACGTTTGAGCAACGAAAGGCAATGACGACACCCAAAAGAGCAGCAAAAGAAAGTCCAATCACACTGGCCGCGAGCCCTGGGACGAGTTCCTTCATCACCCCGTCATCAATTTCATCAGATTTAGAATCGACATAGTTGTCGAGTCTTCCCTTCATTTTTTCTCGCTCGGCCTTGTCTGTAAAAGTATTGGCATCAAGCGAGTCAATTTCGTCGTTGCTATAACCAAGAATGCGTAGGGATTCGCGATCATTCTCACTGAGTTTAAGTGTCACAAAATTATTTGCATCGGTGGCAAACTTTTTGAGCTCATCAGAGAGTGAGTCATTTTTTAGGACGTCAATTTGATCTTCTGAAAGACTTGATATTTGCTCTTTCACATCTGTAGGTACGGTTTCACTAACCTCTGTCTCTTGAGCAAAGAGTGGCACAGGTGTTGAGATCAGCAGAAGCTGAAGGCAGAGTAGGTGAATGAAAATATACTTAAGCATAGACGACGCCAATTGGTTTACACATCGTCCACTTTACCATGAGAGTAAAATTTATGGAGTTTTGGTGCAGAAACTGCCCAAAAAAAAGGCCCACTTTCGTGGGCCCATTTGGAATAACTTACTTACCTAGTAGGTTTTTAAATTCTTCTGTCATGATTGGAACAATCTGGAAGAGATCCCCTACGATGCCGTAGTCAGCCTTCGTAAAGATTGGCGCGTCTGGATCAGTATTGATCGCTACGATAACTTTTGAAGTTCTCATACCGGCCAAGTGTTGAATCGCTCCAGAGATACCACAGGCAATGTAGAGGCTTGGGGCCACGGTCTTACCTGTTTGACCAACTTGCATTGAGTGAGGAGCGTAACCAGAATCAACAGCAGCACGAGAAGCACCTACAGTTGCACCGATGACGTCGGCCATCTTTTCAAGAATGGCAAAGTTTTCAGCATTCTTCATCGCGCGACCGCCAGAGACGATAATATTGGCCTCTGTGAGATCGAGCTTTTCTGAAGCACCTTTAATAATTTCTTTAATGGCAGCGCGGATCTCACCAGCATTGGCAGAAACTTCTTCTTTTGCACCAGCACCTGCTGTTGGGCTTTCTGGAAGACCAAGAGCATTTGGACGAACTGTTACAAAGTGTGGCTTAGGACCAGAGATTGTAACTTTCGCCATACACTTACCAGCAAACATAGGACGTGTGCCATTGAAAGTGTCGCCATCAAAAAGGAAGTTTGTTACTTCACTGGCCATACCGGCATCAAACATACCTGCAAGGCGTGGAAGAAGATCTTTTCCAAGAGATGTAGCGCCAGCGAAGACATAGTCATAACCTTTGCCATCAATGAAGCTCTTTAGAGCATTGGAATAACCCTCGGGAGAATATTCTCCGAGCTTGTCGCCTTTTAAGACGTGAACAGTCGCGGCTCCGGCCCCAGCAACTTCTTTAAGTGCTGTTTCTCCAAGTGTGCCAATGGCAGCAACGTCAACAGTGTGACCAGCAAGCTTGCCTAGGATTTCGAGAGTAACCGACTTAACGTCCTCTCCGTGTAGTTCTGTAAAAACGAGTATCTTGGCCATGTGAATATCTCCTTAAATTACTTTTGCTTCAGTTCTAAGAAGTCCAACAACTTCTTTTACTACACCCGCTTGAGCGGCCTCATCCATTGCATCAAACTTCTTACCAGCTGGTTTTTCTGGTGGAAGCTTGAACTCTGAGTAGTGAACGCGAGCGTCGCTATCAGATACGCCGACATCAGCAAGACTGTGCTTTGCGAGCGGCTTCTTCTTAGCTTTCATGATGCCAGGAAGTGAAGCGTAGCGAGGAGTGTTGAGGCCCTTGTTACAAGCGATAACAGCTGGACCATTGACGGTGTACACTTCTAGAGCTCCACCTTCAACTTCACGCTTAAGTGTTAGATTGTTTCCTTCACCTTCTACACCAACGACAACTGAAACCGATGGAAGATTCATCATAGTGGCAAGAAGTTGAGGAACTTGAAGTGCATCTGTATCGATGGCTTGCTTGCCAGAGAGAATGAGGTCGGCCGACTTGCCAGACTTTTCAATCGCGCCTTTAAGTGCTTTAGCCGTCATAAATGGGTCGAGGTTGTCAGAAGCTTCAACAAGAATAGCTTCATCAGCGCCCATGGCAAGGGCTGTTCTAAGGGCTTCTGTGTCGTGGACGGCACCAACGCGAACAACTGTGACAGTTGAACCACTATTTGATGCTTTCATGAGCAACGCCTGCTCAACAGCAAATTCATCGTATGGATTCATAATCCACTTGATCGAACTTGTTTCGATAAAGTTTCCATCTGAGCTGGGAGTGATCTTCGTCTCAGTGTCTGGAACTTGCTTGATACAAACAAAAATGTTCATTCATGACTCCTATAGGGCAAGTTAAAATGAGCAATAGCTCTAGTTTCTAGTAAATATTTCTTTAGCAATCACCAATCTTTGAATTTGTGATGTGCCTTCGTAAATCTGTATGAGTTTTGCGTCTCTCATGAGCTTTTCAACTGGATACTCGCAACTGTAGCCGTAGCCCCCGTGGACTTGAACTGCATTACTTGCGATCTCCATAAATGAATCGGCGGCAAAGGCCTTGGCATAAGAAGCTAGCTGAGTATTAGGCAGTCCTTGATCAAGGAGCCAAGCTGACTTGTGTACCAAGAGGCGCGCAGCTTCGACCTTCATGGCCATCTCAGAAATCATAAACTGAATGGCCTGATGCTGAGCTATGGGAACACCAAACTGTTGTCGCACTTTAGCATATTCCACACTGTGCTCAAAGGCGCACTGGGCCCCACCGACAGCACTTGCCGCCACCATTGGGCGTGAGTGATCAAGCGTTTTCATGGCAATTGACCAACCCTCTCCAGGTGCACCAAGCATATTTTCCTTGGGAACTTTGACGTCCTTAAAAGTCACCGCTCTAGTATCGCTACAACGATGTCCCATTTTCTTCTCAGCTGCGCCGAGCTCAATTCCGGGATCACCTTTCTCAACGACAATGGCGCAAATCCCCTTGTGGCGAAGTTTTGGATCAACTGTAGCGTAAACGACAAAGAGATCGGCGTGACCAGCGTTGGTGATCCACATCTTCTGACCATTTAGGAGCCAGTGATCACCGCAGTCCTTAACAGTTGTTTTAAGTCCCGCCGCATCTGAACCATAGCCAGGTTCTGTTAAACAAAATGCAGCGATTTTATACGACTCTGTGAAGGGAGTGAGAAATTTCTTTTTTTGTTCATCACTTCCACCGATTACGATGGGCAGAAGGGCCAGGTCATTGGCCATGATAATTGTATTCATGCCAAGACATCCATAAGCGAGAGCTTCAGTGATGATCATGGAGTCCATGGTTGTAAAGCCAGTACCACCATATTCGACAGGTATGCAGGTATTAACTAGTCCTAGCTCCCACGCTTTTTGCAAGATCGGCATGGGGAACTCACCCGACTGATCATATTCGCCGGCCTTGGGCTGCATCTGCGCTTTGGCAAATTTAAGAGCGAGTTCACGTATTTCTTTTTGCTCTGAGCTAAGTTCAAAGTTCATGGCGCATCCTTGCGTTTGAAAAGATGCTTTATTATAGGGAAGGGCAGCGGTTAGGGTCAATTAAAAGAAAAGTGTGCTGGTATTCTCTAAGGGGACGGCTTCACCTTCGAGTTCTTGATCAAAGCTAAAGTGAAGTGAAAGTGTCTTATAACCTGGAAGCTCTTTCAGAGGAGCAACAACAAAACTCCTTGTCCAAAGTCTTGGATGTGGGATCGTGAGATCCTGAGTATCGATGCGTTGAGTGCCATAGAAAATCAAGTCTAGGTCTAGAGTTCTAGGCCCCATTTTAATTTCGCGTATCCGCCCAAGCTCTGTCTCTACATTCATGAGTGTCGAGAGAACATCCTCAGGAGCATAGGCGGGCAATTCAAACTCCGCCACTTGATTATAAAAGTCTGGTTGATCGAGATAGCCTATCGCCTTGGAGTAGTAAACGCGACTCAGAGCAATGGGTTTAAAGAAATTGGAGAGCCTCTCAAACCCGCGACCGAGATTTTGGACTGAGTCTCCAAGATTAGAGCCAAGGGCAATAAAGAGACTCACTACTGGCCCACTTCTTGGTCAGTCTTCTTTTTCTTATCTTCATTCTCTTTATCTTCATCGAGACCAAGATCTTCTTGGTTGCCAAGAAACTTGTCCTGATAGCTGGGTATGCCCGAACCGGGAGGTGCTACAGGGGGACCCTTCACACCGCAGGCGCAAAAGAGGAGTGGAAGTGTTAGTAAGATGATTGTCTTAGAATTCAAGGGCAGCTCCGATACCAATAATATCGTTGCCAATGTCCACTTTGGCAAACCAACCAGGTACCAGACGCTTTAATAAAGTTACACCAAAGACGGGGCCAGTTTTCTGACTTTCATCAATCAGTTGATTTTCACGAGTAAGAAGTTCCTCGTCAGTACTCCCATCGTCCACACCAGCACCGGGGCTGTCGGCGGCAATATTTTGAAATCCAACATAGGGCATAACATAGGAATAGAAGGGAGCCTCGATAGTATACTTGGCCCTAACGGTAATATTGGTTAACTTGGTGTCGAGACCACTCGAGGGAAAGTCATTGATAACGTTTTGACCATAGAGACCTTCGACCCAAATATTATCAGTGATCTGGTATGACCAGGATAGGTTGAGTTGGCCATAGCCCTGGGAAGAGCCATCATTATTAACGCCGTTAATTTGTCCATAGCCAAGAGAGACGATATTGTCCGTCTTGATAATGCGCTTACTATTTTCTTCGAGAGTTTGATCGTCCTCTAGAAATGTCTTCTCATCAAAGAGATTGTCTTCGTCTTCAATTTTAGCTTCAGCAACTTCGGTTCCCTCGGCCTTGGGGGTTCTAAAGGCTGTGTCGTCACCACGCAGAACCTGTACTTCTGAACCTATGCCCATCGTGTTCCAAAGATCTAAATTATAGATTTTAAGAATTTTAATCCCAGCGCGACCGTCTTCAGTCACCTTGGCCACCAGAGCGCGGGTGGCAAGGTTGTTATTCTTAACAAGAGAAATGAAATCGCCCTTATTAAAACTATTATTACTATTAGAGATCACAAAAATTCTTTTGGAAGGAGAAATTGCCTCGATCTTCTCCGTGGCCATTGATGGGAGATCATAGCTGATATTACTTGAACCACTCTCTAGTTGATCGAGCACGGACTGGGCTAGGGCAGAGCTTAAGAGTGAGAGAGAGATGAATATGGTGCAGGCTAGGTATCTCATATAAAAATAATAGGAATTATGGGCCCCAAATACCACCCGGACGTGATTGCCGGATATGTGAAAGAGGCCGAGTTAGCAATATCAATGCCTAAATTATGCCAGAGAGTTGAGGCAATAGCCTAATATTATCGAGTTTTTGGTCATGAAGTCCGCGTAATCTAGTCGGGCAATTAAACAACTTGACCATAATTTCCATGGAGAGGTTTTAGATTAAACAATTGATATAATGTGCCGAAGAGAAGGTAATGACTTTCATTAAGTTCATTAATTTGAAGTGAAGAAAATAATATTTCAGTAAAAAACTAGACTCGATATTTGATAGGAATCAAGGAGAAGTTATGAAAGGTTTGAATCTGATTGTACTACTGGCAGTAATGACATCGCTAGTAGCCTGTTCTAACAACCGCAAAAAAGGAAAAGATGCTAACCAGGTAGCTGAGAGCTCGTCTGCTTCTCTCACTGATGATGCAGATTTCATCGTCGACTCTGAAGACGAAGATCTTCTCCTCGCTGATGATGTTTCATCTGAAAACCTAGACCTCACACCACAACCAGCCGATGCATCAAGTGATCCACTTCTTGCTGATAGCTTTGAAGCTGCCCCAATGGCCTCTTCTCCGATGATCGAAACTACAGGCAACATGGGCTCATATACTGTTGAAGCTGGCGATACTCTTATGCTCGTAGCCTTCAAGGTATATGGTGACTATAGAAAGTGGAGAGAGATTGCTCGCATGAATCCAGGTGTAAATGGAGAGCGTCTAACTGCTGGTACAGTTCTTAGCTATGACATGCCAATGCAAAGATTTGAGTGGAGTCCAAAAGGTCTTCCATACCTCGTGAAAAGAGGTGATACGCTTGGAACAATTTCAAGTGACAAGTATGGTACAACAAAGAGATGGCGCGAAATCTATGAAAATAACCAACCAATGATTCGCGATCCAAACTTGATTTTTGCTGGCTTTACGCTTTACTATCAAACAGATAGGGATGTTGCATCAGAGCAGTATTAATGATTAATCAGCGCTTAAAAAGCATAGATTATAGAAAGGCCCTCCAGAGTGAGGGCCTTTTTCATGGAGTGACCTTAATGGTCATCTCGCTGCTTATTTCTAGTTGTGGCGGCCAACAACTAAAAAACTTTTTTGGGACGGCCCCAACCGTCTTGCCAAAAGAGCGAGAGAGCAACCTTCAGACAGAAGACTTCATTGATCACTTGGCCTACTTATCAAATGAACTCATCTCAAATCCAGATATAAAGATAAAGAAGATTGTCGGAAGCCATGAGAGATATCTTTCAGAGATATATTCCCGACTTGTACTCAATAACGAGCTCTTGCTCAATTCGAAAATTAGACCAACTTTTTATCTTATTAGTCACCCTACACCCGTTATATTTTCCCTTCCAAAGGGACAGTTCTTCATTTCCGACTCTTTAATAAAGAAGTACATAAAGTCAGAAGAAATCTTGGTAGCGGCCCTTACTTTTCAAATTATAAAGAGTCATAGAAATCTCTATGAGAAGAAGGCCGTTATTCCCACTGGAACGGTGACCCTTGAGAGACTAATGGGACTTGGTCGCATTCAGCTAAATGATAAAAATGAAATTCACAAGTGGGCTTTTCTCGCAATGAAGAGAGCGGGCTATGATGAGAGTGCCTATCTCAACTGGCTTCAAACATTGAACAAGGGAAGTATCGACTTCTCACTCATGGTTGGCGATCCATCCATACTATCTCGAGAAGAATTCGCCTTTAAAGCCTTCATGATTAAACAAAAAATCAAAGAAAACCCGGACCGTATTAGAGACTATAACTCTAGTAATGAGTTCTATCGATTTATAAACTATGTGGTAAGGACAATTTAGTGGCAGAGCAGTCCGAATTATTTCTCATTGAAGAATTAACAACTAAAGCGATGAAAGAAGGCCGGATTCCGGAGGAGCGAATCACTGGAGTTCGAAAGCTCACGGGTGACGCTAGTACTAGACGTTATTTTAGAGTCTACACTTCGGAAAATACATATGTCGCCTGTCTTGCCACACCAGGAGAGGAGAACTTTTCTCAAATGCAGAAAATACTCTTCACTGCTGGTGTGAGAGTCCCTGAAGTTTATCAAGTGAGCGTTGGGCGAGGATTTTTCCTTGAGGAAGATCTAAGTGATGAGACATTTTTAAAGATGTTGTCGGCCACAGAGACTGGAGAAGAGCAAGTTATAAAATATAAAGAAGCAATCGATCAGCTCTCTCTCATCCACAAGCTAGATTTGAAGTTAACAGGTGCGCCTTACTCTGAACTCCACTTTGATGAAACCAAGCTCATGCAAGAAGTTAAGATGACCTTAGATTACTTTCTGGGACACTACTTAAAATGTGACGACTCACTTGCTGTAAAAGAAATTGAAAAGCTCTTTAGGGAAATTGTTTTAAAGATTTCATCACTTCCAAAAGTCGTATGTCATAGAGACTTTCATTCAAGAAATTTAATGATGAAAGGTGACGAATTGATTGTGATTGATTTTCAGGATGCCAGACAAGGGCCAAGGCAATATGACTTAGCCTCACTTATAGATGATTGCTATTTTAAACTAGAGGCAGGTAGTAAAGAGGAACTTAAAAGGTACTACTTTGATAGATGTGGCTTAAATGAATCCTACGAAGAGTTCCTCTATAACTATGATCTCGTCGCCATTCAAAGGCTTTTTAAGGCCATCGGTTCCTTCTCTTATATTCATGAATCAAGAGGGGATGTCCGTTACTTAAAATATATTGGTTATGCATTTGAAAATATGAGAATTAAATTAATGGGTCTGCAAGAATACCGCAAGCGCACATTGATTCTCAGCGATATCTACTATGCCAGCTAGTAAGCGCTATGCTCTAGTCTTAGCCGCTGGATTTGGCTCGCGTATGGGGCCACTAGGAAGAGAACTGCCAAAACCACTTTGGCCAATCTTTGGAACAACAATTCTAGGTCATTTGATTAAGCAACTTGAAGACCTTGGGTTTGAGCAAATCTTCGTCAACGCCCACCACCAATCCACTAAAGTAGAAGAATATATCAATTGCAATTTTCCCCGAGTTAAAGTGCTGGTTGAGCATCCGCTACTAGATAGCGCCGGATGCATCGTCAATTGCGCGAAACATATCAATAGCCTTGATGGGGAATTATTTACTTTTAATGGCGACAATCTAATCGACCTCACATCTTTTGATTCCACACCACTTGATCATGAGATAGCACTCTACAGTGAAGAAGTTGGGCGAGAGAGTCGCTATAATAAATTGAGACTTGAAGAGGGCTTTTTAAGAGAGATTATGAAGCCTGATCATCCCAGTCACGCTCAGTCCTCTATTACCTATGCTGGAATCTCTCGGATAAAGCTCAGTTCTAAAAAGCTTCGCCAGAAAACGGCGCCGCTTGCTATTTTTAAGGATTTTCTAAACCTTAGAGAAGATGACGTTTTCATACTTCCCTTTGCGGGGCTTCAGGTAGACCTTGGAACCTTTGAACTCTACACAAGAAACGTGAGAGAACTCACACTCAAGACCCACGCAGAAAGCAGTCACTGGCGCGACTTTTTGATTCGCTACTGTGGCCTAAGATTAGAGATGATTGAGAACCAGGGGGATTGTTACAACGCTCCAAATGCGAAGTCAGTGCTCAATTTCTCTGATATGACTTATGAGGGAAGAGAAAAAGATTTAATTCTCTTTTCAAATTTATCTAGTGATCAGGGCGAAGGTGTTAGGCCCAAAAACTCGATCTATTGGAGCGGAAAGTTTTATTCTACGATTTAGGATTAACTGGCTTGATGCAATCAACTGGGCAAGCCGTGACGCATAGATTACACAAAGTACAATTCCAGGTGTCGATGGCGTATTCCCCGTCTTCAACGAGAATCGCATTCTCTGGACAGAGGATGCGACAATTGTCACAGTTAATACATCTAGTGTTAATCTCTAGGTGATGAATCATAATAATGAGTATAATACTCACTAGAAATGGTGCAATAGGGTGCAGATATGTCTTCTGTCAAAATAGTTTCTCGAAGTGGTCTTGTTTGGAATATGGCCTTATTCTGTCTTTTGCAGGTGATCTTTCTTCACGTTGTAACTGAAGTCCATCAAGGCCAATCGGCACTCAATCTTCAAAGTATTCGCGGCTTTCTCTTGCAGATGATTCCGCTTCTAGGGCTAACTGTTGCTACCATTTATAGCGTCCTTCAACTTAAAAAAGTTTCATTGGTTTTCTTTCCTATCCACTCTCTCTTAATCGCATGGTTTTCGGCCCAGATATTTCAAACAGGCCTTGATAAGATTGTATTGATTCTTCTCTTTGCCTATATCGTTTTGAGCTATGTCATGTTCATGATGTGGAAATTGGAACTGGGTGAGGCCGCTTTTAGACCCGGCTATGGAAAGCGCTCACTCTATCGCTTTCTCGAGTACGATATCCAAATTGAACTCTCAAGCGGGGGGCAATCACTCGCAGAAGGCAAGCTCTCCAATTGGGATGAGTTTAGCTTTTTTGTTCATCTGGGTGAGGGCAAGCCCCATCGCATGTCCCGGTTTGTTGATGTAAATATTCAACTAAGAGAAAATTCATTCCAAACCAAGGCAAAGCTCGTCAGTCATGGCCCACATGGGGTGGGACTGAGAGTCGTTGAGGAGTCATCTCTTGCCTCCAGAGATTGGAAATCATTTTATGATATAATCCAAAGTCGTGGTTACATTAATCGCTTTGCATAACGTACAAAGGAAGGTCGTCCAGATGAAGTATCTGAACAGAATAGTCTTAGCGCTCTCACTCGCTCTTATCTCTTGTAATGGTCCAGATACTCCAGAGGCCGCGCTTAGAGACTTTATTAACCTTCGATTTAAAGGTGGCTTTGAAAAGGCAAGTGTCCTTGAGAGAACCACTGGCGAACTCTATGGCAGAATTGAGGCCATGGAAGAGAGTGAGTTTGAAGAGTTTGCAAAGGTGAACCTCTCAGATAGCTACAAACTAAAAATTCTCCTTTCTAAGTGCGAGGAGACCCAATGTTTTCTGACTTATACACTCGACTATGGGATGAACGAGAGCTCTGACTCAAATGCCAGACTCGAAGTTAGAAAAATTGCCGAGCTTCAAAAGGTTGAGCAGACCTGGAAAGTCGCTGATGTGAGCGAGCTAAAAACCCACATCGAGATGAAAAATCAACTAGATATCGAAGCCCCTTAAAAATAGTTCTCAATATTTCTTCTCCATTAACCGATAAATCTGGTTATGAGAAACGATGACTTTATCAGTCGCTTGGTTGAAGAAACTTATAATTATTTAGGCAGTGAAGAACTGCCTGCAGAGTTTAGTCGCTTTGAAGAGAAGGAGCGCATTCAGCGCTATCCCGCTGACGACAATCACCTCTTTCGCTTTCTCAACACTCAAGCTTGTGACTTCACTCACATTCTTCACCGCCAAGAGAGTGGGTGCTTTCGTATGAAGCTTGCGGGCCAGCTCATTGATATTCCAAGTAACTGGTCCTTCTTTAACAAGCTCTATAAATATACTGTCTCTAAAGAGTCAGTGCTCTATGAAATTGAGGATGAAGAATTTCTCAGCGTCTTTGCTCCTCTGCTACAAGACAAGCAGCGCTTTAGCTTTCTAGTGGTTTCTGGTCGCGCCTACTTCATTGGCTGCCACGAAGAGAACTACTCATTTGTGAAGGCTTGGTTGTTTAAGTATTTAGAGGGCGAGTCGGAAGAAGAGATCAAAGAAGCCGCCTAAGAGACTCTTAGACGGCAAATCAAAACTAATTTAAAGTCGCGTAGAAGTCCTTCATTAATTTCGCATCGTCTTCAAGGTTGGGACTGTTACAGATTACATATCCACGACAATCGTATTCCTTGAGAACCTTCAAGCAATCTTTCCAATTAAAGTCAGACTCCTCGAGGTTAAGGTGCTTGAGATCACCTTTAGAGTTTGCACTAATACCACTCATGTGAATGTGCATATTCTTAAGAGAGTGTGCCCCAAGATCTTCTTTTAAGCGATCAAGAACGGCCTTGAACTCTTCATATGTATTGTACTCACCAGTTCTAGCAAAGAGGTGAGAGAAATCCATGCATGGAGCACATGATGGAACGGCCTTAGCAAGTGAGATGAGTTCGTCGAGGCTACCAAACTGGCTTGTTTTACCAGTAAGTTCAGGGCGAAGTTCAATCTCAATATCAAGACGTGAGAGGCGCTCTTCAATTACGTTGAGTGACTTTTCTACGAGGTCGAAGACGTCGTAAGGGCTGTCCTTCATATAAAAGGCAGCGTGGAAAGTCATAGACTCAGCACCACAGAGGTCACTGATCTTAGCCGTTTGAATAATGCGCTCAACACTTGAGTCGATCTTATCTTGCTCACGAGCATTGAGGTTAATGTAATAAGGGCCATGACTTGTAAGCGGAATTCCAAGTTCGTAACTCACCTTTCTGAGTCCAGAAGAAACTTCTTCCTTCATGCGAACACCGTGAGCAAACTCGAGTTGCATACAATCGAGCCCCAGGGCGTGAACTTGTCTTACACCGTCAATGGGGCTATTTTTTTTGGGGGTCGAGTTGGGCACTCCAGCGGTCCCGAATAGTAGCTTGTCAAAACTCATTCTCTCTACTCCATTCTCTTTAAATGCATATTGCGCAACACATATCACACAATCGCTATTGCGTGGTAGGTGCGCCGTGAAATCCTGTTTAATTTCAGCATGTTATAGGACAGATCAAAGTGGGCCAAGGCTCTTGGCAAAGCACTGTGATGGTGGACTATGAACTTGCCCCGGAGTTATAGCCCCGGGCCAGATTCTTGTCTATAATGAGTAGGAAATGGAGTAAATTGTATACATGCGCGATGCGCAACTCGTCAACTAAGGCCTCTATATTACAAGTTTTTTTATTTTAATCACACTTATATGCCTCGTTCTCCTAGCACCTGTGATGTTGGCTTTCATTTTAATTGGCCCAACTCTAAGTCTGATAGTCGCAGCTCTACTTCTCATTCTAGTCATCGCGCTAGTCATTCTCGATGGCAGGGCCTCTCTTTCACTTCTCAATGCTAAGGAGCTCACTCCTAGTTGTCGCGAAGGGAGAATATTGTCGAATGTGTGCTTTCGACTGGGAGTCGAAGTTCCTGTTATTTGTGAGAGTGCTCGCTATGCTGGCAATGCCTTTAGTGTTCAGTCAGTATTTCACCGCGGCTGGGTGATTCTCGGGACTGACTTAAAGCGCAGGCTAAGTGATGAAGAATTAGAGCAGCTTTTTTCAGTGGTCGCCATGAGAAAGAAGGTTCGCGAATATTCACTGATGGTTCCTATTAGCTCCCTCTTGATGATCTTGAATCTTCCATTCTGGGTTTGTGAAAAATATAACCTACAAAGATTACACGCTCTTGTTTCGGTCTTTATTTCTCCTTTTAATGCTTTGATTTCCAAACTTTCCCACAGGCGCTCACTCACTTTTAAAGTGGAGCAGCTTCTTGAGAGCTCTCTTGGTGCAAAATATTCAAATGAAGCGGCTTGGGGGAAATTTACCAGTAATGGAGTTTCATCTCTCTATCAGGCACTAAGCTTGCTGCCGCTAAGTCTGCAGCCAATGAGCTTTGATGATCCACTCTTGAGAGTACTCTTTGAAAGAAGCTCTCAACTTCCCAATATGATGGGTGGTGAAAATTGATCAAATTTTGGAAGCATCGTGAGGAAGACGATACTGGTGAGAAAGACTCTAAAAAGGGGTTTGATTTTTCACGTTATTACCCGCTGGCTTTCACAATTATTTTCGTCTTTATTCTCTTTCAATATTCATTTAATTCTCTCGAGGCAATCTTCTATGACCTGAGGGTTCGCTTTGATTTTGGAATTGGTTTTAAAGACAATATCGTTTTAATTACGATGGATGAAGAGTCGGATCAATTTCTAGGGGAGACTTATCCCTATACTTTTGCCAGCCACGACCGCCTTTTAAAGAGACTGATTAAAGATGAGCCAAAGGTAATCAATTACTTTGCACACTTAGTTGAAGCCGAGTCATCAAGTGACATTCAATCAATGGATGAATTTAAAGCGACAATCACAGACTTTGTCGCTACTGGTGGTGGCTTTAGGTTTGGAACTGATATTGATGCTTGGGGAGAGCAGTTGCCACCGAAGTCACTTCGGTCATTGGGCTACTCAAAAGCAATCATTAATATTGATAACTCAACCTTTGCTAAAGATGATGTGTCGAGAAGGGCCATCGTAGATATTTCAGGAGAGCGATCGCTTCACCTTTGGACTGCCAATCACTACCGCGAGGGGCAGGGGTTAGAGCCTTTGGGGGTGAAGGATATTCTGGGTAGTTACTATGTTCGCGAAGCTGATGCCACATTCACACTATTTCGCTATTACACTTCTCCAATCGAAAACAGAGGAAGAATAAAAAAGATTCCCTTTCATAGAGTGATGGTGGGCAATTTTCCCAAGGGCTTTTTCACAGATAAGATCGTGCTCTTAGGACCTAGCTATATCTCTAATATGGACGACTACGTCCTCACCCCATTTAGTAAGGAGGAGACTAAGTCTCCGAGGCTCTCCCTACACGCTCAGATCATAGAGTCTTTTGTGCAAAATAAGACGGTCTACCAAATACCAAAGAATTTTACGTATGCTCTTTGTGTAATTGTCGCAATCTTCCTCTCGCTTACCATCTCTAGAACAAAGCCAACAACTGGCCTATTAATTACACTTGCCCTAATGCTGACAATTTTCTTTATCAGCTACATTCTCTTTAGTTTCTTTGGGCTGTGGCTCTATCTCACCCACTTAGTCCTCACTGTCTTTGTGGTCTATTACATTTGGGTACCTTTTAGAGCAATTGGTGAATATCAACGGCGTTACGCTATTCAAGAGGAGACCAAGCTTTTAAAGAAGGTCGAAAATCTGAAGCAAAACTTTATCTCACTGATGAGTCATGATTTAAAAACACCGGTGGCAAAGATCGCGGGAATTGCTGACGTCACGCTTCAGCAGCACGGAAGCGACCCCAATGTGAGAAAGAATCTTCACACCATTATTGACTCAACTAAGGAGCTCAATAAATTCATCACCTCTATTCTCGATCTCACGAAAATTGAATCGAGCAATCTCAATATCAACACCGTTAGTAAGGATGTGAACACAGTTATTGAGCAGGTTGTTGATGGGTTAAAATTTGAGGCTAAGAATAAAGACATCACCATTGAGACTGAGCTCTCGCCACTCTATCCCATTGAGTTTGATCTAGAGCTAATGAAGCGCGTGATATCGAATCTTATCGAAAATGCCATTAAATACTCGGGCGAGGGCAGTGTTATTGGCGTTAAGACTTGGGATGATGAAAAGTGGGTCACAATTGAAATCAGGGATAACGGTGTAGGTATCCCAGGTGAGGATATTGACCATATTTTTGAGAAGTTTTATCGGGTAAAAAATGATGCGAGCCACTCAATAAAGGGCTCAGGTCTTGGTCTTTATCTGGTAAAATACTTCGTCGAGCTCCACGGGGGACAAATCACCGCATCTTCCCAGGTGGGACAAGGAACGACTTTTACGGTAAAATTGATCAATCGGTAATCAATGAATTCCGTGATTTGGAGAGAATATGCATCGAGTACTAGTTGTTGACGATGACAAGGTTTTACAAGACTCAGTCCGTAGCGCCCTAGAGTTTCACCACTTTGTTGTGGATGTTGCCGGCAATGGTAAGGAAGCTCTTAGTCAGGTTTATCGCGAGAAGTATGACCTTGTGGTCATGGACGTGAATATGCCTGAGATGGATGGTATCGAAGCTCTTACAGAGATCAAGAAATACGATCCATCAATTATTGTGCTCATTCTCACCGCCTACTCAAACGTTCAAGATGCAGTTCGCGTGGTGAAAGAGGGAGCTTATAACTACCTTGAAAAACCAATCAGTTCTGAGAATCTCGTTGCACTCATTAAAAGAGCACTCAAGGCCAGATCCCTTGTAGAAACGTCTGCCTTCTCGGCACCAACGCTCTCTCTAGGCGGTAGCAATAACGATCAATTTGTTGGCGAATCAGACGTCATGCAAAAGGTTTTTAACGTTATCAGCAAACTAGCTCAAGTAAATACACCGGTACTTATTCGTGGTGAGTCTGGAACGGGTAAGGAACTTGTTGCTAAGGCCATTCACTATAATGGACCTAGAAAAGATGAAAAATTCGTCACTATCAACTTGGCGGCAATTCCAGATAATTTGATTGAATCTGAACTCTTTGGTCACGAAAAGGGTGCCTTCACTGGCGCCACAGAGAGAAAAATTGGAAAGTTTCAGTACGCCGACGGTGGAACGATCTTTCTAGATGAAATCGGCGACGTTTCTCCTACGATGCAAGTGAAGCTTCTACGCGTACTCCAGGAGAAATCCTTTACTCCAGTTGGTTCAAATCGCGATATTAAGTGTGACGTGCGCGTGATTGCAGCTTCACATAAAAACTTTGAAGAGATGATTAAGGAAGGTGATTTTAGAGAAGACCTTTTCTATCGCCTAAACGTGTTGCCAGTTTACCTGCCACCTCTCAGAGAGCGTGTCTCTGATATTCCATATCTTGTGGATTACTACGTAAATTATTTTAACAATCTCCACAACCTTGAGATTAAGGGCTGTACACCTGAGTCACTAGACGCTCTCAAAAAACACGGCTGGCCAGGCAATATTCGCGAACTCAGAAACGTTATTGAGCACGCCTTTATTATTGAGTCGACTGACTTCATTAAACAATCTTCACTACCAGATGCTGTGAGAAAGAGTCTTGGCTCAAAAGGTAGCGACGCTTCTACTGATAATGAAGATAGCAGTGAAGAGATGATCGACTTTAATGGAATTAAAAACTCCATTCTCGATAAGGATATGAGCGAGGAGACTGCGGGAGAATATCAATTCACTTTTGCTACCAGTGGCGACAAGGGTGATGTTCAAATGGACTTCCAACAGGCAAAGGATCTCTTTGAAAAAGAGTTTATTATTCAGGCCTTGATTTTAAATAAAGGCAAAATTAATCAAACGGCCTTGCGAGCAAATATTCCCAAAAAGACCCTGCTTCGCAAAATTGAGAAATACGAAATTAATCCGAAGGCATATTATTAATGAATAGAATCTGGAAGCTCTCGCTAGTCATAGCTGCGCTTATTTTAGTCGATCAATTTTCTAAGGGTGCTATTCAGTCGAGTTTTCAGCTGGGTGAATCTATTACCATTATCCCAAATTTCTTCCACTTTACCTATGTAAGAAATTCGGGTGCGGCTTTTGGATTTGGAGCTGGTTCACATGACTGGTTTCGCATTGGAATGTTTCTCTTCTTGCCAGTGCTGGCCTGCTTTTGGCTTCTCTATCTTTTGTGGCAAGAGCGAAGAGGATGTATTTATCTCGCCACTGCTTACGCTCTCATTTTTGCAGGTGCCGTAGGCAATCTCATTGACCGTTTCACACTTAAGTATGTCGTCGACTTTCTCGACTTTCAATTTGGCAGTTGGCATTTTTGGACATTCAATATCGCCGACAGCGCCATCACAATTGGTGCGGGATTTCTTCTTGTTGGGCTCTACCTTGAAAATAAGCGCAAGGGACTAGAAGAGGCGAGCGCGACTAAAAGCTAAATGAATTTTTAAAATGATCCACGACGCTAGCGGGTAAGGTGAGGATCTCTCCGATCTGAGCCCCAAAGCGACCGCCGAGACCTCCCCATTGAGATGGGCCCACTTGAGCAGTGCCACCAACTTCATTGAGGGCCCTAAATTCAACCATCCCTTCAAAAGTGATAATCTCGGTTTCATCTAGAAGGGGATTCACAACGGACATGAATTCAGTTCCTCGAACTCCAAAACTAGCGAGCTTGCTGCGAATGACAACGTCAGGATTCTCTCCAACCGCCTTTTTCTTTAAATATTTAAAGAGGGCGCTGCCGGACTTATGTTCGTGAATAAGATCTTTATTTAATCGTATGACTGAGTTGGGCCCAAGGGTGAGAACAGTCTCATTCTCAGGAAAGCGCAGGCGAATGAAGCTAGAGTCACCAGTGGTTACAGTTCCTGCCGCGACTTTGAGGGTGCCGGTTTTGCTGAGCTTGTGCTTGCCTATTAAGACATCACCTTTCAAGGCCAGCACTTCAATGGCATCAAGTGAAAGAGAACTAAATAAAAATAGAGCGAGGGCTGCCAAGCGAACCATATCCGAATCCTTGGAATGGAAATTGGGAACTAAAATTTAAGCAGATTCTTCTTCAGACTTAGCAACTGGAAGCTCAACACCGCTCTCTTGCGCCATCAAATCAACTTGCTCTTCAGTCACGTAGAGTCCCGACTTAAGGGTCTCATTTGACCAAGCGATGAAAGAATCATCGTGCTCATACATTGTAATAGTCTCCCAAGGACAATCTTGAGAGCAGTTCTGACAGCCAATACAACGGGCAATATCAATCTCAACCATCTGTTGAAATTGTGGATTGAGCGGATCTGGACCGGGAACTAGTTCAATTGAATCAACCGGGCATCCAGCGATACAGACCTCACAACCTGTGCAACCACTTTGATGAACAACAGCGATAAGCTTAGGCGGTTTCTTGCCTTTGCGCTTAGGTTTAAAGCGTGCGGTGTGAAATGGATTTTCTACGTAAACTTTATCTTCGCTCATAGCAGCAATGCCCTTACCAAAATGCGAGTGTATCTATTATTATAGCGGCCAAATATGTGGAATAAGGCCATCATACCAATAATCTCAGGGAGATTGAAGGAATTTTACTTAAAAGGCGTTATAGGCCATATTCCAGAGAGTGTAAATTAAGCTACTTAAGCTAGATTTCTTGCAGTTTTTTGCATTTGGGGAAGAGATATGAAGAGTCTAAGATTTGTCACTGCAGCAAGCCTATTTGATGGGCATGATGTCTCAATAAATATTATGCGCCGCCTACTACAATCAAAGGGTGTGGAAGTTATTCACTTGGGCCACAACCGCTCGGCCAAAGAAGTCGTGGATGCTGCCCTTCAAGAAGATGCTCACGCCGTGGCCTTGAGTAGTTATCAGGGCGGTCACAATGAATACTTCGCCTATATTCGCGAACTCCTCGATCAAGCCGGCGCCAAGAACGTTCGAATCTTTGGCGGAGGGGGAGGAGTTATCACTCCTTCGGAAATTAAGGCCCTTCACGATAAGGGAATCACGCGCATTTATAGTCCAGAAGATGGCATGAAAATGGGTCTCAACGGAATTATCGATCACATGATTGAGATGGCCAAGCACTCGACCCTCGAAAACTTTGATGCCGCTAAAGTTTATAACAACGCCGAGCTTGATAATCGCGAGTTGGCCAAAGTTATTACTGCCTTTGAAGACGGCGATCTCGATGTGAAGGTTGAGCGCACGGGTAAGACTCCAGTTCTTGGAATCACTGGAACTGGTGGGGCCGGTAAGTCTTCATTGATTGATGAATTACTCCTTCGCTTTAAACGCCATCTTCCAGAGGGCAAGGTCGCCCTGATTTCTGTGGACCCAACTCGCAAAAAAACTAAGGGCGCGCTTCTAGGTGATCGCATTCGCCTTGGTTCAGCCGCCTATGACAATTTCTATATCCGCTCCCTGGCCACTCGCGACTCAAACACAGAGCTTTCGCCTCAGATTGAAAAAGTGGTCAATTACCTTAAGGGCAGAAACTTTGATCTCGTCATCGTGGAGACTTCGGGGATTGGACAGGCATCAGATGAAATCACTCGAGTGGCTGATAAATGTATCTATGTCATGACACCCGAATATGGTGCAGCTTCTCAGCTTGAAAAAATTGAAATGCTTGAGCAGGCTGACTTTGTTGTACTCAACAAGTTTGAAAAACCAAGAAGTGAAGACGCGCTTAGGGATATTAGAAAGCAGTATCGTCGCAATAAAGGCCTCTTTGCGGGTCACCCGGGAAGCCCAACAGATGAAGAACTTCCAATTTTCGCCACTATGGCGAGCCAGTTTAACGATTTAGGAGTCAACGCTCTCTTTAAGAGTATCGCAACAAATTTTGATCTTAAGATTGAGCTAGCGGATGATCTCAAATGTGAGAAGGTACCTACAAATAAGCGCCAGATTATTAACCCCGACCGCTCTCTCTACCTAAGAGATATCGCTGGGGCTTGTCGCAATTATAATCAAGAAACTCGCGAACGCGTAAAAATGATCGCTGAATATGAAGCACTCAAAGTTGCTGGCTCACTAGTTCCTGAGAGTAAAGAGCTTAAAGCGACATTAGAAGCCCATGAAAAGAATCTTCCCAAGGAAGCATTGAGCGAGCTTAAAGAGTTCAATGAGACAGCAACTCAATACCGCGCAGGTGAATTCTCTTACACCGTACGCGGAAAAGAAATAAAGGTTCCAACTAAGTACACTTCTCTTTCTCATCAAGTGATCAGTCGTATTGGAACTCCTAAGTTTGAATCAATGGCGGATACCTATAAGTTTATTCGCTCTCAAAACCTACCGGGCTTCTTTCCCTACGCCGCAGGAATTTTTCCATTTAAGAGAAATGATGAGGACCCAAAGCGTATGTTTGCTGGAGAGGGCGGACCAAAAAGAACTAATAAGCGCTTTCACTATCTTTCAAAAGAAGATAATGCAAAACGACTCTCAACCGCCTTTGACTCGGTAACTCTCTATGGTGAAGATCCAAATGAGAGACCAGATATCTTTGGAAAAATTGGAGAGGCAGGTGTCTCAATTGCCACCCTGGATGATATGTCTGAGCTCTACTCTGGCTTTGATCTCACGGCCCCAAATACTTCCGTTTCGATGACCATTAATGGTCCAGCACCGATCATTCTTGCACTCTTCATGAACACTGCGATCAAGCAGAAGCTCTCGGGAGATGACTTTTGGAATGAAGAAAAGCGCGCCGAGATTATGAGACAGGTGAGGGGAACGGTTCAGGCCGACATTCTTAAAGAGGATCAAGCGCAGAATACTTGTATTTTCAGTCTTGAGTTTGCACTTAAACTCATGGGAGACGTTCAGGAATATTTCTGCCGTCAGGCCATTAGAAATTACTATACGGTCTCGATTTCTGGATATCATATTGCTGAAGCAGGAGCTAACCCAATTAGTCAGCTTGCTTTCACACTTTCAAATGGATTCACATTTGTTGAATATTATTTAAGTCGTGGCATGCATATCGACGACTTTTCTCAGAACCTTTCCTACTTCTTTAGTAATGGTCTAGATCCTGAGTACACAGTGATTGGCCGTGTAGCGCGCAAGATTTGGGCCGTGGCCATGAGAGATAAGTATGGAGCTAATGAGAAGTCGCAAAAGTTTAAGTATCACATTCAGACTTCCGGTCGTTCGTTGCACGCTCAAGAAATTGACTTCAACGACATTAGAACGACACTTCAGGCTTATATCGCTCTAAGTGACAACTGTAATTCACTCCACACTAATGCCTACGATGAAGCGATTACGACACCAACGGAAGAGTCAGTTCGTCGCGCGATGGCCATTCAGATGATTATTAATCGCGAATTTGGTCTCAATAAAACAGATAATCCAATGCAAGGGGCGTTCATTGTCGACGAGCTCTCTGATCTTGTAGAAGAGGCGGTACTCGCTGAGTTTGAAGCCATCTCTGATAAGGGTGGAGTACTGGGAGCAATGGAGAGCCAGTATCAAAGAGGTAAAATTCAAGAAGAATCCCTCTACTATGAAACTCTAAAAGATAATGGAGAACTTCCCATTATTGGTGTGAATACTTATATCGCTGACAATATTGATGAACAGATGTCTCAGGAAATTGAAATTTCAAGATGTAGCGATGAAGAAAAAATGGATCAGATTAAGCGCTTGCGCGCCTTTCAAGAGCGCAATAAGAACGAGAGCGCTGAAGCTCTAAGACGACTGACTGAGGTTGTTCTAGTCGGCGGCAACGTCTTTGAGGAACTTCTAAAGACTGTTAACTACTGCTCACTAGGTGAGATCACTAATACTCTCTATGAGGTTGGTGGCCGTTATCGCAGGAGTATGTAGTGAAGAAGAGTGCTGTCTATACAAAGAAGGGCGACCAGGGTGAGACATCCTTGGTCGATGGTCCGAGAGTGGCCAAGAGTAGCGCTATGGTAGATCTTTATGGAGAGGTTGATGAACTCAATTCTCATATTGGGCTAGCGGCATCTCTACTTCCAGAGCTTGAAGATAAGAAAATTTACGACGAGCTTTTGTGGATTCAGCACCGCCTCTTTGACTTGGGTTCAAATCTCGCTTGCTCCCCTGATAAGCGTGAAACCTTTAAGCTTGCTAATATCACAGATGAAAATCTGCAAATTCTCGAAGCGCGAATGGATGAAATGGATAACTCGCTTCCCGCTCTCAAAAACTTCGTCCTACCAGGTGGGCACCCTAGTGCAAGTGCTCTTCATATTTGTCGAACTGTCTGTCGTCGAGTTGAGCGAAAAGCCGTGCAAGTGAGAAGCGAAGATCAGGCGCTCGTTGAAATAATTCATGTGAAATTTCTCAACAGACTCTCTGATTACTTCTTTGTTCTCTCTCGCTATGTGAATAAGCTTGGAAATTATTCAGAGGTACTTTGGAACGCGAAGGTCTAATCTTCGTCTTCTTCTTCGTCCCTAGTTTTCTTCTTTGAAAATAGACTTTTAAGTTTCGAAGAAAGTGACTCTATTTTGGTCTCGGGTATTTCTTTTCTTGTTTTTGAGCGCTTCTTTAGCTTGCGATCGATCTTAATCATTTGAGTTGCACCAGAACTCGATTCAAGATCATACTCTTCATCATCTTTTCCAAGCTTGGCACCAAGGGCACTGCGAGAGATGTCGTCGACTTTGCGACTCTTCTCTAGAACTCTTCTCTTAATCTTCTCTTCAAGTAGTGTCTGCTCTTCTTCACTGAGCTCACCCTTTTCTTGTAAATTTCGAAGCTGATCAATATCGATTTCTTCATCGAGTGCCATTTCCTTTGGAAAGGCGTCGGCAGGAGACTTTTTGGGCTTAAACTCTTTGGGTGATTGGAGATGGACAGTGTCTTCCGTTTGGCTCGTTTGAGGAGCTTCCGGAAGTTTAGGCTTTGGTTTCGGGACCGGCTTCTCTGTTGTGATAGAGGGATCTGTTCCCTTGAGGTCAACAAACTTAAGGGCCTGGGCTTGGCCACCCTCTCTGGTGAGAGCGCGCTTTTCCTTTGGGGTCAATTCACTTGGGTCAATAGTGAGAACGGTATCGCCAATCTTAAGCTCATCGCCAATAAAGAGCTTGTCCTGCCTGACCTGCATCCCGTTGAGATAGGTGCCATTGGTGGTCTCTAAGTCCTTAACCAGGACTTCACCGGTTGCGTTTAACTTAATTGCAAGGTGCTTACTGCTAATGAGATCGTCAGGCACTTTTAGGGTACACGAGGAGCTTCGACCTAGTATTACAGGCTTAGAAGAGATCGCTAGTGTAGTGACCGGACCATTTTTGGGTCTCACAATTAAAATTACTGGCATACTTCTATAATAGGTCAGACTTTTGCCGAACACAATCTGGAGCAATGGGCATGAAAGTGCTAAAATCATAGAGAAACTGAGTACTAGCCTAAGGCTTTAAAGCTAAGGTATGAGGACGGTATGACAACAGCGCAAGTGACAGAAATTATCGATATTACTCCAAAGGCATTGGACGAAATTCGCCGTATCTTCAACGATCAGGCCGAGAATACTAAAAAGGGTCTGAGAGTAGGTGTCGTTGGTGGAGGTTGCTCCGGTCTTTCTTATAAAATCGACTTTGATGACCCTCGCGAGAAGGATCATGTCTTAAGATTTGATGAGGGTCTTGAGGTCTATATCGATGTGAAGTCGGCCATCTATCTAAAGGGTGTTCAGCTTGATTTTCAAGATGGCCTTAAGGGTAAGGGCTTCGTCTTTCAAAACCCCAACGCGACCAACACATGTGGTTGTGGCGAATCGTTCTCAGTTTAAGAGATGATCCAATATCCACTTCTTTGGTCAGTCCTAGAGTCAGGCGGAAGACATATCAATCTTTCGCTCACCACCTTTCTCTTTAAGGGAAGCGACACCGATCGCTTTTTAAATGGTCAGCTTACACAAAATATTGAGCAACTCACTAGTGAGCGAGCTCTTTTTAGTGCACGCTTAAATAACAAAGGGCAGATTAAGAGTTGGCAAATCCTCGCGCGATCTCATGAGGGAGTGATTTGCTTGGTCGAGCGAGAACTGGCCGAGTCCTTTAGAAGTGATCTTGAAAAGTACATCATTATGGATGATGTTGAGATCCTAGAGTCAGAAGTTAAGTACGCACTCTATTTTGGTGGAGAGCATATGGACCTGC
Organism: Bacteriovoracaceae bacterium; assembly: GCA_048267245.1. Classification (GTDB taxonomy): domain Bacteria; phylum Bdellovibrionota; class Bacteriovoracia; order Bacteriovoracales; family Bacteriovoracaceae; genus JBLWXV01. The sequence continues at coordinate 337,601 of JBLWXV010000001.1, forward strand.
AGGCCCCATGGATTAGTGCTTTTGGCCTACCGGCAAGACTCCTAGAGACTTCGCTGATTCCAAGTGACTCTTCCGAGATAAGTGCATCAGAGAGAGAACAACTCTCTATACTTGGCGCCTGGCCAGCGTGGAATAAGAGTGTGAAAGCAGACGCTCTCGTCAATGAAACGATTTTTGAACAGACCGGCGTCTCCTATAGTAAAGGTTGTTTTCTAGGACAGGAAACTGCAGCTAAGATTCATAGTAGAAGAGGAGCTTCATATGCTCCGGCCCTATTGATCGGACCAAAGCAACTCCCAAAAGGTACCTTTGAAGCTCTTGAGCGCAAGGCGGGAGAGGTGATCTCATCATATAAAGAGGGTGATCAGTGGGTTCACCTGTGTCAGCTCTTTAGAGAGTTTAGGGTAGAGGGTATTGAGTTAGAGATTAGCGACTCAATATTCCTAGTGAATACCCAAAGTGCTCCATTTTCTTTTGACCTGAAAGACTGGGCCCAGCATCTATATGACTACGCCACAGAGTTATTTAAGGGGGAGAAGGAGCAAGAGTCACTGAAGCTCCTTAAAGTTTCACTCGCACTCAATCCAAGCTTTGCCGATGCCTATGAAGTTCTCGGAGTGATTCTAGGTCGTCATGAGCGCTACCAGGAAGCAATCGAGTACATGGATAAGCTTTCAGACTGTGATCCCAACTCAATAATGGCCCACACAAATAAGTCTCTCTATTTGATGAAGTTGGGTAAAATTACTGAGGCAGAAGAAGAAAAATCAAAAGCAACAGTTAAGACATTTGAAAAATTTGGCCGAGAGGCAGTGCAAAAAAGAGAAGCCGAAGCGAGAATAAAAGCCGAAAAGGTTGAGCGCGAAAGGCGTCGCTCAATGTTTGAACAAGTACTCGAGATAGATGCCGAAGATGAAATTGCTCTCTTTGGACTTGGAGATCTCGCTTTTAGTGATGGAAACTATGATGAGGCCAATGAGTACTTCTCGAGAGTTTTAAAGAGCAATCCCAAGCATTCACGCTCTTATCTTATGAGTGCTAAGACAAATGAGGCTCTTGGAAATAATGAAAAGGCGCTAGAGCTTTATAAGCAGGGTATGGAAGTGGCCACCAAGGCCGGCGAATTGATGCCGGCTGCTGAGATGCGCTCTCGCATGGTGGCCCTTAGTCGCTAATTGAATTGGTACTTCGAACTCCAAGTCGCAATTTCTTTTTCAAGCTCTTCAATCGCAAGCTTACTCTCTCCAGTTAGCTGTGATTTAAGTTCACCCACTTCTCCCATCAACTCTTGAGCCTCAGCGAGAATTGGTGCGATGAGATCACGACCTGCCTTAGTAACTTTTTTTCGCTTAAAAGCTTCATCGAGCTGAGGGGCACAGAAAGAAATCATATAGGCTTCTTCGATAGTTCGCTGAAGAACTTTTTGCCACTGATTATCATCTAGTTGTGACTTAACCTCAGACTTTGAAAGATCACCAAAGAGCTTCATGGCCCAGTAGAAAGTAAAGACGGCGTGGTAGAGGCCGCGAATAGGTCTTAGCGATTTTCTCCAGGGAGAAAAGAAGATTTTCTCGTCATCTTCATTAATGAGTTCGCTTGAACCGAGGATACAATTGAGAAAGTGGTGTCCGCTCTCATGAACTAGATCGTCAATGAGATCGACATAGTCGCGCTCAGACATATTTAGGCAAGATACCCCTGGGAGATTGTCCATAGAGTACGAGACAATTCCCGCTTCTCTGATTGGGACGATAATTTTAGTGAACTCTGAAAACACACAGAAACAAGAAGGGCTAAAGTTCTTAATGTGACCAATGGCCATGTTGATTCGTTTTAGCTCCTGAGTTTCGTTTGCGGCGAACTCAGCATCACTTGGGTGGTAAGCAACTTGGCCATCAAGTAGGGTTACGTTACTAAGTGTCGTCGTATCGGCTTGTTCTGAGTCACTAGACACTTTAAGGGGCTTAGTTGAGTGAATATAAAATTCATCACTAAATTCAAGAGCAGCCTTCTTTGCCTGACGAGGAAGAAAGAACGTTCCTGGGTGATCCCCAATCTCCGGAATCGGCTTGTAGAAAAGTGGGTTCTCAACAGGGAGTCCATGTTCATGAAAGTGAAGTTGATAGACGGCTTCTGCCTGTGTCTCAAGTACGCTTAAGAGTTTGCGACTTGCAAGTGTGATGGGGGTTCCCTTAAGGAGCTCTTGAAGAGCGAGGGCGTAATCAGAATCATTCCAAAAACTAAAGAGTTCTTCTTCGCCTTCATCGTGGGAGACTTCACCTTCTTCGATATCACTATGAATTTGAGCAACAAAGAAAATGTCATCAAGCATATCAAGCCAGTACACGGCCATGGGATCATTGGCCTTCAAAGAATTACTAAAGAGTGCTTCAGAGAGCAGTTGGATTAGACTTGAAGAGAGAATCTCTGAGTTATCTAATTCACCAAGTCCTTCGCGCAGACTCGCATGATATTCGCTAAACGCGCGCTGAAACTTCGATTGATAATCTTTGATATTGCTTACTAGCTGAGTGGTGTTCATATAGGTCTCCTGGTTGGACCAATTTACTAAAACATTTACTAAATCGCACTTCTTTGTTGTCTGGCCGAAACCTAAGCGTCTAGGGCGCTAGGGCTTGCGGGCCTCAAGGCATGGGGGGGACAATGAAATTTGAAGGTAATCAATAACTTGGAGGACCTATGAAAGAATGGATTGTCGTTGCGAACAAGGCTTCTTGTGACGTTTTTGAGCAAACACAAGAGGGATTTAAGAAGAAGCGCGTCCTGAAGAATCCGGAGGCAAAAATGAAGGGCGTCGAGCTCTTTAGTGATCGCTCTGGAAGATCACAAAACTCTCATGGAAACTCACGAGTGGGATTTGAAGATAGTCACTACTTGGATGACCTTGAAAAGAGATTTGCCAAGAAGATAACTAGCTATTTGGATCGCGAGCGACATCTAGGGCATTTTGATCAATTGACTGTCGTCTCTGGGCCAGACTTTATGGGAATACTTAGAGAGGCAGCGTCGAAGGATTTAAGCAGCAAGATTGGGCAGGAGATTGTCAAAAACATCCACGTCTCTAATGGAAGAGATCTCGGAGGTGTGCTTGGGAGGTTGGCCAATGAATGACTTAAATGACGTGATTAATGAAGTTAAGCAAACCAGAGATGAGCTAAGAGTGAGGGCCCATCTTTTGAAGTCTGAAACCAAGGACAAATTCAATGAATTAGAGCATAAATGGCAGCACTTCTACGGTGAATTTTCACCAACAGTGAGGGCAACGAAGTCTGCACTTGTGGACATTGGCGCCGCCAATCGGCTTCTTTTAGAAGAGATTAAAGAAGGTTATCGAAAGATTAGAGAATCTCTACATTAGGTGAAAATTGTAATTGAGTTGAAAGATGGCTGGGGCGGCCGGATTCGAACCGGCGACCAACGGATTAACAGTCCGCTGCGCTACCGCTGCGCCACGCCCCAGTGATTGGAATCAAGAGTCATTTTATAATTTGTCTGGAGTTTCTTGTCCAGCATTTTCTTTGGAGAGGGGCCTTGTACAGTGCGGCTAACCCCCTGTTTATAGAGAGATTTTCTTGAGACTCAAGTTTTGAGGTAAACTTGACGATAAAGATCAAGAATAAATAGTTCTAAGCACGAGGTGAGAGCTTGGCCGCGAAAGCACTGGTCCTAGGAAGCATACTCAGAATCCTCACTCCAGAGGAAATCAGCCATCTGACGACCACGTCAGAGGCGGACAGTCGTATGCCATTGACCGATGTGATTCGCAGGTACCAGCAGGGTCAACTGACCAACTTTAGCGAGCGCCTCAACGCTAAGAGGCTAGAAGAAGAGAGCACCGGCAAACTTTTAAAATTCGAACGGCCAGACTCTGCACCAGGGCCCGTACTTCAGTGTGGTCCTGAGGTTGCTGAGCATCTATCGACACTTGGCCAGGAAGAAGATGAGAGCAACCTGAGGGTAAGTGAAGATCAGGAAGACAGCTCTACTTTCATTATTGCTGAAAAGAAGAGACTCGAAAAAAATAGCGCTAAAATGAGAAGCCGAGAGGTACTGAAAATGTATCAAAAAACGGCTTCAGTAGATATTCAAGCCGAGCGCTCCTTAAAAGAAGATCTCTCTAAGAGCACCCAGCTTGGGATTCTAGTAGATCGCAAACAAGCCTAGTCCTAAGACCTAAGACCCACAACACTAGACCAATCGACTTGCTCCTCAACTCCAAGGTGAAGTGAAGCCATTGGATAGACACAGGCATCGATTGTGGATACAGCCGCTGGACGGTGGTTTCCACTATTTTTAACGCCTCCAAATGGAAGTTTTGAGCTTGCACCAACAGTCGATCTATTCCAATTGATAAGACCTGAATCGATTTCAAAAGCGGCCTTTTTAAAGAGCTCCTCTTGAGTCGTAAAGACTGCACTTGCAAGTCCATACTCTGTACTGTTGGCAATCTCAATGGCCTCATCAAATTCTTTATACGGAATGAATGTGACGTTTGGTCCGAAGATTTCACTAGCAAGGAAGTGACTATTGCGATCGAGTGCCTTGGCCAAGTGTATAGAAGGTGAGACATAGTGACCCGGAAACTTCTTATCAAGATGCTTACCTCTCATGATTTCTTCAATACCTTCTCGCTTGGCCATGCCCATGAAGAGTAAGTAGGTGTCCATTGCCTTTTGATCGACAAGGGGGCCCATAAAGGGGGCGACATCGTGAATGATTGGGTGATCGACGATTATTCGCTTAGCAAGGGCATGAAAGCGTTCGATAAATTGATCGACGATATTTTCATGAATAGCAACCAATGCAGTTGAGGTACAACGCTGACCTGTTGTTAGGTAGCAAGCTTTGAGTAGTTCTGAAAGCGTAAATTCAAGGTTGGCGTCTTCGTGAATGATACTTGTGTTCTTGCCACCTAATTCTAGGGCCACAAGCTTTGAGAGATCCTTGTGGGTGTCCTGAAGAATCTTAAGACCAACTTCTTTAGAGCCAGTAAAGTAGATGCCTTTGATGTCCTTACTTGAAGTAAGTCGACGAGCCGATTCAGCATTGCCTTGAACCATATTGACAACACCGGCCGGGAAATTAGCGGCGTGAAAACATTCAAACATAATCTGCGCGCTGTAGGCCGTTTTCTCGCTTGGTTTAAAGATAATGCTGTTGCCAGAAATTAGTGCGCTAAGGATTTGACCATTGGCCAGGTGGCAAGGAAAGTTAAAGGGGCCGATTACTAGGCATGGGCCAAGAGGCTTGTAGTAGATGGCGCCGTGAGTATGTGGCAAAATTTCCGGAAAGTCTTGATTGGCAATTCTTGGAAGCGACTCTTCGATTGTGACATTTACCTTGGCAATGACAGCGGCGACTTCGGTATGGGCTTCCCATAAGGGTTTACCTGTTTCAAGAGCAATGGCCTTGGCCATCTCTTCCTTTCTCGCCATAACTTGCTCTTGATAGGCGCGTAGATAATTATTTCTCTCATCTTGAGAGCGCGCTCTCCAATTTCTAAATCCTGCTCTTGCCGACTCGATAGCTTCATCTACGTGGTCGTAGCAAACGCCAAGTTCCCATAGAGTTTCAGCAGTATTGGCAGGATTTTCTCTTTTTAAACTCACTTCACTAGAGCGTGGTCCAGAAGTGGGGGCTAGATGAAATTGTCCGTTAAAATAATCGCCTTTAAGTCCATAAAGCATAATTACATCCTTGTCGCATTGACTTCGGTAGATTCACTTAATTCAAAATATTTTAATTGCTCTTTGTCTACAATTAGATCACCGCCCTTGATTTCACCTTCAAGTTTAAGGGCGCAAAACTCAGTGTTAGCAAGAGGAATTCGGCACAGATAGCTTACAGGTTTCTTTACTTCACCCGCTTTTAATTTAGCTGTGACAAGATCTCTGACGGGCTTGATATCTTTAAGCTTGGCGCGGTAGTGAGGGCCACCATCAAAAGGGTCGACCTCGTTGGTATATTTAAAGCCGATTCCCTCAAGCATTTTCTTAACTGGCTTTGTATCTTCGCCAACCTTTCCAATAGCATGGCGAGCTTCAATTGGAAGTAGAGTTTCGTAAATTGTGTCAGAGGGGAAGAGGCTAAGGATAAATTCCTTATTGTTGCGCGAGAGAACGTCGGCATCATGATATTCCATGTTGAGAAAGCGTCTTCCGATGGCTTCCCAGAGTGGACTTTTTCCATCTCTATCAAATGGAGGCATCAACTCCGAGTGAATCATTGGCTTAAATAGGTGAGGGTAGAGGGCCATGTAAAGAAAGCGAACGTATGAGAGTTGCTTTCCTAGTTTGTGTATATTTCCGCGATAGTTTGGATCTAGGATCAGTCCACCTATTTCAGTTGGGCCATCGGTATCAAGTCCCAATTTGAGCGTCCCATGAATGAAGCCGGTATTAATCGTTGTACTGAATTTATGTTCCTGACTTACTTTAAAGTAGTAATGAGGTTCGTCTTCAGTTCCGTGCTGTGCATGAATAAGTGAGGCACCAATAACTTTACCCTTTTCGAGATCTTCTAGAACAAAGAAGTAATAGTTCTTGGAGAGATCTGGATCGGGAGAATGAAAGGCGCGCTCGGAGCTCTTAATTTTCTCTAGGATTAAGCGCTTATCAGGTGGCAAATTAATAAATGTTACTAATTGGCTAAGCTCATAGAGGTTTTCTAAATCTTGCTCGCACACATTTCTTAATTTAAACATGAAGACTCACAAATAGTTTTCTCCACAATTTCAAAAATCTCGTCGATATGCTGTGGGGTTAGAGTAATGGGCAGTAAGAAGCGAATTCTTGTGGGCGCGTGACCTGCCGTGAAGCAAACGATACCAGCTTCAAAGAGTTCCTTAACGACTTGCTTTGTTTTATCACCATCGCCACCAGCAACTTCAAAAGCAATCATTGTTCCGATACCTGTTGCAAAGGTAAGTTTGCCCTTGCAACTGCCACTCATTAATTTTTCAAATCGCCTAAGGAAAGTGGACTCAAGCTCTTTCATGCGCCCCTGCTTGCCATAGAAGGGCCCTTCAGTGAGCAACCTAAGAGTCGCGTGTCCTGCCTTGAGGCCCGCAATGCTGCCATTGAAAGTCCCACTAATGAGACCGGGCTTAGGATTGAGCTCTTCACTAAAGAGTGTTCCGCACGCCTGAAGCGCCTTGCCGACAGTAACGATATCTACATATTGCTCTAGTTTAAAAGCTTGAAAGGCAAAGAGTTCAGTTGTTCTTCCAAAGCTCTGAACTTCATCAACCCAAATATAGAGCCCCTTGCTCTTGGCCCACTCGCAGAGATTGATATAGTACTCGCGCTCTCCGTAGATAAAGCCGCCTTCACCTTGGACAATTTCAAAGGTAAGACAGGCCAGTTCATTTCCATGTTCTCTATAAGCTGCCTCTAGGCTGGCAAGCGTATTGTCCCAGCTCTTGGCCGGCTCTTTTTGATTGTAATTTTCAATGTGGATGACATCGAGAAGCTTGGGCATTCCCTGGCGATACTCGGGATTATATGTGATCTCCTGGGTGGCTATACTTCGACCAGCAAAAGCTTTGTTGAGAGCGAGGATCTTTGTTTTAGGTGCGGCCTTTTGCCAAATCATCTTGAGCGCATTGTCATTGGCAAAAGAGCCAGAGCCAGCAAACCAGAAGTGCTTAAGCTTACTGCCTTGTACGCATTCAATGAGCTTGTGCGTGAGGGCAGCGGCTTCCGGGTGAGTAAGGAGATTGCCGCACATGACGACGTCTTGAAGAGCTGCTTCAAGGTGCGACTTGATGACTATAGGATGAGAATGCCCAAGTAGATTGACTCCAATTGCGCCGATGAGGTCATATTTAATACTTCCATCTACAAGCTCGGTAAATGGACCATGACCCTTTCCACTTGAGAGGTAGGAGTAGAAGAATCCACGGCCTTTTTCCTCGGCATACTTAGCGAGGATTTCCTCTTGCTGGGCCTTGCCACTCTCTGTGGGTCCTCTTATGCCCATGCTTTCATTCTGCGCTAAAAGAATTTCAGAAAATAACTGATTGAAGCTATCTTCTATTTTCTCGTTCCAAACTCCAGTCTTCATTGTCACTTCTCTTTGTTCTCAGTCTGTCGCAATTATCGGGTCTGGGCAAAGAAGGTCCTCACCTTCGACAAACTTGGGTGGGGAATATATCCACCCTTGAATTAGGCAAAGGACAGATAGATAATTAACACATGGAAAATACTACCACAGCGACCACGGCTCTGCCATTGCAAGAGCTCTATACCCAGGGCGAATATCTACAGTTCATCAACAAGGTGATGGAGGCGCAAAGTCAGTTCCCCCCTGCGCAGTATCATCTACTTTTGGGAACAGCTTATGCTAAGCATGGTGACCTCGCGGTAGGGCGCTATCACCTCGAAAAATCATTACAAATGGGGATGAACACAACAGAAGTACAAAATAATCTCGCTGCCGTCAGACAGAAACTGGGGGTGAGTGACCTCGCTACAAGCAAGAGTGCTAGCGATCAATTTATTTATACGATGGGCCGTGTCCCCAAAGAATTGTATTGGAGTGCCTCAATTCTCATTTTAATTGTGGCACTTGGAATATTGATTAGGTCTCAATTTAAGCGCGTTGCTGTCGCTGCAGTGTTGGTTGTTCTCGCGACAATTCCAACAATTTATGAGCGCACAACAATTAGCAATACTCACTTTGCAGTCTCGCTCGAAGGTGCACGAATTCTCGAGGGGCCTTCAAAAATTTTCGCCGATAAAACTGAACTTCCTGCCGGTGCTCTCGTCATAATAGGACGCTCGGTAGACAACTGGGTATTTGTCGAAGCTCCATTGATCTACAGTGGATGGGTCGATCGTTCGGCACTTGGTCTATATTAAAAAAGAGAGCGTACATGGCGAGTTATGAAAAAGAAGTTAAAGAGCTAATTGAAAAAGGTGCTGAGCTACCAAAGAAACTCGACATCCCAATGCTCAAATACTTTTGGCAATCTTCCCCTTTGGCCCGCGGAAAAGAGTCCTCAATTCCAAGGTTTCTAAGAAAGATAGTTGTCCTAAAAGATTTTACCGAGAATGAACTTCGAATCCTCAGTCGCTATATGCATGTGAGACGTTTTGCCGACGGCGAAGCTGTCTTTAGACAAGGAGACCTAGGAATCGGACTCTATTATGTTTTCTCTGGAAGAGTGGATGTGATTGTCGAGCAGGACAATGTCATGACACCAGCCGAAGAAGAACTTCCAAAGGCAAGGCATGTAATCTCGCTTGAAAAGTTTGACTACTTTGGTGAGCTGGCGCTCTTGCAAGATAATAGCGAGAGAAATGCAACCGTGATTGCTCGTGAAGGTTGTGTCCTCATTGGTGTTTTTAAACCAGATCTCGATGAGCTTATTAATGACTATCCTATTGTTGCGACTAAGTTTTTGCAGTCGATCTCAATCATTATTACCCATCGATTGATATCAATAACCCTAGAGGTACGCAGTCTGAAGTTCAAGATTGCCCAGCTTGAAAGTGAGTTAGAGCGTGTTAAAAACCAACCGAGTTGAATACGCTCGTACAATTTTCTTCGTATTAGTCATCGTCTTGGCAATAGGTGTGCTGGTGAGTTTGCCTCGCTTGGCCGTGCCACTTACATTCTCTTATGTCATTTACTTGGTGATTTCACCGGTCGTGCCTACGCTTAGAAAATTTGGGATGAGCAAGCTCTGGGCCTACTTAACTTTAATTGTAGGTTTGGTCTTTTTTATAAGTTATCCAATCGTCAAAGTTGCCCCTGTCATTATTAAAGAATCGCAAAATGTTCAGTACTACATTCCTAAGGTTGAAGGCTACGTTCGAACTGAATTTGCCAAGGTAAAAGAGCGCGTTAGAGAAAAGACTGGCTACGAACTGAGCGATGAATTTGTGAATAAGGGAATCGACTATTCACGAATGAGCATTACAAATTTTCTACTCTCATTGCCGACTCATTTAGCCTCTGTCATCGAATGGATCTTTATCGTTCCGCTATTTGTTTTCTTTCTCTTGAGAGATGGAAGACGCTTTAAGGGAATAATTTTAAAAATAGCTCCAAATATTTTATTTGAGCGTATCTACTACCTCTTTTCTCAATTTAATAAGCAGATCGGAGACTATATCTTCGCAAAATTTGTTGAAGCCAATATTGTGGGACTCATTATCACCACTGGCCTGCTCTTTATGGATGTGAAGTTTCCCATTCTACTGGGTGTCGTTGCCGCACTATCAAATGTGATTCCATACCTAGGCCCAGTTCTTGGAGCTGTACCCGCTCTCGCCCTTGCCGTTGCTCAAGGGGGAGTCGACACAACCTTTTGGGCCGTACTCATTCTCTACGCAGTGGCCAACGTTATTGATCTGGCCATCGTGTTTCCCGTATTGGTCTCTAAGATTGTTAACCTCCATCCGATAACCGTCGTAGTCAGCGTGATTGTTGGCTCGCAGTATCTTGGAGTTGTGGGAATGATTGTCTCCATTCCTCTAGCGGCTGCGTTAAAGCTTATTTTTTCGGAAGTTTATAATGCTCTCTATGGTGGTCACGACCGCTTTCTCTAGCGGCAATCCTTTGACGTGCAGACTCTAAGAATGATAGAATTTCGCCAAGCGTTGGTTTAGATAGGAGTGCCACTTGGCTTGGTTTCATGCGTCTTTTAGAGCTCTCATTTTAGTTCTGAGCTTATCTTCGATTTCAATTCTCACAAGTTGTAGTACAACGAGGCCAGAGGGTAAGACCGAGGCTGAAATTCTCTATAAAGAGGCGGTGCTACTCGCTGATGATGGCCGCTTTATTTTAGCAACTGAGAGAATTAACACTCTTCGCTCGCAATTTCCTTATAGCTTCTACGCTACTCACGCAGAGCTGTTGCAAGCAGATATTCTCTATAAGCAAGAAAACTATGTAGAATCAGCGGCCGCATATATTCTTTTTCGCGACTTCCACCCAAAGCACGAAAAGATTCCCTATGTACTCTACCGAATAGCCGATTCTTTTTACAAACAACTCCCAGATACTTTTGACCGCGATCTCTCTGCCGCTTATGAAGCCATCAAGTACTATGGCGAACTAATGAGTATGTATCCAAATTCAGAGCACTCCAAGGATGCTCAGTCGCGCATAGCTGAAGCCCAAGATCTGTTAAGAAAAAAAGAACAATATATCGCAGACTTTTACTACAAGACTGAAGTTTACGATTCGGCCCGATTTCGCTATTTGAAAATTCTTGATACCTACAACGATAAAAAGTTGGTTGAGTATTCTCTAAATCGAGTGCTTCTATCCTCCCTCGAACTTGATGATCTCGATGGCTGTTTAAAGTATTTTAATGAGTATCTAGAACGACTTGATAGTGAAGCTCAAAACCGTTTAACAGACACTGCGCTTAAGTGTCGTCGCAACTAGCGATTGGGAGAAGTATGGGTCCTTCAAAAGAAAGAGATATCCTAGAGAGCGCTAAAGAATGTTTTTCAAAGAGTGAGTATAAGAAAGCTCGCGCTATTTTAACTGAGCTTGTGGAAACAGATCACGCCGGTCGCGATGAAGGTATTAATGTGGAGACATATTTTTACCTGGCCAATATCTTTCATATGCAAGGGGAAATTGGAAAGGCGATTAAAGCCTTCACAAAAGTACTTGAACTAGATCCTGCTCACACTGATGCAAGTATTAGTCTCTCAGTTCTCTACAACGATATTGGCAAGTACGAGTCAGCTAGAAAAATCTTTGAAAAAGCAGACGAGCGCGTACGTTCCAAACCAGTATCAGAAGGTGTCGAGGACAATCATATCAATAAGAAGTTTGCGACCAGGCACTTTGAACTGGCCGAAATGTATATGTCTTATAACCGCTTTGATGAAGCACTCTTTGAGTATAATAAGGCAATTGCTCTTGACCCTGACAATCTTGAAGCAAGAGTTAAGGTTGCAAAAGTTTATGCAAAGAAAGGTTTTCAAACCAAGGCCATGGATGAACTTAAGAAGTTAAAAAATGAATATCCTACTTATACACCTGCTAGAGTGGCCCTTGGTATTTTGCACTATGGAAATGGTAAGATCCTTGAGGCCCAGAGTGAATGGGAGAGAGTACTTGTAAAAGAACCGGGTAATACTGAGGCGGCGATGTACTTAAATCTCTCTCGCACCGCCAATGAAACGCGACTGTAGTTAATCTATATTTCAAAAATATGCATAAAAAAAGCCTCGCGATGCGAGGCTTTTTTATTATCACAATTTCTTTTGAAATTAAGCTTCTTGAGTTTTTCCAGCGTCTGTATTCGAGCTCTTCTTAGAAGTGGCCGAACCTGTAGCTGTCTCTGTAGCCGTTCCAACCTGTACATTAGTTCTCTTAGAGTCATCAGAGCTGTAGCTCACAATGTACTTTTTGAGTTCGTTGTACATCTTAAAGCGAACTTCAAGTTTGCTATCTTGAAGCACGATCTGTCTGGCAAGTTTACTCTTATTGTTAATCACAACAGGAGCTTTCATGTTGGCCGACATATCAGTTACAGTTTGAGGAATTGTGAGAACAGTGTAGATACTCGCGTTTGAAAGGTCTTCGAGTTCTAGACTGGCAAGCTCTGCAGGAAGAAGCTTCACAATATAATCTGGTTTGAAAATTTTTGGTTCAATGATTGGGAATGCTGTAGCAGGATCATCAATTGATTGAAGCCAAAGAATAAGAGTTTTATCGCCTGGATCGACAATAAAAAACTTTCTGAGGGAATCAAATCCCAAAATCCCTTCCTTGAAGTTAAGGATATCTTTTTTATCAACTTCAAGTTCGCCAAAGCGGGTTGTGTTTACTTTCACGAATGGCCTCCAATAGTAGGGGCAATCCTACGCCCCTTGCCACTCGATTCTAGCAACCGTAGGACCAGATGAGCAAGAAGGAATTTATTTCTTATTTAATTCGTCGGAAAGGCTAGAAATCGAGGCTATATCGCTCTGTGCAGCTTCCTCATTCTGGTCTTGAATAGCCTTGTAGACCTCTTCACGATGGATTTTGGTCTCTTTTGGGGCTTTTATACCAAGTCTAACTTGTTTGCCTTTAATTTGAACTACAACAATTTTTATGTGATCGTCTATAGCGATACTTTCACCAAGCTTCCGTGTTAAAACGAGCATACCACTACTCCAGCTGCCAAATGTCCCAAGCCTTCCTGCTTGGGAATGCCCGACAATCTATATTACCCACCTTTTAGAATGGCAAGGAAAAAAGGGGAAGGGGACCCGATAAAAATTATAGGTTTTAGCGCAGGAAGTCTATGAGCGACTTATTGATTAGACCTTGGCTAGACTTGTAGGAAGTTTCAAGAATATTTTGGTGCCTTGCAATGTCAGAGAAGAGCTCGGCGATATCAGCGTCGACTAATTCGCTGCGTCTGGTGGCGTGATCAATATTTTCTGACTCAAGGGTGAGCTTTGATGATTCGATCGAGGAAGTAATCGAGCCGACCTTAGTTCTAAGGGTAATCAGTCTATTGATCGAGTCATCAAATTTCTCGAGCAGATCCTGAACTAGGGCCGTGTCGTTATTTTCAAGGGCACTAGTGAGGAGGTCGAGTTGACCAAAGATATTGGCCCGCTTTTCAAAGCCATCGGCACCTTCAATAGAAGCCGGACCGCGTGGAGCGGGTGCTTCAGGTGGAAGTCCGTCTTCATCCGCATTCATTATATCTTCTGAGTGCATCTTCGAATTGACTTCAGGAATTCCCTGGAGAGGGTTCTCTTGCTCATTACTTGTATCCCTAGCGGTATAGAAGACTTCGTCACCAGAGAGGTTAATGGGGACAAAGAAGTCCTTGGAGACTTCTAACTGAATATGGCCTTGATCGCCGAAGTACTTTCCATTTTCTTGAAAGGGACGAGTGAGGGTTGAGAAACCTGAGAAGATAAACTTATTTCCAATGCGCTTATTTGCAATGGAGACGGCTTGATTCTTTAATTGCTTAACTTCACTTGCGACGTTTCTTCTCACATCTGGGCCATAGAAGTCTGAGGCTTGGGCAACAGCAATTTCCTTGGCCTTGTTGAGAATATCAGTGAGTTGCTCAATACTCTTCTCAGTCACATTTAAATGAAGAAGAGCATAGTCAGAATTTCTCACATACTGTTTGTTATCGTTAGTTGTTGAAGTGATCGCAAGAGCTTCGACGTTACTAATGGGATTATCAGAGGGCTTAGTGATGTCACGCAGAGTAGAGCCCTTCAATTGAAGGTCTTCCAAACGTTTCTTGGCGCGATTAATCGAATGCTTAATCGAGGCCATAGAACTATTTTCTGAAACTCTGGTCATCTAGTTATCTCTTAATATTTAGTACAGTATCAAACATTTCATTCGCAGTTTGCATCACCTTGGCAGAGGCATCATAAGCATGCTGATAGCGAACCATATTGGCCGCCTCTTCATCAATGGAGACGCCCGAGAGTCTCTCTTTGAGGTTTTTAGTCTGCGCTAGAATACCGTCACTTTGCTCGCGGTCGAGCTGGGCCTTACCGCTCTCAAGACCCACGTTTCCGATTGTCTGAAGATAAGATTCTTCGAGAGTTGTCGTTCCTCCATCCATGACTCTTTCGTGCTGAAGCTTAGAGATTCCAAGCGCTACACGGTTGTCACCAGGACTATTGGGGGCGAGTCCAGTTGCGATATTCGATAAGTCAGACTCGACTTCACGGCTAAGCTTTAGGTTCTTAGCTGCATTCTTACGCTCAACTGGTACGCTGAAGAAATCTAAGCCGGTGACTGGCCCTTTAGAGTCAAAGCTTGCTGGATTTCCAGCAGCATCCACTGGAATAGGTCTTTGAACAAAACCACGACGGTGAACAGCGTTCACAGTCATCCCAAACTCATAGGCGATATCGTCAACTTTATTTTGCAAGTTTTGAATGTCGTTGTTTCTCACATTAATTAAGCCAGTGAGACGACCATTTTTAAAATTCTGTGTAATGGGCTGAGAAGGGCGAGATTTAAAATAGATCTCAACGCTTCCAGGCATGCTATTTGTACTAGCTGCTTCATCGAGAGTGCCGGCGGCTAATTCTTGAACGTTACCACCAGAGACAAGTGTTCCCACACCAAGGGCGTTAACGATGAAGTTACCGCGATTGTCGTTGTAAGTGTGGATTTGAAAGTCTTCAGATAGACCACGAATGGCCATATCGCGTTGATCGCGAAGGTCACCTGTCTCGTCACCAAGTGCCTCTAGCTGTGCAATCTTCTTATTGAGGTTAGAAATGCGCTTGAGTGAGTCGTTGATGTCGGTGATGCCACCAGTAATTCTATGGTCAATATTTTTTGAGAGTCCGTCGAGAGTTTCGCGAATGCGTCTGAAGTCCTTAACAACTAGGTTGGCATTGTCTCTAACAACAGAGCGAATCGTCTCATTCTCAGGCTGATTTCCTAGCTCTCTAAAGGAGTTGTAAAACTTATTAAGAACTTGGTTGAGACCGTCGCCATCGATTTCGTTAAAGATATCTTCAACTTGTCCAAGCTGGTCGGCCCTCGCCTGATAGTAATTGTGATTAGAGATGTTGAGATTAAGTCTCTTTTCGATGAATTGGTCGTGAACGCGAGAAACGCTATTTACGCGCGTACCAGTACCTTGAACTAGTCCCTGCTTAACAATTGGAATGCCGGTTGTTTGGTGAACACGCTGGCGCGAGTAGCCCTCAGTGTTGGCGTTAGAAATATTGTGCCCCGTCGTCTCGAGAGACTTCTTTGAGGCCAATAAACCACTTACGCCAATATTAAGAAGGTTACTCAATTCTCAGTTCTCCTATCTCGACTCTACGGGAAGGGCGCGGGATTTTGTGACGCCATTCTTGCCATAAGTTTGATAAGACTTCTCCCCACTAGCTTCCTCTCTGAGGCTTCTTAGTGAGTGAACGGCCTTGTTTATAAAGATTTGATTGCGCTTATTCTGAAGTTGGATCTTCTCAATGATATTAATGAGTAGCCCATTAAACCTTCTGAGGTGACCAGAATTCTTTTCAAGTTCAAAGTCATCCATTAATTCTAGTAGATCGCGGTAATTTGAAATTTCATGATCCACTAATACAGTATTTAACTCTTCGATCACCTCACGGCGAAGGAGCTCAAGGTTCTTGATTGTTTCAATCACTTCACGCTTTTGTTCGATCTTCTGCTCTAGGGCGTCAAGATCGCTATGGAGCAGGTGACCGTACTCTTCCATGGTGAGGTTGAGTAATTCTGAGTGCTCTTCACAGAGCTTCTTCCAGATATCAGTTACCTTGAAATAGAAAATTGAAAGTTGGCCTTTCGCTAAGTGAGTCACTGATTAAAACTCCTGTGAGAGAATTTTGTCAGCGAGTGCATCGTAGTCAACCTGATATGTACCAGCTTGAATCTGACTCTTTAATCTGGCGATTTTATCGCTATTGTCGATCTCTGGAGCAGCATCGACGGCCTTCTTAATACGAGAGAAGTCCTTGATTGCATCAGGGATTTCGACCTTTGAATCCTTCCTCGCCATTTCACCAAGTTCGCTCGCGCGATCAGGCGTGTTGCGCTTCATATAAGTCTTCGCAAGTGCCTCTGATCTTCCGGCCCCGGCTGAAGTAGTCTTGCTGTTTGGGAAGAAACTTGATCTTGTGTCGATTGAATTACTCATTGTCGGTCTCCTTGACCTGTGAATCCTTAGGCATCATACCAATAGAGTTCGGTCTCTTTTGATTCATTTGCTGATTGTACGCCGCTAGCGCCGCTTCGTTGCGGAACTTGCGCGGATAGATTTCATCGAGGATGAGATCTTGAACACCAAGACCCCCGCTATTCTTAGTGAGGGCTTCTGATCTCTCACTATTCATAAGCGAGCGATAGTAGGTTTCTGCTTGATCAGCTTCCTCAGATCCAGATGTTTTCATCATCTGCTCAACCATGAAGTCTGCAAACTGCTTCTCCATCCCCTGGGCGACTTCGAGAAATTGCTTGGGAACAAGATGCTTATTAGCAGGCAGCATTTTATCGCTGCTTGGAGCATTCAGGTTTTGTAGTGAGGATTGCTTTGTAATATCCAAAAGTTCATCCTAAACGTTGGGCCACTTGCTTCCTGCGAGGGCCTTTAAAAATTGTATCACCATTGTGTGTCACATGCGAGTAGGGGCATAAACACAGGTGATTTCAAGTATCAGACTAAATGAGTTCGATTTCTCCAATCAAAGCGCCGTTGCGCTTAAGTGCTTGAAATATCGAAATTAAATCCTGGGGTGTCGTCCCCAGCGCATTGAGTGACTTTACTAGGTCGTTCAATGTGGTCTGATCATCCATATAGTAGAGGTGGCCACTTTTGCCGCCTTGTCCACCACCACCGCCTTCACCGATTTCAATGGTGAGGTTGCCGTGACTAATCGCCACTGGTTTGAGTGTGAGTTCACCCCCAGCAACGACGGTTCCAGTGCGCTCATTAATCACAATCTTTGCCGCCACGTCTTGGTAGACTTTGTAGTTCTCGATGATCGCTAGCAGCTGCACGATATTTCTTTGATAGTGAACTGGAATCATCAAATCAATTGTTGTGGAGTCCTTGGCCATGGCGTAACGACCACCAAGTTGCTCGTTAATTGTCTTTTCAATTCGAGCCGCTGTCGTGAAGTCTGGGCTATTGAGAGTCAGTCGTAGCGATTCCTTCTTATCAAAGTTAATGTTAATTTCGCGCTCAACGATACCACCTGAGGGAATGAGTCCAGTTGTGGCCATGCGCTTACCTTGGTCTAGTCCACCAATTGAAACTGAGCCATTGGCTATAGCATAGACTTCGCCATCGCCACCTTTAAGTGGTGTCACAAGAAGTGTTCCACCTGCAAGCGAGCTGGCGTCTCCGATAGAGCTAACCTTAATATCGAGTTTTTGTCCTACGCGGGCAAAGGGAGGAAGCTTGGCCGTCACAATCACCGCGGCAACGTTCTTTGAGCTCACTTCACTTTGTGGATTAAGACCCAATTTTTCAAACATTCGCTTAAGAGAGGTATTGGTAATCTCACCACCACCATCACCGGTGCCGTTGAGTCCGATCACTAGACCGTAGCCAATAACTGGGTTCTCGCGCACACCCTTAACAGAGATCAAATCCTTAAGTCGACTAGGACCAGGAGCTGAAAACGCGGCAGAGAATGGAGTAAGAGCGATTAGTGAGCCAATTAAGAACTTTTTCATCATTTATCCTAGCGTAAAACGACAATGCTGGTTTCTAAGATGCGATCCGAGTTAACAGTATCTTCTGAAGAGATATCTCTTCTTGAAACGAGTGCCTGTACTTCGATAAGTCTTTTGTGGCTTTTGTAGAGCACGTGCTTGCGACCTCTAAGTAAGAGGTGGGCATCGTTAATATGCTCGACTATGACGCTTGAAATGCGGTCGTAAACTTTATCTGGATCAGCAGCAGCTTCATCTTCATTGTTTGAAGCTGGAGCAGGACCAGCAGCGGCTGCTGCTCCCTCGGCTGCAGCACCACCCTCTGCGCCTTCTGCCTTCTTAGGAGGTGGGGCCATATCGGGAAATGCACGCTTGAGCTCAAGTGTAATTTCATTCTTTAAACGACCAGCAACTTGAATCAAGACAATGTCGCCGTTTCTTTTGTCGTCAACTGCGCCAAAGAGATAATTCCCTTTGCCGTTACCACTCCAGAGACTTGCTTCGTTTTGACTGTCAGTGAGATCGTCAGCGTTGTAGCGCTTTTTAGCTTCATTCATTGGACGATAGTCGCGCTTAACTTGCGGTGACATGAAGTTTGTACTCGCTGAACTTCTTGGCGTTGGAGCAGAAAATTGTGGGTGAGATGTATTTGGCATCTGCTGACCTGGTCTTGCTCTAAACTGATCAAACTGATCTGATTGAGCACTACTACCCACGCCCTCTTCTTGATCGAGTTGTCTGTGCATTCGCTCAATATAGCTAGCACAGCTTGTGAGAGTGAAAAGTGAGATCAGAGTAAGTAAGTAAGTCATTTTCTTCATTCAACCACCGCTTTATTTCTCCCAATAACTTTTGCCGTTATTAGGCGATTTGAATTTGCATTTCTAATATTTACGCTCTCTCCGTAGCGAGCGCTCTTGACCGGATATCCCTTTGTAGAAAGAGAAAGTTTACCATCTTGAAGGGTTACATCTACTAAGTCTTGCGGAGTAACCATATTCATAGCAAAGAGATCAGTTTGCTTTAATGGTCTTTCTGGATTGAGAGAGCGCACTGTTGTGAAGTACTGAACCTGATCAATATCCTGAAAGAGCTCTGAAGGATTCTTAGAGCTAATGTACTTAGCGCTAAAGTCATCCGCAGATAGAAATTTTTGATTGGTTGCAATGTGAGTGCGTGGGAAATAGGCGAGTACTTTTTGGACAATCGTAGTCTTGGCCCATTTTCCTTCAACACTACCTTGTCTCTCAATTTGGAGCTTGAGGTTTGCTTCACCAAGTTGATCGCAGCGTTCGCAGATTACTTTTAGATTGTCGAGGTTATCTAAGCTTAGATATTGATCACCATCAGTAAAAGTAAGAGACTCAGCATGAAAGCTCGCAGGAAGACGATCTTGTTCAGATAGGTAGCTCGCTAAGCGAGTAACAAAGACCTTTCTAGGAGTAATGCTAATATCAGATCTTGAAATTTCATCACTGACAACACTTGTGATGACATTGCCATTGGCCTTTGTAATGAAGCCGATCACTGAAAAGTCAGTCGACTCATCACAAGTAGACTTTTTAATGAGGCTCTTCCAATTATTAATCTTTGAACTACTGGCGATGTAGATTTTATCAAAGAGCTCAATCTCGCAAGCTTGAGAGTGAGTAATGAAGGATAAAGCTAGGAGAGCAATAAGTTTTTTCATCTAATATTGTTCACCGTTTGAAGCATTTGATCTGCAACGCCCATCACCTTAGAGTTCATTTCATAAGCTCTTTGAGCGCGAATAAGATTGGTCATTTCATTCATAATATTAACGTTTGAAGCCTCAAGGGCACCCTGAAAGATTGTCCCAGCATTTGAAGAACCCGCGATGTTTTGAATCGGAGCACCGCTGGAGCGTGTCTCAGAATAGAGATTTCCACCTGTGGACTTAAGGCCGGTTGGATTGACGAATGTAAAAAGTGGGAGCTGACCGATGTTGACGGGTTCAATTTGATTATTTAGAAACGCCTCAACTGTACCGTCTTCGCTTATATTTACTGACTTAGTGTCCGGAGGAAACTGAAAGCTTGGAAAAACGGCGTAGCCTTGCTTATTGACGAGCACACCACCCGAATTCACATTAAATGAGCCATCTCTTGAATAGCGGCGCTCGCCATTTGGGAGAATAATTCCAAAGAACCCCTCTCCATTGTTGACCATCAGGTCAAAGGGGTTGTTGGTAATTTGCGGGTTGCCTTGGGCAAATTCACGACGAATCGCTGAAACTTTTGTCCCTGAGCCAACTTGAACACCTACAGTGTATTGAGTATCGCCATTTGATCTAGCGCCAGATTCTTGAACTGTTTCATAGAGAAGATCTTCAAACTCAGCTCGCTGTTGCTTATACCCGGTGGTGTTCACGTTTGCGATGTTATTTGAAATTGTATTCACGTTGGCTTCTTGGGCCGCCATGCCCGTTGCTGCTGTATTGAGTGCTCTTAGCATCGCCGGTGCGGGAAGGCTAAGGATAGCAATGAGGCCTATAGCAAGCTTAGAACTTTGCAATTTCATTTGTGCCCTTTCCTGAAATATTGTCGTAGGTTTTAATAACTCTCTGAATGCTTTCAAAATGTCTATTGGCCTTGATGAGCTTGGCCATTTCTTCAACAGCATTCACATTGGATTGCTCTACAAAGCCTTGGTAGACAGCAGTCTTAGAGTTAGAGTCTGTTTTAATATTTTTAATATCTGCATTGATGAATTTGCCCGTGCCTTCTTTGCGAAGGGCATGGATGTCTTTGAACTCTACAATAGAGAGATCGCCGATCTTGGCACCGTTGGCAAAGAGCTCACCCTGAAGGTTGGCATTTACCCTTGTCCCTGGGGGAACTTGAATTCGGCGCGATTCAAGCGGAGGTAGTGTCGTTCCCTCTTGATCGGCGTCCTCAGGTAGGGTGAGTTTTGAGAGTACATAGTCACCATTCTGGGTGATGAGGTAGCCATCGGGATCGACGGCAAAAACGCCGGCGCGGCTGTAGCGCGCCCCATTGTGTGTCTGCAGTTCAAAAAAGCCAGGACCGCGAAGGGCAAAGTCTAGCGGATTTCCACTGGGAGTGAGGTTGCCCTGCTCGAAGATGGTAAAGGTGCCGCTCACTTTAACCTGAGCGTTCTCAGCGCCCTGCGAGTGATAAAAATCCTCAGGGGCCCATTCTTTGTTGGGTATATCGATATCATCCACACCCTTATCTAGTGCAGTGAGATATTCCTTAAAGGTGATATCATCGCGCTTAAAGCCGGCCGTATTGGCGTTAGCTACGTTGTTGGCGATAGTCTCTACTTGTCTTTGACTTGCGATAGCGCCAGACAAAGGTACCCAAAGATCTTTCAAAAACACCCTCCTGGTGTTCTGGTCCGATTGACCTAGCTTAAGTGTACCGAGGAGAGCGCCAAAGTATCTACGCCGGTAAAATCGTCCTAGGCAAAAAGTAAAGGCCTTTTGGAGGCAAAAGACATTTGGAAAGCGTAATTTCGATGTGTTAAGCTTTTTAAGATCCCATAACTATAATCCAGAGTGTCATTATTTTGATACTGGGAGCGAAGATGGCCAAGGCAAATAAAGATGATTTTGAATCTCAGCTAGAAAAGCTTGAGAAAATTGTTGGGGAATTAGAGAGTGGCGAACTCGGACTTGAGAAGAGTCTTGAGAGTTTTGAAGAGGGAGTTAAACTCTATAAGTCATGCAAGTCGACACTCAGTCGAGTGGAAAAGAAAGTGGCCAAACTCACTGAAGGCCTAAAAGAAGAGGAGTTTGATGCTGAGGAATAGCCTCGCTCTACTTTTACTAATCTCTCTGGCACTTCTTCATAGTTGTCAGCATAAGTCTGTGGCCACACCTGATTTAAGTGGCGTGGCCATCGATAGTGATCATGAGGTTGGAACGCCAGAGATAAACCCCGATGCACCTAATATTGGAATTGGCCCCGATGTGAACGGGGGAGATCAAGTTGCGCCAATCAATAGTGAGCGCTCTTTAATTGGCGCGGTGATCTTGGGACCAGGACTTTATAATGTTGCTGGCGAAGTTCCCGCTCTAACAGAACTTTCAAAGCTTGATCCCGCGCCTCGGATTATTTCTGGATTGGGTCTTGGGGCGTGGATCGCGAGTCTCTATGCCTTTGGGCAAACACCTGAACTTATTGAGTGGAAACTTTTTAAATTCTTCTCTGAAGTAAAAGGAGTCAGTCCCTTTTCAAACGAATGGAGAGAAGTTCTCGCAGCGAAGATGTTAGAGGGGATCGGAGAGGTCGATATTTCAAGTGCCAAGATGATTCTCTTAATTCCTATCTATGACCGAGAGGCCGGTAAGGTTATTTATCTTAAACGTGGAAATCTGAAGAAATTATTGCTCGCCAATGTCACCACTCAAGACGACTCCAAATCCAAATATTCTACGCCGATAGAATTTGGTTATTTTAGTCGCCAACAATTTGAAGTTGCAGGAGCTGACTTTATCTTGGGAGTCGATGTTCTCTCAGATGATGTTAAATTTGAGCGGCCAAATGATTTTCTCATGGGTGTGTATGGAAAACTCATTGGATGGCGTTCACAGATTGAAAGTCAATTTGATTACTTTGTTAGACTGCCTTGGAGTGGAGCGCTAGATTCAACTTCCCGGCACTCCTTTAAAATGCTCGAAGCTCGCAAAGAAATGCAAATGAGAGTTATCGAGATTCAAGAAATGACAAATTCCTTGCGTGATAAAAAGTTTAAGAAAGAGTAGGCTATAGTCATAATGAAAAAAATTCTGCTTAAAATCCTCGTCTTTACGATCAGTATCTCATTTCTCGGCGCTGTCTTTGCGGTTGGGCTTATAGCTTACTTTAGCTATGACTTACCTAAGATATCTACTCTCAGCGACTATCGCCCAGCAATCCCCTCGCAAATTCTTGCTAAAGACGGAACTGTCTTAGCGGAAATTGGAAGGGAGAAGCGCTACATCGTTCAGGTTGAAAACATCCCACAATTTGTAATTGATGCCTTTCTCTCAGCAGAAGATGACAAATTCTATGAACACTCAGGTGTCGATTACCTAGGTGTTTTTCGAGCACTTTTGAAAAATATTCGCGCCGGCCGAGTGGTTCAGGGAGGATCGACAATTACTCAGCAGGTGGCTAAGTCACTCCTACTCACACGTGAGCGCTCAATAACAAGAAAGATTAAAGACTTTCTCCTGGCCCAGAAAATTGAAGAGAAGTTCACTAAGGATCAAATTCTCTTTCTTTATTTGAACCAAGTCTATCTTGGTGGGGGCTACTATGGTGTTAAGGCAGCCTTTGATGGCTACTTTGGAAAAGAGCTCTCAGAGGCAACTGTCGCAGAGTCTGCAATGGTTGCTGGACTCCTCGTTGCGCCTGGAAAGTATTCGCCTTACGTAAATCCAGTCTATGCTAAGCAACGCCAGTCCTATGTGCTAAGTCGCATGAGAGATACGGGTAAAATTACGCCCGACCAATATGAAGAAGCTATTAAGGAGAAAATTCAGTATCGCCTGAGAAAAGGTGGGGAATTTAAGGCCGGCTACTTTACTGATTGGGTGCGCCAGCGTGTGATTGAAAAAGTCGGAGAGGAGAGCTTTCTCACCGACGGCTATAAAATTGAAACGACACTCGATTATGAGCTTCAAAAAGTTGCCGAAAGAGAAGTGCTTGAAGGCGTTAAAGAAATTGATAAGCGCCAAGGCTATAAGGGTCCGCTTGAAAATGTAGAGCCTTCACTTTGGAGAGAGCGTTGGATGAAGCAGCGCCAAGAAATCTATCAAGATCGCTCGCTCTACTTCACTTTAAGTGACCAGAATGAAAAGCAATTTGAGTTGGTTTTTGATGAAGATAACTTCAATGAAATCCAACAGGAAAACGAGGCCCTGGTTGAGAGCTTTGACAAGTACAGGCTGCGCCCTGGGTATAATGAAAAAGATCCAATGCTTGAACAGATCTATAAAGGTGAAAACTATAAAGCAGTAGTCACTAAGATCGACGATTGGTCTAGGCTAGTCTTTGTATCGGTCGCAGGTGTTGAGGGAGTAATCTCTTATGAGGGCTTTCGCTGGGCACATGAGCGCCAAATTATTGAAGAGAGACACTACTATTCTTATGTCACAAAACCTTCGACGGCCTTTAAAGTCGGCGATGTTGTGCTGGTAAAAATTCTCGATAAATCGACCAAGGTCACACCCAAGGTCTACTCTGGCTATAAAGATACGTTTGCCAAGCGAATTGAGAAATTGCCAGAGATTCAAAATCAAAAATATCTGGAGTGTATGCTCGATCAAGAGCCTGAATCACAAGGGGCCCTCGTTTCAATTGATCCTTATAAAGGTGAAATTGTCGCTTTTGTAGGGGGGAGTTCATTTGAGAAGTCGCAATTTAACCGCGCAATTCAATCGCTTCGACAACCAGGAAGTAGTTTTAAGCCCTTTCTCTACGCTGTAGGGCTAGAAAATGGATATACTCCAAACTCGATCATTATCGATAGCCCGGAAGCTCTCGCAGGTGTTGATGAGTCACTTAATTGGAAGCCCGGTAACTACGACGGTGAATTTAAAGGGGCAATTACTTTTAGAAATAGTCTCGAACAAAGTAGAAACGTTCCTACTATTAAAATTGCCCAAGAAGTGGGAGTGACTAAGATTCTTGATTATGTGAATCGAATTGGTCTGAAGGCAGAGATGAGTCCAGACCTAAGTCTGGCGCTGGGTTCGTTTGGTGTCACTCTCGTGGATATTGTTTCAGCGTACTCGATCTTTCCCAACGGGGGAAAGAAAGTGACTCCAAAGAGCATCCTCAGTGTGACAGACAGAGATGGAAAGTCCTATGAAATTGAAACTCTCAAGCCAATTAAAGAAGGTGAAGAGAGTGAAGAGGTTGCACAGGCGACTCCAACTGAAGAGCCTACTCCGGTAGAGATGGAGTCAGAGCAACCAGTAGTTGAAAAAGTAGAAAAAAAGAATCCCTTCTTGGTAACCCTTGGAGGAGATCAGGTCTACGACGCAAGGCTGGCCTATGTGATGACCAATCTCCTGAGGGGGGTTGTGCTCCATGGGACTGGTCAGGGAGTTAAGTCAGTGAGTCCATTTCTTGGTGGAAAAACTGGGACGACAAATAACTACGTCGACGCATGGTTTTTAGGCTTCAGCTCTAGACTCGCCACTGGCGTGTGGACAGGATTTGATGACAATAAAACTCTGGGATGGCCCGAAACCGGTGCAAAAGCCGCGCTTCCAATTTGGAAGGGGTTTATGGAGGCTGGTATTAAACGCTATGGCGAAAGTGATTTCACTCCGCCTCCTGGCATTGTGAACGTGGCCATCGATAAGGAGACTGGTGTTCCTATTCGAGGTGGCAGTCGCGCTGAAGCGTTTATTGAGTCTTTTGTAGAGGGAACTGAGCCCGGAGCAAAGCCTGAGCAGAAAGATATCGAGACAATGCCAACTGAGCAAACTGGTCCGATATTGGAAGATGACGACTATTACAATCAATAGAAATTAATTTCTTAAAGCCACTTCTGTCTGATACCGATAGGTAAACTAGGAGTGGCACCTATGAGCGAATTTTCACCACAAATGGCCGAAAAAAAGAATTCTTCTAAGAAGATTATATGGCTCTTTATGGCCTTCTCTCTCGCAATTCACACTCCAGTTCTTTGGGTGAAGCTCGGTATGAGTGAACTCGCTCATAAAGTAACGGAACAAGTTGATCACGAAAAAATTATTAAACTTGTCCTTCAAAATAAGAAGGTCTTTGAATCTAAGCAGATCGTTAATAACGAAAAGCGTGGTGAAGAAGTAGAGCCCGATAAGGCCCGCTTCCTCAGCGAACATAATCAAAAAGTTGAAAAGGAAATGACCCAAAAAGAAGTTGGGACATTTAAAGTGGCCGGTGCGGGAATAGAAACTGGAAGTGATGTCGCAGCCGCTGCCGAGAAGCATGAGACAACACCTGCTGCAGCTAAAAAGAAAGTAGTCACGAAGGCCAAGACTGAATCTAAGAAGCAGAGTGAGAAGATTACCTTTGCTGATTTAGCGCTAGATAACCCTCCATCACCGGAAGTCGTGCAAAAGCGCAGCGCCCAGATTAACAAGGCCCAAAAGGGCATTAAGAAGGGTGAAAAGGGAAAAACTGGTCTAGGTCGCAATAACGACTATATTGAGGATGTCCCGCTGGGCGATATGACAGCGCTCAATGCAGTTGAATATAAGTATTTTGGCTTCTACCACCGCATTAGACAGCAACTTGAGCAGCATTGGGGCAAGAGCCTTAAGGAGCAGGTCGAGAATCTCTACCGCACTGGAAGAAAGATTGCCTCTGGCCAAGATAAGATTACTTCACTACGCATCACAATTGATCACAAGGGTCAAATCATGGACGTTCATGTTCAGGGATCAAGTGGTGTTTCAGAATTAGATAAAGCGGCAATTGAGGCATTTAATCGTGCTGGTCCATTTCCCAATCCGCCAACAGGCATGCTTCAGGGAGGAATGGCAGAGATTGAATGGGGCTTTGTCGTAAAGAGCTAGTTAGTGAGAGTTGAACTTTCCGCCGAGTAATTCTTTGAGTTTTCCAATACCTTCCATCATCACGTAATCGCTCCAAATTGTATCGAGCTCGCGCACTGTCTCTACCAACTGCATTGCCGCTTGATCGCGTGAAATACTTTCCTTCTCAGCAAGGTGAGAAATCGCAACTGAGAGCGCTTGGATTGCAGTCGTATTACAAATTTCAGAAAGACGCTCTTCGTATGAGCTATTGATCTTCTTTTCTTTGCTTTTGATGATCGCAGTGTTGATGAGTTGTACTGATTCGTGATTATCCGAAACCATGGATCTCTTTTTCCTTAGGCTAGAAAGTGAAATCGACCGTTGAACGTGACGTAGTATGGGAGAATTAAAAGCATTCGTAAAGAAGAAAACTAAACAAGGAAAATTTTTATTGGTCTCAAATTATGCATGCGAATATTTTCGCTAAGTACTTATTTTTTTGCAGTGAGAGGGGCAAAAAAAAACGACCTCTTATTTATATTTAAGAGGTCGCTACCAAAATAGTTATTGACAACAGTTTTCGTAGTCAGCGGCAGAGAGAAGTGAGTCATAAACAGAAGCATCACTAACTTTAAGCTTGATCATCCAATTGGCGTAGGGATCGCTATTGAGAAGCTCTGGAGAGCTCTCTACATCAGCGTTTTTTTCAACAACTACACCTGCGACAGGACTATAGAGATCACTGACAGATTTAATAGATTCTACAACACCAAATGTTGCTTCTTGATCTAGTTCTGTATCAGCATCGGGAAGCTCAACGAAGACGATGTCTCCAAGGCTTGATTGAGCAAAGTCAGTGATACCAACAGTGATGATATCACCTTCGAGTTTTGCCCATTCGTGGTCTTTTGTGTAGCGAAGATCCGCTGGAATATTTGAAGCCATTACTTATGTCCTCCCTTAACAAAGGCGCTTTTCATTAGAGTCGCCGGATATAGTTTTTCTCTTATTGATACATTAATATTATCGGTGCTGGCATCTACCTTTAAGTGAGCGAGAGCAACGCCTTTGCCAAGTACAACTGACATGGTTCCAGAGGTCACAACGCCAATTTCGTTGCCTGCATTATCTACTAGCTTATAACCCTCGCGCGGGATACCGCGCTCAAGCATGATTTTGATCAGTTTTAATTTGGGTGCGTAATTCTCAAGTGCGCTCTTGGCAATGAAGTCAGGCTTATTCAGCTTAACGGTCCACTTGAGGGCACTATCTAGCGGAGTCACATCATCGTGAATTTCGTGACCATAGAGTGGAAAGCAAACTTCAAGTCTTAGGACATCCCTCGCGGCCAACCCGCATGGAGCTGCGCCTAAATCGAGCAGTGACTTCCAGAGTGTTTTAGCGCGCTCATGAGAACAAAAGAGTTCAAAGCCATCTTCACCAGTATAACCAGTGCGGGCGATAAGGAGTCCATCAATCTCGGCCACACCGTAGTAGGGAAGGTCTCCGATATTGATATCGAGCTTGGTCATGAGCTCAATACTCTTTGGTCCTTGAAGTGCTAAAAGGCTGTATTCGTCTGACTTATTAGTGAGACTCACTTCAAACTTTGAAGCGTGAGAAGAAATCCAATTCCAATCCTTTTCGATATTGGAAGCGTTAACGCAAATGAGTGAGAGCTCGTCTTTGATTTTGTAAGCAATCAAGTCGTCAATTACAGTTCCATTATCGCGGCAAAGCGGAGAATAAACAGCCTTGCCAACAGGTGAGCCTGCATAGTCATTGGTGATGAGAAAGTCGATAAATCTCGTCGCATCTTTTCCACTGACAAAGAACTCGCCCATGTGTGACACATCAAAGACGCCGGCGTTATTTCTCACAGCAATCACTTCTTCCTTAACTGAAGAATATTGCAGAGGCATATCAAAGCCAGCAAAGGGTGCCATCTTAGCTCCAAGAGCTAGGTGATCGGCGTGAAGTGAAGTTTGTTGCAAGCTCATGAGCTCTCCCGCGCTTAAAAAGAAATTAGTGCGAATTTTGTAGTCTGAATCGTGCAGCTTGTAAAAGGTTTTGCGCCAAAGAGAAAATAGTCATGGGACCGACGCCGCCAGGCACCGGAGTGTAGGCACTACAATGCTTCTTCATGGGCTCTAGGTCCATATCTCCGCACAGCGCACCCTCTTCATTCTTATTCATCCCAACGTCAATGAGGATCTGGTCGCCACTCTTTCTAAGGTGCTCTGGTCCGATCACCTTGTGAACCCCAACGGCCGTTACGATGATGTCCGCTTGGAGCGTGTGCGCCGCTAGATCGCGAGTGCGAGAATGGCAGAGAGTTACGGTAGCGTTGTGATTGGTCATCAAAAGTGACAAGGGCTTGCCAACAATCAAGCTTCTGCCAATGATGACAACGTGCTTACCGGCAACATCGATTTTATTAAATTTAAGAAGAGTCATAATCCCTTTGGGCGTGCAGGGGATGAGTCCGTCTTCATCGCCCTCTAGAATGCGAGCAAGGTTGAGGGGATGAAAGCCGTCGACATCTTTTTCAGGTGGAATAAGTTTTCCCACATCGAGATGAGCAAGATGCTTCGGAAGGGGAAGCTGGACAAAGCAGCCATGAACATCCTCGTCATTCGTGATTTTTGAGAGCGCTTCCAGGAAGTCTTGTTCACTTAGACCCTTATCAAGATTAACGATCTCACATCTCGCCCCGAAGCTTTCGCAGAAGGCCTTCTTATTTCGCGTGTAGATGACACTTGGAGGATGATCGCCGACAAGGATAACTTTGAGATGGGGCCAGACTCCCTGGCGTTTAAGTTCTTCACATTGTGATTGGAGCACAGCGAGCTCTTTGTCACGCAAAGGTTTCGCCGCAAGTTCTCTTGCCATGGCCTTATCCTGGGAGTGGGTTATGGCCACAAGTGTACGAAAAATGGAGTAAAACGATAAGGGAGAGCACGTTAAAAACTTTCACTTTTCTAATGACGCTTTGAAGTGTTATGTTTCGCTTCAAGAGGAGAAACACCCCATGTTATTTTACATCGGACTTGGACTTCAACTAATTGGCTTTACTTCAGTCGGGCTGTGCCTATTTAGTGGCATGAGCAAGGGTGATTATGGGCAGTTAGAGCTGGTTCAGTTGGTGGGTGGAAGTCTTGTCTTCTATGTCGGGCAATTCGTAAAGGGTCGCCACGCCTCATAAATTTAGGCATGCCATTCGCTCTCAGGCAGGCTACAATTTTTCTAGCATGATTATTTTAGGAATTGACCCTGGGTCACGAAAGACTGGATATGGACTTGTTGAGCTGAATGGGCGCAAGTTTACTTATCTTGAGTCGGGAATCCTTAGTTTTGAAGTAGGCGAGAATTTCATTGATCGCCTGCCAGATATTTTTAGCGCGGCAAGTGAGTTACTCAGCGAGCGCTCAGTTGATGCTATCGCATTAGAGTCTCTGATCTATACCAAATCAGTCACTTCGCTGGCCAAGCTTGCTCAGGCGCGCGGCGCGATTATCGCGGCAGTTTCACAAAAATATCACGGTCAGATTTTTGAATATGCTCCAAACTTGATCAAGTCTACCGTCACCGGTCACGGTCACACAGATAAAGAGGGAATGGAGAAAATTGTGGGCATGCTACTTGGGATTAAAAGTTTTAAATCTCACGACGAGGCAGACGCCCTAGCAATTGCACTTACACACGGACTTCTTCAGGGGGCGAAGCTCTCGGGAAAAGTCCCTAGTTCAAAGGGGCGACGCAGCCTCAAAGATTTGGCGAGGTCTAGGTCATGATCGGACATCTACAGGGAAGAGTACTCTTTAGTGATGGGCAAGAGCTCATTCTCCTTACGGCCATGGGCGTGGGTTATCAAATTTATTATCCCTCAATCTTAGCTGAAGGGGGCATGGCTTCACTCTTTGTGAGTCACGTTTATAAAAAAGACGGCCCAGAAGAGTTCTACGGCTTTAATACTTTAAGACAAAAGAAACTCTTCGAGCTTCTGATCAGTGTAAAGGGTGTGGGGCCAAAGTCCGCATTCGCGCTCATGAAGGCCCTTGGTGATAAACAAATTATTGAAGCAATTCTCTTTGATAATAAGAAATCTCTCTCAAGTGCTCCCGGAGTAGGTGCCAAGGCTGCGGCGCAAATTATTCTCGATCTCACAGGGAAAATTCATCGCGTGAAAATGTATGCCGAGAGCTACAAGCTTGAGCCGATGCCTCAAAACGAACTTGTCTTTAGCAGTGAAGTTGCTACTGAAATTGAAATTCCCGCAGTGATTCCTGAAAGTACAGTACTTGACGACGCTTTAATGGCCTGTAAAGAGCTTGGCTTCTCAGAGGATAAAGTCGTTCCTCTTGCTCACAGAATTATGTCTGAGACAATAATTTCAAAGCCAGAACAACTTGTTCACCTCGTCTTGCGAGAGCTGTAATTAAAGCAGGTCTGAATGGAGCTTTGAGGTGAGTAATTTAATAGCGAAAAATTTTTTTGAAAGACTAGCTAACTTAATAGATTTAGAGCATCCAATGGCCCAAATTGAGTTAGTTGCTGAGGCAGAACGCACCGGAGAACTGGTGACATATTTAAAAAAAGCAGCAGAGATCAATTCTTAGCAGATTGAAAAAGGAGCAGACGTGGAAGATTTATCAGAAATGGGTGCCCACCGCGTGGTGAGTGCACATGCCACTGAAGCCGATTCGCGCCAAGAAGGTGTGCTTCGTCCTAAGGACTTCTCTGAATATATCGGGCAGAAAACTGTCGTTGATAACGTGAGCCTGATGGTGAAGTCTGCGACGATGAGAGAAGCGGCGATGGATCACGTCCTACTCTCGGGTCCTCCGGGCCTTGGTAAGACGAGTTTGGCGATGATTATTGCCAACGCTCTAGGCACAAACCTTCACGTGATCTCAGGACCTGCCATTGAAAAGAAGGGCGACCTTGCTGCCATTCTCAGTAATATCGAGCCTCGAGACGTGCTCTTCATTGATGAAATTCATCGCATGCATATTTCAGTAGAGGAAATTCTCTACTCGGCCATGGAAGATTACCGACTCGATATCGTGATCGGACAGGGGGCCACTGCTCGCACTATGGAAATCGCTATTGCACCGTTCACTCTCATTGGGGCAACTACAAAGTCGGGTCTTCTAAGCAATCCATTGCGTGACCGCTTCATTGCAAGTCTTCACTTTGACTACTATGAAGCACCCGAACTCGCACGAATAATTGAGCTCAATTCAAAGAAGATAAATGTTGATATCCAATCAGATGCACTCATGGACATGGCCCGCTGTTCGCGCGGAACTCCAAGAATTGCCAATCGTATTTTAAGACGTGTCCGCGACTACGCCCTGGTTGAAAAGCAACCAAAGGTAAATAGAGAGATCGTTCAAAAGTCTCTGGCCCTCATGGAGATTGACCAATTTGGTCTGGATCGCATGGACCGAAAAATTCTCAGCGTGATTAAGGACTACTATGGTGGCGGGCCAGTAGGAATAGAAGCCTTGTGCGCGACGCTGGCCGAGGACCGTGGGACTGTGGAAGACGTCTACGAGCCCTTTCTTCTAAAGGAGGGGTTTCTTCTGCGTACACCCAGAGGGCGCGAAATCTCTCAGAAGGCCCGAGAGCACCTAGATTCTTGGTCTAAGAAGTAATTGTCATAAATAATGGGCGTTTTTAGGAGAAGAAGTCTTAACTCTGACTTTTTAGATCATCTATAAGTCGCTGAAAGAACGGGAAAAAAACTCCCTTCAAGCTAAAAAACTAACAAAATTTAGTCGTAAGTTATCATAAAGATAGAGGTTTTATGAACAGACTGCGACGACTCACAAATAAGTTTCTGCGAGAGCAGGCCGGCTTCACAATGATGGAGCTGATGGTTGCTGTTGGTATTGGCGGAATCGTGAGTCTTGGTGTTTCCTACATGATGGAAAATGCAGCGCGCTTGAAGATTGAGGCTGAAAGAAATCTTGAAAAAACTCAAATTGAATTTCTCTTTGACTCCGTTTTTGTAAATCCAGAAGACTGTAAAGAAACCATTCTTGGCACAAACACAACCACTCCAGTTGATATTGGTACACCTGTAACCAGTCCAGTTCCATCAGGCAGAATATACACAACGGCACTCACTGGAACTAACACCAGGCCACTTCGCTACTTAAGGCATTGGGTAGGGGCGAACGTTTCGACCATTCTCAATATGAGTACATTGCCTCTTCAAATCAATAATTCAAAGATTACGATTACCTCAGCGACTATGAGAAATCTCAAGGTGACCAAGACTGTTGAAATTCCCGATCCAAATAATATCGGAGCGAATTTTATAAATTCAGCAAAGATAAATGTCCCAATTGCTGGAACGATTGATGTTGTAGTTGGTATTAGATACAAGCGACTTGGCAACCAGGGTGGAAGCGCCCGAATGGTCAACAAGAATTACAATATTATCAAGACAGTTCCTGTGGAGTTGAGTGTAGAGCGCCCAGGAAATGCAATTTCAAGTAATGTCTATATCTCTGGTTGTTACGCTGGAGATGATACTTCACTGTATGAAGTTGAAAGATTTGTCTGCGACAATATGGCCGGTGGTCCCCTTGCGAGACAATATAGTGGTATTGGTCGATGGGGTTCTGGTACCTACGTAGAGTGTAAGGATATTAGAAACGTCCGCCAGCGCCTACTCGAGATGGAGATGTGTATTGAATTGGGGGGAAGTTGGAACGGAAGCACTAAGACTTGCTTCAACCCATCTCCTATTAAAAGTATGAACTGTCCAGGCAGTGGATCGACACAGCAAATTGTCTTTGGTGTGTATCCTGGTGCCGCTGCACCAAATTCTACTGAGCCAGTACCAAACCCGCTAGGCGATGGAATCACTGAAAAAATCGAATGTACTACACCTTGTCGCAGAACGGTGGCGGGAGAGACTGTCTCCGCAGGCACGCCTTGTGAAGGAGCGGCTGGACCATGAAAAAATGTGTAGAAAACGCCAATGGTTTTACTATCGTAGAGCTTCTGGTCGCAGTAGGTGTGATGGGCATTGTCGCAATGGCGATGATTAATCTCTCATATTTCTTTAGTAAGAGCTCTCGGGGAGTAGCTCTTAGAGCTGAAATTAGCTACTTTGATCAAAAGATTTCAAATCTTCTCTCCAATTCTGATAACTGCGAACAAACTATTGGTTTAAATACAATTGTTCCTGCATCGGGAAAAACGGACTTAACTCAAATTAGAACGAAGAACGTTCCCGGTGTCGATCAAGTGATCTTTCAGGTAGACACAACTTTTCAGGAAGCCACAAAACTAGACAATCAAATCGCCATTAACCGAGGTGGCGACTATCCAGTGTGGATTGAAAGTGTTTTTGTGACTGGATTTAATGAGACGGATTACTCTGAGACAGACACCACTGCGGGAACGAAGCAGAATATAAATTATGGACTCTTTGGTACTCAGAACAAGTATGGGTGGGCAAAGGTTGTCGTCATATTTGTCGTAAGGCAAGTAAATGGAAAAACCTCAGGCGGCGTTGATCGCTACATTTATCGCAGAACCAAGGCGGAATATCCCATTGCTGTTATTCTTAATGGTTCAAATCAACTACAGAAGTGCGTTGATGCAAGTACCAGAACAGCAACTTCAGCTCTTGATAGCTTGTGTGTTGACCTCGGTGGAAGTGTGACCTTTGTGAATGGAAATCCAGAGTGTGCCGGCTCCATCGATGTGGGCCTTCAGAAGGGGCGCCGGTTTATGTGTGCTAACTTTGGAGGGATTGTAACATCCAAAACCGCAGCAGGTCAGATTCAGTATAAAAACTATGATTGCGTGAAAGAGCAGCAGATGCAGCATTTAGATTGCGTTGAGAGTAAACTCATCATCACAAATAATATGGAATTTAGATGTGCAACTCCCCAAGGACCATGATGAAAAGTTGTCGTAATGAGAAAGGGTTTGGCCTAGTACAGGCAATGATGATTGCAGCAGCAGTCTCTGCGCTTTCGTATATCATTATGAATGCTCTCGACCTCAATAATAGAATTCTTCAGAACGTCTCTACCGCCAAAGTAATTGATGACATTGTAGATGATATTTATAATCGCCTGAAGGACCCTGAGATGTGTGGGGCAGACTACTATGCGTCTAGAAATTTTGACGATGGAGCTGATTACTCTCAGCATTTCAATCCAAGATTATTTGTAAATAATGCGACTCAGTTTCCCTCTCCAACACCAGTGGTGATTTCTGGAACACCTGGGAATATCATCAACGGTCGTTACTTTGGTTATGGCAATTTTTTTATGGATAATACAACCAGCTTTACCAAGGGAACTGCAAATTGGAGAGTTCGAATTCCCTATATTCTAAATCGCAGAGGTATCGATTTCTATCGTTGGACTGACACCGTCAGATATGTGCAACTAGATAATGGTGGATATATTTATAGCGGCAATGGAAATACCACAGTACTTGATTACGCCGCAGGACCTGCGATACCTGCAACTCCCGCCGATACATACGTCGCTTATTGGTCGCTTCCGGCTGGCCTTGCGATGGAGGATATTCGAAGTTTTATGGATACGTCGAGTAACGATCCAGAGAAGTACCTCTACGGGAAAAAGGTTCTCATTAAAGATATCTGGTTACAGAACTTCGAGGTAGTTAGCAGTACTGAGGGGAAGGCAGAGCTAGTATTTGTCTTTGTTAAAAATTATGCGCCTAGAGAGTCTCAATCTGGTGCGGATACAGCAGAGCTTGGCGGACGTCTGACAAGAAGGGTAATTCAACTCAGTATTGATTTATTTAAACGACCTACTGGAACTCGCTCTCCACCACCGGTCGGTACAACCCCAACTCCGGTGACGGATACACGCATTCAAAAATGTTTTGCAGATAAGAATAATTTTATCCGTGAGATTTCAAAGCACTATTGTGAAGAAAATGGTGGCTCATACGTTGATGGAGAGTGCCGAGGCTTTGATGAAGCACTCTTGAAAAGTATTCGCTATAAAATTTGCGGCGATATGTATGGTCGAACAGCAGGACTGCCTAGGCTATGGAAGCCTGATCCAGCAGTCTCTACATCAGGTAACTGTTTGTTTCCTGTGTGTAAGTACGGTATCCGTGGCTTTGACTCATACGGTGTCCCGCTCTGTCTATGTAACCTCGAAAAAGGTGACGCAGGAGTAGCCACGAAGGCAACGAATGGATCTGGATTTGCTGTCTGCCCGTAAGAAAGGACTGCTGATATTTTTGGTCTCCTTTGTTGTCGTGACCATTATAAATTTAGCAGTACTTAAATCTGGCCCATTTTGGGACGACTACGTCTTCATCTTTTCAAATAAAGGTGTTGTTGATGTACCCAACCCTTGGGTCTATTGGATAAAGGGCTCTGGTCACGAGCGAATTTGGTCGCTGGGCTACTCACAGTTTTGGATTCTATTTAATATTTTTGAGCAGAGTTTTTGGGCCTATAAAATGGTCTCACTCTTCTTTCATAGTGCAAGCGGGTACATTCTCTATCTTATCATTTCAAGACTTGGTTTTAAGTACGCTGCCTACGGCTCTCTCATCTTTCTATTTCATCCATTTCATGTTGAAACCCTTTCATGGATCTTTCAGCTCAATAGCATTATGGGGTTGTTCTGGGCATTACTGGCCAGTTGGTATTTGCTCAATTTTATCGACAAGCTAAACCAGAGAGAGAGGGTTAAAAGCATGGTGGCAAGCTTGCTTGTGGCCCTGTTCTTTTATTTTTTGTCCATAAAGACTAAGCCGGTGGCAGTGTTAATACCTTTTTGCATGCTTCTTCGACTCAACCTTGGGGATTTGAAGAGCCACTGGCCAAAAATTGTAGGCGCACTAGCTTTGCTTCTTGTCTTGGGAGGGACGATTGCTTATATGTCGAATAATGCGATTACTGAATCGACTTATGAAAATTCAATCCGCAAGACATATTTCTTCGATGAGCTCTTTGGTAGGGTGAATTTTGGCCCAAGCGTGACCTCCATTGATGGAACCTTCGCCTATCATACCTTTTGGGGCAAGGTTGCGCTGAAGCTTCATCTCATCTCTCGCAACTTTAGCTTCTACTTTTTTAAATTCCTCTTTCCTGTAAAGCTTCTTTTTATCTACCCTAAGTGGCCATTAATATCTGGGGTAGGTGTTCTCACTTTTATGTTCTTGATGATGACGGGAGTGCTCTTTCTCTATCTGTTTTTCAGATTAGAAAAACGAGAGAGACTTATTCCATTAGCATTAGTGATTGCTGGATTTGCTCCAATATCAGGAGTGCTCTATATCCCATATATGAAATATTCTTATGTCGCCGATCACTGGGCTTACGTGATGACTGCAGGTATGGCGTGGCTATTAGTTCAACTCTTGGAAGAAGCTCAAAGAGTCTTGCCGAAATCGGTCGATATTCGCGCCATTTGTTTGATTTTTGTTTTGGGATTTGCAATAGCTCAGAGCAGTTACGGCCGAATCTTTAATAACACCACCGAAATGCTTGAGCGAAATATCACCTTCGCCCCAGACTCGGCCTTTCCCTATCAGTATCTCGCTAGACTCTATATCGAGCAGAGTATGTTCTACGAAGCGGGAGTAGTGATAGAGAAGGGACTAAGGTCTGTGCCCAATGATGAGTTTCTCTTGAAACTAAAAAGTGAACTTCCCTAGTTAGCGCGCAACCACTCTGGTCGTTAATTTACTGTGACAAGTAATCTTTCCATTTTCATCGCTGAGAACAATTTCCCAAAGATGGCTCGTGCGCCCAATGTGAATTGGTCTTACTGTCGCGCTGACATTGCCTGAAGTGGCCGGTCGCAGGTGATTGGCCTCGATGACCTGGCCCACGGCATATTCCTTCGAGTTATCAATACA
This sequence comes from Bacteriovoracaceae bacterium, assembly GCA_048267245.1. Taxonomy (GTDB): domain Bacteria; phylum Bdellovibrionota; class Bacteriovoracia; order Bacteriovoracales; family Bacteriovoracaceae; genus JBLWXV01. The sequence continues at coordinate 375,159 of JBLWXV010000001.1, forward strand.
AAGATTGGAGGCCACACTTCCGAGCGTCTCGGCGAGCACGCAGGAAGCCCCACCGTGAAGTAGGCCATAGGGCTGCTTATTCGTCGCTCTCACTGGCATCGTGGCCACAAGATAATCCGTACCAACTTCTGTGAAGACGATGCCCATATGCTCAGAGAGGGTGCCTCTAGAGGTATTGTTGAGATCGTCGAGGCTTGGGGCCGTCTTCCAAAGTGACATCGTGGGTTTCTCCTGTTCAAGATTTAGTCATTTTGACTTGATCTAGACGAATCGTCCAAGTAAAAACAATGTGTTAAGCTATAGTCTTGGCCCCAAATGTGCTGAGTAGAAGGGCAGCTCTTTGTGAGTAAAAAACTCACAAATTCAAAAACTTGCCTCGCCCCTTGCCGAGTTTTCTGATAGGTAACCCCTTTAAAAGGCAACTTCTGCACACTAAAACTTAGTTAAATGTTTGTTTATACTAGTCTTGTGTGTTGCAACTAAGAGGGAACAAAAGTACAATGCGATACTAGCGCACTAGTGTTCGCACGGCTTTAAAGGATTGTAGATGTTATTTCAGCGCACCCTAGCTAAGAAAGTAACTGTTACGGGGATTGGTATTCACTCCGGTCGCAAAGTAACGATGACGCTTCATCCAGCAGGCGCGGATTTTGGTGTGCAATTTAAACGCGTCGACATTCCTGGTGCTCCCGTTCTTGAAGCTAAGGCCCACACTGTTGGCGCCACCGAAAATAATACGACAATTGGCGCCGGCCAAAATGCAGTCCACACTGTTGAGCACTTGCTCTCTGTTCTCTATGGACTTGGTATTAACAATGTTCTTTGTGAGATCGATGGCCCAGAAGTTCCAATTATGGACGGCTCTGGCGCATCTTTCGTTTTTCTCTTGAAAGAAACTGGTATTGCTACGCTTAGCAAGTCTAAGAAATTTATGGTTGTACTCGAGCCCGTAGAGGTAAGAGTGGATGACAAGTGGGCGCGCATCGAGCCGAGCTCTCGTCTCATTATCGATTCCACGATCGTCTTTGCACACTCTTTGATTCGCAATCAACACAAAGTCTTTGAGTTCTCATGTGAGAATTACATAAAAGAAGTCAGTCGAGCGCGCACCTTTGGAATGCTTCGCGATGTGGACATGCTCAAGCGCAAGGGCCTCATTCGCGGTGGTTCACTCGATAACGCCATTGTTCTCGATGAATTTAAAGTAATGAATCCTGAGGGTCTTCGCTTCAAGGACGAGTTCGTGCGCCACAAGATTCTCGATACTATTGGAGATATTAGCCTTCTAGGCTATGAGGTTGCCGGTAAGGTGACGACTTATAAGTCTGGCCACAATCTCCACAACCTCCTTTGCCGCAAGCTTCTCGACACTCCAAGTGCCTACGAGATTGTTTCTGCCTCATCGCTTCAGAAAGAAACTGTGGAAGCCTTCGAGCTCCCTCGTGCCTTGTCACCGGCGTTTCACTAGAATTATTTACTAACATTATTTTTTCTGTCACATTTCCCGTAAGCATACGGGAAGTGGACTCCCGTTAAAGTCAGGATATCGATATGAAACTCTCTAAAAGCTTTTGGCAAACCTATAAAGACGCTCCTGCGGACGCGGTCGTGCCTTCGCACGTCCTAATGATGCGCGCGGGACTTATTCAAAAAGTTGGAGCCGGTCTCTATAACTACTTGCCCTTTGGCTATCGCACGATTCGCAAGATTGAACAGATTGTGCGCGAAGAGATGAATCGCATTGATGGGCAAGAGGTTCTCATGACTGTGGTCACGCCGGGCGAGCTTTGGCAGGAATCAGGTCGCTGGGACAAAATGGGCGGCGAGATGCTCACTTTTAAAGATAAGCGCGATGCCGATCTCTGTATAAGTCCAACTAATGAAGAGACAGTCACCGATGTCTTTAGAAAGACGATTAAGAGTTATAAGAACCTTCCCCTTAGTTTGTATCAAATCAATACTAAGTTTCGCGATGAGATCAGACCGCGCTTTGGCCTTATGCGCGCGCGCGAATTTACCATGAAGGATGCGTATTCATTTCACATTGATAAGCCATGTCTCGACCAGGGCTATGAGGCTTACTATGGCGCTTACGAAGCCGTTTTTAAAAGAGTAGGGCTAGAGTTCTTCGCCGTTGAAGCAGACGCCGGGAATATGGGCTCCAGTGACTCTAAAACCCACGAGTTCCAAGTGGTCGCCGACACCGGAGAAGATGCTTTGATCTACTGCCGCGAAACGGGTTACGCCGCCAATATCGAAAAGGCGCAAACTAAGCGCGCCGATCTCACGATCAACAAGTCTGGGGCAAGCGTTTCTGAAGTAGAAACACCGGCCAAGGGAACTATCGAAGAAGTTTGTGACTTTCTAAAAGCTCCCCAGTGTGAATCATTAAAATCTCTCGTCTACAAAGCGATTTATGGCGAGAAGGAAGCCTTCTACTTAATATTGCTGCTCGGAGATGATTCGCTCAACGAAGTAAAGCTTAAGAACGCCCTGGGCGCCGATCACATTCTCGCGGCAACTGACAATGAGCTCTCTTCACAAGGTTTTGTGAAAGGCTTTATTGGGCCAGTTAATCTCACAGCGAAAGTCACCGTACTCCTCGACAGTGATGTGAGCGAGGAAGGTCACTTTATCGTTGGGGCCAATAAGAAAGATTATCACCTGACAGGAGTGAAGCCAGGTCGCGATTTTACTGGTTATAAAACCCTGGATCTGCGCATGGCCAAAGAGGGTGACAAGACCCTCGATGGCAAGGGCACTGTTGAAGTGAAACGAGGTATTGAAGTTGGTCACATCTTCCAACTTGGCAATAAGTACACCAAGGCGCTTGGCGTGACTGTGCTCGATAATAATGGCAAGGCCGTCAATCCATTGATGGGCTGCTATGGAATTGGTGTGACACGCGTGATGGCCGCTGCCATTGAACAAAATCATGATGAGGGCGGGATCATCTGGCCAAAGGCCATCGCCCCTTACGACATTTACTTTGCGTTGATTGCAAAGTCAGAAAAGTACAATCAATTTGGTGAAGAGATCTATGGGGAGCTCAAAGCTGCGGGTTTTGACGTTCTCTTTGACGACCGCAACGCCGGGCCTGGCTTTAAATTTAAAGACAGTGACCTACTTGGCTTGCCGCTACGAGTGGTGCTGGGAGAGCGCGATTACGAACAGAATCAGACATTTGAAATTGTCGTTCGCGCCACCAATGAAAAGCATATTGTTAAGCGTGACGAACTTGTCTCAACACTTAAAAAACTCTGGGAAGAATGTCGATGAGCCAGCAGGTAATCATAGGTCTTCACTCTATTGCTGAGGCCATTCGCAATCCCAAGCGCGAGCTAATTGAGCTCGTTGCTAGTGAAGATGGACTGAAAGAACTTCGCGAGAAAGAGTCATTAAATAAAGAGGCGCTCTCAAAAGTAAAGGTGACAGTCGTTCACCCGCATAAAGTTCAGGAGCTCGCCAAGGGAATCATTGAAGAAAATGGCTTTCACTACTCTCGAATTCCCTCTGGTTGCTTTTTAATTACTAAGGCACTGGAGCAAATGGATCTCGCCGATCTCTATGAACTTATTGAAAGAAAACCGGATCTTAGACTTCTTGCCCTAGACCAAGTGACCGACGCCCACAACGGAGCCGCAATTCTTAGGACTGCAAGTTTCTATGGCGTGGACGCTGTGATTTTCTCTAGCAAAGGCAACTTTGGTGAGAGCCCCTCTTTTACTAGAATTGCCAGTGGCGCGCTCGAATATGTTCCTCTGGTTCGCTGTGGATCACTGCCTCAAGCCCTAAAGAAAATTAGCGAGAGAGGCATCACGCTCATTGGTCTCTCTGAGCACGCGACTCGCTCGGTGAGTGAGATGTTTGACTCTCAGCTGCGCTATTGCCTAGTTCTCGGTGCAGAGGATATTGGCCTTTCAAACGCTGTAAAGCGCCTTGTAACTGAGACGTTTGCACTGCGGGCACGTGGCCAAACAAAATCTCTCAACGTTAGTGTTGCCGCTTCGATTGCGATGGAAATGGTTTTTGGACAAGGGTAGTCATCCTAAAAATGACGAATTATTAAGAAATTCCTTGATTTTAAAACCAGACCCTATTATAAATTCTCGTCTCGGCAAGTTTTTAATAGTGCTGGTTTAGCTCAGTTGGTAGAGCATCGGTTTTGTAAACCGAGGGTCGTAGGTTCAAATCCTATAACCAGCTCCATTCTTTTCTTAATGTCGAGTAATTTGCTGAGGCGAGTTTGCCGAGTGGCCAAAGGCGGCAGACTGTAAATCTGTTGGGTTACCCCTTCGGTGGTTCGAATCCACCACTCGCCACCAGTTCAATTAGATAGTATGCGGGTGTAGCTCAGTTGGTAGAGTGCCAGCCTTCCAAGCTGGATGTCGCGCGTTCGAATCGCGTCGCCCGCTCCATCTTCCCTCTAGGGAATCTCTCAATAAGCTTACGTGGCTCAGGGGTAGAGCACTCCCTTGGTAAGGGAGAGGTCGCGGGTTCAATTCCCGCCGTAAGCTCCATTACTCATCATCAAATTTGTTTTTATTCACTCGTGTAAATTCGTTTCGTCATTCGTACAATTTGATTGCGGGCATAATAAAAAAATTCAAAAAAACCTCGAAAAAGATGCTTTTGTCGCACAAAAGGCCACATTTTCCGCTTGTCAGTTGTGACTAAGTTAAAGCATACTGTGCACCAACCTACGCATTGATAGTACATAGCGATAGAATCCGATTGATAAAAGTCTTAAGGAGGCTGCCTCATGGCAAAGGAAACGTTTAACAGAAGTAAGCCGCACGTAAACGTAGGTACAATTGGCCACGTTGACCACGGCAAAACAACTCTTACAGCTGCAATTACAATGACAATGGCAGCTCTTCACGGTGGAGCGGCTAGAGGCTATGCCGACATTGACTCTGCACCAGAAGAAAAAGCTCGTGGTATTACCATCAACTCAGCACACGTTGAGTATGAAACAGCTAACCGTCACTATGCTCACGTAGATTGTCCGGGACACGCCGACTACGTTAAGAACATGATTACTGGTGCTGCTCAGATGGACGGTGCCATTCTTGTATGTAGTGCTGCAGACGGCCCGATGCCACAAACACGTGAGCACATCCTTCTTGCTCGTCAGGTAGGTGTTCCAGCTATCGTAGTATTCCTTAACAAAGTTGACCAAGTAGACGACGAAGAACTTCTTGAGCTCGTTGAAATGGAAGTAAGAGAACTTCTTTCTTCTTACGACTTCCCAGGCGACGATATTCCAATCATCAAAGGTTCAGCTCTTGCTGCCGTTGAAGATCGCGACGCCAACATTGGTCGTGACCGTATTAAAGAACTTATGGACGCTGTTGACTCATACATTCCTGAGCCAGCTCGCGACATCGATAAGCCATTCCTTATGCCAGTTGAAGACGTATTCTCGATCTCAGGTCGTGGTACTGTTGTTACTGGTCGTGTTGAGCGTGGTATCGTAAAAGTGAACGAAGAAGTTGAAGTTATTGGTATCCGCGATACTACTAAAACAACTGTTACTGGCGTTGAAATGTTCCGCAAGCTTCTTGATGAAGGTCGTGCTGGTGACAACGTTGGTCTTCTTCTCCGTGGTACAAAGCGTGAAGACGTTGAGCGTGGTCAAGTTCTTGCTAAGCCAGGTTCAGTTAAGCCACACAAGAAGTTTAAGTGTGAAGTTTATATCCTTTCTAAAGACGAAGGTGGACGTCACACTCCAATCTTCAAAGGCTATAGACCACAGTTCTACTTCAGAACAACAGACGTTACTGGTAACATCACTCTTGCTGACGGCGTAGAGATGGTTATGCCAGGCGATAACACTTCACTTACAGTTGAACTTATCGTTCCTGTAGCGATGGAAAAAGGTCTTAAATTCGCTATCCGCGAAGGTGGACGTACTATCGGTGCCGGTACTGTTGCTGAAATCGTAGAGTAATTCTAAGTTACTTAGATAATAAGAAGCCAGCCTCGTGCTGGCTTCTTTCTTTTCTGGGCGTATAGCTCCAATGGTAGAGCGGCTGATTCCAAATCAGTAGGTTGTAGGTTCGAATCCTTCTGCGCCCGCCAAATTAATTCCCAACTTTATACACAAATGTCCTTCTATCGCTGTTGATAGGTCTGAGATTTAATTCATTTTCAATGAAGTTCTTATTCTCGCGATCAAGTTGAGAGATGATGAGATATTTATATTCTAGTGAAGGCTTGAGAGATCCTCTGGGGCGATCAAAGTCAAAGCGCTCAAAGAGTTCACGTTTGGATTTAAACCTTCCTAGATCAAATAAAAAATAAGCTTCAAAAAAGGCATTGTGACCTAGGTAGACACTGCCATTGTCGAGTTGCTCAAGTGGAACTAGATCAATTGAGGGGGCCATGGCCGAGTAGGAATCAAATCTAAATTCCCGAATCTGTAGAGCTGGAATGATTAAGAGGACAACTAGTAATTTGCTTCTAAGAATACGTTTAATTTTCTCTGACAGCCTACCAACATCCATAGCGAACATTCCGGTACAAAGAAAGGTTAAGTAACTTAGCGATAGTCCAAAGCGCTCCTGCATAACCCAGGGGTATAACCCCATCGCCGAGAGGTAGATAAAGATTGAATGCATGCACAGAGTGAAGTGAAAGAGACGCCTCGTTCTGGCCGAGAGAAAGCTTCGATCAATGAAGTAGAGGACTAATAAAACTAGTAAAAGAGTGTAAGTGAGGGAGGAGAGATTCCTATAGAAAAGTGAGAGGAGATCACCTTCAGGTCGCAAATTGTAGAGGAGGGTGAAATTTTGAATATAGAGTGGAAGCTTGGCCGAAATCTTTGGTGCGATAAAAATGGCGAAGGGCAAGGAGAGAAGGGCGCCTGCACTAGCTAGGATAAGGAGTTGGCTTTTTTTGAGAACCCCTTGACGGTAAATTTCCATCAGTAAAAACACACCTAAGAAGACTAAAAAAGAATATCTGCTAAAAGCAAAGAATATGAGTGGCAGGTAGAAGAGATAGTGGTGCTTTCTTCTCTCAGAACAGAGAAGAAAACAAAGGTAGGACAGACCTAGTATCTCGAGACTGTAGGCACGCAGAATGAAGGCCCAATTCATGAGAGGTGAATAGCTTGCGATAAAGGCGCATATTAGAAATGAGGGCGCCCAAGAAGAACGCTCTGCTCGCGAGAAAATAAAAAAGACTATGGCGAGCGCACCAATGAAGAAGGAAAAGGGTAGTAGTCTCAGCCAACTAGTGTCCTCACTGAGCCTCGACCAGATGTTGAGAAGTAGTGTGAATCCACCCGGGTCGAGGTTGTCATTAAAGTTGTGAAAAATAACTTTGCTTAGGGGGGCCAGGTGGCGATGGCCGAGCTCAAAATGATGGTCGCCGATGGCGGTGTAGAACTGCAGCGCTTCATCCATGAGGAAGCTATCCGTCGATAGACCACTGCGCACAGATGGGAAGCAGAGCGCAATAAGAAGACAAATAAAGCTTATGGATAAAACTGGGAATTTTATAATCTTTAAAAATGACATGGATTCATTGTAAGTGAAAAAAGGTAGCAGGGGTGATGAAAAAATATTGATTTAACGCGTTGCAATCTCAAGATTTTTATCGCACCCCATAGACAATTTAGGCCAACTAAAGCATAAGGATATGATCTCTATCTATGTTCAGTTTTAGGTGATTAAGTACCTAGCTATATAAACGCAAGGAAGATTGATGTCCGTTATTAAGCAAGAAGATAACCAAAAGTGGATTAACAGCCTCGTAGCTGTATTTTCTATTATCGTAGCCTTTATCGTAATTCGCTTTTCAGAGACGATGGGTGAGTGGTTTGACCTTGAGGCTAAGGTTCCAAATTTTGGTCTTGTTGCCCAAGGCCTTGGAATTGTTCTTGGTCTCGTGAGCTTTGTTCTCATCGTTAAGAACAAGTCAGCTTATTCACACCTAAAGGAAGTTTACGGCGAACTTACAAAGGTCATTTGGCCAGATAAGGATACGATCCTAAAGATCACTATTGGTCTTGTGATCAGCCTTTCAATCGTGAGTGGATTCTTTGTACTCGTTGATTTTATCTTCAGCGAAGTTCTCAACCTACTTTACTAATTACTCGAATTTTAAAAGAGCAATATATGACAGACGAAAATACAAAAGTGAATGAAGATATTGAAAATACTGAAGAATCTGTAGAGGGGGCTCCTAAAAAGGACGAACTTCTAGCCGATGGTTCTGCGCCAGACTTCAAGTGGTATATCGCCAAGACGATGACTGGTCAGGAAGGTAAGGTACAGAAAACACTACGCGAGCGCGTTGTGAACTACAAAATGACCGAATACTTCAGTGATATCCTCGTTCCAGAAGAAAAAGTCGTCTCAAATGCTGGTGGTAAGAAAAGAACCATCAAGAAGAAACTTTTCCCAGGTTACGTCTTGCTCAAGATGATTATGAATGATAAGACGTGGCACCTTGTTAAAGATACAGATAAAATCACCGGTTTCGTAGGCGGAACTAGTGATAAGCCAGCCCCAATCAGCGATGAAGAGGCGGCTTATATGACATCTCAAGCGGAAGAGGGCTTTAAGAAGCCACGCACGAGTGTCAATTTCCACGAGGGCGAGCAAGTTAAGGTTATTGAAGGACCGTTTGCATCGTTTGTGGGAACAATTGAAGCAGTTAGTGATAAAGGAAAGGTCAAAGTCAACGTTTCTATTTTTGGAAGACCAACGCCAGTAGAACTAGACTTTACTCAAGTAGAAAAGGTTCAGTAGACCTCAATACTTGCGACGGCCCCAAGTTTATCGGATCTAAAAAACTAGTTGGGAGATAGTTGTAGACTATCGTAGGAGTACATCATGGCTAAAAAAGTCACGGGTTTCATCAAATTGCAGATCGCAGGCGGGAAGGCTAACCCTTCACCACCAATCGGTCCTGCTCTCGGTCAAAAAGGTGTTAACATCATGGAGTTCTGTAAGGCATTCAATGCTAAGACACAGGCTCAACCTGGTGTTGTTCTACCGACGATCATCACTGTTTACTCAGACAGATCGTTTTCTTTCATTACTAAAACTCCACCGGCAACTTACCTTCTTAAGGACAAACTTAAGATGAAGTCTGGTTCTAAAAAACCAGGTCACGAAGTTGGCGGAACAGTACCAGAAAAAGTTGTTAAGGAAATCGTTGAAGCTAAGAAGCCCGACCTTACTGCTGCAACTCTCGAAGCTGGTATGAGAACAATCGAAGGGTCTATTCGTTCAATGGGCCTCAAGCTTGATTATAAATAATCAGCGTTCGACTTTAGGAGAAATAGAAAATGAAAAAATTATCTAAAAAATATGTAGAAGCTAACGCTAAAGTTGATGCTTCTAAGTTTTACTCACTTACTGATGCCATCACTCTTGCTAAAGAAGTTTCTTATGCAAAATTCGATGAGACTGTAGATCTTGCTTTCCGTCTTGGTGTTGATCCACGTCACGCTGATCAAATGATCCGTGGTGCTCTTTCACTTCCATCCGGTACTGGTAAAACAGTTCGCGTTTGTGTGATCACTTCTGGTGAAAACATCACTAAAGCTGAACAAGCTGGTGCTGACTTCGCTGGTGGCGACGACATCATCCAAAAAATCGCTGGTGGTTGGTTAGATTTCGACCGCGTAATCGCTTCACCAGACATGATGGGTAAGCTTGGTCGTATCGGCCGTCTTCTTGGTCCACGTGGCCTTATGCCTAACCCAAAGCTTGGTACAGTTACAACTGACATTGCTAAAGCTGTTGAAGAGCAAAAAGCTGGTAAGGTTGAATACCGTACTGAGAAAAACGGTATCATCCACGTTCCAGTTGGGAAGAAATCATTCTCTGATGCCGACCTTAAGAAGAACATCGATGCTGTTGTTACAGCAATCGTAAGAGCTAAGCCATCTTCTTCAAAAGGTACTTACATGAAGTCGGTAACTCTATCGACAACCATGGGTCCTGGTATCAAGCTCGATCCACTCGAGTGTAGCACTATTGCTAACTAAGAAAACGTTGGGGTTGGTGAAAGTCGGTTGAGAGCTGGAAGCTCTCTAGAAATCCTGCTGGAAACTCCCCTCCGATTTAATATGTAGGAGGTTTTGTATGTTAAACAGAGCGCAAAAAGACGAGATTATTAAAGGTCTAAGAGAGAACTTTACTAATTCTCGCGCGATCTTTCTTACAAACCTAATTGGCGTCAAGTCTAACGACTCAGTCGCAATTAGAAAGAATGTAAGAGAGGCACAAGGGAAACTAGTCGTTACCCGCAACACGCTCTTCCTCAAAGCTGCCGAAGGAACTCCATTTGAGCCACTATTTAAAGGTCTCAAAGGTCCTCACGCAGTTGCTTTCGCTTTTGAAGACGCTCCAGGCGTTGCAAAAGTACTTAAGAAAGCAGGAGAAGAGCACGAGATGGTCACCCTTAAAGGTGGCTTCCTAGGTGAAGAGCAACTCGACGTTGCGAAGATCAAAGTACTTGCTGATCTTCCATCGCGCGACGAAATGCTTGGAACCCTACTTGCTACTTTCAACGCCCCAATTTCTGCTCTTGCTCGCGTGATGAATGCGATCAGAGAAGAGAAAGAAAAGGGTGGCGGAGCTGCTGTAGCTGCTGCACCTGCTGAAGAAGCTCCGGTTGCCGCAGAAGCTGGCTCAGAAGAGTAAGGTAGAAATTTTTTAACAAACATTAAACATTTTTAGTTTTTAGGAGAATCAAATGGCTATTACAAATGAACAACTTATCGATCATATCTCTGCTATGTCAGTACTTGAAGTTGCTGAACTCGTTAAGCAACTTGAAGAAAAATTCGGCGTTTCAGCTGCTCCAGTAGCTGTTGCTGGTGCTGCAGGTCCTGCTGCTGCTGCTGAAGAGCAAACAGAATTCAACGTTATTCTTGCTGACGCTGGTGCTAAGAAGATCAACGTTATTAAAGAAGTACGTGGCATCACAGGTCTTGGTCTTAAAGAAGCTAAGGATCTTGTTGAAGGTACGCCTAAGACTGTTAAAGAAGGCGTTTCTAAAGAAGAAGCCGAAGACATCAAGAAGAAGCTTGAAGCTGCCGGCGCCAAAGTTGAGCTTAAGTAATTCCTCGGTGAATTACTTTTTCGACGCTTGCGCGTAAAAAAGATTGTTTAAAAAGAAGGTGTGAAGACCATGTGCGTCTTCACGCCTTTTTGTATTTGGACTACGTTACAAGATTAAAACGACAGATTTGTTCCCTTCCTTATATTAGGAGACCATAGATGACTCAGGTTTTCGCGCCCAACGAATGGTATCGCAAGAGCTTTTCTAGGACCCCAAGTGTACTAGAGACCCCGCCCCTGATGAGGCTCCAAGTTAACTCTTACGAAGAATTTCTTCAACGAGACGTACCTCCAGCAAAGAGACAAGAAGTTGGCCTCCAAGCTGTATTCAAGTCCGTCTTTCCTATTTATGACTTCAACAAGACAGTCTCTCTCGAGTTCGTTTCGTACTCGCTCGAGGAGCCAAAATATACTGTTAAAGAATGTCGTCAGAGAGGTCTTTCTTATGAGGCCCCTCTTAAAGTAGTTGTTCGCCTCGTATTCTACGATGTGGCAGCTGACAAGGACGGCAATGAGCAGAGAACTGTTTCGTCTATTAAAGAGCAGGAAGTTTACCTCGGTAACATTCCACTCATGGCCGAGACTGGTTCATTTGTTTACAACGGAACTGAGCGCGTAATCGTGTCTCAGCTTCACCGCTCACCAGGTATCATCTTCGAACACGACAGTGGTAAGAAGCACTCTAGTGGAAAGCTTCTCTACAGTGCTCGCATCATTCCACACCGTGGTTCGTGGCTCGATTTTGAATTCGACCACAAGAATATTCTCTTCGCTCGTATCGATAGAAAGAGAAAACTCCATGCCACAGTTGTTCTTAAGGCTATGGGTTACTCTACGAGCGAACTTCTCAATATGTTCTACAACCTTGAGACTTTGACTCTTGGAAAAGATGGAACATTTACTCGCGAACTCGATTTCAATCTCATGATTGGAACTCGCGCTCGCAATGACATCCTCGACAAGTCTGGCAAAGCCATCGTTAAGAAAGGTAAAAAATTCACTAAAGCTTCTGTAAAGAAGATGGAAGAGAATGGCATTACTTCACTCGACGCTGAACTTGACGAAGTTGTTGGTCAGGTTGTTGCTGAAGATATCTTCGATGAATCTACTGGTGAGGTTCTTTGCCTTGCTAACGAAGCTGTTTCTGAGTCAAAGCTTCAAGAGCTCATCGCTGCTGGTGTAAAGAAAATTAAAGTTCTCTACATCGACATGATCAACTTCGGCGACCAAATCAGAAACACACTTCTTCTAGATAAAACAGACACTCAAGAAGAAGCACTAATTAAGATCTTCGAAAGATTGCGCCCAGGTGAGCCTCCAACTGTAGAGGCCGCTCAGCTTCTTTTCGATAACTTGTTCTTTAATCCAGAAAAATACGACCTCTCTAAAGTTGGTCGTATGAAGATTAACTACAAGTTCGGTCTTAACATCCCAGTAGACCAAACAGTTCTAACGAAAGAAGATATCGTAAGAACGGCTAAGTACCTCGTTGAACTTAACAACGGTAAAGGTAAAGTCGACGATATCGATCACCTTGGTAACCGTCGCGTACGCGCCGTAGGTGAGCTTCTTGAGAACCAATTCCGCGTTGGTCTCGTTCGTATGGAAAGAGCTGTTAAAGAGCGTATGGCCATTCAAGAAATTGAAACCATGATGCCTTATGACCTCGTTAACCAGAAGCCAGTAGCTGCTGCTGTAAAAGAATTCTTCGGTTCATCACAACTTTCTCAGTTCATGGATCAGACGAACCCACTTTCAGAAGTAACTCACAAGCGTCGCCTCTCGGCCCTTGGCCCTGGCGGTCTAACTCGTGAGCGTGCAGGTTTCGAAGTGCGCGACGTACACCATACTCACTACGGTCGTATGTGTCCGGTAGAGACTCCAGAAGGACCAAACATTGGTCTTATTACGTCTCTTGCAACATACGCTCGCGTATCTGAATACGGATTTATTGAAACTCCATACCAGATGGTTTCAGAAGATGGTAAACTTGGCACAGCTAAGTACTTCTCTGCATTCGAAGAAGAAGGAAAAGTAATCGCCCAGATCGATACAAAGTACATCACTGATGGAAAAGTTCTCGGTAACCACATTCCAGCTCGCTCAAACGGTGAATATATCATCACTAAGGATGAAGACGTTAACCTTATGGACGTCTCTCCAACTCAGATGATTTCAATCGCAACAAGCTTGATTCCATTCCTCGAGCACGATGACGCCAACCGCGCTCTTATGGGATCGAACATGATGAGACAGGCCGTGCCTGTTGTAAAAACTGATGCTCCTATCGTTGGTACTGGTGTTGAAGCCGTAGTTGCCCGCGACTCTGGTGCCATCGTTATTGCCAAAGAATCAGGGAAGGTTATCTTCGTTGACTCTAACCGTATCGTGATTCAACGTGAGAAGATTGACGAAGGTGAGTCAGGCGTAGATGTCTACAAGCTTGTTAAGTACCAACGTACTAACCAAAATACCTGTAATAACCAACGCGCTCTCGTTAAGGAAGGCGACAAGGTTACTAAGGGAATGGTGATCGCCGACGGTCCAGCAACTCACAACGGTGACCTTGCTCTTGGACAAAACATCGTCGTAGCGTTCATGCCTTGGGGCGGTTACAACTACGAAGACTCGATCCTCATTTCTGAAAACCTACTTGCTCAGGATATCTTCACTTCAATTCACATTGAATCTTATGAAGTTGAAGCTCGTGATACTAAGCTTGGTAAAGAAGAAATCACTCGCGATATTCCAAACGTTTCTGAAGAGGCCCTCAAAGACCTCGATGAAGCTGGTATTATTCGCGTAGGCGCGATCATTAAGCCAGGCGATATCCTCGTTGGTAAGATCACTCCAAAAGGCGAGTCACAACTTTCTCCTGAAGAAAAACTACTTAAAGCTATCTTCGGTGATAAAGCCGGTGACGTAAAAGATACTTCACTACGTGCTCCTTCATCAGTTCGCGGAACCGTGATTGATGCTAAGGTTTACACTCGTGAAGGTGTTGAGCTCGACAGCCGCTCTAAAGAAATCATCGACCAAGAGACAACTCTTATCCGTCGTGACGAGCGCATCGAGATCAGAGCGATCCAGACTTCAGCGATCATGAGAATTGCTGACATGCTCTCTGGCGCTACTACAACTGACAAACTCGTAAGTGAAGATGGTTCAACTGAGCTTCTCCCTAAAGGTGCTAACATCACTAGTGAGATCCTCTCTAAGATCCCATTTGAACTTATTGGTTACATCCCACTTAAGCCAGAACTCGAAGAGAAACTCTCTGAGTACTTCGCCGACGTGAGAAACCGTGTGAACCGCGTTCGTCAAAAAGCGAACGAGGAAATTGCGATGCTCCACCGCGGGGATGAACTTCCTCCAGGTGTAATCAAGAAAGTCATTGTTTACGTGGCCATTAAGCGCAAGCTTCAGCCAGGTGATAAGATGGCCGGTCGCCACGGTAACAAGGGTGTTATTTCAAACGTTCTTCCTATCGAAGATATGCCATATCTTGCTGACGGGACTCCAGTTGAGATCGTTCTCAACCCACTGGGCGTTCCTTCACGTATGAACATTGGTCAGCTTCTTGAGCTACACCTTGGATGGGCCGGTCGCGGTCTAGGTGACAAGATTAAGCTTATGATGGAAGAGCAAGCAAAGATTCACGAGCTCAAAGACTTCATCTCGGCAGTTTATAAACTTCCACAAGTTGATGAATGGCTTAAAAAAGCAAGTGATGACCAAGTTACAGCTCTTGCTAAGCAACTCTCTACAGGTGTTCGCTTCTCAACTCGCGTTTTTGACGGGGCTAAAGAAGAAGACATCCACGAGATGTTTAGACTTGCTGACCTTGAAGAAAATGGACGCACAACCCTCTTTAACGGTCTCACCGGTGATGCATTCGCCGAGAACGTAACTGTGGGAACAATGTACATGCTTAAGCTTCACCACCTTGTGGATGAAAAGCTTCACGCTCGTTCAACTGGACCTTACTCACTCGTTACTCAGCAGCCACTCGGTGGTAAAGCTCAGTTCGGTGGTCAGCGTCTCGGGGAGATGGAAGTGTGGGCCCTTGAAGCTTATGGTGCTGCTTATACACTCCAAGAGTTCCTCACTGTGAAGTCGGATGACGTGATCGGTAGAACTAGAATGTATGAGTCCATTGTTAAGGGTGAACAGGTTCTTGAACCAGGTCTTCCAGAATCATTCAACGTTCTAATTCGCGAGCTTCAAGCTCTCTGTCTAGACGTTAAGCTTGATGAGAAGACTGGCGAAGAACCACTACTGTAACTTGAAAGAGCTCTAACTTAGAGGATTTTACATATGAAAGATTTGTTGAACTTTTTTGATAAGCCAAAAGATCCAATTAGCGTAGAAGCTATTTCGATCCGTATGGCCTCACCAGACACCATTCGCGAATGGTCGTTTGGTGAAGTAAAAAAGCCAGAAACTATCAACTATAGAACGTTCAAGCCTGAGCGTGACGGTCTCTTCTGCGCCAAGATCTTTGGCCCAATTAAAGACTATGAGTGTATCTGTGGTAAGTACAAGCGTATGAAGCACAGAGGTGTTGTGTGTGAGAAGTGTGGCGTTGAAGTTACACTCTCAAAAGTTCGTCGTGAGCGTTGTGGTCACATCGAGCTCGCTTCACCAGTGGCCCACATCTGGTTCCTTCGCTCACTGCCTTCACGTCTAGGCGCTCTTCTCAACCTCTCTCTTAAAGAGCTTGAGAAGGTACTTTACTACGAAGCTTATATCGTAACGAATTCTGCAACTAATGACGTAGACGGTGGTCTTCGAATTGGTCAAGTGATCTCTGAGCAGCAGTTTGCTGAACTCAAAGAGCAAGGAATTGAATTCGAAGCAGGTATGGGTGGCGATACAGTTAAAGATCTTCTTCGCAAAGTTGACCTTGACCTTGAGTACAAGGAACTTAGACGTGGTCTTCAAACTGCAACTACGGAAATGGCCCGCGCTAAAATCATTAAGCGTCTTAAAGTAGTTGAGAGTATCCGCAAGTCTGAGAACCGCCCTGAGTGGTTCATGATGGATGTAATTCCGGTTCTTCCACCAGACCTTCGCCCTCTCGTTCCACTAGAAGCTGGACGTTTTGCGACTTCAGATCTCAACGACCTTTACCGTCGTGTGATCAACCGTAACAACCGTCTTAAGCGTCTTAAAGAACTCAACGCTCCTGAGATCATTATCCGCAACGAAAAGCGTATGCTTCAAGAAGCGGTAGATGCTCTCTTTGATAACGGCCGTCGTGGTAAAGTGTTCACTGGTGCTAACAAGCGTCCACTTCGTTCACTTTCAGACATGCTTAAAGGTAAGCAAGGTCGCTTCCGCCAAAACCTTCTCGGTAAACGTGTCGACTATTCTGGTCGTTCAGTTATCGTGGTTGGTCCAAGTCTTAGACTCCACCAGTGTGGTCTTCCAAAGATTATGGCGCTCGAGCTCTTCAAGCCGTTCATTTACAACAAGCTAATTGAAAAAGGTCACTGTACAACCATCAAAGTTGCAAAACGTATGGTTGATCAGCAAAAAGAAGAAGTTTGGAACATCCTAGAAGAAGTAGTGCAAGAGCACCCAGTTCTTCTAAACCGTGCACCAACTCTTCACCGTCTTGGTATTCAAGCTTTCGAACCAGTACTCATCGAAGGTAAAGCTATCCAGCTTCACCCACTTGTTTGTACTGCCTTCAACGCTGACTTCGACGGTGACCAGATGGCCGTTCACGTTCCACTCTCACTTGAAGCACAAATTGAGTGTCGTGTACTTGCTATGTCGACAAACAACATTCTCTCTCCAAAAGATGGTACGCCAATTATCGTTCCTTCACAGGATATCGTTCTTGGTCTTTACTACATGAGTAGAATTCGTCCGTTTGCTCGTGGTTATGGCAAAACTTTCTCTTCAAAAGAAGAAGCTCAGTTTGCTTACCACTCAGGCAACCTACACCTTCAAGCACCTATCTATGTTCGTTTGAACAATAAGATGTATGAGACAACTGTTGGTCGCACATTCGTATTTGATGCGATCCCAGAGTGTCTTGGCTTTGAAGATATCAACATCATTCTCGGCAAAAAAGCTCTCGGTAAGCTCATCGATAAGGCTTACAGAGTTGGATCAGAAAAAGAAACAGTTCTTCTTGCTGACTCACTCATGAGACTTGGTTACGAGAACGCTACTAAAGCCGGTATCTCAATTAACGTTCACGATATGATTATCCCTGAGGAAAAAGAAAACATCCTTGGTGAAGCCTACGAAGAAGTTAATAAGATTACTGAAGAGTACAACGAAGGTTCGATCACTAACGGTGAACGTTACAACAAGATCGTAGACGTTTGGGCTCAAACTAACGAAAAACTCACGAAAGTGATGCTCGAGAGAATTTCAACTGACACATTCGTTAATGAAAAAGGTGACGTTGAAAAAGCTCCATCATTTAACTCTGTTTACATGATGGCCGACTCTGGTGCCCGTGGTTCGACTGCTCAGATGAGACAGCTTGCTGGTATGCGTGGTCTTATGGCCAAGCCATCTGGTGAGATTATTGAGACGCCGATTACATCTAACTTCCGTGAAGGTCTAACGGTTCTCCAGTACTTCTCGTCTACTCACGGTGCTCGTAAAGGTCTCGCCGATACGGCCCTGAAAACTGCTAACTCGGGTTACCTAACTCGTCGTCTCGTTGATGTTGCCCAAGACGGTATCATCCGCAACGATGACTGTGGTTCAACTGACGGTATCATCCTCACTTCACGCATCGAAGCTGGTGAAGTTATCGAAGATGCTGCTGAAAGAGCCATGGGTCGTACAACAACTAATCCAGTTGTGAACGCTGACGGTGAAGAAATTTTCCCAAGAAACTACATGCTTACTGAGAAGGATCTTCCACGTCTTCGTGAGCAAGAAATTGACCAGATCAAAGTTCGCTCTGTCCTTACATGTCAAGAGCGCCACGGTTTCTGTAGCCTTTGCTTCGGTCGCGACCTTGCTCGCGGTAAGAAAGTAAGTATCGGTGAAGCTGTTGGTGTTATTGCTGCTCAATCAATTGGTGAGCCAGGTACACAGCTTACAATGCGTACGTTCCACGTTGGTGGTACGGCCACTGCCGGTGCTCAAGTGAACAAACTTGAAGCTCGTACAGCTGGTAACGTAGCCTTTGATAACGTTAAAACAGTTAAGTCAGAAGAGGGTTACCTCATCGTTATGAACAAGACTGGTAACATTCTTATCAAGGATAATCGTGGTATTGAAAAAGAACGCTACCCAGCGGTTTACGGATCTAAGCTCTTCTTTGAAGAGGGTGGGGAAGTTGCTGTCGGTGATAGAATTCTAGAATGGGATCCGTTCTCAATTCCAATTCTTACAGAAGTTTCTGGTCGCGCTAAGTACGAAGACATCATCGTAAGTCAAACTGTTGCTGAACAAGTTGACGTTGTGACTGGTCTTACAACTCGCGTGGTGATTGAATCTAAGGATCCGTCACTTCAACCAAGAATTACAATCGTTGACGACAACGGTGATCCAATCATCGTTCCAGGAACGAAGCGTTTTGCAACTTACCGTCTCCAAACTGGTGCCAACATCATCGTTCAAGATGGCGATAGCATCATTCTTGGTAGCCCAATTTCTAAGGTTTCTCGTGAAACAACGAAAACTAAGGATATTACCGGTGGTCTTCCACGCGTTGCTGAGCTCTTCGAAGCAAGAAAGCCAGCTAACGCTGCTCAGATCTCTGATGTTAACGGTACCGTTGAATTCGGCCCAGAACTTCGTGGTAACCGCCGCGTAATCATCCGTCCAGAAGATGGATCTGATACAGTGGTTTACACGATTCCAAAAGGTCGTTTCGTTACTGTTAACGAGGGTGACTATGTTCGCGCTGGAGAGCCGATCATGGACGGTCCTTCAAACCCACACGATATCCTTCGTGTTAAAGGGATTAAGGAACTTGCTCGCTACATCGTTGACGAAATTCAAGAAGTTTACCGCCTTCAGGGTGTGAAAATCGATGATAAGCACATTGAAGTTATCGTGTCTCAGATGCTCAAGAAAATTGAGGTAACTGACGCCGGTGATTCAAATCTTATTGTTGGCGACACAGTTACGAAGGGTGAGCTTACTGAAATCAATGAGCAGTTGATCGCTGCTGGCGAAGAGCCGGCTGCTGGTCGTCCACTTCTCCTTGGTATTACTAAAGCGTCTCTTACAACGGATTCATTCCTATCTGCGGCTTCTTTCCAGGAGACAACGAAGGTACTTACTCAAGCTGCGCTTGAAGGTAAGTCAGATCCGCTCAGAGGCCTTAAAGAAAACGTGCTTATGGGTCGCTTGATCCCTGCTGGTTCTGGTATTTCTAAGTACCGCGATTTTGACGCTGTACTTGAGGAAGGCGAGGAATTGGCCACTTCGAGTGATTCCATTACGTTAACTGTATAAAAAACTCTTGTCCCCGCCAGCCTGGTGTGTTACATCTGGCTGGCTTATTTTAAAGTACTTGTTGGCTAGGCAATAGCAGATGTGAAGGAGCGATAAATGCCTACTATTAACCAATTGATCAGAAAAGGACGCGAAGACAAATACGTGAAAACGAAGTCTCCGGCCCTTAAATCATGTCCTCAGCGTCGTGGTGTATGTACACGCGTATATACAACGACTCCTAAGAAGCCAAACTCGGCCATGAGAAAAGTATGTCGTGTACGTCTTACTTCAGGTTATGAAGTAACTTCATACATCGGTGGTGAAGGTCACAACCTTCAAGAGCACAGTATCGTACTTATCCGTGGTGGTCGTGTAAAAGACTTACCAGGTGTTCGTTACCACACAGTTCGTGGTGCACTAGATGCCACAGGTGTAGATAAGCGTCGTCAAGCCCGTTCTAAATACGGTGCTAAGAGACCTAAGTCTTAAGCCATTCGCGAATTTGATTTATTTTTGGGCCTAATCATTATGATTAGGCTCTTTTATTTAAACCCAATCTTCTGAACCACGGTTAGTCAGAAGATAGTAATCTCAGTAGCCCTGAGGTGAAGGAGGATCACATGAGCCGTAAGCATCGCGCGCAACCCAGAGAAGTTCTACCAGATCCAGTTTACCAAGACGTTGTTGTTTCAAAATTCATCAACTCTCTTATGTACGGTGGAAAGAAATCAACTGCTGAGAAAATCTTCTACGGAGCTCTTGAGCAGATTGAAAAGAAAACTGGTGAAGAGCCTCTAAAACTCTTTAAAAAAGCTCTTTCAAACGTAAAACCAGCTGTTGAAGTTAAGTCGCGCCGTATCGGTGGTGCAACTTACCAAATTCCAGTTGAAGTACGTCCAGCTCGTCGCCAGTCACTTGCTATCAGATGGCTACGTGACTACGCTAAAGGCCGTAACGGTCGTACAATGATTGATAAGCTCGCTGACGAAATGATCGACGCCTCTGAAAACCGTGGCGGATCAGTTAAGAAGCGTGAAGACGTCTACAAAATGGCAGAAGCCAACAAGGCGTTCGCTCACCTTAAGTGGTAATCAGCTAAATTACACAAAAGTAAATGACGATTGGGCCTCTCAGGGTTTATCTTTGAGAGGCCTTTTTGCTTTTTAAACCTGAATTCTAAGGACTCATGAGTTATGAGCTCTACGCCAATTGATAAAGTTAGAAATATTGGAATTATGGCCCACATCGATGCGGGCAAGACCACGACCACTGAGAGGATTCTCTACTACACAGGTAAGAGTCATAAAATCGGTGAAGTTCACGATGGCGCTGCCACCATGGACTGGATGGTTCAAGAGCAGGAGCGCGGGATTACGATTACCTCGGCCGCCACAACTTGCTTTTGGAAGAAGTACAATATCAATATTATCGACACTCCCGGACACGTGGACTTCACCATTGAAGTTGAGCGATCGCTTCGCGTGCTCGATGGCGCTGTAGGCGTCTTTGATGCTGTGAGTGGCGTAGAGCCCCAGTCTGAGACTGTTTGGGGACAAGCAGACAAATATAACGTTCCAAGGATAGCCTTCTGTAACAAGATGGACCGCGTGGGCGCAGACTTTGATAACTGCATCTCAGAAATTCGCGAAAAACTTGGAAAGAAGGCAGCGGCTATTCAAAGACCAATTGGTTCAGAAGATACATTTGCTGGTCTTGTTGATCTCATCACTATGGAAGCTCTCGTCTGGAAAGATGATGATCTTGGAGCTTCAATTGAGCGAAAAGAAATCCCAGCAGACATGAAGGATGACTGCGAGCTCGCTCGAGATGAGCTGATTGAGCACCTTTGTGATTATGATGATGCTCTGGCAGAAAAATATCTAGGTGGCGAAGAAATTAGCAATGATGAAATTAAAGCGGCCGTTAGAGAGGCCGTGATTAATCATAATTTTATTCCAGTTCTCTGTGGATCAGCCTTTAAAAATAAAGGGGTGCAGCCACTTCTTGATGCCGTTGTTGATTATCTGCCTAGTCCGATTGATCGGGGAGAAATCAAAGGCCATAGCGCAAAAGATTATGAAAAAGTTGAGGCTAGAAACCCAGATTCTGCTGACCTTTTTTCGGGTCTCGCTTTTAAAATTGCCACCGACCCATTCGTGGGAAGTTTAACTTATGTGAGAATTTACTCAGGTGAACTTAAAGTTGGGCAAAATGTTCTTAACCCACTTAAAAAGAAAAAAGAGCGCATTGGAAAAATTCTTCAAATGCACGCAAATAAGAGAACTGAGCTTGATCATGCAGTGGCCGGTGATATCGTTGCGATCTCTGGGTTAAAAGACACGACTACAGGTGAAACACTTTGCGCTGAACATAAGCCAATCATCTATGATCTTATGGAGTTTCCAGAGACAGTTATCTCTGTTGCCATTGAGCCAAAGACAACTGCCGATGAGAAGAAACTTCTCGAGAGTCTCTCTCACTTAGAAAAAGAAGATCCTTCTTTTAATTATAAGAATAATGCTGAGACCGGACAGTTACTCATCTATGGTATGGGTGAGTTGCACCTTGAAATTATTTGCGATCGCCTAGAGAGAGAATTCAATGTGGGAATTCGCATTGGTAAACCACAAGTGAGTTACCGCGAATCTATCTCTGGTGCTGCTGATGCAGAGTCTACGTTTGCTAAAGAGCAAGGTGGAAAGATGCAGTTTGGTCACGCCAAAATTAAAGTCGAGCCAGTTGATTTTCAAAGCGGTGTTCAATTTGAAAGTAAACTTACAAAGCGCGATCTCCCTGAAGAATTTTTGGCCAGCATTGAAAAGAGTATTCACAGTACAGCTCCAGGTGGAGCTCTGGCCGGATACGCCTTTATCAATATTAAAGCCACACTCATTGGTGCTGACTACAACGAGCTTGATTCAAGTGAGGTCGCCTATTCGATCGCGACTGCAGCAGCTTTCAGAGAAGCTTGCATGAAGGCCAAGCCAATTCTCCTAGAGCCAATTATGCACGTAGAAGTGGTCACTCCAGCTGAATATACCGGAGACGTGATTGGCGATATTAATATGAAGCGAGGAAAGATCCTCAATATGGGCTCAAAGGGTAATAAAGAAATCATCGAAGCTCAGGTGCCGCTAGCAGAAATGTTTGGTTACAGCACAGATCTTCGTTCACGCTCTCAAGGCAGAGCAAGTTTTTCAATGCACTTTGATCGCTACGAGCCGATGGAGATGGCCTTGGCCAAAGCCGTGCTAGAAAAGAAGGGAATCTACATCTAGCAAATATTGAGACACTATAAGTCACTGAAAGTATTAGATATCTGCGTCATAATCAGTGAAAAGATCTTCGACAATTATATTTATTGTGGGAAGTCCTGGTTTAGTAAGAGAAATAAAAAACGATTGAAAAATAAATATAAACCCTAGAATGTGGTCGTGCGGGGCCCAGAAATGAAAAAATAATGCCCCGATTCTTTTTATTCCTTGGATTAATGTGTTGACATTGGGCCCAAAGAAAATTAAAAAGCTGATTCCATTCCAAAATGTTTAAGGTGAAAGCGAAAGATGAAAGCGACTAGACTAAGAATTAAGCTGCGCGCATACGATCACAAGTTACTAGACAAGTCTGTTGGTGAAATCGTTCAAACAGCGAAGGAAACTGGAGCACGTGTTGCTGGCCCGATTCCACTACCTACAGAAATTAATAAATTTACTGTACTTCGTTCTCCGCACATTGATAAAAAATCACGTGAGCAGTTCGAGATGAGAACGCACAAGCGTTTAATTGATATCGTAGACCCAACTCAACAAACCGTTGATAGCCTAATGAAATTAGACCTATCTGCAGGTGTTGACGTAGAGATTAAATACTAAGTATAAGCGATCTCTACTTATAAAATTATTGTAGAAGTTTCGACATTCGAATATTAACCATGCATGCATCCCTGTAGTCAGGGTGATGCTGTGGAGGCTTTGATGACTGATGAAAACAAAGCGGTAGAAACATCAGCCGCTGAAAACGCTCCTGTTCAAAAGGGAGATGCTCAAGTTAACGTTAATACATTTTTTGGCGTTAAAGCGGGCATGACTCGTATCTTCGATGAGCAAGGCAATCACGTTCCTGTGACTGTTATTAAGCTCGTCCCTAACAAAATCTCTCAAGTTAAAACGAAAGAGAAAGATGGCTATGAAGCTTATCAAGTTGCTTACTATGAAAAGCGTGAGAAACTTGTCACTAAGCCTAAGCAAGGTCATCTTAAGAAAGCTGGCCTCTCGCCAGTGTTCACTCGTTTTGCTGAGGTAAAGATGGATAGTGTTGATGCTGGCGCACTTGGTGCTGCTGTAAGCGTTGATGCTTTCACTCCATCATCATTCGTAGATGTAACTGGCACATCAAAAGGTAAAGGCTTCCAAGGTGTTATGAAGCGCTTTAACTTTGCTGGTGGTCCAGGCGCGCACGGTTCAAAATTTCACAGAACAACTGGTTCAATTGGTCAAAGAGCTACTCCAGCGAAAGTTTGGAAAAATAAAAAGCTTCCTGGCCACATGGGTCAACAAACTGTTACAGTGCAGAACCTTGTTGTAGTAGAAACTAACCTAGAGAAAGGCTACATGCTTATCAAAGGATCTGTTCCAGGTTCTAAGAATGAGTTTGTTAAAATTTCTAAGGCTTACAAGAAGTAATTAAGTAGAGGAATAAGCCATGACAGAGATTAACGTACTAAATTCAAAGTTCCAAAGCGCCGGAAAGCTCTCTACTGAAGTATCTCTTGGTGCAGAAGAAATTAACGTACCAGTTGTACACCAGGTTGTTAAAGCTACTCTAGCGGGTAGAAGACAAGGTACAGCTTGTACAAAAACAAAAGCTATGGTTTCAGGCGGCGGTATCAAGCCTTTCAAACAGAAAGGTACTGGTAGAGCTCGTCAAGGTTCAAGCCGTTCACCTCTTATGGTTGGCGGTGGTGTAGCCCACGGGCCACAACCAAGAAGCTATGAGCAAAAAGTAAACAAGAAAACAGCTCTTAAAGCTATCCAAGCTGTCCTCGCTGACAAGCTTCAGGCTGGCAAGCTTACTGTTGTTGAGAAAATCGAAACAACTGGTAAGACAAAAGAAATGTTTGAGCTACTCAATGGAAAAGGTCTTCTTCCTGCACTCGTTGTAACGAGCGCTAAAGATTCACTTGCTCTTAGAGCAACTCGCAATCTTCAGTGGGGCAAGGCTCTTCCAGTTGACGGTTTCAGCGTTTATGAAGCTGTTAAATTTGAAAACTTGGTAATTGAGAAAGAAGCTCTCGAAAGCCTTCTTAAGAGATTGGTGTAACTATGGCACACATTACAGAAATTATTGTTAAACCACTTATTACTGAGAAGACCTCTGTTGCTACAGATAACTTCAACCGTTATGGGTTTGTAGTAGCAACTTGGGCCAATAAAAATCAAATTCGTGAAGCAGTTGAAAAACTCTATGACGTTAAAGTTTTGGATATCAAAACTAACATTGCTCCTGGAAAAGTTAAGCGTTTCGGGATGAGTGTTAAGAAGACAAGCAAAGTTAAGAAAGCTTTGATTCGTCTGAAAGAAGGTCAGAAGATTGAGTTTTTTAAAGGCATCTAAGTAGTAGCTGAATAATAAGAAGGACGCGAATATGGGAATTACAAAATTTAAGCCAACGACACCTTCGCTTCGCCAAATGCAGGTCACTAACTCAAAGGACCTCACAAAAGGTGTAGAGATTCCAAAGTCTCTCCTTGCGAGCAAGAAGAAAGTTGACGGTCGTAATAACAATGGTCGTATCACTGTTCGTCGTAGAGGCGGCGGTGTTAAACGCAGATACAGAATTATTGATTTCAAGAGAAATAAGGAAAACATTCCTGCTAAGGTTCAAGCTATTAGCTACGATCCTAACAGAACATGTAATGTTGCCCTTATTGCTTACGCTGATGGTGAGAAGGCACTTATCCTTGCTCCACTCGGTCTAGTTGTAGGTGACACTGTTATCTCTTCTGCTGACGCCGACATCAAAGTAGGAAATGCA
The DNA here is from genome assembly GCA_048267245.1 of Bacteriovoracaceae bacterium. GTDB lineage: Bacteria > Bdellovibrionota > Bacteriovoracia > Bacteriovoracales > Bacteriovoracaceae > JBLWXV01. The sequence goes on from JBLWXV010000001.1 coordinate 400,703, forward strand.
AAGAAACTAGCTGACATCCCAGTTGGTACTCTTGTTCACAACGTAGAGATGAACCCAGGTGCCGGCGGTCAAATGGCTCGCTCAGCTGGATCTTACGTTCAAGTTATGGCCAAAGAAGAAAAAGATTGTCTTCTTCGTATGCCATCAGGCGAACTTCGTCGTGTAAGACTTGATTGTAGAGCAACGATTGGTCAGGTTGGTAACATCGACCACGAAAAACGCGATCTCGGTAAAGCTGGCCGTTCACGCAAGCTTGGTATCCGTCCTCACGTTCGCGGTGTTGTTATGAACCCAGTTGATCACCCACACGGTGGTGGTGAAGGGCGTACTTCAGGTGGCCGTCACCCAGTAACTCCATGGGGTCAACCAACTCGTGGTTACAAAACTCGTAAGAATAAGCGTACTGATAAATTCATCGTTAAGAGAAGAAAGTAAGGAATAGTAGGAGATAGATATGGCCCGTTCACTTAAAAAAGGCCCATTTGTTGACCAGTCACTCATTAAAAAAGTAATGGGTATGCAAGACGAGTCAAATAAATCAGGCAAGGTAATTAAGACTTGGTCTCGTAGATCAACCATTATTCCAGAGATGATTGGTTTCACGTTTGCTGTTCATAATGGAAAGAAATTCATTCCAGTTTATGTAACTGACAACATGATCGGTCACAAACTCGGTGAGTTTTCGTTAACAAGAACTTTCTACGGTCACGGGGCCGACAAGAAAGGTAAGAAATAGTTGTTGCTGAAGAGGAGAGGCTAATATGGCCATTGTAGTAAAAAACAGAAATCTCGGTGTCGCCCCTCGGAAAGTCCGTCAGGTTTGCGATCTCGTTCGTAATAAGAAAGCGTCAGAAGCTATCCGCATCCTTCGCTTTTGTGAAAAGAAAGAGATTGCACTTGCTCTTACAAAATTGATCAACAGTGGTCTCGCCATCGCTGATCAGTCTGAGAAATATGACATTGATAATCTCGTGGTTGGTAAAATTTTCGCTGATGAAGGCGCTACGCTCAAACGCATTATGCCTAGAGCTCAAGGTCGTGCATTCAGAATCAGAAAAAGAACTTCTCACGTAACTGTTGAATTAAAAGAAGTATAGGAAGGGCCGAATGGGACAAAAAGTACATCCATATGGATTTAGACTAGGATACATCAAAGGCTGGCACTCTAACTGGTACGCCAAGAACGAGTACGCCACGGCCCTTCATGAAGATCTCGCTATCAGAAAGTACATCGAGAAAAATATGAAAAACGCCTCTGTTGCAAGCGTTGATATTGCTCGTACTTCTGATCAGGTAAAAGTAACTGTAAATACTGCTAAGCCAGGTGTGGCCATCGGTAAGAAAGGTACAGGGATCGAGAAAATCAGAAATGATCTTAAGAACCTCACTAGAGGAACTCTTATTTTCAACATCGCTGAAGTAAAGCGTCCAGATGCGGATGCCAAGCTAATCGCTGAAGCGGTTGCAAGCCAGCTCGAAAAACGCGTGGCTTTCAGACGTGCGATGAAAAAAGTGATGCAAGCTGCCTTCAGAGCTGGTGTTAAGGGTATCCGTATCCGTACATCAGGTCGTCTTGGTGGCGCTGAAATGGCAAGAACAGAAGGTTACTCTGAGCGTAAGGTGCCACTACACACACTACGTGCAGATATTGACTATAACACAGCTGAAGCTCATACCACTTACGGCGTTATTGGCGTTAAGGTTTGGGTTTATAAAGGCGAAATTTACAAGTAATTGAAATTACGAGCCTAGAGGTACAATATGCTAAGCCCTAAAAGAGTTAAGTGGAGAAAGCAGCAAAAAGGCAGAATGAAAGGCCGCGCCTATCGTGGAAATACTATCACGTTCGGTGAATTTGCTATACAAGCTACGTCTTGTGGATATATAACGAACCGCCAAATTGAAGCCGCTCGTATTGCGATGACACGTAAGATTAAGCGTGGTGGATCTGTGTGGATTAAAATCTTCCCAGATAAATCACTCACGCGTAAACCTGCGGAAGTTCGTATGGGTAAAGGTAAAGGTTCTCCTGATTCATGGGTTGCCGTGGTTAAACCAGGAAGAGTTCTTTTCGAGATCAAGCACCCTGATGCTGAGCTAACTCATGAGGCCTTGAAGCTTGCTTGTTACAAGCTTCCTGTGAAGACAAAAATTATTAAGCGCGATGCTGTTGAGCAAGCGACTAACTAAGCCGCGAGTGAGGAAGTCATGTTGAAGATGAGTGAAGTAAAGACTTGGGATGCTAAGCAGTTAGATACGAAAGTTAACGAGCTTAAAAGAAAGCTCTTTGACCTTAGAATGCAAAAAAATGCTGCTGGTATTGAGAAGCCTCACCTTTTTAAAGTATTCAAAAAGGATATCGCTAGGCTTGAAACTGCTAAATCACAGTTAGCTAAATAAGTTGAGATAGGAAGTAGTTATGAGTGAACAAGTAGCTAATAGCACAAAAAGAACACTAGAAGGTGTTGTAGTATCAAACACAAACGACAAGACAATTGTTGTTAACGTTGTAAGACGCTACAAGCACGCCACTTACAATAAGTTCGTGAACTTCTCTAAGAAGTACCATGCTCACGATCTTAACAACCAAGCACAGGTTGGAGATAAAGTTTGGATCGTAGAATCTAAGCCTTACTCAAAAATGAAGAAGTGGGAACTAGTAAAAATCGTTAAGTAATAAAGTTATGTAGGCTCTGAGTGGGAGTGCCCATTCATCCTCGCAGTTGTGGAGTAGACCATGATTCAAATGCAAACAAAACTGGAAGTTGCAGATAACTCTGGAGCCAAGGTTGTTAAGTGTATTAAGGTCCTCGGTGGATCAAAGAGAATGTCAGCGTCAATTGGCGATGTAATCGTTGTTGCCGTTCAACAAGCTCTAGCCGGTGGGAAGATTAAAAAAGGTGACGTAAAGAAAGCTGTAATCGTGAGAACTGCTTATCCACAACGTCGTGAAGATGGAAGCTACATTCAGTTTGATGAAAACAGCGTAGTTATCCTCAATAACCAAAACGAACCAGTTGGAACACGTATTTTTGGGCCAGTTGCTCGTGAACTTAGAGCGAAGAGCTTTACAAAAATCTGTTCACTTGCACCTGAAGTTCTTTAAGAGGTTGGCATCATGCAGAAGTTAAAATTAAACGATGAAGTAATTATTCTTGCAGGCAAGGATAAGGGCAAAACTGGAAAAGTAACTAAGATCAACGCAAAGAAACAAGTTGTGATGGTTGAGGGTGTAAACGCTGTTAAGAAAGCGCTTAAGCCAACTCAAGAAAACCCAACTGGTGGAATCGTTGATATCGAAGCTCCAGTTCACATTTCTAACGTTGCACTTATTAGTCCAAAAACTAAGAAAGCAACTAGAGTTAAAATTGAAACTCGCGACGGAAAACAAGTACGCGTAGCCGTTAAATGCGGCTCTGTGCTCTAAGCGAAAGTATAAGGTAAGTTGAGGCGAATATGGCAAGGTTGAAAGACATTTATACTGGTGAGGTTGTTCCAGAGCTTCAAAAGAAGTTCAACTTCAAGAACGTTCATCAGATTCCAAAGCTCGAAAAAATCGTTGTAAGCTGTACAACAAAAGACGCTGTTACAAACTCAAAAGTAATTGAGAGTTTGGTTGCTGATCTTGGTCAAATCACTGGTCAAAAGCCAGTTGTGACCAGAGCTCGCAAGTCAGTTGCTTCGTTCAAGCTTCGTGAAGGGATGCCACTTGGTGCAGCCGTTACACTTAGAGGCGAGAGAATGTACGAGTTCCTCGATCGCTTAGTGAATATCTCTTTGCCACGTGTTCGTGACTTTAGAGGGATTAACCCTAAAGGTTTCGACGGAAAAGGTAACTACAACTTTGGTATCAAAGAGCAGATTATCTTCCCAGAAATCAACTATGACAAAATTGATAAAGTGCGCGGTGTTGGGATCACAATCGTAACATCAGCTAAGAATAACGAAGAAGGCCGTGAACTACTCACTCTTCTTGGCATGCCATTTAGAAAGTAATAAGGCGAGGTTTAAAATGGCGAAACTTTCAAAGATCGTAAGTAATGACAAAAAGAAGAAGATGGCTAAAAAACATCTTCCACTTCGTAAAGAGTTGAGAGCTAAAGTGAAGAACGAAAGCCTCTCGGACGAAGAAAGATTTGAAGCTCAAATGAAGCTTCAGAGTCTTCCAAGAAACTCTTGCGAGAATAGAATCCGTAATCGTTGTGAAATGACTGGGCGTCCAAGAGCTTATTACAGAAAGTTTGGTCTCTCACGTACATCATTCAGAGAGCTTGCCCTATCAGGTATGCTTCCTGGTGTAACAAAGTCTAGCTGGTAAGAGTAGGAGTAGCCGTTATGATGACAGATCCAGTTGCAGATATGCTAACAAGAATTCGCAATGCTATTCGTGCCGGTCACGATCGCGTTGAGTTCCCAGCTTCAAAAGTAAAAGCTGGTATTTGTAAAGTTCTTAAAGAAGAAGGTTACATCCGTTCTTTCAAGATTATTGCAAAAGAAAAAGCCGACATTCGTCTTAAAGTTCTTCTTAAAGAGAACGCGATTGTAGGTCTCGATAGAGTTTCAAGACCAGGTCTTAGACAGTACCGTGGATACGAAGAAATGCCACGTGTTGTTTCTGGTCTAGGTATTTCTGTTGTTTCGACTTCACACGGTGTTCTTTCATCACGTGAAGCGAAGAAGAGAAAGGTCGGGGGCGAAGTCCTCTGTAACGTTTGGTAGTGACAAAGTCGTTATCATATTAAAAAGGGTTTAAGAGATGTCACGTATTGGAAAGCTACCGGTTGCCATCCCCGATAAAGTAGAAGTGAAAGTTGATGGTGCTACAGTTAGTGTAAAAGGGCCAAACGGTCTTCTTACTCATACATTCAACAACCTTGTTACGATTAAAATCGAAGACAAGAGCGTTGTTGTTGCTCCAATTAATGAAGAGCAAAATGCCCGTGCTATGTGGGGAACAGCTCGCACACTCGTCAACAACATGGTTGTTGGTGTAAGTGCTGGTTTTACTCGCTCACTAGAGTTCACTGGTGTTGGTTATAAGGCTGCTGTTAAGGGCGACGAAATCGAGTTGAGTCTTGGTTACTCTCACCCAATTAACTATAAACTTCCTGAAGGTATTTCAGCAAAAGTTAACAAGAACCAGATTGATATTTCTGGCGCTAGTAAAGAACTTGTTGGATTCGTTGCAGCGAAAATCAGATCATTTAGACCACCAGAGCCGTACAAAGGTAAGGGTGTTAAATATCTTGAAGAGACAATCATTAGAAAAGCTGGTAAATCTGGCGGTAAATAATAATAAATGTGCCTGAATATGGGTTTAATCCCTAGGGTTCGTGAGGTTGAAGATGAGAAAGCCGTTGAGCAAAATTAAAGATCCTTCACTTGCTAGAAGAGTTAGAAGAAAACTTTCTACTCGTAGCACTTTGAGTGGAACTGCTGAAAGACCAAGAGTATGTCCTACTCGTTCAAATAAGCACCTAAGCATCCAAGTTATTGACGATGTTTCTAGAAAAACTATCGCCAGCGCTCAGACATTTGGTAAAGCTAAAGTAGAAGCTAAGCCAACTATCGAAGGTGCAAAAGTTCTTGGTGCTAACATTGCTGAGAAGTTGAAGTCACAAAATATTACAACGGTTGTTTTTGATCGTGCCGGTTACCGTTACCACGGTGTTATCGCTGCTATCGCACAAAGCCTCCGTGACAACGGTATTCAAGTTTAAGGTTAGAGGATCAGATCATGAGTGAAGAAAATAAAGTTGAAGAAACTCTAGTTGATAATGTTGAAATGGAAGCTGCCGAAGGATCTGATGGTAAAGAAGATCGCAAAGGTAAGAGAAAAGGCAGAGATGCCGCTCCTCGCAAGCCACGTAAAGAAGTTGCTAACCCTGAATTTGAAGAGCGCGTTGTTGCAGTAAACCGCGTTGCTAAAGTTGTTAAGGGTGGTCGTCGCTTCTCTTTCTCTGCTCTTATGATTGTAGGAGACAAGAAAGGTCGCGTTGGTTACGGACTTGGTAAGGCCAAGGAAGTTCCTGAAGCAATTAGAAAAGCCACACAGGCTGCGCAAAAAAATATGGTTGCAGTTCCCCTTGATAACGGAACAATCCCACACGAAATCCTAGGTGAGTTCGATGCTGGTAAGATCCTTTTCAAGCCAGCTGCTGAGGGTACTGGTGTTAAGGCTGCTGGTGCTTGTCGTTCAATCCTAGAGCTCGCTGGTGTGAGAGACGTTCTAACGAAGTCACTTCGTGGAACTAACCCACACAACGTAGTAAAAGCTACTTTTGCAGCTCTTCGTCAACTTCGTTCAGCTAGTGATGTTGCTAACATCCGCGGAATTGAAGTTAAAAACGTACGTCTTAAGTAGTAGAGGGTAGAGAGATGTCTAAAACAATCACTGTTAAGCTAAAGAAAAGTACAATCGCCTGTACTGATAAGCAAAAAGCCAACGTTCGCGGACTTGGCCTTACAAGAACAGGTCGAGTAAGAACTCTTGAAAATACTCCTGCTGTTCGTGGAATGATCAAAAAGGTTATTCACCTAGTAGAAGTTGTTTCTGAGCAATAAAAAGTTCGAATTAGTTGGAGCGAGGAAGTTATGTTAACGCTAAATAATCTAAGCAGCCCTAAAGGCGCTCATAAGAATACTAAGAGAATTGGTCGCGGTCAGGGTTCTGGCTGGGGTCAACAGGCTGGTAAAGGTCACAAAGGTCAAAAAGCTCGTAAGAGTGGCCATGTGAGAACAGGCTTTATCGGTGGTGCCCTTCCACTCTATATGAGACTTCCAAAGCGCGGATTCTCAAACGCAGTATTTAAAACTGAGTTTGCTACCGTGAATCTTGGTAAGATCAATGAGAAGTTTGAGACTGGTTCAGTTGATAGAGAAGCCCTCATCGCTGCTGGTATTCTCAAGGGTGCAGATCGTCAAAAAGCGATTAAGATTTTAGGTGACGGAGAACTTACAAAGGCGCTAACCTTTGTAAATATTGAAAAGTTCTCAAAGTCTGCCGTAACGGCCATTGAAAAGGCTGGCGGAAAAATCGAATCAAAATAATAAAGGTGTAAAAGGATGTCCACTGCTCAAGGAAAGCTTGAAGAGCTAAAGAAGAAGATATTATTTACAGTTCTCCTTCTTGTTGTTTACCGCCTTGCTGCCCAAGTCCCAGTTCCTGGGGTTAACGCCAAGGCTCTGATTTCATACTTTTCGGAATCGGGTGGTGGAATCTTTGATCTTATTAACACCTTCAGTGGTGGTGCCTTCAAGCGCTTCTCAGTGCTTGCACTTGGGATCATGCCTTACATCACCACATCAATTATCTTCAGTCTTCTTGGTGAAGTAATCCCTCAGATTGCTGAACTCCAAGAAGATTCAGAAGGTCAAAAGAAAATTCAAAAGTGGACTCGCTACGCAACTGTCGTACTATGCTGTATTCAAGGCTATGGTATGGCCGCCGTATTTGAGAGCTTTAAGTCTCCAGGTGGCGTTCCAGTTATTCCCGATCCAGGTATGCTCTTTAGACTTACAACAATGATCACTCTTGCTGGTGGGACAATGTTCCTTCTTTGGCTAGGAGAGAGAATTACTGAATACGGTCTAGAAAACGGCGTATCTCTTATTATCTTTGCAGGTATTGCTGTTGAGCTACCAGCTGAGATTCTTCAAAAGCTAACACTTTATAGAAATGGCGAGCTCTCAGGTATGAGCATGCTACTTTTCTTTGGCATTATTCTCGTGGCCTTCTTTGTAGTTGCCTTTATTGAGCGCTCATTTAGAAGTGTTCCCGTACAATATGCAAAGAAAGTAGTTCACAACCGTGTTTATGGTGGAACTCAGTCACTTCCGATGCGTCTTGATACTGGCGGTGTTATGCCTCCAATTCTTGCGAGCTCACTTCTTGCCGCTCCTGCTACGTTTGCTAGCTTTGTAGGTGAGGGAAGTCCGCTTAAGCCGTATCTCGATACTATTCAGCAGTCACTCTATCCTGGGCAATTGCTGTTTAATATCCTCTTTGCTGCTCTGATTGTGTATATGACTTACTTTTATGCACCGATTCAGTTTAAGACAAAGAAGATTTCTGAAATGCTTCAAAAGAACAACGCATTTATCCCGGGCATTCGTCCAGGTGCTAAGACGACAGAATATCTAGATTTTATTCTCTATCGTCTCAGCTTCTTTGGCGCTCTTTATCTAGTTGTTGTTTGCGTTCTTCCTGACATGATTACCGGTAGCCACACTCGTTTTGGTGGCACTGCTATGCTGATCCTCGTATCTGTATCTATTCGTGTCATGATGAATATTCAGTCATTCATGTATGCTGACCGCTACGAAACTGCGTATAAATCACGCGGCAAGTACAACGGTCAAAATAGAAGGTTTTAATTATGTCTAGGCCACAACTTATACTTCTTGGAGCTCCTGGCTCTGGCAAGGGAACTCAGGCGCAGAAGTTAGTGGCCAATATGGGATATAAGCACATTTCAACTGGCGACCTTCTTCGCAGTGAAATTGCCAAGGGCTCAGACCTTGGAAAGCGCGTAAAGCAGATTATGGACGAGGGAAAGCTCGTTGATGATCAAACTGTTCTCGAGCTTCTTAAGGTCAATTGTGACCTCAAGGGCAACTCCTACATTTTTGATGGTTTTCCACGCAATATTGATCAAGCTCGCGCACTTGAAGAGGTAGTTCTTCAGGGCACTAAGACTAAGGCCGTTTACTTCGAAATCGACCTAGAGATCTTGGTTCAACGCATCACCAATAGAAGACTCGCTCCAAAAAGTGGTGAGATCTACAATCTTCTCTCCAAGCCACCCAAGGTGGCCGGTAAGTGTGATGTAAGTGGGGAAGACCTCATTCAGCGTCCCGATGACAATGAGACGACTGTGAGAAATCGACTTGGAATCTTCAAAGAGACCATTGAGCCGATTCTTGCTTTCTATGAGTCACAGGGAGTGCTTGCGAGAATTAATGCAGACCAAGCCTCTGAGGCGGTCTATGCTGAGCTCGAGAGCGCTTTAAGCTAGAAAAAATTACAGATACATTCGGGAGCCTGCGATAACTTGCCATCAAGGCCCGAAGCATATATATAGGCAAGATCATAATTTAGGTAAATTGAAGCTATGGCAGAAAGCGCTGATGTAATTGAAATTGAAGGTGAGGTCACAGAACTTCTCCCTAACACTAAGTTTAGGGTAAAGCTTCCAAATGGCCACTCAATTATCGCTCATATTAGCGGTAAGATGCGCATGCACTTCATTAAGATTCTCCCTGGAGACAAAGTTCTTGTGGAGATTTCTAAATATGATCTGACAAAAGGAAGAATCATTTATCGCAGTAAAGGGCGATAATTTAGCCGATAACAAGTGAGAGAGGGTCTGTTATGAAAGTGAGATCATCGGTAAAAGCGATTTGCAAAGATTGCAAAATTGTTAAGAGAAAAGGGATTTTAAGAGTAGTTTGTAAGAAAAGTCCTAAGCACAAGCAAAAACAAGGTTAATGCTAACCAATTAAAGGAGGAGTGTAGCTATGGCACGTATTCTTGGCGTCGATATTCCTCGGAATAAGATCATGAGCATTGCTTTACGTTCACTCTACGGAGTAGGTCCAAAAGTAGCTGACGAAGTACTTAAGGCCGCTAACGTAGATGCGTTGAAAAAATCAAATGATCTAACCGAAGAAGAAGCCAACAACATTAGAAGTGTATTGGAGAGTGGAGGTTATACCGTAGAAGGTGACCTTCGTCGTCAAATCGGTCTCAACATCAAAAGACTTAAAGACATGGGATCTTATCGTGGCATTCGTCACCGTAAAGGTCTTCCTTGTCGTGGTCAGCGCACGCACACAAATGCCCGTACTCGTAAGGGACCATCTGTTGCAATCGCTGGTAAAAAGTCTATCAAGTCGATGAAGTAAGGTGGGTGAGTCGTGGTTAAAAAAGTAGCAACTAAGAAAAAAGTTAAAAAGAACGTCACCCATGGGATTTGTCACATCCAGGCGTCTTTTAATAACACAATCGTGACTTTCACGGATCAACAAGGAAACGCTTTGTCATGGGCTTCTGCCGGACAACTTGGCTTCCGTGGTTCTAAGAAATCTACTCCATTCGCTGCTCAGACTGCTTCTGTTGAAGCTGCTAAGAAAGCTATGGAGCACGGACTCTCTACTGTTGAGGTTCGCGTAAAGGGACCTGGTGCAGGACGTGAAAACGCTATTAGAGCGTTGGTTGGAGCTGGCCTCAGAATTACATCTGTTGCCGATAAGAGTCCAATCCCGCATAATGGTTGTCGTGCCCCTAAAAGAAGAAGAGTTTAAGCGTAATTGGCCTTTAGGCCACTAAGGAGTTAAGTCCGATGGATAGTTTTATTGCAAAAAACTGGACAAGCATGATTAGACCTGTCGCTCTTGAGACAGACACAGATAGCTTGCGTGCTAACTACGGAAAGTTTGTAGCTAAGCCACTAGAGCGTGGTTATGGCCAAACCCTTGGTAACTCTCTACGTCGCGTTCTTCTTTCTTCACTTCAAGGTGCTGGTATTGTTGCCATCAGAATTGAAGGTGTTGAGCACGAGTTCGGCACAATTAACAACGTTAAAGAAGAAGTTTCAGAAATTATTCTTAACTTGAAAGAAGTTCATTTTAAACTTCGTTCAAAAGAAGATGTTGTTCTTACTCTTGAGAAATCAGGAGAGGGCCCAGTTACTGCTGGCGACATTTCTGAACAAGCTAATGTAGAAGTTCTCAATCCAGATCACGTGATCTGTAACATTTCATCTGGTGGTTCTGTAAGAATGGAACTTAAAGTAGCCAGAGGTAAAGGTTATGTTACTGCACTTGATAACAAAGAAGAGTATGACCTCCCAATCGGTTGGATCTACCTCGATACACTTTTCTCACCTGTTCACCGTGTAAACTACACTGTGACTAACTCTCGTGTTGGTAAGCGTACAGACTACGACAAACTTTCACTTGAGGTGTGGACGAATGCTGGTATTGAGCCAACTGATGCTGTTGCATTCAGCGCGAAGATCCTTCGTGATCAACTCGCGGTCTTCCTCAACTTCGAAGACGAAGAAGAGATGACTAGAATCGAAACTGCGGCTACTAAGCCTGCAGCGGTTACTACTGGTGCTCCAACTAACAATGCTCTTCTTAAACCAGTTAGCGAGCTTGAACTTTCTGTTCGTTCAGCAAACTGCCTCCAGAATGCCAATATCAAGTATATCTATGAGTTGGTATCTAAGACTGAAGGTGAAATGCTCAGAACGAAGAACTTTGGAAGAAAGTCTCTCAACGAAATCAAGGAAATCCTTTCACAAATGGGCCTAGGTCTTGGAATGAAAGTTGATAACCTCATGAAAGAGTTGAAAGACAATCAAGATAAGCCACAGGGATAAGCGGCGAACATTTTTGTAGTTGATTTAAATTTGTAGGAGTTGCCGTCATGAGACATGGTAGAAAAAAATACAGAATTGGGAGCGATCCCTCACACAGAAAGGCTCTACTTCGTAACCTTGCCTGTGAAATTATTGATCACGGTCAAATTAAGACCACAAACATCAAATGTAAGGCCCTTCAGCCATACGTTGAGAAACTCGTAACACTTGCTAAAGTTGATTCAGTAGCTAATCGTCGTCTAGCTTTCAGTAAGCTAAACAACAAAGAAGCTGTTAAGCAACTTTTCGATACTGTTGCTCCAAAGTTCAAGGAAAGAAACGGTGGTTACACTCGTATTCTTAAACTTGCTGATGGCCGTGTAGGGGATAATGCTCCTATGAGTTTCATTGCTTTTGTTGACTAAGATTTAACAAAGCAACCTGCGTTTAACGTGGTCAAAGACATTTAGATTCGTTATAAAAACCCTCGTGAATGCGAGGGTTTTTTATTATGAAATACAGTCCAGTCCAGAAGATATTCTTTATCGTTGCCGTTATTACCCTCACGTTTTTCTATGCTCGTTACGAGCGTGGGAAAATTGAAGTTCTCACAAGCCCAGATAACTTACTTATTCTTCAAAAGCTTCCAGAGTTCATCGCCAAGGAAATGGGAACCAATAACGTCGTGTCTGATAAGACGCTGCTGGCCTCTAATTCCCCTGGGATCATGGTTCACTTCTGGGGAACTTGGTGCGCGCCCTGTGAGGCCGAATTTCCAGAGATGGTGAAGTTTTCTAAGTCTCTTGAGGATTCTAATGTGACGATTCTCTTGCTCGCCGTGAATGATCAAGAAGAGGCAGTGGAGAAGTTCCTCAAGCGCTTTGGCGAGCTTCCTAAGAATACCATCGTGGCCATTGATCAAAATGGGGAGAGCCTTGAAAAGTTCGGCACCGTGAAGGTACCGGAGACCTATTATTTCAATTCAGCGGGGAAAAACCTGCGTAAGTTTGTAGGCCCTCAAGAGTGGGACAAGCCCTATTATCTTAGTCAGGTTCTCAGACTATTGGGTCAAAATGAGACAGTAAATGTCGAATCTCACTAGTTTTTAGACACTTGTAGCCTATAGATTGAACACAACCCTCATAAAACTGTCTTAAGTTTTTTCCTAAGATTGCCGAAAAGTTAGACAAATCGACTGGTCTCTTGTCGTGAAGATAAGCAAGTTCACAGTCTGCATGTCTAATGAGGTGGCGTCATGATGAATTGGAAAGAAGTAGGAAATTTACACGCGATCGGCAAATTGGAAGAAATTTTGTCGAAATGGTTTCATGTTGAAACTCTCTATACTGATCATCACTTTAAAGTGCAGAGTGCACACCTTGATAAGGACTATGTCTTTAAGAACCACTTTATGAAAGTACAGATGGGTCTTAAGCACGGTTATGAAGTTCTTGGGCAAGACATTGAGAAAGTGTCTGAGAAACTCATGTCGGGCGAAGAGAGATGGGTGGTCTTTGATTCACACCTCAAGCACGTTAAGGGTGTTGGGGCGAGGGTTGAAGTTGACGGTGAATATCTTGGGACAGTTTTCTGCTACCCTTTTGTTTCATCTGATATTACAGACCAAGAGCAAAATGAACTCGTGGCCCAAATGATTGAGCTTGGTGCAAGTGAAGGTGACGCCTCCGCCTCAGTTGCAGACCTCAAGCGCATGTATCCAAGAGAACTAGAATATCTTAATGAACTAGCTGATCTCGTTTCTGATGAGATGGAAACATACCATAGTGAAATTAGTAAGCGTGAAGAGCGCATTCAAGAACTCAATAGCGAGCTCGGTGACAAGTACCGCTATCACATGATGATTGGTAAATCGAAGAAGATGCAGGTGATCTATCGCCTTCTCGAGAAGATTTCTACATCTGAATCATCCGTCTTCATCCAAGGCGAGAACGGTACAGGTAAGGAACTTGTGGCAAAAGCAGTTCACTACTATAGCCCGAGAAAGGATATGCCATTTCTCGCTATCAACTGTTCGGCCTTTAACGACAACCTTCTCGATAGTGAGCTCTTTGGTCACGTGAAGGGTGCCTTTACCGGTGCAGTAAAAGATAAGAAGGGCTTCTTTGAAGCGGCCAATGGTGGAACACTGTTCCTGGATGAAATTGGTGATACATCACTTTCGATGCAGGTAAAACTTCTGCGCGTACTTCAAGAGGGAACATACCTTCCAGTGGGTGCAAGTTCTCCTAAGAGATGTGATGTGCGCATCGTTGCGGCCACAAACCGCAATATCAAAGAGATGATGCAAAAGGGTGAGTTCCGCGAAGATCTCTACTACCGTATTAACGTAATCAACGTAGGTCTTCCGGCCCTACGCGAACGATCAGAAGATATTCCAATCCTTATGGAGCACTTCCTTAAAACTAAGTGTGATGAGTCTGGTCTTCCGATGAAGCAATTTTCTAAGAAGACAATGGAGAAGATGCTCGACTATCCATGGCCAGGTAACGTGCGTGAGCTTGAAAACGAAATCGAGCGTCTCGTTGTTCTTGCTGGGGATGATAAGACGATTACTCCAGAGCTTCTTTCAAGTCGAATTCTTGACCACGGTGAAGCTCCGGGCTCAACTGTTGCTCGCGGCATTAATACTCAGGGCAGTCTCAAGCAAGCGCTTGAAGAGCTTGAGCGCCTGATGATTCGCGAGGGATTGAAGCGCTGCAACTTTAATAAGTCGAAACTGGCAAAAGAGCTTGGTATTAGCCGTGCGTCTTTGATCATGAAGGTCGACAAGTATGAGCTTGATAAGCGCAAGAAAGCTGCTGGTGAATAAGTTCTAAAATTAAATTTCTAAGCGAGAAGGGGGCCTTTGAGCCCCCTTTTTTGCGTCTAGCTAAATTAGACCAAAAGGGTTGCTCGCGATATGATCGCCTCCATGTTTTGGAGGACCTATGGATCAACTTTTAGAAGAAAAACGTGAGCGTTTAGTCGCGCTTAGAGCTCAGTCTGAGCTTGGTGGTGGCGCTGAGAGAATTGAAAAACAACATGCAGCTGGAAAGTATACAGCGCGCGAGCGAGTGGAAAAACTCGTCGACCCAGGCTCGTTTATCGAGTTTGATAGATTTGTAACTCATAACTGCCATGACTTTGGCCTTAATAAGCAAAAGTTTTTAGGCGACGGTGTAATCACCGGTATCGGAAGTATCGATGGTCAGCGCGTGGCCCTGTTCTCGCAAGACTTTACTTGTTGGGGGGGAGCTCTTGGTGAAGCCCACGCAAAGAAAATTTGTAAGATCATGGACTTCGCCCTTGAAAATAGAATTCCTGTAATTGGTATTAACGACTCTGGTGGCGCGCGTATTCAAGAAGGTGTGGACGCCCTGGGTGGCTACGCCGAAATTTTCTATCGCAACGTCAAGTGTTCAGGAGTAATTCCACAGATCTCTCTGATCATGGGGCCGTGTGCTGGTGGCGCAGTTTACTCGCCAGCAATCACTGACTTCATCTTCATGGTGGAAAATACATCATATATGTTTGTGACGGGTCCAGATGTTATTAAGACAGTGACCCACGAAGAGGTGACCAAGGAAGAACTTGGTGGCGCCAAGACTCACTCTGAAAAATCAGGGGTGTCGCAATTTAAGTGCACAGATGAAGATGAGTGCTTTGAGCGCGTGAGAGAGTTAATGGCCTATATTCCAGGCTATAACTTTCAGCCTAAGAAGCTCAAATACACAAGTGACCCTATCTACCGCGATAATATCAAGCTTAAAGATGTTGTTCCGGCCAATCCTAAGAAGCCCTATAGCATTAAAGAAATTATCCTCGACGTCGTTGACGATGGACAATTCCTCGAAGTTCACAAAGATTATGCTAAGAACGTAGTGGTGGGCTTTGCCTCTGTTGGTGGAATTAAAATTGGTATCGTGGCCAATAATCCTGAATACCTCGCAGGTGTTCTCGATATTGATTCAAGCTTGAAGGCCGCGCGCTTTGTTCGCTTCTGCGATTCATTTGAAATTCCTATTTTAACTTTGGTTGACGTACCAGGCTTCCTTCCTGGAACAGTTCAGGAGTACGGCGGAATTATCAAGCACGGCTCTAAGCTGCTTTATGCCTACGCTGAAGCGACAGTGCCTCTCATTACGCTAATTACTCGTAAAGCCTATGGTGGTGCCTACGACGTAATGGCCTCAAAGCATATTCGCGCCGACGTTAACCTTGCTTACCCAACTGCTGAAATTGCAGTGATGGGAGCAGAGGGCGCTGTGAATATTGTCTTTAGAAAAGAACTTGCCGGACTTGAGGGAGCTGCCTTTGATAAGAAGAAGGCAGAGCTAGTGAAGAATTACGAAGATAACTTCGCCAATCCTTACAAGGCCGCAGAGAAGGGCTATCTCGATGCCGTAATTCTTCCCGAAGAGACGCGCGCTCGCATTTATGAGTACCTAACAGTTCTAAAAAATAAGCAAGTTGAACTACCAAAACGCAAACACGGGAATATTCAACTATGAGTGGGGCAAAGAGAATTCTTATTGTTAATAGAGGGGAGATCGCCGCTCGTATCGCGCGCGCTTGTCGCGAGCTAGGACATACGGCCGTTGGTCTCTGGACTGATAACGAAGTACACGCCTACCACCTTGGCTATTGTGACGAGTGGGTTCACCTCAAAGGTAAGACCAACGCTGAGACTTATCTAAATACCGACAATATTTTGAAGGTAATCAAAGAACATAAGATCGATGCCATTCACCCAGGCTATGGCTTTCTCTCTGAGAATACTGACTTCTCAAAGAAATTGACTGATGAAGGTGTAATTTTCATTGGGCCAAACCCAGAGGCGATTCGCTTAATGGGGGACAAGGCAACTTCAAAGCAAATTGCTAAAGAAGCGGGGGTGCCAGTGGTTCCAGGTTCTACGGGAGCTGTGGCCACTATAGAAGAGGCGATTAAAATCGGCTCTGAAATTGGCTACCCAATACTACTTAAGGCCGTCGCCGGTGGTGGTGGCCGCGGGATGCGCGTTTGCAATAACGAAGAAGACGTTCGCAAAAACTTTGAAGCCGTTGGCCGTGAAGCCAAAGGCTCATTTGGAAATGGCGATCTTTTGGTAGAAAAATTTATTGTGAATCCACACCACATTGAAGTGCAGATTCTCGCCGACAGAAAGGGCAATGTCTTTCACTTCTTTGAAAGAGAGTGTTCAGTTCAGCGTCGTCACCAGAAGATTATTGAAGAAGCTCCGTCACCATTTATTGGAGAGGACGAGACACTTCGCCAAGAAATCTGTGAAACGGCCGTAAGGCTCGCGCGCGCCGTAAATTATGACTCGGCCGGGACAGTTGAATTTATCATGGGAGCCGATCGCAAATTCTACTTCCTTGAGATGAATACGCGAATTCAAGTTGAGCACCCTATTACAGAGGAAATTACTGGGATTGATCTCATCGTCTGTATGATTCAAGGGGCGTTTGGTGAAGATCTTGGAATTGAAAACCAAGCTTGGATTAAGAGAACAGGCCATTCAATTGAATGTCGTATCTGCGCTGAGGATCCTATTACCATGCTACCTGCACCAGGGAGAGTGGTCGGTTTTGAAACCAACTTCCCTCAGGGTACGAGATTTGATCACTGCCTCTATAAAGACCTTCAGGTGACTCCTGACTTTGACCCAATGGTTGGAAAGCTCATTGTTAAAGGGATTCAGAGAAGTGTGGCCGTTCGCAAAATGAAGGCTGCACTAGAAGGACTCATTATCGATGGTCTCAAGACAAATATTCCACTTCACAAGGTCATTTTAAAGCATGAGAAGTTTCTCAGTGGCAACTACACGACTAAGTTTATCGAAGAGGATAAGCCTCAGGACTTGGTTGATACTACTGTAGAGCCAAAGGAATTCTACTTGAAAATTGCTGGTATTGAGGCAAGAAGGATGGGAATGTAGTCATGAGAACATACCTAATTGATTCGGATCAGAAAGAGCTAGTGATTGATCTCTCTCGCACGAGAAAGATCAATGCCGAAATGGTTGAATTTGAATTTGCAACACTGGATGCTGGCAAGCTCATCAAGAAAGAAAAAGTGTTTGTTCGCAAGCTCGCCAATCAGTACTTCTCATCTTTTGATGGAACTCGCTGGGTGAAGTTAGCTCGCATGGATTCACCAAATATTCTTCATCAAGTTGATAAAGTCTATGACATGTATCGCGGCTATAAGCCCTCTGGGCTTGGTGGCGCGGCTGAAGGGGAGCTACTCACTAAGATGCCCGGCAAGATCGTTAAGATTTTTGTAAAAGAAGGTGAGAAGGTTGAAGCTGGTCAGACAGTACTAGTTCTTGAGGCCATGAAAATGGAAAATGAAATCAAGACTCCTACTGCTGGAACAGTGAAGGCCATACACGTAAAAGAAGGCGACGCTCTAGAAGAGGGCGTCCTAATGGTAGAAGTCGAACAGGAGTAAGTGCAATGGCCTACGTTAATCCAGAGCTTGAGAGAATAAAAGCTCAGCTATCTCAATTCTCAAAAGGTTTTATTCCTTTTGTTGCTGTCATTATCTTAGTAGTGGCAATCTTTAGCTGCTTTTATACTGTTGAGCCAGATGAAGAGGCCGTTGTGATTCGTCTTGGGCGCTACGTGAACACCAATCAGCCAGGTCTACACTTTAAGATTCCCTTTGGTGTGGACCGAGTCATTAAAGTGAAGACAAAGCAGATTCTCCAGCAGGAATTTGGCTTTAGAACTAGTGATGTTGACGTAAGACGCACTCAGTACTCTAAAGATAATTTTGATGGAGAGTCACTAATGCTTACCGGTGATCTCAACGTCGCCGATGTTGAGTGGGCCGTTCAATATCAAATTAGTGATCCTTTCAAATTTCTCTTTCAAATGAGCGAGCCTATTAGAAATATTCGCGATGTCTCTGAGAGTATTATGAGAAGAGTGGTGGGTGACCGCTTGGTTGGAGAAGTTCTCACCACCGGTAGGGCCGAGATCGCCTCAGAGGCCAAAGGTCTTATGCAAGAAGTGCTCGATCACTATGACATGGGAATTAGCATCGTTTCTGTGAAGCTTCAGGATGTAAATCCACCTGAGAAAGTGAAGCCTTCTTTTAACGATGTGAACGCCGCTAAGCAAGAACAAGAAAAGATGATTAACCAAGCAGAGGAAGCTTATAACCGAGTAATTCCTCAGGCACGAGGCGAGGCTGAACAGACTATTGCTGAGAGTGAAGGTTACGCCGCTGCGGCCATTAACCGCGCCCTCGGGGACGCGGAAAAATTTAGCTCTGTCTATGAAGAATATCGTCGCGCTCCTGAAGTGACTAGAAAGAGGCTCTACTTGGAGTCAATGGAGAAGCTCTTTAAGCGCTTTAGAGACATCACAATTGTTGACGACAAGGTAAAGGGCCTACTCCCTGTTTATCAAAATATTTCTAGTCAGGGAGGAAAGTAAGATGAAAAAGATTATTTTTGCCTTTGTTGCATTTGTACTTTTTGTCATTGGATCAAGTTCGGTCTTTGTTGTCCCTGAAGATAAGCAGGTGATTATCACGGAATTTGGTAAGCCTGTGGGCAAGCCAATTACAGAAGCAGGTTTGCACTTTAAAAAGCCCTTCTTACAAGAGCCTCGCTATGTCGATAAGCGCATTCTCTCTTGGGATGGTTTTCCAAATCAGATTCCTACGAAGGATAAGAAGTTTATTTTGGTCGACACCACGGCCCGCTGGAAAGTGATTGATCCACTTAAGTTCATCCAAACAGTTCGCAATGAGAAAGGCGCGAAGGCAAGAATTGATACGATTCTCGATTCAATTACTCGCGATGTGATTTCAAAGCAGAATCTGGTTGAGGCGGTCAGAAATTCAAACGCGATTCTCAATCGCATTGATGAACTTAGGGCCCAGGATGGAATTCTTGAAGAGGAAGTGACCGGAGAGATTGAGCGCATTAATATTGGTCGCGAAAAACTCTCTGGCGAGATCGTTGTGACTGCCACAAAGGAACTCGAGCAATTTGGGATTAGTCTGGTCGATGTTCAGTTGCGCCGAATTTCGTATGAGAAGTCGGTTGAAGAGAAGGTCTTTGAAAGAATGATTTCTGAGCGCCAGCGTGTGGCGCAGAAGATTCGCTCGGTAGGTCAGGGTGAGAAGAAGAAGATCGAAGGTCGTATTAGTAAAGATCTCGAGACTATTCGCTCAGAAGCCTACCGCACGGCCCAGGGAATTCGCGGTGAAGGTGAAGCCAAGGCCACGGCGATCTATGCTAAGACCATGGGGCGCGATCCGAAATTCTTTGAATTTGTTCGCTCGCTTGAAGCCTATGAGTCGGCGTTGAGTGAGGATACAAAACTGATCCTAAGCTCTGGCTCTGAATTTTTAAGATTGATGGATTAATTCTTAAAGAGCTTCTTAAACATTTGATTGGCCCCTTCAGCTGGGGTCAATTCATTTGCCGCAATTTTCTTAATCAACTCAGATTTAAGCTTAGAGAGATCATTATTGCCATGAATGGCATGGTCAATGAGATCTCTAAACATCACTTCCATCCAGTGAACACGCTGTGAGGCGCGCTTGGCTTCAGTGTCTTGAGCTCCCAGGGCCTCATTCATTTTTATCCATGCCTCAGCAATCCCTTTATTGTGAAGTGCAGAGCATTTTAGGATCGTAGGAGTGCGGCCAAGAATTTGAAAAGCATTTTGAAAGTGAGTTTGGGCATGAGCTGCAGGGATTTCACCCTGGCCATCGGCCTTATTGATGATGATGACATCACAGAGTTCAAGGATTCCCTTTTTAATTCCTTGGAGATCATCTCCAGCATTGGGGAGCATGAGCACGCAAAAGAGATCGACCATACTTGAAACTTCAACTTCACTCTGACCTACGCCAACTGTTTCAACGAGAATAACGTCATAACCAGCGGCTTCACAAAGAAGCATGGCCTCTCTGGTCTTAGCGGCAACTCCACCTAGCGCGCCACTTGTTGGAGAGGGGCGAATAAAAGCCTCTTCACGACTACTGAGTTCGTCCATGCGAGTTTTATCACCTAAGAGCGAGCCGCCTGAAACAGGCGAGCTTGGGTCAACTGCGAGTACGGCAACTTTCATACCTTGAGAGATTAAGTGGAGTCCAAAGGCTTCAATAAATGTCGATTTGCCAACTCCAGGAACACCGGAGAGTCCGATTCGAATAGACTTACCAACGAGTGGCAGAATTTCACCCATGAGTTTGCGCGCGCTCTCTTGATGATCGTCTCGCGAGCTCTCAATGAGGGTAATCGCCTTTGCTAGCGCACGGCGATTGCCCTTGATTAATTCAGACTTAATCTCACTTACTTTCATGCCATCCCTAAGTGCTGATTAATCGCAGCGAGCACTGCCTTGGCAGAGTCTGGAATAGGAGTGCCGGGCCCGAAGATTCCCTTAACGCCGGCCTTATTGAGAAAGTCATAGTCTGTTCTTGGAATCACTCCACCCACAACGACAATAATGTCACTGCCACCTTGCTTAGTGAGTTCGGCAATGAGATCGGGCACAAGGGTCTTGTGTCCGGCAGCTTGTGAAGAGACTCCAACGACGTGAACGTCGTTTTCAATGGCTTGCTTTGCCACTTCTTCTGGTGTTGAAAAGAGTGGAGCTAGGTCAATATCAAATCCCACGTCGGCAAATGCAGTGGCAATGACCTTGGCGCCACGGTCGTGACCATCTTGACCCATTTTAGCAACCAACATTCTCGGGCGACGTCCATGCTTATCTTGAAAAGCCTTGATATCTTCTTCAATCATATTCCAATCCTGGTTTTCACTAAAGGCACTTCCGTAGACTCCACTCACGGTTTGTGAGTTTGCTTTAAAGCGCCCCCAAATCTTCTCAAGTGCGAAAGTCATTTCTCCGACTGTTGCGCGGGCCTTGGCTGCGGCAATTGAGAGGGCAAGGCCATTGCCAGCGCCAGTCTCAGCGTACTTGGTCAGGGCGGCCAATGCCTTCACGACTTCTGCATCATCGCGAGTCGCGCGAATCTGAGCTAGGCGCTTGACCTGGCCTTCGCGAACGGCGTCGTTGTCAATTTCTAGAATTTCAGCAAGTGCCTCTTCTTTTTTCAGCTTGTACTTATTCACACCGACAATGACGTCCTTACCTTGATCAATGCGGGCCTGCTTCTTAGCGGCTGCCTCTTCAATGCGAAGCTTTGGAATTCCCGCTTCAATGGCATTTGCCATGCCACCTTGTTGCTTCACCTCTTCCATAATGGCGAGGGCTTTGTCGGCCAATTCTTGGGTGAGTGACTCCATCATATATGAGCCACCCCAAGGGTCTACGACAGTAGTGATATGTGTTTCTTCTTGAAGAATGAGTTGGGTATTTCTAGCGATACGAGCTGAGAAATCAGTTGGCAGTGCGACTGCTTCATCAAAAGAGTTAGTATGGAGAGATTGCGTTCCACCAAAGACCGCGGCCATCGCCTCAATAGTTGTTCTAATGACGTTGTTATAGGGGTCTTGCTCAGTGAGAGACCAGCCCGAAGTTTGGCAGTGAGTGCGAAGCATTTTTGACTTCTCATCTTTTGCACCAAAGTCGGTCATGATCTTTGACCACAGCATTCTGGCGGCGCGAAGTTTAGCGATCTCAAGATAGAAGTTCATGCCGATACCAAAGAAGAATGAAAGGCGAGGAGCGAAGGCATCGACTTCGAGACCTGATTCGATAGCGGTCTTCACATACTCCATTCCATCGGCGAGCGTATAGGCGAGTTCGAGGGCCGCATCTGCTCCGGCTTCTTGAATGTGATAGCCCGAAATAGAGATCGAGTTAAATTTGGGCATGTGCTCAGAAGTGTAAGCGAAAATATCGGAGATGATTCTCATCGAAGGATTTGGTGGGAAGATATAGGTATTTCTCACCATGAACTCTTTGAGAATATCGTTTTGAATTGTTCCAGAGAGTTTGTCTTGTGAGACGCCTTGCTCCTCAGCGGCGACAACGTAGCAGGCGAGGATCGGAAGAACGGCGCCGTTCATGGTCATCGAGACGGAGACCTTATCAAGGGGAATCTCGTTAAAGAGAATCTTCATGTCTTCGACACTATCAATGGCCACACCGGCCTTGCCCACATCACCCTTTACACGTGGGTGATCGGAGTCGTATCCGCGGTGAGTGGCGAGGTCAAAAGCTACTGAGACCCCTTGGCCTCCCGCTGCGAGTGCGCGGCGATAGAAGGCATTTGATTCTTCGGCAGTGGAAAAGCCAGCATACTGACGAATCGTCCACGGGCGTCCGGTGTACATCGTCGCACGCGGGCCGCGAGTGTAGGGGGCCATTCCGGGTAGAGATTCTTCGTAGCCAGATTCTTTAAGGTCGTTGCTGGTGTAGAGGGGCTTCACAGTGATGCCCTCTGGAGTCGGCCAATTGTGCTTGGCCATATCCTTGCCCTTGAGCTCCTTGCTCGCGAGCTTTTCCCATTGAGAATACTGCTTATTTAATTCGTCATTTTGCATACTTAACTGCCTTAATAGGGATGGGATTTTGCTTATCAGCCTACCAAAAAGCCCGCCTATGTGTCACTGCCCACAAATACTGGGCATTTCCAACGCCCCCATAGGGGCAAAAGGTGCCCCTACGGTGATCAGAGGAGTTGTGCGGTACAATATAATGTGTGCCCAGGAGGTAGGATGAGCCGTGAGAATCAAAAAGCCGGACAACTCATTTTAGAGCATAGTCTGCAAACCTTCTTCTTTGACCAGCTTCAGGAGGTCAATGGGAAATCCACTAATCCCGTAAAGGGTGAGGTGATCTTTTACTCAAGTTTGGTCATGGATAAGTTTGGTGAATCCAAGGAATACTTTGATTACACTGAAGGACGCCCCAAGGATAAGATTCTGGGGATGAAGTTACTTGAGGCCCAGCAAAAACCCAAGAATCAGCAGCGCCGTGAACTTCAAGACATTGGAGACACCGCTCTCTTTCTCTGTGGATACTTTAGCGAGTCACTCAATTCAAAAATTATCGATACTCGCTACTATCAAGAGCTTGGGCAGATTGCTTATCAAAGGCTTGATCACCTAGTGCCTCATGCCTATGAGATCCCTTCATTCTTTAGCTTAATGTCTAGAGGATTTGGAACACTCACGACTATGATGAGTATAGTAGCCAATCGCTTTCAGCAAAGTGATGATCATGAGGTCTTGTTAATCTTAGGAAGTGGACTAAAAGCTTCTTAGACCTTTTTGAAATCTTTGATGCTAAAGCTAAATGTACTCCCAACTCGTGGAGTAGACTCGCACCAAATTGTACCACCGAGCAATTCGCACAGCCCTTGGCAGATTGAGAGGCCAAGGCCTGTTCCACCGTAAACTCTTGTAATGCTCGCATCGGCTTGATTGTAGGGGGCAAAGAGCTTTTCTAGTTTCTCTTTGGCAATTCCAATTCCAGAATCTTTAACATGAAATTCAATGAGTGAATAATCGCCGCGATCAGCACTCACTCTAGAAGATATCTGAATCGCTCCGCGGTCAGTGAACTTTAAAGCATTTGAAATGAGATTGACGAGAATCTGTTTGACTCGAGTAGGGTCAGAAACCACTGTGAGGGGAACAGAAGCGTCGATATCAATTGAGAGTTCAATTCCTTTACTACTCATCTTGGGTAGAAATTGGCGAGCACTCTGATTGATGAGGTCGATAAGATTAAACGACTTTTTTTCTAGATGAATCTTTCTATTTTCAAGTTTTGAGTAATCGAGAATATCGTTGACGACGCTGAGTAGATCTCCGGTACAGTCGAGCAGGATCTCCGAGTACTCTTCAATATTCTTGTCACCAATGAGCATCGCCTTGTCGCGAAGGATGTGGGCAATACTGGTGATGCCGGTAACGGGAGTGCGAATTTCGTGACTCATTTCTGCGAGAAACTTCGCTCTAAAACTCGCCATCTCTTCTAGTTCTATATTTTTAAGCCGAAGCTTGAGAAGTGTTTCAACTTGATTGGCAAAACTTCGAAGCAGTTCTATTTGATCGTCACTAAATTTTCTTGGCCTGTGATCAAGTAAACACAAAGTCCCAAGCCTAAGATCCTCATCCATTGTGATAGGAATTCCAACATAGGAGACGACGTGGGGCTCGCCAGTGACTAGGGGATTTGAACTAAAGCGCTCATCCCGGCGGGCATCTTCAACAATGAGTGGTGTTGGATTTAAAATGGCGTGGGCGCAAAAGGCAATGTCGCGTGGAGTTTCACTACTGTCGATTCCATGGTGTGATTTAAACCACTGGCGATCGAGATCAACTAAGCTAACAAGGCAAACTGGAACATCGAAAAGACGTGAGATGGTAGAAGTGAGCACATCAAAGCTGTGCTCCTTAGGCGTGTCTAAGATATTTAAACGTCTAAGTAAATTCAGGCGTTCATTTTCATTTCTTGGCTTAGGCGCAACGATCATATAGCTAAAACCACCATCGGGACTGGCCCTGGGCCGATAGACTTGGTTAAGAGTAGCTAAACTTTTTAGCAAAGGCAGAGGGGCTTGGAAAGGCGTGCTGCATGATGTCGGCACTAGATAAGAAAAATGAAGATGCGCGAGTGTTTTTAAATATCTATACTACCAGCCCTCGCATGATTACGTTTGGAGTTCGATATGAAAAAAATCCTCATCCTAGAAGATTCAGAATCTCTTCTCAAAATATGGGAAATTTTCTTTCGCACGCAAAATTGTGAATTCTACTCATGCAAGTCGCTTGAGGAGGCGAATTCTGCTCTAGAAGCAAATGGTGAAATCGACATTTTTCTCTGTGATTATACCATTAATGGCGACAGTTCGATCGACTTCTGTCGTGCCGCGAGAAGTAAATTTCCCGACGCACGCATTGAGCTGATCACTGGATTTGATAAAGATGATATCGATGAAGAGATTGAAGATTCTCTCAAATTAAATTTCTCTACTAAGCCAGTGCCAATGTCATTTCTTAGCTCTCTTTTGAAATAGAACGTATTTAGGAAGTTTTTCTTAACTTGTGTCAAATGTAAGTCGCGTGTAAATTTTTTACAAACATTTAACACGAGGTTTGTATGAAAGGCATGATGCTCTATCTCGCAGCGATGGTTCTGCTTTTACCCTTAACTGTAAAATCCCAAGAAGGCGCTTTTGATTTAGAAACGGAGCGGAAAGTTCGCTTTGGACTAGGACTAGCGGTGGGAGAGATCGCTGACTCAAGTGATAAGATAGACTCTGCCGGGCTAGATCTATCGATGGGCCTTATCTTTCCGTTTAGTGAAAACTTCACCACAGATTCAACCTTACACTTTAATGTTCTCGCCCTCGATGAAGAACAACTTAGAAAGACCACATCGACTACAGTTGACCAAAGTTACTTCTATGATCTAACAGTGACTCAAAAACTTGCCTATAATTTCTACGCTAACTCAACTATTTTGAGACCCTATATCGAAGTTGGATTGGGAAGAGGAAATTGGCACACTGAAATTACGGAAGTCTCTGGCGGGTCAGTCTACGATGCCAAAATTGATATTAAATATTGGAAGCTAGGCGGCTCACTTGGCTTTGATGTTGTCTTTACGACGGGCTTTTCTCTCTTTTTGCAATACGATATGTACAAGTATAACTTTGATGACACTGCCGACGTAGAAGCAAGCGGTAATGGAATAACAGTCAATCAAAGTGTAGATATCGACCAAGGTGAAGATGTGGATGTCACGGGCTTCACTCTTGGTCTCGCGTACATTTTCTAACTTAAGTGGGGAGTTTATCTCCCCACAATTATTGTCGAAAATTTCTTCTTAAGGACGCTTCCAAGTTCGGCTTGAAATTTCTCATAAGTGAGTTCGTGCACTTTATGGTTTGTGTGGTGATAGTAGTCAAGGCCTTGGCCTTGAAGAACTGGAACTGAGTAGATATTGGCAAAGTCTTCATTAGTTTGAACATTAATGAGGTTTTGTCCTTCTATCATCAATTTAATTCTTTCAAATTCGCCCTTACTGATGCCGCCGGCGGAAATTCTTGCGAGCAGCGACTCAATGGCTTCGCAAGCCGCTTCAACTTTATCGTGACCACTGGCCATATAAATGCCCCAATAGCCGCCTTCAAGTGCCGAGAAGTGAACTGGTTGGGCCGTATAGCATAGACCTTTTTTATCTCTCACATCGACAAAGAGCTCAGAAGATTGACCACTGAGATGGGCCGTGAGCATCTTTAGAACAACATGATCCTTAGCAGTGATATTGCCGCAAGGAATTCCGTAGAAAATCTGAGTCTGTTCGCGGTCAAAGAAAATCTTATGTTCTTCACCGCTTGCAGGCTTAATCTTCTTTAGCACAAGCTTCTTTTCTGTTCTTGGCTTTAAGGGAGCGAGCAGTGGAGTGAGAACACTTAGAACTTCTTCCAGTGACTGCTCACCACAGTAAGAAATGAGAATAGGTGCATTCTTAATATTCTTTGCGTGGAGGTCTTGAATATTTTTGCGCGTAATCTTTTTGATGACTGATTCTTCTCCCAAAAGCGACAGCGAGTAGGGGTGATCTTTAAAGAAGACTTCAGAAACTTTTTTAAAGCAGCAGCGAACTGGGTCTTCTTTTTGCGCTTCAATGGACCTTAGAGTGAGTTTCTTTTCAAGATTGATGTGCTTTTGTGGAAACGAGGGAGTGAGGAGCGTGCCACAGAAGTGTGCGGCCAATTCATCAAAGTGCTCAGTCTGACCGTGCATATTGAGACCGTGCGCATTCTTACCGGCAAATGATGTAAAGCTAGCCGACTTATTTTCAAGATCTTGTTTGAGCTTTTGATAGTTAACTTTAGCATAACCTTTATTAAAGCAGGCAGTTAGTTGGTGATAGAGGCCAGTGTTCTTCTTCGTCTCATCAGTGAGTCCGCCTCTGATATAGGCTTGCATGACAAAGGTTGGGGCCATGGGATTGTATCTGTGAAGGAGCTTGATACCACTTTTAAGAGTGATCACTCTCACTTGCTCATCGTATTTTGATTTTTCAACTTTATAAGTGAGTCTTTCTTGAGTCTTTGACTTCATATTTTTAAGTGAAGACTTGAGCTCTTTTTGAAATTTCTTACAAAGGTCTTTTGAAGCTTTTTCTTTGGCGTCCTTTGGAATCTGAAGTGAGATGTGAACATTCTTGCCAAAGAGCTTTGGAAGCGCTTGGTTGATTTGGTCGACGTTCACCCGTTTAATGCGATTGATGAATTCTTCTTCGGCCTTAACGTTACCGGTTTGCGCGTAGGAGTGCCCGAGAGAGAAAGCGAATGATTCGATTGACTCGAGATCGTAGACTTTTGAAGCCACATACTGATTCTTGATCTTTTGGACTTCATCTTTGTGAAGACCCTGGCGACAAGCCTCCACGATCACTTTTTTAAATTCCGTGAGGACCTTTGCCATATTTTCGTATGGGAAGGAGAGTTTAATAAAGTGCGCTCCGCCCTTATTCATAAACATTGTGCTGCCAGAGACGTGATTGCAGAGACCGCTTTCAATGACGAGTGTTCTATAGAGGCGAGAGGTTTCTCCGTGCCCAAGTGAATTGATCGCGAGATCTTCTACCGCAGCATCGAGTGCTTCAAACTCTGGTGCCTGAATACACATGTGGAGCGCGCACATACGCACTTCCTTAGTGTGAACTTCACAGGCTTCAGCGCCCTTGAGTGTAAAGTCAGGAAACTCACTCTTTGGCCCTTCGGCCAGGGTGTATCCCTCAATAATTTTTTCGATCTTGTCTTGGTTCTTTAAGTCACCCGCGACTACCAAGAGTGAATTGGTAATATTGTAGTGGGCGTTTCTAAAGTTCACGAGTTGGTTGCGATCGAAGTTTTGAATGGTCTGTTCGTTGCCTAAGATTTGGTGTTGATAGCCTTTCGTGAAGATTGCCGATTGCAATTTTCCAAAGCCATATTGATTGGGATTATCAATTGAGCGGCGAAACTCTTCAAAAACCACTCCTCGCTCTGGTATCAACTCTTCTTCTTTAAATTCGGGGTTAGAGACCATATCCATGAGGATGTGAGTCGTCTCCTGAAGGTGATTAATCGGTGTATTGATATAGTAGCAAGTGTAGTCAAACGAAGTAAAAGCGTTGATCTCACCTCCGAAGGACTCAACGTCAAAAGCAATTTTGCTGCCTGGACGCTTCTTAGTGCCTTTAAAGAACATGTGCTCAAGAAAGTGCGCAATTCCATGATCCCCCTCTTTCTCGAGAGCACTTCCGGCCTGAAACCAAATCTGTACCGACGCACTTGTTGACCCTGGCGCGTCAATAAAGAGCGTATTGAGTTGGTTTTTCAGTTTTTTCATGGTTGATTTCAACGTAGCTTCCTTGTTAGAACATCAGACAATTTTGGGGGGCGCATACTAGTATAGCAAGCCTCGTATAAAAGAAAAGGAAGTGCATTTGCATCCCCTGAGTTCACTCTATGTCCACTTTCCCCATTGCCGCCACTTGTGCAACTACTGCGACTTCTTTAAAAGCGTGCCGCGCACCCTTGGGGACTATAGTGAGTTTGAATCCTACTTGGATTTAGCTTTTGACTATCATCAAAGTTTTTTAAGTGAGCAGGGCTATGAACCTGCCGCTTTGGAGACGCTCTACATGGGCGGTGGCACTCCCTCGCTGTGGGGAGTAAAGGGCGTTGGTCGATTTTTAGAGAGATTGGAAAAAGTGGGTCACTCGCTCTTTGCCCCAGGCCATGAGTGGACCATGGAGATTAATCCAGGCTCGCATACTGAGGAAGATCTCAAGGGCTATTTTGAAATGGGGCTCAACCGAGCATCGATTGGCACCCAAAGTATGGATGGTAGATTCATAAAGCTCTTGGACCGAGTGCATGTCAAAGAGGAAGCTCTACAAACCCTCGAGCGCGTGGCCAAGTACACTCCCAATTTTAGTGTGGATCTCATGTTGGGGCTTCCCTACTCAGAGGAACTAGGTAGGGATATTGAGGCCGAACTCACAGAGCTCTTAAGTTTTAATCCCGTGCACCTCTCGCTCTACATTCTCACTGTAAAGGGAAATTATGTTCACCGCGATCACCTTCCCAGCGAAGAGTGGATCGAAGCAGAATTTTTAAAAGTTTCCGAGCTTCTCCAAGCGCGAGGCTTTAAGCACTATGAGGTCTCTAATTTTGCCAAGCCCGGTTTTGAATCGGCCCACAATCGCCGCTACTGGGAGGCCAAAACTGTGGGGGCGATAGGACCGTCGGCCACCGGGTACTTGGCCGAGGAGCGTCTGCGCTATAAATGGCCAGGAATGAATATCAAACTCGAACTTGAGAAATTGAGTGAGGAAGAAGTTAAGCTCGAAGCGCTCTACTTGGCGCTTAGAACGGATAAGGGCATTGCCCGCGCCGACTTTGATCCCGCGCAGATTCAAGGTCTTCTCGATCGCGGTTGGCTCGCGGGAGTGGAGCAATTGCGCGCAACGCCTCGCGGCTATCTAATGATGGATTCCATCATGGATGAGATCTTTAAATTTTCTAAGTAGTTGGAAATATAGAGCATCGAGCTTTCGCGTGAAAAAAAAGTGAGATGCCTCGGGTTGACACTGACGGGGCCGCTCCCATCTTTAGGGTAGTGAAAGTTGAAAGTACTAACTAGTTGATTTTATTAGAAGGACAATCATGACTGAAACAACCAACGAAAATGAGCAAGCACAAGAGGCCACTAAGCTTGAGGAAGCTGGTGAGCAAGAGACTGAGGCTGGCGAAGCTGCTGCGAGTGAACTCGAGCAAAAAGTAAAAGAGCTCGAGGGCTTTAAAGAAAAGTACTATTACTTAGCCGCAGAGATGGAAAACGCGCGCAAGCGTTTTGAGCGTGAGAAGGACAATCTTCTCAAGTTCGGCAATGAGAAAATTCTCTCAGGCTTGGTTGATGTCATTGATAATCTCGACCGCACCCTCGACGCAATTAAGAACGACAACGACGATAAGGTAAAAAATATTTTCATCGGCGTTGATATGGTGAAAAAACAGATGATGGACACGCTTAAGGCCAATGGTCTTGAAAAGGTGGAGTCGCTCGGAAAGATTTTTGATCCTAACTTCCACGAGGCCATGGCCCAACAGCCTGCCCCGGATAAAGAGGATCAGGAAGTGATTCAAGTTTTCCAAGACGGCTACACGCTCAATGGAAGACTTCTACGTGCGGCGAAAGTGATTGTGGCCAATAACGACTAAGAATTAAGAAATATAAGGAGAACTCAAATGGGAAAAATTATTGGAATCGACCTTGGAACAACAAACTCATG
This sequence comes from Bacteriovoracaceae bacterium, assembly GCA_048267245.1. Taxonomy (GTDB): domain Bacteria; phylum Bdellovibrionota; class Bacteriovoracia; order Bacteriovoracales; family Bacteriovoracaceae; genus JBLWXV01. Next base: position 431,316 of record JBLWXV010000001.1, read on the forward strand.
TGTCGCCGTACTCGAAAACGGCAAGTACAAAATTATCGCTAACGCTGAAGGGCACAACACAACGCCCTCAGTTGTGGCTTTCAATAAGTCTGGCGAAACACTCGTTGGCCAGGTGGCAAAGCGACAAGCGGTTACTAACCCAACAAAGACCCTCTACGGGATCAAGCGCCTTATCGGTCGCAAGACGGACACAGGTGAAGTAAAGAAATTTCACGCGGTAGCTCCGTTTGATATCTTCGCCAACAAAAATGGCGATGCTTGGGTTCGCGTTGATGGCAAAGAAATGGCGCCTCAAGAAATTTCGGCCAAGGTTCTTGCTAAGCTTAAAAAAGATGCTGAAGCCTATCTTGGTGAAACAGTAACTGAAGCGGTTGTAACAGTTCCTGCTTACTTCAACGATGCTCAAAGACAAGCCACTAAAGATGCCGGTCGCATTGCTGGTCTTGATGTAAAACGTATCATCAACGAGCCAACTGCTGCTGCTCTTGCTTACGGACTTGATTCTAAGCACGACAAGAATATCGCTGTATTTGACCTTGGTGGTGGTACATTTGATATCTCTGTTCTTGAAATTACTTCTGATGGTGTCTTCGAAGTTAAGGCCACAAACGGCGATACATTCCTCGGTGGGGAAGACTTCGATGAATCACTCATTAACTTCTTTGCTGATGAATTCCAAAAGCAAGAGGGAATTGATCTTCGCAAAGATCAAATGGCGCTACAACGTCTTAAAGAAGCTGCTGAAAAAGCTAAGCACGAGCTCTCTTCAACTACGACTACAGATGTGAACCTTCCGTTCATCACTGCCGACCAATCTGGTCCTAAGCACTTGAACCTTCAAATCTCTAGAGCGAAGTTTGAATCATTGATCTCGCCACTTCTTGAAAGAGTTGTTGCTCCATGTACAACTGCAATTAAGGACTCTGGTCTTGATAAGAATGAGATCCACGAAGTGATCCTCGTAGGTGGTTCAACTCGTATTCCTCTCGTTCAAGAGAAAGTAAAAGCTATCTTTGGTAAAGAGCCAAGCAAAGGTGTGAACCCTGATGAAGTGGTTGCCGCTGGTGCTGCTATCCAAGGTGGTGTACTTGCTGGTGACGTGAAAGACGTTCTTCTTCTAGACGTAACTCCACTTTCACTTGGTATTGAAACACTTGGTGGCGTGATGACTAAGATCATCGAAAAGAACACTACTATTCCTGTTAAGAAATCACAGGTGTTCTCTACCGCCGCTGACAATCAACCAGCTGTGTCTATCCACGTTCTTCAAGGTGAGCGCGAATTCTCAAAAGACAACAAAACTCTTGGGAAATTTGACCTCGTTGGAATCAACCCAGCTCCACGTGGTGTTCCACAAATTGAAGTTATCTTCGACATCGATGCCAACGGTATTGTTCACGTAACAGCTGCTGATAAGGCAACTGGTAAGACTCAAGAGATCCGCATTACTGCTGGTTCTGGTCTCAGTGAAGAAGAGATCGAAAAAATGGTTCGCGAAGCTGAAGAGCACAAAGAAGAAGATAAGAAGAGAAGAGAAGTTGTGGATGCCCGCAATAATCTCGATGCCATGGTTCTTAGCTGCGAGAAAATGATCTCTGAAGGCAAAGATAAAATTGCTGAAAATGATAAGAATGAGCTTCAAGCTGCAATCGATGCCGCTAAAACTAAGCTTCAGTCTGAAAACCTTGATGAGATCAAAGGTGAACTTGAGAGACTTCAAAATGCCTCTCACAAGATTGCCACTCAAATGTACCAGCAAGCTGGCGCAGAAGGTGCTCCAGGAGCAGGTGGGGCCGAACAAGAGGGAGCACAGGCTTCATCTGGCAAAGATGATGACGATGTAGTTGATGCCGACTTCAAAGAAGTTTAAGCTAGGCACATTACAAAATTGACCAATTTTAAGTCTCCCCATGACCTGGGGAGACTTTTGTTTCAGACCTAAAGGATTGCCCGCATGAGTAAGCGCGATTATTACGAAGTTCTTGGTGTATCAAAGACCTCATCTAAAGATGAAATCAAAAAGGCTTATCGCAAGCTCGCTATGCAATATCACCCAGATCGCAATCCCGATAATAAGGAAGCTGAGGCGAAATTTAAGGAGGCCTCGGAAGCAGCTGAAGTTCTTCTTAGTGAAGAAAAGAAAGCGCGCTACGATCAATTTGGTCACGCCGGAGTTAATGGCGGCGCCGGTGGATTTGGCGGAGGCTTTGGCCAAGGCGGATTTAGTGGCGACTTTGGTGATCTAGGGGATATCTTCGGCGATATCTTTGGCGACATTCTCGGCGGCGGCAGACGCCGTAGAGGTCCCGGAGGCATGGGCAGACCAGGTGGCGATCTTCAAGTTCAACTTGATGTGACCTTCAAAGAAGCTGCCTTTGGTGTGGAAAAAGAAATTTCAGTTACAAAGTATGTTGAGTGTGGAACTTGCCACGGTTCTGGCGGCAAGGAGGGATCTAAGCCACAGACCTGCGATATGTGTAATGGACACGGCGAAGTTCGCCGCCAACAGGGCTTCTTCACAGTGGCCACGACCTGTCCTAAGTGCCATGGCTCTGGGCAGACCATTGGCGATCCTTGCGGAAGCTGTCATGGTCAAGGTCGCGTTCGCAAGAACGTTAATCTCGCCGTTAAAGTTCCGGCCGGTATCGATGCTGGTCAGAGACTTAAACTTTCGCGCGAGGGCGACAACGGTCAAAACGGTGGACCTGCTGGCGACCTCTATGTAGTTATCGATATCAAGCCGCACGAGATTTTTGAGCGCGATGGCTTTGATGTTTATTGCAATGTTCCTATAAGCTTTTCTCAAGCGGCCCTCGGCGCCGATATTGAAGTGCCAACCCTTGAAGGGAAGGTTTCAGTAAAGATTCCCGCCGGGACCCAGTCTGGAAAGAAAATGAGACTCAAGGGCAAGGGGATTCAGCGCCTAGGTGGCTATGGCCATGGCGATCAGATCCTCGCTATTCATGTTGAAACTCCAACGAAACTCACTGGAGATCAGCGCGCCCTTTTTGAAAAATTGGCGGGTCTTGAGCAAGAGGGAACATCAAACCCAATGAGTCGGGGATTCTTCGACAAAATGCGCGATCTCTTTCAATAAATAACGCTCTGGGGAGAAGGTCGGGCTTTGCGCTCGCGCTCCCCTAGGGTTAAAATAAAGCTTCTCAAAAAAGACCATGACACGGACGTGACAAAGGGCAAAGGGAGAAGCATGCGCCTGCAACAAATCCAGAAATTTCTTATCGTTTCATTTATGCTCGTATTCGCTAGCTGCGGGGGCATTCAAACCTTGGGCGTGAAGAAGAGCGATCTCTATACGGCGGATTTTCTCGAGCGAATTGGCGCAATTAAAGAGCGCTATCGCTCAGGCGACGCCACTAATGCCTTGGCGCAATTGCAAGCGATCGTCGATACTCAGCTACTGCCCACTGAAAAAGCACTCAAGCGCAATTTAATCGGTGTTATCCTCTTTTCTGAGCGCGAGTACGACGATGCCATTAAGAGCTTTGATATGGCGCTCTCAACTTCGAGGCTCGATCCCAATTTAACGGCACAGATCTATCTCAACTTGGCCAGTAGCTACTACAAGCTCTCGTTTGTAGATAAGGCCTATATCACTTTGGAGCAGGCCGACTTTAAAAAGCTTGAGAGCGCTGAAGCAAAAAAGTATCACCGCCTCAAATACAATCTCGCTCGCGAGCTTAATAAGACAGAAGCTATCGTGCCCTCCCTTATTTGGTTTTTGGCCGACAAAAAAGATGTCTCACAATTAAAAAGCGAGCCTCTCTACGAGCAACTTGCCAGCGAATTCTTCGCCCTTGACCCAAGTGAGCAGGTAAAAACTATTGAGCGCTTTGATAACGATCAACTCTTTGTGGTTGGATATCTTGCCTATCTCTCGGCCGAGAGACGCTATTACCGCGGGGATAAAGAGCGAGCGAAGGATCTTCTTAGCTGGCTCAAGAATCGCTACGATGACTCAAGTGAGATTTCTAGTTTAGTTGAGAATTTCTTCTTTAGAGTGGAGAAGGCCACTCAGCTAGATCCCTCTGCCATTGGGGTGATTCTTCCTCTAAGTGGACCGAAGAAAGACTTTGGCACTCGCGCTATGTTGGGTATTGATAGTGCTCTTCGCGATGGCGAGTCGAGTGTAGAGGGTAAGGATTCACCCTTTATTCTTCACGTCGGAGACAGTGAGGGTATTGGCTCGGTTGGTGCCTTTAGAGTGAGAGAACTTATTAATAATAAATTTGTTTCGGTCATTATCGGGGGACTCTTTCCGGGCGAAGCAATGAGTGAGTATTTAGAGGCCAAGAGAAATGGAGTTTTCTTCATCTCTCTCTCTGAGATCTACCTTCCAAAAGAACAAAAAGATCACCTCCTACTTGAGATTCCAGGTTCAGTTGAGTCGCAGATTGCAAGACTCTTTAGTGAAGATTTTCTGAGCACCTTCGGGAGAAATGCAGCGATTCTCTATCCCGATACTGAAAATGGTGATGCCTACGTGAATGAGTTTTGGAGAAAGGCTAAAGATCACGGCGTTAAAATTACTGGGGCCCTTAGTTACGATAAAGCTGCAACTGACTTCAGAGAGCCAGTTAAGAACCTCCTTGGACTTAAATTCCCAAGAGAGAGGCAAGAGGAATTCAATCTTCTCTCAGAAGTTTATTCACTAGAAAAGAATCGCTCAATTCGTCGCATTCAAACTCTCAACCCTCAAATGGATTTCGATTGGATTTTCGTCCCTTCCTATCCTCAAGAGGCACTTCAAATTATTCCTTCATTTTCCTACCTAGACGCCTTTAATGTGAAAATCGTAGGCGGTCCAAGCTGGAGAACGCAGTCGCTCTCAAAGGAGAGTCAACGCATTCCTCTAATGTTTGTGGGCGATGAGATGGCCCAGGATGCGAAGGAATTTAGCCAGAATTTTTATAAGCGCTATCAGAGCATGCCTAAGCTTATTGAGATGCGTGCTTACGACTCTCTTGCTATCACTAAGAAAATTCTCAGTGCACGCAAACTCACTACTAGAGATGATCTAGAAGCCTACACCAGAAGCCTCTCGAAACTCTCAGGACTCACTGGAGAGTGGACGTTAAATGATGGCATTTGGCTCAAGGATATGGGCGCCCTTAGACTAAGCCGCGGTGTCATTAAACCAGTTTTTGAGACAGAGAAAGCTAACTAAGAAAGAGACCCTTTAAGGTTCCATAGGCGTAGGCCAGATTGATTCCCAGGTGATTAAAAAAGACCATGGGAATGAGATCTGGCCTTTTTGCTTTGAGGCTGATGAGTGCGCTCATTAGGAAAATTGAAAGTGTGTAGAGAGAAAGTAGGGCCAGCGCCATTTCAAATTGAGCACTCATGAGAGTTCCTAAAAAGATCAGTAAACCAAAGAGAGGAAAGAGGTAGAGAACTGAGCCAAGTTCTCCCGCTTCTAAAATGCTCTTCATGCGGTAGCGTCCACTCACGGCCACGCTCTTCATCGCCGCAAGAAAGTGATCGCGTCTTTTGTGAGAAACATAGAGGCTTGCCACGCGATAAATTTCATCACTTATCTTTGCCAGTTCATGAAGAAGTACATTTTCCTCGTTGCGCATATAGGCTTCGTTAAAGCTTAGCTGATACTTGTTGATAACTTCGCTTCTTATCCACAAATTGCACAGTGTAAGTTCTCCCTCTCCTGTCTTTGCCGAGTTTTCGCGTAGTTCTTTATCGTGGCGAAATCGAGTGTGAGCGGTGGCCAGCCTTGAAGTGAGGGTTATGTTGAGTGAGAGCTCCCAGCGCGAACAACCGGGGTAGGGGGCATCACTTCCGCCAAAGGCAATTGCCTGGGGGTGATTACCAAGAAAATTATGAGCGCGCTCAAAATAATCTTCTGGAACAATCACATCGTCATCTAAGAAAAGTATCCAGTCGCTAGAGACCTCTTTGAGGGCCAGATTTCTCGCCGTTGCAGGAGTGCACTTCGTTGGAATTTTAATCAATGAGACTTCAGGATAAGCCCCAAGCATTGATTCCGTCTGAATATCTGGCCCATTAATTACGATAGTAGTCTTGGGAGCAGGCAGACCAGTGGCCTTGATGGACTCAAGCAATGTGCGCAGAAGATCAGAGCGTCCGTGGGTCGCAATAATTATCTCAATAGTAGCTCTATTTTCTTGACCCATTTATCGTTCCAATCGGTAGAATGAGTTTATTGTAATTAAACTAGATAGATATATGCAAAGAGTTAGCAGAAATTTTAATTTTTATGGTCGAAGTCTTCGGGTTCAAAGCGATTGCAGAGAATTGTTAGAGCGCTTGGCTAAGGACTTTTCTCTCTACTGCGCAAAGGATTCTAGCGAGAGCGCCGATCTTAAAATTGAGGCCCATCTATCAAGTGGGCCAGCTCTTGATTTCTCCCATCTTCGACCTGTATGGCAGGGGCCAAAGGTCACGGTTTATGAGAGCGAAGGACTTCGCTACTGCTACTACGCCCAGAGCGGGCAGAGTCAGTTTGATTTCAAAGATGAGAGTGCGAAAATATGGAGTAAAGATATAGAACTACTCCACGAGATCACTTACCTGATGATCCTTTCAAGAGTTGGCAAATGGCTCGACACCAAAGGTGTTCATCGCCTTCACGCCTGTGGGTTTCGCGCCGATAATAAGCGAGTTCTCTTAACCATGCCTATGGGAGGGGGAAAGAGTACTTTCTTTGTGGAAATGGCGAGAAATTATCCTGAAATTGAATTGCTCGGAGATGACACCGTCTTGATTGACTCTCGGGGGGGAGCGCATCCCTTTTGTATTAGAGTTGGGCTTCCAGGCTTTTATCACCACATCTTCAACGCTAGTACTTATGAATTGCAAAGAAGAGAGTTTGGAACCAAGACACTATTGCCAGTTGAGCGATTGGGGCCGGCCCCTTTGGTTGAATCGCCGTGGGCGAGTATAGGCGATGATCGAGTCATACTACTAATTGGGGCAAGACCTGATGCCGGTGAGGTCGAACCGTCGATGCAGCGGATCTCTCGATATGACGCTTTTATCGAATTAATCTCGCCTATGATTGTTGGCGAGGGTCTAGCGATGATTTTGGAGTACTTCTGGGAGACGGGGATTCGAGATTTTTGGGTAAAGAGTAGGATTGCGCTCTTGCGTGTGAGAGCGGCTTGGAGACTAGCGAGTAGGGCCGAGTGTTGGCGCATTGAGTTGGGCACCGATCGCGGCGCCAACTCACGCTATATTAGAGAAATGCTGAAACGCTAATTACTTATTAGCGTTGATTCTCTTGAGGATTCTGGCCTTTTTCTTGGCCTGACCCTTACGTTGCTTCATTTTTAGAACACTTTTCTTTCTTCCCATTCCCATGACATACCTCTTAATTAGAACATTGAGTCACATTAGCATTTGAACATGGCATCCTATTGAAAAAGGTGCGGACTGACAAGAGATTCCTAGTATCAAGTGTTGTCAATAAAACGAGCTAAGTGATACATTTTACGAGAACATCTCGAATATAGATGCCACACTTTAGACACGGAATGTCAAATGGCTGAAAAGAAGACGTCGAAAAAAACGGCTGCAAGCACAAAAACAATCAAAAAGAAGACTTCAAAAAAGTCTAAGACTCCTAAAAAAACAGAATCGATCTCATCAACTAAAACTGCTGTTAAGGCAGCGCTTAGAAAAGCGACGAAGAAGAAAATCGCGCGCCACCTGCGCTTTGTTGATATGTCCCTCGAAGAGCAACGTGCAATTTTAAAAGCTCGTCGCATTCACTGGAACGACGATAAGAAGCGCATTGCGATCGATATGCTAGAGCGCTACACCGGACACGCGCTAGAAAATATTCAACCGCAAATTATTCTCACTAATTTTCACTACTACGTTGAAAGATTTGTTGCGACTTTTGATGATGCCGTCTACACCGAGGGTTCAGCATTTAAAGCCGCCTCGAGTGCCAAGGCGAGAGTGACTATTATTGAGTTTGGAGTAGGTTCGGCCATGGCCGCTCTTATCGGTGAGATCATCAGTGTTGCCGAACCAAAAGCTGCCTTGTTCTTGGGTCTTGCTGGTTCAGTCCACCCAAGTCTTAAAGTTGGAGACTTTGTTCTTCCAATTGCTAGTATTCGTGGAGAGGGTGTTTCTAAACATTTTCTTCCCCCGCAAGTACCAGCTCTACCAACTTTTAAAGTTCAGAAATTCATCTCACAAATTTTGGTTGAAAAGGGCTTCGAGTATCGCACTGGTACGATTCACTCGACAGACTTTCGCTTCTGGGAATTTGATGAGCGTTTTAAAAAGAATCTCATTGAAGAGAGAGTGCTCGCAGTTGAAATGGAAACTGCTGCCCTATTCACATCTTGTTTTGTAAGTAAGGTTAATATTGGAGCATTACTCTTAATTAGCGATTGCCCCCTCAAAAAAGGTGGGATCAAGACCAAGGCTTCGGCCAAGGCGGTCTTTAGAGAGTACACCGATCTGCACATTGAATTAGGCATTAAAGCGATGGCCGAAATTGCAGATCGCGGAGAAAAAATTAGACATTATACATGGGAATAATAAGGGTGAACTTATGCTAAAAAAATTATTGGACTGGTTTTCAAACGACCTCGCCATTGACCTTGGGACAGCTAACTGTCTGGTCTATGCTAAAGATCGCGGAATTATCGTAAACGAACCTTCAGTGGTTGCCGTTCATCAAGGCATGAAGGGTGTGAATAAGGTTTTGGCCGTTGGTAAAGAAGCCAAGGAAATGCTTGGTAGAACACCGGGGTCAATCAAGGCCATTAGACCAATGAAAGATGGGGTGATTGCTGACTTTGAAGTAACGCAAGCTATGCTTCGCTACTTCATCCAAAAGTCGCTCTCTGGTTCAAAGCTCATTAAGCCAAGAATCATTATCTGTATTCCGTTTGGGATTACTCAGGTTGAAAAGCGCGCGGTAAAGGAATCTGCTGAGCAGGCCGGAGCCCGTGAGGTTTACTTAATTGAAGAGCCAATGGCCGCTGCTATCGGGGCTGGTCTTCCAATTACTGAGCCTTCTGGAAATATGATTGTTGATATCGGTGGTGGGACGACTGAAGTAGCCGTCATCTCGCTTGGTGGAATCGTATTTTCTAAGTCTGTGCGCGTGGCTGGTGATAAGTTTGATGAAGCTATCACTCAATATATTAAGAAGAAGTACTCTCTTCTCATTGGTGAGAGAACAGCTGAGCAAATTAAAATCTCTATCGGTAATGCCTATCCTTTTGATGACGAAGTGAAGACTTTCGAAGTCAAAGGGCGCGACCTCATTGCAGGTGCTCCAAAGATTATCGAAGTTACTAGTGATGAAGTGAGAGATGCACTTAGTGATCCAATCTCTGAAGTGGTAGAAGCTATTAAGATCTCGCTTGAAAAAACTCCACCAGAACTAGCTGCCGATATCGTCGATAACGGCATTATTCTCGCTGGTGGTGGTTCTCTACTTGCTAACCTTGATGTGCTCATTAAGGAAAAAACAGGACTTCCAGTTTCACTTGCTGAAGATCCACTCACTTGTGTGGTGAGAGGTTGTGGCAAGGCACTTGAGTCTATTAGTTTACTTAGACAAGTTACGACACTTTCATAATTCTAGGGGAAGAGCATGAGTGAGGAGAGTCGCTATACGTTTTTGGTAATGAAGCCTGAAGACGTACTCCAGCGTCTCTCAAACCATGCTCAAGACCGCGGTGATATTCGCATTTGGTCTAAGGGAAATGACCCAATTTGGGCAAGTCTTGTTGGTGCGACTAAGAAAGAGAATATTACTCTTGAAGTCAAGGCCGCTGAAATTTCTAAAGCCTACGTCAATCGCCAACTTCTGCTCAATGCAACTGTTAAGGGAGTGGACTACTTCACTAAGGGTGTCGTCGTCTCGGCCGAAGATGGCGTGTTTGAGTTGGCGCTTAGTGAGAATGTGTTCAAGCTAGAAAAGCGCACGAGTGAAAGATTACTCGCATTTCCTCACCACCAAATTTATGCCTACTTTAAGTTTGCTACCCCAACGGCATCTGAAGATAATGTGCTCTCGCTGACTCGCTTTAAGCAAGAGAATAAGAAAATTTATGAGAAGTTTCAGAGCTTAAAGAACCAAAGTGAAATTGAAGGCATCGAAGAATTGGAAGAATTTAATCCGGATGATCTCGTTGGCTTTCGCGCCCTTGATCTCTCTCTAAATGGCGTTTCGTTCCTGGCCAATGAAAAGGAAGCGGCGTTCTTTGGTGATAAAAAGAAGGAAGTTGATTTTGCCATTCTTGTTGATGGAAAACCTTATAAGCTCAATCGCGCGAGAGTGGTCTATAAAGTAGATTTTCTCAACCCTCGTGCGGGAAGTGTGAGCATGTTCAAAATTGGTCTTCAATTTGACGACAATGCGAAATTTAAAACAGATCTCAAAGGCTTAATCGAGAATTACGACAATCTCGAAGAACTTCAACGTGAGTTTGAAGAATATTTAGATGAGAATTAGCAGAGCTGGAGGCTATTTGAGCAACAGATTATTGCTGATCCTTATTCTCATCATCTCTTCGAGCTCTTGTTCGGTACTCAATCGCAAATCTCCGGCCGAATTGGTAAATAACTTCTTTAAAAAAAGCTCCACTGCAAGATTCGATCTTGTTGATAAGGCAGGGGCCTTTGTCCTCATCCGTGAGAGCGGCTACCGCGAAAAAGATAATCGATTTCTCACCAAGACTGCGATCTATCCAGAGAATGATGATCGCAAGAAGTTGCTGGAAGAGAGCGTGACCATCTCTAATCCAGGTGCTTTGGGAACAAAAATTAAAGTCATGAGACCCTTTGCCAGTCGCTATCGGGTTTGGTTTGAAGGACAGGAATATAAGACAGAGATGTTTTTGCGCGAAAAGGAAAAAGGGCTTGAAATCAAGGTCACAAGTCCAGATCCGGGTCAGTCAGAACAGAAGATGGTCACCCTGCCAAAGGGAACAGGTGTATTTTGCTTTCTTAATCAGCTGATTGAGTGCGTGCGGATGACGGGATTTTTTAATCTCTCAAGTAAAAATGATACAGGTGTTATGAATTTTCATCTCATTTGGGATGGATATCCTTATTACTCTCAACAATATACAAATCTGCCTGAAGAGCCGATATCAGAAGCGAAGCTCTCCTTTGACGGGACAACAGCTTCTGGAGAGAGTCGCTTCACTCTAGATGTGGCGAATCAAAAGATTTTCTATTTTGTTGATAAGGAGTATAATTTTATCAAACGCTTTTGGGTTGCTCAGGGATTGAGTCAAACAAGAAGCGCATTTAAAGAAAAGTGAAATGGATAATAAGATCATTAAAAAGCTAGGATATGCATTGATCAATATCGTACTTGCAGTAAGTGCGATTTTTTGGGTAGTGAGACTCTCACCCGGTGACCCAATCGAAAAGATTCTGGGCCCTGAAGCAAAAATCGAAGATGTAGAAAAGTATCGCTCGCAGTTAGGTCTCGATCTTCCTATGGGAGAGCAATATGCCAATTATGTGAAAGACCTTCTTCAAGGTGATTTTGGAACTTCACTTTTTAAGGGCAAGGAAGTGATCACTCTTTTAAGTGAACACTTTCCACCGACCATGGTCCTGGCCTTATGTTCGGTATTCCTCTCTAGTATCATTGGAACACTTCTTGGAATTTTAAGTGGATATAAGAAGTCACAGATGTTTGATGGTGTGACGAGAATCGTCTCGCTTTTAGCGCTGGCCTTTCCAATTTTCTCCCTCGCTCCAATATTGGTGCTGGTATTTTCTATCAAGCTGGGACTCCTTCCTGTTAGTGAGTGGGGGGGGATAAGTCACGCAATTCTTCCAATTCTGACTCTAACTGTGCCACTGAGTGCAGTGATTTTACGCGTGGCCCGAAATAAATTTCTTGAAGAGTGCCATGGCCCATGGGTACAAGTGCTACGGGCTAAGGGAATGGATGAAAAGTCTGTGCTTTGGAGAGTGACAAAGGTTTGCTTTCCTACCATCTTGAATGTTGTTGCGATTCAGCTCTCAGTAGTTCTTGCTGGAACAATGATTAGTGAGACAATTTTTGATATTCCTGGAATGGGCTCACTTCTCTTTGAGGCAATCCAAAATAGAGATTACCCATTGGTGCAAGGTCTTATTACCTACACCACGATTATCTACATGTTAGTCTACTTCGTCGTTGATTTTGTGAATCAGTGGCTTGATCCAAGGATCTCTTCATGAGTTCACGCCAAGTAAAAATTCCAAAGGAGATGAAGTGGGGAACCCTACTTCTTTCCACATATTTAATCTGGGCGCTTGGCTGGCTTGTTTCTAAGGGATTCTCTTATCGACCCGTATCCGACATGACTCGCGAATTGGTTTGGCCTTTTAAAGAGAGCTTTTTCCTGGGAACTGATATTTACGGGAGAAGTATTTTTGAAATTCTCTCCACAGGATTAAGTTACTCATTGGGAATGGGACTAGCTGTGAGCTTTCTCTCTTTGAGTATCGGTGTAGGGGTAGGTTATCTCTCAGTCACAGGCCCGCGCTTCATTCGCGTCTCGATGGATCTAATCACCAATCTAATATTCGTCTTTCCCAGTATCCTCATCGCAATCCTCGTGATGTCAGTAATCGGTCAGTCATTTGCCGGTTTAGTATTTGCTCTAGTTGTGACAGGTTGGCCTGGGTACGCCCGGATTGTGAGAGGAGAGACCCAGAGAGTGATGGGACTTACTTATATTGAAAGTGCCCGTGCTGTTGGGATGCCCAAGTTTAGACTCTTTTGGAGCTGTGTGCTTCCAGCGATTCTACCCGTAATGGTGGTGCACTTGGTCCTTGGTGTGAGTGGCGTGATTGTCTCAGAAGCAGCGCTCGGGTTTTTGGGTCTTGGTGGAAGTGAATACTCATGGGGAGCGATGCTCTCAATGGCCAAAACAGTCCTGCTTGAAGCACCATTCATCGTCTTCATAGTCAGTCTTTGTATGGCCGGCTTAATCATCGGACTAAATTTGTTTGGTGATGGTCTACGCGACTATCTTGATCCAAGAAAAGATTAAAAAGAGTCCAAATTTTCTCCTACGGCCAAAATTCTAAGTTCTTGATATACTTAAAGCGGTTAGGTTTTAAGACCTAGTAGAGGACAAAGCATGAAAAAGGATCTAGGTCAGCTCATTATTACCGGTATATCGGGGACACAACTTCTTAGTGAAGAAGTGAAGTTTCTTGAAAGTGAAAATATCGGTGGGGTCATCCTCGGGGCTAATAACTTTGAATCACCGGCGCAGCTTGCCGAACTCGTCAATAATATTCAAAAATGCAGAGAGGAGTACCCTCTCTTTATATCTGTTGATCACGAAGGTGGCAGAGGGAGCAGCTTTGGCCAGCCCTTCAGCAAATTGCCTGCAGCTCTTGATCTCGTTCATCTTGATAGTCCAAAGATTGTCTATCACGTCACCAAGATCATGGCCGATGAACTCTCTGCTGTGGGAGTAAATCTCAACCTTGCCCCAGTGTGCGATATCCTCGAGGCCGAAGAATCTAAAGTGATCGGTGATCGGGCCTACGGAAGAGATCCAGATACAGTAAGTAAGTACATCTCATCAGTCATTCGCGGACTTCAAACAAACGGTCTCATGTCTTGCGCGAAGCATTTTCCTGGGCATGGTGGAACGACTAAAGACAGCCACACAGATCTACCCATTATTAAGAGAACCCTGGATGAGCTCAGGTCTCACGAGTTTATTCCTTTTGTTAAAGCAGTAAAGTCGAGAGTCGAATTTGTGATGATGGCCCACTTAATAGTTGAAGGAATAGATCCGGATAGACCTTGCTCACTTTCAGATAAAGCCTACCAAATTCTTCGCTCAGAGATGAAGTACAACAAAATCATCTGTACCGATGAAATGACGATGGGGGCGATTACCACTAAGTTTTCTGCGACAGATGCGCCAATCATGGCGATAAATGCAGGTGCAGATATATTGATTTACCGAGAAATGAACTCGGCCATGGTGGCGCTCGAATCCCTAAAAGAAGCGGCGAAGACTAAAAAAATAAAGAATGAGACCATTCTCGCTCATCACACAGCGGTGATGAATACTAAGAAAGCTAATCTCAAGCAGTATAATCCAGTATACATTCCAGAAATTTCTAAAAAAATTAATCAAAGGGCTTCTCAGGTATTTCTTGAGGAACTTGCTCAGAAAATTAATTCCGCCAAGAAAGAACTCGCCTAAAAAGCTAGGGGGGGTGGGATGTTCTTACCCCTAGTGTTATTGCAGCTCATCACTTTGATATCATGGACTTAGAGAGGAGTTCATGAACTTTTGGGTCAAACGCATAATCTATTTTTTGCTCGCGTCTTGGATTGCTGTGTCTGCAGTTGTGCATGCTCAGGATCAAGAGGGTGGAGAGGCCGCTGAGTCTATCAGCGACGTTGCTGATGATGAACTTCCAGATCCTCCGTCGCAACCAATTATTATCGGCGATGAATATACTGATAAATCAATTGTCGAATTAGTTGATATGTACAAGGACTCGTGTGAACGAGGTATTAGAGATAATTGTTATCAGCTCGCTCTGCTCTATAAGCAAAAGAAAGTTCAAGATAAAATTTTTAATGGCAATCAAATCGGACTCTCTGAAGCTGATAAAAAGAAAATTCAAGAGGAGATCAAAAAAGAAATTGCTGATCTCACAGAAATCGTATGTAAGGCAGATCCCAACGATTACCTCTGTCTCGATCTCATGGGTAAGAAAGAGTCGACAGGCTCAACCATGCTCTATTGGGGCGGAATCTTGCTCATTGGTCTAGCGGCTTTAATGATTTCAATTCAAATATTTCAAGATGAAGATTCCTTCAGGGCGCAAGAGCAGCTTGAAGATCAAGAGCAAGCCGTTGGTAAAAAAGGTGCTCAGCCAAATCACGGCATAGTTATTAAGTACTCGCGACCCTTTTTTAAACGCTATGTGACCCCCATTGTTCAGGGGATGAAGAGCAAGAAAAATATTAAGGAGAAGTATAAGCGCAAGCTCGCATCTGCAGGTCTGCAAGATTATATGACGACTGAAGACTTCTTTGCCTTCAAACTCTTTTTGATTTTGGGATTTCCCGTCGCATTCTTTGCTATCAGAACCTTTCTTGAAGAAACCTGGCCACTGTCGATGATTCCAGTTGTTGCGGCCGTGGGCTTTTTCTATCCCGACATTTGGATAAGAGGGAAAATTCAGCAGCGACAAAAAGATATCGTCTCGGCCATGCCCTTTGCGGTTGATATGCTCGCACTCAGTGTTGAAGCTGGTCTGGATTTTATGGCGGCGATGACTAAAGTGATTGAAAAAGCCAAGGCAACTCCTCTAACTGAGGAATTTGAAATTCTTATCAAAGAGACGAGATTAGGGGCGAGTCGCGCTGAAGCTTTGAGAAATATGGCGTGGAGAATTGACTTGATTCAAATCTCATCATTTTGCGCCACTCTTATTGCCGCTGACAGTGTGGGTGCTTCAATTGGCCCAATTCTCAAAGCGCTTTCTGCTGAAATTCGTCAAAAGAGAAGTTCAGATGTGGAAAAGGCAGGGGCCACTGCTGCCACAAAAATTCTCTTTCCGATGCTCTTTTTGATTGTTCCGGCGGTTTTGATTGTTGTTGCTGGACCACTCATCATGGGATTCATAGGAGCGCAAAAATGAAAGCTCTTAAAATCCTAAGAAATAACATTCCAATTATAGAGAGCGTTCCATTAGCTGATGCCATGATTGATCGGATGATAGGCTTGATGTTTAAGGAAGAAAAGAGTGTGGCCACGGGTCTATTTATCGACCCTTGCAAGAGTATTCACACCTTCTTTATGAAGTTTGCTCTGGATGTTGCGTTTATCGACTCTAAAGGGAAGGTTGTTAAAGTTATTTACGCTATGAAGCCCTGGAGGCTTACTCGAACATATTTTACTGCGAGTGCAGTACTAGAGGTGAAAGCAGGTCTACTACCTAGAGACCTCGCGCGAGGGGATCAGTTAGAGGTGATATGTATAAGTTAGTTGCCGTCGGTGGAAAGCTTAGAGGACAAGAGTTTGTACTCGAAGATGGAGAGAACGTCATTGGACGCGACGGAGAGTGTGATTTACCACTAGAAGTGCAAGGTATCTCAAAGAGACACCTGAGTATCACTGTGAATAAAGACACGGCCTATGTTCAAGATCTTGGAAGCTCTAACGGAACATTTATTAATGGTAAGCTCGTCACAAAGGCCACTGTTAAAAATGGCGATAAAATCGCTCTTCCAAACTTAATTCTTCAAGTTGTTCACGTAAAAGAAAAGCGTAAAATCGTCAAAAAGAAGTCCACCGTCGCCGTTGAAGAGGATGTTGAAGAGCTCCTCTTAAAAGGTGGAGAGCCGCCAGATAATCTACCTGGCAAAATTCTTTGGCTCTTTCGCTACAAATTCATGCCCATTGTCCACGGAATTAATGAGGAATATGAGTGGAGACAACTCCTTGCCATTATTCTTGGCGTTTTTATTATTGTCTGTGTGACTTTAACGATTGGTCCAATTCTCAATGATAATAAGAAACTCCTGATCGCAGAAACTGCGATTCGCGGACGCCACTACGCCGATGAAATTGGCCGTATTAATGCGCGTGTACTTGAGCAGAAGAAGCTTGATTCGATTGATTCAAAATTTCTAGAAGGCGAAGATGGAGTTGAGTCGTATCTACTCTTTGATATGGAGGGGCGAATCTATCGCCCAACTGAATTAATTAATGAATATGTCTCAGATGACTTTGCAGTGCGAACACTCAACTGGGCCAAGAGCGGACAGTATAAGAGCACGAGAAATAGCTTTATTGAAAAATTAGGTGATGGTCGACTTGGAATTGGTCACGTGATCGAGTACTTCAACCCAAGAGTGGGGGCCCGAGAACCAGTGGGGGTGATTGCCATTCGCTTCTCACCTAAATCACTCGCTGTAGAAGCAACTAAGAGTAGTGTGGCCTATATTGAGTCACTTGCAACCTCAGCCCTTGTGGCGATTGTCTTCTTTGGAATCATCTTTTATCTGACCTTAAGGCCAGTTGAAGAGATGCGGCTTCAAATTGAAGAGGCCTTGAGAGGCAGGCGAAAGAATGTTGAGAGTCGCTATCTCTTTCATGAGCTAAATCCTCTTAGGTCAACCATTAATACCATGATTCAGAGGATTCGAGAGCTTCAAAGCGATACTGATGATACTGACTTTGGGGAATTGGAACCAGATGAAACCTATGTGTCGACATTGACTGAATTTATGATGGGATCGGCCGGACCTGCAATGGTTCTCAATAGCGAAAAGAATCTGGTGACCATTAACCCTGAGGGTGAGGATATTACCGGAATTCGCGAGTCATCTTCTGTCGGGATGAGTCTTTTAGATGTTGCTAGAGAGAAGGGATTTGCGGCAACCGTCATTGAACTTTGTGATAACTCGGCCAATAACGGTGGAACCCACCAGACTGGGGAGTATGAACTCTCTGGAGTTGAATATGGAGTCCATGTGGCTTCGTTGATGGGGAAAGATAATTTCGCTAAGGCCTATTATATAACTTTTAAGAGAACTGATTAATGTCTAGTGCGAATGTGAAAATCACAAAATCTGTCACACCGCCGGTAGCCGCAGGTTTGCATTACCGGCTGGTTTGTATGACGGGTAAGAATAAGGGGTTGAGTTATTACTTAACCTCTGTTCGCGCTGTTATGGGGCGCAGTGATACCGCCGATGTTCAGGTGCTCGATACCAAGTCTTCACGCGAACATGCTGAGCTTGCAAAGGTTGGAGAACAATATGTCTTAACTGATCTTGGTTCTCAGAACGGTGTGGTCGTCAACGACTTAAAGGTGACTCAGCATCATCTCACCGACGGTGATCTCATTATCATTGGCCAGACTGTCTATAAGTACAACGTTATCGAGGTCGCGCCAACACTCGAGCTAGTTGAAGACGACGATGATGAAGACGAATATGAGGATGATGAAGAAGAAGTTCAACTTCTAGAAGATAAGAAATCTAAAAAGAAGAAGGGTAGCAAGAAAAAGAATGAGGAAGATGAAAAGGCCGCAAAGAAAAAGAGGCTCATCATCGGACTGATGCTCCTTTTGGGCGCTGTCTTCCTACTTGATGATGGAAAGAAGGCGGAAGTTAAAAGTGATGGTGAGGGGGATGTCGAAGCCGAACTTGCCGGAGACCAAGACTTTATTGGAAGGACTAATAAGGCCGAGGCACTTGACCGCGAAACAAAAGAGAAACTTTTGGCCATCATCCATAGAGGTAGGCGCGAATACCGCGAAGGTAATTACTTTAGAGCAATTGATGAGTTTGAACTTGCACTTATCCTGGTGCCAGGTCATGCCCATGCAAGTTATCTGCTAGACCGCGCTAAACAGAGATTAGATGACGAGATTAGATTAAATAAGAGTAAGGCAGAGAGAGATGTGAGCTCGCTTCAATATGATGCTGCGAGAGTTTCTCTTTGTTCAATTTTGAGAATTTTATCTGAGAAGAAAAATGATCAACGCTTTAAGGATGCTGAGCAAAGTTTAGCTGAACTTGAAGAAAAAATGGGACTGGAGAAGGGTGAAATTAAGTGTGAGTAAGAACAATAACTTCTTGTTTGAGAGTGATCTCTCACAGGAAGTTAAGGGAATCAGTGGCGATGTGCTACGGTTTCCTATAGGGCGCTCAAAAGGCTGCCCCGTTGTTCTTGATGATTTTCAAGTTTCAAGAGAACATGCTGAGCTCGTCTTTGACGGGGCGGGGTGGAGTATTCGTCGACTGGCCGAATTTGCTCCTCTAATCGTCAATGGCACCAGTGTTGACCAGCACGTTCTCTCAAGAGGTGACCAAATTACGATTGGTCCCTTTGCTATTTCAGTTACAGATTTAGCACTACCTCAAAGTGAGACGAGAAGTAGGGCGCCAGAACCACTTGAAGCAGATCCTTTGCCAATTGAGCCTGAAGCCTATAATGAGCCAGAAGCTCCTTTGGGTACAGATACGTTGGACCAAGAACTCACTCAGGAATTTGATACCGATCTAGAGAGTGAGCAGCCTCAGCTTGAAGACCTTGAAAGTACTCCCGAGGAAGTTCCCGTTGAGGAGTATAGTGGTCAAGAAGCTGGAGACTTTGCAGAAATCGCTCAAGACGAGGTCGCTTCAGAGTTTAGTTCGGCCGACTTTAGAGAAGATAAGACGTCGATGTTTGCAGGCGAAAATAACGAGTCAGAATTTCCTGAAGAGGGAGAAGTTGACGATGCCTTTGGCTTTGACTCTGAAGAGGGAGGCGAGCTTGAGGAAATGGACGGCTTTGAAGATGACGATGTGGGTGAAAAGACTCAGGTCGTGCAAAGCTTTGTCGCCTATCAAATCGAGCTCTTTGGTGAATACGCTCCTTATGACAAATTTAATTTGGAAAAGGCCGAAACAGTTATTGGTCGCGATCCAGAAAAATGTGACATTGTCCTTAATGATCCACAAGTTTCAAGTCGACATGCGGTTTTAAAGAAGACAAATGTGATGATCACCCTTGAGGACTTGGACTCCGGCAACGGAACACTACTCAATGGGGAGAGAATTAATAAATCTATCCTCTCTGTTGGCGACGAATTCTTAATCGGCGACACATCTTTTACGCTTTCAGTTCGCTCTGATCTTTTAGAGAGCCAGAGTGAAAGGCTAATGCCGGTAGAAGAGAATCAAGAAATTGAAGTTGAAGAAATTGTCGAAGTTGATGAGGACTTTGAAGATGAAGAGGGCGGACTCTTCCTTGAGGGCGATGAGCCCCCAAAGCCTAAGAGTTTAATTGGTAAACTCAAGTACATGTGGAAAGATGATAAGCAGCGCAAGAAGCTTATCTATATTGGTGTAGGATTTGCGGTCTTACTACTCTTCTTAGATGGCGATCCCCCTGCAAAGCCTAAAGTCGATCCCAAGAAAACAGATGAGAACTCACAGGAAGAGAAGATCGACCAAGGTGACCCGTTCTTAAAACTCACAAAGGATCAGCAAGCATTCGTTGAGGCGCAGTATCAGCTCTCTAAGACTCTCTTTGAGCAAGCGAAGTATGCCGATGCCATTTTCGAACTCAATAAGCTCTTTGCCGTCATTGATAATTACAAGCGCGCTAAGCAAATTGCCGAGCTCTCAAAAAAGGGTCTCGCCAAGATTGAGGAACTCGAAGCTGAAAAGCAGAGAGAGATTGAGCGCAAGCAGCGCGCCCTCAAAGTAAAGGAGCTAGTCGAGCGCGCCCGTTCGGCCGTGAAGGAGCGCCAAGTTGATGTCGCTGACAGTATCTTTTCCCAAATTTTGGAATTGGATCCAGAAAACTATGACGTCCCTCAATTAAAGTATGAAATTGACGCTTGGAAAAAGGAAGAAGAGCGCAAGAAAGTTGAAGAAGCTGCAGCAAAAGCTGAGCGCCAGCGACAACTTGATTCACTGGCCCCTGGTAAGACCTTCTATCTTCAAAATGAATGGTATAAGGCCATTATTAAGCTCGAAGAATTTTTAAGACTCAAGGGAATGGACGAGGATTTGATTCAAGAGGCAACTAAGATGCTCGCCGACTCTAAAGCGAAGCTCGCTTCAATTGTCGATCCTCTCCTTGGCAAGGCCCGCTCTCTTAAGGAGGGGCAGGACTTAAAAGGATCTTACGAAACATATAATGAGATTCTCGATCACGACCCTAGTCATGTTGAGGCGTTAAATGAGATGGCACAGATTCGAGACATCCTCACTTCGCGCTCAATGAAGATTTACCGCGAGGCGATTGTCGCTGAGTCTTTGAGTTTATTTAGTCAGGCAAAGGAGAAATTCCAAGAGGTTCAACAGATTTCTCCTAGCGACAGTGAATACTATAAGAAAGCAACGGAACGATTAAAAGACTATTTGGAGTAGGATAGATGTTGAGGCTAAAGAGCTTTAGTGCAAGAACGGATCAAGGCCCCTATCTTCAAATCAATGAAGATGATATCGAGATTGATCTCGTCAATAACCTCTTTATGCTCTTTGATGGTTTCGGTGGAAATAACGCAGGTGATGTTGCGGTCAAGTTTCTCAAAGAGAAGCTCAAAGTATTCTATTCAAAAGTTGGTGGTGACCCGGATGCGACACTTCCCTTTTTCTACTCGCCTCGCTACCTCATTGAAGGAAATGCCCTCATAAATAGTATGCGCTACGCTCACAGCTTACTGTGTGCTAAGAATCAGCAACTGGCGATGAATGAGCGCGGTGGTTCTGCGGCAATTGTCGCGGCAATGGCAGATAATATATTGACCGTGGCCTCGACCGGTAATTGCAAGGGACACCTTTGCCGCCACGGTAGACTTCAGTCGCTCAATTCTCCCGATACGCTCATCCCGCTCACGGGCTATGATCATGCTAAGCACTTCTACACTTCACCCATCAGCGGATTTGGACTCTTTGACCATTTGGATCTAGATGTTCGCGAGTTTCGCTTGCGCGCAGGCGATATGGTGGTTCTCATTAGTGATGGCGTCTACTCGCGAATTCACGAGGAAGAGCTCTCTCACATTCTCAATCAGAAGCAAGATGATGGTGACAAGATTGATCAACTTTTTGACCTCGCCAATGAGAGAGGCAATATGGACAATCAGTCGGCCGTGATTCTTCAATTTTAATACCCAACTTTTCTGGTATGGAAATTTCCAAGCTGCGCTTAGGTGTTGCGAACTTATTGAAATGAGGGGAAACTAATAGCAGAAGGGATTTAGTAAATGACACATAAAATACTTGTAGCCGACGATAGTCAGACCATTCAAAAGGTAGTTGCCATCACTTTGGCCGGTGACTCCTATGAGCTTGTAACCTGCTTAAATGAATCCGAGCTGGTTAAGCAAGTGGCCCTAAATCCAAATGCCTTGGTATTACTCGACTTTAATCTTTCAGATACTAAAGATGGCTATCAG
The DNA here is from genome assembly GCA_048267245.1 of Bacteriovoracaceae bacterium. Classification (GTDB taxonomy): domain Bacteria; phylum Bdellovibrionota; class Bacteriovoracia; order Bacteriovoracales; family Bacteriovoracaceae; genus JBLWXV01. The sequence continues at coordinate 453,237 of JBLWXV010000001.1, forward strand.
ATGGCCACGGAACTCAAGCGCGAAGCTCCGCAGATTTCCATTCTCGCGATGATGGGAACTTTCGATGTGGCAGATGAGTCAAAGATGAAGTCGGCCGGCATCGACGACCATGTTGCCAAGCCCTTTGATAGCAATCTCTTTATTCAAAAATGTCGCAGTCTCACTAATAAACTTGATGGTCTTGAGGATGAAGATCTCGAGGATGATTGGGAAGAAGATACTCAAAAAGACATTACTTTTGATGATGATGGTGATGAAGAAGAATCATCAGAAGTAGAAGAGGACGAAAATTGGGTTATGGACTCAAGTAACGTCTCTCAAGAAGAAGATAATGAAGAGGAGCAGGACTCTTCTGAATCAGTTGAAGTCGTTCTTGCCAATGACGAAGACGAAGACGAGCTCTCAAGTGAACTCGCCGGCTGGGGTATTCCTGTTCCTGGGAAAATTGGGGCCTCAGGGCTTCCAGGCGTTATGCCTCCGGTTATTGATGGCGCCTCTGTTCATTCACTTGATGAAGCCAGGAGTGAAGGTCTTGAAGAAGGTCTTACTGTGGACTTGGATGAGGACCAAACATCTGTTGAACCACAAGAAGAACTCGAAGAAGTTGAGTTGGAAGTTGGAGAAGACCTCAGCACAAAGGCTTCAGAATCTTCTGATGAAGAAGAGGATTCTTCACTGCCAGAAGAAGATGATCTCGAGTATCCAGATCTTGATATTGTGGGAAGCTCACAAGAAGATCTAAAAAATATTAAGCTCTCTTCCTCACTGGTTGGAGTAGATGAGCTCGCTCCTGAAGGTGAAGAAGATACTGACACGGTTGAAAGTACACCTTCAGAACCTTCTGATCTTGCCGATGAAATTGCCTCTGAAGATTCTCCCGATGATTTCTGGGCCGCCGATGAAGTGATCGAAGCCGAATCGGCCAGTGTCGGTGGAGCAATTGCGAATCCAGATATTGCCCAGAGTGTGGATGAACACTCTGTTCCTCTAGATACTGATGCTCTTGCTCCCATGGAGAGCAACCTTACGCTAGAACCAACACCAGCAGCCTCGAGACCTCGCAAGGAAGCTCCGTCTTCAGTGAGTGAAGCCGCTCCCGTTCAAATTGATGAAGATAAATTAGTTGCTAAGATCAAGGACTCTCTGGCCCCCATGATTGAAGAGATGATTAAGAATCAGATGGAAGCCATGATGAAGGAGAGAGTTGATCATATCGCCTGGGAAGTAATTCCAGACTTGGCAGAAAATCTCATTCGCGATGAGATTAAAAATATTTCAAGTGACCTATAAGATAAAGAGCGAGCCACTATAGACCTTTGTAGTGGCCCCCTTTGAATCCTTCACCAAAGCCTCTCCGTAGGGGCCAATTCCAACAAAAGTACCCAAGGTCTTTTTTTCATTATCAACTATTTCTACCACTGCGTTCAGATGGCTGCAGTGTGATGACCAGTTTGATGTGAAATTCTCAAGGCGCAACTCTTTCACTCTTTTAGATATATAAGTGGCCATTTGCAGCGGGATCTCTCTTTTTTCTTTTGAGCTTAAAAGGTGATCCTCTTTAAAAAGAGCACCTGCCGGATACTGACCGACCTGTCTTTTAATAGATTGAAGTTCCCCGTCAGGATCACTCCAGTTGAGCCCTATGCCACAGAAGTAGAGATTTGATTTGTAATTTTGCAGTAGTATCCCACCAATTTTTTCATGCTCGGTATTGAGTAGATCATTAGGCCACTTGAGCTTGACGTCACATTGAGTGTAATTTTTTAAAAACTCACTTAGTGCGACCCCAATTTCCAGTGAGGTTAGAGTGGGAGTGGTGGGATTGGCTTCAACCAGAAAACTAAAGGCCAGAGCATTGGATAGTCCAAGCCAGGTCTTACCCATGCGACCTTGACCGGCTACTTGCAGGTCAGTGGAGACGAGAAGAGAAGTCTCTTCTGAGTTATCAAGTAAGGCCCTAAGCTCAGTGGTAGTCGACTCGCAACTGGCTAGGTGATGTTGGATCATGGCCCGTCCCCATGTTATACGTTACACTCGTTCATAGTATGGAGATTCCAATTGTTAAAGGGCCACAGAGCTGGTTTCAGAAGGTGAATAAGATGAGTTTAATTGAGCGTTCAAATCCTAGAACAGTGCGTTTTACCCCAAATATCAACCCATATGCCGCTGGAAGTGTTATCGCTGAATTTGGAAATACAAAAGTTCATATCACCGCGAGTGTTGATGAGTCGGTTCCACCTTGGATGAAGGGCAAAGGCGAGGGTTGGATTACGGGCGAATACAATATGCTCCCAAGTGCGACTCACTCGCGCAACCACCGTGAGCGCTCTAAAATTAGTGGAAGAACTCAGGAAATTCAGAGGCTTATTGGAAGAAGTTTGCGCGCTATTGTGGATCTAAAAAAACTAGGCGAGCGCACGATTGTAATCGACTGCGATGTCCTCGTTGCCGATGGTGGAACGCGAACAACTTCAATTTCAGGGGCTTATGTGGCGCTGGAGCTGGCAGTGAGAAAACTTATGAAAGAGGGTAAGCTCGCTCAATCACCTCTACTAGAGCCAATGGCCGCATTGAGTGTGGGAATCAATTCTGCAGGAAAAGTAATCGCCGATCTCAATTACGAAGAGGACTCGAGCTGCGAAACTGATATGAATATCGTAATGACTAAGGCCGGCCGCTTTATTGAGGTTCAGGGCACCGCTGAGGGTTCACCCTTTACTCGCGATCAGCTCAATGCTCTTGTCGACTGCGCAACCGAAGCACTCGTACAGGTCTTCAAGGCCCAAGATGAGGTTCTTCTCAATGCATGAGTTTATTCTAGCAACCGGCAATCCCCACAAGGCCAGCGAGTTTGCCACTCTATTGAGTGCAGTTAAGGTCATCGCAGCGCCTGAGAAAATTGAAGTTGAGGAAACGGGCAAAACTTTTAAGGAAAATGCCCTTTTGAAAGCGCAGGGCTACTTCAATAAATTCAAGTGTCCAGTGCTGGCCGATGATTCAGGCCTTATTGTGGACGCCCTTCCAAATGAACTTGGAGTCTATAGTGCTCGCTACGGCGGTGCTGGTCTAAGTGATAAAGATCGCGCCCTCAAATTGCTTGAGGCCATGAAAGAAGTTCCTGAATTGGAGCGCGGGGCCCACTTTGAATGTCACCTCTGCTTCTACTTTGGGCCGGAGGAAATATTCTTTTTTGAGGGCAGGGTAGATGGGCTCATTGGCCATGAATATGTGGGTGAACACGGTTTTGGCTATGATCCGGTCTTTCATCCCAAGGCCCGGCCAGAAGTGACAATGGCCCAAGTACCCGAATGGAAAGACCAAAACTCTCATCGGGCCCATGCTTGCCAGCATGCTGAAGCATTTTTTTCAAAGAGGCTTGGACAAACTAAGTAAGATTATCTATTATGGCGCCTCATTATCTGGCGGAGCGTAGCGCAGCTTGGTAGCGCATCTGCTTTGGGAGCAGAGGGTCGTAGGTTCAAATCCTATCGCTCCGACCATTTAAAATAAAAAAGCCACCCTTTGCGGTGGCTTTTTTATTTTTAAAACCTCGGGCCATGGTCGTTGAATGAACCCGCTCTGTTGAAATAATCCTAGAGATTTTCCTCAAGCAACTTATCAATCGCCGGCATTCCCCAATTACTTCCACCACCAGCTTCAAGAGTAATCACGCCACTCTTATAACTTGCCTTAGACTCCATTGAGTCAGACCCTTTCTTAACCTGAATTTTTTTAATCTTACAAGCTTCTGTCTTAAGGTCTTGCTTGCAGAGACTCTGCATTTCATATTTCACATGGCTCGCAGCTTTTCTGGCAAGAAGTGCATCGTCTTGAGTGTTCACTGTTGTCCAGTCCATATCAACTTCTGGCTGACAGCCACAGCTCTTCTTAATTTCTGCAAGCTCTTCATTGATGCTTGTCTTGAGAGATGAATCATTCATCAATTTCTTTTGCTTGAGAGTTAATTTTCCTTCGGCATGAGCAAGAAATGAGAACGTAGCAATAAGGCAAATGAGTGTAGTTTTCATGAAATTCTCCTAGGCGTATGATTTTTTTTAAATGATAGCTTGGAACTAGAAATTTTGTTTCTAAAAAATAAGTGAGCAAAATAAACCTGATGAAAAGCGTCGGTAAATGTCTAAGCTTAATTTAGCCCTCGCCCCTGCTATGCCTAAGCGACGAGATATAGAGCAGCCTCCTGTGATAGGATTATTTGATGAATGAGCTAGGAATTTACATCCAAAATCACCAGGCCATGATTGCATTGGCCGTTCTAGCTATGATCTTCATCGCTTTTCTTTTCGAGCGATTTATTCCGGCCGTGATCTCATTGGTGGGAGCTGGAGTCTACCTAATTCTTGGATTCATAAAACCAGATGAGGCACTTGCAGCTTTTTCAAACCCTGCTCCAATTACGATTGCGGCAATGTTTATTTTGTCTGGAGCACTCATACGAACTGGGACACTGGAAGCAGTGACTTCCAAAATCCTCACACTCTCTGATAAGCGGCCAAGACTGGCGATTTGTCTCGTTTACGTAGGAGCGTTCGTTGCGTCGGCTATCATGAATAACACTCCAGTTGTGCTTGTGAGCATTCCGATTCTTGTCGACATTGCCAAGCATTTGAATATCTCTAAAAAACGCTTTCTTATTCCACTCTCATTTATGGCCATCTTGGGTGGGTCTCTTACTCTCATTGGTACTTCAACAAATCTTCTCGTTGATGGTGTGGCCAGGAGAAATGGTCTTGAGCCATTTGGCATTTTTGAAATTACTGAAATTGGACTTATCACTGCAGCAGTGGGTGCAGTTTGTATTCTAATTCTTGGAATGTTGTTACTTCCTAGAGAAGCCGATAACTCCAGCGAAGAAGATCACGAGCACGAACTTTATCTGACCGATTTAAAGATTCTTCCAAAATCCCCTCTAATTGGAATGGCTGTTCAAGAGGTGGGAGCCTTTGAACCTCGAGGGGTGAACGTTGTTTTTGTTCATCGTGGAAGTGAGTTTATAAAAGTTTCAGAGGAGCCAATTCTTTTGCAAGAGGGTGATCACCTGGTTGTGAGAGCGACGACAGTAGAACTTCTAGGGATGCATGCTAGTAAAGATTTTAGCCTGGGAGTCGCAACCCGACCGCCGCGCAGTGAAAATGTTGAAGCGCTTGAATTGATGATTACCTCAAATCATATGTTCATCGGCAAAGGACTCTTACATTTACCACTACTGTCGCGCTATCGTATGAGGGTTCTTGGTCTCTCTAGGGCAGTAAATCCTCCTGGCCCAGAGCTTTCGGCAGTAAAAGTTAGAGCCGGCGATCGATTGTTGATTGAGGCAGATCGCGATGTCTTGCGCGAGATTGCTGCGAGTTTTGGAGTGGTCGCAGCCGGAACACCAAGTGCGAGACCATTTCGTAGGAGAAAGGGCTTTATCGCGATCTCAGTTATTTTGCTGGTCGTGAGCCTGGCCGCCCTCGGTGTTATGCCACTTAGTACACTTTCATTAATAGGAATTGGAGTAATCCTAGCGACTCGAGTGATCGACGCAGAAGAAGCTTGGTCGTATATGGATGGAAATGTGCTGGTGCTCATTGTCTCGATGTTGATGATTGGCACTGGTTTACACAATACTGGGGCCGTGCAACAAGTGGTGAATCTAGTTAGCCCGGTGTTGCAAGGCTTAACACCTTTTGCACTTTTACTTGGGCTCTACCTCTTGACTTCACTGTTGACGGAGACAATTACCAATAACGCAGTTGCTGTGATTATGACCCCAGTCGCCATTGAGCTTGGCTCAGTAATGCAGCTAGACCCGCGCTCGCTAGTGATTGCAGTGATGTTTGGTGCCAGCGCAAGTTTTGCGACTCCCATTGGCTATCAGACCAACACACTGGTCTATAGCGCGGGCAAGTATAGCTTCTTCGATTTTCTTAAGATCGGCGTCATCATGAATATCATCGTGGGAGTGGCCACGTGCGCGGCAATCTACTGGCTGCGCCCCCTGTGATGCGCGGCAAATAAGCGCGGCCTAACATAATCTTGCAAAGGCCCAGAAGTCCTATTTATCGGCATTTAGGGCCTAGTAGAGCGCCATAAAACGGTGTACAGTCTTTGCCTAATATGGGACATTTTTTGGATAGGATTTTTACACACAACACACACAATTAAACACACGCAAAGGACTTACGGGTGAAGCTAAAGAGACTGATCATCCAGGGGTTCAAATCTTTTAAAGATCGAACCACTATTAATTTCGATGATGGAATTACCGGGATTGTCGGACCAAACGGTTGCGGCAAATCAAATATTGTAGATGCCCTCTTCTGGGTAATGGGCGAAATGTCTGCCAAGCACTTGCGCGGCAATTCAATGAAGGACGTGATCTTCGCTGGATCATCCAAGTATTCACCGGGCTCGTTTGCCGAGGCGACACTTGTTCTTGAAAACACCGACGGCAAGCACATTCACATTGGCAACAAAGTTTCTTCGCCGACAGAGATCTCGCTGACTCGTAAGCTTTATCGCAATGGTGAAACTGAATACCGCATTAACGGCAACCCTTGTCGTCTGCGCGATATTCAAGAAGTGTTCATGGACACTGGTGCCGGTGCCAAATCATATTCGATTATCGCTCAGGGTGAGATCAACCGTCTCGTTCAAGCTAAGCCGGAAGAGCGTCGCTCAATGATTGAAGACGTGGCCGGGATTACGAAATTTAAAATGCGTCGTCGCGATTCTGTTAAGAAAATCGAGCAAACTCAGAGCAACCTTGCTCGCTTGCAAGATCTTCAAACTGAAATCGAAAAGAATCTCAAAGCGCTTGAAAAGCAAGCTGAGAAAGCCGAGCGCGCACGCACGCTTAAAGACAAAATTAGAAGAAACGATCTCGTTGTTCACTCGCACAAAGTCTTTGATCTTTTAAAAGACTACCGCGATGGCAAGAACGTGATCTCTGAAAAACTTATCAATATCTCTGAGTGGATGATCAAGAAAGATACGCTTGAGTCGTCTCTTCACGAAGAGCGCATTGTTAAGGCCGAGAAAACTGACAAGATCGAAGAACTTCAAAAAGAATATAACGAAATCTCTAAGAAGCTAGCAGCTGCCGAAGAGAGACTCGTCTACCTTTGCAAAACTCAGTCTGAAAAAGAAAAGCAACTTGAAGGTCGTCAATCTGAACTTGAAGAACTTGCAAGTGAGCGCGAAAACCGCGTGCTTAAACTTAACGAGCTAGAAGACTCACACGCTGAACTCTCTGAGAGAGGGGCGGGGGATGAGAACTTCGCGGAACTCGAAGACCAAGTGGAAACTCTTAAAGCTGAACTCTCTGAAAAAGAAGATGAGCTTAGAAATATCACTGGTGAAATCGAAGCGACTCGCACTGAGCTTTCTGATCTAGAAAATATCATCTTCAAAAATACTTCGAAGATGGAAGAATACGCGGCTAGTCTCGGTGATATCACTGAAGAAATTGAAGCGCTTGAAAAGCAATATTCAGGTGTTTCAAAAGACATGGCCCGCGAGCGCGATAGTGTTCGCTCGCTAGAAGAGAAAGTAGAACTTCTAGCTGGGCAAGAGAGCGAGACGCGCGAGAAATCACAAACTCTTTCTCGCGAAGTTGAAGAACTTAAAAAAGAAGTGAACGCAGCTTCTAAAGAGATGATCTCGACTGAGTCTAGACTCTCTTCACTGCGCGAACTTGCCAACTCTCTTGAAGGCGTTAAAGAGGGTGCCAGCGAGTTTTTAAAGTCAGACTCTGCTGAAGGCTTTAGTTTAGTTGGAAGTGCACTAGAGTGTGACGAGAAGTATTCTAAAGCAGTTCAAGTTCTCCTTGCCGATATCTTGGATAGCCTTGTTCGCTTTGGAGATGACTTTGCCGGACTTGAGAGCTGGCTAAAAGAAAATCCAAATACTAGTCTTGAGATGATCGTGGCCCAAAATGAAACGACCTTCTCAAGCGAGACTAAAGAGCGCCTTGCTCTTATGCTAGGTGGAGAAGTTCTGCCACTTAGTGAAGTTGTGACACTTCCAAGTGAAATGAATGATCTCCTAGGGCCTTATTTCCAAGGTCTCTTCATTGCTAATAACCTCACGCTTGAAACATACCGCAAGATTTCGCGCGATATTCGCTTTAAGGCCGTGGCTTCACTTGAGGGCAATGTTGTTCTTAAAAATGAGGGTGGACTCTACGTCCTTGGTTCACGTGGAACTGACGGACAAAGTGGTCTTATTGCTCGCAATAACAAGATTAAAGAACTTGAAGCTCTTTTTGAAGAGCAGACAGCAACTCTTGAAGTCCTTGAAGCGCGCCTTCTTGAAAATGAAGAAGCGGCTAGCAGTGCTCGTGAGTCATTTGAACTTATTCGCGAGAACCACGCCCAGGCTCGTGCTGATTATGCGGCCAGCAAGTCTGCCCTAGAGTCGAAGCTTGCTAATATTGAGTCGGGTACAGCTCGCCTTGATATCCTTAAAAATCGTAAGAATGAAATTTCTAAGTCTCGCCTTACTCTCATGGAGACCGAAGAAACTTATGCCAATAAGCGCGATGAGCTCGCAGATCTAGTTGAGGCGAAGTCTACACTTAAAGAAGAGCTCACTGAGACGTATACGCTTCAAAAAGAGCAATACGAAGAACTTCGCGATGAATTTTTAAAGAAACAAGCTGAGTCTAAAACCTTTGAAGACCGCCTAAAAGCACTTGAATCTCAAGTTGAAGACGTGAGAGCTCAGGTTGAGCGCCTCGATACAAGACGCGATAACCTCCAAGTGACTATTGAGACTCTAGGCTCTGAAATTGATCAAATCGCTGCCGAGCTCTCAGAGCTTGAGCAGGGCAACCTCGATACAGCAGCTGAGCTTCAAGATCGTGAAGAAATTCTCAACGATCTTAAAGATGACTTTGCAAATCTTCTACAAGGCATGCAAGAGCGTGAAGATGAGGCGAAGTCTCTTGGTGCTCAAATTAGTAAGAATGAAAAAGAAGTGGCCGAATACAAGGCTAAGTTCTCTCAGTACGTTACTGAAGAAGAGCAGATCGTTCGCAATATCTTTGAAAAGTATCGCGTCGATCTTCGCAAGACTCTTGGTAACTTCCTTGGTTACGAGGAGAGTGACTACGAAGAACTTCACGATGTTTCTCAGATGTTCTTTATGGAAACTGAAAATGGCGTGGTTGATATTGAACCAGAACACTACGAGTTCAACCGTCGCTATGGCCAAGATCTCGCCGAGTGCAATACAAAGCTAAAGAATTACAAGCAAGAGTTCTCACGCCTAGGGGAAATCAACTGGCAAGCAATTGAGGATTATGATCGTCAAAAGCTTCGCTACAACTTCCTCTCTGAGCAAGAGCGCGAACTTAAGCAATCCCTCGACGATCTTGCGCTAGCTATTGATCACATTGATCAAAAATCAAAAGAGCGCTTTAAAGTTGCCTTTGATGAAGTCAATATTCGCTTCCAGAAAGTTTTCCCAATCATCTTTGGTGGTGGGAATGCCCAACTAAAACTTGTGGGCTCTGCGGACGATGCCGACTGTGGTGTAGACATTATCGCTCAGCCGCCAGGTAAGAAGATGCAAAACATCAACCTTATGTCTGGTGGGGAAAAGGCGATGACAGCGGTCAGCCTTATCTTCTCTATCTTCCTTGTGAAGCCTTCTCCGTTCTGTCTTCTCGATGAGGTTGACGCCCCACTTGATGACGCCAACGTTGGACGCTTTAACGAACTACTTCGCGAGATGAGTTCAGAGTCACAATTTATTTTGATTACTCACAATAAAAAGACAATGGAACTCAACGACACCCTCTATGGTGTTACAATGCAAGAACCAGGAATTTCAAAAGCGGTTTCGGTTCAACTGCACTAGGAAGATCATGAAGTTTTTTTCTCTAGTTCTTTTTTCACTCTTAGCAGGCCCAGTGCTTGCTAAGAGTTTTCTCCCAACTTCATTTCATTCGGCCTTTACCCAAGAGTATGTCTCTAAGGTATCTGGCAAGACTGTGACAACCAAGGGTGAGCTTAGCTACCTCTACCCAGGTCATCTGCGCCTAGAAGTTAAGAGTCCAGATGAAGTGCTCTATATCTCAAATCCCAAGAAGTCGTGGTACTACACACCCCCATTTGCTAAGGGTGAGCCAGGTGAAGTGAAAATTTCTGAAAACCCTGACAATGTACTAGAGCGCTTTTTTAACGTCTTAAAAAATGGCCTTGAAAATAATAAGAGCTACACCGTGGCCAAGGGCAAGACTGGCGGACACGTTCTGACTTTTAAAGAGGATGCGGCCAAGAGGCTTGGAATAAAAGAGGCCGTGCTCTTTTTTGAAGGAAGTTCGACAGAATTTAGCGCTCTAAATCGATTAAAGATTAAAGATAGCGAAGATCAGGTGAAGGACTTCATTCTCACGAATCTCGATGCTAGCAAGAAGATCGAAAAATCATTTTTCGATTTTACTCCACCTGAAAACACGCGTATTTCGCGCTAGTTATTTTCCACCATTAATTCTTTGGGAATCGGGGCCCCCTCTGTGAGAGAGAGGCCTCGGTAGATATAGGCGTTTCGCAAGACGAGTTTGACGTACTTGCGAGTTTCTTCATAGGGGATATTCTCGACGAATTGTTCCCAGCTTCCAAAGTAGCGCGTGCTAATCCATTTTGAAACGGGCGCCTCTCCAGCATTATAGCTTGCAATCGTCTGGATTAAGTGACCTTCAGACTTTAAGAGAAGCTTCTTAATCATATAGGCACCGATGGGAATATTAACTTCTGGAGTATAGAGGTCTTCAAGCTTTTCATACTTAACACCAGCGGCTTGGTGATAGCTCTGCGCTTTCTCTGGAATCACTTGCAAAAGACCAAAGGCATCGGCATAGCTTCTCGCATTGGTATCAAATGAGGACTCTTGTCTTGAAATGGCCATTAGGAGAAAGGGAGAGACGTTAAAGAATCTACCTGAGGAGAGAAAGAGCTCCTGATAGGCTTTAGGATAGAGTAGTGCACTTACATCAGAAAACTCGTAATCGCCCAAGAGCTTATAACCCCCGCGAATACCTTCACGGTAAGCCGAGGCACGTTCATAAAAAGGAGTCACCGCGAGAATGTCCTTAGTGGATCTCACAGTGGCGAGATAGTCTTTGAGTGCATCCCACTGCTCAAAGTAGAAGAGCCAAGAGGCCCTGAGATCGAGTTCTCCTTGCGCGCTTGGGTACTGATAATTAAGTGGCTCTTGCACTCCTCCAAGCTTTGTTAAAGAGAGAAGTGAGTAGTAACTATGAGGGTTCTTTTCAATAATCTCTCGCCAAAGTGACTCGGCCTCTGAGCGTTGATTAGTCTTATCAAGGGAGACCGCGAGCCAATAAGCAAAGCGCAAAGTAATGTCACTTTGATCGTCTTCGCTTTGATCTAGGTAGCGGCGAAATGAGGGAATAGCCTCGTCATATTGACCTGACTGAAAGCGATTCCATGAAATGGCCCACTCAATTTTTTCTCTCGTGTCTTGATCTGTCGCCCCAACTCGCGCTCCAAGTTCAAAGAAGGCAAAGGCGAGATCAAAGTTCTTGCGCTCGCGCTCCATCATTCCAAGGAGCCAAAAGCTTTTGGCCTTGGCGTTGGCACTTGCAAAATCACTGCGAGTGAGTTTCGTGAGCTCTAGATGACCCTTTTCTAATCTATCTTGAGTCCACTCGGCGCGCGCCCATTCAATCCAGCGCTCTTCTAGGTCTTGATTCTGGGCGGGAGTTCTCTTCTTAAGTGAATTAAGCCAGCTGACAGTTTTGGCCGTCTCCTGAGTGTAGCGCTCTTTGTCGCGCTCAAGTTTAAAGCTCATGGCGTAGCGGTCAAAAGCAATAAGCTTTTCTTCGTACTTCCAATTCCTAGCACTCATGATTTTTAGATAGTAGCCCCGTGCCTTATCAAAATCACGCTGCCGCTCTAGATCTCTGGCAACTTTTAAAAGTTCGTCATCTTTTGGATTTTCAATTAAGTGAGGAGCAATTTCTTTTAATCGAGCATCAACCTCGGCGTAGAGATCGGGCTGCTGATCTTTTGAGATATGAGTGAGGGCCTTCTTCGCCCAGTCCATGCGCTCGTCTTGTCGATCGGCCAAGGTTGATAGTTCTTTAGCGAATGTGGCCGCCCAAAGACCAAAGTCAGGTTTTGAGGCGGCAATTTTGTAAGAGCGCTCGTAGAGAGATTTTTTTATGTAGGAAGGAAGCGAGGGAAGCTCTTGTTCCCAAATTGAGAGAAGTTCAGAGTCGCCAAGTTCACAGCCTTGCACGATCTTAAGTAGCAACGCCTCGCGAGCTGGAAAGTCGCGCGCGCTCTCCATGAGTTCCCATAAAGTTTGGCAATCGCCCTGCTTGGCAAGGGGTGCTTGGAGCTTCCATTTTGAGCTCTCTTGCTCCTGACTGGGTGGATAGAGAGTAGGCGAGCTACAGGCCCCCAGCACAACTAAACAGGTTGAGATAAGCACATTCTTCATTGGGTCCTTCCTTGGTTTGTCCCCTCTCTAGTCTAAATTTAAGCGTCTAACCTTACAACCAGTTGATTTTGGGTAAATGGCCTACTGGGCCTATATCTAAAAAAAATTCATAACCTTTGAAATTTTAAGGGGATTCGAGTAAATCTCCCTATCCTTTTATAATGAGATCAGTATGCCAACGCCCACTAATGTGAAGAAGTTTGTTGATAAGTCGCTTTATTTTACCTCGCTCGGTTGTTCAAAGAACCTCGTCGACTCGCAAGTGATGCTTGGATATATGGGTCTAGATGGTTTTAAAATTTCGCAAGAACCAAGCGAAGCTGAAGTGATTATCGTCAACACTTGTTCGTTTATCGATGCCGCTAAGAAAGAATCGATTGATACAATTCTCGATCTCGCCGATTTTAAAGATCCAGATAATGGCCGCTGTCAGGCGTTGGTTGTCTCAGGTTGTATGGCGCAGAGATATAGTGCAGATCTAGAAACTGAATTGCCAGAAGTCGATCTCATCATTGGAACTGGAGAGTATCATAAAATCGTGAAGCTTCTTCGCGCTTATGAGGACGGTCAACTCAAAGTAAAGAGTCACGTTGAGATTCCAAAGTTTATTCACACTGAATTTGATCCACGCATTAATACCTCTCCATTCTATACGGCGTGGTTAAAAATCTCTGAGGGTTGTAATCGCAATTGTACATTTTGTATTATTCCAACACTCAGAGGTCGCCTTAGATCGAGAACTGTGGCTTCACTTGTTGAGGAGTCAAAGAATCTGGCAAGTACTGGAGTGAGAGAGCTCAATCTCATTTCCCAAGATCTCTCCGATTATGGGGTTGATCTCGACGAGAATAATAATCTCTTTGAACTTCTCTCTGGTCTTGAAACTGTTGAGGGTGTGGACTGGGTTCGTCTCTTCTACTTCTATCCAGATGAACTTACTGACACTGTAATTGAAAAGATGGCGACTTCAAACAAAGTTTGCAAGTACCTCGATATGCCAGTTCAACATTTCTCTGATCACGTGCTTCGCCGTATGAATCGCAAAATTACGGGCGAGAAAATTCACGAGAGAATCGCCCGCCTGCGCGAGCGTATTCCTGGAATTGTGCTTAGAACCTCAATCATCGTCGGCTTTCCAGGCGAGACTGAGGAAGACTTTGAGCTGCTTCTTGAAGGCGTCAAAACGGCACGCTTTAACCACCTAGGTATCTTTAGATATTCAGATGAAGAGGGAACGCCGGCCTTTAGACTCAAAGATAAGGTACCTCAGGAAGTGATCGAAGAGCGCTTTGATCGCCTCTATGAAGTTCAAAAAGAGATCGCTCGCGAACTCAACCAAGAATTTGTCGGCAAGACCATCGATGTTCTCATCGAAGGCCCACACGAAGAGACAGAGCTTCTAGTCGTCGGACGCCACGAGGGGCAAGCCCCAGATATCGACGGCAAAGTGATCATTAACGATAGCGAGTCTGAGCTGAAAATCGGTGATCTCGTTAAAGTCGAGATCACCGAAGTTCTAGATTTTGATTTGATTGGGCGAGTTGTTTCTTAATACTCTTTAGAATTGGGAAATGGGATTGTCTCTACAGCTGTAACAGTATGCGCAGTATGTGCGAACCTAAGTGGCGTCGCTGCGTAAGCTTGTGTCGTACTGACAACTGCCGCAATTGTGACATACTCAATCGCCTGAGCACCGCCACCAATTCTAATAACGTCACCTACACTTAAGCCAGTGCCTCCAAAGCCAGCACCTGAAAGCGTTAGTAACTGACCGGAGTTGGTGACTGTAAGACCAGTTGCACTTGTTTTGTAGCGTGAGACTATTGAGAGGCCCACGTTAGAGTGAGTTGGGTAGAAAGCATTTCCGTTTGCAGTTCTAAGAGAGCGAACGACGGCCGTCGGAGCACTTACACTCTGAACAACGAACAGCTCATTGGCCCCATTCGGATTTACTGAAATGATGTCACCAACCTGGAGTGTTGCCGTAATACCTGAGAGAGTTGTAGTTCCCTGGGCGATTGAAACACCTGTCGTGTAAACATCGTTTTGACAGAGATTATATGTTGCATCTGAAAAGTCAGGGAAGAGCGTATCATCCCAGTCAGAGTAATCACTGAGGAAGTCACCAAAACTATCTGTCTCATGACCGGCCGTACTCACACCATCCATTTTAATTCGTGAATTTACTGAATCAAAATCTTGGAACTCAAGTTTGTCGTTGAACTTAAAGAAAAGGTCCCACTCACGCACTTGTAGGTTAATTCTTGCAATTGTACTAGAACCGGCGTCTAGACAGCTGAAAGTGTAGAATGGGTTTCCTCCATTCATTGGTTCATGGATATCGTTGATGAAATTGATTTTATTTCGCTGCTGCCAAGCTTTTGTCTGGTAAGTATAGCCGTCACTCGATACACACTTATTTTGTCTTGTGTAATTTGCTAGGTACTTGTTAGAAGCCATATCGCGTGTAATCGGCGCTTCAAACTCCCAGAGATAATCATCAGGGCTAGATCTAGTGCCATTTTCTGCTGTCGTGTACTGTGCGACATCACCACCCTGTCCGAGGGCATTACCGAGAACTGCACCTTCGCGGCAAGCGGCAACTTCTCCACCACACTCGACAGTTTCAGATTCTGTAACGTTACTACAGAATGCGGGTGTCCACACCCCAGAGCTGGTCCATGTTCCAGTCACAGCATCACATTCTGCTTTAGTGGCTTCTGATCCATCAGATGTACCTCCAGCGCAGCTACCATTATTTTCGGTACATTGAGTTAGCGTTGTAGATGAGCCGTCACTACAGGAGTCTGGGGTAATTGTGTAGGTTACTGTATTCAAGGTAAATTCGCCGATGTCGCAATTTGGACCATCTACAGCTGAATAATTTCCTAAACAGGCTGGCTCGAAGGGGGCGAACTCTGTAAGTGAGCCACAGATTGGGTCAGCAAAATCTCCAGTTCTTTGAGTAAACGTAAAGTTAGTAGACCTAGGTTGGAAATTATAAATTCTATACGGCTCTGTATAGAGGTGGTTACATACACCAGCGGAAGTGTTGTATTGAATGGAGAGTTTAGATTGATACAAGTCAAGCTCACCAACTTCGATTCTACAATCAATGTCACGATATTCATTTCTTCCAGTAATATTTGAAGCATCAATTTGGTCTTGTGTGACTCGACATCTAGTTGCAAAGTTATCCTTTCCTGCCTTGTGGAGAGAAAACGATGTTCCTACCGTTTGATCAATGATTTCAAAGGCGTTGTGAACTTGCATGTAGAAGCTGAAGCTTCTAGAACCAGCACCATTGATTGCACTAACGGTATAGAGGGTTCTTGTTTTACTGTTATCTGCAATTCCCGAGATAATCCCTGTATCCTCGTCTAGGGTAAGTCCTGTTGGTAGGTCAGGGGCAATTGTGAATTTTGATCCAGTTCCACCAGTTTCAAGATCTGGTTTGATTGAAGTCGAATCACCTCGGTATAGGGTAAACATATTTTGTGACGTAATATTGTTAGAGTCGATACTGTCTCTAGTAGTTGCAAAGACGTTCGTGTAGTCAATATTATCACTATTACTCAGGTAGCCATTATTTACTAAGATGATGAGCTCATCAGTCGTAACATCAACCTCACTTACAACGCCTTGAAAACTTTCAAACGAACGACTCTTCCAAACACCGCTTACCGCAGTACAGGCAGTATTTGTAGTCGCGCTAAAAATTCTCACTGTCTCAGAAGAGTCGTAGCACTCACCAACGTTTTCTTCACAGGTAACCTGTGCGCCAACGCCGGGATCAATACACTTACTATTTGTTGAAACAGTCACACCAGGAATAAATGATGTTGAAGCGGCAGTCAGGTTGCTTGAAACTTTTGCCTTCACATGCTTTGAGATAACGCGTGAAACGTTCATTGTAGAGGCGCTTGTTTGGAACGTTACCGAGTCACCATTTTGAATCTCAACTGAAGCTACTAGCTTTGCATAAACTTTAGAAAAGTTAACACCGCCTTGGTTAACAGTTGAAACATATACGACAGAACCGTCGTAACCAGTGGCCGCATTGACGGCAAATCGCTCTCCAACTGAAGGGGTAGCTGTTGGATTATCAAAGAGCATCACAAGAGATACACCTTGAATATTACTTACCTGGGATCTCTCTGAGGCATAGATCATTCGATTATCAACAGGGTCATCAATTTCGAACTTTCCTTCAATCACGTCCACGTAGAGGTGGGTAGAGTCGAGGACTTCAAGTACACGTCCAAGATTTTTCTCACTAGCGCTTTGTGGTGGAGCAATTGGTGCACTAATAAAGTTACCTCTGACAAACGAATTTGTATTAGTAACGGTAATCACAGCTTGTCTCGTGTAACCAAGTCCAGATGGAGGACTTTGTATGCGAAACTTAAAGCTCTTAGTAAACTCTCTATTGTTTATAGTCGTGGCAGAGATTGTCACGGTCTGAGTTGAGGTTTCTGGTAAGTCTGCTGATGCAGTAAACGCAGCAACGTCATAAGCATTACCAAGTGTAGGGTCGAAGTTGAGGTTGGGAATACTTAGCTCTGGCAATGTCTTAAAGATGAGCGTGTTGAGCTCTGTTTGGTCAGCAACGACTGTCTTATCAAAGGGAAGTACTTGAGGAATAAAAGTCGTCACTGATTGGAAGCCAGTGGCATCAAATACGTACTCTACTTCTTCAACTGTAGTTCTCTCGGTGAGAAAGGTATTTCCAGGATAGAGACTATACCCTACTTGAAAGCCTCCACCATTTGGATCTTGATAGGTTCCAGTACCTTGGTTGTTATCAACGATCTGAACATAGAGTTCATTTGTTGTCGTATCAATATACTTAACTAAGCCCTTAATGTTTTTAATATCATCACTCGTAACGGTTGTTCCATTTAGGTACTGACCAACGACTGGCATATTGAGTGGCTTAGCGTCTACGAGTGAGAATGCACCCGAACTTTCAATTGTCTCTGAAAGTGTCAGTGATGTTGAACTGGCCACAGAGGCAACAGTGTACTCTCTATTGGCGATGAGAAGTCTCGAGCCCACAGTGAGTTCTTGAGTGAAGTTAGTTGAAGTACCTGTAACAGTGCTACAAGGGGTCGGCGTACACGAAGTCACCTTTCCTGTAATTTTTGTAGGAGGTGCAAAATCTGCGACTGAACCAACCTTTAAAATAACGTGATCATTATTATTTTGTGGGTAAATGATATCCGTAACTGGGCGAGGTGCTGCAATAGAGAGCACACTCATTCTAAATGAGGTCGTAACTACTGTCCCACTTGGGCTTGTAACTGAAAGCGTGTACTTCGTGGGGGTTATAGCTGATGAGCCAGCAGTGCTCTTAATAATTGAGCCGAAAGTGGCAGAAGCCGCAGTCGTATCAAGAGATATTGGTGCAGAGATTGCGGGAGTCACGCTGTACGTGAGTGTTTGCTTCTCTGTTGAAGAGAGCGTTAACCCTGAAGGTACATTAACTGAAGGTGTTGTTAAGACAGTACCTACCAACGCTGGGTCCGCATATGCATAGACAGTCTGACTAATAGTAGCGTCAGCTGTTCCAAAGCCTGTTGAGTTACCATCGATTTGAATTGCATCTGCAAAAAGTGCTGTCGCCGATGAGCTTGTCACGGTGACGTGCAGTTGCTTATTTGCCTTGTCTAGGTAATTGATAGTGGCCCGGGCTCCGTTAGAAGCAGTAACTGTGTTTCCAGCTGTGAAGTTTGGAGCTTCGTTTGGATTATTGTCATCGTCTGAATATTTATCAATTGTGAGAATAAGCTTTTGACCCACAGGTTGTGGAACACTCACACTTGAAATCTGAGTTACTGAACCAAATTGAAGTTGATAACAAGCTGCTGAACCAGTTGGGACGTGTGTGGCCACAATTGTGTAGGTCGTATCAGCGAGATAGCCTGTTGGCGTAATTGAAATTGTACCGCCTTCAGTACTAAAGCTCGCTCCTGAGGGAAGTGAGGGACTGATTGAGTAAACAGTAAAGTTCTCACCAGTACTTGTCGTCGGACTAAGTGTTGGTGTGAATTCGAGAGTCTTGCCTGAGTTAGTTCCATCAAGCACGTGAATATAGCGACCAACTTTTACAGACTGTGTTCCACAAGCTGCTACCGTAGTTGATCCAACTAGAGAAATTACATCATCTGTGTAATCTAATCCTGTAAGTGAAGTACATCCGCCCCCAGTAGCAAAGTCGCCTGCAGTACAGTCAGCTGGTACATCGGGAACGCTCGACCCACCCGAGCTCGAGGACTTTTTGACAGGGGGAGCCTCCTTAAATTTGGTCAAACTATCCGGCATACATCCGGAGAGAATGAATAGGAGGAATAGGAATGTGGGAAGCGAAAATAATCCTTTTAACGTCTTCATAGAATTATTATCGTCACAAAATTGGTCATATTTTAGGTTTCTTGATTAGAACCCTAAAATCACCCTTTTAGTGTCCCAGAGTGGAATATTTTGCCTTCGCCGAAATCTCGAATATCGCCCAACTAGAGAGGCAGTTGACTACTTAAGGCCCCGAAATCCCGATACTGTGTAAAATTTCGTCGCTCACTTAGCGTTGCTAAGTGGGACAAATATCTTAAGTGCTCAAGTCAAGTAAATGTAGCTCCATGGGAGAGAGAAATGCTCAAGCTTTTGATAATCGAAGACGATCAACTTTGCTTTCAAGCACTCGAGTCACTGCTATCAGCTCACGAAATTGATTGGGCCCAAGACAGTGTGTCTGCAAAAAAAAAGATTGAAACCAATGAATACGATTGGGCCTTGATCGACATCGATCTTGAAGTAAAGAGGGCTGGTCTAGAACTCTGCGCTCTCGCAACTGAAAAAGGAATTCCCTCCACCATTGTCTCAGGTCATCGCAGTCGCTCCTTTATAGAAGAGGCGATCAATCACGGGGCCAGCGAAGTTTTGAGTAAACCCTTTGCCCCAAATGAAATAAGAGAACTTCTCTTAGCAAGAGAGCAGGAAACTAATCCAGAAAAAATCGCCCTGAAGGAGTATCTGAGGTGCGCAACCTTTGAGGGCATAGCTTTTTACCGCGAATTATTAATCGCTACTAGCAGTGAACTTCCGATTCTCTTAACCGGTGAGTCTGGAACTGGGAAAACTCGACTGGCTAAAACCATTCATCAAGCATTCTTAGGACAAGAGCGCCCCTTTATTCACGTCAACTGCGCAGAGATTCCAGATGATCTCGCCGAGTCAATTCTCTTTGGGCATGTGAAAGGAGCCTTTTCAGGAGCAGATCAGGCGCGTGAAGGACTAATTGAAGCGGCACGCGGCGGAACACTCTTTTTAGACGAGGTCGCGACACTCTCGGCGCGGGTTCAAGCGAAACTTTTGAAGGCAGTGGAGGAGAAGTCCTATCGCAGTCTTGGAAGCACGAAAGAAGTTTGCGCGAATTTTCAACTCATCAGTGCTACGTGCGAAAATTTTGAAGAGGTAAACTTTCGCCAGGATCTCCTCTTTAGGCTCTCTGGGGTTGGGCTAAAATTACTGGCGCTCCATGAAACAAAGGGACTAGCGCTAAAAATTGCAGAAGAATTCTTAGATCAATCTTCTAGAAGGATGATTTTCTCGGCAGACGCTAGAGAATATATTCGCACTCTCAAGCTCAAGGGAAATGTGCGCGAGCTGCTCACTGGTCTCAAGAGAGTTCGTGGTGTGGGAAGAGTTAAAATTGAAAAGCGCGATTTAGAACTTATCTTTGGTCACAGAGAGAGCGCAAAAATCGGGGCCAGTTTCAAAGAGCAAGTGGGGGCCTTTGAGCGCAAGATAGTCGAGCGCGTTTATCAAAAGTGCGGTGAGAATGTTCGCCGCACTCTTAAAGAGCTTGAGATTACCAGCTCAACTTTCTACAGAGTCATGAATCTTCCCAGTACTGTTATTTAATTTCATTCCCGTTTATCATAGATAGCAATTATCAAAATGGAGAGTGGTTTGAAAAATACAGTTCTAAGTTATCTGTTTGTTGTAGTTTGTTGCTCAAGTATTTTCTATTCAACGAAGGTCAATGCCGAGAGTGAGTGGATGAGTACAGTTCGCCCTTATGTTGAGCGCTTTCTCGGTGAAGATATTGCGGTCAAGCTCTTTGGAGAGAAGGCCCCCGTTGAGATGACACTTCCTGCAATCCCCAAAGTGCAAAACGATACAACAAGCACCAGATCACTTCCTGAAGAAGGAGCAAAGATTAAGCTAGAAGCTAAGCAGCTCGCTAGTTTTAATCAACTCTTTATTCAAGAGCTCTACGAGGCCACGCGCCAGCGCCCGGCCAATCCCAATGACATTGCCAAGTGGATGAATGTTCTCTCTCAAGGTGGAACAAGAGAGGGCGTCTATCGCTCACTCGTTCTCGATTCAGCTTACAATGGTCTAGAGGGTGGCCCTTTTCCTATGAGACCTCGCACTTCAGAGTTCGCCTCTGCGTTTGTTCAGAAATATGTGGGCAAACAAGTTAGTACCAAGGCCATGAGTTCAGCAAGTCTCTACACAGTTAAGAGGATTATCACTGATGATGCTCTAGATATTGCCGACGAATTTCTCTATGAAGGTCGCATGGATGATCTCTATACGTGGTACGCCGTGATGAGTGCTGAATTTGCACGCGATTATCCAAAGGCTTTTAAAGCGAAGTCTCGCCAGGAAACAGATGCCTCTTGGCATAAGAGTTGGGCCGAGAAAGTGGGCTGGCAAGTTCTCAAAAGTGAACTCATCATTAAGATTCACAGTCTCATGAACCTTCTCAATCAACCCTAAGAATAAAACCCATCCTCAAAATCGGTGAGAGCGGCAAGTAGTCGCTCTACACCAAGAGCATTGCCGCACGAAGTGGGAAGTCCGCGCTCGAGGGCATTAAAGAGTACATTCGCCTGTGGAAGTTTGTATTGATAGAGTTGCTCTTTTAATTTTGTCTCTGAATTAAATCGCGCCACTTGCTCTTCTAAGTTCGTGAGCTCATTAAAGCAATTGCAAAGCTCTACGCCTTGAGCGTAGACCTCAAAGCGCTCACACACTCTTGGGTCATCCTGCTTAATTGTCGAGAGTGCAGCGAGGGGCGCGGGGTATTCTTTAACTAAGAGAAAGTCGATTTTGGCAAGCTCTGGTTCAATGACATTGAGAAAGGTAATAAAGAAAAGGTCGTCCCAGCTCACTTCATTAAGTTTGGGGATGGGAAGTTCGCTAAAGTCGCTTTTTAATTTTTGATAAAGCTCTTCTTTGGAATCAATAAAATCTAGAATTGAAAATTGAGCGTACTCTCTAAAGAGTTCATCTACTGAAGCGATCTGAATATTGAGATCGAGATTTTTTTTAACTGGTGCCCCAAGCTGCGCGAGATGCTCATAGCTTAGATTAATAATTTGCGCTGTCTCGCTCATGAGCTTCGTGTAGTGCTCACCGGATCGGTACCACTCGAGCATGAGAAATTGCGGGCGGTGATGGGCTCCATTGGGCTCATCGCGGTAGCTCCAATTGAGCGAGTAAATTTTCTCAAAGCCCAGCGAGAGCAATTCCTTCATCGCAAATTCTGGTGAGGTATTGAGGTAGAGATCACTGGCCGAGCCGTCTCTTGCACTTTGCAATCTAAAGGG
Source organism: Bacteriovoracaceae bacterium (assembly GCA_048267245.1). Classification (GTDB taxonomy): domain Bacteria; phylum Bdellovibrionota; class Bacteriovoracia; order Bacteriovoracales; family Bacteriovoracaceae; genus JBLWXV01. Next base: position 475,331 of record JBLWXV010000001.1, read on the forward strand.
GTGCAAGTGAGCTTCAAGACCGGGATGAGGGACGGCCAGAGGCACGGGAGTTTCTGTGAAGCCCTGCTGGGCAAAATAGCCTTTAATCCCAGTGATCAAATCAAAGAGTGATTTGCGCTTGTTAAAAATGCTTTGACGCTGATCCACCATAACGTATTCGTGCCTGTCGCTTATTGATTTTTGACTTGGGGCATGTCATACCACTTCTGCAAACAATCACCAAATTGGAGAAAAAATGGATGCAGTGCTCTTTGCTATCGCGCGAACTTACGCCGCTCTAGGACTTAATTCCCACATTAATGAGGGAGATGTCTGGGCGATCGTCGCACTCATCTTCCTCGCAGTTGCTGCACTTGCGATGTTCATTGGGGCCTTCAAAACGAAGAGTGAAGCTCCCGCTGTTGAAACTAAGCCCGAAGCTCCAGTTGTCGAAAAATCACCTGAGCCTAAACCTGAAATCAAGTCGGAGCCCGTAGCCCAACCTGTGGCCGAACCGGCTAAGAAGGTAGGTCCTTCGTGGTCAGAGCGTCTCACCAAGGGACTTTCGCGCTCGCGCACTGAAGTCTGGGGCAAGCTCGGCGCCCTTTTTGGCGGCTCTAAGATAGACGATGAAACCATCGAAGAAGTTGAAGAGCTTCTCTATGGAGCAGATATCGGCCCCGCAATGGTGGGCGAGCTGGTCGCTGAACTCAGTAAGCTCTCTGGCAAGGACTTTGGGCCAGAGCAGTTTAAAGACTTTCTCTACAACTTTCTAAGAGGCAAGCTCGAGCCTGTGCAGGCCCACGTCTCTCCGGAAATCTATCAGTACAATCCTGAGACTCACAAAGGCACCAAAGTCATTATGGTGGTTGGGGTTAATGGTGCGGGCAAGACAACAACCATTGGCAAGCTCGCGACAAAGCTTACCCGCCAAGGGGCGAAAGTTGTGGTTGGGGCCTGCGATACATTTCGCGCGGCTGCGGTTGATCAACTTCAAGTGTGGTGCGAGCGCGCCGGCGCACAGATGATTCGCGCTAAGGAGGGGGCTTCTCCAAGTGGTGTAGGCTATGAGGCGCTTCAAACCGCTCTCAATGTAAATGCCGACTATTGTATTTTGGACACGGCCGGAAGACTTCACACCGCTAGCAACTTGATGGATGAACTTAAAAAATCGAAAGAGGTGCTCAGAAAGCTCGACCCCGAAGCTCCAGAGCACACACTTTTAGTGATCGATGCCATCACCGGTCAAAATGCTCTTCGCCAGGCCGAGGAATTTCACAAGACACTTGAGCTTAGCGGTCTGATATTTACTAAGTGTGATGGCTCGTCAAAAGCGGGCAGCGCCATTGGTATCGTGCAGAAATTAGGAGTGCCCCTGGCCTACATCGGCGTGGGCGAGAGCGTTGAGGATCTCAACGTCTTTAATTTGGACGACTACCTCAATGCCCTCCTTGATAGGCACAGCAGCATTGAGGTGGAAGCTACACTGCATTAAATTGACGAAAATGCCAGTATCCTTTAATCTCTAGGCTATGGATAAAGTTAACGAAGACCACGAATTTATTGTCCTCGGTAAAAAACTTAAGTGGCGCGCGCGCCCTTCTGAGTCTGATACCGCAGTAGATATTCCCGCACGAGCGGTGGTGGATGAAGTGAATAAAATTGCAGCGGAGATTTCGCGTGCACATCCCCAACTTGGTGAGCAGAGTTTAGCTGTGCTCGTGTCTCTCAAACTTGCAGAGACAAAACTACAACTCGAAGCGGAGTTTAAAGATCAACTCACCCAATTTGAAGTTTCTACTAAAGAAGCCCTTCAATTAATTGAGGAAGTCTCACCGACAATAATGTAAGTGCTCTTCGCGAGGAATCGTGAGGACGTAGGAAAATTGAGTAAAGACAAGCGAGCACAGAGGCAAGGGCTCAAAGCAATTCTCGCCTCTCTCTCGGATGAAGATAAAAATCAGCGCTCACTTGAGGTAGCTAAAAACCTTGAGGAGCTTCTTTTCTCCACTCACACTCCACCTTTATTCCATGATGATTTTGTTTTGGGCGCATTTGCACCCATGAATGATGAACCGTTCTGGCCCGAGTTTTTAAATCGCCGGCCAGAAGTGAATTGCGCCTTTCCCGTTGATTTAGCGGGAGATTCGCAGATGGGCTTTGTGAGCTGTCCCTTTTGGGCGCTCATGCACAAGCGTGAATTTGGTGTTGAGCTGCTAGTTCCACCTGTTAAAGAGCCGCTTGTAGAGCCCAATATTTTTATTGTACCGGGCCTAGGGTTTACCGCCGATGGCCATCGACTGGGAAGAGGGCGTGGTTACTATGATCGCTATCTTGGAAGTCGAACGGGCGTGAGGATCGGAATTTGCTTTCACGAACAACTCTTGAGTGAGTTAGCAGTGGGTGAACACGATCAGGTAATGGATATTGTCGTAACTGATAAAAATATTTACATGACCCCAAATTTTAGTGGGTCTATTAAGGAGTAGGAAAGAAATGGAAATGATTACCATTTTGGCCTCACTTCTCTTTGCCATTATTGGTGCTGGTCTTGGTTGGTTTGTGCGAAATCGCGCGGCCCTAGCTGAGGTTGCTGAGCGCCAGGCCAAAGGTGACGAGATCATCGAGAAGGCAAAGGAAGCGGCTAACGACATTAAGTACAAGGCTCGCAAAGAGAGCAAAGAGGTGGCCCGCGAGGAGAAAGTCCAGGCCGAGAAAGAAATCAAGAAGTGGAAGGATGAACTAAAAGTTCAGGAAAAAGAAATCACTTCTAAAGAAGCTAAGCTCGAATCAAAGATCGAAGAGAGCGACAAGAAGCTTAAGGTTCTCGAGCAAAAAGAGGGTGAGCTTGAAGAACAAAAGAAGCGCGCCGCTGCTGAGGCTGAGCGCTTTAAAGAAAAGCAAGGTGAACTCTCTATTAAGCTCACTGAAATTGCTTCAATGACAAAAGAGCAAGCCAAAGAAGAGCTTGTGCGCCAAATGGAAGAAGAGGCTAAGGTCGATTTTGCAAAAAATCTTCGCCGCCTTGAAGAAGAAGCTAAAGAAGATGCCGAAGCTCGCGCTAAGCGCGTTGTTGGCATTGCTATCCAGCGCTTTGCTGGAGAGTATGTGGCCGAAAAAACCATCACTACGGTTGAACTTCCATCAGATGATGTGAAAGGACGCCTGATTGGTCGCGAAGGTCGCAACATTCGCGCTTTCGAGCAAATCTGTGGTGTCGATCTCATTATCGATGACACTCCAGAAGTCGTGGTGATCTCATCATTTAACGTTGTCAGACGTGAGATTGCGAGAAAGACCATTGAAAAGCTCATTAGCGACGGTCGTATTCACCCTGCTAAGATTGAAGAGTTCCACGACAAGTCTAAGGCCGAGTTTGAAAAGCACTTGCTTGAACTTGGTCAAAAAGCTCAAATGGAAATCGGTGTTCACGGCATCCACCCAGAGATTCTTAAACTCGTTGGTGCTCTTAACTACCGTACTTCATACACACAAAATCAATATCAGCACGCCATTGAAGCCGCCTTCATTTGTGGCGCTATGGCCGCTGAAATGGGCCAGAACGTTAAGCAAGCTCGCCGCGCCGGTCTCCTCCACGATATCGGTAAAGTGATCGACGCTTCTGCGGAAGGTTCACACGCCGTGATTGGCGCTGACTTCGCTAAGAAATATGGCGAGTCTCCAGACATCGTTCACGCCATCCGTGCTCACCACGATGATGAAAAACCAGAGAGTATCCTTGCCCACCTCGTGGCCGCAGGTGACGCGCTCTCAGGTGCTCGCCCTGGTGCTCGCAAAGCGATGATGGAGTCTTACGTTTCAAGACTTACTGACATTGAAGATATCGTGAACTCTTTTGACGGCGTTTCTAAGTCATACGCCATCAGTGGTGGTCGCGAAGTTCGCGTCTTCGTTGAAAACGACCGCGTGACAGATGAACAAACAGTTCTTCTCTCTCGCGAGATCGCTAAAAAGATCGAAGACGAGATGTCTTACCCAGGTACCATTAAGGTGACCGTGGTCAGAGAGACCAAGGCCATCGGTATCGCCAAGTAATTTTCCAAATGAGAGGGGCCGTAACTGGCCCCTCTTTCTTTTTGGCAACTTTCAAAAAAATCCTTTTAGAGTTAAGCTTTTAGTAGAACACTTCCACTGAGATGTTATGGAAAAGTACGCACTCGTTACCGGCTCTTCTTCAGGTCTTGGACTTGAAATGACCTACGCGCTTCTCGATATGGGCTACACCGTTTTTGGGGCCAATCGTCGAGGGGCGGATATCGATCACGAGAATTACATTGATTTCTACTGCGACATTACCATTGAAGAGAGTGTCGAGGATCTCTTTGCGGGAATTGGCGACGTCACCGATGGACTTGATCTCATTGTTTCAAACGCCGGGCTCATGGACTTCGCTCCCGTGAGTGAAATGTCTTCAGAAGATTTTAAAAATATTTTAAATACCAATATTCTTGGAGCCTTTCACATTCTCAAGCACGCCTCACCCTACTTGATTGAGGGGCTTACTCACATCATTCACACTTCAAGTCTGGCGAGCCTTCGCGGCTTTGCAGGGGTGAGTGCCTTTAGTGCTAGTAAGCACGCTCTCAATGGCCTTATTGAGAGCACCAGGGAAGAGTGGAAAGAATTTGGCGTGCGCTTTTCTACACTGATGCCAGGAGCGGTGAATACGCCGGCCTGGGACTCTATGATCGATGCCGACCGCGATAATATGTGTGACGTTGAGGACTTTCTCTACGTCTTTAAAATGGTGGTGAATTCGCCTGCGACTATGCAGTTTCCGGCAATTCAATTCCTACACCGCGACGGAGTACTTGGATGAGCCTCTATATAGTTGCTCCTCCCTTTCTCATTTTACTGATCTGCTACTTTATTCCCTATGCTTTTATTGGCGCCCTCACGCTCTCTTTGGGCTACTTTTTTTCCTACGCCTTCACTTCAGAAGAATTGCGAAATAAAACCAAGCATCGCCGTTATCGCTTTAGTTTTCTGAGATTTCTAATGGGCTTCTTTTCTATTTGGGACTACGTAAAGCGTGGAGAGTATCTCACAATTAAGAAGTTGATCACGCCCCTTCTTTTTTCTCTCTTGCAAGTCGCTTTGATGGGTCTTCACTTTTGGTATCTTCCAATCTGCGCTATCGCTGGCTGGGGACTCTATGAAATCTATGATAGAAAATTTTTAAGGGCGAAACTAGCGACTCTTAAACCAGATCAAATAGATGATCGCGAAATTCATCTAGAGTATCCGAGCGCAGAAAGCGCGAGCGAAGTTCCTCAGGATTTTCAAAATCCTCAAACAGATAGCGAGAAAAACTCTTAAAGCGCTTGAGAATATTGCCATCCTCACGCCCCTCGCGGCGAAATTCTCTGAGTAGGGACTCAAAGTAGAGTTGAATCTGTGGCGCCCGGTCCTGAAGCACGTACTCTTCATTTTCATAGAGGTGGCGAGCAGAGCTGCGGTAGTAGCTCGCAAGCCATGGAGTCTTAAGTGCGCCCCTGCCAATCATCACTGCGTAAACGCCGCAGTCATTAAGCATTTTATCAACATCGTTAATATTCCACACATCGCCATTTCCAATAATGGGAACCTTTGAAACTTCTACCGCCCGCTTAATAAAGCTCCAGTCGGCCACGCCCTGGTAGAGCTGATTGCGAGTGCGTCCGTGAATAATAATTCCATCCACGCCTTCGCCTTCAAATATGCGTAGGCGCTCTTCAAAGTTTTCAGTGCTCTCAAAGCCCAGGCGAATTTTTACTGTGAAAGTGCGACTGAAATTTTCTCTGACTCGCCTTACAACCTTGATGAGGGCTTGATGATCTGAGAGTAGCCACGAGCCACCTCGATGGGAATTTACTTTCTTAGAAGGACAGCCTAGGTTGAGGTCGAGGTGCCCAAAGCCCAGGTTGTCGATGAGTGAGCTCATGAGCTCCGTGCCCGCGCGCTCGGTGGTGAGGATTTGATAAGTGGTCTTTCGCCTCACCTTTTCGTCGGCATAGGCACCAAGTCCAAAGTGTTCCAGCACCATTTTTTCGTGGGGCAGGCCTTCGGTGGGAACTCTCAGAAAGTCAGTTGAAACCTGATCCCACTCTGGATAGAGCTTCAATATCGTTCGGCGATAACTCTCATCGGTCACTCCCTCCATGGGAGCAAAGAGCAGGGAGCCTTTTTGATAGGGAAGGGCATTGGTGTTCATAGGCGCCCGATTAAAGACTATTTTGCGACAAGCGTCAATATGGTCAAGCCCCGCTAGGAGTGATAACTAAGGGCAGTGATACCTGTAAGCATGGCCCTGTTTATAAAAAATGTTGATCAAGATGGTCTCTCCATCTGGATGCAGCGTCGTTTTGAGGCGGGCGCACTTTATAACCGTTGGGAATTCCCTGGTGGAAAGCTAGAGGCGGGCGAGAGCGCGCTTGAAGCCGCTGTCAGAGAAGTGGAAGAAGAAGTAGGGGTGAGGGCCCCAGCGAGTGAGCTCAAGCTTTTTAAGCGCTTTAGTTTTCAATACGACGACCGTCCTCACTTGCAGCTCTTTGCCTTTATCTCCAGCTTTGATCAACTACCAACTGACAAAGGGGAGTGGAGGCGCTTTAGCTACGGGCAAGCACGCAGTGATGAGCGCGTCGACTTTATGCCGGCCAATCATCAGTTGATGGATGAGCTTTTAGAATTTTTTAAAGAACACTACCATGCAGGTCTCTTGGAGGAAGTGTGGGCGAAATAAAATTGGTCGCAGAATTTTTTTGTTGGAGCTTGGCCCTTGGGGTTGGGATTTATACACCACTAGCTTCAACTAAACTTACTGGCGTTGGCTTTTTCAATATGGCCCAAACAATTTGTTTGGTCGCCCTGGTGGTGGGCCTTGGGCTTCACTTGTCCTATGCCCATATCGCGAACCCTCAGTCAGTGGCCGCTATAGTCTCCTTGATTGCCATGGCGATTGCGCGCGCCCTTCACAAAGATAAGAAATCTCCCTTTATGTGGGCGCTCTACTTTATTCAAAATGCGGCCCTACTTTTTCTCTTTATGAGAATGAATAACGGCTATCTGGCCCACTTTGGTTACGCCCTTTCAAGTGCGCTCTATCTTGGCATCATCACCTACGCCATGATTCTTGGACATTACTACCTTGTCGTTCCAAAGCTAACAGTTCGCCCACTCATTAAAAGTGTGATTATTCTCTGGACACTCATGTTTCTAAAGATTGCCACTGCTGGCTTTGAACTCTATGAGAAGTGGGACTTCTTTACAGAGGGAACCAGACTAGGGGCGGGCTTTTCTTTTAACTGGCTCCTTCTTTCTATGCGTGGACTTTGGGGCTATGTCGTCATCGGCATTATGAGTTACTTTGTTTGGAAGCTCGTGCGTATGCGCTCGACTCAAAGTGCGACCGGCATCTTCTACGCTATGACTTTCTTTGTGTTAGTGGGTGAGCTCACCGCCGCCTATATGTTCTTAAGCTACGGATTACTTCTATGATGACAGTAACAATGACTTGCCCTGAGTGCGGCTCGGGCATTCACGTCTATCCCAAAGTTGATGCCACAAAAGCTCAGTGCGATGTTTGTCAGAAGATTGTCGACGTGCACTTTAATCAAGAGCACGAAGCGGGCATTCTTAAAGATTGCCCTTGTTGCTCGCGCAAAGACTTCTACCAGCAGCGCGACTTTAATCGCAAAATTGGGGTCATGCTCTTTGTGATTGCGGCCATCGCCTCGATCTGGACCTATGGCCTGTCCTTTGTGGTCCTCTACGCTTTTGATTTTCTTCTTTTTAAGAGACTGAGCTCGGTGGCCATTTGCTATAAGTGCGACTCGATCTTTAGAAATGTGGCCAACCTCAAGGAAATCCCAGGATTTGACCACGAGATGAATGACCGAATTAAGTATGCCGATCACGACTTTCAAGGCAAACCTTTAGAGCACTAGGTAAGGCTTTGAAAACTCGTAGAGGATCGCTCTCTTGACGAGTTTGTGATACACTGCTACAAAATGAATGCTGTTGACTCTAAAGGCGCGTAAGCACGCGACAATTTTAGCCTTTGAGTCTATAATAAGATGGGTTCTTGGTGATGTCGCAAAAGCGACCTAGCACTAGGATTCAAACAAGGAATTAGACCTATAGAGCCTCCGTTACAAAACGGTCATAGAAGCATTAAGCTCACCGTTCACATTCAATCCCCTTTTCTTTCACTCTCACAGGAACGTGTCTCATGGACGTGATAAGCCCTCTTGAACTTGCGGGCCTCGTTGTATGTTTGCTGGGTTCAGCATTCTTTTCTGGATCAGAAGCTGTGCTCATGTCTGTCGGTGTAGACCGCGCCAAGCAAATCATTGAAGAAGGTGGCACGCGCGCCAAAATCATGAGTTTCATGCTCGATAAACCAAGCGAACTTCTCACCACAATTTTAGTGGGAAATAATATCGTCAACATCTGGGCTTCGGCCTTGGCGACGACTATCACTGCTCGCATCTTTCAAAGTGACGCCGTTGGGATTTCAGTGGGGATTACCACTTTAGTGATTCTCATCTTTGGCGAGATTATCCCAAAGACCTTTGCTCGCTCGCGCGCAGAGAAGCTCTCGGTGGCCACGATCTCAATTCTTCGCACGATGTACTACATGATCTACCCCGTGGTGACGGCGATGGTGTGGTTTATTAAAGTCTTCCTGGGCAATAAAGGGGAGATCGGCGGTCGTCTTGTGACCAAGAATGATATTGAGTACATGATTAACAGGGCCGAAAAAGAACGCTCAATGGACTCTAAGCAGCTCGACCTTTTGAACTCGATTCTCGAATTTCCAACCATTAAAGTAAAAGACATTATGGTTCCCAGAACCAAGGTTAAGTCGATCGATACTAGTATGCCGTTTGAAAAGATGATTGAAACGGTGAAGATGGATACCCACTCGCGCTATCCCGTGTGTGAAGGTGGTCTCGACAATACGATCGGCTTTTTGCATGTGAAGGATCTTGCCTTCATCCGCGGTGAAGAGAAGAAGAACTTCAGCTTTGATAAAGTTTTAAAGCGCCCCTTCTTTGTTTATGAGCACATGAAGATCCAAGCGGTCTTTGATTATATGAATCGCAAGAAAGTTCACTTGGCCCTCGTTAAAGATGAAAATGGTCTCGTGGTCGGGATTGTGACCCTTGAAGATATCGTGGAAGAAATTCTAGGTGAGATTCAAGATGAGCACGATCGCGATAAGGCGCGCATCCTCAAAGAGTACAGTGAGGATGATCTTCGTACGGGAATCGTGGTTGAAGGTACAATCTCTTTGCGCGATCTCTATAACGACTACGATATTAAGATTCCTCTCAATGACAACTACTCGACTCTCGCTGGTTTTATCCTCGACATGCTTGGAAATAATTTTCCAGGTCAGGGTCAGATCATCGTTTGGGAAGGGTTTTCATTTGAGCTCATCAAAGTCGATGAATATGAGATTCGCGAAATTCGCATTCGCGATGTGGATGGGGAAAAGCATCTCTATTCTCGTCGCGAAATCAGTAGCGAGGGCGCTTCAAATTCGCGCGAGACTGAGCGCGAAGGTGAGGGGAAGTCTTTCTCATCAGATTTTAGCCCAGCAAAATAACTCGATTTTTTTTATCGATCTCTTCTCTATGATGCGGCGGATATACTCGAATAACCGGCCTAGTCTTATGATGGGGCGTCTTTGACACAACCTATAATATAAGACTGTTTCTGGGGAGAAATCCATGCTTAGCTTTGAAAGAATGTACGCTGATGGACATGAAGAGGTTGTCTTCTTTTCTGATTCATCTTGTAACCTAAAGGCGATCGTCGCCATTCACAACACCACACTCGGACCTGCTCTTGGTGGGACGCGTATGTGGCCCTATAAAAGTGAAGCTGAGGCCCTTGATGACGTTCTTCGTCTCTCAAGAGGGATGACTTACAAGGCAGCTGTTGCTGGTCTAAATCTTGGTGGCGGTAAAGCCGTTATCATCGGGGATCCCAATAAAGATAAATCAGAAGCACTCTTTCGCTCATACGGACGCTTCCTCGAGTCACTCAATGGTCGCTACATCACAGCTGAAGATGTGAATATCACTGTTGATGATATCGATCACATTTATACAGAAACTTCACACGTTGCTGGTATCTCAAAAGCCCACGGTGGTTCAGGTAACCCTTCACCGTATACTGCTCTTGGTGTTTACCGCGGTATCGAAGCTTCATGTTTGAAAGTTTATGGCGATCGCTCAGTAAAAAATAAAGTAGTTGCTCTTCAAGGGACGGGATCAGTTGGTCGCCACCTCGGGGAATACCTTGCTAATGACGGTGCGAAAATTTTCTTCACCGATATTAACGAAAGAAATATCGAAGCCTTCAAAGAGGCCATTCCTAATGCAGAGTTCGTAGGCCCTGAAGAAATTTATGACGTAGACGCTGACATCTACTCACCTTGTGCTCTAGGTGCCACAGTTAACGACCGCACGATTGATCGCTTGAAGTGTAAAATCGTGGCCGGTGCTGCTAACAACCAACTTGCTGAAGCTCGCCACGGTGATATTCTTAAAAATAAAGGCATCCTCTACGCTCCAGATTACCTCATCAACGCCGGTGGGGTGATGAACGTCTCTCTTGAGTTTGAAGGGTGGTCAGAAGAGAAAGCTCTTAGAATGGTTAACACTATCTTTGATACAACTCTTAGAATCTTTAAGATCTCTGATGAGCAAGATATCCCAGTTTATAAAGCCACTGACGTGCTTGCTGAGGCCAGACTTGATTCGATCAAGAAGATTAAAGGCACTTACCTTGGAAAGGTTGAACACCGTCTTCCAAGCTCAAAACGTCGCCACTAATTTCTTGAAATAAAATGAAATTACTCGAATGCCCGATAGTCTCTATCGGGCATTTTTGTTTGAGGGAGATCACTTTTCCCCATTCAGGTGGGCGCGGCAGAAATTGGCTACAATAAGGGAATGTTGAAGACTAGGAAGGTCATCACTTTTATCGCCCTCACACTTCTAAGCTTTCCGCTTTGGGCGCAGACGACTACCCCCACACTTGATTTTGACGACGCCATTTTCCCTGAACTTGCTACTTCGGCCAGGGCCCTTGCCATGGGCAACGCCTATATTGGAAAAGTAGATGATTCGGCGAGTTCCTTCTATAATCCAGCGGGTTTAGGAACTGTCCGTTACGCCCATCTTCATCTCTCAAACTTTCACCTTGAGACCAATAAAGATTGGATGTCACTTGGAGCGGGTGGCGACGCCCTTAAAGTCTTTAGCAAATTTACTAAGGGCTTTAGCGTCGATGGACTTCGCCAACTCTTAAAAGATAACCCTGGCAACGCAACCTATAACGATTTTCACTTCACACCAAATTTCACCATGCGCTTTTTGAGCTTTGGTTATCTCATTAGTAAGAAGACCAGAGCAAAGTACGATGGAACGGCGGCATCGCCAAACTTCGAGTATGCCAACCGACTGGATCACGGTCCCTACGGCTCACTTAACCTCTCTCTCTTTGGTGGCGTTTTTAAAGTAGGGGGCACAGTCTTTCTTCTTAACCGCAATGAAGAAATCAAAGCACAAGATATCAATACAGCCGTGGTAGAAGATCCCAATAAGGGAGTGCTTCTCATGGCCACGGCCGGGGCGAGACTCACGCTTCCAATGGCGTGGCTTCCAACTTTTGCAGCAACTATGCACAATGTAGGCGAGCAGGAATTCTCCAAGACCGGCGGACCGGCCGCCCCCGACACCATCAAGCAAAACTTAGTACTTGGTTTTTCCGTCACTCCACAAATTGGAAAGGCGATGAGACTGCACCTTGAGATGAATTATAAAGACGCCACTGATAGCTATGGCGTTGATACTGCTCGCAGAATTCAGGCGGGACTCGAACTTGATATTGCTCGCAAATTCTTTATCCGCGCCGGCATGGGCGATGGTTGGGGCTCGGGAGGGATTGGCCTTCGCACTCCTAAGTTAGAAGTTGACCTGACCACTTATGCCCGCGACCTCGACCCCACTGGCTACCGCCAAAATGAAGATCGTCGCTTCGTTCTGTCGTTCTCATCAGGCTTTTAATTCTCCAGTTCCCAATCCTTACACTCATTCTCGGATGATCACTCTAATGTGTTGAATATGGGTACCCCAGGGGTATATGATTCTTCACTTGCGCATCGCGCGTTAAATGACATTTCAATGTGCTAGCGATACTCTTGGCGCACTCAAAATTCGTTGGCACTAAAAAAGGATACGCCATGTTAGAGAAGACGAGAGAAACCCGCACGCCTGGGGGGCAAGATTCTATGAAAGCAAAAAGCATCGAGGATAAACTCACACTCGCAAAGAAACATGGTCTTAAAAAAGAAGACCTCTTAGCTTTCCTTCGCAATATCTATCTCTCACGTCGCCTCGACGACACAGAGATTACCATGAAGAAGCAAACTAAAGCTTACTTTCAAATCTCTGGCGCTGGTCACGAGGGCATTCTCTCAGCGGCGGCAAAAGTTCTAAAGCCTGCCTACGACTGGTTTATTTGTTACTACCGCGACCGCGCTCTGTGCACAGGTCTAGGTGTCACACCATACGAAATGCTCTGTCAGGCAAATGGCAATATCGGAGATACTTCTTCTCACGGTCGTCAGATGCCCGCTCACTGGGGCAATGTAAAACTCAATATCGTCAATAAGTCTTCATGTACCGGCACTCAATTTCTTCAGGCCTGCGGTCTAGCGGAAGCGGGGCTCTACCTCAACAAGTTGAGTGAAGAGGGTGTAGATACTAAGGGTTATAAGTTTCAAAAAGACGAAGTCATCTACGTCTCAACAGGTGACGGCACAACTTCTCAAGGCGAATTCTGGGAGGCGATGACCACAGCTTGTGTAAATAAGCTTCCAGTTCTTTTCATGGTGGAAGATAACGGTTACGCCATTTCGGTTCCCGTTTCAGTTCAAACTCCAGGTGGCTCAATCTCTAAGGCGCTTGCCAACTTCCCTGGTCTTACGCTCTTTGAAACTGATGGCAATTGTCCTATTGAATCCTATGCCACCATGACTGAAGCTGTTGAGCACATCAGAAAAGGAAATGGACCTGTTCTTGTTCACGCTCACGTGACTCGTCCATACTCGCACTCTCTCTCTGATGATCATGCCATGTATAGAACTCAAGAAGACCTCAATGATGAAAAGCAAAGAGACGTCTTTAATGCCTATCCAAAGATGCTTATTGAAGCAGGTGTGATTACTGAAGAAGAGAGAAAGGCGCTCTACGATGAAGTCTCAGCTGAGTGTCGTGAGGCAATGAATAAGGCCATCGAAACTCCATGGCCAGAAGTGAGCACAGCAACTGATCACCTCTACTCTGCTGAAAAGCCAATCGATTCAGAAGAACTCTTCTCAAAGCCCGCTAACTTCTCGGGTAAAGACGATGTTCCAATGGCCGGTGCAATTAACAAAGTTCTTAAAGATGAATTTTCAAGCAACCCACTCCTTCGCATGTTTGGAGAAGACGTTGCTGACTTTACTGAGCTTCACAAACTCGACGATCCAAACCTTAAAGGGAAGGGCGGCGTGTTTAAGCTTACTCACGGTGTTCAGCGCGTTTCTCGCGAGGGCCAGGTCTTTAACTCGCCACTTGCTGAGGCCAATATCATTGGTCGCGCTATTGGTATGTCTATGCGTGGGATTAAGCCAGTAGTTGAGATTCAATTCTTTGACTATATCTGGACTGCTTACATGCAACTAAAAAATGAGATGGCGACAACTCGCTACCGCTCTGGTGGTGACTTCACTTGTCCTATGGTTGTGCGCGTTCCAATTGGTGGCTACCTTCGCGGAGGCGCGATGTACCACTCGCAGTGTGGAGAGTCTTTCTACACGCACATTCCAGGAATTCGCGTTGCCTACCCATCAAACGCCGCCGACGCCGCCGGACTTCTTAGAACTGCCATTCGCGCCGATGATCCAGTGATGTTCCTTGAGCACAAGCACCTCTACTACCAAGGATACAACCGCTCGGCCGATCCGGGTGAGTATATGATTCCTTTTGGCAAGGCCCGCATTGCTCGCGAAGGAAAAGATGCCACAGTCGTTACTTGGGGCGCACTTGTTCAAAAGTCGCTTGAAGCCGCCAAGAAACTTGAAGCTGAAGGCTATAGTGTTGAAGTTATCGACCTTAGAACTCTCGCTCCGTTTGATATGGAGGCGATTAAAACTTCACTCAAGAAAACAAATCGTCTTCTAGTCGCTCATGAAGAGACTAAGACTTCAGGTTTTGCTGGGGAAATTGCTGCTCGCGTGAACGAAGAGTGCTTTGAAACTCTCGACGCTCCCATCTTGCGCGTAACTGCTAAGGATAGCCACATTGCTTACTGTCCTCAGCTAGAAGACGATCTTCTTCCACAAATTGAAGACGTCGCCAACGCTCTAAGAACTCTCGTTCGCTACTAATTTTTGCCTTTTCTTCCAGGCGGGTAAGTCTCTACAGCTTGCCCGCCAGGATTCTTTCACCAATTCATACCGACACCTAAGTCCCCACTTATTTGAATCAACCTGGTAGCCATATCGCTTGCGCACGATCTCGCTGACAGCATGCTCTGGCAGAGGTTTCTCATTTAGAAAGCGAGCATGGCCCTTTGTGGGCCCAATACTCTCACAGTGAAAGAGAAGAAGAGTGGCGCTAAGTAGCATGGGAATTCTATTTCTAAAAACCAGAACGAAAACTAGTGGAAGACTTGCACTGATATAGAATTCAGGAGCTGGAGTCATTCTCAGTAGGTTAAACCAAGCTGAGAGAAGTGGGGAGATAAGCGGGGAGAGAGCGGGAATAAAAAGTCCCAAAAAGAGCAAGGCAAAGAAGAGGCAGAAGATTGGTGTGAAGATTAGACCGATGAAGACTCCCCAAGGAGCAATGCTCTCACCACTAAAGAGTGAAATTGTGAGTTGGGCAATGAGAAGATTAAAAAAGAGCGCGACTTTTGAGTGCTCAGAGCTCACTAGAAATATTCCTAAAAAGGTAAAGCTATAGAGAAAACTTTGTGGAGAGGATTGATAAGTACCGAAGGCAAAGTCTATTGCCATGACTAAGAGAAAGAGCGCGTAGAGAGAAATTCCCCTAAAGAGAGATTTGCTCGCGAGAAGAAGTCCAACCCGCTTGCAGGAGTAGAACCCAGAAAGGCAGAGAGGCGCCAGATAGAAGAGAGCGCGAAGCAGAGGTGTTCGAAGTAGAGGTCTAAGTGCGAGGGCGAGTGCCCCAAAATGTAGGCCAGAGGGTGTGAAGAGGTGGGTGAGGTTAAACTTTTGATGGAGGCGCTTGGTTTCGATGTTTAGCCAGCGCTTCTCACCCAGAGTTGTTGAGATGAGATAGTCGGCGTGCTCGGGCTCTTGGTAGGAGGCGCGCAGGTGATCGTGCCTATCCATAATCCAAGCAGTTAGATCGGCTCCAGAAGTGTCTCGGGTGGGATTTGGCCTTTGAAGTTGGATGAAAAAGCCAAGGAGTGCGCTGCATATAAGTATCCATCGAAGTCTTTTATCCATGGCTTAGAATGTGCGGGAAATGTGGAGGGAGACTGGCCCTTAACACAGTGAAAGTATTGGAGTATCACTGGGCGTAATAAATCGTTTTAGAACGAGGATAAAAGAATGAGTTTATTAAGTCGCGCCCTGAGATCTGATATCAAACGCTTTATGGAAGAAGACGATCTGTCTCGCAATGCTTTCTATGTGAAGAGTCTTCCAAGTGAAATGGTGAAGTGTCAGCTCAAAGTGAAGAGCGCTCTTAGACTCGCGGGCATGCCCTTCTTTGTAGAAGTTTTTCGCTATCTTTCAGGTGATGATGCAATCTTAGAAGAGCTTCTCACTTATGAAGGTCGCGACTATCAAAATCCAGATGTCATTAGCTTTGAACTTCCTTTTGATCTTGCTCTCACGGGAGAGAGACTCGCACTCAATCTTCTTCAGCGCGCCTCTATGATTGCGACGTTTACGAAGAAGTTTGTGGATAAGACGGAAAATTATCCGATTAAAATTTTAGATACGAGAAAGACAACTCCTGGTTTGAGATCACTTGAGAAGTACGCCGTGAGAGTGGGTGGTGGTTATAATCACCGCTTTGGCCAAGCTGATATGTGGATGGTCAAAGATAATCACAAGAAGATTCTTGGTGGAGTTGCTGGTGCCGTAAATTTCTTTAAGGCACAAGGTCTCTTCTACACCAATATTGAAGTTGAAGTTCACAACCTGGCAGAGCTCAAAGAGGCACTTGAACTTGGCGTGACTCACATCATGCTCGATAACTTCTCTCCCAGTGATATCGATGAAGCCAAAAGGCTAAAGCGCCCAGGTGTGACATTTGAAGTCTCTGGTGGCGTGAACTTAACAAATATTGATCAGTATCTTAGAGAGGGTGTAGACGCCATTAGTATTGGCGCTCTGACCTATGGAGCTCCCCCAGTGGATCTCTCGCTTAAATTTGAGAAAAAATAATGAGTAGCTATCAATTTGATGTCCTAATTATTGGAACAGGTGTGGCCGGACTTGCGGCGGGAGTGAAGCTTGCTGAGAGCGGCTTTCGCATTGGTTTAGTTACAAGAGAAAAAGACCCCAATATCTCAAATACCTTTTGGGCCCAGGGGGGAATTATTTATCGCCGCGAAAGCGATGAGAGTCTGGTTGAAGATATCATGAAGGCCTCCGCCTATACTTCAAATGAAGAAGCGGCAAAGATATTGGCCGAGAAATCACCGGCGATATTAAAAGAGCTACTCATCGACAAGGCCCACACTCCCTTTGAGCGCGGCGATGATGGAGAGTTGCGCTTTACTAAAGAGGCAGCCCACTCCCACGAGAGAATCCTCTACAAGGGCGACTTTACTGGACGCGAGATTCAAGTCTCGCTTTTAAATTACCTCAAAGATAAAGAGCGCTTTCCCAATGTCTCTATTCTTGCTGGTCACACTGCCATTGACCTAATCACTCCTCTTCACCACGGCACGACCATTGGCCAGCGCTATGAAGAGAACCGCGTGCTTGGGGCCTATGTCTTTCAAGCGGAGCGCGCTGAAGTTGTGAAAGTTCTCGCGCGCACAACCATCCTCGCCACCGGCGGAATTGGCGCGCTCTATCTTCACCACTCAAATAGTGAAGGAGCACGTGGAGATGGCCATGCCATGGCCCGCAGAGCTGGAGCGACTCTTATTGATATGGAATTCATTCAATTTCACCCGACGACATTCTTTGATCGCTCGGCCCATAGACGCTTTCTCGTGTCTGAGGCCGTGCGCGGTGAAGGTGGCAAGCTCATTAACGCCAACGGCGAAGCCTTTATGGAGCGTATTCACCCGGACCGCGAACTGGCGCCCAGAGATATTGTGGCCCGGGCGATTGCGGAAGAAATTATTCAAACTGAACACGATTGTGTGTACCTCGATATCAGTCATAAGAGTGCCGATTGGCTTAAAGAGCGCTTCCCAACAATTTATGAGCACTGCCTAAGTAAGCGAGTCGATATCACTAAAGGGCCCATTCCAGTGGTGCCCGCCGCACACTATACCTGTGGCGGAGTGAAGACCGATCTCGAGGGGCGCACAAACCTTCCTGGCCTCTACGCCGTGGGAGAAGTTGCTTGCACCGGTCTTCATGGCGCCAATCGCCTTGCTTCAACTTCGCTCTTAGAAGGCCTGACCTTTGGCTATGTCTCGGCCGAAACCATTAAGGGCGAAATTGACAAATTTTCAGACTATCCCGAGCACAAAATCCGCGAGTGGGTTTTGGGTGTGGCCGAAAGTGACGATGCTCTAATTTCGCAAGATTGGATGACAGTGAAGCAGACCATGTGGAATTACGTGGGGCTCACTCGATCGCGCAATCGTCTCAAAAGAGCTGAGGCTATGTTTAGTGAACTTCACCACGAAATTGGTAAGTTCTATAAGAACGCTATGCTAAAGGATAGTCTCATTGGACTTCGCAATGCCGTTGAGATTGGCCTTGAGGTGCACAAGGCGAGTGCGCGCAATAAAGAGTCTGTTGGCTGTTTTTACCGCAAGAGCTGATTGTCTTAGAGACATTGAGCAGATTGGGAGTAGACGACAAGGGCCATAGCCTGGTGTTGGTAGGCCATGGAGTCGTCTAGATCAGGGATAAGCCCAGAGAGCTTCTCTAGTGGGTAGGTCGCTTCGGCGGTTAGATTATGAAAGAGCTTTCGATTTAAATATTCTCTTCCATTCACTGACAGGCTCTCAGGAATTGTCTTTAGATCCTTAACGTTCATACCTTCATAGAGTCTAATAAAAGTAAGCCTATCACTTTGAATATGATCTCCAACGATGGCTTCTACTTCTTGGTAGCCATAGAAATTCTTGGTGAGAAGGCCAAGGTTTCCTGAAACTTGTGTCGCACATTTCTTGCTGAAATAATCGAGTAACTTTGAGGTCTGCTGATTATATCCTTGATAGATATTTAAGCTTGGCAAGCGATAGCGCTCGGCCCTGTAGGAAGTGGGAAGCTTTAAATGAATGCCAATTGATATCAGCAAAATGAGTAAGACGTACTTCTTTGAAGGGAGATTCTTAAAGAGGCTTAAGAAGGCAGGCAATAATATAATATTGGCGTAGAGTGCATTCTTCGTAGCATTTGCATTGTAGTTAATCTGAAGCAACACAAAACATATCAGCAGAATGCTCGCATAGTTAATTAGCTCATTATCCTTATTTCTTTTAAAGCTTGCATAGCACACCACGACTGCGCCCATAAGAAGGGGCAAGAAAAGTTCACTTATAAAGAAAGCATCTTTAAAGCGAATGATCACACTTTCAAAATCTAGCGGTGGATCGAAGTGTCTGCTCAATCGCATGGAGCTGATCTCAATTCCTAATAATGGTTTAGCGAGTATTAAAAAAACAATATAGCTCAGGTAGAGAGCTGTGAAGGAAAGTGAGATCTTTGAATCCTTGAGGCTTTGACGAGAGTTTAATTTGTGAAAAGTAAGCAGAGCAAGGCCGAAGATGAATGAAGATACATGGGCGAGACTTCCTAGGATGAAGAGAATTTCAATCTTCTTTTCGTCCTTTTCTATTAATGCGTGAATTAATAAGCAAAGAAGGAATACCCCTGGGAGAATATTTTCAAATGAGGTGGCATAGGTATAGGGAATAGGAAGTGCCATTGTTGCAAAGGTTATAGTGGCCGCAGCAAGCCAAGAAAAGTAGCGCCTACAGAGAAAAAAGAGACTAGATGAGATGAGGGCGTACCAAAGTACCCCTAATAAGCGCATGGCCCGAATCGATCCGAAAAGTGAATAGGTGATTGTGTTAAGAGTCTTAATTAAGGGGATGTGGAGCTCAAAGAGATTTGATGATGAGTAGTCGGCAAAGACGTAGAGTATTTCATCACCAATGAATGGGTCCCAAAGTTGGTTATATTGAAGAGCGAAAATCAATAAGTAGACGCCAAGGCTGACGAGAGTGAACGTTATTAAATTAACTCCCAAAAAAGTTCTTTGCCTAAAGAAGTCACTAAATTGATTCAAGTTGAGCCCGTAGGAAAATGATTCTTATCTTTAACTATATTACCTCAGTCGCGATATGTTTGGGCCAAAAGGACAAGGCCCCAGGATTTCTCCCGGGGCTCTCGCAAGGTAGGAATTTGACGGGTACAGCTCTTCATCCATAAAGAGTGATCTGCCGTGGGGAACTGACGTCTCTCAAGTAAGGGGGGACTCTGGCGTTTTCGAATCTCCATGAGACGTGTGGGGCGGGTATATCTTTGCCAGTTAAAATTAAGCTGATTTCTTGGTGATAACAGTGGTCTTGGTGAGATCCTTCTCACCAGAGACCGGTTGAGTGAGAACCTGCGTCCATGTAAGTTCTGGAGCTTCTTGCTCGGTTTCAAAACAGCGCTCAAGCTTGTTCTCTTCCACTGAGATCGAAGCTTTGGTGGCCGGATCAAGCATACAATCGTAAAGGCTTGATTTTCTTAGGTATGAGTAAGCCCACTTGCAATTTCCAAACGTTGTGCCCACGAAATTGCAATGAACCATGTTATTAAATTCGAATGTGCAATCTTCAAAAGTACAGTTGATGAAGTCGCAATTCTCAAATCTAGAGCCATAAAAAACGCAGGACTTGAAGGAAACGTTCGTAAAGGTGGTGAGAGAGAAGAGAGAGCCAGAAACACTTAGGTTATTGAAATCACTAGATTTAATAATCTCGTTTTCAATGACCTCATACTGAGCATGCGTCTCTGAACTTAGGTGGTTTTGATTGAAGAATTGGGTTAGTGTGCTCATTTTTGTCTCCTTCTCATCCTGCGTCTTGCGATCCATCCTGCAATTGCATTTTGGGGCGCAATGTCATGATAGATTACTTGACCACTTGCGTCAAGAAAGAAAATTTCATTAAGAAACTTTTTTGCAAGACGATAAGAATAATGAGCATTTAGGCCTTCCCGGGGGTATGAACTATCAACCACTTAGGGCCAAAGATGAAATTGCAGGACGCAAAAACTGATCTGGAGAGCGCCATGAGCGAGTTTAACAAGGACCAATTGGATAACTTTTTAGGGGTTGTACGCAAGTATATGCAGGTAAGAGGCCCCATGTCGCAAAAGGAGCTCGCTGAGCTCACAGAAGTAGGCGTATCGACGATGAGCCGCTTTCTCACTCAGAAGACCAATGACCTCAACTCCCAGCTCATTGCCAAGGTGGTCGCTAAGCTTCAGATCCCACTTCATGAAATCATCGATTTTGTCGAAGAGGACTATGCAGATAAGTTCATCCGCCTGGTTAAGTTCTACAAGGCCGAGGATGAAGAGTACGAAGATGAACCGCGCTTTAGTGAGGACGTCGATCAAAAGGTTGGCGACATTACTAAGACTGAGCCCATGGAGAAATCACTTGGCAGTAGTGGGGGCGGTGACGATCTTGACGACGCCATGATGAAGGCCCTAGGCCACGGTGGGACTGCCCAGCGAAATGCCAGTGCCCAAATCACTATTGGCGGCAAGAAGAGAACGATTTCGTTTTCTTCTGAGGGCGATAGAGAAAAGAGCTTGAGAGAAAAGATTGAGTCTCTCTCTCCTAGACAAAAAGCTTATATGTCAGATTTTTTAAATCTCGACATGGAAGGACGCGATTTGATTGTGGATATTGGAAACAATCTCTTTCGCTACTTCCGACAAAAAGGTGTGGATTATTAGAAGAGCGCTAACACTACTTTTTTTACTTTGCCTCTCCTTCAGAGTTCACGCTCTGCCGCGCAAAGTTTCAGTGTTCTTCCTCTCTGCACTTACCCAACAGAAAAGCACTTGGCTTCCTAACGGTGTAGAGCTGCTTGGGAAAATTGCTCAGAATGAAATTTATGAGTGTCAGCCCATGGGGGGCGGATGCTTTCATCCACAACTGGGATTTATCGAAGACCCTGATCAGCTCACAAAAGAAGATGAAGCTCAACCTCTAAAATTAAAAACCATGAACGCCATCGAAACTAATGTCATGGACTGCGACGACAATTACTACTTTGATATGTACTGTGGAAAGGCCAAGCCAGTGGTCAAGCAAACTAAGGCAAAACTAGAGCTGTGGATTGATACTTCAAGTAGTCTAAGGGCCGTCGATAACGTTCAAGCTGAGAACTTCTGCTATCGCAAAAGTTTTGCTGAGAGAGTGGTTGAGGGCTGTGGCGATAAAGTTCGCATCAGTCTCTTTGATACTTCAAAAAAAGCCATGGGTGCCTTCAATGATCTGTGCGGAAGCTATGGTCTTAATGATCAAACTCGCCTTATGAAATGGATTGAAGACTCCACGGCCGATCACCTTGTGTTGGTGACGGATATTGATGAGCTCTCAATGAGACTTTCTGATTTTCTCGATCGCATTGGCGCAAAAATCTATGGCGTCGGAACTACCGGACTAGAAGGTCCTCAATTTACGGACTACGCAAAAGAAATCGCTAAGAGCTGTCAGATGTGATAGCTTTGCTCCATGTTCAAAAATCTAGTGAGTTGGTCCCAGCGCGAGTTTGGCGCTTTGCCATGGCGCCGTGATCACGACCCCTACAAAGTTTTAGTCTCGGAGATCATGCTTCAGCAGACCACTGTGGGCACGGTATTAAATCACTTTGATCGCTTTCTTGAGCGCTATCCCACGCTTCACGATCTAGGTCGTGCAAGCGAAGAGGATGTTCTCATTGCTTGGAAGGGACTTGGCTATTATCGCCGGGCTAAGAATTTGCGAAAGGCCTGTGAGGATATTGTCCTCAATCACCAAGGAAAAATCCCCGCCGATCTAGATGAACTACTCTCAATCAAAGGTGTGGGCGACTATACAGCTCGCGCACTGCTCGCATTTTCTTTTAATCAACCAGCACTAGCAGTGGATGCCAATCTAGAGCGCGTGCTCGCTCGCTACTTTGGGCTGCAAGAATTTAAAGGCCCAAAGCTCCAAAAGCTCGTCCGAGAAAAATTTGAGTCGGGTGAGATTCTAAGCGCTGAAATGAAGAAGCTTGGAAGCCGCGATCTCAATGGGGCCCTGATGGACTTGGGGCGAGTCTATTGCCAGGCGAGAAGGGCCGACTGTGCGCTCTGCCCGCTTAAGAAGGACTGTTTTAGTGCCGCGCAGGCTAATCCGCTCTCGCTCCCTAGGGTTAAAGAAAGTGAGCTCGAAGCCCGGGCCCAGAAGCACGAATTGTCGCTACTGAGGCTCTATTGCCAGAAAGGGAGCAAAGTCATTGGAATTAAAAGGGAAGGGGACGAATGGCTCGCCGGCCAATACGAGCTTCCCACTTTTGTGATCAGTTCAAGCGATACAGAGCTTAAACAATACCCAAATTTACCTATGAAAATAAATTATGGTGAGTTGCCTTCTTTCAAGACAACGATTACTAAGTATAAGATCACAAATTATGTCCTGGTTGTCTCTGAAGGGGAGCTTGCGAAGTTAAAGGTGAAAAAGGCACAGGCCCTCACAAAAGCTCAGCAAACAAATCTCTCCACAGCTTCAATGAAGGCCATCAAGAAAATAGGTAAATAATGAAAAAGTTCCTACTCGCTCTCATGAGTCTCTGTGCTACCCAAGTCTTTGCCTTGAGCGTGACGACCTATAACGCTGGGATAGCACACAACTTTGTTCCACTTGCAAAAGAGCGCGTACCTTTTATCACTGAGGCCCTCTCTCAATTTGATACCGACGTTCTGTGCCTGCAGGAAGTTTGGGATAAGAAAGATCGCAAGGCCGTCATTAGTGCGCTTGAAAAAGATTATCCATTTATTCACACCGTTGACCTTAAGAAGAAGCGCGCCGACAAGGCCCCAACATGTAAAATTAAGCAACTCTTTGGCGATGGAAAGTTTGTCTCATGTGCATTGAGTACATGTAAGGGCAAAGAGGGTGACGAGTACACAGACTGCATTCTCAATAAGTGTGGTGGCCCTCTTCAAAACCTCATCAACGAAGATCGTCAGTGTGCGACCGCACTTATGTCTCAAGTTGATAAGAGCTCACTTGGTGCTATCGCGACAGTACTTAATCCACTCGTGCGCGCTCCGCTCTTTGCCTACGGCGGAAGTAATGGACTCATCCTTCTCTCAAAGAAGAAATTTGCTAAGACTGACTATGTAGATTGGACTGAGGATTCAACCCTCAATCGTCGAGGGGCACTTGCGGCAACTCTTGAGAGCGGTGAAACAGTTTACTGTACTCACCTCACGGCCAATCAAACTTCAATTCCCTACACGGGCAAATTTGCAAGTTGGGAAGCCGAGAACCTCTTTCAAGTTGAAAAGCTTGTTGAAAAGGCCCTTGATCACAATGAAGGGGCTATTGTGCTTGGAGATTTTAATATCTCTCCCTCGCTTCCAGAATTTGAAATCGACGGAGATTTCGAAGCTAATTACAGCGTTTTTGAACAAGCTGGTTTTGATGCTTCAGTTGATTATATGACTAACACTCGCTGCACTTTCTGCGCTGATAACACACTTATTGGTGGTGGAAAGAATATGCTTCTCGATCACGTCTTCTCAGTGGGACTAAGTCCACTTAGTTCAAAGCGCGTCTTTGATAGAAAGGTAATCATCGAAGGCAAAGAGCAGAACCTCTCTGATCACTTTGGAATCTTCGCCAATTTCGAGGAATAAAAACCGAGAAGAGGGATAAGCCGGATTCTGTTTTAGGCCATCATTCGTCTAGGCCCTGAATTACTCCAGGGCTCAAGCATCCTACCCGCCTGCTCAGAGTGGCACCCCTTTGTGAGTACAAGACTCACGTCGCAGGCCTATTTGGATTTGCACCACATAGAGTTTACCTGTTTTCACTACAGCAGGTGAGATTGCTCTCGTTGGGACTAGGCCGGATTTTCATCTACCCCTAGCGCCCTCAAACCCCTGTACATCCTTTCTGTTGCACTTGTCCTCACCTCGCGGTGGACGGGCATTACCCGCTACGTCGCCATATGGTGTCCGGACTTTCCTCCCGAAGGCTTGCGCCTCCCGGCGATGGTCCCCTCTTCTCGGTAGAAGAGATTTACGCTGTATCAATCCTCTGTGTCAATGAGAGATTCTTAGATCGCGGCGCGATCAATGAGAAGTCGCTTGCAGCCTGGACAAAGGGCAGGGGAGCTACCAGTAAAGACGTCGCTTGCCAGCATTGAATCTAGGCTGAAGTGGCACTTGCCGCATTTTCTGTCCATGATAAATGAAAGAGGAGACTGAAAGCGGTGGGCCTTCAGAACGCCCTCAAAGACTTGGCGGAAATCCTTGGGGATCTCCTCAAGTAGGGAAGTGCGGCGAAGTTCTAGGTTGTTAATTTGGCCCTGCTCTTTGGCACATATCTCGTCGACCTCAGCTTTGACTTCACTTAAAGTTTCATTGGAGCCGTTAATGAATGTCTGGCACTCGGCGATGGTTTTCTCGAGTACCTCTCGCTGCTCTAAGATTGAGAATTCTTCCTCTTCGAGCTCATCTCTCTGAGCACTAAAGCGCGACTGCTCCGACTCAAGGGCCGCAACTTGTGATTCACTCTTAGCTGCAAGCTGATGACTTTGGTTTTGCTCAAGCACTTTGCCAATCTCATGGAGCTTTGATTCAATCTCGCGCTCACGCAAGTGAAGTTGCTGATCTAGAGTTTTGGCCTCATCAAGTCGAGCCTCTTCTCTTTTTCTTAGCTTATCCACATGAGCAAGTCGCCTCTTCTCCTCTTCGCACAGATCGAGATGCTTTTTGATTTGGGTATCGAGGGATTGAAGCTCGACCAGACATTGGTAAGTGTGATTGGCCATAGTTTCTACCTTTTATAAGACGTGGCAATTAAATGAAATCAAAGAGCAATTATTTGATATAATTCTCTGGTGCTGACGTCAAAACATACGGTGACATGTAACCATGAATAAGGCGAGAGATTACAAGCAATTGCTATTTTTGTTGCTCCCTGCAGCAATCGCCGTAGTATTTAGTCTCTTCTATGTAGGTAGAGACATTTTCTTCTTCCAGGATAGTATGGACTATCTTTGGGGTGCCTTTGAAATTGTGGAGAATGGATATTTCTTTGCTGGCTACAGTGGTTTTCACCCGCCGGGTTATCTCTACTTTCTAAATCTAGGCAAGTGGGTGTTTGGTGGCACCTATCTAGACTCATCAATTCTGCTAAATTTAGTGATGTTGGCCATTTTGGGTGGACTTAGTTTTATATTCGTCAGGCAATTGGGCTGTTCAAAATTAAAATCTCTCCTCTTTGCTCTAATTTTTTTTAGTAACCCAACTCTCTATACCCACGCTCTTGCTGGACTAAACTCCGAAGTGATCTACTTTCCTGCTTTAATGCTCTCATTGATATTGCTCTATCGTCGTGAGAATCCCTCTGCCTTATTTAGCTTTGTTTTTGGACTCCTTGTTTATATTCGCAATATGCATCTCTTCTTTGCACTTCCTCTTTTTCTAATAAGCAAGGGGTGGAGACGAAAAATAATCAATATGACCCTCTTTCTTTCGGGGCATATTTTTAATCATTTTAAGACCAGTTATTACGGAAATGAAGTTCGCGCCTTAAAAAGTGAATTGGGACTTTCGATTAACTGGGGAATGGATTGGGTTGCTCTAAAAAATACTATTGGCGTGAACTATTCAAATAATTTAGCGATTCTGACCCTTCTGGTTTTTTGCGCAACCCTAGCTGTCCTCATATGGAAGCAAAGACAAGATGAGAGAAGATCTCTTACAATTGTCGTGGCCCTTGGCATTTCTTTTGTTGCCATCATCCTTTTAACGAATATCCTCTACGATTCTAACGTAAGTTTTAGAGAGAGAATGCTTTTACATCTCTATGTGGTGTTATTTCCCATTTGTTTTTACCTAGTAGATAAATTAACCCGGCATATGAATTATCAGCGCTACGCGATTGTGATTGTGGCGTTCAGTTGGATGGCCTCAAATATAATTTCAAGTGAATCAATACTACTGAGGGTAGAGCGATTTAGGCATGAGCAGATCAAAAGTCTAATCCCGAGCTATATTTCTAATCTCAAAGGACATTCCTTTGTCGCCTCAGACCTTTCAAGTTATCTTAGAGATCAGTACGATATCGAAGGATACTCAGACTTTTTTAGAGATGTGCTTATCTCTAAAGGTTATCCAGCAAGAAAGAATGTGCCTGAGCTTCCAGAGCGCTTTCATGGGGTTCTCTTTGAGTTAAATCCCTATAAGCCAAAGATTAATTTGGCAGAATTTATAGCCGAATTAGATCGCTGTGATATTAGATCGAGATATGACTTTAGAGAACTTCCAGGTCAAGGACTTGAATATCACGTCGAGTTTTTTAAGGTGAGAGAAATATCAGAGGATTGTAACTAGTCCTTAGTGAGAGGTTTTATGCGCGGAAATGTTTTTGGAAAGATGATTTCAATGACCACCTTCGGTGAATCTCATGGAGTCGCTATGGGAGTCGTAATTGACGGCGTTCCCTCTGGGCTCAAGGTCTCGCTCGAAGATCTTCAGGCGGCTCTAGATCGTCGCGCACCTGGAAAGGTTGAAGGAACGACTGCAAGAAAGGAAGATGACAAAGCGGAAATTCTCTCTGGTGTCTTTGAAGGTAAGACGCTCGGATCGCCTATTGCTGTGATTGTTCGCAACACCAATCAGCGCTCCGGAGATTACGATAAGCTTCGAGATGAGTATCGCCCTGGACATGCGGACAAGACCACCATGGCGAAATTTGGGATTCGCGATCATAGAGGGGGCGGACGCTCAAGTGGAAGAGAGACACTTGCCAGAGTTATCGCCGGCTACTTTGCCTCACTTGTTATTCCGGATATTAAGGTAAGAGGTTTTATTTCTAAAATGGGACCGTTTGAATTCAATGATCTGCCAGAAAATTTAGAGGGATCTTTTGGCCCTTATAATTTCCCTGACCCAGCGGCGAGCGGGAAAATAAAAGATTATCTCCTTGAGCTTAAGGCCAAGGGAGAGAGTGTTGGGGGCAGAGCTAGAGTGGTCGTTCATGGAGCTCCGGCAGGACTTGGGGAACCAGCTTTTGATAAATTAAAGGCCGATCTTGCCAAAGCACTCATGTCAATTGGGGCCGTGACCTCATTTAGCTTTGGCCTAGGTGAGGAGATGGCCAATCTTCCTGGAAGTGTTGTTTCTCAAGATGCGACGGCATTTGGAGGAATCGAGGGAGGAATCTCAAATGGAGATTTAATTATTCTCAATGTGACTTTCAAGCCCACTTCTACAGTTGGAGACAAGGCAAAGGCTGGAAGACACGATCCCTGTATTATCCCACGGGCCATTCCCGTTCTAGAAGCGATGATTACATTTGTGCTTGCGGATCATCTCCTTCGTCAAAAAGCCTATGAGTTCTAGAATGAGTGTGAGAAGTGTTAACTTAGTAGAAGAGCTAAAGCTCAATTTTCAAAGTGAGCGGCTTCTACTAATTCTCGATGAGGCGATAGAGAGGGTTGCTCCTCAAGTCATTGAAGCTTTGGCCATCAAAGACAAGCGTCGCGTGTGGATTTGTCGTGGGGGAGAAGCTGCCAAGACGCTTAGTGAATACGAAAAATGTGCTGAACAATTTCTGAGCCTTGGCATTCACCGCAAAGATCATCTTTTAGTTATTGGTGGGGGAGCAACAAGTGACTTCGGGGGATTTGTCGCGGCTACACTTCTTCGTTCAATCAGTTGGAGTGTCGCTCCTACAACTCTTCTTGCCATGATAGATGCCAGTATCGGCGGTAAGACTGCACTCAATTCAAAGGCCGGAAAAAACCTCATTGGAGCTTTTCATCTTCCACAGGAGGTGCTGATTGATTCGACATTTTTAAAGTCATTGGAACCAATGCAGTACCAAAGTGGCTTAGGCGAACTTATGAAGTATGCCTACCTCGATCAGCAGATTCACGCCCTCGTTGAAAAAAGTGCTGATCTTCAAGAGATCATTTTTAAATGTGCCGCCTATAAAGAGGGCGTCGTTCAAAGAGATCTTAAAGAAACAGGAGAGAGAAAGTTTTTAAATTTTGGCCATACTCTCGGACATGCACTCGAGAAGGTCTATCAAATCTCACATGGAGAGGCAGTCTTCTGGGGAATTTATCTCATTCTCGAACTCTATCGCCCAAGTGAAATCCCTTCATTTAAACAAAAGGCAAAGCTCTTGGGGATATCATTTACGACTCCTCCGTGGGCAAAAGAACAATTTGATGTGGATAAGATTTATAATTATTTAGATAAAGATAAGAAAAAGGTAAGTGCCACTGAGGTTGAGCTCGTATTAGTGGACGAGATCGGAAAACCCTATTGTAAAAGACATCAACTGTCTGAGATTAAGAACAAAATTATAGAGAAAAAAGATGTCATCGAAAAATTCCATCTATAGCGTCACTCCAGGGATTTATCCTCAGTCGCTGAGTGTTCCTACTAGTAAGTCTTATGCAAATCGACTTTTAGTATTGGCAGCAATCAGCCCAGATGCAGTGAAAGTAAAAAACTTAAGCTCATCGACTGACGTTCTCATGATGCTTGAAGCGCTCAAAATGATTGGTTTGAAAATATCTGGAAGTGTAGAGGAGGGAGAAGTAGTTATTACTAATTCATTTCCCTCCTGTGAAACAGACATGGAGCAAACACTTACCTTAAATACTGGTGACGGAGGAACGACAAATAGATTTCTGCTCGCCTTGCTGGCGCTAGGAAAGAAGAAGTATCGTCTTGTTACCTCGGGAAGAATGAAAGAGAGACCTAGTGCTGAGTTCTTTGAAGTTTTTAAAAAAATGGGGGTAAGTCTCACTGAAGGTGAAGGATATTGGTGTGAAATTCAAGGTCCACTCTCTGGAAGCGAGCAAGAAATAGAGGTTGATTGTTCTCGCTCAACCCAGTTTGGAACTGCTCTGGCGCTCTCTCTCGCGCTTACGAATAAACGTGTTATTCCCACCGGCATGACTACTTCTCAGGCCTATTTTGAAATGACTGAGGAGCTTATTTCAATTTATCGAAAAGGAAAGCGAGAGTTCGTAGTTCCAGTCGATTTTAGCTCACTAACTTATCCTCTGGCCCTGGGGGTTGACTCTGGAGCTATTGAAATTCGCAATTGCTTTGAGATTGATCGATTTCAAGCTGATAGTGAATTTATCGCCATGATTAAAGCCACGGGGGTGGAGGTAGATTTTGGTGTTAATGGTCTTACACTCTTAAGAAAGAATGATGAGTTGAGTGCCCTTGATGTCTCAATTGCGAGCTGCCCAGACTTAACTCCCACTCTGGCCTTTCTCTGTAGCTTGTTAAAGGGAAAATCAATTATAAGAGACGTTGAAGTTCTAGAGCATAAAGAGAGTGATCGCGCCTTGTGGATTGAAACCGTTTTAAAAAAAGTGGGTGTTGACTGTCACTATAATCGCAAAGAGGCATTGATCGAAATCAATGGACCATGGAAGCGAGCGACAGAGAAAATTGACCTTGAGCTACCAGATGATCACCGAATAATAATGATGGGCTATCTTTTTTTAAATGCAGCGAGTGGCGGGACACTTGATCATGCCACCCATGTTGAAAAAAGCTTTCCTCGCTTTTTTCAAATCATGAGTGGCAATTAAATTAGAACGATAGTTTTTCTACGATATTGTCTACGATTCCGTATTCTAGAGATTCCTTAGCATTCATCCAGTAATCTCTATCGAAATCCTTCATGATCTGCTCAAAAGTCTTGCCGCAATTGTCTGCTAGAAGCTTGGCACTCATTTCTTTTGTCTTAATAATTTCTCTAGCACTAATTTGAATATCACTTGCCTGGCCAAAGAGTCTTCCAATAGAAGGCTGGTGAATCATCACACGACCACTTGGATAGATTGATCTCTTGCCCTTTGTTCCACCTGAGAGAAGAATAGAGCCCATTGAGGCAGCAAGACCCATACAAACTGTGTGTACAGGAGAGGAGATCATCTGCATTGTATCGTAGACAACCATTCCAGAGGTTACGACGCCACCTGGGCTATTGATATAAAGAGTGATGGGCTCACCACTTTTAAGAGATTCTAAGTAGAAGAGTTGATCGATTGCATTTTTTGCTGATTCATCGTGAACCGTGCCCCAGAAGAATATAGAGCGCTTTTTGAGAAATTCTTTCTTGAACGTAAAGCTATAGTTGAGTACCTCTTCGAGGTCGTTACCTGAGTCATTGTTTTCGATGTCGATCATCTTTTCGATTTGTTCGTGATTCATTTTATACCCTTGATTAAATGCAATGAATTAAAGAGTTTAGCTTAGATTATCACTTAAATGAGCACAATTGTAGGAGTGCTAAGATTTACCTTAGGCAAATTAACTGAGTGTCAAACTCGGATGTATTAGTCCTTTTTGGCGTAGAAGTTGAGAAAATTTGTCCCTTTCCACGTCTTATAAAGGCCTTCAAAGGCCGGAGGATTGGTGGCCATCGCCGTTAAGGCCGACA
The DNA here is from genome assembly GCA_048267245.1 of Bacteriovoracaceae bacterium. Classification (GTDB taxonomy): domain Bacteria; phylum Bdellovibrionota; class Bacteriovoracia; order Bacteriovoracales; family Bacteriovoracaceae; genus JBLWXV01. Next base: position 506,227 of record JBLWXV010000001.1, read on the forward strand.
ACATTGGTGAGGATCTAAAGGCTGACATCGTCGAGAGAATGCGAAAGGAGAGCGAGATCGACATGGTCTGGTTTGTCACATAGTGCCAGTGAAAGGCCGGGTTAAAGAGAACATCGCCTTGCTCAACTGTGAAGTCATAGACGTCCATGTGATTAAAGACGGAGCCCTCCTCAAAGGTCGCAATCTCGTAGCGTGAGTCACTTCTAAAAGTAGGCGCGCGGTCCACGGGCGGCATGAAGAGTTGATTATATTTAGGAGTGAAAATGAGCCAGTGCTTTGTTCCAAAGGCTTGTACGAAGAGATTGTTAATAAAGGCACAGTGGATATAAGTGAAAGTCGTCGGTGGGCCCATGAAAAATTGTGAAGCCACCCAGAAGTCAGTGGGGTTTTTATAGGACATCAACACATCCATGTTGAAGTCTTGCTTTAAGTCCGGATAGTCGTGCATGAGTCTTGAAAAGCGAGCATACTTTCTCACCCCGGCTTCAATGTCGCGCACGTACTCGCTCATGGTTGTCTCTTCCACATTGCCGCCGCGATCGGAGTGCATATTTGTGACTAGAAGAGGGTAGTCTGGGTATTTCTGGGCAAAGTATTGTGGTGACCACTCGTTACAACAGCGCCAATTTTTGGCGAGTCCCTTTATGATTGCGGGCTTTCCCTTGGGAACTACAAAGCGCAGAAAGTCTTCCTGGCTTAGACATTCATAGACATCAGGCTTTAGAACTTTGCGTGGCCCAAGCTGAGTGAGCGCCTCTTTAATTTGTAGGTTTGTCTTTTCCTTCTGGGATTTGAAATGACTTTTTCCCGTAAAGAATTCACCAAGCCAATAGAGGTTATATTTGAGTCGCAATGATTCAGGAATATTATTCATTCTTTGCTCTGAGCTTGCTTGAGATCCACTTTCTATATTCTAGTAGTGACGAATATAAAGTGAGTTCTAAAGTCGTTCGTGCTCTATTGTTAAAAATATTTTTAGTAACACCAATGATTCTAAACGGTCTAAAGATAAACTGTAAAAGGTAGAAATAAGCACTCCCCCCAATGGTGATAAAAATCATCCAGGAGTCAGGGATATAGTCCGACCAAGATCTCATTTCTTTGACACAGTTATATACATTCGTAGAGATTACCGCCTCGTATTCGTCACTATTTTTGTGGCGATCTAACTTGCCACTCTTAACCAGTTGCTCATAATTCTCAGTTCCCGGGTAGGGGCTATAGCCAAAGCAACTGACGTCGTGAACTCCAAGAAAAGCAAGTTTCGTCATAAAAATGAAGTTGTTAAGAACCTCTTTCTTGGTTTGCTCCGGCAAACCCATGATGATGTGAACTTTAACGAGATGGCCAATTCTTAAGGCATCTTTAATTGAGCTCATCATTTTAGGAAGGTGAACCCTCTTTTTAATTCGCTTTAGGGTTTCCTGGTCTCCACTTTCTGGGGCATAAATCATGCGTTGGCAGCCACTCTCATAGAGAGCTTGCAGAACTTCGCTATCAAGGGCTTCAGAGCGAGTTCCGGCCGGAAGGGCCCAGGTGATATCTAGATTTTCTTCTTTTAGCCTTTGGCAAAAGGAAATAGTCCACTTGCGATTAATCACCGCCGTGAGATCATGAAAGTCGATATGATCAATTTGATAGCGCTTTATATAATATTTAATCTCTGAAATTAAATCCTCAATATCTCTTGGAAACCAATTCGTTCCCCACATTCCAGCACTAGAACAAAATGTACATTGATACGGACAGCCTCTTGAGGCGAGCATGGGCATAGCTCTTTTACCCATGGGGGAGTTATAGCCAAGTCCATAGTCAAGATAGCGCTCAAGTGGAACACCACTCCAATCTGGCCAGGCGATTGTTCGCAATTCTTTTATGCGCTTTCTCTTGGGAGTGCGTATGATTTGATTATCGCAACTAAAGGCTATCCCCTCGATAGTGCTTCTATCGGTCTCGCTCCCAAGGTGATTAATCAAGTCGATGATAGTCTCTTCACCTTCACCAAGCACGCAAGCGTAGACGCTAGGAAATTCTTTAAGGAGATAGGGGAAATCGGCATTGGGGTGCTCACCACCTAAGACCAGTGGGACTTCGGGAAATTTTGAAAGTAGCTCAGAGATGAGTAGCCTATGATGTATCCACTCATTTGAGAACATCAGGCTAACACAAATGAGGTCCGCATTTTTAGGAACACGATCAATAATCTCATTAATGGTTAGACCATTAACCATGAGTCCAAGTTCATCTCTGCCAAAAGATGAGTAAGACTTGAGTTTCTCTCCAACAGCGTCGATGGCCTCTACGTGAATATTTTCCTGTGCCTTAAGTGCTCCCGCAATATAGGCCATCCCTAGACTTGGGGTCGCATAGGCGGCGCTGAAATGTCCAATTGGCATAACATAGGGAGGGCGGATGAGTACGACGTGTTTTTTATTAGGCGTTCTCAAGGTATACCGCATCCTGATTAACATTCCACGCGTTTCTGAGATTTGTACCACTCTGATAATTCTCGACACTAATAATGGAAGTCATCATGGCATGGTCTTGATTATTATAGCGATGCATGCCATTTCGCCCGATTGGAAAGAAGTTGGGAATCTTCTCTAAATAGGTCCGAGCAGCTTGAATTTTTTCAAGGTAATTGTCATCGTAAATAGGATAGGCGCGCTCCACTTTGACAACGGCAGCATCTTCAATCCAGTTCAAATTATCAAAGAGCTTAAGCGCTGCAATTTCTTGGCGCGCTAGCTCAATCCATTCTTGATCACTTTTTTCCCAATATCCGTCACCCTCAGAGCAAAAGAACTCAAGGCCAAGACAAAATTTAGAAGAATCTGGAACCATATCACTAGACCAGTACTTATAGTTTTGAACTCTTCCAAGCTTTAGCTTGCTGTCTTGAATATAGAACCACTGGGTTGGAATCTTTCTCGCTTCAGTACCCATCAGAGCGACGGTGACGAAGTGGCGGTATTTAAGTGTCGAGAGACCTGTGGCTACAGCGCTAGGGAGTAGGCCAGGAGAGATTTTGGGAAGCAGTCCAAGGGGGAGACTATAGAAAAGGCAGTCGCTCTCTTGCTTTCCACTAGAGGAGTGAACAATCCATCCATTTTGAGTTCTTTCAATCTGGCCAACTCTATTCTCTGTTAAGAGTGAGCCACCAAGTGTTTGATATTTTTTTGCGCATTCCTGCCAAAGTTGTCCTGGTCCCTTTCTCGGGTAGAGAAATTCATCGATGAGACTTTTAGAGGAAGTACGAAGCCCAAGCGAGCTCAGGAGGATTTCCGTAATATTGAGTTTGTTAATTCTTTGAGCCGCCCAGTCTGCAGAAATCTCTTGGCATGGAATGCCCCAGACCTTTTCTGTATAGCTTTTAAAAAATTCTTGATAGAGAGCAGGGCCAAAATTTTGAATCATCCATTCTTCATAATTTCGAGGCGCTTTCTTAGACTTAAATTTATTAAGTGTGTAACTCCCAAGAAATTTTGAAACCTTTAAGGGAGAGAGCTTGAGTAGCGCTTCTTTGGCATTTAGTGGATAACTTAGAAATTTATTGTCATAGAAAATCTGAGAATTGCGAGGGACACTTAAGAAGTCGTTGGGGAGTATCTCTTTCCAGAGCTCTTGCACTTCCTGCGACTTAGTAAAGAAGCGATGTCCACCAATGTCAAAGTAGTAGCCATTGCACTCAACCGTCTTAGAGAGACCGCCCACCGTTTTATCAGCTTCAAAAAGCGTGGTTGCAAATTTCGGATTTTTTTGGAGTAAATAAGCTGCCGTGAGGCCAGCTGGACCCGCTCCTAAAATAGATATATGAGCACTCTTTTGGGGCAAGGCCACTTTCCTTGATTAATATGAGCTAATTCTACCATATCTCCACAAGCTTTGCTTAGTGCCTTGTGCTATGCCATATCGCTATTGATAGGGCTAAAGTGTGGCCTTAATTTATCTCCAAAGAGGCCCTATGAAATCATTTGCAATTGCCCTAGCTCTACTTATTGGCAATGTATTTGCGGTTGAAATTCCCATGATTAATAAAGCGCAACTTAAAGTTGGCAACTACTGGGTTTGGGATATTGGAAATGACCAAGGCCTCTTCTCTAGAGAGAAATATACTGTGGTCGCAGTAAGCGCGGACAAAGTCACATTTGAAATGAGCACCGCCTATGGAGCGCAACAAGAGTTTCATCTGCACCATCAATTTAGAGTTGATTTGGCAGACTGTGCCCGTGCTTATTCTATGAGAAATATCGTCAGGAGATTCTCAGTCGATCTCACCAGATTTGAAAATAATGAGTGGGGTCCAACCTATAAGATGCACTCGCGCGCCTTCGAAGAAAAATTCAATTGCAATGCTCGGTTCTATGAAAAACATCCGCGTTTTAGAACTGAATATAAGACCATCGGAGCAAGAGAGGCGTTTAAGCAGAGAAATACTGCTGATCTCAAGGATCAACTCAATGGATGGTACGTCCTTGAAGGTGAGCTCTCAGGAATCATGATTGAAAAAACCTTTAACGAGGGAACTGAAAGTGAATTTCTCTCAGTGCTTTCGGAGTGGAACTTAAATTAAGTTGCCTTCACCTTGATGTGCCACGGTTCAAAGCGAACTCCAAGAAGATTGCTCTGGGTGTAGCGAATATTCACATAACCAAGGTCGATGAGTCTTTTGTATTCGTCAGTCGAAGCGAAGTCGTCAGTGAAATTTCTAAGACCGTGGCCGACTTTACCCACATCAAAATCCCCACGCCCATGAAATGAGTAGCCCGGAGGCGCCAACGATCTTGAAGCTTTAGATAGATTGCCACCAGTCTCAACCGACTTTGAGAGGAAGAGGTGAAATTGCTTGGCAATTGCTCTGACCCCTGAGGTGAGAATAAGTGTCTCTCCCACATCTTGCTTAACTTTCTGATAGAGATCGTGAGACTCACCTTTTCTAAGATAGTGACCACTATAGGGAATCTTGACGGTGTTTTTCTTTTTAAGGGCATCAGTGAGATTTCTAAAAACCTTGTCACCGGTGAAGCCATACTTTCTGGCATCAAAGTAGAAAAGCTCCTCAAGAAACTTTTTCTCCGCACTTGTCGTGCGCTCAATGCCCCCAACGTAGTAGGTAAAGCGAATATAGTCATCAATCCCTAGTAGATTAAAGTTACCAGCACCGACAAAATCTTGAACTTGAGAGAGTTTACTGGCCATGCGCTTGACCATCTCAAAGCGCTCGCCGGTATAGTAAATATCGTCCTTAAAATTTTGTTCGAAGTAGATACTCTTTGAGCTTTGGTGCTCAAGATCACTTGGGCTCACCTGTACATGGTGACTGCTGTGGTGCGATTGCACCTCTGCAAAGTCAGTGTCTACTTTCGCAGGTGCAGGTGCAGGTGCAGGTGCAGGTGCAGGTGCAGGTGTCACTTCAGGCTTTTTTTCAAAGGGAGAAATACAACTAGAGCAGAGGTGATTGCGAATGGAAGCACACCCTCCAAGGATGAGTGGAGAGGAGGCGCCAACAATGTGAAGAAAGTCCCTTCTTTTCATTACTACTATTATGCCTAAAAATTGCTGCTAATATGATAAAAAAAAATTGCCACTTGATCATTTAACCATTTGAAATCATGAGCAGTTTTTGATCTCTTCACTGTCTTTCTTGCGGGAGATCTGGGCCAGGATCATATATATCTGACTTTTTGAGACAGGCTTTGAGATAAAATCCTGCATCCCAGCTTCAAGACATTTCTGACGATCCTCGTTGAAAGCATTGGCCGTCATGGCCACAATGTGGGGAATTTCATCCGGCTTATAGCGGCGATTAATTTCGCGAGTGGCCTCAATCCCATCCATCTTGGGCATCTGCATATCCATAAAAATGAGATCATAACTATTGCGCTCGAGAAGACTTAGTACTTCTTCACCGTTCAGGGCGCAATCTACACTGTGCTCTCCAAGCTTTTCAATCATTTTAAGTGAGATGGTTTGATTGACAAGATTGTCTTCGGCCAGAAGGATTCGAAGTGGCTTCAGTCGAGTTGAGAGTTCTTCAATCTCAGAGTTTTCTGACTGTGACCCAGTCTGTTCTCTAGCGAGATTATTGATAAAGCTAAAACTGAAAGTACTACCTTTACCTTCTTCACTCTTTAGAGAAATTTTTCCACCTAGAAGCTCTACTAGTCTTTTAGAAATCGCTAAGCCTAGACCGGAGCCTCCATACTCTCTGGTGGTCGAGGTATCGGCTTGAGAGAAAGTTTGAAAAATCGTATGAATTTTATTTTCGGCAATTCCAATACCAGTATCGCTGACTTCGATCTTGATGAAAGTTCCTTGGGTATGGGCACTTACTTTAATCTCACCTCTATGGGTGAATTTAAGAGCATTACTAAGAAGGTTGGTAAGAACTTGTCTTAAGCGATATTCATCAGTGGTTACTTGCTCAGGTAGGTCGGGATCAATGCTCAAACTTAGTTTAATACCCTTGGCATTTGCAGAGTGCTCAAAGACACCAAGGACATTTCTAAGACTTGCTTGGAAATTAAAAGTTCTCGACTCAAGTTCAAGCTTAGACTCTTCGATTTTTGAGAAGTCCAAAATATCATTGATGATTCGAACCAGTGCAAGTCCGCAATCTTTAATCGTTTTAATGATCTGCTTTTGTTCATCTGATGGATTGGTATCCATCAAAATCTCGGTCATTCCAATAACACCATTCATAGGAGTTCTGATTTCGTGACTCATATTTGCAAGGAAGTCACTCTTGGCACGCGAAGCATCTTCGGCCTTTTTCTCAGCAATAATTCTCGTTTCAATCTCAGACTGAAGACTCTTATTAGTCTCCTCTAGGTTATTGGTGATTTCTTTCGCTAGTCTTACTGCCTCGCGGTTGGACTGAACAAGCGTGACAAAGAAGAGAAAGAGGAGGGTGTCGATAATTACCCCAGAAACCAGGATAATAATGGGTTGAACACTTCTATTGGCCTGTGTGAACTCGGGAGTTGCCCAAATATCAAAGTTCCAGTCTCTTCCGTACATGAAGATATTGCGTTTGGTTTCAAAATTAGTGGATTCTGAGTGAAGATGTTCATCTTCTTCATTATAGAGGATGGTGTTGCCGTCAGTGATCTTAACACCGACGTGTCTCTTATCTCGGTCGAGTGTACCCGCCATGAGCTTTCTCATGATAAACGGGGCGTAGACAACGCTGCCAAGCGTTTCTCTTCTCTCTTGCACGGTTTCGGGATCTCTTACTTTGTAAGAGGGATAGAAAAAAAGAAAGCCAGGCGTTCTCTCATTATCTTGAACGAGAATAATTGGCCCCGTAATTTGAGGTTTTCCAGTGTCGCGCGCAGATGTGATCGCCGTATAGCGGTTATTCTCATGGGCCATATCCAAGCCGATCGCCTGTTCGTTTGAAGTGAGCGGCTCTACAGTGGTAATTGGCCAGAAGTCCCGACGGTTGTGATTGGGATGAATTTTAAAATTGGGGCGGGTCTTTCTCTGTGCCGAGAGATAGCGATCAAGCTCTTCAGGGGGAACGTGATGGATGATCCCGATTCCATTAATTCCTGGGTATCTTGTTTCGACATTTAGTCTCTCTGCAAATTTTTGCCAGTGCAGATGATCAACTTCATTAGCTGGGGTCGAGGCGATCAGGGCGACTCCACTCTTGAGAGCATCTTCATACTTTTGCATTCTCTCTGTAACGAGAGCAACTACCTGTTCAACCTCTCTATCAAAGCGGGCCTGCACTCTCTCATCAATTTGTTTTTTGCTCACATACCATGCGCCGATGGTAACAACTGCCGAGAGACAGACAACAATCCAGTGAAGCCAATGCAGGTGCTGGCGTTTGGATAGTTTTTGAATAGTTAGATTTTGATCGCGTTCCACGACAATATTATAACCGAGGATTGTCAAGAAATGAGCTAGGAAAGCGATTGCCTAGTCTAAACTCATACTCAGCTTAACTTTCCTTAACAAAAGTTAAGAGAGTTAAGAATTTTCAATCTTAATTTCGGCGTGTTGATCCGCGTTAGCCAAAGTCATGACATTGTCTTCGATGACGCAAGAGAGCTCCATGCCGCGCTCACAGAGTGTTTCTAAGTCATTTATTGAGGTGGGAATGAGGTGAAAGAAGTCAAAGCGTTGATTCTTTGAAAACTCACTTGCAACCTTCTGCGTCCATTCATCTTTGCGATTGGGTTGATAAGTAAATACAATAACTTTTCCTGAGCGTGAAAGCGCTTGCTTAATTCTCTTGGTATCGGGAAGGCCTAGTTCAATCCACTCTGTAATGTCACCCGAGTAATCCTTGAGCCAAATATCAGGCTCTTCAGTTGTTGAGATACCTTTCGTGAATTCAAGGCGATCTTTAAAGGAGTAGAGGTAGGCAACAAGTCGAAACATCATTCTCGCTTCGGTCTCTGAGGGATGCTTGGCAATGGTCAAAGAAACTTCTTCGTAGATATGAGAATCAATGTGACTGAGATGAATTGTTGCTTTGTATATTGTTGCTGAGAGTGCCATGGCAGATCTTAGACCAAAAGGCGCTGACTCACAAGTGATTGACTCTAGTTCCATCAAGAGCGAATAACTCGTTTTATAAAAAAGATTCCAATTGCGAGGTTGCTTAAGTAAATTTATAGGGATGCAAGTAATTCAGAATATACTTCTACTTATTTTCTGTGTGTCGGTTCTCCTGCAACCGCAGGAGCTCATACTTGCCTCCGAAGTTGATCAGCATCTAAATATCTACTCTGAATATAATCACCACCAACACGACAATATCGACGATGAAGTATCACATCATCACCACGTTCACCGCCATAGTGAGTCGGGCGAGGAGCATGAACACACTCATGGACATGGCAAAGGTTTTCATCAAGTGGAGATGAAGCTTACTTCTTCTCCTATGAAAAATTTCATCCCACCACTAAATCTCGATTCGAGTTCCAATTACAAATTAAAGGCCCTTATCAGCTCTGCCCATCTCCAAGATATCTTTCGACCTCCAGTTTCATAGCTATTTAATAAAATTCAAATGCTCATAAATAATTGGAGGAATTATGTTCAAGTTCATTGGACTCTTGTCCACATTGGTGTGGACTCAATCAGCACTCGGCCACGGCATTAGCCCTGAGGCTAGACAGGCCATGATTGATGGCGGCTACTTAAAATATGTTTGGCTCGGGGCCGAACATATGATCACTGGCTATGATCACTTACTCTTTCTCTTTGGAGTGATATTCTTTTTAAAGAACTTCAAAGATATCGTGAAATTCATCAGCATCTTTACTCTGGGCCACAGTATTACCTTGATTCTGGCCACATTCATGGGAATCACGGCCAATTATTGGCTTGTTGACGCTGTGATTGCTCTGAGTGTCTGCTACAAGGGTTTTGACAATAACAACGGCTTTCAAAACTACTTTGGCATGAAGAAAGCTCCTCACTTACTTTTAATGGTCTTCATCTTTGGCCTAATCCATGGCTTTGGTCTATCCACACGCTTGCAGCAACTTCCTCTCGGCGAAAAGGGGATGGGGATGCTGATGAGGATTATTTCCTTTAATGTTGGCGTTGAAGTGGGACAGATCGTGGCCCTCGCCATCATGCTGGTAATACTCTCAGGCTTTAGGCATACTGAAGGATTTAAGCGCCTCTCAAAGGTCGCTAATGACGGCCTTATCCTAGCGGGCTTTATGCTGCTTTTAATGCAGCTTCACGGCTATCTTCACACTTCATCTCCGGATGAATTTGGTTTTAATACTGACGGCCACATTCATCACCATGAAGACCTAGAAGAAGAGAAGTCATCAACTTCAGATTATCAACACGATTCACTTTAGGAGTAGCAATGAATACTTTAAAAACTCTCGGATTTATCATTTTAACATCCCTCTTTTTTTCAACCTCAGTTGTGGCGCACTCGGATCATAAGCATGGCGCTAAAAAAGAAGTGAGTGAATTAAAGATTAAGGCAACAGTGCTGTCAGAAGTGAGCAGGCTCGTTTCTAAGAAGAAGTTAGAGGAATCTTGGAAGAAGGCCGAAGTTAAAGAACTTGTGAAAAAGAAGTTTGGCGCTAGAGACGAGTGGGTGGCCACTCTCACTAATGATCAGGTCAGCGACAAAAATAAGAGCACGCTCTACGTTTTTATAAATCTCTACGGTGATTTTATTGCCGCCAATTTCACGGGGAAATAGTATGGGACTAGCGATTGGTAAGACCATTTTGGCCGCTGTGCTTATTAGCTTTGTCTCGTGGCTCTCTGGTAAGAAAACGGGACTCGCTGGATTTTTAACTGCGCTTCCTTTGACTACTCTTCTGGCCCTAGCCTTCTCACAGTTTGAATGGGGAGATGGTAGGCAGTCGGTTGAGTATGCAAAGAGCGTCTTTACGGCAATTCCTGTTTCGCTGCTCTTCTTTGTGCCATTTCTCTTTGCTCACAAATTCAATTTGAGTTTCTGGCACTGCTACGGGAGCGGGGTTTTCCTGCTAGGAGTTGGGTACTTTGTTCACAACTATGTTGTTAAGATTGTACTTTGATAAATGGGCCACTCGGGAGAGTGGCCTCTAATCGCTTTACTCAAGTTTTCTCAATAAATTTTCCAAGCTGCCGATAAGCGCTTTGATATGAAGTACTTCGCTCTCTTTTTGCCACTTCTACTTGTGGCCTACTATTTCAGCTCGCGACCGCAAATTTTAAGCACTCGGGCCCCCAGTTCACTTGAAGCACCTTCAAGCTGTTTTGAAATGATTGAGCAGTTGATTAAGCATCAAGGCAGTGGCGATCGTTTTGAAGCAAGTATCGCCCACCCAGATCTGTATCTATGGGATAACTTTGGTTACGAAGATAAAAATGGTGTCTATCACGTCTACTCTATGGCCGCTTCTAAGCAGTACTCCGAAACCGAGCGACATTTTCACGCCTATTGGCACTACTTTGTCTCCTACGATAAGGGGAAGAGCTGGATAGATCGTGGCTCCGCTCTTGCTCCAAACGCTAAGAAGGGAAGTTTTGATTCCCAATCAATTTGGAGTGGAACGGTCACAGAGCTCAATGACGGGCGAATCCTTGCTCTCTACACAGGGCTCGAAAATCCTGGTCAGATGAAACAAAGTATTGGAGTCGCAATAAGTAGGGATGGAAAGAATTTTGAGCGCGAATCTAACGCGATTCTCTCACACGAAAGCAATATCGACGATTGGCAGCGAGCTGGGTATTACGTTGATCGCTCCGAGGCCCTAGGCAGTGTGGACGGGGAAGTTGACGGCACCATTCAAGCCCTACGTGACCCATTTCCGCTCCAACTCTCTGATGGCAGTATTCATGTGTTCTTTGCCGCAAAGAAAGTCGAAAATGACAAAGTCGTGTCTGCTATTGGCCACGCCGTTATAGATGATCCTAACAAGCTGGGGGAAGTGAGGCTAATGCCACCAATTCTCCCACCTGATACGGCCCTTTATAATCAAATTGAGCTACCAAATGTCGTAGAATATGAGCCAGGAAAATTTGCTTGGATTGTTTCGACGAAGAGAAGGCTAAGTGAGGCGCAACCTGAAATTGAAACTGAGCCAGCGGTGCGCATGTATTATAGCGATGGGCTTCAATCGCCACTGCGTCCCTATAAGAACGAAGATTCTCTAGTCATGGATGGAACTGAGTCCGGGCTTTATGGGATGACTGTGATCAATGGCAGTCTCAAAGACGGAGAGATTCGCACACGTCTCTTTGTGGTAGCGGAGGGGTTTGAAGATCGTCCGTTTACTTTACCTGCCACGCAGACTCTTCGTGTTTCGCCTTAGTGCCTAGGCTTGGCCATTTAACTTACTTGCAATTACTAAGAGAATTACAATTGTAGGTAATAATATAATAAATGCGAGATATCTCTCTAGGCCATGCTTTGGAATTGGGTGCTTTAGTAACTCAACTCGAAATGGATTTTCTTCTGGAGAATACAACTTCGTTTGCTCATAAATTCGATTAGAGTTTAGATAGAGGGGAATCATCCTTCTAATATTCGCTTCTCTCTCAACCAGAATATGTTCAAAACTCAGTAGGCGTCTGTACTTCGCGGACGTAATTTCATCCCAGGAAACAAATTGAGATGGTGTGATTTGAATTCCTGCTTCAGTAATTATTATATTGGGGAGAAGGTGTGAGAGCATCTGGACCTGTTAGCTAAAGGTTTGGTTACTTAATTTAGACGCTAATAGAATATAATAAATCTTGGGATTGAGCTTGTTCAATTCTAAGAAGTCCTTATCTGTCGAAACTTTAGACGGTTTAGAACGTGCGGAGTTAGAGACCAATTTGTATACAGATAGCACTAATGCGTGAATTAACTACAATCATCCAAATAATAATAGATGTAAGTGTTAATCTGGTCCCAATTCAAAGGTTCGCTCTCAAACAAAGGCTCACTTATGACATTTAATCACCATTTTTTGGGACTAACCTTGCTGCTTATATCCAATATCTCTTTTGCCAGCTCATTACAGGTTGAGGTGGAAACAAGAAACCCAGATCAGGTCTGTCGCAACACCACTACCTTGATCACCAAGCTGTCTCCCTACGTTGATGTAGAACTCTTAAATTGCGATAAGACTATAAAGTCGACGAGCCTAATGGGGGATGACACTTATGCCGTGCGATTAGTTATCGAATCTAAGATTCAAAAATGTTCTTCGCAAGACAATCAGGCGATTAGTTTCAATATTCCGACTAATACTTATTACCATTGGTCCCCTCCGGCCAGGATTAGCTATATTGACAAAATTCTCAGTCACTTTGATTTTCCAAGTGAGATCGCCGTCAGTAATTTAGGCCCGATAACGAAACCAAAATACAAACAAATTGTTCTAATTCCCAAGTGTGCGTTCAAGTAGATTAAGTTGGTTAGAATGAATGATTTAGGGGAAGGTCGTGTTCGTTTTTCCTAAGCAATAAGAACATGGCTTGGGGACTGTTTTTGTGCAGGGAGTGGTGGTCCATCGACTCAAACCCCTACCTTAAAAGTTCACACTGATGAACTCTACGAAATCATTACGATTGATAGTCCTAGACCGTGGGAGAATGAGGCTTTCCTCACTGATTTATACGTCAATAAGGAGCGGAGTCTTAGACAAATTTCTAAGGAGTTCGGTTTTTCCAAGTGGCTAGTGAGGAAAGAGCTTGAGAGGGCCAATATCGACGATTTTAGTTACCAAAAAGATAAGCCTGAAGCTGTGATCGAAAAAGTCAGAAGACAGCGACAGCAGGGAATGAGCCATGAAAAAATTGCTGCACGACTAAATCTTTGGAAGGTTTCGACTAGAAGCGGTAAAGGAGATTGGCATTCGAAGACAGTGCGAGAGCTTGTGGCACAAGGAGGATAAGAGTTAAGCAACTATTAACCTCTATTAGAGTGCTCCAGATATATAATTAATGAATTGATTAGTGTGGGAACTTGGAGTGCCAATGTCATGAAGTCTGCGGAAAATACTTTAAAAGTTATCGTTTTTGTCATTGCAATAATTCCTTTGAATTTATACGCAAATGCAATTCTTCCCATTTCAAATATTTGGCAACAACCGAGTTGGCAATTTTTTATAGCCTACTCCTTGATTGTATTTATCGAGACACTGATTCTTTGTAAGATGTATAAAGAATTGAGATTCAAACGTGCATTAATGCACTCTTTAATTGCAAATGTCATTTCGAGTTTGGTGGGGTCACTTCTTATTTATCTCTTCTTTAATCTCGGAAGTGAGTCAATCTTTTTTGATACTGAGAAATTTAAAGAAAAATTTTTAGTATTTTTTGTCGTGACAGTTATTTTCGAAGGACTATATCTCCTGAGGATATTTGAGGGAAAGCCTACCGTTATATTTATTAAAACATTCTGGTTGAATTTTGCGTCGTACATTTTTTTGTTCATATTCCAAGCTATGGTTATCTTAGTTGCAGCATGGTCAGCTGATCGCTGGCACGAAAATTATAAGAAGAAGTGGAGTAATACTGACTTGGTAAAGGACTTGGGTGTTCACATCTATTACTCAAAATATAAATTCCCAAGTTTTAGAGGGTGGAATATTGGTGAACAGGGCTTGAGTAAAGAAATCGACTTTCAATTTAAGAGTAGAACAAAACATTTTGCAGTAAAGAAAACAGATCCTTTTAACCTAGATGAAAACGGGGAAATAATTGATTTGAAGTCTAGTGAGATTGTTTATGACCAATTAAAAGGTGGGGAGTCAATTAAAGAGATAGAGGGTTTGGGCCTTTTGATGTTTCGTTCTTTATATAGGCTGGAATCAAAAGATGGGCGAATATTCCCTGACTCCGTTGAAATCTACTTATTTCAAAATAATGAATTCAACCCACTCAAATTATCAGATGCAATTCGTGAAGGAGTCTATGCGCATGAAGGCTCTCTGATCTATGTGAAGCATGCACCGTGTGAGTTAGGGACTGAATTTCATTTAAAGATTTGCTCTCACTACAAAACGTATGTTGTACAGATATCTGCGGACAATTCAGAAGAGGTACTTTTAGAGGATGTTCATGGATTACAGTTAATCGGGAACAATCTTTACTATATAAAGGAAGGAAAAATTAGCAAACTAAATTTGAAAACCAAAAGGGAGGAAACCGTTTGGTCTGAAGCTATTTCAGGCTTTATATTATCTCAAAGCGAAGGAATACTACTCGTTAAGGAATCGGCTCGACTCTTTAATGATGCAATATCTTTTCTTGTGTTGATTGATTTAGGCTCAGGCAGGCGAGAAATTATAGATCAAGGTCAAATAGGGGATTACGGCTTTTTAGATTGAGAGATTTTAAGAATGTGCTTAGAGTGGGGCGAACAATGAAGCGATTACATCCCCACTGTTAAGCGAGTACATCCTCCGTAACATGAAGCGGTTTTCGGCCAAGTGAACCAACTTCGTTGGTTCTGCGTCCATCATGATTTTATGTAAAAAAAAAGCCATCTGAGAAAGATGGCTTTAATAGGTAAGTCTTTGTTCGAAGCTGGTTCCCCTGCGCGTCTCGGGCGCTGACGCTTCCTCGATGCTCGGGACTTCTCCGCATCAAAACAGTCCACTGGACTGTTTTGCCGCGGGAAGTGGTGGGGGTGGTGAGAACCTAGTCGAACAAGGTTTTATCTCTATCGAGAGCTTTGAAACACCTCTTTTCACATCCTTAGTTGATAAAAGAGCTGTTCATAGGTTGTCCTCGCAGGGAATGTCTCAAAATGCGATTGCAAAGCATTTTGGCCTTTCTAGATGGTCAATTTCTAAAGCTCTCGAAAATAAAAATGCTGAAACTATTTAATTTAAGGATGATGCGATGGTTAATGAAATCCAAATGGCAAAAGTTCTGAGAGAGCTTATCGAGCAAAGAGGCATTTCGCAGAGTGCTTTGGCCAATGAAGTTGGAATCAGAAAATCTACTTTGCACGGATATCTCTATGGAGTGATGCCTAGAGGTCTTGCTTCTTTCATAAAGTTAGCTAATGCTTTGGATGTGACTCTTGATCAACTTCTCCTAGCTAAATATTTTGAAGAAAGAGATCATGTAGAGAAATCTCCTATTAAGGATTCTCATTAAGTATAAAATCAGAACTATCTCCACACAAGTTTTCAAGATCATCAACACAATCATAAAAAATACTCTTAGTTGGCCTGCCACCTCTTATCCACTCATATTTTTTATATGCCTCTTTAAAGCTCAATTTGCCTGACCTTAAATCCTTTAAAGCATCATCTGGCGCTTTATATGGACAAGAGTTTACTGCAAATGATTCTTCTGGCTCAAGTGAATATAAAGCAAGCTTACCATTCTCCATCACAATATCTTCCTTTTTTAGGTAGAACTCAGTTTGCTTATCATAACCATACCAGTTCAAAAGAAAATTTGATGAATAAATTAATCCGTCAATAACATTAGATTTCATAGGCTTATGAGTATCAAAAAATCCCAGAACAATTCTATCCTTTTCAATCCTATATGAAGCAAAAAGTAGACCTTTAAGATTGTCACCATTAATCTTCTTTTCAGATGCATCATAAAGAGTAGCTTTTTCATTGAGGTACAAATAACCGCGATTGCATCTCGCTTCGTCGCTAGGTCGCGAGCTCACTTTTAGAGAGTGGTCCCAATCAAATAAGTTTCCCACTTTAAAAAAGAAAGCCTTTTTTAATTCTGAAATCCAAATGGCAGCAGTTTCTTTAAACTTTATCACTGGAAAAGTGAAGCAATCTTTCCCTCCTTTTGGTCTGTACTTATAAAAGCCTTGGTAGTCCTCATAATAATTTTCAGTTATATAAAAATCATCTCCTATTCTCACCGCCGGTAAAACCATTCTTAACACCCAGCCAACTCTTTTTTTATAATCAGCAGATTCATAGAGTTCTTGAGTCATTATTTTTTCGAGTGGCAAATCCCAGTTATGACCAATATTTTGATTCTCGGCATATTTCTCCTTTGAAAGGGCAGAAACCTTTTCCTTTACCTTTTCAAAATTTTCCCGACATTTTTGGCCACATGTTGAAAGAAACTCATGATCGCCAACAGCAATAGAGAACTTTGGCAAAGATGACTTTGGTAAGTCATATACATATGGCCCTTCGGAGGCTGCAGGAGGGATATCGGGGTAATAGTGCTCGTGGTATGACCAACAGCTAGAAATTTCAAAGTTTAGATTCTTAATACTCTCAATTGGATCAAGTGTTTCCGCTTGAGAGTTGACCGATAGGAGTTGAATAAATGTGAGTGCGAAAATTAATTTATACATTTTCTTATTTTAACTCATCTTTTTTACAGAAGTAATAAATTTTCTTTTTGATTTCCAGAAGCTCCACTTTGCTCAATTGCCCACCTTTAACCTGTTCCTGTAGCTCTTCGCATTTGAGGTGCTTTTTAAAGCTCGCCACCGAGACATGGGACCTTTTTTCCAACTTTGCTCTTCTAACTTGAGCATCTTTAATCGTTTGTGCGCTTGCGACCAACGAAATTAAGGATATTAATATAAAACTCATTCTCATGTACAACTTCATGATTTTCCTCGCTTTATTCACAGCCTGTTATGGGGAAACTTTGGATAATCGGACCTTCAACCGGATCATTATCGTAAAAAATATATTGATCACTTTTCGTTTGTCCATTCAATGGGACACCAAAGTCAATAATGAAGCCTGAAAGATTGCTGTTAAATATATTTGCATCAACGGTTGATCTACAATATGTGCCATCACCAGTATTTCCATTGGATTTAAGATTCAGTGTGGAATTCAAAATTTTGAATGGCCCAACGGTCATGTGCCCATCCACTGTTGAATCTTCGATATCAGACTCATGGTAGTAAGCAACCTGATTAGATGGGGGAATCTCATCATCTGGTGAGGCGTCAAAGGCGTAGACATCTGCTCCGCTAACCTGTGAATTGTAAATGCTTACATTGTCCATATAGAAATAGTTATTTGGCGTAGCCCCTCCAATCTGAGAATTAATTATGTTTGCTGTGTAGAAGACATGGGAACGGACACCCCATTTCGGTTCTGTTGCTGCTCTGATTGTACTATCTTGAATCATATAATGTAATGTGGGAATATCATTGGGGTTTTCTAATGGGGGCTGAGTTCCCCAAAAGTGTAAATGTCCTGTAATTTCAGTATTGCCAAGAATTCGGAGAGGGTTTCCATCATTGAAGTCTGAATAAATAATGAGATTGTGTATCCCCGTTTGATTAATTTTAATACTCCCTTGGAGGGGGCCCTGTTGAGTTTGTTCAGAGTCGATGACAAAGATGCCACCCATTTCAATGCTACCATCAATATCAACAGAACCATTAATTTTAGAGCCCTGGCTAGCGCTGATCAAAGTTGGCTGGCTTACTGTTCCAGCGCCCCCAATTCTAATCGTCTGATCTTCACCAGCGCTGATCTCTAGTGTGCCGTCCAAATTGTCTGGTCCGTAAACCACAGTATTTGCTCCGATTGTTGCATTACCGGTGATTAAGTTTCTACCGAAGAGGGCCACATTATTCATCACCCTAGCGCCATCACAGACCGAAGTCCCAGTGTTAATGAGTGCGGTTGGATCAGCGGTTGAGTTGTTTGAAATGAAGCCTCCACCATTCTGATGGTAATGACCAAGGTGTTTATCTGGATCAAAATCTGTTAGCTCTTTAAGACAACCAATATTAGGAAGGGTAAAGCGTCTCTTCTTGCAACTTGGCTGATTCAGCTTTACCACCTCAAGGAATATTTGTTGTCTTAGTTCATCATAGTTAAAATTTCCTTGATCATTTTCACGGATTTTTACTTTGATACTCCCATCACCATTTTTCGTGACCTGGATAAAATTAAGTTCATTCTCATTCATGTCAACTTTCTCAAGCCCAGGAGACTTATAGACTATTCCATTAGGGATATCTTGAAATAAGTACTTATAATCAAAGCCAATATCATAGATAAAATCTAAATAAGTATTCTGAGCAGGGCGAGCAAAAGTAATATCAAGAAATCTTACAACTGCTCCTCCTTCTGATGGAATATTATTTTCTTCCACAATATTTACGCTTGAAACGGTGAAATCATTCTCTGAAATTGAAGTAGTGCTCCAAGCTAATTTAGGCTGATCAAACTGAAGATGGAAATGGTTGCGATGAATAGATGATTGATCTCTTCTAATAAATGAATATTTGTTATTATCATTACCGTTCACCATAGCGCTTGTTTCCCCTAAGCATGCACGCCCCTTAAATTTGTCGTAGTTTGCTGTATTGACGAAATCATCATGGCTTATTAAATCCAGATTTGCCCTATATTCCGTTGTCACGACTTGGCTTAAATTTTTCGTCTTTCTTAACAATTTTGAAAGGGGTGCCATAAAATTTTTATACATATCTCTTGTTATTTTTAAATTGCGACTATCAGGATCATGATGTCTAGTTCTTATATCAATATGCTTTCCATTGGCATGCGTAGAAGCATGCGGTAAAAATGTATCACCGTGAGCACTCGTTGCATCTCCAAATACAACCCCTTGAGTTGAAAGCGTTGTCGAAATTGAGTTGAATAGATTGTAGTAGTTTGGAAGAATCCAACGATCTCCTCCTACGCTAAGATCTTTATCACCATATCTAGGTAGTGAACTACTATAAAGAACAAGTGGAGTTCTCTTTTCAGTGTCTTCAGAACAAAATACAGCTTGGCCATCACAATTTCTCGTATCTGGCTCTACCTGCGAAAGATCGCTATCATTAGTCCAAATGAAATGAGTTGTAACTTCTTTACCCACTACAGCAGTGAGAGGTATTGATTTTAGCTCATCAACAACACTTTGCTTTAAATTAGTTAAATTAAATTTAAGGGAAGCTGTACTGGGATCAGTTGAACAGGCTTTGCTTACATTTACATCACTTAATTTGGCATTACACGCAAAACTTGATTGTGCTGGTGTATATGTTGCAATATGCTTACCTTTATATTTTACAACTACGCCAATTGGATAAATTACAGTAGGGTTTGAAGAATCGCAATTCTTAACTTTTTCTGGCTGTACATAAAGAAATGGAGCTAGACTATTGTCCTCATCCTTATCAACACTCATAAATGATTTGAGACTCTGGATTTTGCAATAGCTAGTAGTTACATTATCTACAGTATTTTGAGATGTCCTGTTGTAATCAAAATAACTAAAAGAGCCAATCGAAACTTTTTGCTCACTCCCTTCGGTCTCAGTCGAGCCATCAGCAGCGTAGGATTTTCCAATAAAATAATCTAAAAAACTCGTACTCACTTCTTGCGTTGGAATAAGTGAGACAAAAAGTTCGTAGTCTCCATTTCCTTGTAACTCGGGATTAATACTGAGGTACTGATCTAGCCCATCAAACGAATTGACATTTTGAATTTCAAAGTGAACCTCATCACTTACGAGCGAACGATAAAGTCCAATAACTTTATAGCTTGATCCCGTTGCTCTCACATTTAACTCATGAGAAAGATTGCTGGCGCCAAGAGTGCTGATATTTGTAATCTTGCGATACCAATATCCTTCTCCTCCCGCCGTTGTGATTAAAATTCTCTTCTCTCCATCTCTATTAACGATTGAAAAAATCCCAGAGACTGAATGATCCCAACCTCTAAAGGATTCCGAATAATTATTGTTATAGCTATAGACCTCTGCCTGAAACTCGTTTAGTTGTAGTTCATAGCTCGCTTGAAGATTTGAGAGGATTTGAGGCGTTGATATCTTTGTTCCCTGAGAGGCGATTATAAGAGAATCTGTGAACGCTATATTGTTCAACTGCGCAACACCACTTTCATTTGTTTCAACCTGGGCCAGTGCCTTTTCTTCATCTTTTTGATACATGATTGTGACAAGAGAGTTTGAAACAGGATTGTTGTTTTCATCCACGACAGAAACATCAATGGAGTTTGAGCCAAAGACAAATTTTCCTTCATAATCGAGCTCTTTTCCAAGTTCATCCTGGCCTATAATTGAAATCGTATTCAGGCCATCTGTTAAAAGAGTGGTTGAAAACTGGATAAGAGATTCATTGAATGAAACTTCATTTATGGGAACAAGGCCGCCATTAATATAGATCTGAATTGAGGTTGCCGTCGCAGCATCAAGAAAACCATTTGTGACGTCAATCTGAATCTCACCAGGAATTGGATTTATAACTCCACTTGCAATATTACGTGGCGTGAAGATTGTTTCTGAATATCTAGCAAAATTATCTTCTTCCTCGGAATTGACGGCGTTTCTCGTGACTGTAATTGACTCGACTGCCGTATTTTGCAAATTAAATTCATCGGTGATCGTAAGCTTTATGATGTAGGTCCCTAAACTTTGATACTTGTGCTGAACGACAGAACCTTCTTTTATGGTTCCGTCTCCCATATCCCAAACGTAACTTACAATATTTGCATCAATTTTCGATGACGAAAACGTCCCGTGTAAATAGACAGGATTTTCCATGTTTTCTTTATGGGCACCAGCATAGTCGATCACGGGAGTTGGTAGAAATTCATCGTTTTCAGAAACTGTGATCGTTTTAGTCATTTCATCAGTTGCACCGAATTCATCTGTAACTTTGAGAAAAATGTCGAACTGGCCAACTTTTTCAAAGAAATAGCTCGATACAACACCTGTTTTGACTGTACTTTGATTCCAGGTCCATTCGTACTTTAAAAGGCCCCCATCCACGTCGCTTGAAGAAGATGCATCCGTGACGACAGTTTCCCCGACAAGAAACTCTGACTTTTCAAGAGTAAAATTGGCAACAGGAGCTGAATTACTGGGCTTAACTGTAAGGAACTTGGCTGCACTTGTCGATGCCCCTTTTTCATCAGTGACTTTGACTAAAATTTGATAATCACGGGCCTCTGTCGCTAAATATGTGGCCGAGCTTTCCTGAGAGATTAGATTGCCATCTACAAATATCTCAAAGCTCAATTGATGGTGTTCTGGGTCGGATGAATTACCGGCATCAATAGTTATATTCCTTGGAAGATCGGCCTTTCGCTCAACTTCAGCAAAAAGGGTAATGACTGGAGGAGCGTTATCTAGAACTGTAACTTCAAAACTTGCTTCTGATGAAAGACCCAAATTATCTGTGGCAACAAGCTGAGCGAGAAAAGTTCCAGCTTCCTGATAAGTGTGGGTGACCGAGGCGTCCGTTCCTTCAACAAAAGAACCATCACCAAACACCCACTTCAGATTGACGACCTCTCCATCCTGATCGTAAGTGAACGGATAGGCGTTAAACTGAATCGTTGCAGGCGCAACAAAATCTTCTGCGATGGTTTCAAAGAAGACGATTGGCGCTTGATTTTCACTAAAATTAAGTTCAACTTGAGCTGTAGAAGTCGCCCCTAAATTGTCCTCAACGGTCACAATCGCGGTATAGTGGCCACTGCTCTGATATGTATGCTCCACCCAAGCCTCGGTTCCTGAAACACTTTCTCCCGTCCCAAAGTCGAAGCGAATGTTGGTAATGAACCCGTCTCCATCGTAAGATGCTCCAGCATCAAAGCTCACTGTCGCAGGAGCGGGACTCCCTTCGATGTAATTATGAACTTGCAAACTCGCAAAAGGCGGATTGTTCTGCGCCTGAATAATTTCGACACTCGGATACTGAGTCATCAGAACGGAGAATCCATTTTGATCTTCGACGAGGAGATTCACAGTCTTTGAGCCTTCTGTTTCAAACTGATGAACAAACTGCATCCCATCAGTGCCTGTGGCTTCAAGGTAATAATTTTCAGTGAACCACTTAAAGGTCAAGTTCGCTGGATCAAGATTGGTGATCTCCGCGTTTAGAATTACTGGCTCGTAAAGATCAAAGAGGTCTTTGGTTTGCGTAATAAAGCCCTCAGGCATCACAGTGTTTTCATCGATGGTAAGTGTCTTTTGGACGGTATTGTAAGGACCATTAACGAGGCGACCTGTCAGGGACGCACTGTAGGAACCAGGTCCTGGTAGGGTCGCAAAAAGCTCGCTTCCAGAAACTTGCGTGACCTTTTCACCGCCAAGATCAAGGTGCCAGATAAAGCTCTGCGGATCGTATGCTTGAGTATTTGCTAGAAAGTAACTTTGAAGCTGAACATCGCCCCCACCGTGATGAGTTGCCACAAAGTCAAGCGGTGAGTTCATACCTTCATCGTTTACGTAGATAAAAGTACCCGCGACGTTTTCATTAGAATCTTCATCGAAAATTCGCATGGTTACATAGTATACCCCGCTTTTATCGAATGTATGAGTGGGGTTCGTAATCGTCGGATAAGAATCCTCTTTGAAGTCATTCATGTCCCACTGAAAAGTAAGTGGCCCCATTTCTACGTCGAAGGACTGGTCGCCTGTAAATTGCACAAAGTGGGGGGCGGTCCCCATCCTCTGATCGGCCCTAAGAACGGCAATAGGAGCGTTGCCTTCTTCGGGGGGAGTCACGCCGACATAAATCGGAATAATAACCTGTGATCTATTATTGTGAGCATTTAGGATGCGCAGACGAACGAGATACACTCCTTCATCTGTAAAGGTGTGGGTAATTGTTTTGAGTTCCTCGCCTCCGCGCACTTCACCAGTGGGCAAACGCCAGCGGTACTGCACTATTTCGGAACCATCTGAAGAGTAGGCCGAGCTTGCATCAAAGGTAACCGTCAGAGGGGCCGGGCCATTATCGGTCGAGACTGAGTAGAGAGGTACTGGAAAGGTGTTATCCCAGACATTAACCTGTTGCTCCCCTGTGCTTAAAAAGCTTCCGTCTTGAAGTTCAAGCTTGAGTTCGACGGGATAGCTTCCCGCTTCTGGGTAATTGACTGGGATCGCTCCGTACTCATCTGAACCTTGAGCGCCCATAGGAAGCCTGATTTTTCCAATAGGTCCTAAATCCCAGTGAAAATATTTAATGTCGTTTGGCCCAATACCTGATGGGTATTCTTCGAGGCTTAAGATGGTTGTGATTATCCCCCCAGTCTCAATTTGACTGGCGTAAAGGAAAATTTCGGGAGGGTTGTTAACTGGGAGCACACGCACTTGGACGTAGGCGCTAGACTTAAGTCCTCCTGGCGTGACATATTCGGCGGTGGCAACAAAATCTCCGACTGTTGTATAGGTATGGGAAAAAGTAAGCTTATTAAGGGTCTCTGTTTGTCCATCGCCATAGTCTATATTCACTTGACCGAAGGACCCTGTACTAGCACTCATATCAAAATTAACAACCAAGGGAGTACTACCCTCTAGCGGACTGGCTGCAAGTACAGCGTGAGGAGGCTCTTCAGTGGTTCCAAAGCAAGTTCCAAGTTTGTTAGTTACGTTGAACACTGCGCTCTTGTGAATCTTGCATTCAGGAGCTTCAAGGACCAGGGTTTCAGCATTGATCTTAGTTTTTGCTGCGACGATGATCTTTTTAGAAGAGATAATCTCTAATCTTGGGGTGTTTATGATGGAATTTTTCCAAAGAGCTGAGAAGAGAGCATCGGCGCTTTCAAGCTTAATAAATTCGCTTAGGTTAAAGACACTACTTTTACCTAAAGTGGCACGAGAAAATGATTTAAGCGTTAAGGTCTTGCCTTCAACCAGTGAGTCGTGGCGAATATGGGTGCGTCCATGTTGATTGTTTGCAAGACTTTCCAAGAGAATGTTTTCCCCTCGAACAACTGAGCTATGCCCAATTGTAACCCCACCCTTTATAGAAGTGAGGCTTAGATCGCTAATAGCAGTCAGACGAGATTTATGAGGAATGCGAATAGATTCCTTCGTCTTGATTTCAATGCTACCCGCTTTGATCTCAGGGCGGTGAGTTTTAAATTTTTTAGCTTTGATACAGAGATCGCCTGAGAGATTGATCTCTCTTTTATTCTTAAGTTCGACTTCACAAGGAGTCGCAAGAGAAAGCGAGGAAGAATTGAGATCAAAGTCGATCAGAAGATTTTTAGCGTGGTCTTTATGCTTATCTTTTTTCTTGTTCTTTTTGCCGTTTTTATTTTGAGAGGAGGTTTCAACTCCCAGGGATTCAAGATAGTTTTGTACATCGCCCAGGTCTCGTGCACGATAAGTTCCCTTGCACTTGAGTCCTTCAAGTTCTGTGGGAAGTTCACAAGAGGCATAGAGATTAGTCGTTACAAGGAAAGCTATAAGAATAGTGATAAACCAACGCACAAGAGACATGCTAAATTCCTGACTTTAGTTAATTTAATTTTGTAGATATTAAGTCAGCTGTTCGGGGCTAAAGCTTGAATTCTTGATGATAAGATTTCTTTATTCAAAGTGCTTTGCGATAACAGTGACTTGAAGGCGGATGGGGCTAACTCTGTTAATTGAGGTAGAATTCTTTATTTATAGTAGTTTGAGCATCTTTCTGAAATATCTTGAATGCAAACGATTGTTGGCAAGAAGTATTGGTTAATGAATGCTTAACTGTTGGTGATTCGAGGGACATGCTGCTTGGCTAAACTCGGTTCTGCGTCCATCATGATTTTATGCATAAAAAAAGCCATCTGAGAAAGATGGCCTTAATGGGTAAGTCTTTGTTCGAAGCTGGTTCCCCTGCGCGTCTCGGGCGCTGACGCTTCCTCGATGCTCGGGACTTCTCTGCACAAAAACAGTCCTTGGGGACTGTTTTTCCGCAGGAAGTGGTGGGACATGATGGACTTGAACCAACGACCACCCGGTTATGAGCCGGGAGCTCTAACCAACTGAGCTAATGTCCCCAAATAACGTAAGTAGTGTTATAACTCTTGGAGAGTGGAATTGTCTATTGAGTAGCAATGGAGCGAAGCGTGATTTCTTTTACAAAGTACAGTGCGACCGGGAATGACTTTGTGGTGGTGGATAACCGCGATGGCGCGATTGCGACTGGGGATGTGAAGTTTTGGCAGCGAGTCTGTGATCGCCACTTTGGGGTGGGGGCGGATGGGGTGCTCTTTTTAGAGGCTTCGGATCGGGCCGATTATCGCATGCGCTACCTCAATGCTGATGGCGGCGAAGTTTCGATGTGCGGCAATGGTGCGCGCGCTCTTTGTCACTACTACCGGACCCTAGTTGTGGGTAAGGGCGAGGTGAGTTTTGAGACCGCCAATGGGTTTTACCAGGGCGAAGTTCTGGCCGATGGGCGCGTGAGTGTACTTATGAGTGAGCTCTATGATGAGGGAGCGATCAATATTGACGACCTCTTTGATGGCTCAATTTATTCTTACTATCTCAACACCGGTGTTCCCCACTGTGTCTATGAAGTGATGGATGTCGAGGGAATCGATATTGATAAAAGCTCTAGGCCCGTTCGCCATGATGCTCGCTTTAAGGCAGGCACCAATGTGAACTACTACGAGCGCGATGCCTCGGGAACTCTTATCGTTCGCACCTTTGAGCGCGGAGTGGAAGGGGAGACTCTCAGTTGCGGCACCGGTATTGTGGCCTGCGCGATTACGGAGATGAAAAAGCAAGATGCCACGGAAGCGCGCTACCGCATTCGCGCGCGCGGTGGGGAGCTGCAAGTGCGCATAAAAGGGAGTGAAGTTTACTACGAAGGGACTGTGGAAGCTCCTTTTAGTGGGAAATTATTACTCGCTCCTTAAACTTTAGTTCTTGATTGGCTAGGCTCTCTCGAAGATCACAATGGTCGGGGGCCAATATGCGCAAATTCATCGTACTCTTTTCACTACTTCTTCTTGCTTCTTGTGGCAAAGATCAGTCAACGGGAGATGCTCCTGTACAGGGAACTCCACGCCTGGCCCCAACCCCCGCACCAGCGACATCAGAGCTTTGGAAGCGACTAGAGATAATGTATCCCATCAATCAATTGATTGAAGGCGAGGGCGCATCGGGTGTGGCCGTGATTACAAGAGAGCTTAGAAGATGTTCAGATCAGAGTGGGGCCTGTGTTGAATTTTTCCGCGAAAAAAATCCCGCGCAGTATCGCCGCGGCGACTATATTTATGAGCAGCGAATTGTGGGTCTCTTTGAGCGCGCCAACCTCACTGATCTCGTTCGCAATTGTCTCAATCAGCAAGTTAGAGAAGTCGCTAAGCTCGATGAAATCTCACCAGACCTAGTTGGTGTCTATAAGTTTATTGAGCTTGATTCAATCAGTATCTACCAGCGCCCATACCGAGTTCTTAGTCGCACGGGAACTAATTCAACTATTCGCGATGCTCGCGTCGCTCTCGATGTTGTTTGGGAGTCTAAAGGCAGAAGAATAAATGGAAAGAATGTTATCGTCTTTAATATTGAGTCAGTCATCAACCAAGATGAGCCCACACAATGCTCGGTTCTAAGTGCGCAGAGACTATATAAGAATCTAAAGCGCTCGCGCTCATTTGCGGCCGGAGAGTCTGCTCTCTTCTAGCCTTTGGCCGCTAGACTCTGCTTGAGTTTAAAGTCGAGGATTTCTAAGAAATTTGGAATCACAAAGCGAGTGAAGCTCGCTCCAAGACTAGAGCCGATGAGGTTTGCCACCAGATCGGCCATCTCAAAACTGCGATAAGTGGTCATCCCCTGCAGGCACTCAATTCCAAAGCTAAAGACAAAGCACACCAGCGCCGCTCGGATAAATTCTTTTTTTTGAAAGACCTGACTCACAAGAAAGCCCATAACCGAGTAGGCGATGAGGTGTTGAATCTTGTCGAGGTAGGGAATCGACGATTCACTGCCTCCAAGCCTAATAAGGCACAGAACAGCTACCAAAGTCATATAGCCGATCACCGGAATCAACCACAAACGTAGATAAGTGAGCTTTTTAAATGGCAGAAAATTCATTCTGAGCTTTCCCTTTGCACTAGGCTTTTCTACAATAGTTCTATGACATCGATTTTAAAAATCCTAGCTCTCGCCACTCTCATGGGTGCTACAAGCATAGCACACGCCCGCTTTTTTTTAAAAGTGGAGCTGGTGTTCAAGAAGGGGATTGACCAAAGCTTGACGCTTTCTAATGAGCTCCACAGCATTGAGCCCTTCAGAAGTGGTCAAGAACTAGAGCTTTCGATGCAAAATGGCGTGCGAGTAACCCTAAGTCCCGAATTTAAGCCGGTTCACCCAGAGGAGATGGGGCCCTCCGATCTCATTAGTATCTCTGGAATGATCTACGGTTCTGATGGCAAACTTTTGCGCGAAGTTGCCAAGGGCGATCTCGTCCTTGCCCTAGGTGAGAAGAAGATGCTCTCCTACGAGACCGATGGCGGTCAACTTATCGAAATGACCGTGACTCCTGGAATCGAGTAATGGCCGGTGTGCGCGCGGATGTGAGACTGGTCGAACTCGGGTTGGTGAAGTCTCGAAACCAAGCGGCCGATCTCATTAAAGGCGGCCACGTCCTCTATCAAGGTTCTCCCATTAAAAAGGCCAGTCAGATCATTGAAGGCGATGATGTCGTCATCACCAAAGAGCGCCTCTATGTGGGGCGCGGGGCCCATAAAATTGAGAGTGCCCTATCAAAATTTAAAGTCGATTTTAAAGATCAAGTCGTGCTCGATGTCGGGGCTTCCACTGGCGGTTTTACTGAGTACGCACTTGAACTTGGTGCTAAGCTCGTCTACGCCGTTGATGTGGGAAGCGATCAGCTTGATCCCACTCTGGCGAGCGATCCGCGAGTGAGCAATCTAGAGCAAACCGACATTAGAGATATTAAAAGTTTTGAAATGAGTGTGGGGGTTGTCGTCGTTGACGTCTCCTTCATTTCTCTCACCCACATTTTTGAATCACTGGTTCGCCTTGCCCCCAAAGCGCAGATGGTAGTTCTTGTGAAACCTCAATTTGAAGTGGGTCAGCTAGGCCTTGGAAAGGGCGGTATTGTTAAAGAAAAAGAAATTCGCCATCAAGTTCTCGCTCATCTTGCCTCTCAAGTGCGGGAGTTTGGACTTACTGTCAGAGATGTGTGCGCCTGCGCAGTGCTTGGAAAGTCTGGCAATCAGGAGTACTTCTTCTGGTTATCAGCGGCGAGTGGGGATCAAGATATTGAAGCTAAAATTAAGGAGCTTGTGTGAAGTATATTTGTGTTTTCTGTGGTTCAAGTAAGGGTCTTGGTGAAGAGTATCTAAAAAGTGCTCGAAAATTTGGCGAACAGATTGCGGCCAAGGGCTGGGGGCTCGTCTACGGCGGAGCCAGCATCGGGGTGATGGGAGCAGTGGCCGATGGAGTGCTCGCGGGCGGAAGTGAAGTGATCGGAGTGATTCCCGAATCCCTGGTCAACTGGGAAGTCGCTCACGATGGATTGACGAAATTGCATATTGTTGATTCGATGCACACAAGAAAGAAGATGATGTACGACCTGAGCGATGCCTTTGTGGCCATCCCCGGTGGAATGGGCACCCTTGATGAGCTGTGTGAAATCATCACTTGGTCTCAGCTCAAGCTCCACACTAAGCCTTGCTACGTTCTCAATGAGAATAATTTTTATCGACACTTAATTGCTCACTTTGACTTCATCTGTGAGCAGGGCTTTCTGAGCACAGAGCATCGTGCCATAGTCACAGAAGTTCAAAGCACGGATGTTCTCTGGCAGCGATTAGAGCGCTAACTGGGCCTAACTTCTGTTGCCATGGCGGCGGCGTTCTCGTATACTGCTAGGGCTTATACAATCTAATTTTGATGACTTAGATGGCCTGCTTTCAAGTGGGTCAGAATTTTGCGTGGAGTCCTCATGGGCAAGTTGGTCACCTTTCTTATTACTTTGCTTGGTCTCGTAGTTGTTTCCTCTCTTGTGAAATACCGCGAGCTTCCGATGACAAATGAGCGTTTTAGCTTTGAAGCGGCCAGTGAGGCCCACACTAAAAAGCTCCAAGAACTTGCTGAGCTCGAAGCCAAGCGCGAAGAGCACCTCAATCCAAAAGTTGTTGAAGAAGAAGCTGTCGACACAGGTCCAGTTGTCGTTCTCGACACTCCTGAACTTCAAAGAGGTTCAGATCTTTATCAAAAATGTATCGTTTGCCACGGTAAACTTGGCGAGGGTAAGAAAGCGCAAAACGCTCCACGCATTGGTGGTCAGCTTGATTGGTATATCGAGCAACAACTTGCCAATATGAAATCTGGCGAGCGTGTGAACGCTGTGATGAACCCATACCTAAAGCCGCTTGGTGCTCAAGACTTCAAAGACTTGGCCACTTACATCTCAAAGCTTCCTTGGGATAAGAAGTAGGACTTTGTGACTATCCATTCATTTAAATCGATTGCGCCCTCCCTTGATGAGGGCGTTTTTGTTGCTGGCTCGGCCGATGTGATTGGTAGAGTGAAGCTAGGGCGCGACGTGAGCGTGTGGTTTCAGTGCGTGCTCAGAGGCGACGTAAATGATATTGAAGTGGGTGCTGAGACAAATATTCAAGATCTCAGTTGTCTTCATGTCACGGCCGCTCACAAGCTCACAATTGGCAAGGGCGTAACGGTTGGTCATAGCGCGAATCTTCACGCGTGCACGATCGAAGACTACTGTCTAATTGGAATTGGCGCGACTGTCTTAGACGGGGCCCATATCGGAAGTGGAAGCGTAGTGGCGGCAGCAAGTCTTGTGGCGCCAGGTAAAGTCTTTCCTCCCAATTCACTCATTCAAGGTTCACCAGCTCGTGTGGTTCGCGAGTTAACAAGTGAAGAGCAAACGCGCTATCACAATCACTATAAGACTTATCTCGAAATTAAGGCAGAATACTTGTAAGTTCTTGGTGGGCTTTCTGCATCACCGCTTCTAGCGCGGCCAGCTTTGATTCAGAAATATTCTTTGGATAAATCGCGTAGAGCGGCAGTCCCTCTAGAGGAAGAGAGACGATGACGTAATCACTACTATTGCGAATCGAATTTAATTTTTGTTTGGCAAAAGAGAACGTGGGAACAAAGAAGCCATCGAGGCGCCCAAGATAAACTGAGCGCATGGCATTTTGAAAGTAGTTCTCCTCACTTCTAAAGAGCCACTTGATGGCAAGACCTTCTAATTCACCCGGTATAATACTTCCTCTGGCATGGCCGATTTTCTTATTTTTAAGTTGGTCAAGTGAAGTGATGGCTGCAAGTGATGAGTCTACCTTTACAACTATTGCGGGCTTACTCACCCACAAGAGATGAGAGCTGTACTTAAAACTTGCCTCACGCTCAGGAGTCTTGGCCACAAGTAGGGCGACATCTAACTCATTTCTCTCGATCATGCTCAGTAGTCTTGCAAAAGGGTAGGCGTGGTAATCCACTGTATGGCCCTTGAGCGCTTGCAGGTGTTTGTGCACAACACTTCCGACTGTGCCCGAGGGGCTAGTGTCAAAAGAGAGAATGGGCTCAAGCGAGTAGACTCCAACTTTCACAACTTCCTGGCCATGAGTGCAGAGGGCGAATAGGAAGCTGGCAATGAGGAGAAGACTTTTTAATGGGGTGGTGGGCATGAAGAATCTATATCACTAGCAATCTTGGGAAGCAATCTGTGCGCCCGGCGCTGGGTCAGACGCACAGAGAGGGAGTTACTTTCTCACCTTCACAAGAGAGTTAACAGAGTGGCCATTCATTGAACGCACATGGATGAGAACTTGTGGGCGTTCAAGGTTTACAGGCACTTCCCATTCGATTTCAAAGGGAACCATCTTGCGGGGACAGAACTCAGAGATTTGCTTCATAATCGGCATTACACTGTGAACGTTTACCCCGTTGTCGATACTTTCAACTCGGTCAAATTGGAAACAGTCTGAAGGGTTGTAGCCTTTGAGAACGACGCGGTTACTAAAGATGTCTTTTTCAATGTAATCGACGTTGGCGTAAACCTTCTCATCTACGGCATCACTGCTTGATTGGCTTACATAGAGAGAGCCAGATGCTTCGCCGTCGACGTTAATATTGTACCAACCACGATCGAGTAGCCCTAGGTTAACGGATTCAAGGAAGGGTACGACCATTTCAGCACAAGGACCGTCGCCATCACTATTGCGAATTGCCTTCATCGCGATATTGACGTCATTGCCTTTAACTTCAACTTCACCTCTAGGGGACTTGTAGCAGAGGTTGGGAAGAATCCCGCTGACAACGATTTCAACATTGTCGTTGGAGTCAAAGCCCTTAGGAATAAACACTTCATTCACTGGAACTTTGCCCAGGCGAGGAACGATACTGGCATTGGAGCTCGGAGCGGCAATACCCATGAGAACGACCATGAGAACAAGCTTACTTAAATTTTTCATAACGACTCCTTTTCAAAAAAGCTCAATCGCTTTTTCTCTTTCACCTATTTTCTACTCCCATAAAAAGGCTTCGTTTCTGAGCTAGAATTTATTGAAAGATGATTTTGATCAGGTGATTTTGAGTTGTCTTGGGATACTTCATAGGAGAGGATTCCTAGATGGTGGAGGTCACTGCATGTTGAGAATATTAACCGTATTGAGCATGTTTATAGGCTTTGAAGCGTTTGGCTCAGAGCAATGTTTTCCTGAAAGCCCCCAGCGCTACCCCGTAAGTCATAAAAAAGGTGTCGGCACCGGCTTGAGTGAATTTGAGGCCAGAACCTTAATTTCTCGCTTTGGTGAGGCCCTGGGCCATGTTGTTAAAAAAGAGAAATCAAAGAAACTCTTAATTAACCTAGAGTGGGAAAATGAGCGCGTTAATGCTCACTGTACCCTCGATGACTACGACAACCCTGTCATTAATATTTTAGGCGGCATGATTAGGCACCCTGAAATGACTCGCGATGGACTACTTCTCATTCTCTGCCACGAACTTGGCCACTATATGGGCGGTGATCCCAAGAAGTTTAGAGGGCGCTCCACTCTTCGAAGCTGGGCCTCTGTGGAAGGGCAAGCCGATTACTTTGCCACTAGCTTTTGTCTTCCGCTCGTCTTCAATGACCAAGTGGAGACAAAGGCGATCTACACTGAGGACGAAGAGAAGCTAGAAAATGCCGAGAAGAGATGTGCGAGCAATGAGTGTGTGAGATCAAGCCTGGCGGGACTCGCTGTGGCCAGGCTCTTTGCCACTCTCAAAGAGGGCATTGAAACTCCCACGCTCGCCAGAGAGGATAATTACCAATCACCGGTAACACTCCAAACTCACCCCAATCCTCAATGTCGACTTGATACATTTGTGGCAGGGGCCAGCAGTGAAGAGCGACCCCTGTGTTGGTTTAACCCAAAAGACTATTAGATATCGTTTTGGTGGTACTTAAAGCGGATCTCTTCCAAGCGCTTTCTATTTTTTCCAAAGTCAAAAAAGAGCACGCGGGTCTCTGAGCGAAAGTGAATGGTCCCGCGCTCTCTGAGGTCAAATTCCATATCGGTAATATCCCCAATAGGGCCTTCAAAGGTTCCGTAGATATAGTCTGAGTTTTGGTTTTGGATTTTAAAGCCCTTTTGATTGAGTAAGATTTTTAGGAGCTTATTAAAGGCAACGTCCTTAGGCTCACTGTAGGCAATTGGCTTTAAGAATTTTTTCGGTGGGTTGATTGCCTCGTAACTTGCAAAGCAAATTGCTTTTTCCGAGCAAGGGCGCAGGGCCATCTTCTTACTGCTTTCAAAATCTTGAAGCTTAAAGCCAAGTTCCTGGTTTGTGGGAGGGGTTCCCTTAATGTAGTTACAGCTCACTAATAATAGGAGCGCACTAATGGCAATAATTTTTTGAATCATGATTCTTTCCTTTTAATAAATATATAGGGCGATAAATTGATGACCTCGAACACGAGCTCACTCTTTTGTTCGAAAGCCTTTTTCATTTTTTCATCAATTCTAGTGATGGCGCGACTCTTGGTGAGCTCCTTGACCGCTTCGACTTGGTCTCCACAACAGAGTAGACCAATTTCCACCAAATCGAGGTTACTGGCTACCAGCAGAAGATTTTCACTCTCGTGATAATTTTCCATCGAAGCCCAGCTGGCGTCTTGAATTTGTTCTTTGATTTGAAGCTTTAGCGCCTCATTCGCAGACTGTTCCTCTTCACTCATACTACTAGCATAAGGGAACTTAAGATTTTTTCCAATAAAAAGGCCTCCCGATGGGAGGCCCTCTTGTAACCTAAATTGTAACTTCGATCCTAGAAGTCAGCGGCACGAATAGTTTTTCTGCCATTGGCAGTACAACGCTCTTGAGCGTCTTTAACCATTGTGTGTACTTTTTCATTGAGCTTCTCAAGAGCTTCAGCTGAAACGTTAAGTCCACCGTCTTTAAGAGCTTCTTTAGTCTTAGATCCAACGAGAAGCATTTCGAGTTCTTTTGTCGTCGCCATAGGATGTCTCCGTAGATATCGTTAAAAAGGGTTTTAAGTTGGATTTAATTCTAGGAGAAAAAAAGGAAGTCGCAAGCGAATTCGCGAGAAATCCACATTGTTTTTAAGACAGTGTGTGTCTAAATATTACTAACTTCCTGTTTTTCGCACGAAAGTTCAGATTCTAAAGAGAGAAGTCGCGTCTCAAGTATTCGACTTAGTTGATCAAAATTGTCGGAATCTACTACGATCGGCTCTCCAATTTTGAGCGTGATCTTGCTAAATGGTTTAGGCAGGCGAAAGCGATCCCACGACTTCGAAAAAATCCACGCACTCGAAGGATAGGCAACCAGTGGGAGGATGGGGCAGTCACAAGCCTTCGCCAAACTAAAGACTCCGGGCTTAGCGATGTGGGCCGGTCCCTTGGGGCCGTCGACTGTGAGCGCGCCTGGAATTCCACTGCGAACTTTGCGAATCATTTCGATCAAGCCTTTTTTGGGATTGCGATCTGAACTTGCGCGCGCCACTGCAAAGCCAAGTTTTTCAAGTGTGTGGGCAATGAGATCGCCATCCTTAGAGGGACTCGCCATGGTGACATGTTTTACTTTTCTAAAACTCAAAATACTGGCGGCGAGGTCTCGGTGCCAGATAGCAAAGATATAGTTGCTCTGCTTTTCTCGCACTTCGGGATTAACGTGCTCAATTCTCCAAGTGGAGCAGAGAAGACGAACACAGAGGTAGATCAAATGGGCAAGTAACTTGTGCATAAGTCTCAGCTCTTTCTAGCCTATGTCCTTAAGTCAAACGCATTTAGTCTTGCGCCAAAATGACTCTACCCATTAGGCTTAGGGATCATTTCGTATCTAGGAGTAGAAACTATGAAGCAATTGCTAGCGCTTGTCATGACCTTCGTCGCCTTTAACACTTATGCTATCGGGGTAGACGGAAGACCATCGGCCACCAGTTCATCCGGGGCCAATTCAAGCGAGAAATTTGTGGTGAAACCATCTGAGAGTACCCTTAAGTGGGAGGGCAAGAAGCTCACCGGCGGCCACAACGGGAAAATTAAAATCGAATCGGGCAACTTGGTTTTTAAGGGGCCTGAATTTGTCGGCGGAGAGTTTGTGATCGACATGACCACAATTAGCGTTGATGACATTAAGGAAAAGGACAAGGCCACTCGCCTTAAAAATCACCTCGAATCCGACGACTTCTTCTCTGTAAGTAAGTACAAGACGGCTAAGTTCGTGATTAAAGACGTTCAGTTTGGCAAAGGTGGAATGTACGATGTCTCTGGCGATCTTACGATCAAGGGCAAGACTCATCCCATTTCGTTTATGGCCGACGTCTCTGAGAGCGGAAATACTTTGGTGGCCAAGGCCGATATTGTCTTTAACCGCGCCAAGTACGACGTGCGCTACGGCTCAGGCTCGTTCTTTGACGATCTAGGCGACAAGATGATCTACGACGACATCTCTCTTAAGGTTGAGCTCAAGGCCAAGAAATAGGCAAAATTCACGCTAAAAAAGGGGCTTTTGGGCCCCTTTTTTTATGGCACAAGCGCAGTGATGACTTATCATTGAAATTCACTATTGACGTCCATTTCCCCTCATGAAATTAAGGGGGCTTGAGGAAATTTTTGGAGCATAAATAATGAGCAAGCAAGTTTGGGAGCGCTTGATACCAGCGCCCACACCTTACGACTGGTCAACGCCAACCAGAGAAATTCAGCCAGGGGCCATCAACATCATCGGTTTTGAGTTTGATGGAACGGCCTGCTTTAGAAAGGGAACTGTGAAGGGCCCAAACGCTATTCGCGACATCATGTATGGGATTGAAGGCTATTCTCCCTATCTCGACCGCGATCTCGACCTCATTCCAGCTTTTTATGACCTCGGAAATCTTCCGGTGGGCCAGGGCGAGGATATTGATGCAAATTGGCAAGAGGCGACAGATTACTTTCTTGAAATGCTCAGCTCTGTAAATCTTGCGGCCACTAAGACCACATTCCTCACCCTAGGTGGCGAGCACAGCATTTCCTATGCTCCAATTAAAGCTCACTTAGAAGCCTATCCTGACCTAGTGCTGCTTCACCTCGATGCCCACGCCGATCTTCGCGATGGTTACGAGGGACACCACTATTCCCATGCTTCAATTATCAGACGCGCCTCAGATCACTTTAAGCCAACTCACACTCTTATCCAGTACGGTATTCGTTCTGGAACTAAGGAAGAGTATGAGTGGATGAAAGAGCACGGCAGTATCAAGACTTCACTTGAGAGCTTTCTGCAGTCTGTGCGCGACATTGCCGAGACAAGACCAATTTATCTCACGCTTGATCTCGATTATTTTGACCCAAGTTTCTTTCCTGGCACCGGAACTCCAGAGCCAGGTGGAGAGACTTTCCATTCATTTGTCGCCCTAATGAAAATTCTTCGCACGAAGAACTTCGTTGGTGCCGATATCGTCGAGCTCTCTCCCGACATTGATACTTCTGGCAACAGTTCTGTGTTTGCCGCGAAGGTCGTGAGAGAGGTCATCCTCTGTCTGTCAGCTGAGTCTTAGGAGAAAATTGATGAGTAATGAAACAGAAGTAACAAACACCGAGTGGACCACTGAAGATGCTGAGAAAACCTACTTTGTAAAAAGTTGGGGCGACGGCTACTTCGATATCAATGAAGAGGGACACTTATCTGTTTCTCCAGATGGCGCTGGTCAGAAAAAACATATCGATATTTATAAAGTCGTGCAGGAGATGAAAGCGCAAAATATCAAGCTTCCAGCTGTGATTCGCTTTCAAGATGTGGTGCGCTCACAAGTGCGAACGCTTTGTCGCACTTTTAGATCGACCATTGAAGAGGCCAACTACGAAGGTCGCTACCTTGGCGTATATCCGGTAAAAGTAAATCAAATGCGCGAAGTGGTGGAAGAGATCGTCGACGCTGGCGCGCCCTATGACTTTGGCCTTGAGGCTGGATCTA
This sequence comes from Bacteriovoracaceae bacterium, assembly GCA_048267245.1. Classification (GTDB taxonomy): domain Bacteria; phylum Bdellovibrionota; class Bacteriovoracia; order Bacteriovoracales; family Bacteriovoracaceae; genus JBLWXV01. The sequence goes on from JBLWXV010000001.1 coordinate 542,838, forward strand.
AGCCAGAGCTTCTCTCTGTGCTTGCAATGAACTCAAACGAGCGCTCAATTACGATTCTCAACGGCTATAAAGACGAAGATTATATGCGTCTGGCGCTACTTGGAATTAAGCTTGGCCGCAAGATGATTGTGGTAATTGAAAAATTCACTGAGATCCACAAGCTTCTAACCATTGCTAAGGAACTCAACGTAGAGCCACTCATTGGTCTGCGCTCAAAAATGTCGATTAAAGGTCGCGGCAAGTGGGCCGGCTCAACTGGAGATCGCGCGAAGTTTGGTCTCACCACTTCTGAAATTCTCATGGCCGTAGATCTTCTTAAAAAGAATAATCTCGATCACTGCCTCAAGCTCTTTCACTTTCACGTAGGAAGTCAGATCGTCGATATTCGCGCAGTCAAAGAAGCGATCACTGAGGGAGCGAGACTCTTTACAAAGATCTATCAACTTGGGGTGAAGCTTGAGTACTTTGACGTTGGTGGCGGTCTTGGGATCGACTACGACGGCTCAAAGTCAACTAACGACTCTTCAAGAAACTACTCGGTGGCGGAATATACTTCTGACGTAGTTTATGGTCTTAAAGAAATTTGTGACCTCGAGGGCGTGCCCCACCCAAATATTATCTCTGAGTCAGGTCGCTTTATTACCGCCCACCATTCGTGCGTGATCACCAATGTAATTGGCGTTGTTGAACCTTCTAGCAGCGAATTTAACACTAAGAAAACGACTGGCGAGCACCACTTTGTTCAGAATATGAGAGAGCTCTCTGATGAGCTTAACGCCGATAACTTTCAATCGGTCTACAACGAGGCCCACGCCATTAAAGAAAATGCTCTCGACGCTTTTCGCTTTGGCATCCTAAGTCTTGAAGAGCGCGCGAAAGTGGAGAGTTTCTTTTGGAATATCTCTCACCGCATTTACAATGTGATTCAAGACAAGGAATTTATCCCTGACGAGCTCTATGATCTCAAAGATCAAATTGCTCCTCAATACCTCTGTAACTTCTCTGTCTTTCAATCAGCTGCCGACTCTTGGGCAATTGATCAGTTACTTCCAATCGTTCCTATTCACCGCCTCAACGAGCGCCCAGAGCGCCTGGCCACGCTTGTTGATATTACCTGCGACTCTGATGGAAAGATTGATAACTTCATTGACCGCGATGAAGGCATCAGTAAGACACTTCGCCTGCACACTTGGAAGCCAGGAGACGAGTACTATCTAGGGATTTTCCTAACAGGAGCCTACCAAGACGTGATGGGTGATATGCACAACCTCTTTGGTCGACTCAATGAAGTACACGTCTACAATGACGATGAAGATCCAGAGAACTTCTATATCGAAGAGACCATCACTGGAAATAGTGCTGCCGACGTTCTCAAGACTATGCAGTACAACCCTGAGTATATGGCACTACAAGTGAAGAAGGCGATCGATCGCCGCGTGAGTCAAGGCAAGCTTGTCGCGCGCGAGGGCGTGAGACTTGTCGACTTCTATGAAGAGTGTCTTGTGGGCTACACCTACCTTAAATCGTAGGTGTAGAATTAATTTCCAAGCTTTTTTATGTATTTGAATTCGTCTGCTTCAACTGGCATCACACTTAAGCGATTGCCCTTTTGAAGCAGGCGCATTTCCCCTAAGAAATCGTGATTCTTAAGTTCGTCGAGGGGAATGAAGGTCTTAAATTTTTCCACAAATTTAACGTCAACCATGTACCAGCGAGGATTTTCCTCAGTGGCCTTGGGGTCGTAGTACTCTGATTTCTTATCAAATTGGCTATGGTCGGGATAGGCCTTGCTGGCCACTTCTGCGACACCTGCAACTCCCGGAGGGGTGGCGTTGCTGTGATAGAAGAGAATAAGGTCCCCAACCTGCATCTCATCGCGCATGAAGTTGCGCGCTTGATAGTTTCTCACACCATCCCAGTGCTCTTTTTGACCGGGACGGTTTTGAAGATCATCAATTGAGAAGACGTCGGGCTCTGATTTCATCAGCCAGTAAGACTTGGCCATTATTGCTCCAGTGGTTCTAGTCGCGTAGAAGTTTGCCGATATTCTTCTTCATGAAAGCAGGAAGGGAGAAGGCGGCACGGTGCATGTCTGCACTATAGTAATCAAATTCAAGTCCAGAAGCCTCAACACGCGAAGAATCGAAATCTTTAAGCGGGTGAAGACCTTTTGTGGCAAATGTGAAGCTCCACAGACCACCTGGGTAGGTGAGGTTTGAGAAGTTATAAATACACACTTTTGTGAAAATATTGTTGAGAATTGAAAGCAGAGAAACCTGGGTCTCTTTATTGAGAAACGGAGACTCGCCCTGGCTCACTACAATGCCGTTGTCAGTTAGGCGCTCAAAAACATTATTGTAGAATTCTGGCCCAAAGAGTGGCGTCGCTGGACCGATTGGGTCTGTTGAATCAACTAGGATCACATCAAATTTCTCTTTGGATTCTTTCACAAATTGAACGCCATCACCGATGATGAGATTCATCTTGGGATCGTCGAGCATTGAAGAAGTCTGCGGGATGTACTCGCGACAAGCATTCACTACCATCTCATCAATCTCAACCATCGTAACTTTCTCAACACCTTTATGGCGTAGAACTTCTCTGGCCGTCCCGCCATCACCACCGCCAATGATGAGAACATTCTTTGGATTGGGGTGAACAAAGAGGGGAACGTGAGTGATCATATCGTGATAGATGAATTCATCGCGCTCACTTACCATAACCAGACCATCATTAAGAAGCATGCGTCCATGGCCTCTGGTTTCAACTACATCAACCGATTGAAAGTCGCTAACGCCAGAGAAGAGAGTCTTCTCTACTTTGAATTTCATGGCATAGTAGTCTTGGTAAACTTCTTCTACCCAAAGATTTGAGTTCATCTGTAGTCCTTATAGTTTATAGGGCGCCATCACTTCTGTGTGGGCCTTAAAGTAGTTGGCGAAATTAACGTTATAACCACAAGAGAGATTTCCCTTAACTTCTGTTAGAAGAAGATAGCTCTTATCAACATTGAGAGAATTCTCATTATTAAAGGTCACAACATCAAATGAATTGGGTCTGAGTACATCGACATAGCTAGCGAGGATTTCGGGCATGTCCTTTTTAATGTCGACGTTCGTCTCAAATGAAACATACGAAGTATCTTCTTGAGGCGTGATGTGAACGGTGGCGTACTTGTCGCCCTTCACAGCATTCATCGAATACCCACACGGCTCAAAGAGGAAATCGTGGATTTTAAAATCCTTAAAGAATCGATTTAACCCAAGAATTTCTCTGATATCTTCAATGGTTTGATTAGAGCAGCGAAGCTTCTCGGCCGCAGGGCCTTGAATGTGATACATCAATAATTCGGTCGTGATGTCGTCATTGGCCGGTCTAAATTCTTTATTCAAGTGGTAGATGAAGTTGTGGTGTTCATCCATATTTCCATAACGCCAAGCCACACCATCAAAGTGCTTTCCAAGCTCTTCGATATCATCGAGGAAGTTGGTGGTTTGAAAGTGACCAAAGTACTCATTCTTGCGCTGGAATGTAAGCATCTCCCAATCTTCCTTGGGAATGCTATCAAGTAGAAAAATGATGGCGCGAACGAGTGTGGTGCGACCGCACGTCAACATAGTGATGCGATCATCCCAGACAAAGAGCGAGGACTCGCTCAGTAAGTAGGCGTCAACAGATTCAGAGCTAATCTTTCCTAAAATGGTGGCCTGAGATTTGGCCACGAGTTCGCTCCAAAAGCTCTCTGGGCGTTCGCGCAGAGACGAAATTCGCTCCCTGTTAAAGACGATTTCAACTTTTTTCTCTGAACCTTCAAAAAACAACGCACCCCCTCCTTGCTAAAAGTCGTGGTGATGTGAACTCTCTGTGGTAAAAGTTCTTAATAACGATAAATGTCCCCTTCCGTAAAGTGAAGAGTTGAGATTATTTGTGCTAGGCGGAGCTAATTGTGAATTTTGCTAAACGACTCCCATTGATGGGAATTGTTCTTGTGGGCGCATGCGCAACGCCTCATCGCGCTCAGCTGCAGTGCGGACGCGGTAGTGAGCTACTAGCAAAAATTAGCTCGGCAGAGCAAATCAGTGAATTGAGAAGTGCGCAGCAAAGTCTCACTGATAAGAGTGATATTTATTTACTCTACTTACTCCATCAGCGCCTCAGTGAGCTTGAGCGCCATGAGGAGCTACGTCAGTCATATGCCCAGTATGCGGCCGAAATATTGGCCAGATACCCTGAGATTGCAAGTTGTGAGAGCGTGAAATGAGAGACTCTATTAGCTTCATCAATCATCCCATTACAAGACCCCTCTATTTGATCACACCTGGCCTTGTCTTCCTGCTTGGCATGGGAATTTATGGTTTTCCCTCTATTTCTTGGAAACTTCTCGCCTGCGAGATTGTGGCGATCCTGGTGGTCTCACACAAACTTCGCTTCTCCCTGGCCTTAATCCTTGGACTAATGCTCTTTGGTGCACTTTTCTTTCTTGGAAGTGAGGGAAGCTTAACAACGAGACAACTCGCACTCTTTTTGATTCCAAGCCTGCTCTACCATTTAACACTGCTTCAAAAGCCAAGTACTGGGGCGCACCTAAAACCTGCGTGGCGCGATCTATTCTTCGCCCTTGGTGCTGTCTCTTTATCGATGGCAAGCTTTTCAATCCTCGAATCGAATCTCATGTTGAAGTCTAATCTCTTTGCAGCGATTTTCTTTGGGATTTCTGTTTTGTGGAAAGTCATCGTGCTCAGATTTGGTCTTAGAAGCTATCGTCTGGGTGGAGATGTCGCGAGTGAGTGCATCTTCTTCACTCTGAGTCTTGGCCTTGGCCCACTTTGTTTTATGACTTCATTTGGCGTCTATCTCTATCAGAGCTTTCTGTGGTGGCCCGCTTTTGCCGCCCTTCTTGTCTGCCTTCGCTTGAGCATTCCCAAGGGTCTGTGAGAAAAAATTACAACCTCTCTAGACAGTAAATTTACCACTTAATATGTTGGGCCATGTTTTTGGGGGGGAGAGCTTTAACTAAGATCTCCAATAAAATTCAAATGTCTCGTTTGACAGTCTTGTAATACAAGATTGGCCCAAACGCGAGAGTGCTTGCTTGTCCGGACAGTTTCCTGTTTACCTGTTCGTGGTTATCTCAAGTGCTTGGGCCAATGTTCGTTGCTGGCAGGTCTCCTTTATGGGGACCTGCCTTCCTAAAAAATTAGCGGTAGAGATTTTTGAGGGGAGCAAATCTTTCTTGCTCCCAAATGAAGTAGTCGTAGGCTTGATCACCAAGGCGATCGACAAGAATCGAGAGAGCATCCATCTCTTCTTGATGGCGCTTCTTTGTCAAAAGTAGGCTTTGAGTGCGCGCTCTTTGATTACTTGGGGTAGCACCAAAGTGAAGTGAACTCACGGCTTTAACAATTTGAGATCTTAGATCTCTGTCATTAGCTCGGTAATTAAAAGTTTTCACCTTAACAGTTGAGGCGGCGGCGTCTAGAAGTTGCTCTCTTGAATTAAAGAGCAAGCCCTCTGCGTAGAACTTAAGACCGTCTTCCCAATCGAGACGATCAAAAGCTTTAAAGCGGGCCTTTTCAAGTTGGGCGTTAAAGTTGAGCAGCACTTCTCTTTCAAAGCGAGAAAAATACTTCTGCATCTCACTCATCACGACCGCTCTCTCATCACTGGTGAGTTTGGCGAGAACATCTTTACTATAGTTGTAAGTTTTCTCTTCAAGGGCCTCGCGAAGTGGTGTGCGACCGCGCTGGTTAGGGGTGAGGTCTGTGAGAAGCAGCCCACTAAGACCAACACCAAGGTTTGTGAGAGTCTCAGAGAGATAACCTAATTCAAGGCTATCGCGCAGTTCACTTTGAAGCTCACCTTCGCTAGGGAGTAGGCGAGTCACCGTGAGAAAGCGAGTGTCCTTTTCAAGGGCGCTGAAAATATCTTCATAAGAAGCGCTGGCAAAGCCCTTGGCGTCTGCGCTAGGAGCTAAAGGGAGAGTGGTAAAAAACTCTCTGACATCATGGCCATAATTTTCTAGCGCTGAGAGCTTCTCTGCCAGAGTAAAGGCACTGGAGCGAACCTTGTCTTGGTAGTCTTTGTAAGCGCTATCAAGTGAACTTGAAAAGCGATCCCAAATTTTACAATCGTGGTAGCGATTTTCGCCGCGATCTCCATCTGTACAGAATGCCGGAAGTGCTTCAGGAAGATCTTGATCCATGTGGCCCCATTGGATGGCGACTTGATCATAGACGAAGTTTGTCTCTTTCTTTCTGATTTTAGCCCCAGTCATGGCAGAGACTAGAAGTGGCGTGTAGTCCATCACAGTAGAGACGATCTCTTCAGTTTGGGCAACTTCATCTCTAAGGAAGTAGCCCAGTACCTTCTCGTCATAATTGGCCAGCGTGAGAGTTGTCGCCAGACTTCCAGCAAAGTTGTGTCTTAGTCCGAGCGCGTGACCAACTTCGTGGGCCACAACTGCGCGTACGTAGTCATTGGCCACGCGTAGGAAAATCTCGTTTTGCTCTTCTTCAGTGAGTTCTTCGATTCCTTCAAGTGCGGTGAGGGCCCCTTTGGCGGCACCTTGTTGAAAATCGTACTCACAAGCTGTAGCGCTCTTCCATCCACGAATGCCAAAAGTATCGCTTGGAGTTGAGGGGCGCTGATCTTTGATTAACTGCTCAAAGTACTTCTTAGCACTCTTCACACCAGATTTTCCAAAGACAGAAGTCATGTAGACATGGCCTTGGAGGACTTCACCTGTGAGCGGATCTCCGTGAATATTGGCGTAGGCAAAGCCCGCAGTATCCCACTCGAGCCACTGAACTATATTGTAGCCAGGCTCGTGGACACCGATATCGGCGGGGAGTTCTTTGACTTCAATTTTATCTTGGCCAAAAATTTGATTCCAGTAGAGGATGCCGTCAGTAACGGCTTTCTTGTGCTCGGCCGGAATTGGGCCCTTGAGATACCAAGTGATCTTCTTCTTAGGATGTTGTCTCATTATATAGACATTTTCTTGGCCACTTCCGGCCGTGATCACTGTGTCTGTTTCAAAGTAGCCAACCTTGCTAAGGCCCACTGTTTCTTTAGGGGCGTAGTCATTTGAGGGTTGGTAGCTCTGAAGTACATGCTTTAAATGGATAGAGACATTTTTGGCCGGGCCCTTGCCAGCATCTGGCACAAGCGCGCGAGCGTATTGATTGATGAAGATGTACTGACCTCTAAGTTCAACCTTATCAATAAAGCTGTGAGTAAGTGTGAGAACAGTGTCCTCACTTGAGCGCGCCTCACCGGCCTGAAGAGATCTCTTTTGATAGACGAGATCAAGTCCTGCGCCAAGGTCAAAGGTAATCCACTCATCATCACTCTTTAGAATGGGAAATTGAGCGAGCAAAACTTTCGTTGAAACATTATTAGTCGCCACTTTTCCTTGGAGGCTCTCAAACATGGCGAGCTTTTCTCCACGTCTCTCAAAGCTCACTACTTTGTTAGCGAGCGCAGAACCAGTGGGAGCGGGAGGGGCATCGATCTCTGCGACCGACCACAGAAAGAGAGAGCCCAGGGCCTGTGGTTTAATTTTAAGTTCAACGGCGTTGGCGGCCGCGAGGTCGAGGGATTTGAGATCTTTATCAGAGTAGCTAAGAGGGGCAGCCGACTGAGTCTCGTAGGAGATAAGTGGATTGCCAAGTGAATGAACTTCCACCTTGCCTTTAGGGGCACATGCGCCAAGTAGAGAGATAACAGCGAGTGCGCCAATAAACTTCAACTTCATAGTGAGTCTCCTCTGTGAGCCTAAATAAAACTAGGGCGCCACACTATACGCAGTGTGAGTCGAGAGGGTCACGACACGCCTTCCTAAAAAATGATGACTTATTAACTACTTAGAGCGCAGATATAATATTTTAGAAATTGACCTTCACATAATTTAAGGCATTTAGACTATGTAAGAAGGTAAGGGGGGCTTTCACTTTTTGTGCATCAAGGCACAATAGGGCCATGAAAATAATTTTACTCGCTACCCTCATTTTTACCATCTGTGGCCCTGTCGCTCATGCGCGCACGCGCATTCTCTCTGACTACCAAATCAGAAATCAGGCAGAGCACATCGTCGCTAAGGTCAATAGCCGTGGAGATTGGCTGGTCGTAAGTGGCGAGGGAGCGTTTTTAAATGGCAGGAAGATACTCTTTGATTATCAAATTGGAGAGCCAGGTCCAATCATCGCTGAGCTCAATAGTTCAGGAGATTGGATGGTTGTGAGTCGCAAGGGTGGTTATGTGAATGGCTCTGAGGTAGTGATTGGAGTCAATATCGCCCAGAATAGTGATATTGCTGGTGATATCAGCGATAGCGGCGAGTGGGTTATTGCAAGTTCTATGGGAGCCTATAAAGGCTCGGTAAAGAAATAAAATCCTCTACGCATCGGTAGTTTTGTGGATCTTTAAGATTCATAAGTCGCGCAAGTTCTGCAAAGACCTGTGCCCTGGTTTGTCCGGCCTCTCTCATGAGCTTTAGGCTCAAGTCACTTTTAGATTTTGATAGCTTCTCACCACTTGAAGATTTTAAAAGCGGGTGGTGATGCCACGAAATTCCTTTAAAGATTTCTGCTCGATCTAATTTATGGGCGAGCTCAGCTTGGGCGGCACTTGAAGGAGCGAGGTCCTCTCCACGAATAATGTGGGTGATGCCGTCGTTTAAATCATCCACTACACTCACTAGCTGATAAGTGGGAAGATCCTCTTTTGACCAAATCAAAAAGTCTCGCATCTCCAGATGGGGGCAGATTCCTAAAAAGGAGAACTCGGCACTGGTGCGCATGCGGATGCAGGTCTTGACCTTTTCATAGCTAAGCTTTAACTGATGACAGGTCCCCGGATACTGCTCATCACTACTTGCCTGCTGCACTTCTTTGCGCGAGCACTTACAGACGAAGAGTTCAGAGATTTTCTCTCTCTCTTTTAGATAAAGATCGCGCTTTAAAACCTGTGAATAATTCTTTTGAAAGTCATCAACTCCACTTGGGCCTAGATCGTACTCAAAGCCAAGCCAGTCTAATGTGATAAAGACATCTTCTAGGAACTCATCTCTCACGCGGGAGTGATCGATGTCATCGAGTCTGAGCCTAAGAGAGCCATTTTGCTTTAAGCACTCGACTTTTGTCAGGACGAAATTGAGTAGATTGCCTAGGTGAAGGAATCCGCTTGGAGTGGGAGCAATTCTAAATTTGGGGATCAGCTCTCTTTCCATTTCTCAAAATGCTCAGAACTCTCAAGCACTGACCAAGTGTGATCGGCACCAAGAAGGATTTTGGCCAGCCACTTACCATAGCGATCTACAGAGCCCCACTCTTCTGGAGAGATGAGCGAGAGGGCACAACTACCGTCTGCCTTTAAATAGAGATGATAGGTTGCCCCGATATCGGGTTCAATATTCATGGTGGCGCGGTAGATCTTTGCTGAGAGCTCTACTTTCTTTTTGATATCACTGGCCTGCTTGGCAACTAATCTCATTTGATCGAGTAGCATATCCAATTGAATTTGAGTTTGACCCTTCGTCGCCGCGAGAGCGTGACCGCGCTCAACTCCCTCTTTGGTCGGCACTACTGAGAAGCCACCTTCGTTGTAGGCAAATTCTAGGAGGTCTGGCAGGTCGAAGTTTGCAACGAGCGCCTGTTCCACATCTGGTTGTTTATTTTTTGGATCTTTACTCATAATTTTTTAAAAACAGGTTGTGCGCTTTAATTTAAAGGTGCGCTCTCCAGACATATTGCGAATGTGAGACTCAAAACTGGCGCTACCAGTGAGGTACTCGCCATCTTGCTCAAGTTCGATACTAAGGTAGTGATCAACTTTCTTTCTGAAACCGCGATCATTTAGAAAGAAATCGGCGTCAACCGTATAGTTGAGTTGATCGCGAGTTGTAGAGAGATCGCCGTGCTGTGGGAAGGCCACAAAGGAGTGGTAACTATACCAAGGGCCACTGGCACCAGTGAAGAGAATTAAGAGAATATGATTTAGGGGAGAGTGATCGAGATTTTCAAAAACACTACTCTCTCCACTTTTAATTTCAGTGAGACTCTTTTGAAGATCTGGTCCCATTTCAACAGGCTTGCCATCAATGAGCACGCTCTCATAGCAACCTTCTAGATCGGACCAATTCATTTGCGCCCCATAACTATTGAGAGAGAAGAGTAGGGCGAGGGCAAAGGTGAAGAGTTTCAAGAAAGACCTCCAAGGCATAATAAAAAGTTGCCCTTTTATTATGCCTTATTTGGAGGATGTTGACACCCGAACTAGGAGGATTCAGGTGAAATGTATTTGTATGACGCGGTTAGTGACTAGTCGCACTTTTGTTAAAGCGCTCCTCTTTCCAGCGGGCCACTTGTTCGAGAACATCTGCTTCGAGGATCTCATAGAGGGCCACAGGGTCATCGTGATGAGCAAAGGCTTCGAAGTATTGATTGAGATTTTGTACCTCGAGCACTCCTCTCATCCAGCCATCCTCACTCATTGAGAATGCGAGGCGCACGTGAGAGCGATCAGGAACAAGTGACTTTAATTTATCGAGCTTTTGATGGAGCGCTAACTCCTCCTCGCCGCTTAGTAAGAAGCGGTAGGTTTCGATTTGGTGTTCACTCTCTTCCATGAGCATTTTAATCTTAGAAGCAGAGTGAGTCGTATTCATTTGTGGCATAGACCCCTCCTGACCTTGCTTGGTCTCGACAACCTATGTGTCATTTTAATTATAGAGAGGGCGCGGACTCGCCACAATGGACTGAAGCACCATTTGACATGAATTCACCAGGAGTTGACAGAGAGCTGGCCTAGGAAAATTGAGGATGGCCTAAATCGTTGATTTTGGATGACGAGGGTGCTAAGAATCCGACTCAACTAGTGAGGAACCAATGCGCCATTTTCTGCTCTTTCTTTCAATTTTACTCTCTCAATCACTCATGGCCCAAAGCCTTGAAGTGGTGGGCGCATGTTCGAAAGAGCCGATCGCCACTTTCGAGCGAACTGAATTTAGCCCGCAGTCACTGGGGGCATTTACCCTCGATGCCCTTGATAGTCTGGGGCTTGAGTATCAGGGAAATGAGCGAGGAATAAATAGCATCGAGGGTTCCGTTATTGGAATGGACGCGCTCGAAGTGTTGAGCGATTCACAGATGAGGGCCTACGGCTGGTGTTTTAGTATCAACGGCGAGGTTCCAGAAATTTTCGCAGATGAAATCTCGCTTGTGAGTGCTGAAGATAAGATCGTTTGGTTCTTTGCCTTTGCTCACTACTTAGATGGCCAGTGGGTTGCTCAGTGTGTGCCGGCCCATACTGTTAGCCCGTCTAAACTTTGTGACTAATCTTTCGCGCCTTTAGAATAAGTGGCAGCATAAGTAAGATCACAAGTGCTAAAAAGCACAGCCCGATTCGTTGAAGGGTTGTGCTAAGACCACTGTGATCTATTGAAAAGCCAATCAGTGGCCCCACGAGGGCAAATCCCAATCTAAAAAATAGGCTCGAGAGAGAATTAATCGTCGCTCGAAACTTGTTATCAATTCTAGAATTGAGTGCGTCTCTGAGTATCACCTGATTGAGCCCTCGCGACACTTGGAAGGCCAGACCAAAGAATACGCCTAGTATTCCCACCTTAATTCCCATTCCAAAGTAGCCAATAACTGGAAGAATCGCCGTGAGTCCTAGGACAGTCGTCACCCCAACTCGCTCTTCAAAGAAGTGGGCCCACTTGCCAATAAGACCAGCAAGGAGATTATATCCGGCCCACAAGAGGCCAAAGTAGGTGATATCGATCTTGGCTTCCTGCCAGTATTTCTGAAAGATCCAAACGGCGATAAAGGTCGAGAGTCCCCATATGACTAAGTTGATAAAGATGAGTCGCAAAAGAGAATCTCGCTTAAAGACTTCAAAGAGTATGCTTTTTATATTCTTCCAATGATTATGCTCTTCTTTTGATTCCATTGGAGGCTCATAGATCGTGAGGGCAATAAAGAGCGGAATCCAGCTAATGATTGCGTGAACAATAAGTGGAAGAGAGAAGCTGACGGTGGCCAGGGCGCCCCCGAGGATTGAGGCGATAGATTCAGCACTTAGTTGAGAGAAGTGAATATTACCCATGGCCTTTGAATTAGATTTTCGATCGCTTTGGGTAATGTGAAGTGAATCGTAGAGTATTGAGAGGTCGGTGCCCGAAACGAGTGAGAGGCCTGCCGCAATCAGGATTTCATAGAGGATTAAGGAGAAGTAGTCCTTAATAAAGCACAGCCAGGTAAAGCCGATGGCAGTAATGAGAGCGCCTATGACCAAGGTATTCTTTCTTCCCCAGAGATCACTTAAGTAGCCCGAGGGAACTTCGAGAATCGCAACCGTGATTCCAAAGATTGCCTGGAGTTTGAAGATTTGCTCCATCGTGAGTCCCAGCTCCAAAAAGTAGGGCACGATAATGGGGATAATGACGAGAAACATCCAAAAAAAGCTAAAGAGATAGATTTTTTTAATATTCTTAAGTGCTGCACTTATACTTTCGGCTTGGATATTCATCCTGATATTATGCCTTAACTCGACTTTGATGGTGAAGTAAATGATGACTAAATTGATCTGTCTCCTAACACTCTTTCTGATGGTTACTTCTTGTGCGCATAAAGTACAGAAGGTCGCCCCCGAGATTGAAAGTGCGTCGAACCTTCTTTGCGAACTTTTAAGTGGCAAAGGGGCCAATTATGATGCTCGCTTTGATGAGGCTTTTATCAAAGCGCTTCCGCCAGAAAAACTTCAGGCCCTCTTTGATAAGTATGCGGCAGAGCATGGGGCATGTGAGCGAGTTGAGGGTATTGTGGTGGGCCCTCAAAAGAGCGTCATTTTAAAGACGAAGAAGGGGAGTTTGATAAAGGCTATCTTCGACCTCAATAAGGGAGATCACAAGATTAACTCTCTCTGGATTAAGGGCGAAGTCTTTGGAAAGAGAGAGTATGAGCTCATGGCCAAGTATGTCTGTCAGAGCGTGAATCGCGCTCAGATAAAAAAATATGATGAATACTTCACGCAGTCTTTCACTAAGGCCGTCACCCTAGAAGAGATGAATCAGGTCTTTGGCCTAATTAAATTCTCTCACGGTGAGTGCAAGGATTTTAAAGTCAATACTGAGGATAGCATTGATAGCGAGATCCTAGTGAGTGCGTCCAAGGGCGATCAGGTCAAATTTGTGATGAACCTAGGGCGAGATAAGGGTAAAATTAAAATCTCAGGTCTTCGCTACTTGGGAAAGCATTACGAGGTTCCCAAGTATAAGAGTGTTCAAGAAATTGAAAATGACTTACAGCGTATGGGCCCTAAAACGGCGCTCTATCTCTCGAACTTTAAGGGAGAAGAAATATTGAAAGCTGGTAGTGATAATATTCACGCCTTAGGCTCCGTCTTTAAACTCTTTGTGCTAGGAGCATTATTAGAAGAAGTAACTCACAAGAGAGTTCGTTGGGATCAGGAAATTTCAGTCCAGGATAAATATAAATCACTTCCCTCTGGTCGCATGCAAGATCTAAAAGCGGGCACTAAAGTAAAGATCCAAGAAGTTGCTCAGAAGATGATTTCTATTAGTGATAACACCGCGACTGATCACTTGATTCACTTTCTTGGGAGAGAGAAGATTGAGCAATTTCTCGCGCGCAACACTAACCTAAAATTAAAGCAGAGAAACACACCGTTTCTCACCACAATGGAACTCTTTCGAGTGCGCGCATTTTTCACGGCTGACGATGTTGCTCGCTACCAGCAAGGAGATCGTCGCTTGAGAATTTCCATGCTGCGCTCTCTCGAATCCAAGGGGCCTGCTGAGGTTATGAAGGCCCTGGCAAAGTGGGATAGTCCCAAAGATATAGCGGCGATCGAATGGTTTGCAAACCCAAGAGAAATTTGCCAACTCTTTGGATGGTTTGGGAAAAAGAGTGATGAGACTACAAGAGGGATTCTTGGTCTTAATACACCCTTTGTCGACAAGGCGAAGATGAAGCTCTCCTATGCCGGATACAAGGGGGGAAGTGAGCCGGGCGTACTTCAAATGGCCTACTGGCTAACTAATAAGAAGAATGAAAACTATTGCCTATACTTCGGAGCTAACGACACCACAAAGAAAATCCCTGAAGAGGAGTTCTTTAGCATTACTGAAGGTGCGATAAACTATCTCGTTCCCAAGTATCTTGGAGGTCAGTAATGTCTGTTAAACTATCAGCAGATCATCCCACTCAATCAGAGTACGATTTTTGGTTTGAGCGAAGTTTAAAAAATTATGCTGAAAGTAAAATGCAAGCCAATGCCTTGTCTGAAAAGGAAGCATATGATCTGTCGCGCTCAAGCTTTGAGCGCCTTCTTCCTGATGGGCCAAAGAGCAAGGATCAGCATTTTAGAGTGTTAAAAAATCCAGATGGCGAACTTGCCGGTTATTACTGGTTTGCCGCGATTGGCGCTGAGAATAATCGCAAGGCATTTATCTACGACATTATTATCGAAGAGAAATGGCGAGGCAGGGGCTATGGTAGGGAGGCAATGTTAATGATTGAGGACCATGCCAAATCACTTGCGCTCAAGCAAATTGGACTTCATGTCTTTGCCTTCAATAAGACTGCCGTTCATCTCTATGAAACTCTTGGCTACGAGACCACCGATCTGGTGATGGAGAAGCCGCTAGAGTAGGCGAAGGCCCTTGATAATGAGTGGAATACAAATGAGATAGATGAGGTAGCGACTGATCTGCTTAAATTGGCCATCATTCATTCTAGAGACAATCTTAGCTCCAAAATAATTGCCTACGAGAGTGAGAAGAATAATTGGTCCATAGGCCCAAGTCGAGAGAGTCATCTCTTGCTTTGTCCCATAGAGGATTGATCCATAAAAGAGCACTTTGACGATATGACCTATGGCCTGAGTGATGGCCTTAGACCCTAGAATTTCATAGCGAGTAAGAGGAGCATTAATAAAGAAGACATCGAGAATGGGACCGGCCACACCTGCGGCCAATTGAGCGGTTGTGACGATGATGCCACAGAGGAAACTTCGCGCTGGCCCGGTGATACTAAGCCACTTGCCAATTTTCTTAGTTAGGCCAATGAAGGGCATAAACCCCAGGCACAAGTACATAAATGCCTTGCTAGGGTAGAAGTCTATGACTTTAAAGACGACAACTGTGAGGATCACGCCGAGTGCGTATTTAAAGAGTAGCTCTCTTCTAATATGGGCATTGTAGAGGATGATTCTCGTTCCAGTTGAGACTAGTTGAACGATCCCATGAATGACCATGGCCTCTCCCACAGGTAGGAAGTTGAGCAAGATGGCCATGAGAATGACCCCACCACCCATACCGAGCACGCCCGAGAGAGTGCTGGTAAGCAGTGAAGCACTGGTAATAATGAGGGCGCTTTCTAGGGCTATAGTCGACTCCAGGAGATGGGATTATTTTATTCGCTTCTAGCGCGAAAAGATA
This sequence comes from Bacteriovoracaceae bacterium, assembly GCA_048267245.1. Taxonomy (GTDB): domain Bacteria; phylum Bdellovibrionota; class Bacteriovoracia; order Bacteriovoracales; family Bacteriovoracaceae; genus JBLWXV01. Next base: position 558,301 of record JBLWXV010000001.1, read on the forward strand.
TGCTTAATGACTTAAGGTGTTGATATTAATAGAAAAAGTAGGACAGAGACTATCCATCTTCTCGAGTGGCCTGCTAAACTAAGGGTCTGTGTCACACTTTTGATTTCCAAAACGTATACCTAGGTAAGAGATGCGAACTGACGAAGAGCTCATGTTAATTTATCGCGAGGGCGAGGGTGAAGCCTTTGAAGAACTCTACCGCCGCTACAGAGCGCGAGTCTATGGGTATCTCCACAAGAAGGTCGCGGCCAAGGAAAGGGATGACGTTTTTCAAAAGATTTTTTTGAAACTCCATCAAAAGAGACATCTCTTTAAGTGTGAGTATCCTTTTGCTCCGTGGTTTTTTACTCTTTGCCGGCACGTAGTGATTGATCACTATCGATCGAGCAAAGAAACTCTAAGCTTAGATGAATATGAACAAGTTCATCAGGCAGACGAGAGCGCGAGTGATTTTGACTTGCCTGAAATGGAGGCGGAGCAATTTAAACTGCTCTACCAGAAATTTGTTGAAGGCAAAGGCTATAGCGAGCTCGCGCAAGAATTTGGCGCAAGCTCAAGCGCGCTGAGAAAGAGAGTGAGCCGAATACTAGCAACTCTTCGAGGAGAGGCGTAAATGGATTTAAAAGATTACAAATCATTTTTGAAGGACTCAAAGAATCCAGGATCTGAGCTTGACCGCGCCGTAAGTGAGATGGTTGCCGAAGACCTACGCTGGCTTCCTAGAATCACTTTTGTAAAAACTCTCTCCGCCCACTGGCTAGCGGGCCTAGTCACACTGTCAATATGCCCTCAATTTGGCTGGAATCCCTTTGATACTTGGGTGCACTTGCCACACGTCTTTATGAAATATGGCATGTGGGCCTGTGGACTTTTTTGCGGAGTCATCTTTATGGCCTTAGGGGCCAGCGCCACTCGAATTATTTTGGGGGCCAATGAGCGCGTCTATATGGCCCGCAGGTCATCTATCTTTGCCCTATTAATGAGCTCACTTTCAATGGGCGCACTTATGCTGCTCGCTCGAAATTCTAGCGGCGCAGATATCTTCTTTACTGAGAGCTTTATCTCTTTTTGGGTCATTGGCGCCTTTGTCTTTGATTGGGCCACCCTTAAAGGTTGGTTTTCACGCTATCGCAGCCGCTTTGAGACCGTGTAGAGATTACTAGTCCTCATTGTCAGAGCGCATAGACCAATTTAAATCTACCTCCAAGTAATTTAAATTAGGAGTCCCCCATGAAGTCACTTCGCCTTGTGCTCGTTCTTGCTATGGCCATCTCATCGGCCGCCTTTGCTCTGTCTCTTACTGAAAAGGATATGACCTCGATTGAGAATTTTATCCGCTCTGAAGTTGAATGGAGCTATGAAGACGTAGACGGTTCCACGCTCTTTCTTGAGCTTAATGAAAAATCAATTACTGTGAGTGTTGAGCCAGGTTCAGATTCGGATAAGCTCAACGTAAGTGCCGTTGCAGAAGTCGAAACTAATTTTTACGGCGAAATGGAAATTGGCAAGGTTACTTGTGAACTTCTGTTAGAGAAAAAAGGTAATTCACTCAAAGTGAATTATTTAAAATCAAGTTGTAAGTGTGAAGCTGGCATTCAGTGTGGAGAGGGGAATCTCTACGACGAATAGTCTTTGAATTTCTGGGCGAGTTCTTCCTCGCTCAGAAGTGCAAGCTTAAGCAACTCTTCGTAAGGAGAGTTAAGCCCCAAGAGCTCGCCAAAAGCGGGCTCAGTTTTCACCCCAGACTTTTTAAGTTCAGAGATTTCTCTTCTAAACTTTTTTCCTAAGATTTTTAAAAGTTTACTTTCGGCATAGTAGTGACGATTGGCATTTTGAGTGAATACGCTTTGGTCTTGGCAAAATATTTCAATCTCAAGTCCTTGCGCGCTGAAATTTACGATACTGCTCTCTTTATTATTATATTTCGCCCGGTGAATTCTAAATGAGTTCATTTCTCCCCAACTCTTAGTGCAAGTCCTTTCAAATGAGTCAAGATCACTAGCCTGGCAGAGGATATCTAGGTCAGAGTGCTCATGATGAATTTGAAGTGGGATTGTTCCTGAGATCAGAGGGCAATATTGGCTCAGCTCTGAGAAGAGACCTAAGCTATCAATCAGGTCACAAAGCTTGGGATGTTTTTCAATTGCGATTACTTCTTCAAGTGATTTGTGATGAAACTTTATGGCAAAGTCTTCAAAGGACACTTCAATTTCGGGATTGAGTTGTTTTGCAGTTCCCTTTTCACTTATTTTCTCATTTTTAAAGAGCTCTCTAACCCAGTCAAAGTGATAGGGGATAACAAATTCAAAGTGCTCAAGTCCATCCTTTGTTGCCTTTCCCTCTTTAGGGGCGGGGACTTCAACAAGGTCGATTTGAAACCCTCGAAAGTGGATGGGCTCATGAAGCTTAAAGGTTGCAATGGGGCGCCCTGCAATCATCGACTCAATCAGTTCAATTCCAAGTTCTCCAAAGTAGCGCTTAGTCTGCTCGTAGTGAGTGGGAGAGGTTGTCCGGTAGCAGAGGTGATCAATGCTAAGAGGCTTTAGTTCTTTGTGGTAGCGACTGAGACGCTTCCAAGAGGATTCTAGAAAGTGATGAGCTTCTGCTTGGAAATTCATATGAGGTCCTAACTAAAGAGAGTGTACTCGCCACCCTTTTTAAGAGCGCGCTTATAAGCCTCACGGCCATGGATCTTTACTAGGTAGTTGTGAAGCTTCGGATAATTTTCTTCTAGACCCATTCGAGCACTGGCCGCCTCAATAGGAAAGCTCATCTGAATATCTGCGGCGCTAAATTCGTCTCCCACAAACCACTCCGACTTAGAGAGTTCTGATTCTAGATATCCAAAATGGAGCTTTAATTGAGGATGAATAAAACTCTCTTCTACATTTTGGGCAATCTTTTTCACAATGGGCTTAATGAAAAATGGAACTGGTGCTGATCGAACTTTATTAAAGACAAGTTTGAGTAAGAGTGGAGGCATTGCCGAGCCTTCGGCGTAGTGAAGCCAGTAGTTAAATCGCAAAAGCTTTTTCTGATCTTGGGTTGGCTTTAATCTGCCTTCTCCATAGGTGGACACTAAGTAGTCTATGATGGCTCCAGACTCCGCTAAAGTAAGATCTCCATCAGTGATAACGGGGGACTTTCCTAGCGGGTGAATTTTCTTGAGCTCTTCGGGAGCGAGCATAGTTTTTGGATCGCGCTGATAGCGCTTAATTTCATATTCGAGTCCTAGCTCTTCGAGAAGCCAGAGGATTCTTTGTGAGCGTGAATTATTGAGGTGATGAAGTGTGATCATAGAGGGTCCTAGAGTTTTAGTCCCCTCTATCATCACTAGGAAAAGCTTCTTTGTCTAACTGGCCCGCTTCTCAATATCGCGAAAGGTCACAATTCCCACTAGTCGACGCTGATTATTCATAACCGGAATTCGACTGATGTGATTGGCGACCATTTGGGCCTTAACATCGGCTATCTCTTCGTCTTCAAAACAGTATTTAATCCCTTTAGTCATACACTCGGCCACAGTTGTAGAGTCGGCCATACGACCTTCGGCCATGGCGCCGACGACGAGGTCGTGATCGGTGATCATTCCAACTAGGCGATCGTCGTCTTCAACGGGAATACTCCCAATTTTTAAATCTCTCATGATTTTAGCGGCCTCTCTAATAGAGTGGTGGCTATTCACACATTGGACCTTTGGGGACATAACTTCTTTGATTTTCATAGAACGACTCCTTTGACATGGGCCTTCAAAAAGTAGCTCTCTCCTAACTTTTTTAGCCTAGTACAAGCCTTTTGATGGTCTTTTCAGCGACCTAGAACTTATGGTGCAACCTTTGGGCCAGAGACAAAGCTATGCTAGACTCGGTAGTGATGAAGTTATTTGATCATATTCCCACTCGACTAGCGCCACGCAGAGACTTTCCTGAGTATGCCTTCATACCTGGACAGCAGATTCATCCCAATAAAGTAGGCGGTCATAGCTACGGCAAAGAAGAACCTAAGTGCGTGCTGATTAATGAAGAGCTACCCGAAGTTAATGAGGACTTCGCCTTTGCTCTTGATCTCTATCATGCCGGATATCTTTGGGAGTCCCACGTCTATCTCGAAGCGCTTTGGAATGCTCACGAGCGCCGTGGAAATGTGGCCGATTTTATGAAGGCCCTTATTAAGTATGCAGCTGCAGGGGTAAAGTTTCAGCTGGGTCAGGAGGGTGCTGCCCGTGGGCATCTCGAGCGGGCACTTGAACTCATCGACTTACTACCAAAGAATTTCTTAGGATTTGATTTGGAGAGAATCTCCCTTGAGACAAGGGAGATTGTAGAACAAAGAGAGATCCAACTTCCAATCTTCTCACCGGGTTGGGCCTCAAAAATTTCTAGATAAACATCCCGCCAGAAATTTCTATTCGCTGAGCGGTGATCCATCCATTCTCGTCTTGAACAATACTCGCCACCGCTCTGCCAATGTCATCGGGAAGTCCCACGCGACCTAGCGCCGTTTGAGAGGCGATGAATTTATTGACGTCGGGTTGATCTCTCACCTGTCCGCCTCTAAAGTCAGTCTCAATCGCCCCTGGGGCAATGGTGTTGACGGTAATTGAGCGCGAGCCAAGTTCTTTGGCCATGTAGCGGGTAAGTACTTCGAGCGCGCCTTTCATGGCGGCATAGGCCGAATAGCCGGGAAGGCTAAAGCGAGTGAGACCCGTTGAAATATTCACCACTCTTCCACCTTTAGGCATGAGAGGGACAAGTTTTTGGGAGAGCAGGTAGGGTCCCTTAAAGTGAATATTATAAAGCGTATCGAGATCCTCTGGGGTCGTCTCTAGAAAGGCATTGTTGAGCCCGATTCCAGCGTTATTGATGAGGCAGTGAAAGTTGTGAGTATCCCAATGTTTCATCAAAGCTTCTTTAACCTGAGCGGTGAATTCATCGAATGTGTCAGCTTTTGAGACATCAAGTTTGAGCGCTATCGCCTTTCTTCCCTTTGCCTCTATCTGTGCAACCACATGATAAGCTTCTTCCTTTTTTGAGTGATAGGTAAGAATTATGTCTGAGCCAGCGTCGGCGAGGGCGAGGGCCGTACTTCTTCCGATACCGCGGCTTCCACCGGTAATGATTGAGATCTTGTTTGTCATAGATCCTCCTTTTGAGTCATCTTAGCCTTTTAGCGGAAATGGATAAATGGTCATAATATTGATAGACTGTTCGTATTTTACGAACAATGAGGAATTATGGATCGACTGCAGGCAATGAGCGTTTTTACCCAGGTGGCCAGACTGAGGAGCTTCACCCAAGCCGCTTCTGAATTGGGGCTGCCAAAGGCCAGTGTCTCAACTTATGTCTCTTGGCTAGAAGAGTATGTTGGGGCGAGATTACTTCAGCGCACTACTCGAAACGTAACCCTCACTGAAGATGGAAAGCTCTTTCTAGAGAGGTGTCAAAACCTCCTTCTCGACGCTGAGGATGTAGAGACTATGTTTCAAAGTCGTCCAGAAGATATCAAGGGGAGAGTGAGAGTTGATATGTCGATGGGAACGGCCAAGAACATGCTCATTCCCTATCTCGAAGAGTTCTTTAATAAGTACCCTGGAATTGAGGTTGAGTTAACAAGTCGTGATTGCCGAGTGAATCTCATTGAGGAGGGTCTCGATTGTGTGGTGCGAGCGGGAGTGCTAGAGGATTCTGATCTCATTGTGAGAGCTCTGGGCGAACTTAGAATGATTAACTGCGCCTCAGCCAAATATCTCAAGAAAAACGGAGTGCCAAAAAAGTTAAGTGATCTCGCTCAGCACTCTATTGTTGGCTATAGCAATGCGAGAGGACAAAACGACGACACTTTCGAGCATCAAAAGGGGATTGTTAAAATGAAGTGCTCCTTGATGGTCAATAGTACTGAGGCATATCTCTATAGTGCCCTCGCAGGGCATGGAATTATTCAAGTTCCAGAGACTGGTATCAGAGAGCATTTAAAGCGAGGAGATCTGGTAGAAATACTCCCACGACACCGAGCTCACTCCATGCCGTTGTCGCTACTGTACCCACATAAACGTTATGTCCCTCTACGAGTGAGAGTCTTTATGGATTGGTTTCAAGAAGTTGTTGCTAGAATTGTTTAGTATTTCTTAACTGGGAGAGAAATTACCCAATTGTTCGATCTCAAAGTCCAACTAGAATAATGAAAATAATATTTAGTTGGAGAATTGATGGAAGAGATATTTAAGGATAACCCCGTCTATCTACTGATGGCGGGCCTTGGGACCATTCTTTACTTGGTCAAAATGTTACTGCTCTTTGTTGGCAGTGATGCTGATGCCGGCGATATTGAGCTAGATGTAAATATTGATGATGCCCATCACATCGATGGTGGTGAATCTTTTAGCCTTGTCTCTATTCAGTCTATTTTGGCCTTTTTTATGGGCGCTGGGTGGATTGGCTTGGCGGCAAGAAGAGAGTGGATGTTAGATGGGACAAAGTCGGCCATCGCAGCAGGTCTCTTCGGGCTTTTGATGGCCGTATTTAGTGCGATTCTCACTTTTAAAATCAAAAAATTAAATTCAACCGTCAAATTCAATATAAAAAATCTCATTGGAATGACTGGAAGAGTGTACATGACAATTCCAGAGCGCGGTCAAGGCTCCGGGCAAGTTGAAATCAATGTGGGAGGAAGACAGCAAATTGTACCCGCCCATAGTACTGAGGAGCGTATCGAATCCTTTGCACAGATTGTGGTCGAGGATGTTGATGACTCTGGAATTTTAATTGTACGTAAATATTAAGCGGAGATAAGAAAATGGAATTTCAACTTTTTAGCATTACTGGCATTCTCTTTGTTCCAGTCGTTATCGTCCTCTTTGCTGCCATGTTTGTTTCTAAGCAGTACAAGAGATGCCCTTCCAATAAGATTCTAGTTATTTTTGGTAATGTGGGAGGAAGTGGCTCGGCAAAGTGTATTCACGGGGGTGGTGCATTTGTTATCCCACTATTGCAAGACTATACCTACCTCACGCTTGAGCCCATTACGATTGAGATCGATCTAAGAAGTGCGCTTTCAAAAAAGAACATTCGCGTAAATGTTCCCTCTACTTTTACAGTAGGTATCTCCACGAGAGATAATATTATGACCAATGCGGCCGAAAGACTTCTAGGTCTTGGAGTGGATGAGATTAGTGGCCAAGCTCAAGACATCATTCTAGGTCAGATGCGTCTTGTGATTGCAACTCTTGCCATTGAAGAAATTAATCAGGATCGTGAGAAATTTCTCGATCTTGTGAATACCAATGTGAATTTAGAGCTTAATAAAATAGGTCTTGATGTTATCAACGTCAATATTAGAGATATTACCGATGAGTCTGGTTATATTGAGGCCATTGGTAAAAAAGCAGCAGCAGAGGCAATCAATAAGGCAAGAGTCGAAGTTGCCGAGCAGGAAAAAGAGGGGGCGATCGGCGAGGCGAGTGCCGTGAGAGAAAAGCAAGTCATGGTTGCTCAGCAGGTGGCCCATTCTGAAACTGGTCAAAAAGAAGCGGAGAGAAATAAGAGAATTGCGGTTTCTCGCTTTGAGGCCGAGGGTGTTGCCGGTGAGGCGGAAGCTAAGCGTATGCAAGTGGTTGCAGAAGCAAAAGAGAGTGCCAAGGCAGAGCAAGGAATTAAAGAGGCCCTCACTCAGCAGCGAGTCTTTATTGCTAGTCAGGAAGCTGAGTCTGTAAAAGGTGAAAATGAGGCCAAGGCCAATATTGCTGATTATGAGGCAAGTCTTAATGAGAAGAAAGCCGATGCAAAGAGAAGAGGGGAAGTCGCACTGGCAAGAGCTCAAACTGATGTTTTTGAAGCTAAGAAGATTGAACGAATTGCTGAGTTAGAAAAGGAAGAGATCGCTCAAGAAGAAATCAATAAGAGCAAAGTTGTAATTCGCGCTGAAGCAGAAGCCGAACACACCAGAAGAATTGCTCGCGGTGAAGCTGACGCAATTCTTGCAAAATACGAAGCCGAAGCATCTGGGGTTCAAAAGGTTCTCGAGGCAAAGGCCGAAGGTTACCGCAAGCTGTTGGAGACGGTAGGTGAGAATAAATCATTAGTTCCGACTCTCTTGGTGGTTGAACAATTGCCTGCTCTCATTGCCGAACAAGTTAAGGCCATTCAAAATCTTAAAATTGATAAGGTTACTGTTTGGGATGGTGGCCAAGGAGATGGTAAATCGAGTACCTCCGGGTTTTTAAGAAGCCTCATTGGATCCCTTCCTCCAATTCATGACCTTGCAAAGCAAGCCGGTGTCGAGCTCCCAGAGTTTTTTGGGGAACTCAAGGAAGTTCATAAACTTCATGTTGAGGAGAGTTCATCTATTGAGGAACCTCCACTGGCCTAAATACCCTAAATGCCAAAGATAAATTGATTGAGCTCTCTCCTCTCCATGGGTGAGAGCTTATAGGGCCATGGTGGCATTTCACCTTGGTCAACTAGGTGCTTTATTGTGACGATCTGCTCATTTGTTAAGGGAGCTCTTATCGAATTTTCACTATGGCAAGTCGTGCATGTCTTAACATTTAAAAGCTCTCTCTTATGCTTAGGCAAAGAGTGAAGTGCGACTTCACGTTTGATGCCCTTAGTTTCATGATTAATCACATGACCATAACTCTTGATAACTGCATTCCATTTCGCGATTGCGATCCTATCTCCTAGAGAAAGTGTCGCATCTACTGAATTTAGATTTGGGCGAATAAGCCTAGGCCCCCCACTATGACATCTAATACAGGAAGCGCGGTACTCAATCTCCTCTGCATTCTCATTGAGTTGATGAAAGGTTGCGCGGTAGGGATGCTCATTCTTATCCACACGAATTTCAATATAGTCCCACTTTTGCGCGCTTAGGCCGTGATGGGATTGCTTCATTCGCCAGATGTCGATTTTCTCAGAGCTTGAAAATGTGATCTCATTAAAGACAATTCCACCCTCAGGCGTCTTTGATTCATTTGATTCGAAGACCACTGAAGGGGACCCTCCTAGAAAACCTAGAAGGGTTGCAAAGAGGCTAAAGACATTTAAAATATTCATCTTCGCCACTTGGATGGGTGAGCTTTCCAACTAGTGTTGGCATAGTCGGGGTGGGAGGACAAACTCTTGTGCGACAAAACTGCCCAAAGGCCAGCTGGTTGTTGAGACTAAAGTTTGTAATCTCAGAATTTTGATCGACTAGTTGATAGCTCTTTAGAAATGGATTCCCATTACTCTTGCCAGCAAAGACGATTTGTAGCTCTGGCGAGTTATAATAAGCTAAGACTAGTGCACCCCCCTTTTGATCTAATGTGAGGGTCGTTTCACTCGAGAGCTCTGAAGTGCAGGTAAGTGCCATCGTCTGCCCTGATAATGCGATTAGTGAACTCAAAATCAAACCTTTCATCTTTTTCTCCTGGTTGTTGGTGACTTTTTATAGGCTTTGCATGAGCTATTTGAATAATTAATTAGATTAATGTATGTATTAAATTAATTTATGGATATAAAGACTGAAGATCTAAAGGCATTTCTCGCAGTTCAAAGCTATGGCAGTTTTACCAAAGCCTCCGTCTCGTTGGGGTTAACTCAACCGGCGCTTAGTTTAAAAATTGCGAGACTCGAGGAGCTTTTAAAGTCTCCTCTCTTTATTAGGCACCCGAGAAAACTTGAGCTGACTTCTAGCGGCGAGCAACTGCTCTGTTTTGCTAAAGAAAGTATCGCTCACCAAGAGAGCTTTTTAGCAAGTTTCGATCAGTTTCAGAGCGAGCTCGCTGGAGTGGTTCGCATCGCTGGCTACTCGTCGGTCATGCGCTCAATTATTATCAAGCGCTCAGCACCGATTTCACTTAGTAGCGAAAAGGTAAGTATAGAGTACCAGTCATGTGAGATGTTTGAACTAGAGGAGAGGGTGCGCTCAAATCAGGCCGACATTATAGTCACAGACTACTTTCCTGATCTCCCCAATTGTGAGCAGGAGCAAATTGGTGAAGAGGAATATGTCATTATAGAGTCACAGAAACACAAGAATATTCCAAATGTTTATCTCGATCATACGCCCTTAGATAATGCGACCGATTCATACTTTAAGAGCTTAGGGCTTAAGCAAGATTATAGGCGTGCTTATATGGGTGAGGTCTACAGTATCATTGATGGTGTGGCCCTGGGGCTTGGGAGGGCGGTCATGAGTCGTCACCTAGTTGATGCTGATAAGAGATTTAGAATCCTAAAGAAAAAGCAAAAGTACTCACGACCGATTGTCGTGAGCTATCTTAAGCAAAATTATTATGGACCCCTTCATTTGAGGGTACTCGATTCATTAAGGAATAACATTTAGAACGGCCGTGGCCGTTGTTATCACGCCATCTCCACTAGAACTATCAAGGTTCATTTCGATATCTAGAATATTCTCAATTATGAGATCTGCCTCTTCAATGCCGCCAGTAAAGCCAGTCAACTCTGTCGAATCGCGCACGGCCCCAGTGTAGCAGTGAGGATTTTTAAATTCTCCGCTACCATCGCTAGTATAGGCACAGTCAATGTCGTTGTTGATTTTGAGGTAGAGCTTTAGATCACTTCCTGCATTTCCAGTTGTTGCAATTGTGCTTGGAAGTTCAAGGTCGAGCGCGGAGTTTAGAGTGAGCGTAAGGTCATAATTCTTGTCTCCATCAGCACCGCCATTTTTTCTAGAGGCCTTAAGTGTCACTTTATCACTTTCTACTTTAGAACTTGAAAGCAGGTTGCCAGGAATTAAAATCACACTTCCACTACAAGTCATCTCGACATTTTCTCCGACTTCAAGAAATGTACAGTCTGGAGAAGTCTTAACAGCGCTCTCTGAAGTAGTCGCTGCCTTCTTGCTACTATCTTCCATGAAGTCATCATTGCGACCGCAGGAAAATAGAGCCAAGGTGATCAATGTCATCAGGGTGAAATTCTTCATAGTGTCTCTCCTAGTAAGTAATACTTACAAGGTTGATGCCATCTTTTAGGCCATTATGGACACAATATTGACGAGTATTCCGAGCGACTGTCTAAAGACTAGACACTTTTAGAATATTTGAAAGCCACTGAACAAACTCTTTAGAGCAGTGAAATTGCTCATCCCCAAGAACACACTCAGCCTCTTGCCAGTGTCCGTGCCAACTGGCCCTAATCCCCTTGGCGCCTGCATTCTTGGCCGCAAGCATATCGTGCTCATGATCACCCACCATGTAGATCTCTGAGGGGTTACATTCAAACAGTTTTGCAATATTCAAAAGACCTTCACTATCTGGTTTGGGTTTAGAGACGCAGTCACCACTCAAGTGAAAGTCAATGTAGGGGGCGAGACCTGAAGAGTTAATGATAATCTTCGAGGACTCCATCGGACGACTTGTCCAAATCGCAACTTTTGCTTCCTGGGATTTTAATAGTTCAAGGCAATCTAGCATATGATCGTAGGCCTTGATAATCTCTGCATCACTTCTAGAGAGTGCCACAAGTGAGTCGAGTGCAAAGGGTAGGTGATCGGCGGACAAGTATTTCGCTAGAAATTTTGCCGGGTGCTCACGAAGTGCCTCACGCTTGAGGTCTTGGGTGAGAGCAAGTCCTTCTTTTTGAAGCAAATTATCAAGTGCGAGAAAGTAGTAATGAAATGAATCGACGAGGGTGCCGTCTAAGTCAAAGATCCAATATCTCAATATGAATACTCATCAGAAAAAGTTTTATTTAGCTATTATAGCTATTTCTTGTCTCGATTGACTATGGCCACGTCCACGAAAGCTCCTAATCTATGCTAACATTAAGCTAAGTGAGGTCTATATGAATCAATATTCAGCAATGAATCGAAGTCAGACGGCAATCTCAGAAGAGAATGCTCGCTTTATGAGTGGAGTGTATAAGTGGATGTCACTTGGAATTCTACTTACTGGAATCATTTCCTATTTTGTCGCCAATACTCCAGAAATAATGAATGTCCTTCTTCAAAATAGATTTATCTTCGTTATTCTTTTGATTGCTCAAATAGGCACAGTTCTCTTTCTTTCATTGAAGATCAAGCAATTAAGCCCAACCGCGGCTACTTTGATCTACTTTCTCTATGCGGCGCTAACTGGTCTTACTTTCTCGGCCATTTTTATCATTTATACGAACGAGAGTATTCAGGGGGCGTTTCTTGTTACAACATTTAGCTTTGCCGGATTGAGCGCCTTTGGTTACATGACTAAGCGTGACCTTGGTCCGATTGGAACCTTTCTTCATATGGGACTGTGGGGTCTTATCGGGTTTGGCATTCTCTCGCTATTTTTTCCCACATTAATGTCTGGCAGACTTGAGATGATCTATAGCTTAGTGGGAATTGTTGTCTTTGCCGGGCTCACGGCCTATGACACGCAGAAGATTAAAAACTCAAATATTATCGGAAATGAAGGTAGCGCCGAAGACCATAAGGAGACAATTATAGGTGCTCTGACGCTTTATCTTGATTTTATAAATCTCTTCCTAATGATTTTGCGACTGACTGGAAATCGTAGAAGATAAGCTACTGGAGAAGCAAAACTCCACGCATAAGCTGCGCGCAGTTTTGATTGGAGGGCGACGGTCTAATCATCACTGTCGCCTCAAACCCGTTAGACGATATATTTACTTTCCCGTCACCATCCATTCCCACCACTCTGGCCCAGGGAACATTGGAGACAATAGTCTCTTTACTGACGTTAGAGATTACTCGAATATCTCCGATATGACCTTCAATAGTTGAAAGGGTGTTGTATTCTTGCCAAATGTAGCGAGCCGGATTTTCCCTAACTTCTTTCAGGAGCTCTTCTATTTGATCGGGTGGAGTTTTGGGCCCAACATAGACTCCCTTGCCACCGCGACCATCTACTACTTTGACGACGTACTTTTCAAAATTGCCAAAGACTTCTCTTATGGCCTCTTCATCAATGGCACCAAGCTTTGCAAAGCTTCCACTGGGCATATTGCCAAGAATTGGCTTTTCTCCCAGGTAGTATTCGATTAGCTTGTCCACATAAATATAAAATTCCTTATCACCAATAAACTCAGTACCAGTAGAGTTAGTAATTGAGAGTTGTCCCTTTTTAAGGGCCTTTGTCAGTCCCTTTAGGCCTCCCATCTTATCAAAGTCGCTCTCCCAGGGATTAACCTTGCGAATTACAGCCTCAAGTCTTTTGATCTTTATCTCCCCACTCATCGAATCAGGCTTTAGGGCCGACTTGAGATTTTCCTTTTGAGCATCTGTAAGTGCTCCCTCTTCTAACAACCATTGGGCTTCTTCAACAGCTCTGTAAGTTCTATTGGCGGGATGACTAGGTTCAAGGTCTTGAGGGTTCATATTGGCAATGAGGTGGCCAACACGCTGTGGTTTGGCACCTTTAAACTTCAAATAAAAGACTCCACTCTCAGTAACCTTGAGCTTGGGATACTTTTTTGAATCGGCGTGATCTTTATAAGGATCAATTGTTACGGTCTCAATACCATGCTCTTTCATGATCTCACGCGTGCGTTTATCTTCGTTGTCGGCGGCCATGCTGTGAGGGTATTGAACAGCAATAGCAATGCCCCCATTTTTACTAGCAGCTTTTTTATAGCTAGCTGTGATCTGGCGATAGAAGGATTTTGGACTTGGGCTTCCTATTACTTCTTGATACTCAGGCATGTAGTTGTCGAGAATCTCTCTGGCCTTATTTAAGTCTCCCATACCACCAATGAAGGATGGGTTATCTTCGACAACTAAAAATCGCCCTTCTGGAAAGTCCTCAGTGGGTGGCCCTCTAATAATATCTGGCCCATACCAAAAGTTTAAGTTCTCTGGTTTGATATTCTCTTCCCAATCAGCTTCGTGTGAGCGGTTAATGATGCGAGTGAGAACATCTTTGGGAATTATGCCGTCTTTTAAATATTTCTTTTTGCCTGAGTAGTGATCTTTGAGAAAGGCCCTAAGAGCTTGGGAGCGCTGATTGACTCCGGCCTGTATGGTTGCATACTCATCCTCGGCCAGAACTCTTGGTAACATCAAGAGGGCATTGTCACCTTGAAAGTCTTTTAGACTCTTTTCTTGGAGCTCGCGCTTTTGCTCATCTGAGAGACTTTTGTAGAGTTCGATCACTCCGCGGTAAACAGGTCGAACTTGGCCGTTGTCCCCAGTTGTGCCATAGACTTCGTCAAAACCATCTACACCTGCTAGAGAGCGATAACTAGCGTTTTGGCAGCCTTGAAAGATAAGGGTAAAAAGCAAAAAAGTTAGGGTTACAATTTTAAAATTTGTCACCCTAACTTATCGTATGAAAAGCGAATATTATTTAGAAATTTTAGAGATCACTCCAAGCGGCTTCTAACTCACTTCTAGTTCCATTGAAGACGTTTACATCCATGTCAAACTTTGTTCCTGGGACGTTATAGAGACAAGAGCCAGTCTTAGTACAATTGATTTCACTAGAAAATTGCCAGAGAAAGTAGTTTGGCCAAATTCCAGCAGGGTAGTCAGTTACTGTTGCCTTGAAGCGCGCATACCAGAGTTTAGACTGTTGAAAGAGAGCATTGTTTTTTACTCTCGTGTTGAGAAGTTTTGTCGTCGAGTGATTGGCGTAGACCACAGGAATGCGACCTGTTTGCTCGTAGACATATTCCATAAAGACTTCTGCCTCATCAATAGTCATAAAACTACCTGAAGTAGTGTCTTCAAGGTCTAGAACCATAAGTGTATCTGGATCATCCTCGATTAATGAGAGAAAGAGTTTTGCCTGGGCAATTGTATTGCCTGGACGCCCTAAGTGATACGCCCCCCAGAGGTAACCTCTAGACTTGGCGATGGCACGTCTAGACTTGTAGAGACTATCGACTCTGCTACCAATACTAGAGCGGTGAATCACCCCAACTACTTTTGAATCAGTTGCCATTTTATCCCAGTCAATTGAGTTGCCCTCGTAGGCATCGATGACAATTGTGGTTGAGGATTTATTCCATGGGCGATTAAGCGAGGTGAGGTCGGTCTCCTCATCATTGCCATTCCCTGGATTAGTTGTGCCAGTATCAGTATCGCATTTGGCGGTTTGTTCGGCGCTTAGGGCAGAGGTGCTCCCATCTTTATCCTTAGCACAAGGATCGTCTTGTACGCAGGAAACCGAAATTAGAGTAATAACTAGGAGTAAGAAATTGAGTGTGTTTTTTGTCTTCATGCCCTGTTGATCGGCTCTTCAGGGCTTTACTTTACAAATTCTTGATGGAGTTAAAGGCTCGGTTGTCCTCAGGAAATATGCTTAAAACTGGCCATTCTGTGGAAACAGGCCAGTTTTAAGCCAGGTTGAGTGGTTTCAAAGTAATTTAATCTACTTATGAGAAAGGTAAAGCGGCTTAGACTTTGCGACTTTCTTTCCAATAGAGCAACTCTTGTCGTGGGCTCCTGCTAGAACTCCAATGCTCATTAAAAACTCGCCAACAATTTCTCCACCAGTAAACTTGAAGTGTTTCTTAAATAACTTCACCCACTGATCCTTTGGTAGGGGGTGATGGGCTTCAATCCAAGCTTCAAATGATCCAAAGTTTTTTTGTAGTTCTAAAATGGTCTTCGCATTTTCAATAGCAGCGTTCACTTTAAGTTTATTTCTAATAATTCCTGGATCATTTAGTAATCGCTCTCTGTCCTTATCTGTGTACTTGGCGACTTTTCTAATGTTGAAATTGTGATAGGCTTTGCGAAAGCCCTCTTCTTTTTTTAGAATAGTCTCCCAGCTAAGGCCCGCTTGATTAATTTCAAGAATCAATCTCGCAAAAAGTTCATTGTCATCGTGAATCGGAAAACCATACTTAAAGTCGTGGTAATTGCGATGAATTTCCTGACGGTGCTCTGGCATGGTTTCAATGGCCTTACAGTAAGACATAGCTAGCTCCTGAAATCTTGAGTTATAAAATGATAAGACTTTAGTCAGTTGTTAGTAAGTAAATTTTAATCATTATTTACATTAATTGATTTGGGCCAAGATGAGAGCACACCGATAAATAATTACTGTAAACCCGGTGTGCACTCTAATGAAACAGCGCAAGCTCAATAAAATGAAGTGGTACTATGTCTCCCTTTCGGTGATCAATATGGCACTGATTATGGGGATTCTTGCCCTTAATAATATACTTGAGCGACGCTTTGAGAGGGCGGCCGCCTCTCATGAATGGGTGGCCAATAATCAGGATATGGTTGAACAAATTGAGCGCTTAAGCGCCAAGGTCGTGTCTGTCGTTTCTGCTTCGTTTACGGGAAAAGATTCTAAGACGATCCAGCGTGAACTGGTTGCTCTTGATGAAGAGTTTACCGTCCTTTATTTAGAGCTGAAGCAGCAAATTGATCGAAATGATTTTGAGTTAAAGCTTGGTGAAGTTAGTGGCGACGTCAAAGAACTCTATCCTGCCTTTTCTCAAATGATCTTACTTGGAAGGGAGATTGTTAATTTTGTAGCAAAGTCTGATATTGATTCTGCTCATGAATCTCTAGCTAAGCATGACCGAACCTACTTGGCCCTCCAAAATATTCTCTCCAATATTGAAAATGACGTACGAGCTCTTCAATCGGCTATCGTGATTGCAGAAAAGGAGAACAGCCTAAAGATTCAAGAGTTTGAAACCGCTCTCACTATAACTGCATTTATTACTATTGGTGGGATTCTCACTTTTGGCTTTATTATTTCCCGTATCGGGCAGATTTTAGCAATGGATCGCAAGCGACTAGATTATCTAAAGAAGGCCCTAGACGCTTCGGCCATTGTTGCAGTGACTGATGCGAGGGGGAAAATTACTTTTGTAAACGACAAGTTTTGTGAAATATCTGGTTACACGCGAAAGGAATTGATTGGAAAGGATCACCGTATCTTAAATTCAGGAACACATGAAAGTTCTTTCTTTAAAAAATTGTGGAACCAAATATCTGAAGGACATGTCTGGAGAGGAGAGATTTGCAATAGAAGAAAAGATGGGACTCTCTATTGGGTCGACTCAACCATTGTTCCAGGTTATGACTCTGAGGGAAGACTCAATCAATTCACAGCTATCAGGTCTGATATTTCAGAGCGAAAGCAAATTGAAATGGAACATGATAAGAAGCTCCGCGAGCAAGAAGCCTTGAATTCTCTCCTACAGATTTCTACTTCTACAGAGACTTCGTTAAATGAAAAACTCTCGTTTGCAATTGATCAAATTATCTCCGTTCCTTGGCTATCTTTGCTTGGTAGAGGGGGAGTTTTCTTAGTTAAAGAGGATCAACTTGCACTTGAAGTAAGTCACGGCCTTGGGGAGAGTATTGAAAGTAAGTGTGCCAAAGTTAAAAAGGGAAGCTGTCTTTGCGGTCGCGCCTTCTTAGAAAAGAGAACAGTGCATGCAAGTTGTGTGGATGAGCGCCATGAGTTTCGCTTTGCAGGTATGAGTGCTCACGGACATTACAATATTCCTCTCCTTCAAGACGAAGTAGTAATTGGTGTAATCGTCGTCTACCTACCTCATGGTCATGTGAGGGATGAGAGTGAGGTTAAATTCCTTGAGTCTTGTGCGGCTATTGTTTCTTCATTAATCACGGCCCATCAAAAAGAGCTTGATTTAATTGAATCGAGAAACCAGGCCCAAGAGGCTTATAGAGTAAAGTCTCAGTTTTTGGCGAATATGAGTCATGAAATTAGAACTCCTATGAATGGAATTATTGGTATGGCAAATTTGCTGCAAGATTCTATTCAAGACGAGGAGGGGTTAAAAAAGGTGGGCATCCTCAGAAGCTGTGGTCAATCTCTCTTAGAACTCATTAATGACATACTTGATTTTTCGAGACTCGAGTTTGAAAAACTAGAATTTGAGTACATTCCTATAAACATAAGGGATATTCTAGAAGAAGTAATGGCAATTTTTGAGCAAAGATTTCTCGATAAGGGACTCGAGTTTAAGCTACATATTCAAGAGGAGGTCCCTCATCTTGTGATGGGTGATCAAACTCGAATTAAGCAAATTTTAAATAATCTCGTTAATAACGCCATCAAATTTACAAGTCAGGGCAAGGTAATTGTAGCAGTTAGTTCTCGCGATGTTTCCTCTAAGAATATTGAGCTCAAATTCTCCGTTAAAGACTCTGGTATTGGAATTCCAACAGAGCTTCAAGGAAGACTCTTCAAATCTTTCTCACAGGTCGATGCTTCTACTACGAGGAAGTATGGAGGAACGGGGCTCGGGCTAGCAATTAGTAAGTCATTAGCTGAAAACATGGGGGGGCACATGTGGGTTGAAAGTGAGCAGGGAGAGGGGTCTACTTTTTTCTTTACTGTTCTCTCACGTCTGGCCCACATCGGCACTTTAGCCATTGATGAAATGACTGAGCCTCAGGTCGACTATGACAAGAGTTTAAACATTCTACTCGCTGAAGATAATGAGATTAATCAAGTCGTAGCTTGTGGAATTCTTAGGAAAATGGGTTTTCAAGTCGACGTAGCCCCTAATGGGGAGATCGCCCTCGCTAAAGTTCTCGAGGGAGACTTTGATCTTGTCTTGATGGATTTACACATGCCAGTTATGGATGGACTTGAGGCAACTAGGGCGATCTGTGCGCAAATCCCTGAACACCTGCGCCCCACTATCATTGCGCTTACGGCAAGTTCGATGAAAGAGGATATCGAAAATTGTTTTGCCGCCGGAATGAATGACTTTATTTCAAAACCGATTATAGCCGAAAATCTAACTCGAGCACTTTCAACTGTGAGCCCAAGATCAAAGCGAAAGCTCGCTAGCTAAGTCATTGTTCATAAATCCCTGATTTGCTAAGCACTCCAGTACATCCTTAGAATAGTTTAGGTGAGACTCCCTGGTGTACTTCAATTTCGTATAGATTTGGGCCAAATTTTTAATCTTATTCTCATTAAGAATCTTGTTGAGATCTCGATCACCTAGGTAGCGCTTCATTGCCGATGTGCTCTTTTGTTCAAAGATCGCTTCAATCATCTCGGCGCTATAATCATGATAGGTATTTTCATGAACTAAAGAGTCTAGGCTTAGCCTATCTCTGAGCTCAATCTCTTCGGCCGGATATCCTAGAGAAAAGCCGACAACAGGTACAACTTGATTTGGAAGCTTGAGAATCTTTGAAATCTCTTTATTGCTAGCAAGAGTTGTTCCATGGTAGCAAATCCCAAGACCTAGACTCTCAGCTGCGATAGCGACATTTTGTGAACAAAGTGTCGCATCGATCATGCCAATGAGAAAGCTCATGAAATTATCGAAATTTTGAGGAGCTTCATTTAATTCTAACCATTTTCTCATTCGGTTAAAATCAGCGCAAAATGTAAGAAAGGCGGGGGCTTCTAAAACCATACTTTGATTAAAGTGCAGAGGATAGAGCTCTTCCTTAATTTTCGAATCTGTAGTCACAATGATAGAGTAGGCTTGCATATTTCCCGAAGAAGATGCCCTGGTTCCAGCGAGTAAGATTTCATCCATCACCTCTTTTGGGATGGGCCGATTCTGATACTTTCTTATAGATCGATGGGACTTAATTGCCTTAAGAATTTCATTGCTCATGATGAAGCCTCGCTGCAGTAAAGTGACCAAGCAATTGCTGTGTTCCTAGCTCATAAGCACTGCCCTCTAAGGAGCCGTCACTTTCAATCGCGCCTTTGAACTCTGCATAGTAATCGTCCTCTCCCTCTCGAACTCTAATCTTAAAACTAAATAACTTGTCATCGGCAATGAGGGACTCTACTTCTGATTCGAAGCTTCCTGGCACGATGTAGCGTCCTTTTATCGTAGACTCCGTGACTTTTTCGATGATTAATCTGTCAGTAAAATCTCGATTTCCGATCCTTAGAAGCACGATAAATTCTCCAAGAATTTTAGGAGAGTAGTTATCTGATTCGCATATCTCATGCATGAGCTCCTTAAGTCTTTTTGCTTCGACCGAATCATTCAATCTATTGGTTATCCCACTAGATAAAAATGTGATGAGCTCGTTTTGTGCTGAGAGAACTTGGTAGTCGGTTTGTTCTAGCATCCAGCGGTATCTTACTGGTCCAATACCGGCAATCGCTCCAGGGGTGAGTTGAAGAATCTCATCAGTGTGACCAGTGTATGGAAACTGTGTTGTAATTTGATTTCCAAAATCATGACCTAGATGAAGTTTCACGTGATCTTGGTAGATTTGGCACTTTTGAAAGTTCTCAAACGAACCTTGTAGTAGGGCGAGGGGTAGAGCAAGTGTTTGTAAAATTGTCATGTTTTTCTCCTTGTCGTGAAGCTAGCATCTCGCGACGTTGACAAAAAGTGACTTATTTTCAATTATTGGTTCCATATGGAGACCGATCGTTTAAAACAATTTCACACCCTCTACCAAACAAATAGCCTACGAAGGGCCGCTGAGCTACTTGGAATCTCGCACTCAGGGCTTTCAAAGTCCCTTGGAAGGCTTGAAGAGGACCTAGGTTTCTCCCTCTACCACCAGCTTGGGCGAACAATCGCCTTTAGCGATGAAGCCCACAATTTAGCTCGAAATATTCCCGATTTCTTGCAAACCCTCGACTCCTTACTTGAAGTAAAAAAAGAGAGTTCACAGACATTGAGAATTGGTTCCTTCGAGGTTTTTACTACCTACTTCTCAAAATTAATGGCGCCTCTCTTTGAGGACTGCGAGCTAGATTTTCATGAACTTCTTCCAGGCAAGATGGAACGATCGCTCTTGGAGCGCGAAATAGACCTCGCTATTACCTATGAACCAATCGCCATTTCTGGAGTTGAACATATTAAAGCGACTACAATTGAGATGGGTGCTTATGTGAGAAAAGGTGCCTTTCGAAATAAGGATATTCTAGAGATTCCCTTTGCGGCGCCCCTGATTCCTGTCGAGGGTGCTCCGACTGGGATTAAAGGCCTTGATAGCTGGCCTGATCAAGAATTCAAGAGAGAGATTAGATACCGAGTTGATTTAATGGAAACCGCTATTTCTCTAGCGCGAGATGGAATGTGTGCCATCTTTCTTCCAAATTTTGTCGCGAAGTTGCATAACGATTTAGTTAAAGATGAGTTTCAGTTGATAAGAAAACAACTTCCAAAGCGAATGAAGCCCGTCACTCGCTCTGTTTACATCGTGAAAAGAGAGGCTACGCTTGAGGATAGGCGTGTCAGAAAACTTGCTAAGATTTTGCGAAGTATTGGCGTCTAGGACGAAAATATTATCAATATCAAAAGTTAGGTCTTAGAATAGTGAAATTATTAAACTTCTTAGATCTCTCTGGTGCAGATGACCCATCTTTCTTTGATTCTATTTTTAATTCTCACACTGCCTTGGACCAGCTCTGCTGAAGAGGACTTCTTCCTCACGATTGAGAAGATTCCATTTAATTTATATGAGGAAGTGAGATGCGGTAAGGGAGAAACTTGCTATTACTACCGATCACATAATCCCATTCAATACCACGGTAGAATGGGCTTTGAGCACATTCCTTCTATCACTTTTCGCGAATCGCTCCGTGCTCAGAGTGAATTAGTTTACAATGTGACCTATAAAATCAATGAACACAAGTTCCGAGCGAGTTTTGGTCAGGGAGAAGAGCGAAGAAAATTTGCTCTGTTTTTTGGCGGATCTTTTACTTTTGGGCAAGGGATTAACGATTATGAAACCCTCCCTTCACAATTTGCTATAAAGAATACCGACTATGAAGCCTATAATTTTGGCATTAATGGGGCCGGATTAAATACCATGCTCTCTCAGATCTTCCACTTTGATTTGCAGAGGATTGTTAAACAGCGAGAGGGTGTGGCCATCTATGTCTATTTTGAAGAGCATGTCGCCAGAGCACTCGGCAATCTACCTTCACTAGGTTGGCTTAGAACTGCCCCTTTCTTTTCAATCGAAGACTTAAGTGACATGGGAAAAATTGAAGAGGCTAGACCTCTTCGCACAAAAATTCTCCTTTTCATTCAGAAGTATATCCCCGGAATGAAGAACCGAATTTTTCCTTCGATTGGAAGTGATGAGCTCCATTATGCCTGTCGCCTCTTTGAGCGAGCAAAAGTAAATCTCAATAATAAACTTGGGAAAACCAAGATGATTGTTCTTCAACATCCCTTCTATGGCACCATGAATCCCGAACTCAAAGATTGCCTGAGGGAAAAATCAATCTCTGTAGTAGAGTCAGATATTATGCTCGATCAAAAGTATAAGCTTCCCTACGACGGCCATCCTAACGCTCTTGCAAACGATTTAATTTCAAAACTCTTAACTGATAATCTTTAGGAGAGAGCAGCGAAGATATCGACTTGATTTCCATCAGGGTCGAGAACACTTGCATATCGCTGTCCCCAAAATGCATCCCAGGGCGATTTAATCCCTCGATATCCCGACGATATTAGCTCGTTATAAACCTGATCGACGCTACTGGGAGAGCTTTGTTCAAAGCAAAGGCTGATCCCGGGATGAGCAGGCTCTACCCAGTTGGGATTAATTTCTTTGAGCAGCTTATAAGAGTCGAGCATAAGTCTCATTCCAGACGCAAGCTCACTTTCAAAATGCTCCTCTCCACATTGTTTGAATTCAAGTCCCAGATATTTATAGAATTCAATCGTCTGAGCGACATTTTTACAGGCCATGCCTAAAGCTGATAAACTCATAGAGCTCCTCCTTTACTGCAATGCTAGTTCAAGCTTAGCCCCATGAGAAGAGGAGTTTAAACTTTTAGGACTTAAGTCAAGGTATAAGCAAATGAAACTCTATGCCACACAGCTCTCTCACTTTTCACGCAAGGTTCGTGTTCTACTCGATCTCTACTCAGTGCCCTATGAAATTATAGATGCTGGAAATGTTGCTGAATCCAATGTGGAGGCATTTGGTAATAACCCGGTCATGAAAGTTCCAACTCTGGTGGATGGTAGCGACTGGTTAATTGAGTCCGATCATATCGCAAATTATATTGTCGACAAGTTTGATTCGAGTGATAGGTATGAGGTAAAGCTTCGCACTGTCCTTGATATGAATATCAGAGCAATCCTAAATGAAGTGATGGCCGAAGAAGTGAAGATTGTGCTCGGGAAGAGAACCAAAATTCCAATAGAGCAATATAGCTTCTTTGATAAAGCTCTCCTCTCAATCGAAAAGGGACTGGAGTGGCTCAACCAAAACTTTCCGGCCGTCGATCAAGGGGCGATCAAGTATCGCGACATCCATCTGGTTTGTCTCTGTCAGCACCTCGCCTACAATAAAATTGTGAGTCTTGATCGCTATGAGCACTTAAATGCTTGCGTCGCCACAGTTGCAAATACTCCGGAAATTCAGAAGACCAGCCCTTTTGTACTAAAGCCTATTTAAAGATTGGAGTGATACTTCTTTCAAAAGGTGGGAGCATTACCTTGAAGTACCAATCAGTAAATGGCGTGCAGCCTTCGAGACTCTTTTCTAGGGCCTCACAAAATTCTTGAAAGCCCTCCATCGCTTCACTCACGAGCATAGAAGGGGATTGAGTGAACTCAACTTGAACGAATATTTCGTCGTGACTGAGTTGATCCGCTTTGAAGGCAAAAACTCGCTCTACGTGTTCAAGTGAGTGCCTGGTTTGAAAATACGGCACTCCCGCTACAATGATCTCTCGGATAATCTCTCTGTCTTCAACCCTGAGAGGAGTTGAGTGGTAGGGTGGGAGTGACCAAAGTAACGATCCAAGTGCGAGCTCTGCTTTGAGGTTATTAATAGCAATTGCCTCAAATTCCTTCATCTTCTTAGTCAGGAATATCTCACCGCGCTCTAGAAGTGATTTTAATATCCGACTTCGCTTTCGCTGATAGTAAGCTCGAGGAATAAACCAAAATTCGTCTCTGATATTCTTTGCGTAGTCTAGATAGTCGCTTGCAGGGCCGGCCAGGATGCTCAAGTCTAAGTCGAGAAAGACCTTAAATATTTGCTGGTCACTTAGAGGGAGGTGGTTCTTGGTAGAGAGAATTAAATTTGAAACGAGTCGAGTCTCATTCTCGTCTAAACCCAGGGCAGATAGAAAGGGCCCCGAGAATTTAGCAGAGCGCTCTTCACTATGACTTGAGAGGCGAAAGTAGAAAAAGTCATGGAGAAAGATCGCTGCATTTAAGCACTTATCGTTTGCATGTTCCGGAAAGACTGCATCAAGCTTTTTAAAGATAGATTCGAGATGACCAAGATTGTGGTATTTCCGATAGCCTTTTGAATAATTCTTTTCAATTTTGGCCCAACCCCTATGAGATTCCTTGGTCTCACCAAAGATCAGGAACCAACGATTTTTAGCATCCATTAGATAAGGATAGGCCGAGAATGAGCAATGAGGGCAAAAAAAAGCCCGAAGGGGTTAGTTTCGGGCTTAATATGAATCACTCCGAAGAGATCGTCATTTGAATGGGGTGGCCAATGGGAATTGAACCCACGACCTCTGGAATCACAATCCAGCGCTCTAACCAACTGAGCTATGGCCACCATCATGAGACAGTAGTTATAGAGGGTGTGGGTTAAGGTGTCAATTGAAAGCATAAGCTTAAAACTCTAAACTTTGACGAGAGACTAGGGGCGTGGATAGAATGATTAAAAGACTTTTAAAAACAGGAAGATGAATATGAAGTCAGTATGGTCACTAAATAAGTCAATGAAGACAATCGCAGGAGCTCTCGCTCTCGTTTCAACAAGTGCTTTTGGTTATGGTGTGGGTTTTTCAACCTATCCCCTCATGGTCGAGCAGAAGATGGTTGGCGCGGAAATGACCGGAATTTCAAGTGATAAGGGTGGAGTTGGTGTTCAGGCGCGTTATACTCAGCGCATGACGCAGTCGATCACGCTCGATGCCGGTGCCGGTATCTCTGGCGGTGATCGCTCAAATCGCATCTTCGCTGGCGTTGATTATGAAATGTTCCCAGACTACATGAATCAGCCGCGCATCTCTCTGAAGACAACTTGGACTAACGCCGAGGAATTCGATTCACGTCGCAATATTATTGGTGTTGCCCCAACTGTTTCAAAGGGCTTTAGTTTTTGGGGTAAAGAGGGCTATCCCTTTGTCTCGCTTCCCGTATCACTCAACCTCGACTCTGATACTAAACAATATGAAACTATGATCGGGGCCAACTTTGGTATTCTTGGAAATCTTCCGATTGAAGGCTACCGCGATATCATTGGTAAAGTTGAAGGCATGGTCGATATCAAAGATAGCTACACAGGGATTTTCCTAGGTCTAAGCTTTCCGATTAACTAAGCTTGAGCTTCCAACCTAAAATTGTTTTTTCCGATTTTGACGGGACCCTCACTCATGGTAGTGAGCTGGTCCCGAAATTTTTTGAGATCCTAGATCTCATCAAAAGCATGAAGAGCGAGTTGGTCATTGTCACCGGTCGCTCGCGCGCTTGGGCACACTTCTTTCTGACGCATTTTGGGCCACTAGAGGCGGTCATCGCTGAAGGTGGAGGCATACTTGTCACGCGCCATAAAGAAGAGCCTAAAGAGCGTCTCCTGATCCCAGAGATCGAAGTGAGAAGACTTGCTCAGCTTAGTGAAAAACTCTCGCAAGAATTTGAAGGGGTAGAGTTCTCCACTGATACCTCGGGTAGGCTCACTGACCGGGCAATTTCCCTTGAATATCTAAATGAACATCCAGAGCAAAAGAGAGAGATTTGCGCTTTTCTAGAGCGTGAAAACCTCAATTACTCGGAGAGCAACGTCCATCTCAATTATTGGGCGGGCCCAATTAATAAGTACTCGGCCATTGAGTTCTTTCTTTCAAATTATCGCGACGGTGTCGCCCTCGATGATTGCATCTTTTTTGGCGATAGCCTCAATGATGAGTCGTGCTTTAAGAGCTTTAAGCACAGTGTGGGTGTGTCTAATATTGAAAGGGTAATGAGTCGCTTAAAGCATCCGCCAAAGATCATTTTAAAGGGCAAGGAGCAGGAGGGACCCCATGGAGTCCTCTCCCACCTGCAAAGTCTTAGTAGCGAGTCTTAAGTAACATTTTAATGAGCGAGAGCGCTCCATTTGTGGAATAGCCATAATTTCTGTGGAGATTCTCAAGAATGGCCTGGATCTGTTCTCTGTTCTCTCTTGAAAGTGGCGTCTTGCCGCCATTGCCATTTTCTTCGCCCTGAATTTCAGCTTCAAAGTAGACGATATTGCGAGCAACCATCTGAATGGTTTTCTTTTGCTCGTTTCTAAAACTTTCTTTGAGACGATTCACTAGATCGGGAAAAACTTCTTTGTAGGTGATCGTTTTTCCGCGATTGTCGAGGTAGTAAGCCCCTAGCTTAGAAATCAAGGTCGA
This sequence comes from Bacteriovoracaceae bacterium, assembly GCA_048267245.1. Lineage (GTDB taxonomy): Bacteria > Bdellovibrionota > Bacteriovoracia > Bacteriovoracales > Bacteriovoracaceae > JBLWXV01. Next base: position 584,555 of record JBLWXV010000001.1, read on the forward strand.
GCGGAAGTTCTCAGGAGCTTCCTTGAGATTAATGCCCTTTTCAAACTCTGTAATGAAGTAGGTATCTACATCTTCATACTTGGCGGTGATATTATTTTTAATTTTCTCGCCTTTTATGAGGGCATTGATATTTTCAATATAGCGCTTGATGTATTCGTCATAAGAGCGATCATCGATCATGCCGAGCGATTCTCTTAGTTCAGAGTCAAACTGATCGAGTGCTTCGTCTTTAATAAGAGAGAGAAAGCGCGCTGGGTTGTGGTAATCACTCTGCGGAGTCATATTGAGAAAGTCGTAATCATTCTTCTTAGAGATCAGGTCTTCTAAGTAGTCGAGAACTTCAAATACTGTGATTGACTTATGCATCGCTGTGAGACGATAGATAATATTCTTCACCTCTCGAGGTGAAATACCAAACTTTCCTTCATAGAGATTGTCATAGACGAATTCATTTTTTAAATCTTCGATCCCGGCCTTTAGAACCTGCATACTCTCTAGATCAATTCGCTCTGGGAAGTCGTCACCAGCGAGGATTTGCGCCTTTTCTAGCGGGTTTAGGTTGGTCACGATATTGGCCAGGCGCTTATCTTCAAAATCTTTTACCTGAGGCAAGCGTAGTCTTGTCATCACAGAGAATTGGCAAAGGGCTTCAAGCGCGTGGGGCTCTAGGACTGACTTGTCATTGAGTCCTTCGACTTGCTCTTCATAAATATTCATCTCTTCTTTGTAATTGAGAAGGTAGGGCACGCGCACAAAGCTAAAGCGACCCTTGAAACTATTGTAGTCGGGGTGCTGCTTAAACGCGGCCAGATGAATTTCGTTAGAAGTACCGATGAAGAAAATATCGAGCTCAGTTAAAATACCGTGGAGATTTATATTTGAAGTCTCCATGGTCTGAAGCAAATACTTATAAGTGTCGAGTGGACGTTTTAAGAGATCGGAAAATTCCAGCATCCCTCTATTGGCCATCACCACTTCGCCCTGAACCGAAAAGAGATTGAGTGACTGAAGGCTTGGAGGCAGACTCGCAAGTCGTTTATCCATCGTGATTTGCTGCATTCTTGCATCGACATGAATTTGTGGCTCGATCGTCACGGCCCCTACTGAGTAGCGACGAGAAAGAGTGAAGCGCTCAACGCGAATGTGCTTGAGAACTTCTCTGTGCTTTCCTTTGTAATTTTTTAAAAGCGCATCGTAGATCATACGGTTTCGCTTAGAGAGATCCCCTTTATAAAGATAGGACTTGCGAACACTATCGAGTAACTCGGGATAGCCCTTGAGGCTCTCTTCAAAGATTTTTTTGCGATGCTCTCTTGGGATGAGCAAGATGGGATGGTCGCGAAGCTCACTGGGGAGAATGGCGGAAACATCTTTGTCTTCTAGGTAAGCATAAGTTGTAATATCTGTATTTGTAGGACTGGCCGCAAGGCCAAGTGAGCCCTTGACGTACTGATCAATTGGAAAGATCCAGCTAAAGCTATAGAGCGGTCCTTCATCAGTAGTCGAATAATCTTCTGCGCCCTTCATCAGCTTTCTTACAAGTGAAGATTTAGAAGAGCCGTTTGGGCCAACAAGAAGAATGAATTTATTATTAAAACCCTCTTCTTCAAAGTTTTTTAGATTTTGCAGAATGCTCTCTTGAGTTGCTTTCTGTCCGTAGACCGCGGGAGCCTCTGGGTGGCTGGTTTGAAATACCTTGTAGTGGCCGTCTTCTGTTTGACCATAGTATTTGATCATGTCGATGAGGTACGCATAAGATGGTCGCGAGTGCTTGTAAGGTGCATCCTCAAACTTAGAAAGATAATCACCAAACGAGAGAACTTCAGTGTGATTCTCTTCAGTGGCTTCGAAATTATCTGGCCAATTCAACATAGCTCATCCTTGATAGTGTCTGTGGGTCTTTGCTCGTCCCACATTAAATGTTACATATAATTTTAAACTGTTAGGAACACTCTCGCGAGTAGAAGTGGAATTTTTACTTTGACCAAAAATATCAAGTATCTCTGGGGCATTGTGGCCCTGGGTTTTATCGCAACACTCATCTTTGTCCTTATACCATTTTGGACCAACTCTGAGGTGGGCACACTGACGATATCTAAGGAAAGTGAGGCCAGAGAGTGGTTAGCGGCCTTTGAAGATGTCGAGCGAACTTTCAAGTTGGGGGAGAGTGCAAAGAGTAGTACTGATGTTGACCAAAAATGTCAGGATATTCTAGGCGATCTCACTTCTACCGATCGCTCCTATCTGCGTTGTAATCCGGATTTTCTTGCCTGTCTGGCCAGGCTCAACAAGGGCTTTGGCCCTGAGGGAAAGTTTTCGCTCGAGGAAAAATATCAGCTCGAGCGCAGGGCCCAGGGCTTCGCCTACCGCTTTAAACTTACGCGCGATCTAATCACTTTTGATATCGATTTATACCCTCACTGCAAAGAGCTCTATCTACCGGAGCGCCTCTACGCTCAGGGGCCCTCTCCTCGCGAGGGTGCTAGCGAAGAATTGCTTTGGGATAATCTCGGTAGAAATATTTTTATCGACCGCGATCCAGTGAGCGTGCGCGATCTTAAAGAAACTCTGACTCTCTCGGCCAGAACTGAGTTTGAGGGAGTTTTAAATACCAACGAAAAAGAGATTATCTCAAGTCTTCTTAAAACTAAGAACCTCGCCTCACCGGTCGTGAGCTTAACTCTTTCCCTCCAGCACAAGGTGTGCGCACTGTGGGGGAAAGAACTTTTGCGCGCAGAAGTTTATGACGCCGCTACTTTTCTGCCCTTTGATCAAAGTGATCCAACACCGGTGAGTATTAGTCGCTCACCCTATCCCTGGTCAAAGAGAAGAAGTGATGTTTTTCTGGCGGATAAAGAGCCTGAGATCAACGGGCCCAATTGTGCGCGCGCCTTTGTCTATGAGTGTGGCCCTAAGTTTAAGCGAATGAATTTTGAATCACTTTCTAATTCGTGGATTGGACTTAGAACTATTCTTGGCCATGAAATGGAGAGTATGAAAAACGTACTTTCCCCGCGAAAGAATATGATGTTCTCATCAAAGTACTTCTCTGCAAATTCGCGCTGGCATCAGCTTGGAGTGAGAGGTTACTGGGACGGTGATGGGCGCGACTATCGCAATTTTAACTTTGGACTTTCTGACCCAGCGGTTAGCTCTAAGGTAGACTTTGATGTCAGTTTTCGCTGCATGAGACGAGAGGTGCGCCTATGAGATTAATCCTACTCTTATTAATTGCCATTTCTCAGTCCGCCACCTTGGCGGCCACCTTTGGTCTAGAGATGGTATTGCAAGATAAAATCTTTAAGGCCGATAAGATCGAGTTTAATTTTGAGAAGTGGGTGAACGCAAATGGAGTTGTTTCCACTCCACCGGCAACTTGGGTGCTACTTTTAAAAATGAGATCCTCTGGCAGTGAGTACTGCCTTTTCTATCGCTCAGAGTTTGAGGATAAGAAAGGAGTATTGCGATTTAACGAATCTCCCGCTTGCGAGGAATCCTACGATCGCCCTCAGTACTCTGCTGATTTTATCAATGAACTCACATTGAAATTTAATAAGAGTGAAAGTGCCTTTGAGATGGGTTTAGCTTTTTCAAAGAGCGAGGACGCTAAGAATTACAAATTCTTCTTTCCTAGCTACAAAGGAGAGAGGGAGGCTTTAAAGGCCTTAAGTGATAGTGCGCCCAGTGGAGCATTCTCCTATTTATCATTGTCACCATCATCTGAACCCAAATTTGAACTCATTGGTAAATTTGGCGACAACTACCGCGATTCAAGCGCGACCATTTGCCACAAAGTAAATGCTAAGTGTGAAGACGAGATTCCCAATCACTGCTCTCAGTGCGCGTTTGGTGCTTATGAGGTTGTAGATCACCTCTGTCCTCAAGGGGGCTCAAAATTTTGTGGCATTAATCACTGTGGAGAGCAAGGACAGCCTGCTTGCCCAAGGGGAGAGCTCGCGGCCGGCCGCTCACTCTCTCAAGGGGAAGTTCTCGATTGGTGTTCAAAGGATAGCCCCGCTGGCTTTTGCCAAAACGGGCTCACTCCCACTTGCGATGGAAATAAGATTTTAATTTGTCTCTAAAGCTTCCACTTGGGATCGAGCACAACTTCGTGACCTAGAAATTTTGCAGGGACACTTTCAAAGCGCGATTCTTCAATGATGCGAACGCGCTCTTCTTTGCCAGCAAACTTATCTTCAAAGTAGCAGTCCCCGGTGGCCAGAAAGAATTGATGGCACAGAAGGACGGGGGAAATCTCTCTGCCTATCAGGCTTTGATCTTCGCTTACAAGTTCACGCAAAGACAGTGAAGAGCCACCTGATTTATTTTGAAGAACAAAAACTCCTGAGAGCTCACCCTGGTAGTATTGATCTCCCGCTGCCATGACTAGGTCTAGAGAGTGAGGAGGAAGGCGTTTGAGAAAATTCTGTAGATGATCACTTGAGTTTTCAGAGCAGAGGTTTTGGTTATTGCACTTAGTTCCCTCGCTAACTAGAGCAATGCTGTAGTCAACTTTTTCTTTGCGAAGATCGCCAAGCACTCTTAAAAATGCGGCCACACTCTCTTCGCGAATAATCTCAGGAGCAAGCTTAGGGTCGGGGCGATCATCGTCATCGAGGGTGAGTCCAATAAGGGCAATTCGCTGACCAGCGCGCTCGATAATGCGGTAGGGTTTGAGACCCTCTCCAAGAGCACTCTCTTTGGTTCTCACATTGACCCAATTGGCGCCAACAAAGGGAATGTTCTTGGCCTCATTCCAGAGTCTAAACTTCTCAATTGCATTGAAGTCCTTTGCACTCAAAAGGACGGCGTCGTACTTAGCTTCCTGATAGAATTTTAAGACTTTTCTCAAATCCTCTTTTGAAAGAGAGTCTGAGGTGAACGAACCACTGTCGGCCGCGACCAGGCGCTTAGGATATTTTTCATTGAGTATTGTTAGGTGAGCGCCAAGAGCGGAGAGTCCACCCGAGTGAACTTCCATGAAGTAGCCACCTTCACTTTTTGGCACAGGCACAGTTTGGGAGAGCACGCCTCCCTTCATTGGCCCGCTGAGAGCGAGCATAATTGCAGTGTCTGACTCTTCGCTGTCACTGGGTAGATTGGGAAGCGAGTAGCGCTCCTTAGTAATCTTAGTAAACGTACAGCCAGTTGCGAGTAGTGTGAGTACAACAATAGAACTGAGACAGAGCTTTGCCGGTCTCCCTAGCATACTAAGCACTCCTTTGCTTTTAAGTACGGCTAGAAGCTTTTAATTTTTCCAAGCTTCTCGTAAGCCTTTGATAGGGCTTCGAAAATTGTATCATAGGTAGAAGGGGTGGCACACAGACCGAGAGAAATTCTCACGACTCCCCGACCGACATCATCAGTTACTCCCATTGCTTTGAGGACTTTAGAAGTTACCGGTTGATTGTCAGAGCAAGCAGAGCTGGTGGTGACGAAGATGTCTTGTGACTCAAGTTCGATTTGAACTGCTTGTCCGTGGATGCCAGGAAAAGCAATATAGGTAGTGGTAGCAAGGCGTTCAGCGTTTTCACCAAGGATGACTACAGTTGGAAAACGCTTCTTAAGTTTTGCTTCAAAATTTTCGCGGGCTTTTCTCAATTCTTCGATCTTTGCAAAATTTTTACAAACATACTGAAGGGCCACCGCTAAAGTTTCGTTGCCAAGATAGTTTTGTGTACCACCGCGATGGCCCTTTTCTTGCCCACCACCAATGATTAGAGGAGTGAGAGAGTCGGGATCGCGGGCCATGAGAAAACCACTTCCGGTGAGCGCTCCGATCTTGTGACCAGAGAGAACTGCGTAGTCAGCTCCGCACTCTTTAAAGCTAAAAGGTGCCTTGCCGATAATTTGAGTGGTGTCGCACAGGAAGATCGCCTTGTATTCAGTGCAAAGACGAGCAAATTCTTTATACGGCTGAATCACGCCAGTTTCATTGTTGGCGGCCATTAGGCAGACCAGAGCAATTTCACCTGGGTTATCTTTTAAAAGTTTCTCAAGCGACTCTGGCTCGATCATTCCATCACACGTCACTCCGGTTTTTAATATTTCAAAACCTTCTTCCTCGTAGAATTTACAGAGGTTGTGAATGGCAGAGTGCTCAATGCCAGAAGTGATGATCTTAAGTCGCTTCTGCTTCTTGGCCTGCAGGCACACGCTGTGAAAAACCGTCGAGATGCCCTCAGTAGCGCCTGAGTTGAAAATAATTTGTGGTCTTTCGCAATCAATCGCCTTAGCGCAAACACTGCGAGCATTTTCCATGCCCATCAAAATCTTTTGCCCTAGGTGGTGAATCGCATTGGGGTTGGCGTAAGGCCCTTTTTCAAGCCTTTTAATGAGATAGTCTTTTACATCGCCACATATGGGCGCACTACCGTTGTAGTCGGCGTAAATCATATTCTCTCCCCCAAGAGTCTATAGCACTAGCTAATCGACAGCATCCGTTCAAGCGCCTTGAGCGCTGGTTGCTGAATTTCTTTTGCCACTTTAATAACATTGATTGGCTTATCATCTCGAATTGCACGGTAACTGGCAAGGAGCCATCTCGGTCTCACGCGGTACATTGTGGTGCAAAGGCATTGGTAGGGCGAAAGACTTTGGATGGTTTTATCTGGATGCTTGGCCGCAAGACGGTTAACCAGGTTAATCTCGGTGCCAATGGCAAACTTAGAGCCCGGCGCGCCCTTTTCAACTTCGTTAATAATATAGGAAGTCGATCCGGCATCATCGCTTGCTTGCACGACATCAAACGGGCACTCAGGGTGCACAATCACGCGAGTTTCAGGCGAGTGCTTCTTAATGGTCTCAACCTGAGCTTTGGTAAAGCCTTGGTGCACTGAGCAGTAGCCGTACCACAGGATCACCTTCGCCGCCTTTATTTGATCGGGTGTGAGTCCGCCGTTTAAACGATTCGGGTCATAGACCACCATCTCTTCCAGCGGGATGCCCATTTTAAAACAGGTGTTGCGCCCTAGGTGCTGATCGGGAAAGAAGAGCAACTTCTCACCCTGAGAGAGTGCCCAAGAAATCATTTTTTCAGCGTTAGAAGAAGTACAAATACTTCCGCCATTCTCTCCCACAAAAGCTTTTAATGAAGCCGCGCAGTTGATGTAGGTAATGGGAACAATTTTTCCATTGGTGTGGGCACTCAAGTAGTCCCAGCACTTATCAATCTCGCGGCGATCGGCCATGTCGGCCATTGAGCAACCGGCGCGAAGATCGGGAAGAATCACTTGCTGTGATTCAGAGGTCAACATATCGGCCGTCTCGGCCATGAAGTGCACGCCACAAAACATCACATAGGGGTGATCTACATTTTGAGCATACTTCGCCAGCGCCAGAGAGTCGCCGGTGATATCGGCAAATTGAATGACGTCATCTTGTTGGTAGTGGTGACCGACGACGAGAACTTTATCTTTAAGTTCGCGCTTGAGTTCCCACAACTCTTTGATGACATCTTCATCAGAGAGTTCTTCTTCACTAATGCTTGGAAGATATTCTTCTTTTTGATCTTCGCCTAAAAGGTCGAGCATGTTGAATCCTAATTAGTCTTTAAGAGTGGGGTAGCCAGCCTCTTGCCAAGCAAGAATGCCACCCTCGAGGTTATAGAGATCTTCAAAGCCGCGGTCCATGAGATTCATACAGGCATTGAATGATCTCTTGCCCGAGCGACATTGAATGACAATTTTCTTATCTTTAGAAGCATCAAGCTCAGCGCTCACTTCCTGCCAATTTGAAAGTGGCATAAAGCGGGCTTTTGGAAGGTGACCTGCATCCCATTCATCTTGCTCGCGACAATCGATTAAGATGATGTCTGCATCTTGATTAATGAGGTCTTGTAGTTCGTTCACTTCCATTGAATTGATCATGATTCTTCTCCTAAAAGCATGGTTCTCGCCTAAATTAATGCCAACGCCTTAGGGTGTCTATGCTTGCCTTTATGACGCATGGTGGTGGCAAGCAAAAATCTTTTTTTGCGGTAGGGGCAAAAATTTTGACGAAGTGTGACTGAACATTCTAACATTTTAGCTAGGTTACGATCTGTAGGTCCTAGACATTAGCTAATTGCCGCACTGGACGTGGCATAGTGGACCCTACGTAAAGGAGTGATTCATGGAAGTTATCACAGTGGCCAACAATAAAGGTGGCGTCGGCAAAACAATGCAATGCTATCAGTTGGCGTGTCATCTCGCGAATAAAGGACATAAGGTCCTCGCAATTGATCTCGATTCCCAAGCAAACTTGAGTTCAACGTTTAACGTTCAAATTCAACGCACACTCATTCCTGAGTGGTTGATTGGCGACGTAACGCTTGAAGAAATTGTTGTGCCTAGTGAAGGGCCTGATGATTTTCATGAGAATATCTCTCTCGTCCCTGCTTCTCGCCATATGGCGAACCTCTCTAAGCTTCTCATTCTCTCTGAAGGAGAAATTAGAAAGTCAGCAGGTCGCAAAGAGCGCCTCCTTCGCAATCGCTTGAAAGAAGCTGAAGGCAAGTACGACTACATCGTCATTGATACGCCTCCAATGCTTGGTGATGAACTCATCATGGCACTCGTGGCCTCAACTCGCATTTTGATTCCCACTCAGGCCCAAGATTATTCAATCGACGGTCTTGAAGAGCTCATGGATACTTTCGAAATCATCAAGGACACTGAAAACCCAGGCCTTGAATTTTCAATCATTCCTTCGATGTTCAATTCGAGAAGAAAGATTGAAAGACAAAGACTCGAAGAGCTCTCTCAGTCATTCAATATCACTCCGCCCATTAGAAACCTTGTGCAAATGCAAGAGTCGATCTCTGTGAGACGTCCAGTGTTTGCCATGGGAAGAACTTCTAGAGGCGCTCGTGATTACGAAGCACTTTGGGAATCTCTCAATCTGTAATTAGAAACGCCGCTACCCAAAAGGAATTGGAGTAAATATGGCCAAGAAATTTGCCCCCCGTGTATCTAAACGCGAACGTAAGGTTATTGATCTAGGTGATCGCATTGACCGCGATCTCATTCGCTTGAGTGATGAGAAGCTTCTTCAAGGAGCTAAGCTCGCTGAGATCTACTTAAAAGAAATTGAAGTTAAAGAACAGGTAAGAACTAAATTCAATGACGAGTCGATTAAAGAACTCGCTAAAAACATTGAAGCCAACGGTCTGATTCAGCCACTTGTTCTTCATAGAAAGAATGGCAAGCTCACTCTCATTTGTGGGGAGAGACGCTTCCGCGCCATGAGTTCTATTAAGCTAGAGAAAGCTCCGTGCTTTATCCTTGAAGGAAAGACTGAAGAAGAGTTGATGGCGATTCAGTTCTCTGAGAACTCGTCTCGTGAGAACCTTCACTATATCGATAAGGCTGATGGTATTCTCAATTATCAAAGAACGACAGGTGCTAGTGAGCGCAAGATTTGTGACGCCCTTGGGATCTCTAAATCTGAAGTTCACAGAAGTCTTCTCATCTCAAAGATGACTAAAAAGCTCAAAGAAGCCGCCAAGTCTCACAATATTGAGAAGTACGTCTTAGTTGAGTACGACGCTCTTCCAACCGGTAACTTCAAAAAAGAAGTTGAGAAAAAGATTCTCTCTGGAGAGATCATTAAGCGCGCCCAACTTAAGCGCATTCTCTCTACAGGTGTGATCACAGAGGTGAAGACTTCAAAGAAAACAACTACTAAGAAGGTTTCAGCGAAGAAGCCAGTGGCAGGACTCACGGCCAATGCTTTTGTAAAAGCGATGAAGGCGAGATCAAAGGATCTCGACGTTGACCCGCAAACTAAGGCCGCGCTCAAAAAACTGCTCGAAGAAACCTCAAGCGCCCTCTCTTAAAGACCCTTCTTTTGGCCGCCTAGGCCATAGACACTTCCCGTGCCTAGACTGTCTAAAGTCTAGGCACTGCCGGAAATTTCTACAGACACTCGCCAAAATTCCAGCGCATGTTATGATTATTACATGGGCATGCAGGCTGGATACATTGGTATCCCCCTTGCACCAAGACATGTGAGAGAAACACACGACTTGGAAGAAGCATGAAAAAGACTTTTAAAATTTTCGCCCCAATCCTATTCATTGCTATGAACGCTCATGGCACTGAGAAGCTCGCCATCACTACAGGTCGTGCTCCGGCTTCGGTCTACACCACTAATGAAGAACTCATTCCAGTACCCGCAGAGCGCGAGTCCTGGCTTGCAGACATTATGGTAGAAGACGATGCAGGTGTGATGAGAGGCGTGCGTGAGCAGTTAAATTTTTGGAATGAAAGAGAAGAGTACGCTCGCGTTTGGAATCTTGAAGATAGTGGCGTTGTTGAAGTTGCCGAAGAAGGCGAAAAACAAAAACTTATTCAGAAAAATATTCTTAAATATATTGATAAGCGCATCTCTGGCGAAATTAAGAACGCAGATGAAGGCTCAACCTTTCATACTGTAGGCCAAGTACAGACTGCCCTTAAACCTGAAAGTGAAGTGGGCGTCTCTGAAAACTTTAAGCTCAAGTTTAAAGCGAGAGTTCTTCAGCAAAAAGCTACAATGTTTATCGTGAACCCGTTCGTAGATTCATCTGCTGAGGTTCGCTTTAATGGAAAAATGAAAGTCGATGTGAAGCGCTCATTTGCTTCTGTCGGAGTCGATACATCAATGGAGTATCATGTAAATTCTGGCGAACTCAATGCCACTTGCCAGAAAAACCTTGAGGCCATCGGTGTAAATGCTTCACTCAATTATCGCGGACTAGAAAACCAATATATCGCTGCTCTTGATAAGCCGCTGGCCCCTAATCTCGTTGGCAGAGTCTCTTCAGCTCAACCCATGGGTGGAGACGCCATCGCCGACAATAAAGTTGAGCTTCTCTACAGTTCTTCGTTCTAAATTCACGGGGAACTAATTCTTGTCATAGCGCGCCTAAAACTTTACTTTAGCTCCTTTACCTTAAAGGAGCGCGCTCTTGATCCTCGATATCGCCCAGATCAAAAATATCAATATTAAAAATGAAGTTCTCTCTGGTCTCACTGTTGCTTTGGCACTGGTTCCAGAGGCCGTGGCCTTTGCCTTCGTGGCGGGAGTGCCGCCACTTGTGGGTCTCTACGCCGCCTTCATGATCTGTTTGATTACCTCTATTTTTGGCGGTCGTCCAGGAATGATCTCAGGCGCCACTGGCGCGCTCGCAGTAGTGATGGTGACCCTCGTAAAGGTTCATGGAATAGAGTACCTCTTTGCTACAGTCGTTCTAATGGGACTCATCCAAATTGCCATGGGTGCCTTAAAGCTCGGCAAATTTATTAGACTCGTTCCTCAGCCGGTGATCTATGGCTTTGTAAATGGACTCGCAATCGTGATTGCCATGGCCCAACTAGGACAACTAAAAAATGCAGACGGTCAGTGGTTTTCTGGCCCGCAACTCTACCTGATGCTGGGCCTGATCGGGCTCACGATGCTCATTATCTACTTTCTTCCAAAGCTCACCAAGGCCGTTCCCGCCGCACTTGCAGCGCTGATCACGGTCTCATGCCTAGTGATCTTTTTCGGTCTTGATACGAAAACTGTGGGCGATGTCGCTTCTATTAAAGGTGGCCTTCCAACTTTTGCGATTCCAGAAGTACCCTGGACGTTGGAAACTTTGAAAATTATATTTCCCTACTCAATTATTCTCGCCCTCATTGGTCTGATTGAGTCGCTTCTCACACTCACGCTCATTGATGAGATCACCGAGACCAGAGGTCGTTCAAATAAAGAGTGTATCGCTCAGGGCGCGGCCAATATTGTCACAGGTTTTTTTGGCGGCATGGGCGGCTGCGCGATGATTGGCCAGTCGATGATCAACGTAAGTTCTGGTGGCCGCTCCAGGCTCTCAGGTATCGTTGCAGCGATCGGCCTGATCACATTTATTCTCGTAGGCTCACCCGTGATTGAGCGCGTGCCCATGGCCGCACTTGTGGGCCTCATGTTCATGGTCTCCATTGGAACTTTTGAATGGGGAAGCTTTAGGGTCTTAAATAAAATTCCTAAGAGCGACGCTTTGATCATCGTGATTGTAACCATCACCACCCTTATTTTTGACTTGGCCATTGCCGTTGTGCTTGGTGTTGTAATCGCCGCCCTGGTCTTTGCTTGGGACAATGCCCAGCGAATCCGCGCCAGAAAGTACACCGACGAAGCTGGGGTAAAGCACTATGAAATGTATGGCCCGCTCTTCTTTGGTTCGGTGGCAACGTTTCAGGAGAAATTCGATCCCCAAAACGACCCCCAGGACGTAATCGTCGACTTTAAAGAGTCGCGGGTAGTTGACCACAGTGCCATCGAAGCCCTGAACTCGCTGACAGAGCGCTACTCAAAAGCTGGCAAAAGAATTTGTTTGAGGCACCTGAGCCCCGACTGCGTAAAGCTCCTTGGCCGCGCCGGTTCGATGGTGGAAGTTAACCTAGTAGAAGACCCAAGTTATGCGGTGGCCGACGACCAACTTGCGTGAAGCGTCGCGACGTTAGCTCTCTCCTAAAAAGCCCGAAAAATGCTTCACTTTAAGACAGGTGAGGAGTAAATTTCGAAGAACTGCAAAAAAGTTTAGGGGAGAGAACATGTCTTTGTTTGAAGCACCACTCTATCAGGATGCTATTTCACAACTCGAACAAGCCGCTGGTGCTATGGGACTAGATCCGAATATTTTCGATCGTCTCAAATATCCAAAAAGAGCGCTTCAAGTTGCCGTTCCAATTCGTCTTGACGACGGTACTGTGAAGACCTTCATGGGTTACCGCGTACAACACAATATGACCTTGGGCCCAGGTAAGGGCGGTATCCGCTACCACCCAAACGTCGACCTTTCTGAAACAGCTGCTCTTGCTATGCTTATGACTTTCAAGTGTGCCCTCGTTGGTCTTCCACTTGGTGGTGCTAAGGGTGGCGTGCAAGTTGACCCTAACGAACTTTCTCGTCAGGAGCTTCAGTCGCTCACTCGTCGCTACACAACTGAGATCAACATGATCATCGGTCCAAACATCGACGTTCCAGCTCCAGATATCGGAACTGACGGTCAAACTATGGCCTGGTTCATGGATACTTATTCACAGCTAAAAGGTTACACGGTTCCAGGTATCGTAACTGGTAAGCCAATCACTATTGGTGGATCACTCGGCCGCGCCGAATCTACTGGTAAGGGTGTTGCTTTCTGTGTGAACTTCGCTGCTAACAAACTCAATTATAAAATCGGTAAAGACACAACTGTTGCGATCCACGGTTTTGGTAAGGTGGCGATCCCAGCTGCTTACGACCTCATCGATCAAGGCGCTAAAGTTGTGGCCGTCTCTGACGTTTCAGGTGCCCTCTACGATCCAAATGGTCTCGACATCAAGAAGTGTGTGGACTGGGTTAAAGAGCGTCGCTACCTAAAAGACATGCCAGGAGCTAAGACAATCACAAACGCTGAGCTTCTCGCTCTTGACGTTGATATCTTAATTCCTGCTGCAATCGACGGCGTAATCACAAAAGAAAACGCTCACACAGTAAAAGCTAGAATCATCGCTGAAGGTGCCAACGGTCCAACAACTCGCGAAGCCATTGATATCCTCACTGCTCGCGGGGCCTTCATCATCCCAGACATTCTCTGTAACGCTGGTGGTGTGATCGTTTCTTACTTTGAGTGGGTACAAGGTCTACAGAACTTCTTCTGGGATCTCGATCAGATCAACGCCAAACTTCACGACATTCTTAAAGAAGCTTTTGATCGAGTCTACGACGCTCACCAGACTTACAATGTCGATATGAAGAAAGCCGCTTTCATCGCTGCTCTTAGACGTCTTGAGCGCGCGATGAGACTACGTGGTCTATTCCCAGCATAGGTCCAATGAATAAGTCGGTTTGGCTTTTTCTATTTCTAATCTCGAGTCACCTGGCCTTTGGTAAAGCACTAGAGGTCAGAGTGCTCTCTGAGAAAGAGCAAAGCTTTGACTTAAAGAGTGTGTGTGAACACTCTGGAGTAAAAAACGCTCTGCTAGTTGATATTAAGGACGCCCATCGCATTGATTGCATGGGCAAGACCGTGGCCGTCGCCGACTTCTGCTCACAAAAATTCAAGGATAAAAAAGACGAGAACAATCTCGCCCTCACCAAATCCTATGTGGGAATTGCCACCAAACGCGTCTACTGTCAGCTTGGAGAGTCAGTGCTCGTGCGCCTCAATTGCAATGAAGGCCACGAAGGCCTGTGCAAAAGTGCTAGCACTGGCTGCGAGAAACTCGGCAATAGCTTCGCTTCAAACCTTCCCCTGCAAGACTCTACTAAAATTGGCGATGTCCTTCGCTGCTACTTCTCGGCCAATGACCTCGACGAATTCAATCTCGAGCGCGCGACCCTCTAACATTAATCTTCTTGGTCACTTACTGATCAACTGTCTTACTCCGTCATGCCTAGGCATTAGAAGGAGGAATTATGAGACTCAAAGTTTATCTGCCAAAACAATCTTCAAGTGAGCCCTATGATCTCTTTTGCTACTCAAGCCACGGCCTTCCGGGTCTCGAAATTGTGGGACTAGGAGTGAGGGCGAGGGCATTAAAGGAGAAGGTCATTTATCTCACTAAGCACGCCGGCCACAAGGTGCCTCTCAAGCGCTATGTGATCTGTCTCGATCGCCCGCTTCGTAAGGGCGAGGATGAGGCGTTCTTTGAACTTCCAATCATCCTGCTCTACTGGGCGATGGCGGGCTTTGTGCCGATTAAAAGACTCACAGATTGTCTTTGTAGCGGAAGTGTCGACACTCGCTCACAAGTCTTTCTGCCAGATTTGAGTGAGCCCTTTCAAAAAGGTCATCTCGATGACCTCGCCCTCATAGGACTTGCCTCACAGCTCGCCGGGGAAATTCCAGATAGACTCATGCCCATTGACGAAATATTGCCAGACTTTAAGTACAAACTTCAAAAAGGAGCTTAGTTCTTGGGCCAGGTTGTCTGCTTTAATTTAGTTCCGTTTACCAGAAGTGTAGTGTAGCCGTCCTTACTATATTCGGGAATGTGCTTACTAATGATCTCTTGGGCAGCTTTAAGTTTATCAGTGCTTTCAAAATTGAGGCAGTAATCGAATTCTCCCTCTAATCCCCAGGACCAAACTTTAATGTCAGTGATGCCTTTAAAGTCTTTAAGGGAGTCGTTTATTTTCTTGATAACTTTTGAAGGTGTCCCTGAACCGTAACTTCCAAATGAAATTTGCATTTCACACTTCTTGGCCTTTACTAACTCGCTTCCTTCTTCTGGACTTACTCGGGTGGGTTCTGAAGCGATAGCATAGACACAAAAACTAAGCAGTAGAATGAGCACTTTCATAGTTTCTCCTAACGATTTTCTCCTATTGTAGCTTTTTTGGGCCTAAAAGAAAGTGACCCCCGAAGGGGCCACAAAGGAAGGAATTTTGAGGTGGGACTAAAGGGCGGGATATGAAGGAAGCGAGATCGCAACAGTTGTGCCTTGACCTTGCTGGGAGATAATTGTGAGGTCACCTGACCACTCAGAGATTTTTTGCTGGGCGTAGGTTAAACCTAGTCCCGTCGATCCCTTGAGTGAGAGCCCTCTTTTAAAAACATTCTGCAATTGTGAGTGACAAATACCTGCGCCATTATCTGAAATCTCAAGCATCAGCTGATCCCCAATACAAAAGGCGCAGACATCAATTTGAATTTTTGAATTCTTCGCGCAGGCTTCAAAAGCATTATTCATGAGATTAGAGAGAACGCGCTTAAATTCCATACGCTGAACTTTTACAAGAGTTGTCTCAGCACACTCAGTGGCGACAAGCTTAATTTCAAGACCAAGCTCGGCCGATTTCTCACTCACAATTTCATTCACAATCGCGCTCGCAGCGTGAGATTTCACAGGCTCTTGAAAGTGAAGGGGAGCTTCCAGATCAATACTTGAGTCATCGAGCTTCAAAATCATGTCCTCAATGCGCTCAAGACAAAGATTCACTTGCTCAGCTCTATGGGCCGCCACCGCACCCTCAAGAAAAACCTTGAGCGCCCCAAGTGGAGACTTAATGTCGTGGAGAAACTGCTCTAGAACTTCGTTTGATTTTGGCGCTTGAAACTTTCTTCTGGGGGCAAACTCGATGACATTATTCATTTAAAACCTCACAACAAATGTAATGAGGCACTCCTACCTGGCCGGGACAAAAAAATCTTTCAAATTACACCGTGGGACAAACTCTGTTATCCACGGTGGGAAATTTTCGCCCCTAAGACCCTGTAATGTCAGAAACTCCCCCCGTCCCATCCAGGAATGGGTGATTTGGGTAAGGAATATTTTATAGATTATGTTGTGACAAATTCCGATCTCCTATAAATAGGATCCAATTAATTGGAGAACGCTTTAATGAGCAACACTGGCACTACAAACCAGCAATTCGAAGACCTGTGCGAAGCCCTGCGCTTCAAAATCAAGTCCTTCAAGAGAGAGAACCCAAACCTCTCTGGCCTACAGATCGCAAAGATCTTCGGCATGGCGAGCTCCACCCTCAACCGCATCGAAAACCGCTCTATCCGCACCCCCTCCCTCGATCAAGTCGTCAAAGTCTTGCGCGGGGTCGGCGCCCACGGTGAACTGATCGAGTTTATGGATGAGTTTTATCCGGCTATTTCGGATTCGTTTCGGAAGCATATTGTTCATAAGGAAAATGTTAAGCCTAATGAGCATGTAATGAAGATGATATTCGAGCCTGGCAACTTTAGAATTTTTGTTCTGGCAGCCTGTGGTAGTGGTGTATCGAAGGAATACATCAAAGATACTCTCGGCTTGGATGGTGTAAGAAGAGCAGAAAAATTAATTCAAGAGAATATCATCAACTCCAAAGACGGTCTCCTGGTGGTTGGGAATAATAGTGATATCACTTTTGATCGTGTGTATTCAAAGGACTTACTGATCAGGCTTATCACGGATCAGTATACCATTGAAAATGGTAATGGAATTGAGACTGGGATTGCTATCGCCTCTACTTGCTCAGTAAAAGATCAGGCAACGATTAATGAAATTAAAAAAATATTAAAGAATGCACGAGATTCTATCCATAGACTTACAGATTCAGACGAAGGTAAGGGCGATATTAAATACTTTTTTACAATTTGCTGTGACTCTATGTCATGAGGTTTATATGAAAAAATTTCTTTTGTTGTTTTTAGTTGTTGTTTCTTTCGCTATCCAAAGTGAAATCAGAATTATAACAGGCAATAGCAGGGAGTTGCAGGAGCAAAGTGAACAGCTCTCAAGGGTAATTGCTAATCTTAGATCAAGTGGTTACTTTCAGGATAAACTTGATCTTAAGAGAGATGAAATTCTCGACTTATTAGATGAAGGTTCTGGATTAATAACAACTGAAGGGAAAAGCTATCTTATAATTGACTCAGAATTGATTGATAAAATTCAATTTTCAGAGTCAAAAGAATTTCAAAAGTATGATTTCTAGATATTAAGATCTGATCTGATTTGTGTGCTCGTACCTTTGAGTATGGGGTTAACGCTTCTCCATCTTGCGAGCACAGATTCTTCCATAATATCCTTAAATTCTTTCCCGTATTCTCCAACTGTTCTGGATAGAGCCAGGAGCTTTGTAACTAAGTTCGCAAAATAAATTTCTTCTGTTAGATGAATATAACCATTCTCAGATTTAAGGAGTAGGATTGTCCAAGTCACCTTCGCTCCAAACTCATCAGTAACCTCGCGTTCTCTCCAGCGATATTCATTTTCATAGAGCTCAAGCTCAAAGCCAATCTCGTGTAGGTCCTTAACGGCCTGATCTATATTGCGAAGTTGTTCAAGAGGCTTGCCAAGTGAGCCCTCAATGCGGGTTAGTTCACTTTCTAAAAAATCAGTTTCACGTTTAGGGACTAAGTTTATGAAGCCATTTGCGATATAGGTTTTGATTTCTTTGAGTTTAGGAAGCAATTCTAAGTCATTGTTAATGATCGTTGATTCTCTATCTTCAGCGAGAGAGAGTTCATTAAGTTCGAGATAGAGTGCCTTAATTTTTTGATTTCCGATTTGGTAGCCAGGCTTTGGGTTAAAAAGGTCCTCTATGGCTTGTTCGGTGCTTCTGTTGTCGGTGATAAGATCGTTGGAAGAGCCTGCGCCACTTGGCTGACTAGGATTTCTTCTAATAATTCTTGGCCCAAACCCCTGGTCAGGAAGAATCTCGATTGAGTCGAAGTCTCTCTTACCGATGATTGTGTTCGGCCCTGGAGTGAGTTGTGTCGGTGGTTTAATTAGAAGCGGAGAAGTCGGCAAAGCCACTGGTGGCTTCGGTTCAAGAATGTGAGTGCCTGAAACCTCTGGAGCTGTGCTCGGGGCCTTTGCTAGGTCAGCTGGGTCTTCTTGCTTGGGACTTGCTGTTTCAGGGACAGCGGGTGCCGGTGTGGGCGTTTCTTTTTTTGCACACGACACTGAGAAGAGAAGGCTCAAGGCAATTGTAGAGATGAGGTTTAGTTTTTTCATTCTACAAATTTAGAAGATTTTTGTTGGATGAGGGTGCTTGCTGGTAAAAAGGTTTGGGGTGTCGCAAGATTCGACACCCCAGGTAAGTACTTGAAAGTATGACTATTTGACCTTGAAAAATCGCAAAGGGAGTGGGTACTGGAAATCGTGCCCCTGATAGGCGTTATAGGCACCCCAAAACGGGAGTAAAAGGCCTGGGAGGGCCAGCACTCCAGCGAAGGCGAAGAAGTAAGCAAACCAGGGCAGAAAGTAGATCATTGGTATGACTAGACAGGTGGTGGCGACGCCTAAGATGAGGCCAATGAGGAAGAGATTGAGAAGCTCTCTCGCCTGAGAGCGGATATATTCCGAATGATCCTTGTGGTGATACCAAATTCCAATTGGAGTCAGGATTCCTAGGAGTGGGAAGAAGAAGTTGAGGAGCGGCGAGAGGTGGAGTGCGCAAGCCCAGAGTCTCTCCTCTTCAGATACGTCAAGTTTGGTAAACTGGGTGAATTTAAGGGTGTCGATCATAGGTACCTCCGATTATTGAAGCTGAGGAAGTAACATATTAAGTCTGTTGCCAGGGATCTTGAGCGCTGTGCTTGCCCTGCTTTTTTCAAAAGTGATCTAGGCTAGAGGAGTCCTTTTGGCTAAAATCTAGGGAAAGGACAATATATGACTGATATATCTAAATCGCGCCTCTGGATGCACCGACTGACCTATGCCTCGCTTGTCATTTTGGCGATCGGGATTTTTACTTCGGTGAGTATCTCAGCGATCTCACATATTTTGATTCTTCCTCCAATCTTCTATTTTCTCTTTGTCGACCGAAGTGAGTTGAAGATTATTTTAAAATCTAAAACACTTCTTGGCCTTGCAATCGTTTGCATGAGCATTCTGCTCTCAGTGCTCTTTAACTTTGCCGATATGCCTGAGCCGCTAAAAAATCTCTCAAAAATTAAGTACTTTCTTCTGCCACTACTCGCAATTCCCGCTTATAAAGCCATGTACAGCGAGTTCTTAAGCGAGAAGAAAATGAAGACCTTGATCTATCTCTTCTTTATCGCTACCACTCTCGCTTCGCTCTCTGGTCTTATTGGCGTGTTTAGTGGTTTTAATCCGCTTAAAATGAAGCCAGCTTGCCATGCTACCCGTGCTTGTGGACTCTATGGCATGTATATGACCTATGGTTATGGAATTTCACTCTTTATGGTTTTTGTCTCGGGCGTTGCCCTGGCGTGGAAAAAGAGTGCGCAGCTTCAAAGGCTTATTCCCGCGTGGCTATTAACTGCGACTTTGATTATAAATTTCGCGGGGCTCTTTCTTAGCTATGCCAGAGGAGCGTGGATTGGTTTTGCACTTGCTCTTCCTTTTTACTTTTTTAAGGAGCACAAGAAGCGCTTTCTACTTGTGATGGCCGGTCTCGCTATTGCCGGTGGTATCTCGGTACTGACAGTTCCTAGAGTTCATCAGATGTTCTTTGAGCGAGAAGGGTCAAACTCAGAGAGACTTGCTTTCTTTGAATCGGCCTATGAGGGCTTTAAGGAAAAGCCGGTTTTCGGCTGGGGTTATCGCAACTTTGAACCAAACGTAAAAGAGATTAAGGCCAGACACAATATTGCTTACCCAAATTTTGGCGGCCACGCTCACAATAATTATCTCGAGCACCTAGCCTCAACGGGGATTGTGGGCTTTCTTGCAATTATCTTCTTCTCACTGGCCTGGATTTTTGAAAGCTATAAGCGCTTTGAACTCTTCTTTCCACTGGCCCTGAGCTTCTTTATCAGTGGGCAGGCCCAGTATACATTTGGTGATGGTGAGAATTTATTCCTACTCATCCCGCTTGCGATCTTTCCATTCATTATTAGTAGAGTGAAGTCTCAGAACTAATTAAAGCGTGGATCGAAGGCAAGGTTCACAAGGTCAGTAAACCATTCAAGTGAGCGGTAGCCGTAGTGGCCGCCGCGCTCTAATTCGATTAATTCATCTTGAGCAAAACCGTCACTGGGCACACGGGCATTGATGAAGTCGTCTTTGGCGGTGAGGACGCGAATGCCAATTCCATGTTCGCGAGCTTTTGCCAGCCAAGTTATGAGATGCTCGCCCTCTGAGCCTTCAAAGCTTTGAGAGAATTTTGGAGAGTACTTATTAAAGATTTCAGAAAAGAGTAGGGACTCGCGCCACTTGCGACGCTCTTTGCGCCTTTTAGGGACTCCGACCACTCCAGTGAGTTCATCGAGTTCTTTAAGGGCGCGGGCCATGCCGCTTTTAAAGACGTACTCGCCCAAAATACCCCGAGCTTCTAGAGAGAGCCTACTATCCATTGCTTGAGCGCGGGTAATTCCTTTGAGCCAGAGAATGTGCCAGAAACTTTTGAGCATGCTCCAATTTGAAAATTCGTAGCCGTCGTCTCTTGAGTCGAGAATGAGTTTATCAAGTAGGCCTATGGATTCAGTAAGAACGAAGGGTGGACTGAAGAGAGTGAGATCTCTAAAGCCAATGGGATTATTTGCCTGGGTGTCTTGGGCGGCAATGAGTGCGGTGAGAAATGTTCCGTAGCTCACGCCAGCGAGGCGTGGCTTGCCTTTTACGTATCCCGCGCGGTCGTACTCATTGATGAGGTACTTTGAAGCCTCGTAAATCGCTTGCGCTTGCTTATAAATATTTCCAACTTCAAATTTCGGGTTCAGTGTTACAAAGTCGCGGTCTAGAGGATTGGCAAACGCAATCACGTGGTAGCCCAGGGCCCCAAGTCTCGTCATCATATCGGTGGTTTGGTCGCCCCAGATAGGGCTAAAGACGCCGGGGTTAAAAATAATAAAGGGGCGCTTTTTAAAGAAGCCATCTTCTGGCCACGATTCGATGAATTCGATGTGGCCTGTCTTGAAGTGGCGCGAGGGAATTTGGCGCGTGCGAATAGTGACGCCCGGATGGCCTTGGAGCTTTGAACTCACAATGGGCATGAGGTTGCCCCAAATCGAGCTAATGGCCCCGTCTTCAATTGGGTGCTTATACTCATGGCAGAGCTTAAGCGCTTGCGTGCTCCAGCCAGAAGCGAAGGCACTGCTGGTGAGTGCTAGCAGAATTAAAAAGACGAGCTTTTTCATGATCAATTCCCCAATTGAATGGGTGTTCTCTCAAGGAGAAAATGAAAAGGCCAGTGGAGATGAAAATTTCTAACTAGTAAGCGTTCTTAGACACGAAACCTTTAAAGACCGTGAGAAAGAGAATGCGAATATCAAACCAGAAAGACCAATTCTTAATATAGAAAATATCGCAATTAATTCGCTCAGTTAGGTCAGTATCGCCCCTCCAACCATTAATTTGCGCCCAGCCGGTCATGCCCGCACGCATTTTGTGGCGAAGCATATAGCCTGGGATTTCGTGGCGAAACTTCTCAACAAAATAGGGCTGTTCTGGGCGAGGCCCAACGAGGCTCATGTCCCCAGTCAGAACGTTCCAAAGTTGGGGCAGCTCATCGAGACTCGTGCGGCGAAGAAAGTCGCCAAATCTCGTCTTTCTCGGGTTGTCTTTATTAGACCACTCTTTTGTTTGGGTAGAAGAGTCGGCAACTTTCATACTGCGAAACTTCCACATCAAAAATTCGCGGCCATTCATTCCAATTCGGCGCTGACCAAAGAAGATTGGGCCTGGACTTGAGATCTTCACTCCAAGGGCGCAAAAGATCAGGATTGGAGAAATTAACAGCCCACCAATGAGTACACCGACAATATCTAGAATTCTCTTGGCCGCCAGTTCAAGGGTATTAAAGGTTGGCTGATTAACAGTGACCAGTGGGATGCCAGCAAAGTCTTCAATGCGATGACCGACTAGAGAAAAGGAGAGGTCCGGAAGAATTTGAATGGGCACAACATCGTTGTGGTGTTTGGCCAAAAAATCATTGGTCTTGGGACTAGAGCTACCGGCGTAGGAGAGGACGATTGAGTCGGGTCTCTCCTGCAAGTCTTTGGTGTCTGCAATTTCAGCGATCTCAAATTCCTTGGCCGCACCTTCAGAATCGATCCAACCTTGAAAACGAATGCCGGAGTCTTTAAAGCTTCTGACGGTTTTTACGTAGGAAGCTAGCTGAGGCCCGTTGCCCACAAGTAAAATGTGGCGCAGGTTAATTCCGCGCGCGCGAATTGATCGCAAAGTATTGCGAATAATAATTCTCGTTGCGATAAAGAGCACAGTTGAGAGCCCGTAGTAGAGGATGATGGTGGCGCGCGAGACTCGATCGCCGGCAAAGAAGTAGAGGGCGATGATGAGCCCGATGGCCGCGATGTTATTGGCCTTAAAGACCGCGAGAATTTCTTTAAAGCGCGAACTAAAGCGCTGGGAGCGGTAGAGGCCCTGCCCTGAAAAAGACCAGGCGGTGAGACCAATGACTACAAAGGTGAGTTTCAAAAAGAGCGGCTCTAGTCCGGTTTGAGCGCCGTCCATCAGGCGAAAACGCACGTAGAAAGCCGCGAGCCAGCAGGCTGCGGCCAGGGTGGCATCAAAAATGCGCTGAAGCATTTCAAAGGAGCGATGATTTTCTCTAAGCATAGCGGCCCATTTTACGTAGCTTTTTCTGACCTCGCAATCAGTTGTGTCTAAGCTCTAAGTGTTTGATTATAGGGATATTTACCCCGATTGGTTTTATCTATCAAGCTATTAGCTCAATCAATTTTCAAAATCCGTGGGATCACCGTAAATTAGCTTGAGAGTAATGATATCTCACAACCTTAAACCTAAAGAGGAGTTAATCATGGGTACAATCATTAACAGTAAAATGACAGATTTTAGCCTTCAGGCTTATCACAACGACGGTTTCAAAACCGTGACTCAAGATGACCTAAAAGGTAAGTGGTCAATCTTCTTCTTCTATCCAGCAGACTTCACATTTGTTTGTCCAACAGAGCTTGGCGACATGGCCGACAAATATGCTGAATTCCAAAAGATGGGCGTAGAAGTTTATTCAGTATCAACTGATACACACTTCACACACAAAGCTTGGCATACAGCTTCTGAGACAATCAAGAAGATCAAGTATCCAATGCTTGCTGACCCAACTGGATACCTCACACGTTTCTTCGGTGTGCACATTGAAGAAGAAGGTCTCGCTTACAGAGGAACTTTCCTTGTAAACCCAGAAGGTCAAATTAAGCTCGCTGAAATCAACGACAACGGCATTGGCCGTAACGCTGACGAGCTTCTTCGCAAGGTCCAAGCAGCTCAGTTTATCGCTGCTCACCCTGACGAAGTATGTCCTGCCAAGTGGAATCCAGGTAGCGACACTCTTAAACCAGGTCTCGATCTCGTAGGTAAAATCTAAGAGATAAGGTTTTTTGGCCCGGGGATAACCTCGGGCCAACTTTCAGAATCACTAGAGGAAGATATGTTAGATAGCAATATTATAGAACA
This sequence comes from Bacteriovoracaceae bacterium, assembly GCA_048267245.1. Taxonomy (GTDB): domain Bacteria; phylum Bdellovibrionota; class Bacteriovoracia; order Bacteriovoracales; family Bacteriovoracaceae; genus JBLWXV01. Next base: position 608,389 of record JBLWXV010000001.1, read on the forward strand.
ACTTAAATCAGTGTACGCCAGTCTCGAAAATGAGATTGAGCTCGCTGTGAGTGCTTGTGATCACGATGACCAGGCCCAGCTCTTAGAGATGTTAAGAGATGTTGCCCATACTTCTTCTAAAATTTCAGTACAAGTTGTAGAAGAAGACAAAAGTGACGCTCCAGCATTTCGCGTCCTAAAAAATAAAGTGCCAACAGGTATTTCTTTTAAAGGGATTCCTAGCGGTCACGAGTTCACCTCGCTGATCTTGGCGATTTTAAATGCTGACGGCAAAGGGAAACTTCCCGATGCAGGAATTCTTGATCGAATTAAAAAATTAAAAGGGCCCATTGAGCTTAGAACTTATGTTTCGCTCTCGTGTGAGAACTGTCCTGATGTTGTTCAGGCATTGAATCTCATGGCCCTTGTTCACGATAATTTTAAGCATCAAATGATTGATGGCGCTTATGTGCAAGACGAAGTGAAGTCTCTTGGCATTCAAGGGGTTCCGAGTGTGATGGCCGGTGATAAGCTGGTGCACTCAGGGAAGATTTCACTCCTTGATTTGATTTCAAAACTAGAGAAATTCTACGGCGCAGAAGAAGCGGGCCCTGTGGTACCACGTGATCTAGGTAAGTATGATGTGGTTGTTGTGGGCGGAGGCCCTGCTGGTGCATCGGCCGCTATCTACGCCGTAAGAAAAGGTCTTAAGACTGCCTTAATTGCTGAGAAGATCGGTGGTCAGGTTCAAGACACTAAAGGGATTGAGAACTTAATTTCGGTTCCCTATACCGAAGGTCCAAAACTCTCGGCGCAACTTGCGGCCCACGTCGCCGAATATCCAGTTGAAGTGCTGGAGCACAGAAGAGTGAAGTCTGTGGGCAAGGGCGAAGTTAAGCACATCGAACTTGAAAGCGGCGAAACTCTCGACACCCGCGCTTTAATTGTTGCAACGGGTGCTAAGTGGCGCGAGCTTGGAATTCCAGGTGAGAAAGAATATATCGGCCGCGGCGTTGCCTACTGCCCACACTGCGATGGCCCTTACTATAAGGGAAAAAAGGTTGCCGTGATTGGCGGTGGGAACTCTGGAGTTGAAGCCGCCATTGACCTCGCGGGTATCGTGCGCGAAGTGGTGGTCTTTGAGTTCATGGAAAATCTCAAGGCCGATCAGGTCTTAGTTGATAAATTAAAGAGTCTACCTAACGTTTCAATTGTCACAAACGCTCGCACTGCAGAAGTTGTGGGCGATGGCGGCAAGGTTGTGGCTCTCTCTTATGAAGAGCGCGCCTCAGGTGAAATGAAGAAGGTGGATCTCGACGGTGTGTTTGTGCAAATTGGCCTGCTTCCAAACTCTGGCTTTATCAAAGATATGGTAGAGACGACTAAGTTTGGTGAGATCGTGGTCGATGTGAAGAATCGCACTAGTGAGCCCGGCATCTTTGCTGCCGGTGACGTGACAACAGTTCCCTACAAGCAGATTATCATTTCAATGGGCGAGGGGGCTAAAGCAGCGCTCGCGGCTTTTGAGGATTTGATGCTTAAGTAGTTTTTTAGGTGGTTGGCCCCGGTGCTCGTGGTGGGTGCCGGGGTTTTTGTTGTTGTGCGCCTTTGAGGTCATCTGGCACTATTTTAAAGTCAGTCGGATCATATTCGGGAGCGTCGGCTGAAAGCTGAATCTGTGCTCCAAGTTAGAAAGTGGCTAATTTGGAAATTTTGACTTCTCTAATCTTGTGAAGGCTGATGTGAGATCACTTTGAGCCACATTCGCTTATCTGCTTGATGACTTTATCGAGAGAATCAATTTTGGCTACTCAAGTCCCTCTTGATAAACTTGAGGTTAATTCTAATTGCCTCTCAAGAAAATGTTAAGTGCGATCATGTCTCTATGTAATTTGGAAAGCGAGGTATATTACAAAACAATGTGTGGTTGAGGTCGAACTGGTTGGAATGAGCGGTAATGTAGTGAGTGTCAATAAATCTATCAGTTTAAGTTAAGTCACTGTGTCCCTGGATCAAAGATTGCACGTTCGTATTTATTAATAATCAATCCTGAAATTACTCATAAACTCACTCCGATTGACAGAGGTGCTAGTGAACTATCCCCTTTAGAGACGCAGCACTCGAGAGCTTGTCAGTTAAGATTGATGGTGGCTTTTTTACTGTGATCGGCGTTAAGATTCTGGGGTGCTGAGTCTTAAATTTCAAAATCGTTCTAGAGAGAAGGGGAGTTATTTGTAAAATAATCTCTTCAAATGGGGTGCAAGCTATTATTGTAAAGCTTGTAATTTCAGTGCCTTGATTCAGGAGTGGGCAGGAGTAGAGACATTAAATTGAAACCTTTCCTATAATTATCGAGATCGGATCTCTTGGGTTCGATGGAAAGCGGTATTGAAGTTTTCGGATTTGCTGTAAGTCCTGACAAATAACAAAGTTCGCATTATTATGTGCCATTTAAAATAAGTAAGCTAATTAATAGCTCAGGGAAAAGTATGAAAATAATTCCAGCTTCGAATTGGATTTCAAACTATAAAAGACCATTGATAATTGCGGGCCCTTGCTCAGCTGAAAGTGAGGAGCAGGTAATGGGGATCGCTAAGGCTCTGGCAGATTCTAAGACGATTAATATTTTTAGAGCTGGTATTTGGAAACCTAGAACAAGGCCAAATTGTTTTGAGGGGGTTGGGGAGGTCGGCTTGTCTTGGTTAAGGAGAGCGAAGCAAGAATTTGGATTAACTGTTTCAACTGAGGTTGCGAATGCTTCTCATGTAGAACTTGCGATGAAGTATGGAATAGATGTGTTATGGATAGGTGCTAGAACGACAGCCAATCCTTTTAGCGTTCAGGAAATTTCTGATAGCTTGAAAGGTGTGGATATCCCTGTAATGGTTAAGAATCCAATTAATGCTGACCTGGCTCTTTGGATTGGAGCAATGGAGAGATTGAACCAGGCTGGAGTTGGTAAGCTAATCGCAATACATAGAGGTTTTTCATCAGCCGTTTCATCTCAGTATCGTAATGATCCGAATTGGAAAATTCCAATTGAGTTAAGGCGTCTATTGCCTGATTTGCCGATAATTTGTGATCCTTCACACATCACAGGCAATAGATTGATGATTAAAGAAGTTGCTCAAAGGGCAATCGACTTTGACATGGATGGTTTAATGATCGAGACTCACTCGGATCCTGATCGAGCACTAAGCGATGCAGCTCAACAGATTACACCAGAGCAGCTTCAGGAGATAGTCAAGAGTCTGTTGACGAAGACCGAGTTCTCGAGTGATAGAGATGTAGAAGCGAGGCTAGCTCAGTTGAGAGGTCAGATTGATCAAATTGATTCAGATTTAATTGAGACGCTTAAGCTTAGGTTTAATATTGTGGAGAAGATCGGATTGCTTAAGTTTGAGAATAATATTACTCCGCTTCAAAAGCACCGAATGGAAGAGGTTCACAATAGAATCTTGGAGCTAGCTTTAAAGGTCGGACTTAGTGAAAACTTTGCACACGATATTTTTAATATAATTCATGAGGAATCCGTAAAATACCAAACGCAGCTAAGTAAATGTTTTTAACAATATTTACTTTTGCACTTGTCTCCACTTGAGTTGGCAAAGCTTCCTAGCGGGTTTCCCTTTTAGATACTCTTTCTTGGCTTACTTGACTGTATTTAGAGACTAATCCAAGCTCCAGTCTAGGTCCGCTTGTCCCACTTCCATGGAAAGATTTAATTCATTGAAATACAGTCACGGGCAACTCGTACTGGATGATTTGATGAAGTTCTTGAGTCGCTCTAGCGGTTTGGATTGGAGAACTCTAGTTTGATTCTGCTCTATCTTACTTGGACGAGGGAGGAGTTTATGGTGAAGAGCCTCAGGATTGCCACATTGCATTTCCTTTGTCATTGAGTATTACAAGGAAAGAGTACTTCAGGACTGCCTTAACGATCTCTAGAGAGTGGGCGGGGGGGCTTGCTATCTCTTGTGCCTGATTTTTGCCTACAGCAAAGGGAGGCTTGGTCTTTCTAATAATGGAAATGATTTGTTCTTGGTGTCGGTGGGTCCATTCTACGCGTGACTTCTTCATTTATAGGTATATCAGGATGTGCCCATATACTTTTTAGCAATCCCTCACTAAGAAGAGAGTTCCTGTAGCGCTCTTAATCTGATGTATTAGTGTCTAGAGGTCGTGTCCAAGATAGTAATACAGTAGCTATACTTGCGACTTTGGAGAAATTATATAAGAGTGGTATATCTTTTTTGAATTTACTGTTGTTTTACCTTTCAATGCTTGAGACGAGATCTTTAACATTTTCAAAGCTCTCAACTCTTTCCAATAGGTGCATAGTAAATTTTCTATTTAAGCACCTTACCTTTAAGCCGAAGTGAAGAGCTTCGTATATGGGAAGACAGAAAGACTCCATTTCAGAGGTATTTATCAAGACCTGAGAGCTTAGATAAGCGTTATATAACTCATCTCTACCTATGTCGTTAATATGCACAAAGTTTTTCCACCTGTATTTGCATTGATTAATCAATCCTAGAGTCCATTTTTTTGATTTTGGGATTTTGGTAATTAGCGTAAAGTTCAAATCCGCTTGATTTAAAGTTAAGAGCTCTTGAAGGAGTAAAGAGAGATTTTTGTGACTTTCAATACCTGTTACGCATAGAAATTTAATAGTTTTATTCAATTCTATTTTAGAAGGAATTGAAGGGAGTGTTGGAATTATAGGCATAAGTTTTGTTGGAAACTTGCTGGCTATAGCATCCTTCATCCATGGCGTTTGAACCCATACCTCATCGATATTTTTTTGAAAAACTAACCAGATAAGTCTCTCGTAAATATTTCTTAAGAGAGGCTTTAGGCCATCCTTTGGAAAAGGGGCTTTTGGTAATAGAAAGGCATTCTGTAGATAAACAATTGTCTTATTATTAAGTCGCAGTAGTGGAGGAAGGTTTCCAAATGCTAAAACTTTTGAGTCGGGATGTTTGAGAGACTCACGTCTCAAGGTAAATTCAGCCTTCCATCGATCGAGGATTTTAGGTTTTATATAGTAAATTGAAGTATTAGATGTTCCCACGCTCACGGGAGGGCTGTAACGAGTATCAAGGAAGATACAAGAAATAGGGGGGGTGCTGTGATGAGTTAGAATCTCATCAAGAAGAACCTTCCCTCCGCCATTACTTATATTAACTGCATATATGATCATAATTAGATAACCTTCCCAAGCAGAATATCGCTTCTTTTGAGTAAAGTCATTTGTTTGAATGGCCATTTAAACAAGATTGAATTATTTTAGATTGCAAAGTGTCAAAAAATTAGGAGCCGAGTGGTGAGCAATTGGATTGAATATGCTAGGTCAGTAATTAGAGTGGAAGTTGATGGCCTTTTAAAGGTTTCTGAAACTCTCGACCAATCTTTTGAAATAGCGCTAGATCTAATTCATAGTTGCAATGGAAAGCTCATTTTTACGGGTATAGGCAAGTCTGGTCATATCGCTCAAAAATGCGCTTCAACTTTTTCTTCGACTGGAACTCCTTCTCTCTTTCTTCATCCGGCAGAGGCACTACATGGAGATCTAGGTATTGTTGTTCCAGGGGACTTAGTTATAGCCATTTCTTACGGTGGTGAGTCTCCTGAGCTTATGAGTATTTTAAAATATTGCCGTCGCAAAGATATTCGTATTATTGCGATTACCGGAAAGAGAGAGTCGAGCCTTGGAAAGCATTCTGATGTTACTCTTGATGTTTCTGTGGCAAGTGAGGCATGTCCACTTGGTTTGGCCCCAACGGCGAGTTCTACGGCTACTCTGGCTCTTGGAGACGCACTTGCTATGTGTGTTCTCAAAAAGAAAGGCTTTACTGATAAAGACTTTGCCGAAAGACATCCTGCAGGGAGTTTGGGCTTTAGGCTCTTAACCAAAGTTAAGGACATAATGCACTCTGGCGGTGCGCTTCCTTTGGTTCAGGAACAAACTCCTCTAAGCGAAGTATTAACAATTATGACAGCGCGCGAGGTTCGTGGAGCAGCTGGGGTTTTGGATGCATCTTCGAACCTTATTGGTGCGATAACCGATGGGGACATTAGAAGGTTTTTTGAGAAAAATTCGTCTGAGGGAAAATTCGTCTTCGCTAAAGATATAATGAGTATTCGTCCAACGGTAATCGATGAAAGTGAGCTTGCTGAGCGGGCTTTACTCCTTATGGAAAATAAGAAAATCCAAATGCTATTTGTAAAGAAAAGCGGGGCAGATGACTACTCTAAGCCAATCGGAATTTTGGGTATCCAAGATCTACTCAATGCTAAGGTGAGATAGTGAGTTTAAAGGTTTCATTAATTATTTGTACAAAAGATCGTCCGTTTGATCTGACAAGACTTTTTCAAAGTATCACAAATCAGGCCGAGGAAATTCTCGAAATCATCGTCGTTGATGGTTCTGATAAACCTGTTAAGGAAGTTGTTGATCAATTTAAGGATTCCCTTCCCTTGCAGTACTACACCCTTCGTCCTCCTGGTCTAACTAGACAAAGAAATTTTGGTATTTCTAAACTTTCAGTTCAAGCACAATGGGTTGGATTTCTAGACGATGATTTGGAGCTAGACTCTAATTGTATCGTCAATCTAAAAAAAACAATCCTCGCCAATGACGATGTTTGGGGAATAGGGCTGAAGATAAATAATCAGCCCAACCCGGGGCGAAGTTTTATTAAAGAGCTAATGCTGCTTGACCAGTTTCCGGGTGGAAGAGTGACTCTCTCTGGTGCTGCTGCCGCAATACGCCCTTATAATAAGTCAATTGAAGTCGACTGGCTTTATGGGGGAGCTACTTTTTGGAAAAAAGAAGTGCTGTCTTTGTATAAATTCGACGAATGGTTTTCTGGAGTTGGTTATTGCGAAGACCTCGATTTCTCCTATCGAGTTTCAAGGGATCACAAATTAATGGTTTGTGCTGAGGCAGGTTGCCTACACCATCACCGCTATCCAAGCGCGGAAAAGATGTTCTCAATGGGTGAGTGGGTTGTTGTCGCTTGGTGGTATTTTGCAAGGATTAAGAATAGCTTTAAGCGATTATATGTGCTCTGGGGAATTGCAAACCTCCTTATCATTAATCTGACTTATTTTTTTCTGAACCAAGATAAAGGAAGGCTGAGCTTTTTTAGAGGTGGCCTATCAGGACTTAGAATTATTTTTTCTAATAAGGTTGTAAATACAGTCGGCTTTCAAAAGTAAGTTAAGTAAGATGGAATGTATTTACTTTTTTAATTGTCGTTCAATATAATCAATAGACTTTACTTACGGAAAATTTTGCTGAATGTTATTTAATTCGTACGAGTTCATATTCCTTTTTTTGCCTTTTACTTTGCTTGGCTATTATCTGCTTACTTACAAGTGGCCAAGGGAAAATGTTTCCTTAGGCTTTCTAGTAATCATGTCACTCTTTTTCTACGGGTGGTGGAACTATAAATATCTTTTTCTTTTACTGACTTCGCTTTTTGTAAATTACTCCATTGGAAGGGTTGTTCGAAAGAAGGTCGGAGCTTCAAGGCTCATTCTAGCATTAGGTATAGCTTTTAATATCGCTTTAATTTGCTACTTTAAATACTTAAACTTTTTTATAGATATTGTAAGTTCATTTACAAGCATCAGTATTTCGACTCAAAATATACTCCTTCCTTTGGCCATTTCTTTTTTCACATTCCAGCAGATTTCATTTCTTGTTGAGTCCTATCAGGGGAAAATCAAAAATGACGATCCTTTGAGTTATATTTTATTCGTAACCTTTTTTCCTCAGCTGATCGCAGGACCAATAGTTCACCACCAAGAGATAATTCCTCAATTTGAGAACAATAAAGGAAAGGGTGTTACCTGGGAAGATATTGGTTGCGGGGTGATATTTTTTATTTATGGATTATTTAAAAAGGTTATAATTGCTGACACCGTAGCGGGCTATTCTAATAACTTGTTTGATGTGGCCGTTAAACAAGGAGATTTAACCTTTTTTGGTGCATGGACTGGCGCTGCTTTTTATTCGTTTCAAATATACTTTGATTTTAGTGGATATAGCGATATGGCCTATGGCCTAGGACGTTTTTTTGGGGTCTCTTTGCCGGTGAACTTCTTCTCTCCTTATAAAGCCAAAAGTATCATTGAGTTTTGGCGAACCTGGCATATGACCCTTTCGCGCTTTTTAAGAGACTATCTATATATCCCATTGGGAGGGAACAGAGTTGGAAAAATTCGCAAGCATCTCAACTTGTTGATTACAATGCTTTTGGGTGGGCTGTGGCACGGGGCAGGTTGGAATTTTATATTGTGGGGCGGGCTGCACGGTCTATTTTTAATTATTAACCATGCTTGGCGATTTTCTCATCAAAAATTCTTCCCTCGTGCTAAAGCCCCTTTGCAAGGAGTGATTTGTAATCTAATTACTTTGCTTTGTGTTGTCTTTGCCTGGGTTCCGTTTAGGGCCGAGAGCATAACGGACGTGCGGAAAATGTACGAAGCAATGTTGGGCTTGAATGGTATATTGATTCACCCCAAATTTACCCCAGTGTTAAAATATTTACCAGACTTTGTACAAGTGTCATCTTCAAGTGAAGGCTGGGTTGCTCCTAATGATAGTATTACTTTTACGTATCTCTTTCCTTTGCTATTCGTAGTTTTTTTTCTGCCAAATATCTTCGAGTATCTGAGGGGGCTTGCTCCTATTGGTTTTAAGGTGAGACCTCACAAAATAAAATTTCGAGGGAGTTCCTTGGAGGCTCTGCTTCTTGCTGTTTTAACAACCTTCGTTCTTTCATTTCTGAATGCCAAATCAGAATTTTTATACTTTCAATTCTAGTGATGAAAAACTTTTTAAAAAAATACATTATTTTCTTTTTTCTGATAAATCTTGTCTGCATGTCTATCAATATAGTAGTAGACCCGTTCGGTTTGTTTTACATCGCTGTAAAGGAAGAGTTTAATAAAAATAAACCGTTTCAAAATGACTTTGAACAAATCTATAAGCCGATGGCCCTGTATCGTTATAAGCCAGATACAGTTATTCTGGGCTCCTCAATCATTCAAAATGCTTTTGATCCAAAGTATATAGATCGAATTACGGGGCTCAGATCTTTTAACGCCGGTATTGACGGACCTACCATATATGAAGTCTATAAGTTCTTTGAATTTTCTCTGAATAATTCTAGTGCTAAGAAGTTCGTTGTAGGCTTGGACTTCATGATGTTTTTGGGATCTAGAGGACTACACAACTCTAGATTTAATCTCAACCGAATGGAGAGTGATCTTCACTCTAGTAAGCTTCGATACTTTTCTATTTCAGAGGCTTATCAAGTCTTTTTTTCCCTAAGGACTCTTTTAAAGAGCTACAAAACAATCAAAAATCAAAATCAGCGTTCTTTTTATGATAAAGATGGTTATCGCAACTCCCGAGAGATACCAGCTGACTGGGAACTAAGTTACGAAGTTATCTTTGAAGATACTAGGAGTGCATACGCAGCATTTTTTTCGGAGGCACACGATAGTTATTTTTCAATAAGGGGTAAGGACAGCCTTTTTTATTATTTGAGAAAAATGTTAAGCTTAGCTGAGATTCACAACGTTGAGATCACTTTTGTTATCACCCCTAACCATCAATCTTTTATTGAGGTATTGAAGGATAAAAAGTTGATACAGTTGAGGAATGACTGGGTAAGCAAGGTAAAGAGTATTACTCGAGAAGCAATTGACAAAGATGGGCTAAATCGAGTCAAAGTATTCGATTACACCTCTGACCCTAGAAATAATGAAGAAATTCCTCCTGGGCGCACAACACAGAGAATGAAGTACTGGATTGACGCTTATCATATGTCATCGAAGTATGGAGAGGAGATCGCATATGAAATCCTCGCTGCAAAAAATATTTAATTAGTATGGTTTTCTGCTAAAGAACGTTCTTAAGATCCGCTTCCATCATAAGACGACAAAGCTCTTTAAAAGTGGTCTTTGGGCGCCAACCTGTAAGCTGTTCTAATTTAGAGCCGTCGCCAACAAGAAGATCGACCTCTGTTGGTCTAAAAAAGTAGGGATGAATCTTTATTATTTCACGACCTGTTTTAGAGCATATTCCCTTTTCTTCGACTGTTCCACGAGGCCCAACCCATTCAATATTGATGTCAACGTAGCTGAAGGCTTCTTCAACGAACTCGCGCACTGTATGTGTTTCACCGGTCGCAACGACGAAGTCGTCGGCACGCTCTTGTTGTAGGATGAGCCACATGGCCTCTACATATTCTTTGGCATATCCCCAATCGCGCTTAGAGTCCAGGTTGCCCAGGAAAAGATAGTCTTGAGTTCCTCTGTGAATAGCCGCTGCGGCCATCGTAATTTTTCTTGTTACGAATGTCTCACCCCTTAGAGGTGATTCATGATTAAAGAGAATTCCATTACAGGCAAACATATTATAAGCTTCGCGGTAGTTAACAGCGATCCAATAGGCATAGAGCTTGGCGACAGCATAGGGGCTTCGCGGGTAAAAAGGCGTTGTCTCGCGTTGGGGAATTTCTTGAACTTTACCAAAGAGCTCACTCGTAGAGGCATGGTAGATTTTAGTTTTATCAATGAGACCACAGATCTTAATAGCCTCAAGTAGTCTTAGCACACCAATGCCGTCAGAGTTTGCCGTGTACTCTGGTTGGTCAAATGAGACTTTAACATGGCTCATTGCCGCTAGGTTGTACACTTCATCCGGCTTGATATTTTGAATAAGCCCGATGAGATTAGCACTGTCAGTTAGATCACCATAGTGGAGAAAGAGGTTCGGGTCTTCAGTCTGAAGAGGGTCTTTAAAGAGATGATTGATACGAGAGGTATTAAAGGATGACGATCTCCTTTTTACTCCATGAACCTCGTATCCTTTATCGAGAAGAAAGTCTGTGAGGTAGGCACCGTCTTGTCCAGTAATACCAGTGATTAAAGCCTTCTTTTTCAATTGCTTACCCTCGATTAGATGAAGTTTAATCTAATACCTTTCTCACCTACGATCCTCACGAACCAACGAGTCAATTACTTTCTATAATACGAAATTGCTGCTTTCCAATATTAAACTGAGGCATCGGGAAAGCCGGGTGGTAGCAAGCCCTTAAAAAATTATAAATCCTCTCTCCACTCCAGCTCCAGTCAATCTCCCCTTTGTTGGGTAAGTACTTGTCTTGATTTAAATGAATTTTCGGGTCAAAGTTCTGCGCACGTGCTGTAGGCCAGTTTTGCTCGTTTTGAAGTAATTCGATTTGCTTTTTAAAAATAGCAAGCCCCGTATTAAGGCATTTATTAAAAAGACTAAAACCTGTGTCCGATGGTGAGATAGCAAGCTTCTCTTGAAAAATGATGTCACCTATATCGGCTTGAACATCAATCCAGTGAACAGTAACCCCTGTTTCCTCATCCCCATTGAAGATTGCATATACAGTTGGAAATTGTCCTCTGTACATGGGAAGAAGACTGAAATGAGTATTGGTGATGCCAACTTTAAAAAGTTCGATAACGGAGGCGGGGATGATTCTTGAGCAAAAGGCACTTATCCCAATGTCGTAAGCACCTGGTTGGATATACTTCCTGGGGTCACTATTAACGAGCTCTTTGAAGCTGATATTATCAATGTTGTGTTTGAGGCATAGTTTTTTAACAGATTGATCATAGGGCAAGTCTTCGCCACGGTCTTCGGGATTGGTAATAACTAGATTTGGGGCATAGCCTCTTTCAATTGCAAAACTCAAACATCTGGCGCCGAACTCCTTGCCAGCAAAAAGAATATAACTATTATTTTTCATCGCTAAATCTTATCAGCTTCGACATTTAAGCTCATGAGGAGACCATTTTCTTTATCCATATGTGGGATATAAGCTTGAGAATAATCATCGTAATCTTTATGAATAGTTTGTCTCCAATCGTAGTGACGAAAGTTCGTAAAGTTAGAGTCTGCGAGATACTGTTTGAGAATTGGTTCATTGAAAATAATTCGATGGTATATAGGCGTATTGCCAGTGTCTGCCTTGTGATAACGGCCATAGATAAAGCTGTAGCACTGCTTGATACTGGTTCCATCTGTGTATATTTTAATTACCTTGTCTAGATCAGGTACTGAAATTCTTAATGTACCACCGGGCTTTAAAATTCGATTCCATTCTGTCAGAACTTTGGGAACTTCGAATTGGTCAAAGTACTCTAAGGCGTGACAACAATAGATCAAGTCGACGCTGTTATCATCAATCATGGGAAGTTGATTAATCGAACTTACCAGATCAATGTGATCATATGGGTCCCGGTCAATGTGGAGAAAGCCTGGGATAAATTTTTTGCCCGATCCTAGGTGTAGCTGTACGGGAAGTTGTGACTCGGTTAATTCACGGATTTTTGTTTCTAAATTCATTTTCGTACCATTCGATAGTTTCTAGGAGCGCAGTCTCTAATAGAGTTTTTTGACTAATTTGAAGGAGTGATCTCATTTTATCTGAGGAGAGGGCTTTTCTAAGCGATCCCTCGGGTTTACTTGAATCCCAGGATATTTTTCCTTGAAACTTGGTGTGCTTCTGGATAAGGGAAGCGAGTTCGCGAATTGGAATTTCACTACCGAAGCTCAAGTTAATAGGCTCCAGCGACTCCGTATCTAAATTATCAATAATCAAACAAACGAGGTCTCTTATGTAGATAAAGTCTCTCGTTGCTTTACCTGTTCCCCAAATTTCTACCGAGTCCCGCTGTTCGTGTTTGGCAGTTACAAAGCGCTTGATTAGGGATGGCACAACCTGAGCGTCAGGGCCAAAGTTATCTCCTGGGCCAAAGTAAGCAGTCGTGATGAAATTAAGTGTCGTTACTTCTAGCTCTTTTCTTGCAGCGAGAGATTGTTGGTAGAGAAGCTTTTTGCTGGCAGCATAATAGCTAACTGTTTCTTCACATGGTCCAGTATTTAAAGTGTGCTCTTCTAGTGGAATCTGTGATTCTTGTGGATAGATGCAATTGGGCAAGATATTGACGATTCTTCTAACGCCAGCGCTCAAGAGAATCTCTGACAAAGCTAGCTCGTTGGTAATCACATCATTCATGAGAGAGAAGGGAGACTGTTTGTGTTTACTTAGACCCTCATTTTTTAAACGAGCATTGATGTAGATTTCAGGTCTAAATTGCTCGATTTCAGCAGTCAGCTTTTGAGTCTCCTTGTTCTCATCAATGATAATTAAGTCGGCTCCTCTAAAGATTAGCTCCTTAGCAAGTTCCGTACCGAGTGGAGTCTGGCTGCCAAGTATGGCAATTTTTTTATTTTTTACACTCATAATTGCTGAAAGAAATTTTTCACTTCATCGGCCACGATTTGGCGATCTTGAGGCGAAAGCGAAGGTCCACTTGGTAGCCAAAAAGCTGTGTCGGCCAGCTTTGAAGAATTGGGAAACTCTTCGTCTTTGCCACCGACCCAGGATCTATGAGTACAGTCCCAAAGAGGGCGTGGCAAAATGTTTTTCCCCTCTAGATACTTAATGAGTTCATTGCGAGACTCTGATACAAAATCAATCCAGAGCGGAATTTCCCCATTTTCAAAGTCAAAATCAAAAATTTTAATCCCTTCAATTTCCGAGAATTGTGAACGATAAAAATCGTAATCATCCAAGGCTTTTTTCAGACGTCTTGAGAGGTCTTGCATTTGTGCGAGACCAATTGCCGCCGCAACGTCAGTAAATTTAAGGTTGTAGCCAGGTTGTAGATGTTCAAGCTCCGTTCTGGCCATTCTGCCATGGTCTTTAAAACGAACTACCTGGTTACTTAAAGAATCATCATTCGTAACCACAAGGCCACCCTGACCAGTGCTAATAACTTTGCTAGGGGCTAGACTAATAGTTCCAAAATCAAAGAAGGTCCCAAGATTTTTCTTGTTGCGAGAGCCAAGCCCTTGGGCGGTATCTTCGATAATCTTTACATTAAATTCTTTTCGTATTTTTTCAATTTCGTCAATGTCACAACAGCGGCCATTGATATGCACGATAATAATGGCCTTAACGTTTGGAGACATTTTGTCTCTTATTGAACGCGCGGAAATATTCATATCATGGAGATTGACGTCAGCGACGATAGGATTTGCACCAACAAGCTTTACTGCATTCGCAGTGGCAATAAAGGTGACATCAGGGACGATAACGTCATCACCTGCTCCAATGCCAAGGCTCCAGAGAGAAGCTGCAAGAGCTATCGTGCCATTGGGAACAGCGTGAACATGTTTGACGTGTAAGTAGTCAGCTACCACTCGTTCGAATTCCCTTGTCTTAGGGCCTTCGTTTAAGTAGCCAGAGCGAACAACTTCGGCAGCGTCTAATGCCTCTTTTTCTCCAAATTCAGTATTCCACCACGTGATCAACTTTTTGCTTCCTGATAAGATAGATATTTTTTAGCGTCATTAAAACAGATCTTACTTGCTCAGCGAACCCTAATTTAGATTCACCAAACTTTCTGTCTTGAATTACAATTGGAAATTCTTTTATCGAGAAGCCTGCTTTCGTGGCCAGATACTTAAGTTCAACATAAATACTAAAGCCATTAGCAAGGAGCATGCTTGGTCTGACGGTTTCAAAAACACGTCGGTGAATCATGTGAAAACTTTGAACGGCATCTTTGCAAGGAATTTGCAGCAGAGTACGAAAGAGATAAATGATGAAGTTACTAAGTAGAACTCTCTTGGCCGGATAATTGCCATACCCGCCGCCGGGAAGAAGCCTTGAGCCCACAACAATATCGGAAGAATCTGTGAGGGCAAACATCTTAGCTATATCTTTGTAGTCGTGCGAGAAGTCGGCATCAATCTCGATTAGATAGTCGTATTTGCTTTGAAGAAAAAATTCATATCCTTGGCGTGAAGCCGAGCCACGGCCTAGCTTTCCCGCTCTCTTAATTAAGCCTACACTTGGGTTTTGCTTTGAGTACTCTTGAATCCATTCGGAAGTTCCATCAGGTGAATTGTCATCAATAACAATGACATCTGCCTGCTGGGAGTAGCTGTCCATTAATGCCGGGATGAATTGCTGAATATTCTCGTACTCATTATAGGTACATACAAGTATGAGGTATTTTTTCTGAGTGTTCACATCTTCTGCTATATCTTATTGGTTATGGACTACTGGCCCTAGAGGCTACTTTCTAACTATCGCCTTTGTAAATGGCATTTTTTTAATTTCGCGCCACCTCCAATTGAAGTGAGGGTCGATTAATTTGTGCATTGTAAGTATAAAAGCGAGAAGTGCAATTGCACTTAATATGTGGAGCATTAAGTATCTACTATTCCAGGCAATATTACCTGCGGGAAGATTCAGCTCTATGACAAGTAGCCAATAAAATAGACTTAATGCGCAAATAGCGAAGCTAAATGGCTTGCTTAGTTTTACCAGGGCATAAGTGAGGCATAGATAAATGCACAAAACTGCCGCTGTCGATACGATACTGGCCGAGAGGCTCCCACTGAAGGAAATAAAGAAAGTGATGATCAATGTAGTAAGCCCGACAATTAGTAGTTGTCTAGTGAGTGCTCTTTTGAGTAGTGGTAAAGCGAATAGCCAACCAAAGTGGAGTAAATTCAGGCCTTGAAACCAGCTATAGTAGTCCTTCATGACGTGATAGCTTTGAAACTCTTGAAGACTTTTTACTTTAAACATTTTCGCGTAGCTGAAATTGTAGACCAAATACTCCCACTTTCTTTCAATTAACGCACGAAAACCCAGAGCTTGATAACTCTTTACTGCCGCTTGAATAGGGGAGAGTGAAAGGTTCTCGTAAATCTCTCTGTTTCTTTCATCACCAAGAAAAAAGCGCGCTCCGCCTGAGCCCCAGGGCTCATTTAAAGCAAAGAGTATGCTGTAGGGCATAGTAATTCCAAAGTACAAAGCAATAGCTTTACTAAGAGCAGATAGTGGAAACGCTCCTCTTTGGGAGAGAAGCTTAAGCAGGCACAAGAGGGCTATCGGAGCGAGGGCCAGAGTAACGGCAGTGTGTGAAATTGAGCCTATGGCCGATAAAAAGGCACAAAGGTAGAGCTGCGATGGTTGAATTTGTTTTTGTCGCTCGCTTCGATCGAGCGGAAGAAGTGAGAAGACGCCAGCAAGAACAAAAGCGCCAGACATTAACTTCGCAGTTGGGAAAGTGACCCCATGGAGTAGGTACATATTAAATAGCAAGAGTAGCAAGGATAGTCCGATTTCAAAGGGGCTTAATCCTAGGCAGATAAGCGCGCACCAAAAAGCCGGAATAACAATAAGTTGGCAGCATAAGGCCACAACGTAGTAGATCTTTTTATCATATGTACTAAGACTTTGCCACGGAGCTTTAAGCACCATAAAGAGTGCTGCTTGGAGAGGCGGTCTCTCATTAGCGGTGCTGCGGTACCAGTCGGTTGAAGGAGAGTCTGCCCAAACACTTTTTCTATCTAGTAGCTTGTACTTGGCATGGTTATACATGATGAAATAGTCGGGTGAGGCGGCTTTGATTCCCAAAATTCGGCTGTGAACTTGCTCGTTAGCACCCTTGAGCTCTAATTCTTTGACGTAGCTAAAATAATAGGGAGCGCAGAGAAGCATGAGTGCAATGGGTATTGAGACATGAACGCTTTTTAATGCCCTAAATAGCTTCTCACGGTTTTTTTTGTAAAAGGTGGCGAGTGCTATTGGTAGGAGTAAAGAAAGAATACTTGCCACTTCGCCGAGGTAGAGGTCAATCGACTTGGAGATGTAGATGGTTGTGTTTAAGTAGTAAAACCAGTAGCAAATGAAGGAGAGCAAAGCGGTTGCGGCTAGGCCAACTATTAAAATAAATTGTGGTTTGAGTTTGTAGTTGAATAAAGAAAGAAGTGAGAGGCCTGGCGTAATCAAAGCAAATAGTGAATACAGTATCCAAAGCATGTCATAAATGAGTTGCATGATACCTCTAATTTAGGGCGTTCGTAAGTTAGGGCTTTGATAGAATAGACTATCGGTTATTTGGAGTCTTTGAAAATAATTGTTTACGAATGTCCTCCCCTTCAGCATTTTTGACTCTGAAACCTCACTTAGGGCCTGGGTTTGTATATCAAAAAGAGATTGGCCTTTATCCCAAACATATCTTGTTTCTGCATACTCACCCAAAGGGTCGAAATCTAGAACGCTGGGTAGCTTGCAGTGAATGACAGGCTTTCCAAGCATAAGTGCCTCAAGTGAGCACGTGCTTCCCCAATAAATGAGAAGGTTTGAAATTTTGAGATCGTCAAGCACACTGGGGCTTTTACTAATTTCAATATAGCCCGCTATTTGAATGTCAAAACTTAGATACTTTTGCATTTTCTCTATTCCGAAAGCCGGATGTAGACGTAGTAGTGTTCTTGGTTTTTTGTTCATTTTACAGCATTCCTGATGAAATCTTTCGATGACTTCTGCTGCTTGATAAACACCTTCAAGGGCGATTAAAAAGTCGTAGTTAGAGTCTCTTTGTAGTGAGACTGGTTCCACTTGATGTAGGTAGTTAAATCGCGTCGTACCTAGCCGCTTGAATTTCTCCATAGAGACACTTGAGTACTTCTTAAAAAGTTCTTCTGGGTATTGCCCGGTTGTAAAGATATTGTCTGTGAAGTCGACATAATCTTTTTCAGTTTCACCTATATACATATTAAGGCTAGCTTCAGGCATGACGGCGTGTTGAAGGGCATTTACTATATTTGAGCTTGAAGCCGACTTAATTCCATAGCTAAATGTTCTCTCCCAAGAGTTGTTTTCATAGGTGTAGAAAAAGGCTTTTGCCGCAGGAAAGAGTCGAGCTGAGTTTTTTCCGACAAAATAGAAGAGATAATTGATAAGTGTTTGTGGATTGTAGAGCTCCATATGATAGAGTTCGGCGACCCCCCTTTCTTTAGCTCCTAGGCTTTGATAGCGCCGAACCTCCTTCGTTGGGTACTTCCAGGATTCTTTGAGTAGGGCAAGGAGTGAGCTCACTATTTCAAAGGGAGAGTAGAAATATTGGTAGGGAATAGCGCACTCCTTACAACGCAAGAGCTCATTCCATGAAGTGAGTGAATCGACAATAAAGAGAATTTCATGGCCCTGTGAGCGCAGGGATGGAATCAAGTCCTTAAAGAAAGGATCTGAAAAGTGGCCTTGGGCCATGCTTGATTTGTAGGCAAAGGTTTTGATAACGAAGAAGTTTCTTTGCTTGGTGAGGACTTCAAACTCTTGAACCTTGCGGTAAAAAAGTTGTTTGCAGAGCTGGGTGCGATAAATTTCTCGCGTCGCCCAGAGCAGCGTTTTAAGCAGAAGAATGACTCTGTGTGGATACTTCTTTGGTCTAAAGTCGTGAAAGTAGAGCGCTAGGTTATTGGCATACATTCTATTTTTGGAAGAAACGTACGAGGCTAGCCAACTTAAGTGTTCGAAATATGGGGCAGCGTTAGAAATTAATTTAATTATGGATTGAGGTGTCATTTCTTTAAAGTCCTGGGAAAGAGCTCTCGTTTACGCCCTTGCTCTGTAGTCCGACTTGCTTTTCTTATGGCCAAAAGTCCGGTTATAATGCATGTTTACTAAACTTAGGATTTTTATTCAATTATAAGTAGTTAAAAGGGAAACCCAATGTCTTATAACGTAAATACAGAGCAATCTGAAGCGAGAAATTTAGACCCGACAAGCGGCATGAAAACGAGCACGACTTGGAAGAAAGCCGGAGAGGTGGTTTTTAATATTACGCCCTCTGAGCACTGGAGTGCTCTCGATCCCGATTACGGAAAAGGGGGAAGCGAAGAGTTTCCGCTTAGAACGAAAGCTGAAAAGCGCATTAAGCCTGATGGCGAAATTATGCAGCTTAAAAATCCAGAAGTAAGAATAGAGCCTACTAATCTTTGCAACTACACTTGCATTATGTGCCCTCGTGAAACACACGATAGGCACAAGGGCTACATGCCCATGGAGTTCTACAAGAGTATTGTTGAAGAAGTTATTCTCATGGGGGCTAAGCAGATAACATTGGTGAATTTTGGTGAGCCCTTCGTCGATCCAACCCTAGAGGATAAAATCTACTATGCGACTCAAAGAGGTTTGAGAACATATATTATTACCAATGCCTCACTCTTCCACCTTCCGAGCCGCAGTGAGTTTGCCAAAGCCAGTGGTCAAAAGATGTCTAAAATCGAAGCGGCCGTTAGAGCAGGGCTAACTGAGCTTAGATTGAGCTTCTATGGTGCTAATAAAGAGGACTATGAAAGAATCATGGTTGGTGGGAAGTTTGAACAAACGGAAGCCAATATTCGATTACTTGTAGAAATGAGAAATAAATATGGCCGTGGGATAGTTTCTCCGACGATCAATCAAGAAATGAAATCTCCTGAGATTTCGATGTACTTTCTTGAGTTCAATGAAGGCAAAGAATCTGAGTCAGCTGAAATGAAAGAGTTCCTTGCTTATACTAAGGAGTTTGCTGACTATATCGAGGTTTGGCGTCCCCACAACTTTGGCGATGGGCGATCTTATCGCGAAAGAGACAAGGTACAGGAAAGAAAGTCTTGTGGAAGACCTAACGCTGGCCCTATTCAGATTAACTGGAAGGGAATCGTTGTTCCCTGTTGTTACGATTACAACGAAGAGATTCCGCTCGGAAACATTGCTCAACAAACCGTTGAAGAGGTTCTTAAGGGTGCTGCGTACGAAAAGCTTCGCGAGTCTCACAATACTGGAAAATTTGAAATGGTTCCCTATTGCGATCAATGTGATCAGCTGTGCGAGCGAAATGACGCCCTAGTTGTTTCGACAAACCCGAAGCATCAAGGACGCACGAAGGAAGATATCATGAAGTCGCCCAATACGCTTGCCGACTTTAGAATGGAGTAACTCTTAACCTTTTAGCTGGGCTCTTCTTTGAAAGATGTAAGTCTTTTTATTAAGGGCCAAGTTAAGTAGGTCAATTAGAGCGACAGTCACTCCAAATTGAAAGACAAAGTAAATTCCAATCGTAAGGGCATGGTCAATGCCCGATTGCCCAATGAAGATGGTTGAAGACCCAAACCAAAGAAAACTAGCGCCGGCTAACTTATTCAGGTGGGGCGGGAGCTTGGTCGAGGCAATTAGAAGAATATGCATTACGAAGCCAAGAGTAAACATATAGGCAAGCCCCCCGTATTCTCCAAAGAGGGTGTAGCCAATACCCCACGGTGTCCATGGCTCACTTAGGAAGTTTTCCTCGATGTGTGTGAAGTCGTAGCTCCGGTAGATTAAAGGCATCATATTTGAGGTCATGTATTTGGCTTCTGGGAAAGGCTCGCCAATAACCAGGTTATTGTAGATATTTTTAAATGGATAAGTGAGGTTCATATATTTGTCTTTTTGCTCCTCATTCCCTTTGATACTTCTAATGCCCACAACATAGTCTAAGACTCCTAATCGTCCCATGATGCCAGAAATAGAGTTTGGCAATCTAACTCTATCAAGTGAAAAAAAGAATCGCCCCTGGTTTTGATCTAGAAGGCTGTCCTTTTTCATATTGAGAAAAAGGGCAGGTAATTGATCACTAAAATTCTTTTTGACCTCGCGGTTGAAGCCAGAAAAATCTGAAGAAAAAAGGCCATCACAACTCTGGCTTTTCACCCCTCTAAATGCATTGCCCATATAAAATGCGCAAAGGCTAACTAGTGCAAAGCCCAAAATGGGAAGAATAATACTTTTGATACTGAAGCGCTTACTAAAAGGGTAGAGGGCATAGACGATAGTTGAAAGAATGAGAAACATTCTCATTCCTCCTCCCCTAGAGCCTTGTAGAACGGTGTAGATAATATAAGTAAGAGAAAAGGCGGCTAAAAATGCCATCTCCTTCTTTGTGAGCTTATTCCATCTTGATACCCCCAAGAAGCAAATGACGTAGAAGACCATGTCTGCTGAGAAGAAGTGAATGAGCCACGACCCTTTCACATTTGCTTTGGTGCAATTGGCAGAAGCACTCATACCCATAAAAAGTGTAAAGTAGCACTCTGTTAAAATGACGAGAGTGGAAGCGATAGTGAGAGGGATGATAGGTAGATTACTTAATTTAGGTGGGGATTGTTCAAATTTGGCCGGAAAAACTGCTTCGCATGCAAAAACTCCCAAGATAATAGCAATTAAACCGGCAAGGGCATAGCCTAGTCCATTGTTAATAACCGCACTATCCCAATAATAAGGAAAAAGAACATATAGATTATTTAAGTCCTCTGGAACAGAGATAAAGTATTGAAGCATTCTTCCTGTGAAAGAAAAAAGTACGAAGATAGCAATCATGCTAATTGATAGAAAGGCTAACTTATTCTTTGAATAGCTTATAGCTAAAGCCATTGTGGCACATATTAAGAGAGCATAAACTAATGTTAAGCTGTTGGTGTAGCCGTAGCTTTTAAATCCTAGAAAACAGACTGCATAGACTGGGAGAAGTACTAGAAAAGGAAGCCTTGTAAGATTTAAAAGGGACTGTGAATATTTATTCATGGATGAAGCTCGTACTCTTGTGCTTTGGTGTTCGCGCTAGCAGCTCGAGTACCTTCCTTTTGATTAATTATTGTTTTTATTCGCGAGTCTAATGGAGAATATGCCAGTTGCCTATTCGATTGACTCTGAATCGTATTTCTTAGTCGCGTCATTGTTACTTTAAGTCGGTGAGTCTGCTGCGCTATGGCAGTAAACAATTCTAGATTATTGCTTCAATCTTAGCTAGAATGCCTGCTTGTCAATGAGGAGATTTACATGACACGAGTCGGAGAAGGCATTGAGGCGGCTAACGCACGTTGGACATTTGGAGGGGAAATCCCTAAGTCATTTAACAAGCATGTAGAGCGATCAGTCCCACTCTATCTCGAAGGGCATGAGCTCATTTGCAAATTGAGCGACTTCTTTGTGCATGACAACTCAATTTGTTATGAGTTGGGAACTTCAACAGGAGTATTGCTCCAAAAGCTCGCCCTTCATCATCAAGATAGAAAGAATATTAAGTGGCATGGCCTTGATTGTGAAAAAAACATGATTGAACAGGCTTGCAATGATCTTAATCCTGAACTCAAGAATGTTTCTTTTTCTCACGAAGATATTGTCACTTATCCATACGAGAAGTCGGACCTTATTGTCTCTTACTACACTATTCAATTTGTGCCCCCTTATCAGCGCCAAGACCTTTTTGATCGCATCTATGAGTCGCTCAATTGGGGAGGCGCATTTATTCTCTTTGAGAAGGTGAGAGCGGCAGATGCTCGCTTTCAGGACTATATGACTGCTATTTATAATGACTATAAGACCGATCAGGGTTATACGGACGAACAAATTATGTCCAAGTCACGCAGCTTGAAAAGGGTGCTTGAGCCTTTTTCTTCACAGGGAAATTACGACTTCCTACAAAGGGCCGGTTTTAAGGATTATATGACAATAATAAAATATGCTTGCTTTGAAGGAATTCTAGCAATTAAGTAATCGAGAGTGCATTGTGGAAATGAGACTAGACCTTAGAAATGAGTTAAATTCTTATGTCAAAATTGCAAGTACAATTGGATTAGACGGCAAGAAGTACTTGGATCAAAATGCTGACCTCGACGACAAGTGGAAGGAGTTGGTCAGCGTTGAGGCGAGGAAGCTTTTTTTTGATAATGGGGATCTTAACTTTGGCAACTTGGAGAAATTTAGACGTGAAAATATCTTCGTGTCTGATATTTATCCGGTCACTGACTACTCGAATCTGTCACCTCTAAGACCGTTTGTTGATCTGTTAAAAAAACCGAGCAATTTTCTAAAAATCATAAAGGACTATGCCAAAGAACTTATTCACGGAACATGTATCGGCAATAGACGACTTCTACGAGAAATCCTCTCAGTCCTTGAAGCAGAGGGGGCGCTAGATATTTTAGAGAAATACCCTGCAAACAAGACTCCCGGAAATCCCTATATTTTTAAATATAAAGGCTATTTTTATAATTATCGCTGGGCCAGACACATCTATTTCACCAATTTAGTGAGAAAGTACTTAAAAGCCGATATTGAGAGTGAAAAAACATTCATTTCGATGGACATTGGCTGCAGTTACGGCATCTTTCCTTATATGTTTAAGTCTGAATTTCCCAAGACAACCCAGGTTCTCTTGGACTTCCCCGATCAACTCATTTTGGCAAAATATTTCCTAGGCTCGCTTTTTCCGGAAGCAAAGATCAAGAACTCCTATGAATTTCGAGAAAAAGGGAAAATTACAAGAGAAGATATTGAGTCTTTGGACTTTTTCTTTTTAACCATTAATGATTTTGATATGGTTGAAGAGGGAGCAATTGATATGGTCTCTAACTTCTTTTCTTTTGGTGAAATGCGAAGAGAGTGGTTTGAGAAATATATGGAAAGCAAGGCTTTTAAGGGTACTAGGTACTTGTTCACAGTTAATCGCTTTGAATCTAGCCCACGATTTGAACCAACTTACGATACAGATCTTACTATTCGTGATTACCCTCTACATAAGTTTGACAAGAAATTCTTCGCCATCAATCCTATATATCCATACTATGTAGTTCCTAAACTATTTAGATACGAGATGAAGCCACTTTCCTCTCAGTATTTTGACTTTATTGGAAAGCGCTAGATTCATCTAATTTCTGGTTTTCAGATATTTGGCAGGAATCCCTCCAAATATCTGGAAATCTGGTACGCTTTTATTTACTACACTTCCGGCTGCAATAATGGCGCCTTCTCCGATAGTCACTGAGGGAAGGACGGTAACATTGGCACCTAGCCAGGCATTTTTCTTGATTATAATTTTTCCGGCACTATGGCCTTGCTTAATAATGGGGATATTCTTATCTGAGAAGATATGATTCGCCGCTCTTAGGGTTGTATTGGGACCAATGAGGACATTCTCACCAATGAGTATCGATCCCCCTTTGTCCGCATTAAGCATGACGCCACTATTGAGCTTGACGTTGTCTGCTATTACTAATTTTGAAGTCGAATCCTTATCCTGTGCTAATAGCTGACAGTTATTGCCACAAGAGAAGCCTTTTCCAATAGAGATATTCTCGAGCCTAGAGATAATACACCCTCTTGGGAGATAGATACCCTGTGAGGAAAAGAGTTGAAGGCGAGCAGAAAAGCTCTGTAGAGATTCCTTAATATTATGATAAAGAAATTTTGCCAATTTGAATGGGGAAGATATCATTTCTGTGAAATCCATTTGATCCAAGGGCCATCAGCATTCTTTTTAAAATATTGGAACATTAAGATATCGATGAGTTGAGCAAGCTTGAATCTCTTTTTTGATACGAGAAAGTAGAATGCTTTAGAGAGTAGGCGCCCCCTCAAATTTAGGAGCTTGCTTTCATTATTAAAAACCTCATGCCCAAAGGAGGAGGTTTGAATCGTGTGCCACTTGAGTTTTTCACCAAGATGCTGCAGCGATCTTTCAGAAAAAAACAAAGTGTGCGGAAAGACGTTTGGTTTTACTTTGTCATCTCGATTGGGGACTTCGATATAAATGAGGCCACCTTTTTTGACTGCTTTACTTACTTTTAAAAGAAATTCTTCAGCGTCGATAACGTGTTCAAGGACATGGTTGAGAAAGACGATGTCGTAGGTATCTTGCTTTAGTGAGTCAAGCTCAACTAGTGTGGCTTTAATACTTCTGTGTGTATTAATAATATTTTGGGCTTTGTGGGGGTCTAGCTCAATGAAGTTGTACTCAACATCGTAGTCTTTAAAGTACTTCTTCAAGCCATTTGCAATATTCCCACTTCCTGCACCAATGTCTAAAACGGTGAGACTTTGATCCTGAACACTGCGAGCTTTGAAGTAGCGATAAATAGAGCGAACTCTAAAGCGGTCTTGATTTTGGTTGTGGTTGTCGAGCAATGGATTTGACGTTACTTTTTCCCAGTAATGTCCATCTGAGTAAAAACGATCAATTTCTGATTGCTCAACCATCGGGAATATTTCGCCATAGCCACATGTTGCGCAAGAGAGAATGCAGTCAATTTTAAATCTCTCAACAGGAGCTTGGGCCCCCTTGCAAGGGTAAGGTAACTTCGTTAGTTCTTCACTAGAACAAAGTTTGCATTTTAAAGTCAAAAATTTTCCCCTGATTGAATTGAGCCCTTTGGGATAAAAGAGTTTTGGTAGCTACTAAGTGCATTCACTATAGAAGGGTTAACCTTATAATATTTCGAGTGACCAACTTTGTTAAAAGAGAGAGGGCTAAATACGGCAAATCCAAGATCTCGATACCCGACTTTGGGCAGGCAAGCCCGGTGTAAACCTTTCGTATCTTCAATAATGACTGTTCCTTTTTTCACAATGCTTTTAATCGTTTGCAAGCGGTTAGCTTGGCAGAAATTGTTAATCTCTTCTTCACTAAAATAGGGTCTTTCATAAAAACCGCCTAGCTTGTGAGAGCCGAGCACGTATTCGTGAGGGCCATTTTCTTCGTTACAATCATTGAAGAAGAAAAAGGCTTTGAGAATAAAGTCCTTTTCGTTGCGGTCCCTGTGCCAATTGTGATTCATTACCATATATTGAGAAGGGTAGTTACGGCGAATATAAGCTTCTCTGAGGTAGGGACGTAGACCCATGTAGCTCTCTACAATTTGTAAGATAAAAGGGTTGAGCCACAGGTTGAAGTCTTCCAGAGAATCCTGCGCGATGTATTGTTTAACCACGCTTGGCTTAAAGTCGCTCAGAACTTCTGGATAGCTTTTTCCTTGTACATGTTCGAGATCAAAAGCCACTCCTTTAGCCTTGTACTGAGCTGGACTACCGGAGAACTTTTTCTCAATGAGTTCTCTATGAACCTCATTGTTTTGATCGACGAGGTTTTGTCCGAAACAGGGGAGTTCAAAGTCAAAAGAACTCAGGCGCTCTTCAATTCTTTTTGAAATAGACTCTACTTGTTCAGGAGGAATGGCGTTAGGTATAATGCAAAACCCATCTTTTTTAAGACTTCTTAGGTAATCCTGTTGTTGGGGATTTAGATTGATGTCGCTCTTTAGATGAGCGTATAAGCGGTCTGCATACTTAAGCTTTTTAAGTTGTTCCATGATGGCCATGCCTTATCTCTACTCTGCGTAGAGAGGGTCTTCGATTAGAAGGTCTTTGATCTGTTCATCCCAAGTGGGCGGGGTAAAGTGGGCCATTTTTTGAAATCGCTCTGAGTTTAAAGAACGGTCGATAAAGAGCTCTGATTCGGGAGTAATCTCTTTCTTGAGGTTATAAATCTCATTTACCCGACACAGTAAATCGTGTTTGGAGATAACAGGAGAAGAGATGTGATACAGCCCTGAGTACTCTGGGGTGAGTAGATATTTTTCAATAATCTTAGAAAGGGTTTGGGTGGTATACCCAGTGTAGGACACATTCTTATAGCCCTTAAGCTTTTGCTCGGAAAGAAACCACTCGATAAGACTCTTATTGCCGGTAATTTCTTTGCCGATAATAGAAGTACGTATAGTGAAGATATTTTCTTTATCCTTTATTTCACCGAGTAGCTTGCTGAGTCCATAGAGATCGTCTGCATCGGGAAGGTCGTCTTCGGTGTAGTTGCCCTTTGTTCCTTTAAAGACACAGTCGGTACTAAGGAGAATGAGCCTTAGACCAAGTCTGGTGCACAGCTCACCTAGCCGTTGTGGGAAGAGAGCGTTTATGCCGATGGCGACAGTATGGAGTTTAGAGTTTTCAAGTTGCTTGACGATACCGGCGCAATTGATGACAACGTCGGGGCGGTAAAGATGAACAACTTTAGCGACCTGGCCAAAGTCGACCACATCAATGCCTGAAAAAACCTTAACTTCGCTCTTTTGAAATGCGTTAGTAAGTTTTGGCGGAGCTACGTCTCTACGAATGGTCACGGCCGTTTCGTGGTTTTTAGACAACGAGAGGGCCAACCTATGTCCAAGCATTCCCGTTCCGCCAATAATTAGTACTCTAGCCATAGTTTTACCGTCATCTCAAAATTGTAGATTATGCACCCTACTTTAGAATAAAGGCCGAGCTTCATCAATAGATCGCGTGCTGGAGGCTAAAACATGTTTTCTTTTTTCCAGAAAAAAAAGGTATAAGTTGAGCTATGTACAATTCCAAGAACCGTAGTACGGCACATAGCATTCTCCGGCTTATTCGAGAGGTCTTAGGTAGAGACCCGCTGCTAAGCACTATTTCAATGACTCTATTCATTGTGCTGAGTGCTATGGAAGCTGTCTCCGTTTTTTCGATGATTCCTATTATTGAGCTTCTGAGTGACTCGAGTACTACTTCTAAGTACACGCATATGATAAATGAGGCTTTTAGCTTCGTTAATTTTGAGCCCTCACTTAAAAACTACTTTATTTTCTTTTGCGTAGTCATTTTGGCGAAGGCCATTACGCGCTTTTTGGGAAAATTTTTTACACTTAAAACGCAGGTTCGTTTTGAGCGTCACTTTTCAACACTATTGATGGAAGAGCTACTCCTTGCAAGAGGGCGCTTTGTTGAGAAGTACTCTCATGGCCATATGACGAACTTAATTTCTAATGAAGTTAAGAAGGTTGGCGATTGCCTCTACTACCTCTTTGACTTCGTTTCTGTCTTCTTGCGCTTTATCTTTTACGGGCTGGTCTTTATAGAGCTATCTGTCGAATTAACACTTGTGGTTGCCGGATTGAGTGTTCTTCTTATTGTCCCATCCTTTTTGATTACAAAGAGAGTGCACTTCTATAGTAAGAAGAGAATCTCCTTAACCAGTGACCTCAACGAATTTGTCATTCAGGTATTTTCAAATATCTTACAGATAAAAGCCTTTGTTGCTGAAAAGTTTTTTTCTAAGAAATACGTTCAAAAAATTAATGACTACACACACGTTCATAGCCTTGTTCGTCTGCTTAGTGACCTCACATCGATTGTCTTCGAGCCCATTGGGGTGTTAGTTGTTTTTGTTGTTGTCTTCTTGGCGTTGAACTATTTTAAAATGAACTTTGCAGAAGTGCTTGTGGTTCTCTACACTTTACGCACGGCCATACCATTACTCAATCAAATGGTGGGATATTTTCAAGTCGTCATCTCGAGTACGCCCAGCTACGACCTTATTAGTTCGATTATTGAGGAAGCGGGTGCGAACCAGGAAAATTATGCAGGAGAAGAACTCAACTGCTCCGTTGATTGTATAGAGTTTAGCGATGTCTCTTTTGCTTACGACAAGCGAATGGTTATAGATCAAGTAAGCTTTAGCCTAAATAAAGGAAGCTTTATAGCTCTGGTTGGTCCCTCTGGAAGTGGAAAGACGACACTCCTGAAACTTGTCATGGGCTTTATTCCACCTACAGAGGGAAGTATTTTGGTCAATGGTAAGCCTCTGACTGAGCTGAGCGTGATCAGCTGGAGAAACCACATCGGGTTAGTATCTCAAAATCCAATTTTACTAAGAGCTTCGCTCAAAGAGAATATTGCTTTTGGAAGAGGCGATAATATCGAAAAGGATAGGCTCGACAGTGCTGTTGAGTTCTCAGATCTCTCTTCGGTGATCAAAAATCTAGAGAATGGTCTAGAGACAAATGTTGGAATTGGTGGAAGTGGTCTCTCAGGTGGACAGGGACAAAGAGTTGCTATTGCCAGGGCCCTCTATCATAACTCAGATGTAATGTTGTTAGATGAGCCAACCAGTTCGCTGGATAATCACTCAGAGAAACTTATTTTAGATACAATCAATCACCTTCGTAAAAACAAAACAGTTATTCTCATTACTCACGATCTTGAACTTGTAAAAGATTGTGATCAAATTTATGTGATGGAATCGGGGAAAATTGTTGAGTCTGGGAATTATTCGGCACTGATTGAAAAAAGAGACTTCTTTTACCGTCTTAAAATGAACGAACTAGAGAGATAGATACTATGAAGATTGTTATTACTGGAGGCACAGGTTTACTTGCCTCAAACTTTTGCTACCTCCTAAAAGATAAGCATGAAGTCATTTGTGTTTCGAGAAAGGCGCGCCCTTATTTGAGTGGTGTTGAATATCGAACACTAGACCTTGCGGACCTGATCCATGTTCAAAGGTTTCTTGAAGAAGTAAAACCGGACCTCGTAATCAATACTGCCGGTCTAACGAGTGTTGAGTCCTGTGAAGAGAGTTATTACAAAGCTTATACTTCTAATGTCTTGCCAGCAAAGAATTTGGCTAAAGCCACCTCGGAATATGGCCATAAATTGGTTCATATTTCGACGGATCACTTTTCCGACTCAAAGACCTTCTTGGCCAGTGAGGATGAAATTGAAGCTCCGAGAAATGTCTATGCCGCTACAAAGTTAGAGGCCGAGCGCGAAGTGGGCAAAAATGACCCTAAGGCACTTATTCTTAGAACAAACTTTTTTGGTTGGGGTCATCGCGATAGAAAATCTTTCTCTGATTACTTAATCGAGAAGTTTGAAAAGGGTGAAGAGATCAAGGCCTTCGAGGATGTGCTCTATAACCCCATACTTGTTGATGACCTTTTAAATGAGCTGATGATCCTTACGAGTAAAGGGGCTTCCGGCGTCTTTAACGTTTGCTCTGAACGTCCCCTAAGTAAATATCACTTTGCTCTCGACCTTGCGAAAACTTTTGGATTTAACAAGAATCTTGTCAAAGCTGATAGCTTAGCGGGCAGAAGTGAGCTGGTGGCGAGACCTTTGGACATGAGTATTTCAAGAAGAAAATTGGATGAATATTGTGGTGGGAGTGAGAAGCGAAATTTATCACAAATGTTGACTGCTCTAAAAGAGTCTCGTCAGAGGCGAGAAGTGTTTGAGAGCTCTTACAATGAGCTCGATACCTACATTAATTATGGAAAACAGTGGATCACTGACGAGGACTTAGATCGAGTGACAAATGTTATTTGTAATAAGGCCCTGACTCAAGGTGATGAAATCGATATTTTTGAAGAAGAACTCAAACGCGTCACCGGAGCAAAGTATGCAATCGCTGTCTGTAACTGGACGGCAGGACTTCATATCTCTTGTATGGCCCTTGGAGTTGGTCCTGGCGACAAGGTTGTGACTAGCCCTAACAGTTTCGTTGCAAGTGCTAATTGCGTTGAATATGTAGGAGGGGAAGTAATTTTTTGTGACATTGATCCAGAAACCCTGAATCTCTGCCCCAAAGATTTAGAGCGGATTTGCAAAGAAAATAAGGTTAAAGTTGTTATCCCTGTTCATTTTGCTGGTTGCCCGTGTGATATGGAATCAATTTCGGCTCTTTCTAAAAAGTATGATTTTAGTATTTTAGAGGATGCGGCCCACGCCTTGGGTGGAAAGTATCAGTGTGGCTCACCTATTGGATCGTGCAAGTATGCCGATATTGTCGGATTCTCCTTTCACCCAGTGAAGAATATAGCTTGTGGTGAGGGCGGCGCCATTTTGACTAATTCAAGTAGTATTTACCAAAAACTCTTACGCTATCGCAGTCATGGAATTGCTAAAAGTGATGCTGACCTTGTGAATAAGGAGCTTGCCTACACGGATGGCAAGAGAAATCCCTGGTACTACGAATTGTTGGAGCTCGGCTACAACTACCGAATTACTGATATGCAAAGTGCTCTTGGTACCTCTCAAATTCAAAAGCTTTCTATGTTTTTAAAGAGAAGAATCGATATTTGCCATCAATATGATAAAGCGTTAGGAGATGTTCCTCACGTTAAGTTGCTTCAGTCACAAACGCGAAATATAAGTGGCAACCACCTCTATTCTATTGCTGTGGATTATGAGGCCCTCAAGGTTAGCAGGTATCGCTTTCATGAAAGAATGAGAGAAAAAGGCGTGAGTCTACACGTCCACTATATTCCAATTTTTATGCAGCCCTACTATGCTCAGAAGTGTGCTGATCAGGTGCCGATGCTATCAAATACGCAGGAGTTTTATAGAAGGGCCACGACTCTTCCTCTCTATCCCAAACTCACGGATGGTGAAGTTGAGCACATTATTAAATCGTTTATTTCAACTGTCGACGAGTGCATAAAAGGAAGTCTTTAAAGTTGAATAAGCTAGTTTTGGGAACTGCGCAACTAAGTGGCGCCTATGGAATTTCAAGAGATAAAGATCAGCTAGATCTTAGGGAAGTCTCCGAGCTCTTTGGGCTGGCAAAAAAATCTGGCGTTAGGCTGCTCGATACAGCTCAAGCTTATGGGGAGAGTGAGCAAATAATTGGCCGAGTTGCCGCTAGCGAATTTGAGGCAATTACGAAAATATCTTGGCGAGACTCTTTTTTTTCACAGGATATTTTACTAGAGACTGTGGATGAATCTCTTAAAAGATTGGGACACACTAAGCTCTACGGACTACTGATTCACAATGTTCACGAGATAGCGGCTAGCGACCTCGGAAAAGTTGTTGAAGCACTTCAAGTCGTAAAAACAACTGACCTTGCCCTAAAGGTAGGACTCTCTTTTTATTCGCCTGAGCAGCTAGCTCTCTTAGAGTCACTTGAGGGAATAGATCTCGTTCAATGTCCATTTAGTATATTGGATCGAAGAATCATAAACTCAGGTCTTGGGAAGAGACTCAAGAATGCTGGATGTGAAATTCATGTACGTTCAGTCTTTTTACAGGGACTTTTTTTTATAGAACCAGAGGATTTAAATCCTTATTTCTCTAATTACAAAGATGATCTCATTACTTTTAAGAATTGGTGCTCAGATCACAAGCTAAGTATTCTAGAAGCCTGTCTAAGCTTTGTGATGCAAGAGAAATTGATCGATAAGCTTGTTGTCGGTTTTCATAATGCCAAACAACTTGCTGAAGTGATGAGTTCCTGCGAGAGATTGAGAGAGCTAAATTTTGATTCACTCAAACTCAAGTTCGTCGATAGCGTCAATCTCGTCGAACCTTCTCGCTGGAAGCTAATTTATTAAATCCCAAGAGAGTGGGGTGCCCCTCTTGATAGGCTTGTGGCATTTTTTACCAATAAAGATATCTTTGTATTTTGGGGGAAGCCCCTTGCCGGGTCTGATTGCCCGTAGGTTTGTTTCATTAAAGGTGTCCCCAGCGGCCATATCTTCGCAAATATAGAGTGAGCGCTTAAAAATATGGGTCGCTTTTTCGGCATCTGGACGAGTGTAAGTTGCCTGGCCAAGCGCTTCTTTGGCCCGGTTGCACTCGATAACGAGTTGTTGAAACTCTTCTGGCTCGAGCGAGAAGTCAGCATCAACACCACCTTCACTTCTTCTTAGGGTAAAGTGCTTTTCGATAACATTTGCTCCCAGAGCAATTGAAGCCACTGGCACACCGATGCCAAGAGTATGGTCGGACAGGCCGATTTGGCAGTCAAATGTTTCTCTCAAATGTGTAATCGTCTTTAGGTTGGCGTCTTTAGCTTGCGCCGGGTAGGCGCTCGTACATTTGAGTAAAATAAGATCTTTGAAGTTAAGTGATTGTGTCAGTTCAATAATATCGACAATATCATTGAGAGTTGCCGTGCCCGTCGAGACAATGAGGGGCTTACCTGTCTGGCAGATACGCTTAATAAGATTGTGATCAGTATTTTCAAAACTTGCCACTTTGTAGAAGTCAACTCCGAGCTCTTCTAGAAAATCGACAGCAGTCGTATCAAAGGGGGAGCTAAAAAAGAGCATGCCATGCTCTTCACAACGCTCTTTAATGGGCTTGTGCCACTCCATAGGTGTCATGGCCATTTGGTAGAGTTCGTAGAGGCTTTTGCCGTACCACAGGCTTTTCGGATCAGAGATGAAGAACTCATTTTCTCTGATATCGAGTGTCATGGTGTCAGGGGTATAGGTCTGAATCTTCAGGGCCGTAGCCCCGGCCTTGGCAGCAGCATCGACAATTTCTAGAGCGCGATCAAGTGACTGATTGTGGTTGCCAGACATCTCAGCAATGATAAAGGGGGGAGAGTTGTCTCCAATGGTATGGTTTCCAATTCTGATATCATGTCTCATGAGACTTCGCCTTTCAGATGAGGTAGAATAAGTGGTCATATTGTTATTTCATAAAGAGGCCGATGATTCAATCGTCGCGCTTAGGGGGACAGGTTGAATATCCAATTGCGTGAAGCAACATGGGAAGATAGGCATTTTCTTCTTGAGCTAAAAAATGATCCAACTAGCCTAAGTGCTTCGATTAACTCTCAGGTTGTGGGGTTGGACGAGCATGAAAAATGGCTCAAGGGTGTGTTGGCAAATAAAAACAAGCATCTCTATATTGCTGAAGTCGAGGGAGAGTCGGTCGCAACTGTTCGAGCAGATCTTATTGCTCCTGGCCGAGTAGAGCTCTCATGGTCTGTGTGCCCTCGTTGGCGAGGACGTGGAGTGGCCAAAAAAATGGTGGCCTTAACTGTGAAGCGCTCAGAGCATCAGGTCGTCGCTCGCGTTAAGAAGGAGAATAAGGCTTCTTGTGCAGTTGCCGAGTTTGCAGGTCTGCACTTGAAGGAAGAGTTAGAGGATGGCCTGCTCGTTTTCGGCAATTTCTAGGTGAGATACTGAACGACTTTTTGATAGACGCGCTTGCTACCTAGAGAGTCCACACCTTCAAAGCCATTTTTTACGAAAGTGTTCAATAGTTGAGTGTCGACAATAATGCTCTTAAATAATTCTTCCACTGATCGAGCGCTAAAACTTTGATCGCCAATAATGTGTGCCCAGGCTTTTTGTTTAAGAGTTTGAGTGACTAGCCTTTGATTATCTACCAAGTTAATAACAGCGCTTGGAATTCCTAAGCACGCTCGTTCCCAACTACTACTTCCACTAGAGCCAATGAAAAAGTCGTGCTTGGTCATTAGCTCAATGAAGTCTTTGACAGGTTCAATAACTTTAAAATGGCAGTTGGTGCTTTCCTTGAATTCATTGAGGAAGTGCCAAGAGCGCGAGTCGCGTATGAGGGGAAAGGTAAAGCTATACCTATCTAGTTCTTCAGCGGGAATGGCATGAACAAACTTTTCTATAACTTCAAACTGATCACTAAGGCTAAAGAAGACAAGGATTTTCTGGATCTTTTGAACTTGAGGGACATCGGTTACCTTTTTTCTGTAATCGATAAAGCGTGAATTCAAAAGAGCGTATTTTTCACCTGAGATAATCTCTCTATAACTTTCTCCTGCGACTACGTCACGACTACCTAACTGAGCATTGGGATTGAAGTAGAGATCAGTGGCGTGAAGTCTGTCGGTGAAGTCATCAATACAGAGCTTTACCTGTGCTGTTACGGCCCTCTCGTAGTCAGCACTTAAATGGTAGTGATCAAAAATGGCAATAGCGAGCTGCTCGTGCTTAAAAACAGAGTTAATCAGATCTGGCTCTTCTTGGTAGCTAAGCTTGCTTGGAATAATGATTTTCTCAAAAGTCTGGGGAATAAATTTTAAGTGAGAACTCTCATTTCCTTTGTGAGCGAAAGAGATTTTGAAGCCTTTCAGGTCGAACTGCTCTGCCAGAGAGAGGCATCTCATCATATGACCGGCCCCGATTTGGGGGCCAGAATCAACTCTGAACAGAATATTCTTCATTAAATATACTTTCTAAAAACGGGTTTCGTTGGTTTGCCCACTAGGAATTGCTCAACACCTTGTTCAAGGGCATTTGCATAGACTGAGAGCGATTCGCTAAAAGCTCCCATAAAGAGTTCGATGTCGTTTAGACCGTGTGAAAAGCAAGGAACGAAAGCTCCTTGAAAGAGAACGCCTCTACTAATCATTTCTTGCAAAAAGAGAGTGCGAAGTTTGGGGCAGCTCTCTTTATTTTTATCTAGAAAGGCGAAAGTAATCATCCAGGGAGTGTCGCCAACTTGAATAAAGTTATCCAGTGAAGCTTGTTTAATTTGCTGGTTGCATCTTTCGATCATCAGCTTACCCATTTGGTGATTGTGCTCGACTACATTTTTAATTTTAAACTCTTTAATTGTCGCAAGGCAAGCGGCCAGTGCGTGAGTTTCTCCACCGTGAGTAGTTGAAATTAAAAAGAGTTTCTCTTGCCCCTCATTGGTAATGCCACCCAGGTCCATAATCTCTTTTTTGCCTGTCAGGGCGCAGAAGGAAAAACCATTGGCAATTCCTTTACCCCAGGTGCAAAGGTCTGGCTCCAGTCCGAGCTTGGTTGTTGAGCCAGGAAAGGCGGTCTTAAAGCCAGTGACCATCTCGTCAATAATCGATACCGCTCCATATTTTTTACATAAGGAGATGAGCTCCTGGGCGTAATTTTGAGGATGAGGATTTGTTTTTTCTGGCTCGGTGATGACGCAAGCGATTTTACCGGGGTTATCTTTGAAGAGTTGTTCGAGCGTGCCAAGGTCTTGCGAACTAAATGTGGCGGAGTAATTTCTCTCTCCCGCTGGAACACCTATAGAGCACTCTTTTTGTGAAATAAACCAATCATCATAGGAGTAGAAAGGATGGTCACTTGGAAAGGCGACAATCTCTCGACCTGTAAAAGCTCTGGCAAGTTTTACGGCGGCAGTCGTCGCGGTTGAGCCATTTTTACAAAATTTTATGCGCTCGTGAATTGGGATGAGTTCAAGAAACTTTTCGGCCATCTCTTTTTCAAGTACAGAAGGGCGCTGAAAGTTGACCCCGTTAAGAAGTTCTGCACGAACGGCTTCTAGTACGGGTTCGTAAGCATGACCAAGACTCACCGAGGTTAAGCCCATTGAGCAATCGAGAAATTTATTGCCATCAATGTCCCAAACATAAGCGCCCTGACCCTTCGCAATGGCGGCTGGGGCTAGCTGTGGGAATTGATCATCTCCTTTGGAGTAGGTGTGGGCTCCACCAGGGATGAGTTGATGAATGGCTTTTCTAAACTTGTCTGACTCGGTGAAATTCTCTTTGGAAAGTTTCATTTGCTTAGCCTCTTATGGCGTTGAAGTTTCTTTCAAATTTGGAGTTGATTTTTAAGATGTCGGGGTTATTTTCTAAAAAATGAATATAGTCGAGGCACGTTTTATCGTCCCCACACTTTTTAATGAGCTGCTCGAGGACTTCAAAGTCCTCGGCCGTATCTAGAGTGAGTCTGTACTTACTGAGATCGATCGAGTTTTCAAGTGAATAGAGTTTAAAAAGGCCAGAGTCTCTCATAAACGAAGTGACGTGCTCACGATCATAGTTTTGAGTGGCCAGTTCACTTGTTCTTAAAAGTGCCTGGCGAGAAAAAATTTCAACATCCATACCATCGGGGTAAGTAGGGTTAATCGTGTTAGAGCCGTAGTCGGCACCAGACTTAAGAAAATTATCGATGAGCTGATCGACAATACGGGCGTCAATTAGGGGGCAGTCAGATGTAAATCTAAGGTAAAAATCGCTCTCATAACTTTCGGCCACAAGCTGAAATCGACCTAAGACGTCGTTGACATCGCCATAGACGATTGGCGATGAATACTGCTTGGCAATCGAGGCAATCTGCTGAGAGTTTTCTTCCCTTGTACTGGCGACAACCACTTGGTCAATATAGGTGCTTTGTAGAATTCTTTGCAGATGAATACCAAGCACTGTTGAATGACAAAGAGGCAGAGCTACTTTGCCGGGTAGCCTCGTTGAACTCATTCTCGCTTGGGTAATGGCCGTAAAAGTGGGCAGTTTTTTCATTTTAAGAGGCTCGACTCTAATAACTTTTTAAGCATTGGTTTAAGCTCAAAGACAGGAGTCTCTAACTTATTGGCGATGTCGATGAGGTCGTAGTGGCCATCAGAGAAGTTGAGCAAAAACTGAATATACCAAATATTAAATGTTTTTTGATCTTCGCCGTCTAAGTGTCCAGGGTAGAGACCTCTCTTTCCTAGTTGCGGTTCGCAAAATGGGCTTTGGTTGATGTAGTAATCGTTAATCTCGAGCCCATCGATAATTCTTTGATAGACTTCAATTGTCTGAGCGAGACCCTTTTCTGTGACAAAGGTAAGATCGTCTTTAGAGGTGTGATACTCCTTATACTCGGCGTACATGGTTTTCATGAGTGAACCCACAGGGAGGTTAAAGCCCGGGCTACAATATTGGCGCTCATCGCTGCCACTGGGAAAGAATTCGACCACTTTATGTTCAAGCCCTAAATACTTAAGGGCATTGAGTGTGATTCGATCAGTGAGAGTATTTCCGTCACGAGACTTTTTGTAAGTGAACTTACCTTCATCTCCACAGCAGGTAAGAACAAACCCGGCCACAAGCTTTTCTTTCAGGTGGGTTCCGTGCTTTTGGAGATAGGCGATAGAGCCAATTGTCTCGGGAACGAAAATGAAACGGTAGGTGTACTTTCTCTCTTTGAGCTGACTTAGGTACTGGTAGAGAAATGTGGCAACTACTGGGCCAGAGAGTTCATTGTTGGCCATCGAGGGGTGACATACGTAGGTAGAAAAGAGAACTTCCTGATCCGAAGATCCTGGTAAAACTAGGTCCCCATAAGTGAGGTGTCCCGGCTCTTTGGTTGAATCAATCACAACGCGGTAATTCTCCTCTTGGAAATTTTGATCTTTAAATTCTTGGCTAACGCAGAATCCCCAGTCTTCTTTGTAATAGGAGGTGACGTAGGGAATAGCTTCGGGAAAGTCTGGGAGGGTGTGGAGGTGCTCAAAGAGCGTTTGTCTTGAGACCTCTTGATTAATGGGAACACTGTAGTTGAGCACATGCAGATTATTGTCGGCCATGTCGACAATTCGCCTCCCATCTAGGGTTTCGATATAGGCGTTTCTAATATTCCACTCGGGAGGCACGGTCCAGTCAAAGCATTGAGTGCCGCTGGGAATCTCGTGCATTTCTAGGGGGATGTGATTTTTAAGAATGGAAAAGGTCTCTCTGACGCCGTCGCCCGTTAGGCTGCGGCATATTGGCCAAAGCTTTTTCATCAGTCCATGAGGGGTCATTGTGTCGTGGTCGCTTTGTGTCATACTAAGGAGTCCTTATTTGCCAACATCATATTAAAGGGAATAAAGTATGGCAATTTAGATTCATTCGCAAAGGATCAGAGGCTCTACGATGACTACTCATATGCCGCGTCTACACAAGCTTTTTGAAGATTTAGTTGGAACTAGTGTGGGTGACGAAAATGCCAATCTTTTTGATGAAGGACTTATCGACTCGCTCCTTTTGCTCGAGCTCGTTGACTCCATCGAAAAAGAATTTAACTTATTGATTAGCGCTGAAAAAATCACCTCTGAAAACTTTGAAAGCTTAAAGCAGATCGATAATCTCATTTCATCAGAACTGAGTTCCTAGGGGTAAAAAATTGAGTAATTTATGGAATATGTTTGAAGCGTCTTATGGTGATGTAAGCGACGAGAGTCTATTGTTTTTTTACAAAAATAATAGGCTGTCATGGGGCGATGTCCGCAATCGCTCACTTTCTATTTCCAAAGCTCTCACTACAAGTGGGGCCGTAAAGAATGATGTTGTCGCTATTATGCTTGAGCACTGTCCGGGGCAAGCTCTGTCGTTCCTGGGTGTTTCTCACTTTGGTGGAATCTTTACTCTCGTTGCTAATGGCTTGCGTGAGGGTCAAATAAAAAATCAACTCTCTGATGCTGGTGCCAAGTTTGTCATCGTCAATGAGAGCCTGTACGACTCGTACAAAGTCTACTTTTCTGATACTGGAATAATACCCATTCTTCTCAATGAACTTGGTGAATTCGTCGACTCAAATTTTACTATTGAAGACTTTTCAAATTCCTCTAGAGAATGGTGCTCGCGCATTCCTGCTGATGTCGCTTGCTACGTATACACTTCGGGTTCAACTGGGCGTGCTAAAGGAGTGGTTGTTCCTCACCGCACTCTGCTTGATGGGGCTAGAATTGTCTCTGGCTATTTGAAGATTGGGCCAATGGATCGTCTCATTCAGATGCTTCCTTTAAGCTTTGATTATGGCATGAACCAGTTTCTCACCACAATCTATAAAAAGGCACAACTCTACTTCTATAACTACGTTTTACCCGGAGATTTACTGCGCTTCATTGAAGAAAATGAAATCACCGCTTTTGCAACAGTGCCATCAGTTTGGCCAAACCTTTTTAATCCGAAGTATGTCAAAAGAGATGAGTTTGGTAAGTTTGAAAAGCTTCGCTACATCACGACAGCTGGAGGCTTCCACTCATTGGGACTACTCAAAAAAATTAAAGAGAATTTTCCCACTACTGATGTCTTTGTCATGTATGGGTTAACAGAGTCTTTTAGATCATCATTTTTGCCACCTGAGTATGTCTTAGAAAAACCAGGCTCCATTGGCAAAGCCGTTCCTGAGGTCGAGTTGCGAGTGGTTAACTCCGAGGGTCTGGACTGCGCTCCTGGTGAGAAAGGCGAGCTCATCCATCGTGGGGCTTTTGTTAACTACGGCTACCTCAATAATCCGGACCTGACTGCTGAGAAATATATTCGCCTTCCCACTGGAGGAAGAGGTTGTGTTGACGAAGTGGCAGTACGCTCTGGAGATCTTTGCAGCAAGGATGAGCAAGGGTTTATCTACTTTCATGGACGCATTGACTCTCAGATAAAAGTTAAAGGATTTCGTGTTAGCCCAGGGGAGATCGAGGAGTACGTACTCTCTTTTGCTGACGTAAAGTCGGCGGCGTGCTTTGCTCTCTATCCCTACGATAGTGACAAGGAGCAACAGATTGGCTTGGCCATTACTTCATATTCTGACGAGCCCATAGATGAAAAGGAACTTAAGCTTTACTTGAGAAAGTTTCTGCCCAACTATGCTGTTCCTTCAATTGTGAAGCACTTTGACAATCTGCCTTTAAACTCAAACGGCAAAGTAAGTGTTGGAAAATTAAAAGAGATAATGCTTGGTGAACACGCTAACTAACTTAAATAAACAGCAGATTTTTGATGAACTCGGACTTGTTGCCGGAGATCATGTCGTTTGTCATTCATTTACTCCTTCAATTGGGCGTAAAAAGGCAGATCTCATTTCATTCTTAGAGGCCCTCTTGGAGAGAATCGGCCCCGAAGGGACCCTGTGTGCCCCCGCTTTTACATACTCTGCAATGCGAGGGGAAATTTTCGATCTTGCGGCGTCCAAGAGCCGTGTCGGAGTTCTTTCGGACTTACTCAGAGAAATGCCTGGAGCGAAAAGAAGCTGCGACGCCAACTTCAGTTACGTTTGTCTTGGAGGCATGGCTGACGCGCTTACCGTCATGGATACTCATGAATCCTTCGGGGAGAATAGCTTTTTCGCTAAGCTAGGTGAGTTGCGCGGCAAGGCCCTACTTTTGGGTGTGGACTTTGATTCTCTTCCCTATTTTATGTATCTAGAGAAAATGCTAAAAGTACCATACCGCTACAATAAGACCTTCTCTACGGATGTGAGGCTTGAAGGGCAGCTAAGTAAGATGAGTTTTGTTCACTTTGTAAGAGATCTTGAGCAAAACTTTGATAGCGATCGTTTAAAGATGGGCTCACTAATAGATGAGTCTCAAGACTGTCGCGTTGTTGATTTAATTGCTGGCAAGGCCAAGTGCGTGCCACTCGAGATAATAAAAAATATCGTTTATAGAAAATATCAAGTAGATCCACATTGCATGATAAAGACGATTGGATGATTTTTACACGGAGTGATTATGACTGAGGAAGTAAGAAAATGGGACAAAGTTAAATACCACGGTAGATACAATAAGTATCCCTTTACCGAGGTCGTCTCTTTCGTGATGTCAACCTTTGGGAGCGCGACAAGATCTCAAATTAAGATTTTAGATCTTGGATGTGGAGGGGCCCACCACTTAAGATTTTTAGCAGAAGAGGGCTTTGACTACTATGGAGTAGATGGTTCTAAAGAAGCTATTGAAATTGCCGATTCTCGCTTGAAAGAGCTGGGCTTTAATCCAGAGGGACGTCTTCAGCTAGCCAACTTTGATCAGCTCCCCTATGAAGAAGGTACTTTTGATCTTGTTATTGATCGTGGTTCACTCACTTGTAACCCACTAAAAGACATCCCACCACTCATCAATGAAATTGAGAGAGTGACGAAGAAGGGAGGCTTGGTTTTCTCAATGATTCTTAATGTAAACTCAAGTCAGAAAGAAAAAGCTGAGCATCTTGGCAACAATGACTATGCGGCTCACCAGGGTCGCCTTGAAGAGGGTGGAGTCATTCACTACACGGACACTGAGGAGATGAAAGATCTCTACAAGAACTTTGCAGTCGAAAAAGTTGAAACGATCACCAGAAGAGAGGACTTTAGTCCTAATGGTGAATGCTCTGTAGTTAGTTGGAGTATTGCTACATGCAGGAAGAAGTAAAGCACACCATCGTTCTTGGTGGCTGCGGTGGGGATTCCCACTCTGTTGGATTGACGATCCTAAAAACGGCCTTAGCAGATAGCGGATACAATGTTCGCTATCTGGGGACGCAAAATAAACTTGAAGAGTTTTTTAAGTACGCGGATAAGGCAAGCGCCGTTTTTATTTCAAGCATGGATGGCCATGCCGAAATCTATCTTCAAGACTTTATTGATTTAAGACTTGCTTATCCTGACGCCTATAAAGATAAGTTATGGTTCTTAGGTGGAAACTTAAGTATTGATGACGGCTTTGGCGTTGAGAAAAAATTCATGGACCTGGGCTTTCACCGGGTCTACACAAGTTTCGTTGATATTGAGGTTGTGCTTTCAACTCTGGCCGGTGAATTGGCGGGAAAGTCGATTCCGCCGCAGACTGTCCAAGAGAACTTCAAGCCTGATTACTCAGCCTACAGCTTTGATGAATACGAGCTTGAAGAGTACAAGAATAACGTTGAAGTTTTTCACGCTGAAAGAAAGGAAGTCCTCCAGCATTGGAAGACAGGCGCCGAGTGTAAAGATCTCGAAAGCAATGCCATCGTTCTTAAAAAAGTTCCCAATCTCTGTCAGCTTCAACTCAAGTACAGTGATGAAGGTAAAACCCTCATTCAGCCTCGCTCTGGAGTGGCCGATTTTAATCAGCAGATGAACTACTTTAAGCTTTTTCAACACCATGGTGCGGGCGTTCTTTCTTATCAAGTAGACTCACTAACAAGAAATAACAATTATCTAGAAGCCGAGATTCAAATTAAAGAGAGTCATAAGTTTGGGGTTAGTAAACTAAATGGCTTTCCCGTTGTGAATTATGGGGCCAAGAAACTAAGAGAGATGTCCTATACAATTCCAACTCCGATCCAAGTGAGACACTCTACAAGAGATCCAAGACTCCTGGCCGAGATATCCTATGCTAGTGGCGCTACCGCATATGAAGGTGGTCCAATTTGCTACAATATACCCTATTATAAGGCTTATTCCTTGAGTGAGTCGCTTAAGATGTGGCGTTATGTGGACCGCTTAACGGGTCTCTATTATGAAGAGTACGGAATCGTTTTAGACAGAGAGTACTTTGGTTGTCTGACGGCAACCCTCATTCCACCCTCACTGGCCCTTTCTGTGACCATTATCGAGTCGATCTTAGCTGCCGAGCAAGGTGTGAAATCAGTTTCACTGGGATATGCGGAACAAGGAAATCGCTCTCAGGATATTGCCGCAATTCGTAGCTCTGTTAAGCTGGCGCAAAAGTGGTTAAAGGACTTTGGCTACAAAGATGTCAAAGTTTTTACCGCCTTCTATCAGTATATGGCGGCTTTCCCTCAAGTTTTTGAGAAGGCCGAAAATCTCATTTATGAGTCGGCAAAGACGGCCGGTATGAGTGGGGCCACTCGCGTGCTCACTAAAACGGCCGTGGAGGCCCTGCGAGTTCCAAGTATGGCAGACAACTTAGAGGGAATTGCTCTTGTGAGCAGGGGAATTGAGGATGGAAAACTCGAATTCCCAGATGAAACAAAAATTGCTCAAGAGTGTGAAATTATCGAAGCTGAGGTGAATCAAATTATCTCAAGCGTTGTTGAAGCAGGGAAGGGGAACCTCTCTCTTGGAGTTATTCAGGCTTTTAGAACTGGACAACTCGATGTTCCTTTTTCACCAAGTATTTTCAACCGTGGAGAAGTTGTTGGCCTTAGAGATAGTGAGGGGGCAGTAAGGTACGCTAAAACTGGAAAGTTAAAGTTTGATAGCGATGTTAAAGAAATGAATCGGCACAAACTTTCTTCTCGTTTTGCTCAAGAAGGACTCAAGCCTAGGTCTCAACTCTACCGATTAATTGAAAAGGATGTCCTTCGCGTTGCAAGGTCTCAATATGATACGTGGCCACTGGGTTAGGCTTGATGGAGCGAGGAAATCTGGCAGAAATTCATTTAGTATATAATAGATTTGTAAAAAACGTCAGAACTCACTACATCGGCTCTTTTAAAACCCGAATGAATCTAAGCTCTCCTGAATTTTTCAGGAGAAGCTTTCAAATTGTATTAAGCAGATATAATCCTAGGATTCTTGATGTAATTGGTGACCATCTCGATGAGCTAGGCGATCGCCCTTTTTCATTGAAGTTAAGCCGTGATAGGTGCTTTGTTAAGCCCGCAAAGCAAGATAAAATCTTATTATCAACAAGAGATTGGATCTTTTATTTTGTGCGCTCAACTCTCTTCTTTTTAAGAATCTCACATTTTATCGCTCAGGCATTCTTAAAAAAATTATTAGACCAGCGAATGCTCAGCAGTGAGCAAATTATCTATGTGAAGGGAATGAATGCAACTGGCTTTATCGGTAAAGAAAATTATTTCGAAAAACTTGTTTCTTACCTTGATGATTCCAACCTAAGGTTGTTTCACGATAAAAATTTGACCTATCTCGTAGCTTTTACTGAGGATGGAGAGTTTCGGAATTATCGTTTTTCGAAGAAACCATTAGAAATCCTGTTGGCTCACTCCAAACTTTCACAAAGAGATTTGATAAGAATTTTTTTATCTACATGGAAATGCTACTTCGACTACCTTATTTCACTAAAGAAAAATATAAATGTTTTTCTTGGAGAGGACTTATCTTCATTTGCGCTTTTCTCCTTTTTAAATGAGAAAAAAATTTTAAAGGGAACAGTATGTACTAATAGTGAGTGGTATACTCAAGAGATTTGGACAAACCTAGATAAAGGGAGATATTTTAAGAATCATCTCCTGTGGTGTTCGACAAACTCCGTCGGTTTCAACTTCAAAAGTGGCCCTAAGTATATTGAAGCTCCATGGGCCAGTATTATTGCTGTGGACTATCATTGGGTATGGGATCAGGCTCAAGAAGATTGGGTGTCAGAAAATCTTCCATTTGAAAAAATTATAACAGTTGGCCCTATTATATTCCGCAATCCTACGAATCAAAGCATAGAGAAAAAAA
This sequence comes from Bacteriovoracaceae bacterium, assembly GCA_048267245.1. Taxonomy (GTDB): domain Bacteria; phylum Bdellovibrionota; class Bacteriovoracia; order Bacteriovoracales; family Bacteriovoracaceae; genus JBLWXV01. The sequence continues at coordinate 652,505 of JBLWXV010000001.1, forward strand.
ATAGAGTCATTCTTTTTGATGTTAACCCTGTATTGCGTGGGGAAATGGACAGAGTGATCTCAAAATATTACATCGATTATTATTGTAGTGAAAATATGATTAAGTTCGTAAAGGATGCTGTAGAGGCACTTGAGAAAGTTGACCCGTCGGCTAGAGTTGCGATTAAGCACAAGAGATTGAGCTCCAACATTTTTGATCCTGACTATATTTCCTTTATTTCTCAGCTTGAAAGTGATGGGCGCATCGATGTACTGGACCCCCACTGTAATATTTGGGACGAATTGAAAAGCTCGAAACTCTCACTATCAGTTCCATTTACTTCTACTGCAAAAGTGGCCCTTTCTGCTAAGGTCCCTTCTTTTTACTACGATCCGACAGATTCGATTGATTTTGATGAGTACAAAGGGTACTGCAAAGGAATTAAGACAGTGCCTTCAAGAGAGGATTTGGTGCGCAGCTTAGGCGAACATTGGCTAGTCTAGCTAGTTAATGGTCTTGTGATCATTGACGAGCTTTCTCCCACGAGAAATCTTAAGGTTCTTGGCCACCGCTTGCCTTAGACCATTGTCAATTGAAGAGTACAGTCTAATGAGCTTTTCCTCCGGTCTGCCCATAAAGGATGTGACGTGGTAGTAGTCGTGTTCGTAGGGGTGATGGTTGGCAGCAAAGTAGTAGTTAGAAACGCAACACCTTACTTCATTGCTACGTACTTTATTGACTGAGTGCCATGAGGTTTTATTCGTCTCCATTAAAACGAGTCGATTAAATTTGCTAACAATTTCTATCGGGGTGGTTACCCTTTCATCCCAAAGCTCAAGGTTGCCCCCATTGTCCTTTGCCCAATTTGGCGTGACGTAAAAGAGAAGGTTGAGCTTGCGGTATTTTTTTCGACTTGCATCGTGGCTATTGTCGATGTGAGGGTTGAGAAAATCTCCCTTAGTCATCATCGAGATTCCCCCTGCGTAGAGGCCCGGATCAGGATGGACATCGGGAATTTGGGTGATCTCTTCAACGATCTCAACTACCTCTGGTGATTGCAGCGCGTAGGTAATTTCGCTAATAATCGCAGGGGCTTTTGAGATTTGCGCCAGAGTTTTCTTATTTTCGCGAAACGAATTGAGTTCATGCCAGTCTATGTCTTTTGACTTAAAAGCCTCGCAAATCTCTTTAGTTATCTCTTCTGGGAGGAGGTTATCTATCGAAACATGTCGCGTCGATATTTTCTGGGCAGACTGATTCCATCTCGATTTTATATCGGCTAATTCGGACTTTAACCTCTCGCAGATAAGTTGCGTAATCTGAATTCTCTCCATATGACCCTCTCCAAACGGTTGATCGGGGTCATAGTAGAGGCTTAATTATCTCCTTGTAAAGAGGTCAAAAAAGTGGGAAAAATTAGGTTATTTTTAGGTAAGGATATGGCCATGAAGATTTTTGAAAATAAGACAGTTGTAGTTACTGGCGGAACAGGTTCGCTAGGAAAAGTTCTCACTAAAAGACTTCTCTCTGGAGATGCCGGAACGCCGAAGAAGATCATTATCTTCTCTCGCGACGAAGCTAAGCAGCACTTTATGAGACTCGACTTTTTAAATAAAGATTCGAGCACCGATGAAGTTATCTACAATAACTTTTTAAATCTCCTCGAGTTTAGAATCGGCGACGTAAGAGACTACTCATCTGTTGTGAGTCTCATTAAAGATGCCGACATCGTTATCAACGCGGCGGCGCTCAAGCAGGTTCCTTCCTGTGAATATTTTCCTTATGAAGCAGTAAGAACAAATGTTGAAGGAGCTGAGAACATTGTTAGGGCTATTAGAGAACATGGGTTTCCAGTTGAAACCGTGGTTGGTGTTTCAACGGATAAGGCGTGTAAGCCAGTAAACGTTATGGGAATGACTAAAGCTGTTCAAGAGAAAGTTTTTATTGCTGCAAATGTCCTGTGCCCAAAAACCAGATTTGTGTGTGTTCGTTATGGCAATGTGCTCGCAAGTCGTGGCTCAGTAATTCCACTCTTTCATAAACAAATTAAAGATGGTGGTCCGGTAACTATTACTACAGACAATATGACAAGATTTCTGCTTCCCCTCGATCGGGCCGTTGATACTGTTTACAATGCAATTGAGCGTGCGCTGCCAGGCGAGACATTCGTTCCTAGAGCACCTGCCACAAATATTGTAACTTTAGCGAAAGCCTTAATTGAAGAACGAAATATTCCAATCACTGTTACCGGAATTAGACCTGGTGAGAAAGTTGATGAGATTATGTTTTCAGATGAAGAGGCTCCTAGGGCTTACCAATCGGGTGATTTTTACGCCATCCAGCCGATGTTACCTGAGCTTGTTAAAGAATTTAAGACGGGTGACCGTACCAAAGAATATTCATCTGCAGATGAGCTTATGAATCTAGAGGAAACTCACGCCTATCTTAAGACCCATGGCTTGCTTTTAGGTCAGGGAGAACTTGTTGGTGGGGAGTTATTGCGCTAATGGGGAAGCTGAAAGTTCTTACCCTTGTTGGGACTCGCCCCGAAATCATTAAGCTCTCTAGAGTTATTCAAGAGCTAGAAAAATTTACTAGTCACGTGTTAGTTCACTCAGGGCAGAACTTTGACTACGAGCTAAATGAAGTATTTTTTGACGATTTTGGTTTAAAGAAGCCAGATTACTTTCTTAATGCTGTAGGGAACTCTGCTGCTGAGACGATTGGAAATGTCATTAGTAATCTTGATAAAGTCCTGGAAGCAGAAAAACCTGATGCTTTGCTTATCTATGGTGATACTAATTCTTGCCTCGGTGTCATAGCTGCAAAGAAAAGGAAAATTCCGATTTTTCACTTAGAGGCTGGAAACAGATGTTTTGATCAAAGAGTCCCGGAAGAGGTAAATCGCAAGATTGTAGATCATCTTAGTGATGTTAATTTCGTACATTCGGAGCATGCTCGCAGGTATTTACTGGGAGAAGGCATATCCCCTGACGTTATCTTTAAGTCTGGGAGTCCGATGCTAGAAATCTTCGAATATTATAATAATAAAATTGAGTCTTCAGATGTTCTTGAGAGACTTGACTTAAAGGCGGGAGATTTTTTTGTTCTGAGCTCTCATCGTGAAGAGAACGTTGATAATCCTGAAAATTTTAGAAATCTTCTAGATTCTCTTAATGCTCTGACAGATAGATACAAAAAGAAAATTATTTTTTCTACACACCCTAGGACTCGTTTAAAACTCGAATCTCTTGGTCACAAAAATGAAAATTCTCTTGTCGAATTTATGAAGCCTCTAGGATTTTTTGATTATGTTAAACTTCAAAAAAATTCTTTTTGCGTGTTGTCTGATAGTGGAACCATCACTGAGGAATCATCACTATTAAAATTCCCTGCTATAATGATTCGCCAAGCACATGAACGTCCTGAAGGCGTGGATAGGGCCACCGTTCTATTGAGTGACCTGCGCTCAGAGGCAATTCTGAGGGCTGTTGATCTTGCAACTTCTCAACAATTTGTGTCACAACCTATTAGCGATTATGATACGAAAGACTTTTCTAAGAAAGTAGTGCGAACAATTGTAAGCTATACTGACTTTATCAATCGAACCGTATGGCATCGATAGCGTGTGAGAGTATTAATAGTTTCTCAATATTTCTGGCCAGAAAACTTTCGCATTAATGATCTTGCAGATGCATTGGTAGAACGCGGCCACGAGGTAACTGTCTATACCGGTATGCCAAATTATCCAGTTGGTAAATTTTTCGCCGGTTATAGTTTTTTGGGACCCTTTCGTGAGGCGAGGGGAAAGTTCGAAATAATTCGGGTTCCACTGATTCCAAGGGGACAAAAAAAAGGTCTCAAACTCGCGCTAAATTATCTTTCCTACTTTGTCACTGCAACTTTATTGGCCCCGATACTAATTAGAAAAAGTTATGATGTCGTTTTTGTCTACCAACTTTCGCCTGTTACAGTTGCAATACCTGCAATATTTTTAAAATATCTTAAGAAGATTCCAATTGTAATGTGGGTTACAGATCTATGGCCAGAAAGCCTTGCCGCTACTGGGACTATCAGTAATACAAAAATTATTAAAGCCGTATCTGTTTTAGTGAAGTGGATCTATAAGAACACAGATAAAATTCTTGTAAGTTCGAAGGGCTTCATAAAGAGTGTGAATAAGATGGGTGCACCAGTAACTAAAGTGGAATACTGGCCGCAATGGGCTGAACCACTTTTTGTGAATCTTCAAGAGGATGTTGTTGATGACTCTGTTTTAGATAAGAGAGTATTTGCTAAGAAGTTTAAGGTCATGTTTGCGGGCAACTTAGGAAGTGCACAAGGTTTCGAGACAATAATAGATTCATGTAAAGAGCTAAAGAGAATAAATGCAAACAATATTAAAATTCTTGTTCTTGGCAATGGATTAATGAAGGAATGGATAGAGGAACAGATAGGTATTTTTGAGCTAGAAGAATATATCGAGTTACTTGGGAGTTATCCACTTGAAATGATGCCATCGTATTTTAGACATGCCGACTCGATGTTGATTTCATTGCGGCCGAGTGAAATCTTCTCAATCACTATTCCCTCCAAGCTTCAAGCTTACCTTGCAAGCGGGAAGCCGATCATCTCAAGTATGGATGGCGAAGCACCAAAGTTAATTCAAGATAACCAAGCTGGTATGTGTTCTCCGGCGGGCGATTCTAAGGGGCTTGCTGAAGTCATACTTCAAATGTCTCAACTCTCTAAGGGGGAATTAGACGTTTTAGGGAAAAATGCAAGAAAGTTATATGAACGTGACTTTGAGCGAGAGATGCTAATATCCAGGTTGGAAGCTTCTTTCAAAAGTGTAGCCACAAAGAGCTAGTGCTTTACACCTTTCCTTTGAATGACCTTTATAAAGGTTTTAAGCAATATGACGAAGTCAAGCTTTATGGATTTCTTGTTTAGGTACTCTAAATCATATTGAACCTTGTCCTCGATAGAGAGTTCGTCCCTGCCATTTATTTGTGCCCAGCCAGTTACACCTGGCTTTAACATATGAATTTTTTTATTTGTTCTAAGCTCTATAAGGTCATTCTGGTTAAACAGAGCGGGTCTTGGTCCAACAAGGGACATATCACCACGTAGAATCGACCAAAGCTGTGGTAGTTCGTCCAGACTCGATTTTCTCAGGAAGGAGCCAATTGGAGTGAGGTAGCTACCGCTATTTTTGAGTAGATGCGTTGCAACTTGCGGAGTGGATACTAGCATCGTTCTGAATTTTGGCATCCAGAATAGATTATTATTCTTTCCAACCCTTTGTGACCAGTAGACAATTGGCCCCTCACTTGTAGCTCGTATGGAAATGGCCACTAGGATCATAATCGGTGAAAGTATGACTAGGAGCACAAGCGATGAAGTTAGATCAATGACTCTTTTTGTCATAAGTCCTCAGATGACAACAATAAGAACAAGTTATAGGATACGACATTGATTAAACGCATGGTAAAAATAGATGTCAACGCTATTGTTCAGCTTTAGGAACCCAAGAATTATCTTAGCATTTTTTTACGATGCCCTTGTTGTGGTCGGGGCTTTTTGGGGGGCAGTGTTCTTACGTTTTGACACTGTGGAGCCTGCATTAGTTAACAACCTCTCCTTTAATAGATTTTTTTTCATTGCAGTATTTATTCATTTATTCTCATTCATTCTAAATGGCCTATATAAGGGTGTTTGGCGTTTTAGTAGCATGTTCGACTTGCTACGAGTCATCAAAGCCTCTGTCGCCGGTACGGTTACTTCTTTAGTTGCCTGTTTCTTGATGATTCGCCTTGAAGGGGTACCTCGCTCACTATTTTTAATTCACTTCCTGCTGTTAGTCGTTGGGTTAGGAGGTGGAAGATTCATATATCGATTTCTTAAGGATCACCTTGCACATAGAAGGGGCATCGCAAGTGCGGAGGGAGGCGCTGTTAAGCGAGTACTTATTGTTGGAGCTGGCCGCGCTGGTGAAAAACTACTTCGAGATATAAATGCCACCCCATATTTGAATTTGAAAGTAGTCGGCTTTATTGATGATGATCGCTTTAAGGTTAATGCGCTTATTCACAATGTAAAGGTTCTTGGTAATAGCGAAATAATTGAAAAGCTTATTAGAGAATTAAGTGTTGATAAGGTCTTTATTGCAATTCCCTCTGCCACTGGGGAAGACGTTAAGAGAATAGTTAATCAGTGCAATAAGACGAAGGTTGAGGTTAAAATTTTACCAAAAATGGATCAACTACTTTCGAATCAGGTCGAGTTGTCGTTGCTTCGTAATTTGAATATTGAGGATTTACTTGGGCGAGAGCAAGTTTCATTGGATACTGCGGGCTTGAGTGAAATGATTGAAGGCAAGGTTGTACTTGTTACAGGTGCCGGAGGGTCTATAGGGAGTGAGTTATGTACACAGCTCGCGAGATTTGAGCCCTCGAAGATTATTTTAGCTGATGCATGCGAATTATTTATGTATGAGCTTGAGATGAAGCTCAAGGAGGCTTTTCCCTCCCTTATGTTTATACCCAAAATGATAGATGTTAGGAACCGTTTAAAAGTCGAGGAAATGTTTGAAGCTTATCGACCAGAGCTTGTTTTTCATGCAGCTGCCTATAAGCATGTTCCAATGATGGAGCACAACCCAAGTGAAGCTATAAGTACAAACGTTCTAGGTACTAAGATTGTAAGCGAGACTGCTCTTAAATACCAAGCTGAAAGATTTGTCCTGATCTCGACAGATAAAGCCGTTAATCCAACAAACGTAATGGGGGCATCAAAGCGAATCGCTGAAATAGTTCTAACTGATTTAGCTTCAAGATCCGAATATACAAAATTTATGTCAGTTAGGTTTGGAAATGTTCTAGGAAGCAATGGTTCCGTTATTCCTTTATTTCGTAAGCAAATTGAGGAGCGCAAAAACCTTACTGTGACTCACCCAGACATTGTAAGATATTTCATGTCCATCCCAGAAGCCTGCCAGCTAGTTCTACAGGCAGGCGCACTAGGACATGGAGGAGAAATCTTCGTTTTAGATATGGGAGAGCCAGTTAGAATTGTAGATCTTGCACGAGAGATGATACGACTTGCAGGCATGGAGGAAGGGAGAGATTTACAAATTGTTTATAGCGGACTTCGACCTGGGGAAAAATTATACGAAGAGCTTTTTAGTGAGCAAGAGCATTCAATGGAAACCTGTCATTCAAAAATTAAGAAAGCAAGGTTTCGTCCAGTAAGTCAAAGCTTCTATCAAAATCTAGACCAGCTGATCAATAGCTCTTCTGAGCAAGAAAGTGCCATACTCTATCTGATTAAAGAAATCGTCCCTGAGTTTAATCATTTTAAAATTTCTCATACTATTGAGGAGAGGACTCATTAGGGCAAAGCAAGAAACTGAGGAGAAAGTTGCTGATAATCACGGAAAGAGGGAATACTAGAACAGTCGCAATACTTCTCGTTGTGTAAAAATCGTAAAAACCATCTCCCCACATCAAAAGTGTCCAAATAAAGTAAGTGAAAAGAACTTGTGTCCCTTGATTCAGATTAAATAATGGGATTAAATAACTGTCGTTAAACAAGGCAAGCATCGCTAGTAAGGTCAGCGTGAAGTAGAGGCCAAAAGATCCGAAGTATGCATAGCCATCTGATAAGGCTGTTATGCCTTGAGCGTGCGCAGCAGTTTGTTCAAAACCTTTGATCTGATGAGTATAGAATTTATTAAGTCCTTTTTCTTTTTGAAGTTCAGAAAAACGACTCGTGATTATCTCTGGTTTAAAAAACTTACGAAAGTCGTTTAATATTACAACATCATTGAAAGTTCTAAAGTAGATTTCCCAAATTCCATCTTTTAAATCCGATAAGAGTGGCTTTGACTGCTCCTCGTTTTCAGTAGAGCCGATATAATTTTGCCTAAGGTGATTTCCAATTGAGAACGAGCCAACCCCAATAGGTATAAGGAGTAGTACTATTAGGGCCACCTTTTTAGCTTCCATCATTTTTAGTAACAGTAAGAATAAAGGAAGTAAGCCCATCATCATCACTCCTCTACTTCCTCGAATATAAGTTTCAAAGCTAAGCCAGCATATGTAGATGATTGAAACTGAGAGACTATGAATTTTCCGAGGAAAGAAGTAGTAAAACATCAAGGTGAATATACAGGGAATGCTAACTGTCCTTGATAGGTTAAGCAGTGGTTCGAGCTTGTATGGGAGTAGCGGATGTGGAACTCCCATTTTTGTAATACCTAAATAGTATGAGATCAAGCTTAACGCAAATGCAATGAGAGTAAATATGGCTAAAATTACGTATAAGCGAATGAGTGATGATTCATAGTATGGACGGCTATGACACTTCTTGAGTTTTGGACCAAGGGCAAATATTGGAGCTAGAAAACCAATCAAGGCAAGACCAGATTGAAAGACCCATATATCACCAATAAATAAAGAGTCTTGCAAGAGTTTATGAAAGAGATAAAAACCAGGGAAAGAGAATTCTAAAAATAGCCACAAAATAGTAAAGCTTAGGTGACGCCTAGGGTTTAATCTATTACATAAGTAAAGCCTTGAGATTGAAGCTAGTAGAAATAGCGCAGTTGTTGTGAAGGTAAGAAAATGATTCGTAATAATTACATAAAGACTTATAAAGAATAAGGACACGCACGTGATGTGCCTTAGCATTTGTCTTTGCTCTATCATTTCAAGGTCTCTCTGTAAAAAATCTTGCGCACATGGTTATTCATTAACTATAAATTATGTTCGTAATCGAGTCATGTGCAATTCTCAATATTTGGGTATTAATCGAGGAGATTCTGATAAAATATTATAATTCATAATAGGCTTCAGTTGAGAATTAGATAAAGGGGATGAGGTATCTTTAGAGACAGTATTAGAAGTATTCTAGAGCGGATCTCTCAGCCAGGGGCGAAGAGCGCCTTCCTATTTATACTTATAGAGTATTCAATTAGGCTTAGCATTGGCTTCTTCGTCTCGGCCATAATTGCTCGTAGTTTAGGTCCATCCGATTTTGGAAATTTGAATTATGTAATTTCACTTGTGTTAATTTTTACACCATTTTACTCGATGGGTATGGATGAGATCACTTCTAGAGATTTAGTTTCTCTACCACATAGAACAAGTGAGGTGATGGGGACGAGTTTTTATTTGCGTTTATTAGGAGGATGTATTGGTAGCACCTTGTGCTGTTTAGTTGCGTACTATCTCCATCACAACAACTCAAAAGTTTTTCTCTTTATCGCTCTATATAGCTTTGCAATGATCTTTAAGTCCTTACAGGTTGTTGAAAACTATTATCTCTCAAGACAAGATCTAAAACGTCTTACGATGCAAAGAAATCTCATTTTTGTAGTCCTTTCAATGATCAAGCTTGGTTTAATTTACTTGAACAAAACATGGGATTGGTTTGTAATCGCTGCAGTAGTGGAAGTTATGCTCTTTGGAGCTGCATATATTTATACCTATGTAAAAGATGGTATGAATCTACTTGAGTGGAGGATTGATAAACTATTACTTCGCTCATATCTTAAAGGCTCCCTTCTTGTTTTTTTTACTGGCCTTGTCACAATGGGCATATCTCGGATTGACCAGATTATGATACAAAATCTCGCGGGAAGTTCAGCATTGGGAGAGTATGCTGCGGCTGTTAAACTTATTGAAACGTGGCAGTTTATTCCATTGGGGGTGGTAAGCGCTCTTTATGCAAAAATTGTTAAAGCCAAGAAACAGGGTGAGCGGGAATATCACCAAGCCCTTGAACAACTTTACGGTATTATTTTTGGGGGCTCCCTACTCTTGGCAATATCTACTTCTATCTTTGGTCTTCCCATTTCAAAAATAATTTATGGAGTGGAATACAGTAAGACTGGTGAAATTTTGATCTTTTATAGTTGGACTGTTGTTGCTTCATACTTCTCAGTCGTTAGGGCCAAGATATTTGTTATAGAGGGGGGATTGAAAGAAATCGCTCTTGTGACTTTTCTTATTTTTAGCTTGAACTTTTGCTTAAACTATTACCTGATACCTTTGTATTCGAGCACTGGGGCTGTCATTGCCTCATTAGCGTCATATTTATTAGGTAATATTCTCTATGCCCTATTTAACCCCTCTGCCCGTGTTCACTTTGTAATATACTTAAAATCTCTTAGAACTATTCCTAGTCTTATAAGTGAGTTACTCAAACCAAGCTCTAAATCCAACTAATCGCAATAGTAAATTTATTCCTTTTTTTGCTTTAGAGTTGTTGGGGTAAATAAAGCTACTGAGGTGAAAAAGAATTTCTCTTCTTAATTGGGAATCTTTTACAAGCTGAAAGCACTCATCAAGAACATAGGGAAGGGCGTCTCCATACATCCTATTTCTTAGATTTGTTGCGCTCGCATTTTCTGAGTGAAGCCTGTAGTAACCTAAATTTTTTGAAAAATGCTGGCTTGAATATATGCACTCAAGCTTTATAAATGCAAGAAGATCAAGTGCGTATAGAGCTTTGGGGTCCCATCCTCCGATAGCTTTTAATTTATCTGTTGAGATAATTGTCGATACGAATTTGGGAGTGTTCTTAAGCACCCCATTAAGTCCTGGTAGTCTTGAAACTTTCCTCTTTCCTCGATTTCTAAGAGCAATAAAATCAAACGAGATAAATCCCTTGTCTTCAAAACTTGATAGGGAAATTGAATTAAGAGCTTTTACGTTGAGGTAATCATCATCATGTAGGTAAATTAACCATGGTGCCGATACATTTTCTAACCCCAAATTCCAGTTCTCCGCCATACCAAGCCTACGAGGAATGTTATGCAATTTGAAACGGCTATCGTCATAATTTAAGAGTAGTTTTTTAAGAGTATTTTGAAAAAGCGCATTTTGAGAATTATCAAGAATATGAATTTTGCTAACTAAATCTTCTCTCGTCTCATGTGCAGATCTCAGCGCTTGATTCAAAAAAAAATCGCTGCAGTTTCCAATTGTCGGAATAATGATTTCAATCATTCTTCATCCCTATTATCTTCGCGACTCCATCTCGAAAAGTATATTTAGGTGACCACCCAGGAATCGCTTTTCCACCTTTCCAGGGTGACATGACTTCACGTGTTCTGTAAGGGAGAGCACCCCATTCAATCTTAAGATTTGTATTAGCTTCTAATTCAAAATCTTTAACTATATCTTTTAAGGTCTTTCTCTCCGGTGAGTGAAGGGCAAAGCGGTCGCCAGAAATAATTAGTGGTGAATTAGATTCAAGCAACTTCATTATGTGAATGAATGCGTCACACACGTCGTCGATATAACTTATATCAATGATCTGCTCTCCTCCCGACATCTTAAGTGTGTCTTTAGCGCCGACCTGATTCATGAGGAGGTTGAAAATCTTTGCTCTTGTATCATAAGGTCCGAATGTATCATTTAAAGCGAGAGTCACAAATTTTAAAGGCGTTACTTCTGTAAAATATTTGGCCATATCTTCAAAAGCTTGCTTTGAGGCTGCGTAGAGGTTTACTGGAGAATATGATTCGTTGTTAAAGTTCTGCCAGAATGTTCCGGTGTTCAAAAACCATTTGATGTTAGTATTTAAGCTTGCTTGAAGTATTCGTAAACCAAGGGCGATATTCGACTCAATAAGAGATTGTATGTCGGTGTCTTTGTGTTCCTTGCAGTAGTAGGAGGCTAGATGCAGCACGCCTGAGATTTCTTCCTTAAGAAGCACTCTTCTAATTTCAGTCGGGTCACCAGAGTCTTGAATTGTTTGAATGCCTGCATTTTGCAAGAATTCGACATTTGTTGATGAGCGTATGAGTGCTAATGGCCAAAGATTAGCATCTATCATCTTTGTTAATATATTCCTTCCAATAAATCCATTTGCACCAGTTACAAGTACCTTATTCACTTTAATCCTTTAATTTAAAGGGAGAGGAGAAATCTTCTAGAGCAGGGAACGATAAGTCTCGCTCTGAGATAACTGGACCGGTAGTATTCCAGTCAAATGAAATACTGTCATACAAAATGCCTTGGTCGCAGTCTGCATCGTACAGGTCAGATTGAATGTAGTGTACCTGAGTATCATTTTCTAAACTTAAAAAGCCGTGAGCACACCCTACTGGGATATAGACTTGAGAGGGGCTATCTTCAGAAAGTGGGATGCTAATTACCTTCTTAAAAGTGGGAGAGTCGACTCGAAGGTCTAGGATTACATCAATAATGCTACCTCGAGTTACGTACACAACTTTGGCTACGGCGCGAGGGGGTAGTTGAAAGTGCATTCCACGAATAACATTTTTTTGTGACACAGAGTAGAAAACCTCTGGATAACTATTGTAGAGGCCAAGTTCTTGGTAAGTTGCTGCATTGAAGGTCTTTAGGAAGCGTCCTCTTTCATCTTCAAATTTCTTCGGAGTAAGTATAAAGCAGTCAGGAATCGAAGTTTCATTTTTCAGCATGCCTGAATCATAGCCTCTATAATTGTTGGTGAAAACTTGATAATTACCCGATTGCTCTTTGCGTTATCTCTTTTCATTTCTATTTCTTAAAGAAGTATCTCCTATCTGGTACTATTTGCTGCATATATTTCAAATGAGGTTATGGTGCGAAGTGCAATTATCAATCAAGCAAGAGACTACTTTAGATCTGAGCTTGAGAAGAAGAAGTTTGTTCCTGGGGAGAGCTATATTCCTCCATCTGGAAAAGTAATGGATGAGGATGATATGGCCAATCTTATCGATGCCTCGCTGGATATGTGGCTAACCGCAGGTCGATACCATTCAGATTTTGAAAGAGAATTTGCATCTTATATGGAGCAAGACTTTTGCCTCCTAGTTAATTCTGGTTCATCTGCAAACCTTGTAGCCTTTGCGACATTAACGTCCCCACTTTTAGGTGAAAAAAGAATCAAGTCTGGAGACGAGGTGATCACCGTTGCGGCGGGATTTCCCACCACAGTGAATCCAATCGTTCAACATGGCTGCGTTCCTGTTTTTGTAGACATTGAACTGCCGACTTATGAGGTGAACGTAAGTCTTCTTGAGAGTGCGCTGACCGACAAAACCAAGGCCGTGATGATCGCTCATACCCTAGGTAATATGTTTGACGTAAAGGCAGTGAATGACTTCTGTAAGAAACATGACCTCTGGCTTATTGAAGACTGTTGTGATGCAGTAGGGGCAACATTCGATGGAAAAATGGCTGGGACATTTGGAGATATCGCTACTGTTTCTTTTTACCCTGCTCATCACATTACAATGGGGGAGGGGGGTGCTGTCCTCACTAAGTCAAAAAAGTTAAAGAAAATTGCAGAGTCATTTAGAGATTGGGGAAGAGACTGTTGGTGCCCTCCTGGAAAAGACAACTCATGTAAAAAAAGATTCGGCTGGCAACTAGGGGAGTTACCAAAGGGATATGATCACAAGTACATCTACTCCCACGTTGGCTATAATTTAAAAGTTACAGATATGCAGGCTGCTGTTGGTCTCTCACAGCTTAAAAAACTCAATAGGTTTGTTGTAAAACGAAGAGAAAATTTTAATTATTTATCAACTCACCTTTCCAAGTTAGAAAGATATCTAATTCTCCCAAAAGCAACTGAGGGGTGCACTCCTAGTTGGTTTGGTTTCCTCATTTCCGTAAAAGAGGATTCTCCAATTACCAAACAGGACCTTGTTGAAAAACTTGAGCAGCATAAGATCGGTACGAGACAGCTTTTTGCTGGAAACTTAATTAGGCAGCCCCTTTATCGAGACACTAATTATCGCGTGGTTGGTGAGTTAGAAAATACTGATTTTGTCATGAGAAATTCTTTCTGGGTTGGAATATGGCCAGGATTGGAAACAGGGCACCTAGATTATATGATTAAAGTATTTAGTGAGATCTTTGCTGGAACAGAGGTTTAGTATGAAAGTATTAATTTTAGCCGGTGGTTACGGCACAAGAATTAGTGAAGAGACGGGTATTCGCCCCAAGCCGATGGTGGAGATAGGTGAAAAACCAATTCTTTGGCACATCATGAAACACTATTCTTCACACGGATATAATGAATTTGTAATTTTGTGCGGATATAAAGGGCATTCTATAAAAGAGTATTTCGCAAATTATTTTGTGCGCAATAGTAGCATAACCTTTGACTTAAGAAAAAACTCTATGGAGGTTGTAAGCTCTGACATTGAGGATTGGAAAGTTACATGTCTAGACACTGGTGATGGCACACTTACTGGTGGGCGAATAAAAAGAGCTCAGGAGTTTATTGGTAACGAGAGATTTCTTCTTACATATGGAGATGGTGTTTCTGATGTGGATATCACAAAGAGTGTCCAAAAGCATATAGCTTCTAAGAAGACCTGTACGATGACGGCGGTTCAACCTAAAGGTCGATTCGGAGTACTCGGCTTTGATAATAATGATCAGTTAATTGAATTTGCTGAGAAGCCCCATGGTGAGGTTGGTTGGATTAATGGAGGATTCTTTGTTTGCGAGCCAGAGGTTTTTAATTATATCAAAAACGGAGACCAGACAATTTTTGAAAGGACCCCACTTGAAACCATGGCCAGGCAAGGACAATTGAACTGTCATAAGCATGATGGATTTTGGATGTGTATGGACACCCTCGCTGATAAAGAAAATCTAGTCAAAATGTGGAATGCTGGAGAGGCTAAGTGGAAAACGTGGTAGCTGCAAAACTTTTCTCCCAAGCCTATAAAGGTCGACGTGTTCTTGTCACAGGTCATACTGGATTTAAGGGCTCTTGGCTTTGTTATTGGCTTCATGAGTTAGGCGCTGAGGTGTGCGGCTTTTCAAATGGAATCCCAACATCTCCATCACATTTTCAAGCACTAGAACTTGAGATGAGATCTGATATTGGAGATATAAAGGATCTAGAAAGTTTAAAGAAAACTTTATCAGAGTTTAAACCAGAGATCGTGTTTCATTTAGCCGCTCAACCATTAGTTAGACTTTCTTATCGAGAGCCAATTGAGACATTTCAGACAAACATTATTGGTAGCGTAAATGTTTATGAAGCATGTCGTCTAACTCCTTCGGTTAAGTCAATTGTTTCCATTACTACAGATAAAGTTTATGAGAATAATGAATGGGAATGGGGATACCGAGAAAATGATAGACTAGGGGGAGTTGATCCATACAGCTCATCAAAAGCCGCTATGGAGATTGTGACAAGTTCGTTTCGAGATTCTTACTTCAATATAGCTAAGTATGGACAAGAGCATGAAGTCCTGCTCGCAACTGCCAGGGCCGGAAATGTTATTGGAGGAGGGGATTGGGCCCTGGACAGGCTAATTCCTGACGTGATTCTTGCGGCTTGTGAAAAGAGACCCTCTATAATCAGAAGGCCACATGCTCTTAGACCGTGGCAGCACGTACTAGAACCCCTGTCGGGCTACTTGAGCTTAGGGGAGAAACTTATAAATAAAGATAGTAATTTCTCAACCGCTTTTAATTTCGGACCAATAACTTCTGAAGACTTTTCTGTTCTTGAAGTGATATCGCTCATGAAAAAGAGCTGGGGGTTAATAGATTATAAAGTTGAAAGCTTAGATGACCTTCACGAAGCTGGATTACTAAAGCTAGACTGTAGTAAAGCGCTATCAATGTTGAAATGGAAGCCAGTGTGGAATGTAGAGAAGTCTGTTGAGAGGACAGTCTCGTGGTATCGCTCGTACTATGAAAACCAGAAGGTTCTGACATCAATCGATTTAAAGCAGTATGTAGGCGATGCAGTTCAGAAAAAGCTGTCTTGGGTTTCTACTAGCTGAAATAGAATTGAAGCATTCTGTCTTTAAAGAGTGACCAAGTAAAAGGCTTAAACCCTTGCCTTTGATTGTCCTTGAAATGGAGTAATTCTTTTATTGAATTGACCCAGGCTGCTGGGTCCCTTTCATCAATGATCCTTAGGGGATAATCTTTTGGTAGCTTCTCGTGTGGAATTCCTTCTAGCCCTACCTGGGTGGAAATCAGTGGAGAACCCGCGCTAAAGGCTTCAAGGACTTTATTTTTAATCCCTGTTCCAAAAAAGAGAGGGAAAATTGTGATGTCAACCTCGTTCAAAAGAAGATTGAGGTCTTCGACATATCCGCAAAAAGATACATTCGCTGGAGGCACCAAATTTTTTTTTGAATTTCCAGCTATAACTATTGAAACTTTTTCAGCTTTTGCTTCTAAGTAAGGGGCCAGCTCATTACAAATAAAGTTTAAAGCATCTTTGTTCGGAGAATATTCTAAATTTCCAAAAAAGAGAATCCTGTTCTTCTTTCGATCATCGACTTTTCTCGTAAGAGGATGAAAGCACTCTGCTGATACACCATTTTCAATTGAGGCAACTTTTTTAAATTTAAAGTCATGAGATTTTTCAAAGTAATGTTTGTCAATTCTAGAGACGAAGTGGACTCTTAACTCTGTTGAGATATTACACTCAAGCTTATAATACTTCCTAGCTTCTCGTTTATAGAGAGCTTTCTTGAAAAAGTTCTGTTCCTCCCTTGCTCTTCGTATGAAAAAAAGAGGATGGGAGTCTATTAGGCTTAGGGTTACTTTATTTTTTACTCCTTGCCCAAGTCTCTTCGTTATTGGAATAAAGGCATAACCAAATAAATGGATAACGTCATAATCGGCTTCGTGGTCCTTAATAAAGGTCACTATTTGACTTATAGTTTCCATATTAAAAGAAGCCCTGATCTTTCCAGTTAACATATTGCGGATTTGATTTACTCGTAAGCGATAGTAAAACTTACTGGATTTTGGAAAGTTATCCTCTCGTGGGCGAGACTCCCCCTCTGGCATGTAGATATCAAAATGGTTTCCCGACTCACTGGATAAGTAATTAAAGAGAATCTTCGAGATGCCGCATGTGTTTTCAGAAATTAGTGGAACGGGGGAAATGAGAAGGATCTTCATGATAACTTTCTACGAATAGTGCTTTCAAATATCGATAGTGCTTGAGCGATCGCTTGATCCATGTCGAAGTATGCATAGCTACCAAGGCGCCCCCCAAATAAGACACTTTTCTCATTGTCGGCCATCAATTTATACTTCTGATAGAGTTCTTGATTTTTTTTGTCTTTAATAGGATAGAAGGGAGCATTTTTGTCGATACAGCTATTTTCATAAAAAAGAAGACTCTGTTCTTTGGAATAGTTTTTCTCAGTATGAAGATGTTTGGGTTCATGAATTCTCGTGTATTCTACATCCGTGTCAGCATAATTCATAACACTTGTCCCTTGGTAATCATCATGTGGAACCACCACTCTTTTAAGCTTAATTGATCTCCAATCAAGGTGGCCTAGTGAGTATTCGAAGTATCTGTCTATCGGTCCAGAGTAAATTGTCATTTTTTTGGGGATAATACTTTTCTTTATATCAAAATAATCCGTGCCTAATTTGAGAGTTATATTAGGGTGATTAAGCATTTTTTCAAATATGGGAGTATATCCGTTAAGTGGTACTCCTTGCCATCTCGCATTGTTAAAATATGATTCGTCGTAATTGCTTCTCACTGGAAGTCTATTGATAATGCTTTCTGGTAAATCTTTAGGCTCTTTACCCCATTGTTTGGTGGTGTATCCTTTAATAAATGCCTCATAAAGAGGTCGACCGATTAGGCTGATCGCTTTTTCTTCTAAGTTCTTGGGGGCGGGATAATTCTCTTTTTCAATTTCTTTTTTTAGAAAGGCTTCAACCTCAAATGGTCTGAGTGAGACATTATAAAAAGAGTTCAATGTCTCAAGATTTATAGGCATTTGATAAACTTTGCCTTTGTGAGTGGTTAAGACCTGATGGAAGTAATTATTCCAATCAGTAAAACGTGAAATATACTTAAATACCTTCTCACTTGATGTATGAAAAATATGAGTTCCATATTTATGATAGAGAATTCCAGTTTCTTGATCATTCTCGCTATAGCAGTTGCCACCGATGTGATCTCGAGACTCGACAACTACAACCTTTTGATCGAGTTCATTTGCGATTCTCTCTGCTAAAACAGCACCATAAAGTCCTGCTCCAGCTATAAGGTAGTCGGGCTGATCCATAAATTACCCTTTCTAGAAATCTACGACTATAATAGTATAACTGCACTAGAACACTGAGAGAAGGAAATGTAGGTTTCAAGCCGAGTTTACCTATGCGAGAGATTTGATGCGCAATGTGACCAATAAACCAACTGATCTGGATGGATATACAATCGCTGTATTAGGTGTTGGCTATGTTGGGCTTCCGTTGGTAATAGGTCTAAGTAGAAAATTTAAAACTATTGGATTTGATCTCTCAAGAGTGCGAATCGAAGAGTTAAAAGCTGGAACTGACTCTAATCAGGAATATACTAAATCTGAAGTTCTCTCTTCATCTATCGAATACACATGTGAAGAGAAGCAACTAGTCGCTGCAAATATCTATATTGTTGCAGTGCCAACCCCTGTCGATGAAAAAAACAAGCCTAATTTAACGAACCTAGAGGATGCCTGCAGGGCCGTAGGTCGATGCCTGAGAGAGGGCGATATCGTCGTAATTGAGTCTACAGTGTATCCAGGTGCCACAGAGGAGTTTTGTCTTCCGCTATTAGAAAGTGAGTCTCAACTTAAAGAGGGTATATCTTTTGGACTAGGCTACTCGCCAGAGAGGATTAACCCAGGAGATAAACTTCATAGTCTGTCTGAGAATGTAAAAGTGATCTCTGCTAGAGATGAAAAAACACTTCAAGTATTAGCGGCAATTTATGGGTCTATCGTGCCGGCAGGTGTTCACAGTGCTGATTCTATAAAAGTGGCAGAAGCTGCAAAGGTAATCGAGAATACTCAGAGAGATATTAACGTAGCCCTGATTAATGAATTTGCCTTAATCTTTGATCGACTGGGAATCTCAACTCAGGAGGTTCTAAAAGTCGCCAATACTAAGTGGAACTTCTTAGATTTTAGGCCAGGGCTGGTTGGAGGGCATTGTTTGAGTGTCGATCCATACTATCTCTCTTACAGGGCTGAGCAGAGTGGATATGTTCCTCAGGTTTTGTTGAGTGGTCGCAAAGTGAATGATTCAATGGCGCTTCATGTTGTAGAAAAATCGGAAAGGGAGCTTAAGAAAATTGGTAAGACAATTGGCGATTGTAGAGTGCTTATATTGGGATGTACCTATAAAGAGAACGTACCCGACACTCGAAACTCACAATCTCTAAGAATTGCTGAAAACTTTAAGAAGATATCTTGCACGGTTGTAATATGTGATCCTCTCATTTCCGAAAGCGAAGTCGTGCAAGATTTTGATCAATTAATCGATAAAGCCCCATTCGATCTAATTATAATCTCGGTACCCCATCAAGTTTTTAATCTAAACCTAAGAAAATGTCTTAAATTAGCTGGAAGTAAAGCCGTTCTGTTCGATTTGAAGGGTGTGTTTTACGAAGTGAGCCAAATATCAAATATTAGGGAAGGCGTAACTTACCTTACACTTTAATTTGAGAACAAAGTTCTCTATTTTCTAAGTACCAAGAAACAGTCCTCTTTATCCCATCTTCAAGTGAAATCTTTGGGGACCAACTTAAGATAATTTGTGCTTTCGAAATATCTGCATGGGTTGTGAGCATGTCGGCTTTATGCCAATCCTTTTCATTTCTCTCATGTTTTTTACCAAGTTCTTTCTCGATCAATCCAATGAGCGTGTTGAGGGAAATTGGATTGTTGCCACCACCGAGATTAATGATTTCATATCCAACATCTTTTAGAGCGGCAACAGTTCCACGGGCAATATCATCAACATAAGTAAAGTCTCGGGATTGTGATCCATCACCATAAATAGTGATCGGAGTTCCTTCGTCTATCCACTTCACAAAACGAAAAATGCTCATATCTGGTCTGCCAGCTGGGCCATAAACAGTAAAGTATCGCAAAATCGATACGTCGAATTGATAAAGGTGATGGTAGCTATATGCCATCACTTCTGCCGCCTTCTTTGTTGCGGCGTATGGTGAAATAGGTGTGTTGACCGGCAACTCTTCATTAAAAGGCATTTCGCAGCCAGCATAAAGAGAAGAAGTTGAAGCAAGAACAAATTTCTTTACTCCATGTTCTCTCATGCACTCAAGGAGATTAAGCGTCCCATGTGAGTTTGTACTCATATAGACATGAGGATTTTCCATACTATATCGAACACCCGCTCTTGCTGCTAAATTAATAACAGCATCAATTTTATGTTCATTAAAAATCTTTTGAAGTGCCTTAAGGTCTTCAATATCTTGATGGTAGAAGCGAAACATTCTGCTTTCGTTAATTAACTGAAGCCGATGTTCTTTGAGTTTGGGATCGTAGTAGTCATTCATATTGTCGATGCCGACAACATTATGCCCTTGGGCCAGTAGTTCGCGCACTGTTTGAAAGCCGATAAATCCGGCAGCACCTGTCACGAGAATTGTTTTTGACATCGTGAATCTCCATTGCGTACAGCTTCGATTAGCATAGCGAAATATTAACAACCTCGGTAGAGGATTGCGAGTTTTCTAAGGTTATTGGAAAGGTCGAATTGATCGATAATGAGTGATCGGTTGTATTCGACAAGATTCTGAGGTGCAAGGCTCTGTAAGTCTGGATTCATGAGGGAGAAGAGGGAGCGATTGAGTAAGAGGTCTTGATGTCCAGGTACATCACTTGCTACAAGTGGAAGGCCATATGCCATAGCCTCAAGAACTGTATAGGGAAGACCCTCACCTAGCGATGGAAAGATTGCTAGATCAATATGCTCAAAAAATTCGTTCGGTGATTTTGAACCTACTAGCTTGATTTGGTTTTCCAAACCTGATTTTTTGATGAGTGCCACTAGATGATTTTTCTCTTCTCCCTCGCCCGCAATTTCAATTTGCAGTCCAGGCCATAGAGTGGCAAATTTTTGATAATTGATGATGACCCATGAAATATTTTTAAAAGGGTCAAGTCTAGAGATAACTCCAGCAATTTTTGGAGGCCATCTTCCGATCTTCTTCTTACTAAGCCTTGCCTTTTTAGAAATTCCATTTGGGATTACGACTGAATTGATGGCCAATTGTTTCGCTTTAATTTGCTCACTTCTAGAAACGCAAATATGTTCCTGCCGCAATGTTGAGGAAAGTTTCTCAAGCCAAATTTTCAGTCGAGCTTTAAGTCCACTTTGAAAGTGAAGCCCATGAAAAGTATGAATCACACGCGCTCCAAAGAGCGCGGGCAGAAGAGAGAAAATAGAGGCTCCAAAACCATGGGTATGAATGAGATCAATCTCATGGTCGCGAATAAACTTAAACAGTCCCAAGAGCGAAGACAGCGAAGCCTTTCTATGAGGAAGAGGGTAGTAACTCCTAGCCCGGGATTTTAGAATTGTCGCAAATTCCCCAACCTCCGGAGCCGCCACAAAGAACTCAAATTCTCGACTTAAGTGCTCAAGTATTTCCGCGACTTGCTTAGGCCCACCACCGAGATCGGCTCGAGCTGTGATGAGAAGAATGCGTTTCTTAAATGTGGTCGCCATGAACTTAATCTTATCCCAAAGTTTCTGAGAGAAAAAGGCAGGTACTCCCATCAACTAGGTAAATCGCTCTGCCAATTCTTGCGCCAAGTCATTCACCCTTATCATAGGAGGTAACACAAAATTTAGGAGAAATCGTGAAGAATGCAATCGCAATTTTGATGTGGGGGTTCCTTTCGCTGGCTACGGTTTGGGGGAGTGATTACGAGGCGGATCGCTTTGGCTTTAAGATTCCACCCTTGTCAGAGTCCCAATTGAAATATGGCGCGGTCACTGGCAGTGAGCTCGATCCAGAGCGCCTGCAAGTGTTGGTTTGGAATATCTATAAAGGGGAGATGGACAATTTTGATCGCGATATCGCTGCGCTGGCCCGGGACTATGATCTCTTGATGATACAAGAAGCCGTGACCACTCGCATGGATGCGTTCAAAGCGCTTTCAGGGTTTCGCTTCGATTTTGGGGTGAGCTTTGGCTATAAGAAAGATCCGAAGAAATTTACAGGGACCATGATTGGGTCGACTGTGAATCCGCAGCGGGTATGGATTGCTCGCACCACTGAGACGGAGCCGATCATTGGGACTCCGAAAGTTCTCACTATGGGCACTTATAAACTCAAGGGCCGAGAAGATTCACTCCTTCTCATTAATATCCACGGGCTGAATGTGACCACTCACGGGCCATATATTCGCCACGTCGAGCTTGCGATTAAACAGATGTCAGGGCACAAGGGGCCGATTGTCTTTGCGGGGGATTTTAATTCGCGAACCAGCAAGAGATTGACAGAGACGCGTGAGATGCTCTCACGCCTTGGCTTTTCTGAGATGAGTTTTCGCAATGATGAGCGCATGCGCGGGGCATTTGGTGGTGAAATTCTTGACCACGTATTCTTCAAGGGGCTAGAAGTCGTCGACAGTGAGGTCCTTGGTCACTTAGAATCTAGTGATCACAAGGCCATGGTATTTGAGGCCAAGGTCAAAGATTAACTTAAATTCTACATCGTACTTCATGAAAGCTCTGAATCTAACTAAGATTATTTTCATATTGGCCCTGATTCTCCTTTGCCAGCAAATTTGGGTTCCAGGTTTTTTTCACGACGGCTACCTCTATGCTGCGCTTGGAAAGAACGCTGCAAGTGAAGGACATTGGTTAATTCCAAAGCTCTCAGATGTGACGTACACGAGATTTAATCACCACCCTCCGCTCTACTTTATGATTGAGGGTCTCTTCTTTAAGTTATTTGGCAGCGACTGGACTCAAGCGAGATTATTCGGAGTGATTTGGGTCTTTCTTTGGATCTTTGGGATGAGGAGACTGCTGGTTCGCAAGACGGACGTCCTCACGGGGGACCTTTTTTCACTCTTACTTATTCTCATGCCAGACATTTTAAAGAAGGCGCGCTTTCCAAATCTTGATTTTGCTCTGGCACTCATGTGTGGAGTTGCTCTGCTTCTCGTTTGGAGGGAAAAGAGAGTGGTGCGCTGGATGATTTCAGGTCTTTTGCTTGGGCTTGGTTTTTGGATTAAAGGAATTGCACTCTTTATCTTCGGCCCAATTTTTGCCATTAATCTACTCATTGACCGAGAGAAGCTAAGAACGCTTGGTCCCTATCTAACTATCGTAGTGATGTTGGCGATTGCGGGTCTTTGGCCACTTTTACTTTGGTCTACTGACAACTGGGATATCTTCACAGGTTATCTCGATATGCAGTTTACTCACACGGCTATTGAAGGAAGAGGGGAGTCGATGCCCTTCTACACTTACATTGTTCACGTCCTCACAACGATGTCTCATCTAATCTTGCTGACCATTTGGGGAGTATATCTCGAAAGATCAAAGTTTTTGAAAAATGAACTTACCTTACTTGGGGCCGTATGGTTTCTTACGGGGCTAATTTTACTTTCCGTGATGAAATTTAAATATTCGCACTATCTCATACCTTATTATCCTGGCCTTGCTCTCCTGGCCCTACCAGGGCTTAGAGATGTCTACGATCGCTCAAGAGAGAAATTTGGCAGTTATTTGGGGGCGATTACTGTTCTAGCCGCACTCGCTCTACTCATCTTTCCATTGACGACCAAAACCAGAAGGCATGTGGAGCTCATTGGGATAGAAGAGGAATTGGCATGGCGAAAGATTAAGGTTGAAAAGTTCTATTTGGTTGATGATGCCTATGAGTTTTGGAGTACGACTAACTATGTCGCCTATCGCTTTAATAAAAGTGTTGAAGGCTTGGCCAAAGTAGATATTGATAAACTTCCAGCAGGAATCTATCTTCTGATCTCACATCCAAAAAGCTTAGATGGCAGTCCAGGCATCGAGAAGGTTTGGGAAAATCATCGAGTAAGTGCTTATCTCAAACGGAAGTAAGCTCCTCTGACTTTGTCTCTTGAATCATGAAGAGAATAAGAAAGATTGTAAGTAGATAGTAGTAGTTGCAGAAGGCTTGCTTTCCAAAGAAAAAAGTAATTGAAAATACCCAGAAGAGAGCAATTGCAGCTCCAAATTTTCGAATGAATAGCGGTGATGTTGCAAGTGCCGCGAGACCTGGGAGAGAGAAGAGGATACTGCTTGGCGAGATTTTCCAGTAGTTTATTAAAATTGCGACTAAGGAAAACGAATCCGCACGATACCCTTGAGTCAGAGGTGTTGTGATACTCATTTGAACTAACGAAGGCGTGTCCCAGATGAGAAACGGGGCCATGATTGCTGTAAAGGTGAGCATGCTTGATATCGTCAGCCTACCAAACTCTTTAAAACTCCCTGACATTAAGAGTTCTAGCCCTAAGATAATGGCAATAATTCCGCCATATTGCTTTGTCGCGCACACGGCCCCTAGACTTAAGCCAGCGAGAATAAATTTTCTCTTGGATATGAGGGCAAAGGTCCACACCGTCAGAGCAACTAGGATTGGATCTACCCAAGCTTGCTCTAGCACGAAGTTCTGTACAGGAAACAGAAACCAATAAAGAGCAAAGACTAGTCCTACTTTTTTATTAACTCCTCCCAAGTAGAGAATTCCAAAGAATGAGAGGATGTCACAAATAATTAAGACCACACGTACGTCGGGATAAATTAAATAGCCAAGCGTTTTCGCAATTAAAACTCCTGGCCAGTAGGCGAAACCGGCCGAGTAGTCATATTGGCCGTTGTAAATATCGTCGTAGCTTAGTTGGTAGGGATTAAGACCGTTAAGGAATCCCTGGACAGCCTTCGTGTTGCTGGTAAATACGTCGATATGAGGGGCAGGGCTATTTATTAAGGTGAGAATTTTCAAGACAAATAAGAGAGCAATTGTAGTGGCAAAGAAAGAACGATTGAATTTTCCTTTAAAAAAAACGATTCCAGTTAGGATGGTCCCAAAGGTAATTTTGAAAAATAAGGTCAGGGTGTCATTAGTCGCGTAAATCACTAGTGGGTCTCTGATGAGCTTGTAGCACCAATATATGCCAACTAATGAGAGGGCTTTAGTGAGAAAATCGAGGTTAAAAGTTTGTTTTCTTTTGAAAAAGATGAGGGCCCAAAAGATAAGCCAAGTGCAAAGTAGGTAGGTGAAGCGGCGTGCGTGATAGTGACCCTCAGTTCTCCAGAGAGATTCACCGAGCTCGCTTAAAAGTAGAGAACTCGAGAGAAGGAGGAGAGAGTTTTCATGCTTCTTATAGATTTCAATGAGCTTTCTCATAACAATTCTCCGACCCATGAATTTTCAAGGACGTATAAATTCCAGAGAAAAGCCTTCTCATTGGTGCGCTTCTGTCGGTGACTTTGTAGGTAGCGTTGTGTGATTGAAGCGTCATAGAGTTTCGATTTACTTTTAAACTTGAAGAAATCCTCATCCATAAGCCAAGAAGCGATAGGAATTCCAAAGCCCTTTTTCTTTCTAAAAAGGACTTCGTGAGGTAAGACCTCTTTGAGGGCTTCTTTAAGTACATACTTTGTTTGTCCACTTTTGAATTTATATTCAAAGGGAAGCCCTGCCACGTAGCTAGAGAGAGCTAGATCGCAAAAAGGTGCCCGTACTTCTAGCGAGGATTTCATGCTTGAGCGGTCGACCTTGGTAAAAATGTCATTGGGTAGGTAGCACTTTGTGTAGTAAGCAAGAATTTGATCATTCATGTTACTCTCTGGTGCTACTTCAAGGGCTTCCGAGAAGATTTCACTGGCGCAAAAACTTGTGCCCAAAAATCTATTTATTTCACTCACATCAAGTGAGCTCATCCAGAGACTTGCCCACATTTTTGGATCTTTCCCTGGGGCCCTGAGAAATCTCTTGAGCTTAAAATCAAGGGACATATTCTCGTGACTCGTCGGGAGCATGTTCGCCGCCCTCGTGGCCAGTTTGATTAAGGGGCCAGGGAGTCGATGGGCAAATTGTGTTGGGGCGATGGCCTTAAAGGGATCATAACCAGCGAAGAGCTCATCAGCAGCGTCTCCACCAAGGCAAACTATCACATGTTCTCTTGCAAAGGCACTCACAAGCATTGTCGGTAGCAAGCTTCCATCGCCAAGAGGTTCATCAAGATGCTTTAAAACATCGGGAATTATTTGCTTCGCCTCGTGGATACTCAGCTTTTTCGCGTGATGCTCACTCTTAATAAATTTGGCCATGAGAGTTGAATAGTATGATTCATCATAGCTCTTCTCATCAAAATCAATACTGAATGTCTTTATTGGTCTATGGGAAGCTTTAGAAGCAAAGTAAGCTACAGCACTTGAATCAATTCCCCCGCTAAGAAAGATGCCGAGGGGCACGTCACTCTCGAGTGTTCTCTCTACTGCTGTTTGCAATCTATTGAGGACTTCCTTCTTGGCTTCTTCAAAGCTTGGGATGGGATGGTACGTTTTGAGATTAAAGTTAAAATATGAGCTTATCTTGGGGGGCTGAGATAAGTCACGGCAATTTAACTCGAGGGAAGTTCCCGGTGCGAGCTTTGAGATATTTTTCAGAATAGTTCTTGGCGCAGGAATGTAGTCGTGCGCGAAATACTTCGCAAGTGAGAGAGAATCAATCTCGCTCTTAATCTGAGTGTGCTTGCAAAGTGAGTTTAGTTCAGAAGAAAAAGCGAAGAGATCTTTAGTGTGGTGATAGTAAAGTGGCTTTTGTCCGTAGTGATCTCTGGCAATTGTGAGTTTTCCCTCTTTTTTGTCGTAGAAGGCAAAGGCAAACATGCCATTGAGTTTTTCAATCGCGCTGGATCCCCACAATATCAATGAATGGAGTAGGGCTTCGGTGTCGGAATGGTCCGATTGAAATCGAGCACCTTCTTTTATTAACTGTTCTCTTAATTCTCGGTGATTGTAAATCTCACCATTAAAAACTAGAGCATATCGCCCATCGCTAGAGAGCATGGGTTGAGTGCCGCCTTGATGGTCTAAAATAGAGAGTCTGAGGTGCCCAAGGTAAAGAGAGTACTTTTGATCTTGGAAAATCCCACAACCATCGGGTCCTCGATGAGTGATTGTGAGCATCATCGACTCAATATCAGTTCTTTGACCTAGTCCAACGAATCCGGCTACTCCGCACATTGCAGATTAACTCTCTCTCTTACGTAGTAACTCGGCTTATTCTGAGCCTCATAATAGGTTCTCATCTGGAGTTCTGCCAGTAGGCCCATTAAGAGGAAATTACCTCCAAGTATAAAGAGCACAGCAGAGAGGATGAGTAGAGGACTTTGGATAATACTAATATCGTTGGCGAATTTATGAATGACTAAGAAGATACTCGTAATAAAACAGCTGATGAATAATCCGAAGCTTACTTTTCCAAAGAAGTACATGGGTCTAGTTGTATAAGAAAGAAGAAATTTAACCGTAATGAGGTCAAGAATTACTCGGAAGGTTCTAGAGATTCCATACTTTGTCTGGCCAGCAACTCTAGGACGATGATTCACAACCATTTCTGCCATTCGAGCACCGATGGCATTTGTGTAGAGAGGAATAAAACGATGCATTTCGCCATATAGGTGCACTTCTTTAATCAGTTCTCGTTTGAATGCTTTTAATGAGCACCCAAGGTCATGAACGTGAACTCCTCCAACTTTACGGATTAGGTGATTGGCAATTCTAGAAGGAAGCTTTCGAGAAACGGCAGCGTCTTGACGATCTTTTCTCCAGCCGACTACGACATCATTTCCATTTTTGATTTCACCAAGCATTTTGGGAATATCGTGGGGATCATTTTGACGATCCGAGTCCATGAGAAAGATGACTTCACCAGTAGCGTGATCAATACCAGCTGCCATGGCAGCAGTTTGACCAAAGTTTCTTCTAAAGATGACAGCGCGAATATTGTCGTTCTTAGTCGATAGCTCTCTGATAATTTCTTTTGATCGGTCCGTTGAGCCATCATCTACAAAGATGATTTCATACGGAATTTCGTGAGAATTTAATACCTCAAGAATTTCCTCTGTCAGAGGAATAAGGTTCTCTTCTTCATTGTGTACAGGGAGTACGATTGAAATTTTCATGATGCTTATTCTAGGGACTTTTTAGGAAAATGACACGAATAAAGTCCCCAAGTCTTCGACTTTGTGAGGATTTTACGCGCCCAAGAATATCTTCTTAACTCGAGGATCCATTGGGGATAGCCTAGATACTCTGCTCTGCATGCTTCATTGCTCTGCAGAAGTTCGATGTCTGAGAACTTGTCAGTGAGAAACCAGGCATCGCCTGATAAGAGGTGCTTGCTTGCGAGCATTTGTAGGTCTCTCACAACTTGGTCTTCCACTTGAATCTGCTTAATCGGTGCCTGCAGATAAAAAGAAAGCTGATCTCTAAATTCGCCAAACGTAATCATTTGACGAGGAGGTGACGAGTGAGAGTAGAGAACCTTATACATATCAATTGGCGTGAAAGCGGGTTTGGTACTCGCAATAATCAGCGCCACTGAATTAATGGCAATGACCAGATAGCAGAAGTATTTAATCGCTGGAGTCCACTTGAGTTTGAGGTCCTCAAGCATTAAGGCGAGCATGTGCGGACAGAGCATGCCCATTCCAAAGAGAAAGCGAAGTTCTTTGTGGCCCACCATGCTGTGAAGAACGAAGAAGGGAAGTGTGATCCATGTGACCCAATGATCTCTTCTTTTAATCCAGCACCAAGCAGTGGGGACTAGAAAGAAGAGACTGAGAGGCGGAATTCCCTTTGAGAAGATTTTAGTAACATAGTAATACCAAGGCGCCACTCCAAAACCCGCGGCAGCACCTCTTAAAATATTGTGATCAAAGTAATTCCAAGCACTGAATGTCCACTCGCCGTAGCCCCAGTAATCAAGGGGAAGATTGAGTGCAATTGCTAGGACTATTCCAAGGGCGACTAGAGTAAGTCCTTTAGCGCCCTCTCTCTTCTTATAGATAAACCAAAACCACAGTGGCGCAATCGCAAAGGCCATTTGGAAGCGCACGATAAAGCTCGCACCAAGGAGAAGTCCGATCGCTAGGCGCGAGAATTTCGCTGAGAGAAGCCAGTAGCAAAGACCAATGAGAAAAAAGGACATGCCCCAATTCTCTGCACTTGGTCTGGCGTGAAAGAAGGGAAAATACCAAGTGAGAAAGATCAAGGCGTAGGCGATTTTGAGCAGAGCTCCCTGTAGTTCGGCCTTGGCCAATCTTGCGAGCAGTACACTGGAGTAGAGAGCGAGAGCACTTGAGATGAAGCGCAAAATTGTCGCCCAGATAAAGGGGTCTTTAAATCCTAGGGCGAGGTAGATTTTTGAGAACACTACCATGAGACCTGGTTGCAGCCAGGGGCGGATTTTCGCCGGGTACTCCCACGAGAGTTCATCGATTGGAAATAAGCCTAGCTTAAAGGTCATAAAGCGCATGAGGCCCAAGTGTTCATCTGGGCGGTGATAGCCTTCAGAAAAAAAAACGGCCAAGAGATGGGCGAAAACTCCAAGAATGAAATAATGCTTGAGTGTCAATTTCACTGCGTGACCTCACAGGTGTAGAGTGCAGGGTTTCGCTTACTTTTGAAGAACTGGGCAATCTTTGAGGCGATAAGAATTTGCCTGCAGCCTGAGTATATTTGAGTCAACCATGCCTGATCAGCTGGTGAAGATGCAATGACATTGATAACAGCTCCCGACTCAAGAGAACTTGCAAATTCAGTAAAGTTCTCTGTATTGGGGATTCTCACCAATTGCGGGGGATTATAAAGCAGAGACCTCGCTTCAAGTTGATACATATTAAAGGGAGACTCTGCTCCAATATAGTAGGCGCTCGGAGCGGTATGGGAACGCCATTTGTCGAGGAAAGCGTAGTCATTAGATGCGGGCTTTATGGCGCTAATTAGAGCAAGAATCAAGCTCATTGCAAAGAGTGTGTTCATGAGACTGCGCCAAGTACGCGGGGCTATAAGCTTGAAATTTCTAAGGACCCAAACGTAGAATTGCCCACCAATCAAAATGGCAAAGGGAATCATCGGAATCAGAAATCGCATCTCCTTGTGACCAACCAAGCAGTGAATCACAAAGAAGGGCAGAGTAAGTGCTGTCAGAAGAGATCGAGTTCTCGTGGTCCACTGCCACAGAAACGAGGCCACAATGAAGAGCGAAATCGGTGGATAGAGCGTGGTATGAACTCTCGTTAAGTACCAGTACCAAGGAGAGACACCAAACTGAGAGGCCTTGTCTTTAACAATATTCTCAGTGATATAATTCCAAGGCGCCAGGGTGAAACTCATATAACCATAGCTATCAATGAGCACACCAACTACAGTCGCAAGTGTCACGCCTAGAAGGCAGATCGAGACTTCTCTCCAGCGCTTATATTCAAAACAAAGCAGCCCAACAAGCATGAAGCCAATGTGATAGCGCAGCTGAATACTAAGACCAATGAGTAGCCCACTTGCGATGAGGTGTAGATAGTCATCGGCAGTTCTCTTTTTGAGAAAGGGCACTAGGCCCAAAATAAAGAGTGAAGCTCCTAAGCTCTCACCGGAGACGCGTGCGTGGATGAATGGCAGAAACCAGAAAAAGCTACAGGTGAGCCAGAGGCTAAACTTCTCGTGATGGAGCCTGAGCGATGCACTCTTAATGAAGTAGAGGAGTGAGGTAAAGGCGATAAGACTCGATAGCGTGCGCCAAATTGTCTCAAGAGTGAAGATGTCGACATTGAGGGCCGCACGTGTGAGGGAGATCAGAGCAGGGAGAAGCCATGGCCGCATTTGTGCGCCAAATTCCCAGGGCAAGTAGTGAGTGCCAAGGCCACCCCAGCGGCCCATCATAAATTCAAAATTCTGGAAGTGCTCATCCGGGTGGAGAAACCCAGTCGAAAACAATGCTGCGACGAGATGCAAGATGAGTGACAAGGCGATCAGGGTCTTATAGCGTCCCATCCATGAATAGAAATTAATTGAAGTTTGTCCCATATGAAGTAGTAGAATAGAGTAGAATGATACGAAGAGTAAAACTGATTAGTATGATCTAGCGAGTCGAATGGACCCTCCTTGGAGAAGTGGTGAAGCTAAGTGTTGTTGTTCCCGTATACAACGAAGAAGCGACGGTGGGTTCCCTCCTAGATGCGGTGGTGCGCTCGATTGAGAATTGCCAGGAATTTATCTCTGATTACGAAGTCATCGTCGTCAACGATGCATCTAATGACTCTACCAATCAGCTCTTAGAAACTAAATCTTATCGAAATGAGAAAATTAAAGTCTTCACTCATGAGCGCAATCTCGGCAAGGGAGCAGCGCTTCGCTTGGGCTTTGAAAAAGTACAAGGCGATATCGTCCTCATTCAAGATGCCGATCTAGAGTATGACCCCAATGATTTTCCCGCACTCCTAGGCCCTATTGCCACTGAAGTTGCCGATGTGGTGTACGGCTCGCGCTTTAAAGGCGATATCGTGCGCGCTCTCTATTATTCTCACTACCTGGGAAATGTCTTCCTGACTTTTCTGTCTAACCTGCTGACAAATTTAAATCTCAGCGATATTGAGACTGGCTACAAGGCCTTCAGGGCAGAAATTATTAAGAATATGATTCTCAAGTCAAATCGATTTACTATTGAGCCAGAAATGACAGCGAAGATTGCCAAGCTAAGTGAAATTCGCGTCTATGAAGTACCAATCTCTTACTATGGACGCACTTACCAAGAAGGTAAGAAGATCCATTGGTGGGATGGGATTGCGGCGCTTTGGTCAATCCTCTTTTTTAATCTCTTTACTAGCTTTGAAGAATCCTTTCTCCCCGGCATTAAAATTTACCAAAAGGGCAGAGAGGAATCTAAAAGGAAAATTCGCAATGACTAATGCTACCAATGCGAAGTTTAAGGCGCTCTTGCTTCTCATGATTCTCGCTCCCTTTGCACTCTACTTTTACGACATCGGAAATCCAGACGCCCTTAGGCAGGGAACCGAGGGATTCTACCTAAGAGTGCTCTCAGAAATGAAAGGGGCGCAAAGTTTTCTCGTTCCTCTTTTTGATTCACGCCCACATTTTTCAAAACCGCCGCTTGGCTTTTGGCTCGCTTGGCCCTTTACTTCAAGTGGAGAGGGCGTGCTCTTTGGAGCAAGGCTCTCCATTCTTTTGAGTTCTCTGCTGGCGCTCTTTTTCATTGCGAGGTGTGTTTCGAGACACTTGCGCTTTAATGCAGTAGTCGTGAGTATCTTTATGCTCTCAACATTTGGCGCGATTAAATACTTTCGCATTTTCATGCTTGAAGCTCCACTCGCTCTCTTGGGCACGCTCGCCGCTCTTTGGCTCTATGATAGTTTCCAGTCTAAGTCCCTTTGGCGCGCGATCTTTGCTGGTGTTGCCCTTGGGCTAGCGGGATTAACCAAGGGGCCAGTGAGCTTTGTGATGGCAGGTCTCTCGCTAGTGCTCTACTTTCTTTTTGAAAGAAGACTTCCAGAAAAAAGTGAAGTTAAGAGTTCTCTTTGGGCCCTCGCTTTCGCACTCATCACATTTATTCCATGGTTTGTCGTCTTGGGACTTCAGTTTGGAGATGAGTTTTGGAATTACTTCCTCGTTCGAGAAAATCTCGGCAAGTTCACGGCTAAGAGCTACTCACCAATGGTGCTCTTTCAAGGCTTGGCGCTCTTTTTGCTCCCGTGGTCACTTGTCATCCTCGCGGGTCTAAAAGGAATTAACACCAAGTGGAGAGAGAGAACTCTCGTGGAGCGAAAGTTTCTCGTCTATCTTCTCGCCTTTGGTCTTGGACACTTTGTAATTTGGTTTATTCCAAGTCAGCGCTCTCATCACTATGCTTTTCCAAGCACTTTCTTCTTTCTCTTCGTCATCATGGCACTTTGCTCTGAGGCGCCAAAACTCAAGCGCGCAATTGCGATTTGTTTTGCCCTCATCTTTGCTCTCATTGCCTATCTCTCCTATACATTTGGCCATAGCTATATTGTGAGCCTCGCCCTGGCGCTCTTTCTCCTTGGCGTCGCGGCCAGTAGAGGAGTGAAGTTCTTTAGCGCGGCTTGGTCACTGGCCCTACTAACCTTGTGGTATGTGATTGCCCCTAGTTTTGCGCTCTCCATCTTGCCTCAGAATATCCAGGAAGAAATTGGATCTCAAACTGTTGCAGTTTCAATTAGAAAACCCTTCTTTGTTGAAGAGGAGTTAAAGCGAGAAATTGATATCGTGCCTTACGACAAGATAAATTCTACCAATGTGACGGCGACATACTTTCTCACTGACCATATCGGTAAGGACTATCTTTCAAATCTTCAAGGCTACCAAGAGCTACGCGAGTACTCGGTGTGGCGAAGAGGCACTAAATTTGGTGAGATTGTGGCGGCAATTAAAGCCAAGAATCTAAGTGAGCTGCAGTCTAAGATGTATCTGCTTAAAAAAGAAGTGCCCTGAGATTCAGGGCACTATCGTATTTTATTAAAGTTTTTTAGCTGAGACGTTACCAGCGTCATCTTTTTGAACGCTGAAGCGAACGCGGAAAGTGCCGTAGCCTTTATTTGATCTGTAATCAAAGCTAAGACCTTCGAGAGTGATATTCTTTACAAGAAAGATATCGGCAGCAAGTTTCACTTCAAGACCAGCATCGAAGAGAACTTTGTCAGCTTCACTCATCAATTGATCTAGACCAAAAGTCACATCGAGATTTTGTGAGTCATCTAGAAGCTCTTGCTCACTAAATACACTGTATACACCGTCTTTATAAGCTTTGAGAGTCGCTTTATTTGTAATCACAGTGATTTCATTGGCCGGTAGGTTATCAAGTTGCGGAGTTGTATAAGTAAGTGTCTCAAGTGGTGAGATAACTTCCCAAGCGAAACCTTCGCCAGAGGCTTTACATCTAAGAAACTTGAAAGTTGTCTCAATTGTCACTTGGCCATCAGTTACACTGACGCTGTCAGCGTTAAGCGTGTAGGCACCCATGCGGCTTCTGGCCACATCAACTTTTGTCTTACACATTGCCTTCTTGCCATCGAGAACTTTTACAGTCTCAAGAGCGTATGAATTAAACATTGAAAGACCCATAAAGGCCGCGAGGATATACTTCATTCCCATCTCCTAATAAGTTTACTTATAAGAGATTTCATACCTCAATTTAGGACTATAGCGCTACAAAAAGTACTTTTTACAGGATGGATCTAAGATTAGTTAAGTTATTGAAAACTCTAATTGAAAAGGTGCTCAAAGTCTTTCATGGTGAGTTTTCCAGTGAAGAGATCGTCCTCATCCTCTGGAAGCAGCTCTTGGAAGAGCTCTCGCTTCATTTCCTGAAGTTTCAGAACTTTCTCCTCAACACTCTTTTGAATGACTGGTCTATACACCGTGAGAACATTTTTCTGACCAATGCGGTGAGCGCGGTCAATAGCTTGCTGCTCAACGGCCGGGTTCCACCAAGGGTCCATGACAAAGACATAACTTGCCGCTGTGAGGTTGAGACCCACACCACCGGCCTTGAGTGAAATCAGAAATACCTGGGTGCGACCCTCTTGAAAGTCGTCCACCTGCTTTTGCCGCTTTTTAATTTGTTGAGAGCCATCGATTCTAGAGAATTTCCAGTGGCGCTCGTGAATTTGACCCTGAATGATGTCGAGATACGTTGTGAACTGACTAAAGATAATCGCCTGGTGACCCTCTTCCAAAATCTGCTCGAGTGTCTCCATTAAAAATTCAATTTTTGTCGATCTCACATTTCTAGAGTTGGGTACCTGGGCGTCGGTTTGCCATAGGCAGCTCTGGCGCAAGGCCAGTAGTCCGCGCAGGATTTCGCCGTATTTCTTATTGCTAGGAGAGCCTTGAATGCGAGTTTTAATGGAGAGCAATGTCTTTTCGTAGTGCGCTTGCTCTTCTTCACTAAAGCTCAGGGCCACAGTATTTTCAATTTTATCCGGAAGATCAGTGAGAACTTGGGCCTTAGTTCGCCTAAGGATAAACGGGCTCGCGGTCTTTCTTGCCAGTAGGCGAGACTTGCTATTACTAGTGGTTCTCACAAATTGAAGATCGCCCCAAACTCCAGGGATAGAGAGATCGAGAATATTGTAGAACTCGGCAAGATCATTTTCTACCGGCGTACCAGTGAGGCAGATGCGGAAATCGGCCTTGAGCTTTCTCGCTGCATAGGCACCGATTGAGCGAATATTCTTTAGATGCTGAACTTCGTCAAGAACGAGAATATCAAAGTGAAGATTTTCAAAAACCTCATCGGCTTCCTTCTTCATCACGCCGTAACTCGTAAGAATAACTTTCTTCGATTTATCCAGAGCGCGGTCGCCTCCGTGATAAATATGAATATCGATATCAGAAAATTTCTTAAATTCATTTTCCCAGTTTAGAAGAATTGAAACCGGGCAGACGATCAGAATGCGGTCCACTTGATCAATAATACTCTGTATAAAAGTAATCGCCTGAAGAGTCTTACCAAGACCCATGTCATCGGCCAGACAAGCTCCTAGGCGGTTCTCAAAGAGAAAGGAGAGCCAATTAAAGCCAACTTTCTGATAGGGGCGAAGCACGTTTTCCATCTTCGCCGGCAGCGTATAATCTGGAACTTCTTCTAAAGTAGAGAGTCTGCGGCAGAGATCTTCCTCTTGCGCCGTGAGCGCTCCTTCAACTCCAATCTTCTTGAGCTCAAAGAGTTCAAAGATTCGGGCGCGGTTAAAGGGAAGCACAAAGCGCTTCATATCCTTTGCTACTTCTCCATCCTCTTCGCTAGGATCTTTAAGACTGGCTTCGTACTTAGTGTACTTCTGCATAAAGCGAAGAAGGTCTTTTTGCTCTTTAGTGAGCATGATGAGACCTTGATTAGTGAGGGCGAGACCCTGATCGAGATCAGCGCCTTTAATCACATTCCAATCGTCATTGTGAATTTGTAACTCAAGATCAAACCAATTGGTCGTGGCCTGCTTTCTTTCAAAGCGAATGCGCGAAGACCAAGGGCCGATTTCTTTGCGGTCATACCAAACCACCACACCAAAGGGAGTCATCTTCGTGTAGAACTCAGATAGTCCATTAAAGAGTGTGGAAGCCGTGGACATCAAGTGAATCTCGCGATCTTCTTGAAGGTGCACGGAGTATCTAAAGAGCGCGTCGGTAAAGTGCTCTCTAAGAGCGCAGAAAAAATCGATAAGAAATTTATTATCGTACTCAACAAGCACAGTGTTACTGGAGTCGTAGACTGGCGATATTTTATTTTGAGTAGTGTAGGCAATTAGGTCAATCCACTGCTGGCGCTTAGCTGAACTAGAGAGGTAGCGCTTGGCCACATCAGTTTGGTCGCGAAAGTCAGTGACCAGGGCATTGATAAAATCGTAGGCGTCTTTTTTGCGTCTAAAGCTAGTGAGAATTCCACCTTCAAAGGTAAAGCAGGTGAGAAACTCAGGAGGGGGAAGAATCGCTCCCTCATCTGTGTGAAAGTAAATCTTAAAGTCGATCTGTCCCTTCTTCTTACCTGGGGCTAGATCAACTCTGGTGTGGGGCTGGATTCTCTTGATGGAGGCCAGTGGAGTTTCATCCACAACGACTTCAATCTTATCTTCAAGCTTTTCACTAAGAGCGAGCTTGATGACTTCATCGATATCGATGTTGCTCCCTCTGTGTCTGAGCTTTTGAATGAATTCCTTCATCTCCGTTGGGACGTGAAGGGCCTCACCTGTGAGCCAGTTAAAGAGGTAGAGATTTTCAAAGAGAGAGATTGGCTTAATGCGAGTTCCCTCTTCGTTGGCATAAATAAAGCGCAATCTTGGGGCAGTTGCGAGATCGTCTCCACCTTGAGCGAGCTTGTGAATACTAGTGAGTTCCAGAATGAGCTTTCCTTTAAAGGGCGCAGGTATAGGAAAGTTCACAATGCTCTTATTGTGTAGAAGATATTGAAGACCAGAATAAGTTGAGTTTCCACCAGCGCCTTGAAGAGCGTGGGGGCCAGGAAGAATAGTTCCGTACTCATCTACGTTCACGCCGAGCGCCTGTCCCATAGCAATGGGAGGGCGCGTGTCTCCTAGTGAAGCACTCTGGGCAGAGAGATCAGTGTGTTCACCCATGTGATTACTAATTAAGTAGTGAAGAAAGAGTGTGGCCACGTGTGGGCAGTGATGTTTGTCCGTCCAAAGGTGGCAATCGCAATTAGAAGAGAGCGGGCCGTCGGGAGTGTCTTCTAGACGCTTCTTATAGACGAGCTTACATTCGTGCGAGCGATTGTCTCTAACGATTCCCGAATAGATGAGGAAGCCATCCATATCACCTTTTTTAAAGCTGATAACGGCTCGATTGAGTCTGAGTAACTTTGCAGCGTCACCAAGAGTGGTGACCTTGAAAAATCTCTCAGCAAGCTCCTTGAGCTTGGGTGGCAATGTGATAGAAGTCTCTAGCACTACATTTCCGACAAAAAAGGGAAGTTAAAAGCACCATTATACCAAAAAAAAGGCCCGGTTACACCGGGCCGTTTTTTTTAGTTGTTGTCTAGGTATGCTTTCAGCAGTTTCGCTCTTGAAGGATGACGCAGCTTTCTGAGCGCCTTAGCTTCAATCTGACGAATACGCTCACGCGTTACGAAGAAATCCTGACCAACTTCCTCAAGTGTGTGGTCTGATTTTTCACCAATACCAAAGCGCATACGTAGGACTTTCTCTTCACGTGGAGTGAGGGTTGAAAGCACTGAGCGAGTTTGCTCTGAAAGGGTGACTGACATCACAGCATCTTGGGGAGAGATGATCTTCTTATCTTCAATGAAGTCGCCAAGAGATGAATCCTCTTCTTCACCAATTGGTGTTTCAAGAGAGATTGGCTCCTTAGAGATCTTCTGAACTTTTTTGACCTTATCAACTGGAAGTTCCATGCGCTCAGCAATTTCTTCTGGAGTTGGCTCGCGGCCGAGTTCCTGAATGAGCTGGCGGCTAGTTCTCACCATCTTGTTGATAGTTTCAATCATGTGAACTGGAATACGAATGGTTCTTGCTTGGTCGGCAATAGCACGCGTAATCGCCTGGCGAATCCACCAAGTGGCGTAAGTAGAGAACTTATAACCACGACGATACTCGAATTTATCAACCGCTTTCATAAGACCGATATTTCCTTCCTGGATGAGATCTAGGAATTGGAGACCACGGTTTGTGTATTTCTTAGCAATTGAAACAACGAGACGAAGGTTGGCTTCAACAAGTTGCGCCTTCGCGCGGTCGGCCTTCTCTTCACCTTTAAGGATAATCTTGTAGACGTTTTCGATGTCTTCAAATTCCATTCCGGCGTCGAGTGAGAGGCGACGAAGCTTGCGAAGGATATCTTCTTGGTTGCGAACAAGTTGTTCGATCTTCGCGTCAGTTGTGAAGAGATCCTTGGCAAGCTTGCGCTTGAAGGCATCGTCTTCCATGATTTTGTCGTAAACAACTTTGTAATCTTCAATGTCGGCAACTTCAAGGAACTTGAAGATGCGATCTTGTTGATCGTAGAGCTCTCTAAACTGAAGATAGTATCTCTTCACTGGCTCAACGAAGCTGTTGATAATTTTGCGGTTAAACGTAAGGTCAGCAAGCTCAACACCGAGGCCGTCGATATCTTTCTTTTCCTCTTTGGTGAGCTTTTTGATGGTTCCGTCTTCTTTTTCAATATCACCAAGGATGCTGTCGATGCGATTACAAATAGCGTAGATATTATCTCTCATAGCGAGAATATCTTTAACGCTCGATTCATCATCGAGACCGCGAACGAGTTCTTTAACGAATTCGTTTTGGTTTTCTTGAGTCTCAATGCGCTCTTTGAGTTTTACGATCTCTTTGAGGGCGTGAGTTGAAGCCAAACATGAAAGAACGATCTCGCGTTCACCTTCTTCAATTTCTTTGGCGATGACAACTTCACCTTCGCGAGTGAGTAGGGCAACTGAGCCCATGCGCTTGAGGTAGAGTTTTACTGGATCAGTTGAAGCTGAACGAAGTTCGGCTTTCTCTTCGCGAGAAAGAGTCTCTTCAATGATCTCAGTTCCGTCGAGGCGAATACCCTCTTCGTCTTCTTCGAGCTCAGAGTAAGAGACGTCAATTTTCATCTCTTCAATCTTGAGCATAATCTCATCGAGATCCGCTGGATCAACAATTGATGCTGGTATCGCATCGTTGATCTCATCCGGAGTCAAAAATGTCTGGTCTTTTCCTTTGATGAGAAGCTTGGAAAATTCCTTAGAATTAATAAAGGCGCCTACTAGTGACATTAGGTCTCCCGAGTATTTGGTTTAAGCCTTTTGATTTGATCTCGTTTTCTTTGAATCTCGCTTAACCTGGCCATGAGTTGTTGAGATTCTTCTTCTGAATTTACGTTTTTATGTTTTTCTTTAATTTCTAAAA
The DNA here is from genome assembly GCA_048267245.1 of Bacteriovoracaceae bacterium. Taxonomy (GTDB): domain Bacteria; phylum Bdellovibrionota; class Bacteriovoracia; order Bacteriovoracales; family Bacteriovoracaceae; genus JBLWXV01. Next base: position 691,716 of record JBLWXV010000001.1, read on the forward strand.
TTTCTTGCTCACACTGTTTTACTTGCAGGCCTTTTTTAAGATCGAAGAGCATGCGCTCAACCATCTTTCTATCAAGCTCGGTCGCTCTATACTTAAAGAGTCCGGCGATCGCAGCTTCACGAATTTCAAGTGGGAACTCTTCGGTATTCATCACGTCTCTAATGAGCGTTTCGTAACCGCTATCACTGATTTCGTAAAACTCGTCTTTTAGCCTGGAAATATAGTTTTTTACCCCATCGTTCTCACAAAAATCAAGGAGTTCGAGCGTTTTATCGTAGGTCAGAAGCTCAGGATGTTGGACTATTTCTTGCAGAATGAAGCGCTCAATCTTAGTGACCTCCGCCTTGGGAAGCACTACCTTGCGGACAATAGGCGCCTCTTGGGGCGAGGAGTTTTGCGAAGGCACACTCGGAGAGCGGTAGCTTGGAGTCTTGTCGTTCTTTAAAAATTCCTCATAGGTCTTGTTGATTTGGCCAGAATCAGCACCTAATCCCAGTGACTTAGCCAGATTCATGAGCCTCTCTGTCGCCGCTAGACCCATTTTAAGTGGGGCGACCACAGCAAAGCCCTGCTCGAGAATTTCGATTTTCCGATCGGTGAGTGAGGGGATTTCGCCTGGAACAAGTTCCTTTAAAAGTAGATCGAGAGTGATCGGGGCTTCATCAATTCTTTTTTGCAGAGCAAGACGGCCTTCGTTAGCGAGAAAGTCGTCGGCATCTTTATGGGGCTCAAAACTCACCGTCTTTGTGAGGATGCCTTCGTTTAGAAATTGTTCTTGAATGCGCTTTTGAGCGATGCGACCGGCTTGATCGTTGTCGAGTCCGAGATAAATATTCTTAGTGACGGTGATTAAGCGCTTAAGCGATTGATCACCTAGAGCGACGCCTTGAATAGCAATGCTATTTTCAAATCCCTTAGTAAATAAGCTTAACTGATCCATGTTGCCCTCTACGAGGAGCGCTCCGCGCTCTCTCATAGCGTTCTTTGCAAGATGGAATCCATATAACAGGTTGCTTTTATTAAAGATGAACGACTCGCTAGAATTTAAGTATTTAGGGCCTTTGGAGTCGTCGATGGTCCGTGCGGTAAAACCAATCACCTGGCCAAATTGATCCCAGATGGGAAAGACGATGCGGTTTCTAAAGGTGTCATATTGATTTCGTTCACCCTGCTTAATGAGTCCAATTTCAAGCGCGATTTTAAGGGCGAACGCGCGCTCGCTGGCGTCGCGAATAGAGTCGAGATAGCTAAAGAGCACATTATTGCCCGGAGCAAAGCCAAGCCCAAAGAGTTCGGCGTGCTCTGAAGAGATGCCGCGCTTTTTGAGAAACTCTTCAAAGGGGGCGCAGTTGGTAGTGGTGGCAATTCTGCGGTAGAGCTGAGTGGTCTTGGTGAGAAGCTTGCGGGCCATGTCATATTTCGGATCGGCCTTCTTATCTTTCTTTAAATAATCGTCGAAATTCCAACCGAGCTTGCGACAAATATCTTCAAGCGCCTCAGGAAAATTCACGTTGAGATAGCGCTGAACAAAGCCGATGGCGTCGCCACCAATATCGTCTACCCAACAGCGCCACATGCCCTTGTCGTCATTGATCATGAGCGAGGGATCGTTATCATCGTGGAAGGGGCAGCGACAGGCTTTGCCTCGACCCTTTTGAACGACGGGCAAATAAAGACCAATCACCTGCGAGCAGGGGAGGTCTTTTATTCGTGCTTTAAGATCGTCGTCTATCTTCATCTAGTGCTTTACTGGCCCTTTTTAGACTCCAGAACAAAGGCCTTAATATTAATGCCCTTCTTCAAGAAAATTTTCTCGAACTTTGTTTGAAAACCGGCGAGGAAATGATCGGGGAACTCTTGATAGAGATCGCGAGTGGCAAGAGTTTGCGCAAAGAGTTCCTGACAGGTGGGAGCAGCGATAAACTCCTCCATCCAATCGGCGTAGCCCTCATGGTCGGTTTTAATATAGAGCTTACCACCCGGCTTAAGGATACGATAGGCCGCTCGCAGAAACGGGTTTTGAAAGAGGCGCTTCTTGTGATGACGCGCTTTTGGCCAGGGATCGGGAAAGAAATAAAAAATACTGTCGACTTCGCCCTCGGCAAAATTAAATTCGATGCGCTCGCCCTTTGCTCTCAAGTAGCGAAAATTCTTAGTGGGGTGGTTTTGTAACTTGGTGGCGAGCTCAAAAGTACGCTTAAAGCGATAGTCGAGTCCCACAAAGTTAACCTCTGGGAATTTTTCACAATAGGTCATCATAAAGTGACCATAGCCACTTCCAATCTCTATCTGAAGAGGTGCGTCGCGATTAAAGACCTCTTGGTTCCACTTTCCAGGGAGCGTTTCACCTTCATGATCGCGCAAGACGAACTCTGAGAACTCCTCGAGCTTCTCGTGGTAGGGATTGCGGTGGGTGTACTGGAAATCATTTGTGTAGGATCTCTCGGCCCTTTCGTTGTGAGCAAGCTCTCTGGCCTTCTCGCGGTCAGCTAAGGTCCTGATTTTAGAATCGGCAGTCATTTTAGAAATATTCCTGAGGTTTTGGGATTTAAAGATTTCAGGGTTTATCAATTTACGCGCGGCTTGAAAAGATGACAGGGTTTATTGCGAGGCGTTGCGAAATGGGTTAGAAACCGCCAAGAAAATTTATTACCTCCGCTAACCACAGGAGCTCCCCCCATGAACAAGCTCATCCTTGGAGCTATTTGCGCTCTTTCTCTCTCTCAAGCGGCATATGCCGTGAACGCCTCAATGTCGAAGGCCGAATTTTGTTCGGACCGCAAAGCGCGAAACTATGCTCGCGAACTTTTGCAAGACAATGAGAATATGCTCGCCTTTACCAATCACGGTGGCCTCATCAATGGCGGCGTCTGCTGGTGGCACTCTCGCTTTACGAGAAACGCAACTTACCTAGCCATCTATCGCCCCGATCTCCCTCGCCCAAGTGCCGAAGAGGCCAAGCGAATTATTAAAGACATTAGAAAGGGCAACGACCTAGTAGTCATCCCAGGCTACTCAAGTCTGAGAGAATTTTCTGGCTACGGCGGCTTTGGCAGTCTCATTCAAGACGAGCTTGAGAGATGGCAAAAGTCTGATGGCTTTATTCGTCAGCAGTGGATTGTGGGACTCGCTGGCTCTTCGAGCACTACAGCTGAGAAGATGAAAGAAATCATGGATGAGCTCTACAGCTACGTCGAGGTTCAAGGCAATGTTGCTTATCAAAAGCTTCAGCTTCCGGGCGTCGTGGCCCACGCCTGGCTGGTTGTAGGTGTCGATAAAACTAATGACGGATACGATCTCACGGTGGTTGATTCAAATTATAGCAACCCCTATACCGTGAGTTACTACGAGGGAATGACCCATCTCAATTATGCTGGATTTGGAAGTTTTGTTCCCTATCTAGAGCGCGAGCGCGAGATGAACTCACTTAAGCGAGTGGTCGCTAAGAAATGTAACTAATTCCTGACAGTGGGCTTCCTCTTGCACCGACTCTGGTGTGACGGGAAGCCACTCTTCTTTGCACAGACTAAGTCCTGAAATTTTCTGATCCCTCTTGGCCATATCCCAATAGAGAAGTTCCAGCACTTCTTTAGTTCTTTGAGTTTTTTCTAACTTTCTAAAATAAGCATGTACGCGACGGGGAGGAAAGGGAGAGTACTTCTTTTCACTCTTGTGAAAGAACACGTCCTCAGCGCCGTCAAATTTTAATTTCAACCTATAGCGAGCGAGTCCATTTTTAATATAGGAAGTGTCAGAGTACATAGGAAAGTGACTAATCGGCCACGCCTCAAATCTGGTGATACTGGCCACGATAAAAGTCAGGGTGATCAAGGTGTAGAGATAGAAACTTCCCATGAGATAGAAGGGCTTGGGATTGGTCTCATTAAAGATTGGAGCAAACCTCATCACTCTTCTCCAGGGAAACCACAAAAGAACTAACAGCATCGTATAGAGCGGAAAGTGGGCGCCTAAAAGAGAGGTTCCTAGCTGAAAGGCAATGACCATAACGATGAAGTAGCGTGCGCGCCAAAAAAGCGCCAGGGGGCTTAAGAGTTGAATGATCAACGACAGAAGCGCGGCCCCTTTGATGAGTTGGCCAAATTGAGAGAGCCAAATAGAGGGAGTGATTCCACTTTGAGCGAGCTTAATGGCCACGTGATCACTCATGAAAAAATCAGTGCCGCTCATTCTAAGTTTTTGAATCGCTGCAGAGAAGTAGACGAAGATCAAGAGCACTCGAAGAAAGTGAATGGGTATCGAATAGCTTAAGACGGATTGAATTCTACGCTCGCCAAAGAGTCGAAAGACTGAAAAGTAATCAGCGCTCGGGGCAATGGCAAGGACGAGAAAAATAAAGGGAAGCAGATTTAAGTTGTGAGCGGTGTAGCCCAAGTTATAGCTAAAGCCCATGAGGTAGCTGCCAAGAACTAAGCACACGGCCGCGCTCACCCTGGCTCCAAGGCCAAGCATTAGTGTAACTAGAGCGATCTTAAAAAGAAGTTGAGGATAGCTTCCAATATTAGTTAGCAAAAATTCAGGTAAATATTGATAGAAGCTCGTTGGTATTAAAACTTTAAAGGGGAGAGTAGAGATCTCTGCGGCATTGCCGCCGACGTCGGTAAGGAGGCAGTAGAGGGGGACGAAGATGCGAAGAACAGCGAGGTAGAGGGCACTGGTTGGTGAGCCCAGGAAACTTTGAGTAGCCTTGTCAAATAATCGCCCAGATGAATTAAATGGGCCCATTAAAATTCCTCATGGGCCCATCATAACATTACTAGAGTACTTCTTTGAGAGCAGCGGCAACAGTCTCCACATCGGCCTTTGAAATAAAGGGATGGATTGGAAGACAGAGAACTGTACCAGCGAAGGCGCGGGCATTTTGATCTTCACCAAGGTGCTTATACTTCTCAAGTGCTGGCTCTTCAGTTTGAGCGCGCTCATAAAATGGCGTGCAACCAATATTCTTACTCTGAAGATGAGCTTGAAGCTTCGCTCTTTGATCTTTACTGGCCAGACAAATTGGGTAGAGGTGCCATGAGCTCGTTTCGATAAATTTCTTATCAAGTAGTCTCACTGGAAGTCCCTCTAGCGCTTGGTGATACATCGCCGCGACTTCCTTTCTCTTTTGGTTGTAGCCTTCAATCTTTTCAAGCTTTAGATCAAGGACGGCGGCTTGAAGGTGATCGCAGCGCGAGTTGCGTCCAAAGATTGGAAGTCCACCGCGGCCGTGGTTTCTAATGTGGCGAATGCGCTCAGCCAGCTTGTCGTCTTGACAGAGGATGGCGCCGGCGTCGCCGAAGGCCGAGAGATTCTTCGTTGGATAGAAAGAGAAAGTTGTGAGGTTTTTACTTGAACCCACTGGGCCGCACTCGATGAATGTTCCCTGAGCTTGGGCGGCATCTTCAACTATGGCCACACCGTGCTTGTCACAAATTTTTTCGAGTTCAGCAATAGGGGCCGGCAGGCCATAGATGTGAACTGGCATGATCGCTTTGAGCTTGTGCTCGCCAAGAACGCGCTCGAGGCTTTTAGGGCACATGAGGCCGTTTGCAGGATCGATATCAATAAAGATGGGAGTGGCGCCGCGATTGAGAACAGCTTCACTAGTGGCGTAGAAAGTAATTCCTGGAACGCCAACTTTATCGCCGTGTCCAACATCCAGGGCCTCAAGACTGATTTCGAGAGCGTCTGTGCCATTGGCCACGAGCAGGGCGTGCTTAGAGCCTTGGAGTTTTCCAAACTTAGTTTCGAAGGATTGATTATATTCACCTTCAACAAAAGCACCTTGATCTATGATCTTCGAATAGCGCTCTTTGATGGCGGTTTTAAATTCGTCATTGTGAAGTTCAGTGAAATTATAAAAGGGAACTGTCATCAGGAGATCCTTGTAAGTAGGGTACTCCTTTACACTAGGGCCAGCCTATGTTCTTGGCAAGAGAGACTCGCTTCACTTCTTTTGATCAGAAGAATTTTTGTTGACCCATTCGCTAAGGATTTGGGCGGCTTTTTTTGCAAGCGCCGGGTCTTTGAGATTGCCCTGGAGGGCCTTGATGAGATCTAGGACCTTTTGCTTATCAGCTTCGTCTACTTTAGGGGCAGACGAAGCTTTATAGAGGTCAGCATATTTTTTTGCAGCAGTCATAATCTTCTTTCAGTATTAAGCGGCGACTTCTGGGCCTTTCTTTCTAAACTGGCGCGCAACTTTTTGCATGTGGTTTTCAATCACTTCAAATAATTCCATTTTTGTTTCGCGTGGGTCCATGCCTTCTGGAAGGGCAGAGTAGACAAAGTCATCATTGATTTCTGAAAAGACGTACCAAGTGTTACCTAGTTTTTGGAAAAGTACTTCGTGGTCTGTGTTTCTTGCCGTCATGCATCCCTCCTGGATTTTGTGTGTGTGGCTACCCCTACTTTTCGACCAAAAAAACGGGGCCTTAAATTTTTTTTGCCTCTCTTTTTAGAGGCGGCAAAAAGCTCCTAGTAATTACCTTGAATGCCAATAAAGAACGTTAAACTAGCGCCTAGCGGGTAGGTAATTTCGTCCTGCGCGCCCTGCCACCACTCGGGAATCTGAACCTCTGAGTTGCTCTTAAGCGAGAAGGGCAGGTTGAAAAGGGCATCGGCGCCGAGAACAAAGTCGACATCTTTAAAAGCGCTCTTTACCTGAAAAGTTGTCGTGACCTTGGGAGTGAGGCTAAGTCCAGAGAACATTCTCTCTTCGCTTCCATCCCCATCTCCTTGGGAGACAAAGTAGCGGTGATAGTTTGCATTAAAGCCGCCGCCGATAGTGAGGGCGTATTTGTCAGTGCGATAGGGATCATAAGAGAGATAGGGGCCGATGCCCATTTGTAGCGAGCTCTCTTTTGAGAAGCGACCGGCTTCCATTTGAACTTCGTTGTCGGAACCAAGTAGTGAGAAATTGGCCCCGAAGTAGAGTCTGTTGGTGTTATCAAATGATGCTTTTCCCAGGTAGTAGATATTAAATCCCTTAAGCGATGAGCTCGTCTCTTTCACGACTCGGTCGGGGTAGGGATAGAGGATATGTCTTGAGGGTCCGAGGTTGGCCGTAAGTAAGGCGCGTCTCTTTTCTAAGTCGTAGAGCGGGTATCCCGTTGGAAGTGGCTCAGCGATGCGATAATCCTTGTGGTCTGGATTATAGCGCGGCATGGGATCACTAAATTCGCGGGGGTCTTTATAAACTGGCTTCACATATTTTTTTAAAATATAACCAGACTGTCCACTGGCAGTTTTAACCTCATAGAAACCGCGTGAAGTATCTTCATCAGCGAGATAAAGAAGCCTTCGGCCCTGCTGATCTTTTGTATTTTCAAAAACAGTTGTTCCAAAGTGGCGATCGTGAATAACGAGGTCTTCGCCTTTTCTTATGGTTTGGATTACCGGCGTTTCAGAAGATTCCGCTAGGTGAATAGGGGCTTCGTGAACGACTACAATGCCATTCATCGCCCAGGCCCTAGAGGCGCCAAGCAGTACTAGCAGAGAGAGAAATCTCAAATGTCTCTTCATAGATTCCATCCAAATTGATAGTTGAGACCAAAGAACCCAGATTGATTAGAGCCAGTTTCAGAAGAGTAGTAGAGTACGTCTTCTGGCCCATCTTTGGCGGCGAGTTCTTGGCGTTGATAACCAGCAAAGAGGGCGAAGGTTCCATATTTCGTAGGCAGCCCCATCTCGGCCCTGAGTTCAAAAGTAGTTGATGAGAGATCAATCGTAGAGCCTTGATTCAATGTCGCACTGGCAGAAAGCGAGCGCTCGACTGAGAGTTCGGCACTCCATTCAAAAGTGTCACCTCTACCAAGAGGCAGGCGCATGGCAGGCCCGATAGAGACCATCTGCCACTCGACAGGAAGTCCATCTTGCTGACTATTCCACGAACCATTTTCTAGAGAAACACCTAGCCCAAAGTGCACAGGCAGTTCCAAGGCAAAGAAAGTTTTAAGCGAGCTTCGAGAGGCCTTCGCGCCGGCGCTTTCCCCGCCAAAGAGGTTGGCAAAAAAAGCTGCGTCCCCGGTGTGCGTGCCGTAGCTTAGAATGGTTTTGAGAGAGAGTGACTTATCAACGGCGGCAAAGAGTGGTTTATTTTCGTAGCTCTCGCCCGGGTCAATCTGAGGAGTCATATCGACGATGCGCTCGATATCGACAATTTTTTCGCTGCGAACGCGAAAGAGGGGCTTGCCCTCCTTGCCTAGAATTGAGCAGTAAATACTACTGGTGTAGGGCATTTTCACCCAAGCGGTAATATCTCGTGGGGCCAAGAATTTGTGATCACCCTCCATGCTCTCAATCACAGTTCCCTTTTGGATAACCACGCGAAAGGGAGCAGGAGACCAAGGGGTTTCGCGGTACCAGCGGAGTTTATTTTGTCTGAGAATTTTCTTCTCTGGCTTAAACTCATTGGTCACGCGGTCGATAGTTCCAAACTCGATTGCCTCTAGATCGGCTTTCAGTTCAGCGTCCATCTCTTGGGCAGAGGTGATAAAACTAAAGAGCAGCCCGAGGAGAATTACTTTGCGCATAACTGCTCCTTAGCGTGTGTGGCGGCCCTAAAGTGAAAGTCGTAACCGTAGTGAGACTCTTTTAAATCTTCAAAGCGAACCCACTGATAGGCTTGATGTTCTTTTGGACAGAGTTTGATCTCGGCCGGACGCTCGTGGAGAATGGCCATGAAAACTTCCTCGCGCACATGGCGATCAAAGCGATCCCAAAAAGTTTGCGTGAAGGTGAGGGGAATAACTGGAGTGTTTAGACCTGTTTCTTCAAAGAGTTCGCGTCTGGCGCCTTCAGCGAAGTCTTCGCCTTCATCAACGGTGCCCGTGACATTTTGCCAGTGCTCGCCGCGCTCTGGTTTAGTGAGTAGCAGGAGAACGTAGAGTTCATCCTCTTCTTTTAATAGGGTGACGACCTGGGCCTTCCGATGGTGCACGCTCAACTCCTGAATCCTGGAATTCTAGACCTTTATTATAGCGCGCCCCGTATTTTGCGCCGACCCGGCAGAAGTGGGGCATAAAAGTCTGACAAACGCCGTCATGTAACGCTGTGTCGTGTGTGTGAAATATGTAAGTGCACGATTTTTTTGAGTTTAAGGTGGCCAATTCAGGCCCCGAAGCCCCCAGAGTTCATAGACTGTGAGTGTTTGGAATGGTATGAATTTGTGAACTATGGAAAATATTATTTCGAACATTGCCCTCGCCCTTCCGGGCTTCCTCTTGGCCGTTGTCTGCCACGAGGCTGCGCACGCGTGGATGGCACTGAAATTTGGTGATGACACTGGGCAAAGACTCGGGCGACTCTCGCTCAATCCTGTGGTTCATGCAGACCCAATCGGAACGATTCTTCTTCCGTTGGTCCTTCTCTTGATGGGCGGCACTCCATTTGGCTACGCCAAGCCCGTTCCAGTGCAGCCGAGTCGATTTAAGAATATTAAAAAGGGAATTTGGTGGGTGAGCTTTGCTGGCCCGCTTGCCAATATTAGTCTTGCGATCCTGTCAGGAATGATTTTTGCTCTGATGCTACTTTTTGTCCCCGAGAGTTTTAGCCTGCGCTCCCCACTCTTAGATATGCTCAACTACGCCATGATGATTAATGTCGTGTTAGCGATTTTTAATCTCCTGCCGCTACCTTCACTAGACGGTGGGCAAATGCTTTCAACTTACTTGAGCTATGAAGGGGCGAGAAAGTTTGCGGCCCTCGCTCCCTATACATTCATTATTTTACTCGTGATTTTCTATAGTGGAATCTTCAATAAGATTGCGAGTCCTTTCTACTCACTAGCAATGGTGATGAGAAATCTCTTTATCATGCTCTTTTCTGGCACGCTTTTTTAAAAACAGGATGAAATTGAAATGCTAGATACCTCAATTAAAGTACAAACAGATCAATTCGATGGCCCGCTTGGCCTTCTTTTGATTCTTGTTGAAAAAGAAGAGATGAATATTCGCGAGCTCGACCTGACCAAGATCACAGGTCAGTACCTCGCGTATCTCTCGCAAATGCGCGATCTCAACTTTGATGTGGCCGGAGAGTATCTCTACATGGCCGCGGCTCTTTTGCTTTTAAAATCAAAAAACTGTATTAGCGAAGATGAAAGCCGCGAGCTAGCTGGTCGCCTTGATGCCAGTGATGAGCTTGGCAGTATCACTAGTACCGCTGAACTTATTCGCCGCCTCGAGGAACTCAAGCACTTTCAAAAAATGGGACAGAAGTTGTGGGACCTTCCTAAGAAGGGTCACGACATCTTTACTCACCCAAAAATTAATAGAAAAGAAATCGTGAATTCTATTCTCGTTCCCATGGAACTAGAAAAACTCACCGAAGCGATGATGGACTTCATCGTGAAGCAACGTCGCAAGTACACTGTTGTACGCCGCGATCGTCTCTCCATTAAAGAAAAGCTCGTCTTTCTTAAAAACCACCTCCAGCAAGGTTCACAGACAACTCTTGAGAGCTTGATTGAACTTGGTGGTGGGCACGATATTGATAACACGGTTATTACCTTTATCTCGCTTCTCGAGCTCGCTCGCCTAAAGCGCCTCAATATTTTCCAAAATGAAGACCTCGGCGCTGTCTATGTTGAACTCACAACATCGCTTGAAGACTTCGACGTTGAATCGGCCAATGGTTTTGATGATGAAAACCCTGAGGCGGAAAACGACGCCGAAATTGCAGCGCTCATTGAAGGCGAGGGCACTATGGTTGAAGAGGCATTTGAACTTGAAGCCGATGAAGCGCCAATGACCGATCTTGATAACGACGGGATCGACGACGAAGAAGAAAAACTTGCGGAGGAAGACCAGACTCCGCCAGAGCTTTTAGAACTAGCAAAACAGGAACTTGGATCTGATACTCTGATTCACTAGAAGAGACCACGTAGAGGATAAGCATGGATCAAGAAACACAGAACACACACGAAGATACCGGGACTACACCACCAGTACCTCATATGGAAGAAGTTGAGGAAATGGTTGAGATGGAACTGGCCCCTCTCTATCCGGCCGGCGAAGACGCTCTCTATCCAGATGAGCCCTCGGCCGAATTTGAACTTGAGCTCGCTCACTTTGATCCAGAAAAGCAAGAGGATCAGATTTGGAAAGCGAGAACCGGTCTCAACGAAGACACGCTCTGTGGCGCGGTGGAAACGATCGTTTTCATGAGCGACCGTCCAGTAGCACTTCAAAAAATTAAGAATATGATTGATGAGGATCTGCCTCTTCGCGTTCTTCACACGGCGGTGGCCCGCCTTCAAGAAGAGTACGAGAAAAAGCATCACGGACTTCGCTTGGCAGAAGTTGCTGAGGGTTATCAGTTTAGAACGAAAGCCACCTACGCCAAGTACGTTCAAGACCTCTTTAAGGTCAATAAACTTGAACTCTCTCCTACAGCACTCGAAGTTCTCGCGATCATTGCCTATAAGCAACCAGTGGCAAAAACTGAAGTAGAAAAAATTCGCGGTGTTGATTCTTCACACATTGTTCGCGCCCTTATGGATAAGCGCTTAGTGAAAGTGGCCGGTCGCTCTGAAGATGTGGGTCGCCCAGTTCTCTACGCTACAACGGCAGAATTTCTTGAAGTCTTTAACCTTCCGGATCTTCAAGCTCTTCCACCTGAGCACGAGCTTGAGACAATGGTTGAAGACGGCATTGGTAAAATCGAAGACATTAAAGGAATCGTCTCTCTTGGTGATAAAGAGCGCTTTGTCTTTGATGAAATTGATGAACTCGATCAGCTCGCTGAGACAATTAAATCAATCAACCCTGAGACAGACTTTACTCTCTCTCTAAAAGTTGAAGATAAGAAGCGCACAAGTACTGAGGGCGAAGTCGTGAAAACGGCCTTCGATCTTCTTGAAGAATTCGTTAATAACAAGCAAGTGAGCACAGAGAACTTCGCCGCTAGTGCAAGTGAAATGATCTCTGCGTTTATTGATCCAACGGTGATCTCTGATCTTGAAGCGGGCCCATTTAATGTGCCTGGTGAAGATGATGAAGACTTTCAAATGATTGATCTCGACACTGGTGAGGCCATTGAATTTGACGAGGATCTACTTGAAGAAGAGCTTGAAGCTGGTGAACTTGACGTAGTTGTCGACCTAGAAGATGACCTTGAAGATCTCGATGGCGACCTAATGGAGCTCGCTTCCCATGAGGAAGACGCCCTCGTCGATGAAGAGGCAACTCCTGATTCAAATGATTTTAGAGATGAATATGACGTTGAGAGCGAAGAAGTAATTTCCCTTCTTGGCGACACAGACGAAGAAGCTGAGAATCTCTCGCGCGCGCTCGATGAAGCCTTTGAGCGCCTCACTGGTGAAAAACTTCTTGATGAAGAGGGCAATGCCCCATTGAGTGCAAATGAAGAGGATCTCGAAGAGCTTGAAAAGCGCCTAAGCGATATGGGTGATGAAGCCGCCCGCGCGGGTGAAGACCTTGACCTCGATCTCTCGTGGCTTAAGTCTAGCAATAACGAAGACTTAAGTGATGAGGGAGATTTTACAGAAGATAATTGACGGGCTTGTACCCGAAAGGGTACAAAGCGTCATCTTTAAACACTAACGGCCGTGAGGCAGATAGGAGCATCGTATGAGTGAACATAATCTTGTTCGTCTTCAAAAGTATATTGCAGATTGTGGAGTAACTTCGCGCCGTAAGGCCGAGGAGATGATCGTTCAAGGTCGCGTGACGATCAACGGCGAGCTCGTCTCTGAGCTTGGAACTAAAGTTAATCCTAAGAGTGATACAGTGATGGTCGACGGAGCACTAGTTGATCCGGCCTCTGTTGAAAAAATCTATATGCTTCTTCATAAGCCACGTGGCTATATGACTACGCTCTTTGATCCTGAAGGTCGCGAGACGGTGATGGATCTTTGCCGCGAAGTCAGTGAGCGTATCTATCCAGTGGGTCGCCTCGACTACTTGTCTGAAGGTCTTCTTCTTATGACTAATGACGGTGAGATGGCCAACATGGTTATGCACCCAAGCCACTCACTCACAAAGGTCTACGAAGTAAAAATCTTTGGCTCTGTGACTGAGACTATTCTTGAGAAGTTGCGCCAGGGATTTAATGACCCAGAAGTGGGGATGCTCAGACCGCGCAGTGTGCGCGTGATTAAGCAGCTTCCAACAAAGACTTGGGTCGAGTTCCGTCTTACAGATGGAAAGAACCGCGAGATTCGTCGCCTTTGCGACGCCGTTGGGATCACAATTGATAAGCTCAAGAGAATTGCCATCGAAGGTCTGACAATTGATGGGATCGCACCTGGAAAATTCCGCTACATCACTAAGCGCTATCTTCTTGAGGCCCTAGGTGTTGATGAAAACGGCAAGAGACTTAAAGATGCTCCTCGCTATGTGAGCTCTAAGAAAACTGTGTGGGTTGACCGCAAGGGCGCTCAGCCTGGTACTGCCTCTGATGATCGCGCCTTTGCGAAGTTTAAGAAGGAAACTTACTATACTTCACTAAAGGAAATTGCAGAGACGAAGGCCAAGAAGCGCGAAGAAGCTATTGCGAGAGGCTTTGAAGAAAAAGAAGCTGCTCACCAAAAGCGCAAGGAAAAGAAGGTTGCTCGCGAGCAGCGTAAGAATTTCCAAAAGAAAGGAACTCACGCTCAATTTGCTAAATAAGCTTTAAGATTATTAAGTGCACTAGAGGCGGCTTCTTGATTGCCCGCTTCTAGGCGCTTAAATTCCATGAGTACTTCAAAGAGTTTTTGATTATAGTACTTGTCTGGTAAAAGCCCCGTATCGATCATCATGCCAAATTTGCTCACGTTGATCCCAGGAATAGCACTCAGCTGATCCATCAAATCTTTATCGCTCTCAGACCACTCAAAACTAATTCCGAGCATAGGCGCAGTGAGTGTGAGGTAGCTAAATAAGTGTTGCGGATCATCTCCTCGATCCCATGCGGCTTTATACGCACTGGCAAACATCGATGGAAGATTTTCTGGAGCGTAAACTGCACTCATGATTCGCTCGCGCTCATAGCTAGGTCTTGATTTGAGCGCCTCTATTTGAGTGATGATTGACTGAAGCTTATCACTATCAACATTATCACTTCCAAGTGCTTCAATGCGTGCTGTGAAGTCCTTCTTAAAGCTCTCAGCAAGGGGAGCTGGAAGCTCACTGGTGATATGTGAAATTTCAAGTTCGCCTAAAACTTCACTCGCAGGCTTTCCACTGGATAGAGCGCTCGCGTACTCGCTGGACATTTGAGCCACACTTCTCTGGGTGATGGGAGCTGTTGCCTGGCTTGAAGCTCCAGTGGCCGTTCTCGAGTCATCGACTACGGCATGTGCGATCTCCGGATCTGGTACAGCGATATCGCGGGCCTGATCTTCACCGATCACAGCTCGCTTGCCACCAAAGCCAAAGAAATTGGAAATAGATTCAAAGATGCCCTTAAAGAAGTCGCCAATCGAAGAGAAGAATCCACCAGAATTTTTCTCGCTTGCTGGCGCGCGACCAGATTTCAGCGCCTCGGCTTGCGCCGCCATTCTTGCTTCTTCAACTTTTCTTTCTGTAATCGAAGGTAGGCTCAGTTCTCTTCCTGGGCAAACGTCATTCATTCTCTCAAAGGCCTTATCTTTCACGTAGAAATTGCCGTTGAATCTGAATTGATCGAGCTCTAGGCAGCGCTCATCATTGGGATTTTGTGAGCAGAATTGCTGATCTTCTAGTTCTTGGAACCACTGGCGATAGCGCTCGAGTCGCTGGGCCTCTACATCTGAGTTGAGACCAAGTGGATTTTGCGCGCGATACTTCGTTCTTTGGGCGAGGGCCTCAAGTTCTTTGAATTTTGCCTCTTCCCAGCGCTTTCTTTGTGCTTGAGCTTCTGGACTATTCCACTTTTGGTCATAACACTTGCTGTAAGAGAGTACTTTTTGATTATTACAAATTTGCTTAAACTGTCTCTTCATCGCAGAGTAGTTCGTTTCATAGCGCTCTTTAATCGTATCGAGCTCTCTCGACTCGAAATCACCATCTTGCCTCTTATTGAAGTCGTCAGTTCGCCCTTGAAGATCTTGATAGTCATTAAGAGCTTGATCGCGCCATTCCGTTTGGCCGGCAATCATGAACATTCGGTAGCGCTGAAGCGCACTCTCAGCATCGACGAGATTTCTAAGCATATCTCCCAGTTGATCGCAGAAAAAGCGATCATCAAAGATATTCACTCCAGGATTATCTTTCTTATGATTCTGAAGATGCCCCATGACCTGACCGAGATTGGCGATGAGGGCGTCCATATTTTGAACTTCAGCAGCTAGCTTTGCTTCACAAGCAGGAGTCTGAGCGGCGAGGAAATTTTTGTAGAGTTCTTCACGGCGTTTTTGCTTGAGGAGAATTTCACGCCCAAACTGGGCAATAACATTTTCAATCGTGAGTTTGTCTCGCTCACTGGCCGGGAGTCTTCCCTTAATGGTCTTTAGGACATCATTAAAGAGGATGAATTGATCAATAGACGCCTCAAGGTTTCGAGCGTTGTCCATTGTCTCTTCCCATTTTTCTCTAGATTCTCTAAAGAGGCGCCAGCGCTCCTGCTTTCCTTTGGCGTCTGTGATCTGCTCAATTAACCAGTCTAGTCCTTTGACAACGCCTTGGACGGCAAGAGTGGCAACGGTTGATCCAATGACTGCACCTGCTGCCGTTGCTCCGGCAAGGAGAAAGGCGTGCTTTGGGTCGGTCATCTTTGCTGCAATTTTATTAGCTTCTTCAAATTGCTTATTGGTTTCAGTCCAGTTCTTATCCACCATCTTTGTGGTGCGATCAGCTTGGGCGAGTCCGTCGTCAGCAATTTGCTCCACGCGGTCCATATTCTCACTAGCAATTCGCTCAGCATCACTGAGCGAGTCTTCAATCATTTTATCGGCTTGATCAAGGGCGTCCTTTGAAATTTGATCCGCCTGATTGAGAGCATCTTTAGAAATTTGATCCACACTACTTAAAGAGCGATCTGCGATATTTCCTAATTCAGTGACTGGTTCTGTGAGTCCGTTGACATTTACATCTCCGCTAACATCAACTGCGCCTGTTACGTTCACGTTGAGATTTTGTTCAAAAGTCGTCACGCCTCCTGTGAGATTTGGCGTTGTGATACTTGGACCAGATGAGCCACCTAAAGAATTGAGAATCGGGTTCATATCAAAACCCGGAATGCTTTGTGCGTGAGCCGCTGGGAAAATCGAATTAAAGAGAATCATACTAGTTGAGCGCCCACCGCGCTCTTCATACTTGTGCCATTTCACTTGTAGTGAAGCAGATTCAGGGCCACTAATACTGGCATACCCAGGTCTATAACTTGAGATTGAAATAAGGCGATAGTCTCCGGCGTCACTTAGGCCGTAGCGAATCAGGCGATTTCCTTTTTCCCATTTAAATTCAGCGAAGGTGATTCCTTCGTAATTAAAGGTGCGCTTAAAAGTAAAGCCACTCTCGCGCTTGATATCATTTACAAGAGTCGTGAGAGTGTCTGGGTCTCTGAGCGCCTTAGTGAGTGTGAGTGTTCCGATGCCATAACTCTTTGGCCCGGCCAAGATGAAGCGCTCGAGAATTTGCATTGAAGCGCTTGTGCCTTCAACTTTTTTAACTTCACTTCGATTCCAACGAAAGAGGAGATCCTCCGCCGCCATGGAAGAAAATGAAGTGAGTAGAAGTACAAATGTGAATAGAAGAGACTTCATCATACTAACTTTTCGGAGCAAGCCTTAGAAAACCTAATAAATAAGGGCGCTCTTTGGCGCCCTTAAATGAAAATATTTACTAAATCCTAATTGTCGTAGTGAACAACTCGGGCATTTGAGATGACGTCTTGAAGAGCATCTACCGAGTATTCAAGTGCTTGTTCGGCATAGGGGATCGGGCTTGATCTCATGATGTCGTCACTAAATCTTGATTGCTTAATGAGAGCAGCACAGAGTCTCATTAGTTCTGCACTTCCTTCAAAGAATTCATTCTCGTGATCTGAGACGAGAACATTCTTAAGCATCACATTGATTGAACGCACCAGGCGTATTTGTGAGGGGCTAAGTTCAGTTGTGTCGATTTCGATTTGAAGTTTTCCTGCAGTCTTTTTGAATTCTCTGGCCATAATTTCTTTCCTCTTAAATTAAAGCTAGGGCTTAATCTAAAGTTCTTATCGCCAGATCTTTTCGAGATATTAGGGTTTTATACTGGAGTGAAGCTCTTCTTTTAAATCTTTGACAAACGCCTACCTCCATTCTATACTCACCCTCCTATTGATCTTTTGAATTTTCAATATGTTGACGCGGGGTGGAGCAGTCTGGTAGCTCGTCGGGCTCATAACCCGAAGGTCGTAGGTTCGAATCCTGCCCCCGCAACCATTTCCTGCGGCAAATCCAAAGGATTTGACGCTGAGAAATAGCCCAAATTTTCAAGCGCCAGCGCAGACAAATTTGCGGCTGACCCAACTCCGAATCACCACTGCATCTTCTTAGAAAACTTCCAGCTACCAAATTCCAAATACAACCTAGTAAAAGACTATTTAAGTAGTTTGAAATTATTCTTAACTATTTACTCTTTTCTCAAACGTCATTCTTACCTAAAATTGAGCTATTTCTATGAAGGATATTTGATGAAGGGGCTAAAGCATTTAGCAATTAGACTGGTTCGCTGGGTAGAGAAAAATAAAATTTTGACCCTCATCGTTGTAGTCGTCAGCGTGAAGGTTCTCCCGATTGTCTTTAATATACTTGGAGTTTCTTGGTGGGCCTTTCATGAAGTCTCTAGGGTTAAAAAACTTGAAGCCTATATGAATAGTCTTCCAAAGGTTACTTCAGAGGAAATTAGACTGAGACTGAATGAATTTAGAGGCAGAGACTCTGATGGTAATTCTCTTGATGACGACAAAATTGATAAGCCACTTTTAAAAATGACTGATGATAAATACTTGAGGGAGATAATCTTCGATATTGCAAGGACACATCAGAATAATCTAGAAAACTCAGACTCACTTGAAATCCTCCGTCAAAATTTTACTAGGCGCTATGATAATGCTTCTTGCCTAAATCTCTTAATGGGAGGCGATAAAGAAACGTTTGAGTCAATGCTTCATCAAGTCATATCAATTGTAGAGTTTAGTTTGGAGCGAGAAGCATTAGGAATTTTGGGGCGAAGAAAGCTAAACCAAACTTACCCGGAGCTGCTTGTTGATAGAAGTGGAAAGTATTTCGATTATCGGAATGATTTTCTAAAAGAAGTTCAAACTTACTGTAAAGTTGTGGTTCCTACTGATTTTGAACTGAAGAAGTATCAAGAAAGATGGGTTAAAAACCATCCTCAGAGATAGAATTTCAAATCTTTCTTGAATGACTTCTGATTAGACTACAATTCAAACAACTCAAGATGCTACATCTCATTTATAAATTCTTGGCGCAAATTGCCAGGAGATAAGGTCGAATTTATTAATCTCTGGCCATGCCAGCGCTCACTCGTTCAGTTTCGTAAATCAATGTTCACAATAGCGAAAGCCGGCTAACACCTTGAATTTTAGCAAAGTATAGTGACATTGTTTGGCTAACTTGAGTTCTGTTTGACCATTCAAACATGGTGAGGTAACACTTCTCCAAAATATGAATAAAACTTGCTGGGGCCACTTACTCAGTACTTTTGGAGGCTTTACTATGATCGGTAGCACTAGATTTTTGGTTTTGATCGGAGCGCTTTTAAGCACCGGGATCCTAGCCGCGAAAGAAGTAACTATTTACTCTGTATACCCAGGTGATCGCTTAAGTGCGATCTTTAAACCCTTCACACAGCGCACTGGGATTAACGTTAATGTTATCGATGGCAAGAGTGATGATCTCATCAAGCGCATTGAGCAAGAGGGTGAGAATACTCTCGCAGATCTACATTTGGATAAGGATTTAGTGTATCACTCAAAAGCTTCTAAAGCTGGGATTTACCAGCCTTTCAAGTCTGCTGTTGTTGAGAAAAATGTTCCTTCGAACTTCATTGAAGCCAACCGTAATTGGTTCACTCTTTTTTATCGCTCACGCGTAATTATGTATAACCCAAATAAGGTTTCTCCAAGTGAGCTTTCAACTTATGCCGATCTAGGTAACTCTAAGTGGAAAGGCCGCCTGTGCGTTCGTACATCAAAGAATAGTTACAACGAAGCACTAGCGTCCTATATGGTCGTTAACTACGGACCTGATAAAGCTCTCGAAATTTTCAAGTCATGGGTTGAAAATCTTGCAGTCTCTCCTTTATCAAACGATCGCGCAGTCATTGGAGCTGTTGCAGATGGAACTTGTGATGTTGGATTGGCCAACTCTTACTACCTTGCCCCTTTTGTTGAAGCTGATGCTAATTACCCAGTGAGACCGTTTTTCGCCAATCAAGGCAGCAGTAATGCTCACGTAAATGGTGTTGCAATCGGAATCACGAAGTATGCTAAGAATGTTAAAGAAGCTACAATGCTTCTTGAGTACTTGAGTTCTGCTGAAGTGCAGGCGCCCGTTGCAAAAGCCTTTGACCAGTACCCAGTTAATCAAGCTGCTCAACTAAGTCCAACTCTTCAAGCGTTTGGTCCATTTAGCTTTGATACGACAAATATCGGAATTTACGGAAACTTTGTCGAACTTGCAGTTGAACTAATGCAGCAAGCTCAGTACGAATAATTTACTCATCTTAAAAGGGCCAGTACTTGGCCCTTTTTACATAAAATCTAGTCGCTTAGGTATTCCAATTGGGACAAGTGATAGATTAATAACACTTCATATCTCTCTTTTAGACCCTTGCCATCGCATATAAGTGATCGAAATCACCTTTTATTAATTGATGGCCATCAAAGTTTTAAGAACACCTCTTTGGCATAATAAAGAAAAGGATGAATCCAAGAGGAGTTCTCATGAAATATACAGTAAAAGAATTTTTTGATCCCGACACATACACGCTTACATATGTAGTGAGTGACCCCAATACCCTTGACGCCGTGATAATCGACTCTGTTCTAGATTACGATCCAGCCTCTGGCGCAATTAGCTTTCACAGCGCTGAAGACGTCATCAAATACGTTGAAGTCCATAATTTTAAGGTTAAAGCTCTGCTTGAAACCCACGCTCACGCAGATCACTTGAGCGCTGCCCAGTATCTTAAGAAGAAGTATCCAGATGCCACTTTGGGCATTGGAAAAAATATTACCAAAGTGCAAAACGTCTTTAAGAAAATCTTTGGCCTAGAACATCTACTACTTGATGGTTCCCAATTTGACCTTTTGATTGAAGAAGATACCCCTTACAACTTTGGAAGTATTGAGCTTAGGGCGATATTTACGCCTGGTCATACTCCAGCCTGTTCTTCTTACTTAATTGGAGACTTACTTTTTACGGGTGATACGATCTTCATGCCAGACTATGGCACTGGACGTTGCGACTTTCCAGCAGGATCTTCGGCAGATCTTTGGGATTCGATCCAAAAAATCTATGCACTCCCAAATGAAACAAAGATATATGTTGGTCACGACTACCAACCTGGTGGAAGAGAAGTGAAATGGCTTTCAAGTGTTGGCGAGCAAAAAGAGAAAAACATTCAGCTCAGAGCTTCGACTTCAAAAGCCGACTTCGTTTCCTTTAGGGATGAAAGAGATGCTGGGCTTAAGGCCCCTAGGCTTCTCTTTCCAAGTGTTCAAATAAATATTGATGGAGGGCATTTGCCACCAAGTGATGAAGAAGGAAGACGCTTTCTTAAAATTCCACTGCGTGGTGAATTATGAATTTAACTAATTGGAAAACTCCAACTATTAAAGGCGTCTCAAATCTAAAACTTGTTGATGATAGGCTCATCTTGGCGGGTAAAATTGAATCTCTAGCTGCGGTCAAGGAGCTAGTTAATCTTGGAGCTGACACATTTATTGATCTAAAAGCGCCAGACGAGCATTTAGGTTCTCGCAATGATTGCAAGTGGGTACATGAGAGTGGCGCTAATTACATTAATCTTCCTGTACGCGATCTTGAGTATGACATTACCTTTGATTTTCATCAAAGAATGAAGGCTTTGCTTGAAACATCAAAAGGAAAGGTTGTCATCTATTGTATGTCTAGTAACCGCGTGGGTTACTGGTTTGGGCGCTACCTGGCAGAAGTAGTAGGCTTGAAGCTGGGAGACTGCTACGAATATGCCCTAAAGTCAGGGATGTGTTCTGATTCAGCCTGTGCAAGTTTAAAGAGTCGTTTGAAGATTGCCTCATAGCTACATAGCGAGGAGTAGGGTAAGTGAGAGTTTTATTATTATTTATTTTAATAGGGGTTCACTTCAGCGCTAGGGCCGATTTTAAGGAAGAAGCCAGTAGTCTTGCGGAGAAATTAAAGAAGGATCTCATGGCCCATGTTTCTTCTCAAATTAAAAAGGGAGGAGTCATAAGCGCAATTAGCTTCTGTCATGAAGAAGCGCTGCCGATTACTAATACTCATCAAAATGATAAGTTTAACATTGGGAGAACATCTCAAAAAATTAGAAATCCAAAAAATCGTGCAGCTAATTGGATGATGAGTTATCTTGAAGAAGCTAAAGCGACGACTGCAAAAAATCCATATAAGCCTCAAGTTGTAAGACTTAAAGAGGGGAAAAAGGTTTTTTTAAGTCCCTTATATGTCGGTGCACCCTGTATGCAGTGCCATGGCAAACTCACTCAAGAAGTATCAGCTGCGATAATTAAAAGGTACCCAAATGATGAGGCTACGGACTATCAGTTAGGAGCTTTTAGAGGATTTGTGTGGGTAGGGGAAAAGTAGAAATCCTAATAAGAACATCACTTCCGCGATAGTCAATTTCTCTGTATTTAGACTGAATACAATGACGCCAGGTGATGGAACAATTCACTTAACGATAGCCTTGAAAATTGTTATTTCCACAATAATGAATATTTCGAATTTCAATCTTGACCTATACTAGTTAAACTTTCATTTATAAGGAAAGGTCGTGACATTAGATCAGCTTGAGATATTCATTACTATTGCTTCTGAGGGAGGTTTAAGGGCAGCATCAAAGAAGCTTCATAAGACCCAACCTACTCTATCTGTGGGCATAAAGAACTTAGAAGAAGAGCTGGGCTTAAAGCTACTTGATCGCGATTCCTACCGAGTGAAATTAACTTCAGAAGGAGAGTCTCTCCTGAGAGAGGCTCAATCAATTCTTAGTCATGTTGAGAAGTTTCAAGTTAAGGCCCGTGAGTTCTCTATGGGCCGTGAGCCAAAACTCAATCTTGCTATTGATTACCTTTGTCCTCTTTCACTTCTTTTGAATGTTTTAAATCAATTCTCTCAGTTGACCTCTCAAACAAAGATTGAAATGGATTTTGAAGTTCTCTCTGGGGCGCAAGAAAAGCTTCTGAGAGGAGAGGCAAATATTGCTATAACTCCATTTATAACTCAGCACTCAAAAGTCGAAATTAAAAAAATTTGTGACGTGCGAATTGTGCCAGTAGTTTCAAAGTTGGTCATTAAAAGTGCAAATCCAAAAATTGAGGAATTGCTTAAACTTCCTCAGATAGTTGTTCGCGATAGCGCTTCGAAGTCTAGCTCTAAGGAAAGTTCAAATGCGAGTTTTGGCTCTTTGAACAATGCTAGAAGGTGGGTGGTATCAGATCATATGATTAAGCGAGAGCTAATTATTAATGGTTTTGGCTGGGGGCATCTAGAGTACGCCTCCATAGAGGCCGAGCTTAAGAGCGAAAGTCTCACTGAGCTTAAAGTTCAAGGACTTAAATCCACTAAGTTACCACTTTATCTGGCACGCTCACTTACCAGTCCTGTTGGCCCCTCGGCAGGTAGTTTATGGGACTATTTAGTTGATAAGTTTAGAGATTTGAATTAGATCTCTCACCAATTAACACTAATAGTAAGTTAGTGACGTGCTGCTTTGAAAAAGCTAAAAATTAAGCTGTAGGAAGAGAGAATTGTAAAGATGATTGCAATTCCAAGTCCCATCATTAGTGGGTCCCCATTGTAATTAACAAGCTCTTCGTAGCTTATCTTTTGCGACAAGACATCTTTGATAATACTAAGCGCTGAATCTGGAAGTTGGTTCCAGATGATGAGGCTTGCAATGCTCGTGATTAAGAAAAATATAGAGCTGATTACGAGGCCAATTTTGGCAACGCTCCCTTTTTCTCGTTCAAGTTGTAATGTATTCCAGTATATCTCTCTTCCTTCCAATGATTGTGCGGTGACAATTTGTGAGTTTACCAATACTCCAGTCACTATTTTTTCCCAGATTCCCTTTGAGATTAATATCTGCCTAGCTATGGCCGCGACAAAGAGTAGTCCTGCAACGGGAGTGAGGCGCTCAACCCAAGTTTCCTGGTTATTCCAGGCAATAGCAATACCTCCAAAACCAACGAGGCTAAAGACACTCGAGATGATTAAGTAGACATTACTTTTTTCTTGGCAATACTCAGGTCCGTGCTTGAGGTAGAGGACTGGGGTCTTCTCTCCAATATTGAAGTTAATATTACCACTTCCAGAGCCCGTGAACCAAATTGGCTGGCCGTTAAAATAATATTCGTACACTGCACGGTAGAGCGTACTCCTTGTCTTTTCAGATCCATGCCCTGATGTGCTTATGTATTTTTCAATGGCAATCACCTTGCCAACAGTTTCTTTGCCATTGACTCGGTAGTAGATGTGAATGAAGAAAAGGAGAAAGCCAAAGGCTAAGAAGAACATCGCTGCAATAGTTAAAACGTAGAACATAGAAACCTCGAACTCAACTTTCTTTAGATTTCCTAGAGTCAACCATGGCGTGACCTTCACCCGTGAGAACTAGCTTTTCCCCAACAAAGACATCCGTTTTAAAGTGGACGCGCCTCTTTTCAGGAATGATCTCACTTACAGTAATCACCGCTCTAACACTCTCTCCCACGTATACTGGTGCGAGAAACTTTAAACTTTGGGAAACATAGATTGTTCCATAACCTGGAAGCTTTGTGCCGGCCAAATTAGAAATCAGACTAGCGCAGAACATGCCGTGAACGATTGGACTTTTAAAGATAGTAGTCGCTGCATATTCGGGATCTAGGTGCACAGGATTCGTATCACCGGTGACCTTGGCAAAGAGCTCGACGTCTTCAGCGGTGATTGTTCTCTCTAGGCTAGCGGATTGACTAATTGAAAGGTCTTCTAGGTAGTATCCGTGAAGTGCACTCATTCATATCTCATTTCTTAATGGGTTTAATTTCTTGCTTTAGAACTTTGGTCATGATCCAAGAGTAGACTCCATTGGTCCAGAGAAAGCCCTCTTGGACCGGATACTTCTTGCCATCTTCCTCAGGGCGCGCCCCTCGGGCCACATCGATTCGCTCTAGGAAAGCTCCCTCTTGGTGATGAATGTTGGCGTAGCTATTGGCGAGCTTGAGAGCAATCCTCTCAGCGTCTTCATCGTAGCCATAATTTTTTAAACCTTGAATGATGAAGTAGTGAAGTGGTGCCCAACCATTATCGCCATCCCATTGATGATGAGAATCAGTAAAGAGTGAGGACATTACTCCGCCATCTTTTTCGAGCAGGCGCAGTTTCTCCACCAGGGAAGCCGCTTGCTCTGGGCTAGCGACCTTGGTGTACATCGCGGTGTAGATTTCAGCATGAAGTCCCTCAAGGGACTTTTGATCGCGAATGAGATAGTTCTGATAAGAGCCCTCTTTGGAACTCCACAGATACTTATCCATGGCCTCTTTCTTGGCGAGGGCCATCTGATCAAAGTGTCTGGCCTCATCTTCGAGACCAAGCTCGAGGGCGAGGTCTCTTAGATCAGTGGCGTACTTGTACATCATACTATTTAAGAGTGTGTTGGCAGTTTGGGAAGCCTCTTTGCCAAGTCCATCTGTGAAGTCGAGCCCTGACTCGGCAACTGCGCGGGTGTCGGTGTACGTAATGCCTAAGCCGTGATCATCACTCCAATCATCGGCCAGTTCCTTGTCGGCACTATGGCGCTCTGGCCGGGCGTGATTGACATCGTCAAAGTGGTGGTGAAGGTTTGTTTCAGGGTCAAAGCGAGCTCCTGGCTTCATCCAGAAATTTTCAAAGTCGGCTTTTAAGAGAGGGTAAGCTCTCTGTCTTAACCACCTCTTTGTTGCACTCTGATCAAATTGCGCTGACTTGAGAGTTGCTTCGTAAACTTCTTTAACCATACTTGAGACAAAAGGTGGCTGAGAGCGGGTGAGGTAATAGTCCCTCGTTCCATTTGGAATCAGTCCATACTCTCTAATCATGTAGAGAAAGTTCTCAACAATTTTTTGTGATAGATCTAGGCGGTTGGTTGCCAGCAAGCCCTGCATTCCAAAATAAGTATCCCAATAGTACATTTCATCAAAGCGGCTATCATTGGCGACAACAAATTCATAGGGCAAGGGAATGATACTTCCATTGGTTTGATCTGGAGTTTCTCTAACTAAGTTCTTCCAATAATTTTCTACATAGTCAAAGGCTTCTTGGTGGCGATTATTGAGATCAGGATGGCTAACTTGAAGTGTCCACTTTGCTCTGGCATCGAGGGCGCCACTTGGTCTTAGATCCTTTTCAAAAGAATAGGTCTTCTCGATAAATTCTTTGAGATAGATTCTTCTAAACTCGTCACTTCCCTCTGGGAAGCCACTTGCATGGGCAGAATCAATCGCCTGCTCTTTAATGGTGGCAATTTCTTGTCTTGAGAGCTCTCTTGGCTTGGCATCTGAGAGAACTTTGTAATCTTCAAAAACACCACCTAGTTCTCTTGCCTCCTCAAAATCTGGTGAGGCCAGTCCGGGGGAGAGCTCAGTGGGCTTCGTGATTTTCTTTGGGCTTTCTCTCGTGAGATGTAGGTCATAGACACTAGGAATTTCAGGCCATGCACTCTTACTCTTTCTCTGGCCAACTACCGAATAGAGATTTGAGAGTGCTTTTGCAGAAGGGCGTTTTGTTGCCTTATTAAAAAGACTTTCGATTAGCTCCCCACAAGTGGCGGGAGGTGTGAGTGAAGCAAGTCCGCGCACGGCCTTCTGTCGAGGTAGTGATGAGCAAGCACCAGCAAGCAGAGTTACTGCTCCGGTTACACAAAAAATTTTTTTTAGATTTGTCATGACAGTTTCATATCGGATCAAAATGACTTTTCTTGAGTTTTATTTTGTTTCTATAGAGATTATTTGGAGTTGATTGAGAAGGTATAGAAACTTTGTACGCTGGTGAAAAATAGGATCTTTTCCCTATGAAATTATGACCATAATCATGTGGAAAAAAATTTTCAAAGGCATTAGATTGTGGCTATAAATCGGCCAAAAAAGAATTAGGAGTTTCAACACATGAAAGATGTCGTCGCTTACCCATCAAGCATTATTCCTGAAGGCAGTGCTCTCGAACCACTAAGAGAAGCAAAAGTCGTTTTATCAAGTATGGAAATTGAAGTATTCCACATTTTCTGCTTCATCGTCATTATGTTCTGCCTGCTTGGAAGCAGCTGGTTTGCTCTGAAGAAAATTTCTCAAGCCCAAACCAAGAAGGCTCCTTCAGCAAGCCCGTCTGGCGCCAATCCAATTACTGCTTAATCTTGACTTGATATGATCAGTGTCCTCCAGTACGCTTAGGCAATTCTAAGAGTGAGGGAGGACCCTGTGCTTAAGTTAGGTTTAATTTTTTCTGTCTTTGTTATTTGTGTCGCCGCTTTTGCTGAAGCGACAAAGATTCCATTATCCTCAGCGATACGAAGCACCCAATCGACTCCCTTTATTACTCATACAGATAACTCTAAGTTTGGGAGTTATCTTGTTATGAATCTGCCTTATACACCGCTCAAGGAGCTTCATGCTCGCCTTGAGAAAATTCAAAAGGTGAAGCTCAAAAATCGCGGCGAGGCCCATATTACTGTGATTACTCCAGTAGAGTTCTCAGAGGTTTTGGCACCAGTTGGGGTGACGATTCAGGAGATCAACGAAATTGCGACCCAACTTGATATTCAAAAATCTTCATTTGATATTATCTGCCTGGGAAGATCGAATAAGGACAAGCTGGCCACGTACTATATTGTGGTAAAGTCAGAAGATCTACTAAAGCTAAGAGGTCAAGTCGAGCAACTCTATCTCAGTAAGGGTGGTAGTCTCGGGACTTTTAGTGCCAAGAAGTTTTATCCCCACATCACCGTAGGTTTTACAAAACGCGATCTACACGAAAGTGATGGGGCGATTAAAGATGAACAGAGCTGTATTGCAGAGCTCGTGCTCGACTAAATTCCCACAGGCCAAGTCTCCGGCAAGACACCTCGCTGAAATTCTCTCGGAAGAGCGTTGAGAGCATGGGTTTCGTCGATAAAAATAAATGAATCAAATCTCTTTGAAAGTTCAGTATTAGTGTAGTTCTTAATAGGGGTCTCCGTTCCTGGCCCGTAGACGACGCCTATGGATCTTAGTCCCTTTCTTTTAGCGAGAGTGGGTTCTCGATGCATCGTCAGATAAAGTCCACGGCTATTTAGTTCCTTACACGCTTTGTGAAGGTAGTCATCATAAGTACTTCCCAATGCCTTGGTGAGTTTAAACTTCTTGGCTTCACCCTCCCAGGACTTCGCTGCCAGCAATTCTCCTTCATAGGAGCCCATTCCAACTAGGGAGACATTCTCGCTGCCAAACTTCTCACGAGCGAGCCCGCCAAAGCTCAGCAAACCTTGATCACCAAGTTCGCAGGCGTGATAGTCACCAATATGGGTATTGTGGGCCCAAACGATCGCCTTTGAATCCTCGCCGTGATGTCTGAGTAGTGACTCTAGGGTTTCTAGCATGTGGGCTTGGCGCACATTCCAAGAGGAATCAGAGCCACTGAGCATGGAGCGATAGTAGTTCTGGGAGTTTCTTAAAAGCTTGGCGTTTTGCTTGAAATCAAAAAGCTCTTGCGCTGTAAAAGGTGTGTCTTCAAGTCTCAAGCGCAGAATCTCTCTCAGGCACTGCAAGATCACCTGCTCATAAATTTCAGGGTTCTTAGCAAGAGATTTTGCATACTCAATCTCATCGCGCTCAAAGGCATCAAAGAGCTTCATCGCTGTGAGGATGTTATTTTCAAAATCGGGCGAAAGCTTCCTCGAATAGAGCTTAATTTGATCTAGTGACTCGTAGAGAGAATAAACATCAAGTCCATAGAGATGAGCTCTCTTGTTTTTTAACCACTCGACAAGATTTGCCACTTGTTCATTGGCCCACATCCAAGTTGGCCATCTTTTAAAATCCCTCATTATCTCTCTGGCGCTTCCTCCCTGGGAGTGGCGAATGTACTGGTTGAGTTTGTAGGTATCCGGCCAATCGGCTTCAATTGCTACGAAAGTATAGCCATAGTCTGAAATAAGCTTCTCTGTGAGCATTCTTCTAGTGGCGTAAAATTCCTCAGTTCCATGGGTAGAAGCCCCGAGCATCACAATGCGTGAACTCGAAATTTTTGAGAGCAGAGGCCTAAAGCTCTCATCACTTGTGATTGGATGAGAGTGGTTTTTAATCTCTGAAACAATGAGTGCACCTGGTCTCAAGTTGAGTTCTACTTGATTTTTTGTGAGCGTATTAACGAACCATTCATCTGCGTACTCGGCGATGAGGTCCAAGGATTGCCTGTCTTCTAAGAGGTGTCCACTGGCAGGGATGATCGTTATTTTCCCATGGGCCAAGTTGTCGAGTACTTCTTCATTGGCCTTGAGGATCTCTTCCTCGTGCTCTCCGACAATAAGTAGGGTCGGGCACTTAACCTTGTGAGAAATCTCGCTTGCAAGATCCACTCTCGCACTCGCGCAAACGATCGAAGAGATTTCAGGATTATTTGAAGCGGCAAAGAGCGCCGAGGCAGCACCACTTCCAGAAGCAAAGTAGCCTATGGGAAGTTCCTGTAGACCTGATTGATTGGCCAGCCAGTGAGTTGCTGCCTCTAATCTTTTTGCCAGGAATTCAACATCAAAAATATGGGCCCTTTCGCTCGCCTCGGTTTCGCTGACTAGGTCAAAGACGACGGTGGCGAGGCTTTGGTTTGAGAGAGTTTTTGCAAGCTCTCGTTGATTATCTGAAAAGATCACCACGGCCTTAGGTTTTTTTGACAGAAAAATTTCCCCCTGAAGGTTTACTCCTGAAACTGGAATTGAAACTTTTCTGGACTCACTTGAGTGGGCCCCGTCCCCTCTAATAATTCCTTCTATCTCTTCATCACTTACTTGATCAAAGTTTTGAAACCACTGACCAACTGAGATTAGGTTGGTGGGAGTTTCAAGTGTATATACTTCATCTGCAAGCTTACTGAGTTGCTCCTTGGTCTTCTTACTCGCCACAGGAGCGCAGCAAATAACTTTCTTTGCGCCCTCACGGCGACAAAAGTTGATGGCCGCCTTCATCGTGAGTCCTGTGGCGATTCCATCATCGACAATGATGACTCTCTTATTTTTAATCTTTCTCTTGCCCTCAATTTTATGAAGCCATTTCATTTCTTGGCGTTTGAGCTCTTTTATTGCTCGTTGTAGTGTCGGGGTGAGAGCGGGCAGACTTTCTGGTTTCCAATTCGCACTCCATTCTGGATTGGCATCTTCTGTTATTGCGCCAATGGCAAACTCCGGATCTTCGGGGAGCGCTATCTTCTTCACTAGAATTGGACCCCAGGTGAGACCAAGTTCTTGGGCCATTATTTGCGCCATTGGAATCCCTCCGCGAGCGATCCCGAGAACGATTGTATCTTTCCACTCTTTTCCTGCAAGCTGAGCGGCTAAGAGCTTGGCACCGGTATAGCGGTCTTTGAATGGCTTCATCTAAAACCTCTCTTAGTGGTGAGGATGCATCTCTACAGGAAGAGTAAGCCCCTCTTCTTTAGTTCTTTGTCGCTTTGATACTTGAGAGATGCCTGTGATCTCTAGACTCATGGCCGCTAGCAGGTCGTCAGCGCAAATGATCCCGTGAAGGGCGCCATGGGAGTTGACGATGGGAAGTCTCTTAACTCCAAACTCTCTCATCTTTTGGATAATTTCAAAGAGTCCCTCATCAATGTGGGCACACATGGGTTTACTCTGCATGATATTTTCGACTTTTAATTTGCCGGGACTGTCCTCGGTTGCGAGTGTGAGTGCGATATCGCGGTCGGTGATGATCCCGATTGGTTCGCGGATTCCTTTGTCGTTCTTCGCAACAACAACCACACTTCCCACATGCTCGCTGGACATCAGAGAGGCAACTTCCTTAAGTGAAGAGCCTTGAAAAATAGTGACAACGTTGGTCTGGCAAAATGCTTCAATAGACATAAGTCCCTCCCTGGCTCATATCAATGCAATTTTCAAACCTTAACTATTCATAATCGATAAGGAACGAGAGTCTTAGATCTCCAACCATTCCGAGTGATTCAGTCTCTACGACAAGATCGGAAATCTCATTGTCTGAAGTGATCGCACGGCCGAGATCAACTTCAACGCGATTGAAGGTATCTGGGCGCAGAGTAATCAACTTTTCCATATTAAGGGCTTGGGATTTAATTTTTAAACGCGTTCCTTGATTTGTCTGCGCCATTCCTCTGGCCGGAGGACTTGTGAGAACTCCCTCGACCATCATGACCTTTACTTGTGGAACTGGAGCACCGTCGCTTGATAATTGCTTGAGTAAACTCTTTAGCTCACTAAGTGAGACAACTTGAGTTTTCTTATCCGAAAGATTCATATTCTTAGTTGAAAATGTAAGCTCTTGCTCTCTTACCGCTGCACTTAGAGCGAGGCTGCAAAAAATTGATGAGAGCAAGAGTAACTTAAAGAGTTTCATTTTTAATCTCCTGGTTTGCTTGTTTGAGGTTTTTAGTTTCTTCGCTGTTATAGCGCAAATAGGAACTTGCAAATGCTTGGGCCACGAGTGGTGAGCTAATAAAGACAAAGAGTAGAAGGGCGAGCGCCTTAATTGTGCCTTCTAGACCTGGATGATCCAGAGTTGCGGCAAGTAGGACGCAACTAAGGCCGAGGGTCGAGGCTTTTGAGGCGCCGTGGAGTCTCGCTAGAAAACCTGGCAGGGTGAGTAGTCCAAATGCTGCGAGCATTTGGAGAAGGCAGCCAATGAGCAGTACTAGCATGATCAGTAGCTCTTTCATGTTAGCCCTCCCTTGGTGAGAGTCCTAGTGAGAATGAGAGGGCCAGCAAAGGGAACTATTGCCCAGACGCAAAGTAAGTCTAGGAGCCACTCCTGCGTGTATTGCATGTAGACCACCAAGCCGATTCCAAAGAGGAGCATTGTGATCACTTCCAGAGCGAGTGCGCGATCGAGCCTTGTTGGGCCAACAACCAATCTTATAAAGCTAGCGAGCAGTCCCACAAAGAGCATGAGAAGTGCCAAGGTAAAGACTAGGTTTGTCACCAGAGTACTCCTTTGACAAAAGGGATGTATCTTTGATCAAGCTTTGCCCGAAGGCCCGCAAGCTCATCGCAATACATGAGGTGCACCCAGAGGTGCTTGTGGTTGTCGTCAAAGTCAGCGCAGATCGTTCCCGGTGTAAAAGTGATGAGATTGGCGAGCAGTACGATTTGAACATCGCTTAGACTTGAAACATCTATCTCAGTTAAACAAGGAGAGGAGAGATCCTCTGGCGTGATGACATCGTAGGCGACCCTAAAATTTGAATGAATTAATTCCTTCAAATAGAAAGGTATGAATAAAACAATACTTTTAAGGTCTAATAATACCTTCACTTTAAAACTCCAGTCGTGATTGGAGTTGCAAGATCACGTCCAACTTGCGCTGTGATGGGTTCGATGAGAAAGAAGCACAGTCCAATGGCGACGGAGAAAAAGGAGAGTATTCCGATTGCCATATATTGTCTCAGGTATACCTCACCAACAATGGGCTTAGGTGATCCCCAAAAACTTGCATTCCAAATTTTACTCATTGAGTAGAGGGTGAAGAAGCCAACGATGAGGGCGCAGACTACCCCCCACATTTCTCCAGCGGCAATGCCTGATTGCAACACAAGTAATTTGGCAAAGAAGCCAGAAAAAGGAGGAAGACCGGCCAGCGCCATGGCCGGGGCCAAAAAAATGGGGGCGAGGAAAACTTTTGATTTTAAGAGGCCTCCATGGTCTTTGAGATGATCTGATCCCATCAATTGCTCAAAGACTCCTCCAATAAAGAAGAGATTGGCCTTGGCGATAATGTGATGGATGAGATAGAAAACTGCCGCTGCGAAACCAGCTTCAGTTCCGAGCCCAAAGGCAAAGATCATGTAGCCAATTTGAGAGATGATGTGAAATGAGAGGATATCGCGCACGCTCTGCTTGGTTGCCGCAGCTGCCACTCCGATGATCATAGATGCAGCACCGAGAATAATGAGTGCGTGTCTGAGCTCGAAAAAGATATCGCTAAAGAGAAGAGGGACAATTCTTAGAAAGGCATAGACTCCAACTTTTGTAAGTATGCCAGCAAATACACCAGATATTGAGGGAGCGGCAGTTGGGTAACTGTCTGGCAGCCAGAAAAAAAGTGGGAAGAGCGCCGACTTGATTCCAAAGGCAGCGAGAAAGAATGGAGCAATTAGGAATTGATCCTTAATACTTAAAAGAAGCTGTGTCTTAGTATAGAGATCCTTGAGATTGAGTGTTCCCGTCTTGGCGTAGATTAGGGCAATTCCAATTAAGAAAAGACTTGATGACAGAAGGTTGATCACGACATATTTCATCGCTCCCTTGATTGCCCTTGCTTCGTAGTTGCCTGCCAAAGAGAGTAGGGCAAAGGAACTAATGAGGAGTACCTCAAACCAAACGTAGAGGTTAAAGAGGTCTCCAGCTAGAAATGCTCCATTGACGCCTACAAAGAGAAAGAGCATGAGCGGACGCACAAGTCCCATGCGCGCGGTGGGAATGGCCTCGCGCTTAGAGGGAAAATAGAGCATTCCTGCAAATCCCACGAGTGTGCAGACCCCGATCATGAGGGCGCTAAAAGTATCGCCGTAGAGTGCAATTCCAAAGGGAGCTTCCCAGCCTCCGACGTTGACCACTATTGGCCCCTGACTTAGGGTGTGTGAGCCTAGTGCCACGGCGCTGATAAATTGAAGTAGCATTGAGCTAGCAGCAAAGAAGAGTGTCCACTTGGGAGGCAGCCCAATGGGATGTGAGCAAGTGATTAAAATCACCGCGCTGATAAATGGAAGTAGTAGGGGAAGGAGAACGAGATATTCACTCATTTGGATTTATTCTCCGGTGTGGCCTCGAGATTATCACTTCCTAAGATGGAGAAGGCTTCACGAGCTAGGGCGAGTAAGAAGGCGAGAAAGCCAAAGCCAATAACAATGGCCGTTAAGATGAGGGCGGCAGCTAGCGGGTCGCTGGATTCTAGGGAAAGTGTTCTTGCACTTCCACTCATAATGGCAGCGGCATTCTTTTTAGGGCCAGTAAAGAGAAAGATAATTAAGTTGGCCGCGTGAGATAGAAAGAGCACGCCAAGTAGTGTTCTAAAGAGACTGCGCTCAAGTAAGCAACTCATTCCCACAAATAGCATGATCCAAATGACAATCAGAAGGAGTGCACTCATGGCCGAACCTCCGAGCTATTTGAGGCGAGTAGTCTTGAAATAAGAATGACCATTCCGACCACTAATATGTAGACTCCAAGGTCAAAGAAGAAGACGTTACTGAGTTTGAAATTCGCAAAGAGCTCAACTCCCCAAATCCCTTTGAAAAGGGGAAGTCCAAAGATTAGGGGGATAACTCCACTGATGAGGGAGAGAGAGAGTCCTGAGAAGACAAGGAAGAAGGGGGTGCTTAATTTAGGTTCGCGCTCAGGGAGAATGAGAGCAATACCTGCGACGAGCCCGCCAATGAAACCTCCACCTGGAGAGTTGTGACCCCTGATGAGAATATAAATAGAGAGCGCTAAGATAAGAGGCGTGAGAAGCTTCAGGGCAATCTTAACGGTCCAAATATTGTCCCTACCAATGGTCTCCCCCCTTCGCTCAATCTTTGGCTTTAAGAGAGCATAGACTCCGACACAGGCCAGAGAGAGTACTGTGATCTCTCCCATTGTATCGAGCGCGCGAAAGTCGACCAGGATGACGTTTACAACATTCTTACCGTTGGCCAGAAGATAGGAGTTCTCCGCAAAGAAGCTCCAGATTTTTTCTTCAGTCATACCGGCGTGAATGGTGCTAACCACAATAGTGACAACACTCGCAAAAATCAGTGCGAGGCTGATCCCCTTATAGTGAGGATTAAAACTTCTTGAGAGTGAGACGTTGGGTAGTTTCTGAACCGAGTAGACAAACATCACGAGCACGAGAGTCTCAACCATAAGTTGAGTGAGCGCGAGGTCTGGAGCACTGTAGAGTGCGAAGGTGAGACAAATTCCAAGTCCACTTGCTCCTCCGACGAGCAGGGCACTTACTCTGCCTTGAATAAAGGGAATGGCGGCAGCGGGTAGCGCCATGAGAGTAAAGAGGGCGAGCTCCCAGACCTCGGGATCTTCTGTGAGCTCTGGGAGAACGATTTGATCTCTTGCGAGGTAGATGCCCATTGAGAGAAAAGAGAGAATACCGACAAGTCCAAGGCTTAAGTGGCGGTGATGCGCTCCATGGAAGGTGAGGTTAGACAATTTACTGAGCTGCTTGAGATTGAATTCCATAAACATATCAAAGAGCGATTCCAAGCTTTTAATTTTTGGCAATGAAACACCCTTAGCCCAGAGGGTGCGAGACAAAATGGCGATGAAGATGATCGCTAGCCCAAAAGTTAAAGCAGTTAGCAGTGCAATTGAGAGGTGATGCGGAATCCAAGCCAGATGAATTTCCTCAAGTGCAAGCGGATTTAATATTTTGCTTGTGAGTGGTCCCTCCAAAAATGAAAGTCCGATGCCAAGAGCGCTTAAAATTCCCGGCATAATTAGCAGCGAATCATTCTGGTGGTGAATTTCTGGTGTGCCCTGCTGAATAAAGAGGGCCCAGTAAATTCGATAGGCACATACACAATTGAGAGCACTCGCTAGCAGCAGAAATCCAAGCCCAATATTGTTGGTGTTTAGAAGATTTGTGTAGAGGATTTCCTTTGATAGATAGCCGAGGCTCAAGGGGAGCGCCGCCATCGAGAAGCAAAGGCCTATGGCAATGACTTGGGCCACGCGCGAAGTTTTTTGAACTCCACCAAGCTTGTCGATCAGGCGAGTATGAAATGAGTGATCCACCCAGCCAATGAGCATGAATAGCCCTCCTTTATAGAGGGCGTGAACGATGATAAAGAGTGCCGCCGCCGAGAGTTGAAGATTTGAGGCCTGAATCAGAGGAATGAAAATCATCCCGAGAGCACTCACAGTGGTGTAGGCAAGCAGAGACTTTAGATCTCTTTGCCCAAGAGCGCATAATCCACCCCAGAGCGCGGTGATACCTGCAATGAGAGTGAGGGGCAGTTGAAGTTCACTAAGCGTATCTGATTGATAGATAATTGGGGCCAGCATTCCAAAGACAAAGAGCCCAGCTTTTACCATCGTTGCGCTATGAAGATAAGCACTAATAGGAGTTGGAGCGGCCATCGCCCCTGGTAGCCAGAAGTGCGCTGGAAATTGAGCGGACTTGGTAATTACCCCAGCGAGGACGAGGCAGAGAGCGAGTGGACTTAAGAGCGGCCTAGAGTTCATCAACTCGCTCATGGAGAGCGTGCCAGTCTCGGCCCAAATGAGAATGAGGCCAAGGAGCATTGCAAGTCCACCCGCTCCCGTGAGGTAGAGCGCGCGCTTTGCACTCGTTCTTGCGCTCTCTTGCTCATAGTAGTGACCGATGAGGAGAAATGAAGTGAGCGTTGTGAGTTCCCAGAAGATAAACGTCAGCATGAGATTCTCTGCGCACACTAACCCCTGCATCGAAGCTAAGAAGAGAGAGAGCAGCGCCAGACAGCGCTTGAGTTCATCTTCACTCTCTTCAAAGTAAAAAAGCGAGTAGGCGAGTATGAGCGCGCCAATAAGCCAAATGAGCGCTAGAAAAATTAGCGTCCATGTTGGTGCCCATAAGGTAAAAGAGAGTCCAGTTGTTTGGTTTTGAATTAGGCTAAGTACTTCGTTATTTCCAGGTAACCAATACAAGGCGAGCAGCGCTAGGAGTGTGAGCACGCAGATGTGAATGGAGGCCCAGACTTTTACACCTACACCTCTCAGAGGCCACAGAGCGAGCGGGAAGCAAAAAGTGTAAATCAGGGGCAGAAACAAAAGTATCTGCGACGACATCAGACTCCCCTCGTGTAGGTTTCTAAGGGGATCATAGAAAATTAAGTGAGATTGCTAAAGAGAGACCAACCTGATTGAGTACTTGTCAAAGTTGGACATCGGTTAGTTCACTTGAATGATTGTCTATTATTCTGTTAGGTGCTCCCACTGCCATGGGGCCTCGCTTGGAACTGAATGATTTCTGCGATCAAAGACTAGAATGAGTGATTTTCTCTCGATGAATTTATTTTTGAGACCGAGGAAACGAAATTCCTGTGAGTGGTGATTGTACGAAACATCGACAATCCAATCAAACATCAGTTGCGGGTCCCAAAATTCAATGTCGAGACTTGGCTCTGCGCCCTTGGCCCATTTTCCATTGTAGCGCCAGAGAGCAAAACTCCAGAACCCGCGCTCGGCAAAGCTCTCTTCATTAGTAATATAGCGCTCGGGGATGCGCAATTTGCGCTTCCAGACTTGATCAAAGTAGGGGTCGTAGAGTCCAGCTGCTTTGAGAAAGCCAACGCCAAATGCCGAGCAGCCGGCGCCCTGAAATTTCCAAGGAACTGAGGCAAGGCCACCGTAAACTTTGTCTTGATCGAGTTGCTGGTACTCATTGAGGTAATTTTTTAAACGTACGCACGTTTTATTATTAATGAGAAACCTCGCCTCATGCATTTTTCCCCATGTGCGCATGGCCTTAAGGTACTTGGTGACTTCCTCATTTGTGAAGAGTCTCCCCGGAGTGTTCTCAACCATCGTCTCTAGGCTACTTCCTTCAAAGAGCAGTTTCTGAAGGTATTCACCATTACTTTGGGTTCCTGTCATCCCCGTGTAGATAGGGTCCTCACCTTCACAGTGGAGCTTGATATTGACGTGGCTTATAGCATGGGGATAGGAGACTTCTTTGTACTCGCCGTCTTCAACAATTCCTATTTTTGAAAATAATGTATTTGCAAGAGTTGAGCGCGTGAGCTTTCCTGGACTTGACCAGTCGAGCTTATTGGGAGCAGTGTAGATGAGGAGTGAGAATTCGTTTGCCTGTGCCTTGGCGCAGACTAACATGAGGCTTACAATAAGTAGGCGTATCATTTCTTCCCCCCGGAATATAATTTCAAGTCATCTTAGCTGACTGATTGAGACCATGGGACTTGGTTGTAAGACTTAGTTTTATTGGTGTTTGCGATGAGTGAGCACTTTTGGATGTTTAGGAGCATTCGGCGCAATGGAAAGAGTAATTAGAGATAAGATTGGGTTTATCGCCGGCATCTGCTTTGCCATTTTTCTCAACCCCTTTATGGTTTCCGCTGTTGGGATTTCACTCCCTCAAATTGCTAGCGACTTCTCTCTCAACCCAGCTCAACTGGGGCTAATTGAAACGATTTACTTGGTGGCTTCGGTGACTCTGCTGCTACCCGTAGGCAAGGTCGCCGATCAAATTGGTCTCTCCAAATTCTTCTTTTTAGGAATTTGCATTTTCTCCGTCTCGACTTTCCTCATGGCGGCAGCTCCCAATTACCTTTTCTTAGTTTCCTTTCGCTTCTTGCAGGGGGCTGCTATCGCTTGTATCTCGGCCACTGGAGTGGCACTTCTCACTAAGGAATTTCCCTCGCACCTGCGAGGAAGAGTCATCGGCATTGGGGTCGCCTCTGTCTATACGGGACTGAGCCTTGGGCCATCTATTGGTGGCTACATTACTAATAGCTTTGGCTGGAGAATGATCTTCGTCTTTGGAGGAGTTGGAGGCATCCTCGCCCTTCTTGGGGTTGTTCGCCATATTAACTTTAAGCGCGAGCACGAAAAGCTTGTCTTTAGTTTTAAATCAGCTCTTTGTTACTTTGGGTTAATTCTCGCGATTTGGGCCGCGGCCACTCATATTGCCGAGTGGCCAATTGTCTACACTCCGCTTGCAATGCTACTGCTGGCCCTCTTTATTTTCTTTCTCTCGCGCCAGCGCCATCACTCTCATCCCATCGTTGAAGTGGCCTTATTAGTAGAGAACCGAGAGTTTCTACTTGGAAATATTATCTGTTACATCAACTACACGGCTTCAGCGGCCATGGTCTTCTCCCTGAGTCTCTATCTTCAGTACATTCAACACTTGGGTCCACACGAAGCGGGTCTTGTACTTCTTGTTCAGCCAGTTATTATGGCCATCTTTGCACCCTTGTCGGGTAGGTTATCAGATAGGGTTGAACCCACAATACTCACCACTCTTGGAATGTTTAGTGCGAGTATTGGTCTCGCGGTCGTCACTACCTTAGGCGAACACTCATCTCTAACGGTAGTGATTGGGCTTTTGGTCTTTATTGGAGCGGGTTTTGCGCTTTTTTCTTCGGCCAATATTAATCAAATTATGTCGAGTGTGAGCTCAAAGCACTACGGTGTGGCTTCAAGTATGTCGGGAACCATGAGAACTTTTGGCATGCTCTCTAGCATTTCTATTGTGTCTGGCTCTTTTGCCTACTTTGTGGGAGGCAGTGAAATGCGCCCCGGGCTCGAGCAAGAGTTCATGCATGCTCTTCACGTCTCATTTGGAGTTTTTGTTGTATTATCATTACTTGGAACGTTTATTTCGTACCGTTTGATGAAACTTCGCCGACTCAGAAAATAATTTCTCTGGGGCAAGCTTGAAAATTGTCGAATTTGATTGAGTCAGAAAGATAAAGAGAAAAAATTGAACCTTGCTTAAGATACGAGTCGGCGGGACCCCAGAGAAAATTATATTTGCATTATAGAATAAAAGTTTGAATAGTCAAACAGACTTTCAAATACTTTTTATAATCCCCTATGACTTCTCGCTTCATTAGTGTATGTTGTGCGCTATTTTGACTACCTAATGTGCAGTGAGCCGGATTTGATGCCTATTCCCTGTCCTCATGGTGAATAGCCAATCATGGCCGGGAGAATTATGAAATTTTCAGAACTTAACTTAAAAGAAACGCTACTTAAGGCCATCGAAGAGATGGGCTTTGAGAGTCCAACACCGATTCAGGAACTCGCAGTTCCCGCCCTTCTTGAATATGATGCCGACGTTGTCGCCCAGGCCCAAACAGGTACTGGAAAGACTGCAGCATTTGCAC
Organism: Bacteriovoracaceae bacterium; assembly: GCA_048267245.1. Lineage (GTDB taxonomy): Bacteria > Bdellovibrionota > Bacteriovoracia > Bacteriovoracales > Bacteriovoracaceae > JBLWXV01. The sequence goes on from JBLWXV010000001.1 coordinate 730,945, forward strand.
TGCCACTCCTTGAGCAGATTGATAAGAAAGTCAGTGGTGTCCAGGCAATTATTCTTGCGCCAACGAGAGAGCTAGCGCTCCAAGTTCAGCAAGAGATTGAACGCCTCTCAAAGTATGAGAAAGTGCGCTCGCTTTCAATCTATGGTGGTGTTTCTTACGACAAACAAATTCAGTCGCTAAGAAATCTTAACCCGCAAATTATTACGGGAACTCCTGGTCGAGTGATCGACCTAATTGATCGTGGTGTTCTCGACCTTTCTAAAGTTCGCTTCGCGATTCTCGATGAAGCAGATGAAATGCTTAAGATGGGCTTCCTTGAAGATGTTCAACATATCCTAAGTGGACTTGCTGGTGAGCACCGCACTTGGATGTTCTCAGCGACAGTCTCAGGTGAGATTCGCAACTTGATTGACCGCTTCTTTAATAACACTAAGTTTTTAAAAGTAGAGTCGCAAACTCTTCACAACCCAAATATCGAACAATCATTCTTCGCTCTTAAGCGCTCACAAAGGCCTGAGGCCCTGTGCCGCGTACTAAAAGGGGATACTGATGTTTATGGCATTATCTTCTGTCGCACAAAACAAGATACCCGCGACCTAGGCGAATACCTACAGATGAAAGGTTTTGAAATCGGTGTACTCAATGGTGATATGGGCCAGAATGAGCGCAACCAAGTTCTCACAAGATTTAAGAGCGGTCGCACGCGTTTAATGATTTGTACTGATGTTGCTGCCCGCGGAATTGATGTGAACGACATCACTCACGTCTTCAATATCGGACTTCCACAGGATATGGACTCATACGTTCACCGTATTGGCCGTACTGGTCGCGCCGGAAAAGACGGTAAGGCAATTAGCTTTATCGATCACGGTGACGTGAGAAAAATTCGCGTGATCGAGCGCATGACTAAAGGGATTATTAAGCCCGGCAAGTTTCCAACCGTTGAAGAACTAAAACTCAAAGTTGTGGATTCTGAAACTGCGAGACTTGAACCAACGATTAATGTCATTAAAGAGAAAGGCGACGATTTCGCTAGTGATGAGCTTATTGCTCACTTCACAAAAGGCCTTGCTGATCTTTCTAAAGAAGACATCATCAAGCTTATGTTCACAAGACTTCTTAGTCGCGAGCTTAAGTCGCTAGAGCGTCTTTCTCAATTAGATATTGTTGAAGCAAAAACGGCGAAGGGTCCTTCCACTGAGAGATCTGGTGGGAAGATCAGACAGCGCAGTCGCTCACGTTATGAAGGTGAGAGAAATGATCGCGGTGGAGATCGCTCTGCTAGAGGCGATCGCCCTAGAAGTGATCGCACTGGCGGTGGAAGTCGCGGTGGTCGCACTGGCGGCAGTAGCGCTGGCCGATCACAAGGCAGTGCACCTCGTTCACCGGCGCCAAATAGAAGCGCTAAGCGCAGAGATTTTAGACAGTAATTAGTAAACTCTTTCGTATTCGCAATTGGTTGAGACTGTATTCTTATCTTCATCAGTCTCAACCTGGCGGTATGCCATTGATCCCTTCGCACCACTAAAATCCAGAGTCGTCACAATTGATTCTTTATCGAGCCTGATGAGAGCGAACGAATTTTTGTACTGAAGTATACCTGTTAGGACCTCATCCTCATAAGTAGCTTTATATTCTGAGCGATAAGCTTGATTGCGGCTATTGATAGAGCGATCGTGAACCTTTTTGCCATTTATATGAACAAAGAGAGTGCTAAGTCCTTTGCGCCAGATATAGTCCTCTGAGGCAATTTCAGTCTCAACGAGCTCAACGACGCTCATTTGCTCGCCACCAAGCTTCAGGCTAATGCTCTGGAGAGTTAGGCGCGACTCGCAGAAGCTGTCTCCTGAAGTGAGACGATAGTTACCAAACTTATCTTGAAGCTCGACGAGCTTAAGGACGTTGTCAGTTATGCTCTCTTCTGAGGCATGGGCCAAAGGTCCCAGGGCCATGAGTGCGCAGATAAATAGACTTCTAAGGGTTCGATTCTTCATAATATTCTCCGAATTACCCTTTATTCTAGGCCATTTAGCGCTCAGAATGCTGCATGCCTGGGCTTTTTTACGGCCCCGACTAATTTCTAGACACCTAGAGAGTTCCTTTCTAAAAACTCAAATGATACCCTATTAGGAGTGTTTTTGACCCCTTAGGGTCCTTTCAGGTGAGATTCAGACATGGCCAAAAAGATTTCTCTCACCGGTGTTAAGCCCACCGGAATGCCACACCTAGGCAATTACTTAGGAGCTATCAGACCTGCTATCCAAATGGCAGAGGGTGGTGATTATGAAGGGTACTACTTCATTGCTGACTACCACACACTCACAGTTGTTCACGACCGCAAGGTTATGAGTGATTATATTTATGAGGTGGCCGCCACTTGGTTGGCACTTGGTCTTAACCCCGAACATATTACTCTATATCAGCAGAGCTATATTCCTGAGATTCTCGAACTCAACTGGATTCTCTCTTGCTTTACCGCCAAAGGTATTATGAACCGCGCCCACGCTTATAAGGCAAAGGTTCAAGATAATGAAGAAAATCAGCGCGACCCTGATCAGGGAGTCAATATGGGAATCTATACTTATCCCATTTTGATGGCAGCAGATATTCTTATTCTCAACGCCGATAGTGTTCCCGTGGGAGCAGATCAAGTTCAGCATATTGAGATCACGCGCGATATCGCAATGGCGTTTAATCATCACTATGGCGAGATCTTCAATTTGCCAAAGGCGCACGTGCAAGAGAATGTGGGAACCATTCCAGGACTTGATGGTCGCAAGATGAGTAAGTCTTACGACAATCACATCCCGCTCTTTCTTCCGGCCAAAAAACTTCAAAAGATGATTAATAAGATCAAGACTGATTCCTCTGATCCATCGACACCCAAGAATCCAGATGACTCACTGATCTTTGAATTATTCTGCCACTTTGCCAATGAGTCACAAATTAAAGATCTCAAAGAATGGTATGGCCGCGGCATCGGGTGGGGCGAGGCTAAGGCCGAGCTCTTTAAAGTCATTGATGCTGAAATTGCCCCTGCTAGAGCAAGATACGAAGAGCTACTGGCCAATCGCAAGCAAATTGATGAAATCCTTGCTGAGGGCAACGCAAAAGTTAAACCTAAGGCCGAGGCACTGCTTAAAGAATTGAGAAAAGCTATTGGAGTGAGAGGATGAATATTCGTCTAGTCGTTATATTGTTGGGAGCTCTCTTTTTTTCAAGTGCGAGAGCTCAAATACAAAGCGCTCCTATTAGTATCTCTGAAGAGGGGGAGACTCAAAAGCCAGGTGAAGATCCAGAAGTGGCCAAGGCCCGCTCGGAACTTGAGGCTTCAAAGGTAAAACCATCTAAGGTTGAAGATTCGGCAGCTACCCCTACAATCGTTGCGCCGACTCAAGAGAGTGCTCCTAAGAAAGAAGAGGACGTACTCGGTGTGAGCGAAGATCAGAGTCCCGATGGCTCGCTCGGTAAGGATAAAAAAGAAGAGGCTAAAAAAGAGACAATTGCTCCGACTCAGTGGAAGAAAATTAATTTTTTTGCCGCAAGAAGATGGTTTAGGCTCAATGCCGGGAGAGTTTGGTCTTCATGGGGGGATATCTCTCCCGAGCTAAAAGACGGATCTCTCCTCACTGGTTTTAGAGTGGTACAGCCGATTGAAGAGACGGGTTTTTCAGTCGCTTTTGGAATTGATTTTCTTCATGGAAGTGGTGACAGTTTCAACGCCGAAAGTATTCGCTCAACTCATATCGTTTGGGAAAATGAATATGAGCGTCCAATCAATCAGCACTTTAGCTTTATGTCAGGGCTCTCGCTCGAATACGCCGACACAAATATCAGAAAAGTAATCGCAAATAATCAAACTGAAGTCACTTATAAGAAATTTGGTTCGGGTTCTACATTTGGAGTTGTTCCGGCGTTTGGCCTGCGAGCAAAACCTGGGGAGAATTTCAGCGTCGATCTCATTCCTGGGTATGCATTTTACTTTTCAAGTCCCGAGTCGGAAATGGGCGGACTTTCAGTTCGTCTCAGAGTTAATATCGCTCTATGAGTCGAACAGACATAGATGAGATTGATCGCCAAATTCTAGTCGCACTCTTAAAAGATGCGAGGCGACCTTATCAAGAAATAGCCAATGATCTCCATGTCTCAACTGCAACCGTTCACGGCAGGCTTCAGCGCCTCAAAGAGATGGGAATTGTCTCTGGCTCAAAGATCAATGTAAATTTTGAAAAGCTCGGTCTTGAAGTCGTGGCCTTTATTGGGGTCAACCTCGCGAGTGCCAAGGATTTCAATAGTGTGATTGAAAACCTTAAAATGTTTCCGGAGGTTGTTGATGTTCACTACACCACTGGCACATATAGCATGTTTATAAAGGTGATAGTGCGAACGATTAAGGAATTACATCTTTTCATCGCTACAAAACTACAAGGTCTCTCACAGATTCAGTCAACGGAGACTCTTATCTCGCTAGATAATCCAATTAAGCGCGACCCAGATGTTCCCAGGAAAAACTGATTACTTGTGGTAGGGGTGACCTTCGAGAATTGTCTCGGCCCGGTAGAGTTGCTCAACTAAAAGCATGCGGGCAATTTTGTGAGGATAGGTGAGCTTGCCAAGAGAGAGAGCTTCCTTTTTTAAACTTAAAACATTCTCTCCATGCCCAGCGGCTCCTCCTAGAACAAAGCAAAGCTCGGAGGTGACTTCGAGTTTGGATCCGAGCCAAGCTGCAAAGCTTGGGCTGTCATATTCACGTCCGCGCTCCTCGAGAGTGATGAGATAGGGGTTCTTTAATCCTAGAGCTTTTAGCTTTGCAATTACTTCTGCGCCTTCAAGCTCGCTCTTGTCATCAAAGTTTTTAACTTCGTGTATCTGAATTTTAAAAGTCTTGTTTCGCTTAAGGTAATCAGCTTCTAACTCAAGTAGAGAGCGTTCTTTATTCTTACCTACGGCAATAATGTGAATGGTCTTCACAACTCTTAGAAGAAGCCTCTGTCATCAGAAGGTTTCTTGGCCGCAATATCATCTGATGAGAAGTAGTACTCTTGAGGAATTTCAACAAACTCAGCATCCTTCCAAAGTGACTCGAGAGAGTAAACATCGCGAGAAGTTTCAAGGAAGATGTGAACAAGAATATCGCCAAAGTCGATGAGAATCCAATCACTGCCGGCCATACCTTCACGTGAGCGAACTGTACTTCCGTGCTTCTTTAACTGGGCCATCACATCTTCGGCCATTGCTGAGGCTTGAGTTGTGTTAGTTACACTAGCGATAACAAAGTAGTCAGAGAGACTTGTTGTTTTCTTTGTATTGAGAATTTTGAGATTAATCCCTTTGAGGTTGCCACAGATCCAAGCCGCTGCCATCGCGAGATTAAGTGGATGCTCGTAAGAGCTATCTTTAATAATCTTCTCAACTTCTTTACTGATGTAGTCATTACTCATAGGGCAAATCCTTACTTCTTAGCTTCCAAATCGCTCTTTCCAGCCTCAATTGACTGAAGCATAAGTGCTTTGAGTCGATCGATATTCATCCCGCTCACAGCAGAGATGGGAAGCACTCTCTTATCGAGGGTTTCTTCAAAAAATTTCACAAACGACTGAATCTCTTCTTCAGTCATGGCATCAATCTTAGTGAGGCAAATGATCTCGCGCTTGTTGGCGAGTTCCTCTTTATATTTCTCAAGTTCTTGTCTGACAATCACATAGGATTCGTACGCTTCAAAGGGCTCGAGGCACCATGAGCAGTCGACGAGGTGAACGAAAGTAGTTGTTCGCTCAATGTGCTTGAGAAATTTAATTCCCAGTCCCTTGCCTTCAGACGCATCTTCAATGAGGCCAGGAATATCGGCGACGACAAACGAGTGCTCGCCGTAGCTCACAACACCAAGATTTGGTTCAAGGGTAGTAAAAGCATAGTCGGCAATCTTTGGTTTTGCCGCTGAGACAACAGAGATCAAAGTCGACTTGCCAGCATTGGGAAGACCAATAAGAGCGACGTCGGCGAGTAGCTTGAGTTCTAAGTCAATCTCAAGTGTCACACCAGGCTTGCCCTCGGTATAGCGATGGGGAGCTTGGTTGGTAGAAGTTTTAAAGTTGATATTTCCAAGACCACCGCGCCCACCTTCAGCAAGGAGTACGCGCTCACCATTCTCTGTTAGGTCAGCGAGAATTTCACCGGTTTCAGTTGAGCGAATAAGTGTGCCCACGGGAACTTTAAGGATGAGGTCGTCACCGAATTTGCCGTGGCACTGGCTACCAGCACCAGGATCCCCATTTTGGGCGCGAAAGTTCTTTTGTCCACGATAGTGAAGCAGAGTGTTCACACCCTCATCAGCTTCAAAATAGACGTGGCCACCGTCACCGCCGTCACCGCCATCTGGGCCACCCATGGGAACGTGTTTTTCACGGCGGAATCCCGCACATCCGTCACCACCGCGGCCAGAAGAAATTGTAATGGTTACTTCGTCAATAAAACGCATGAGAGCTCAACTTCTATACTTCTAATACAAAAAAGGGAATCGCGAGGATTCCCTTTCTTTTTTATTTCTTTTAAACAGCTAATTAAGCTGTAACAACAGAAACGACTTGCTTGTTCTTGTTGTAGTGAGAGAATTGAACTTTCCCTTCAGCTACAGCGAAGATTGTGAAGTCGCGACCAATTTTCACGCCAGCACCTGGGTGAAAGTTAGTTCCGTTTTGACGAACGATGATGTTACCAGGGATAACTTGTTGTCCGCCGAATTTTTTAATTCCAAGCATTTTTGGGTTAGAGTCACGACCGTTAGAGGTTGAACCACCCGCTTTTTTATGTGCCATTTTCTAGTCTCCTTTAATCCTTTTAAAAGTTCCTCTTAAATATTAGAGGTACTTCTTCGCCCAACGGTGATCTTTTTCGATCTTGGCAGTGTTACCATTGCCATCAGTGAACTCAGTGATAAGAAGCGCTGAGTATGGCTGACGGTGTCCGTTTTTCTTCTTATAGCGACCTGGCTTTCTCCAGAAAACGAAAACTTTACGTGAGCGATCAGTGCGAACAACTTTGGCTTTAACTTTTGCACCAGCAACAACTGGAAGACCTACTTGAGGCTTGTCACCGCCAACGAAGAGAACTTGATCGAATTCAACTTCAGATCCGTCATCAAGACCGATTTTTTCAACATCGATAAGGTCACCTGGTTGAACGCGGTACTGGTGTCCTTTGATTTCCACAATTCCGTACATACGAACTCCTGCATAAAGACAAAAGGTAGGGGCCTGGTGAAACACGGTCTCACTCTCAGAACTTGATTCCCGCCTTTTAGTCTGGTTTGGAACTAGCGATTTTTAGGCCTTTTTGGGCCTGTTGTCAAGCTGGGAGGTGGAAGTCTTTGCCGTAGGGGCAGCTCTTTGCCCCTATCAATTATTGTTTAGTCCGCCGCGTCGATAAGGAAGTTAGAGGGGGTGCTTAGATGGCACAGGAACAATCAGAAGTTAAATTCATGTATTTTCAATATCTTAAGGGGGCTGACCTGCCAATCTATCTCAAGATTGAGTTGGGAGCTGGCCTCGATGAGTTGGTGAGTATGATTCCAAGCTATGGATTTCATTCACTTTCTGAGGCTGAAGCCACCGAAGCTGAGGCACAAGTGGCCAAGCTCTTTGAGGCCAGAGTCCTGACGATCTCTCCCGCTTCGTCTGGAGTAGAGCGTCAGATTCAACAAGTACTTCACAGCGACCAATACGGCTCTGAATCCTTAACGCCTCGCAAGGGCTACAAAGTCTATCGCTATAAATCTGTGGCCCTCATGGTCTACTCGATTGCCGCGCGTGAGTGGACGTTGGGAGCCTCTCTGGATGCGATCGGTTCAAAGTACAAGGACGCTTGGAGGCAAGTGATTAACCGCTATCTCTCGCTGGCCCTAGCGCCGCTAGGTTATGTTGGTTTCTTTGGAGTTCCCACAAAAGATGGAATGATCGTCCTCAAGCCTCGCGAGTCATTAGGCGAGAGTGTCTTTGTCGACGTCGTGAAGGGAAGAGTGCTCAGTGTTGAGGGATCAAAATCGCTCAGTCCAAAATTTCAATTTATTCGCCTGGGTGCAACCCTCAAGGGTCGCTCGGTAAAAATGACTAGAGAAGATCTCTTTAGCTTTCTGTGCATGTCCACTAGCTACATTGACTACGAAGGGCTGCCGGTTCCCGTGAGACAGATGATCCAAGTTCTCGCTCGCACTCTCTCAGGTGCAATCGAACCTCGCGAATCCCACTTCGAACTCGAAGCCTAATCAGTGCCAGATGACTTTTGGGCTGCGCTGCGCCTCAAAAGTCATCTGGCACTCCACTATACTCGCTAAATGACTGTAAATTTTGATCCCATTATTTTCTCAATTCCTGGTACTCCCATTAGTGTTCGTTGGTATGGACTGATGTATGTCGTCGGTTTTGTTCTTGGCGGATTCATAGCGAGAAAGCTCGCAGAGAGAGGCTTTTTTCAAGTGGCCAAGGAGCGAGTTGATTCACTCGTCACGCATGTGTTGATTGGTATGTTTGTGGGGGCGAGGATCTTCTACGTCTTCATCTATAATTGGGATCAATATAAAAGTGAACCCTGGAAACTCTTCGCTGTGTGGGAAGGGGGACTTTCATTTCACGGCGCCCTGGCCGGAATTCTCGTGGGCGGCTACGTCTTTGCTCGCAGAAATAAGATTTCGTGGGCGCAAGTGATGGATGTAATCGCGCTTGTGGGAACACCTGGTCTCTTCTTTGGAAGACTTGGAAATTTTATCAACGGCGAGCTCTACGGTAGAATTGCTCACGATGTTCCATGGGCAATGGTTTTTCCCTCTGGTGGTCCTTTGCCGAGGCACCCAAGTCAATTATATGAAGCTATCTTTGAAGGCTTAGTGCTCTCAGGAATATTGTGGTTCATGCTTCCGAGAGTAAAACACTATGGAGTGATCGCTTCGACTTTCCTCATGGGCTACGCAACCTTTCGCTACTTCATCGAGTTCTTTAGAGAGGCCGACTCGCAGCTCGGTTACTACTTTGGTGGCACAACTACCATGGGGCAGATTCTCTGTTTTATTATGTTCTTAGTTGGGGTTGCTGCAATCGTGTGGGTGAGAAGACTCAATCTACTGATTTCACCTGATGCGCGAAGTTGATAATTTTTTCTTGATAAGCTTTTGCAAGCTCCTTAACTTCATCGTCACTCTGTGCCCACTGCGTCCATAGATCTTGAAAAGTATTTAGAGGGATAAGCTCATCGAGGGCGCGGTTTATATCGGCAATGATTCGATTGCCCCATTGAGTATTTGGGCAGGCGACATGTAGCTCAATAATTGGCGGCGATTCTTCAATCGAAACGATTCTAAGATACTTGTCAGTTGTAGAGTTTTTCTTATTAAAGTACGAAACAATATAGGGAAGCTCGAGATAGTAATCAATGCGACCGAGTTGGAGCATCTTATAGGTATTCTCAGATTTTGAGATGTATTCAGATTTACGTGGAGAGCTCTCTTTTAAGATTTGATCGAGTATTGGGCCATAAGAGTTTCTTCCTGTCGCTGTTCGAAGAGAGGATTCCTTTAAAAGCTTCTTGAGGCTAACTTTTTGCGGGCGATTAAGTTTTTGAAAGAGATCCTCTGAAACGATTGCTTTGTAGTCGTACATCACAGCAAACGGTCGCGAGAAAACGGCGAATTTTTCATTTTCCTTTGTTTTATAGGTGCCAGGTTGGCAAATGGGATTACCATTTTTAATTTTTGACCACACCCTGCTGAAGTTCATCATTTCTCGTTTGTGATCATAGTTACTGAGCTTGCTTTCAAACAGGTCGAGTATGACATTAAAAGCGCCGCGCTCCGGTGAATTGGAGAAGTACAGTGGCTCAATTTCGGTGACGAACCAAGTAAGCCCTTCTTTCGCACATGCCACTTGGCTTGAGATGAGGTTTGTGAGGAATAAAAGTGAGTAAAATAAAATCTTCATACTTCTATAACCGCAGTAGGGGACAGGCATATTATACTTCTCATTGAATTAAGCGTCGTTTATTTCTTAGGGAGCGAAGTACTGAAGTAAAGTTTTAGGAGGTTTTTCTACAGTCGACTTATCACTAAAATCCACGCTCAGATAGATTGGAAAACAAGTAATCGTACAGGCACCTTCGTAGGTTATTTTTAGACCTTTTGTATCTCGCCAATGATAGATGGCGTGCTCCTCTCTATTCTTATAATAATCTTGCTTGCCATAGCGATTGATCAGAGACTGGTGAAAGACGTCGTGAAGAAAATAGGAGGGGAGTCTCGTGTACATCGATAGCACCTTCGTCTCTGATGTGAGCACCCAAATGGGAAAAATATACATTTCATGTTTAATTAGGTAGCGGCGAATGGTGCTCTTTCCCTCTTTCGAAATTGTCTCTCCCTGTCCTTTTTGCGCAAAGAGATCAGGCGAACTTGCTCCAGGAAGAAATGGAGTGAACGCTTCATAGGTGAAGGTGTAGTTGGGCGCCTCAACTTTCGAGTTTGCCGGGTGGACAAGAATCAGGATTGAAAGGACAATACCTAATACCTTAAAAATAAAATTGCGTTGAAAAATGTGGGCCTCATAGGTCATGCCCCATTTTATCTCTTAACGTTTAAGAGTGCTTCAAGGAGGAAGAAGATGCACAAAGAAGGCCGTAAAGAGGCGATCCAGATCGCCGTGGCGATGGGCGCTGGTTTAGTGTGTGGTCTCATTCTTCATGCCATGGGCAAGGGAGAGTGGGGTGAGTATCTTCGCTATATCTCAACCGTTTTCCTCAACCTTCTCAAAATGGTGATTGTCCCTCTCGTTTTTTCCTCAATCTTTATGGCGATGTACCACCTAGGAACTCCCGAAGCCCTTGGGAAGATGGGGAGAAAGGCAGTAGGTTATTACTTCGTGACAACCTGCTTTGCAGTGCTCTTTGGAATTATCGTCGTGAACTTGATTCAGCCCGGTGTAGGGGCCGATCTAGGAAACCAAGGTCTTCATGAATTAGGACACATGGAAAACGCTGTCAGAGAGAATAAGGGACTTGTTAATACTGTCGTGAATGTCTTCATCGGGGCGATTCCAACCAATCCTTTCAAAGCGCTTGCTGAAGGGAATGTTCTCCAGTTGATTGTCTTTGCAATTTTTATTGGAATGACGGCCCTATTTATGAAGGAGAAGGCAAAGCCTTTTGTTAATCTCATGGGAAGTCTTGAAGCTTTGAGTTTAAAACTCACTCATGTGGTTATGAAGTTAGCCCCGATTGGCATCTTTGCATTAATGGTAGATATCCTAGCGAGAACTGGGATGGACGCCATCGCTTCGCTCTCAAAGTATGTCTTGGCGGTGATTCTGGGACTTAGCCTTCATGTGATTTTTCTACTGGCGATTGCTTGCATGAGAACAAAGAAGAGTCCTTGGTACATCATCAAGAATTTGAGTGCGCCTCTGATCACTTCCTTTTCAACTGCTTCATCAGCAGCGACACTACCGATCACAATGACGGCGGTTGAAGAAAACCTTGGGGTGCGTAAAGATACCGCGAAATTTGTGCTTCCACTCGGAGCGACAGTGAATATGGATGGAACTGCTCTCTATGAGTCAGTAGCAGCTATCTTTATTGCGCAAGCCTATGCCATTCCCCTCGGAATAGAGAAACAGTTAGTTATTTTCCTGACCGCTTCACTTGCTGCAATTGGCGCCGCCGCGATCCCTGGAGCTGGGCTAATTACAATGGGTATCGTACTAAATGCCGTTGGACTGCCTCTAGAAGGTATCGGTCTGATCCTCGCAGTTGACCGACTTTTGGACATGTTTAGAACCACTGTCAATGTTTTTGGCGACTGTGTTGGAACAATCTTTGTTGATAGTATGATGAATGATTCCGATTTTTCTTTAGAAGATTGATATCATTTGATAGCATTTTCGTGACCTTACAAATTCAAGGGGGCAAGAATAACAAACTTGCTCCTAGTTATTGACTGCAATCCGGTGTAAGCCGAAAATAAGTAGACTATGGTAAACCTGCACCAGACACTCATTTGCCTCTCCCTCTCAACACTACTGCTGTCGTGTTCATCGAATGTCTTTCAATCGAAAGAGTCCGCTGAACAGGTGGCCGAAGTAGAGGAGACGCCAAAAGATCTGACTCACACCGAGCTTATGGCCTATGAAGCTCGCCAAAGTCTAAAGAATGTCAATGACCCTCATCGCATCCTTGGTTCATCCAAGATTGTCGATCCTGAAAATCACAAAACTAAGACCTACTATCTCTATGGCGCTGAACATCTCAACCTAGAGAATTACTACTTTGATTTTCCCGTTGTTTATAATGAGGCCGTGCAAAAGTGGCTTAATTATTTTCAAAAGCGCGGGCGCGATTACTTTGAGCGCTACAGTGCGCGCGCTGGTCGCTACGCTCCTTTGATGGGAAAAATTCTGCAGGACAATGGCCTGCCAAGAGACTTGATCTTTCTTGCCATGGCCGAAAGTGGTTTTCAAAATAATGCAAAATCTTGGGCCCGCGCCGTTGGCCCGTGGCAGTTCATGCCATACACGGGTAGAAAATTTGGTCTTAAAATTGATTGGTATATCGATGAGAGACGCGATCCTATTAAGGCGACAATCGCAGCAGCTCAGTACTTGAAAAAACTCTATAACGACTTTGGCTCATGGGAGCTCGCGGCCGCCGGCTACAACGCAGGTGAGGGAAAAGTTGGCAGAGCTATCAAGCGCTACCGCACTGAAAACTTCTGGAAGATTCGTCGCGGTCGCTACCTCAAACTAGAGACGCGTGAGTATGTTCCAAAAATCATGGCCCTCGCCATTATTGGAAAGAACCTCAAGTCATTTGGCTTTGAAGAAATTGATTTTCATGAGCCACTGGACTTTGAAGAATTAGAAGTCCCTGGGATGACGGACCTAGTAGCCTTTGCTGAAAAACTCGACATTCCGTTTGAAGAAATTGAGCGCCTAAACCCTGAAGTTAGCAGATGGTTTACGCCTCCAGGTGAAGAGAACTACAAGCTTAGAGTTCCGGTTGGGTACCGAAAAGTGGCCATGGCCTGTTGTTCAAATATGAGCGAGCTAAAGGCGACGGCGTTTCAAAAATATAGTGTTCGCGGCAGACGCTCTAACATTCAAGATGTCGCTAGAAAATTTAGAATCACAAATAAGTATGTGCTTGAGTCTCTCAACAATCTAACCAGCTATCAGCAGCTAGAGCAGGGCTCAGAAGTTCTATTGCCCTTTAGACTTGGTCAGAATAAGCGCGAAAATATGTACGCCGATCTCTATGAAAAACCGCGCAAGACTGTGGTGAGAGCTCGTCGCTATAAACAACGCGTTAAGAGAGCACTTGCTAGTGGAAAGAAAATCTCCGCGCCAAGCAAATTCTACACCGTTCAAAGAGGAGACAGTCTGTGGTCAGTCTCTCGCAAGACCGGTGTGTCACTCGATACTCTTATAGCCTCAAATGCTCATATTGTTGGTCACCGCATGATTCGCGCGGGAGACAGACTCGTTATTGAGTAATTCTTGATACATCCCACCTAGGCGATAACCTTTAACTCAGGGTATCTTTTTTTCTTTTTAATCAAAAGGGAAGAAGAATGGGTTATTCGCAACTCAAAGAACTTAAAAAAGTTCAAGATACGTCTTATGAAAAAGAGTACGTAAAGACGTTAGTCTACATTCAAGATCTATACGATCTCATCGCTTACCAAGCTCTTAGAGCGAACTTAGGCGAGAGTGTTCGCTTTGTCTCGGCCGCCCCACTTACCAAGGAATTCCTACTTATTCGTGGCCCTTCAAGCTTTCGTGGTGAAGGAGCGCTCAAAGTTTTGAGTGAGCTCTATCCTGAACTTGAAAGCACTTTAAGAGATGCTCCATCACTATTTTATAAAGATAGTGACTGGAAGGATTTCGAGGGCAGAGCAAAGTCAGAAAAACTCCTCGCTGCAGAGGAATACTTCACAAAGAAGGGTATTGATTTTAATCCCTCGCAAGTTTTTAGCTTTTTAAACGATGAAGATTTTTGGACGAATTTGGAGAATCAAAGGCTCTCTGAAAAAGTCGTCAATATTAGAAGTGAAGTGCCCACAGACATGATCTCTCCAGCGAATTGGGCGCTTGAGTGCGGCTCTGGCAAAGTGCTTGAGTGTGAGGACTTAGTGTTTGGTGGAAGTCCACAGGTCTTTCTAGACTTGGTTGGAAATAAGAAAATTCTAAGTGCTGAATTCGTGGAGTTTTGTGAGAGCACGCGCTCACCTTGTGAGCTTGTGATTCGATTTGAATTTAAAGGAATCGTGCACCAGGGCCTTGAAACTTTCTTTGTACCACTTTCTTATACGCATGAATGGGGTCACTTCATTGGAGAATTTAGAGCGAATGAAGCTCAGTTTATTCACTTTTTTGAAGGCTCAGAGACCTCTGAAGAGGAAGTTTCGAGAAAATTGAAACTTTTAAAAAGAAATTTAGAAAAAATTTTTCCAGAATTTTCTGCAAAATACTGCGGAGAGTTCGTGGTTGTGCGTCCAGAAAGTGGGTGTCTTAATATTGACGATTCGGGATATCAAAATATTGAGAAAAAGCCTGGACATCTGAGCTTCATCCATCGGAATGCCCCTCTACCAGAGGAGTTCGTAAAAAAACTTAACTGCGAAGATTCCGCGAGTGAGGTTCTTTTTGACGCGCGGGCGTTTTATTCGAGTGCCGTGGTCGGGAATTGTCCAAGCAAAAAAGAACAAAGCGAGTGATTTAAAGCTGTTGACATTTTTTTAGGGGCACACGAAACTTTTCTGTAAGCTTGATAAAAAAATTTTAAATTGGTTTTTCACTAAACTTACCAATTACTTTAATTATTAACGAAACCTATAAAATGGTACGGACACTCTTCAAGGAGAAGATTTGATGAAAAAGCACATCGTACTCGCAACTGGTCTAGCGATGCTCTCAACAAGCGCATTCGCTACAAAATCAAGAATGGAAGCTCTTGGCCAAGATACTGGTCGTGGTTCACACTACATTAAGGACACACGCAGTATCTTCCGCAACGCTGCTCACGTAAACACATTCAAAAACTACATTGTTACTGAATGGGGTACTGAAGCTGCTGGCGCGGACACTGCTGAAGGTGGTTTCTTCCGTGAAATGGGATCTTTCAACTATGGTATCTACCTTGGTAGTGAACTTGGTGAGCACGCTCCTGCTACAAAAACAGGCGCTGGTTACCTTGCTCAAACTAACCGCACTCAACTCTTCTTCGGTGGAGACATGGGTGTTCAGTGGGGAGCGAACGTATACTACGCTTCAAACAAAGACGAACAAGCTAACACTTTCGAGCAAAAGAACAGTGCTTTCGGTCTTGGACTTGGCGCTATCTTCGGTGATATCGAAGGTTACGCTAACCTAGACATTTCTGATAAATCAGAAGGCCGTACTGGTGGTGTTGCTGGTGACAAGTGGGAAGGCGATCTTGGTCTAGACCTTGGTCTTTCTTACTCTTGGAATGCTTGGACATTCTTTGCTGAGTACGACATGAGTGGTGCTGAAGACAAGAGAGCTGCTTCTAAAACTGAATACTCAGACGATACACTTACTGTAGGTGCTGGTTATATTCACGAAGTATCTTCAACAGCTCGTCTTATCTCTGACATCTCATTCGTAATGAGAAATCAAGAAACTAAGACTGCTACAACTCTTGAGCAAAAAGACACTTACATCCCACTTACTTTTGGTTTCGAAGCTGACGCTACTTCATGGCTAACTCTTCGTGGTTCAGTTGCTCAGAACATCTTCCTTGCTAGCCAAGAAGGTGACCTTACAACTGTAGCTAACAACAGCAAAAAGAAGACTCGTGCTAACACAACTGACGTTGCTGCTGGTGCCACTCTTACTTTCGGTAAGCTAATGGTTGACGGTATGATCGGTACAACTTCAAATGCTGGCGCTGCCAACACTGAAGACGGTACTCTTTCACTTGACCGTCTCATGACTAAAGTAGCTGTACACTACTGGTTCTAATTTTTCTCAAAGAAAAATTAAACATAAAGGGGCCCACTTCGGTGGGCCTTTTTTATTTCTTAAACTTGATTCTTTCCCTTTACACTTCATCTTTCCGCGCTTGATAATTAACGTATATTCTATAAAAAGGGAGAGAATTTATGAAGCACTTGATGCTATCTGTTCTGCTAGGACTTTTCGCTAGCAATGCTTACGCAACACAAGCACGTTTGATCGCACTTGGTTTGAATGAACTAGACGACGAAGGTTCTTACTACATTAAAGATTCAAGAAATATTTTTCTTAACCCAGCTTGGATTAATGAATTCCCAGATCGCTTGATTGTAGAATGGGGTTCAAATGGTGCTTCAGTTGTTACGGCTGCTGTTAACACTACAGTTGAGCAAGACAATAACCAAAAAGCTCAAGGTGGTTTTCTTAAGAAGAGTGGAGACTTTGTTTACGGTGTTTACTACGGAAACGAATCAAATACATCTTCATTCTTGAGAGTTGCTGCTTCTGGTACAGCTGCAACAATTGCTTCAGCTGCTCAAGGAAGTAATAAGATGGTTCCAACTGCCGACAACCAACTAGAAGTTTTCTTCGGTGGTGATAACGGCATTCAGTGGGGTGTGAACGTTGTTTACCTCAATAACAAAGACGAGTTAGTTGGTAATGCTAAGGACACAGCTTCAGCTGTACGTCTTGGTGTGAAAGATGGGGACAAGTGGGATGCCCACGTAAATATGTCTACATCAAATAAAGGTGAGAGAACTTCTGATATTAACCTAACAACTGTTGGCGTTGATACTTCAAACCAAACTGGTGTGAAGAACGAATTCAAAGGAAAGTTTGGTATTCAAGTTGGTGGTTCTTACAATCTTGGCAATTGGGGCCGTCCATTTGCTTCTGTTAAGCACTTTAGCTGGGAGCAAGTTGATAATTACAACTACTCAACTTTCAATGCTGTTAACCTTGGTGCAACTCTTGGAACAAGCCAGGTTGGTAAGCAAGGAACTTCAGAAGGTAAATTCACTGACTTTAAAATTGGTTGGGGGAAAGTTACTGAAGTTAACTCAACAGATAAACTCTTCGTTGAACTTTTCGTTAAGAAAGTTGACGTAGAACTTGAAGTTGCTAGAAAAGTGGAAGTAAGCAATTTAACTGTTCCACTCGTTCTTGGTTACGAAGCAGCAGCTACTTCATGGTTAACTCTTCGTGGTTCAATCACACAAAATCTCTACGGAACACGTGACAATAAAAACTTCAGTTACGCAAACCCTGTTGTGAAGAACCTTGTAACTAGCGTTTATGGCTCAGAAGGCAAGGGAACTGTAACAAACTCTACTGCCATCGCCGCCGGTGCAAGTCTCACATTTGGTGATCTTGTTGTGGACGGTATGATTGGTGGAGCAAAGAACCTTACTGGAAGTGCTTCTTCAAAAACAGATGGCAACCTAAATCTTGACCAGTTCATGACTTCGGTTGCTATGACTTACGCTTTCTAAAAGGTCAGATGAGGATTATCTGCTTTTTTCATCAAATGGGGCCCACTTCGGTGGGCCTTTTTTTTGGTGCCAGATGACTTTTGGGACTTATCGAGTCAGAAGTTTTCTCTAGTTCATGCTAACTCCCCACTCTTCAAATAGATAGGTATCTCGTTTTCTGGAATTGCTTTCTAGAGAGCTCCAGCAAAATGGAGGTCTACTATGGCAAGAAAAGCATTAATTCGTACTTCTGAGTATCCCTATCATGTCGTTAATCGTTGTAATAACAAGGAAGAGTTTCCAATTGGGCTTCACGATTTATGGCCAATTTTTTTAAAAACACTCTGTGAAACTAAGTACAAATTTCCCCTAGAGGTGGAGTGCTTTGTTCTCATGAATAATCACTATCATCTCCTTCTTCGAACTCCAGAGTGCAATCTAGACACGATTATGCACTATTTTAATATGAAGCTTAGTCGTAGAATTGCGATTTTTTCAGGTAGGATTAATCGCATTTTTGGAGCTCGTTATAAGTGGTCACTCATCATGAATGATATCTACTATTCAAATGTTTATAAGTATATCTATCAGAATCCGATGCGTGCAGGGCTGACTTCTCGGGTGGAGGATTATCCATATTCATCCTGGAGTAGTAGATGCGCATCCTATGGACTTCGCGACTCGCGCATTAACCAACGCTTGCTTGAATATATTAATGATCCCTTTTCTCTTGAAGAGAGTCTTTCAATTAAGAAAGGACTGTTAAAAACAAATTATTCGCCAGTAAAGAATAGAGGATATTAGAATTTTGTGCAGTTAGTCCCAAAAGTCATCTGGCACCAATGCAGCGGAGGGCTTCGTAGGCGGCGGTGGTGGCGGTGTTGGCGAGATTGAGGGAGCGGATGTTGGTGCTAAACATTGGAAGGGCGACGGTGCGCTCTTCGAAGGGTTCGAGGATCGTTGCAGGTAGGCCCTTGGTTTCGCTGCCAAAGATGAGGTAGCAACCCTCGGTGTAGCCAGCATCATAGAAGCTGCGCTCTTGTTTGAAGCGAGAAAAGAAGAAGAGTTTGTCTCGAGCGGGTTTTTCACCCTCTAAGAAGGCTTCAAAACTGTCGTACTCGGTGAGTTCGACGTGCTTCCAGTAGTCGAGACCGGCGCGTCTGACGGCCTTTTCGCTAATGTCAAAGGCGAGGGGGTGAATCAGAATCAAGCGAATCCCAAGTGCGACGCACGTGCGCCCGATACTCCCGGTATTTCCGGGAATTTCGGGCGCGACGAGGACGATTGAAAACTTACTTGGCATTGAGCATGTAATCCACAAGTGATCTCACCACGAGGCCTGAAGCTCCGTGCTTTGGACAGTATGGAAGGTGACCTTGTCCATCACCAATACCAGCGATATCAAGGTGGGCCCAAGAGATACCTTCTTGAATAAAGTTTTCAAGGAAGGCAGCTGCTTTAGAAGTACCACCAAAAGACTTACCACCGATATTTTTAAGATCAGCAATTGGAGACTTCATATCTTCACGGTATTCGTCGAAGATCGGAAGTTGCCACATTCTCTCATTCTTATTTCCAGCACTCTTTAAAAGAGCGTCAGCGAGCTTTTGATCATTGCCCATAAGACCACAAACTTCATGACCGAGGGCCACAAGACAGGCACCAGTTAGTGTGGCGGCGTCGATGATTACGTTTGGCTTTTGATCACCGGCATAATCAAGAACGTCACCAAGAACGAGGCGACCTTCAGCGTCTGTGTTGAGAATTTCTACTGTCTTTCCGTTGCGAGCGCGAACGATACTGTCTGGCATAGTTGCAAGAGAGTTAACAGCGTTATCAGTCATACCTAGGAAGCATGAAATTTTGATTGGAGCGCCAAGAAGTACAGCTGCTCTAAAAGCGGCGTAAACTGTAGCAGATCCGGCCATGTCAAATTTCATATTCATCATTGAGCCACCTGGCTTCAATGAGTAACCACCTGTATCGAATGTAAGACCCTTACCAACGAGGGCCACGTGCTTTGTTTTTGAGTTGGCCTTGGCAGGAGTGTAAGTCAGGTGAACGAGTTGTGGCTCGTAAGCAGAACCAGCATTCACCGAGAGGAACATTCCCATTTTTTCTTTTTGAAGATCTTTTTTGCCAAGAATCTTAACTTTTACACCTTTGAGGTTTTTAGCGTCTTTAGCGATTTCTTTAGCGTAAGTTTCTGAGTTTAAGATATTTGGTGGTTCGTTAACGAGATCGCGAGCGTAGTTAACAGACTCAACAACTTTAAGAGTTGAGGCGAGAGCTTTGTCGGCGTTCTTTACTTTGCTCTTAGCATCTTTGAGATCGATGTTGAGAGTCGCTAGTTTAACTTCTTTCTTCTTTGTGAGGTGGCGATCAAAGGCGTAAGTGGCCATGCCGTAACCTTCTACAAATGCTTCGAGGCTATCTTCAACTTTGCTTTTTACAGTGAAAGTTGAGAAGTCGACTGTCACTGTTTTGTATTTCTTATTGAGTTCACCTGAGAGACTAGCCGCTTTCTTGCGAAGAGCTTCTAGGTCAAATTTAGATTTGTCACCAAGACCAACAGCGAGGAAAGACTCGCCATTTTCGCCAATGAAGCCAAATGATTCACCAGCTCCACCAGTGAAGTCTTTTGAGTTCTTAACGAATTCAAATGCGGCCTTAACTTCCTTATCCCAATGAGCGTCAAGTGAAGCTGTTTTTGCTTTACCAGCGGCTGGTTTTTGGAACGCGCCAAGAACAACGAGATCACTTGATGTGTGACCTTTAACTGCGTAATTGAGTTTGTAATTTAACATCGCTACTCCTTAAAATTATCGAATATCAACTCAAGCTAAGAATTGTGGGTTATCATAGTTAATTGAAAGCTTGCGGGCCTTAAACTATCATGACTCAGTGGGGAAAGTCCAAGTTGACGCCGCAAAATAACGGGATAGAAGATGTCTATTAAACCACTCGCGATGCAGCGCTACCTGATGTCGAGTTTCATAGCTCCCTTTTTGGTGGGACTGGGCTTCTTCGTCTCATTCCTTCTCACCTTTCAGCTCTTTAGAATTATTAAAATCGTGATCTCTAAGGACGTCCAATTCATGGTAGTCCTTGAAATTATTGGTCATATTGCACTCTCATTCCTCCCCATGGCCGTTCCGCTTTCGGTCCTCTTTGCAACTATCTACACCCTCAATCGCCTAAGTGAGGACTCTGAGATTGTCGCCATGAGATCCTTTGGCCTTCCCAAATTTAAATTGCTCTATCCGTTTCTTATCGTCGCTGCCGCTATCTCTTGGAGCATTTTCTCGCTTGGTAACGAGGTAATTCCCGCTTCCAAGTCGAGATTTAAAAATACCCTTATTCAGCTCACGAGCCGTGGGGCCTTGAGCGATATCCCCAAAGAGAATTTTTATTTAGAGATCCCTGGCGTTACGCTTTACGCTGAAGATGTTGATGACGGCAATAAGCAGCTAAGAAATGTTTTCATCCAACTCTCGCGCGACGAGGAGTCAGAACAAGTGATCTTCGCTCGCCGCGGCACTTTGATAAAGCAGCAAGAAAACGAGTGGGATATTCCCTCTTTGAGGTTGCACTTAAGAGATGGAAACATCCTGCGCCAAGATGAGGAGAAGACAGAGAAGATTCTCTTTCGAGAGTATGACTTTCCTGTGCTAGATGGCGGCTCTAACACTGACTATGTCACCAAAGATAGTATGCGCAGTAGTTCGGAACTTAGAAAGGAATTGAGAGTGATAACGGGCGAGCGCAAGGAAGCGATGGCGACTCTGAGCGGAGACCTACTTAAAGATAAGTTAAATGATCTCGTTCGTCGCCAAGCTCGAACTGAGCTTGAGTATTGGAGTAGGCTCAATGTTCCAATTCAAGTCTTGCTCTTTATCTTTTTGGGATTCTCCCTCGGTGTGAAAAAGGGACGTGGGGCTTCAAGAAATACTTCAGCGACTGGGCTTATTGTTATAGCACTTTATTACACAGTATTTTTTGGGCTGGTGAGCTTTGCCAATAAGGGGCAAGTGCCAGCTTATGTGGCCGTCTTTATTCCAACTGTCATTGGATTCATCTATGCAGTAACGGCCTACAGAAAGCTAGATTGGCAAAGCTAAATTACTGCTGATACTTCTGTTGATATTCCTCAGAAGTCCACACACTTCCATCTTTTGGGTAAACAAAGAGTGGAAGTGAAAAGCGAGTGCGCTCTTCTTGAGGAAAAATCACACTCTTTACGCCTGAGCGAGACTGGAGTGAGAGAAGTTGGTTATTAAGAAAGACCTTCACTCCAGAGAGATTGCCTAAAAAGAGCAAGACGAGATCCCCACGAAGGGTGATGTGGCGACCTTCCTTAAGAACAAATTTCTTAATGTCACCGCTATCTTCACGGTAGGTAAGCCAGCTATCACCATTAATGGCAGTGATAAAGACATTTTGCTTTCCAGGCACCATGCTCGATCTAATATAGGCTGGAAGCCATTCATTTAACTGGGCTTCAGACGCGCTTGTGTCGTAAGAGTAGAGCGGGCTTGGGCCAAATGGGCGAAAAGAAATTTCCTCTCCTGCCACTTCTTTCTTTTCTTCAGTCTTAACTTCTTCCTTCTTGGCCACTGGAGTGCTTGCCGGAGTGGGGGCGACTGTAGGCGTGGCCACAACTACGGGAGCGGGGGCGACTTCTAGGGCCACCTCTTCACCTTCGGACTTGCTGGCGATCTCCGGGGTTGGGTTTTGAAGGGGAGTATCTTCTGTGAGAGTTTCTGGAGCGACAATACTCTCTTGCGAGTTAGTAGTTGTATCTTGCTCAAGAATCCCCCCACTTCTTCTCGATTCAAAGATGAGGGCCACTACGACCACGAGGGCAGCAATAACACCGATACCAATTTTAACTCCGGAAGAGATTTTGATTGAGGCTTCGGGTTCACGAGGAGCTTCTTTGGTCTCAGGCTCGTGAGGAAATCTCAAATTATAGGTGCGCTCAAGAAGGCTGATACAGTCAGACTCATTAAGGCCCAGCGTTTTTGCATACGATTTAACAAAGCCTCGCACGTAGGCTTTAGAGGGGAGTTGATCGAGTTGATCGAGCTCCAAATTCTCAAGCATTGAAAGTGAAATGCGAGTGTGCTGAGAAACTATTTTTAAAGATACTTTCTTGCCTTCGCGATTCTCTTTGAGAAAGCTACCAATAGTACTTGGAGATGTTGTGTTCTCTTCGGTCATTATCATCCTCGAATCTATTCCTTAAAAAGAGGGGCTTTCAAAGGTAGGCTTTGCGTTTTCGGCCTTAATGGCATCCATGCGACGTTGAAGTTCAATCTTTTCTTTTAGCGAAAGTTCACCCGATTGACTTGAATCGCGCTTGTCGAGCTCTCTGATTTCGTTGTTGGCCATGGCCGCATAGGGAGTCGTTGCAAACTTCTCTACGATAAAGTTGAGCTTGGTGCGGGCCTTATCATATTCGCGCAACTCAATTAATGTGCGCGCCTCTCCCAAGTGTGGCTGGGGCTGTGAGACACATGTGCTGAGTTGAGCTTTTCTAAACCACTCCAGTGCAGAGGCAAAGTTATAATTTTTGTGCTCGATAAGTGCCAGTTGATAATTGGCCGGGCAGTAGTCTTCTTTTTCTTTAACGGCCTTCACCAGATAATTTTTAGCAGTGCCAAGATCGCTCTCTTTGATTGAGATGAGGCCGAGATTATAGTAGGTACGAAATTGATTGGGATAAACAAGATCTTGAGTCACGCGAAGATATTGTTCCTTAGCTTCTTTAAGATTTCCTAACTGGAAATATATCGACGCTAAGTTAACGCGAGCATCAGAGTTTTTTGGATCAACTTTGATTGCTTCAGTAATAAAATGCAGCGCATGCTTTGTGTCGTTCTTAAAATAATAGGCCATGCCCAGGTTGTTGAGAATTTTGGTGTCGCCTGCACGCAAGCGGTTGGCCTCGAGAAGTTTATCAAGTGCATCTGTGTAATTGCGGTTCATGAGATTGGCCGTGCCGGTACTGTAGTAGAGATCGGCCTTCTTTTCATCCGAAGATTTCTCTGCCACTTGGCCTGAGCCACAGCTCGCAAGAAAAAGAGCTATGAAGCTCAGCGAGAGGAAAAGTTGAATTTTACTCTTCGTAGGATGCACGTGGTCCCTTCCTTATTGTCGTTTGTTTTATTCTAATAGGCCTAGGGCTTAAAAGCAACCGGATGAACGTCTTAGCCGAGCTTTAGAACGGCCATGCTCTCAAAGTGGTGAGTGGTGGGAAAGAGATCGAAAAGCTCGAGTGAACAAATACTATATCGACCAGGTAAGTCGCGTGCTAGAGACTCAAGATCTCTAACCATCGTGGCGCAGTGACAGCTGATGTAGATGATGAGTTTGGGCTTCATTTGATCGATGAGCCCAGGAAGAGTTTTAAGTCCGGCACGCGGAGGATCGACAATCAAAACATCGGGGGAAAGGTCGGAAATGGAGTTGCTTGCCGCCTCTAAATCAAAGAGGTCTACATTGCGAAAGCTCGTCCCAGTAGGGAGGTTCGTCGGAGTTGGCCCTAGATCAATAATGGTTTTTTCGAGGCATGGGAGCTCGCGACTTAGATTTCCGTTGCCTCCAAAAAGGTCGACCAATCTCTTCGAGTTCGGGGCATAGTCGCAGTAGATTTGGCCCACGCGAGACTTCATGGCCAGATTCATTTCCTCAAAAACTTGAGTAAATCCACCTTCGGCATAGGGGCGATTGAAGCTAATTTTAACTTCCGATCCATCCTCTCTCAGCTCGAGATGTCCTTCACTGGTGGGCACCATCTTTTTCCAGGCTTCATTTTGGTAGAGAAGTTTAATTTTATTTTTAATTTCTTCACGGGCAAGCAGGCACTCGGGAACTTCGAGAATGCGATGAGACTTGGGGAGGTGATATCCTAAATGAAGTTTGTCGTAGTGCAGTTGAACTCGCTCACGATAGGCGAATCTTCGGGGAGCACTATGAACTAAGATGTCGCCAGAGAAGTCGAGTTTTTTAGTTAGTTTCTCCATCGCCTGCTTTTTAAACGCCAATTCTTGAGGATAGTCGGTGTGCAGGTAGTGACAACTGCCACAGCGCTCAAAGTGAGGGCATTCTGGTGTCTTGCGCAAGGGAGAAGCTTCGCAGAGTTCTGTCATTTCCGCAAATGCGACTCCCTTCACATACTTTCTGATGCGAGCGATCCCGCGCTCTCCGGGGAGAGTCTTGGGTATAAAGACCACCAAATCACCTTCTTTGTGCACTCCCTGGCCAAGAGGGTCGAGGTGATCGATGGAAAACTCTATCAATTGAGGCCGTCTTTTATTTTTCATGAAAAGGCATGTCGTAAGTTTGCAAGACTTCTCTTATCATAGATGAATGTCCCCAGTTTTAAAGAAAATTCCCTTTCTGCTTGAACTCTTTGTGAATGGCAGTTTTATCTTGCTCTTTAGTATGCAAAAGCTAGGCAAGCTTCCATTTGGTTTAACCGAGGCGGCGGCAGACCTGTGGCTAGAGAGATTGGCACCACTCATTCCGATTGTGATCATGGCCGTCGTGGTAGCGAGCTACCTCGACTTAAAGTCATTGGAAAACTTCTTTCGCCGCTACATCTTTTCTTTGGTGGTTTTAATTCCGGCCTTTATTACCTGGGGCGATACTCAATTTGCATTCTGGCTCTCCTCAGCACACTTGCTTTCATCGATTCTCTCTCTCTATGATGAAGACCCGCGCAAGAAAAAATCTCTCGATCGCGAGCGCAAGCGAACCTTCCTTATGGAGTTTCGCCTAAAGCCCGCTCAAATTGTTTTACTGAGTTTTTCTGGGGTTATTCTTCTTGGAACTTTTCTCCTTCTGCTTCCGGTTTCGGCGGCCGATGGAAAAGTGATTAGCTTTGCCGACGCACTTTTTATTTCAACCTCGGCCGTTTGTGTGACCGGACTCTCTACCATCTCTGTCGGAGAGAACTTCAGCGTCTTTGGACAATTGATTGTTCTGGGTCTGATTCAAATTGGCGGTCTCTCAATCATGACTCTGTATGCTTCCATGACGATCCTGCTGGGCCGGGCCTTGGCGATGAAGGACCGCATTCTTATGCAAGACTTGCACGATGCTTCATCGCTTGAAGATCTCTTCCAGGTGGTCATCGATATCATCAAGTACACATTTGCCATTGAGCTTTGGGGCGCAATCGTTCTCACCATTGCCTTTACTTTTGAAGGGTTTGAATTTGGTCAGGCGCTCTATCAGGGCTTCTTTCACAGCATCTCGGCTTTTTGTAACGCAGGCTTCTCTCTCTTTGATAATTCACTTGAGAGCTTTGCCACTAATCCGCTCATCAACTTTACAATCATGGTCTTAATCACCTTGGGTGGTCTTGGTTTCATTGTTTTAAAAGAAATGAAGTCAGCGCTGATGACGGGCTTTGCCTTTAATCGACTTGGGCTTCACACCCGAGTTGTCCTGGTAACTTCGGCTATCTTGACTGGCTCAGCGGCAGTTTTTATTTTCTTTGGAGAGTTCCTTCACTCCCTCGACTCCTATAGTTTGTGGGATAAGATCCAGATCGCACTCTTTCAATCGGTAACTCTACGAACCGCCGGGTTTAATACTGTGCCCCTCGCTGGACTTCACACATACACCATCTACTTTATGAGTCTCATTATGTTCATTGGTGGGAGTCCAGGCTCTACTGCTGGTGGTATTAAAACAACGACGCTTGCAATTTTGACTCAATCAATTGTTGCGACTCTTAAAAATAAGAAGAAAGTTGAGATCTTTGATCGGACGATCTCGGCCCCTATCGTCGTGCGGGCCACTGCGATCACCTTCATCTCGATTGTGATCACCAGTCTCTTTGTGCTTTTAATGATGAGACTTGAGCCGGATCAGAACTTCTTGACCATTATTTTTGAGGTGATGAGTGCTGGTGGAACAGTGGGGCTCTCGCTCGGGCTTACGGGATTTCTCTCACTCTATGGCAAGCTCGCTATGTGTCTTGTGATGTTTATTGGCCGAATCGGCCCACTGACCCTGATTCTCGCCATCGGTCAACAAGATAAGGACCCCGGAAAATTTGACTACCCCGAGGGTCGCATTATGATCGGTTAATGCCATCAGGTAAGATAGTGATATAAGGAGATTTTTCCATGCTAGTTGCCGTGATCGGACTAGGGACTTTTGGTGCTAAAACAGCTGTGAGGCTGTTTGAAAAGGGCGCCGAAGTAATCGCCATTGATAAGGACGAGGACCTAGTTGAAAAAATTAAAGAGCGCGTGACCCACGCCGTTCAGCTCGATGTGACGGATGAGAGGGGATTGCGCTCGCAGAATATTTCCGATGTGGACGTCGCCGTGGTTGCGATTGGTGATCATATTGAGCAAAGTATTCTGGCCGTGACCATGCTTAGAAAATTAGGGGTTGGGCGTGTGATTGCGCGTGCCACTTCAGTGCTTCACGAGCACGTTCTTCATGAAATTGGGGCCTCTGAAATTATTAAAGTGGAAGAGGAGATGGGCGAGATTATCGCTTCAAAGATCGTCGCTCCCCACGTTCTTCAGCGCTATAACTTTGCCGCTGGTTACTCAATTGTAGAACTTCGCCTCGGAAAGAAATTTGAGGGCAAGACACTCGTTGAGTCGAAAATTCGCCAGAATTATAATTTGAACATCGTGGCGCTTCAAAAGCGCGTTCCTTATATTACTGAGGATGGTAAGTCGGCCTACCGAGTAGAGATTAACGACTGTCCCATGCCAATGGATGTCATTGAAAGTGACGACATTGTGGTATTAGTGGGAAGTGAGAAGAACTTGAACAGGCTGTTCGCCGATCTTCAAGGAGAATAGGTGAACATATCACTTAAAAATAGAGTTGGGATCTCATTTATCATCGCCAATATTGTAATTTTGGTGGTGTCATTTACTGTCTTTAACTTTCTAAACTCTCTCAATCGAAAGATTGAAAGTATTACGGTTGAAACAAACCGTTTAAGTCTTTTAACAGATGAAATTCGTATTTCTGCGGTTTCGATTCTCAAGTATCAAAGACGCCTTTTGACTAAAGAGGGCGACAAGACTGAAATCGTTGGCCGCATTCTCGATCTCGCTGACAGTTTCACCGGCCAACTCCAGAACCTCGACGCCATCTACTCTGCCGGGCAAAATCCAGAGGAGAGTGAAGAGGGCAAGAAGATCATCACCAAGATGATCTCCTACGTTGATAGTTTGAAAATTTATCTCTCAAAAGGATCGATCCACAACCGCGATCAAAAGGGCATCGACTTCGTGGCCGAAACTGCGGATAAAATTCTCGATGGCTTTTCTGAATTTCAAGACATCCAATATCTCTCAAGCTTAAAGAAAGACAAGGATATCAAGGATATCATTAATGAGACTAAGAAGATCATGATGATCGTGCTTATCATGGGCTTTCTTGGGACCATCATTCTGGGACTTGTGGTTCCAGGTAAAATTGCTCTCCCTTTTAAGAAGATCAAAGACGCCATTCGCGAACTTCAAGATTGTAACTTTGACGTTTCTATCTACTATTCCCAAGACGATGAGATTGGAGAAATTGCCCGCGAAATGAATAAGATGATTGCCCAGTTTAAGAAATTTGAAGAACTTCGCACCGATCGCATTAGTGTGGAGAACCGCAAATTCGACGCTCTTGCCAATATGATTAGAAAGCCAGTGCTAGTGGCCAATGCTGACGGCAAGCTGATCTACATGAACAATAATCTCTATTCACTTATGCAAGTGCAGAGTGAAGACGTGATCGGAAAGCCAATGACTGAGTCAGTCATTCCTCCGTCGATCATCGATACCTATGAGCTCGCCATTAAGCGTCGCTCAAAGATTGAAAACGCAGAAGTGATTATACCTAAGCGCGTGAGCGATTCCTCGGATGATGAAGATGAGGATGATGAAGAGGTAGCGTCAAACGGCAAAGCTGATGCCTCGGGTGATGAGGACTCGGCCGCAGAGCGTGAGGACGAGATTATCTTCCGCGGATACGCAAACGTGATCCCGATTCGTGCCAAAGAGAGTTCACTAGATTACTACCTTATGGTACTGTCCAAAGAAGTTAATACCTAAACCTGACACAAGACGCCACACAATCGACAGGCCCTTTGTTCACCTTGGACTAAGATGGATCAGAACTCTATTCGCAACTTTTCTATTATCGCTCACATCGACCACGGCAAATCGACCTTGGCCGATCGTCTGCTTGAAGCTACCGGCACTGTGACAGATCGCGAGAAGAAGGATCGCCTGCTCGATAATATGGAGCTCGAGCGCGAGCGTGGAATTACTATTAAGGCGCAAACTGTCCGCTTAAAGTACAAGGCAAAGGACGGTAAAGAGTATTACTTCAATCTCATTGATACTCCCGGGCACGTGGATTTTTCCTACGAAGTGAGCCGCTCGCTAGCTTCTTGTGATGGAGCTCTACTCGTGGTCGACGCCTCTCAAGGCGTTGAGGCACAAACTCTTGCAAACGTTTATATGGCCCTCGAGCACGACCTCGAAGTTGTGCCGGTCCTCAATAAAATCGACCTTCCCCACGCGGATGCTCCGCGAGTGAGAAAGGAAATCGAAGATATTATTGGCATTGATGCCAGTGAAGCCGATGAGATTTCAGCAAAGTCCGGGATCGGCATCGAAGCCCTGCTTGAAACTCTTGTAAAGCGCATTCCTCCTCCAAAAGGAGACCGCTCTAAGCCACTTCAGGCCCTCATTTTTGATTCGTGGTTTGATCCCTATCAAGGTGTGGTTGTGCTCGTGCGTGTGATGGAGGGAACTCTTAAGAGAAAGGATCTCATTTATCTCAAGCACTCCCACGGAGAGTATGAAGTGTTAAAGCTAGGGGTGAACACTCCTTTCTTTACTGAGGTCAACGAGCTTGGCGCTGGTGAAGTAGGAATGATCGTTTCTGGAATTAAGACAGTTCGCGATGTGAAGGTCGGCGATACCATTGTAAACGCCAAACTTAAAAACACACCAAACCTTCCTGGTTATGCTGAAGTTAAGCCAATGGTCTTTTGCGGGATCTTCCCCGTTGATGCTCCCGATTATGAAGAGTTGCGCGAGTCGCTTGAAAAGCTCGCCCTCAATGATAGCTCGTTTACCTACGAACCTGAGACTTCGGCCGCTCTAGGCTTTGGGTTTCGATGTGGGTTTCTAGGCCTTCTACACATGAATATTATTCAGGAGCGTCTGGAGCGCGAGTTTGGGCTCAACCTCATTTCAACAGCTCCTAGTGTGAGCTATCACGTTCTGATGAGCGATGGCAGTAAGAAGGTTGTTTCAAATCCATCTGAGCTTCCTGAGGCCGGCAAGTTTGAGTCTATTAGTGAGCCAATGGTGAATCTCTCGATTCACGTTCCCAATGAATTCGTCGGGCGCATCATCACTCTTTGTGAAGGTCGTCGCGGAATCCAAAAGGAAATTAAATATATCACTGAAGACCGTGTGCAAGTTCTCTATGACTTTCCACTCTCAGAGATGGTTTTTGATTTCTACGACAAGCTCAAGGGGATGACTAAGGGTTATGCCTCGATGGACTATGAGTTTAGTGAGTACGTGGAAGCTGATCTCGTTAAAGTAGATGTTCTTCTAAACGGCGACAAAGTAGATGCGTTGTCTATTATTTGTCACCGCGATAATGCCTATCACAAGGGCAAGGATCTGGTGACGAAGCTTCGTGGAATCATTGATCGTCAGCAATTTGATATTGCCATCCAAGCTGCCATTGGAGCTAAGATTGTTTCTCGTGAGACCGTGAAGGCCTTGAGAAAGAACGTACTCGCCAAATGTTATGGTGGGGATATCTCTCGCAAGAGAAAGCTCCTTGAAAAGCAAAAAGAGGGTAAGAAGCGCATGAAGATGGTGGGCTCAGTTGAAGTTCCCCAGGAAGCGTTCCTTGCCGTATTGAAAGTTGATGATTAAAATCGATATCTTATATCCTCTCGGAATAATTGGGAAATTTGGGAATTAAAGATGAGTATTTCTGGCACAGTAGAGAAACACTTAGAAGATGCTCTCGGCGAGTTTTCGCGCGGGGATCTCTATGCCAAATTGCTTGAGGCCAAGGAGTATTACTTTTCTCGCGCCGGCAAGGCCGATGAAGAGGATGACGACTACGAGTCTCGCATGTCTCACTTTAACAACTGGTTTCTCACTCAATACCGCGAAGAGGGCATGGAGCGCCCAATGATCTCTCTCTATGTTGAAAAGAGAAAGCTCTCAGAAGAAGTCGCTCGCGCACTCACCAATCCGATCCATTCAGTCTATGAGTATGCGGGGACCAATCTTCGCAAGCAACATGTAGTAAAAGACATTATTCGAGACGAGAAATACTCTTTTCCAAAGGATGATCCGTTTCCTTCAGTTGTGAAGAACGACCTCTTTCTTGGACGAGTGCTCCAGCTTGGAGACTCCTTCTATATGATGAATGGCCTTTGTTTTCTTCCTAAAGACGTGCGCTCTGCTGTGAAAAAAGAGGGCAAGCGGGTCTTAAAGCTTGGCGATCCAGGCGCTTATGAGGAATTTCTCTTTAAAGTTGAAAATCTTAAAACGAAGTGGCGCCACTACGGACATATCGATCCTAAGAAAATCTTTGTCTTCTAAGAGCGATACTTAGAAATATACCACTTCAGAGTTTCTTCTAACCCCGATTCCAGCGTCATGACGGGGGTCCAGCTTAAGTCGGATTTAATTTTAGAAGCGTCGATGGCGTAGCGAAGGTCGTGGCCAGGCCTATCAGTGACAAAGGTAATGAGTTCTTCGTACTTGCCAGCGACTCTTGGGGCAAGGCGATCGAGTCCGCGGCAAATGGTGTAGCACAAATCGAGATTGGTTCGCTCGGCATCTCCACCGACATTGTAAGTCTCTCCGGCCACGCCCTCGTGAAAGACTTTATCAATAGCGATGCAATGATCAATTACATAGAGCCAATCGCGAATATTTTCTCCCTTACCGTAGATGGGAATCGGATTTCCTTGAAGGGCGTTTCTAATGACCGTAGGTATGAGTTTTTCATCGTGTTGTTTGGGCCCATAATTATTTGAGCAATTGGTAGTTACGACATTCATCCCAAAGGTGTGATAGTAGCTTCTGACCATCATGTCACTACCGGCCTTAGAAGCAGAGTAGGGAGAATTTGGAGCAAAGGGTGTTGTCTCACTAAAATATCCCTCGGCCCCCAGTGTTCCATAGACTTCGTCAGTTGAGATATGGTGAAAGCGAGAGCTTTCATATTCTGCTTTATATTTGCCAGGGCCGCTCATCCAGTGACTTCTGGCCGCTTCGATTAAAACAGAAGTGCCCACCACGTTGGTTGTGACAAAATTCATAGGCCCCTTAATGGAATTGTCCACGTGAGATTCGGCGGCGAAGTGAATGACGTGCCTAATATCATATTGCTTAAATAGTTTTGAAACCAATTCTTGGTCTCGAATATCCCCTTCAATAAAGGTATAGAGCGCAGAGTGTTCAACTTCGCGAAGATTTTCAGGATTGCCAGCATAGGTGAGTAGATCGAGATTAACGACGTGATAGCGATTTCCATACTTATTTAAAAAGTAGGGGATAAAATTTGAGCCAATAAAGCCAGCGCCGCCGGTAACTAAGATAGTTGGTTCTGACATTCTTTAAGTCCTTCTTGCCAGCTAAGGGGAGCTTCGCCGGTCAAACTAGAAAGTTTACTGCAATTTAGTACGCTATAAGGGCTTCTCTTGGCCTTGCACGGCCATTGGTCGGAAGATATCCTATGAACTTTTATCAAATCGTCTTCAAGAATTTTACTCGCAAAATCGAACCACGTGCACTCACCCGAATTTGAAAAGTGATAGAGGTCCATCTTCTGAGAGAATAACTTCTGCAGGTGGGCAAGAGTGTATCTTGCGAGCTCACCAGCATATGTCGGTGAGCCGTATTGATCGCCCACCACTTGAACTTCTGGATGAGTTGCGGCGAGTCTCTTCATCGTCGTGAGAAAGTTGGGAGCAAATTCGCTGTAGAGCCAAGAGGTGCGAATGATTGCGCCGTGAAGATCGGCGTTTAGAAGCGCCACTTCGCCGGCGCGCTTGGTCCTGCCGTAGGCATTGAGTGGATGACATTCATCAGACTCTAGATACGGGGATTTCTTTTCTCCATCAAATACATAATCGGTGGAGAAGTGGATCATGGGAATTTTTTTAGCGCGACAAACTTTGGCCAAGATTCCTGGCCCCTTGGCATTAATATTAAAAGCGAGCTCTTCTTCGTCCTCTGCTTTATCCACTGCCGTGTAGGCGGCGCAATTGATAATTCCACTGGGGCTGTGTTTATTAAAAAAATCGCTCACCGAGCGCTCACTCGTGATATCGAGTTCTGCTTTGGTGGCAAAGAGAAGGTCCTGGTTAACTTTCTTGTTGGCCAGCTCGAGGCATTTTGCGAGTTGCCCATTGGCCCCGGTGACGACAATCATGCGAGGTTAAACTCCTGCTTAAGAAAATCTGCAAGCGAGGGAAGTACCTGATCTTTACTTGAGAGAACAAATTCTTCATTAAGTGAAGGCCATTCAATTCCAAGCTCAGCATCATCATAGCGCACTCCACACTCACTGTGGGGAGCATAGAAATTGTCACACTTATATTCAAAGGTCGCACTCTCGGAGGTGACCACAAATCCATGGGCAAAGCCTCTTGGAACGAGGAGTTGCTTTTGATTTTCACTTGAGAGAAGAACACTAAAGTGCTCTTTAAAGCTTGGGGAGTCAGGTCTAAGATCGATAATCACGTCTAGAACCTCTCCCTGACTTACTCGAACAAGCTTTGTCTGGGCATCACTGCCACGCTGCAAGTGCATGCCGCGCAGGGTTCCCTTGGATGAAACTGAGAGGTTGTCTTGGACCCAGTGAAAGGCCGGAAGTTTCTCTCTCCACTTTCTCTCACTATAGGTTTCAAGAAAGTAGCCTCGCTCGTCGCCAAAAATGCGAGGCTCAATGACGTAGGCGTCTTTTAGGGGGGTAGCGATAATATTCACGCTCTACTACCTGCAAGCTCAAGAAGATATTTGCCGTAGTCAGACTTTTCAATTTGAGTGGCATTTTCAATAAGAGTCTCTCTGCTGATCCAGCCGCGTTTGAAGGCGATTTCTTCAAGGCAGGCAATGCGCAGACCCTGTCTCTTTTCAAGAGTTGAGATGAAATTTGAAGCTTCTAAAAGTGATTGATGAGTACCGGTATCAAGCCAGGCAGTGCCGCGACCAAGAATTTCAAGCTTGAGTTCAGAGCGCTCGAGATAGGCTTGATTTACACTTGTGATCTCTAGTTCGCCGCGATGAGAGGGCTTAATCGATTTTGCAATCTCTACGACTTTTTGATCATAGAAGTAGAGGCCAGTTACCGCGTAATTTGACTTGGGAACTTTTGGCTTTTCTTCAATGCTCTTGACCACACCATTGCTGTCGATCTCGGCCACACCGTAGCGCTCTGGATCTTTGACGTTGTAGCCAAAAATAGTCGCTCCGCTTTTTAATTTAGCGCTCTCTGTGAGAAGACCTGTTATGCCGTGCCCATAGAAAATATTGTCACCAAGGATGAGGCACACCGGAGAGTTGTCGATAAATTTCTCTCCAATTATGAAAGCCTGGGCGAGTCCTTCTGGTTTAGGCTGCTCGGCATACTCGAGGCGAATGCCAAATTGAGAGCCGTCTCCAAGGAGGCGCTTAAAAAGGGGGAGGTCGTGGGGAGTGGAGATGAGAAGCACCTCTTTAATGCCCGCGAGCATAAGTACCGACAGCGGATAGTAGATCATCGGCTTATCAAAGATTGGCAAGAGTTGCTTTGAGATGGCGAGCGTGGCCGGGTGCAGTCTCGTTCCAGCACCACCTGCTAAGATAATTCCCTTCATATATTCTCCTCGGGCAGAGCTTAACTTGGTGCAGCTTTATTGGCAATGTTCGCCTTGGCAAAGGTAGGTATTTTGGCGCAAGATGCTAGGGTATTTTTTGTATTCCCAAAGGAAGAGAATTCATGACCAAGACCAGCGTTCCCCTATACGGTTTTACCTTCATGCGTGGTGTGGAGCGCTTTGATTACCCCTACCTTGAGATGCTTGAAAATTTGCGCACCCTCACTGACAAGGTCTGCGTTGCTCTGGGACCTGCTGAAGACAATACCGAAAGGAATGTGCGCGCACTGACGGACCTTGAAATTGTGGATTCCCCTTGGGATGAGGGACTTGTTGGAGATGGCGGAAAGATTTTTTCTTACCAAGCCAATGTGGCCCTCAAGAGATTGCGCGAGTTATATGGGCAGGACGATCAGGCCTGGGCTTTCTTCCTTCACTGTGATGAGATAATTCATCCGGATGATTATGAGCGAGTCTATGAAGATATGCGCTTGGCCCGCGAAAGTGGCTGCGACGCTGTGAGCTTTCGCTTCCTGCACTTTTGGGATGATCACTACCACATTGCTATCTCTAAGCGCTGGCATCCAAGTGAAATTCGCGCCATGAAATTAAAGAGTGAAGTGGAGTGTTGGGGAGATGCCCAGGGATTTAAAAATGCTCAGAAAGTCTATGAGAGTGATGTGTGCATCTATCACTATGGGCATGTGAGAGATGCTCAGAAGCGAGATGAAAAGCAGCGTGAGATCCTTCGCCGCATTCGCCCCGCTGAAAAATTTAAGAAGTACTACAACCGCGAGGTGAGGGCCTTTTCTAAAACGAGAAAGCTCTCCCTCTATGTGAAGCATCCAGAATTTATGCGCGAGCGCATGAACCGCCTAGGTGATCGCTTCGAATTTGACGCCGCAGAAGTGGCCTATATTGTAGGAAACCAAAAAGATTATTCGGCGAGAGTTGTTGAAAATATCAATGCCAAGACCGTTAAATTTGTATCGACCCTCTCTGAAGTTCCAGGCAATCAGCGCTCAAAAGCGGTAATCATAGAGCCTAGTTTTTTAACTAAACTGCTCTATCCCTCAAGAGTACCGCAGAAGATGGAGTCGCCAAGAGCGCGCAATTGGAGCGCGGATCAGTATCTTATGCTTAAATTATTTGAGCGTGGAATTAGTGTAAAGACGAGCTTTTAGACGCCTTCAAAACTTTCAGCTTCTTTGAGTGTGTGCTTTTTGCCCGAGAGAACATAGGGGATAAATCCCATGAGGTTTTCAAAGAGCTGAGCGAAGTAGAAAATATTAAAGAGAGAAGCGCCACCAGCGATCCCCACATAATTAAAGAGCGTCTCAAAAATCACGTGCCCCACACCCAGTCCACCTGGCGAGACTGGAATCGCGACACTAATGAGTCCGATGGGAATGAATGAGAAGGCGACGTCTAGCGGGAGATCCTTGCCGTAGAAGGGCATGGTGAGTAGCCAAAAGCAAAACACATTATTAAATTGCAAAAGCATACTAAGACCCAGGGCCTTGAGGATGGCTTTCTTATTTGCGCCCATCACCCAAATTTCACTGGCGGTCTTGGCCACGCGGTGACCGAGTACGGGAATCATATTGGTATATTTCAAGATGAGCGTTTGAATCTTTACTGGCGCAAAGAGCGAAGCGATAAAGACCATGGCACCCAGGAAGAGCACCCCATTAAAGTGAATCACCGCTTCCATCTTTGGAGAGAGCGCTCTGAGCTCCGAGATATTGAGTAGGGTGAAAATTCCCGTGAGCAAGATCAGGCCAATGAGTCCGAGTACGCGGTCAACTAGGGCGCTCATGACGAGAAATGTTTTACTAAGACTAGAGTCGAGATCCTTGGCGTAGACCAATTTGATGAGGTCTCCGGTCACTGCGCCTGGAAGTACGCTACTAAAGAAGAGGCCAATCCAAGTGAGTTTAATGAGAGGAAGATAGGGAAGCTTCTTACTGGTTCCGGTTTCGAGTAGCCACTTCCATCTCACAGATGAGACGGCCGCCTGGGTAGTCATGAGAATGAGAGCGAGCCACCACCACGTATCCGAACTAATGGCCTTGCCAAGCAAGGAGAAATCGAGCTTTCCACTGGTCACAAGATAGCCAATAATTCCTATGGCAAAGGCAAATTTAAGCACGGTTTTTAGCACTGCGGTAATCCCAAGTAATACCCTAGAGACTTCTAAAGTACTACAGAGTGCTTTAAAAGTTTATAAGTCTCTCGAATTGGGCTATGGTAGATTTACTTTTTATCTTAGCTGGCGCAGCTAGTTATAACAAGGAATTCTTCATGTTGAAAGTCTCAATGATAGGCACCGGCTATGTGGGCCTCGTGAGTGGAACCTGTTTTGCCGAGATCGGCCACAATGTCACTTGTATTGATATTGATGAAAGAAAGATAGCCAAGCTTCGCGAGGGGAAGTCTCCCATCTATGAGCCGGGTCTCACTGAATTACTTGAGAGAAATATAAAGTCTAAGCGCTTGAGCTTTTCTACTGACTATGAGTCCTGCGCCAGTGCCGATTGTGTTTTTCTCGCGGTGGGAACTCCTAGCGCTGACGATGGTAAGGCCAACCTCACTTATCTAGAAGCCGCCGCACGCTCAATTGCTCCTCTCATTAAAGAGGGCTCTGTTGTGGTGATTAAATCGACGGTTCCAGTGGGAACAGGAAGTCGCATTCGCGATATTATTGCAAGTGAAACCAAGGTTTCTTTTCACCTCGTCAATAATCCCGAGTTCTTAAAAGAGGGATCAGCTGTAGAAGACTTCATGCGCCCTGACCGTGTGATCATTGGTCACAATACAGATGTCGGCGCTGAAATGATGAAAGAGCTCTACAAGCCTCTCGTTCGCCAGGGCAATCCAATCTATATGATGAGTAATCTCTCGGCCGAAATGAGTAAGTATGCGGCCAATTGCTTTTTGGCGACTAAAATTTCTTTTATCAATGAAATTGCCAAGCTCTGCGATTTAACTGGGGCAGATATTGAAGAAGTGAGAAAGGGGATCTCGTCAGATAAGCGAATTGGTGGCCATTTTCTCTACCCAGGTCCTGGCTATGGCGGCTCTTGTTTTCCAAAAGATGTAAAAGCTCTCATGTACACTGCTAAAGAGCATGGCATGAATCTTAAAATTATTGAGGCGACGCAAGAAGTTAACGACGCCCAAAAAAAGCGCGTGTTCGAAAAAATCCACGACTACTACAAGGGTGAGCTCAAGGGAAAGACCTTTACCTTTTGGGGAGTCGCCTTCAAAGCAAATACTGATGATGTCAGGGAGGCAAGCGCGATCACAATGGCGCGCGAACTCTGCCAAGCTGGTGCCAAGGTTCAAATCTTTGACCCAGTCGCAACTCCCAATTACCTTGAATTAATGAGCGCCTACCCAGAGTGCGAGGGAGGGATCTCCGCCTTTGAGAGTAAGTACGATGCTCTCAATGGAAGTCACGGATTAATCACTGTCACAGAGTGGCGTGAATTCTATGAACCCGACTTTAATGAGATCAAGGCGAGACTTATCGAACCTGTTATCTTTGACGGGCGAAACCTCTACGAAACTGCACGTGTTCTAAAGAGTGGCTTTAAGTACTTTGCCATTGGTAAATATATTCCACAGACTTAAGTCATAGGTAGTATTCATGAAGATCGGACTCCTCCAGCTAACTTCTAAATTAGATCCTGGTCCAAACCTCGCCGCGATTAACTCAATGATTGACGAGGGGATCGGGCTTGGAGTGAGAACGTTCTTTTTGCCAGAGTGTTTTTACTCTATGTCTGACGGACTCTCTGCGACTCCCTATCTAATCGACGGAGAGAATGAGCACTTTCTGGCCATTCAAGAAATTGCCGAGAAAAAACAGGTGGCCCTACTAGGTGGATCAGCAGCAAGCGCCCTCGGCCATCAGGTGATTAATCGCAATTATAATTTCAGTGAAACAGGCCAAGAGCTCGCTCACTACGATAAAATTCACCTTTTTAATTGCGACCTAAAAGATAAGAATATCAATGAAGCCGATATCTATACCGCTGGAAATCTTCCACAGATTTTAGAGTATAAGGATTTGCGCATCGGGCTTGGGATTTGCTTTGATCTGCGCTTTTCTAAGATGGCCCACGACTACCGCACTCTAGGCGCTAACGTCCTCACGTATTCTTCAGCTTTCACTGTTCCAACCGGACGAGCTCATTGGCATACCCTCCTGCGCGCTCGTGCTATTGAAAATCAGTGCTTTGTCATCGCTGCTGCTCAGTGGGGCAGGCATAATGACAGAATTCAGACCTATGGACACTCCCTGGTTGTTGACCCTTGGGGGGAGGTTTTGGTAGATGCAGGTGAGGGTGAAAAGCTCGTGACGGCCGAGATTGATCTCGAGCGAGTGGTCGATGTTCGAAAGCGCATCTTAATGTAAAGTATTTATTAACTTTTCTCTTTGACCGCCCTAAACGATAGTGATGTATGCGGGAATTAGCTAAATTTACCTTCTCTGTGAGAGTGATCGCAATCATCTTGGTGATGTTTGTTAGTTCTCGCGCCTTCTCGGCCAATTATAGCTATCGTTTTGAAAGTATTCTTATTGCAAGTGATCCCGAGCGAAGTCTTAAGCCGTTGAGTGGTGAAGAAGTAAATTATATTCGCACTAAAGATCACCAGATCCATACAACTTATAGCGAGGGGATCTTTTGGTTAAGGGGCACATTTCCCTCAGAAGTGGTCAACTCAAATTACCTGGTGCTCTCTTCCCCTTTGACTGGAAAGCTCACGCTCTACATACAAGATGAGCGAGGTCAGTGGCAACTGCATGGTGTAACTGGAAGTGCAATTGAGTGGGAAAAGAGGAGTACTCCATCTTACTTCGCTGCTTTTAAAGTCGATCCAAATCTCGCCGGAAGAGATTTTATTCTTAAGCGTGATGGCCATCACTTGCTCGATGCGAGCTTGATGTTGATGAGTGGTGAAGAATTTGAAAAGTTAGAAAGCGAGCGCTCAAATATTCTTCTCTTCTACGCCGGCGCCGCTTTTGCGCTACTTATATACAATATCTTTCTCTTTAGCATTTGCCGCGAACGCGTTTACGGTCTCTACAGTGCCTTCATTTTTGTTTTAATGGGAACCTCACTTAACGTTACTGGTGGGCTCGACTATTTAATTGCTGGAGCGATTGTCCCGAGTGAGTATTTGATGCTCTTTAGTTCGGCGAGCGTGTTCTTTGCCATTTTATTTTCTCGCAAATTTGTGGAATTTTCTAAGTACGCTCCTAAATTTGATTATTGGAGTAAGAGAATTACTTTCTTTCCCGTATTTATCTTTTTTACCTATCTGTTCTTTAATTCCTCAATTAAAGTACGCGCCCTTCTTGGATTTGCGATTGATGCTACTATCGTTATCACTCTGCTCTTTTTGGTTGTTGGAAGTATGCTCGCTCACCGAAAAGGCTCACCCATGGCCAAATTCTATCTCTACTCTTGGGTAGTCTTAGTACTTGGAGTCTTTATTTATGTGGGCGGAGTCCATGGGTTATTTAGAAATTCTCTCTATACTCAGTGGGGAGTGCTGGCGGGTAACTTAGGTGAGATGTTACTACTCTCTCTTGCCCTTGCTTATCGCATGAGAGTGATTGAAGCGGAGAGGACTGAAATGGAAGTGAGGGCGCGAGATAAGGAGCGCTATCAACGTCTTGTTCGGGTACTATGCCACGATATCTCAAACCCTCTCTCGGTTGTTAAAAACTACGCAACCTTGATGGAGAGAAAGTCAGAAAGGCAACCTGAGAAAATGAAACCAATGGCCCAGAAGGTCTCAAGAGCTTCACTCATTATAGAGGATTTAATCTTGCGAGTGCGAAATTTTGAAGCCCTTGAGCACGAGCAAAAGCTAAACTTATCCCCAATCAATTTAAAGGACATTATTTCAGAAGCGTCTTTTCTAGCAGCTCAGAAAATTACTGCTAAACAAATCGAACTTGATTATAAAAGTGAGCAGCTAGATATTTTTGTCCTCGCCGAAAAAACTTCGCTACTTGCTAACGTTGTGATGAATGCCATAAGTAACGCCATTAAATTTTCTGATATTGGTGGAGTTATTGAAATTAAAACTAGATTACTTGGAGACTCTGTAGAACTTAGTATCAGTGACCGCGGCCTTGGAATGGGAAGCGAGCAACTGGAAAACTTTCGCCTGAGAGGTCAGGTGGAGGTTAAGCGCGGGACTTCTGGAGAGAGAGGCTCTGGGCTAGGGATGAATTTGATGAAGAGCTATATGGATCTTTATCAGGGAAGTATTGCTATCGTCTCAACTCCTAGAGGGAGCGAGGTTCAAAACTCTGGAACGACAATATTTCTCACCTTTAAGCGCGCGAATTTAACCGCGCCGCAATCACATACTTCATAAAAATGCTATGGGCGGCGTTGAGGGCGATGAAGAGCCCGAGTTTGCCGTCTAAGAATCCGGCCTTAATAATATAGCATTCAATGAACTTACCCACTGGCTTTAAGAGAATCTCAATCAAGTAGGGAGATCGACCTTTTTTTGCAACCAAGTCGCGGGCCCCTTGTTCAGCGTAGCGCATATTAGTGACTACTTGATCTTTAAGCGTGCGAAAGCTGTAGTGATTGAGTGCTCCCTGAAGAGTTGGTATCTGCGGGGATGATTTATTCTTGGCCACTAGAAGCTCGTGGACATTAGGCTCGGTCCAACTGGCTTCTCCCTTTTGATAGAGTCTTGGAATAATGTCTCGGTTCCATCCGCCATGGCGAATGGGAACATCTTCTACGAAGTTTAGTCGGTGCACTTGATAGAGTGGGCTGCTCTTATCTAGGTCTTGATCAAGAATCTTAAGAATGGAATCCTTGAGTTCACTCGTCACTACTTCATCAGCATCTATATTGAGAATCCAAGGACCTTGGGCGTGGGATTCGGCGACATTCTTTTGGGCACCATAATTTTTGAAGTGGTGATCAAATATTTTTG
This sequence comes from Bacteriovoracaceae bacterium, assembly GCA_048267245.1. GTDB lineage: Bacteria > Bdellovibrionota > Bacteriovoracia > Bacteriovoracales > Bacteriovoracaceae > JBLWXV01. The sequence continues at coordinate 772,296 of JBLWXV010000001.1, forward strand.
CACCGTACTTAGTTGCAATTGCTTTCGTGTCATCTGTTGAGAAGCTATCAGCGATGACAATTTCATCGACGAAGTCGAGGGCGGCCAATGTGCGTTCGAGATTGTCCGCTTCGTTCTTTGTAATGAGTGTGGCAGATATTTTTTGGCGCAAAATCTAGGCCTTAAGTAAAATAGGGATTTTCGCCGGCGTCGTGATCAGTGAGGTCGACCACATCTTCAATCATGGGAAAATTGCGCTTAACGATTTGTTCAATACCATCTTTAAGAGTGGCCTTTGAGCTCGCACAGCCCTGGCAGCCGCCCTGGAGGCGAAGGTAGAGGATATTATTGTCAATATCGACGATCTCGACATTGCCCCCGTGGGCCGCAAGGGCCGGGCGAATTTGTTCATCGAGTAGTTTTTCAATTTTTCTAATCATAGTTGAGTCCTTTAAATGTGCCGCAATCTACACTATTTCGATGTAGTTTCGGTACTCCCCCATTCTATAACCAGTGAGGCGCTCCAACAAATCACTAATGGCCAACCCGACGTTTTTCCATTCCGAACGCAGGGGGAGGGCGAGGATATCGAGGTCATTGTGATGTTCTTGAACCCAATTTTTCATGACCGCCGGATGAGTCCCCAGAAAGGGCTTAAGTCCCCAAATTCGCTCATACTTAAAGGCTGCATCGGCGACGTCCTTGCCGTGATAGTAGGTGTTCATGACATTGACCTTATTGGCCATGACCTGTTCTTTGCGCGCCCAGCCATAATGCAGAATTCTTGCGTCTACTTGCTTGGCGTGGATCTTTCTCTCATCGGCATGGCGAAATCCTTGAGCATCTAGCCACGATTTAATGCCCAAGTGATTGCGAATAAGGCGAACTTCGCGGCGATAGATTGAGCGAGTGTACTTAATCACATCAGTATTGCCGTAGAAGTGTAGGTAGTTAAAGATGAGTCCCTCAATTTCGGGGCGCTCCTCCATGTCCATTACGGCAGCGTGAATCTTGGCCAGGTCCTCTTCGTGAATGGCCTCATCACCTTGAATGTACTGACAGTAGGAGCCCTTGCACTCGCGAAGCGCGATATTGGTCTGCTCAGACAAAATAAGTCCGCGACTAGTGAGGGCGGGGTCCCAGTGAGATTTTAAGAAGCGAAACTTCTGGTGGGTGAAATTGTCTCTTAAATACTCGTAGGTACCATCATCTTTAGAGAGAGAGGTATCGTCGTAACCCACATTAATAATTATTTCGTCACAAAGAGGTTCGATACTTTCGATGCTCTCTTTGATCGGGTAACCTAGAGTGAGTCCGTTTTTAATAAATGTGAAACCAGAGATTAAGGGTTGTCCCATGGGGAGTCTTCCTCCACAAAAAATATTAGTTCTAAAAAATAGAGCGCTTGGCGACGCCGTTATCGGACTGCCAGTCTGTACCTATCTTAAAGAACTCTTCCCAAATGCGAAACTCACTTATGCCACGCCAAGCTGGATCGCGCCATTATTATGTGAGCGCGGAGGTGATTTTGACGAGATTCTCCCGGTTAAACTGACTTCAATGGCCGATGCTTGGAGCTTATTTCGAAAATTGTGGAAAATAAGACCAGATCTAGTTCTTGAGCTTCATAAAAGTGGGCGCAGTAGCAAGGTTTTAAAGCTCTATTCGTTAATCTCTGGGGCCAAGTACGTCGCTCATGATCACAATAAAAATTCCGGCGAGATTTTTGAACAGGGAGTGCGAAAACCCATTATTCAGCGCGATCTCGACGGGGCTTTCACCCTGGCACAGAGTTTTAATCATGAGGTTAAATATCCAAGCTACCTTGAGTTTGTGCCAAGATTTAAAAAGCAAAGAACTCAGGAGCTAGGGATTGTGTTGGGAGTGGTTGCTACTAGGGATGAAAAGAAGTGGCCCCTTACTCACTTTGCTGAGTTAATTAGACTCATCAAATTGGCTCATCCCGAGCTTCCCATCTTGATTCCACTCTCAAAGAGCGCTGAAGACGAAGAGATCAAGATAAAACTAAAAGCACTTATCGATTCAGAGGAAGTGGAGTTTATTCAGACCCCGCTCGAACAGTTGGGAGAGCGGCTCTCTCACGCCCATCTCTATATTGGAAACGATACGGGTATAAAGCATATATGTGTCGCCCTGGGGCTTAAGACTTGGACACTCTTTGGTCCAGAAGAGCCCATTGAGTGGCAGCCCTACGATTATCAAAAGCATCCCTTCTTCTGGATTTATGAGGGAGATATTCGCTCGCAGATGGTAGAGCAGTGCAAATTGGTTCAATTTGATCGCTCGAGAAACCTCAGTGAGATCGCTCCCGATGAGGTTTACTCTTATCTCTATTCGGACTTGATTGAATCGGTCGGCCACTGGGAAAAAATGTAGCCTGCAAAATACTATGACCAGATGCTAGGCGGTGCTACAATATAGAAATTGTTGATTTATAGGAATTGTTAGAGCTTTATGAAAGTAAAAATCATCGGAGGCTTTGGGGGACCCGCCCCAGGTAGGCGATGCACCTCCCTTCTTGTTAACGACGAATTGTTGCTCGATCTCGGGGCCGCAAGTGTTGGTATGAGTGATGTTGAGAAAAAATCTCTCAAGCATATCTTTCTAAGCCATGTTCACCTAGATCACATAAAGGAATTGCCACATCTGTGCAATGACCTCCTGGCACTTGGTCGCAAGTCTGTTGAAATTTATTGCAATGAGTTTACTGAGAGATCGCTTCGCGCTCACGTTTTTAACAATATTCTCTATACAGATATCACTGATACTGGGACTGGCGTTTTAAAATTTAAAGAAACCAAGTCTGAAGAAGTGGTCGTTGCTGGAGACTACACCATCATTCCGGTAAGCGTGAATCACCCCTGTAAGGCGTTTGGCTTCATTGTGAAAAAAGATAAGGAATGCATTATCTTCACAATGGACACTGGCACTTGTCCGCGTCTCTGGGAAGTGGCAAAGCTTCAAAAGGAAGAGCTCAAGGGAATCTTCTTTGATCTCTCGTTTCCAAACAAGCTTCATCAAGTGGCCCTGGCCTCAGGTCACCACACCAGTGAGACCATTGCCGAGGAACTTAAAATGATGCCAGAGGGGGTTCCTCTCTTTTCAACTCACGTAAAACCTTACTACTTAGATGAAGTGAGAGGAGAATTGGAGTCACTTAAGAATTCTCGCATCAAACTTATCGATCAAGACAATCTAGTCTTTGACCTCTAATTTTCTGCCGGCAAAGAGATGAAATTCTTTATTAAGTTCGGTGTGAACACACTGCTCACAGAAGTGCCATTGAGGATCTGTGCGGTGAAATTTTTCAATATGAATTCGAGCGAGTTTTGATCTAAAAGTCTCAAATGCGCCACTGGTCCAAATATCGTAAAAACTCTGACCATGAAGCGTTGTCAGAGCGTGATTTGAAATACAACAAGGGAGTACCTTGCCATCAACTTCAATGCGAATATATTCGTGAGCAATCTGGCAAGAGAGAGTGTCGTAGAAGGAACTCTTTGACCCGGCCGTTGATACACCCAGTACGTCTTTGTAGTCTGATTTATCTCGGGGAATGATCGCCACTTTAATTTCATTTTGTGAAGTAGCCTGGTACTTCATCAGGTTTGGATAGTCTCTTACTTGATAGAGTTCGTTAATGCTGGGGACGCAGCGGGGGGTGATATTTGTAAAAAGAGCTGACTGTGACGTCCATCGCTTTATCAGTTCATCGCTACTTAAGTTTCCACTAAACTGTTGCGCCATTTGCTCTAGCGTCTCGCGCTCTTTGAGTTCGACACCATAGGCATCGGCCAGGGCGAGGGTCGTTTTAGCGTGAAAGGCGTAGTCCTCTACTTCACTTTCTTTTATGAGATATTCTAGAGTGCCTTCACCATGGATTTCCATGGGCTTTATCCAAAGCGAGATAGCTCCAGTTTCTATGGCACGTGCGACAAGATCGGGCATATCCCTATAATTTGAAGCGTTCGTCACACTCATTAAGGTGAAGGTAATTCCCTTGTGATCCCTATGTCTCATTTGACTTGAGAGCTTGAGATATTTCACTACGCGCTCAAAAGTTTTTTCCGTTTGATTAGGGCGAACTTTGGCGTAGGTCTGCGCATGGGCGGCAGAGAAGTTGACAATAAAGTGAAGTGAAAAGGGATTAGCGCTACAAAGTTTGTGCATGCGCGCGAGCTTATCTTCATTCATATAAGCGTAATTTGAATAGACAGTTGTCTTAAAGCCTCTTCTTAATGAGGCCTCTATGAGTTCGATGATATCTGGATGAGTGAAGGGATCACCTAGGCCTCCAAATGTGAGATGCTCGACCCGATGAGGAAGTTCTCCGATGAGCTTTAGGGCGAGCTTCGTATCAATTTTAGCTTGATACTGGGCTTCTATCGGCGCTTGAAACTTGCCATCAATACCATCTGCCTTGTGCTTTTTTAAAATTTCTTCGTTATAGAGTCCGCAGAAATTGCAATTGTGTGTGCAGCTATTGGCAACATCAATATCGACAATGCGAGGTCCGCGAAAGACGTTCTCAGTGAGTGCTTCCCAATTTCTGGCCCTTGGGTGGTCAGGGCTAAAGTAAACACCTGCCTTATTCGTCACGTACATCTTCATCCACTCAAAACTCTTCTTTAGTTCTGCTGCCTGAGAAAAATTAAGATCTGTGGGGTTTAGGAGAAGAAAGTCTCTTCCCAGTTCAAAGTAGTACTTAGCAAAACTTGCGATAAAGCTCAGACCTTCAGGTCTAAGGGTAAGTTCACTAAAGAATGTGACATCACTAAAGCGCCATCCATATTCGTGCATGCGCTCACTCGCACCTGTGAGGTGAGGAGTATCGCGGTATATTTTTGTACTCACTGCACCGCTGCTAGGGTGATCGAGTTCTTGGGTGATTAAGAATTTCTTGAGGCCAAGGTGCTGACGGTTTTCAAAGAGGAAGTGACTTTTGAACTCAGTCTCTTTAAGAGAAAACAAGAAGGGAATATTTCTCTCTTTGATAAGTTCACATACTTTCTGAGCACAGCTTAAATCGAAATCACTTTCAAGGCGAATAATGAGAAGTTTTTCATTTGGAAAGAGAGGCAAGAATTCTTGACCAAATTTTTGGAGATTTGATTGACCCAGAGAGATGATTTGCATGTGGTCATTTTACGTGAAAAAGCCCCCTCAAGGTAGGAAAAAGTGGCGGGGCCCAAGGGCCCCACCCATTTTGGCCATCTTATCGTTCATGGTGCAATCCTCTTGGCACGTGACCATAGACCCATTGGGGCCTTTGCGAGGGGAGCTCAACTTCTCCATGGCCAGGGCGTGAGAGCTTTGGACTCACAAAGGCGAGTGCGAGCGTACTCACTCCTAATGAGAAGAGATAACCGGACAACTTTGTGGCGCTCACAAGCATTATTTTGCTAGCGCCTACAAAGGTTCGAAGTTCGCGCAAGACGGCGACTTCTACAACTTGCGTAGACATAAAAACCTCATAGATAAAATGATTCAAGTAATTGGAGACGTTATGTCTCCAAAGTCACAAAATGAGAGCAGAATTTAAAGCGAATGGTTTAGTGGCGTGGTCTGATAAAGAAGGCCACGCACGGATTTTCATTCGCAATAATTGCTGTCGTATTTTGAATGTATTCCATGTTTGCCTCCTTAATGAGGGTGTTCGAAATTGAACTTAGGGGAAATTAACGAAGGAAACTTTTAAAGTCAATACTAGAGGGCTTCTTAATCATTTCTTAATGGAGAAGTTCTCATCGCCTCAAGAGTACCGAGTAGGGAGAAGGTGGCGATCTCAACTCTGAGAATAGCGGGATGAATTTTAACGGGCTTAAAACCTCGCTGGATCAAAGAGCGATCTTCATCTTTTGTGAGCCCGCGCTCAGGACCAAGTACAAAGTGAATGGGAGAGTTAAAGTCGATTTGATAATCCCAGATTGAGTGTTCACCATCTAAAGAGAGCACAAAACTTTGTGAAGTAAGAGCGATGGAATCGACACCAGATTTCTTAACCGCGACTTTAGGTAGATCTAAATTAAGAGAGCCTTGAGAGAGGCCAAGAATCAACAATTCATCAAGCGAATTTTCTTCAAAAATTTTTGAATCGGCATAGGATTTTTCTGAGAGCTGGGCCCGGAAGAATTCAAAGCTCTTCACTCCCATGCTGGAAGCATGTTCAAGTATTTTCTTTATTGTGGGCGGCCTAGAGAGTCCAATTGAAAGAGAGATCTCTGGTTGAGATCTGGGTTCTTTTGAAATCCACTCGACCTGTATGGCCATTGGATTTAAAGAAGTAATCACTCCAAGTCCAAAGCTTCCACCAAGAAGACCCACGCGAATTTCATCCCCCAACTGAACCTTTAAGATTTCGCGCAGATGCGCCGAGCGCTTTGAATCGTGAATTTCAAAGAGATCGCCTTCAGTGCGGTCGGTTTCAAAGAGGATAAGAGTATTCATATGGTATCAAATAGCACGATTTACTCGGGGGGGACAACTCAAAACGATGGTGGCAGTTTACACTTCATCTTTGCTCCTCCTGGTTTTGGTAAGACCACTGGACTACTGCAAATTTTTAGAGACAGTGGTGTGTCGCTTGTCTTTCTCTCGCCCTTGCGGGCGATCGCCGAAGAGGTGCGGGTGCGGGCCGAGTGTGAGGGATTTCTCACCCAGTGGGGTGCGCGAAGAGCGCCCGAATTTCAAATGAAACAGGTTTTTATCTGTGCTACTTTTGAGTCCTTCGAGCCTCAGTACTTTGATTCGAGAAAGTATCTCTTTGTGATTGATGAATTTCATCTTCTCTTTTACTGGGAGAGCTTTAGGCCGCTCTTACTTGAGAAGCTCTATGCTCTCTCGGCGATGAATGCCAATGTGCTCGCTCTAAGTGCTACCATGAAGAAAGAACTCTTCTCTCGTGCTACGAACGAGCTGTGTCTGGGGTTTAATCAATTTTACTTTCACGACTTAGGTGGAGGAAGACTACTTCATCACCCAGATCAAATGTTCTCCTTTCAATTTCTAAGCCCCTTTGAAGAACTCATGATGTGTGCACTCTATCTAAAAGTGACTCAAACTAAGGGCATTATCTTTGTTTCCCATCGCCATCAGGTGCCACTGGTAGTGAATTTTCTACAGAAAATGAGATTTTCGGCCATTGGCTGTGTTGGCGGTCACGCTCAAACTTTTCATCAGCAGTGGACTGGCCGAGATTACCAAGTGGTGGTGGCCACAACTGTCCTTAGTCACGGAGTCAATCTCGGAGCACTGAGACTGGCCTGTTTTCTCTATCCTGTTTCCTGTGAGGATTTCTATCTCCAAATGCTGGCCCGCGCAGGTCGGGATGGAAGAGGATTTATTGTGATGCATCGCCAAGGTCAAAAGGGTGTGAAGAATCTGTGGGAGTTCGCGGCTATGGGCCCCTTAAAACTTCTGTGCGCGCTCTTCATATTGTTCTTCGGACGTGTCAAACTCGGTGGGTGCAAACAAAGATTGAGGGCATCCTCTTAAATAAGACATTAAATGGCGAGCGCCACCTGATTGGTCATATGCTTCTTCGCAGTGGCAAGAAGGTGAGTGTTCTCTTTTATGGCGGACGCGGTGGAGGCAAGAAGCAAAAGGACTCAATCCTAGAGATAGGTCATATGTTAAGTGTGGATCTCGTTCCCTCGCGAGCGGGAGTGGAGCTCTACAAGGCCAGAGAGTGGAAGGGCCTGTGGATGCACGATAAGATTCGCCTTAATTATCAAGCCTATCATTTGTTGTGCTTTATCATTGAAGTCATTTCGAAAGTGGCCAGGGAAGATCACCTCCACGATCTTCACCGCGACTTTGATGAAAATGAGCGCGAGATTTTCACGATCGCTAGTAATGCTCTCTTTCACCTCGATCGAAACCTCACACAAAATCAATTTGATCGCATGAGGGAGGCGCTGGTCTTCTTAGTCAAGCTCTCCTACGTGCTTGGGATTGCGCCGTCTCGAGATTATTGTCAGCTCAGCGATTCACCGCTTGGGGGGGAAGATATGATCCTCTCGGCCACGCAGGGGGGTTTTGTGAGCATTCACGCCCTCAGTGATGAGGAGCGAAGACTCGCCGGCAGTGGTGCTGGGCTAGAGCTGTGGAAACTTATGGGGGGGATTGCCAGTGCAAAATACATTGATATCCCGCCTTTTAAGCTCGCTCACCCAGGTTTAGTGCGCCAGATGTTTCACTACTTTTGCTATCAATTTGGGATGAGTGAGAGCGACTTTAAGAGCGCTTCTCTCGTGATCTAAAATCAATTAGCCGTAGGCAGTCTGGCCACTTCGCGGTAGAGTAGGGCGAATATGATTAAATTATTACGCAATGCTCTTTGGCCCTATCTCGCTGACTATAAATCAAAAATTTGGGGCTCGATTCTTCTGTCCATTGTCCTCGCGGCCATCGGTGGTTTGCAGGTTAAGCTAGTTCAGCCCTTGGTCGACAGCGCCCTCCAACAGGGGCGCCCCTTTGAAGATGCTCTCTACTTCGCGCTCTTACTCATGGGTCTTGGTCTCATTAATTTTCCCTGTCGCTTCTTTCACTTCTACTGGATACGCTTTGTCGTTGACCGCGCCACTTGCAATGTGCGCACTGATATTTTTAAAAAATTTCAAGGCCTGCCAACTGCTTTCTTTGCAAAATCTAAGCAGGGTAGTTTGATCTCAAACGTGGTGAACGACACTCAAATTTTCTCTGAGGGCTTTAAGGCCATTGTCGATCTCATTCGCGAGCCATTGAAGGCGGCGACCTATCTTGGCATGGCCTTTTATAGCGACTGGCTACTCTCATTGGTAGTGATTGCTATCGCACCTTTTTGGATTGTGATCTTTAGTATCAGTGGCAAGCGCGTGCGCCGCAATCAAAATGCTGTTCAGGAAGATATCGCTGAGCTTACTCACACTATTGCTGAAGGAATGAGTGCTCATAAAATTACAAAAGCATTTAATCTTCAGAGCTTTGTGCTCGGGCGCTTTAATTACGCCCAAGAGCTCTACTTTAAATCAAAAATGAAGACGACCTTCGTTGAAGAATTTGCCCACCCTCTAGTTGAAGTGGTGGGAGCGATGGCGTTTTCTGGCGTAGTGCTAGTGGCCTGGTACCGCGCTCAACAGGGGATGACCACCGGGGATTTTATTTCATTTGCTACGGCGATGGCGCTCTTTATGGATCCCATCCGCAAATTTTCTCAAGCCAACGTGAAACTCTCACAAGCTCGAGCGGCGGCCGATCGCATTTTTGCTCTCCTCTCACTTGAAGAGGAAAAGAATGTGGGCACGCTTAGTCCCCCTCATTTTGAGCGCGAGATTGAAGTTAAAAACCTTACCTTTAATTATGGTGAAGGCGATGTCATTAAAGGCCTCAATCTCAACGTCAAGAAGGGACAAAAGATTGCCCTAGTGGGACTTTCTGGCTCTGGTAAATCTACACTCATCAATTTGCTTCTTGGTCTCTACCCAGTGGAGCAGGGAGAAATTCTCATCGATGGCCACCCGATTAAAGACCTCACCCTTCACTCGCTTAGAAATCTCTTCGGACTTGTCAGTCAGGATATTTTTCTCTTTAACGACAGCATTAAGAATAATTTAATGCTGGGCGAAGAGTTCACTCAGGAGCAAATTGATCGCGCCCTTGACGTGGCCTACGCCACCGAATTTGTGAGCAAGCTTCCCCAGGGAGTTGACACCATGATTGGCGATCGCGGCACGCGCCTCTCGGGTGGCCAGCAGCAGCGTATTACTATCGCCCGCGCTTTCTTGCAGGACACTGAAATCTTACTTTTTGACGAGGCCACTTCTGCCCTCGACAACGAGTCTGAAAAGGTGGTTCAGAAGGCACTTGAACATATTGCTGGCCATAAAACTGTCATTGCTGTTGCGCACCGTCTGTCGACGATTCAAGACTATGATCAGATTTATGTGATGCATGAGGGCCATCTCGTGGAGCAGGGAACTCACGGCGAACTCATGAGTCGCGGCGGCGAGTACGCCAAGCTCTACGAACTTTCGCAAAAAGCCTGATTCCCCCTGACAAACACCTTAAGCGCGTTGTAGAATTTGCAACAAATTAAATCCGTTTTTTAAACCCCGCCTTAAGGAGTTTGTCGTGTCTGAAAGTAATCTCAAATCCATGTCTGACCTCACATCATTGTGCAAGCGTCGTGGCTTTCTCTTTCAAAGTTCAGAGATCTACGGCGGCGTTGGTGGCTGCTGGGATTACGGCCCTCTAGGCGTAGAGCTCAAGAAAAATCTTCAGGCGAAGTGGTGGAAGGCCATGACCTACCGTGAAGATGTGGTGGGTGTTGATGCTTCTATTCTCATGAACCCCACGGTGTGGAAGGCCTCTGGGCACGTGGATGGTTTTCACGACCCGATGGTTGATTGTAAAAATTGTAAGTCGCGCTTTCGCGCCGATCAGATTGATACCTCTAAAGCCTGTACTCACTGTGGGGCTAAGGATCAATTCACTGCTCCTCGCGACTTTAACCTCATGTTCAAAACACAAATGGGTCCAGTCGAAGACACGGCCTCAACTGTTTACCTTCGCCCTGAAACTGCGCAGGGAATTTTTGTAAACTTCTTAAACGTTCAAAGCACAATGCGCTTGAAGCTCCCCTTTGGTATTGCCCAAATTGGCAAGGCCTTTAGAAATGAGATCACTCCAGGTAACTTTATTTTTCGCATGCGTGAATTTGAACAAATGGAAATGCAATACTTTGTGAAGCCAGGAACGCAGAAAGAGTCTTTTGATAAATGGAAGGAAATTCGCTACAACTGGCACGTCTCAAACGGCATTCGCCCAGAGAAACTTCGCTGGCACCCACACGATGAAAATAACCTCGCTCACTACGCCGATATGGCCGAAGATATCGAGTATGAATTTCCACATGGCTGGGGAGAGATGGAGGGGATTCACTCTCGCACCGACTTTGACTTAAAAGCTCACCAAGAGTTCTCAGGCAAGTCTCAAGCTTATGTTGATCAACTCGATGGCAACAAGAAGTACATCCCCTATGTGGTTGAGACTTCTGTGGGAAGTGACCGCGCAATCCTCGCTGTACTTTGCGATTCTTACCGCCTCGAAAATGAAGGGGACAAGGAAAATGAGCGCGTAGTGCTTAAACTTCACCCTGAAATTGCCCCGATCAAAGTGGCAGTCCTTCCACTCATGAAAAAACCTGAGTTAGAAGAAATTTCGCGCAAGCTCTTTGATGAAATCTCAAGAAATTATCGCACTGATTACGATGTTTCTGGCTCGATTGGTAAGCGCTATCGCCGTCAAGATGAAGTGGGTACTCCGCTTTGTATTACAATTGACTACGATACTCTTGAAGACAAGGCGGTGACTGTTCGCCATAGAGACAGCATGAAGCAAGAGCGCATTGCTCTTGACCAAGTGATCGGCTACCTCAAGAACGAACTCGAATTTTAAAAAACTTTAATGCCTAAAATTAGGAGGCGGGATGTCTAATACGAAATGGGTATACCTCTTTAGTGCCAATAAGTGTGACGGTGATCGCACCATGAAAAACCTCCTCGGAGGCAAGGGTGCAAACCTCGCAGAGATGTCTTCAATTGGACTCTCAGTTCCTCCTGGCTTCACGGTGACAACCGAAGCCTGTATTAAGTTTCAAGAAAATGGTGGTGACTTCACTCCCGAGATGAAAGAGCAGATTCTCGCTGGTGTGGCCGAAGTCGAAAAGATTACCGGCAAGAAATTTGGGAGCCGCGACAATCCACTTCTCTTCTCTGTGCGCTCAGGGGCCCGCGCTTCGATGCCAGGGATGATGGACACTGTCCTAAATCTTGGTCTTAACGAAGAGACAGTTCAAGGTCTTGCGAAACTGACTGAGAACGAGCGCTTTGCCTGGGATTCTTACAGACGCTTTATTCAAATGTATGCCAACGTGGTGATGGGATTTAATATCTCAATTCTCGAGCACACCATGGAAGATCTCAAAGAAGCACGCGGGGTGAGTGAAGACACTGACCTCACAAGCGAAGATCTCAAGGAACTCTCGACTGTTTATAAGAAGATCATTCTTGAAGAGAGTGGTCGCTCTTTTCCAACTGAACCTAGTGAGCAGTTGTGGTTAGCGATTAAAGCGGTCTTTGGTTCATGGAATAATGCTCGCGCTGTAAAGTACCGCGAACTCAACGAGATTCCCCACAATTGGGGAACCGCCGTTAACGTTCAGAGTATGGTCTTTGGAAATATGGGAGACGACTCAGCAACAGGCGTTTGCTTTACTCGCGACCCAAGCACTGGCAAGCGCGTCTTCTTTGGTGAATACCTCATCAATGCCCAAGGCGAGGATGTGGTGGCTGGGATTCGCACACCCTGTCCAATTAACGAATATTCTAAGAATGAATCAAATAAGAATTTTAAAACTCTTGAAGCTGCCATGCCTAAGGCTTATCAAGAGCTTTGTGACGTCTACCAAAAGCTAGAAGGTCACTACAAAGATATGCAGGATATCGAGTTTACAATTGAAAAGAATAAACTCTATATGCTTCAGACAAGATCGGGTAAGAGAACCGCTGCAGCAGCTGTGAAAATTGCTGTGGATCTCTGTAAAGAGGGCGTACTTTCTAAACCTGAAGCCGTCTGTCATGTAAAACCAGATGACCTCAATCAACTCCTCCACCCGAGACTAGATCCAAAGGCCACGAAGAAAATTATTGCCACAGGACTTCCAGCTTCTCCTGGAGCAGGCGCTGGTAAGATCGTCTTCGATTCAGACACTGCTCACGTCGAAGCCGATAAGGGCGAGAAGGTCATTCTCGTGCGCCAGGAAACTTCTCCTGAAGATATTGCTGGGATGGTGGCTTCGCAGGCGATTCTCACTGCACGTGGGGGAATGACTTCTCACGCGGCCGTGGTTGCTCGCGGTATGGGCAAGCCTTGTGTGGCCGGTTGTTCAGAGCTTTCAATTAGTTATAAAGAAAAGACCATGACCGTTAAGGGCAAGGTTTATAGAGAGGGAGACTTCCTTACAATTGATGGCGCCACTGGTGAAGTCATGGAGGGAATGGTTCCAACTATTTCAGCTGAAATTTCTTCTGAGTTCGCTGAATTCATGAGCTGGGCCGATGAACTTAGAACACTCAAGGTGAGAACTAACGCCGACAACCCAGAGGACTCAGCAGTTGCCCTCAAGTTTGGCGCTGAAGGTATCGGCCTTTGTCGTACAGAGCACATGTTCTTTGCTCCAGAGAGAATCCTCGCCGTAAGAGAGATGATCTTTGCAAAAGATCTTGCTTCAAGAAAGAAAGCTCTCGCTAAGCTTCTTCCTTTTCAAAAAGAAGACTTTGTAGGCATCTTTAAAGCAATGACTGGCAAGCCAGTAAATATCCGCCTGCTCGATCCACCACTTCACGAATTCCTACCGCACTCAGAGCATGAAAAGGCGGAGCTAGCCGATTATCTAGGAATTACAGTTAAGGAAGTTGAAGCTCGCGCTGAAAATCTTCACGAGTTTAACCCAATGCTTGGCCACAGAGGTTGTCGCCTTGGGATTACTTATCCAGAAATTTATCGCATGCAGGTTCAGGCCATTATTGAAGCGGCCCTGATGGTAAGTGCCGATGGAGTGGACGTAAAACCAGAGATTATGATTCCTCTTGTGGGACTCGAAGGAGAACTCAAAGTTCTTCGCGAAGAAGCTGAGGCCGAAATTCAGCGCATCTTCAAAGAGAGCGGCAAGACCATCGCCTATAAGCTTGGAACGATGATTGAACTTCCACGCTCTGCTATTACTGCTGCTCGCATTGCTGAGCATGCAGACTTCTTCTCATTTGGTACAAACGATCTAACGCAAACAACTTTTGGTCTCTCGCGCGACGATGCTGGAAAATTTCTTCCAGAGTATATTGTAAGAAGTTTGCTTCCAGTTGATCCCTTTGTTTCTCTTGATCAAGAAGGGGTGGGCTTTCTCGTGGATCACGCCTGCCGCGAAGGTCGCAAGACCAACGCTAAAATGCACCTTGGAATTTGTGGTGAACACGGTGGAGACCCGCGCTCAATTGAGTTCTGTCACAAGATCGGTCTTGATTACGTGAGCTGTTCTCCCTTTAGAGTACCAATCGCTAGACTTGCAGCTGCTCAGGCCGCAATTAGAAATGCAAAGTAAATCGAGTGAGTTTTAAAGATTTAAAAAAATTGGCCCAAGAGTACATGCTCAAGCAAAGCTTTGACAGCATGGCCTTGGGCCTTGTTGATTTTAAGGACAAGAGTTTTGAGACTCTTGATCTCATCGACCCCACTTACTCGGAGCTGGGGCCAGTCTTCTTTGACCTTGCAAGTCTGACGAAGCCACTTACTTTTGGCTGTGCTGCGCTTGTAAGGCCTGAACTTTTAAATGAGCAGGACCTTCTCCTTTTGAGTGAGCACCGATCGGGTCTTCCCATTTGGGGCAGACTCTCTCATCGCGGATGGGAAGAGGAAATTCTCTCATTTAAGATTCAAGAATCAGAAACGGCCTATTCAGATTTTGGCGCGCTAAGACTTCAATTAGAAATGGAAAAGCGCTTGGGTCATTCAATCTATGACCTAATCACTCCTTTGTGGCATGAGGAACTTACCTCTTGGTTAGATCTCCCAATGCATGCTAGCTTCACTCCAACGGGTGAGCGAGGGCGCTCAATCATTTGGGGCGAAGTGATGGACGACAACGCTTTTGTGATTAAGAAAAAGGTCTCCCACGCTGGCCTCTTTGCTACAATTGAGGGACTTTGTCAGACGCTCATTAATATTGATAAGAAGCACGACCTACTAGTGGCGATGACACAGAATATTTCAAAGTCGTCGAATCGCTTTGTTCGTGGCTGGGATTCAACTAGAGGAAATCAAGAATCACTAGCGGGAGCAGGGGCTAGTGAGCTCACTTTTGGCCACCTCGGTTTCACTGGAACTTCAATATGGATAGACCCGAAGTCTTCACGTGGCTATGTTCTTTTGACCAATGCTACTCAGAACTACTGGCATGAACGCAGCGAACTCAATTCTATGAGAAGGGGTTTGGGAGCAGCTCTCTGGTCGCTATAGATTCGTCTCGTTAATTAGATCAGTGTAGTACTTTAGCCAAAACTCTCTTGCAAATGTTCTAAATTCCCCCGTGCTATCAAAGCTTTTCATAAGCTTTGCCACCTGATTGTCATTCATAAAGTAGGACAGTCTAGGCTCACCCTTGGCGTCTTTTGATAAGCGAATATCCTTTGGACTCGCCTTGAAAAATATTGCATTTTCGCGAATGCCAATTGGGTAGAGCCATTTATTTTGAGCAAAGAGTCCTTGATTTTGAGGTAGAAGAAGTTCTGCTTCAACCCAGACAGCAGCTACTCCCCAGGCGCCATGGCGGCTGGCCTCACCTAGACTGGTATAGAGTTGAATAAAGAGAGAGGTATCCTCCATCTCATTTTGTTCTTTAACTAAGTCAACTAAACTTGCTAGAGGCTTGAGTTTAAAAGTGCCTTCTTTGATCGCTTCGGCCACGATCGGCGCACTCTGATCTGACTCCTGCACAGGGTAGAACATGAGAATTCGAGCAGGAATTTTACTCATCCTGGCTTCGAGCATCATACCGAGATAGCGCTCAAAAGATGGATTGAGTTCTCTTGTTTGAGTAAAGTTTTTTATTCTCTCCTGCTCGTCTCCTTGAAGCCAACTTCTCGTGAGTTCACTCCAAGTTGTCATCGGCTTGCCATTTAACTCAACTCTCTTATTTCTCTCAAAGCGCCTCCATTTGGCGGTAAGGCCGAGAATACTTCTAAGAGCGGGCAAGTAGGTATTGGGATAATAGTCGTCTAGTAGAGTTGCGGCAGGTTGAAAATCGATATTTTTAATTCTTCGCTTTACATGCTCTTCGATAGCATCAATATCTCCTAGAAGAACCCGTGAGAAAAAGTCGAGTCCTTGTTCAGGTGAATCGGCAAAAGTGAAGAGGGAGTCAAGAAACTCTTTGAGAATTAAGCTCTCTGCTCCCAGCGCCGGATAGGTGCTATTTTTAATAACCTGAAAGGTGAGTTTGCCATCACTACTCATCTCCCAATTGTTGGTAATCATAAAGGCGACATCGGTTGGAAGCTTCTCTAATTGATAACTAAGAGAGTAGGACTTTTGATCAGGACTTACTTCGTTATAGGTGGATTCAAACTCAAGCTTTGGCACTTTGAGATAATCTCTTAAGAGTGCCTGACTAGAAGAATAATCTCTATCAATGAGTTGGGGGGCACTTGCGCAGCCCCCGGCAATCAAAGATAAGCATAGTAGTAGGTGAATGAGGGTGATGGGGAGAACTTTCATCACCCCATCTTAATTCAAATCAACTGACTTTTTAAAGAAGAGCTCGATAATGTTTGTGCATTTCGATACTTTTTCTGGAGCCTTGACCACGGGAACCTCCATCTCAACCTCAGCAAGTACGCTGGGAGTGTCTTTGCCTTTGCCAAAGAGGCCCTTAAAGCTCTTGTACATTTTTGAGAGGATTCCTGGTTTTTTCTCAGCATTCTTTGGTAGCTCAATTTTAGTTTCGATATTGTGGACACTTCCCTGTTCCGTCATCTTCTTGGCTTCATCCATGAAGGATTGGGTGAGTTTTACACCCTTTTCCGTACCATACAAGTTGGTCAAAATGTGGCGCAAGCGCTGGCTAAAGAATGTTCCGGCAGTGTGATTGCTGTGCTGAAAAGTATTAAAAACGCCAACCATTTCGTCTGGGAAGGTCACGAGTGTTCCTAGGTACTCAATTTCCCTGTCATACGCACTGGCAAAGTTTGCATAGGTCATGCGCGGATCGAGTAGAAGAGCGACCATTTTATTTTTTCCAAATGACTGCGCAGTAGAAATACGTGGAGTGTAGCTAAGAAACGGGCTTCCCGCCGGATTTATTGAGTGCTGAAACATCATCGTACTAATGCGCGAACTCTCTGTGAACTCATTGGATTTTGAAATCTTATTTTGAGTGATCACTTTGCCATACATCGTTTCAAGTGAGCGCAAGCGACGATTCCAGGTTCCCTGATTCTTAGTAAGGATGGAGGACATGAGAAAGGATGAGCCTGCCTCCTCAGAAGCCTCTCGACTTAAGAATTTGCCATTTTCAATAGCTGGATATGTCATATCTCCATCAATACCTCTAAATACGAGCATTCTCTCCTCAAGAGGAAGGGGGTTTGCCATGTATTTAAGGTTTTCTTCCCAAAAGATTCTCTCCATTGGTGCCATTTTCTCCCAAGGGAGATACTTGCTAATTAGGTCAGCCGTCTCAGCGCGCTTTCCTGCTGCCACTAGTCCTCGAAGTTGGTCCATATCTCCGAGGCGATCAAGCGCTGTCAGAGTAGCTTTTCTCTCTTTTTCCTCTGTTCGAATGGCCTTCTTTTGTGACTCAAGCAATTCGCCTATCGACTCACTTAAAGAGTCGAACTCTTGTGTTCTCATCTCCACATATGCATGGTCGTACACACCACTCTGGGTCAGAGTTGCGAGAGCGGCCTTTCTAATTTTTAAAAAGTTATCATAGGCAACGGCATCGCCAAGCTCTGCATTAAGTGAAGCTTCGAAGACATCATAGACAGAATTAAAGTAAGAATTCTTAAAGAGTTCGGTTAAAAATGCACGTACTTCAGCAGAGCCCGCAGCATCATCAGAAGCTCCTTGAGCTTGATTAATGATGAGCTTTAATTGATTGGTTGCTTCATCCATTTCAAAGCGAACTTTATAGCTTACCCCTTCACTCATTTCCGGAGAAGTTTCAAGTACAATGCTTATATTTGACTTAACTGTCCTTTTTTCTCGAATTTCGCTTTCAAGACTCTGAAGGAAGTATTTATCAAGCTTCTGAGCATTAGTTCCCGAGCCTCCCGTATCCTTGAACTCGAGAATACTTGTTAAGGGCGCCGCTGCTCCCTCTTCGGAACTGGGAGTTCTTTGCACATAGTTTGAAGTGCAAGATAGGAGCAGAAAGCAGGTTAGAGTCGCAAGCACTGTGCTTATTTTCATAGTGTGTTCTCAATAAAGTGAGTCATTATTCCTTGGCAAGTTTCTGGGACATTATTCTTTGTGAGTGAGCCCGCTTCAATGAGCGACCACCATGTACGCGTTTCAGTTAGGCGATCTAGCGAAGCACTATTAATCTCTTTAGTCTCAATATTTCTGCCAAGCTTTGCTTTCACGTCATCTTTGAAATCAGCAACTTCTTCAGTTCCCTGGGCCACGTGTATGATTTCATCTGGAAATACGATAAGAGGGATGAGTTTTTCAAACTCGCGGTAATCAGAGACTAGATTTCCAAAGAAGCGATCATTTGGCATATGTAAGGCCGCAATCGCAGATTCATCACCATAGCCTTTGAAGTTATTGGCAATGCTTAAGACCGATGACGAGATAAAGGGCGAGCCAAGTGGCTCATGGGAGTGACCTTTGAGAGAATTCACTAGAGAGCCCACTTCAAAAGGAATACTCTTTCTGGCCTTGCCATTTAGTTTATCGCGATAGGTCTTAAGTGATCTCAAGCGTCTTGTGTAGTTACCTTGATTCTTATTGAGCATTGAGGACATGAGAAACCAACCACCATCGGTTGATCTTCTAATATTGTCTCCTTCTAAGCCTCTAAAAAGCAGAGTCTTATTCTGGGCCGAGACTTGGGAAGCAGGGCGCTTAATGGCATCAATCCAAGTTTTCCAAGCACTTATTTCTGTGGGCTCCATATCTTCCCAAGGAAGAAAACTTGAAATTAACTCTGATACTTTAGCGCGATCATTGCGAGCGATGTAGTCGTCAAGCTTATCAGCGGCAGCTTCAAGGTTCTTTTGTAGACCCTTCCACTGAGCGGCGAAATTCTTTCTGACTTTATTTTCGGCCTTCACGGCTTTTTGAATTGCTTGTAGATTCTTGGCAGCGTGTTCACTTCTAGCATCCAGGTAAGAGGCGGCTTCACTGGAGAGTTCTCCGCGTGAACTTAAAATGGCGCGCATATTTTCTTGGACATGCACTTCTGCAGCAAGAAGCTGTGATTCACTTCGCTTGGATCCCTTAATGGCCCCCTGACTGACACTCGCAAAGTAGAGGGGGTGCTTAAAGAATGACTTAGGGTTTGAGTTATAGCTATCTGGTGTAATTTGATTGAGGTGAGCAAGCTCTTCAAGAATGACGAGTGGTTTAGACCAACCTTCATGAGTCATGCGCACTTCAAGTACAATACCTTCTGTTTCTGAGAACACTGGTGTAATTTGAGCAAGTCGGCCAGCAGGAAGATCATCGACCATAACTTTTTTAACTTTGCCCATCCAGCGCTCATTATTACCCTGCATATTCATTTCGTGATTCAAATTATTGAGTGTTTGATCAAAGAGCTGTCTCATGGAATCGAGATTAATATTTTGAACTTTGCTTGCTAGATCTTTAGTGCGCTGATCAGGTTCAAAGTAGGCAACCTGGCAAAAATCGCCTGAGCCAATCTCGCACACGTCCGCACTCTTAACAGTCGGAAGGAAGCTGTAGCTAACAGAGCCTGTTGGTTCATAGACTGACTTCATAAGGCCAATCTTCTTAAAGGCTCTGTCTGCCATAGCGTCAATGAGAAGATCTCTTGTCGGTACACTATGAGGAGCAATATTTACGTGCCCTTCAGGGATTGCGCTTCTCAAACTTGCTTCAAAGTTAAACCAACTTCCAATCTTTGAACCAGCACTTCTAAATTTAGCGAGTGACTCTTCAAGTATTGAGAGCTCTGCCTCAGTTTGGGCCACAAACTTGATTTCTAGACTGTCAGTCTTAGGGTTCCAAGCTCCTTCGACAAAATCTTGTGGAAGGGAGAGTGCTGGTCTTAGTGAACTCTCTTCATCGAGGTTTAGGTAAATTGCCTCGATAAGTTCGCCGGCTTCGTAGAGTTTCTTCTGGATAAATTTGTCACTGAATTTATTTGAAGCACTATCTTCGATTGCCTGTCTAATTTGCTGAACACTTGGCTTTTTAGATTCTTTCTCTGCCATTGCATAGACGTGATAGCGATAGAGAGCATTTTTGTCGCCAAGAGTTTGCTCTAGTACTTTTCTCGCAGCATCCGGAAGAATCTCATCGCTACTTGCAGCAACTTGAGTTGGAACACCGGCCTTATCTCGTGAGAGAAGTGAACTTAGAAGCTTTTCTAGCGAGCGCTTGCGCTTAGAAGAACTGGCGGTTGCTAGAGTTTCACCTTCACTTCCCAGGATATCTGAGATGAGAAGATAGATTTCAAGTTTAGCTTTAGGACCTTTAAAAATGTCAGCGAGATAGCTAGTTTCAATCTCCACGGCCTTAATCTCGCCATGATCAATTGCGTTTGCAAGCCACGTCTTTGATTCTTGGAAGGGCGAAGAGACGTGATCCACGGCCCCACCCTTGACAGCGCCAGCAACACTCATCGGTGATTTATTCACTGCTGGGTTTTTAATCATGCTTGAAGGCGTATATCCATTAGCGGCAACTTGACCAGCGCTCACCTTTTCTGGAACGTAGAGGTCGCCAACTTTAAGACCTGAGTCTGGTAGGGCACCGGCCGTTCCCATGTAGGTGATATTGTCTTGGCCGAGTTCATTGAGAGCGCGAGAGATGGGAACAACTTCGTCGCCCCAAACGTTAGAGACTAGTCTCCATCGAATTTCCTCTCCGTTCTTATTTTTAAAAACGAGGTCGCTTAGGGTGAGGAGGTTATCTTCGTAGTTAAAATCTTTAAATGAACTTAGGTTCTTACCAGCGACAAGCTGATTGAGTTCATCGCGTAGAGCGGCTTCACTCTTTTGAATGATAGATTTGTTGGCCATGATATCGGTTGGGCCAATGTCATCTTTAGAAAAGAGTGCGAAGAGCTTCTCTCTTTCTTTCGCGTCTAACTTTGATAAAAGTGAGGGATTTGAATCCTTGGCATAGGCTAGCTTGTTGAAGCCCTCAAAGACAGAAAATAGACCTTGTATCGCGCCCAACTGACCCATAACCACGCGCTTTGGCTCTGGTAGGTGTTCGAGCATCGTCTTATACTTTGCTGTTGTTCTACGGTGATACTCTTCGATATTTCCACGCACCACAATTTGGTTAGTGAGTTCACCACCCGAGTAGTTTTCAAGATTGAAGTGGTAGAGCATGTGCTCAAGTCGATCGACCCCACCGATATTTGTTATGGCGAGTCTTGGGGCAGCTTCTCCCGGGTACTGAACGAGAAAGATTTTATTATAATTTCTCGCCATCGGGCGGATTTCATCGAGAACTTCGGCGCCATTTTGTTTAATCACATGGAGAAAGTCTCTTGAGTCACCGAGGTGAAATTCAACTGTTCTTCCGCTCTCAGTCGCTTCCCAGAAAGCCGCGCGGGTAGTTCTGTCAGAGATGTACTTTCCACTATCAAGAGTCATCTCATCTTGAGTCACGGCCTTGGCCTCTAAAGATTCAGCCGCAGGTGTAGAGCGAACACTCTGCACACTCTCTTCTTCCTCAAAACTAGTCTCTAGTGAGAGACGAGACTCCTTAAGAGTGAAGGCTTCATTTAGTTTGCGCTTAAGAAAGTTGTAGTCCCACTTGATCGGCTTGCCATCAACTTTGAGATCCGGTCTCATTCTCTTTAAGAGACCATCATAATTCATAGCATCGGCTAGTTCCTTTGAACTAAATCCCGCCGCTTCAATTTGATGAGGGGTAATGGCCTGAATGGCCTCAACGACCTCGCGCGAGGCCTTGCCATCGAGATGGAGCCAGAGATGGGATAAGTAAAAGTGAAAGCGATCTATATGAAGGAGATATTCCAATCTCTCTGTATCCATAGCAGACGCCGGCAATCGGGCGCGCCCTGAAGTGTAGTAGCTACTACAACTTTGTAGGATCAGTGAGAGGGTGATCGCTAAAATTCGAACAAATCTCATGTGGCCTCACATCTTAGTCACGTTTATCTGCCTGACTCATCGGACGATTTTGCTCAGGAATTGAGGGACATTTTTTAAATCCCGTAATTTCAGTCATTTAAGCTCTGTCCCCTGTTTACGACCCCCTAGAGCCCGCGTAGAATGGGGAAAGTACTTTTTTGGCAGGATGGTCATGAGCACAAATTACAAATCCCTAGAGGAGCTCTCTAGTGGCAACTATAAGAAAATCTTCTTCTACCGCATTTGCGGAACCGGAATGGGGGCGGCGGCAACTCTTTTAAAAGAGGCCGGCTATGATGTGGCGGGGGCGGATGCAAAATTTTACCCGCCTATGGGCCCTTATCTAAAATCGACTGGGATCTCCTGCCACAACCTAAGTGATGTGAGTGCAGAACTTTTGCGCCAGTATGATCTAATTGTTGTGGGCAATGTGGTGCCTAAGAATAGTGAGGACGCCAAAGCTATTGAAGCATCGGGTGTCGACTATTGTTCTTTTCCAGCAGCACTGGGTGGACTTGTTCTTTCTTCTCGCAATGTCGTTGGAATCGCGGGCACTCATGGAAAGACAACGACTACATATCTCGCTTGCCAGGTTTTTGAAAAACTTGGTTTTAAGCCAGGTTATTTTATTGGGGGCGTTTTAGAGGGGAGGCCCTCTTCGGTACTTGGGTCAGACTACTTCTTTATTGAGTCTGATGAGTATGACAGTGCGTACTTTGAGAAGTTTTCAAAATTTAGAAGTTATGAGCTCGATCATATGATTCTCACTTCACTAGAATTTGATCACGCCGACATCTTTAAA
This sequence comes from Bacteriovoracaceae bacterium, assembly GCA_048267245.1. Lineage (GTDB taxonomy): Bacteria > Bdellovibrionota > Bacteriovoracia > Bacteriovoracales > Bacteriovoracaceae > JBLWXV01. The sequence goes on from JBLWXV010000001.1 coordinate 794,991, forward strand.
AACGAAGCAGAAATTCTGCAACAATTTGCCAGCGTCATGCCGCGCTTAAAGGGGCAAGTACTGGCCTCAACGGGCTATCAAATGATCGATCAGCTCCAGCATGAATTTCCTAAACTCCATTGGCATCGCTATAGCGCTTCAGTGGTAGAGGCGAGTGCTAAGGGGAGCCGATTTAAGGTAGAGCACGCTGGCCATACATACGAATTTACGACCTCACTTGTAGGAGAGCACAATATCGCCAACCTAACAGGGGTTATTCTCTTTGCACTTAATGAGGGTGTGGAGGCGAGTAGGATCCAAGCTGCCTGCCAAGATCTTAAAATGGTCAAGCGCCGTCAAGAAGTGCGGGCCAAAATCGGTGAGTGTACTCTCATTGACGATTTCGCCCACCATCCGCGCGCTATTAGGTTAACGATTGACGCTATTAAAACCCGCTACCCCAATCAAAAAGTAGTGGCCCTCTTTGAACCTAACTCCGCCACTGCCAGAAGTAGCATTTTTCAAAATGAATTTACAGAAGCACTTAAAGTTGCTGATGAAGTCTATCTCACCACACTCGCAAGGCCAACTAGTGTTACGGGGACAACAGATCTCGATATCAACAAGATGGCCAAGGATATAGTGCAAGCGGGCAAGCCATCCGCGGTTTTAAAAGAATTGGGTGAAATTCGCACTCTCATTGAGAGATTCTCTAAAGAGGGGGCAGTCTTACTCGTTTTAAGTAACGGGACTTGTCTAGGATTATGGGAATCAGATCTCGTATCTTAAAAATATTATTTATCCTCTCCTGGGCAAATCTCGCCCAGGCCGCTGGTCCCCCGGCTTCTGAGGCAATTATCTCAAGCGGCAGTGAATTCACATTGCCTAAAGACACCGATGCCCTCCTAAGAGAGTACCGCGGTGTATATCAATCCTACTTTAAGCAGCTGTGTCCCGGCGGAACCGAAGAGCGCTACTGGGAACTCTACCGCCAGTTTAGTGGTGATGGTCACTATATCCCAGTTCTTGAGAGTGGAAAGCTTGATCGCTTGACCGTAAATAAATTTATCCCCGAATTAAAAGATAAGAAAAAGTGGATTGATGGCCTTATTGCCAGTCATGAGAAGTGGAAATCCTTTTCAGACCTTCGCGCGATGATTAAAGAAGTTGAAGGAGAGATTAATTTTCTCCTTAAGTTAAAAGAGCAACTCGCAAATGCCAACGACAAGAACTCTACTCTTTTAAAGAATAAAAATAAATTTGAACTCTTGAAATTTAGAGACAAGGTGCTCGATCTCGCCAAGCAGTCTCACTTTCTTATGTCTTATCGCCATCCCGTTGATCACTTTGACCTCCGACTCTCTTATGACAATTACAAAGACGCCCTAGACGATACCAATAAGAGGCGCTCTAACGAGATTTACTTCTACCGAAAAATCGTGCAAGACGGGGCCCAAGATCCCGACGGCAAGAGAAGTGATCGCTTTATGAAGTCTGTTTGGGACACGGTAGTTCTTAAATTGCAAAAGCCACTTGAAGTCCTCGACGAGAATACTCGCTATGATGTCGAGTGGGCCCTCTCAGCTCTGGATATTCACCTGGGCAGGGGCAAGAGTCAGATCCTGCGCCGCCTAGGAGAGTGGAGTGAGAGAACGGGCCGCACGATTGATTTTTATGAGTCACTAAACTCTGACAAAGTTAAGGTTCACGATCATTTTGAAAGTGCTTCTGAGCTTCTTAGTAACCGCGAGAAAGCTCGCTATATTCTAAAAGATTTTGTCCTAAGAAAAGAAAAAGAAGCCTATGCTTTTTGGGCCAGAAGACCTGCCATTTTGCAGGCACTCTTTACGCTCGAAACCATTCTTTTTAACGAAGTGGGTGGGCTGGATGGCAGAGATGCTCTAGAGCGCAGAGATGTGGCCCAAGTGGTGATTAATCGCCACTCCCTTGCAGAGTATAATCGAATTACCTCCCGAGAACCGCTCTACACCTACTTAATGGAAGACGACGAGACTAAAGTTAAGGAAAAGGGAGCTCCAATAACCGACAATACTTGGCTTAATGTCATGCTCAAAGAAGGTGAGTTTTCCTTTTCATACTTTTTTATTCCGGGCTCATTGAAAATCTTTTGTCCCGATCAAACTAGTTTGGGACGTTTTCTTCAGCGCGAAAATTTGGAAATTGCCCTTTCTCTCTTGGGCCGTCCCGAAGCCGACTTCAATGCTGTTCGCTATTTTTCGCGCGCTTCTATGCAGGGGCGAATCGATATGGCCGGCATTTGGACCGAATTTGAAGCTCTCGCGGAGCGTCCTGGACTAGAGGCGACGGGGCAAAAGCGATTGCAGCGCGATTATAACCGCGGCAAGTACCGCTTTTTCTACCGCTTTAAATCGGCCAAAGGACAGACCTTTGACGTAGTCGAAATCGGCAGTAAGACCGTAGTGTTAGAGAAGGCGAGCAAGAAATTCTACAAGTATCGCAACCCACATTTTTTTAGATACTTTAGAGCAAGGCCTGTTGACCCTAAAGCCCCGTAAGAGGTATATTCACTGGCTGTAGAGTATTATTTATTGAGTCAATTTTTATTGAGTCACTTCCGGAGCGACCTATGCTAAAAGATTACGTATTTACCTCTGAGTCAGTAACAGAAGGGCACCCAGATAAGATGGCCGATCAGATTTCTGATGCCGTTCTCGATGCCATGTTGGCCCAAGATCCTAAATCTCGCGTTGCTTGCGAAACAATGATCACAACTGGGATGGCCGTACTTGCTGGCGAAATCACAACAAAAGCTCAAGTAGATTTTCAAGATATCGTTCGTACAAAGATTCGCGAAATCGGCTACGACCACTCTGATAAAGGTTTCGATTGCAACACATGTGCGGTAATGGTTGCCCTTGATAAGCAATCTCCAGACATCGCTCAAGGTGTGAACGAAGGCGACGGCACTCACAAAGAACAAGGTGCTGGTGACCAAGGTCTTATGTTTGGTTATGCCATCAATGAAACTCCTAACCTTATGCCTCTTACAATTGATCTCTCACATCGTCTTGCGATGAGACTCACTGAGATCAGAAAGAACGGCATTGGTGCTGAACTTCGCGCTGATGGTAAGACTCAGGTTTCAGCCGAGTACGTTGATGGGAAAATCACTAAACTTCGCAACATCGTAATCTCTACTCAGCATTCTGAGAAACTTTCACTCAAGCAAATTGAAGAACTTCTTCGCGAAGAAGTGATCAAGAAAACAGTGGACGCGAGCCTTATCGACAACAACACAAAAATTTGGATCAACCCAACTGGTAAATTCGTCATCGGCGGACCAATGGGTGACTGTGGCCTTACAGGTCGCAAGATCATCGTTGATACATACGGCGGTCACGGTGCTCACGGTGGCGGTGCTTTCTCCGGTAAAGATCCTTCGAAAGTTGACCGCTCTGCTGCATACGCCACAAGACAAATCGCTAAGCACGTCGTTGCTGCCGGTCTTGCCGACCGCGCACTCGTTCAAGTGGCCTACGCCATTGGTGTTGCTGAGCCAATGTCACTTCTCGTTGATACGTTTGGTACAGAAAAAGTAGATGCCAAGAAACTTAACGAAGTTATCGGCAAGGTATTTGATATGCGCCCTAAGGCCATCATCGAGCGCCTCGACCTTCTTCGCCCAATCTACTCTGAGACAGCTGCTTACGGTCACTTTGGCCGCGAGAGTGCGAACGGTTTCCCATGGGAAAAACTCACGCACCTTGAAGAGCTCAAGTCTCACTTCTAATTTCTTTTTTTTAGACAGACTAAAGAAAGGCCTCCCACGTGGAGGCCTTTTTTGTGTAGAATATCTTTATGGACGCTATTTACTTTCTTATTCGCTACACGCCTTTCTGGGGAGTCCCCATCGCGATGATTAGCGCCCAATTCGCCTATATCTACTGGCTCAAAGATATTCGCAGAATCTCCTATGTTCTGGGGGTAGTGACCTGCATCTGTCTGGTCTGCGTGGTGCTCTACCTCATTGCGGGGGGGCCGGATGATTCGGTTAAACGCTTCCAAGAGCTTGTTTCTTCGTTCTAATTTAATTGCTGCGTAGGTTCATTTTTCCGGGTGCCATGAAATTGACACCTAACTGTTCTCCTTGCTAGCCTAGTGTGGCGCCCATGTTGGCTCCCGATCAAATCGAGGCAGATAGTGAACGATATGAACTTTCTCCACAAGTCCTTCGACGATACTGAGGTCTCTGGCCCTGGTGAGGACGAAAAAACTCTAGTGGCGCCAGATATCTATCTTGTTGAAGACGATGAGCTACTAGGAAAGAGTATCAAGCTCTATCTCGAACGCTCCCTAGGTCTCACGGTCTACTGGTTTGTCTCGCCCCACGCTTGTCAGGAGGCCCTCACCGAGAGACTGGCCCTCACTTCAAGTGAAATCCCCCTCGATCCCTTTTGCTTAATCACAGATATTTCTTTTGAAGATGGCGGCGCCGATGGGCTCCTTCTCATCGATATTCTTAAAGAGCGCGGCTTTAAATTTGTGAGCCTCGTGATGACTGGTTTTGCCAGTATCGAAACTGCCATTCAGGCCACCAAGAAAGGTGTTTTTCACTATCTCACAAAGCCCTTTGATCTAGAGGTCTTGGGAGATCTCGTTAAGAAGGCGCTCACTAAGCAGCTTGGTGTGAGTGAAGCGCTCTGGTCTAAAGATCAGATCATCTTCTCTGCCGATTCTGAGGCAAAACCCAGAAGTTCTCTTTACACGAGAACCTTTAAAATTGAAGCACCCACCGAAGATGATTTCTTCTGCGGAATTATTGGTCGCTCAAAAGTGATGAGAGACGTCTTTGATCGCATTCGCAAAGTTGCGGCCAGCGACTCAACGGTCTTAATTAACGGGCCTTCAGGTACAGGTAAGGAGCTCGTGGCCACAGCGATTCACAAGCTCTCACCGCGCACAACTAATACAATGGTGTCGGTAAATTGTGGCGCCATTCCCAGTGAGCTTTTAGAGAGTGAACTCTTTGGACACGAGAAGGGCAGCTTCACTGGCGCCATTTCTTCTCGCAAAGGTCGCTTTGAAGTGGCCAATAACGGCACCATCTTTCTCGATGAAATCGGTGATATGCCGCTACTGCTTCAGGTGAAACTGCTGCGCGTACTTCAGAGTCGAATGATTGAGAGAGTGGGTAGCACCGAGCCTCATCCCATTAATGTTCGTATCATCACGGCCACCCATAGAAATCTAGAAGCGGCCGTCATGGACGGAGACTTTAGAGAAGATCTCTACTACCGCCTCAATGTGATTCCTATAAAAGTTCCGGCCCTCGCTCAGAGAAGAGAGGATATCCCGCTTCTAATTAGCTACTTCCTTAGTCGCTACTCAAGTGCCGATGGTCGCAACACGATTGAATTTGATGATGAGTCGCTAGAGCTTCTCATGACCTATAATTGGCCTGGAAACGTGCGCGAGCTTGAAAACCTAATGGAGCGACTTGTGATCCTAAAGGGCGGCTCTGTAATTCGCGCCAGTGACTTGCCAGCTAAGTTTCTCGAGCACTTTCCCTCGCGTGCCCAGAGCTATGAGTCTTTAATTAAACTCCCTGAAGACGGAGTGGATTTTAAGAAAATCATTTCTGATATTGAAGATAGTCTAATCATGCAGGCGCTAGAGAAAACAGGTGGTAATAAGAATCAAGCCTCTAAGTTGTTGTGCCTCAACAGAACGACTCTTATCGAAAAAATGAAGAAGAAAGGACTCGCCCAGCAGTAACTGCTAGGGCGCTTCCGCTTTTTTAATTGTCTCTCTAATAAAGTACTTTAAAACTTTATTTCGATTAGACCCTCCCAATAGGGTCTTGAGATCGTCGTGAATTGAGCGGTCATAGATTAAACTATTGAGCGTTCCTGGCCCCTCTTGAATTTGGTGAGTGATATTGCGGATAGAGGCACTCGTCTGCTTAAGTTCAACTGAAGCTTCTGAGAGATTCTTAAGTGTCTTGCCCACATCATTTGGACCGATGGCCTGAAGGAGTTCGTTTGTTTTGGCCGTAGATCTCTCGATACTCGAGAGAATATTGTCGAGGCGATTATTCTCAACATTGCCCATCAATTGATCAATCTTTACAAGAATGCGCTCACTTACAGCGAGAATGTCTTCTCCACGAGTCGCGAGCTTATCAAAAAAGGAGCTCTCATCGACTCTGATATCAGAGTCTTCTGCAATAGGGGAGGCATCAGCACTGCCACCAAGAATTTCCAAAAAGCGATCACCTAAGACCCCTTGAGTCTTAAAGGCGACGTGACTATCGCTACGAATCCACTGTCTATAGGTGCTCGCAATAGTAAGAGTGATACGAATGGCGTCTACGTCCGTAAAAGAGATTTCAGAGACAGTGCCAACCTTAATCCCTTTGAGCTGAACGGCGGCCCCATTCTTAAGATTTTGTGCGTTTCTCACATTGGCATAAATCTCAAAGTTATTTGAGAAGACATTATTTTCAGAGCCCAACATGAAGACGCTCACCCCAATAATTAAGAGGGCAAGGCTTACAAAGAAACCTGTTCGAACAATTTTTACTCTGTCTCCTGGTTTAAGAACCATAGACTTTCCCCTGTTGAGTTTTAAATTTATCTAGAATGGGATCATCGGATTCCTCAAACTCTTTTGGTGTTAGAGTGAGGGCGATGACGCCATCGTGGAGAACCATTAATTTGTCACATAGAGCGAGGGCGGCCGGTATGTCGTGGGTGACGAATATTGAGGCGTGGCCGCGATCTTTTAATTTTCTCATGAGTTCCACCACATTTTGAGTGTTCTTGGGATCAAGTCCTGCGGTTGGTTCATCGTAGAGAATAATGTCTGGATTCATAATCATTGAGCGCGCCATCCCCACGCGCTTTTGCATCCCACCCGAGAGATCAGAGGGCATTAGATTGCCCTTGCCCTCTAGGTCGACGAGCTTGAGGATATCGTCGACTTTTTGCTTCACCTCTTCGTAACTAAGATTTGTATGTTCAAAGAGAGGGTAGCCAATATTTTCGTAGACGCTAAATGAATCAAAGAGGGCACCGCTTTGAAAGCTGTAGCTGATGTGAATGCGCACCTGAAACATATCTTCTTCTGAGAGAGTGTCGATGCGTTTGCCGCGATAGTAAATTTCACCAGAGTCGCAATGCTCAAGTCCAATGATCTCTCTGAGAAGGACTGACTTACCTGAACCCGATCCACCAAGTAGGCCAATACTTTGACCCTTGTAGAGCTTGAAGCTCACCCCGCGGTGAATGTGGTTACTTCCAAACCTCTTATTAATGTCTTTTAATTCAAGTAGTACTTCTTCAGTCATCTGTTTGTTCACTTTGTCCAAATGACGAGAAAGAGTTTACTGATAAAGAAATTTGAAATCAGTATGAGAATAGAACTTGTCACCACTACCCAGGTTGTTGTCATGCCGACACCCTTGGTTCCATCACGGGTTCTAAAAGCCTTAAAGCAGGCCACTATGGAGATAATTCCGCCAAAGAGAGCGGACTTAACGAGGCCTGAGGCATAGTCGTGAATTTTCACAGTATCGAGCACTTTATTAAAGTAGAAACCCATAGGCATATCAAACTCGTGCATGCAGACAATGAGCCCCCCTACGATTCCCAGCGCGCAGGAGAGAGCGGTGAGAAGGGGAAGTGAGATAATAGAGGCGAGAAATCTTGGGACGACGAGAACTCTGATCGGCGAGGTTCCTAGCGCCCTGATGGCATCTACCTGCTGGGTCACATTCATGGAGCCAATTTCAGCGGCCATACCTGAACCAATGCGGCCAGCTACGATGAGGGATGTGAAGAGTGGGGCCATCTCGCGGGCCAGAGAGAGGGAGACCACGGCGGGCACATACATGGTTCCGCCAAATTTTGCGAGCCCATACCCAAAGTTGAGGGTCATCACTAGGCCCATCGTTAGGCCGATAATTAAGGTAATTGAAATGGAGCCTATGCCCAGGATTCCAATTTGATCAATGAGGCGAGTGAAGTAGAAGGGACGTGTGAAGGAGCAGCGGATAGTGGAGAGTACGAGATCCGTGATCTCGCCCACAATATAGAGAGTGCGCATCCAGCGCCTTCTTCTTTTAACCTTATATTGAGTGGTATCTATTAACATTTGATTCCTAGTCTATGTCCACTTCTCTCAGAAATTCCTTAAAGCTCGCCTGATCGCGCTCAAAGGTTTTTCGAGTTGGTGATATAAGGATAAAGTCGTACACACATCGATTCTTTCTGGTGGTCACAATGCTCATATAGGTTTCAACCCCATCGAGCTTGCCCTTAATATTTGTTGTAAGCGCCTCTCGTCCACTAAAAGTCCACTCCTCAGTTGTAAGCACTTCAACGGACTCAACACCACTGAGAATATTGATCGTGAGATGTTTCATTGAGGTAGAGTCATACTTCTTGCACATGCTATTGGCGGTGATGACAGATCCCGTGACAGGATTTTGAACAGCGTAGTCAGCTGTGTCTGGTGTGATGGGTCTCCAATTGCTTGAAAGAAAGTTAATGCGAAGATTTTCAGACTTCACATCACTTGATCCACTTCCCCCAACAAGAAGAGAGCACGAAGTGCAAAGCACCAAGGCGAGGGTGAGAATAATGGAGTGTTTTATACCGCTTATCATATAGTCCACTTTTAATTTGAGGCACACTACTATGAAAATCCAAAGTGTTATGGCCGTAAACCGAACAAATTTTTCTGATGTCAAAAAAATGGACGGCAAAATCATCCACGAAGCAAATTTTTCCTTTTACCTGGCCCAAAATTAGGTAGAATGAAGGAAGCGGTGAGACATTTAGGATGAATGCCACGCCCATGGAGATTGGATTTTTTTAGGTTCGCATCTTCAACAAGATTAAAATTGAGAAACAGGAAGTTTCGGTCAACATGAGAAATGCTTTCAAAATATTGACGATTGCAATGATGACGGTGGGAATATTCTCTCACTCGGCGAATGCTGTTGTCTTTGATATGGAAAAGCAACCTACTCATTTGCGTTTTAGCTTTGAAGCCCCTCGCGACCAACTCTACATTGAGAAGGTTGGCAATGTAATTGGGATTAAGACCCTCAATAAAGATCTCTTTGAAAGTATCCGCACTGAAATAACTAAGTCAAAAATTCCAGAGCAGTATATAAAGAATGTATCAGTTGCTCCGGTGGATCCGAGAACGGCCGTCTCAACTCTCAATATTGAACTTAAAGATGAGAGCGTGGAAATTTTTAATTTCTACCGCGACCGCGAATCAAAGTATGTGATCGACTTTTGGGTCGACACAGATTCAACAACACAGACGGCAGCGGCTGTGGTTAAAGCTCCTCCAGCAGCGACAAACCTTCCCCCAGTAACCAAGGCGCCTGTTAAGAAGGTCGAGGCTAAGCCCGCCGCGGTAAAAGAGGTCGCAAAGAAGGAAGTTGCGGCCCGCGCTTATCGCGATTTTCGCTATGGCGCTCCCTTTGTGTGGGACAGTGCTCCCCTCATTCCTGAGGTTAAGAAGTCAATTGAGCTCGGAAGTAAGACTCCCGAGTTCTTCTATCCCATTCAAAACCGCAAGTATGAAAGCGGGGATAAGGAAGCTCACCTTCAATTGGCCGTAAATCTCTATCGCAAAGATAAATTTGGTCTAATGTATAAGTCACTTAAGCTCTTTGCTCAAAAGTATGGGGCGGAGACTGAGTCGACCTTTATTGAGTATTTGAAAGCCAATGCAATTCTTAAGGACAATCTTCTTAAGGGCAATGAAGAACCCATTAAAATGGGTATTAGCATGCTTGCAACTCTGGCCAAGAAGTCCGACAGCTATGAAATGAGAAGAGGGATTCACAAGTATCTGCTCACTTACTATCTTTCAAAGTCAGACTATGTAAATGGACTAGAGACAGCGAAGTACTTCTATGTGGATACGAAAGAAAACTATGACTACGAAGAGTCTCCTTACGCTCTTGAACTCATTCTCTATAATTTGGCCGAGCTCTCGCAATTTGATAAAATCGCTGAACTCGTTGAAGACAAGACTGTCGTAAAAATTGTCTCAGGCCAGTCACTTATTGCTTACAAGATGTTCACCGCGCTCAAGCTAGGTGACACTAAGAAAGTGATCCAGATGTATGAGATGGCAAAGCCAGGACTTGCCAAGCCTGTTCACGCAGCAATCCTCTACAACGGGGCCGAAGCCTATTTTAGAGAGGCTAAGTACGACCAGGCGATCGCACTCTATGACGACTTTCTCGTCACTCACTCTTATATGAGTCAGGCCGGGGAGGCTAGACTTCGCATCGCTCTTGCCTACGACCTTCAGAATAAAGATGAAGGTAAGGTTTTAGAGCTTTACAAGAGCGCCATCGATCGCTCGCAAGATCGCCAGACGAGTTATGAGGCGCGTATTCGCTACGTGGCCTTAAGGACAATTAGAAAGCTTAAAACAAATGCGAGTGACCTAGAGACTCGCGTGTTTCTTGAAAATGACAATCGCTTAGGAAGTACCCTTTCGAAAGATCTTCAGAAATTGCTTTGGATAGTGCGCTTGCGCACTTTTATTGTTGATAAGAAGTATCAAGAGGCGATGGCCTATCTAAAGTCGATTCCTCTACAGAGCTTTAAGACTGAAGAGAAGCGCGTATTTGAAGGGGATGGCTCGGAGATCGTCTACGGTATGATCCAAAATTTCTTTAATAAAGGCGACTACGCCAATGTTATTAAAGCCTGGGAAGTCTATAAAGATCAATACGTCACTAAGGTCGCCCTCGACCCGATGATGAACTTCTTAGTTGGTAAATCTTATCTAAAATTGGGGCTTTTTAAGGGCTTTGATAGGCTCTTTACTAGCTTTAAAGAGCGTGGGGCATCTCCTGTTCGCAGCTACCCAATTTGGGTTGAGCGCGGCAGTGAAGACGATCAAAAAGAACTCTTTAATGAACTTGATCTCGCTCGCCACTTACAGCTTAAAAATTATGATGTCGCCGAGAGATTGGTGAAGGCGCTTCCTGAGATGCCACGTAAATATTATTACCTTGGCCTCATTAATAACCACCGTCAGAAATACGATGAAGCGACCAAGAATTTCGAGAGATTTTTGACATCTGAAACTAAACTAGCTCTCTTGGATGAGCGCGAAGTGGCCGACATGCTCGAGGCTTATGCCGAAGGTCTCTATAACCTAAATGACACCGAAAAATTTATCAATGTGGCCACAGCGCTACTAGAAGACACTAATAGGCTAGGTTCGAGCGATAAGTACGTTCAAAGTATCCGTGAGAAAATCGCCTACTTACGACTCGAGTCAATGGCAAGTAAGCGAGATGACAAAACCAATCTAATATTGGAAGCAAACTTGCAAAAGTTTATGAGCGAATTCCCGGTATCGGATTACCGAGGAAGAATTCAGTATCTTTATGGGACTACGATGCTCTTAAACGACAAGGTCGATCAAGCAAAAGATGTTTTTACAAAGATTATTGAAGATGAATCAATCACTCCGGCAATCAAGGAGATGGCCAGAAGTGAGCTTAGTTTACTTAAAATTAAAGCGCGAACCCTATAAATCGGGCCCTAGGATGGGGACTAATGACAGGAGGTCAAATGAGCACGGTAAACGCTGAACTATTCGGGAAAGACCCAAAAATTCAAAAGGCTATTTCGGTTGCCAGAAACGTATCTGTAACCAAAGCCCCGGTACTCATCGTTGGTGAGGTCGGCGTTGGAAAGAAAACTCTTGGAGTCTACATCCACCAAAATTCAAATCGTGCTGGTCAGCCCCTAGTGGTCGTTGATTGTGCTAACGACACTCAGACTGTAGAAAATGACATTCTAGGTTTCCGCGATGATGAGTCAGGAAGATTCAACAAAGGAGCCCTAGAAGCCGCTAATACCGGAACTGTTATTTTTGCCAATATTGACTGTCTTGATGAAGAATTTCAAAAGCGTCTCCACAAAATCCTTACTGAGCTTGAAGATTACGATATCGATATTCGCATCGTGGCCACAACGACTAAAAACCTGTCAAAACTCGTTGGTGCCGGTCGCTTCTATCGTGGTCTCTACACTCTTGTGAGCAACAACTCGATCACACTCTCTCCACTTAGAGAGCGCATCCACGATCTAGAAATGCTTGCCCGTCACTTTGCCACTGAGTATGTTGAAGAAGAGAGTGTGTCTATCGATACAAATGCTATGGATAAAATTCTCTCTCACTACTGGACTCACAATGTTGCTGAGCTCAAGAGTGTGATTGAGAACTCACTAAAAAACAGCGAAACAAACTGTCTCAACGAACTAGATCTTGAAGTTGGTGAGAAGAAAGCTGTTTCAATGATGAGCGAAGAAGAGAATGAAGGTATTCGCCTTATGTCTCTTAAAGAAGCTGAAAAACTTCTTATTAAGAAAGCTCTTATGCACACAAGTGAAAATAGAACTCAAGCAGCTAAGATCCTTGGCGTTTCTATTAGAACGCTTAGAAATAAGATCAACGAGTACCGCACTGAAGGTAGTGCCTACTTCGTTAATCTACGCTAAGAGGAGAGTTGGCGATGAAAGTTGAAGACAAGACCATTCAGGCCCTGGCATCAGCTCTTAACTTTAGACAGCTTCGTCAGGAAGTGATCACGAGTAACATCGCTAACGCTGAAACACCCGGTTATAAGGCTAAGAGGGTCTCGTTTGAAGAGGCCCTTGCGCGCGCGCTCGATGTGGATGGGAATCTCTCTATGCAGACCTCCGATTCCCGTCACTTCGATGTGGGCAATGGTGGCTTTGATAATCTCGAGCCAGAAATTTACGACGATCCAAATGGGGTTGTGAGTGAGGATGGCAACACGGTTGATCGCGATGCCGAGATGGCACTGATGGCCGAAAACAAAATTATGTACGATGCGGCAGTTCAGCTACTCAATAAGAAGCTAGGACTTTTAAAGTATGCCGTATCAAGCGACAGGTAAGGAGAGATAGATGGATCTATTAACCAGCCTCAAAATTAGCTCTTCCGGTCTTAGTGCCAATAGAAAGAGAATGAACGCGATCTCAAGTAACATCGCCAATGCGCAGACTACTGAGACCGCTGAAGGTGGACCTTACCGTCGCAAAGAAGTTGTCTTTGGGAGTGAGCCAGCCAGAGAGACTTTCAGTGAGATTTTAGAGGGCGAGATTGGAGAGAAGGTGCAAACTGTCCACGCGACAGAGGTTGTCTCAACCAATAGACCGCCAATTTTAAAGTATGAACCCAATAACCCAAACGCTGATGAGCGCGGTTATGTAGCCTATCCAAATATCAATGTGATGGAGGAAATGGCCAATATGATTTCAGCTTCAAGAGCATATGAAGCGAACGTGAATGCGATCAACACCACAAAATCCATGGCCATGAAGGCCTTAGAGATTGGAAGGTAAGGAATAGAATATGTCGATTCAAACAGTTGGTGGACTTAATTCAATTCTTAATAGGCACGCCACGAGTGAGTGGAGCACGAAGGCCAATTTTGACTCAGTTAAAAACCTTGGCTGGGATGAGATTAGCCCTTCAAGTCTGAGAGGGGACTCTTCGGTCTCTTCTTTTGGTGAGGTACTCGCTCAGAGTTTGGAAAAAGTGAATGATATGCAAATCCAAGCGGACAAGGCTGTTCAACGCCTTGCGAGCGGTGAGAGCAAGAATATACACGAGACGATGTTAGCGATGGAAAAAGCTGATATTGCCTTTAAGACAATGAACCAGGTAAGAAGTAAAGTGATTGATGCTTACCGTGAAATTATGAGAATGCAGGTTTAGTAATTAGATAGGTGACTGGGCATAGGATGTGCCCAAAACGCGCGCAATAAACGATCAGGAGGATCACCTTGCAAGACTTTTTTGAAAAAATATTTAGGAACTTCAGTGAATTCTTCGCGGGCCTAGATACGAAAAAGAAAATCGGCATGATTGCGGTCGCTATCTTTATCGTAACGACGATGCTCACGATCATTACTTGGGCAAGTAAGACGCGCTACGAAGTGCTCTATACAGACCTAAACCGTGAAGACGCTAAGAAAATCATGGTCCTTCTTGAAGAAAAGAAGATCAGCTATCAAAGTGCCAACGATGGTAAAACCATTAAAATTCCTTCAGACATGATTGGAAAGTGGAGGCTAGAGCTTGCCACTCTCGGGGTAAATTTCTCGGGAACCCTAGGTTATGAAGTCTTTGATAAGCAGGCTTTTGGAACTTCAAGCTTTGTTCAAAAAGTAAATAAACAAAGAGCTCTTGAAGGAGAGCTCGTAAAGACTCTTAAATACTTGCGCGGTGTAAAGCGCGCTCGTGTTCACTTGTCGATTCCTGAATCAAGTCCATTTGTGAGCGAAAAGAAGCCACCATCGGCGTCAGTTGTTCTTGAACTCGATGCTGGAGTTTCTTTAACTGAAGCTGAAGTCAAAGGTGTCTCTCAACTTGTAAGTTCATCAATTGATGGAATGAGAGTTGAGGATGTCGTGATCTTAGATGACCGCGGTAAGAAGCTCTCTGACAATGCTGGCGACGCAATGACTACTTACACTGCTAATAAAATGGCCCTTGAGTCAAAGCTCAACCGACAGTATGAAGGTCAAATCGAAGAGATCCTCAGTAAGGTTGTAGGTGGCGGTAAGGTTGTGGCCAAAGTTGCTGTGAAGATGGACTTTACCGAGTCAGTGAGTACAGAGACTAGCTACGATCAAGAGAACGCGGCAGTACTCTCTGAAGTGAAAAACTCTCAGAAGCTAGATGGGGTTAGACCTTCTCCGCAGGGGATTCCTGGAGCTCGCTCAAATCTTCCAGGTGAAACACCTCAGCCAGGGGTTCCAGAGACTCGCAACAATGTGAATAAAGAACTGACGACTAGAAACTTCAATGTGCCTTCTAAGGTAACTAAGTCTAAGCGTCCAACAGCTAATATCTCTTCAATCTCAGCAGCGGTGATGATTGATGGTAAGCGCGTGCCTGCCTTTGATGCCGAAGGTAAGCCAGTGATGGCCGAAGATGGCAAGCAAGTGATGCGCTATGAGAACTGGTCAGAAGCCGATATTGCAAACTTTCAGGCCATCGTCTCATCAACTCTCGGACTTGATAATAGAAGAGGGGACATTGTAACCATTAAGAATATGGAATTTGCTCGCGAAGATATGGAGAGTATCGATGCTCTTATGCGCGAAAAGGAAAACCGCGAACTCTTTAAGAATCTCGCGAAATACCTTGTGGTTGGTTTGATCATCACGCTCTTCTTCTTCCTCGTGGTGAGACCATTTGTACAGTGGGTTACAGACAATACAGTCGAGAGTATCGAGGACTTCTTGCCTAAGACTCTTGAAGAACTAGAAAAAATTCAGGCCAATCAAAAACTGCCTGGACTTGAAGATGCTCTTCCACAAATTGAAGAGAAGCTCAACCCAGAGAAGATTGAGGGGAATATGCTCAGAGAGAAGATTATCTCTCTGGTTGAAGGAAACCCTGGGAAAGCCGCCCAGATCCTTCACGAAATGTTGCACGCAACTGAATCTGATAAACAAATTGCTTAAGGGAGCAGCAAATGTCAGAAGGATCATTAGAACCAGATATCGAGTACAGCTTACTCTCTGGACAAGACAAAGCGGGCTTACTACTTAGTAGTTTGGGGGTTTCGACCACCCAGCTTATCTTTGGCTACATGAGAGACAATGACGTTAAGAGGCTTATTAATGCCATGTCTAACGTTAAGAAAGCTCCTATCTGGATGATTAAGAAAGTCCTCGAAGAGTTCTACTCCCAGCTCAACGAAGACAACGATCTCCTCTTTAGTGATAACCGTGGTCGCGACTTTATTATCAACGCTCTCGGTGAAGAGCGTGCTAAGCAGCTCCTTGGTCAGATTGTTGACGTTGGAACCCACAATACGCTTGAGTCTCTCGAGCTTGTGGATACAAGAACCTTGGCAAACTTCCTCATTAACGAACACCCACAGACTATTGCTCTAATCGTTGCTCACTTGGCGGCGGAGAGAAAAGTGGATGTACTTCGTCGCCTTCCAGAAGGTCTTCAGGCCGAAGTGGTACTTCGTGTGGCAAACCTCGACTACGTCTCTCCAGAGCTTATCGCTCAACTCGACGACGTACTCAAGACAGAGCTCTCGACTCTTGGATCAATCGACACCAACCAACTCGGTGGGGTGGAGCCAATCGCCGATATGCTCAACCTTATGGACAAAAACAGCGAGAAGAACATTATGTCTCGCGTGGAAGAGAAAGATCCAGAGCTTGCCGAAGAAATTCGCAAACTCATGTTCGTCTTCGAAGACCTTGTCTACGTCGACGACAAAGGTATTCAAGCGCTTCTTAAAGAAGTTGATAACCAAAAACTGGTTATCGCCCTCAAGACTGCGCCTGAAGAAATTAGAACTAAGCTCTTTAAGAACATGTCTAACCGTGCGGCCACTCTTCTCAATGAGGACTTGGATGCACTTGGGCCGACTAAGCTCTCTGATGTTGAGAAAGCTCAAGCCGAAATTGTTCAGAAGTGTAAGGAACTTGAAGCGCAAGGTAAGGCCTTTATCTCGCGTGGTAGTGATGGTGACGCTCTCGTTTAATCGAGAGAGTAATATTGGGGAGAGAAGATGCCAAAATTGGGTGAAAGTACAGTTGACGTTCAGGAATATAACTTTGCCCGCTTTGAGCAGAGTGAAAATGACAGCAAGGTCAAGTCTTTCGAATTTAAAGACTTCAGTAAGTCTGCGCCCAAGGTTAGCCAGGAGCATGAGCGCGTAATTAAAATTGAGCGCCAGCTTGCCCATGAAAAACAATTTCAAATTGCCCCAATCGTTGAGGAGTTCCGTGGTCTTTCTGCCCAGGCTGCCCGCGAACGTGAAGTTAGAATCGCTGAAGAGGTGGAAAAGCGCGTGGCCCTTATTAAAGAGGAAGCCTATCTCGCCGGCCGTGAACAGGGGATTGAGCAGGGAAGAGCTGAGATTCTAGAGCAAATGAGCGTCGAAGTTGAAGAGAAAATCGCCTACTTCACTGAGATGATTCATGAGGTTCTGGCAATGAAAACAGAGATCATCGAGCGCCAAAAACGCGAAGTTTTCTTGATGATGAGAAATCTTGTGAAATGGATTATTTTGCGCGAACTCAAAGAAGACGGACAGTATATTAATCGACTCCTTGAAAAATTAATCATAGAGATTGGATCAAAAGAACATCTACTTATTCAAGTCGATGAAAAGAGCTTTGAGGCCATGCCAGAAGTTTTAGAAATACTTCAAAAGAAGCTTGGAGAATTTACCAACGTGCGCGTTGAAGTTGACTACTCAATGGATCGCCCGGGAATTATCCTCGACAGTCAAAATGGCATCATCAATGCCACCCTTGATCAGCAATTTGAAAACTTAAGCAAACTCTTTGAAACAGTCGGTGTTGCGGCCGCCGATGGCGCGACTGAGGGCTCAGATGAGTGAGACTTCACTAAATATTAATGCCCTTCACCGTGCCTACGAGTTTGCCTCTCCCTACCAAAAAATTGGGAAGGTCCACTCCAATAAGGGCCTGGTTTATGAAGTCAATCTCTCTCGGGCCGTTATTGGTAGCAACGTAGAGTTTCTGACAGAGTTTGGTGAGAGCTGTTTAGGTGAGGTGGTTGCCATTAATGGCCATCGTTGCATGGCAATGCCATATCATGAATTATCTGGGATCAACTCTGAAACGAAGGTTTTTCTCAAAGACCTAACGACCACTCTCTCCGTCGGAGAGGCGCTCTTAGGTCGCATTATTGATTTTGCTGGCAACCCTATGGATGGCAAAGGTCCAATCGTAGGTCTAACTGAGAAACGAAGCATATACGGCGAGCCGATGAATCCGCTTGACCGTCCGCCAATTAGAACCAATCTGCACACGGGTATTCATGCAATTGATGCGTTCATGAGTGCTGGCAAAGGTCAGCGTCTAGCGATTATGGCCGGCTCAGGTGTGGGGAAGTCAGTAACACTCGGGATGATTGCTGAAAATACGAAT
The DNA here is from genome assembly GCA_048267245.1 of Bacteriovoracaceae bacterium. Classification (GTDB taxonomy): domain Bacteria; phylum Bdellovibrionota; class Bacteriovoracia; order Bacteriovoracales; family Bacteriovoracaceae; genus JBLWXV01. The sequence goes on from JBLWXV010000001.1 coordinate 812,969, forward strand.
GCCGATGTGAATGTGATTGCCTTAATCGGTGAACGGGGGCGTGAGGTTCTAGAATTTATTGAATCAGATCTCGGTCCAGAAGGTCTTGCGAGATCTGTGATCGTGGTTGCAACTTCAGATACGAGCCCCCTTATTCGTATGAAAGCGGCTTATGTTGCCACCACAATTGCTGAATTTTTTCGCGACACTAGTCGCGATGTTCTCTTGATGATGGATTCCATCACTCGCTTTGCCATGGCCAATCGCGAGATCAGCTTGAGCGCTGGTGAACCTCCTGGTCAAAAGGGTTATACACCCTCAGTTTTTGCGCGACTTCCAAAACTTATGGAGCGCGCAGGTACAAAATCAAATGCAGGCTCCATTACTGGTATCTATACTGTCCTCGTTGAAGGGGGAGATATGGATGAGCCGATCGCTGATGCGGTTCGAGCGATTTCTGATGGTCACATCGTGCTCTCAAGAGAGCTTGCCAGTCGAAACCACTTCCCGGCCATTGATGTGCTTCAGTCGATTTCAAGGGTGATGAATAAGGTGGTTTCAAATGAACACAGGGTGGTGACCTCTCACTTGAGGGATCTGCTTTCTAGTTATAAGCAAAACGAAGATTTGATTTCAGTGGGCGCCTATGCACGAGGCTCTAATCCTAAGGTCGATAAGGCCATTCATATCTATGATGATTTAATGGGACTTATGAAGCAGCATCAGGGAATGGGTGAGTCACTTGCGATGGAAGAACTCTATGATCGCTTAATTGAAATTGCAAGAAAAGCAGAAGGTCTAGGGAGCGAGCAGGGCGGTGAAGCTTAATGAAAAAGTTTCAGTTTAAACTCGAGGCCTTACTTAAATTAAGAGAGTTCAATGAGAAGCGTCTCAAAATTGAATTAGGAGAGATCCTGGCCGAAATTCAAGCCACTAAGGATCGAATTGAATCAATTAAAAAGGATATTATTTTAAGCTATGAGACTCAAGAAGAGCTCATGCAGAATCCATCGAGTGGTCAGGTGCTTCAATTTTTTCCCTATTATATTGAAGGCAGAAAAGAGGAAATTCGCTCGAGAGAAAATTATCTCTACTCACTCCAGCGCAAGTATGAGTTTACTCTTGGCGAATTGGCCAAGGCGCGCGGTGAGGTTAAAGTAATAGAGAACCTAAAAGAAAAGAAGAAAACAGAGCATAAGAAAGAAGTTGAAAAGAAGCTTCAAGAGAATATTGAAGAGGCGGTCATGGTTCGAAATTATGCTCGTGAGCAAGGTGAGGACTGGACATGAAAGCGCTCGTACTAATATTGACGTTTTTTATAATGGGAAACTTCGCATTATCACAGGATAAGAAAACTGCTGGTTCAGACAAGAAAGTCTATAGCGAAAAGGAATTCCACGAAGCCGTTCTAAAGGCCGTTGAAGAAAAACTTGTTAAAGTTGGCAATGCCAAGATTGTTGATTTCTCAAAAGAGTTACTAGAAAGAGAGAGACAGCTTGAATTAAAAGAACAGGAAATTAAAAAGCGCGAATCTTCTCTGGGCCAAATGAATACAGATTTCACTGCCCAGGTAAAAGAATTCGGTCAAAAGCAGAGTAAATTTCTCTCCTGTTTAGATGAAACGGAAAAGAAAGAAGAGGGGCGCTTAACCCATATGGTTGACGTGATTTCAGGTATGAAGCCCCAGAATGCCGCTGATGTGCTCAGTGTGCAAGATGCAACTATTTCGGTCAAGATTTTAGGTGAGCTTGAGCCAGTGAAGGTTTCTAAGATTTTTAATCTCATGGATAAGGAAATCTCTGCCCGGCTTCAAAAACAATACCTAACTATGAAAAGATAGATACACTGCGTTGATTAGGAGAATAATTTCGCATGAGTGATATTTCAATTTTAAACATTCTTGGTGGTGCCAATGCTTCGATGGAAGCAGGCGACACAATGTCCCTCAAGGGGCAGGCGAATGTAGATATTGAAGCACTCGATCCTGAGTTGGTAGCGAAACTCCCAGAAGCACTTAAAGAAAATCTCGCCACTAAAAAAGATCTTCCGACATTTGAGGCCATGCTTCTAGGTGAAGAAGAGGCGAGTGCTGAGAATCTTCTAGGTTCAAGTGAGCAAACTCTTCAGAAGACACAGGTGCCTAAGTTACAAATTAAGACACCCGTTGAGACTGAAGCTGAAACTGTTCCTGTTTCGACTAAGGGGCAGAGCGAAGAGATCGTCATCAGTGAAGCTCCAAGAAAAAATACAGATCTTCTAAGTGCGCTTACTAAAGGTGCAGTCTCGGCCAAGGGCATTCAGAAAGTTCAAGAAGTTCAGGCAAGTGAAGTCGGCGCTCTAGAAGTAGAGAGTTTGCCGGTTGAGCAAGCTGCAGTTGAAGAGTCCGGCAATGTTCAGATTCCTACAAAGTTTTCAACAACTAAGAAAGTAAATACAAATCCGAATTTAAAGCTCGTCTCTGGTGAAGATTTTGTTTCAACTAAGAACCTCTCTGTAAAAGAGGGTGCTCCAGAGATGATGGTAAGTGAAGAGTCTGGTGATTTCGTTGCACGCCAGGCAGAACTTCTCACCAGTCGCGCTCGCGCGGCCCAAAGTGCTAGCAACCCATTTATGGCACAGAACACTCAGCTTCGCGGGGGCCTTGCTCTCTCTGGAGCAATGTTTAGAGAAGCCCTTGCCGCTGATTCATCAGAGTCTGAAGAGGCCACTTTTGCTGAAAAGAATTCAGAGACAAGAATCTCTGGGATTGAAATGAAAGATATGCAAGCAATTGATCCGGCCCTGGGCCTTAGTGCTCGCGATCAGGTTTCAAACACTGCCTCTGCTGAAAAGCCAGTATTAAATCTCTCGCATATTGATGCGAGAAAGACGGGTGATCTCATTGGAGAGATCTCTAATTATATCGACAGGTCGCGCCTTGAATCTAAAGGCGAGATTGATGTTTGGGTTCACCACAAAGACCTAGGAACATTCCAAGTTCAAGCAGGTAAGAGTACGGTTCCTGGACAAGATAACGTAAATCTTAAAATTGAAACTTTTTCTAAAGAAGGGCAGAACTTCTTTAATCAAAATGCCCCTGAGCTTGTTAAGCATCTACAAGACTCTGGTGTTAAAGTTTCAGATTTTCAAATCAAAGCTTCAAGCACATTTGGTTCAATCGCTCAGTCATCAGAGAGTTCAAACTCTCAGATGGGTAGAGATAGCAATCAACAATCTAACTCAGGTCAGTCACAGTCTCAAAGTTTTGCTGGTCAAAATCAGAGACAGGGTAGTGAATCTGGGGGAGATCGCAGAAAGCAGATGTGGCAACACTACCAAGAAACTTATAGACAAAGGTTTGCTTCCTAATGCCTGAAATTGGACGTCCTCAAGTAGGAGGATCAAATCCATTTAAGAAAATTGCCAAGGCCGCTCCTGAAGAGGTGCAAAAGGCTAGAGCAAATTCTAACAAGCGCGACAGGGGAGTGGGCAAAGAGCTCAACGATATTATTGGTTTTGAGGAAGAGTCTCAATTTGTTGATCGCAAGAATCACAATAAGATGGATAAAGATGCTTTCTTAAAGCTACTCTCTGTCCAATTGCAGAATCAAGATCCCTCTAAGCCGATGGATCAAAAGCAATTTTCAGCTGACCTCGCTCAATTTAGTCAGCTTGAGCAGCTCACAAGCATGAATGAAAAACTCAAAGGAATGGGCGATAACGCTCCAGTTGAGAATAAATTCTACGGGGCTAGTTTTCTTGGTAAGAAAGTTTTAACAAATGATTCAACTCTGAAGTACGACGGTAGAGGTGGGGCTATTGATGTTCCATTCTATCTTCCAAAGAATGCCGAAAACGTACTTGTGAGAATTTACGATAGTCGAAATCAAATGATTTCTCAGTTCACGACTGAGTCGATGGGCAAGGGAAGTCAGACACTTCGCTGGGATGGTCATCAACTTGATGGGACACCTGCAGTTAAGGATGATTATCGAGTTGAAGTGACTGCTTGGGATAAGCAGATGGATAAGTTTAAAGGCGTCACGAAGGCCGAAGGCGTTGTGACGGGTGTTGCATTTGAAGATGGTGATACTGTTTTAACTGTGGATGGCGATAAGAAAGTTTTCCTTCGCGATGCTGTGAGCTTTTCACTTGCAGGAGCTGAGCACGAGAACAATGTTGCCCATGGTCAAAAACTACCCGCATTGAAAAAGGATATACAAGCATCCTACAATAAGAATGCAGTGCCTTTAGGTGAGTAAAAATGAATAGTGGAAAAGTGAACGAATTATTAATCCCAAATGTCTCGAAGTTACCGGGCCAAAAGCGGGTTAATCCAAATGGAAATCTCCCGCGCCAGGGTGTTCCTAGTGAATTCGAAGCACTTCTCAATGAGAGAATGGATGGGGCAGGAGTCCCTAAAGAGGGAATTCACCTCTCCACTCATGCGGCCAAGCGCCTGCAAGAGAGAAATCTCAGTATTGATAGCAGTGAGTATATGAAGCTTAAGTCGGCATTTGAGAAATTGAAATCAAAGGGAGGGCAAGACTCTCTCGTGATTACAGATAAAGCGGCCTACATTGTGGATGTTCCAAAAAATCGCATTGTCACGGCCATGGATAAAGGAAGTGTTTTAGATAACGTATTTACGAAAATTGATTCGACAGTAATAGTTTAAAAAAGATTGTGTGGCAGCTGGCTGGTCCTTTCCGGAAGCCTTGTTGAGGTCTGTAGTTACCAAAACTCCCACCCCATCTTTATAGAAATGCGCAAGGTCTAGGAGGGACAAGCATGAGTATTCTTCGTTCATTTAACATCGGTGTATCTGGTCTTCAAGCTGTTGGTTCGGGTATGGGTGTGATCGGTGATAACATCGCCAACGCCGGAACTACAGGTTTCAAAGCCTCTCGCCCTGAATTTCAAGATGTACTAGCTAAGTCTCTCAAAGGTATCGACGGTGGTGACCAATTCGGTGCCGGTACTCGACTTGCTCACATTAAACCAATCATGTCTCAAGGTGACGTTGCGAGAACAGACGTGATTACTGACCTTGCCATTAACGGCGACGGATTCTTCCTCGTTGATGCACCATTTGGTAAAGGTTACACCAGAGACGGTTCAATGCACTTTAACAAAGAGGGTGAGCTTGTTAACTCTGACGGTTACAGAGTGCAAGGTTTCATGGCCAATGATAAAGGTGATATCACTAATAAGACTGGCCCTATCAAGCTCGGTAACACAACGATTCCTGCCACAGCTACTAAAGAAGTAAACGTGAGCATGAACCTTGACTCGCGCGCTGAGATCATTGAATTTAATCCTCAAGATCCAGAGAATACTTCTAACTTCTCTAACAGTGTAACTGTTTTTGACAACGTTGGTACTGCTCGCCTTGCAACAGTTTATTACAACAAGAACTCTGACAATAACTGGACTTACCGTGTAATGGTTGATGGTAAGGATGCTGCTGGTGGAACAGAAGGGCAGATGGCACTACAAGCTTCTGGTACACTTCTCTTTAACAACCAAGGTAAGCTTCAAGAAGAAATTGAAGGACAAAACTCATTCAACTTCAATGCTGGTGCGGCCCCAGATCAGAAAATCAAGTTCAGCTTTGGTAAATCAATCGCTGAAGGTGGTGATGGTCTCGATGCTTCAACTCAGTACGGTTCAGACTCTTCAGTAGCTCGCCACACTCAAGATGGTTCAAGTGCAGCAACGCTAGCTTCTCTCTCATTTAACGATGACGGGATCCTAACTGCTGTATACGACAACGGCGAGAGTCGCGATATTTCGCAAATCGCTGTGGCAAAGTTTGAAAACAACGAAATGCTCTTTAAAGTAGGTAAAAACTTGATGAAAGAAAGTCGTCAAAGTGGTCAGCCTGCACTTGGCAAGCCAGGTGAAGGTGGTCGCGGGGAAGTTCTTTCAAAGTCAATCGAACTCTCTAACGTTGATATCGCTAACGAGTTCGTAAACCTAATGACAGCTCAGAGAAACTTTACGGCCAACTCTAGAACGCTCACAACAGCGGATCAGATGCTCCAAGAAGTTCTCAGCATTAAGAGATAATTTTAGAACCTAAGTAATTGCGCATAAAAAAAGCCCGCTCTCGCGGGCTTTTTTTTTACCTTAATGAGTCCTCTAAGGAAGCTTCGCTAAGGAGGTCCGTAGTCGGACTTTCTTCGGTTGCCTTTTGTACGTGTGGATGCTGACAAACAAGTAAAACTTCATCCATTGAATCGACGATCTTTGCTTTACCTTTATAGGCCACATCTCGAATTTTTATATTATCACCTGGCCCAAGCTTGCTGACGTCAATTGAGATGCTCTCTGGAAGCTCTTTCATATCCCCTTTGAGGGTTATTGAGTCTTTAATCATGAGGATTGTTGCTCCCGGATTGATTTCACTCGGATCACCCTCAATTTGGATCGGTACTCTCAGCTCAATCTTGCTTCCTTTTGGAAGTTCACAGAGCGAGAGATGCATAGGAGTGTGGCTAACTGGGTCAGTTTGTAATTCACTTACCTTAACAAAGTATTTTTTGCGATCGACGGTGATTTCAAAAATCTCTCTACTGTGTCCTAGTACTTTCTTTAGTGAGTTCTTAGAAATTGTCATTTGTCTTGAGGGTTGAAAGTGTGGACCGTAGACGATAGTCGGAATCATGCCTGAGTTGCGCAATTGCTTCGTCGAAATATCATCAGCTCTTTTATCTAGTGAAATTCGTGTCATCATTGATGTCTCCTTCGGTTGAAGTTCACCAATGTATAGGTGCATTTGCGATGCCAAACTTAAGTGACGATTTAGGTGCAATTAGCTGCACCTAAATTAAATAATGTAATGAAAGTGCTTTAGTTTAGTAATATCCAGGAGGAACGAGCATCAAACCACTGCGATAAGCACCGCGTGGGCCGCCTCCATTTTGGAGTGGATTAAACGGTGAGGATTCGAGGGTCTGTGCATCTGTAATTGAGCGCGTGCTATGGCCTTCAATGACACGTCCATACATTCCTGGAAACACATGGTAGCCAGTGTGAGCGGTTCCTACAAAGAAGGGAATGTCTGAAAATTGCGCCGGAACAGAAGTTTGAAACCCAACTAACCACTTGGCGTCATCAACTTTATTAAAGTAGTAGCGCATTTCGCGTGAAACGGTGAGGTAGCGGTAGGAGTGATAGCCCCAGAAGCGAGAACTATTGTCGCGGTCATCGCGCTTTTCAATTTCATCCCAGCGCTCATTGTGTTCAGGGGCGGGATTCCAGTAGAGAAGAGTCCAGCCAAGTTTTTGAAGACCATTTTGAAGGGCCGTTCCATCTTGGGCATTTTTCTTAGTATAAGTTTTTAACTTTTCCCAAGTACTCGATTGATTGGTGGCCTTAAATCCTTGCTCAAGACATTTGAGTGTGAGCCCTACGCAACTGGTGGGCGCCATTTGATCAAGGAGCTTAGGTGAGAGACCAAGGCGCTTGAGAGCACTTTGCTTTTGATCGCGGCTCATTTTGGCAAATTGAGATCTATCGCCATAGAAAGCAGATATCCCATATTTAGCGTAGAAATCACGGTGGCGCTTGAGATCTGACTTTAAGCAATTGGCCGCAACATCTGTGAGTTCTTGGATCGAGCTTTGGTGTTTAGCGACTTCGCTTGAAGTAAAAGTAATCTCACCTTCAAAGCCGACTGCAAAAGAAACCTGCGCCCAGAGAGCTAGGGATAGAATCATCATCATTTTCATAAGTACCTCTGAGCGCTTTTTTATTGAGAGTGAGCTCGATTGGCAAGCACTCGGTGGTCCCTTAAAGATTATGAAGGTGAATCCTAACTTTTTTACACGCTTTTACTCACTTAACATCTCTACTGGCGTTTTCATTATGGGGGGGGCCATCCATTCGCCGTTGAGCAGGGCCATCGTGGGAGCGTACATTCTGAGCGTGACACTAAAGTTCTCGCGAGGCGTGCTTAGCCAATTAGGGAGAAATTTATTGGTAGTGCGGTGGGGTTGAAGAAAGACGGTGAGAGAGCCATCTTTGTCAAAGACCATTTTTTGCGAGCTTTTCAGATTAGGTTCTCCCCCCTGGGTTTCAACGAGTTCGCCTTCTGTATTGTAGACAGATAGGCTCCAAAAGCTATGCACTGGCGGAAGTGAGTTGGGAGCAAAGCGAAGAGTGTACTCCTTACTTCCATTTAGGGGCTCTCCATTATAGTCCACGCTACTTGTGGCTTCGATGTAGGAGGTCGATAAGTGTGAGGAGTTCTCTGTCCAGGCATAAGAAGCGCGCGCCAGGTAGGAATTGCCGAAACGCCCAGAATGTTCTCTTGAGAGCTCCCATCCATTTTCAACGACTCCGTGTTGATAAGTTTTAATCAATGAAAGCGCGGCTACTTTCGCCTCTGAAAAGGCTCTTTGTAGCTGCGGCCCTAATTCGTTGATACTGAATTGTCTTTCACCATCAATGCCGATCAATTTCATCTGTTCAATGAGATTCCAGTCACTGGTCTTTGGCCTATTGACGGCAAGTAGGCGATTGAGCAGCGTAAAGTATTCCTGAGTCTCCATTTTCTCTAATTGCTCAAAGGCCGAGATGCCTTCTTCTTGAGAGATGGGAATTGCCGGCTTATGGGCAAAAATTGTTTTGCTCTGCCATTCTTTGAGTGTCATCGCCGTTAGGGTGCCCTGGAAGGCTTTGGCCTTTTCATAATCCTCAATCCCTTTAAGTTCCACCTTGGCCGTAAGTTCACCGATGGGAGTCGTTGCAACTATGACTTTATAGCCTGGAGGAAGTTCACCTCTGTAGCCTTCGGGAATCAGAACGAGGCGTTGTTCTCCTTCCATATAGAGTGCACTTCCTGGCGTCGCGAAAACCTCAGACCACAAATCTTTAAAAGAGAGTTCGAAGAATCTTCCCTTGGCATCCCCAGATTGGATAATTAAAGGCGACTTTCTTACGTCGTACCACATCTTGGAGGTAAGTAGATCGGGGTTTGCTTTAGAACTTAGACTTTTAGTTGAGTGTGAAAATTGATTGGACGGCACTTCCCCCGAGTTTCTTCTTAATAATTCCATTAGGACGATTGGGTAGGAGTAGATGTAGGCCGAAGTCGCAATCGCTACTTGTTTTTTATAGAGCTCCTGATCGACTGTGACTGCTGATTTATTCACCTGATTATCTGGAGATTTATTACTGCTCGCCCTAAAGCTGAGCATCCAGGCAGCAATAAGTAGGGCCACAAGCACTTTTTTCATTTCATCCTCCCTGACGAATACAGTGAATTAATGAAAACAGTTGCGCCGCTGAATTAAAAGAGAGGTGTAGCTAGGTTTAAGGAATGTGAGACGAAAATCGAGGTGAGTTTTTTAGTCAAAAAAACCCCTCGGCAAGGAGGGGTAAAGTGTTAGGCAGTTGCTGTGGCGAAGCGACTTTTCTTCCATTCAGTCATTTGGCCAGAGAGCGACTTTTGCATGGAAATGAGGAGCTCGCGAAGATCGGTTCCCAGTGCTTCAGCTTCGAAGCTCAGATCAAAGTTGTTCACGGTCCAAGTGGCCGCAAGATTTTGATCCATCTTTTCCAGAACGAGCTTGATTGAAGCCTTGCTCGGGGCCTGATCGCGAACATTTTCCCAGTGAATATTGATGATAGATTCATCCACAGGAGTAAGCTGGTAGTTTTTCGTCTCTACTAGTTCACGCCAGTCGTAGTGCTTATTATCGTTATAAGCGTTCATTCAACCTCCTTAGAAAGTCGTGGGGAGTGGGCGCACTCGCCCAAGAGTGCCTTAGCATAACCTTTTTGATACAAGTGTCAAAATAAATAAAGATGACTGGGGATGGGATTTAGGAAAAGTCTAACTTAGAAGGCCAGGTAGTTGATTATCCGTCTCTACCAATGGCCTCCACTGGACAGGCTTCAAGAGCATCTTGGCAGAGCTGTTCCTCTGCCTCGGTGCTAGGTTGTTTGCAAACATAGGCGTGGCCGTCGTCGTCGTTCATCACGAAGAAGTCTGGTGCTTCCATCACGCAGGCATCGCAGGCGATACACTGGTCATCAACATAAAACTTACCGGGAGCATTCTCATCCCATTTTGCAGTTTTGTCGGCCACACAAGTTCCTTAGTTCAAGCGTGAAGTAAAGACTTTCACATCGGCGCTGTCGGCAAGTTTTTGAACGAGATCTTGTCTCATTTTATTGCCAAGAATGCGTGAGAGGTTCTCTCTCTCTGCGGCCGGGTTAACTTCAGGTGGATTCTTGGTTTTAAAAGTTCCCACAAGAAGGACTTCTGAAGGCTTGTCAAAAACGTATGTTTTATTTTGCTCAAGACCGTTTTCAAAAATCTCTTCTGACTCTTTAGCATTGAGAGAAATTTCACCACCTGAGCCATCAAGGCGATTAATAGTGGCGTCCATTTTAAGTGTGAAGCCATACTTTGCTTCGAGTGCTTCAAGCTCGCGCTTTGAGCCGCTCTTTAGAGCTGCTTCAACTTGTGCTGTTAACTTTTGAATAAGTTCTTCGCGCTCACTCGTTTTAGAAGTTTGGATGAGCTCCTTGGCGAAGTCTTCACGGTAGTCATTGAGATCAGCCTCTTTGGCTTCTTTCTTATTGAGCACGTAGATGATGTGATAGCCAAAGTCTGTCTTAATTGGCTCAGAGATTGTCCCTGGCTTCATTGAGAAGGCGGCATTTTCAAAAGGAGGAACCATTGCGCCACGGCCAAACCAATTGAGGTAGCCGCCGTTTTCTTTGCCAGATGGATCTTCAGTGTACTTCTTAGCAAGGGCACTGAAGTTCTTAGTAGTCACTTCTTTTTTAATTTGGGCGATTTTCTCGGCCACTTCTTTTTCATTTTTCTCATCAGTTCTTAGAAGAATGTGACGCGCTTCAACCTGCTCTGGTTGATCGAGGGCCGCCTTTCTGTCTTTGAACATATCGGCGATGCGATTGGCGTTATTTTCTTTAGCGAGGTAGGCGCTAATTTCTTCTTTGCTCACAGGAATGTGCTTTTCAAGAGAGCTCTTAGTGAGCTTGGCGAAGTTCACACCAATCACTTGGCCCTTATATTTGGCGATTTCTTGCATGAGTGAAGATGAAAGTGGCAGCTTGCCAATGAGCTCACCTGCGCGCTGACTCTTTAGGCCCGCGAGGATATCGGCCTCAAAGTCAGTGGGAGTAAGGCTATTGGCCGCGAGAACCGACTTATACTTTGTGATATCAAATTGTTCATTAGTAAGAAAGTAGGGCATGCGCGAGAGCTCGGCCTTGACTTCACTAACTGAGGGTTGAATTCCCATGTCTTCAGCAAGGGTAATCATCACTTTCTTTGTCACCAAGTTTCTAATGGCCTGTTGCTTGAGATTGAATTGCTCAATCTGCTTGCTATTGAGAGGCTGGCCGCCGTTGTAAAACTGAGAAAAGAAGTTCAATTGTCTTTCAAACTCCATTTGGTACTCACGGGCCTTGATTGGCTCGCCATCAACAGTGGCAATTGTGTCTGGAGTTCCTTGCATGGTCTGAAACCCAGTGATCATAAACGAGACCACGATGAGACCGATGAGCAGGGTGACAAAAAGGTTAGAGGTATTCTTTTGAAATGCAGAGGACATGACCCTTCCTTGGTAAAACTTGGAAAATGAATGCTATTATCCTTCCCGTACCTTCACAAGTAAAGATTCTTGGCAGTTTCACGGGCATGGTTTAAGCTTAAAAAGCCAGTTTTTTACCGACAGGGATGTCCAAATTTGAAACTTTCTGAGTCTGGAAGTCAGAGATTAAAAATCGCCGTCAATCTTGTCGTCTTAGCCGCCGCTTTCTATGGCGTGTCAAGACGCTCTTTTGTGCTGCGCGAGAGCTCCTCGTTTGAGCGCGCCATGATTGATTTCTTGGTGGCTCCGCTGCAACAAGGCGTGAGCACCGTGCACGGTCAATTCTCTGATCTCATCGATCACTATGTCTTTAACGTGGGCGCGAGCAAGGAAAATTCCGAACTCAAGCGCACACTAGCTGAACTCAACGAGCGCGTCTTTAGCTTGGGAGAAGTCGAGCGCGAGAACGAGCGCCTAAAATCTCTGCTCGCTTTTGGCGGACCTGAAGAGAGCAAGCGCATTCTCGCCCAAATTGTCTCTTATGATGGCAGTAGCGACTTTCGCGTACTGCGCATTAACAAGGGTTCGAGTGACGGCATCAAGTTGCAGTCAACTGTGGTTACTGCCGACGGCGTCGTGGGCTATATCTACCGACTCACAAAGCACTTTGCCGATATTCTCACTATCATTGATACCAATAATCGCGTGGACGTGTTGATTCAGCGCACGCGCTCACATGGAATTCTTGAGGGGCACAGAGAGAGCCGCTGCTTGATGAAGTATGTGGCCCAGGCCGATCCCATTATTCTTGGAGACGAGGTGATCACCAGTGGACTTGGCAACGTCTATCCCAAGGGGCTTAGGGTGGGAACTGTCTCTCGCATTGAGCGCGAGAGTTATGGGATTACTCAGAAAATTGAAGTGACTCCTGCGGTCGATTTTACAACATTAGAAGAAGTCGTTGTGCTCACAAATGAGTCGGGTGGCATGAGGCGCCTAGAGTGGGAAGCCCTCGATAGCTCGGATGGAGATGACAAGTAATGAAATCAGACTTTCGAAGCCTAATCCTGCCCCTGATCCTCACCCTCCTCATGTTGTGTGTGCTCGAGATCTTTGCCACTGCCTTTTTGCCGGTGGTGGGACTGCGCAAGTACATCATCCCTTTTAATATCCTGATTATCCTCTATCTTGGCTTTAAGCTTGAGAGTCCATACATTGCAATTCTCATTTTACTCATCGAGTACTTTCACTCCTTCTTTTCAATTGAAGGCTGGGAATTTGGCACCATCGCCGGAGTGTTAATCTGTATTTTGACTTCCTACCTGAGGGACATCCTTCACTTTTCAAGTGCAGGGATGACCATGTTGGTGACTCAGATCTTTCAAGGAGTGTGGTTTCTCATTGTGAGCGCGATTATGTATATCCGCCTCGATAATATGGACTACATCGTCAGCAAGTTTTGGCGCTTTATCCCCGAGAGCTTACTAATCAGTTTGCTTGCTCCATTTTTCTTTTCCATCCTCGATCGCATTTGGTCGGGTGGAGAAAGTGGTATGCTGGGAGATGAGGTCTAGGGATGTTTGGAGAAGACGATCTCGTCAAATCTCATAAGGCCCGCGGTGATTTAATTTTTCACATTATCGTCGTGGCCTTCTTGATGCTCGTTGCACGCCTTTGGTATCTCCAGGTCGTGATGGGCGATCAATTGTGGAAATTCTCCCTTGAGAATCGCCTGCGAAAAGAGATTGTGCGCGCTCCGCGCGGGATGATCTTTAGTCGCAATAATCAACTACTCACTCATAATACTTCGCGCTTTGATGCGATTATTATTCCTCAGTACTTAAAGAATAAGAACGAGACGCTCGATAAACTCGCAGAAGTTCTAGAGATGGAGCGTGAGAGTATCGACAAGGTTTTAAAGCGCAATGCTGGACAGGCTTCATATCTCCCAGTGGTCATTAAAAAGAATATCTCTCAAAGAGAACTCGCAATCATAGAAACAGAAAACGCCAAAATGCCCGGCGTTGTTGTCGATACCTTTATCTCGCGCGAATACACTGATGGAGAGGTTGGGGCGCACTTACTGGGCTACATCGGGGAAATTTCCCAGACGCAACTTCCGCGCTATCAAAAGCGAGATAATTACGACTACAAGCTTGGCGACTTTATCGGCCAGGCGGGTATTGAAGAGAAATTTGACAATTACCTACGCGGTGAAGACGGCTATGAATTCATGGAAGTTGATGCACGCGGTAGAATGAAGAGACATATTAGTTCTAATGATCTCTTTGCAGGAATTCAAAACAAGCCCGCCGTTTCAGGAAATAATATTCGTCTGACGATCGATCGCGATCTACAGCTGGCCGCCTACAATGCCTTAGAGGGGAGAGTTGGAAGTGCGGTGGCGGTTGACGTGAACACGGGTGAGATTCTCGCCATGGTCAATCGCCCAAGCTTTGATCCAACTCGCTTTAGTAAGGGAATTACCCCCGAATATTGGGCAACTCTCACTGGCGATAACCGCAACCCTCTTCTTGATCGAAGTATTCAAGAGCACTATTCACCGGGATCTACTTTTAAAACTTTTACGGCAATTGCCGCACTAGAAGAGAAAATTGTTACCGCCGATGAGCAGGTGATGTGCGGGCCAACGTTTAGACTTGGGCGCAGAGTTTATCACGACTGGAAAAAGAATGGTCACGGACTCACGGATGTCTATAAATCTCTAGGCCACTCTGTGGACGTTTACTTTTATAAAATTGGAACAGAGTTAGATATTGATAAGCTTGCCGAATATGCCAGATCCTTTGGCTTTGGCTCTAAAACTGAAGTGACTCTGCCACGCGAGATTCCGGGTCTTATTCCAACTAAAGAGTGGAAAAAGAAACGCTTTGGAGAAGAGTGGCAATTAGGTGAGACGCTCTCTTGTGTGATTGGTCAGTCCTACGTCCTCTCAACTCCCATTCAGCTTGCAATGGCCTACGCTGCAATTGCTAACGGTGGAAAGCTCTACCGACCACACCTGGTAAAAGAGATTTTTTCTAACTCCGGTGAAATCGTAAAACGATTTGAGCCTGAACTCGTTGGACAGGCCAAGGTGAGCGAACCCACACTCAAGGCCATTCGCCGTGGCCTCTATGAAGTTGTCAATAAGCGCGGTGGAACTGCCTGGTGGTACCGCGGTCGCGGCACACGCATGGCCGGAAAAACGGGAACGGCACAAGTTCGCTCGATGACTAAGAAGGAGCTCTTTTCTCGCTGCGAAGACATGCCCTATGAGTCTCGCCACCACGGTGTCTTTGTGGGCTTTGCTCCCTACGACAAGCCCGAGATTGCAGTTGCTGCAGTCGTTGAACACGGCTGCCATGGTTCAAGTGCCGGTGTTCCGGTGGCCAGAGAAGTGATAACGACTTACATGAAGAAATACCGCGAAGAAGATTATAAGAAGTACCTCGACGAAGATATTAAAGAGTATCGTGAAATTTTGCGCAAAGAGCGCGAAGCTAAGGAGCGAGCAGAAGCTGCTGCCGCTAGCGAAGGCGACACTCCGGCCCCAACGGATGAGGACGAATAAAGGTTAACTATGGATTGGTCACAATTTATCCAGAACCTAAAGAAGTATGACTACTATTTCTTTGGAATTACTCTGGCCATCTTTATCATGGGGATTTTCAATCTCTATTCGGCCACTCACGCCTCCTCGTCAACGAGCATGGCCGATCTCTATAAGACCCAAATCGGTTACTACTTTCTCTCACTCCTCTTAGGAGTAGGTGTCTCTTTTATTCAGCCAAAAACAATTTTTCGCTACAGCTATGTGGTTTACTTCTTTTGTCTCGTTGCTCTGGTGGCTGTACTCGTGTTTGGAGACATTGGGATGGGAGCGAGAAGATGGATTGCTATTGGCAATATCAGAATTCAGCCCTCTGAGATTACCAAGATTATTGTAACTCTAGCGCTAGGGCGTTGGTTTGCTGGCCATGACCCCGATCGCGAGCTTGGACTTAAAGAATTAATAGTTCCCTTTTTGATTGCCCTAGTGCCGGCGTTGCTCATTATCGTGGAGCCAGATCTTGGGACAGGACTTCTCATTCTTTTGATTTTCTTTGTGATGGCCTTCTATCGCAAGCTCAAGTGGCGCACCATCTTTATTCTTGGCATCGTTGGCATTATCTCAAGTGGGGTGATGTATAAGTTTGGACTTCGTGAATATCAAAGAAAGCGCGTCCTCACCTTTATTGATCCGGGTCGAGATGCAAAGGGCTCGGGCTATAATGCTATTCAGTCTAAGATCGCCATTGGCTCTGGAAGAATGCTAGGTAAGGGTTACAAGAAATCCTCGCAGGCCTCGCTCAACTATCTCCCTGAAAATCACACTGACTTTGTGTTTTCAATCTTTAACGAAGAGCACGGACTCTTTGGATCTCTCTTCTTAATAAGTCTCTACCTAATTCTCTTTCATCGCTTCATCTGGCTCGCAAGTTCGGTGCCGCGAATGTTTGACTCGGTGGTCGCCATCGGGCTCATGTCGATATTTTTCTGGCACACATTTGTGAATATGGGCATGGTGATGGGAATGTTACCCATTGTGGGGTTGCCGCTCCCTTATATGTCCTATGGGGGATCGAGTCTCCTGACCTTTGGGTTGTGTTGTGGGGTAGCGACCTCATTTTCCAACGCTCGAAATCTCTTCTAATTTTTGGCGCGCTTTTTGTACTCTTAGAAGGTGAGTTCTTACTTTTTAAGGGGTTTTAAATGCTTAAGCGTACAAAATTGTCTCTTCTTTTGACGGCCGTGACCTTACTGAGCGCTCCCGGTGCCCACGCCTTTGAAAACCTCTTGATTCCCGCAACCAATACCTTTGATGCCGTGAGGCAGGAACTCTGGTTGGGTGGTGTAGCGCGCGATCTTCCCGCGCAGGAAGAGGCCCAAAATGTGAGTGCGGCCAGCGTGGAAATGCCTGAAGAAGTGACTTTGGGCCTAGAAAAATGGGAATCTTCGCTTTAGTACTAATTAAAGACTTGACCCTTTGGCCCAAAGCAAGCATAGTCTGATGACTGTACTAATTGAGGAACGCCATCTTTGAAGACGATTTCGACAATTGGTAGCTTGCTTAAGCGCATCTACCGCCATTACAGCAATGAACTCCTTCGCGGGCTACAAAATCGTGGCTTTACAGACCTGCGTCCAAGCTTTCTTGAAGTCTTAATTGTGATTTGTGAGAAAGAGGGAGCATCTATCAAGGAGATTGGTCTTGAGTGTGGTCTCAAGAAGCAGACCATGACCAGCCACCTCAACGAGCTTGAAAAGCGCGAGTATATTACTCGCAAAATTAATCCCAAAGATAAGCGCGAACAAAATATTCACCTCACCCAAATGGGGGAGAAGTTTAAGCTCGCCCTCATGGAAACTTTGGAAGAAGTGGAAGCCGTCTATACTTCAAAAGTTGGAGCGGTGGAGCTTGAGCGCACACAGTTTGTTCTTAAAAATCTCATGAAGCAAGTGATCGGCGAAGAGATTTAATCTCTTGTTTACGATCTGTCCTAAACTATCAAATTAAAATTCACTCCTAGTTAATTTTCCATCGATACAGCGAGCGAGCAGGGTGCTGGAGTAATCTTCAAAAAAGGAGATTATGATGAAAATGTTTAAATTATTTATTGGGCTATCTCTCATTTTGAGCGGCCAGGTCATGGCCAAGAATTACTGCCAACATTATTCGCCCGAGAGCATAGAGGAAATGTTCTGCGATGGTGAGAGTCTAGAGATGCTCGAGTTTATATCAGAAAATTGTAAGGAAGTTGCTGATCGAGCGAAGATTGCAGCCGAGGAATTAAGTGAAATTATTGATCAGGCCAAAACTCATGAAGAAAGAATGGTACTGAGATTTGCTTCGATCGATTTGAGCACAAAGGCTTCTCGAGCTTATTCAGTGAGCACTAGGTTATCTCTTTTGAAGATTGCAAAGAGTACAGGGACGTTGGATTGTCGCTAATCCCTATGCAGTTTTAAAAGCACTAGCCAGCTCTGCCACTTCAGCGCGTCCTGGCCAAAACTCATATCCGCCAGAGATATTATTCATGTTAAAGAAGCCTCTCTTTACCATGAGTTCGCAAGCAGCAATGGAGCGCACACCCTTTTCACTAATGACTAGGATAGGTGTCGTTTTATTGGTGATTTCGGCGTAGCGAACAGAGAGCTCCTCTAAGGGGATTTTCACAACGCTATCAAGAGCAATTGGCGCCTTATATTCTTTGGCACTCACGTCGAGCACCATGAAGTCTAGATCGACGTTTGAGTAGAGCTCGTAGGCCCTCTGGGGCGAGAGATCATTATAGGGACTTCCAAGCAATACCATCGAATCATCGAGAGGTTCATTATTTTTAATGCGAATCAGGTGGTTGCGAGAGAGAGCGATGGAGAAATCGAGTTTTTCATCAATGCGAGCAATATTCTTTTCAATGTTGCTCAAGCGATTGTTAATAAAGTCGAGTAATTGAAATACCTTTAAATCCATGGTCTCCTCCAGCGCGCACTAATGCATGCGGTTCTAGTATACGAGACCATGCGTTAAGTTAGAACACCGGGTAAAAGGTACCGAAGTGGATCTGTCCAGTAATGATGGTTGTCAGTAGGCAACTGGTAAAGAAGCTTCCGCCCTCGTTGATGCCAATGCCAACGTCAATGTCGCTCAATTCCTCACTACTTGTCCCCGCACGAAGCCCTTTGCTGCCAATTTGAAAGACCAAGGCGAGTCCACGCTTGAAGATGGGAAAGACAATGAGCGAGAGCAGGATTTTTAAAATAACCTGGGCTCCATACCAGCGAATATCACTTACTTCGTGGTTGAGAGCACTGGAGATAATAATCACCCAGCCCCAGAAAAATCCCAAGTAAGACAGGGATAAACCAATATTTTTTTGAATCAGTAGTCTGTTAAAGGGCAGTGAGCTAAAGATCGTGTAGGACTTTGAGGCAAATCCAAGCAGAACTAATCCTAGCAACCAGAGAAAGAAGAAAATCACGATTGAGTCGTTAGAGACGTGGATGATTGTCCTCATAATATAGGCTACCCCAAGAGTTACTGTGCTTGAGACAAGTGAGTAGGCCATATTCTTGCGCTTGAGAATCTCATCTTGATATTCAAAATTGTAGAGGATGATCGAATCCATTATATAGAGTGCGCCAATATAGAGAAGGGCAGCGATGGTCGCTTGAATAAAGAAATCTGAGAGGGCGTAGAGAATGCCATCACTAATATAGAAGTAGAATTCACTGTAGATGAGCCCTAGGCCTAGTAGTCTTGTAATGAGGTGGAGAGTCTCTGGTCCATTCTTACTGGGGTGGAACTTTTTGAGAAAGTGTTGTTTTGCACTTGGGTGCAAGTAGGCGTGAATATAGCGGTAGAAATAGAGAATCAAACAGATATAGAGACTGAAGACGATTCTCAAAATTAATTTATCAAATAACTCATTCATGCCATTTATCTCTTTTGGTCTTGGTCCTCACCCTCAGGTTTCCACCTGGGGACGTACCAAAATTTTCTCATGTGTTCGCCAAGACCTGCGATGGCCCTAGGTGTTTTATCAAAGCTATTTTTAAATACGAGGGCCGTGATCTCGCCCCCTTCGCCAAACTCAGCTTCAGGCCCATAGAAGGGAACTGACTGAGACTCCGCAATCTGCATTTTTTTGACGAATTCTTCATCGGGTCTCCACGAGCCCCACTCAAAGAGTTTAGGAAAGTGGCGATAGCCGCGATAAAATGTCCAGCGCTCAACTCCAGACGGGCCTGCCTCGAAGGACCCGTAGGCAGGGTCACCTAGGTAGAGCGCTCCTGGTGGCATTGGGATAGTGCTAGTGTGGCCATCGCGCTCACTTCTTCTAAAAAGACTCATGCCAACATTCTTGAGATTCTTCTCCCAAAAGGTTTGCGATGTTTTAACAATCACTACCTCTGAGGGTTTAAAACCGTGAATAATCTTATATTTTTGAAAGTAGGTCTTAATCAGAAAGCCAGTTTGAAAACTATCAGTGAGCACCACGCTGATTGGTGCCCCAGTAAAGAAGTTTTCAAAGTAGAGCTCTCCAAGCACGCTTGGGATTTTTTGCTCAGAGGGAGAGAAGGACTTTGAAAGTCCTAGAAAAAGCAGCACGAGCAAAATATAGAGCGAGATTTTATTCATAGGCTAATTATCTAACGTGCCAACACTAGGAGCAAGTAGCCCGATTAATTTCTCGCGAACTTCTTTATCAAGTGAGGAGAGATCACAGTGAAGTCTGTTGACCTGATGACTCTTACTAAATTTTAAGAACAAATCAGTCGCTTCATTGATATCGGTGTACATTTTCTCTTTTGAGCCGAAGTGATCTCGGACTACTTTGATCGGGAAAGAGGTATGTCCCGAATCAGCGCGGTAGTACTTGGAGAGTCTTCCCGCTGAAGATGACTTGATATAGTCCACACTATGTTCGCCTAGCCACTTCTCAATCTCAGCGAGTTTAACTTCCTGCCCGGGATTGAAAGACTCGTAGATTTTAGTTGGAATGCGGTTTTTTACGATCGCCTGGGCGTATTCATTTTTAGAATTGCGCATGATCTTCATAAGGAAGTGATCGTCGTGTTCAATATAGGCTTCGATATCGCCTGGAATGCGGTACTCATCAGATGTTTTAAAATAGCGCAGGAGGAGTTGCTCTAGGCACACCGATCTATAGTGAAAGTAAACCTGTAAGAACATGTGGTAGCGAGAGAGCAGGAAATCGTCAAACGTCACTACCGCTCGCTCTGAAATTCCAAGATAGGCTTTTGCGCCGATAGAGCTAATGGCCAAGTTATCTATGAGCCAGTCGAGATCGTAATTACCATAGGAGACGCCACAGAAGTAGCTGTCTCTTAGAAGGTAATCCATGCGATCGCAATCCATTTCACTTGAGACGAGTTGGCTAAGAATTGGAAAGAGGTTGAGTCCGCCGACGGTAAAGTAGGAGTCGTCGTTGGTCTTACCGCGAATGAGATCAGCAATGTGCTTTCTCTTCACGCCCAGGTGCTCTTCCACCAATTTAAAATTCTCAGCAAAAGAGCTGTCGGCGATAGACTTGATCGTATAGTCCTCGTGGGTGGCCTGGCGATCGAGGTCTTCGCCATCGCGCAAGAATTCTTTGGGAATATTGAGTGCTCGCAAATTGGGCATCACTGATTCAGTCGAGTGGCTAAGAGGCGCGTGACCGACATCGTGAAGCAGGCAAGCGAGCTTGAAGGTTTCTTTTAGTCTCTCTAGTTCTGGAGTGGAAGTGAAATCTTTAAAGAGTGAGCGAAAGGCTTTCTCACCAATATGCATGACTCCCAGAGAGTGAATGAAGCGAGTGTGAGTGGCGCCTGGAAAGACGTACTCAGACAAACCAAGTTGCTTTATCGATCTCAAGCGCTGAAAGAATTCACCGCGAATAATTGGAGCTTCTTCTGGTGTAATGTGAATCGAGCCGTGTACGGGATCTCTAATTTCCACTCTATCCTCTCTTTGCTAGGTTGGGGGCATTGGCCCGTAGCCACTTCACGATTTCAGCGGACTCATGCATCGGCTTACCGTCGATGTAGAGACAGGGAACTGTTCTTCTGCCAGTGTCTGAAACTAATTTATCTAAGTGTTCCTGGCTCGCTCGTATATCTCGCAATTCAACTTCTAGTGAGAGGTCATCTATTGCTGAGAGCACGATTTGGCAGTAGGGACAGGTGTAGTAGTAATAGAGCGCGAGATGCATGTGTTTCCTTAAGTAAAAAAGGGCCCTTGCGGACCCTTAGAGATAATTTTTATTTTTAAAAATTAAAAATCGCTGTCGTCGTCGTCGCTATCAAGACCAGAAGCATAGAGCTCATCTTCGTCGTAGAAGTCTTTTTCTTTCTCTTCGTCTTCAGGCTTATCAAAAGCATCGTTGTAGCCCCAGCCGTAGCCATAGTTTGCGTCGCCTGCTTCCTCAAGTTCATCTTCTGGGTCATATTCTTCTGAGAGCTTCACTCCGTTAGGGGCTTCTGGGCCACCGCCAGTTGCTGCATCCTCATCATCGTCTTCGTCATCCATCAAGTCAGGAGAGCCAAGAAGCGGATCTTTCTCTTCAATCACTTCTTCTACTTCATCAATTTCTGGCTCAGCAGATGAGGCAATGAGCTCTGGTGGAGCTTCGATAGTGTGCTTTTGCTTATAGAGTTTAATCGCTTCTTCTTTTGAGAGCTTTTTTTCTTTATCTGATTTAGAGCTAGATTTTTTTGCAGTTGGTTTAGCCGCAGATTTCGCCGCCGCTTTTTTAGTTGCTACTTTTTTCGCCGTTGTTTTGCGAACAGGGGTCTTGGCCACTTTCTTTGCTGGAGCTTTTGCCGCTGCTTTTTTTGCAGTTTTCTTTTCAGCTTTTTTTACGACTTTTTTGGCCGTCTTCTTCGCTGTGCTTTTGGCGACTTTCTTTGCAGTTTTTTTCGCAGTCTTCTTGGCCACTTTCTTAGCGGTCTTTTTAGCAGGAGCTTTTTTCGCCGCGGTTTTCTTTGCAGTTTTCTTCGCAGTTTTCTTAGCCGTTTTTTTCGCAGTCTTTTTTGTTACTTTCTTTGCAGTTTTTTTGGTCTTTTTAGCCGCCACGATCATATCCTTGTGAAAGTAATGAAAATAAATTGATGTCCTTGCAGTATAGAAGAGAAATTACCTCATTTTCAATAATGAGGGCACGATTTTAGTGGTCTGGACCGAAGAAGCCTTGAAGCTGTGAGTCGGGCAGCTTATTGACGATATCGATACCGGTGAAATCGGGCCATTCTTGCAGTCCTGTGCGCTCCATAAAGATCATCGGGTCGCCATAGGGGTGCTGCGCAGAACTTTGGAGGACTTTTTCTACCGCAAAGAATTTTGTCGAGTAGGAATTTCGCTTAAGAGAGCGGCTAATCTCATCTCCTGAGATCGCCGCGCGCTCCCCACCAAGCTCTGTGCCGGTTTGTCGGGTGCCGGGGACGTATCCAGTTGAGACATCTAGATTTGAAGGCCCAGTGATGCCAATTTCACCATTGTTAAACTCGTCGCCCACAATCAAGCTCGAGCGGTAGAAAGTTGCATAGGGACGCTGCGCGAATTCATCATCTGATTGCGATTTGTTCACGTATTCCACAAAGGTTTTCTTCAGCGGGTCAATGCCACAAACACTGGAGTCGCGCAGGAAGAATTGGTCGAATTTAGCGGCCATGGAAGCAGCGTCGCAATTTGAAGAACTAATACTTAACCCCGCCACATCATCGTAGATGGTGTCAGCAGCTTCTTCATAGTTTCTTGCACCTGAGCTATCAGTCGAACCTTTGGATCTGATCTGTTCAGCTGCGTCTTTTAAGGCGTCGGTGAAGGTTTTAACGGCTTTGTCGTTGCTATTAATATAATCCTGAATAACTTTTTCAATGGCGGGGAGATCTTCGTAGAGAGTGTTCTCTCCAAAGAGTGGGGCAAAGAGAGCATAGATGCGATTACCACCTGGACCGGACCCTACGATGTCTGTGAGTGGAACCGTGAACATCGCTTCTTGTCCTGTGTCGGCTTTAGGACTCTCGCTGAATGTTGGGATGGTGTAGTTGAGCGCCTCATACCATGTCGGCCTGCGCGCTTTTTCCATGGCTTCATTTACCTGCGAAGCCGTCATCGGGGCTGAGCCTAGGCCCTCAGGAAGATTGGCCTTAAGACTTTGAAATTGATTTGGATTCCAAAGCCCTACGACTTCACCAGCGTTAAATGAAGCCGCATTATCGCGCTTTTCAATGATTAAAACCTTAGTTACGTTTGCTCCCTTTTGCTCTGTTAGACTGCTTTGGGCCGCTCCCGGAGTTGCGTCATAGAGAATATTAGGGACCACAAACTTTGCTTGATCAGCGTTGCTCGCTGGAACTCCACCAATTACGTCGTCGGGTGAGCTTACCCAAAAGGGAACAGTTGCAGAATCAACTGGCAGGGGAAAGCCAGGAGTGAAGCCAGTTACATCAGCTTTAATCCCAGCGGCATATGCACTTGAGATTTTATTATCACTATCATCGCGCGCTTTAACTCCACTCTGAGTATCATTAAAGCTGAAGAGGCGCGGCCCAATGCGCCCGCCAAAAGGCTTGGCCGCACTATAAGCGGCGAGATCAACTCCCTCGGCGGTGAAGGGATAGAATAGACCAATATACTTTGTCTCTCCCTTAACCGCGTAATAGGTCATGACCTCAGGATTTTTAACAAAGCCCATGAGGTAGCCAGGAACGGGAAGAGCGGTCTTGGTGCCAGCACAAGTACCTTCAACTGTAATTGCCGTTCCACCACCAGAACTTTGAAAGGTCGAATCCTGAGTGATGAAAGAAGTATAGAAGGTCACCATATTTACTGGGTAGGCTTGAAGATCGAGGTAGTACTTCGTATTTGCTGGCTCACCAGTGGTGGGATAATTCTTTCCACTAGGAATGAGAAATGTACTCACAGTATTTTCATTGGCGACAAAGGGCTCTGGCTTTAGTTCGGTGAGCTTGAAATTAATGGCGAGGTCGCGATTTGCCTTGTCGACCCCACCGGCGAGACTGCGATAAGCAGACATAAACGCCTTGCTAGTTCTCTCACTAAACGCACTAAGAAGAGGGTTGTTCTCGTTGACACTAATACTGTCAAATGTCACACAGCCTGGTTGAGATTCGGTGCAAATAGATTGTGGGTGAGGAGGAATATTGACGATGTACTCGAGATTTCTCATGCGCATGCCAAGTTCGAGCGCTTGAGGCCACGCGCCCATGCGATCTGAAGCAATGAGCGTAGCCCCATCAATGACCTGTGTTTGCGTGCCGTAGGCCCATTGTAGAGCGGTGGCGAAATTAACGTTTGATCGAAAAGAGCAGTCCTTCGATTTTGTGGCCGTAATACTATCAAGAAAGTCTTCGTGTGCTTGCTGAATATTTGGAAGTCCAGGTGCCGGAAAGCGCGGCAAACCAGGAACGTCGTAGATCTCACAAATATTGTGATTGAATTGTCCAAAGTGAATACAGATTGAAGGAACGTTAAAGCGATCAAAGTTATTTGCATCGGTCAAAATAATTGAGCCAACACCAGGGGGAGAAAATTGCTTGAGAGTGAAGTTCATTCCTGGAGCACCCAACTGAGTGGGAGGATTTGAACGAATGTTGGGAAGCCCCATCTGTCCCAGCACATAGTACTTAAACATCCACTCTTTGTAGGTGTTGCGAATTTCCCAGTTGAGATGAGCAATATTTGTGAGTTGTCTTGCCTGCGTGGCCGCTCCTGCATAGGCGGCGGAGTCGACGGCGTTTTGTAAGTTAATTTTTGCTTTCACAAAGAGACCCACGTTCACAATAAACGCGATCATACTCACAACAATGAGCATGACGATGCCAAGGAAGATACTTAGCTGGCCGGCTTGGGAGTGCCTCTTACTGGTGGTGACTATGGGTGTCATTGGGGCCCTGGTAGCAAAAAATCTCTATCCAACTATAAGAAATCACAATCAACATCTTGGCAAGTTTGTTGGAGGAAAGAGAGAGCGCGAGGGTTTGCTATTCTGGGGCCTCGCCAGCGGTACGTTAATTGACCAGAAGGCCAGTCACACACAACTTCACCGGGTTTATCTTTGTGGATCAAGGATGACCTCCAGTAAAACCCACCGGTAACTCTGGGCCCCGCGGGGGGCCCAGCAGCCTTATTTGAGGGTGTTGCGCGAGAAGGGGGGAAGCTTTACCTGCTTTCGCTCGGTGAGGGGACGGCCTAAAATAGAGGTTGGAACGTGGAGTAGGAGGATACTTAATGGCGCATTTCAGTCCGGGACCCTTAGAGAGACGTACTTATAAGGTCAAGAATCCTGTGACGCGCTTTTTCTGTCCCCTTTGCCGCACGGAGCGCGCCTTCACCATTGGGCCGCGCCTGAGCGCCAAGAATTACCTGCAAATTTCCATGGTGACCTTGGTTACTACCGCACTCTTCTTTCCGCTGTGGGAGTGGGGTGGAGTATTTAGTTTCTTTGCCTATTTCGCCGCCTTTGAATTTGCTCGCCGCTCGCTCTTTCGCAAGCAAGTGCCCTGTCCACACTGTGGATTTGATGCTTCTTGGTATAAGCGCGATGTCAAAGTCGCTCGCTCAAAAGTGAAAGATTTTTGGGCCGCCCAGGGTCAAAATAATAAGGGTAGTGAGGGCGTCTCTAACGCTGTTTCAAACCCTTAATGCACCCCTGAACTCACAATTTCTCGCATTGCCCACCTTGTGCAGAATTTACTTCTAAAACAAGGGGGGAAATCTTATATTCTGTGCCAATGTTCAACACACTAACCAAAGTAGCAGTCAGCAAAACTCACAGCTGTACTGACTGTGACGTGGACGAATGGAGGTCCTAGAATGAGCGTGAACAAAGTTATTATTATTGGCCGTCTTGGCCAGGAACCAGAACTCAAGTACACACCATCAGGTGCGGCCGTATGTAATTTCTCAGTGGCCACTTCTGACTCGTGGACTGATAAGAGTGGTCAAAAGCAAGAGCGCACTGAGTGGCACCGTATCGTAGTTTGGGGCAAGCTTGCAGAGCTTTGCAACCAGTACCTCGCTAAGGGTCGCCAAGTATTTGTTGAAGGATCACTTCAAACTCGCTCGTGGGATGATCAAAATGGTCAAAAGCGCTACACAACTGAAATCAACGCCAGAAATATTCAATTCCTCGGCGCTGGTGCAGCGGCTGGATCAGGTGACCGCGCAGATCGCAGTTCAGGCATGAATCAAGAGATGCCCGACTCTTTTGGTGGTGACTACCAACCAGCGACAGACGCTAACTTCACTGCGGATGACATTCCATTCTAGAGAGCGCGCTAAAAAATTAGGTTTTGAGAGAAGGGGAGCTTTAAAGCTCCCCTTTTTTATTCCCCGACAACGATACCTAACAGATATCTAAAGACTGCTACAGGTTAGTCACATCGCGACTACGCCACCATCACTCTGTACTCTATAGTGATAGGATCGTTAATTTTTGAAGGAGTCATTATGTGGGGAACAAGCAATAGAGATTGGTGGCCCAATCAACTGAAGCTCAATATCTTGAGACAGCACAGTGAAAAATCAAATCCCATGGGAGAGGATTTTAACTATGCTGAGGAGTTTAAAAAGCTAGATCTAGATGCCATTAAAAAAGATATTTTTACTCTCATGACTACCTCACAAGATTGGTGGCCAGCGGACTATGGCCATTATGGGCCACTCTTTATTCGCATGGCCTGGCATAGTGCTGGAACTTATAGAACAAGTGATGGTCGCGGTGGCGCGAGTACCGGCAATCAAAGATTTGCTCCTCTTAATAGCTGGCCCGATAACGGCAACCTCGACAAGGCAAGAAGACTTCTGTGGCCGATTAAGCAAAAGTACGGCAACAAGATTTCATGGGCCGATCTAATGATTCTCACTGGCAATTGTGCGCTTGAATCGATGGGTTTTAAGACTTTTGGTTTTGCCGGTGGCCGCGAAGATATCTGGCAACCAGAAGAGGATATTTATTGGGGCTCAGAGTCTGAGTGGCTTGGAGACAAGCGCTACTCTGGAGAGCGTGAGCTAGAGGCTCCACTTGCGGCTGTTCAAATGGGTCTCATCTACGTGAACCCGGAAGGTCCCAATGGCAATCCTGATCCACTCGCTTCAGGTGTCGATGTCCGTGAGACATTTGCCCGAATGGCAATGAATGACGAAGAGACTGTTGCTCTCGTTGCTGGTGGACATACGTTTGGAAAAACCCATGGTGCGGCCAAGGATACGAATCTTGAGAGAGAGCCTGAAGCTGCTCCCATGGAGCAAATGGGTCTTGGTTGGAAAAATAAATTTGGAACAGGCAAGGGAGCAGACACCATTACCAGTGGTCTTGAGGGAGCTTGGAAGCCCAACCCAACCAAGTGGGACAACGGCTACCTAAAAGTTCTTCTGAAATATGACTGGGAAAAGGTAAAGAGCCCAGCTGGAGCTTGGCAGTGGCATCCGATTAATCCGGATAAAGAAGATATGGTTGTGGATGCCCACGACCGCACAAAATTTCACAAGCCCATGATGTCGACGGCCGATATGTCTTTAAAGCACGATCCTGCCTACGCAAAAATCATCAAGCGCTTCTATGAAAATCCAGAGGATTTTAGATTGGCCTTTGCAAAGGCTTGGTTCAAACTCACTCACAGAGATATGGGACCAAAGGCTAGATATCTCGGCAAGGAAGTTCCTCAGGAAGATTTACTCTGGCAAGATCCGATTCCTGCACTCAATCACGCACTCGTGAGCGAGAGTGAGATTGACGAGTTGAAATCAAAGATCCTGGGTTCAGGACTTTCTGTCTCGCAACTCGTTTCAACGGCATGGGCTTCAGCTTCAACTTACAGAGGATCTGATATGCGTGGCGGGGCCAATGGTGCACGCATCAGACTAGCTCCTCAAAAGGATTGGGCAGTTAATCGTCCATCTGAACTTGCTAAAGTTCTCTCGAAGCTTGAAGAAGTTCGTCAAAGCTTTGGCAAGACTATCTCAATGGCCGATGTGATCGTTTTGGGTGGTTGTGCTGCTATTGAAAAGGCGGCCAAGGATGCTGGACACTCTATTACTGTTCCATTTAAACCTGGAAGAATGGACACCACACAGGAAATGACAGACGTTGATGCCTTTGATGTTCTCGAACCTCAAGCTGATGGTTTTAGAAATTACTTAAAGACGAAGTTTACTGTTCCAACTGAAGAGTTGCTCGTTGATAAAGCACAACTTCTCACACTCACAGCGCCAGAGATGACTGTGCTTGTGGGAGGGATGAGAGTACTTGGCGCGAACTGGGATCAGTCAAAGCACGGGGTTTTCACAGATAAAGTTGGCACTTTAAGTAATGATTTCTTTGTCAACTTGCTTGATATGAATACTGTGTGGGAGTCAACTTCAAGTGATCAAGAAGTCTTTGAAGGAAAGGATCGAAATAAGGGAGCTGTGAAGTGGAGTGCCACTCGTGCAGACCTCATCTTTGGCTCCAATTCAGAACTAAGAGCGCTCAGTGAAGTCTATGCTCAAAGTGACAGTAAGAAGAAATTTGTCTCAGACTTTGTTAAAGCTTGGGATAAGGTGATGAACCTCGACCGCTTCGATCTCTAATTCTAAAAAATTATAGCTCCACCAAAGGCCGCCATTAGCGCGGCCTTTTTTTTTCAACCGCAAACGTGCCAGATGACTTTTGGGACTAAGTGCATCGATAGAAGTATTTATCGTTGAAAAAATGGGGGCAGAAGATTTCTTATAGATTTGCTAAGCTTGAAAGCATGATGAGAGGAATCATTGACTCCTTAAGTTCATCCTTGAGGATCTCGATTCTCTCTTGTGTCATATTGAAAAATAGGTAGAAATCAAAGTCATCTCTGAAGGCCGTAATTCGGGGCAATTTTAATTCGATCTCGCCCGCATTTATTACGGCAAAGCGAACGTTTGTGTTTGAGTTTTCTTGAAGTATTTCCGTTTTGAGATCTTCGAGATTTGTGGAATTTAGTTCAAAGAGGCCATAGCGATAATGGCCATCTTCTGTAAGAAAAGTAGCAGCCACATCATGGCCTTCAAGGATGTAGGATTTCCATCCTTGGTGAGTATAAATATCTGCGGCTTCGGATAAGAACATAGAGACCTCAATGGGCTTGATTCATAATTTTTTTTGAAATTGTAGCAGATTGGGAAGAAGGAGAGTGAAAACTCGTAAATTACTCGAGTTTGATGGTTGTCTATTGGGCTTAAACCCTCGGAACTTGGATGCTGTCGTCCTAGCGCAATTAATGAAAATATCTCGAAAAATCCTTGGGCTTGGCCTCTAAACAACCGATGAGTACCTTGCAAGGGGTGTACTTTGTCACAACACAAGCGCGAGCGAGACAGCTTTTTTTCCGTGGCCTTCGATCTGGTAGTTACAGATTGCAATCTTCCGTATGACCTCTACATCAATTCTTCTGTTGTGATAGCTAAAGAGCGTTTTGTTCGCATTTTTCCGCGCGATGGACGACTGACTAGCGAAGATATTAAAAGCTTTAAGAAAAAGTATCATCAACTCTACGTGCTTGAGTCTCAGCGAGATGATTACCTACGAAGCTTGATTCACCTTGGTGATGTCTCTGATATTCAAAAAACTGAAATCATTAAAGACTCGGCCATCATTTACTTAAATAAGGTTTTTGATAAAGAAAAGGAGTTCACCACAGAAGTTCTAGGTGAAGCTATTCAAGGCTGCCGCGAGTCTGTTGAAAGCATGGTTGATGTGATTCAAGATTATGAGATTTCTCAGGTGAGAGATCTTATTGGAAATCTTAGTTTTCACGACTTTTATACGTACGATCATTCTATAAATGTCTCGATGTACAATATCGCTATCATGAAGGCGATGAACCCCAATTCAACACGCGAAGATCTAGTGGTTGCTGGCCTAGGTGGATTACTGCACGATCTCGGTAAAATCAAAATCCCTACGACTATCATCAATAATCCTGGTCAGCTATCTGACGAGGATTTTGCTGTCATTAAAAAGCATCCAGGATACGGGGATGAGTTACTTGGTCAGACCCTTGATCACGAGCACTGCAATTGTGCAGGTGTAGACTTCAATATTATTAGACGTGTTATTCTTGAGCACCATGAGAATTGGAATGGGACTGGGTATCCATTTAAAATCAAGGGCACTGATATTCATGTCTTCGCAAGGATCACAGCGATTTCTGATTTCTTTGATGCCATCACTACTAAGCGCTCTTATCACGAAGTGCTCTCGACTGAAGATGCACTTGCAGTGATGGAAAAATCTGTGGGGCGAAAGCTAGATCCTAAGCTCTTTAAGATTTTTGCTGAGAACGTCAATAAGCTGGGACTGAAAGGAAAGGCCAATAAGGAACTTCCAGAAGATTTTGATCCCTGTCAGCCACAGAATACTCTTCCTTTTCAAGCAATTTCTGCAAATAAAAAGGCACATAATTTATTTGAGAAAGATAATAATTATGGAAAGGTTGTGAAAGACCAAGAGAAAAAGAAAGCGTCCTAAAATAAGAAAGGCCCTCGAAAGAGGGCCTCTTAGTTTTTTTACAATTCTAGCTTGTAATTATCTGTCGCTAGTTGGTGACTTGCGAACGATAACCCATTTACCAGACTGACACTGACGAGTTACGTTGAAGTAACCTTCGCCGTAGAGGTATTCTCTACCAGAAGTATACTTGCCTTCTTTACACTTGATGATTCTTGGAGCTGGAGCTTTTGGGTACCAACGGCCATTTGTACAAGTGCGAACTTCAGAGATTGTTCTGTCGTTAACATTGTCGTGGATGTAGAATACTTGACGTGAACCTTCACGACATTTTTTGAATTCAGATGAAGTTACAACTGAACCGAAGCTGTCTTTATCAACACATGACTTACCAACTTTACACTTGTCTTCGTCAGCAGTTACAGCATAAGTAGCAACAGCGTTTTCGCCAGAGTTACAGTAGTTGCTGTTCTTTACGAAACGAGTGTAAAGAGCTTGGTCACCGTGAGAAAGAACGATAGCTCCAGAAGCTTTAACAAGTGACTGAGCTTCAGCACAAGTCATGTCAGCAGTGTTTTGACGAGCAAAAACAGAAGCAGAAAGAAGTAGACTAGCTACAAGAATCATTTTTTTCATAACATTTCTCCTTTAAGAAAGTTGTTGTTGAGAACAAATTGTGATGAAGCATTCTTCTCAACTATTGATTCCTTTTTCAATCATAAAAAACGCGTGTCTTTTAATTGTGGTCTATGAAAATGAAACCAGTGGGTGGTTAATTTTTGATATCTTTAATGTGTCAAGTGGATCTGGTTTTTTGTGGTTGCTGGAAATGAGACCACGACGGGCAAAAAAAAGCCCTCCATCAGGAGGGCCATTGAAATTTTTATCTGTCGCTAGAGGGGGTCTTGCGAACAATAACCCATTTACCATCATTACATTGGCGGGTCACATTGAAGTAGCCTTCACCATAGAGATACTCTCTACCAGATGAATACTTTCCATCCTTACACTTGGTGATCTTTGGTGCTGGAGCCTTTGGATACCAGCGACCATTTGTACAAGTGCGAACTTCAGAGACTGTTCTATCATTTACACCGTCGTGAATTTGAAAAACTTGGCGTGAACCTTCACGACAAACTTTAATGCGGCTTGGGGCAATGAAGTTACCGTTATAGTCGCGATCTTTACAAACATATCCTACGCGGCACTTGTTTTCATCAAGGGTGATGGCGTAGGCGTTAACAGCGTGATCCCCACCCTGGCAGTGTTGATTACCGCTAACAAACCTAGAAAAAAGAGAGTCATCTCCGTGTGAGAGAATAAATGTTCCATTGTCTCTAACCATTTGGCGAACTTCAGAGCATGTAAAATCTACAGTGTTTGGGCGCGCCCAAAGAGTTGAACTGAAAATTGCGAAGGCACCGAGAAGAATTGTTTTCATAATAAAGGTCCTGTTAGACAAGGGTTTTGCGCTTTATCTCAACCTCGCAATTGAAATTCAAGCATTCTTAAGGGCTTGCAAGAGAACATGGTTTTGTTTTTTGAGACCACCATTGATGTTTAAGAGTGGTTTACTCTTTGTCAGCAATTATGCGAGTTCTTGCTGCTACGTTTCGAGATTTTTAATTGGGTTTATTGCTAGAGTGCTGCTCCTAAGGAGAGTTGATGGCACCTGATGTTCGCCAATACACGGAACTGCGTGAGTTCTTGATTGATTTTTTTAACCATAAAAAATCAGCAAATTCTCAGTGGTCTTTTCGCTCTTGGGCCTTCAATTTGGGCCTCAAGTCGCACGCAAACTTTGTGAGCTTTCTCGGTGGTAAGAGAAACCTCACAAAGAATATGCAAGAGCGTCTCGTTCAATACTTCAAGTTCGATCCAATTAGTAAAGAATACTTTGAGCAACTCTGCTCATGGGAGAGATTCTCCTTTGATAATCCTGAACTCTCAAAGAGACTCCGCGGTGTTGTTATCGAAACTGAGGGGCAGAGTGATCGATTCGAAATTGTTTGCGCTAAAGAGAGCTTTAGTCCGCTTATCACGCTTGTTGGAGAACTTCTTCGCAAATCAAAGCGCGCTCTAACGGTCACAGAGATTCACTCTCTTATGATTCCGACAGTTACCGAAGATAATGTAACTTCAGCACTTGATCGCCTTCAAGACTTAGGCTTAATCACCAAGACAGAAATGGGGTTCGTGCATCTTCATAGCAAGAAAGACGTAACTATGAGTAAGGACAATTTGAATTTAAAAAATTCATTTGCCCTGTCGCTGGCCGCAAATAATTCTAAACCCAAGGAACTTGCTTCTAACTTCTTTGTAAAGCAGGTTCATTTTAGGCTCTCACAAAAGAATTTTGCAGAATTTGAAAGAAGAATGACTGAGTCTATTAAGTCCATAGTGATGGAACTGTGGAGTGCTGAAGATGATGTCATTTATGATTTTGTGGCCTCAATGCAGCCAATGGTGAAGCCCCTTTCGGAGCTAGAAGGCCGTAGGGGCAGCGATCTGCCCCTACAGTAATTGCTAGATATCAAGCGCGCGAATAAGCTCTTCTACCTGATCTTTGTTATTGAAGAGGTGAAAAGAGAGTCTCACATTGCCCTGTCTCACAGACACATCCACATTGCGGTACTTTAATTCACGCTCGAGCTCTACCGGGTCGATGCTCTTGCTCTTAATACACACGATATTTCCCATGTGATCGCGCGGAGTGATGAGCTCAAATTTATTAGTAGGATAATTTTCAAGAAAGTAGTCGCGAAGAGCGAGATTTGCGGCCTGAACTTTAGTCAGAGTAAGATCTCTGAGTAGTTCTAATGAGGCTTCAAAGCAGGCGTTCACAAGCATGTTTGGGGATTGACCACGGTCGTACTTTCTCGCTCCTGGAAGAGTTTCCTCGGTGTAGTCGAGTAGGTTGTAGACCACTTTTGAGTTGGGTGAAACAATCCAATTGCCCGTCGTATGTTCCACCAGGTCAAGGGCGCGATCACTAAAGTAAGCAAAGGCATGCCCGTATGGGCCAAGCATCCACTTATAACTAGAGCAAGAGAGTACATCGATATACTTAAGTTCCTCAGCGGTGATGCCCATTCCGCCCAGCGCTTGGGTTGCATCGACAATAAAGAGAATATCGCGCTCACGGCAGAACTTACCTAAATCAATCAGATCCATGCGCTTGCCGGTATCGAAAGTAACATAGGAGATATCAAAAATGCGGGTATTGGGATGAAGGTTTTTTTCTAGCCACTTTGAAGTGGGAACAACCTCATTTCCAAGATCGAGTAGATCAAAAGTAATTCCACGACGTTTTTGGCATACCATCCACGGCAGTACGTTTGACGGGTAATCCTTATTAATAGAGGCAACGTGATCACCCTCTTTAAATTTAAAACCGTGAGCGATCGTGTTGATCACGTCGCTAGTTGAAGTAGAGTGGGTGATATTGTCGACGGGAAAGCCCGTGACATCACTTATGAGCGAGCGAATGCGCTCGGGAATCCCAATCCAGTTGCCGTATTCGTGAAAGCTAGGATCGAGCTCCTTTTGAAGAGCGCGCGATACCTTTTGCTTGGCCGAGTAAGGACTTGGACCAAAGTAGGCAGTATTAAAGTAAATGGTATCTAGGTGATGGAACTCTTTTTTAATGAGATCGTTCCAGGCAGGTATCGTTGCCATATCTCTCCCCCAAAAAAAAACCCGGCAAAGCCGGGTTTATAAAGTCACAGTTGTGACGATTAGTTTGCTTCTTCGGCCTTGGTTTCGCTAGCAGCTTCAGCGGCAGGAACAGCAGGCTCTTCGGTAGTTGTGGCCGTCGCGCTCGCCTCAGGTGTTGGGGCCACAGTTGCTGTAGCAGCTGGAACATCTGAGTTAAGTGGAACTGCAATTGGAGCTTCACTATCGAGAATAGACTTAGTTGAAGTATGTGATTGAAGTCTTGCTAGTAGAATTGAGTTACCTAGGAAGAGAACGGCGAGGACAACAGTCATTTTTGAAAGAATGTTACCGCGCTGAGCGCCCGTCATCATTGAATCAGAGGCTCCGCCTGAGAGAAGACCAGCTTCGGCACCCTTACCAAATTGAAGGAGAACCAAAAGGATGAGAAGCACTGAGACTATTGCTTGGAGAACCATGAGAGAAGTGATCATTTTTTGAGTCCTTTTGGAAAATAAAATATGTCAGTTAATCTGATTACCAAAGCTTATGTGTCATTGGCAAGGGGCGGTGAGATTATTCACGCGCTTTTGTTGCTTTGCATAGGGCCAGGTAATCCTGGGCCTTGAGTGAAGCGCCACCCACCAGACCGCCGTCAATATCAGGGCAATCTAGGAGCGCCTCGACGTTATCAGGCTTTACCGAGCCACCGTAGAGAATGCTAATACTTGCGGCATCTAAGCCAATTTGGGCCAGCGTTGCGCGAATGGCGGCGTGAACTTCTTGGGCTTCTGCGGGTCCAGCGACCTTGCCGGTGCCAATGGCCCAAACGGGTTCGTAAGCAATGACCACGTCATTCTTTTTATCTTCGGGGATTCCTGCGAGCCCTATTTGTACTTGTCCAAGAACGACATCGAGAGTGCGGCCTGACTCTCGCTCCCCCAGAGTCTCACCGACGCAGACGATTGGTGTGAGTCCCGCTTCTAGGGCGGCCTTAGTTTTGGCAGCTACCTGATCATCAGTTTCACCATAAAGTGAGCGGCGCTCGGAGTGACCGATAAGAGTGAAGCTCGCCCCGAGGTCTTTTAGAGACTCTGGAGAAGTCTCTCCAGTGAAGGCCCCACTCGTGTGCTCACTGCAATTTTGCGCGCCAACTTTCATCTGTAGGCTAGCGGTGTGGCCCAAGAGATGAGAGAGGTGGATGAGTTGAGGAGCGATCCAAGCGTTGTGGCAGAGATCATTTTGGCCAGCTGCTACTCCTTCAAAGAAAGAGCGAATTGAACCTAGGTTCTGATTCATCTTCCAATTGCCAACCATTAAATACTTGCGACTCATGTTCGCTCCTTCACTTAAAAATTAATCGAGACCAAATTTCAGAGCTTGAATACCTGGAAGACTTCCATTTTCAATATACTCAAGACTAGCGCCACCGCCGGTAGAGACGTGGGACATTTTGCTAGCAAGACCAGACTTATTAACGGCCGCAACTGAGTCGCCACCGCCAACTAGAGTATAGCCCTTTGCTTCAGCAAGAATTTTTGCAATTCCAAGACTTCCGTTTGCGAAAGCCTCTTTTTCAAAAAAGCCCATCGGGCCGTTCCAAAGAATAGTCTGGGCGCCAAGTAAGTTTGAAGCATAGGCTTCAAGTGTTGCTGGACCGATATCAAGACCCATGAGATTTTCTGGAATATTGATTTCATTAATCACTTTGGCTTCGCCATCTGGACTAGTGCTTGCCACATGATCACTTGGAAGAACAATCTTGCGAGCTTCTTTAGTTCCAAGAATTTTCTTCGCAAGACTCACGTCTTCATCAGAACAAAGTGACTTGGCAACTTCATAGCCGCGCGCTTTAAGAAAGGGATAGGCCATAGCTCCACCGATGAGGAGCTTGTCTACAGAAGTGAGTAGGCGATCGATGATCTTAATTTTATCACTCACCTTAGCCCCGCCCATGATGGCCACGAATGGAGTTTTTGGATTGTGAGTGACTTTATCAAGGGCATTGATCTCGCGCTTCATAAGGAGTCCGCCAAAAGAGCGGTTCTTAAAGTAGCGAACGATCTCATAGGTTGAGGCGTGTTTTCTGTGAGCGGTGCCAAAGGCATCGTTCACGTAAATATCTGCGTAACCTGCAAGAGTCTTAGCAAACTCGTGATCTCCCTTTTCCTCTTCTGCGTGAAAGCGAAGATTTTCAAGTAGGAGGATGCGACTTTCGTTAAGACCAAGAAGCGTCTTAATACCAGTGTCGAGACAGCTCTCAGTGAGGATCACATCTTCACCAAGCTTTTCAGCAAGGTAAGCAGCTACAGGATCAAGAGAGTACTTCTCATCGCGCCCACCCTTAGGGCGACCAAGGTGACTCATGAGAATGAGTTTCTTAGGCTTGGCCGCAAGGATGAAGTTGATGGTCTCAAGCGCCTCATCCACGCGAGTGGTGTCAGTGATCTTGCTACCATCAAGAGGAACGTTAAAGTCAAAGCGAGCAATAACTCGCTTGTCTTTAACAATCGTCGAAAAATCGACTTCATCAATAAATTTGAGGGCCATTAGAGTTTCCCACCAATGAAGGAGACGAGGTCGATCACGCGGTTAGAAAAACCAGTTTCGTTATCGTACCAAGATACAACCTTGATGGTTTTGCCGATCACATTTGTCATGGCGGCGTCTACACACGACGAGGCTCTCATACCGTTGAAGTCTGTAGAGACGAGCTCTTCTTCAGTATAGTCAAGAATTCCCTTAAGAGCGCCGTTGCTGGCTTCTTTAAGAGCTTGGTTGATTTGCTCTTTTGTGGCCTCAACTTTTAGGTTGGCAGCGAGGTCAATCATAGAAACGTTAGGAGCTGGAACGCGGAATGAAACGCCATCGAGCTTGCCTTTAAGCTCTGGGATAACTTCGCCAATTGCTTTAGCTGCACCTGTAGTTGTTGGGATGATAGACATCGCAGCTGCGCGGGCGCGACGTGGGTCACTGTGTGAGCCGTCGAGAAGAAGCTGATCTGATGTATAAGCGTGAACTGTTGTCATGAAGCCGTTTTCAATGCCGAATGCTTCGTGGAGAACTTTAGTCACAGGAGCAAGACAGTTTGTTGTACAGCTCGCATTTGAAATCACATTGTGCTTACTATTGTCGTAAGAATCGTGGTTGATACCCATAACGAAAGTACCATCGAGTCCTTTACCTGGAGCACACATCACAACTTTCTTCACTGAGCCGCGAAGGTGTTTTGAAAGTCCTTCTTTGTCTTTGAAAATTCCAGTGGCGTCGATGACTACTTGAACACCGTAGTCACTCCATGGAATTTCAGAAGGGTCTCTAACGCTAGTGAAGGCGATGTCTTTGCCTTTAACACTAAGGTTCTCACCTTCAAGGTGAATATCTCCATTGAAGCGACCGTGAACAGAGTCATACTTCAGAAGGTGAACATATTGAGAGGCAACGCCCGGGTTGTTAACGGCAACGATCTCGAATTCGTTTTCAAGACCTCTGTTAAATACTTCTCTTAGAATGGTGCGGCCGATGCGGCCCATACCGTTAATACCAACACGAATGGCCATAACTGGACTCCAGGGATCAAAAGTTAATGAAAATCTTGGGGCGAATATGCCACAGATGGCCTCGCTTGTGTAGTCTTACGGGCCTATCTCTGCATAATGTCAGTGGACAATTTCCCCTCCTTTTGTAATATGGACGCTTGCAAGCGCAGCCCAGTGAGAGCTAACAACAGGAGTCATTTAGTGAGCACCACCCAAAAGAGCACCTTCGTGAAGGATCTTGGCAAAGGAGACGACCTAAATGATCTCTTCTACGTGAAGTATATTGCCGTTATGGAGGCTAGAGACGGGCGCCAGTACCTCAATATGGTGCTTGCCGACTCTTCTGGGGATGTAGAGGCCCGCAAGTGGAGTGGGGCTTCCTTTATCGCCGACAAGGTGAGTCGAGGCGACTACGTTCGCGCCAGCGGTAAAGTAAATCTCTATCAAGGCCGCCTTCAGGTCATTCTCAATGAGGTTCACAGGCTCGAGGCCGATAGCGTTAACCTCGATGATTTTATTTCTAAGAGCGAAACCGATCCCTCTAAAATGTTTGATGAGCTTCTGGACTTGGTGGACTCTCTAGAAGAAGTCTATATTCGCGATCTACTTAAAAGTGTTCTGACTGACGCCGAGATTTCTCGTCGGCTTTTGACATGGCAGGCGGGCAAGACCATTCACCACGCCTATCAGAGTGGACTTCTTGAACATATTCTCAGTTGCGCTACTCTTGGCCGCAATCTCTCGGCGCACTACCGTGTGAACGCAAGTTATGTGGTGGCCGGTTGTATTCTGCACGATCTTTGCAAAGTTCACGAACTCACCGAAGGGCCGATGGTCGAGTATAGTGACGAGGGAAAACTTGTGGGTCACCTCGTTAAGGGCGTGGAGTTAGTTGAACTCTACAGTTCTAAAGTGAGCGACTTTCCTGCCAGCGTAAAAATGCATCTTAAACATATTCTTCTAGCCCATCATGGTGAGTACGAGTACGGTTCACCGAAGCTTCCACAGACGAGTGAGGCTTATCTCGTCCACCTGATTGATCTCATGGATTCTAAGATGAATTCGATGGAGATGATTAAAAAGACGGATAATAATCAAGGCGTGTGGTCTGGTTTTGTGAAGCACTTAGATCGCATCGTCTATAAAGATGAACTTCCTAGTTTTACTGACTATGCGTCGCAGACACCCAAGGTCAAAAGTAATCCTTCAGATTTGAAGCCCGCCAAAGCCAATCGATCTAATGGCGAACTTAAGCAGAGCTTGGGCTCGCTCCTAAAAGACTTTAAGCCGGCAAGTGAAGAGTAGCGACTAGGGGCTCGCTACTTTATCACCATAGAATTTTTGGCGATAGCGATGGGAAATGAGTTGGAAAATATCCATGTGTGCAGGTGAGGCAAAACCAGAGACTGGCTTGCCAGACTTGGATCTCAGTACGCCCTCGGCATCGCGGTAGCGCTCGCCGGCCCTCGCGCCTTCTCCACCGGTATATGAAGTCATCGCACTTTGGTATTTCTGACTAAGCTTGGACGCCTTGTCTGTGCCTTTAACGAGAGAGCTCTTCACTTCCTCTAGATTTCCCTTCTTAGAGTCACCGGAAAAGTCATAGGTTTTCTTGCTCGCAATAGCTCCACCAGCTCCTAAATGCTTAAAGCCCGCTCGTTGAAGATAGGGCGCCATTTTTGGGTCATCAAAGACATTGTAGGCGGCAATCTGCCTCTTTGCTGCCCTGGCGCTTTGAAGCTCTTGGTAGTGATAATTAACTTGAGAGTCATTTGATGGTCCATAGGCATCTAGGAGAACCTTCATATTTGTCTTTGGGTGATTCCAACAATCGATTTCACTACAGGCTTCAAGTTCTAATTGGCGCTTGCCAAGCTCTTTGAGAACCGGGTGATCTTTTAGGTAAGCGGCAAGTTCTGGGCCTTTGAGTTTTTGAGAGGCTAGGGTGTCTTTGATATCTTGAATTCCTGAAACAACATTGACTGCATCTTGAATAGCAGCCTCAGCT
This sequence comes from Bacteriovoracaceae bacterium, assembly GCA_048267245.1. Taxonomy (GTDB): domain Bacteria; phylum Bdellovibrionota; class Bacteriovoracia; order Bacteriovoracales; family Bacteriovoracaceae; genus JBLWXV01. The sequence continues at coordinate 852,741 of JBLWXV010000001.1, forward strand.
TGAGAGTAAATTTGCTTATTGGTGAGTAGGGTGTCTTCATTTCTGCTGACATAACTTGAGCACTCATTTCCAACATCAAAACTTAGTTTTTTGCTAGAAATAAATGGTTTAATCGGAGCGGTGAGATAGTCGTAGACGGGGGTCTTATCAAAGCCACTGCGACTCGCTGTCTCAGTACAATTAGAGATGAGTGAATCCTTGGTGGGAACGAGCTCAAGATCTCTCTTTAAAAGGGCTGCTCTTTGCGAGTAAATATTTTGGTAGCCATCCAGTGTTTGGGTCATGCGATCGGTGCCGGTGTCTTGAAATGAACTAGCTGTGGCCTGTTTGTCTGCATTCTCGGTGTAGGTTTGCGCCTGGGAGTTTAGATAGATCTCAGTATTCTTCTTTTCTTCTTGCCCATATTCGTGCTCATACTTTCTTGATTCGTCATAGTGAGCGATGAGTGAGTGGGTATACTCTCTAGTGTTGTCACTGTCGTTGGCATTATTCACGGTGAGCGTTGAATCTGAAGACATCATTTCTTCTTCTGGAAGAGACTGTACTTCTTCTCTAAATGAACTTTGGGCCGCACTTTTAACAGCTTGTTCTTCCTCCCAAGCGTCTATCTTTGCCTGGCAGCGCTCTTTTTGCGAGCCAAAAGCCTTGGGATCTCTCACCGTCTTCTTACACTCGTAGACTTCTTTTTCAAGGTTGGCGGCACTCTCTTTCTTTTCTTTTTCTTCCTCTTCTTTACTTTTCTTATTTTCAATCATTACATAGGCGGCAATGCCACCAACAGCTGCAATTCCCACCATTGCGCCAAGCATTCCCTTGCCACCACCTTTAGAATTGGAGTTTGAACTCGTTGTGCGTCCTTCGGTTGCGTAGGTGAGGTGACAGTTTTTATTCATGGTCTCAGCAGCAGCGGCTGCTGTTTCAATTGCTGCCGTTCCACCTGGAGGCTCGACAGCTTCTCCTTCCTTTGCCTTTTCTGCAACATATCCCTCTGGGCTCTCCCCTTCGCGAACGCTTGCCACTCTCTCGGGGTAAGACGCAGTTGAACTTTCATTACAGCTTTGAAAGGTCTGATTTCCAGTGAGGGAGGGATCGGTATTTGATCCAGGAATACCGGCAAGCGAACTAGCCCCAGATTCATTTGTAGGTCCACCTAAGCTTACAGCATTTGGAGTTGCGGAACAAAAGGTTCCCTTTTGCTTAAGGGCCGCATAATTCTTTGCCGCAACTTGAGAGTATTCATTATTACCCTGATGGTCCAAAATGAAGTACATTGAATCGGCACCAGCTCCTTTTTTATAAACCTGCTCGCAAAAGTTTTTCATTGGAGTCGGATGGATTACGACACAGCCGGCAGAGCCCCCTTTACATGGGTAGTTTCGTCCCCCGACATTGTGACAGCTAATACCTTCATGAAACATTAACTCATCACTAGCGTAGAGAATTCCATGGTTAATCCATCTAATCTGGGCGCCTTCTCCGATCGTTCCCCCATCGAGAATGGACTTAACATCATTCCAAGTCGTGATCTGGGTACAGACATCTTTACCTGCCTCTTTAAAAGCATTATATCTGCCAGTTCCTTTGTCTAAGCAGCACTGACCTCCCGAGCAGGTGAGGGTGGAGCCGCCAACACCACAGGAGGCAGAGATCACTTTTGAGGTGTCTTGCGATCCTGATTTTAAAGTCGATGAAATACTTTTATGCATTGTCTGTGGGCCACTAGGAGTGATAGTTCCAATCCAGGTAAACGATTCGTACTCATCGCGACTACTGGTGGAGACGACTAGACAGGTCTTGCAACCAGAGCTCGTGCAATTCTTGCCAAAGAAATCATTAACCGTGCGCTTGAAAGTTGACTCAGAAAGTCCCATCACGCTTTTCCACTGTTCCATGTCTTGCCTATAAACTTCTAAGGGATCTTGTTCCTGCGCATTTAGGTGAGCTGGGAAAATCAGGAGACATAAAACGCAAAAGAGACTTGTTAACTGACTCAAGATTCGGCTCATGAAGGGGTCCTAGGTGGCTCAATTGAAGTTATTTCTATTATCGCTCACTCTTTGAATTGGAGCCAAGTAAGGGCAAAAATGGTTTGTGAAATCAGACGTTTAGCCGTTTTCTCTTTGTGAGCACTGGCAAGGATCGTTCTCGGTGGGCAAGGAATGATCTCTTTAAGAATTGGACCTTAAAATCAATTATGATAGTTGAATGCGCGCTGATAATGGGCTTAAGCACTATGCGAGTAAAGCCGACTACATTAATCGTGAATCAAGCCCTCTGCCTAAGAAATTAGAGGCGCTCACACCTAGTTCTACTTCTCCGGCCGCTACTAGCGAACTCTCTAGTGAGGCCAAAGAGCTCAGCTCTAAAACTTCTCTCAAAGAAGCTCCAAAAGAAGCTGTGAAAGCTGCGGTGAGTGAGAGTGGAAGCGCACTTACTCACTTGGCCGGGGAGGCGAGTGAAGTACTTGCAGTAGGCCTTAAGCAATTAGGCCCCGGACTTCCGATTAAAGCACCTACTATTAGTTCAACTGCAGTGGGTGATGCGCCAAAGATGAGTCAAATCTATCGCCCGGCGATCTTCTTCATTGAGGGATTCTCCCTCTTTAGCGGTAGCTCTGGAGGAGGCCTTCCGGATCTTCAAAAAAATATGCCAGGAAGTGAGATCTATTCGTGGGACGATGAAGATAAAATGCTGGAAGAAATTTTGAAGCGCCCACTTGATCGACCTGTGATTCTCGTCGGGCACAGCCTTGGTGGCGACGCGGCCGTGAATCTCTCCAATCGTCTCAACACTCTTGAAAATGGCTACCGCAAGGTGGATCTGGTCGTGACACTGGATTCAGTGGGATTTAACAACGACATTATCCCCGCTAACGTGAAGAAGAATCTAAACTTCATTGGCGATGAAGATGCCTTCTTTAACGATGGCCCTAATATCGCTAGAGATACGCGCTATACAGAAGTTGTTAACGAGCTAAGAAGTGAAGGGCACCGAGAAATCGATGAAGCAGAAGATATTCACTTTAAGATTTTTAATTCTATTGGCGAAGTCCTAGGTCCTGATTTGGCGCGAAGAATGCTCGAGAATAATCGTGTGCGAAGTGTGACTACTGCAACTCTTAATAGCAGTCTTCGAGATCGTCTGTAATCCCCACACTGCGTGGTCCATCATTTAATCTTAAGCAACTGACAACTTCCTGCTCACTGCGGTCGCGCAAGAGTCCGTAGAGATCAGAGCACTCTTCAACCTCTAAGTAGAAGTGCTTAATCAAATGAGTTTTTTGATAGAAAGAGACGCCGTGAATGAAGCTTTGGCAATCAAGTGTGATTTTGTCGTAGCTCTTACTTCCCACTAGCTCAAACATCGCCTCTAGCTCGGTGGGCTTAAGCGATTTTACGAGAATATTATTTTCCGCAGAATGAGCAAAAGAGAAGATTCCCCACAAAATTAGGATCACAAAGGCAGCTTTCATATAGTCTCCGATAATTTCCTATCGGAGACGAACAATCAGAACCTTAAGTCTTTATGCGGGCAGGTTAAAGAGTGTTTGAGACGTTTGGTAGGTTATTGCGAGCACCTCTTCAACACTAAGGGACTTTGTTTCGGCCAGGTGTTGGGCCACGCAGGGAAGATAGTGAGGTGCATTTTCTACTCCGCGAAATGGCGTGGGAGTGAGAAAGGGAGCATCCGTTTCTAGTAAGATGCGATCAATTGGGGTGAGGCGTGCGATTTCTCTCACGTTCTCTGCCGACTTAAAGGAGATAATTCCATTAAAGCCCAAGCAAAATCCTAGATCGAGAGCAAACTCTGCAAGTTCCTTACTGCTGGTAAAGCTATGAACCACACCTAGGCGTTTCACAGAGCTTGCCATATTTTTTAAGATCGCCTTGGTGTCTTCATCAGCGTCACGAGTGTGGATGACTACTGGAAGATTTAGATCAGCCGCGATGGCGAGCTGTCTTTCAAAGACGCTCTTTTGAACATCTCTTGGAGAGTGGTCGTAGTAGTAGTCTAGGCCAATCTCACCGATTGCTACGATTTTTTTAGAGGTGCGCGAGCGAATCTTCGCTTCTACCTCGTCGTCAAATTGCTTGGCCTCATGGGGGTGAACCCCTTGGGTACAATAGACGTGATCAAAGCGCTCAGCGATTGAGAGCGCTTGATCAAGGTTGCTTGGCTCCACACTGATAGTCACAATCTTCTCGACTCCACCTTCGTGGGCGCGATTGACGAGGTTCTCAGTGTCATCTTGCTTGAGGTAGTCAAGATGACAGTGAGTTTCGATCATGGGAGCACTAAACTTGGGAATCGTTTTATTTTTTGGCATTTCTCAAAATCTCATCGAGGATAATCTTCATCTGACTTAGTGGAAGAACGCCTTCGATTTTCTTTCCGTTGATGAGAAGAGTCGGAGTTGACCTCACATTAAAGGGTGCCGACTGCTTAATCATCTCTACTACTGAATTCTTTGTTTCTGGAGCATTCATACAATCGAGTACATTTTCTCTCTTGGCATAATTCTGAAGCCACTCAGTGCTTAGACTGCCTTGGTTGGCGAAGATATCATCGTGTACAGTGGCAAATTTATCTTTGAGACAAACAGTGAGGTAAGCCGCTTGACAGGCGTAGGGGTGAAGCGGCGACTTCATCGATTCATTACAATTTGGGTCTAGTGGGTAGAAGAAGTACTGAGCGTTCACTTTACCCTTATAAGATTTGATCACAGTGTGCATGACTTCTGAGAGCATGCGACAAGCGGGGCACTGAAAGTCAGAGAACATTGTGATCTGAATTGGGGCGTCGGCAAAGTTCTCAGTGGCAGAGGCTAGGCGGTACGGCCCGTCTACCTCAGGTTTTCCTAGGTCTGGTAGTGAGTTGTAACTTTGAATAAGCGAAGGGGCCATGCGGCTAATTTTTTGGGCCTCTCCTTGAGAGATAGAGTAAAAGATCCCACCAACGATGAGCCCAGTGACAATGTAGCTACCAGCAACTTTTAGATCAACACCGGGTTTACCTGCACTTCTTGCCAGTAGAAAAAGCGCCAGCCCCGAGAGGACATAGTAGAGTGTACACATTGGACAGAGACTGCCTAGTGAAACGAGAGAGTAGATAAAAAGAACGAGACAGCCAACGAGGTTGGCCCAGAGAAGGAAGTGATTGGTCTTTTCTACAGCATCACTTTTGAAGAAAAAGCCTGCGAGTAAAAAGAGGCCGACTAGCATCCCGCCAACAGAAATTGGAATTCCCGCCACATTAGAAAGTGGAGAGAGGGTGGCGGCGTCGCAGTTAAAGAATGAACTGATATCACAAAGTGTTGAAGCCCCGCCAAGTCCACTTGGATAGACAACGTCAAAGTAGTGCTTGGTAAGATAGATTGACACCGCAACCATGGCGACGGCAATTAGGCCAAAGATAAACTGTAGGTTAAACGAACCATTGCGATAGAGCGAATTGCTGTTCATAGGAGTCCTTTTATTTAGGCAAAATGTTTGAATTAATTTTACCCAGATTTGCTGGTAGAAACAAATTCCAGTTGCGCTGGGAGGTTTTGTCACGGCGGTAGCTGTGGTAGCGCTCGTCTGTCCAAGTACACTCGCCACTTTGATTGAAGCGGGCCCGTGGAAAATACTTGAGGGCCTGTAATCGGGCCTCTTCCCATAGGTTAAAGTGAATTTGCTCCCCGATATGAGCAAAATTGGGCGAACCCGGAAAGTTGTCTTTGAAATCAGCGGAGACTTCAAAGCCTTTAACTGAGATCGAAGGACCTAGATAAATTTCTTCAATGTCTAAGTCTTGCAAAAGCGGATTGCCCATAATGGGGGAGGCGATGCCCCTCCAGCCAGCATGTAAGAGGGCATAGGAGTCCTTTCCAAGAAGTAAAATGGGCAGGCAATCGGCCGTTTTAATGGCTGGTAGTAGTGGAGAATTATAGCTTGCAATCGCCCCATCTGCCTCGGGACTTGATGAAGGCAGCTCTCCCCTGAGATCGACTACGCCTGTGCCATGTACTTGGGTGAGCTCGAAAATTTGATAGTCAGGTTTTTCACTATAAGTAGCAAAGGTGCCGCGCGAGGTTTCAACTTTCCAAGTGACTTTATCCATGGGCGAGCTCCTCGATCTTGGCCAGTAGCTGCTGAGTAATTGCTGGAGCAGGGGTTTCAAAGGAGAGCTCTTCTCCTGTGATGGGATGCTTAAAGGCCAGAAGTCTTGCGTGAAGAAATGGGTACTCGTAATTCTCAATCAGCGCAGAGAGCTCAGGAGCAATGCGACTGCGGTGCTCTTTTTGATTTCCATAGAGTGGATCATTGAGAATCGGGCGGTGAAGAAGGCTTGCGAGATGAACGCGAATCTGGTGAGTGCGACCAGTTTCTAATTTACACTCTACTCGGGCCAGTTGATCCCATTGCTTGAGGACGCGGTAGTGGGTGAGTGCTCTCTTTCCCTTGGCCACATTAACGGCCATCTTTAGGCGATTACTTGGGTGACGTCCAATCGTGCTCTCAAGCGTTCCTCCCACAGCGAATTCTTTACCAATTACAATCGCCTCATAAATGCGCGTGAGATCGTGTCTGGCAAACATGTCGACAAGTCGCTCGTGGGCCTTGGCACTTTTAGCGACAACCATCACGCCACTGGTGCCTTTATCTAGGCGGTGGACGATACCCGGCCGCTTGCGATCGCCAATACCAGAGAGGTCATCGCAGTGATAGAGAACGGCATTGACAAGAGTGCCGTCCCAGTTCCCCGGGGCCGGATGAACAACCATACCCGCCTCTTTATTTATAAAGAGTAGGTGCTCGTCTTCATAGAGAATTTCAAGTGGGATATTTTGAGGCTCGGCCTCTAGAGGGATGGGAGGCGGAAGATTAACCTCAATCAGGGTGCCAGCTGGTGGCATTCTCTTTAGATCGAACTTTTTAATTTCGGTGGTGTTATCTTCACTAACTTCGATTTCCCCCCTTTCAAAGAGGGATTTCACTAATGTGCGACTGGTATTTTCTAATTTGCTCGCTAGCCATTGATCGAGTCGTTTGAATTCCTCAATATCTTCTTGCGTGACTGTAAGGAGGAGGCTCTCCTCCATAACTAGTTCTCTGCGCCTTTAGACTTCAAGTTTCCAAGGTAGCTTGTGGCCACCATTTCAGGGTTGAGCTTGAGGCATTTGGCAATTTGGTAGACGAAGCCGCGCACGTAGACGGCAGCGGGAAGTCCTTCAATATTCTCATCTTCAATATTGCGAATATAGGTCTTGCTCACTTTCGTCATATCAGACATGCGATTGATGTCGACGTTTTTGTATTCTCTAATTTCGCGCAAAAAAGCGCCGGTGAAGTCAGTGGCTTGCTCAATTCTCTCTTCCATTTCCGCTTTTGGTTGGAAGTCTAGAGCGAAGCGCTTCTTGGCCACAATCTTCGTCATATTCATCTCTGTAGAGCGTCTCTCATCGCTGAGAGGGCGAGACTGGCTGGCCTCATCGAGATCTTTTTCAGGACTGTCGATGCGCTTGTGCATAGTCGCCACACTTTGGATGCCGCGAGCTTCATCGTATTGTCTGCGCTTATCTGGATCAGAAATAATTGTATATGCTTCTTCGATGAGATCGATAATTTGATCGCACTCCACTTTAGTCATTAAGCTATAGAGAGCGAGACTGTCTTGCCCATAGGCATTCTTGGCCCTGACATATCCTTTATAGATTTCATCACTAGTGGCATTTGTAGGCACCTCTAGTATTTCATAATAATTCTTTGATTTCTCTTCGCTCACCCATGCCTCCTATGCAAGATTGAGTAGACGGTGCACGATGCGGTCAAAGTTTCCAACTAGGGCAGAGTTTGGGAATTCCATGAGAAGAGGTCTTCTCTTTTTCACACTCTGCCAAACAGTGGCATCGTAATCGAGGTACCCGACATAATCTAAGTCGAGACCAAAATATTTGCGACAGATAATCTTCATTGAAAAACCAATGTCGATATCTGACTGCGTTCTTACTTGATTGATGATGAGCTTGGGGTGAAGCTTGGCAATTTCATGCTTGAGCTTGCCGCCCATCTGCGGGTTGATCTCAATAACTCTCGTCACGAGATCTGATGGCGTATTATTTTGATTGAGCTTTGCATTCATCGCCTGGTCAATCAAAGGGCCGATATCAAGAAGCTCTTCAACCATCTTTAATTTGCGATGATAGATAGACTTGATAAAGCGGTAAGTATTCTCAATTGAAGTCGGCTCGGGAAGTGCGACGAGGATTCCTTGATCGGCCGAGATAAAGAAGTCGAGAGTGTTGTAAGTAGTCCCGGCCCCAAGATCTAAGATCACATAGTCAGCATCGAGCTCTCCAATGCGCGAGAGAATTTTAGCTTTATGCATTTGCTTGAGGTTTGCAATTCCCAAGTCATCTTGGGCGCCGGAGATAATCGAGAGATTCTCTATCGGAGTCTTAGTGAGAATCTCATCGAGGTTTCTCACTTTCTTAGAAATATAATCTGAAAGAGTTTTCTCTGGAATTGGAATACCTAGACAGGTGTGAAGATTTGCTCCACCAAGATCGAGATCGATAGCGACAACTTTGTAGCCCATGAGCGCCAAACAAATAGAAAGGTTGGCCGTGACAAGACTCTTGCCCACTCCACCTTTACCACCACCGATGGCCCAGATTTTAAGCTTGCGCGCGGGAGTTAAACCACCGCCCATATCATCGCTAAAAAAACCTGGCACATTATCTGCGCCGTATCCCTGCCCCAAAAATTGCTCCCGAGTCGTTAAGTATTGGGTATTAGTATAGAATGAATGCTTCAGAGTGATAAGGGAAACTTCCATCGAGATGCGAAAAACACGGAGCGAAGTGGCTAGACGGACGCATGCCCCCTTAGTAGACTTGCGGCCCGCGTCTAACAAAGATTGAGGAAAGAACTATGGCTTCTACAAGCAAGACTAAACGTATTCCGCTCCACCTGCGCTCAGACCTGCATTTGCTGCGCAAGCTCTGGCACATCCTCTCAGGTTTAAGCGGTCTGTTGATCTATAAATTCTTTGAAATTGACCCAGTGAACATGGCCATCGGTCTCGCGGTCGTCGGCGTCTTGAGCCTCACTGTTGAAGTAGCAAGGCTTCATATCGAGCGCTTTAACTTGCTGGTTCTTAAGGTTATGGGACCTTTTATGCGCGAGAGCGAGCGCAGCCATATATCAGGTATGCCCTTCTACGCTTTTGGCGTGGCCATCGCCCTTGGCTTCTTTCCAGAGCCGATCGCCGTATTGTCGTGCTTATTTCTCATTTTCTCAGATCCCTTCTCATCAGTTTTTGGGATTCTCTTTGGAACAATCAAGATCATGCCCAACAAATCCCTTCAGGGCTCATTTGCTGGCTTTGTGGTTTGTTACCTGATTTCATTTCTCTACGGTGAATATTACGTCGGTCCCTCGCTCTCTCTGATGGTCTTTTGCTTCTTTGCCGGAATTATCGGAAGTTTTAGCGAGCTTGTAAGTAATAAGATTGATGACAATCTCACCATTCCAGTTGTCTCTGGGGCGCTACTTACCTTGCTCAATATCTTTGTGGGTCTCTATTAATTAGTGCCCGCTCACCACAGCTTCTTGAAGTCCGAGGGTGTCGTAACTCTTGAGCGCCTTGGCGACAAGGGTATCTTCTGAGAGGGGAGTGTCTCCCTGTAAGAGGAGGTTGAGCATACTAATGCGCTCAAAGAGCGAGGTATTCTCTAGAAGAATCTGTCTGATCTCCTTATCTTGAATGATGAAGAGACTAACGTAGTCGACGACCTGATGTATGGTTCTTAGACCTTGCTTGAAAGCCTCTCTCTCTTGAACATCGTAGATCGTCTCATCTAGCCAATTAAAGAGAATTTCTCTCAGGCGATCAACACGGTCGTGACAGTAGATAAACTCTTTGGATGTATCTTCAATTACCTGAGCTTGGTAGACAGTGTGGGGAACAACGGTGGTGGGCTTTATCAAGCGCACTCGCCCCTGACCTTTAATGAGAACCTTTAGGGTTCCTTCTTTTGATTCCTCTAGAATGATCGGAATTCCATAGCCACAGATATCTTTTGGGGCAAAGCACTTTGAGTGCGCTTCACCAAGCATTGGCTCTGCCATGGAGATGGCCACTGGACTTCCTTCTGCGCAGGCCTTTTTAAACATCACAATTGTGCTCTTATCCACAATGTGAAGAGGCAGACTTGTGTGCGGGAAGAACACAAGGTTTGGAAGAATCAAAATGGGGAGGTGTAGTTCATGTCCCATGGCTATATTTTAAGGCCAACTGAACTTACCCTGGTGAGCTGCGCTTAATTTCTCTAAGAAGCTTTATATATCGTGCATTTAGCGCTAGCTTGCACAGCTCTTAACAGAGAATTAATATAGAAAAGTGGCAACTTTTTATGGGGCCCACCTAACTAAGCACTTGAGATGATTGATGAATAAGACTATTGCCGGAAAACTCACACCACATATCGTTAGCAAAATTTGGGGAGGCGAAAAACTCTTCTCAATGAGAAATTTGCCAGCGACCTTTTGCAATCAAAAGGTAGGAGAGACCTGGGATGTGTCACTTCTCAAGGATGGCCCAAGCCTCTATGAAGGTGAGCTTCTTTCAAACTACCTTCAAACAGATCAAATGCCCTATCTGATAAAAACTATTGATACGAGTGAGGAGCTCTCAATTCAAGTTCATCCCGGTGATGAGTATGCAAAAAGAGTAGAGAACTCACTTGGAAAGACTGAGTGTTGGCTTGTTCTTAGCGCTGGAGAAGGCGCTGGGATCTACATTGGCTTTAAGGCTGGAGTCACAAAGGATGCTTTCTTTGAAACTCTCACTAAGGGTGAAGATATCACTGCACTTCTAAATTTCTATCCCGCAAAGGGAGGTGAGTTCTTTTATGTTCCCGCCGGCACTGTCCATGCTATTGGCCGCAATGTCACACTCGCAGAAGTACAACAGAGCTCAGGAATTACCTACCGAGTTTGGGATTGGAATCGTGTCGACGACAAGGGCGTGGGAAGAGAACTCCACATAGATAAGGCCCGCGATGTTCTGAACTTTAACCCAACTGAGAATTCAAAGGACTATTTTCAGTACCGAGATGGACTACTCGATTACACATCTTCACAAGCACTCGTCTTGGTGGATCATCCGCAATTTGAAATGACGCTGAAGTATTTTGGCCCAGGTGAAGAAGTCGATGTCTCCTCTAAAGAGGGAAGGGCCGTTTCTGTGGTCATTCTAAAGGGAGGTTCAATCGACTTTACTCTAGGGCAAGAGGCAGGGGAAATTGATCGAAGCGGTGGCTATGTCTTTCATCAGGCGGGAGGGCAGACATCCCTGAACTTAAAATCCAGGGATGAGAGTTTGGCAATTATTGTTCGCTAGGCTTAGCTCTTAGAACATGAAACGGGATAGAGAATTTCATGGCCTTTGCTATCAGAGATTGTGAGATAGTCATCCATCTCTGAAAACTTATCTACATTCTCTACGTGAATTGTGTACTTGTGACCTTCAAACTGAAAGCTTCTTGTTACAGAACCTTCAGTCATTGATTTTTCTCTTGCTGACACTGAGGCAAGTTCTCTTGTGAAGCCTTTTTCAAAAAAGTCTACACCCTCTTCAGTGACCTTGATTCCTTTGGCCATGCGATTTGTGTGGCACTTGATCTCTTTATAAAATACTGCGCGAGCTGATACTGAAGTAGCAAGTGTCATAAGGGCGATTAGGGTAAGTGTCTTTTTCATATTGGGCTCCTCTCAAATGTCTGTCACTTGATATGGAGCAATGGGTGTGCCAAGAAATGGTCCGCAATATTGGGAACTTAGAAGTTAGGCTTGTGTGTAAACTTTTTAAACTGTCAAAAGATTAGACGCAAAAGAGCTAGTAACTGTCCGGACTTAAATAGCGATATCCCACTCCACGAACGGTTTTAATGAAGTTGCCATAGTTCTCGCCAAGTTTCTTGCGAAGACTTGAGAGGTGAACGTCAACAGTGCGTGAGAGGTTTCCATCACTTGTAATGATAGCGCCGTCAGCGAGCTCGTCGCGAGAGACGGCCGTTCCGCGCTTATTCATGAGTAGCCCAAGCATTCTGATCTCAGATTGGGTAAAGTCTGTTCGCAATTGCCCGTCTGTCTTAAATGTGACCGTGCGCTCGAAGGTATCGACTTTGAGGTGATTGTCCTCATAGTAGCGCTCGTTGAGTAGGCCTAGCGCTTTGAGATTCTTTTCAATCACTGCCCTTAGTACTTTGGGGTGAATTGGTTTTTTTAGGTATTCGTGAATGCCGAGTTCATGACCACGAATTTCATCTTGCAGCTCTTCACTTGATGTCAAAATAATATACACAGACTGTCTGTGCGAATTGTTCTCTTTAAGGTGCTGGAAAATATCGAGACCGTTTTCGTCTTTTAAATACAAATCGATGATGTAGACATCATAGTGTTGCTTCTTAAGTTTGAGGTTGAGTTCTTCACTGTTGTAACATGACTCAACCTGGTAGAGATCAGAGAGACCTGTTCTAATAAGTGTGTGAAGCTCTTCGCGATCATCGATAATAAGAACTGATTTCAACCCTGCTCCTTAAGGTTCCTGTGGAATTGCATCTACTATGTTTAGGGAAGACCACTTTTTTGTAAATACTAAATTACTAATTTCATTGAGTTAACTGAACTCATGATTCCTTAAGGGCCAGACAAAAGGTCAACAAAAGCTAACTCTTTGAATCTATAACGTTTCTAGAGGGACGTCTCCTCTTGGATTTTAAAAGTGATTGGCTTCTCAATGACATCTGTTGCGAGCTCGAAGGCTTGATCATCACTCGTTCTATTTCCAAACTCATCAAGAAACTCAACCATGGTCTCAATAGTGAGATTCACAGGCTTTAAGTTGAGTGTTCCAGTGCATTGATAGGGGCCAATTCTCATTCCAGCTAAATATCTCCAATGCCTACCAAGCCTTGTCGCTTGGCAATTTTCTAGAGAGAGACCAGAATTCATCAGTGAAGACACCAACTCAGAGCGAGCGAAGTAGCTCTGTAGTTTAGGATCATCGACAGGAATCGATCCCGCAGCTAGGGACAAAGAAGAGTAGAATGCTATGGGAATAAGAAGTGTCTTCATGAAAAAACCATAACATAGATTGAGATTTCTCTAAATCCGCGCCGAGTGAATGTCCATATTGATGCTTTAATATCAAAGAGATACGGCAAATTTTCAACTCTCACTTTCTAAGTTTTTCCTCCGAGCAATCCGATAAGAAATTATATTGATGCCCCTTTTAAGGGCCCAAGCAATAGGTTTTTCATGCACAAAATATGGCATGCGCTCATTATTTTACTCAACATTACACTGCTGTCGTGTTCGCAGTTGCGTCCTTTTTCCACTCGTGGCCCAGCTTCTGAAGAGATTTATTCACAACAGTGCGAATCTCTTCTTTGCTTGAGTGAGAAGAGTTTCTTTGAAGAGGAAAAATTTAGAAGAGTTGGTCTAGAGGTAGAGTTCTCTGGGCTTGAAATGGATGAGGTGCTCGATATTCTTCAAGCAGAGCTAGGCGGCAAGCTCGAGCGAGTCGAAGAGAAGGATACATTCTATTTTAAGTTAAAGCGTAGCCGCTTAAGTCGCACTGCTGAGGAAGAAAAAATTTGGATTCACTTTGAGGGCAATGAAACTGATCCAGATAGTAAGATCACAGATGTCTCAAAGATCAAAACAATTGAAGTAACTTCTTCTCCCATTGATTGGGAGGGAGTGAAAATATTTGATGGCGCTATTCAAAAGCTAAGAGAGGCGGGGGCCGTTGGAACCACTGAGACAAATGCAGTGAGTATCCAAGTAAATGTGGAGATGGCCACCGCAAAAAATCCACATTACAAGGTGGAAGACCTTCTTTCATTGCTTAGAAATTACTACTCAGCTTCTAACTTTGCGATGATCGAAAAGGAAGTCCCGCTTCCAGAAGTGCGAAAGCCCTACGTTGGCACGTATTCGCAAGAGATGATGAAGCGAATTATGGATCCCAAATACAAACCAAGTCTTAGAGAGTTCTACAACGACTTTTTTTATCGCCAGTCTGCTGAATATTTGGGCTTTGAGGGAGCGTGGAGCGAACCCACAGCTCGAGTGGAGCGCTTCATTAAGAAGAATCTAAAAGAAGACGACTTCGATAAGATTTTAAAGGTGTTCAAATGGAACGATGTTCGTATCTCTAGCATTCTTATTCAGCAACTTCCAAATCTCTATATGAGTAAGTATCTCGTTAAGACGGGATGGGTCGCGCCAAATCCAATTATCGAGTTTCGACGCTTTAATAATGACTTCAATGTGCTCTCGGCGGTGAAGAGTGTTCAGGGCCTAGTGAGTAAGAGTGAAGAGGGTGTCTTTGACTTTAATGAAGAGCTCGCTTCTTACTATGGATTAAAGCAAGGTGAATTCGAACGCATTAAGAAGATTCCCAATAAAGATGAGCCCTTTGTCATTCGACAGCTTCTTGGTGAAAGAGTGAAGGGGAGTGCCGACTTTGATGACTTAGAGGATTTTGAGTATGGCTATAAGCGATCGACTCCTATCTTTGTTGAAGCCTATCCCGATTCTAAAGCCGCCTATGTCGTTCCTGGGGAGAGTGTGGTGTGGCATCGCATGCCTTTTACTTCTGAGGCGATTCTAGGAAAGTACAATCCGGCGTTGGTGAACGCCGATCTCTCTGCCGTACTCGATCACAAGTATGTCGAAGCCGCTTTCTGGCAAAAATACGCTCCAGGAGCAATGGGCAAGACAACTCTTTTGAGCGATCTCATCAAGCCTGGAATGAAACCAGATCAAATCAAAGCGGCACTTGACCATGCCTATCCCAATGGCTGGGTAATGAAAGGAGTCTGGGACAATGCTACTCAGGCGAGCTTCCTAGTGACCAATGACACAGATATTGTCGACAAAATTAAAGTCTATAAAGATAACCTTGAAGATTATCTCGATTATATGAAGAAGATGGACTTAATGCACGCCAACTCAAATCCAGATGTCTATGTGAGGGTACTGCGAGACCGCCCTGAATTCACCGGACATCGTCTGAATCGATTTTTTAAAGAGCCAGAATTTGCAATCGTTCAAGAGCGACTTGCTATTAAAGAAGAGTATCGGGTCGAAGTAATTGCAGGACGTGTACTTGCAAAGGGAACAACCATTCCTCGCTATCAATACGAGTATCCAGATAGTGACGAGTGGATGAATGACCCAAATATTAAGCGCGTTGAAGAATTTGCTCAGTCGGTTGTGGATAAACTTCCTCCAGAGCTTAAGGGGATGACATTTGGAATGGATATTGCGGCACTCGAAGATGGCAGTGTGCGCATGATCGAATCAAATGCCCAGGGAAATTCAGGCTTTCTTGCCTATGATGTGAGAAGCGTAAAAGAGCTCGACAAATTCCTGCTGAAGTATCCTCGGCTGGTTGAAGAGGGCGAGATTTCTCTTGGAATGAGTCGAGAGGATCAGGTGAAGTACATTCACAAATTTATCGAAGGTGAGTTGAACCTCGATTTAGATAGCCACTATCCTCACTTGGTCTTTAAGCAAGATGGAGTGACTCGGTTTCTGCGGCTAGATACAGGCTGTACCCCATTAATGATTCCCCTGTTGCTGGCCAAGTGATGATTTGGAGAATATGAAAATGAAACTTAAAGCTATGGCACTCATTCTCCTGGTAGGATTTAGTTGTACAAGCACTAATGATTACTCGCTTAAAAGCCGCGATCCAGCTTGCGATTCGAGTGATGTAAGTTGTTTTACCACCAACAGCTCGCTTTCAATGATTCCAGCGAGCGAAAGCGCTTACGGCATTGCTGGTGCCGATAGTTGGGTGGCGAATGCAACAAAGCAAGTCATCGAAGAAATTGATATTCGAAGTGAGCTTCCCCCTGCTCAATTAACAGAGCCGCGTGAGATTGAGATTAAGGCGACTCGGAATGCGCTGACTAAGGGTGTCTTCTATAAAGATGGTATCGTTGAAATTTCAGATTACTCGCTCTTTCTCACTGATAAGCTCATTGCCGCAAAGGTTCTTGAGCACTATCTTGGCGAGGAATTTTCAACATTTCATATGAAGACCGTTGGGCTCAAGGAGTTCCTTGAGCACAACCGCATCGTCGATAGTAACGGTAAGGTCATCCGCTCAAAGAAGATGATTATTGAAATCTTAAAGATTGAATTTCCAAATGGATTTATTGCGAAGCCACCCGTCGGTTATGATTCAAACGGAAAGTCATTCTTTTCTGATATTGAAGAAGTTGCTGAGCTCATCGTTAAAGCTGACAACGAATTCTATGATCAAAAAGACTTTAAGTCTCCCTTCAAAGCTGATTTTGCCCGCAGATTTACAAGCGGTGAGAAATTTATTTTTCAGGCCAAGCTAGATGGAGCTATGGGCGTCTCCACAGACAGAGCAGCGGGTAGTTTTGATGAGTACCGCGTTCACTCTTTTTATAACAAGGTTGTCGAGGGAGCGACTCTCAACCGTTGGGACGGAAAAAATTCGAAAGAAGACATTATCAAAGTGAACGCCTTTGTTCAGGAGATGCTCAACAAGCTTCCGGCCTCTATGAGCAATCGCCAAGGGTGGTCATTTGATGTCTTTAAACTCCCCAATGGGCAATTAAAGGTTATTGAAATTAACACCAATAGAGGACTTCTCGCCAATTGGTCTGATTGGTTAAGGCACCCATGGGTTCTTGGAGCTTATGTTCGCCATCTCGAAGAGCATTACAGGTGGAAGTTTAAAGGATTTTCTGGCTGGCTACTGCGAAATAATATGGGAGGTCTCAAGCGCTACTGGTGGGATGATCGCGCCGGTCGTTGGCACGATCTCAAACTTTGGTTTGGTGACAAGTTCTCACGTAAAATCGAAGCTACAAAAGCAGCTGAGGAGGCAACATATCTCTCTCGCATTGATACTTGTCAGAGCTTGTGGTGCTACAGTGGCAAAAAGTTTTTCAACCAAAAAAAGATGCCAAGAGTAGGACTTGAGGTTGAGCTTGGCGGTCTTGGAGAGAAGAAAATTGTAGAGATTCTTCAAAAAACTCTCGGGGCCACAGTTGAAGAGAAGGCCAAAGAATATGAGTACGTAGACTCAAAGTCTGGCAAGACGGTTAAGGCCTCCTGGTCTACTTATAAGATTAAAGCGCCTGGAATGGCGCGAATCCATGTGAAGCCAGAGCCAAATACTCTTGATAACGGAGACTTTGCCAAGGCCGTGAGAGAGACTAAAACATTTGAAATCATCACCGACCCTTATAATTATGAGCAGGTGCAGAAATTTCAAAAAGCGCTAGATGCTCTTAAAGCTGCCGGAGCAGTGGGAACTCACTCTGATATGCCTGTCTCAATTCAGGTGAATGTGGAAATGATTGATGATCGCAACCCCAAAGTGGCGATAAATGATATCCTCTCGATTTTAAGAAATTACTACCGCCCAGAGCACTATGAGCAAATCAGTGAGGAGATTCCACTTCCGCGCTCGCGCGAAGCTTATGTCGGACCCTATAGCCCAGGAATGATGGAGCGTTTATTTGATGAAAAATATGCTCCAACCTTTGAAGAGTTTTACGATGACTTCTTCTATCGCCAAAGTGCTGAATATCTAGAGTTTGAAGGCGCTTGGAGTGATCCAATTGAAGAAGTATCCGGCTTTATTAAGGCCAATCTTAAAAAGGACGACTTCACAAAAATTTTGCGCGTCTTTAAGTGGAATGACATTCGCATCTCCTCACTTCTTATTGGCAATCGCCCAGATGAGTGGATGAGTAAGTACCTGCTCGATTCGGGTTGGGTCGCTCCACATCCGGTCTTTGAGTTTAGAAGACCAAATAATAATTTTAATGTGCTAGATGCGGTGAGAAGCGCCGTCGGAGTGGTAGAGCGCAGTCGCGAAGTGGGGGCATTTAGTTTTGAAGCTGTCCTTGCTGCTGAACATGGTCTCAAGGCCGGTGATGTGAAGCGCTTACTAAGTATCTCTGATGCTGATTCTAAACCCTTTGTCGTGAGCCAAGTGCTTGGTGATCGAAGTGACTTAGTGGCGAGTGAGCAAGCTGATCTCAAGGCAGTGGATGAGGTGAGATCATCTCGAAACCTCTTAATTGAAGTTCCCATGAATTCAAGTATTGATAAGCCTTTTGTCGTTCCCGGAGAAAGTGTAGTTTGGCATAGACTTGGTTCTACCTCACAAAGTGTAGTGGGCAAGTACAATCCCGCGCTCGTGAATGCCAATGTGGGAACTATTCTCGAGAATAAATTTGTCGAAGCCAAGTTCTGGGAGAAGTATGCTCCGGGTGCTATGCCTAAGACTACCTTGCTCTCGGAAATCGTCACTCCTAAGCGCGCTGTTGATGAGGTTTTGAGTACTCTCAATGCCCAGTATCCTAAGGGATGGGTTATTAAGGGAACATACGACAATAATACCGATGCAAAGTACCTAATCACTAATGATACTGATATCAAGGGTGAACTTGCGAAGTTTGAAGCCTCAAAAGAGGAATTTCTCGATTATTTGGCCAAAATGAAGAATGAATTCGAGCACACTGATCCGGATCTCTTTAATGAGAAATTAAAGGCAAGATCAGAGTACAACGGATGGCGTATAAACCGCATCCTAAAGAAGCCCTTTCGCGGCATGGTTCAGGAGCGCCTTGATCTCGATGTTGAATATCGGGTGGAGGTGATTGCGGGCAAGGTACTAGGCCGTGAGTCGACTGTTCCGCGCTACTACTATGGCGATGGAAGCGACCACTTGCCAGACAATTATTGGAGCCAGGATAAGAATCTTGGAAGAGTTGAAAAGTACGCACAAAGTGTTGTCGATCAATTGCCAGAGCACCTTAAAGGGATGACCTTTGCGATGGATGTTGTCATTCTAAAGGATGGCACCCTTAAGTTGATTGAAACAAACCCACAGGGAAATTCGGGCTTTCTCTTTCTCGATCACCGCGCTCATAAGCTACTCGAGGAATTTCTCCTCTCATATCCGCAAGCCCTAAAGAGTGGAGAGATCAGTCTTGGTATGAGTGAAGGCGATCAAATGCGCTACCTCAGAGATCTCTTGCAAGGGGATTTGAAATTAGATCTTGAGGAGCAATTTCCTCATCTCAAATTCACTCCCAAAGGGCTTCTCTATACTGCCGGTGAGTTTGGCGACAAATCCTGCGAAGCCCTTGCAGCGGCGCTACTTAAGTAGAAGTGTTCCAGGGAAGTACTTAACTTTTTTAAGTGCTTCTCCCTTCTTCTTTTCTTTTTCGTATTTAATTTTCTGCTGCGTAAAGCGAAGCTTCTTGGCGTTCTTTTGTACCCATTCCTTTACTTCAGGAGTACAAAAGCGACTATCCGAGTTGCCACGAGCACAGTCTTCTACACCTTCGTAAAAGGCCCAAATATTCTCTGGGTGATAGAAGCTAAGAGGACGCGTCTTATCTCCAGGCTTTGACCAGCTACCTGCGAAGATAATCTTATTCACACTCACTTCTTTTCCGGTGTCATCTCCACCAATAAAGCTCTCGCCAACTTCCAAGTTTACACGCCAGAGCTTATCAAAAATCGGATCGAAGACGCCTGCAGCTTTGAGAAAGCCCGAGGCAAATGAGCTACAGCCTCCACCCATGCGCGCCTCTACAACCGTGAGCCCCTCGCTCTTAATCTTTTGATAAACTTGGTAGGGATCATAATTAAAGCTAAAGTAGAGCGGCTGGTTGGGCGCCATCGTGACATACTCTTCTCTCGTTGGGGCTTCAAGATAGCTCTTGGCCCTAAAAGTCTCGTAGTAGTCCACAGCGCGCTCGCACTGCTCGGGAGTCACGGCAAAGCTCATATACTTTGGAGTCATGCGCTTGATTTTGCCACTGCCATCTCTGATTAGTCGGCCGCGGTGATCGCCGATGAGCATTCTTACGTAGCTAGAAGCTTGAATGTAGCCGTCAGGATATTCGCGAAAGAGTACCCCAAGTCCGAGTCGATCTTCAAAGAGATCAATCTTATCTTGCTCCATTGAGTACTGACCTGATAGTCCAGCAAAAAAACTATGCTCAGCGCCCGTTGTGTCTTTGCAGTCTACTCTTGCTACGGCGTGGCCCATGCCACCTTTATGCATCTGGAGAAATTTATTGCCAACGTATTGCTTGGCAAAGGACTTTCCAAAGCTTGCCACCATAGAGCGTGGGCTCTTGAATTTAATGAATTTCTGGGCCGGATTAACAAAGAGGGTGATAGTGCCACTCTCGCTGGCAAGGGCCGAAGTGCTCAGTACGCTTAGAAGTAAGAATAATTTTTTCATTTTGAGCGTTTACCTAAGTTTAGAATTCAATTCAAGGACACTAGAATCTCTATAGGGAGTCATTATTGATCTTTGTAAACACCACTTTTAGCGAGCTCGCTGAGCTGATCTAAGTTTCCAAGCACTCGCTCTCTTCTGGCATACATAAGCTCTAGCGCCTGGCGCGCTATCTCTGGGAGTTCAGGAAGATTTCGCAGGGTTCCCGCGGCTTCAATGATTGAGATCATGTCAGAGCGCAGATCGTGTTTGAGTTTACTGAATTGTTGTTGATCCATAGGGACCTCCACTAGAGAGCTTGCCAAGTTCTTTACTGATCATGGACTTGCTAACTCCAAGAATTTTTGCAGCGTCGCTTTGATTTTGAGCCTCAGCTAGAATGCTCTCAATGGCGGCGCGCTTAATTTCTTCGCTAAAATTCTTGAGCCCGCGCTCTTTTAAAAACTCAAGTTGCTCGGAAGTTAACTCGAAGCCTGGCGAATTTCTTCCAAGCGGTTTTTGCACCTGAGAGGGAAGATCCCTAAGAGAAATGACTCCAAGTCCTGCTACTGACCAATTTTCAACCATGTCGGAGATTTCTCTGACATTGGCTGGATAGCTATAACCTAGTAATGCCTCTTTAACTTCATTTGAGAGCACCATCTTTCTCTCGCGCTTAGCTAGTTCAAATGCGAATAGGGCAAGGATGTCTTCTCTGCGCTCTCTAAGCGCTGGAATATGAAGAACA
Organism: Bacteriovoracaceae bacterium; assembly: GCA_048267245.1. Classification (GTDB taxonomy): domain Bacteria; phylum Bdellovibrionota; class Bacteriovoracia; order Bacteriovoracales; family Bacteriovoracaceae; genus JBLWXV01. The sequence continues at coordinate 873,778 of JBLWXV010000001.1, forward strand.
AAGGTCTTAATACGGTAATAGAGATCTCGGCGAAATTCTCTTTTGGCGACTAGCTCTTCAATCGGCTCACAGGTGGCGCAGATCACTCTAAAAGAAATATGCTTTGGTTCCTCACTGCCCACTGGATAGATGACTCCAGTTTCAATCGCAGTCAGAAGCTTTTGCTGTGCCTTGGATGAAAGGGCGTGAACTTCGTCTAGAAAGAGAGTTCCTCCCGAAGCTTTTTCAATGAGCCCCTTCTTATCTTTAAGTGCGCCTGTGAAGGAGCCCTTCACGTGACCAAAGAGTTCTGACTCAATCATGGACTCGGTAAATTGCGAGCAATTTAGAGCAACGAAGGGGAGCGCATCCTGATCGGCGTTCAATTGACCAACCTCATGGATGAGCCTGGCCAAATGTGACTTCCCGGTTCCTGACTCACCAGTGATTAGAATTGATTTCTGAGAGAGATTTACTCTCTTCACAATTTCAAGTGTATCCGCGAGCACTGGGCTTTGGGTGACAAATTTTTCACTTAGGATTTTATCGATAGCACTTTGATTGCGACCGCTTTGAAACTTTTGAAAAATGAGTTCAAGTGCGCGACTTGAGACGGGCTTGGCGAGATAGTCCATGCAGCCCACGTGGTAGCCATTGGAGACGATCTCATCAGTTTCATTTGAACTTACTATGACGTTGTAGACGCCAAGCTTCTTGGTGAGGGCCACCACCTCAAGTCCAATGAGTCGCTCCTCTAGGTCGAGATCGATGAAGGCCAAATCGTAGTGGGTGTGAGCAAGCATGGTGCGCGCTTGCTTTGCACTACTGGCGCATTCGACTAGCCCATAGGCACTTAGCTGGGCACTAAAGGCCAATTGCCAGAGAGGGTCGTCGTCAATGAGGAGGATATGTAGTTTTGCCATGTGGCGCAAAATAGAATTTAGTGTTTACCTTTGTCAACTCAGGGTTTCCAATTGGAAAAACGTTTCATATCTGAATTAGCTCACTTCAATTTAATATCAGTAATTTACCTAATGACCTTCTGCGTTTTATTTTTGGCCTTGTGATTGCCTTAGGGCTTCGCGGGTAAGTGAACCCCCCAAAAAGGAGAACGTATGAAATTGCTAAGTATCATGAAGATTGCTGGAGTCACTGCTGGTCTGGTCGCTCAAAGCGCTGGGGCAATGGTTGATCCAGGCGTCGATCTCACTCCACTTACGGATAAGCTAAGTGGAACCGAGGGAATTGGGCCAATTGTGGCCGATAGTGAAAATCCAAAACAGCTCTACGTGAGACCAACGAGTAAGAAGTTTAAAGGACGCTTTTATCAAACATCAGGAGCGATCAATTGCAATGAGCTCTTTGAAATGCGCCAGCTTACTTATCGCTATCCCACAGAAGAGGAGTTTGACCGAGTTATTCGCGGCAATCAGGTATATTCGCCGGCATTTGAGGCGAATGTGGGAATATTTGCCAAGGCAACTGGATTGATCACTGAGCTCAACCGGGCCAAGAAGAAAGTGAGTCAATATATTAACGATCATAAAGAAGAGTATGGTCGCTATGAATCTACTCGCGCAGAGTTCGACTTAGTCAAAGGTGAACTAAGTCGTGCCCAAGAGAAGATGGAAAAATTGCAGCGAGATCTTATTGCTGCAATGGCGATAGCTACTTCTGAAGCTGAAAAAGCAGAAATTCGCGCTGATTTTAGAGCAAGAATTATTGAGCTTTCTAAGCGTGAAGTGGAAATTTATGAGCGCCATGAAACGGCTTCAATTCTTTATTCGGCGGCACTCGCTGATTGGGCGCCCTACCGCGATGAACTCGAGTGGCTGACTAAAATTGAAAGAAGCTTGAGTCAGAGCTTTGAAAATTCTCAAAAGCTTGCTGAGGAATCTCTTAATCGCAGCGAGAGACTCATTAGCGCGCTAGAGTCTAAGTCGATTGGTTATGCGAGTGCTTCGTATAGCTTCAACCCAAATAGTGAAATCAACGAGCTCTATAAGAGAATGCGTGAAGCTAGTGTAGAGGGATATAGTGTCACTTCTCTTCCTGTCTTTAACGTTCGGCTAAATCCTGGAGTGACTAAGAATGTACGCGCGGCCAGCGATAACGTCTCTGGGGTGAATTATGAAATGATCACCTATAACTTCCCAGAGCAAACCAGACAGATTTTGATTGGCAACGGGCAAGAAAGAAGAGTGGAGTTTCCACTAATCTATGAAAATCAAGAGGGGCAAGATCGCGAGCGAATCAGCTTTCTGATGGCCGATCTCGATGGGAGCTTTGGAGGAGCGCAAAGTTTTGAGGTTCCCGTTACGATGGGGGCGATCTGTGGATATCCCATCACTGATAAGAAGAAGTATGAATATACAGATGAGGATGGAAATTTCTTTTCTCGCGATGTCACGGTAACTGAGTATAAGAGTCCTTCTCCCAATCAACCTGTGTTTGTTCAAAATGTGGCGCTTCGTTACAACTACTATGAAAAGGCAAAGCCCTTTTCTGGAAAGTGCCAGCTCAATCTCTCTCAGAGTTCTAATTACTTTCGCTCGCGCGGATCAAAGAGCTCTTGGCGATGGTTTAAGAAAGTTACTCACTCTTGGGACGACACCACTCACAATCTTGCCACTGCAATGGGACTCAGCTGTGATGTGACTGAAGCCCCATTGGGTAGAAATGAGGTTGAATCTAGGCAAATGATCGAGGAAATGAAGAATATGCTCTATCAAGATATGTTCTCAATGTTTCTCATGACCTATGCCAAAGACTACAAAGTTCAAGCTGTTGAACCAACTGTTTCAGATGAACGTCCTCAGCTCTTTGGAAACCTAGGTAATGGAATCATGAATATCTGTGGCTCCAACAAGGGATGTCAGATTGCCAACGTGGTTCTTAAAACGATGGATGAGCTTGTAGGCTCGAGACACTCTGGTGCAACTTCAAATAGAACGACAAGCACGGGAACTCTTACTCGCGATCTCTCGCTCCAGTCCTATATTGTACAGGAAGGTTTTGCAGATTTTGAGATGAGAGTCTGTGTCGATCATTCAAAGTGCGATGAGTAACTAAAAGTAGAGGAGATAGCGATGAAGAAGTCATTACTCATAATTCCCTTAGTTGTTCTTGCTCTGGCCTTAGTGGTGAAAGAAAACAAGCAAGCAACTTTGGAAGTTGTACAAAAAGGCAGTGTCGTTAGTACAGAGCGAGTTCACGAGGAAAATAAAGTCGCCAAACAGGAACTGACTAAAAGAATTGTTAAAGAGGAAATTGAGTCAATTGAGCAAGAGAGGGATACAGAAACGTTGGTCCTTGAGATTGAAAGGCTCGGATTCGCCTTAGATGAGAAGACAGCGCAGTTAGAAAAAATCAATTCCGAGTTTGACTTGAAACCAGAGAGTGAGGCTATGAGAGAGCGCTATGAAGAAATTAAAGGTGAAGCAATTGAGCTTCACCGCAAATACTTAGCAGCTTCAAATCGCTATCAAACCTTTCTTACCAGTAAGTTTAATAATGTAAAAGTGGAGAGAAATTAAAATGAAGACATGGATTTTAATGATTAGCATGATCAGCAGTTTATGCAGCCTAGCGCTTGCAAGCACAGGCGAATATAAGATGAGACAACTTGGATCAAAGATTCTAGTCACACACGATTTTGATCAAAAGAAGCCAAAATTTGTAGATCAGGAACTTGGACTTTTCTGTGAGAGATTGGAGAGCTTTTCAAAGAAGTACATTCAGGACTATGACGAGTATGGGTGTGATCTAATAAACGAGCACAATCAGATCATTTGCGAAATGACTCAGAAGGGAATCTCACGCAACTCCTCTGGAATAAATGCCTTTGGCACAAATCTTAACGATCAAATTGATTTACTGCTTATCGGTGGAGAGCGTGATTACGAACAGGTAAGAACTGATATTGCACTTGAGCAGGGGATAGATCGAAAGCAGATTGTGATTGCTGATGAATTTGCTCAATATCAGTTGGGTAGGGCGCAAATTTCTTGGCAGCGTGAAGGAATTTTTAAGCGTGCTCTGGAAGTTGGAAGAGTAAAGAGTGGTCTGGAAATTATCAATGCAAATGTGTCATCAAATTCAACCCCTCTGCTGCAAACGCGCGAGCGCTACTTGGCCTGTGCTATTCGTAGTGGTGAAGCGTCACTTATGATTTCTGCAACTGCCCGCATGACAGTAAAGGATCCAATCGAAAATAAGCTTCTGTCAAAACTGTGGGAAACCTATCAGAAGCTAAAAAGTCATTGGGAGTCGATCAATCCAAGCTCTGAAGAGCTTAGGGGGGGAGTGCAGCTTATTCGCCTCGGGGCAAAAATGGGAGAACTTCAACGCGCTTTTGAAAGAGATCCAACCTTTGCAAAAGATTCTAGGTTTAAGATGGAGGACTGGTTTTCAAAATTTTTCATTCAAGTGCTTGATGAAGACTATGGACTTTCATTTGAGGCTTATGAACTTGCCGATGTGTCTCAATTTGAGCGAGAGCTCTATCCCGCCGCAGAGTATCCGGTATCTCTAGTGAAGTTCTTTGAAGTAGAGGTGGATCGTGAATAGGAATTATATGTTCCTACTTCTTGTCTTACTCACGCTTGTTGGATGTGAAGGCGGTGGAAGTGGAGGAAATGCAGACACTGGTGGGACAAACTCAACGACTGCTCTAGAAAGTGCCAAATGCCTAGAAGAGCAGCTTGGTTGGCTTGAAAGTGGGGAGGTCGAGGTTGAGGCATATATAAAGGTTATGAGTGAGGGGGCCTTAAATTGTGATCTCACAAATGCCGGGGTCGAACACTATATCGAGCAAGTAAAGAAGGTGCACCCTCAATTTTTAAATGATTACTTAAACTAAGGAAGAAAAAGTGAAAAGGATAATACAGAGTTTTTTAATTTTTACAGTTGCAGTAAGTGCGTGGGGAGCGCCACTTCCTGAACGCTGTAAAATGGTCTTGAGACATAATACAGCCGCCAGCAGAATAAGCCTTGGTGACTATAGTACCCAAAATCCTGAATTTCAAAAGAAGGAGATCGTGGAGACTCTTCTTGGGCAGTTAAAAGAGATCATGGAGTTGAAATTCAAATTGTCAGACTACCTTGAGGAAAACCGAGAGGTTTATGGCCAATACTCGGCTCTGGGAGTGCGCAAAGAAGAGTTAGCAATGTCGATATCACGCTATGAAACTCAAAGAGCAGAGGTTATTACCAAGTATAATCTCGCCGTGAAATCACTCAACCCTGAGCATCGCCGAACGATTCTCAAGAGAATTTTGGAGCAATTAAAGGTTGATAAAGAGCAGGACCTAGGCAGAATCGATCGCGAACTACATATGCTCTATAATGAGAGAAGTGAGGTTGACTCGCGTTTTGTCGAGGTGAGTACAATCTGGAGTCCCTATCAAGAGTATCTTGGACAAATTCAAGACCTTGAGCGCAGTCTGCTTGAAACCCTCGAGGTTCTTCGCAAAGTTGAAGTCATCGAAGAGGAAACAAAAAGTAGCGTAGATTACTTAGCCACATATCTAAGAACTAGCAAGAGTCCACTAGAGGATGGCTACACCATTGAGCGAGACTGCGAAGCCCTCTTTGATCAAGTGAAAAAGTTGGTGAGAGATCGGGTTCTAGGGGGCTCAAATATTCAACCAAGGTTTTAAGTCGGGTAGGCTTCTCTGATTCATATAGTCGGGCATGGGATTAATTTTCAAATAGGCGCGTTCCCATGCTCCCTATATAATGGATTGAGGAGAAGTTGATTTGAAGATTAAAAACTCGAAAATCTTTATCTATGAAGAGGATGAAAAGCAGCGCTTGTCTTTGCGCACACAAATGCTCGCTCAAGGTGCACTTGTGAATGACTTTATAAATCAAGCTTCTTTGCTTGAGTATTTAAAGGACAAAGTTTGTGATCTCATCGTTTTTAGTCTTCCCAGTGGCCATGAAGAAGTAGGACTTGGAACTATTAGGGCCATAAAAAAGTCTTTTCCCAATTTACCCGTTGTCGTCTTGAGTGATTTGAAAAAAGATGTGGCCATCCTTGAGGCACTCAAATCTGGGGCGAGTGGATACCTTATTAAGCCCTTTACGCCTTGGGATCTGATTAAATCAATTCGCAAAATACTCTTTCCCCGTAAAGATCGCTCAAAGCAAATTCAATTAAGCGCTCCTATTAAAGCTCAGGTCGAAATACCGGCCGAAGTTATCCAAGTCAGTTCAGATGAAATGCTTATTCGCGCACCTCTCTCGTTTAAGGCCGAGGGCACTGTACTGCGGGTGAGCAATGGAATTTTTGGAAGAAGTGTAAGAGACAGATTCATTGCTCAGGTGTCTTCACCCTCTGATGCTGCGGTTAACGGACTTTTTAAAACTCGGCTTGATCTTGAAGGACTCTCTGAGGCAGAGAGGGAAGAGATGAAAAAGGTATATTTCCCGTGGCGATGAATAAATCAAATAAGCTAGTTTATCTAATCGATGACGATGATACGATAATCAAGATCGTCTCAATGCGTCTCGATAATCTTGGCTACGATTATCGTACATTTAATGCGCCCGAGGACTTCTTAGCGGCCATCAAGGAGCGACAACCAGACCTTTGCTTAATCGATTTACATATGGGAGTGAGAAAGGTTGGGTTACTCCTCATTCAAGCTCTGCGAAAGGCTTATGGCGAGAAATTGCCACTTGTAGTGCTATCTGGAGATTCTGATAATTCAACGATAGCCGATGCTATTGCCTTAGGGGCCGATAGCTATATGCTAAAACCGGTGCGAAGAGATACCTTTGATGAGGTACTCAAAGGATTTCTCTCCGAAGAAGAGAAGCCACAGTACCACTTACACACCGTACCTGCTGAAAAGCGCCCAACAACACTTAGTCTTGAAATCGATGCTCACGCTATTGATAAAGAGGGCGTGACCTTTATTTCAAACGCCTTAATTGTGAAAGGTACGAGATTGAGGATTTCAGGCAAGCTCCAGGAGTGGTTTGGGGCGAGAAACCCAGTGAAAGTTCAGATTGTTCAGAATTGGTTGATTCCCGATTCAAATCAATTTGGGCTCTATGCAATCTTTGAAGAACCCAGCGAGGAAGTGCAGGATAAGATTCTTCGCGCTCTAGATGATCATCACTAATCTTGATTAAATTGCATTCTTTATTTATGCTGGCCCGGCAAAGTTCTCCGCTTGGTTAATTTCATTTAGAGATCACCCCAAAATCTTCCGAAAGGGTGTGAATGAAAGCTTTAATCTTAGTTGTTGCTCTTACATTCACTTTTAATCTTTACGCCGAGGGCGCTAAGCGCGTGAAAGCCCCTAGCTCTGTGAGTCTTGGTAGACCTATTGATTGGGCGGCAGGTGTCTTAGAATTCTTTGGAATTGGCAATCGCCATAATCATAATTGCATGAAAGATGGCAATGGCGTTTTTGAATGTTTTGAGGATACCGGTGGAAGAAAATCCTCGGGTGGTGCTAAATTTATTAAGTCTAGTGTTGAGATTCAGGAATTTGCCGCTCAGACGGTAGAAGAAATTGGTGAGCGCTCAAACTGCCCCGATACGCTTGAAGGCAAGCCAAAGACTAAGAGTATGCTCACTGACTTTGAAACTTGCATGCTTTACTTCATTCAAGATGTTCAAGAGTATTCGCAAGATATGATTCCCCTAACGAAAGTCTACCAATGTTCAAGACACTTTTGTGAACCAAAAGTTCTTAAAAAACTCCGTTCACTCTCAAGTGAAGACGGTGTGAAGGATTCAACTTTTCCAGGCGCCAAGCACCCTGCCGATTACTATGGCTGCAATAGCGATAGTGAGTTTGGAGAATGGCTCTAAAACTAGAGGAACTCTAAGGACACTTCTCAACCGGAATAGCCATCTTCTCCTCATTGGAGATTTTAAGGCGATATTCTGCTTTGATCTTCATCCAATCTTTATAGTATTTACAGGCATAGGTAAATCCGCTCGGAAGCCAAGTCGCAATTGTTTGTGGGCCCTTTGAGCGATTATACGAAGAGCGCGTGATAACGAGATTTTCTTCATCATTAGCAAATTGAGATTTCTTTTGAGAACTCCAGTTGGCACCGCCAGAGAGGTGAGCTTCTTTAAGTGGAATAAGATGATCGATATCAATTTCAGAGAGGTCAGTGATGATCTCTGGGTAGTAGTAATCATTCCAGCTTCCACTGACAACCTTACAATCTTGAATCACCGCTTTTGTGAGCGAGCGTTTTTTTAGCAGCTCGTGGCGAGTATTGAGACAATTGCCATCGGAGTCGATCCAGTGTTTCCAGTCGGATCGATTGTATTCTGAGACGCTCTCTTTGGGAGCATTTTCCCTGAGACTTGCCATGGCCTCGTCTTTAGATTGAAAGACCTGTCCCCTTAGGAAGGATTTGCTGTGGCAGTGGAAGGTTCCTCGCTTATTGTCGTTGTGGCAGCCTTTGAGTTGGCCATTTTTGATTGTGCCTCCACTATGTGCATAGAGGTTGGCGCTAAGAATAAGGGCGATTATTAAAGGCACGAATTAATCCAGGTGAATAATAAAACTCACTCTATTGTAACACTCCTCGGTGATGAAGAACCAAAAGAAATCGAGAGAGACAATATGAACGAGGATGAGCAAGGACGATACTGTTAAAGAAGAAACTCTTATAGATTTATCTATTCATCTGTTCCAAGTGGTGAGGGGAAGACTGATGGGTTTAGATCAAAGTAAGTCGGATCGACGCTAATGTCACCGATCGAAGCCCAGGTGTGAATTTGCCTAGTATCAAGCATGTCCACACCAAAGTGAGTTTTGGGTGTCCATCCTTTTTCAATATAAATTGGGTATGCGCCTAAGACTGGATGATAGATGTATAGCTGTCCATCCCAACTCAAAAAGCCACTGGATCCCGACGAAAAGCCGTGGAACCCAAGCTTGGCGACATCCGTCTTCTCTCCAAGTATATAGGTCCCGCTTGGAATCGGATTATTCGCAGTCACAAGTCTGGCGACATTTTTCCCAGCGTATTCATTGTACTTTATGATAAAGCTAACAGCGTAATCACCACACTGACCAAGCTTATTAGAGTTCATTGGACCTGTTGTATAGTCAAACCAAGCCGCCACTTCGCGAGCAAGGCTATCTGCTTTTTGTAAGTCTGATTTATTTGGTCGGTACTTCGAAGTGGCCATCTGGCCGAATGAGCTTAGGGAAATTAGTACTACTAGGCTAAAGAACAACACTTTCATTGCTCTCTAAATGTCATATATCTTGGTTGAAGTCCATCTGATGAGTTATCTGTGGTAGAAAAGAGCGATCGAGTTGTTTTGAACTTGAAAACTTTTAGAAAAATGGTCGGACCGACTGACTCGATCCAACTCATTAGATTTTAAGGGTTACATGTGCCTCTTGAAGCAAATGTTCACTCTGGCAAGCTGCAGTCGGAGATGTAGAGCACTGCTGCGAAAGGAATCGTATAGCACGGGCTTCCGGCTCCTCCGTCTTTCTTAACAATAATCTCAAAGCTTTCATCGCTAATTGATTTAACTGCTCCTTTGATGACTTCACCGCTGATTAGCTTTATATTACTGGACTCCTCGCCTTTAATATTTTTCAAAGCTTCCATTAGATTATTGGCCATGATCTACATCCTTGTTTAGTAGTTATTTAACAATGCTAAATAAATTTTGAGTAGGATTCAATGTAGGCAGCTTATACCCTAGGGACTCTGTTGAGCCGTTAATGTCTACTCCTGCGAGCCTGAGATATTCATCAGTCGTACTGGTCTTTGAGTGTCCAACTATCGACATCACTTTAGGTAAAGAAACTCCACTTGAGAGTAAGTTTGTAATGAAAGTTGCTCTTAAGTCATGAAATTTAACTGATGTGATACCAATTTGTTCGCAAAATTTTTTCGTTATTTGAGCTTGATTCCCATATCTCCATTCATTGCACCTCGGAAGGACCAGGTCTTCAAAGTAAATATTTTGACCGTTAAGGCCTTTCAAATTTTCGGAGAACGGGCCAATATTCAATAATTCGAGGAGTAATTTTTTTAGATCATTCGATATCGGTAAGATTCTAACCTTGTTAGATTTTGTAGAATGGTAACCATCTTTACTACTCCATGATGAGCGGATAGTAATGATCCTTCTTTCTAAATCGACATCGTCCCATCTCAGAGAATAGAGTTCCCCGCTTCTCATACCGCTTAAAAGAGCAAATGCCCAGATATGGTAAAAGGAGTGGCTACAGTCTTTTGCAAAATTCAGTAACTTTTCAGCCTCACTTGTGTTGAGCACCCTTTTTAAAGCTGGAGGAAGCTTAATATTAATTCCATTTACTGGGTTTTTATTAATTCTTCCCTCATCTACAAATGACTGAAATATTCTCCGTAGGTTCTTGGCTACTCTTTTTTGAGTATGGGCTGTTGCTCTTTTTTTAGACATGTGATCAAAAACTAAGCTTCGAACATCCTCTCTCGTAATTTCCTTAATTGGTTTCGAGAGAAACTCACTTGGTAGCCACTTTTTGAGATCTCCATCATATTGCATCACTGTACTCAATTTCATCGATAATTTTATTTCTTCGATAAATTTCATGTGACATTTTTGAAAGTCGATCTTCTCTTCAGGGTACTCATGCATTCTTCTTAGATCATTAAGATATTCTAGCTTTAGCATTTCAGCTTGGGCCTTGCTGGTAATTGGATTTCCATCTCTATCTTTTCTAAACTTAGGCTGAAAACGTTTACCGTCTGGCGAGGTATAACTCAGTTGTATGAGATAAAATGACCCGCGAGCGTTTTTTAGTTTCTTAATCATTGGAATCGTCCTCCTTTAAGGTTTCTCTCTAGGAGTTCGTCCAATCCTTCTCTTTTAAATCGATAAGTTCTGCCAACTTTACCTTGAGGCTTTATCTGTCCTCTTTGAATTTTTTGTCTCAAATTCTGAGGGGATATGCTTAGGTATCTGGCAGCTTCTTTCGATGTTAACCACTTATTCTCATTGTCAAAGAGCGTTGAGCTTTGATTATCTCTATGCAGGGACTGAATATCAAGCTTACTCTTAAAGTCGCTCATAGCTCGCCTCTAGTTGTTGGGCAGTTAACATTTTAAATGTTGTGCTTCTCCATATTTTTGAGAAATCAACTTTATAGAAGTAGGGTTTGAGCTTTGGAAGCAGAATCCTTGAGAAATTTCTTTCCTTATTGAGCGCGATACGAGCTCTGTGAAATCCCTCCGTCCTATAAAGCTTAAGGAACTCTTTCGTTTTGGTATTTAGGCTTATTTGATTAATTGATCCTTTTTTGATCTTATAGGAATTAATCACACTAAAAGGCGAATAATCTTTAAGACTATAAAGTTCGTGAAGGTAACGTATTGGGCAATCTCTTCGAAAATATCGAACCTCTAGTCTCAAAAGACTCTCAGTTTTTTCATATAATATTACCTCTTTATTTTTTTTAGTACCAAAATAAGTGCTAAACTTCTTCTTCGCATACTGCCTCATAGATGCTGACTTTGGTCTATCCAAAGTTTTTTCAACATTTAAAAAGCTACCTTTAAAGTCTACCCAAAAGTCGATCCGGTTAACTATTGATTCAAAGAAGATTCTTTTCGCAACTGTTTCATTAAAAACATTACAGAAGAAATCGAATAGCTCTCTGAGGTTATCCCACTGTGATAGGTGAAAAGTGATTTTCATACTTGATAATCTTTCAAATTTTCGATCATAAGAAAGAATCACTTGCCTACCGTGATACCATCCCCCTGAGTGTTTTTTATACCCATCACTTATACTAAGTTCATTATTTGGATGATCGTCCTCATTGTTTTGTGAATATCTCTTGAGATAGTAAGACAGATTTGAAGCTAATTCATACGCTTCCCCTTGACTTGCCTCTGACATATTTAAAATTGTGGTACCCATTTGTCCTCCGATGCGTAATTTACGCATATAAAACATTTAATTAGCTAAGAGTTCTGCGAATGAGAAAGTTCGCTTGTTGGAGGGCCAATTAAGTTTCGTGTGCCGAGATCAAACTTGGGAATTCGTTTCACAATGTGGACATGCATAGGTGCTCCTAAATCAAATGATCTGAGTTAATTCAGAAAATTGTATTTAGGAGGCTTATGACCTTTTGCCTCACAAGGTTGGTTCCGAGGAAGGAAAAGACCAACCGACGTGGAAGAATATGAGCTTCTTCCACCGCTAGGGTATACCTAGCGTGCTGTTTTGCTAGAGCTTCAACAGCTTCGTGAACATGCGTCCTCATCCTATTGGTCGGCTTTACTTTTGATAAAGCCAGATGAGGCAATCAACTCATACGGGAATATGAGTAGCCGAAAATTATGAGTTGAATCTTAATGTGTCAAGATTTCCTGCGTTTTAATTTATTTTTTTTTGTTGATTGATGGGATTCTTGAAGTTCGAGATAGGCACGATTTATTAGGTGCTCAATGAGCTCAGTTGGATTTACGGAACTTGCTTTACAAAGCTGAGCCACTTTTTCGAAGCACTCGGCATCAACTCGTAAAGACAGACTTTTGTTTTTTTTTGGCTTTGAGGCAAGGCCTTCAAGTAGTTTCATAAGAACATTTTACGCATTATTTAATATTAATCAATAGATATAGCATCACATTTGTAATTCTTTATGCATTACATTTGTGATGCATCGTGCTACAATGTAAATATGAAAGCAGCAGCCTATTTGAGAGTTTCAACATTAAATCACGGTCAAGATGTACTCATGCAATTGGAGCCTATTCGTAATTTAGCTAATCAGAGAGGATTATCTTTGTTTGAGGATAACATCTACCGAGATGAAGGAATATCTGGCGCAAAAGAAGATAGGCCTGGCCTCAAAAGGTTATTGGCAGATGCAAGGCGAGGAAAATTCTCGGCTTTAATTGTTTATGATGTTACCCGACTTGGAAGAAGCACTAAGCATTTAATCAATGTAATTGATGAGCTTCGAAACCTGAATGTAAAGCCTATATTCATACGGGAATCAATTGACTTTACAAGTGAAACCACTGGAACGCTCTTATTCGAATTAATGGCTGTTTTGGCTCAGTTTGAAAGAAATTTGATCTCAGAGCGCATAAGGAATGCGCTTGCAGTCAGAAAAGCTCTCGCTGAAAAGTCTGGGAGTCTTTGGAAAACAGGAAGACCATCGATTGATGTCAAAGTTAAGGAGGAGGTATTACGACTATTTGATAAAAACTTGTCCTATCGTTCTATTGCCAAGGAAGTAGGGTCCATTTCGAAATCTTCCGTTGAAAGGATAATTCGAGAGCATATGCTTAGTGTCCAAAAAACATAGGATAAAAATTGAAATTTTTACGCAAAAAAAACACTTACTTAGAGTTGCTAAAAAATTGTCCCAGAATCAATTGTTTTTGGGACTTCCCTGTCTGTCTGCATTTGCGATCTATGGTGTTTGCATCGTCGGATATTGCTTTAGATGTGATACGACATTTTCGATAATTAGGAATGGATACAATTAATGATGTTTTAGCCCACTATCTAAAGGGAGAGAATATTTCTTCTCTAGCGAAAGACTTAGGCATAAGCCGAAGCTTACTTCATGATTGGATTGCTGGAAGGCGTACTCCTTCATTAAAGAACATTAGAGCGCTGAAGCTGATATCAGAAAGAATAGGTATCTCACTTGAAGAGTTATTAATTGGCTCTATTGAAAAGAGATCATTATCCACAGTGATATTTGAAGATTCTGGACGCAAATATCAAATAAGTATTGAAAGGTTAAAGTAGGTTTATATGTATAATGGTATGAGTCGCATTTTCTCGCTAGCAGTCATTTTAGTGCTTTCCTCATGTGCGAGTGTCAAAAATACCACTGTAGGCGATTTCTTTTCAGAAAAATCCAAAAAATCAGGTGATGCTTGGTACAGAGTAGATAATGCATTTCATACCATATTTACAAACAGTCCTAAGATAGGTGAGTACGGAAATTTGGAAAATGATTTAGAACTCCTATCTACGGGTAACTGTTATGGTGCAAGAGGTGAAAGTATTGAAAGCCGCCACTGCGAAAGCTTGCTGAATTTGTACCGTAGTAAAGATATCTATTTAGATCAAGTCGATTATCTTAATAGTTTAAAGCGCGAGGACACGAAAAAATCTTGCTCATGGAGGAGCGAGAATCGAAAAATTGCTGTGAGGGAGTTTAGCAAAGTTGAAGACTTTAACGGCTGCCTATCGCTTCTTGAATCTATGTATCTCTATAAAGCTAGGCTCGCTAAAGTCGCAATGCAGGGCCTTGGGAATGATCTTCTGAATTTAATGCCTGAGACAAAAGAAAGCTTACTTGCCTTTACTAACACTCGCGATATTAAAAAAAGTATTGAGGTATTAAATGCTAGCCGAAGAGAAGTTGAAGTGAAATCTAAAAAACTCAAAGGAGATGAGTCTACTTGCAAAGAGTTTAAGGGGCATAAAGATGGACTTGTTGATGAAATCCTTAACATCAAGCTGAATATCATGGATAAAGCAATGAGTGGTAAACGCTTTAGCTCTAAAGATAAGAAAGAAATTGATGCAAGGGTTAAATTGCTACAGGATAAGCTGACTAAACTTTATGATAATCCAAAGTATAAAGGAATTGTTTGTAGTCACTAACTGGAGTCTTTGATGGATAAATTATTGCCATTGATCGTCGTTGTATCATCTATTTGGGTTCTCTTGGACGCCAGAAAGAAAGGTATCGCAAAGAATTCTCAGGAGGGACTGCTCTCTATGGGCCCTTGGGGATGGTTTTTTGGTAGTCTAATCTTTTGGATTATTTTCTTTCCCCTATATTTATATAAACGTAGACGAGCCTAATTACGCCTAAATGGTGCATTGACTTAGTTTTTATTTTTTTTGGCTAAGACTAGAAAGCCATTTTCAACTGTTGATTACTATGTCGATGACGGTTATATTTCTTCAATGAGCCATAATTCCATTGAATTACAAGAAGCGTTAGTTCATGCGAGGAAATTATTTTTCCTTGATATGGATCGATCAACTAGCGCTTTTGTCTATGGATCGGCAGCTACTGGTTCTTGGTGTGCTGCTAGAAGTGATCTTGATCTTCTATTATTTCTAAAGAGAGTTAATTTTCCTCGCTTTCTCACTCAACTGGAAAGATGGAAGAGCTTAGGACTGCCTGTGCTTGATGGCTACCTATGTTTCGAAGACTCTTCAGAACTTTTTGCTTTTCGCATTGATGATCTTTTTGATGGTCGTCCTGATCTACCAGGACCATTAGTGAATAGAGTCTTAGTACCTGACCTTTGGAAAATGCAGTTTAGGTCAAGTCATTTGTTTGGAAGTGAAAAGTCCTTAAATAGCCTCCCATCTGTTGACGTAGAGAATTTGCGTAAGTGGGCATATTCAAATAGAGATGAGTACTGGATTCCCAGTATTCAGGAGGGCATTCCTGTATTGTCAGCAAGAGATCAGGATTTACTTGTTCCACTTACTCCAACAATTTGGGTTGCGAGTGGAGCTGCGCGAATTGTAAATCTGATTCGAGGAGGGCTTCCAATCTCTAAACAAGAATCGTTAAAGCTCTTTATTTCGTATTTACCAAAAAGTGAAAAGCAGATGAATTTCCTAATCGATAACTATGAACTTAATGACGAAGAATTTAAGATTCTGACTGTAAAGCAAGCGCTTGAAATTTCACATCACTGTCTTGAGCTATTGCAATCTAGTTAGTATCTAGCAATTATCCAAATCAGATGCTTATGCGTGGGGCTTCGATACGATACTGATGTCTGTCTTATTCTCTTGAACCTTACTACTAAGTTGATCCACTTGCTCGAAGATATTCTCAAGTTCCTCAAGCTCTCCACGACTCATTTCCTCGATCGGGAACAGTCTCTCAAAGGCCGTTTGCCCATGACCTTCTAGCATATCTTCCAGATTTATTCTTAGTTCGTCTTTGTAGATGCCTGAAATTCTTGCTTCAAGGTCTACCGCTCGGAGTGCCGAGCTGTATTTTTTCTCATTGATAGAAAGTCTTCTAATGCGATCGAGACTCCTTAGTAGCTTGTATTTCCTTTGGAAATTGTCCACGTTCAACTTGGCTTTCTCTATCTCTATGATCTTTTTTACATTGTCATCATTTGTCATCATCCGAAAGCCATTCTGTCTAGAGCTATATCCAGCTTTCTTGGAAGCAGCAGAGATATTGAATGAATTGAGGTACTCTTTTATGAAAACCTGCTTCTTATGTGGGATTTTTGCGTAAAGCTCTTCTAGAAGAGAATCTGCTTTTTGCATTTCTAAGATAGAACTCATTACTTCGTCTCTTTATTTGTCTTCTTTAGTTTTGCGAAGAGTATCTTGGTAAGATGGTCTATTTTTGCACTATGGCTTGGAAGCTCTTTTTTTAGGTAGCTTAAATATATAAGTGTGTTGATTATTTCAAGCTTTCTTAGGTTTTGCTTGTTAGCTTCTTTTAAAATGTAGCTAAAAATTTCTTTGTTGCGAAGTTTAGGAGATCTTGTTTTCGAGAGAATTTTATCAGCCATCTTCATATTGAATCCATATTTTACTAGGAATGAAATTGGCTTGACAGGTCGCTTACGACAAAGATGTTCTTTCTTAAGATTTTACAGATTGAAATTTTGAACTCAATCTTTATTTTTAAAAGGTACCATTGTTTAAAATATTCTCAAGAGGTAGGATCTAAAAAAATCCTAGACTTGTGAGCCTGATGGTCATTGCAGTAGTAGAAACTTCAAATGCATCTGCAAGTTCTTGGACTCTGACTTCTGTGAGATAGGAGGAGCCTATTCTTGTCAGCTCTGCCTTGATAGCATCCGCAGACATTAATAAGCAGGCTGCAAAGTAATTTGCTTCAACCTCTTTGATATCTAATCCGGTTGAAGAGTTGATGTCTCTAAGGAGAATGCCAGCATCATTACTTACAGTCACTTTTTCATTATGATGTAAGTATAGATGTCCGATTTCATGCGCAATTGTAAACCTAGCACGCCCATGATGTTTTTCTTCTGAGTTAATAACAACATACTTTTGGTCGTTCTCAATAAATGACATTCCAGAGATATCGTTTAATTTTGTTGAAACTAGCAGTATGGACATATTACTAGCCAAGCTGTTGAGGTCAACTGGCCTAGAATTTTCCTGTCCTGCCATTGCGAGAACTTCTTGAGTGAGTTTTTCGATAGACCTCTTTCTAGATGCTTTCAAGACTATCATTTTTGCTCTCTACTTTTTTTAAGGGCGTACTCAATATTGTTAAGAATCGATTGTTGTACCTCAGTGCCTTCAAACTTTGAAGTGACAAAGTCTCTTAGATCACTATCTGTTTGATCAATGATTGAATCTATGGATATTTGAAGAGCCTTTGCTATTCTCAGGGCTAGACCCAGAGAGATTGAGTGTTCGCCGTTTTCTAGCCTGGAGACTGTGGCTCTGCTGCAGTTTAGATCTTTTGCCAGCTGAGCTTGGGTAATTCCAAGTGTCTCTCTCGCATTTTCAACTAGTTTCGCAAATTTTAAATTATAACCATCCATATTACTTACGATTTTAATGGCCTGCGTAGGCCTTGTCAACAAATTTGTTACGGCCACAGGATGGTCAATTAAGTTGACCTGAAGGTAAAGTACCAAGAAACCTCGTCATTTTCACTATCTGAGTAGTTTTTTACTTGACACATTGATACAAATATGTTACACTGAATAAATGCAACTAAATGACTGTTACAGGAGGTGACTATGTCCGGATAGATTCTAAGTGTAAACCATGTCTTTGTAATGAAACGAATTACTAAGGAGTATTTCATGAGAACAGTTTTTATTAACCCCCTTACTTCCAGACGAGGTAAAACATGTACGCGTTATCTTTACAGGAAGCTCAAGCTGTAGCTTCAATTTTCCAGAATCTAGCACTTCTCAGACTGAGAAATGCTGTCAGAACAGAACGCCTTGAGGGCGTGTTACATTTCTTCTCCACAATTGCCCTGGTCTCCGCTGAAGCTTCAGCTTTGACCCTTGAAGGGTTCTTGTGTGGTCCACAGATTCCTTCAGATATTCACTTTCAGATCACGTATGATCCAAGCAATGGCGGTGCCCAGATCCTGTTTCATCTGCACTCAGGCAATCCGGCGTCTGACTACGATGTAGTCAAAAAAGAGCTTGTACTCATGCAGTCGACTGTTGTGAAAAGGGTCAAAGACAGCAAGAAGAAACGTAGTGGTGGTTACACACCAGCGGGTTATTCTCTTGTGCCAGGAACTTGTGGCCCTAAGTCCCTAGTCAACTTCACTACTGCTATAAGCAGTAAGCTGTTGACTAAGAACTTTAGGAAGTTTTGTCGAAAGTTTAAGTTTCAGTTAAGGCGTAAGAAGTAGGGTCTCTCACTTTCTTTGGCTCAAGGGGCGGCAACCCCTTGGGCCATCCTTTCCCAAAATACTTTTTCTTTCTGTGAGATATCTTTAAATGTGATTAGGCAATACTGAATACCACAGCCATGATCCCCAGAAATAAATCCTCTTAAGCTCTTATCTGCAAAAGGTATGTCTGCAACAATATTTCGATTGCATGCAGGGCATTTTCCAGAAGAGATCTTAAGGCCGTATTTTTCAGACCAGCTATCCATAGCTTCTTGTGGGAAAAGCATTCTTATTGCCTTATTTTATTTTTATAAATTGATTATTTATTAACTTTTTGTATATTTCAAATTCTTTTTACAGCTAACGTTTTTGGTCTGTAAATGAACAATTCTTTACCTTTCTCTTCTACTTTTAGTTTTTCAATAGTGAACTTTGATATGATAGTTTTCAGCACATGTTTTTTTTAACCTGAAGCAGGGTGTTGTGAGTCCCTCTTCAAACAGTTCTAATCCTATAAGGCTTTGCATCTCTATTGATGTCCATAAATCTCCTGTAGTGATTGGGACAGCTACTTCTAGCTGATGCCTCGGGAGTGTCGTCGTTTTCCTGTTTTTGCAGGTAAGATTCCTCGACTACTGAAGGCTTGTTTTTAATTCTTACTTGGCAGCGATTAAGTCACAAAACAGCAGCAGCTAGAGTGACTTGCTGTTTTCTAGTGTCACATATCAAAAAGAAGGATTGGTAACTCTAGGAAAACCTGTTGTTGAAAAAACAAAAGTTTACATAAAAAAAACCAATCAACATAAATTGGCTTAGCGAAAAATGGTCGGACCGACTGGAATTGAACCAGCGACCTCTTGTCCCCCAGACAAGCGCGCTACCCCTGCGCTACGATCCGACTATTCAATGTGAAGCGCCCAATTTATCGTGGTGTGAGGGCCCTTGTCCAGCAAAATGAGGCTTGTGCATAGGGTAAGTAGCTGTTATCTCGATAAAGTAGGTCTGTAAGAATGACAGAGGTAATTGCGATTATCTTGCGCTGTGTCACGATGGGGAAATGTATAGAATAAAGTCCCTGGTTTTGGGGGCCATCCTCACTCTCTTGGCTTCATGTGGCGCAGGTAATTCCTCTGGGCCCGCGAGCGTTAGTCTGCCTCCTCATGAGCGCAGCGAGAGTGTTGTTACCAACTCTTCAATTGAAGAAGTACTGGCAAAGTCAAATCTAGAGTGTGGACTCTCGGGAGAGTCTTGTCCTACTGGACTTGCTCTTTTGGTTGGCATTGATCAGGGGAAGTCTTACCGCTGTAGTGCTTTCGTACTTGATAATGGACTCGTCTATACCAACTCTCATTGTGTGCCGGAGCGCTTTAGTGGCAGGGCCGGTGTGAATTGTAGTGACTCAATCGGGCTAGTTTTTAATATCAACGGTCAGATGAAGCGTGTGAGCTGCGAGAGCATTGTGAATTCTACTTCTCTTGCGCGAACAGGCGTTCAAGACGTGGCAGTTCTCAAGGTTGAAGTTCCAAAAGAAGTGCGTCCTTTTAAGAGTGAACTTAGATCGCGATATTCCGGAGAGCGAGTGAGCATTCTTAAAGTTGACCCCAAGGGACTTTGGAACGGTGAAGTGAGTAGGGTCACGTGTTCACTCAAAATGAATACATTCTTTGGAGAGTTCTTTGATGGGCCACAGTCTCCGGCCCTCAATACTCTGGGCTGCGAGACCATGGGGGGAAACTCTGGGTCGCCCATTATTGATCGCAACGGCTTTGTCCTTGGAATTCATCAAGCTTCGATCAAAGATAAGTCTGATCTTGGCGCAAGAATCCTCGATCACTTTATTTCAAAAGATTTCTCATCTCTAGGAACGGCGACAAACATCAGTTGTCTTTGCAAGGATTTTGGAATTAATCAAAGTTGTCATTCACTCCCCGCTAGTTGTCAGGATATAGGATTAAGCGGAAGTGATCGTCGCCGCTCACAAATTGTCGAAACAGAAATGATCAAGAAGAATGGCGATCTAGCTCTAAAGATTCTCAATAAAATGAGCAGTGGGCTTTCGAGTTCAATTCGCTGGGAGGTGGCCTATGGCCATCGCATTCTAAGCGAGCAGAGTGTTGGCGCCCTTAGAGTGAATCTCATGGTCGCCCCAAAGTGTATAAGCTCTGAATCTGGTTTTAATAACACTATAGAAGCTAAGAGTAGCGAAATTCGTGAGACCACTCATCAAATTGAAGTGGAAGCACCCTTTTGCAAAGTTAACATGAGCTTTAATGGGCTCTTTGATATTGAGAATCTCTCCATCGACCAAGACTCTTGCCAAACTTCACGCATGGTTCTCTATTTGAGAAATGTTGGCGGTAAATGGGAGGGTGAGTCTCAGTTTGTAGATGCCAACATCACTTCAGAAGATAGACCTTATTCATTTCACTTCACCCTCCCGCGCTGTCAATAAATCTAGCAAAGATTAACTATTCGTTAGATCAATACATAGTATTGGTCGCTCTGGCCTCATCCCTGCAATTAAGCCAAATGTTTTTGCGAGTCATTACGACTTAATTACTTTTTTTGCAGGAGAATGAACGATGAATTTAAAAAATGTAATGATGTTACTTACAATTGTTGGAATTTTCTCTCTGACTTTGGTGAGTGCACAGGACAGTGTGATCGAGCGCAAGTGGGATGAGTCCACTGGCATTTCAAAAGTGTACTTTGGTTACACTGGAACAACGCCTGATGTGGGCGTTTCTCACGAGCGTCGCTTAAAAAATCTTGGCTGGGATGTCCTCGCACTCTTTAGTGCTGATGATGATGACGGCGTTGAAGTGAGAGATGAGCAGTATCACCTCTCTTCGTCACTTATCTATCACGTTGTGGATAAGAGCGCTGGAGACGTATATGTCGGGACTGGTCTTTCTGCCGTACTTCATAATGATACTGGTGTGAGAAATGACGATACCGAATTTGCGATGGGCCCCTTGGTTAAAGTGGGAGCTTCTTACTATTTTAATAATAAATGGTCGCTTGGTCTTGAGTATTTAAATGTCTTTAACTGGACCAATGATATGCTACGCGGTTCGCAAGAGTATGCACTGGTTAACCTAGGTCTTACCTACTAAGAAATTGTCTAGCGAATGTTTGTGCTGACTAAGGTGGTCGGCACAGCTTTTGCTTCTAATTTATAAAAAATATCTCATAAACCAACAGAAGAAGGAGTTTTTATGAGCACTGAAGTAACAGGAATTTTTAATAATGTAGATCGCGCCCAATCAGCGGTGAACACTCTTGTGAATATGGGGATTCCCCGTCAAAAGATTAGTGTTCTCATGAGTGATGATGTGGGGAGAAAGAATTTTAAAATTGAGGAGAACTCTAAAGCTCCTGAAGGAGTCGCTTCAGGTGCAGTTGCCGGTGGAGCGATTGGTGCAATTGCTGCAGGTCTTACTGCGGTGGGAACTGTCACCATGACAGGAGGAATAGGGCTACTAGCAGCTGGCCCACTGGTCGCTGCTCTTGCTGGTGGTGGTGCTGGTGCTGGGGTTGGTGGACTCGTTGGAGGCCTAATTGGCGCTGGTATGAGTGAGAATGAAGCAAAGTTAGTTGAAAAAAACCTAAGCTCAGGAAGTGTTCTCATCGGTGTTGAGACTCCAGACAATATGTCTGAAGAAGTTAAGGCCACCTTTAAAACTAGTGGCGCAGAATCAATTACAAAGCATTAGGAGTTCCTATGTTTAATAAGAGTAAAACAACTCTTTTCATACTCGCACTGGGTCTGCTTCTTGTGGGTTGCCAAGATGAGAGTAGTGAGTCGCGCGCCAGAGCAGAGATTAAGACTAAGGTCTACGATACCAACGGCAAAGAGCTTGGTGTGGTGACATTTGCGGCCGGTGATGAGGGAACACTTATCACCGCCAATTTTAAGGGACTCGGCCCAAGCAAGACCCATGGTTTTCACATCCATGAAAATGGCGTTTGTGAGGGAGACTTTAAAACTGCTGGCGGACACTTTAATCCAAGTGGTCATGCGCATGGAAGTCCTGGCATGGAATCGCATGCGGGAGATCTTGGCAATATCACGGCCGATGATAAAGGAAATGCGAGCTTTAATTATGTCTCTAAGCAACTCACTGTGGACGCAACATCTCATGGGATCATCGGCAAGACAGTCGTTATTCACATGGGTGAGGACGACCTTGAGAGCCAGCCCTCTGGAGATGCGGGAAATCGCATGGGCTGTGGAGTAATTTCAATGACTGGTACTGCATTTTCAGAGTAGTGCCCAAAAAAGGATTTTATAATGGAAATGGATAACACAATTAATTCGACTTCAACTCCAATGACAACGAGAGTTCACGCTCAAGATCTCGATGAGATTTTAAGAGGTGAAATCTCGGCGGTTGAAGCCTATGAACAAGTAGAAGAGAAGGTTCGTAAAGATCCAGAAGTTTATCGTTTGCGCGAGTTCAGAAATGACCACGCTCAGGCGGTGCGCTACTGGACAGAGCAATCTTCTTCGTCAGGAATGAAGCCTGAGGAGAGCTCAAGCATTTGGGGGACTGCGGTTGAAGCCTTCGTTGGCCTCTCAAAACTTGTGGGGGAAGAGACCGCACTACGCGCGCTTAAGAAAGGCGAGGAGCATGGGCTTTCAAATTACAAGTCAATGCTTGAGAGTGAAGGACTAACGAACGCTCAAAAAACAGAGATTCGAAATCGCTTCATTCCTCGTCAAGAGGCCCACATTGAAAGTATTAATGCTCTCTTAAAATTGCACTAGGAGCTTTTATGTCGATCAGAGATAAAATTGATCATTTACTCGCCCACCATCACTCTTACGAGAGTGAATTTCGTCATGCAGTTTTTGAGGTGCTGAATGATGTCATTAATGGTGAGAGCGACCTCACTGAAGCGCAGATGGCCAGCTTTTTTGAGAGGATGATCGAGCCTGATCGAACCATCCGATTTAAAGTGGAGTGGTTTGATGATCAAAACGTTCTGCATGTGAATCGTGGCTACCGGGTGCAATTTAACAATGACCTGGGTCCCTACAAAGGGGGGCTCAGGTTTCATCCCACGGTCAATTTGAGTATTTTAAAATTTCTAGGCTTTGAGCAAATTTTTAAAAATGCACTCACTGGTTTTCCAATGGGTGGGGCCAAGGGAGGCTCTGACTTTGATCCCAAGGGCAAGTCTCCCCATGAAGTGAGACGCTTCTGCGACTCCTTCATGAGTGAGCTCTATAAGCATATCGGAGCAGATATTGATATTCCCGCTGGCGATATCGGAGTGGGGGAGCGAGAGATTGGTTACCTCTATGGGCATTATCTCAAGTTAACAAATCGCTATACCGGAGTGTTGACGGGAAAGCACCCTAGCTTTGGTGGAAGTTGTGGACGAGTAGAAGCGACTGGGTATGGCGCTGCGATGATCTTAAAGCACGCGACTGAGTATCATCATCAAGACCTAAAAAAAATGAGAGTGCTCATCTCTGGTTCTGGAAATGTGGCGCTTCATGCGGCAGAAAAATTGATTGATTATGGGGCCACTGTTCTAAGTATCTCAGACTCAGGTGGGACTCTCTATTTTAAAGAGGGAATTAAAGAAAGTGATCTGACTGAATTAAAGGATCTCAAATTTAAGCTGAGAGGGCGTCTGCGCGACTTTCATGGGACGCGCTCAACTTACCTCGAAGGGGAAAAGCCCTGGGCGTTGGAAGGGGATGTGGCCATGCCCTGTGCAACCCAAGATGAACTCAATGGGATCGACGCCCTAAAATTGATCGATAATGGCGTTCAGGTTTTTTGTGAAGGTGCAAATATGCCTCTCACTCCAGAAGCACTTGAGGTCGTTGCAGGAAGGGGGATTATCTTTCTACCAGGCAAAGCTGCCAATGCTGGGGGGGTTGCCGTCTCAAACCTAGAGCGCAGCCAAAATGCCACCCACCGAACGGCAAGTTTTGCTGAAGCTCTTACTCGTCTTGAGGAAGTGATGGAGAAGATTCATCAAAATTGCCTCAAATATGTTGATCGCGTTGATGGAGTAATCCCTTATAAAATGGGGGCGAATCTCTATTCCTTTCACAAGCTCTATGAAACTTCAAAATTTCTAAGAGGCTAGAAATCTCTTTTGAGCTTGAGGACTATCAATTAGAATCAATTTCATGAATTGGTTTCTCTATATTCTAAGAACTGATGGCGAGCGACTCTATGTAGGAGTCACTCCCAATCTCATCAAGCGCTGGCACACACACAAGAGTGGCAAGGGTGCCAAATTTACGCGTGCCTTTTCACCCATTGAAGTTGTCTTTGTGAAAAATTGTGAAAATCGCTCAGAGGCCCAGGTTTTAGAAGCGCGATACAAGAAACTAACCACCAATCAGAAGTGGCACCGTGTCCTGGCCCAATTTGAAGGGGATTGGAGTGACGATCTTCTCTAGTCTTCGTCGTCTTCGAAGTCTCTGTGGTCGTAGTAATCGCTCTCATCGCCTGGAGGATTTTGCAATTCTTGGGGGTAGCTCGGATCGTATTTCTCGTGAATTCCATATGGACAGTGAGTGCAGCCGCTTTGACAGCAAAAACCACGTTTTTTAAGAAAGTGGGCAGTGAATATCATCAGCCCATCTTCGTTGTAGTAGAAATCTTTGCCCTCGATTAGATTGCTCAAAACGAGTGTCTCCTCAGTGTTTTTAGTCATAGCAGCATGCCCTTTTCTCTTACTTTTTGCAAGATGAAGGGATGAAGAAACGCATTTTAGTGATCCTTAAGGGATTTCCGAGGATTTCGGAGACATTTATTCTTCAAGAGCTTCTCTCACTCGAAGAGGATTTTGAGCTCACGCTTTACTCCCTGAAGGGAGCGCGCGAGAGTTTTACACACCCTCGGGTAAAGGATTTGCGTGCTCAGGTTTTCTATCAAGACCCAGGCCTAGATTATCACGACCCTGCCCAATTAGAACTCTGCCTCTCTCGCCTGCCTAAGATTGATTTGGTTTATTCTCACTTTCTTCACGACCCTTCGCTCTTTGGCCTTACTGTGGCAAATGCACTTAAGGTTCCTCTGATTTGCTCTGGTCATGCGGTTGATATTTACACCACACCAATCGAGCAACTAGAAAAAGTTATCTCAAAAGCTCGAAAGGTTTTTATTTGTCACAGTCATGGGCACGAGTATTTGGCCAGTCACTTTCCAAGCTACAAGAATCGACTATTACTCTTGCCCCACGGGATTGATTGCAAGCAATTTGATCACTTCCCACAAGAGCGCAAGAAGAATCACTTTCTTAGTGTTGGGCGCTTGGTGCAAAAGAAAGGCTACGCCGAAATACTCAACGCCTTGGCGAAATTTAAAGCGGCCGGCAATCAATTTCACTACCACATTGTAGGCGAGGGGGCTCTGCGACCAGAATTGGATGAATTGATTGCAAGACTAAATCTTCAAAGCGAAGTAAGTCTTTTAGGGGCCAGAGAGAGTGGAGAAGTTAAACTCCTGTATCAAACTTGCTCTCTTTTTTTACTGGCACCGACCCCCACCGAATCCGGAGATCGCGATGGAATACCCAACGTACTTCTTGAGGCCATGGCCAGTTCTATTCCTGTGATTTGCAAGTCACTGCCGGGGCTCGAGAATATTGTTATTCCTGGTGAGACTGCTCAGGTATTTGCCGAGGGAGTCTCGGACTTATTCTCGGAGCTCGTTAACTTTGCGCAACGAGACGCAGCTTCAATTGCGGCGCAATGCAAGCGAGCAAAGCAGCTAGTGACTGCGAGCTTTGATGCGAGCATACACTTGGCAGAGCTTAAGAAACTTCTAGGGCAGGAATTGTCTTGATGTACACCGACTTGTGTACTTAATGGCATCCCAGTACAATTTTTATTATTTTATCAATGGGAATAAAGAGGTTTTTTATGTCACAAAGGCCATGGTTTGCTCACTACGAAGCTGGCGTACCACACGAGATCAACGCCGACGCTCACTCTAGCATTACCGAAATTCTAGAGAGCTCATTTAAGAAATTTGCGACTCGACCAGCATTCCACTGCATGGGAACCACTTTTAGTTTTGAGCAAATTGATCTTTATAGCCGCCGCTTTGCAAGTTACCTCCAAAATCAACTAGGTCTTAAGAAGGGTGCTCGCGTAGCGATTATGATGCCCAATATTCTTCAATACCCAATTGCTCTCTTTGGCATTTTGAGAGCGGGAATGATTGTCGTAAACGTGAACCCGCTCTATACCGCTAGAGAACTTGAACACCAGCTCAACGACAGTGGTTCTGAAACCATCATTATTTTTGAAAACTCTGCCCACGTACTTGAGACAGTTCTTGCAAAAACTCCAGTCAAGCACGTGATCAAGACGAGCATTGGGGATCTTCTAAGCTTTCCAAAGAACCTCATCGTTAATTTTGTGATTAAGAAAGTGAAGAAGATGGTTCCTGATTACAATCTTCCTAAAGCGATCTCTTTTAAAGACACGCTACTTGAAGGTGACGAAGACAAGTTTCAATCAGTCGCTTCGAGCGGCGATGAAACGGCTTTCTTGCAATACACAGGTGGAACCACTGGGGTTTCTAAAGGTGCAGAACTCACACATAGAAATATTGTGGCCAATATTCAGCAGGCACACGAGTGGATTAAGCCAACGCTTGGTTCTGATAATCACATTATCATCACTCCGCTTCCGCTCTATCACATCTTTAGTTTGACAGCGAATTGCTTTATTTTCTCTTCGATTGGAGCGCTCAATATTCTCATTACTAACCCAAGAGATATTCCGGGCTTTATTAAAGAACTTAAAAAGTGGAAGTTCACCTGCTTTACTGGAGTGAATACGCTCTTTAATGGTCTTTTGAATAATCCAGATTTTAAAACGATCGACTTCTCTTCACTGAAGATGACACTTGGTGGAGGTATGGCAGTTCAACGTTCTGTGGCCGAGCGCTGGAAAGAAACTACGAAGAGTCCACTCATCGAAGCTTATGGCCTCACTGAGACTTCGCCAGCCGCTTGTATCAACCCGCTTAATATGACCGAGTACAATGGCTATATTGGACTTCCCATTTCAAGCACGGACGTTGTGATTAAAGATGACGATGGAAAAAATCTCGCCGCTGAAGAGGTTGGTGAGATTTGCATCAAGGGTCCACAGGTAATGAGAGGTTACTGGAATAGACCGGATGAGACGGAAAAAGTAATGACAGAAGATGGCTATTTTAAAACCGGTGATATTGGTTTTATGAATCCCGAGGGTTTCTTTAAAATTGTCGATAGAAAGAAAGATATGATTCTCGTTTCTGGCTTTAACGTGTTTCCAAATGAAGTTGAAGATGTGGTCTCGACTCATCCAAAAGTCTTTGAGTGTGCTGCCGTTGGAGTGCCCGATGATAAGAGTGGCGAGATTGTGAAGATCTTTGTGGTTAAAAAGGATGAGTCGCTCACTGAAGAAGAGCTCAAGGCCTTCTGTAAGGAAAACCTCACAGGTTATAAGGTGCCACGTCAGTATGAGTTTAGAAGCGAGCTTCCAAAGTCCAACGTGGGTAAGATCCTGCGCAAAGAGCTCCGTCCAAAAAGCAATTAATTTCAAATCCTATCTATTTTTCCAGAGTGTCTAAGATCTAGACACTCTGGGGACATTGCCTAAAACTTCATCACCCCCTTCTGTGAACCCTCTAATGAAACCCTTTAGTTTCAGGTGCTTATGGTATTTCCAGGCGCTTGAAAAGTGGCCCTTGCGTTGCATTAAATTACCTAAGCTTTTGATTTTTAACCTGCTTAGGTGGTTTTATGAAGATCGTTTCAAAAACATCTCTTCTCATTCCTCTTCTGTGCTTCCAAATGGCATTTGGGGAAACTCTAGCGCGCGTTCCTGCTCAAGCAAGCGTAGACATGAAGAGACTCTCTACGGCAGTTGAAGAATTTAAGTTTGAGATTATCGGTAAAGATGATCGCTCTCACTGTGAAGAAGTTAAGCCGTCCACAAGCGAGCAAGAATCACTTGAAGAAGTTGATTTTTTCTCATCAGACTCTTCAGAAGAAGTCGATTTCTTCTCAAGCTTCATGGGCAATGATTCAAATGTAATTTCAAGTGTTGAAGACTCAAAGTTTAAATCGATGATTTCTATCATGGAGCAAAATGCCTGTGGCGTTTATACCTATAGTATCGACGAGAAGGAAAAAGCTTCAGAGAGTGCTCCTGAATGTCAGCCAAAGCACATTCCAGGTCTTCTCGACATCGTGGTTTCTGAAACAATGCAAGCTGAGAGCGAGGGAAAAGAGCCTAAAGCTTTTAGTACTAAAGATAATCGTGTGATGGGCCAGTATAATAAGGCCCTCAAGCTTAAGTCTGAAGTTGAAGTGGCCCTTCAGAATGAGTCAATCGTCGCTTCTGAGCGCCACGGCCTTCTGGTTAGCTACCTCAATAGTGTCCTTCTTCCCATGAGAGACCTAGTTGTTTCTAAGCGCGCTTATATAAAAGGTGAGTCTGACTATTCACACCTATATAAAGATCTTCTTGTTTCATTTCCTGAAGAGCTTGCTGCTGAAGATGATGTGCACGCAAGAGAGCTCATCACTGTTGGACCAAACCCTAGTGAAGGTCAGCACTACCTAAAAATTGAGGGCAAGGGTTGGAGTGATCTTCAGGTAGTATTTGATGAGCAAGAAGTGCTCATTCGCGATATCGGAACACTCATCAAGGCACCTACCGCTGAAAACTATATTCGCGCTCTTAAGTGGATGACTCTACAGATGATGACTTCGCAGATCTTTGTCTATGAAACAATTGTAGGTAAGGCTAAGGGCGACTACTCACTTAAGATTCCTAATTCTTGTCAGAGTCACTTTAATGGCTCGCTCCCTAAAGAATTTAAATTCAATTTTAGAGAGGGTGAGAAAGAGAAGTTCGTCGATAATATTCTTATTAATCACGGCTTAATTGTGGATCGCAATAACTATGCTGCTGTTGAGTTCTACCTCGAAAACGTGGACAAAGACCCAACTAAGTCGGGCTATTCAGGACTTGTTCCCTTCGAAGAGTATAGAAACGCTAAGATTGCGGTTGAAAATCCAGGTAGATCTAGAATTGATGATATTGCTCACTTTGACCAAGTCTTTCAATCTGTAGTCGGGGACGCGCGCTCACTCTACCACTCTAAGACTGCAAGTCGCAGAGTGAATAGAACCACTTGGAAGCCAGGTCAAGATATTACTTATCTTGATCAGGAGATTTTTGAAAAGATTATCGCCACTCCAGGTGAACTTGATCAATACGAAATTACACTTAAAGATGGAACTAAGGATCTCATTGATCCAATGAAGCAAAACCTTTCAGTTTACCTCGCTGAGAGAATGCAGTCATTGGGTGCTGTTCACTTTGAAGAGATTATCTCTGATGAACTTAAAGCGAAACTAGAGAAGACGCAGCTACATATCGACTTTCCTGGTCTCTACGGATCAAGCATCTGGAGAAATTGGGGTCTTCGCGTTTTGGGCGACTATATTCACTCGCTTCAAGGAACTAATGACGTCTACGTTATGCAAGTGATTAACATGACCTGTGCTAATTTTGGCGCTCAAGGTGAAATTGGGAAGGTTTGTGCTTCTCGCATGAATGGCCATAAGAGTGAAGTGGCCCCACATATTCAAACTCTTGCTAATCTCGATGAAAGACTTAAAGAATTTAGAGATGTTTCTGACTTTATTCCTACTCGTCGTATTCAAGAATCAAAGATCGAAGAGATCTATCCACTCTTAAGAGCACTTTGGATTAAGTTTAGTGCACTAAAAGGTCAACTAACTGAGGCTAAGCCAAGTGAGTATGAATTTCTTATGAATCAAATGCGTACGTTAAATCCATGGGCGCGCCTTCGTCTTTCGTATCTGATTGCTCGCGAGCAAATGAGCTCGATTAGAAGTGGTCACGAGCCAACATATAGAAGTAATGGTCTTTGGAAGTCATACGACT
Organism: Bacteriovoracaceae bacterium; assembly: GCA_048267245.1. Lineage (GTDB taxonomy): Bacteria > Bdellovibrionota > Bacteriovoracia > Bacteriovoracales > Bacteriovoracaceae > JBLWXV01. Next base: position 904,066 of record JBLWXV010000001.1, read on the forward strand.
CAAATACTAAGTGTTTTTTCAACAATATTGATGCCAGCCTTGATCGTCTCGATGGCGCCGCTAAGAAGCTTGGTCTCAATAAGCCACTCTCTCCGTTTATTGCTTCAAGAGTTGCAAGTCGCGCAGTGAGAGATGGTGTTTGGACTCGCGTTTATGAAGACGTAAATGAAGGAACTGGTCAGCTCTTTACAGTTAAAGATGAAGAGGGCAAGGAATACTACCAGCACCTAGAGGACACTTCTATTGAAACTCTTGTCTCTTATGACAGAGTGGAGAACTTTCTTAAAAATCTTGGTGTGAGTGTTGACGGCGAGGCCATGGACAAGCTTGAAGAAATCAAAGGTTCTGATCAAGCAGAGCTCTCTGAGTTCTTCTCAAAGCTCTACTCAATGAAAGGTGATTTAAAGGCCCAAAGCGATTTCTTTCAAGACTTTGCTAGTGACCATGGCATTGATAATAACGTCGTTTCTAAGCTTGTCTTTCTTGATATGGACAATCGCTATAAAAAGCCAATTATGGAATCCCTCCTTAGGAGTGCAGCCGCTGAGCGCCTTGCTCAGATTAAGTCTGAGCTCAATGAGTTCTGTAATCTAGAGCCAAACGATCACGAGAAATTCCAAACTCTCTTTTATGCCACTTCAAAAGCTCAAAATATGCTCAACTCAATGGCGGGTCTTCAGAGCGTTCCAGAAGATGTTATGGACAAAGTAAATTCAATGTCGCCATCTGAGAAAATGGACATGGTTCTTGGTATTGGCGCCGGTATTCTCGGCATCACAGCTATCGGCGCGGCCAGTCTCTGTACTGTGGTTTCTGGCGGTCTCTGCGCTCCACTAGGCGCCTACATGATTGGTGCTGGCGTTGCTGCTATCAGTGCTCAGTCTGCCCTTGTTTACCGCGAATTTAATCGCAAAAAAGATGCTGACGTTTATTCTGCACAAGTAAAGAAGATGGAAGATCTGGGCTTTGCTAACTTTGGTAGCTCAGACGCTGTTTCTAGAGGTTGGTTTTGGACTGCTTTTGAAGCAATTAGTATTTTCCCCCTCATTGGGATTTCAACTAGGGCCTTTAAGCTTGGTTCAAAAATGGCGATTATCGCAGGCAAGAGAATTGGAGGCAAGATGGGAGCTTCTGGGTTTAAGGCTTCAGCTCGCCAGGCCATTCAAGAAGAAGATGTTCGCTACGCTAAAAATGTCCTTGGCTTTGGCTCAAAGGGCGTTAACCAGTCACCAATTGATGAGCTGTCTTCACAGTTGAAAGCTGCAGGTGTGAAAGACAGTGTCGTAACTAAAACAATTGATAGTTATAAGAAGGCCATTGCGCTTCATAAGCAAGGATCAATTTCTACGAGAGAGCTCGTGAAAGAAATTGGTCGTCTAATGAATCCATTTTCAAAGATGCTTGAGAAGGGTGGGGCAAAGATGAGTGAAATTGCCGCCAATAGTTTTGGGAAAGTGGTGGTTGATGAATCGCTCGAGATGATTAACGAGAGAACAATTAAGATCGTGACAAATTACTTTGGGAGCAACCCAAAGGGTCTGCAAAAGCTCCTGCGCACTTATAGTGGAAAGCGACTTGATCTTGCAATTAAGAGAATGGAAGAAACTCTTCCTAAGCTTGGCCCCGCTAGAAGTAAGCTCACGGGATGGTTTTATAAAATGCGCGCTGAGCACCTCTACGCTCAAAGAGATAATTTGCGCGCCCTTGAGAAGTCACTTGCTCAAACTATTAGTGGTAAGGTTCCTTTTGAGAAGTTCGTGACTAATAATCTTGAGGAACTCAGTGATTTCTTTCTCAAAGTACCAATGCGAAAGCGCGAGCTTCCCTACCTCGTTTTTGTTCAAGGTGGACCATTTATGGGCGGAACTGCGATGTTTAGAAAGACTCCTCTTATTGGCCAGGCTCTTGGAGATGTTTTTGGAAATCTCTCTGATGGCTTGATTCTAAAGAAGATCTTCACCGCTCGCTCTCGTCTACTTACTGAAACTCTTAAGACTGAAGCACGTGCAACCCTCGGGATTGCAACGAATGTCGCTGCAGAGTCTGCCTATGATACTTATCAAGCTTTTCACAAGGCCGTGATGAAGCAAGTAGCTGATCGTGCAGACGTTGGAGAGAGTAGTATTGATCTACTTACAAGCCTTCGCGAGCTCGAAGAAGACCTCACACGTAAGATTACAGATCACGTGATGGCGCTCAAGCCTGATGGCAAGTTTAAATTCAAAGAAGCACCACAATTTGTGAAGCTCGATCAAGATGGTGTGGCCAGAGTTCTCTTCGCCCCACGCGATATCTCTGAAGAGGCGCTTGGAAGTGTGTTGTGGCAATCAGTTCCAACAGAAGAGATTTTCAAGCTTGCCAAGTTTGAAGAAACGGCCCACAAAGCACTCGCGGAGCTCTCACACTATAAGGGTATGGATCAATTTGAGGATTTTGTTACCGCACTTAAGGTATTGATCATTAAGAGAAACCCTGCGATTGTTGAGTACTACTAAAAAAAAAAGGGCCCAATCAGGGCCCTTATTTTTCTTCTTAGTGATTACTATATTATTGGAAGAAGCACTTTTTTACTTTGAGCATATTTACTTGCTCATTTAGAACTGGATCATCACCTGCGCGGTCTTTTAGTACTTTGTAGAAGGCGCGCTTCTTACTAGCTTCGCCATCACCTTCTTTTGCCGTTTTTTCAAGAACATCAATCCAGCCGTCAATCACTTCATCAGACATGTCATTGGTGAAGAGTTTCCAAAGTTTGTGTGGATTATCTCTACTGACGAGATTAATTTCTCCTGAACTGTCTTTAGATACACTTGCGATGGCATCCACAAGTTTTCTCTGCTTTGCTGAGCCAGCTTCGGCCATTGCAAGGAAAACAGCGAGTGATTCTTCTTCTTCAGGACCTACAAGTGATGAAGAAACTTTTGAGTAGTCGCCATATCCAAGATCATCAAACTTGTTGCTGATGTAGCGTTTCATATCTTTTGGATTATCAGGAACGATTTCTTTCATCGCTTTTTGCACGTTCACGTCACTCACTACTTCCATTGTGAAGCGGAATCCTTCTTTATGAAGTGCAGTATTCACACACTCAGCACAGGCGAGCACTGTTGAGCCGCGCTTACCATAGCGGTGAGAGAGATAGATCAAATTGTTCACGGCCTTTACCAGGTCGTCTTTGCTTAGACTCTTTTGATCTTTTCCAAGAATCGTGAGGAGTTGAGTCTTAATGGCCTCATCTCTTCTATCAATTGTCCCTAATTCTTTTAGAATTTTTTCAAGCTCAGCTGCGCTTGGGATTTTATTTCCGACTGTGAGACTCTTAAGAGAGTCATTAACGTAGTGACTGACAGTATCGGCCATATCTCCTACGATTCCCTTAGAGACTAGCACTTCTGCTACACCTGACTCAGAGACGAAATAGTGAGCAAGAGAACCAATTCCCGCCGCATAGATCTGACCTGTAGTCATCGCAAGAAGTAACATCACTTTAAAAAAACGTTTCATCTATTCCTCGTGGGTTGGAAAAATCTTCTGGTTTCTTATCGTCGATTATAGCTTTTAACTTTAGCGTCAGATCTCTCAAATATTAGCCGATATGTTGAAAGAACAAGGACTTAGTAGTGAAGTTTTTTTGTCGGGCTATCTCATTTTCTATACTTATACCATCCCTTTTGATGGCCTTGGCTTCTATGAACTTATTGGCAGGAGAGGTCTCATTTAAGGGACGACTTAATGCCAAGGAATTTCGCCTTGCATGGGAGGGGAGTTTTGAGTCGCCAAAACTCTTCATTGCAAGAGGTAGGGATGATGGTTACACCTTTACGAAAATTGATCAGGTGTGGAGAGTGCAACTAGCAGGTGGTCATTCAATTGAAGTGCGCACAAATATCATTGGCGATTACAACCAAATCATTCTTCGTGAAGAGAGAAGAGGTAAGTATGCCTACTTTGCCTGGTCAGAGTCTCTTCATGCCCCTTCAAAGATCTTTGCTCACAATCTAATTTCATTTGAAGATCTCCCCAAAGAAAACTCCATTGAGAGTGCCGTCGGCCACGGCTTTAATTTTAGAAATGTTATGTGGATTCCCTATACTGACAAATTCATTGATCTGGCCAAGGGCAACCAGAAATCTCCTCGTTATATACGTTGTGAATACCTCTCAAAAATGATGGGTACTCCCGTCGCTCAAAGAGATTGCTTGGCCTACGATCGCATGTCCGCGCTTATGGCAAGAGGGGATATCTCAAATCAAAATTGCGCTGAAATCTTAATTAAGGATGACCTAACTTTCTCAGGACTTTGGGATAGGCTTGGGGATTTTGAAAATTGCGTGAGGCCAATAGCTTCCTTTTCTTCCGAGTGCTTGAAAGGCTTTTTAAAACAGGGACGCTCACTTATTCGCTGTGAAAATAAATTGAGCAATTTCTCTATAAGCGCCACCGACGCTTTAGCCGCTAGAGAGTATCTCTCTGCTAAGCTCTCCACTTATCAAGGCCCATCTGTAAAATATTATGACCCCTCTTTGGCGCAGACTTATCAGGTGGAGCTTCGAAATCTTGAGTTTCAAAAGCTCTCTCTGTCTCACTGTTACTATCAATTTCTCTCTGACTCTTCTTCCCGGGCAGCACCAGCGGAAGCATTTGACTCTTGCGCTTATTCTCTAGAGCAGAGTTTAACTAGGCCTTCACGCTCTCTTCTAAGCGCTCTGTCTGCTTGGATTGTGAATAAGGCCTTTGGTAGTTCACATTCCGTCGACGAGAGTATGGGGGAGGGAGGACTGGCCTATCATCTCTCAGAGAGAATCAGGCCAACAGAAAAGCCTCAACATCATGACTTGCCTCTTCTTGGTCATGAGCGCAAAGATTTACATCAACATTATTTGACCTATGCAAAGTATCTACTGAGTCGAGGTTGGCTTGAGCGGGAGCTTGAGATGAGAGAGAGGGAGCAATATTCCTCTGGTTTGCGCGCCCCAGCATCCGTTTCCAAATAGAAATATAACAAACATTTTCTCATTTCTACGTGCTTCCGATGCGTTTGCGCGACGCGAAGTCTTTGCTCTCCTCTTTTAGTCGGGATAGGGTATTAGTCTGAATTAATTACAGGTATGAGTTCAACCTAAATTATTTGAACTTTATATGATGAATAAACTGACTACCATATTCCTTGCTCTCTGCTTCGCGCAAGTCTGCCTGGCCTACACGCCAGAAGAAGATCGCGTTGCCATTGAGGCCTCTCAAGCAGAGTGTCAGCGCATCAGCAAGATGGCGATTGGAGGTAGTTATGAAGTTGAGTGTGGCGAGCTCTATCAGCACTTTAATAAACCTAATCGCTACACCTATCGCCCAAAAGGCCCTGAAGTAAAGATTGCTAGTTTTAATCTTTATTATCCAGGTTCTTACAAAACAATCTTTAAAGACTTTGCACTTATGGCAGAGTTAATGAACAAGTGGGACGTGATTGGTGCTCAAGAGCTTCTGACAATCATGGGTCAGGACGCTAAACATAACGAGGATGTCGTTAAGTTTATCGAGTCTGGAGCGAGTATTGCCGAGAGCTATAAGGCCAAACTTGGTGAAGCTCCAGAAGAAGAGAGAGACTATTGGAAAGAGCGACTTCTCACTCTTGAGACGGATCTTGAAAAGGCACCAGAACTCTACCGCGTGCCTGGATATTTAAAGATTCTTGCAGAGCTTCGAAAGCTCGACCCTAGTTGGTCGCTGATTATCTCACCTCGCGCTGAAGCTGCGCAGGACACACACGTTCAGGAGCTAAGCGGATTCTATTATAGAGCGAGCAAGGTTAGCCTTCGCGCTAATCCACACTGTGAAGAGCAAAGGTCAGAGGCCAGACAAGCCAAGTACGCTTGTCTTCCCAATCTTCGCGAGAGCTTTATGGGTCGCGATGTCGGTCAGATTTTCTCAAGAAGACCATTCCTTGCGAGTTTTAAGAGTTCAAAGTTTAACTTCAATCTTCTCACTTCACACATCGTCTTCACTTCTCCTTCTGACCCAGAGATGATGAAAAAAATTCTTCTTCCTGTCTTTGGAGTGGAAGACTATCAAGAACTAGGACAAGGGGCTACAAAAGCTAAGTACGCTCGCTTTGCTGAGCTTAAGATTATTCTTGAATTCATGGGGCGCTATAAAGAGAGTTATAGTGACGATAAGATTATCTACCTCGGAGATACAAATATTGAGAAGGACAATCCGTTTTGGGAGAAGATCCTTCCTTCATATCCAGGAAGTCAGGTCTTTGTAGATCGTCCGACAACTCTCACGCAACGTCGATTTACTTACGGTGGACAAGAGACCAATGCCTTGGCTTCTAATTATGATCACTTCATTTACAACTCTTCAGCACTCACTGAATGTAATGATGAGCAGGGCACTCCTAGGGCCGATGTTTTTAACTACTTTGAGGATTCGTTTCTTAGCAAGATAACTTCAAAGTACTTAATTCGTGGCGACCTTGCCGAGACATTGATTACTGATGGAAAAGAAGACGATACAGATGTCGATATCACGGATTTTCAAACTGACTATGAAATCAATGAGACTTATGTTTATCGCAGAGATAAGTTGATGCTCGGATATGACCTTGAGTTGAAAGCTATTCAGACTATAAAAGATAATAAGATTGTTTGGGACAATTATCGCTATGAAGAACTTCTAGAAGTTTTTGAGCGTAGAATGTTTACAGAGCAGCTCTTTGATCGAACCTACTACCGCTTTGTCATTGAGGCGATGAGCGATCACCTACCAATTGCTCTCACTTGCAACTCTAAGTAGGGATCGCCTCTCTTTAAAAATTATTTCTTAAGTAGATCAGTTGTCATTTTACTGGCGAGTTTTCCGTCGAACCTGCCCTTAATTTGAGGTGTGAGCTCCTTCATAACCATTCCCATATTGGGAGCGTCGTGCTTGGCAATAATATCTTTAATGATGGCCTCGACCTCGGACTCAGTTAGTTGTTTCGGAAGATATTCGCTAACGATAGCTAGTTCTGCAGCGGCCTTTTGGCGCAGTTCATGGCCATCAGGATACATATCAATCGCCTCTTGAAGCTTCTTTTGCTGTTTAACAACGACGTCGAGTTCCTCAGTAGGGTTCTTGCTAGTTGCATTCTCCATAAGCATGGATTTTAAATACCTTAGAGCATCTAGCTTTACCTTATCTTTACTTTTCATGGCAGTTTTAATGTCTTCGTTGATCTGACTAAGCATCGTAACACCTCAATTTTTCGTGAATCAATATTTTGGCCTATCATCACTCATAAGAGAATCAACATCAAGGGGGAATGCGTGTGAGTCTTCGAAAGTTAAATGAGTCGATGCGTGCCAGTCATATCTTGGTTGAATCAAAGGAGCAGGCCGATGAGCTCTTAAGAGAGCTTGGTTCGGGAGCGAGTTTTGAGAGTCTGGCGCGGGAGAACTCTTGCTGTCCATCTGCTAGAAAGGGCGGTGATTTGGGATTTTTCACATTCGGACAGATGAGTGAAGAGTTTGAAGCGGCTGTTGTGGCGATTGGTCCGGGAGAAATTACTGGTCCAGTGTGGACAGAGTTTGGCCATCACATCATTAAGCGGGTCGAGTAGGTTACTCCCACTTGGCGTCTTGAAGAGCAAAGACAATTTTTCGGTAAGCGGATTTTCTATAGAGTTCTTCTAATTCTTTTAGTGATTGCTTTACCGCCATCATAAAATCATCGCCTTGCTGGTAGAAAAGAACTTTCTTAGCAAGGGATTCACATACGAGAAAGACTTGAGAAAGGGGAGAGAGATCTAGCCCTGGATTTTCATTATAGCCTTTGCCGCTGCGAGAGCCGTGGTGCTGAAGTATGATTTGATCGGCCCCCATCGGAGAGCGTGGGAATTTTGAAATCTTCTCGCTGGCCAGAAGAGCGTGATTTTTAATTCTCTCCTGATCTTCTTTTTCAGGAACGAGACCGGCGATCTCATCGTCCTTTTCAATCATTGATTCTTCATCGTTATAGAGAAAGAGATCGTGAAAGAAGACGGCGAAGGCCATTTTATCTTTCTGCTCTTTAGAGCCCCATTGCATATGATCGATGGCCACATTGCTAAAGAAGATAAGCAGCTGGCAGTGCTTAAAGCGATAGCTCGTGGGTTCATTCATTAGGTTCTTTAGAAGTTTTGAGAGCTCTGACTTATCGCCCACAATTTGCTGCAGAGATTGTATTGATGCGTGGGAGAGTTTGATGGCGTTTTCTGTAAGCTCGTTTGTTCTAAATTGAGTACCAATGATATTCATGGCGCGGTCTGTGACGAGCTTTCTCTCGGTGTCTTCCATGGCCGATTTGTTCATTTTTTCAAGCAGGCTGTCAGTAATTTGATTAGTGAGCTCAAGTCTAAAATCCGAGAGTATAAAGAGCTCAGTGAGTCCGGCCTCTTTGTCTTTTTTCAGCCGATCAAGATCAATACCATAGCCACCAGTAAAGCGCTTGTAGTACTTGTCGCGCTCTTGATCGTAGAGATAGATGTCACAGGGTGGAATTGGGCTATCGAGAAAGTAATCAATATTAAATGGGAAGAACCTCGGAACTTTGAGTTCAACCATTGCCTTGGCAGTAATTTTTAGAAAGCCTGAACAGCTCTTTAAAATAGATTTTACACTGGCAGGGCTTTCAACGCTGACCATTGTTTCTGGAAGCGTCTCGATCTCATGATCCTCACCAATGACGATAACAGGAGTGTTCATTTTTTCGTCGACAAGGTGTTGATGAAAGAGCTGGGCCGTCTTTTCTTGAGCAATCACGCTCTTAACAATGACCACTCCAACCTTGCCGCTCTCTATGATTGGCAGCGCCTCATTAAATGATTTTGCGTGAACTAATTCACTACTTAGGTAATTTTTCAGGTTGAGGGCGTAGATATCAAAGAGCTCCTTCTCTGGTGCAACGAGAAGGGCCCTTCCTAAGACTTTTGCAGGTGGTTTTTGACTACTCGCCGTCATTGATTATTTTTTGAAAGAGCGCCTCAGGCATGGAGAGCTTATAGGGCTTTCCAAACTCAGGAGCATCATTCAATGTTTTGCCAATGTAGGAGAGGGCCGTCTGCGCTGAAGCAGGCATAAAAGGGCTAAGCCAGATAGAGATTTGATGAAGTCCATAGCAACAGTTGTAGACAACATTCTTTAGTGCTGGAAGATCAGTTTTAAGCTTCCACGGCTCTTTGTCGTTAACATATTGATTGCCTTTAATCACGCAATCCCAGAGTGCATCGAGGGCCCTGTCGTGCTGGCGCTTGTCCATTGAAGCTATCATGCGTTCAAAATTATCTTTGAATTCAATTTCTTGAGACACACCATCGGCAGTTATCTCCTCTGGGAGAAGCTTCAACGAGAGCTTAATAAAGCGCATGATGAAGTTACCAAAATCATTTCCTAGCTCATTATTGTGTCGGTTGATGAGCTCCTCCACAACAAAGGCACCATCACCAGAACTAGAAATCGATCTAAGTAGATAGTAGCGAAATGTATCAAGTGGCACGAGAGCGAGCATGTCGTAGGGATCAACACCGTTATTGAGGGATTTACTCATCTTGCGCCCATCTTGGCCAAGAATCATCCCATGGACATAGACTTGCTCAGGCAGAGCTTCACCGAGGGCCTGGAGCATCGCGGGCCATATTACCGAGTGAAACCAGAGAATATCTTTACCAATCACATGCATTTGCGCCGGCCAGATTCCTGGCTTTTGGGCTACGGCAGAGTAGTAATTAATAAGAGCATCAAACCATGTGTACATCACATACTTTTCATCCCCTGGAACTGGAACACCCCAGCCGTTGTCGTTTGGGCGAGAAATCGCAAGGTCGCGCACTGGTTCGCCTTTAAGTCTTGAGAGGATCTCCTTGTAGGCACTACTTGGGGCCACAAAAGTAGGGTTCTTCTCAAGGTGCTCAATGATCCAGTCTTGATACTTTGAGAGTTTAAAGAAGTAGCCTTCTTCCTCTTTTAAGCTCAAGGGTGTGTTGTGATTAGGACAAATTTTATCAGGGGCCTGTAGGTCAGTGTAGAATGACTCGCAAGCAAGGCAGTAGTGACCAGAGTAAGTACCTGAGTAGATCTCACCTTTGTCACTAAGGCGCTTCCAAAAGTCTTGGCAGACATTCATGTGGCGCTCTTCTGTGGTTCTAATGAAGTCGTCGTTTGAAATGCCTAGGTCTTGGCAGAGCTTTCTAAATTTTATGACTTGTTCGTCAACAAAGGCTCCGGTTGGCGTTCCTGCAGCTTTGGCGCTCTCAACGAGCTTTTGCCCGTTTTCGTCCGTGCCGGTCAGAAAGTATGTTTGTGCCCCTAGAAGCTTGTACCAGCGATTGTAAGTATCAGTGACAATCTTCTCATAGGCGTGTCCCATGTGAGGAGAGCCATTTGGGTAATCAATGGCGGTGGTACAATAAAATTTACTACTATTATTTGTCATATATTTCTCTAGTCGAAAATTGTTCAAATTATTTTACAACGAAGTTACAGATTTTCCCTGGGACAAAGATTTCCTTCACAATCGATTTTCCTTCGAGGTGTTTTGAAATTGCTTCGTCGGCCTTTGCTAGAGCAAAGAAATCTTCTTTGGTAATGTCTGCAGCGACGTTGAGAGTTCCTCTCGTCTTTCCATTGACCTGAACCGCAATCGTGATTTCGTCATCTTTTGCCAGGGCGGGGTCAAACACAGGCCATGGCTCATAGGCTAGAGACTTTGTCCCACCGTGAATACTCCAAAGTTCCTCTGCAAGGTGAGGAGCGTAAGGAGCGAGAACGAGTGCGAAAGTCTTTGCAGTCTCTTGGGTGACCTTACCTTTCTTGGTGGCGAGATTCATAAAGATCATCATCGCTGAAATGCCGGTGTTAAAGCGAAGCCCTTCAATATCTTCTCCGACTTTTTTAATCGTCTTGTGAAGAAGCTTGAGAACTTCATTATCTTCGGCGCCCTCAGTGATATTATTTTTGTCGCCAAGAAAGCGAGCGGCTTTGGCCAAAAAGCCAAAGACTCCTTTTACACCAGAGGTTTGCCATGGCTTAACTTTTTCAAGTGGACCCATGAACATTTCATAGAGGCGAAGTGAATCGGCGCCAAAGTCATTTACGATTTGATCGGGGTTCACTACGTTTCCGCGCGACTTACTCATCTTCTCCCCGTCTTCACCAAGGATGAGACCTTGGTTGACGAGTCTTTGGAAAGGCTCTTTGGTGCTCACAAGACCTAGGTCAAAGAGTACCTTGTGCCAAAATCTTGCGTAGAGCAGGTGAAGAACTGCGTGCTCAACTCCACCGATATAAAGGTCAACTGGCATCCAATATTTTTCCGCCTCCATACTCCAAGCTTCGAGCTCGTTTCTTGGATCGCAAAAGCGAAGGTAGTACCAACATGATCCGGCCCACTGAGGCATGGTATTGGTTTCGCGGCGGGCCTTCTTGCCAGTTTTTGGATCAGTAATGTGAAGCCATTCATCAATCGTTGCCAGGGGAGATTCACCCGTGCCCGATGGTTCATAACTTTGAACTTCGGGAAGTCCTACGGGAAGTTCGTCGGCATCTAGACAGCGAATGGTGCCATCTTCATATTTTAAGATCGGAAACGGTTCGCCCCAGTAGCGCTGGCGTGAGAAAATCCAGTCGCGAAGTTTATAATTAACTTTCTTTGTTCCAAGCTTTTTCTCTTCAAGCCAGGCAATCATTTTGGCGATGCCGTCTTCTTTTCCAAGGCCATTGAGAAAGTCAGAATTGATGTGCGCACCATCTCCCGTGTGGGCTTCAGTTGAAATATCTCCACCCTCGAGGACCTGAACAATTTCAAGGTCAAACTTCTTAGCAAATTCATAGTCGCGCTGATCGTGGGCCGGTACCGCCATAATAGCGCCAGTGCCGTAGCTTGCGAGCACGTAGTCAGATGTCCAAATGGGAATTTCCTTGCCGTTAACAGGGTTAATGGCATAGGCACCAGTGAAGACGCCACTCTTGTCTTTGTTGAGTTCAGTGCGATCGAGATCAGACTTTCTTGCAGCGGCGTCTTGATAATCTTTTATCGCAGTTTTTTGAGCGTCGACAGTTATCTTATCCATAAGCGCATGCTCAGGAGCGATTACCATGTAGGTCGCTCCAAAGAGAGTGTCTGGGCGAGTGGTGAAAACCTCAATCTCGCTACCAGCGTGACCCTTTACTTGAAACTTAACCGTCGCACCCTCAGACTTTCCAATCCAATTGCGCTGCATTTCTTTGATATTCTCTGGCCAATCAAGTGAGTCGAGATCTTCGAGAAGCTTTTCAGCATACTCAGTGATCTTAAACATCCACTGCTTCATGGGCTTTCTAATCACATCGTGGCCACCGACCTCTGACTTGCCGTCGACGATCTCTTCGTTGGCAAGTACGGTCTTAAGCGCCGGACACCAATTGACCATGATCTCGTCTTCATAGGCGAGGCCCTTGTTATAGAGCTGGACGAAGATCCACTGAGTCCACTTGTAGTAGGAGACATCACTAGTCGCAATCTCGCGATCCCAGTCGTAGGAGAAGCCGAGAGACTTTAACTGACGCTTAAAGGTCGCGATATTTTCTTTTGTAATTTTGTCTGGGTGAGTGCCAGTTTTGATGGCGTAGTTCTCAGCGGGAAGCCCAAAGGAGTCCCAACCCATCGGGTGGAGAACATTGAATCCCTTCATGCGCTTGTAGCGCGAAATAATATCTGTTGCCGTGTAGCCCTCTGGGTGGCCAACGTGCAGGCCAGCACCCGAAGGGTAGGGGAACATATCGAGGGCAAAGAACTTTGGACGATTGTGATCGACTTCTGTCTTGAACGTCTTATTTTCGTCCCAATGTTTTTGCCATTTCGCTTCTATTGTTTGGAAGTTGTACTCCATCCTCTGGTCCCCTCTAACGGTGTTGATATCAAAGCGCATATCCTAGCAAAAGGCCTTTGATTTTGAAAGGTTGCGAGCTGCACAAAAGACCCACTAAAAATGTCTTTTACCGCTTGCAGAGGCATTTCCTGCCGATGCCTCACTGCAATATTTACCCGGCTTATGCCGATTGGGCCTTTAGCCGAAAATATAGGTCAGGACTGCAATTGTTCAAGGAGATTTACAATATGACACAGACACTCAAGCTAGAGCACCGTGAAGGCCATTATGGAAGACGCGAACTCATTAACTTTAGAAATGAAGGCCGCATCCCAGGCGTAATTTACGGTAAGGGATTTGAGTCACAACCTGTATTTATCAACTCGCATATCTTTACTCAAAAAGTTAAGGCCAAAGGCGTTCTCTTTGAAGTTGAGTGGCAAGGACAAAGCTATATGGTGAACGTGGATAGCATCCAACGCGATCCAGTTACACACAAAATGTGGCACATCTCACTTCACAAGCTTGAGAGAAATGCTGAAGTGACAATTGACCTTCCAGTAGTACTCGACGGTGAAGCCGCTGGTATGAAAGCTGGTGGAGTTGTTCAACTCGTTGAAGAGCGCATGACTGTAAGAGGTCGTCCAGATGCAATGCCAGAAGCCCTTCACATTGATGTTTCATCACTTGAAGTAGGTCACAAGCTACATGTTTCTGATATCACTTTCCCGCGCGGTGTGAAGCCATGGGGCTACGAAGCTGAGTACGTAGTAGCTACTTGTCACTACGCTCACGTTGAAAGTGTTGAAGAAGCTGCTAAGCCTGAAGTTGCACCTGCTGACGTTCCAGTTGTTGGCGAAGATGACATCAAAGAAGCTGCTTAATCTAGCGACAAATTATTTTTTTAAAAGGGGCCCGAGCTTAGTCTTGGGCCTTTTTTATTTGCTCACTTCCAGTGTGAGTTTTGGTATGTGTAACTTTCCTCACAACCCTGCTGCCCTGTGCGCTCAAGTTGTGCCAACTTCTCACACACTCAAGAATGGAAAGTGCCAGTTAAAGGCGAGAGTGGTAAAGGTCAAGAGACCAGCTGGAGTCTATCGCTACGATGACTCTCTCAAGCGCATTGATTTTCAAAAACCAGAGGCATTTAAAACAGAGCCCCAGCAGATAATTTATGGGACAAAAGAGTTTTGTAACTCTCAAAATGTCGTTGATAAAAAGAAAATGAATTTGCTCATCAAGCTCAACTGTTACGACGAAGATACGACAATTCCAGACTACGCATGGAGAGCGCATACAGAGAGCTCTGAACTAATTGATCCGTGGACTAAGAAGAAAATGAAGATTGATTGTTCGTTTCTAAGTAGGGATTAAAAGAAATTAAAGAATGGAAGGGCCCTCACACAAGTACATTTGGGGGGGGGTATGACTGACTCAATGTCAGGACCCGTTCCATTTCTTAAGATGTGCCCCTCATTTAAGGGGTGTACCTAATCAAGATGTAACCACAGCCTCTCTTGCCCACTCTCTCTCATCTCTCTCTCGGGGCCAGAGAAGCTCATCTCGCTTAGGTGGGCGCAATTTAATCTAAAACCTCGTGGCGATCAATGCTTTTGGGACAAGTGCGTAAAAATTTCCAGACAAAATTTGAAAATGTCCAAATCGCTGTCTTTTAAGGAGATAACCCATTGATTTGTCGCTTTGCCCGTGGACAAAAAAGAGGGCTATACTCAGAATATGTCTTTAAAAGAGGATTTTATGTCACAGAAAGCGAAGACGACCATTGTCTATCCCATCAGCGCCAACCCACCGACCTGGGGACACGGTGATATCTTGATGAGGGCGGCGAAGAAATTTGATCATGTCTACTGGGTAGCTGCGGTCAATGTGAAAAAGCAGTCTGAGTTCACTGTTGAAGATAAAATTCAAATGATGCAGGCTTATGTTAATTATTACAAACTCGATAACGTAACAGTTGAGAGTTGGGATGGAACCATTATTCGCTACGCTGCGGATAAGGGGGCTACCTTTCTTTTGCGCGGATTGAGAAATTCGACAGACTTTCAAATGGAATTAGAGCTTGCCTCAGGTAATCGCGGGATCAACAAGAGCATTGAGACAATCTGTATGTTTTCAAAGCCACACTTTGCAACAATTTCATCGAGTTTAATTCGAGAACTTGCTATTCTCGGTGAGCGCATTGAGCAGTATGTGCTGCCTTCAATTGCACCACTTATTAAAGAGAGACTCTTTAAGAACTAATCCCAGTCGATATTTTCGATATAAGTTCTGAGCTGACCGGCCGTTTTAAATTTCTTAAAGATAAGATTCTTCTTAAGTCCGCAGCAGATTTGTTTAACCGGTGTGGGCTGATTGGCATAATGCTTGGCCCCACCGACGGCTTCGTGAAAGAGCTTAACCATGTCAAGCACATCTCCGCGAATATTGCGCGAGTTGGCCGGCCCGTAGTGAAAGAAGTCGAGCACCTTGAGTTGAAAGCCAAGTCCAAAGCGCTGAACGATAATATTATCTGAGTGAAGATCACCGTGATATTCCTTCAGGTGGTGAATCTCTTCAATTCCTTTTGCTAGAGCGTGCAAGAGGTGAAGCGCTTGAAAGGGCGAGAGGCGCTTATTTTTTTGCTCTAATAAGAAAGTCTTGAGTGGCACCCCTTCAACATAGTCAGACACCAGATAGGCGACCTTGTGGCCTTTGAAAGCAATGGTATCTTGAGTGAGGTACTGAATGACAACGGAGCAATTTCTAAGTTTATGTAATTTCTTAGCGTAAAACTTAAGTGCTTTGCCTCGAACATTTCGATGGGGAAGAAAGAACTTCGCCGCTCGCTCAATACCAGTCGAGAGTTCTTTTACACGGTAGACTTCGCCTTCCCAGCCGCCACCGAGCTTATTGATAACTTCGAATTTTGAGGTCAGGATTTGACCGGGTTCGAAGTCAAAGGATTCGATAGTTTTATTGCGAGCGGGCTGACGTGTCACTAGGGTGGGCTCCTGTTGAAGCATCAAATTAACACTATTCCAGGGGCGGTGCAAATAGTATGATGTGAATGCCCAGCGGAGGGATTTTGAAGAGCGCTATCACTTTCACCCAATCTATGGACTTCTCTATTTTGCATGCAACCTTGGCAGAGTTGTCTATAGATTATCGGCAGATTGGCTCTCTGGCCGAACTGAGAAATTGCCCTCCAGGGCATGACTATCTCTTTTTAGAGCAAGCTGCCCTCGAGGATTTTGCGGCGGGCAGAGAACTTGCCGCGGTCATTGAATCCCTCAAAGAAATGTCTACCGGTTCAAAGCTGATTCTCGTCACAGAAATGTCGCAGATGAGGGCTTGCTATAATGCCCTCAAGATGGGAGCGGATAATTACCTCGCCCAGCCCCTGGCCCAGGAGGAAGTGCGCTTTGTTCTTGAGAGTGAGGCCCAGGTCGAGCGCCTGAGAACGGAGCTTCGAGAGTTGGGCTCTCCCGCGAGGGGCATGCCTATATTCTTGGGTCAGACTAAGAATCCCCATGTGCAGAAGATTTTTGATCAAGCCCAGGCGGTGGCAAAAACCCGCTCTACGGTCTTTATCACGGGTGAGTCAGGCACCGGAAAAGGTGTCCTGGCCCGCTACATCCACGAAATAAGTTCTCGCTTTCAAGAGCGCTTTCTCGCCATTCACTGTGGGGCAATGCCGGAAGCTTTGATCGAGTCTGAACTCTTTGGCCATGAGCGCGGGGCCTTTACCGGGGCCATGAAGCGCAGGCTTGGCAAGTTCGAGCTCGCAAATAAGGGCACTATCTTTCTAGACGAAATTGGGACTATTGGGCCTAGCCTACAGGTGAAGCTGCTCCAGATTCTCCAAGACCGAGTGATTCAAAGAGTGGGTGGTGAAGAGGAAATTCCCGTCGATGTGAGAATCATTGCGGCCACCAACTCCAATGTATTAAACCTCGTGCGCGAGGGAAAATTTCGTGAAGACCTCTACTATCGCCTCAACGTCTTTCCCATTGAGCTCCTTCCACTTAGAGAGCGCAAGGAGGACCTAGAGTTACTCGTTCAATCTATTCTTACTAAGCTTACTAAAACCCATGGGAAGGTTTTTAAGGGTGTCGAAAGTAGTGTGCTGCGGGCGCTTGGGAATTATTCATGGCCTGGAAATATTCGCGAGCTTGAAAACGTTCTTGAGCGCGCCTGTATTTTAGAGCGAGGGGAGTGGCTCTCTGAGCAGTCTTTCCCCGCTGACTTCTTTCTCGATCCCAGCATGAGTGCCCAGGGCGACTCACCCCTGGCCGACCTCGCTACCTATCGCCAGCAAGTTTCCTCCGAAGCCGAGAGGCGCTACTTGCTTGAGCTTATGGAGGTCTCAGATGGCCATATTTCAGCGGCAAGTGAGATTGCAGGAGTTAGCACGCGCCAGCTCCACAAGCTTCTTCTTAAGCACCAAATGAAATTCAAAAAGAACTTTAAAGTGGATTAAATTTATTGGTTACTGGGAACTGTGAGTTCCACGCCTGTGAACTATGAGTTCTCAAACGTCTCCTCCTTTTGATCTAACATCCCTTAAACACAGCTTAAACTTTACTTGGGCGATTGGCCTGTGGCTTGCTTAGCTTTTCATATGCTCAAGCGAGGAATCTTAACAGCGTCGGATTGGAACCAGGAAGGAGTCGTGGTCGGATTGCTATTGCAAACGGATGGAGAGGGAGAGTTTCCTTTGCATCTCGATGGCAGCTCTGCTCGATTAATCGGGTTTCTCAAGGCACTAGTCGAGGCCGAACTCTCAGAGCACAAAGTGAAAAATCAGACTTACTACAGAGTACTTTCTTTTACAGTACTTAGGGACTTCAACCAAGGAGATTAGATAGATGAAGACCTTACTTATGCTTGCGGTATTATTTGGTGCCTTCAACATCCACATGAGTGCGATGGCCCAAGATGATGAAACTGATTCAATTTCAATTGATGAAAGTGAAATGCCTTCAAGCACTGCAACTCCAGCTACTTTTGACGATTCTGAAGAAGGCATGCCAATGGATGAAGGCTCTTCTGAGGGTGACTACGAAGTTATCGAGTAAGCAACAAATTAAGAGCTCTCTCGGCCATGCCGAGAGGGCCTTATTTCTCTAGTACATTTCCTTTGGAAATGTCTGGTCGTAGAGTTCAATCGCGTCGGCGATTATCTTATGAGCTTCTGTCACTCCAAAGAATTTCTCTACCTGAACTTTCTTATTTTCAAGAATTTTATAATCTTCAAAAAAGCGCTGAATCTCTTTAACTCTGTGGGGCGGGAGCTCTTCAATTGTCTGGTAGTGAGCATACTCCGGGTCATCAACGTGAACAGCGATAATTTTATCATCGGCTTCACCTTGATCGAGCATCTTCATCACACCAATAGGTCTCGCACGCATGAGAGTGGAAGGTAGTACTGGCTCTTGGCCTAAGACGAGAATGTCGAGCGGATCTTTATCTTCGCAGTAAGAGCGTGGAATAAAGCCGTAGTTGGCCGGGTAGTGAACGGATGAGAAGAGAATGCGATCGACCTTGAGAAGTCCGCTTGGCTTATCAAGTTCGTATTTAACTTTTGATCCCTTGGGAACTTCAATTAAAGCAGTCACAATTTTTGGGACATCTTCTCCAGGTGTCACGTCATGCCAGGGGTGCATAGAAAGCCTCCATTATCGCGCTAATATCTCACTCATTTTTAAAGCTTTTCTTGTGGTGTGACTAGCACAGTGGCGACATTTGCCGCCACTGAGCTCTTAGTGTGAAATTAATATCGAGGGGGCAAACGGTATTACTTGAGTTTTTTGTCAGTAGAGACGGCATTTTCAAGAATATAGGCCAGGCGAAGGCCTGCCTTAATGAGTTGATCGTCAAGAACCTCTTTAGTGCGGTATAAGTAGTCATACTCCCACTTGCTCTTTTTGGCCTTCTTGCCTTTGGTTTTTTGGGGGATGCTATAGACGAGTTCCCTCAGAGCAATGTCTTCTTCTATCCACTTAAGGACTGGGTCGCTGGCCATCGCCTTATGCTTTTCTGTCACTTGGCGAGAGAGAAAATCGGCGAGTTCGCTATAACTGAGCTTTCTTGATTCAATCATCCCGCTATCCCAAAGTTCGTGAAGATTTGTTTTGTTTCCAAACCACTTGAGGTCAACTGTATTTCCTCCTCTGTCACTGGCAAGGCCAGCGTGTAGCGGCTGATGGAGATCGGCGACAATGTGGACTATCCACTTGATTGCAGTGGCTTTCTTATTACTTTCACTCTTTGGATTTTTAAGAATTTCAATTTGCTCGCTAAGAACCTCAACGGCCTTCCCTTCAAAGTTTTTGCTCTCAACCTTTTTGTCACTTTCAATATTGATGTAGTGCCAATTACCGGTGTGAGAAAAGGACTTATCAGAGCGAATCTCATCGGCCCAGGTGCTAATCATGGGGAGACTTTGTCCATCTAGAAGTTCGTAGATCCCACGAGCTTTCTCTGGGTTAAGATTAATTTCAGCTATTCTTGCCACAAGGCGATGACCATTGGGCCCCCATCCAAAGCTAGGGAAACTTATTAAAAACAGGTAAGTAATAAAAATTGTTTTCATGGCGTAATCCGAGATGTTGCATATATGGGTTGATGATTCAGAAATTTGCACTAGTATCGAACAATGAAGCTAGAGCGGTCCACCAGAAACTTTCCTCAAAATATTAAGCAGTCAAAATTTGATAAATATTTTACAGCTAGTAGGTTTGACTTGCTCCAGAAGGAAATCTTACCGAGAAAGCTCTTGGTTCCGGTTACTAATATCTGTAATGCTAACTGTGTCTTTTGTGGCTACCAATACATTACTGACCCTAAAAGAAGTATGGATCTCGCTCTTTTTGAAGAGGTTATCGATCAATATGTTCAAATGCACCCAAGTAGTTATGTTTCGCTCACACCGGTAGCTGGTGATCCCCTTGTCGATCCGGGTTTTTTTCAAAAGGTAAGTAGAGCTAAGGGTCTCGGTGTCAAAACCCTGCAGTGTTATACCAACGCCATCTTACTTGAAGAAAATGTAGAGAATATTCTCAATTCTCCACTCGATCATCTTGAAGTCAGCCTGGCAGACTTTAATCGGGCTGAGTACAAAAAAATT
The DNA here is from genome assembly GCA_048267245.1 of Bacteriovoracaceae bacterium. Taxonomy (GTDB): domain Bacteria; phylum Bdellovibrionota; class Bacteriovoracia; order Bacteriovoracales; family Bacteriovoracaceae; genus JBLWXV01. Next base: position 924,054 of record JBLWXV010000001.1, read on the forward strand.
TTCAGAGTCGATAAGTACGAACAAGTTCTTAGAGGACTTCACAAGCTTTTAAAAACGCATGCTCTCGGTGATTCATATCTCTCCATTGATATCAATTTGAGACCAGCTCGGGCAGTCGAAGAGATTTACGAAGAAGAGGACTTTAAGCGTTTTGTTCGACCATTTCTAAGTGATAAAGTCACTATTTCTGCAATTGAAAGTTTTGATAATTGGACAGGAATGATCTCTAAAGAAGAGTTGCCAACTGGAATGCAACTAAAGGCAGAACCTAAAACTATCGAGCACCCGTGCACTAGGCTATTTGATTTACAGGTACTTCCTAATGCAGATGTCAGATTATGCGGGTGTCGATCGGGCAAGACGCTCACAGATGACTTAATTATTGGAAATCTTCACTCTGCATCATTAAGGGACATATGGTTTTCTGAGACTGCTTATCAATTAAGGAAAAAGTTTTTCCATGGGGAAGTGCCTAATACCTGTATTGGGTGTAGCTTCTATGAGAGAATCGGGAGAAAGCGCTTCTTTATGAGTAATCCAGAGTTCGGAGAATGACTTTTGAGTCGAATTGTTGTGGTTTTGAAGGGGTATCCCCGCAGTGACGAGATTTTTATCGTCCAAGAGCTTGTTGAATTAGAGCGGGCCGGTTTTGAAATTGTGGTCTACTCACTTGTGAGACCTGAAGATAAAGTCCTTCAAAAAATTCATCAAGAGCTAAAAGCTAATATTGTATACGTGCCAAACAAGAAGTCGCTGCTCAATCCAATTTTCTATAAGCACATGGTCACACGCCCCTTTAAACTACTCGAATTATGGGGCGACTATAAATCTCAATCTATGGTTTCAAGTAAGAGCTGGAAGAGATTTTTACAGGCGCTATGGATTTATTCGCGCGAAGAACACAATCAGGGTCTAATTTACTCCCACTTTGCCAATGCTCCTTCAGAGGTTGCAATGGGTCTAGCGCATCTGACTGGCCGGCCATGGTTTGTTTTTGCCCACGCAAAAGATATTCACCAAACCCCCGGGGAAATTCTCTCTAAACGATTGGCCCAAACCCATCGCATTTTTGCTTGCAATCAAGAGTCTTACCTCAAATTAAAGACCATCCTTCCAAACACGGTTTTGGTCTATCATGGCGTCAAATTGAGCCACTTAAATCCTAGAGAATGGAAAAGAGAACGGGCCAGGTTGAACTTTTATAGTGCTGGTCGTTTGGTTGAAAAAAAGGGTCATGACTTTAGTTTGAGGTTGATGGCAGAGTTAAAGCGAAGAGGCTTAAGGATAAAATTTGACTTGTTTGGGGATGGCCCACTTAGGGGGTCTTTGCACAACTTAGTTGTGCAGTTGGGGCTCGAAAATAATGTCAAATTTCATGGCGCCTACTCACTTGAATATCTCAATGAGAATATACCAGAGGGGGCACTGTATCTTGGCTCTTTTAGGCAATCAGAGGACCTTGATAGAGATGGTCTACCAAATACACTGCTTGAAGCGATGTATTTAGGCACGCTCGTCTTTAGCGCCGATACGGCCGCGATCAGAGAGGCCCTCAATGATGGCGTCAATGGGTTTCTCATGAGAGGAGAAGTTCTCGAGTGGGCCAATCAAATTGAGCACAATCTTAGTTTCGATGACTACGAACTAGAGAAGATCAGTCAACGAGCACAAAGTGAGGTTATGACTAAGTTCAACTTCACTGACTGCTGCCGAGTACTCGTTGATGAATTTAAAAAAGTTTCAAACTAGGGAGATATTATGCATCACCACCGACTCATGATCTTGGGATCTGGAGAACTTGGAAAAGAATTTGTTATCGCGGCTAAGCGCCTTGGACTTGAGGTCGTAGCAGTTGATCGCTACCCCAATGCACCAGCAATGCAAGTGGCGGATCACTTTGAAGTGATTAATATGCTCGATGCTAATGAGTTAGACAAAATTGTGGCCAAGCACCGGCCGACAATCATTGTTCCCGAGGTTGAGGCGATCCGTACTGAAAAGCTTGTCGACTTTGAAAAGGCTGGAATCTTTGTCGTCCCAACGGCCAAGGCCGCTCACCTCACCATGAACCGAGATGTCATAAGAGACTTGGCTAGTGATGATCTTGGCTTAAGAACTGCTAAATTCGCCTATGCAACGAGCCTTGAACAATTAAAAGAGGTTGCCCGTGAAGTGGGTTATCCAAGTGTCTTAAAGCCAGTGATGTCCTCTTCTGGTAAGGGGCAATCGGTAGTGAAGAGCGAAGCCGATTTAGAGCGGGCTTTTAATGACGCCATTACTGGAGCTCGCGGAGATACCATTAAGGTCATCATTGAGGAGTTCATTGCGTTTGAAGAAGAGATTACTCTTCTTACAGTTAGGCAGCACACTGGTGAAACCAGATTTGTCGATCCTATTGGTCATAGACAAGAAAAGGGAGACTACCGCGAGTCTTGGATTCCAGCTTACGTCAAACCAGAATTACTAGAAGAGGCCAAGAAAATGGCCACGAAGGTGACCAATCACCTCGGGGGCGCCGGACTTTTTGGTGTGGAATTCTTTTTGACCAAAGACACTGTCTACTTTTCTGAACTTTCTCCTCGTCCTCACGATACTGGAATGGTGACGATGATTTCTCAAAATCTCTCTGAGTTTGAGCTCCACCTGCGCGCGATTCTAGATCTTCCCATCCCTTCTATCACTTACTACGGTCCTAGTGCCTCTGCGGTGATTTTAGCTGATAGTGAAATGGAAAATTTTGAATATGTGGGAATTGATGAAGCGCTGAATGGAGAGGATATAGAAGTTCGAATTTTTGGTAAGCCAACAACCAGGCCTTATCGTCGAATGGGAGTTGCCCTTGCCAGAGGCAAGGACACTGATGAGGCGAGGGAGCGCGCCTTCAAGGCTGCTAATGCCATTAGGATTGTCCCTCGCAGCTAATTATCTTCTCATGATGAGGTGAATCCCATCGCGAATCGGAAGGAGAACATTTACCAGGTCATCTCTCTCGCTCACAACCTGGTTGAGAGTTTTGATGGCCTTGGTACTTTCGTTGTCTGTATCTTCATCGAGAACGCGACCACTCCAAAGAGCGTTGTCAACGGCGATTACACCATTTGGGCTTAGGCGGTAGAGCGCCAGATTAAAGTAGTTGAGGTAATTGGCCTTATCGGCATCAATGAAGACGAAGTCAAAGTACTCAGTGCTCTCTTTGAGATAATCAAGGGCCTGACCCATGATGCTTTCAATTTTTACCCCGTGCGGGCTGTGCGGCCAAATTTCTTTAGCAAGACCTACAAAATCATCACTAATATCGAGAGTTGTAATTTTCGATCCCTCCGGCATGGCCTCGGCCATACTAAGGGCGCTGTAGCCCACAAAAGTTCCAATTTCTAACACACGCTTTGGCTTGAGCATGGTGATAATAAATTTGAGAAGTGCATTTTCAAGCGGGCCCGAGATCATGCGCGCACGCTCATTATACTTTTCAATGGCGCGCTTTTTAATTTCTTGGCAGTGTTCGCTTTCGGGCTCAGAGATCATTGTGCAGTAGTCGAGAATATTTTTTTCAGTGCTCATGGCGCTTCCTTGGTAGAGTTTGCGGCATTCTCTGACGGTTAGCACCAGAAAGTCCATGAGCACTGTTTCAATTGGCCTAGATCTCGATTCTTAAAGCGCAGTGATCGGAGATAAAGCGTTGATAGTGGGCATACTCGTTATATGGATAGGGAGTATTTTCTTGGTTGCATGGCCCATATACATTTATTGACTTAACTTCTATGTCTCTAGACCAGGCGCGATCAAAAGTGTGGGGGTTCCTTCCAAGAAATGTGGGGTGAGCAGGAGATCTAGAGACAAAATTATATTGCTGTAGGAAACTGCTCATCTGCGCTTCATCTCCTTCAAAAGTATTGAAGTCTCCAATTGCAATTACCTTTTGTTGAAGATCGGCCCCTGTTGCAAGCATATAAAGTTGGGTGATGCGAGTCTCTAGTTCTTCGCGCCCCGCCTTGAGATGAATACCTACAACGCTTAGAAGCCCTCCTTGGTATTTAATTTGAGCAATAGGAGCGGCCCTGAGTCCTGGATTTCCCAGTTGAACGCTATAGTCCACCGCCATGCCTTCAAGAAGTTCTGGTCGGGCGCAAATGAGGATATATTGATGGAATTTGGCCGCACTGTCGTAGGTGAAGCATTGGTGACTTTTAAAAAGCGCCATAAGTTTTGTGGGCGAGGTGATTTCTTGAAAGATGTAAATATCACTTGGAGGCAACTTGTTGCGGAGAAAGTCCTCTAGAAAAGCGTCGCGATACTCATGGGATTGATCTCCTGTGATCACACCTCCTCTTCCATACCACTCAATATTAAGTGAGGTAAGGCTGAGTGCCTGTGCTTGATAACTTAGGCAGAGACCAAAAATGAGAGTGAAGAGAGAGCGGATAATTGTTTTCATAGATTCTCCTTTCTTTGGGAACCTAGCTAAAGGCTGCTCTCTTGAATAATATATAAATAGGCATTAATATATTCCATTATGGAATATATTAATCTCAATAACCTTCGCTCCTTCTTCTATGTTGCCAAATTTTCAAGCTTTTCCATCGCCGCGAGAGAACTCTCTATTCAGCAGCCTGCGCTAAGTAAGAATGTGAAGTCACTTGAAGAAGAGCTCGATGTTAGGCTCTATGCTCGGGTAGGGCGAGGAATTGAGCTCACCGATGAAGGTCGCTATATTTTTGCCCGCGCCAGTGAGATTTTTGATCAGGTAGGTCAAATTATTCGCTATTCAAAGAATCAAGATATCCCGCTTAAAGAAAGTGTTCAAATCGCTTGCAGTGATGTCATCGCCTCAATGGTTGCCCCAAGTATCCTGCGCGACCTAAGTGATAAATTCCCTAGTATGAGACCAGTTGTCTCAACGGGTAAGGTTCAGGAGTTATTATCACTCATTAAAGAGGGCAAGGTTAGTGGAGGGGCCTTCTTTCATTTGCCAAAGAAAATGAGTGGTGTCACGGTGGTGAGTCGGGTTGCTGTTGAATTCAAATTAGTAATTGGAAGTGCTTATCAGCACTCGCACAAGGTTCGTACCTCATTTATTGGCTCTCGAGAGGTGGACGATCCTGAAAATATCAAATTTCCCACCGTCGAGCGCATGAAGAATTATTGGCCTGATACCCAGATTCGCTATTCGAGTAATTCACTTATGGGCCACCTAGAAATGGTGAAGGCCGGTCTGGGAGTGGCGATTCTCCCTAACTTCTTGGTCAGGGAAGAATTGCGCCTGGGAGTACTTAAAGAAGTTCTTCCAGATGAAGAATTTATCTTCGACTTAAAAATTGTCAAAAGATCTAAGGGAGAGATGTCAGAGTACGCGGTGGATTTTTTTAAACGAATTGCGAAGGAAGTTCTCTAGGTGTGATCTTTGCTCTAAAGACAATTTTTGCGTCACTCTTTCTCCTGCCTTGAAAGATGTGCTCCTCAGCTTCGATTTCAATCTCATCACCCAGATGAGTTTCGGCCAAGAAATTGATTTGGTATTCACCGATGACGTGATTTGTGTGCAGACGGTAATCAATTGCGTTTAAGATCCACTCTGCATATTTTGTATTGTTAACGTGCTTATTCATATCGAGATCACTTGAGCGAACGCGAAGTTGATCAATGAGTTGAGGTGAATTGGGGAGCACAACTTTCTCTGGTTCGATATTGAGCGAGAGAGTGTGACTCTCTGGGTAAGTGGTGTTTTCAAGGTTGGGGCGTGTGGGTCGTCTGGTCGCTGCATCGAGAACCATCCAGGTACTCACACAGTGGCCAAGTCGCTCTTGACCAACAAAGACTTCAAAGTCTCTCACCGCGGCCATTCCCTCCAGGGGTCTGGGCCAAGTTTTAATGGTGATCTCTTCTCGCCATCTGGGCCAGCGATCCATGTGCAGGCCCTGTCTTGTGAGGACCCAAAACTTTTGATCCCTCGTCATTTTCTCGTGCCCAAGACCAAGCGCTTGAGCGTGAAGACCTGCGGCATCTTGTAGAATATTAAGTAGCCCCACGAGACCCAGTCTCTTATGGGAGTTGACCAAAAATGTACTAACTTCGTATTCTTTGATAAAGACTGGATTCATTGGTTCAAGCTTCACTGATTGGTGAGCTTCTGTAAATAGATTATACGATGATCAAACTGCCTATCGACTCTCATTTAAGTGAAATTGCAAAAGCTCTCAATGAGAGTGAGGCGGTAGTGATTGAAGCCCCTCCAGGCACCGGTAAGACGACGCGAGTGCCTGCTCACCTGGCCTTTGATTTGGGTCTTCGCGTGATTGTCTTAGAGCCTCGTCGAATTGCGGCCAGTCAATCTGCCCTGAGAGTGGCCAGTGAACGCGGGCTTACTCATGGGATTGAAGTTGGTCACGCCTTTAGAAATGAAGCCAAGTGGGGCGAGAGGACTCAATTGCTCTTTGCGACTGAGGGAACGTTTCTTTCTCTTTACAGTAAAAATGCTTTTGACTACGACGTGGTTGTGATTGATGAATTTCACGAGCGCCATCTCGATGGTGACTTCGCTTTGGCGCTTCTAAGTGCGCAGAGTAAAAAAATCATTGTCATGTCGGCCACACTTGATGGACTAGATCTAGAGGGGCACTTTAGACGTTTAGATAAGAGTGTGATCAGAGTCGAAGTTAAGGCGCCACTCTTTGAATGTGAATTACGTTACTTGGAAAATATTCCAAGTGTTCTCTCGGTGGCGCTTGAGAGAAAAGTGATGAACGCCCTAGAAGAGGCGCTTGACTTTGGTGGTGATATTCTCGTCTTTCTTCCTGGTGTGCGTGAAATTGAGAGCACCAAGCGCTTGATTGAACAAAGTGATATGGAAGTATGCGTGACACCTCTACACGGTCGATTAGAAATCAAAGAGCAGGCTCGAGCCTTTGAACCTTCAAAATTAACAAAAGTTATTCTTGCCACCAATGTGGCCGAGAGCTCGCTCACCGTTCCAGGAGTTCGAGTGGTTATTGATAGCGGCATTTCAAAGGAAGTGCAGTGGTCTTCGTGGAGTCGAGTTTCGCAATTAAAGGAAATAAAGATCGCTAAGAGCAATGCTATTCAACGAATGGGACGGGCAATTCGTGAGGGCAATGGCCTTTGCCTGCGCCTCTACGCAAAGCTTGACTTTGACTCTAGAGCGCTCAGTGTGAAACCCGAGATTGAGCGCACAGGACTTGAGGCGATTAGACTACGCCACCTCGAAATGGGTTCACCGATCTGCGAGTGGTTTGAAGCCCCTAATGATAAGAGCTGGCAAGAGGCACTTGAAGGATTGCGGGCGATTGGCGCCTATTCTGAGATTGATCAGCAGCTCACCCCCATTGGCCAGAAGATGGCGGGACTTCCCCTGGAGCCAGAGTGGGCGCGTGCACTGCTTGAGTTAGAGAATTTTGGAAAAGTGACGCGAAGAGATTTTGCCCGCTATCTCGCGCGCCGAGGTGTGCAGCGAGAGTCTGAGATTGCGCAGCTAATGAATCGAAACTTGAGTAAAGAGGCCGAAGCTCAGGTCGATTTAGGCCGAGTACTTATCGCTGGCTTTATCCGCTCATTAGGCAGAGTGCGCTCTCACGATATTGTGAGCGCTTCGGGGATTATCTTAAAACTCTCTCATCAAGTTTCCTCAGTTGTTCACGAGGGAGATTGGGGGCTTATTTTAGAAGTAGATGGGCGGGGAAGAGTTCAAGATTTTTGCGTTATCGAGAGTGACTGGATATATGAACTCGATCCTCTGCCAATTGAAGAAAAGCTTGATATTAAGCTCGATGAAAAGAGAGGTTTGTGCCTCATTGATCAATTGAGTGTGGGGGCCCTAAGCCTAGAAGATAATCTAACTCCAGTGACCATGGACCAGGTTCCACAAGAACTTAAAGCCAAGGCTTCGCAGTTACTTGCAAAGATGAATGAGCAGGCATTAACGCAGCTCAAGCAAGGTGAGAAGTGGGAGCGGCTTAAGTTTCTCTATCAATTTAAAGATGGCCACTTAAATTCGCTTGAAGAGGACCTGGCACTCTTTTGTAGCTCTGGCCTAGATTATAGCTCAGAATCATTTACTTCTTTTCTTGAGATGAGGGCAAATGAGCGCTGGGCAATTGTGATTGAGCGCGAACTTCCCCTGGAGATTGGCAAGCTTCCCGTGAGCTATGATGAAGTGAGTGGACCTTTTATCATGGCACATATTCAATATTTCTATGGGCTCACGCAAACACCCAGGCTACCCTTGAGTGGCGAGCCTCTTCTTTTAAAGCTTCAAGGGCCACATAAGCGCCCACTGCAACTCACTCGTGATCTCGCTGGTTTTTGGCAAAGAGGCTATCAAGAGATTTTAAAAGAGATGCGAAGAGAGTACCCTCGTCATCACTGGCCTGATGAGCCTCAAGCCGCACCACCGATTTTATTAAAGCGCCAACTCTAACTATTTGAGACACTCTTTTTTATTTCGCTCCACTCTCTACTGAGTTGCTCTCTATCATCGGGGTGGGCGATGCTAATGAGGGCCTGGGCGCGTTGATTGAGTGCAAGTCCGTAGAGATTTACATGTCCATATTCAGTCACTACATGGTGAATGTGTGAGCGCGTGGTCACAACTCCGGCCCCAGCTTTTAGAGTGGAAGTAAGTCTGGGAACACCTCTTGAAGTGCGAGAGGGTAGAGCGAGAATGGGCTTTCCCCCTTTTGAGAGTGCAGCTGCTCTAAGAAAGTCCATTTGCCCGCCAACGCCGGAGATAATTCGGTGTCCGATTGAGTCTGCGCAGACCTGTCCGGTGAGATCAATTTCTACCGCTGAGTTGATCGCCGTTACTTTAGGGTTTCTTATAATCTTGGTTGGAGAATTGGTGTAGTCGGACTCAAAGTTTAAAATTTGCATATTGTCGTCGATGAAATCGTAGAGTTCGCGCGAACCAACAACAAAGGAAGAAGTAGAGATTCCCTGGTGAAAGGTCTTTTTAGAGTTGTCGATCACTCCTGCCTTAATCAGTTCAAAGGCACCATTTGACCACATCTCAGTGTGGAGTCCTAAGTGTTTGTGGTGCTTGAGGTTGCGCGCGACTGCGTCTGGGATTGAGCCAATACCAAGTTGAATAGTGGCACCGTCTTCAACCAATGAGGCAACATGGGCCCCAATTTGCATTTCAACGTCGCTGAGCTCATAGAGCTTTGGACTGTGAAGTTCTGACTCATACTCAATGGCATAGTCAATGTCATTGACATTGATAAAGCCACTGCCGTGGACCCTCGGCATTTTTGGGTTAATTTGCGCAATGACTAGATCAGCTGACTCCACCGCCGCTTTAGCGGTGTCAACACTCACCCCTAGAGATACGTGTCCGTGTTTATCGGGAGGGCTTACCTGAATGAGGGCTACATCAACCTTCTTGGCCCCACTTCTAAAGAGATTGGGAATCTCTGAGAGAAAGCAGGGCAGATAGTCGATGCGGTCGTGGTCGATCTTGCCTCTCAAGTTTCGGCCGGTAAAGAGATTGGTTATGCGAAAGTTTTTATACTCAGGCTTTGCATATTCACATTCTCCCTCGGTGTGGAGATGGACAAACTCTAGCTCCAAGTCTGCATATTCTTTGCATATGCCCTCAAGAAGAATTTGAGGTGTCGCGGCCGCCCCATGCACGAAGATGGTTGAGCCTTTCTTAATGGGAGCGAGAACTTCTTTAACACTTGAGAAAACTTTCATTTGATCCTACTGAAATGAGATGCTCTGATTATCTAGAAAGAGGAATTCATGATGAAATTTTTGAGGAGCCTTTTTAATTCCAAGAATCTTTTGGCTCTTCTTGAATGCATCCATCATTAGGTCGATTTTTTTGTCATAGAGCTTCTTAATTGAATTTTTAAGAATGATGGTTTTTTTCTCGTCATAGCTCTTACTTGTTACTTCATGAAAGAGCACCGTCTTTGATTGACTTATTTCCGCATTAAGTTGCGCGCTCTGTTGGCTCACTTCCGCAAAGAGATTGGCGAGTTTATCTTTTTCAGCTTCAGTTAGTTCCGTTGACTCTTCTAGCATTGTTTTAGCGTTGTCCACCATTTGCTCGCGAGTTTGGATGTTGCTGTATTGCTTTTTTTCTTGCTCGATTTCTTTCTTAGTTGCCGAGGCACAAGAGGCAAGTAGAGTGAGGGCGATGAGGGTCAAGAGGTAGTTTTTCACTGAATAGCTCCCAGTTTATGTTTTCTATACAGTAAATTAATTCATCTACTCTGAGATTGAGAAGCGCTCTGTGAAAAGCTGATATTTGTCAGAGTGTTGTCCCAGGCTAGAGTGCTTGTGGGACTGGAATAATGAGGTTCGTGATAAAGTCTTGACAGCTATTTCTAAAGTCTAGAGCACCGGGATTTGCCCTTTTAAGGGCGGATAGCTTGCTCTTTGACCACGCCTTATGTGATTTTAGCAATGAGTTAATTTTTGAATTTACCGGGGCCGTATCCATACTTCTATCAAGTAAGAGTGCCATAATTTTCTCATGCTGGGAGTCAATCTGATTTAGTCTTGTCATGTAATCGAGAAGAAATAAAGCCTTGTTGGGTTTGTCATAAGCGCTATCTCTGGCCAGACCTTCTAGAAATTTTAACTTCTCAGGAGAGTTTCCTGGGTACTTCTTTTCGAGGTAAGTCCAAGCGCGAGAGGTAAACTCATCTCCCATTAAATGAAAGTAGTCTTCAGGGTTCAGTCCACTTTCAAAGGCGTAGGATAAGAAGCGATTGAATTTATCTTGGAGGTATCCAGAGTTTGAAAGTCCATTGGGAAAGGGGTTGGCAATAGGGGCGATCACTCTTCCTTGTGCTCTTTCAGATTTTAGGAACTCAACTCTTTGAGTGAAAAGTCTTGCAATCTTATTAAATTGATCAGCATTTTGCTGAGGTCTGATAAAGCGAATCTCAATAGTCTCTTCACTTGGGTCAAAATCCTCAACCAGTCTAGAGATGTTAACTCCCTGGTACTTCTGCGGAGGCTCCCAGCCCGAGGGGCTAGAAGAGTAGACTTTGTTGTAGATCCTTTCTGCCAATTTGTTGATGCTTGTTGGTGACTCATCAAACTCGCGAATGATCTTTTTAAATGCATCTTGATTTTGCTTGGGTAGCGCCATCATTGGAGGAGAGTTGTAGGAGTCTCCTGCGAGAATACCAGCTGCGAGCTCTGGATGATTATAGAGATCTACGAGAAAGTCTCTAAAGAGTTTAGGGTCTGAGCCAAAGAGGCCCTCGACTCCAAAGTGAATATGCCCTCCACCAGCGGTATAGGAAGGATGAAGACCAATATCGGTGGCACTTCGGTAGAGGTCTTTATTAAGCCTCTCTGTAATCTCATCGAGCTTGTTTAAAGGGATGGGGCTTGCGGTGACTTCAACGACCCAGGGATCCAGAGTGATATTGATATAGTGACCATCGGGATAGAAAATGCGACCAAACTCTAATCCATACTTATCTTCCATCCATTCAACATCACACCCATCGCACACTGCGAGGATTCGCTCGATAAGTTTTTCCTGTGCCGCCTCACTGGCGCTGCTGTTGACGATATGACTGCCGGCCTTTCTCCCAGCATCTTTGAGTTTCTCACTCGTGAAAGTTAGTTCGGCCCCATAGGTGGGCATGCCACTTGAACTAGCAAGGCGGCGCTCTCCCACAAATTGAGAGCTTGAGCACGACCAAAGGGCGATGAGGGTAAGGATTTGAAGTTGTTTATTAAGTTTATTCATAAACTACTTTTCGGGAGAGCAAGTTGTTTACTTGATGAGTAATAGTAGTTGCTTGTCTTTGTCAGGAAATTACGTAAGTGGCCGAAATTAATAAAGGAAGTGCAAGATCCAAAAGGTTGAATAAAATTCCATACTTCCCACTATCTCTTGAGTCCGTGGTAGCAAGAACAAATGAAAACACTAAGTCTAGCCAAGCTCATCTTCATCTTTGGACTCACCCTTGTTCAGGCCCAGGCCCAAGATCAGATTCCAAATCTCATTCTCAAGCAAATGCAACTCAGAGTAGAGCAGAAGAATTGTCAGTCGGAGTGGGTGAATTCCCTTGAGGACTACAAAGTATTTGATATCAAGGCACAAGGGCAAAAGCTCTATGCAGCTCCGTGCTCTAATTGGGGACTCAATATGAATTGGAGTCTCTTTCTAGTGATCTCAGATCGAGGCGGCGAGATTGTGATTGTAAAGCCACTCACATTCATTAGGCACTCAAGTTATAAGGGACTCTATAGTGATGAAGTTCTTAGTGATATCCGCTGGGATGGGAGTTCCCTGACTCTCACCTCAAATCGCACTCTCAATGGAACTACTCTATGTGGTGAGATTGCTGGCTATACTTGGGATATTGGGGCCCAAGACTTTAAGGTGAAGGGAATCATTAAAAATGATGATTGCCGCTCAGCTTGGCCTTGGGCCGGATTGAATATAGAATGGCTGCCACTAAACTAGTTAATTGAGATCTCTTGCCAGTAATTCGCTTACTGCCTCAACGTCGAGAGGGTTGAGTGCACTTCGATAGCTCGCTTGCACCTGTCTTCCAATCACATTGAGTCCGATGTAAGAGAGTTGCATTCTTAGCGCCATTAAAAGCTGAAATCCACCCCCACCGCTAAAACTTGCGATCGCCGCTGGCTTGGCATTAAAGCTCTTTCTCCAGTCGTCACCGCCGGCGCGACTCACCCAGGCCACAAAATTTGAGAGAGTTGGTGGAACGCCGCCGTTGTATTCAGGGGAGACGAAGACAAATCCCTTGCTCGCCTCAAGCTTTTTTAAGAGCTCATTCACGTGAGATGGAATACCTCTGCTCTCGGCGATCGGGCTATAAAGAGGTAGTTCTAGGCCCGCGAGATCGAGGATTTCTGACTCCACTTTAAGCGTATTCAGATTTTCCTTAAATAGATTTGCGAGTTCTAGATTCTTATTATTACTTGCTGCAATTATGAGTACGTCTGACATTATTTTCTCCTTACTACTTATCAAAGAGGGGAACTTCCATAATTAAAACTTCTGCATCTGAACCGGCCAGTATCGACATGGCCTTATTAGATTCAACTCCAAGTCCATCTCGACTTCTCAATTTTTGTCCATCGACAGAAATTTCTCCTTTGATGACAAAGAAGTATACTCCATTTTTAGCTACATACTTTTTGTACTCTGATGCTTGGGTCGCCTTGAGATCGATCAGACTAAAGTAGGCATCTTGGTTGATAGAAACAGAGTCTTCTCTTCCATCAGGTGAGACGATTAATTGAAGTTTTCCTTGTCTCTTATTCGAATCAAATTTCTTTTGTGAGTATCCCGGGGTCACTCCAAGTTTTTTAGGGAGTACCCAGATTTGAAGAAAATTTACATCTTCCTCGCTAGAGTGATTGTACTCACTATGAGCAATACCGACTCCTGCAGTCATCGCCTGAACTTCGCCTTTAGAAATGACATGGTCATTACCCATAGTATCTCTGTGTTTGAGCGATCCACTTAGAGGAATGGAGATAATTTCCATATCGCGGTGAGGGTGAGTGCCAAAGCCCATGCTCGGGGCAACGATATCGTCATTGATGACACGAAGGGCACCAAAGCCCATTCGCTCTGGATTGTGATAGCTGGCAAAGCTGAAGGTGTGGTGACTATAGAGCCAGCCATGATCGGCCACTCCGCGGGTATTAGCTTGGTGAAGTATTGTTTGCATAAAGTCTCCTTTTGTTTATTTCTGTAGTTACTTTACGGCGAGTGATGAAATATAGATATTATTATGTTTTTATCTTAATGATAGCTTTTGGATATCATTTGATATTTCAGAACTTGTCGTCATTTTAGACATTTAGTTAGAAATAATGACGAAAATAGGCCCTAACCATATTATTTCCTGTGAATACTCCTGGCCTTCATCTTGCTCACTATCCATCAAATATTAAAACCTAGGTTTAAACATGACTTTTAGAAGCTCAGCTATTGTGGCCGCCATTTCTCTTTGTTCACTGACCTCTGCCATGGGCAATCCTCTAACGGCCAACTTGAAAGCCCCTTTCTATCAAGTTCAAAAGGCCAGTGAAGGTCACCACAATGACATGATGATTCTCAACTCTGGCATTGCGGCCTTCTCAAAGCGCATTGACATGATTCGCTCTGCAAAGAAGTCGATCGAGGTTGAGTACTTTATCTATGCACTTGATGAGACAAGCAAGGCCTTTACAAGCGAGCTGGTACTCGCCGCCAAAAGAGGAGTAAAGGTAAGAGTTCTAGTCGATAAGTCTTCGGCCATTTTTGTTCTCGATGAGTATTATGCCAAGGCGCTGAAAGAGCAGGGGGTTGAGCTTCGCTATTATAACGATGCCGCCCTGATCAGAGTGAGTTCGATTAACTTTAGAAATCATCGCAAGCTCTTGGTTGTTGACGATAAATTTGCAATTACTGGTGGGCGAAATATCGAGAATGACTACTTTGATTACTCAGAGGAATTTAATTTTCTCGACCGCGATGTCTATGTTGAAGGGGATATTGTTAAAACAATGAGAGAGAGCTTTGATAAGTTCTTTGAGCATAAAATTGCTGAGCGCCCCGAGCTTCCAGAGCGCCCGAAAGATATGGTCAAGCGCTGGGTGAGCGATCGCGATGGGAGAGAGTTTAGAGAATTCTCTAATCACAAGGCGGTTAAAGAGTACGAAGACAAAATGAAGGCCGCTCGTGATTTCGTCGCTCAAAAAGATGCAGATAGAAAGTTACTTGCTAAGTATGATCAGATTGGGGGAGATATTCTCGCAAAGAGTGAACTCACATCTTGTCCAGAAACGACTTTTGCCACAGATGCTCCCGGTGGAACATTTCTCACCAGACTGATGCAGAAGTATGGTGACAAGTATCGCCACTTGCGCAAGGTTCTCTTTGAAAAGGCCAATAGTGTGGATAAGGCACTCGTCCTATCTTCGCCTTATATTATAAATAGTCCCAAATCGATGGAGGTTTATGAAAACCTGCTCGAGCGCGGAATTAAAATTGATCTCTATACTAATTCGCTAGCTTCAACAGATGCCATATATGTCGCCGCGAACCTTTACCCATCACTTAAGGAGCTAGTGGGTCATGATATAGGGGTTTACCTACATCCTGGAGTTTATCAAAATGAAGGGCATGGGGAAGTGGCGGCCGTTGAGCAGGCCAAGTGGGGAACACACTCAAAGACTCAGCTCTACATCTATCAAGATCCATCTCAGAATGAATTTATGATTGGAACTTATAATTACGATAATCGTTCAAACCACTATAATACTGAGATGGCACTCTTTTGTAAGGGCTCTCAAGAGCTTTTTAAAGATGTTCAAGATAGTGTTGGTGAGCGCATCGCTCACTCTTATCAAATTGATAAGAATTTAAAAGCAAGAAATAGAGAAGGAAAGCAAGTGAGTATCTATGGAGCGAGTGAGGAGGATCTTACAACGATGAGACTCATTAGTATCCCCTCACGGCTTTTAAATCTCTTGCTCTAAGAGATCTTAAAGCCTTGTGAAGCCTTCCAATTCTCAAAGAAGTTCGCAAAGGGAGGAACGGCTTTCGCTCCTTTCTCTTCGAGAATACTGAAGGCGTGCTTTCGCTCAGAGCGCTTATAGTGAGAGCACTCGGCCACTAAGCGCAGAGCACTTCTTCCCTTTCCATCGAGCAAATTCACATCAGCTCCCGCTTCAACTAGTTGCGCGATAATTTCAGAGAGGGCCCGCTCGGCGGCGTAGTGTAAGGGGGCCCTGGCGACGCGATCTCCAAGCTTGGTCGTCTTTTCGTTGATTCTAGTGAGTACTTTGGGAAGCAGAGTGCTTGCTTTATCTTCATCACGCTTAATCAAGGCGTGTTGAAAGTCATGCCAGAGATTTTCTAGTTCCAGAGCGTCGATGAGATCAGCTCTAGGGGGCAAGAGGTCTAGAAAATCGTGGTTTCCATAGTAGTAGAACTCTTTGTAGGTCGATTCACTAATGGGGTGTCCGGCCGCAATTAAATCTTCTATTAGGTTTTTGTGTCCACCCCAGAGAGCTGCGGTGAGAAGATCAGTCTCGCTTGACCAGTCAATACCTTGCTTTAAGTGTTTTTGTAAGTTTTCACTCTCACCTTGATAGACGGAGAAGGCAAGATCGCTCACTAAGAGCTCGGCCCTAGAAATTGTTGGATGTTGAATGAGATTTTTTGCCATAGAACTATGATAGCGCAAAATCTAAAAAATTACTGATTAATGAGCGAGCGGCGCGAGAAGAAATAGAGAGCATCCGTGGCCATATTGATGGCCATGAATGTGGTGATCGCTGTCACCATGCCCATTTTTGGATTGGTTGCGCGGCACAATTGCTTGTGCATTATCATTGCGGCCACAAGGAATGATGGTTGGTAGATAAGGTCTATAAGCCTATGAAAGGCATAGCGATCATAGGATTCTTCACCTAGGCTAAGTGGGCCCTTTGCTTCTGAATATTCGTAATCTGTCAGCGCCTCTAAGAAGAGTTCCTGTGTGAGATCAGGGTCTACTTGATCCCAATTGACACTTGCGAGTTCAACCTCACTCATCTTCTTAAGATCTCCCTCAGGGGAGACCTGCGAGATGAACTTTTTGGCCCGCTCCTCATATTTTTGATAGAGAGAGTCGCGCTCGATATATTCAAGTGCCTTCGCTAGGGTTGCTTTAAACTCGGGGTCATTTTCAAGAGTGGCGAGCTTATGCTTGATATCCTCATCTGGCTCACCCACTAGATACTTGTAGAGCGCCGTAACCCCAATATCTTCTACGGCAGAAGCTCCAAGAACCAGCGGTAAGCGCTGCGACCATGGTTTGAGCTTCGGGTTGGCGAGAATAAATTTTGCATTGACGTAACTCATTGCCATTGAAGTGACGATGACAAAGAATATTTCAAACCACCATTTCTTATCTTTTGGTAGATCATAATTTGTAGCGGCGTAGGTCACTAGCGCGCTCCCCATCCCACCTATAGTCACGGCAATTGCCACGCGGTTTGATTGTTGCATTACTCGCTTGGTGAGCAAGCTCGGGTCGGTGGCGCCCTTTAGGCATTGATAGTAATTGCGCTCGTATATTTTAATCTTGCGCTTGATTACATCTTCTTTCTTGGCCAGAGGCTTATTTTTATATTGCGAGTTGAGCTTCTTTTCGTATCGAGTGAGATACTTATCTTCTCGCAGAAACTCTTTGAGCTCTTTTGGAGTCTTAGTGGGGTCTTCGCGGTAGTGGGCCAGAGCACTCCAGAATTCGGAGTGCTTCTTTTCGTCCTTTAATATGCGCGAGTAGAGTGTCGCTCTTCTTAAAAGTTCGATACCCTCATCATCTTTAGGGAAGTCTGGAATGTATTTAATGAGTGTTGAAACTTCTTCCTCACTAATTCGAATACCACTGAAGTGATTAGAGAAGTCTTTAATATCGTCGAAATTGCGAAAAAAGAGAGACCAAATCTGGGCATCTCGAGAGAGCATAACATCGGCAATCTCATGGCAAGAGAGATCTGTCGCGGAGAGTGGAACTCTTGAGTGGCGCGAATGATCCGGGGCCAGTCCAAGGTTGGAGCAGCTCATGAGAAGAAAGTTCAGGATAAGAACCAGACTAAGGGTTTTGGTCATAGATTCTTTTCGTCACAATTTTTGAAAAGGAATAGTGTTTACATAAACTCTTTAGTTTCAATAGGTTATATGGTGCATTGTTATTTTGTATATATATTGCTACATAATGTATATGGGAATAGTTAAAGTATCAGATGAAATTCATGAACAGTTAAGACGGGCATCGAAAGCCTACGATCGATCCCTCAATGGCCAAGCAGAGCACTGGCTTAAGATTGGTCTACTCTCAGAGATGAATCCAACTTGCAATTATCAGGAGCTCAGAGATCTTCTATTAGTTCATGAGGATTTAAACCTAGATAAATTTATTAAGAAGGTTTCAAAAAAGTGATTCACTTAAAATCTAAAGAGGACTTAGTCCAATATCGCAAGACGGGGAAAATTGCGGCCGAAGTATTAACGAGGCTAATAGAAGTCGTGCGCCCTGGGGTTTCAACACTAGAGATTGCCCTTTTAGCTCAGAAGTGGATCGAGAATGATTACGATGCCGTTGCTTCATCAATCGGGCAGTATGGATTTAAATTCGCACTCAACTCCTCGATCAACTCTGTCGTCTGTCATGGGGTACCGAGTGCAGAGGATATTCTAAGGGATGGTGATATCGTTAACCTAGATGTGACAGTTAAAAAGCACGGGTTTATCGCTGACACCTCGAGGATGTACTTGGTAGGAGATTGCTCCAGTGAGGCCAAGAAGCTCTGCCGCGTGACCCAGGAGTGCTTGTTTAAAGGGATTGAACAGATTGCACCGGGAAATACCCTTGGCGATATCGGTTTTCATGTCCATCGCCATGCCACACGCAATGGCTACTCCGTTGTGAAAGATTACTGTGGTCATGGTATCGGGCGAGAAATGCATGAGGACCCTCAAGTTCTTCACTACGGAAAAAAGAGAAAAGGGTTGAAGCTTCAAGAGGGGATGGTCTTCACTATTGAGCCCATGGTTAATGTGGGCGGAGCTGCGGTTGAGCACTTAGAAGACGATTGGACAGTGGTCACTCGCGATGGAAAGTTGTCGGCCCAATGGGAACACACAATTGCGGTGACTGAAAATGGATATGAGATTTTGACTTTAAGAGAAGAAGAGGCGAATCGATAGATTTACTAGGTGGTTGGTTTTGAAAGAAGAAATGGTTCAGATATTTGATACAATGGGTGGGGCCAAGTACGACGAGAGTAATCAGAACTTTGCTCGCATTAGCCAAAATTTAATTTTCCTCAGTGACTTGGTGCTAAAGAATTTACCTGAGGATGCAAGAATTCTCTGTGTGGGCGTGGGAACTGGTGCCGATATTATTGATTTGGCAAGTGAGCACCCCAATTGGAGATTTGTTGGGATAGAGCCCTCAGCGGCAATGCTGCAAAAGTGTGAGGAGAAGCTAGAGCAATTGGGCTTGATGGGTCGCTGTGAGCTTTTTCATGGTTATTTAAGTGAGTATGAGCATGGAGAGAATTTTGATGCTGTACTTTGTTTATTTGTCATGCACTTTGTAGTGGATCTCACTGAGCGAGGGAGTATGTATGCAGACATGGCCCGAGCGCTAAAGCCTGAAGGCATTCTTATCGTGAGTGAGATTAGTGCCGATTTTAAGTCTCCCAATTATCCGGCCGCTCTTGAAGACTGGAGAGCTTTGCACGCAAGAGGAGGGGCTCCTGTAGAGAGTTTGGAGAAGATGGATCAAACCATTGAGAAAGTACTGGGGGTCATTGCCCCAAATCAAACAGAGAAGCTCATCCAAGAAAATGGCTTTAAAAGGCCAATTCCTTTCTTTCAGTCCTTTTTAATTCGCGCTTGGCACGCAGATAAGAGCGATAGAGATTGACTTGCCATTCAATTCAGGGGAAGAAGAGACATCATCTGAATACATTTTAATATTTTGCTAGTGCGGGTATTTGGATTAGGCACTGGCGTTTCGATTAAGGATATTAAAATGTCATCATTTAGCTCATTGAAGCTACACCCCACTATTTTAGACTCTCTTAAAAAGAAGGGCTACACCACGCCAACTCCCATTCAGGCCATGTCAATTCCGCTTCTCTTGGAAGGACATGATATGCTCGGGATCGCGCAGACGGGAACTGGAAAGACCGCTGCTTTCTCGCTCCCAATTCTCAATAATCTCTCGAAGAAGAAAATTCGCCCCAAGCCTTATCATATGCGCTGTTTAATATTGACCCCAACCAGAGAGCTCGCCGCCCAGATTGAGGAGAATATCCAAAATTATGGTGAGGGTTTAGGGCTTACGAGTACGGTTATTTTTGGCGGTGTGAGTGCAAGTCCTCAGGTCAGAAAATTAAAAAAGGGAGTGGATATTGTCACTGCAACTCCCGGAAGATTGCTCGATCTCATGGGGGAGGGGCACCTCGACGTTTCAATGATTGAAACTTTTGTCTTAGATGAAGCTGATCGCATGCTGGACATGGGCTTTATTCACGATGTGAAAAAGATCATTGCCAAGATTCCTGCCCAGAGGCAGACGCTCCTATTCTCGGCAACTATGCCTAGCGATATCGTCGAACTCTCAAAGAAACTTCTTAAAAACCCTAAGCGTGTAGAAGTTACCCCAGAGTCAACGACGGTTGAAAAAATTGATCAAAGAATCTGTCATGTTGAAAAAGTTAATAAGCCAACTCTTTTAAAAACTCTTTTAGAAGATAGTGCAATTAAACAAGTTCTTGTCTTCACAAGAACTAAGCACGGAGCTAACCGTGTGGTACAAAATTTAGAGAAAGTTGGCATTGAGTCAGCGGCTATACATGGAAATAAATCTCAAGGTGCTCGCGAGCGCGCTCTCAATGGATTTAGAGATGGATCGCTTAGAGTCCTTGTGGCTACCGATATTGCCGCTAGAGGAATTGATGTCTCCACAATTACTCACGTGATTAATTACGACCTCCCAGATGATCCCAAAAGCTATGTTCATAGAATTGGAAGAACGGCGAGGGCGGGAAGAGATGGAGTGGCCATATCTTTTTGTGATCCCCAGGAAAAGAAACTTCTGCGCGATATTGAAAAGAGTATCCAGTATAAAATTCCGGTAGATGAAAATTATCAAGCTCAAAGCCTTCCCGCTGAAAGTGCAGTAGAAACTAAAACGCCAGAAAATAGGACGCCACCAAGAAGAGGCGCTCGAAACTTTAATCGCAAGAAGAAACCAAGACCTAACGGTTCGCGCTCACCGGCCCCAAAGTCGAGAGGTAAGAATGACTGAGGCGAAGACAAAAATTTGGATAGATGCTGACGCCTGCCCAAAAGCGGTGAAGGAATTGGTCTACAAATTCTCCGCTCGTCTGCAAATTCCAGTCTGCCTCGTGGCAAATTCCTATATGAATGTTCCGGTCCATCCGCTCATCTCCTTTGAAAAGGTGGAGAGTGGAAGTGATGTGGCAGACATGTATATTGTGGCCCGTCTAAAGAGTGAGGACTTAGTTATAACTGCAGATATTCCTCTTGCCAGTGAAGTCATCAAGAAGGGCGCCCTCGCCATCAATCCTCGTGGTGAATTATATGATGAGGATAATATTAGCGAGCGTCTTTCAATGAGGGATTTTATGAAAGACCTGAGAGACTCTGGTCTGGTGACGGGTGGCCCTGAAGCCTTCTCTCAAAAAGATGAAATTAACTTTGCAAATTCCCTTAATCGAATTTTGACGAAAAAAGGGTTTAAGTAATCCTTGTTGATATTTTTATTCTTGGGTAACTAGGATTTTCTCCTTAGATTTTCGGTGAATATTGATCAAGCTCAGGGCGACAGTTAAAATACCTGGCGCCATGAAGATGCCTAATATTCCAAACCATCCGCCCATTAAAATAATAAATATAATCAAGGGAACTTCTGGCAAAGAAGCATTTTCTCGCATTAACTTTGGTAGAATGAGAGTGCCTTCAATTTGTTGAGTGATAAAGAAAACGAGTAACACCCAAAGCGCCTGATGTGGATCCTGCCCAAGACTGATAAAAACTGAGACCGTCGCTATAATCAATATTCCCAAATAGGGCACGATACAGAAGAGACCCGTCAGTAGGCCGATGGCCAACCAGTAGCGAAATCCTGTAATCCAAAGCCCGATGGCCGTTAGCAATGAGATCAAAAGCATATCTATTAACTGGGCCTTAAACCACTGACGCAAACCCTTTGCAACTTCTGTCAAATACTCCTGAGCTTCGTCATCATCTGACAAAGGAAGGATAAGTCTCAGCTGTCTGTTATAGAAATCTGGGGTGATACAAATATAGAAAGAGATGATCAAACTAAGTGAGAGTCCAGCGACAAGATTGACCCCAATTCGTAGCGCTGAGATGGTTGTTGTAAGAATTCCCTCAATAGACTCAGAGATATTTAATTTCTGCAGAATGCTTTTTGTGCCGCCAATTTTTTGGATGATAGGATTTAACTGAGTTTGAAGATTTTCTCTGATTTCAGGAATTTTGTTGTAGAGCTCGCCAAACTGCTCTGAAGATATCCAGGCCAGACTACCTACGATAATGACCAAGAACAGACTGATGAGAAGGTAGAATATAATTGTGCCAAGACTTCTAGGGACTCCGGTTTTATTTGAAAACCAATTAATGACGGGAGAGGCAATCGTCGCTATTCCAATGCCCAAGAGACTGTAGAGGATAATATCGATTGAGAGAAATAGGCCGTATGAGAGCGCAATCATTAGAAAGAAAGCGAGAATGAGCACGAGATTTCTTTTTAGGTCTTGGTCTTCTAGGATTTTCAGGTCTATCTCCTGTGTGACTTAAAGGTCGCAGCAAGAAGGCTAGACTATCAAATGCTGGGCATTAAACAAATTTGGCCCAGCATTGTACAATCGAGTTAAGGGGATATTTAAGCAATGTTCAATTAAAACATTGTATTTGTATTGGCCGCTTTCTCTGGGATATCTTGTACAACATCCCAGTGCTCGACAACCTTCCCATTTTCAACTCTAAAGATGTCGACGATGGCGCGCCCTCTGTCGCTCGGATTTAATTTTGAGTGAACGTGCACCACGACGAGATCACCCTCTGCGATACTGCGCTTTATCTCCATTCTGGCCTCGGGGTACTCTTTGGCACGCGCTTCAAAGAATGTGATAAAAGCTTCTTTTCCGTCTCCTGCATAGGGGTTGTGTTGTTTGTAGTTCTGTCCAACAAAGAGTTCGACCGCCTTTCTTGGTTGCTTTTCATTGGCCGCCATCTCATAAAAATTTTTGACGACATCTTTGTTGCCTTGAAGTTTAGAATTATGGGTACAGGATGAGAAGACAATTGAAAGTAGAATCAGGATTTTAAGGTTCATCTATATTGCTCTTGGTTTAAGTGTTAATGCCTTTTATTGCCACTCTAAGGCGAACGATTATTTAGATAATAACAATATCCCACATCCTTGCATTTGATGAAGGATTTCTAATCAAGAGAGCATCTTTATCTTGAAAGGTGGTGTCTATTGCTTTTGGCATGAATTTTTTAGTTTGGATGAGACTTTTGGACTTAAGAATCGTTGCTCGGTGAAGTGTGGTTTTCTTTCCAAAAGTAAAGTAGAAGGTAAAGCCGCACGGCAATTTCACAATAGGTTTAAGTTTGCTGCCAAAAATTGCTTCGAAAAACTTCTCACCATTTTTGTTTAAGTCAAATCGCGCTCCGTGAATTTCATTAACACCATTGGGATGTTCTAGATTTTTTTTGAATATATTCTCTCTCCCAGGGGCGTCTTCATACTCCGTAAACCAAGGATAGAAAGTTTGAATTCTAAGGTTGTTGAAATGAAGAAAATTCCATCCGGGAAGACGGTCAGTACTATTTTCTTTCCAGTTATAATTTTTGTGAATGGTATCAATTTGATAAGAGCTCTTTTTCTCAACCTTCTTTTGATACTTAAAAAGATCTTTAGCGCCAAAGGAGATGCCCGGCTTGTTATAGCTTATCCCTCCCTTGCCAATATGAGCAAATTCTAGATATTTCCTGCCAATCTGTATGAAGCGACAAATGGATTTTCCTGGATGTTCCATTGTCTTGTCATGAAGTATAAAACCATTTTTTTCGAGAGATTTTAAAAACTTATGTTTCGGATCTTCAGTGAATGTGTGATCGAAGAAAATTTCTTTATACATATATTGAGCCTTGGTTGATAATTTTCATTTAATTATGCCAAAGAAAGTAAATGATTCCAAGAATCTTGTCTCGGATTTAATATGGATAATTAACCTAAATCACTGATGAAAAATTAATATATAAAAAAGCCCAGTCTAGAACTGGGCTTTTTACATTAGTAAATGGTGGAAGCTACGAGACTCGATAGTGATGTGTTAGACAATAAAGTTCTTAATCCAACTGGATGGAGAGTGAGAGGAGTTGGTTGTGATGAATTATTGTTGTTTTGTAGTTGGTTATAATTAATTATCTGGTGGATCGATTGATGATATGATTAGTATTTTTGCTAGTAATGTGGGGAACGGTTTTGAATTTGTTAAAGTTGAGTATTCTTATTATCTTTCTTTGGAGTCCCTTTCTAGTGAAGGCTGAGGAAATAAAAATGGGGATGCTTGGTGATTATCACGCTGATGAAATTTCCTTTGAAAATGGAGATAAAGTACTAGCTTTTACTAAAACTAGACTCGAGGAAACTGTTATCAAAGTAAAGCGATTTCACGATTCTATTGTCGACCAAGATGAAACGGCTAAGACCGGCAAAAGAGTAACCGTTGCTGATGAACATATTCGAAATAGTACCTGGCTATTATTTAAAGGGAACTTAAAACCAGGAATAGTAGAAAGGGTTAATCTTGATCGATACAAGTGCTTTCCTACAAATTTTGAAGATAAATCTGATGCGAATGGCACTGTGATTAATCGTGTAGCGAAACTTCCTGATGGTGGATTGAGTTGTAAATTTAAACTAGCTGAAAAAGAATATGTCTTTAAAATAACGAAGTATGTCGATAATAATGTTATGTATGAAAATGGGATTTATATACATGTCGAAATTATTGATTACGAAGGACATACTCAGCACCACAACGGGATCTCTGACATTTTTTGGTTGGGTGACCTGAATGGTGATGGGAAACTTGATCTGATTATTGGCAATCGTAATCATCCGAATGTGATAGCAGATTATACTTTATTCTTGAGCTCTCCAGAGAAGAAGGGTTCTCCTCAGCCTGTAGCGTACTTTAGAGCGGTTGGATGCTAATTGGAGAGTGTGAATGCTTAAGGGGAAACCGAAGTGGTGGAAGATTGTTTTGAAAGAGCCAGGCTTGTGGTTGGTTCTTTTAAGCTTGATTGGAGTGGGGATGGCCTATCTTGTGGGGTTGATTTTTGAATTTCGTGGGGAATAAGTATGAGGTGGTTCGGGGAGCGACGCAGGCCAAAACTCGGATCTGCGGGATAAGACTCTTTAGGGTTTTCTCGAGGAGTAAAAACATGCCTTTGGGCATGTTTTTTTTGGCCAGCAAACTAGCGATCCTTGCGGTCGCGAGTTCCAAGACTCATGGATCATGCAGTTGCTTAAAATAAAAAAGCCCAGTCTACGACCGGGCTTTTTTATTTTAGTAAATGGCGGGAGCTTCTCCACCGCGGCGAAACGCGAGAGCGTTTTGAAGCTGTGGGGGGCGTAGCCCGCGCAAATGACGTAAAAAAAAAGCCCAGCGTAAGCCGGGCTTTTTTTAATAGTAAATGGCGGGAGCGACGAGACTCGAACTCGCGACCTTCGCCGTGACAGGGCGATGTTGTAACCAACTCAACTACGCCCCCGCAAGATACTAGACACGTAATATAATTGGGGGTGTTGAAGTCGTCAAGAAAAAGTGAGGGGGAAAATGTAAAAAAATGTGTGGGATTCCCAAGCCTTAGAGGGCCCGCTATGATGAATTAAACATATGCAAAGCACAAAGGGATCTATGCGCATTTTTATCACCGGGGGGACCACCGGAATTGGTCTGGAGCTCGCTAAACTCTATTTAAAAGAGGGGCATGATGTGGCCATTTGTGGGCGGGATCTTTCAAAGCTCAACTCCGATGTGAGCTCGCATCCGCGCCTAAAGTGCTATCAAGTTGATGTGCGAGATCGCTCTCAGATGCTCATGGCCGTGCGCGATTTTAGCGTCATGGGACTCGATCTTATGATTGCCAATGCCGGGCGCTCGGTAGGGGGAAAGACGAAGACTCCCAATTTTGAAGCGGCCATCGATGTGATGAATGTAAATGTGATGGGGATGATGCACGCTTTTGAAGCGGCCCTCTCCTATATGTTGCCGGCCAAGCGCGGGCACTTGGTGGCAGTGGCTTCGGTGGCCGGGATGGTAGGGCTTCCGGGTGCTTCTTCCTACAGCGCCTCAAAGGGAGCGGTGATAAAATTCTGTGAGTCGTTGAGTCTGGATTTGGCCCCACAGGGAATTGATGTCACAACGATTATGCCTGGATTTATCGATACTCCGCTGACTAGAAAGAACGACCACTCCATGCCGTTTTTAATGCCAGTAGAGGAGGGGGCGAGGCGAATTAAGCGCGCTATAGATGCAAAGAAAGTTGTTTATATTTTCCCGCTGCCAATGAAAATTGTGATGACGCTGCTTGAGATTATGCCTAGATTTCTCTACCGCCGCTTGATGAAATTGCCGATGTTTAATTATAGTAAGTAAATAGGATTATTTTCTGAGGTTACCCGTATGAATAAGAATGCAATCTTCAATCTCTTGATGCTCGCTTCACTCTTTTCTCTAGTTGCATGCAACTTTGAAGGCAGCGCCGATGTGAAGGCCAATGCTTCTCTTTCAAATGAGGCAAGTTCAAGCACAGTGAGTGACGACAAGCTCTTTGGTGATGAAGCCCAGAAAGAAGGGTGCACGACTGAAGAAGATTTGGAAGCTCAGATCGAGAAAGCAGCTACCCAAGAAGCCCCGACTCTTATGGGGGCGACAGATCCTGGTTGCGAGGTTAAGTAGGTCTTCTTACTTGTGTCTTTCTTCGAGGGAATCTTTATTTCTAAAGAACATTGAACCAATGCTATTGATAAGGGCCGAGAGTTCCTTAGAGAGTTTCTCAGCCCCAAGTTCTACTTGAAAATCGTGGATATTAAGAATCGCGGTTTGATCCGTGTCTCTCCAGGCACTCAAAAATTCGCCTTCAAATTTTTCTACTTCACTCTTAGCAAAGACCTTGGCCCCAAACTCGCGAAAGCTTCCTTGGAGGGTGTCGGGGTTTAGATTGCTTGAGCCCACCAGCAATACCTCACCATCAACTGATGTAATTTTGCGATGGTTTTCTTGGTGATACTCGCGCTCACTTCCATCTGGGAAACGGGCCAGTACTCCTTTAGTTTTTCTCGCTCTTATCTTAATTGAATATTTTTGAAGCTCATTTATAAATAGAGTGTTGGGAAGTCCGCCGAGCTTAAAGTTTCCATTGTGATCGGCGAGAATTCTCACGTCTAATTCAGGCATTGAAATTTTCTTTTTAATGAGTGCGTCCACAATATAGGGGTCATAGATAAAGAGCTGCTCCATGTAGATATGGCTTTGGGCCTTCATGATCATGTCGACTAGAATGCTGCGAACATTTTTGACCATACCATCAACATCGGCTTCTGCAATTCTGACACTGTCTTCGCCTCTTGCAGGGTAGGAGGCCCGCTTAACCTTAAACCAATCTAAGATCCCTGAGCGATCGGCAAGGTAGCGCTTATTATCAAATCCCGCCTCTTTGTAATAGAACCAGTCTAGTTCCTTTTTATTCGTCGTGAGGGCGGCTTCGACGTCGTGATAATAGGAAGCCTGAACCATTGCGGCCGCAGGACCTTCAACAAGAAGGGCATTGTCGTAGTAGTAAGCGCCACTGTGATCACTCCAATTCTTTGATCCAAAGTAGGCTTTTGGATTGTCGCTGGAGGCGTCAATGACGATGACCTTAGAGTGGTCAATTTTACTCTCAAAGTAGGTATTTCTCTTTTCAATTTCAGCAAAGACCTCTGGAGTCTTTGGAATCAAATTTGTAAGACCAAGAGGAATGCCGGGTGGGTGTCTATGAATATTGGCCTGTAGAAGAATGAAGGAATCTCTTACTGCCTTCTCGGAGTCAATTCGACCCTTGAGATATTCAAAGATAGGCATCATCTCATCTTTCATATTGTAATTGGTGGCATAATCATGGAGGAGGAGAGTCTTAAATTTGGGGTTTTGCTGTTTTTTAATCAGAGTTTGATCGACTAAATACTTTGCGAGGGTCATTCCCATTGTCCCGCCAAAGAGAAAGATGTCGACAAAGATTGATTCCTTGGACTCACTGATTAAGTCTCGAATTTGAGCAAAAATTGGATCTTTAAAAATTGGATTGCCTGTATCGCTCTCACTCATAGGCATCTTAATATAGGGGGCCGACCAATCTGGTGTTGCGCCAGCAAATATGGAGTGGTCATTAACCCACTTGATTCGCTCAAGCTCGGTTTGATTCTGACTGATGAGCTTGACCTTGTTACCAGGGACGATGCCGTAGTAACTAAGTAGATAATCTGAAATATCTGGGATTTGGGTTTTAAAATTATCAGCAATGATTCTAACTTCAGAAATAGCGCGACTTAAGTAGCGCTCATCAAGTTCGGTAATCATTTTTGATTTTATTGCAATATCTTCGGCCGCTTTTTGCAAGAGCTCAGAGCTATTATTAATGGGGAAATCGTAGAGCTCCAAGAGAAGCTCTGTCGCCTCGCTCTTGTACTTGCTCTCTGGAGAGTCCAGATAATCTCTTAGAATATAGAGTTTGTAGCGCATGTAGTAGCTTAGAGTTTGAGAGAATTTCTTGTCGTCTCTTTGAATGAAGCGGTAGTGGGTTAGTGCGCGCAGAATGATCGAGGGCACCACCGGGTCAAGCGTTTTGATGAATTCAAGAGCGATCGCTTTTGATTTATCGTCTAGGCCCTCAAGGGACTTTCTAAAATCCGGTGTCCAAGAGATTTTTTTATTCTCGTAGATCACTGGGTAGATTGCTCTAAAATCTTCACGGGCTTCAAGGCGATGAGCAATTGAAACCTCTGAGGAGTTGAGTGCTAACGAATGAAAGAGGAGGGAGAGGGCGAAAATTATTTTTTTCACTTTTCACCTCCAAGCTCGATTACTCTCTCAATTCCAAGTGACTTAATAATTAAGTCACTTGAATTTGTTAAAATCTCCTTTTTAACCTGAGACTTTGCGAGTGAGGCTTCTCGAGAGTCCAGACTGGCCTTTAGTTGAACTGATACATTGGAATCCCAAAGCCATTTTTTCTTCTTGTAGTCGTAGACTAATTTCTTCAGTCTCGCCTCAAAGTCTGTGGCATTCACTTTTCCGATGGCCGTAAATGTTCCGGTTTCGATGTCGCTCTCGCCCTTATCAATTAAGCGCGCGAGGGCACTTCCCTTGCGAGGTGTGTTGGGGATAAGAAGTCCCGGAAAAACCTCTAAGCGATCAAGTTTGGGTGAGAGATTTTCAAGATTGAAGGACTTATAAATATCGAGAGTATAGTAAATGGGTGTATTCTCTCTTGTGGGAGCGACGTGGAGCATTCTCACTAAGTCATTTGAAGAGTTAGGAGAAACCTTTTTATTAATTCTTATATACTTTCTAAATCGTATATATCCCTTTACTGCATTCTTCTTTGGGTTTGGAATTGGTTTTAATGGATTCCATGCCGTATCGAGAACCTTCATCCAAAGAGAGAGGCTTCCACCCACATACTGAGAGTTTCCATCAAAAGGCATTTTCTTAGCTGCCAGAACGGATTCGAGCTGACTTAGTTTGGGTGAACTTACATCTTTATAGAGAGAGCCTCGATCTTCTAGATGAATGAGTTGATTGGTTGCGAGCTCTGTAACAAAATCAAGATTTGGCTCCATCTTAGGAGTAAAGAAGAGATCAAATTGAAAAGTAGAATTTATGAGATTGTGAACATGAATGGTTTTTACAAAGTTCTTTAGAAATGACTCTGATAGATTTTTACGCACTAGCGCCGTGAGTACGATGTCCTTGTGCTCACCACTTTGCTTGTCTTCCAAACTTCCATGAATGGTCTCGTTAAAGGTTTTAAAGAGTCTCTCTCTAAGAAAGTCTTCGTCTTTGTCAGTCCAAAAGCGAGGCTCCATTTCGTAGCGAACTAGTTTGGCAAAATCATTAGGGGCAAAGTAGTCCCCGAGCAATTCGACATTCAATTGATCTTCCAGCGCCACGGCGAGGTCTCCTGCGGGGGCGCGCTCACTTGAGTAATTTGCGGGCCAGTGAAGCGAGTAATTTCTGGGAAAGAGCCAGCGATAGCGCCACTCGAGGGCACTCGCTATTAGTATAAATGTCACAAGGATTGAACCCAGAATTCCCACTCTCTTCATCTTGAGAGCGTATCGGCTAAATAAGCAGGGTTGTTTAAAAGTTTTTCTTAACTAAGTTTTTGATTTCTTAGGTTTTAACTCAAAGATAGAAATCTTATGAGCGCTTCTGGTCCAACGTATATTGAATTGATCATAGCTCATGCCATAGGCGCGCTCTTCACTCGGGTTTTGCTGATACGTCGGCATGGGATGAAGTTTGATGAGGTCAGTGATTTGCTGTTGGAGTCCTTCGGCCCCTTGAGCACTACCTAAGTCTTCAAGCGCCTCCTGGGTCCAGGTGATCTCAAGCACGGCAAAGTTATCGGCACTCGACCAACCTTCAGTGGCCAAGGGATGGGAGTCGTATTTCGCAATATAGGGTTTGATATCAAAGATAGGAGTCCCACTGACAAGGTCGTGCCCTGCAATTTCGAGAAAGAGTTCACCGCCAATTTGCAGATGACCTTTATAGAGAACAACTGAGAGGCCAAGCGCGTTTGGCCTAAACGACGAGCGGCTGGCAAAGACGCCCACCTTAGCATTGCCACCAAGACGAGGAGGGCGAATTTTTAAATTTGCTTCTTCTCGTTGGTTTAAGTGAAAACCAAATTGAAGCCACAAGTGAGAATAGCCCTCAAGGCCATCGAGGGCCTCGCTTCGATTAAAGGGGGGGAGAAGTTTAATTCTTCCAGGTGTGCTCTTGCACAGAAGAGATTGTCTCGGGACTCCGAACTTTTCATCAAAGGGCCCCTCGAGAATTCCTATCGGACTAATCGTCCAGGACATCGTCTCCCTCTCCTTCATAGAACTCTTCAAATTCTTCTTGATACATGAGGAGTCTCGGATCTTTTACATGATCAACATAAAGAGTTCCAAAGAGGTGATCTAATTCGTGCTGAAAGACGGTGGCGAGAAAGTCTGAGACGACAATTTCTTTCTCGTTTGCTTCAAGGTCAAGGTACTTGAGTTTAATTTCTCGAGGGCGCTCAACATAACCACGCAGGCCTGGAACTGAGAGACACCCCTCCCAAAATCCCTGGGGGGTTTTATCGACGACTTCCCAAGTTGGATTGAAGATCACAAATTCGCCACCCTCTTCGAGCTCGCCATAGCGTGGATTTTCTCCCGGCAAGTGAATGATCGCCGCTTGAACACTGACATTGATCTGAGGAGCGGCAATCCCAATACCCGACTCGTGGGCCATAGTTTCTCTCATATCTTCAATGAGGCGCTTGGTTTGCTCAGAAGTGATCTCTTCTTTAGTTAAGGTGCGCGCGCGCTCTCGCAAAGTGGGGTGTCCCATGCGTATGACTTTTCTAATGGCCATCTGTGTTATCCTCATTGGGTTTGTCGCTTTATCTTAAACCGAAATATGGCTACCATAAAGTGGCTTTGAAATACATGATTCACGGGACCAAAAAATGGCCAAAACTCGCATTCTCTTTGTTTGTCTTGGTAATATCTGTCGCTCTCCAGCCGCTCATGGAGTGATGCTCGACTTAGTTGCTAAGGCCGGACTTGAAAGTCGTTTTTATATTGATTCAGCTGGTACATCTGGCCACCATGAGGGGGAACTTCCCGACGCTCGCATGCGCTCTCATGCCAAGAAGAGAGGCGTTGTGCTTGATAGTCGCTCGCGACCTTTTAGGGCTCCAGAGGATTTCGACTCCTTTGACTTGATTCTCGCCATGGATTTTTCCAACTTTAATAACCTCAAGCGCCTTGCTCGGGGCGAGAGTGATTTAGCAAAGCTGCGCTTAATGTGTGACTACTGCGAAAACTCTTGTGAAGAAGAAGTGCCTGATCCCTATTACGGCGGGGCCGAAGGATTTGAGCAAGTTCTCGACCTTGTCACCGATGGCTGCAGAGGACTTATCAAGAAATACGGGCATAAGTAAAATGAGTGAGAAGAAAAACTACATCACTCCCAAGGGTCTTGAGCGCTTGCTGGCCGAGCGGGATTTTTTACTCAAGTCAGAGCGCCCAAGAGTTACGAAGATCGTATCGTGGGCGGCTTCTCTAGGAGATCGCTCTGAGAATGCAGACTATCAATATGGAAAGAAGCGCTTGCGCGAGATTGATAGAAGACTGAGATTTCTTGGCGCGCGCATTGAAACGGCCGTGAGCGTGGACCCTGAAAGTGTGGAGAGCGAGCGAGTTCAATTTGGCGCGACTGTGATTCTTGCAAGTGAAGATGGGAGTGAGCGCCAATTTTCGATTGTTGGCATTGACGAGATAGACACGCCAAGAGGTCTCATTAGCTGGCTCTCTCCCATTGCTAAATCACTGCTTGGAAAGGAGGAGGGCGATGAAGTTGTAGTTCGCGCCCCCGCCGGAGACCGAGATTATGAAATTGTCGAAATCAAATATATCGCCATTGAAATCGTGCCCTTTACACCGGAAACCTTAGACGAGGTATTTAATCAATGAATGTAGAAGTCCCCGTATCTGTTGGAGAACTAGTCGATAAAATCACGATACTCAAGATTAAGTCTGAGCGTATTAGTGATAGCGGCAAACTTCTTCACGTCAAAAATGAGTTAGACCTTTTGACGGAGCGACTTGAGCAGGTGCCCGGAGGCAGATTACAGTTTGAGAAGCTGGAAGCTGAGCTACAGATTGTGAATGAGCAGTTGTGGGTGATTGAAGACGACATCCGTGAAAAGGAGAGAGCGCGAGAGTTTGATCAAAAATTTATTGAACTCGCCAGGGCGGTGTACATCACAAATGATAAGCGCTTTGCCTTGAAGAATCAGATTAATCTTCAGGTGGGGAGTGCAGTGCGTGAAGTAAAGTCCTACAAAGATTATGGTGGCAATTAGAGAGCAACCTTTTCATCTGCCGTCGATAGGCCTACACTTTAGGAACTTAAGTCTCAACTTTCAAAGGATAATTTCATGTCACGTGGTTCTTCCGAACTTCCGGTCGATATTAAGTATCGTCTCTATGAGTCTTCTGTTCAATGTGTTGAAGCAGATCTCGCCTTTCTCAATAAAGAGTATAAAAAAATTTACAAGAGAAAGCCCCTAACACTCAGAGAGGATTTCGGTGGCACCGGAGCGATGGCCTGTCAGTGGACAGCTCAAAGCAAGAATCACGAAGCCTATGCAGTCGATCTCGATCCAGAGCCAATAAATTACGGTAAGGAAAATCACTTTACTAAATTAGATACCGCTGAACAAAAGCGCATGCACTATATCCAGGGAAATGTGCTCGATAGCTATCCCTTTAAAACAGATATTATTGTTGCCTTTAACTTTTCTTATTTTATTTTTAAAAAGCGCGCCGATCTTCTGCACTACTTTAAGCAAGTTAGAGCGGGGCTAGGTAAGGAAGGTGCCTTTTTTATTGACCTCTTTGGTGGACACGAATGTGCCCAGCCCCTTGAAGAAGAGACTGAACACAAGACCCATAGCTATTTTTGGGACTGCGATAGTTACAACCCGCTCACCAGCGAAGTTCAGTACTACATTCATTTTAAATATGAGGGGAAAAAATACCGAGAAGTCTTCTCTTATGACTGGCGCATGTGGGGTCTTCAAGAACTCAGAGATATTCTCACTGACGCTGGCTTCTCAGAAACTCTCACGTACTGGGAAGAAGATGACGATGATGGAGGGGGCAATGGAACCTTCTATCGCACGAAAACGGCAGAAAATTGTGACTCATGGGTGACTTATATTTGTGCTATTCCATGAGGTTGCGATCCATTAGAGGATGATATGGATACACTACAGGCCTTCTTTTTAAGCTCGGATGATAAGTTTAAAACAGGTGTTGAGTCCTATTTATTGGGCGAACTTGGTGTAGGTCTAAACTTCATCTCAAATGATCTCGAAAATGCGGATATTGGAATTGTCGACATGCGAGTCGAGGGCTCTGAGGTTCCTGGTGAGATCGATGCGCTAAGGCTTCCAATTATTTTTCTGGTTGGAAGCGACTCCCACATTGATTACAAAGGCCACTACCGCAAGGTTGAAGTCAAAGATACCTTAGGGGATCTAACTCACAATCTATGTCTGAGCATAGATAAGCTTGTTCGCAATCGCTTAAAACGCACCCCCTACGCCGCAGTGGCGATCTCAAAAGTAATTGAGGTCAATCCTCCATGTTCAATCTTCTTGCGCCTATCAGGCGATAAATTTGTCAAAGTAAGAGAGCCCGGTGCCAGTGATATCGAGACGATTGAGCGCTATAAAGAGCGCGATGTGAATCACCTCTTTGTCCTTCAGGATGACTTTCTCACTCACTTTGCTCCCATGCTCGAAGAGATGTTTAAAGAGTTTAGCTCCGGAAATGAGGGGGCAGGCTTGAGTTCTCTCGATCAGTTAAGAGAACTGGTTCAAGTCTTTGGCGTAAAAAAGGACACAGTAAAACTTGTAGACGCCCTAGTTGATGAGACACTTAAATCGCTAGAGGGGAGGTCAAAATTTAAAGATCTACTCACTCTTGCTCAAGCGCAAAAGGGCTACCTCTCACTTCAGGCCCAGATGTGTGCTTATCTTTCAGTTGAAATTGCTAAGAATCTCGATTGGAGATCAAGTGATGTGTTTCGCAAACTTGTGATTTCGTCTCTCTTTCAAAATATCACTCTTCAGACTGAGGATCAGGGGGTGGTAATGAGATTCACTGATGCCGAATTGAGTGTTCTCACAACTGAGGAAAAGAGCCTGGTCAAGCGCCATATGATCTCGGCCTGCGATCTCTTAGGTCCTCTTCCGACCTTTACGAGTGATGTCCACAACGCAATTCTTTCGCATCATGAACTGCCAGATGGCTCGGGCTACCCAAGAGGGTTAGGTTCAAGACAGCTTTCTCAATTTGAGGCGACCTTCATCATTGCAGTAAATGCGAGTCATGAAATTGTCTCAAGCCCAAATCCTAGAGGTATCTTCAAGCGAGTGATTGAAAGGTTTAGAGATCATTTCTGTGTGGGAAATTTTGACAAGCCCTGCAAAGCTTTCTTGAAAATCTTTCTTGAAAAGTCTGCCGATCTTTAGAGCGAGATATATTCGAGCTCAAAATCCTTACTAAAGACTTTAAGTGAACTCTTGGCGCGATCGAGATGATCGCCTATGACCACCACATGCCCTCGCTCGCCGCGAAGTTTGAGGGCCAATTGACCAACTTCATGGAGATCAGCACTTAGTGATTTAGATTCTTCGCTCAGTTGAAACTGCGCTAAGAAAAAAGGTTTTCCAAAGTGATTGGTAGAGAGAAAGTGCTTTCTCACGTGACCCTTGTTTTCTTGCAGGCAAATATTGGTGAGCAGACCATCTAGAAAATAGTCGAGTTCATTAAAGGGCAGCGGGCGCTCAAGGAGATTTTGATCAGTAAACCATAGAATGCCACACGTGCGTGTAGTGAGGTGCTCGGCGAGATTCTGGATGGCGTTTTGCTTACTCATTTCTGAGTTGGCTTCCTACTTTATCGAGCACGCCATTAATGAAGCTTGCTGACTCGAGACCGCCGTATTTCTTGGCAAGATTAATGGCCTCGTTAATCGCAACTTTCTTTGGAACGTCGTTGAAATATCCAAGTTCAAGTGCGCCCATATAGAGAGAGAACAGGTCGACGCGCTTAACCTTATTGAGATCTTGAATTTTAAGATGTGGGCGAATGGCTTCGCGAATACTGCCTTGATTGGCAATAAACATCGTAATGAGATCTTTGCCATAGGCCTGAATATCTGGCGTGAGTGCGTTGTCTGGGTGCTCGCGATCGGGCTCAGAAAAAGAGGGATCAAAGCTATCAAGGAGTTCGCGCAGTGGGGCTTCAAGTACAATATCTTCCTCCATACCTTTGAGCTTATGGGCCCATTGGTAGAGAAACTTGAAGGCGTATTCACGGGCGAGGGTCTTGTTGATTGCTGGCGCTTTATTGGAGCTCACGAGTCGTATCCTGCTTTTTTTGGGCGTGTGGTTTCTTATGAAGGTTTTTAGCAAAAGAGTCAATATCCTGGTAGTCCCAGTAGAAAGAAGCAAATCTCACGTAGGAGACCGGGTCGAGTTCGTAGAGCTTTCTCATCACAAACTCACCCACCCAATTGGCAGGAACTTCAGGCTTGCCACACTCAATGAGTGATTGCTCGGTCTCATCGAGGAGAAGCTCCAATTGATCCATGGATATAGGGCGCTTTTGGCAGGCCTTTGTGAGGCCGCGCAGGATTTTATCGCGATTGAAGTTTTCACGGCGACCATCGTTTTTGACCACCATGGGAATCACACTCTCAGACTTCTCATAGGTCGTAAAACGCTCTCCACAACCTTCGCATTTGCGACGGCGGCGAATAGCGTTGCCCTCGGGATTAATCCTCGAGTCGACAACTTTTGTATCTGGGGCGTGACATTTTGGGCAATGCATTGGTCGTGGGTACTCCTGCCAAGCTTTGTACCGTTAGGGGGCTCCGCTTGGCAAGGATAAAGATGCTAAGTACTTAAGAATAGACCGGAAAGTCCTTACACAATGTTAAGACTTCGCTTCTGATTTTGACTAACTCACCATCGTTATTGGCATTTTTAAGCGCCGAGACAATCCAAGTCGCAATTTGCTCCATGTGCTTCTCAGTCATGCCGCGTGTTGTAATTGCCGGTGTTCCCAGGCGAACCCCAGATGTGACAAAGGGAGAGCGCTTATCGTTAGGGATCATATTCTTATTACAAGTGATTCCTGCGCGCTCAAGTACCTTTTCGGCTTCTTTACCAGTGAGACCCACAGAATCAGTCTTAACCAGCACCAGGTGATTGTCTGTGCCGCCTGAGACCAGTTCGACACCGTTTTTCATAAGCTCTTGAGCGAGAACCTTAGCGTTTAGGATCACTTGTTCGCCGTATGATTTAAACTCTGGTTGGAGCGCTTCATAGAAGGCCACGCCCTTGGCCGCGATCACGTGCTCAAGCGGTCCGCCTTGAATACCAGGGAAGACGTTGAAATTGATTTTCTTAGCAAGCTCTTCGTCGTTAGTGAGAATGATTCCCCCGCGCGGTCCGCGCAGTGTTTTGTGAGTTGTTGATGTCACAAAGTGTGCGTGAGGAACCGGGTTAGGGTGAACACCAGCGGCTACGAGACCCGCGATGTGGGCCATGTCGACCATGAGGTACGCGCCCACTTCGTCGGCGATCTGGCGGAATTTTTCAAAGTCGATGGTGCGTGCGTAAGCTGAGGCACCAGCGATGATCATCTTTGGCTTTTCCTTGCGAGCAATCTCGGCGATGGCATCGTAATCGAGAGTTTCCGTTTCAGGGTTTAGGCCATAGGAGATGATTTTATAAAAGCGACCAGAGAAGTTAACTGGCGAGCCGTGAGTGAGATGGCCTCCTTGGGCGAGATCCATCCCGAGAACTTTGTCTCCCGGCTCGAGCACACTAAAGTAGCAGGCCATGTTGGCCTGTGAGCCCGAGTGGGGTTGAACATTGGCGAAGTTAGCTCCAAAGAGTTTTTTAAGTCTCTCAATGGTGAGTTCTTCAACTGTATCCACAATCTCACAACCGCCGTAGTAGCGCTTGTGAGGAAGACCCTCAGCATACTTATTTGTGAGTACTGAGCCCTGAGCTTCCATCACCGCTTTTGAAGTATAGTTTTCAGAGGCGATGAGTTCGAGTCCCTCTTCCTGTCTGGACCATTCACGACCGATGAGTTCGTTAATTTCTGGATCCATTGACGTCAATGAGTGTGAGTTCGAATGAAACATGGGGGCTCCTTTAATTATTCAGACTTTTTAAATAGTAGTGATGAGTTGGTTCCACCAAAACCAAAGCTGTTATTAAGTGCGTACTTCACCTCTTTGTTCACGGCTTTATTTGGCACGTAATTGAGATCGCACTCAGGGTCTTGGTTTTCAAGGTTAATCGTTGGTGGAATTACCCCAGTGTGAAGGGCCATAGCACAGAACACTGATTCAATCCCGCCGGCGGCTCCGAGGAGGTGACCGGTCATCGACTTAGTTGAACTCACGAGAAGATTTTTGGCGTGTTCACCAAAAGCTCTCTTAATCGCTTTAGTCTCACCGATGTCACCAAGTGGAGTTGAAGTGCCGTGAGCATTCACGTAACCAACTTCGCTAGGATTTACTCCGGCCTGCTCCATTGCCATTTGCATGCAGCGGAAAGTTTCGTCACCTTCT
The DNA here is from genome assembly GCA_048267245.1 of Bacteriovoracaceae bacterium. GTDB lineage: Bacteria > Bdellovibrionota > Bacteriovoracia > Bacteriovoracales > Bacteriovoracaceae > JBLWXV01. Next base: position 962,097 of record JBLWXV010000001.1, read on the forward strand.
GGGTGTGGGGCCGTAATGTGATAGGCATCACTGGTGGCGCCAAAGCCTACGATTTCAGCGTAGATCTTAGCTCCGCGAGCTTTCGCCTTTTCGTAGTTTTCAAGTACGAGTACACCCGCACCTTCACCCATCACAAAGCCATCGCGAGCGGTATCAAATGGACGAGAAGCTTTTGAAGGAACTTCACTATTTTTTGAAAGAGCTTTCATTGAATTAAAGCCCGCAAGCGAGAGGGCGTTCATCACTGATTCAGCTCCCCCTGAGACCACAACGTCTTGGCGACCGAGCATGATTTCGCTCGCTGCTGCCGAGAGCGCGTGAGCGGCCGAGGCACAGGCCGAGGCGATGGTGAAGTTCAGACCCTTCATTCCGTATTTAATTGAAATCAAACCAGACGTCATATTGGGGATAACGGCGGGGATGAAGAAGGGAGAAATGCGACGAGGTCCCTTGTCATAGAGAGCTTTACTCGCACGCTGGATTTCAGGGAAGCCACCCATACCAACGCCCAGAATCGCGCCCATGCGCTCAGCTGGGTAGTGAGTACTTCCTTTGAGACCAGCATCTCCAATAGCTTCATCAGCGGCGTGAAGAGCAAAGTGGATAAAGCGATCAAAGCGAGGAGCTTCTCTAGCGTCGAGAATGTCTTCACTCAATGTAAAATTCTTAACTTCTCCACCAAAAGTGGCCGGCATCCCTTCTACGCCATCGCCATTATTTTGCTCGAGAGTACTAATACCAGATTTTCCTGCGGTGATGTTTTCCCACACGCTTTTAAGATCGTGGCCAGTGCCACAGATGATTCCCATTCCTGTAATGGCAACGCGGTTCATAGCTTCCTCGCTGTCTTAAGGGTTTAAAAAAAGTGCCTAAAATCTAACTTAGAAAAGGCCCGCCCGTCACACAAAAAAAAAGGGCCCGCTAAAAGCAGGCCCTTTTAATTTATGCAACGTATAATTATTGTTTCTTAGAAAGGTAAGATACAACGTCTTGAACGCTTTTGAGACCTTCAGCGTCTTCCTCAGGAATTTCTACGCCAAATTCGTCTTCCATTTTCATCATGAGTTCAACGATGTCGAGTGAATCAAGGTTGAGATCGTCAACAAAGCTTGTACCAAGGCTGATTTTGGCCCTATCAATTTTTGTCGCTTCGCTGATGAGGTTGATTACTTTCTCTTCCATTTCCTTTGCTCCTTAAGAATTTTATTTAAGCCTTTGCCTAATAATTAAATATAAATTCCGCCATCCACTTTAATCGTCTCTCCAGTGATGTAGGAAGACGCTGAACTTAATAGAAAATTCACGAGATTGGCAACTTCATTAGTTGTCCCAAATCTCTTAAGTGGTATGGAAGAAAGATACGACTCTTTTACTTTATCATCAAGAGCATCTGTCATATCTGTGGCGATGAAACCAGGGCACACAGCGTTACAGCGCACATTCTTACTGGCCATTTCTTTAGCGTAGGACTTTGTGGCCCCAATAATCCCAGCTTTAGAGGCCGAATAGGCGACTTGGCCGGCATTTCCCATGAGTCCAACAACCGAGCTGATATTGACGATAGAAGCGTTCTCAGCACGTAAAAATGTTCGGGTGAGAATCTGCATGAGCATGATGGAGCCCGTGAGATTTGTTTGCAGTGTTGCGTTAAGATCTTCTTCTTTGAGTCTGAGCATCAAGCCGTCGCGAGAAATCCCGGCGTTGTTTACTAGGCCTGAGATGGGAATTTCTTTAGTGATTTTATCAATAGCTTCTTTCATCCCATTAGTGTCTGTGATGTCAAAGAGAACGGGCGTGGCACTGGCGGCACCAGCGGCCATGAGTTCACCTTGAAGTTTTTCAGCTTCGCCTTCTTTTCCAGCGCGGTAATTGAAAACCACCGCCGCGCCTTGTGTGGCAAGTGAGAGAGCGAGCTCGCGACCGATGCCACGAGTGGCCCCAGTGATGAGAATGCCCTTATTTTTAAGATCAGAAAAATTTGCAGTCGTCATAACTAGAGCTCCTGAATTTCTTGAAAGCTCTCTTCCTTATCAAGGGGGAGAACTTTTACATTGCGATTAATTTTGCGAGCGAGGCCCATAAGGACGCGACCCGGACCAACTTCAAGACAGAGAGTGCCGTCTTCAAGTTTTTCAAAACTTTGAGTCCACTGCACACTTCCTTCAACTTGGCGAAAGAGGTTGTCGCGAATGGTATCAGCACTGGTTCCCGCCTCGTAGACGTTGGCGTCGATATTGGCGATGTAGGGAACTGTATTTGAACTAAATTCGATATTATCGAGTTCAACTTTAAGTTTTTCGGCCGCTGGTTTCATGAGGCTAGAGTGAAAAGGTGCAGACACTTTGAGTTCCACACAGCGGTGTGGATCTTTGTGATTATCTGAAAGCCACTTTACTACTTTGTCACAGGCCGTCTTATGACCGGAGATCACGATTTGATCAGGGTCATTGAAGTTTGCCGGCATCACTTTTTCTTTGTCGTTGCTGACACTCTCGCAAGCAAGTTTTACTACGCTCGCTGGAACTTTAAGTACGGCAACCATACCGCCGACACCTTCTGGCGTGGCCTCTTGCATGTACTTGCCGCGAAGGTGTACAGCGCGAACGGCATCTTCAAATTTCATTACACCAGCAGCAACGAGGGCCGCGTACTCACCCACAGAGTGGCCCAGAACGCGGGTGATTTTCATACCCTTCTTCTCTAGGATCGGTTTTACTTTCTCAAGAAGTGCTACCGAGTGAGTGAGAATTGCTGGTTGAGTATTTTGTGTGAGCGTAAGTTCTTCTTCTGGCCCTTCGAGCATGATCTTAGAGAGGTCATATCCGAGAGCAGCGTTTGCGCGCTCTAGGTAGTCGAAGAAGGCTTCGCCTTCAAGATTTTTTCCCATGCCTACGTACTGAGCACCTTGACCTGGAAAGAGGAGAGTTACTTCTGTTGTCATCTTAAACTCCGCGATTAATAGCGAATGAGAGTCGCACCAGTAGTGAGACCAGCTCCAAACGCATCAAAGAGAACCAAGTCACCGCGCTTAATTCGACCATCCATAATAGCTTCGTGAAAGGCCATGGGAACAGTCGCCGCTGAAGTGTTGGCGTATTTATCAATATTCACAATTACTTTTTCACTTGGAAAGCCAAGGAGCTTGCCGGTGGTTTCAATGATTCTGATATTAGCTTGGTGAGGCACGAGCCAGTCCACGTCTTCTAATGTCACGCCGGCCATATCGCAAACTTTGCGGGCGTTATCAGCAAGAGTCCTCGTTGCTACTTTGAACATCTCCTTGCCCTTCATTTGCATGTAGTGCTCGCGAGTTTCAAAGTGATGAGGTTCAAGAGGTTTGGCGACTCCACCAACTTCTTGGTAGAAAAATTCTTTACCTGAACCGTCAGCTCCAAGAGTTGCTGCAAGAACTGCAGACTCATCATTGCTTCGTCCAACGATGGCGGCTCCACAGCCGTCGCCAAAGAGAATACAGGTTCCGCGATCTTCCCAGTCAACGCCAGGAGAGAGCATTTCAGATCCCACAACTAGAACGTTGCGGGCCATTCCTGTCTCGACCATTGAAGTGGCCATATTAAAGCCGTACACAAATCCAGAGCATGCAGCAGCGATATCCAAACACGCACACTGATTTGTGATTCCGAGTTTAGTTTGAAGCACTGTTGCCGTGTTTGGAATTTTGTAGTCTGGGTAAACAGTCCCAAAGAGAATCATATCGATATCGTTGGGCTCGAGGTTGGCGGCTTTAAGGGCCTGCAAAGTGGCGTGGTAGGCAAGGTCACTTGGAAACTCGCCGCCCTCTGGATTTGAGATGTGGCGCTCGCGGATACCGGTGCGCTCGAAAATCCACTCGTCAGATGTCTCGACAATTTTTTCGAGATCAGTATTATGCATGACCTTCTCAGGCACGTGCATACCGGTGCCGAGAACTTTCACTTTAAAGGGTGCTTGAGGCATAGAAACTCACTTGATCAGATAGAATAAAAAAGGGGCCTAATATTGAGGCCCCTGGTATTCAAGTAAAGTCTAATGTATTTGGCAAGAAAAGGATTACTCTTCTGTTCCTTCTTCTTCCACGCGATCAGCTTTAGTAGAGAAGATTTTCTTCCCTTTATACATTCCAGATGGAGAAATTCTGTGACGAAGAGCAAGTTCACCAGTCGTTGGATCAGTGATCACGCTGTTTGCGTAAAGTTTATGGTGTTGACCTGCACGACGCATACCTTGACGTGAGGGTGATGTTTTCTTCTTTGGCACTGCCATAATTCACTCCAGAGCTATAATCAGTTTCGCGATGGCGATATTGTTTGATAAAACTAAAGTGAGTATTTACAAGAATTAGTGGTGAAAGGCAAGAGGGGAGTGCAAGTTAATGATTATCTGTTTAGCTGGATTTTCCGGAAGTGGAAAGTCGACATTGCTGCAAAGCCTCAGTAACCAGGCCCCCACTGGCTGGAACTTTAATGATTTAGATGACTTGGTATTTGCTCAAATGAAGAGCGAGTCCTGCCCTGCGGCGATGAGTCTGGGTGAGGCGATTAATTATGTGGGGCTCGAAAAGTTTCGCTGCGACGAGTTGATAGTTTTAAAGCAGGCCTTGGAGTCGGCGCAATCACAAAATAGCGTACTCGCCCTGGGCGGAGGGACCCTGGGCCGCGGACTCTCTTTTATTAAAAAAAGTGCAGACACCTACTTGGTCGGACTCGATGTCGATTTTGAGACCTGTTGGTCGCGCATTTCAAAAGACGCCAATCGCCCTCTCACCTCACTCGGTAAAGAGAGTATGAGTGAAAAATTTACACGCCGGCGCACATCTCTGCTCGAGGCCGATCTCATTTTGGAGCAGAGCGAACTCAGATCACCCCCATCTTTACAGGCCCTCATCGAAAAATTGAAGGGTCATTAGACACACCGCTTGAAGCTCGGCATAATAATGATAGGCAATTGTGCCCAGAGAGGTTTTGAGTGCAAACGACAACTACGAAGTTCAAAAGAAATGAAGTGAAAGAGTCGACGACCACCCTAAGTGTGGCCTTGCTAGTGCACGATCTGAAAGACGCCAAGGAACTTGGTGAGGTCTTTCGCAAGATGGGCATCATTCCTCACTTCTATGAAGACCTGCGCGGTTTTTGGTATGGCACTCTCGAGTCTCTTCCCTCGCTTTGTATTGTGGATGTGCGCAAGATGACAGAGGGCGACCTATTGTTAAAGAACCATCCCTTTGTAAAGGCCCAGACAATGCCGCTGGCATTTTTCTACGGCGAAGAAAATAAGCCGCTGCTCTATTCAACCTATGACCTCTACCACTTGGGCACTATTGAGCGCGGGCCAAGTTACAGTGGCCCACTCAAGGCACTACTTAAGCGTCTCAATCGCCAGATGGAACTTGAGCGCGGTTATCAGAGTGAGAGCTATGATCGCACTTCAATGGAGAGCAAGCTTGAAAAAGTAGTCGCTCGCCATGAAGAACTCAAAGAAAAGCAATTCTACAGCGACTACTTAAAGTCACTGGTTACTCAATTTGAAATGAACCGCGCCGAGGGTGATTTTCTCACCATCGTCTGCAAGGTTTTTGATTCGCGCCACGAATTCTCTGAGTACTCACTGGTGGAGCTCTCAAAGAACGGACAAAAAACGATTTCACCTCCTAGCGAAGGCAAGAAATACAGAACACTTCCTCCACTATGGCTTGGCAAAACCTGCCAAAGTGGACTTGAAGTCTTTGCTCAAAATATGGTTTCTCAAGTGGCGCTCGAACTTATGGGCGGACAGCTCATGTCGATTCTCATTCGCGGCAAGGCCGATTTTCCTGAACAGATGTTGCTGCTTAAGGTGGAAGATGAGGGAATGCTGACCCACCTCGACTGGGAACTTCTCGAATCTTATCTTGGCACATATGCGGCTTCGCTTGAGCTCAAGGAAATGAATGACGTTGAAAAGAAGGGCCGCGTGCTTTCAAGTTGGGAGCTCTTTGAGAGCTTTGATCAAGCCCTTTTTGGCAAGCGCACTGACGAGATGACGGCGCTCACTCGCGGCGGTCGCCAAGAGGAGTGGAGTTTGATTGGGGTCAGCTTTAAGTCTCTTCTAGAAGTGATTTCAGCCAAGAGCGATCGCCGCTTTCACTGGCAGAGCTTCTTTAAGGAATTCTTCTCGCGCTTTGACTCGCTTGTTAAAGAAGAATTCTATCTTTGTCCCTTATTTCCTGGCTATGTCATGATGGCCGTAAGCACAGATAAGTCTGACGATATCTTCAAGCATCTTAAGAGTTTTGCGATGCGCTTTCCACTTTGGAAGTACTTTGATGACGTCGATGTTGTTTGGTCTTATAATCTAAAACCTGAGGTTCGCATGGTTCCTTACGGACTCACACCAACTCTTGAGGCCTTAAGAGAGGCTTTTGGTGAGACTTCCGTAGCTGCTGTGAAAAAGAGCGCCGACACTAAGGCCTCCGTCTTCACCGAGGAAAATGAACTAGACACTCTCATCTGGGGAAGGCGAGAAGCACCAACTCTCTAAATCCTTGGATGGGCTATGCCCAAAGGATTTTTTGAATGCGCTTTCGCACTAAACTTGTCGTCAATCTCGAAAAATTTGCGAGCAATCTTGATAAGATCAAGGCGATCGCCCCTAAAGCCGACCCCATTCTGATGGTAAAGGCCGAGGGCTATGGCCATGGAGCGACGGCGCTCGCCCAATTTGCCCACCACGAACTTGGACACAATAATTTTGGCCTAGCGACTCTGGGTGAGGCCATTCGCCTGCGCGAAGACTGCCCAGACGCTGAGTTTGAAACCTATGTCTTTAGTGACATTCAATTAAAGCTCAAAGATCACGCTGAAACCTACCTCAATAATAGACTGCTTCCGGTGCTTTCAAACCGCGCTGACCTCAAAGAAGTATTGACGCGTCCAGAGTATAAGCACTTTCCCCTTTGTTTAAAATTTAATACCGGCATGAACCGACTTGGCTTTGAGGTAAATGAGGTCGAAGAGATAATTGCCGAAGTTAAAAAGGCCGGAAGAAAGAGTATCTATCACCTCATGACTCACTTTGCTTGTGCCAGTTTGTCGATGAAGACCAACCCGCGCAATTTGCTTCAGCAAAAGAATTGGAAGATTGTCAAAGACGCCTTTTTGGCCTCTGGTCTCGATGTGGAGCGCACTTCGATTGCCAACTCGGGAACGATTGAACAGGGATATGGAGTTGATGAGACGCATATTCGCCCGGGGCTCATGCTCTATGGACCTAGTTCACTCATTTCTAGTGTGAAGCGAGAGGGGCATTATCAAGGTGAGCTGATCTCTAGACTAGAGACGTATATTCTCTCAACTTTTCAAGTTAAGAAGGGAACCCCAGTAGGCTATGGCGCCCATCCTGTTGCGCGCGATGGACTGGTGGTGATTATCGCTCTTGGATATGGAGATGGTTTTTCCAATTACTACCGCTCGGGCACTCTCACTCAGGCGGGAATGCGCGGAGAGATTATCGGCCGAGTGAATATGGATATGACCTATCTACTCTTTCCACCGGAAGCTGAGAGTGTCTTAAAGCCACAGATGCCATTTACAGTTTGGGGACATGACGCCGCTGACTTTGAGCGCTTCTGTGAAGAAATTGAAACAATTCCCTATGAAGTCTTTTGTCATATGACAGGTCGAGTGCCGAGGTTCTATGAAAAGTAAGCTGATTCTGATGACACTTTCTCTTTTCATTCTTAGTTCTTGCTTAAAGGAAAAGACCTTTCTAGGTGATGCTCCAGTGAGTTTATCGCCCTCAATTAATTTTCAATTTGTCTCTGAAGCCGACTCTGAGAGAGAGGGGAGAGCGGACAAGGGCGAGATCGCTTATTTTAAAATTTACGAAAATCAATCAGAAGCCGATTTTCGAAAGCTCCTTGCCAATCAAGCCTTTTACTACGAAGGCCTTTTTAAAGAATATAAGACTCCCTATCCTGGAATTCTCTCTAATACCAAAGGCTGTCCGCCTGAGCTCACGGGCAAGGCGCAAGTGACTCAGGAGGGCACTCACTTCTATGTTTGGGCCTATGCTAATAAGCGCAGAGTGGTTGGGGAGTGCCTTAAAAAGCTGAATCAATACTACTTTCAAAAATTTATTTTGAGATGCCCTGGTAGCAAGGACACCTACCAAATGGAGCTCTATCTTCCATTTGAGAGTTATGAAAATCACGATGCTTATCAATTGAGTTGTAAGTAGGTTACTTGATTTTTTTGAGCTCGTTTTTAAGCTCTTCAATCTTGCGCTCAAGTTCATCTTTTTTGATTTGATTTTTCTTGCGCTCTTTTCGGCTCTTTTCTGACTTGCGAAGCTCACGGTCGTAGTTGGATTGGAGAGTCTTGAGTACTTCTTGCTCACCCGCGAGCATAAAGCGTAGCTCGCCAATCTTCTGATCAATCTCGGCGACTGATTTATAACTTCCCACTAGTTCCTTGCACTCCATTTGGGCCTTGCTAATTTCTTCATAGCGAAGAAATTGCCTGACCTTCGCCTCTAGCTCTTCCTTGCGCCTGGTTAGCTCTTCAAGTTGCTTACAAATCTTAGAGAACTCTTTGCTCTTTTCTCTCCAAGAGGCTAGCGACTCCTTGGGAAAGACTTCTATGAGAATTTCAAGCTCACCATCGAGTGACTTCAACTGCTTTTTGGCTTCGTTGATCTTGAAGATATCTTCTTCGGCCTTATGGATGCGATCCATAATATTTTGAACTTCAGCGCGCTTTTGCTCAAGCTGCTTAAAGCGAAAGTCAATTTCGGGATCATCTCCCCACTCAGGGGGCTCTGAGTAGTCGAGTAATGTTTCAACGTGAATGCCCTCATCATCAAATAATTGGTCTTGAGGGAGGCGATTGCTTTCAGAGAGTATATAGATCTGTGCGCCCAAGCGCAGTTCATCACCGGCCTTAATCTCTACTTCAACATTTGGCTCCAAGTTCACACCATTGAGCTTTGTTTTATTATAGGACTCGAGGTCAATAACAATAGTTCTACTGACTTCGTTGATCACTCTGATGTGCATACCACTTACTAGTTCGTCATTAATTTGAACGTCACAGTTTTTCTTGCGACCAAATGTTTTTTCGCCCACGAGTTCAATGGCCTCGCGGGTGTCCCTATTAATGAGAAATCGTTTGATCTTAAATTCTTCCACGGGCTATTCCGAGTCCCTTAGTCGGTTTAAAGACTTCATTTTTCTTTTTTATCGTCATAAATCATCTTTTTTTTTAGCGAAAAGCGAGATTGTGGTGGGACATATATATGGGGAGAGATTACAATGAAATGAATAACTTAATGACCACGGAAGGTTAGATTCTTTGAGCTCAAAGACCACTCATTCCAAGCAAAAGCTTGAAGTACCACTACTGCGAAGATTAATCGAAAGTCTTGGAGCAAGTGTTCTTAGCATGATCGCTGGACTGGGCTCAATATGCTCGTTTGGCTACGAATTCTGCTATTGGCTCATTCGTCCGCCTTATCGCACCAAGCTCTTCTTTGAGCAACTTTTCTTTATCGGAAATAAGTCTATTTTTATCGTTTCCCTTTCAGGCTCCTTTACTGGAATGGTAATGGCCTATCAAACTTATTTTGGGTTCAAGTTGATTTCAGTTGATAGTCTCGTTGGGCCAGTTGTTGCGATCTCACTGGCCAAAGAGCTCGCCCCCGTTCTCACTGGACTCATTGTTGCTGGGAGAGCAGGGGCTGCAATGGCCGCCCAAATTGGTACGATGAAAGTTACTGAACAAGTCGATGCGCTCGAGGTGATGGGAATTAGCAGTATTCAGTTCTTGGCAGTGCCAAGGATTGTGGCCGCGACACTTTCGGTTCCGATGCTAGCGACGCTTTTTCTCTTCATTGGAAATATTGGTTCTTACTTTGTGGGAACTAAGGCGCTCATGATTGATGAGCAGATATACCTCTCCAAGCTTGGCGAATTTATGTATCTCTCAGACCTTTGGCAGTGTCTTATTAAGGGCGTTGTCTTTGGTTTTGTGATTGGTCTCATTGGAACCTACTTTGGCTTTCAAGTCTCAAAAGGAGCAGAGGGTGTAGGTCGAGGAACCAATCTCGCCGTGGTGTGGGGGATGATTTCAGTGCTTGTAATTGATTATTTTTTGACAAGCTTTTTAGTACAAATCTTTTAGGACAGTAGATGCGCAATCTTGAGTCGGCGGTGGAAATTGATAAAGTGACAAAGATCTTTGGAGATCACACGGTTCTGCACGACCTAAGTTTCAATATTCCAAAGAATAAAATCACTACCATCCTAGGATTCTCCGGAGCGGGAAAGTCCACACTGCTTAAGCATATCCTTGGTCTGCACCACCCGACTTCGGGAGCGGTGACGGTTCTTGGAAAGCGCCTGCGCGACCTCGACGATATGGAACTTAGGGAATTTCGCCAGAACTTTGGGATGCTCTTTCAGTACGCCGCACTTTTTGATTCCAAGACGGCCTTTGAAAATGTGGCATTTCCCCTGCGCGAATTTACCAAAATGTCGGATGAGGAAATTGGGCAAAAAGTTCACTCGCTTTTAGAGTCGGTGGGGATTGCGGAGATTTCCTATCACAAGATTCCCTCTGAGCTATCTGGCGGCATGAGAAAGAGGGTGGGGCTTGCTCGCGCTCTGGCCTTGAGCCCCCAGATTATGCTCTACGACGAGCCCACAACGGGGCTTGATCCAATTACAACAAAAATGGTCAACGATCTCATTGTGGATACGGCCGCGCTTCATAGAGATAGAGGATTAACGTCAATTATTATTAGTCACGATGTGAAGGCAACACTCAAAATTTCTGACTTTGTGGCCTTCCTTGACCGTGGTAGAATTGTTGAATACTTACCTGCGCATGACTTTGCAAACTCTGAGAATCCTTTGGTTCAAGAGTTTATAAATTTATAGAAGCCTGTCCATGGAAGGAAGAGGATGAACGAATTTAAAGTGGGTCTCTTGGCCCTGGCCACGATGGCAGCAATCGTCGTGATGTCACTGAAAGTGACCTCGAATCAATCGGGTTTTGGCGACTATGTCACGTATAGAACTGTTATCAGTGACGCCTCTGGAATCTTTCCAAAAACACCTATAAAAGTGGCCGGGATCAATGCCGGTAGAATTAAAGACATCAGCCTTCAAGGTAACCAGGCTCACATTACTTTCGAAGTTCTCTCTCGCATTGCCGTTCCAGAGGACTCAACTCTTAAAATTAAGACAGTAGGCTTTCTTGGAGATAAGTATCTTGAGATTTACGTGGGCTCTAGTCCGACTCAACTCAAGGAGATGGGCTATATCACTTCTGAAGAAGGTGGTGGTATTGAAACCCTAGTTAAGGACGCCTCAGAAATTCTAAAAGACGTTAAAGTGATCACTAATAGCTTGAAGGGAACGATCTCACCTGATGGTGAAGAATCTCCAATCAAACAAATCTTTGAAGACATTAAAGTAATTACTGCTAATACCAAAGTTCTCACTTCTGATCTCAAGGTTTTAATTGGAGATAACCAACAAAAGCTAAATGAGATGATCGAAAATCTTCGTCGCTTCTCTGAAGATGTGGCGTATCAAGTTGATAATGCTAATCAAGATAGTGCGATGAGAGATCTTAAGAAAATTCTCGCCAACGTTGATCGCCTGACTGATGACATGAAGGTTATTGTCTCAGATATTAGGGCCGGCCGCGGGACTATGGGCAAGCTCCTAGTTGAAGAGGAGATTGCCGATGAGGTCCGTGAAACTCTTGCGGGCGTGAGAAAGATTGTTACTAAAGTTGATGCCATCAGAACTGAGCTCTCAGTTTACTCTGGCGCCAACACGGATTTTGGAGCTGAGACTAGGGCCGATTTAAAAATCTTTCCAAGCCCTGAGCGCTTCTATCTTCTTGGCGTTGTCACTTCTGAGCTTGGTCCAGAGACTAAGACAGAGACCACAACAGAGATTAACGGAGTAAAGACAACTGAATTGAGATCAGAGCGCAAGCGCGATACATATCGCTTTAACCTTCAAATTGGCCGCAGACTTCACAACTGGAGCTTTAGAGGTGGGGTGATTGAGTCTAAAGGTGGTCTTGGCGTCGATTATGACATTCCCACTTGGGGAACGCGCTTTACGGCAGAAGTCTTTGATTATCGAGACGATATTGGCTTTAATTATAGACTCTCGACAGAGTTTCAAGTGTGGAACGTTATCTATGGACGCCTCTCGGGTGAAGATCTCGCCAGAGATGAAAGAAGCGCGACCATTAGTGCGGGCCTTAAGTTTAACGATGAAGACCTAAAAGGTCTTATTGGATTTTTCTTTTAGTTATGTCTGAAAAAAGTTGGCTCATCAGAACTTCTAAAAAACAAATCTTGGGACCCGTCTCAAGAGAGAAGGTTATTGAGCTTATTGAAAAATCTGCCCTTACTGAGAAAGATGAGATCTCTCGCGGTAATGGATACTGGTTTCATATCAGAGAGAGGGACTTACTCGATAAGTATCTCTATGGTGATGTTCCGCAAGAATTTAATCCGATTTCTGAAGCCCCAGATATTCTCACCGTTAACCTCGGTGGGCGTGAGGGGACTGGAACAATTGATCGCATTCCTGGACTTGCCAAGGCAAAGGCCCAGGCGGCAGCGCAACCTGTGCCAGTTGCAAAGACTGCCACTGAATCAGGGCCGGTCGCCATTGATGATGAGACATTCATTCCCTCTGAAGATGATCTAGAGTATCCGGATATGGGTGGCGAAGATTCAGCACCTTTGACAGTTGAGGGTGAAGATGGTGAGGAGTTACTTCTACCATCAGGGGATGATCTCGATTACCCAGATATGGGAGAGGTGAGTGGGCCTGTTGCAGCTTCAGAGGCCCCGATTCCCGCACCGACACCCAAAGCTAAGAGCGCTCCCGCACCAGAGGAAGTAACAGTTGTTATGGGTGATGATGGAGAAGAAATTCATCTGCCAACTAGTGACGACTTGGAATATCCAGACATGGGTGATACCTCTGCTGATGTCACAGAGACTAGGATTGAAGTTCAAACTAGCGCGCAAGAAAGCGATGAGGGAGAAGACCTCCTCTCAATGCCAGAAGATAACGATCTTGAGTATCCAGACATGGTGGAGCCCGAAGTTGAAGCTACTCCTCCTGCGGCCCCGGTCATCCCGGAGGCTCCAGCAGCTCCTGTAGCTGCGCCGGTTGTCTCTCTTAGTCGAAAAGCAGCACCTACTTCGGCAGTGGCCAAGGCGCTTGAACAAAAGAAAGTAGCAGCAGCCCCGGCCGTTGAAGTTCCCAAAGCCCAAGCACTACCCGTTGTTGAAGAGCTCGAAGAAGAAGAAGAGGAAGAAGACGACGAAGCAGTGCCTGAACTCGAGCAAGTCGAAGAAGAAGTAGAGTTCGATGACGATCTCGAGGATGAAGAGGAAGAAGAGGATGAGGACGAAGACGAAGACGACGAAGACACCTCTACCCGTCGCACGCGCGGGGGAGTGAGAATAAAGCGCACCTACGACGCTCCCGCCAGAAATGATCGCTATCTCTTTGCCCTCCTAGCGCTGGTGCTGATTGTTCTAGCGACTGGAATTCTCTACTACTATTCGAAAATACTTGGAAAACCTCTGCCCTTTATTGATGGCGTTTTTGTTTCAACAGCACACGCGCAAACAAACGTTCAGACATCAAGTTCGCAGGTGGAAACCAGCAATCTTAGTAAAAAAAAAATCTTTTTGAGCTCAACCCGCTAATACTCAGGGAGGGGAGTCTTCACTTCTCTCTCGATTTAGGTGGCTTCTACCTTAGAAAAATTGATTACACGATTCCTACTCAGTGCCCAAAGGCAAGTGACTACACACTCAAGTTAGTTCTCATGCTGGCGAAATCAAGAGGAGAGCTTTCGACTTGGGATGACTATTTAAATCGCTGTCTTCTCTCGCTAGAGACAAATTATCAAAAGCTCTTGGGGCTTCCTTCACTAAAGGGAAAGACTCTTAATGAAGTTGAAGCCATTCTAAAGCAAATTTCATTTCCGCAGTCTCTTAAAGATCAAATTATTTCGACATGGAAGTTAAAGTATAAGAATGATCAATTTCAGCAAGATCTCGATGAACTCAAAGAGCTTGTTGCTGCTGAATCTAAGGCGCTCACGGCGCCTCAGAGTTTCTTTGCGGCCAAGAAAGTATGGTACCGCATTAAGGACTCACCCAATTTGCAAGGTTCATTCTTAAAGAAACTCTTGGAGATGCTCTCGGCCCTTCGAGTGAAGAATATTGAATGGGCGAGAAGGGCGCTAAGCGAGGCACTCTTCATAGATCCCTATCAATTTGCGCTTGAAGTTGATCCGGCACACCTCGAGGGAAGTGAGTTGGCCGATTACAAGAAGCAAGTTGTTGAGGCCATTAAAATTATTGCGGCTAAACTTCCCAATGAAACACTTGTTCAGATGTATGTAAATGCCCTGGCGAGTTTAACAGGCGATGAAGCATTGGTGAAATTGCGCGATGAAATGGGCTATCGCTGGTCGCTCGTAGATATTAGAAATTTTATTAAAGACCGCATGGTGGGTAGTGCTTTCCCGCACGTTTGGTTTGCGGCCCTTTCTGGAAGGACGACACAGGTTGAGATTGATTCCTATCTTGATTCGGCCCTAGAAGTTCAAAAACTCTCAAAGTGGACTTGGGATAAATTGTGGCTCTTTAGAGTTTTCTTTCCGGCGAGTACTAAGATTAGAAGTGAGATCTACTCACAGATCAAAGAGCTTGGAAATATCTCAAAGCCAAATTTTCACCAGCGACTCCTCTTAGTTCAGTTGGCCGAAAATGCCACTGTTAAGCGGGAGCTGCGCGAGAGTGTTCCCATGTATCAACTTCCGACCTTTCAGATAAAACGTGAATTCTACCGCGAACTCTTCTCGAGTGGGCGAGCTCCTCAATTTGCACTCTATCAACTCTGGTTTATGGGCGACATCGGTGAAGATGGATTGCTTTGGTTTGCCATTTAGATTGCAGGACCTTGTGTGGACTACTCACAGCCAAAATTCTATCGCTTTACCTCTGACTCTCTAGAGCTTGCTAAAAGTGTGATCCACCACTTAGAGACTCGCGCCACTCAAATTGACTCAATTCCTCTAAAGGTCTTGGAGTTGGGGGCCGGGTGCGGGGTGATTAGTTGTGAGATTGCAAATGCCTCGGGAGTTTGTCTTGAAATGAATTTGTGTGAGATTCAAGACGAGTTCCTTGAATATTTAAATCACAATATCACTCTTGTAAAACCCACTCACTCAAAGACTACCCTGCAAGTTCTTGCGAATTCATGGGAAAAGCTAGAGGCTAAGTCATTTGATTTAATATTGAGCAATCCCCCATTTTTTCTAGCTGGTCACGGTCTCACCGGTTCGGACCCCCGGCGCGAGCGCGCTAGAAGGTGGAGTCTCGCCCAGCGCGATCGATTCTATGAGGTGATTTTGGAGAAGCTAGGTCACAGTGGTGTGGTCGCGCTAGTTCTTAGGGAGAGTCCTCCTCAATCTTTTTTGCGCCACTTTAGAGTTTTAGAAGAGAGAATAATTAATCCTCGCAGTGAAAATCTAACTCGGATTATCGTACTTGCTTTGAATATAGAGACTGATAAAGCTCTCTTTTAATTCTTCTGGGCCATCCTGGAAAATAGACATTGCCTCCGCTCGAAGCTTTTTAAATTCAGGAGATTGAGGGTGGGGAAGCGAGCGCTTCTTAGGTAGTGCGGGGCCAGCCTCAGTCATTTCTTCCGCGGCCCGGCTCGCCATCTTCTTTTGGGTATTGAAGTGGGCGCTATTAAAAATAAAGCGCAATTCCTTGACCTGTCCACGCAGCTCACTAAAGTGCGACTCAATCTTTTCGATGAGGACTTTTTCCATAAACTTAAGCTGCTCAGAAAAAGCCGAGTGGTTGGTGAGAATTGTAAGAACCTTGCGAGTGTTCTTTAGCGGAATAGTGTGCTTAGCAAGTGTTGGACCCACAACTTCAGGCCAGCTTCTAATTAACTCTAGAAAATCAAATGTCGAGTGCGCACGCGCTTTATAGGTGCGCGCTGGCCCTGTCTGATTGGACTCTTGATTGACTTGGGGCAGGAGGTCTTTTAGTGATTTCACCCCTCAAATTTATGATTATTGGGCCCCCACGGCAAGGGATACAACGTAAAACCCATGGCCTCGCAGCGCTCGATTCAGTATGATAGCGCCATGAATCGTATGCTCTCTTTATTGATTACCTTGCTCCTTGTCAGTGGATGCGCAGGCTACAATTTCGTTGGCGCCAAGAATCCTTTTGCTAGCTATGGAGTGAACTCGATCACTGTTCCCATGTTTGTGAACCACTCCGCAATCACTGGGGTTTCAGGAGCAATGACTAAAGAGATTCGCTTGCGTCTTCAACGCTACTCCGGACTTGATGTACGCTCTGGGGAGAATGAAGACACCGACGCGGTCTTGGTGGGTATCATCAATTCGGCCGATAGCCGCTATCAGGTCTTTACCCCAAGTGCGCGCAAATTCACTGAGTCAGAACTTGCCGACTCGCTCGGCTCGCGCAGCCAGTTCTATGTTCCAACGAGTAGTGAGTACAAGCTCTCACTTAGATTGGTTCTCATTAAGAGGCCCAGTGCTGCCGACATTGATTTTCTCTCAACTGGACAATTCTCTCCTTTGATCAGTAGACACCCGCGAGTTATTTTCTCCCAAACTCTCGATCTCACAGGTGGATTCACCAGATATCTCGAGGGAAATCTAAGTGTTGATTCCGCCGGAGTTGTGAACTACACCAAAACTCAAGGCGTGTTTGATTCAAGTCTTCTAAGCCTAGCTAAAAGCGCTGCCGACCAATTTGAAACGGTGGTGATCCATGTCTTCTAAGTGGAACCCCTGGGACTTTTTTAAAAATTACCCAAAGGACCTAGGTGCGGCCGATCTCTCTGTGAGTGCAGTTTCCTTCTTTGATCCCTTCGTTGAAGAGCTTTTTAAGAGTAGGCTGAAAGACAAGGTAGGTCGCCAAAAAGAGCTTAGACTCTATCTAGGAAGTGAAGTGACCCTCGATTGGTGGGAGAGTGAGTGGAAGACACTCGATCTCTTTGCTAGCGATACATTCTATTTGATTATTAATTCCTCAGAGATTTCAAAGGCCACCCAAGCTGGAATATTGGCCGACCTGGAGCAGACTGAGGGAAGTAGTGGAGGCAAGGAAATTTGCTTTTGCTTTTCTGGGGCACACTCCTTCTTTGACGCTCTCACTAAGAGCAAGAAGGTTGAGTCACACAAGGTAGAACCCCCCAAGTTTTGGGAGTGGAATAAGTACTTGGTCTTCCTGGCAGAATCAAAGGGCTTTCCCTTGGGCTATGAGACTGAGCAATTTCTCTTAGATGTTCTAAATCCTAGCGGGGAAGAGTTTGCTCGGGCCATTGATATTTTAAAGCTCACTTTTAAGTCGCCCACTGATATCACTCGAGATCATCTCGTGAAGCTCTTTCAAAATGAGCACCTCGACTACTTTAAGTTGGCGGGCTTCTTTGGCTCTAAAGCTTTTTCAAAGTTCTACGAAGAGATTCTTCCCTTCTCGAGTGACCTCGAGACCATGAGATCTCTGGGGTCTTTTATGCAGTCACACCTTTTAAAGGTGTTGGATCCCTCTTATACCGAAAAGAAGAATAGACTCACGAAGTATGATCAAGAAGTGCTTGCCCACAACCGTCGCTGGAAACCCAGAGAGTTGATGCTGGCGATTCGTTTTTTTGGAAACTTAGAGCAGATGGCCAAGGAGGGTTCACCTCTTCTTGCCCAGACTTTGAGGACAAAGTACTTCGAAGTCTTAAGTCCACTTCGAACACTTTAAAAAACAGCACAAACAAAAATGCCCGCTTATACAAGCGGGCTATCTAAGCATTATCTTGAGATAACTTAATTAGAGCTTTGAGATTTGCTTAGCAAGACGTCCTGTACGACGGTCAGCATTGTTACCTTTAACAACACCAGTCTTAGCAAGACGAGCAAGAAGACTCTGAGCTTTTGGAAGAAGGCCCTGAGCAGTTGCTTTATCACCAGCAGCGATAGCTTCGCGTAGTTTTTTGATTACAGACTTAGTTTTAGTTTTTCTAGTCTTGTTGCGCTCAGTGCGAACAATAGTTTGACGAGCTCTTTTTTCTGCAGATTTGTGGTTAGCCACGATACTTCCTCACTTAATAACTTCAACAACAAAATAAGGACATACTTTTACGTGACGGGAGGGCTTCTGACAAGGGCCTATCCCCGAAGTGGTGGATATTTCCCACCACAAGCGGGGTTGATAGCGCTGTTTTGGCGCACATACCAATAAAAACATAGGGATAAATGATTGAGAAACGTAATTCCCGACTGTATGATTCGGTGGCTTTACTGACTACATATAAAGAGGGGGAAAATATGTCTGAAATTAAGACTATTGGTGTAATTGGCGCCGGCCAGATGGGACGTGGGATTGCCCAGGTTGCTGCGCAAACTGGTTTTGAAGTTCTGATGATGGACGCCAAAGCAGAGGCCCTCGATCACGGACTGGGATTTATCAAAGCGCAACTCGATAAGGGAGTGGCCAAGGGAAAGTGGAGTGAGGCGGATGCGACTTCTTCGCTTGCTCGCTTGAAGGGCGCCACGAAGTTGGAAGATCTCTCTCAGTGCGATCTTATCATTGAAGCAGCTACTGAAAATAAGAATATTAAATTTGAAATTTTTAAGAAGCTCGATGAAGTGGCCAAGCCGGCAGCGATTCTGGCCACCAACACTTCTTCTATTTCAATTACAGAGATTGCCGCCGTCACTAAGAGACCAGCTCAAGTGGCCGGGATGCACTTCATGAATCCTGTTCCAGTGATGAAGCTTGTCGAGGGGATTCGCGGTCTTGAAACCAGTGATGAAGTCTTTAGCGCTGTGGAAGCTGCCGCCGTTAAGATGGGCAAGACTTTCATTAAGGTAAATGACGTAGCTGGCTTTGCCATCAACCGCATTCTCATGCCAATGATTAACGAAGCCGTCTATACACTCTACGAAGGTGTGGCAAGTGTGGAAGACATCGATATCGGTATGAAGCTAGGTTGCAATCAGCCAATGGGTCCACTCGAACTTGCTGACTTCATTGGTCTTGATACTTGCTTGGCCATCATGGAAGTACTTCACGAAGGACTCGGAGATACGAAGTATCGCCCATGTCCACTGCTTCGCAAGTACGTCCTCGCTGGGCGCTATGGCCGCAAGTCAGGGCGCGGATTCTATCAATACTAAGACTAAAGGGGAGAAAAATAATGAACTGGGAAACTGAATACAAAGAAATTAGAGAACTCGCGGCGCGCTTTTCTGATAGCGAGCTCGCGCCTATCGCTTCTGATATTGATCACAACGGTAAAATTCCTGAGAGTGTAGTGACTAAACTTGTTGAAAACGGCTTCATGGGAATTTTTATTCCCGAAGAATTCGGCGGCGCTGGCATGGACTACGCCTCGTATTCAATCATCGTTGAAGAACTCTCGCGCGGTTGCGCCTCAACTGGCGTTCTCGTCTCTGCCCACAGCTCACTTTGTACTTGGCCAATTCTTGAATTTGGTTCAAGTGAACAAAAGGCCGAATTTCTTCCACGCCTAGCCGCTGGTGAGATCGGTTGTTTCTGTCTCTCTGAACCTGGAGCTGGTTCAGATGCGGGCTCACTCACAACCATGGCCACAGACCTAGGAGATGAGTGGGAGTTAAACGGTGTAAAGAATTGGATCACCAACGGCAAAGAGGCTAAAATTGCCATCGTCTTTGCGAAGACTAAAAAGACTGACGACTATAGAGGTATCAGTGCCTTTATTGTAGACACGAGCGCACCGGGCTTTAATGTGATGAAGGCCGAAGACAAGCTTGGAATTAAGGGCTCATCGACGACCCAAATTCAACTCGATAAAGTTCGCATCCCCAAGGCCAATCTTTTGGGCCCCGCTGAAAAGGGATTTAAAGTGGCCATGGCCACGCTCGATGGCGGGCGCATTGGAATCGCGGCCCAGGCTCTTGGAATTGCCGAAGCGGCCTTTCGCTACGCTCGTCGCTACTCAACAGAACGCGTTCAGTTTGGAGCGCCTCTTTCAAACCTTCAAGCAATTCAATTTATGCTTGCAGATATGAGTACAAAAATTGACGCATCTAGACTTCTGATTCTTGATTCGTCAACTAAGAAAGATCGTAAAGAAAATTACACGAAGCGCTCGGCTCAGGCTAAGCTCTTTGCAGCTGAATCGGCGATGTGGATTACGACTAAAGCAATCCAGATCTGCGGTGGCAATGGCTATACAAGGGAATATCCCCTTGAGCGCCACTTCCGCGACGCTAAGATTACTGAAATTTACGAGGGAACCTCAGAGATTCAGCGCGTTGTGATCGCTGCCCAGGAATTAAAAGAAGAAGCCTAAGATTGCAGGCTTAGTGTAAAAGTGATAGCTGTGGAAGGATAACCTTTCCACACACATGGGGTATCCCTTGTTAAAGAAACTGTTGGAGAAAGTCGGTATGGCCAAAAAGAAGACAGCAGCAAAAGCTGCTAAAAAGACGTCGGCCAAAAAGGCGTCAAAAACGACTACGGCTAAGAAGACGGCAGCTAAAAAAACTGCCAAGAAAACTGCTAAAAAAGTAGCTAAAAAAACTACTAAGCAGCCGGCTAAAAAAGTCGAAAAGAAAGTCACTAAGAAAGTAGCAAAAAAGACCGTCAGTACTGTAAAGAAGGCGGCCAGCGCAGCGGCTAAAAAAGTGACAAAGAAAGCTCCAGCAAAAGCCAGTAAAAAAACAACATCCGCTGCCAAGCCAGTGGCCAAAAAAGCCGCGACTAAAAAAGCGGAAGTAGCAAAGACTCCTGCCAAAAAAGCAGCGCCTAAGAAGACGGCCAAGCCAGTTGCTAAGAAAGCTCAGGGCAAAGCCAATTCAAAAAAAGCAGCCGATCAAATCGATCTTGAACTCGATGAAATCGAAGACGAGCTCGAAGAGGAAGAAGTAAAAACTTCCAAGAAAGGCAAAGGCGCTAAAGTCGCTAAGACTGCTAAGAAAGGTAAGGGCAAGGCAGACGTTGAAGAGGAAATCGACTTCGAAGCTGCTGAAACCAGCTATGCAACTGAAGAAGATGACGACGACGATTCTGATCTAGAAGAATACGTAAAGAAGACGACTCCTAAGACGA
The DNA here is from genome assembly GCA_048267245.1 of Bacteriovoracaceae bacterium. Lineage (GTDB taxonomy): Bacteria > Bdellovibrionota > Bacteriovoracia > Bacteriovoracales > Bacteriovoracaceae > JBLWXV01. The sequence goes on from JBLWXV010000001.1 coordinate 983,271, forward strand.
GTCGCTATGTTGACGAAGAAGATTTCGATGATGTTCCTTTCCCAAAGAAAGCGATCACAGAAGATCTCAAAGAGGCCATGACAGAAGAAGTTGTGACTCTAAGTGAAGACTTCGCACTCGAAGATATCTTCTCGGCCATCAGAAGCTTAGACTTCTTTCAAGCTGAGTCAGATGAGTGTCTTGAAACTGGGTGTGACAACCCGGCCACGACAGCTTCTTTTTGTCGCTACCACTACATCAAGAGTTGGAAAGAAATTAAGAAGAAGGAAACTATCCTTCGCGAAGGAAAACTCCAAAGTTATATCCAAGACCTTGTGAGTAAGTACCCAGCTAAGAATATTGAACTTATTCTAAATGACCTAACTGATCAGAAGTCTTTCTACGCAGTTCTTAGAGAACTCAATATTGATATTGATGATGATGAGAGCTACGACGATCCAGATGAGAATGGTGATGACGATCAAGACATCGCCTTTGAGACAAAAGAACTTTCGAAAGGCTCTTTTGACGAATAAAAAAAACCCGCTCTAGAGCGGGTTTTTTTTTGCCTAATTTATTCGCAAGTCGTTCCAACTTCCTTAAAGAATGTGGGAGTTTTCACAAATTCCGTTACACATGTGTAGAGAACTTGTGACGAATAACCCTTCATCACCTTAGTTTCTACAGCAATCCCATCAGCATTGGCCGGGTCCACGAATTTGTGACCAGTAATTGTAATGAAGCCATCGTCTTGGAAGAGTCCAAGTTCAAACTCAACACTTTCATTTGTCACAGTGTAAATTTCTTTCATTCTTCCGGCCTCAGCACTGCGAGTGATAAAGGTCAGGAAGATTGTCGCGGCAGCAATACGTGCAATGGTAGCAAGCATGGTAATTCCTCTAGGTTGGTAGTTTGCGGCATTTTTAGGCCGCAGAACTCAAGGTGTCAAAGGCTGGGGGGGAGTGTGTAAAAAGGGAAGTTGCTGCGCGTAATTAGTGTTCGCGCAGCAGTTTTGTCGCCTCGAGGCTCAGGGCCACATTCTCTCTAGTCACCATATAGTGAAAGGCAGTGTCTTTAATTTTGGCCTCAGTCCACAGCGCGAGGTACTCGAGATTTTCAAGATCAGAAAAAGCGTGGTCAAAGAAGCCACCCACAGAATCCACGAGGGTATCGAGCATTTTCTTGGGGTCGCCTTTTTCGGCGAGCTCAGCACTGGCCATATAAGTAATGGCGCCGGAGCTCTGATCTTCAGGGTTAACCAGAGAGACCATCAAAACAACTTCAGTTGGGTAGGTGAGTCCATAGACTTGGAGAGTGAAGTTGTGATCGATAAGCTCTTGGCCATAGAGTGAGCGCAGGAGTGAATTCACATCTGTGCACCAGTCGTCGGGAAGAAAAATTGGCTCGGCTTCAGTTTCGATTCTTGAATACATGGATCACCTCGTTTGGATGGGCAACATAGCAAAACTAAGTCCGTTGGTCCATCACTTGGGGACTTTGGGCCGGTGCAAAACGTTAAAAGTGACGAATCCAGGGGAGCGTGGTTTAATCGGTTCGCAAATATTCGAGGAGGAATTATGTCCGTTTATATTCTTAGTGGTGCCCGCACTCCAAGTGGCACATTTATGGGACCCCTTTCATCTGTACCAGCTCCAAAGCTTGGAGCTGTGGCCATCGAGGCCGCGCTTAAGCGCGCTGAGGTGGATAAAAATAAAGTCGACGAAGTTTTGATGGGCAACGTGGTTCAGGCCGGTGTTGGTCAGGCCCCTGCTCGTCAGGCCACAATTTTTGCTGGTCTTCCAGAATCAGTTCCGGCCACAACTGTGAACAAGGTTTGCGGCTCAGGTCTTAAGACAATTCTCATGGGCGCGCAGGCGATTAAGGCCGGGGACGCTAGTCTCGTGGTTGCCGGTGGGATGGAGAATATGTCTCTTGCTCCACACCTTCTGCCTTCAGGTCGCACTGGTATTAAATTTGGTGCCGGTGAAATCAAAGATGCCATGCAATGGGATGGTCTTTGGGATGTGTACTCTAACCGCGCGATGGGAAATTGTGCTGAAGAGTGCGCTAAGAAATATGAATTCTCTCGCGAAGAACAAGATAATTTTTCAATTGAATCTTTTAAGCGCGCTCAAAAGGCGATTGAAGAGGGTGCCTTCGCAAGCGAGATCGCGGCCGTCACAGTTCCTGGCCGCAAGGGTGATGTGATTGTTGATAAAGATGATGGTCCCTTTAAGGCCGACTTCTCAAAGATCCCAACTCTTAGACCCGCGTTTGAAAAGGATGGGACAATTACAGCAGCTAACGCTTCAACTATTAACGACGGTGCCGCCGCAGTTGTGCTGGGGGGGGAAGAGTATAAGGACCGCGCGAAGTTTAAAATTTTAGGCTACGCCGCCAACGCCCACAACCCAACTTGGTTTACGACGGCCCCAATTGAAGCCATGAAGAAATCACTTGAAAAGTCAGGTCTTAAAGTTGATCAAATCGATCTCTTTGAAATCAATGAAGCTTTTGCCGTGGTCCCCATGGCCGCCATAAAAGAGTTAAACTTAGATTATAGTAAAGTGAACGTTTTTGGTGGTGGTGTATCACTTGGTCACCCTATCGGATGTTCTGGGACTCGTATCGTCGTTACACTTATGAATGCAATGGAGCGCAAGAAGGCCAAGTACGGAATGGCAGCGATCTGCATTGGTGGTGGCGAGGCCCTAAGCTTAGTTATCGAGCGCCTGTAAATCTTCTGGTGCTCACTTGAGTTGCGGAGGAAGCAATGGCGGGAGCGCCGGCAAAGAAAGCACCAGCGGCAGCAGCATCAACGGGAAAAAAATCGGGGATGCGCACCTTTAAGCAGGGGGAGACTATCTTTAAAAAAGATGACCCTGCTGATTCTCTCTATATTATTCAAAAAGGTCAGATTCGCCTCTTCCTTCCCAAGGGAAGAGGCTTTGTTGAACTCGCTATTCTTCGCACCGGCGAAGTGATTGGTGAGATGGGCTACTTCGATGAAAAGGCCACGCGCCGCTCGTGTTCTGCCGAGGCTTTAACAGGCGTTGAGGTAATTGAAATTTCCTACAATGCTTTTGCTAAAACCATGGCGGGACTCAATCCTTGGTTTAAAACGATCATCAACACGCTGGCAGATCGCTTGCGCAAAACGAATGATAAAGTTCGCCAACTAGAAAATAATAGTGTGGGCCTCTCAAGCGGAGACAAAGTCGGAAGCTACGTCTTTTTAAATAATGCTGAAATCTTAAAACTGCTCTCGCTCACATACCTCTCTTTTAAAACTCACGGTGAGAAAAAAGAAGATGGTAAGTGGCAGATGCATCAGAATAAGCTTCGCTTCTACATGGTCGATCTCTTTAATATAAATGAAGTGAAACTCGAAGAGTATATGCATCTCTTAGAGCAAGATAAGTATATTGAAATTGCTCTCGATGAAGACAACGCGCCAAAGATTCTCAAATGTTCAAATATCGAAATCTTTAGGCAAGTGATGGTCTTCATTAACACGCAGAGAATGCTCGAAGATAGTAAGAAGATTCGAATCTCTGTTAAGTGTGAGCGCTTCCTTAAGCGAATTCTCGATCAATTTGCGGCCAAGGGCGTGCAAGAAGATCGCGCGGTCTGCGACATCTCTTCTATCCTAGATGATTTTGTTCAAAAGAATATTCCCATTTGCGATGAGGATCTTCGCGATGCCATTACGGCAAATCTCTGCGACGACATTGTTGTGGGAGAAGCCAATCAGCTCACCTGCAATGTGGAACTGGCCAAACTCAAGCAGGTCTATCCCTCACTTCGATTTACCAACTCTATTGCTAGATTGAACGAAGCGAAGGCGACTAAGTAGGATTAGTTAGAAAGTTGCTGAGCTTGGATTAGGATTGTCGACTTATTAGAGTAGACGTAAGATCCGTTTAGTTTGATGTAGTGGCCAGAGCGTGAGTCATACTTGCCACCAGGCTTCTGAGCGTAATTACCTGGCCCCACAATTTCAATGTAGTGACCATTTTGCTTTCCACTCACAAGTGTCCAGCCGTTAGTTGCGCTCTTAGGGACTTTTTGGCTATTGATGTAGACCTCGATGGTCGATTCAATCGGAGTGTTTGGAGTCACGAAGGCAAAGCCATAGTGGTTGGCCTTGGCCTGTGATTCTACTTTCAAACAGCTTGGGTAAGTGATTTTCGCTTCCCCAAAAAGCTCGATCAGGTGTCCAGTGAAAGGTTCGCCACCAGAGGGTAGGAAGCGAGTATTTTCAAAGGTATTACCATGGTAGTACCAACCAGAAATTTGGCTGCCATTATAAGTGTCGTTCTTACCAGTATTGTCGCGAATGATATTGTTAACCTGAGCGCTTGAGAGACGATTTAGAACTTCACCACTATTTTTTGTGGCCACAATTGTAGAGTCGTCGAGATCAAAGTCGCTATTGGCCACTGGCCAGTAGTTATAGACGTGCTTGATTGTGACGTCTTGGATAATTTCATTAATCGCATCAAAGACTGAAAGGGGGTTGGTTGTACAGAGGTTGACGACATCCACGTACTGCTTGCCCGACTGATCAGTTGGAAGATCAATCCCATTGGTATAGGGCTGAGAGTAGATGCGTGAAGAGACTTGCTTATAGACATCACCAACATAGTAGGCGCCAAGATCTGATGTACACGAGCTTGAGTTGTTGGGAACGACGATTGAGAGAAAGCGCATCATGCGCGAATTGAGGACGTAGCTAGAGCTACATCCACTCGCGCCTGAATTTCCTCTAATACAGAGGAGTTCATTTACTTTTGAATTAACATAGTCGGTTTGCCACGAGGCTGGCGGATACTGCTGTCCTTGTCTCCAAGAGTTGTCATCACCATTTGAAATCACCGTCACAATCGTGAAGGCGCTCTTTCTAAAGATTCCGTTACTCTGATTGGCCTTAAGAAGGTCCACGGCCCTACTCACACCATTTTCGTAGCTACCTGAGACCGCTGGAAAGGACATATAAGTTGAAGCGTAGTCCTTAGGAAAAACAGTGACACTACTATTAACTGAGAGATCACCAACGTCGTAGGCGGCCACTCTCAAATTGGTATTTGTCGCCTGGCCACTTTGTAGGAGTAGTGGGGCGAGCGCGATGTGATAATCAAAGCGCGCAGAAACCTGACTAATAATGTTGTTCAAGCTCTGTTTCATACTGTCAGAGATATAGTTTGTGGATGTTGAGTTATCCACGAGTACGAGAATATCCACTGGTGGGCGGATGAGCGTAGAGTTTGAGCAGCTAAAGGCAGAGTTCGTTCCAACGTTTGGCGCAGTAGTCGACGTCGAATTCTTCGGAACCGAGAAGACTTCCTTGCCACAACTCGCGAGTCCCAGCAGGAGAAAGAGCGTTAGAATGGATTTGAGTGCCTTATTCATGACTCACCTTAAGTTAAAACTTATAGGTCTTATCGGGCAAAGGACCAAAATCTTTAGAATAACTGAGTAAAGTAGTTTAAAGGAGAGGCCCCCTCGGCAAAATATTCATGGCAGAACTCAACATTTTCAAAGGGTTAAAATAATAGTGCCCAAATATTTTTAGCCTAAGTACTTATGAAGGAGTGGACATGACAAGTTGGTATTACGTTCAAGGAAGTGAGCGTGTGGGACCGGTAGAGCAGAGTGATCTCAAAGCATTGGTTCTCCAAGGTGTCCTTGGAAGTGATTCATATGTCTGGCGCAAGGGATTTGAAAATTGGCAGCGCATGAGCGAAGTCGATGAACTTGAAAATCTTCTGGGTGGGGGAGCGCAAGCTAGTGTTGCTGAAATTCCCGCTATGGACTCTGGGGCGGCTAGTTTTAATTGGGAAAACATTGATCAGAATAAGCGCATGTTCATGATTCGCATTGGGCTTGATCGCGGCTGTGATGAAGTTGAGTATGGGCCATACGCTCTGTCTGAGCTCAAGCGCGCTTATGATGAAAAGCGAATTAATGGAAAAACTTTTATCTTCTCTCCTGGCATGGCCGACTGGATGTTCTTAGCTGATGTGCCAATTTATGAAACTCTCTTTGAAGATATGCCGCCGGTGATTGATGAGATTGATCGCCGCAAAACTCCCCGTCGTCCCTTTGTGGCGAGAATGCTCTTTCACAATAATTCAGATCTCTTTGAAGGCACTTGCCGCGATATCTCTCTTGGTGGACTACAAGTTCTCTCAAGCAATTTGCCGGTGAGAATGGGCGAGAAAGTGACATTGAATGTACACCCCGATAATAGTGGACACAGCTTCACTGCTAGTGGGACAGTGGTTCGTATTCTTGAGGGCAATCAAGGATTTAGTCTTCGCTTTGAAGGTCTAAGCGATGACGCCAACTCTGCAATCAATTCATATATCAACGGGGATAGATAGTGGCAGCGAAAGTTCTCTCTCAAACTATGCGTGAGAACTTTCACCTTCCTTCATTTGATGGCTCTTGTGAAATCTATATCGAAGTCCTTTGTAATTATGAAAGAGAAAGCGAGCATCGTGAAACTATCATCCTCATTCACGATGTGACGGACTCTCATCAGCGCCTACTTCCTTTTGCTGAAAAATTACTTAATTTTTATAGTGGTTTGAAAATCATTCTCTTTGATCTTCGTGGTCATGGACTCTCTACAGGTACGAGAGCTCACATTGAGAGTTTTGAAGACTATGGTCTCGACTTTGTGAGTACCTACGGCCAATTAAAAGAGCGGGGAGTGCTTGGTCCGAATGAAAGACCCATTTGTATCGGTCAGGGCCTAAGCGCGGTGGTGCTCTTGCAGCTCTATCAAATTTATGAATTTCCAATACTGCGTCAACTTAAAGCTCTGACTCTTCTCAATCCAATTCTTAGATTTAGAGGAGAGTTTATCAGTCGCCTTCCCAATTGGAGTTCGCGCGTAATTAAAAAGGGAGGGGAGTCGATAAAACGATTGCACTTGCCCATTCGCTTTGAGGGCAGGTCCCTCACAAGTCTCAGCGAGCGGGCCAGCGACTATGACTCTCACCCTCTCGTTTCCCACACCATAACGCTCTCTCTCTTTGGAGAATTGATCGAAGCATGCGCTAGACTTAAAAGCAGTTGCTATTTTATTGATGTCCCCTGCTTCTTTGTGACTAGTGGCAGAGATTTCTTTGCCGATCACAAGGTCACCAATATCTTTATGAAAGGAATTCCTAAAGAATTAGTGACTCATATTTCCTATGCTAATCTACGTCATGACCTTTATAATGAAGGTCTACCGGAAGATTTTTGGACCAGTTTAAACTCATGGATGCGAGGCTTAAAATGAAATACAACTTGATACTTCTTCTCATTTTAGCTGCCTTCACTTCGTGCTCTAATCTCACCAAGAACTTTGTGAAAAAGGGCGAGTTTGGCTTTCGCGGCGGCACTTATCACGATGAGAAGTGGGACGACACTCTGACCTTTACCAGAACGAGCTGGTACCACGATATGAACCTCTACTTTGAAACCTTAGTAGTGAGACCTGTGGAGCAGAGCCCCTTTACCAGGTGGTTTAGCGACAATGAGCGAGCTCTCATTTCAGATTGTAGTGACTTCTTTGTAGCGCTTACTTATAGCTTGGATACAGATCGCATCTCGCAAACTGACTTTAAATTAGAGATGGAGCGAAATGGTTATAGAACTGTCACGATTACCAATTTTAAGCGCAATATTATGCTCCACCCGGATGCTCAAACCATAAGCCTAAGTCTCTATTCGGCCCAAGGTTACTGCAAACTCAAGGGTGTTCCACAGTCGACAATTGTAGTCAGGTTTCCTGGCTTTCTTGAATCAACAATTTTTTAAGAGTTCCCTTTAATCGGGAGCTTAGAACTTCATCAAATTCTTTAGAATTAATCAGTTTTGCCGATAAGTTACGGTAGGAGACCGATAATTTATGGGCAACGGTAACAATAAATTCGAACGATTCGGTCGTTATCTGATCCTCGATCACTTGGTCGATGGTGGGATGGCGAAGATCTGTCGTGCGCGCTTTCTTGGCGAGCAGGCGGATAAAATCGTCGCAATTAAGATGGTACAGCCCCAATTTTCTAATGATGAGTCTTTTAAGACCATGTTTATGGATGAGATTAAACTCACCTTTGGTCTTCTTCACCCAAATATCGTTCAGACCTACGACTACGGGATGCATAATGGTCAACTCTACGTTGCCATGGAGTATTGTGATGGTCGAAACCTCAAAGAGTACTTAGATAAACTGCGCGAGCGCAAGTTCGTCTTTCCGGTAGAGATTTCGGTCTATATCATCACTCAGGTCTGTCAGGGTCTTCACTATTCGCATACCTTTACAGATAAACTCACTGGCAAAAAAGCCAATATTATTCACAGAGATATTTCTCCTCACAACTTGATGCTCACGTATGATGGCGCTATCAAGGTAATCGACTTTGGTATTGCCAAGGCCGAAACTAATAGTGAGGCCACTCAAGCCGGGACGATTAAGGGGAAGCTCTCTTATCTCGCTCCAGAGTATCTCGATGGTCTTGAACTCGACGCTCGCTATGACGAATTCGCGGTGGGTATTACCCTTTGGGAAATGCTCTGTTCGCGCAAGCTCTTTAAGGCGAGCAATGATCTCGCTGTTCTTAAGAAGATTCAAGAATGTAAAATTCCACCGCCATCTTCAATTAACCCAAATGTTCCAAAAGAACTCGATGAGATCGTTCTCAAGGCCCTTTCAAAGGATCGCTCTAAGCGTTTTGATGACCTTGATAAGCTCAACCGCGCACTCATTAAGTTCCTCTACGCAACATATCCAGACTTCAATGCAACTGATCTTTCCTACTTTGCCAAAGAACTTTTTAAAGAAGAGATCAAGCGCGACCGTGAAAAACTCTTTGAGTTTGGTAAGGTTGAACTCAATCCATACCTTGAGGATTTAAAGCGCGAGCAAGCAGGGCAGAGCAAGAGCAAGTCTCCAGCAGCTGCAGGTAGCGAGCTCGATGGTGCTGGCGCCTCCGCTACTGAAGAGGAAGATCTCCAAAAGAAAATTGAAAATACTTTTGACTTTGGTTTTGAAGAAGATCAAAAGACAGAGACAAAGTCGAGCACTCGTCGCAAGGCCACGGGTGCCCGCAGTAAGGCGGCAAAGGGTGGTGACCTCACCCTTATTGTTCAGCAAGAAGACAAGACTCTTCAGGTTCAAGCCGCCACTGTTAGTGAGGCCATAGAGCCTGAGTCCGCGGCTTCTGCAAAGAAGACAAAGTCGGCGACTACTGCCAATAAGAGAGTTCGCAAGACAAGTTCTGGAGCTACTGCTTCAGGAGCAGGAACAGGCACCTCACGCGTAAGGCGTAAGAAATCTAGTCGTACTCGCTCTGGAACTAAGAAGGTGAGAGTAAGAAAAGAGTCAAAAGAGAGTAGCGGCAGTAAATTGCCCGCACTTGTGGCCATGCTCTTACTCATTTTTGGAATCTCCTATTCTCAGTTCCCAGATGCAATGCCAATTCGAATTAGTTTTCTCGATTCTCTCTTTGGTCACGGTAGTGCTAAGAGAGTGCCCGCCAATGAAAATAAAGAGCCAATCTTTGAAAATGATCCGGCAGCAAAGAAGTATGGAAAGGTTCTCATTTCTGGGGCGAAGAGTTCGGACATCATTTTTATGAATGGCATGGTTAAAACGTTAGATGCTTTAGGCACCGTTCAAGTTCCAATCGGCGAAGAGGTCTATATTCGCGTTCAAAGACCAGAGTATGCCCACTTTGTTCAAAAAGTTAATCTGGCCTCAGCTAATGATGAAGTTAGAGTGAATGTGAAGTTTAAGAAGAGAGCGGCTTTTGCCTTTCTGGTAAGTGGGGATAACTGTCCTGCCGGAGTGATCGAGTTCACGCTCTATGGTGAACCAAGAGTGGAGAAGGTCCCGCTACTTAGAAATCGCATTTGGCTGCCAATTGAGATCAAAGAAACAGGTGAGGCTTCACCAGTTGATTATAAAATGGTCTTCACTCGCAATGACCAAGCTCTAAAGCGTCAAATCAATGTCACTGTATCAAAAGAGTTTGAGGCAGTAGATCTCTGTGAGCTTCCGCTCTAGTTATTCTCAGTCTCGTCTTCAAAGCGCTTTTTCTGCTTAAAGATATTATTCTTTCTCATATTGAGTAATTTCATAATCTCAGCTGCAGTCTCTTCAAGCGCTTTGTCGGTCACGTTAAATACAGGCCAGCGCTTGTTGCTCTTAAAAATGGCATTGGCCCACTCCACTTCCTTAAGAATATTGTCTTTATCTGCATACTCGCCGGTGTGGGTGGCGGCGCCGAGACGGCTCAGACGATTGCGGCGAATTTCAAAGAGTGCCTCTGGATCAATAGTGAGGGCAAAGATTTTGCGCTGATCGACTTGGAAGAGTTCTTTAGGAGGCTCACTGCCGTAAATCAAGGGGACATTCACAACCTTAATGCCATGTTGTGAGAGATAAACTGACAGAGGAGTTTTTGAAGTTCGACTAATACCCACCAAAATGACGTCGGTTAGGTGGAGTGATTCAAGGTTTCTGCCATCGTCGTGATTGAGGGTGAACTCCATTGCCTCCACACGCTTAAAGTAAGAGTCGTTTACAGCGTGCAAGAGACCTGGCTCGCTTGAAGGCTCTTGGTCAAAATAATTTGAAAGAGAAGTGAGCACTGGACCCAGCACATCGAGAGTGCGCACGTGGCGTATGCGAGAAACTTCTGAGATATACTCTCTCATCTGAGCAGAAACGATGGTGTATACCACGAGGTCGTGATGAACGGCGGCTTCAGTGAAGATGGCGTCCACCTGCTCTTTAGTTCGCACATTCTTATAGCGAGTAAAGTAGACATCTCTGTCTTCAAATTGGGCCATGGCCGCGCGAGTGACCGATGTCGCCGTCTCGCCGGTGCCGTCAGAGATAATGATAATTTTCAGTCTTCTAGCTTCGTGATTCATGAAAAAATCCTAGCACGCTGGCGTCCAGTTACAAAGGAAAGCCTTGGCCTCGGCAATAATTTGCGCCGCATCTTTGAGAGGGTGATAGCAATGTTTAGGTTCAACCTTTTTAAAGAAGGTTCGCTGGGCCTTGGCCAATCGCCTTGTATTTATTGAGATGCGCTGGGCCCACTCCTCTTTAGTTGGGAGATGCCCTGCGATGTAGTCCAGAGTTTCTTTATATCCAATTGAGCCCAAAGCCTTGAGGCTTTGAGAGTGGCCGTTTTCAAGTAGCGAGCGCACTTCGCCTTCCAGGCCGGCAGCGATCATCTGCTCAGTTCTTGAAGTGATAATTTCCCAGTGCTCGGGCTTTGGAATATCTAAGTGGATATGATGAACGGACCACTCTGGATGGGAACTTTGCGAAAAGTCGTAGGGATTATTCTCGGCAAAGCGCTCGCGCTGCTGACTCAAGGGAGCGCCAGACATTAAGAAATGTTCGAGCGCTCTGATATTTCGGTAGTGATCATTTGGATGAAGTGCGTGGGCACTAGTGGGATCAACTTGAATCAGCTGCTCGCGCACACCTTCAATCCCTTTACTCTCAAAGAGTTCCTGCACCTGCTTTTTAATTTCTTCACTTGCCCCCTCACTCTCGTACATTCCTTTGATGAGGGCGCGTATATAAAAGCCACTGCCGCCAACTAAAATGGGGACGCGCTTTTGTTGGTGAATTTCAAGAATATGCCGGGTGGCGTATTCCACAAACCGAGAGGCATTATACTCCTCTTCAATCGAGACAATCCCAACGCCCAAGTGAGGAACTTCACTCATTTCAGTAGGACTGGGTTTGGCGGTTCCAATATTTAATTCGCGGTAAAAGAGAAGGGAGTCAAAATTAATGACCACAAACTCCCCAGGACTTCGGGCAAGCTCTTTGGCGAGCTTGATTGCGAGAGAGGTTTTTCCCGTCGCTGTGGGGCCAGAGACGATGAAGACAGGGAATTTATTCATTAAAGAGTTTCGCTAGTAATTGATCAGTTAAATCGATGTAGCAATTTCTTGGGAGTTCTTCAAGAGGCGTGTGCTCAAGGTGAGTGAGGGCGAGCTCTGTGCGCTCGTCACTTGGCATTTCTTCTCCGTATTGGGCCAGTAGAAAAGGTGCCACCAAATTGGCGGGATAGGGGCCAAGGGCAGCGGGGACTGTTTTAAGCGCAATTCTTTGCTCGCCAATCTCCTCCCAGTCATAGCCGCGCTCGCGAAAGTACACCTCATCTTTAGTGCTCCATTGGAGGGGCTTCTTTAGAGGTGAAGCAATGAGTAGAGGGATAGCGTCGTCTTCGCTGTGAGAGAGGAGTTCTTGATGAAGACCAGACAGAAGCTCTTTGACGCTGATTAATTTTCCATGCCTACTGAGAATATAGTTTGAAGAGAGCACCGTGAAGCTTGTCGCTGTAAGTTCGGATTGGCCAGCTTGAGAGTGAGACTGATGATGTCCCTTGAGGCTTGTTTGGGGATAGTGAAAGTCCATCTCTTCGAGTGCAAAGTTTTGAATGTCCTCTGGCCTTTCATTTTCCACTTTGGGTTTGGGAAGTTCGCGCTTGATACTCTCTTTGAGTACTCCTACAACTTCACCCATTTTAAAGAACTTAATCTGTGTTTTATTGGGATGAACATTCACATCCACTTCATCTGGAGCAACCTCGATAAAGACGGCGTAACCACCACTTGAAGAATCCCAAACTCTCGCCATGGAATTGAGAATTACTTGGTGCAGGGCCTTATCGGTAAATAATCGATGATTGGCAAAGAGATACTGAGAAGAGCGTGGTCCTTGAGCGGGATCTAGTGGGACAAAACCAGTGACCTTGGTGCGATCAAATTCTCCCTGAAACATAAGGAGGTCTTCGGGGAGTGATTTTTTACCAAGCAAAACTTCTCTCACTCGAGTTTTGAGGTCTGACTTTTGATAGCGCTTTTTCTCTCCATCATCCCACTTAATTGAAAATTCAATTTCTGGGTGGGAGAGCAGGGCCGAGTGGAAAATACGCTTAAGGGCATTCTTTTCAGAAGTCTTAGATTTAATAAATTTAAGTCTCGCTGGCGTATTGTAGAAGAGGTCTCTGATAAAGAAGCTCGTTCCATGAGTGTTGCCTTTAAAGGGGAGCTCTTCAATTGTTTGACCACCGTGAAGAACGATCTTTCCTCCTGACTCTAAGTCTCCCTTGGGAGCGCTAGTGCAGGTAAGTCTTGAGATGCTGGCAGCACTTGCGAGGGCTTCACCTCTAAAACCAAAGCTTGCAAGATTATAAATATCTTCAAAGCGAGTGATCTTAGAAGTAGCGTGCCTGGCAAAGGCGTAGGGGAGCTCCTCTTGATACATGCCCTTGCCATTATCTTCTATCGCAAGGAGTTCGAGTCCGTTTCCAACCAGGTGAATATTTATTTGAGTGGAGCCGGCATCAATGGAGTTTTCAATGAGTTCTTTGAGAAGTGAGGCTGGTCTCTCAACAACTTCCCCGGCCTTAATCTGATCAATCAGATGTTCCGGGAGAAGTTTGATACGTTGATGAGAGTTGAGAGACATTTAGGCGCGGAAGAAGTTCACTTGGTTTCTTCCACCTTCTTTTGATTTGTACACAGCTTGGTCAGCACGCTTAAAGAGGTCAGTGCCTGTGTTCACACCTTGACGGTAGTCGGCCACACCAATTGAAGCAGTTACGGGAAGCTTTTGTTCGTCGTAGATAAAGTCGTGACCTTCAACTAGCTTTCTTAGGCGCTCAGCGATTTCAAAAGACTGCTTGAGATTGGTCTGGGGAAGAAGAATAACAAATTCCTCACCACCATAACGAGCAAAGACATCAATTTCACGCACGCCATTCTTGCGAATGAGTTCGGCCAGTTCTTTAAGAACAAAGTCACCAGCATCGTGACCATAGCCATCGTTGAGGTGTTTAAAGTGATCGAGGTCAAAAATAACAAGTGAGAGCGGCTTGCCAGTCACTTTTGACTTTTTAACTTCAAGATCTAGCTTGTTATTAAAGTAGGCTTTGTTGTAGCAGCCTGTGTGGCGATCGGTATTGGCCTCAAGGTTGAGCTTGTCGTAGGTCAAGCGCTCTGGATCTCCCTTGGGAAGATATTTAAACGTGACAGTTCCAAGCTTAATGATGTCGCCCTTCTTGAGGATGGTGGGGCTTTCAACTTTTTGGTTATTGAGGAAAGTTCCATTCTTAGAGCCGGCATCTTCGAGGGCCCAGTCTTCACCGGCCTTAGTGAGTTTAAAGTGCTGACGAGAAATACCATTGAACTCTAAAGGAATTGTACAATCAGCGTTGCGACCACAGGTCACCACACTTTCTCTTAGGTCAAAAATAGTTCCGTTTAATTCTCCGCCGACAACTAGAAGCGCAGCCGATTTTTGTTCGGCCTCTTTTTCTGCAGCGGCCAGGGCGGCCTTAATGTCGGTTAGGACTACGGTAGCGTTATCATCGCTCATCTTAAAATTCCTTTTCAAATCCCTTAGCGAACCCATGCATCGGATTCTTATAAAGTTGAGTAGTTACAGTTTTTGTTGAATGTAATTTAAGTGTTTGCGTCCTGAATATTTTAGCCCTGGGCCGGGATGAATACAATAGGAAGAAGCCGCCTCCGGGGGGCGGCTTAGTATAAAAAACCGAGTATTTTAGCACCGTTATGGGGCGTTAATTCCCCGCTAGAAATGACTTCGCATAGCGTTTGCCGGCCTCGACTCCAGGCTGGTCAAAGGGATTTATGCCAAGTTTATAACCCATGAGCGCCGTAAGCCCCTCGAAGGCCATGACTAAGGCCCCGATATTAAACTCATCCACCCTTGAAATGGTGATATGGGCGTAGGGGCGGTCATTCTCTGCAAAGGCTTCTAGTGTGCCTCTGCACTCGGCCCTCATGAGCTGAGAGAGTGAAAACGGTGAGAGAGCAGCGAGGGAGGGTGAAGAGAAGTTATTTTCTAGGGTGTAATCGTGATCAAATTGATCAACTTCTATGACCAGGTTGTACTTGTCGCGCGGGCCATGCATAAAGAGCTGTACTTGAGAGTGCTGGTCGGTTGCTCCGTAGGCGGGAATCGGAGTGAGTCCGGTGAAGACCTCCTTCCCCTCGAGATTTTCTCTCTTTCCCAAGCTCTCGGCCCAAAGTTGCGTGAACCACGCACTGAGTGAGCGAAGCTTTGAAGAGTAGGGCATAAATACCGTTTGAGTCATCCCAAGATTTTTATGGGCCGTGAGGGCTTGGGCGAGTGTGGCGATTAGGTGAGTTTGGCTTGGGCAATTGTTGGCCAGGCACGACTCCATTTCAACGAGAAAGGACTGCGCGCCCTTCACGAGTTTTTCTGGCGAGTGGCCAGCAAAGAGCAGTGGCAGGTATCCCACCGGGCTCATCACACTATAGCGGCCACCCAGGTCGCTTGGAATGACGAGTGTCTCTACTCCTAGTTCGCGCCCGAGATCTAGAAGCTCACTCTTAGCGGGATCAGTGGCAAAGATATAGTAATTTTTTAATTCTTCATTTGCGACGCCGCGATCATTTAGCCAATGAGTGATGATGGCCAGACCGGCCATCGTCTCTGCAGTTCCACCTGACTTACTAACAAAGTAGAAGGCGGCGTCTTTGTGATCTACTTCTGCAAGTTGATTAAAGAGGCGATCGGGATCGATATTATTGACGAAAGTAAACTTGCGGCCATCAATGCTTCCAAGTGCATCGATGAGCATCTCAGGTCCTAGCGAGCTGCCGCCGATGCCCACGTGAACGAGGTGAGACTTCCCTTTAAACTTCTCAAAAACGCGCACACTCTCGGTGGCGAGGGTGTTATCGGTGAGAACGCGAGCAAAGCTACTCGGTCCCGTCTCCATAATTTCGCGCAACTTCTTGGCGTTATCAACGATCTCTTGGTGAGGGAGATTATCAGCGTGAACCTTCGAACTGTGGTGAAGCTTAAAGTGTAGTCCCATCTTTTACCCTTGGTAGTGAGCCTTTAATTTGCGCGCAATAACTACGCGCTGAACTTGATTAGTACCTTCGACGATTTGGAGAACTTTGGCGTCTCTCATGAGGCGCTCAACAGGATATTCACTGGTATAGCCAACGCCGCCAAGAATCTGGACGGCGTCGGTAGTCACTTTCATAGCGACATCAGTGGCCTTGAGTTTGGCCATAGAGGCGAGCTTTGAGTCGGACTTGCCAGTATCAAAGAGCTCAGCAGCGCGCGCGACCAGAAGTCTTGCGGCTTCGAGCTCTGTGGCCATGTCGGCCATCATAAATTGGAGACCTTGAAAATCGAAAATGGCGTGGCCAAACTGCTCGCGAGAAAGCGAGTACTTCACCGACTCATCAAGTGCGCGCTCGGCAACGCCCACGGCGATAGAGCCAATGGTGATGCGACCTTTATCAAGTCCACTCATGGCCACTTTAAAACCCTCGCCCTCAGCGCCTACGCGGTTGGCCTCGGGAACAAAGCAGTCTTTGAGTAGCACTTCACAAGTGGGAGAGACTTTCCATCCCATCTTGCGCTCTTTCTTGCCAACACTAAATCCCTCAAAGCCACTCTCAACGATGAAGGCACTCACTCCTTTAGAACCAGCGGCTCCGGTTCTCGCCATAACGAGATAGACAGTTGAGAGACCTGCGGAAGTAATCCACATTTTGGCGCCGTTAAGAACGTAGCCGCCATCAACTTTCTTGGCCGTCGTCTTTAGAGAAGCAGCGTCTGAGCCCGCCCCAGATTCTGAAAGACAGAAGGAGGCGATCTCTTCACCACTAGTGAGCTTGGGGAGATATTTTTCTTTTTGCGCCGAAGAGCCAAAAGAATTGATGATACTTTGAACCATCATAGAAACTGACAGAGTCACCGAGTAGGAAACAGAACTCTTTGCCAGCTCGGCCAGGGCCACACACTGATCGCTCACAGTGAGATTCATCCCGCCGTATTCTTCTGGCAGCGTGATTCCAGCAAAGCCCAGGGCTCCTAGCTCGTTGTAGATATCCATGCGAAAGCGCTCATCGTGATCATCGCTCTCAAGCGTGGGCTCAATTTTTGTCTGGCGAAACTTTTCAAGTTGCGCCTTCATTTCAATTTGTAATTCGTTCACTTAAGGGCCTCTTTCATTAGATTTTTTGCAATGATCATAATCATGACTTCATTGGTGCCGGCGCCAATTTCGTTGAGCTTGTTATCTCTCATGAGGCGCTCGACTGGAAATTCTCTTGAGTAGCCATAGCCTCCGTGGAGCTGAATCGCATCGAGAGCGATCTTAGTGGCCATCTTAGGAAGCGCGAGTTTCACCATGGCGGCGTTCACAGGTCCTCTGTCGCCTTGATCGTAGCGATAGGCGGTGTTGTAGAGGAAGGCCCTCATCATCTCTGTCTCAGTGGCCATCTCGGCCACCATTTTTTGAATGAGCTGGTAGTGGGCGAGGTTCTTTCCAAATTGCTTTCTCTCACCGGCATATTTAATACATTGATCCACGCACGCTTGCGCGATCCCAAGTGAGATCCCGGCGATGGTAATGCGCTCGATATCGAGGTTTTTCATCATGTGATAGACTGAGTCGCCCAGATTGCCAACGAGTTGAGTCTTGGGAACGCGAGCGTTATCAAAAACCAATTCACCTGTGGGAGAAGCGCGCATGCCCATCTTGTGAATGGGCTTTCCAACTGAGTAGTGGCCCTTATCTTTTTCTAAGATAAAAGTTGAGAGGTCTTTCTTATTTTCTCCGGTGCGGGTGTAGACGTAGGCAATGTCGGAATACTGAGCGTTGGTGATCCACATTTTTGTGCCGTTAATAATGAAGTCGTCGCCGGCGGGCTTTGCCCTAGTCTGAATGCCAATGGCATCTGAGCCGTACTCGGGCTCACTCATGCCCATGCATCCAATGTGCTCACCAGTAATAAGTTTTGGGAGGTACTTGGCCTTCTGTTCTGGAGAGGCATTCTGTTCAATATTGTTCACGCATAAAATGGCGTGGGCGAGGTAGGAGAGTGTGAGCGCGGGACAGGCCTTGCCAAATTCTTCCATTACTAGTGTGGCCGCAAGTGCGCCCATGCCAGCTCCACCGTACTCGGGGTCGGCGGTGATGCCGAGAACTCCAATTTCACCCATTTTCTTAAAGGCCTCTAGGTTGAAGCTCTCTTCGGTGTCGTGCTTTTCAGCATGGGGGGCGATTTCATTTGTCGCAAAATCGCGACACATTTTTTGAAGTTGTCTTTCCTCTTCCGAGAGATACCACATACCAGAATCCTTTTTTCGATATCGTTTAGCGTTATAATATTGAGTTTTAGTCAGAAATTTATAGCAGAGTGCGCTCTTAAGTTCCAACATTCAGACGCATTTTTGTCAGCGAGGAGACTTGCCATGATTTCGCTGTGCTTGATACTCTATGGCAGTATATTGGGACTCAAATTCAAGGATCGACTTTGACACTCACCACACCTATGCCGCGCGATGAAGACGCTGTATTTCCCGGGGAAAATTGGTTTTTTTATTGGAAAACCTCAGCAAGTCTATGGCGCTCAAAGCTAGAAGATTTAGGCTCATGTCGTCAATTGATGGTCCCCCTCAATTGGTCCTTTCATACTGACACGGGTGATCAATTTGATTTCGGTGCCCATCGCCCGGAGACAGACCTGGTTCGCCTCTGGAGTATTGCCACCGAAGTGGGAATGCCACTGGTCTTTCTCTTTCCCCTCACTCCAATGCCCTATCTCGCCAATGGTGGTGTGCCCCACTTGCTCGCGCGCCACATGATGCAAGATTCACTCGGTGTGAACCGCGTGATCGTCGATGGCGAGGGCCGCTTTCACTCGATGTATAGCTTCTATGACCCGCGCATCTTCACCGCCTATGGCCGCTTTGCCACCAAAGTTGCGCGCCTCTTTAGTGAGAAGGGCGTGACCTCAGATATTCTTGGAATGCGCGCGGGCCACTTGGTGTATGGACGCTTTCAATCTTTCCTCGACGATTACTCGCCAACCTTTGATAAGGCCTTTAGTCGTTTCCTCGAAGCCAAGCGCTCCGAGCGCATGCAGGCGGGAGTGAGTGCGGGCGAGGGAGTGGCCACGGACGTTTTCACTCCAGGCCCCTTGATAAAGGATGAAGATACTGAGCGCGCTTTTAAAGTGGAGTTTCGCCAGACTATTGATGATCTCTATCTCAAGGCCGCGCGTGAAAATTTAAGTGCCAATTGGGAGGGCGTGATCAACGTCAATTTCCTAGGTGCTAGTCCCGCCGACTTCTTTGAGAAAGTAGTTGATGTTCACTCGACAAAAAAATATGGGCGCGAACTCACCACTTGTATTGTGAGAGAGATTCTTCCCTCTTCAGTGCTACTTCCAAGCCGGGTGAAAAAGGGAGTGCTCCACCGCCAGCTCGACGATCTGGTCATTCACTCGCAACTTCCCTACCTAGTAGATGAGTCCTACTACGAGGGAGACCGCGCTCCATACTTTGCTCCTCTCAAACTCTTCTATGCCTACTCAAGTATCACCCATCCAGAAGATGGCGCCGATCCGCTGATGCAATCGGGCTTTATTCCCTATGTCAAAAGTGAGTTCGGCGATACTTTTGCGATGAGACCGCTGTCAAAACTAAACCTCGAAGAGGCCACTGAAGTTGATGGCTCCATTCACATTGTTACCGGTCGCGATATTCCGGCGCGCACTTTCTCTGAGAGCTTGCGCATTTTTATGAACGGTGGACGAGTCATCCTCGATCAAAGTTCGCTCGGTCCAGATCTAGCGCGCAGGCTTGAAGCCTTCTTAGTTGAGAACTCGCTTGAAACTGAGAAGATTCACTTCGTCACTCCCATCACTCAGGCGCGCTTGGGCGAGGGGCGATTGGTTCTCTACACTGGTGAGACGCTTAGTGGAGAGGCCCCCAAAGCTCAACACTCTTTTTGGCAGCGCTTAATTGCCACATTTAATTTTCATCACCTCCCACTTGAAGCAGACGAGGCCGTGCATTGGTTTTGGAGAACGCGTCCATCGACCCATCACGAACTAAGTTACGAAGAGGTCAGAAGGCTCTCAGTCTACAATCCCTCTTCATATAAAAAGCGCGTGAAACTTAGTCTGCGCCAGAACTTTGCGCTCATTAAAGTCGTTGATGAATTTAATTCGAGTCTAAAGACTCAACCCCACGAAGTTGAAATCGAGTTGATGCCAGAGGGCTCTGTCTCTCTCGATTTTGGAGTATTCTCCTCATGAAAAGTGACACACTCTACTTGATCACAGAAAGTTCTGAGCGCGAAAGTGGCGACACTCGCGGGGTTCTCTACGCCTTTAATTCCCACGGCCTCATTGAAGCAGACGTGCTCGCCAAGGTCATCAATCAGGTCTCAATCGTGGGGGAGTCGGCCAGTGATCTGCACGGTAGAAAGCTTGGGCTTGAGCCTCAGATCGGTTCAACTTTTAAAAGTGAAGAGGGCTTTGAGAAGTTTGTGCTTGAACTCTGTAGTGAGTTGGGGGCGGCCATGGCCCGAGTGATTACACGCCACGAATTTAATTCGCTCTGTGAAGAGTGTCTCAGTGCCTCTGACTTTCATCAGAAAATTCAAGCGGTGGGCGAGGTTATTGCTAGCCCTGAGCCGCATCCGCGCGGTGGCTTTTTTAAGAAACTCTTTCATTAAAATTTCTCAATTTTTTGACAATTTTATAACCGAGCTGTGACAAATCTCACATGCTTTCTCACTATGATGGGTCTGTAAGAACCTATCCAGGAGGAAGACTTTGAGTCGCGATGTTGCTAGTAAGAGTCAATCTAAGAAGAATTGGAAATTGGCGCTGGGATTCTTTGGCGTCTTTGCCCTCGGGGCCACTACCACTTATGGTCTGATGATGCTTGATAACCACTTAGATAGAGCCCCACAGGCCGAGGCTACTCAAGATAAACCAACTAAACAATTAAAAATTGCAGGAATTAAAAAACCTGAGCGCACCCAGGTCCCCGTGGACCAGATGTGGGATGATTTTGACCAACAATTTGCCCAAATACAAAAGGAGATGAATCAGCGCTTTAATACTTTCTTTGGCGACGTCAAAGATAGTTTTTATGAACAAGCCTTTCAGGTGAGTGAGGCGCGCGAGGGCAACCAAATTATCGTCAAGATTGATCTCGGTGATGTGGACGAAAACTCAGTGGAGGTTAATATCGACAATCAACTGATTCACATCAAAGGTGAGCGCTCGGTGAGCGAGGAAAATAAGGGTCAATTCGGAAGTTCCGTCACACGCTCCGTCTCATCCTTTAGTAAAGCCTTCTCCCTTCCAGAGGGGGCCAGTCCAAATGGAGCCAAGGTCGAGAAGGGTAGCGGTGAGATCACCATTGTCTTTGACCGGACTACTGTCTAGGTCAAACCCTTAGAATCTCGTAAGAGGGTGGCGCTTACAGTTGGACCTGTTTGCGCCACCACCCCTTCTAGATGTCCGAAAATATTACCTCATGCGCTGATTTTACTAGCGCAAAACCCCCCCTTGAGTTACTTGTGGTGACCTTAAAAGAGATCTAACTAAGCTGAGTCAATAAGACCTATGGGAATTAAACCAAGCACCACTCCATCACTCTTTTCGCTGACACTTCCAGCGATGAGAGATTATCTGGCCTCAAAGGGACTAGCTAAATTTTCTGCCGATCAAATTTTTAACTGGCTCTATAAGCGCTATGAACTCGACATGGAGACCTGGTCGAATGTTGGCAAGAAGACTCGTGCACTCCTGAGTGAAGACTTTGAGTGCGCGCCACCAAAAGTCATCTGGCACGGACTCTCAAAAGACGGCACACGCAAGTACCTCGTTCGCATGGGGGATGGAAGCACAGTTGAGACTGTGGCCATCCAAATGAAAGACTATATTACCCTTTGCGTTTCTTCGCAGGTTGGCTGCGCCATTGGCTGTACCTTCTGTCACACTGGCACCATGGGACTCAAGCGCCACTTGAGTGCGGGTGAAATCGTGGGCCAATACGTGGCCGTGACGGCTTGGTTGCGTGAAAAAGTTGATCCAGAAATGCGCATCACCAATATCGTCTATATGGGCCAGGGCGAGCCGCTTCACAATTTTGAGAACGTGAAGACCGCCACTGAAATCTTTATGGAAAATAAGGGCATCGCTCTTTCCCAAAGAAAGATTACCCTTAGTACGTCAGGACTTGTGCCGCAAATTGAAAAGCTTTGGGATTTTCCACCGGTCAATCTCGCGATCTCACTGCACGCTGCTCACAATGATCTTCGCACTGAGCTCATGCCTATCAATAAGGCCTATGACCTCGAGCGCCTCTTTGAAGCCATTAAGAAGGTTCCCCTTAAGGCCGCCCGCCGCGTGACCTATGAGTATATCCTCATTAAAGATTTCAACGATCGCATCGAAGATATTCGCGCCCTGGCAGGGCTATTAAAGCGCAAAGAGAGCAAGATCAATATCATTCCCTTTAATGAGTATCCAGGCTCCGACTTTAAGCGACCAAGTGATGAGAAAATTGTTTGGTTTCAAGAAGAGCTCTTAAAGCGCAATCTCGTGTGTACGGTGAGAACGACTAAGGGTGATGATATCCTGGCCGCCTGTGGTCAGCTCAAGTCGATGGAAGAGAAGCTCAATCTTTGGGACGCGCAGAGCGTGCCGGCCAATTAATTAGCGGCGCTCGTAGAGCCAAGTTGAGGGTGGGGCTGCCACTGCTGGAGTCGAGCCAGGTGAGCGCTCAACTTTCTTAGCATCTTCATCAGAGGCCACCGATCTTTCGGCCCCCGCTTTTTCTTCTACTTGATAACTCGATTCCCAATCAGAAGCTGAAGAATCAATGACTGCTGCTTTGTAGCCAGGGGCACCTTTCATCTTTAGTCGCGGTGCTTGATAGGCCTCCTCAGCAAAAGCAGAGAGGTTGATCATAACTGTCAGGATTGTGGCCGCTAATAATGATTTTTTCATAGTCTTGTCCCCTGCATGGCAGTGTTCCATAAAACCTATCGGTTTTATCAATTTAAAACTTGAGACAATGTTGCATTGTTGTCGTAACCCCACGAATTTGGGACACTATAAGTATTAAAAGGGGCGGGATGCCCCGGTACGTTTAGAAGGAGCTTTTGTGAGCGAAAAAAACCCGCGCGCACTCTATGGTGTGCTCTTTATAGTTGTTCTCTTTTTTATCATGCTGATGGGATTTGCTGTGTTCACAGTGAAGTCGCTCAAGCAAGAGGCCATGGGTCGCAAGACTTGGGAGAGTGAAGGGGGCGCTATTGGAGTGATCAAGCTTGAGGGTGTGATCATGGACTCTAAGGAATTCGTCGAGCGCTTGCAAGAAGCCGAAAAAGATCCCGAAGTTAAAGCAATCATTGTTCGCGTTGATTCTCCCGGTGGGGCGGTCGGACCTACTCAAGAAATTTATGAAGAAATTCGCCGTGTGGACAGTGCCTACGATCCAGCAGCAAAGCCTGAAGATCAAAAAGGTAAACCTATCTACGCTTCGATTGGATCGATCGCCGCTAGTGGAGGCTATTATGTCAGTGCGGGTACGCGCAGAATTTATGCCAACGCTGGAAGTTTGACTGGGTCAATTGGTGTGATCATGCAATTCATGGATGCTTCAAAGCTGATGGAGTGGGCAAAGGTTCGCCCAGAGATTGTGAAGTCTGGTCGCTATAAAGATTTCGGAGGTCCTAATCGCTCTCTTACAGTTCAAGAGCGCGAACTTCTAGAAACCACCCTTGGCGGAGTTCACGATCAATTTAGAAGTGACATTCTTAAAAACCGTGAGGGAAAAATTCAAGGTGACCTCGTCGAACTCTCGCAGGGACAAATCTTCTCTGGGGAAGAGGCCATGAAGTTTGGCCTTGTTGATGAGATTGCAGGTCTCTGGGAAGCGGGAAGAAGAATTCACAAGGAGCTTGGGCTAAAAGGTGAGTCTTCGCTTCGCTACATTGAAAAGAAAAAGAAAGGAAAGTTTTGGGAGCTTCTCGATAATATGGAAGAGGCTTCACTTGGTATTAAAGAATGGGCCACTAGCACTAAGTCTGGCGTTCCCATGTACCTTTATGAGGGTAGATAGAAGAGATGGTTGAACAATACTGGCCATGGCTTCAAGATCACTTACTGGCCGTAGTCGCGGTGGCGATTACATTGGTGCTTATTTATCACTACCTCATTGAGCGCGACACTGGTGTTAAGCTCTCAAAGAGATATCGCAATTCAATCTTTGAGGCGCAGTCAAAAGTCTTTTTGAATGCTACTCAGTACCTGATCTCTGGAAATAAGGATCTCGCCATTCGCGAGTTTCTGAGTGCTGTGGATATTAACCGCGAGACCATTGAGACCTACTTCGCTCTGGGTGGCCTCTTTAGAAGTAATGGCGAGATCGAAAAGGCCATCAGTATTCACCGCTCGCTCATTGCTAGAGAAAATATCACCGAAGCCGATCGCCTGCGCGCTCTTAAAGAGCTCGCAGTTGACTTTGATAAAGGCGGCTTTATTGATAAAGCGGTTGAGACTTATAGAGATGTACTCAAAATCAACCGCGATCAATACGAAGTAATCCAAGCACTTTGTCGAATCTATGAGGACGTAGAAGACTGGGATAGTGCTTATAATTATCGCATCATGCTCTCAAAAGTGGGCCATGAAAATCAGGCAGAAACCATCTCGCATATTCTGGTTCAAAAGGCGCGAGCAGGCTTTGAAAAGGGTGACTTTGCAAAGTGTGCTGAGGACCTAGACGACGCCTTTAGATTTGCCCCCTCGGTATCGGCTAAGATTCTGCGCTTAAAACTTCATCTTCACGATGGCTCGATGGAGGAGGCGAAGTCGCTTCTTTTAGAACTTCTTAAAGAGCACCCGATGTACGCTTCATTTATTTTTGAGTCGCTCTCACCTTCATTTAAAGGGCCAGAGAGTGAGCGCGAGGCTTATCAAACGCGATTGAAAATTCTTAATGAATTCTTCCTTGGGCTGAGTGATGGCGATCTGCTTGCTAGTCCATCAGTGATTCTCTCAAAAGTGAGACTCTTAAGTGTGAGAGGTTCAAAAGGTGAGGCACTTGGAACTTTAAGAGGATGGATGAGTGGCCAAAATAATGTAAGCGAGGTGATTAAGGCCGAGTACATTAAGCTGCTTATTGACCAGGGGCAAAAGGAAGAGGCGATTGACCTCACTAAAGAGCTTTTGCAAACCCTTCATCAGTCGCTCACTAAGCACTTTTGTCGCGAGTGTGGATTTAATAGTGACGATATTTTCTGGAGATGCCCTCAGTGCCATGCCTGGGAGACAATTCAGTTTAGGTGGAAAGTATAGTGAAGAGATTTACGAGCTTGCTATTTACCGTCACGATGCTGATCATTACTTCAGTAAAGGCACAGACACCGGCGCCAGGGCAGACAATTGAGCGCAAGCAAGTAGCAGTAAAATATCTCACGGCTCCCTATGCTCATATTCATCAAAACCCCAATCGCTTCTCCGCTGCCCTTACAACTATTAGTTGCGCTCATCCTCTAAGGGTTTACTCACTTACTTACAGCAAAGAATCAAAGCCACTTGAAATCTTTAATAAAGAGTGGCGCCTCGTAAAGGCCGGTCCTTATGAAGGCTATGTGCGAGATGATTTCTTGGCCGCTAGTAAGCCAGAATGTTTTCAAGATACTTACTCAAAATTCTTCGAGGCACTCGAATTAGAGGTGGCGGATATGTACTACTGGGGAAGGCTCTACGATCTCTATGATTATGGGCACACCAAGGTGGTTAGCCCATGATTCGCTCTCTCACTTTGATTGCTCTCATACTTCTCGCTGGAGCTTCACTCGCGCAGGACGTCCCCAAGGATAATGCTGAAAAAGAGTCTGAGCTTTTAAACTTTGACTCTATTAAAAACGTGCTCAAGCGCGATCAGCTCGATAAAACTGCCCAAGCCGCGCAGGACAAGGCAAATGCCGCAAAGAATAGTCGCATCGAAAAAGAGCGCGGTCTCTACGAATTTCCAAGGGAGAGTGAGGTTTGGACCTTCCTCTCTGAATTATGGCTGGTTAAAAATGCTCAAATTCTAAAGTGGGATTTTGAAAAGCCAGATTATGGACTCTCTGAGGCCTTCTCTCAGTTTCTAAGGCAGATGGGCTTTGTGGAAATTCGCTTTAAAATCCTCACGGCCGATTCTCCCAATCTCTATCACTTCGCGCTACCAAGCAATCCCGGGGAGTATATCTTTATTCTCTCGGTTCCCTTTATGCGCACTCTTGATGTGAGCAAGTTTGAGATTAGCCTGCTGCTCTTTGAAGACTTTATTCGCGCCAGAGAGAAGTTCTTTCAAGAGAAGGTGACTACGCCAGAACTTGAAAAGATGTTAGGCACTAATTTTCAGGGCAAACCCTTTGACAAGAAAGTCGTGACAAATACGCTTAAAAAGTATGACGATGTGATTTTTGACAAGGGCTTTAATTTTCAAGAGCAGTTTACTGTGACCACGAAAGTAAATAACTATCTCAAAAATGATCTCAAGCTTTGGGCTTCCTATGTGAAGCTACTTGAGCGCATTGATGAACTGACTAAGACAAATCTACTCTTTAAAAATTACAATACGATTTACCGCTCGGCCGAGCTGCAACTCAATTGGCTCAAGCCTAAAACTGGCCCCGGTGTTCCATGACGAGAAATTTCCTCGCGACAATTTGGCCATCTGCTAAGTTTCAGTGGGGATTGCACTACGCCTCATATCTCTTAGTCATGTGGCTGGTTCACTTGGCGATGATTTCTATTATTGCTTTCTTTCACTTTCAGCTGGGCCATGGTCTCTCAAATATTGAAGACTGGGTAAGCTACAATGCGTGGGAGATTCTCGTCATCACTAAGCTCACAAGCTTTTGGATCTACTACCGCTTTCTCACAATTCGAGTTGAGTCGCGCTTTCCTGTCAGACTAATGCTGCAAAGGGGAGTGCTGCCCTTAAGCTTTCGAACCTTCCTCCCACTTCTTTTTATCTCCTGCTTTGTTTTTTTGGTTGGATCACCCAAGGGAGTAGATGCAATTCACGTCAATTGGATCAAGGTACTTTGGAGCTATCTTGGAATTGGGATTTTCTTTGGTGTAGATATTTTTATCTTTTTAACTCTTCAAGAGATTTACCCTCTTACTAAGCGCACTCATGTCGCGATGGACTTGGTGTGCGCGCTAATGTTGTCAATCGCTAGTTATGGAATCTTTCCCTATGTGACAGGTTCTCGAATCATTTTATTTACAACACTCTTTATCACCGCCTATTTCACCCACATAATTGAGCGCCATAAGAACTGGACTCTTCCAGTCCTCTATCTTGGATTTGTGGCGGGACCGCTGGCCGCTCTCTTTGGTGTGGACAGCGTTTGGGGCGGTCGCTTCGCTCCCTTTCAAATGCAAAATGTGATCGATCCAATTTCATGTATTGTATTGGTGGGCGCACTTATCATTTATCGCACGCTCGCATTTGGAGAAAATAAGTAGGGTTCGACTTTACTTGGTTTTTTAACAAGCGGAAATTCTCTACTCCTTTGCGTCAGGCAAATTTCCTAATAAAATAAAAGAGATAAATCAGTGAGGGATTACTTATGAGCGGAAATATTAATATTCTGGAAATTCTTTGGCACTCGGGCCCAGTGGTTAAACTGGTCCTTCTTCTACTTGTGGTTGCTTCAATTTTTTCTTGGGCCATCGTCCTTAAAAAATGGCGTATGCTTGGAGAAGTAAAGATGAATAACCGCGACTTTCTAGACATCTATCAGAATGCGAAGAGCCTTCGCGATGTGAGTGAGAGAGTAGCGATGTTGCCTTTTTCTCCTTATAAATTAATGTTTCATGCCGCCTATGGTGAGCTTGCTGGGTTAAAAACATCACTTGGTGAATCTGAAAGTGAGCTGGCCCGCCACTTTGAGCGCTTTGGAATGGAAAACCTAGAGCGCGCACTTAAAAAAGGTGTCAACCAGTCGAGTGTAAAACTTGATAATGGTCTTTCAACTCTCGCCTCCATCGGTTCAGTTACTCCCTTTGTGGGTCTGTTTGGAACTGTGTGGGGGATTATTGATTCCTTCCAAGGTCTCGCTGGTGGAGGCGCCACACTCGATGCGGTTGCTCCAGGTATTGCTGAAGCTCTAGTGGCCACAGCTGTGGGGCTCTTTGCGGCCATTCCAGCGGTGTGGTTTTACAATAAATTCTCAAGTCAAAATACCCAAATCAGCTCTGAGATGGAATCGTTTGGGCAAGAGTTCCTCAATACCGTTGAGCGCTCGCTTGCTCAAAATGGACACAATCACCAAAGAGCATAGGTAGGGAGTCTTAATGGCCTTTCAAACAAATAAAAAAGGACCGATGGCAGACATCAACGTCACTCCACTTGTGGATGTGATGCTCGTTTTGCTCGTGATCTTTATGATCACTGCGCCCTTGATGCTTAATGGAATTAAACTCGATCTTCCTAAGACGAAGGAGAGTAATCCCATTAACCTCAATACCAAGCAAGTGATCCTCTCCTATACTAGGGCAGGGGAATTTTTTCTTGGCAAAGACAAAGTGCTTGAGGCCGAGATCGTCGATCAAATCAAGAAGGGCTTTGTCTCAACTAAGTCTGAGACCTTATTTCTCAGGGCAGACTTTGGGCTAAAATACGGCGAGGTGGCCAAGCTCATGTCTTTTCTAAAGCGCGGTGGAATTTCACAGATCGCCCTTGTGACAGAGATTGAAGAGAAATGAATATAGAGAGCGAAGGCGGCTTCAGCAAATTTAATGATGACGAGAAGGGGATGCCCTTCTACGCGAGTGCATCTTTTATTTTGCATGCTAGTGCGATTGCGCTCTTAGTTGGTACTGGCGTTTGGCTAGCAAAGCTTGGTCTCGCCCAGCGTGAAGCTAATTTGCGACTCATTGAAAGTAGTGTGCGCGTAGATATGGTGGCCATGCCTAAAATGAGTATCCAAGAGCTCAAGAGTATTGAGCAGATGGACTATAAGGTAGGCGAAGACCTTGAAGTCGAAGCCCCGGCCAAGAAAGAGGAAGCGGCTCCCGCGCCGACTCCAGCACCCGCGGTGGTCGAAGATAAGTCTCCCACCCTCATTGAAGATAAGAAACCTTCCTTTAGCGATATGCTAAAAGCTGAAGCGAAGAAGAAGGTGGCCAAGCCTGCACCAAAGGCGCAAGAGAAAAAGCAGGGTCTTGATAAAGGTGCTCTCAAAGAAATTCAGTCGCTCGCCCTAGCTGGAAATAAGCTTCAATCGGGAACGAGACTTACTGGAACGAGTAGTGGAGAGGAGAGTAGTGCCTTTGGAGAGTACGCTTCAAAGCTTCCCGATCACATTCGACCTTATTGGAGGCTTCCAAGTTATCTGATGGAGCAAGAGCTGCGCGCGCGCATTCGCGTGTGGCTTGGAAATGATGGTAAAGTATTAAAAGCTGAAATATATGAAACGAGTGGCAATCAAGAATTTGATGACAAGGCCCTCGCTGCGGTTAAGCAGTCCTCGCCTCTGCCTATACCCCCAGACCTTGCGAAGTCGAGTGTTCTGCGCGGTGATATCTTGCTGGGCTTTCCCCTTTAACTTCTTAAGGAGTCGCTATGAAGCGTATGTTTAAAATAGTACTTTTGAGTATTTTCTCTCTCGCCCCGTGCTTATCTAGTGCACAGGATCTTCAAGTGGTCGCCGTCGGAAAGGCGGAACTTGAAAGTGATGGGATTGTCTTTACTAAGAAAGGCTCTCACGCTGAAGCAGACGCAATGATGAAGATTTTAAAAGACGACTTTGGCTTTTATAAGAAGCGCTTCTTAGTGAGTGATTCGAAGGCCGGGGGAGCTAAGTATGAGGTGGTGGTTGATTTTTCGGCCGCTGGTTATAGCTATGACCTCGTTAACCTAAAAGAAAATCAAAAGCTCGCTAGAAGCTCTGGCAGTATCTCTGGCAATATCAGAAAAGTTTCTCACCATCTCGCAGATGAGATCTATCAAGCCATCACTGGCAAGAAGTCGATTTTTACTAGTCGCGTGGCCTTTGTCTCAGATCGCACTGGCACTCGTAAAAATCCGCGCAAAGAACTCTATATTATGGACTTTGACGGGGGCAATAAAGAGCAGCTCACCAATTGGGGCGGAACTGTGATCTCTCCTGCCATCAGTGCTGATGGCCAGCGAATTCTCTATTCACTTATTAAAGAGGGTGGAAAGAGAAATATTAATCTCTATCTCTATGACCTCTCAACCGGCGAGAGCCGCATGATTTCAAGTCGCGCAGGGATTAACTCTGGTGCGGTCTTCATGCCTAATGAGGACGAGATTCTTCTGACCCTCAGTCACACTGGAAACGCCGAGCTCTACGTGCTCAATCTAAAGACCAGTGCCCTGAGAAAGGTCACCAATCACTACGCCTCAGATGTCGATCCATCAATTACTCCTGATGGGCGTTTGATTACATTTCTTACCGACCGCCCTGGCAAGGCCGAGGTCTACACCGCCGATCCTAGCGGTACAGAGAAGTCGATGAAGAGAATTAGCTATGTGGGAAAATTCAATGCGACGCCAAGGTTTAGCCCGGATGGTACAGAGATTGTCTTTGCCTCTTGGCTAGATGAGCGCTTTGACCTCTTTAGAATCGGTGCCGATGGCAAGGGGCTAGGGCGTTTAACGAAGAATTTTGGCTCAAATGAGGACCCGAGTTATTCACAGGATGGACAGTTTATTGCCTTCACATCTCAACGGGTTATCTCACAAACCCAGGCCGACCAAAGAATATACATTATGGACCGCGATGGGGAGATTCTTGGGTCGATCACCGACAATTATGGAAACTGTCAAAGTCCTAGATGGTCTAAGTGATTGTTATTATGAGACACCAGGTATTTTTTTTAAACAGTTGAGTTTTTTAGTCTTGTAAAAATTTCCGACGCACTGTATTATGGGTTCAGACAAGACGCCTAGCGTTAGAGACAGCAACCTATAAAATTTGCCCAGGAGATAAGCACATGACTCAAGCAGTAGAAACTTCTTTGACAAAAATTGAGGAACTTTCGTCAATCCTTTTGACAACTCTGGACGAGTCAATCTTCTTCAACGAGCTAGGTCGCTTCATGAATAGCGTTGTTGAGTGCGATCACATCATCGTTTATAAAGTCCTTGAAGATCACTCAGCGATCATGGTTTCTCGCGATGGCGAAATCATCGACCTTGAAAAACACCAAATTAAAGGAAAGGGACCTGCTGGTCACGTGATCAGAACAAAGCGTCCATACTTCTCAAATCAAACTGACCGCGACCCAGTATTTGCTGACGTTCTTGTTGACGGAATCAAAGCTGAACTCGCTGTTCCAGTATCAGTAGATGGTATCGTGATTGGAACTATTCACTTTCAATCAATTGAAGGTGGACACTCATTCTCACGCGATCACATGACTGCTGTTGCTCACATCCTTAATAATATTAAGAGACCACTCGTTAATATGAAGATGTATCTTCAAGCCAAGTACCTCAACGAGGCCTTGATGGCGAAGATTCAAGAAAAAGAAAAAGAACTTGAGAAGTCTAAGCACGGACCAAAGCTTTCTGATTCTTTTAAGATTGAAGAAAAGGACATCATTGGACAGTCTGAATCAATGAAGAAGCTCATCGCCCTCGTTGATCGCGTTTCAAACTCTGATGTAAATGCTCTTCTTCAAGGTGAAGCGGGAACTGGTAAAGAGATGATCGCTCGTAGACTACACTGCCGTAGCTCACGTCGCGACCACGCTTTTATCTCAATTGACGTGACTTCACTTCCAGAAGAAATGCTTGAAATTGAACTTTTTGGAAAGGAAATCGTAGACTTTACTCAAGGACACAACGCTAAGAAAGGTCTTCTTGAGCAAGCTCACGGTGGTACACTTTTCATCAATAATATCGATGCTCTTAGCGCAAACCTTCAGGCCAAAATCACTCACTTCATTGCTGAGCGCATGGCCTTTAGAGTAGGTGGACAAGTTCCTTATCGCGCTGACGTTCGCTTGATTGTTGCTTCAACTCGCGAGCTTGCTGATCTTGTTGAAAGTGGAAGTCTTCGTGAAGACCTCTACTACGCTCTTAACACAATGATTTTCAACGTGCCTGCTCTTCGCGAGAGACACGATGATATTGAAGTACTTGCGACTCACTTCCTAAACCTTGGAAAGTCTCGCGAGCAAATGAAGTCACTCGGCCCTGCAGCTCTTAAAGCTCTTCGCGAGTACAACTGGCCAGGTAACGTACGTGAACTTCAAAACGTAATGGAGCGTGCTTACATTCTATCTGAAGGCATGATCGTTGAGCGCGACCACCTTGCTGATAGCGTTCAAGCTCCAGTACAAGAAGCTCAACCGGCCAACGAAGAAGTGTACTCTTTCACAGAAATGACACTTGATGAACTCGAGAGAAGACACATTACAATGACTCTTGAGCACCTAGCTGGAAATAAGACTAAGACGGCCAAGGTTCTCGGAATCACAGTAAAGACTCTTTATAACAAGCTTCACAGCTACGGAATGATCCAACCAAAAGAAGCCTAATTACTTGATAGCACAGGACCTGAAGACATTTTTCAGGTCCTAAGCTCCTAAAAAGAGTAAAACTAGGCACCATGTGTCTTTAGACAAGGGTTGAAATTAAGGTAATATACACCGCTGGACTAAAAGCGAGAGCTTGCCCAAGCGCCATAGAGGATAGGAGAGAATTATGAGTACAACCACTACTGAAAATGCTGAATCGGTTAAACCCGTTAGAAACTTCAGAAACTCACCAGATATTGAAAACTTCTACCGTTTTGTTCATGAAAATGATCTACGTCGTGAAGCAAAGCTTGTCTTTGAAGCACTAAACGCAAAAATCAACAAAACAAATAAGAGAAAGTCTCGCTCGAAAAAAGTACAATAAGAATTTAGCAATATAACCGGACAAGGCCTCAAGGTATGAGGCCTTTTTTCGTCTTGAAGGACCCGAAGGCGGCACCATGGAAGAGCCAAGCGGCAACAAATCTCACCTCGTATACGACCCCATCTACGGCTTTATTAAACTCACACCCGTAGAGTGGGAAATCATCCAAACACCTTTTTATCAGCGCCTGAGATGGATCAAGCAACTTGGTTTTAGTTTCTATGTCTTTCCAGGGGCGGAGCATTCGCGCTACGGCCACTCCATTGGGGTGATGAACAACGCCGATAAAATCCTCACGTCAATTGGTCGCGCTGTCGCGTGGGAAGAACTTGTGAAGGTTAAGGGGCGCTCCAAAGAAGCTCTCTATCATCAGTCACTTCGCATCGGTGCGCTCCTGCACGACCTTGGGACTTTTCCCTTTTCTCACACCATTGAAGGGGCCTATATCTCCTACGGTGAGACGACTAAGCAAAAGGGTGGCAAGGGTCTAGCAGATGATCACGAGAATTTGGGATCATTCATCATTAAAAATACCCTGGCCGATGGTGGTATTACTGCCACTCTTGAAAAATATGACCTTAACCCGCAGATGATTTCTGATCTCGTTAAAGGTGTTGACCCTAGCGTTTTGGCCAATCAAATTCTCCATAGTGAAATTGATTGCGACCGCATGGACTACCTACTTAGAGATGCCCATTACACTGGGCTTCGCTATGGAACTTATGATCGCGACTACCTTCTTCACCACTTTGAAGTAAAGCGCATTGAAAAACACGATATCCTCACTATTAATCAGAACGCTCTTCACTGCGTGGAAGACTTCTTGATGTCTCGCTACGCTTGGTATTCACAGGTGATTCGCTCCCCAAGAGGAGCTAAGTACGACGCCATTGCTGAAAATATCTGCTTTTTTATGCTTAAAAAGGGCAAGCTCTCTCGCTATAGCGATCTCTTAGAAATGATTGAAAAAGATCCGCTCGCCTTCTTTAGATTTTCTGATAGCTACTTTATGGAGTCAGTCTATCAGTGTCTGCGCGACGGCACCTTTGATAAGGACCCAGATATTAAAGGAATGGCCGAGGCGATTCTCTTAAAGGGTGGGGCGGTTGGACTTCAGTGTCCCGAGTTCCGTCAGCGCTTAGTTAGTCAAGATGACCCGGCCGAGAAAGATCGCATTGTGAAAAGGGCCCAAGGAAAACTCGACGAGATCAAGCACTACCTCGATAAGAATGGCTCACCAGGTGATTGGCTCATTGGCGATCTTCCAAAGAAGCCCATCCTCTTTGTTCGCTCCTACGACAATATTGTTAAGGGCAACACCACAAAGACCAATCTTCTCCTTGAGCGCGACCCGGTGAAGATAAGTTATGACAATGGAGATGTAAGGCTGCTTGCCGAAGTAGAAAACTCGGTTATGAGCCGTGTGGGCAATGCCGACAACTACATTCCCAACGTCTACTGCTCTCAATCGGCCTATCGCAAATTACTAAGTGCGGGAATGGTCGACGAGCTCTAACTAAGAGTTGTAAAAAAGACCGGGTGTTTTACTCGGCAAAATCAACGGCGCTTGAAGTTGAGCGCCGTTTCCTGCTAGAATAGAACAGTGGAGAACCCAGGATGGACCTTCTCCATTTCAAATTAGGACGATTTGAAACTCGCCACAAGGATGCATGGCATGTTAGCAAACCTCTTTTCTTCCAAAAAGAAAAATCAATCACTTAAGAACTCTCTGCATTCAATCCACGCTGGTCATGGCACCGGAGTGAGAGAGCATCTCTACGTTCTTGATGGTGTGTCCGTCCAATATGGAAATTTAAAAGCTCTCAGCAACGTCAGACTCGAGGTGATGAGCGGCGAAGTGCTCTTTATTA
Organism: Bacteriovoracaceae bacterium; assembly: GCA_048267245.1. Lineage (GTDB taxonomy): Bacteria > Bdellovibrionota > Bacteriovoracia > Bacteriovoracales > Bacteriovoracaceae > JBLWXV01. The sequence continues at coordinate 1,017,924 of JBLWXV010000001.1, forward strand.
CCGGGGCTTCGGGAGCGGGCAAGACCTCTCTTTTAAAGCTACTCTCTGGCGATCTCGCTCCAACTACGGGAAGAATTTTTAGGCCGGGCCCAAGGCACTTTGCAGCCCCAGTTTTTCAAGACCTTCGCCTCATGTCGCAGATGACTTGTTATGAAAATCTTCTAGCTTCTTATGACAAAAGACTCTATCGCTCGCGCAAGGACTTTGACTCTGATCTAGAAGAGCTCTGTCATCACCTTGGTATGAGTGATCGCCTTCATTTAAAGATTAATGAAGCCAACGGCGGCCTAAAGCAGAAGGTCGCTATTGTGCGTTCACTGCTTACTCGTCCCGATATCTTCATCGCCGATGAACCAACCAGCTCTCTTGATCGCGATAATGCGAGAAAGATTTTTGATGTACTCAATATTCTCAACACCAGAAGAGGCATGACGGTCATTTGGGCCAGTCACAGTCGCGATCTCGTGTCTCAGTTTACTGGACGTATTGTTCATCTTGATAAAGGAAAACTCATTTATTCGGGACATGCATGTTTTATCTAAAAGAGGCGTTTAAACTTAGGGCAAGTTCTTATCTCGTGGTCGCTCTATGGGCGATGAGTGCTGTTGTGATGATCGGCTCGCTCGGTCACTCAAAGAAAATTGAACAATTCTTTTCAGCTAAAGGGGATAAGGTAAATTCCCTTCCATTTTTCTACGCTCTCATCGATTCGGATCGCCCCTTTGAAAGAGCAATGAGAAAACTCAGAGAGCTTCCTGGTGTTTCAGTTGTGAGCTCTGTGGCAAGCACAGAATTAGAAAAGTCTCTAAAGAGCACGATCGAGCAAGCGGGTCTTGATATGAAGACTCTACTTGGTGGCCCTAGTGTCACAGGTTTAAAAGTTGTCTTTGATTCAGGACTTGCCGAAGGCGGTCAGAAGTTAGTTCGCGACTATCTCGTGCGCCTAGTGGGGGATGACTATATCACTCTTGGGGCCGTGAGTGTTCCCGATGCAGAAAATTTCAAAAGTCAGGGTGTGGTAACTAAGATCACGACTTATTCACCTTGGATTCTCTTTAGCGTTGCTACTCTAGTATGGTTTTGGGCCTTTACTTTTCTCCTTGGGCACTGGAGAGAGCGCGCTTACTTGATTGAGCGCTTTCAAAGGCGCAAGAACGTTCTCATTAAAATGATCTCTAGTTCTTCACTCGCACTTTTCCTGGCCGCCTTCCTGCTAAACGCATGGTTTGCACCAGTTCAGTTAATGGCGTTGATGAGCTTGGCCGTTCTTGGAGCGTCACTATCTCTATCATTGTGGAGAGGGGGACAATGGGAAGCGTCCTAAAATCTATTAAGTGCATCCAAATCGCAATCCTCTCCAGCGTGATTCTAAGCGCTGGTGTTGTTCATTCGGCCACGAAGAAAACTCCGACCCTGAGTGAGATTCGCGCACTCAAGGGGGAAGTGAGCTCAACCAGTAAAAAACTAAGTGGACTCAAGAGTGAAATGGCCCAACTTGAAAAAGAGCTGGGCGAGCGCAATCAAAAATTAGTTAATCTCTTTGAACTCAAGCGCAAGCTCGAGAGTAAAATGGGCGATCTCGGACAGCAAATCGCCAAGAAAAATAAGGTACTCACCACTCAAAAGCTTGCGATGAAGCGCGTGCTTAGAAGTGCACTAGTTTCGCAGATGTCTAGTGACATTGACCCCGCGATTCTCCTATCTCAAAAATATCTCATCAAAGGACTTCAAAAGAAGAACCAAGAGTTGATGGCCACCAGCAAGTCGCTTGAAACCCTAAGTGAGGAGCATCAAGCGCTGCTCACTCGCTTTGAAGAGTACCAGAAAGTTGAGGGAAATCTCAGTGGGCTTTTGCGGGAACTTGAAACTGACAAAAATACCAAGGCCAGCGAGTACGTCAATCTCACCAATGAAAAGAAAGAGAAGGAGGGGCTCCTCTCACAATATCAAGCAATATTTCTGGCCGATAAAAAAGGTCAAGAAGTGCGCGAGAAAGTGGGCATGCTCTTTAAGTCTCCGGTTGAGAACTACAAGTCAATTAGTTATAAAGATAAGGGTGTTACCTTTTTGCACGATGGCGATGAGCGCATAGATGTGAAGGCCAGTGGCGGCGGAAAAGTCGTCTACTCTGGAGACCTCTCTAACTATGGCAACGTTGTTATGATCGATCACGGCAATGAAACGCGCAGTGTGATCTTGGGCAAGTTTGCTCCCACCGTGAATAAGGGCGACACTGTAGCGGCCGGTGACCTGGTGGCCAAGACGACGAAGTCTGCTAAAGGCACTCAGGGCAAGCTCTACTTTGAAGTAAGAATAAAAAACCAAATTCAAAACACAGTACTATTACTTGACGAACTGGCGACGACGCAAAAGATTGCCTCTAGCTCGAAGTTGTAGTCGATACACTGAAGTCTTTTTTTTAAGACCAGGGGAGATCCGAATGAGAAAGGGATTAGTGCTCGCCTTATTTTGTGCCGGGGCGATTCAAATGGCGTCTGCCAAAACTTCGGCCGAGAAGTCGCGCTTTGAAAAATTAGAACTCTTCAATAAGATTCTCTATCTCATTGAGTCTCAATACTACCGCGAAGTGGACACTGAAAAACTTATTGAAGGTGCGATTAAGGGCATGATGTCGACACTCGATCCACACTCGGCCTTTCTCGACAAGGAAGTCTTTGCAAAGATGCAAGAAGACACTTCCGGTGAGTTTGGCGGGCTCGGCATCGAGGTTCAGCAAAAAGATGGAGTCATCGTCGTTATCCGAGTGATGGACGACACTCCTGCTTATAGAGCGGGCATCAAGGCCGGCGATAAGATTGTGGAAATTGACCATGAGGCTAGCATTGGCATGACTCTCGAAGAGGCAGTTGAGCGCATGCGTGGCAAGCAGGGCTCAAAAATTGTAGTTGGCATTATTCGCCAGGGTGCCGATGGCATTAAGACCTATGATCTTAAGCGCGAAGTCATAAAAATTAAGGCCGTTAAGTCTGATCTCTTGCAAGATGAATTCATTTGGGTTCGCCTCACGCAATTTCAAAAGGACGCCGGCAAAGACATCGCCAATGCCATTAAGAGTGAGCGCAAGAAGGCCAAGAAGGATATTCAAGGAATCATTCTCGATCTAAGATCAAATCCAGGCGGTCTACTTGAAGAAGCCGTGGATGTGAGTTCGATCTTTCTAAAAGATGGCGTGGTCGTCTCAACCGAAGGGCGCGATCCAAAACATAAAGAAATTAAATATGTGAGAAAGAGTGGTTACAAAGAACTTGATGTTCCAGTGGCCGTTCTCATTAATGGCGCCTCAGCCTCAGCCTCAGAGATTGTGGCGGGTGCTCTTCAAGATCATCACCGCGCCATAATTGTGGGAACGCAGTCCTTTGGTAAAGGCTCAGTTCAAACTGTGGCCAAGGTTGATGATAGCCAAGGCGTGAAGCTCACAATCGCTCAGTACATGACTCCAAACTCGCGCAAGATTCAGGCGGTGGGAATTTCGCCAGACGTTTTAGTTGGAGAGTTTGAAGGTGACTGGGTCGCTGGTAGCAAAACTGAATCTCGCTATATAAGAGAAGCCGATCTTCGCAACCACCTAACGGCCACGATTGAAACTCCCGAAGAGAAGAAGGCCCGTGAAAAGAGAGAGCACGAAGAGCGAGTGGAGCGCGCGCGTCGCCGCGAAGAAGCGCTTCGCAAGCGCGAAAATGAGGACAAAGATAAAGATTCTGATATTCCAAGAGTCTATGACGTGAAGCAAGATTATCAAGTGGGTCAGGCCATTAACTATCTTCGTTCATTTGAAGTCTTTAAAAAGATGGAAAAATAGCCACCTAGTGGTGGCCTTGATACTCTTTTAGAGTATGAATACCCCACTTGAGGCCAGAAGCGTTAGCGCAGTCATTAACGATGTGAAAGAGCTCCTAGAGAGCTCTTTTCGTTCTGTCTGGGTGGTTGGTGAAATCTCTAACCTCTCCCTCTCTAGCTCCGGTCACTGGTACTTCACTCTCTCTGACGACAAAGCGGGAATGAGTGCGTGCCTTTTTAAAATGGATGCCCTTAGAAATCCTGAAATTCGCGCGCTCAAAGATGGCGACAAGGTTGAGTGCTTTGGGCCTCTGAATGTATATCCTAAGCGAGGAACCTTTCAATTAATCGCTAAGCGCATTCGCGCTGCCGGCAAGGGCGATCTCAAAGAAAAATTCGAAGCCCTTAAAAAGCGCTTGGCCGCTGAGGGCCTCTTTGATGTTGAGACAAAGAAACCTATTCCCTTGCTGCCTAAGCGAGTGGCCATCATTACAGCGCAGCGAAGTGCCGCTCTCGCAGACTTTCTCAATATCTACGAGCGACGATCTATCTGGATGGACGTCACGGTTATTCCCGCCCTGGTGCAGGGAGATACATCCCCGGCCTCACTGAGAAAGGCCCTTCACATGGCCTTAGAGTATTCCCTAAAGGTTGCACCTGAGCGCGCCTATGATGTGATCGTACTTGCCAGAGGTGGGGGCAGTCTTGAGGATTTGTGGGCCTTTAATGATGAAGGACTTGCGTATGATATTTACAATAGTCCAATTCCAGTTATTAGCGCCGTTGGCCACCAAGTTGATTATAGCATTTCTGACTTTGTCGCCGACCTTCGCTGTGAAACTCCTTCGGCCGCCGCCGAAGTTTTAACGGCCTCTCAACTCGAACTTGTAAAGCGCATGAGTTACTCTGCGACTCATCTTCAGAGTGCGATTGAGCGCAAGATTTTGCGCGCTGAGAGAACACTCTCTCACGTGGGACCTCACGCTAGTCTTGATCGCCTGCGCACCATGCTCACTCGCGCCCAGAGAAAATTAGATAGCGTTCGTCTCGCAGAGCGCGCCGCCAATCTCACTGGTCTTGCCGATAAGATCCTCTTGCTTGAAGACGCTCTCGCTGTTTTAGAGCGAACACCAAAGGATCGCATCGAGCGTCTCATAGACAAATTAGAAGCACAGATGGGAATTCTCAACGCTCTTGACCCCAAGGGAGTGCTTGGTCGTGGCTACTCTTATGCAACGATTGATGGCGAGCCTTTTAAAGTGGTGGCCAGTGCAAAAGACTTTGACGGAGTGGGGCAGAGGCAAAAACTCGATCTTCACTTTCACGACGGCACACGCCAAGTGGAGAAGTGCCCATGAGCTTTCTAAGTAAGCAGTACTGGATGTCCTCTCAATTGGCACCCCTCTTTTCAAGTGCTGATTTACAACCACTCTTTAACCGCAATTACACTGCAGTTTTGAGCCTTGAAGAGCTTGATGATCTCGCACTTAAGGTCTTGCTCTGCCACGAAAGTGAGTGCACCGAGATTATTGAGGCAGGTAAGCATCACTTCTCGCTGTGCTTTGTGATAAGTGAGAGCGAAAATCCAAGGGCTTTTCCCATTGGAGAGGAAGCGTTCTTCTTTATCACTCCAGGCAACCTTCAAAACTATAGTGACTTACTTAAAATATTTGAAGAGCGAACAACTCTTCGTGTGGAGCAAGTCCTCTTTGAGCGCATGGAAAATATCTACCGCGATCTTATGGAGGCGGCGACCAAAGTGATGCCACCAAGAGGGAGAAGCCTTAATAAAGACTACCAAGCAATCTTTGGCAGCTATCTTAGTTGGGCCCCGGTTTTCTTGGGGGCAGATAATAGTGAGAATTTTAGAAAGCACGTGGTTGAAAAGGGTGAAGAGCTCTGGCCCGAGTTAGAGTTGAAAGTGTTTTTAAAAAAGAATAATGCACTTGAAGCTCTCGTCAGTGGCATGCAGGTTACAAGCATTGCCGATGTCTATCTTGGATGGAGACAAAAGAGTGCAACATTGAGTGCGGCCCAAGCACTCGTCATCACACTTCACCTTGAGCTGATCCACGCCTATATGACCGACGAGAAAAAGCGCGAAAAGATTGTAGGCGCTAGTGGCTTTTGGGAAGACGTTCTTGACCGCCTGGTTGATCCAGTAGCGCTTTTAAGCGAGGAAGGTGATCTTCTCATTTGCAATCATGCATTTTCTAAGTCAGGATTTTTGCCGCGTGAGTTTTTAAAGCTCTCAGATGGTGAGACGACAGAGAAGAACGATCAGTACTTTAATGTGACAAAAAAATCGATCAATATCTCAGGAGAGGAGCGCATCTTTATCCTCCTCGAAGTTGAAAAGAGTTCGGCGAATACTCAGGCCAGTGGTCGCGGCGCTACTGAAGAGTTGGGAATTATCTCTAGCTCTCTGGCCCATGAGTTAAAAAATCCTATTGCAGGCATTCTTGCTGCCTCAAGTGTCCTTGGTTATCTCGACGGTATTAATGAAGAGAATATGGGACAAATAGATGAGATGAAACAAAGTGCTAAACGCTGTCAAAATCTCATCGAAATCTTTCTTGGCTTTTCAAAAGTTGAAACTCCCCACGGCCACAATACTTCAATGGAAGGAGCACTTACTCAGGCTTTTGAGCTTTTAAAGTTTAGAATGATTGAAACTCACGTAAGACTTGAGTGGGCACTAAAGAGAGGATCCGAGTTTCACTGGGATGTTAACCCCTCTGTAGCCGCGATGATTTTCTATTTGATTCTAAGTGAGATTATGACGATGGGAGCCCACGGCCAGCTGGTGGCCTCAATGCATTCTGATTTCTCTATCGCCATGGAGTCTCGTATAGAAGATGAGCACCTAAGTTTGCGAATCAATCCTAGAATTGAGGGCATGAGTGCGCTTAAGTCACATAAACTCCTAGGGCACTTACTTGAATGGGAAGCTTTGCAATTAGTGGTAGATGAGGAGGGCGTGACCCTCCTCAAGGGCGGACATTAGTAATTGAATTTCTCTTCGTAGTGAATGATTCCAATTGGGTCGCCAGCAAAGCGCTTGGCTATTTCAAATTTCTTGCTCGCAGTTTCAGCATCAAACTCAGTCTTTAGAAGTGCTTCAACCTCAGGCAGTCTGGCCGTGAGTACATTAGAGAGTTTCTCATTGTAGATAAGCTCACATTGATTCTTGATACAAGTGCCTTTGCCAAAAGGGCTGGTGAGATTATCGGGAGTACCTTCAAAGGTAATGCTGCCAAGTTCGAGACCTACCAAGTGCTCAGGTAGTTCGTACTTGAGCTCCATTTGGTTTTGAGTTTGGCGAATTCGAATTTCAGGAATTTCATAGAGAGCAAACTCAGCAAGATCGGGAGCATCCTCAACGGGAACTTCATAGTTTGCTTTAAAGTGTTGCCAGTCAGGTTTAGCGAGAACGCCAAAAGCCGGTGCCATGGTTGTAAAAGTGGCCATCAATGTGAGTGCGAGAAGCTTTTTCATAACATCACCTCAGGTCTGTTCTCATATATATATGTAATCGATCGTGCCTTGCCAAGGGCGCTGTAGTAACCCTGTTCACATAACTCTCTGAGATCACGTGTCGCCGTGATACGCGAAACTTTGAAAAGCCTTCGATATTCACCGGGAGTTATACAATCTCTCTCACCTCTGCGGGCCTCTTCGAGAAGTTTAAACTGCCTGATATTTAGATCTGTAGCAAGTTTGTTGGTAGTAATTACGCTCTCATTTGGCGTTGTCTGGGCGTGAGCGCAATCAATTAAGACATGTCCTCTTGCCCAGCGATAGTGACCTTCTTCATTTTCAATCAAGTGCACCCGATCGCCGAGTGCTCGTCTCACGCGCCCAACGAGGGTGTGAATGAGGGAGTCGTGGCTTAAAGGATTGTAATTGTGTCCATAGAGCTCTTGAGTAATATCTTCCTTAGTGAGCTCTCTGCGCTCGCGAAGAAGTCTTAGAAAACCCAGAGTCAGCGCCGTGACGCCCTTGGTGTTAAATTGATAATTGCCGGCCTTGCCAACAATGAGGGATTTTGAAACTTTTCCAATGATAATCAGAGTTGAGTCGTGAGCTTCTCTAGCTTCGCTCGTGAGATCGATTAGACCAAAGAGATGGTCCTTGGCCATGATCTCCCAGTCCTGAATCGCAAGTTCCACCAGCGAGGGTTTCCGGTGAATTTTAGTAAGAAGTTCGCCGAGGCGATCGTCGCGAATCAATTTACCAAGGGTGCCAATTTCAAGATTTTCTTCGCGCTCGATAATTTGCTTGGCGATACTTGATCCTACCAATTCAGTGAGCATTTCAATTTCATTTCTGAGCTTTTGAAGTTCCTCAGGATCATCAAAGGAGAGAGACTTTAAGACTTTATACTTGAGGCCTTTGAGTTTTAGCTGATGGTCATAGTCCATATTGCTGACGAGCTGTGAGAGACCAACATCGATGAGTTGAAGTGCCCGACCGCCTGCTCCAGCGAGGAGTTCAAGGCTTGCCATGTTGAGGTAGAGCAGCGCCATGTGACGACGATTCTGATGTTTATAGACAGTGATACTTGCCTCGTTCACTGCGGCCAGAGCTTCGTCTCGCTCTCCGCGCAGGCGGTGAATTTTTGCCAGTTTCAAAAAGAGTTCTGAGCGCGAATAGAAACTCTCAGAAGAAATCTGTGCGAGCTCGCGCTCAATATGTCTTAGCCCTTCAGCCAGATTTTCTCCATGCTCAATTTGATGCCCGATGAGAGCGTTCTTAGTGAGTCGTTCAAATCCTTTGAGATTCAGTGAATCAGCGAGGGCAAGGGCACTTTGAAAGTGGTTTTCACCCAGAGCGTGTTGTCCTAGATGAAAATAGCTGTGACCAAGAAGATCTTTGGCGAGCAAGGATTCATAGGCCCCGCGCGCACTGGTGAGGGCGCGCAGTCCATTGTCTTTCGCACTGGTGTAGCGCCCTTGATAGAAGCGATAAAAGGCGAGGGACTGATGGGCAAAGAAAGAAGTGTGGGCATGGGAAGAGTGGCGATGGCGCAGCAGTTTAAATATCTCGGCGCGCGCCTCGCTGTAGTGAGATAGGCGAGTGAGGAGCAAGAGGTAGTAAAAACGGCAATGGCAGAGCGTGCTGGTGGAGTGAGGGCCGGCTTCGACCTCGCCAAGGAGCGCCTGGGCACTTGAGCGGCGGCCGAGGAAACTCAGTGCTCCCATAACATAAGCAATTTCCTCAGGTTTTTTGAGGAGTTGGGAATTGAGGGCCCCACTTGAGTATAAGTCTTCGATTTCACGATAGGAACCCAAGTAGAAGCGCTGCTGAATCTGACCTGATTCTCCGCTCATAAGGTGAGTCTATCGTGAATTGCATCAAATTGCATCATTAATTAATTGTGACTGTTTGTGTTACTTCAATGTCAAACATGTGAATGTGTAATTGCGACAGGGAGAATTCCCTTAGTGATTACAAACGGATAAATCACTCGAGCATTGTGCACTGAGTAGATTTTGGAGGGGTTATGAAACTGCGACACACTCTTTTTTGTACGTCTTTTGTTCTTTTAATGAATAGCGCCTGGGGTGCCCAAACAATTAACTACGGTGGAAATTTAAATTTCGCTGTGACTTCAAACGTAAGCGCGGTGAATTTTGAAACAAATGTCACAGACTTTAAAAACCTTAAGGCGACAGTGGAAGCTGGAAAACTTCAATCGGCAGAAGTTGAGCTCGACCCAGAGACTTTTGAAACAGGACTCACTCTTCGCGACGACCATATGAATGAAAAAGTTTTCAAAGAAAAACCAGTTCTCATTCGCTTGAAGTCTTGTGAGGCCATTGATGCTTCAAACTGCAAGGCCGCGGGTGAGATTGAGATCGCTGGTGTAAAGAAAGAAATTACTTTTGATATCAAACACGATCCTGAATTTAAAAAGGTTCAAGGTCAAACTCTTCTCTCACTTAAAAAACTCGATATCGAAGCTCCAAGCTACATGGGTGTCGTGATTGAAGACGAAGTGAATGTGAAGTTCGAGTTGAGTTCAAAGTAAAATGAAAAAGCTGCTTCTTTCAATTCTATTTATGGGTGCAGTGGGAGGACTTAATAAAGTTCACTCCCATGAGATCATGGTCTCCCATGGGTACTTTTCCTGCACCGCTTGTCACCGCAGCGCCACAGGCGCTGGGATGCTCACTGAGTATGGCAAGGGAATCGCTACGGCCACTTCTTTGGTGGGGGGAGAGTATCACCCTGGCAAAGTAAAGAAGTGGCTCTCGGTTGGTGGAAAGCTTGATCACACCATCCAAGCGCGTCTGGCACACGTGGATAACTCGAGAAAGGATCGCGTATTTCCGATGCAAGTTGATTATCTTGCAAACCTTACCTTGAGTGAGAAAAATGAAATCGCTTTCACACTAGCGCGTGCTCCAAATTCTGCTCGCATTCTCGGCTCTACTCAAACGGTAGAAGAGGCTGGCGGCCTACACGCATACTTTGTGAGAAAGCTTCTCTACACCCACACGATTGATAAAAAGATGCAAGTGCAGGTGGGTAGAGATTTTGTAGCCTATGGACTCAACATTGATGATCACTCGCTCTATATTCGCTCGCAAAATAAGTTTGGCGTCACCGACTTTCCGACTCAGGCGAGATTTGTGTGGGAGGAGAAAAATAGAAGACACTTCTTTTCTCTTCTTGCACCGAGTTTTCAAGAGGCAGACACAAATCGCGAGTACGGATTTGCTGTAAAGAATGAGTTTACGACCTTTAAGAAGGGACCAATCCTAGGCGCAAGTGCGCTCTACGGGAAAACAGATGTGCTCACGCGCTATCTGCTCGGAGGGCACATTAAAGTTCCGCTTCCGGGCTTTCTCTTTCTTGGTCAGCACGACATTACTTTTAGAGATGTGGAAGGACAGGATCAAAGTTACACCCAGCATATTTCGATGGCGAGATTGATTTTCACATACTTTGAATCCCTCTCTCCCTATCTACTCGTTGAGCGTCTCGATCAGCAAGGACCAACTCCCAATAAGCGCACTCAAAAAGGAGTGGGCGCGGCTTGGAGACTCTTTGGTCGCTGGAGCGTGATGAGTGATTACCGTCGCACTGGAGAAGGGCGACAAAAAGAAGAATATATTATTACCCAGCTCTACTTGAATTGGTTTTAGGAGATATCGATGAAGAATATTATTTTAAATACATTGATTGGAGTCTTCGCACTTTTGACACTGGTTTCTTGTATTGAAGCTGGAAGTGATGAAGGCGGAACTTTTAAAGTTATTGATCCCATTACTGTTGGTGAAAACGACCCGGTTACTTTTGCCATGCTTAAGCAAAGTATTTTGGAGCCGATGTGTCTTCGTTGTCACTCTTGGGTGAGTGATGAGGCCAAGGTTGATACGCGCATTGTTCCTGGCAATCCAGATGGAAGCTCACTTTTTAGAATTGTAGAGAGTGGAAGTATGCCAGTGGGCGGCCCAGCACTAACACTAGATCAACTTGATATTGTTAGACGCTATATTGCGGATAAGGGAAAGGATCAGGGGACTGGCGGTGGAGATGTTACTCCTAATCCAAATCCAAACCCTAATCCAAATCCGGGCGATGACAATGGCAATGATGATGACGATGACGACAACGACGATGATGATGACATTGACAATGGAAATGGTGACGTTATTGTGGTTGCGCCTACATACCAAGAAATTAATGAGAAACTGATTGCCCCAAAATGTCTTCGCTGTCACTCGGACATGGGGAGTGAGCAAGGGCTTCGCGACTACTACGTTCCAGGGCGCTCTAATCAGAGCTTGCTCTATGAGCGAGTGGCCGACGGAAGCATGCCTCGCCGTGGCCCACCACTAACTGAGGATGAGCTTCTTCTGGTTCGTCGCTTTATCGACAATCAGTAGTCTAGAGATAGTCTTTAGGGAATTTAAAATTATTCGGGTTATCGCCTGTAAAAGCCTCGAGGTTGCGCAAAAACTCCTCGGGGCGCTTTAAGGGAAGCGACTTTGTGAAGATGAACAGGTCTTTTCCACTCTTCTTGCAGTTCACTAAATATTGATCAATAAAACTTCTTAGCGTGGGATGAATGGGCGTTCCTTTGAATTTTGATTGGTAGCCCTTCGTGCTTCTCGAATTTATATATTGGAGCAACTTCTTCTTGTGACCAGGGTAGCGAAAGACTAGTTCTTGCTTGTGACCAAGGGCGTGGAGTGGGTAGATGATCATCTGCTCTGGTACTAAGTGATTGGAAATGATGAAGTGGCCAAAATCAGGATTCATCACTTCTAGGCTAGGATCGAAGGGACTGTCTTCAGAGGGCTTGGCCGGCATCTTGTGCTCAGGCATATGAGTTTTCCAAAGAAAGCGCAGCACTTCATTTCTAATTCCAATATCGAGCTTGGAGTAGTGAACAGCAAATTGCAGCAGGCTCTCTAGAAAAGGGCCTTCGAGTTTTAGAGTTACGGTCTCCCAGGAGAGGGCGTGAACCTTGCTCATGACCAATTCTTTTTCGCTCTTGGTGCCAGTCATGGGAAGAGAAAAGAGAATCGTCCCATTTTCACCTTTTATTGTGACTAGCGAGGGGACTTTCAATTTTCCTAGAGCGAGTTCAATGTCACCTTCAGTATCGACGCCATTTTTAAAGTGCAGGCGATCAAGCTCATAGCGATTGCGAGGATAATAAAGGTGATTAATTTTTTTAATCTTCTTATTAATGAAGATGTTGAGGTAGTTAATGAGAAGCTCTGCCGTCGCCTTGGCATCGTCGAGGGCACGGTGGGCCTTATTGTGCTTAATACTAAATATCTTGCTCATGTAATTTAGGTTTGAATTCATGAGATTGGGAATTAGATACTTGGTCATGAGATTAGTACAGAGGGCCGGGTTCTTAAGCTCCGGTCTTCCAAGTCTTCTCAGAACTGAATTGAAGAAGGGAATATCAAAGGAAGTATTGTGGGCGACGAGAATGTGGTCATCCATTAGCTTGAGAATTTCATCGATGACCTCTTCAATTTTTGGAGCATCTTTAACATCGTCTTGAGATATTGAAGTGAGCTTTTGAATGAAGTCGGGGATGCGAATTTCTGGTTGAATGAGCATGCCCTTTGATTCGACAATCTTCATTCCCTCGATGCGAACGAGACCAATTTCGATAATTTTGTCGTTTTGGTGATTGCCACCTGTGGTCTCAAGGTCAAAGACACAGAACTTGAGCTTTTCGATCATCTCCTGTGGTGGGAGACCCTGGAGCTCTAGGTTTCCTAGATCTTCGCTGGCTTTGGGAGTTGTCTTCTTGCTGGGAGCGCTCTTTTTCTTCTGAACCATTTAGACCTGCTTTCGAACATTCGCTCGAAATTAATGATAAGTATCTTACTATTCTAAACGAGAATGGTGGCCCCGTGGAGCCACGAAGTTATTTCCTATTTTTGTCTAAAGCTTTGGAATTGCAGCGCAAAGGAGATTCGTAAAAACCTCTTTTACCTTCAAGGCCTGCTCTTTAATGTCCTCGTGGCGTAAAACTTCCTTATTGATTCCCGCCGCCATATTGGTGACGCAGGAAATACAGGCAACTTTAAGACCGGCGTGATTGGCCGCTATCACCTCAGGAACCGTACTCATGCCCACCACATCAGCGCCGAGTCCGCGAAGCATTCTCACTTCGGCCGGCGTCTCGTAAGTTGGACCGAGCACACCAGCGTAGATTCCCTTTTCAAGGGGAAGTTTAAGCGCTGCGGCCGTGGCCTCAATGACTTCTCTCATACTCTCAGCGTAGGCATCTCCCATATCAGGAAAGCGCGGCCCGAGCTCGTCGATATTGTGGCCAATAAGTGGGCTATTCCCAGTGAGGTTAATGTGATCAGTGATCAGTACAAGTGAGCCTGGCTTGTAGTTTAGATTTATGCCGCCGGCGGCGTTGGTGAGAATCACTTTCTCACCGCCAATCATTTTAAAGAGTCTAACTGGAGTGACCACGCGGTCTAGGGAGAGCCCTTCATAAGCGTGAAAGCGCCCGCAGAAAATTGCGACGGTGACACCAGATACTTTGCCTACGACGAGTTCTCCGGAGTGACCTTCAACGGTTGTTTTTTGAAAGCCAGGGATCTTCTCATAGGGGATCACCTGAGTATCAGTGGCGTTGGAGGCGAAGTCGCCAAGTCCAGAGCCAAGAACTAGTGCAATCTTGGGGATTTCTTTGAGTTCTTTCTTTAGAAATTCAGCTGATTTTACTAAGTCTTTATAGTGACTCATTACTTCCCCCAGTAAACGCGAGTTTCGCTGATAAGCTTCACTTTTGTTGTCGGCTTATCCTTTTTAATTTTAATTGAAATAGAGGCGAGATCACTGGCCAGTTTACTCGCTTTTGCTTTTTGCTCTTTGTGGTGAAGGATAGTGCCAAGAACCTGACCCTTGGCCACTTTCATTCCAATTTTGTGATCAAAGTGAATCCCCACGGCGAAATCGACCTGGTCGCTGGCCTTGGTTCTGCCACCGCCTAGAGCTGTGACGGCAAGGCCAAAGTCGCGGCAGTTAATCTCATTAATGTAGCCAGCCTTCGTGGCCAGAATCTCTGTTTTCTCACTGGCCATAGGCAGGCGAGTGTAATCGTCGATGATCTTTTCATCACCACCTTGAGCGCTAATGAGTTCGCGAAACTTCTTAAGAGCGGCGCCACTTTCAAGCGCTTTGCGGGCTTTTTCAATTCCCTCTTTGTGATCGCGGGCCTTGCCACCAAGAAAGATCATTCCACCAGCAAGGTGCAGTGAGAGCTTGGTGAGATCTTCTGGCCCATTGCCTTTAAGGGTTTCCACGCATTCAATGATTTCATTAGAATTTCCAATGGCGTGACCCAGTGGTTGGGACATATCAGAGATCACCGTCATCATATGCTTGCCAAAGCGATTGGCGGTGAGAGCGAGACTCTTTGCCAGCGCCTTTGAGTCCTTCATTTCGCGCATAAAAGCGCCACTGCCCGTTTTGACATCCATGACAATTCCATGGGCGCCTTCGGCGAGTTTCTTACTCATAATTGAAGCGGTGATGAGAGGAATGCTCTCGACCGTGGCGGTCACATCGCGAAGAGCGTAGAGTCTCTTGTCGGCGGGAGCAATCTCAGGAGTTTGACCTATTAAGACCTGGCCATTCTTTTCTAAGAGCTTTTTAAAGTCGGCGAGTCCTAGTCCAGTATTAAAGCCCTTGATGGCCTCAACCTTATCAACTGTTCCACCGGTGTGGCCAAGACCACGACCGGCGATCATGGGCACCTTTACTCCACACGCCGCCGCGAGCGGAGCGAGAATGAAGCTCGTCTTATCGCCCACGCCACCAGTGGAGTGCTTGTCGATGACATTGCTGCCTTTAAACTTTAAAACTTCGCCAGAGTAGAGCATGACGTCGGTCAGGGCGGCCGTCTCAGCAGTGGTCATTCCTTTAAAGAAGATCGCCATTAGGAGCGCGCTCATTTGATAGTCTGGAATATCCCCAGCGAGAACGCCGCTAATAAACCACTTGAGCTCGCTTTCAGTAAGGACGTGACCTTCGCGTTTCTTGCGAATGATCTCTGGAGCGAAATAGGTGGTTTCTTGACTCATCATGAAAAATAACTCATCGTTAAAGTGTATTCACAGGTTCTTTGAAGAGGGTTTAGTTTAGACTTGGGCCACTTTTGTGGCAAGGAACTTCCCCCAGTTTTCGCTACGCGCACAGGACTCGAATGTGCTTTAATGGAGAGAAGCTCAAAGAAATAATGAATCACTGATGCCCTCTGGCGATAAATTTAATTTGGAAATCCAATCTATGAAATTAAAATCTCTCAAAATTTTCTTGCTCTCACTCTCAATGCTCGCGCCACTCTTTGCACAGGCCCAGCAGAGTGAAGATATCATTGGCGACTCCCTTAAAGACATCACCACAGTGGCGGTCATGGGTGCCACTGGTGCTGTGCTTGGACTTTCAACTTTGAGCTTTGTAGAAGAGCCCAAGGATCACCTTAAAAATATTCTCGTGGGCGGCGCTCTGGGCATTATCGTCGGCGTTGGCTTTGTTGCCTACAATCAGGCCAATCAAAGTAAGCAAGTGATTCGCGGAGGGGCGATGGTTCCCTCACTTAAGGATATGCCAACAACTGAGCGCAAGAGCTGGCACCAAGCCAGCGTGAGTGAGAGCTTGGCGCTTCCAAGCTTTGTGCCCGCAACAGAGTCTTCTCCAGTTAATATGACCTTTTCGTTCTAGGTTAAAAAGTGAAAATTGTTTTTGAGCATTCCGGAGTGTTGCCCGTTCTCAAATACGGCGGCACTGAGCGCATTATCTATTGGCTCATGCAGGAGCTCGTTCGCTTGGGCCATGAAGTAGTTCTGATTGGCCACAAAGATTCAGATGTCAAAAGTATTGGCGCGACTCTAATTGTTCGCACCCATGAAGATTGGCGCAAGCACATCCCTGCTGACGCCGATCTCTTGCACCTCTTTAACTCGCCTCCAAAAGGAACCGAGCATCCACTCATGGTGACAATTGAGGGCAATGGTCGCCCCGGCGAAGTCTTTCATCACAACACAGTATTTGTCTCAAAAAAGCACGCCGAGCTTCATGGCAGTGAGGCCTATGTCTACAACGGTCTCGCCCTTGAAGAATATCCCATGGTGCGCACTCGCAAGGGGCGTTGGGAGAATTTTCTCTTTCTCGCCAAGGCCAAGTGGAGTGTGAAGAATCTCGCTCACTGCAAACAGGCGTGCAAGAAGACAAAGAAGCACCTTCATGTCGCCGGCGGTAGTTGTTGGTGGGACTTAAGTCCATACACTCACTACTACGGCATGGTCGCTCAGGATGGAAAACTTCCGCTGATGGAAAATATGGACGCGCTCTTGTGGCCAGTGCGCTGGCACGAGCCCTTTGGAATCGCCATCATTGAAGCTTTTAGCCAAGGCATGCCCGTGATCGCTTCTCCCTATGGAAGTTTGCAAGAGCTCGCCAGAAGAGAGACGGGAATTCTTTGTCAAAATTATGCTGAGTTTGAAGCGGCGCTTGCGAGGGGCGAAAATACTTTTAACCCAGAGCAAATTCGCCATATTTGCGAAACTGAGTTTAGCGCGCGCGTTATGGCACAAACTTACCTCAAACTCTACGAGAAGGTGGTTTCAGGTGAAAAGCTCAATTACAAATCCCCGGCCACCGTCTCGGCCGGCGACCCTGAAGCACTCTTGCCTTTCTAACTTTGCCGTGCAATAAAAACTCCTCAAAAGCTTGATATCACTCATGTCAAAGGAATTTCTTTGACGCCGCTCTATGAGGAGTTCTATGGAACGCGCAATGTCCCTAGTTGGTCTTATCGTTATGGTCTCAATTGGCTACGCCTGTAGTTCAAGCCGAAAGAACATTCGCTGGAAAACTGTCCTCTCTGGAATCGCGCTTCAAATTTTTCTAGGTCTCATCATTCTAAAAACAGAAACTGGCGCCAAGGTCTTCGAATTCGCTCGCGCAGCCTTTCAAGGTTTTCTCAATTACACCAACGAAGGCTCAAGCTTCATCTTTGGCGGGCTCACTGATCCAACCAAGTACGGATTTATTTTCTTTACTATGGTTCTGCCGACCATCCTCTTTATGAGTGCAGTGATGAGCGTGCTCTACCATATAGGCGTCATGCAATTTGTTATTCGCTTTATGGCCAAGATTATGATGGTGCTCATGGGCACCTCTGGAACTGAGTCTCTTGCGGCCGCGGCTAATGTGTTTGCCGGTCAAACTGAAGCGCCACTTGTGGTGAAGCCCTATATTCGCGGGATGACTCGCTCTGAGCTTCTCTGTCTCATGACAGGGGGAATGGCCACGGTTGCTGGGGGAGTGCTCGCGGCTTACGTCGGTTTTGGTATTGACGCCGGTCACTTGCTTGCGGCCTCGGTGATGTCTGCGCCGGCGGCGTTGGTGTGTGCAAAACTTTTAATTCCAGAAACCGAGGTGAGTGATACAGGCGGAGATGTAAAGGTTGATCTTCGCACCAGCTACACCAATATTATCGACGCCGCCGCTAGTGGGGCCAGTGATGGACTTAAGCTCGCGCTTAACGTGGGAGCAATGCTACTTGCCTTCATCGCCATGATCGCTCTCTTTAATGGTCTTCTCTCTATGGTTGGCGGTTGGTTTGGATTTCCAGGCCTTTCACTAGAACTCATCATGGGCTACGTCTTTGCGCCCATCGCATTCTTAATGGGCGTTCCCTCTGGTGATCTTCTTCAGGTGGGCTCACTTCTTGGTAAGAAGTTAATCTTGAATGAATTCGTTGCCTACTTAGACCTCAAAGATATGCTGGCCACTCTCTCGCCGCGCTCAGTTGTGCTTGCTACCTACGCCCTATGTGGTTTTGCTAACTTTAGTTCAATTGCCATTCAAGTTGGCGGCATTGGTGTTCTTGCCCCTGAGCGTCGCTCTGAACTCGCCGAGCTAGGACTGCGCTCACTGCTTGGTGGAACGCTCGCTTGTCTCATGACTGCTTGTGTTGCCGGGCTCTTTATTTAGTCTAACTCGGCGCAAGCATCATTTGCTCGCTTGGCGTGTGGGCCTATCTATTGATAAACTTTTCTAGATTATGATTTTAAGGAAAAGTTCATGCCCAAAGAATTGCTTATTAACCAGACACTCAATGAGTGTCGAGCAGCTCTTATTGAGAATGCCGAGATCCTCGACTTTCTCATGGAGCGCACTCAGCGACTTGGAGGGAATCACCCTTCAGTAGGTAACATCTATAAAGGGAAGGTCCTCAGGGTCCTTCCGGGAATGCAGTCGGCGTTTGTCGACATTGGCTTTGATAAAGCGGCATTTCTCTATGTGGATGATGCTTATCTTCCGACTCTTGATGAACAGCGCGAGATGGCCGAGAAGGCCCGCAAAGCGGTGGAAGAGGAGAGGCTCGGAGCGGTGATCCCCGACGAATTATCAACACTCTCAGAGCATGTGAACATGCGCTATCGCCCTACTGAGGCGACCATTGAGTCGTTTCTTAAAGAGGGCGATGAGATTCTTGTTCAAATTGCCAAAGAGCCCATCTCGACGAAGGGGCCAAGAGTCACAAGACATATCACCCTGGCCGGTCGCCATGTGGTCTTCATGCCCTTCATTGAGCACACTGGTGTTTCAAGAAGAATTGAAAATGAAACTGAACGCGAGCGATTGAGAGAAATTCTCGACACCATTAGACCTGAGGGCAAGGGCATTATCGCTCGAACTGTCGCCGAAGGGCAGGGATATAAGACCCTTAAGTCTGACTTCAATATGCTGGTTAAAATCTGGAAGGAAGTTCAAAAGAAAGGGGAGAAGGTCAAAGCTCCCAACCTGATGTATCAGGATCTCAACTTTATCCAGCGCGTGCTTCGCGATATCACCGATGAGGATGTGGATCAGATTTGGGTAGATGACCGCGAAAACTTTAAAGAAGTTGAAAAGTTCGTCACTAAATTTCTTCCTTCAATGAAGGGCAAGTACAAGCTCTATGAGGCCGAGCAACCTCTTTTTGAAAAACACAGTGTCGACATTGAGATTGAACGCGCCCTCTCAAACCGCGTCTTCCTTCGCTCTGGTGGATCTCTCAATATTGATCAAACAGAGGCCTTGGTTTCAATTGATGTGAACACTGGCAAGTTCGTTGGTCGCAAAACTCTTGAAGAGACCATCTTGCGCACCAATCTCGAGGCCGTAAGAGAGATCGCCTATCAACTGCGCCTGCGCAATTGTGGGGGGATCATTATTATCGACTTTATCGATATGGAGCGCGAAGAGCACCGCGAGCAGGTCTATCACGCACTTTTAGAAGCGCTTAAGAAGGATCGCTCTAAGACAAATGTGATGCCTATCTCTGGACTCGGCCTGGTCGAGATGACGAGAAAGAGAACCAGGGACACACTCACTAGATTGATGTGTGGTCACTGTCCTTACTGCGAGGGAACGGGGAGAGTGAAGTCGACTCTCACTGTGTGCTATGAACTAGTGCGCGAACTCACAAAAGTCATTGCAAAATCAAGTGCTACTAAGGTGCATATCTTTGCTCACCCAGAAGTGACTGCAAGACTGTGTAGTGAGGATCTCGATTTTATCGAAACACTTGAAGAGAAATTTGGAAAAAATATCTTAATTCGCTCTGAGAATAATTATCACATTGAGCAGTACGAGATTTTCCCCCAAGAAAATTACTAATTAAAACGGCACCCTTACGGTGCCGTTTTTTTATCTACTTAATTTTACACTTAGTTGTGAGTTCGTACTTTTTAAAGAGCTCAAATGCACATCTAAACTTCTCACTAATTACAACTTCTCTATCAGTTACTTTGAGAGTCTTCTTGTAACTTGTGGCCCCGCCGATATCTCCGCAGGCATCTCCTCCTGGTCTGTTTGATGAATCAGAAATGAGAAGAGTATCACTGCTAAGCGCTTGCGCATTTTCAAATACGTGGGCCACTGGGGTGAAGTAGAACCCAGTATCTTCAAAGGTAACTGAGACTAGCGCCGAACTGTCTTCTTGTACTTCAATCGTACACTTGCCAGTTCCCCACTGATCAAAAGAACTAGTGGAAACGCCTCTCTTTCCATTGAGTAATTTGAGCTTGCTCACAATTGTCTGAACCTTTGCATCGGCGGCATGTCCCTGTCCAAGGCCTAAAGACATGGCGAGGAGCAAAGCGGCTAGAATTTTTGCATTCATGAATCCCTCTCTTTTTTGGTAGTGGCCCACTTTAATCGTTTGCGTGCAAGCTACGAAGAGGTTTGTAATTCTTTCACGCGCTCTTTCCCGGAAAACAGTTGTGGTGCCAAATCTCGATCTTCTCAAGCGGATTTTTTGCTGCCCCAGGAGCGGGAGTCATGTCTCTCATAAAGTAAATTTTAAACCTATTGAGGTAGCGAGAGCTGGGATGTTCGCTATTCCATTTGCGGCATAAGTACTTACCAAAGTAGAGGCGCTGATTAGACCAGTTTTGAGAGTAAATATTGAGAAGGTACTTATTCCAGGCAGTGTTCTTATAGGTGCTAGCAAAATTCTCTGGCGTATTCATTAAGGGGCGCTTGCCAGTCATGGGATCGACAAACTCATTATCTTTTAAGTGTCCCTCGATGACAAAGTAGCCATCTCCTCTCATGGGACTGGGGGCAAACATATTCCACTGTTGATTGAGTTGAAGCGAAAAGACAATTTCCTTGAAGGGACTTTTGATATCAAAATTTGAAAAGACTCGCATGCCCTCTAAGTTCCATCCAAACACCAGGAGTACCAGAAAACTTGCCATCAGCTTAGACTTCAATCCCGTGAAGTTGACTCTATCAAAGGGGGCGAGGAAATTGTTCTGATAGTCTGACCAGTATTTTGGGATATTTAAACTTAGAGAACTTATTTTAATTTCAACCTTGTTCATAAAATCAGTGTCGACAAAGAGTGTCCACGCAGTAAAGCAGGCCATGGGAAAGAGTCCGAGCACCATAGTGAGTTCGATACCAATATGTAGACCAAGAAAGGCGATCACCATTGCTCTTCTGGCATAGCGATGAGTGCTCAGAAAAAGTAGCGGCCCGAGTCCTTCAAGCCAAAGAGTGAGAAAGGTCATAACTTTGAGGAGAGTGGGAAAGTTCAGGAGATAGTCTCCAATTGGTGTTGTGAACATACTTAAGTTCATCGCGTAGTAGAAGGAGTCTAGCTCTGAGAGCCAAGAAGGGTCCCACTTATAGAAGAAGGTGAAAATATAGATGAAGAGGACCTGCAGACTTATCGCGACAGTAAAAGGCGAGAAGTATTGCGTGGTTTTATATTTTAGGTTTTGGGCATCGAGTGACCACTTGGCGCCAAGGGGGAGAAAGAATGCCCAGAAGAGAAGCATTCTTAAAACATTGTCGCCTCCATGGGCAACCAGGGGATTTCTTGCGTGAAAGCTTGCAAGAATAAGCCAGCCGACAAGAGTGCTAAAGCGCGTGTGCTTGCCAAGGATCATGGCCAGGGCGGTGATCATGCCGATGATTGCGAGAATTCCAGCAAACGTAGGGGATCCATTTAGGCTTAGCAGTGACATCTTCCAAGGAACTTCTACTCTTTCAAAGAGTACTTCGCGCGAGAGCGTTCCAAGGTCTGAGTAGAAGTCATGTCTCATTGAAAAGCGACTTATCATATCAAAGAGAAGAGTTAAGCCCAGTAGTGCTCTAAAAAGAGCAAGGGAGCGAAGGTCGAGGGAGAAGATCTTTTTTAAATAATTCATAATCGTCATATAGGTGAAAAGGTGGGAGCTTTCGCCCCCACCGAATTAATAGTTAAAGTACGCAATCTCTTGAGTTGAAGATCCACGCTTTTTGAAGCGTGTGTCTCGTCACTCGACGACCTGTCACTTCATAGCCCATCGAACCTCCACAAACTTTTGCGTAGTCGAGAAATGGCGCCATTGTGAATTGGTTGGTCATCATGAGCTTTCCAAATCTGGCAAAAGCCTTGGCAAATTCTTTTGAATTTGAGCCAGCCGTTTGCTTCATGGTCTGGAGTTCACGTCCCATCTGGTTGAAGGCCGACATAGTGTCTGAGTAGACATCGCTCTGGCAGCTACTTCTTTGTGCCGAATCTCCCGTCATACAGATTCTGTAGCGGTCACCTCTATTGAAGTAGGGAAGCACTCTTCCAAGGGATTTTTTCATCGCGGCCTTAAGAGAAGACCCCGATCCACTGAGCATGCTCTGAACATACTGGGCACCCATTTTAAACTCAAATTTAATGCGGGTGTAGCCAAGTTTTTCTCTGCGCTCACCTGGAATGCGAACTGCGAGCTCTTTTTCTAGACCAGTGTCTTCAATCAGAAGCTCAATCGCTTTATTGACGTTTTTGGTCTTAGCGTGATCTTTTTCGTACTGCCACAGATAGGTTCCGAGGTAGTCCTTACTAAAGACATTTCCGGTATCCATATCTTTGGTCGTAAGTGTCCCACCAGTGAATGAGCGAATTAAATTCTTGTGGCGCTTAAAGAGACGATTGTTAATTTCTTTAGCGTAAATTCCATACTCGGTTGTTGATTGATAGCCATCGAGATGGTTCTTCACGTCTGTGAAATTGTAGAACATCCCTTTTGAAGATGAGGTGTACATGAATGGAAGACCAAGCGTTGCACGACTCATTTTACCTGACATCATGAACGACAGATCATCCGCGTGCCATACGCTCCCAGAGTTGTTCGCGGCCATGGTCTGGGCCTCAGTGATATTTCCATTGATCATCTTGAGGTAGGCCTGAAAGGCTTCGGGGTCACTGATGTCAAAGGCATAGCTGTAGCCAGAGCCAATTTTCTCTACTGTACCAACTGAAAGTGAAGCCGCTACAGTTCCTGCGAAGGCAATGGCACTATGAGTTTTCGCTGATTGCATACTTACGTAGATGGTGTTCTTATCAACTTTTTCTACGTACGTGCTCCAATCGCTCTTGGTAATCACGGTTCCTCCAGCGTGAAGGAAAGGAATCCCACCGCTTGCTAGGAAGACCGCTCCACCAGAGGATTCGTAGAGAATGCTATCGCCATCGGCCCACTTATCGACCTGGCCAACAGTGGTCGGGACACCTCGTTCAGGTAGGCTATTTAAGGCCTGCGAATTTGGCACGTACATCGTGACTAGACTTTGTTTGCCTTTGATAGGAGCAAGACCAACTTGCCACGTGAGAAGATCGCGAATGCCCGAAGCATTATCGTATGACCACACGCCACTTAGACCAAGTCCAAAGATCCAGCCCGACCATCTCTCGACCATGTAACCAGCGCGGTTAGAGTCGAGATCAAGTGTTCTGGCCCCACTTAAGATTGTGTCTCTTCTAAAGAGCTTACAGCCCTCTGTGAGGCAGTCATCTCCCGAGAGTCCAAAAATGCGAGTGATCTTATCAGTGTCAAAGATTAATAGTGGGCGAACTTTAAACTTCAGCTTGCGGTCGTTATCCCCATTGTCTCCGATATCCCCGTTGTCACCGTTATCGCCATTGTCACCGTTGTCACCGTTGTCACCGTAGTCGCCATTATCTCCGTTGTCGCCGTTGTCACCGTAGTCGCCATTATCTCCGTTATCACCATTGTCGCCATTGTCGCCATTGTCGCCACGATTGCCGTTGTGTCCGTTATCGCCGCGATCGCCGTTATCGCCATGTTGACCATTGTGACCGTTGTCACCGCGATTACCGTTGTGTCCGTTGTCGCCACGATTGCCGTTGTGTCCGTTATCGCCGCGATCGCCATTGTTGCCATACTGACCATTGTGTCCGTTGTCGCCACGATTGCCGTTGTGTCCGTTATCGCCGCGATCGCCATTGTTGCCATACTGACCATTGTGTCCGTTGTCGCCACGATTGCCGTTGTGGCCATTATCGCCGCGATCGCCATTGTTGCCATACTGACCATTGTGTCCGTTGTCGCCACGATTGCCGTTGTGGCCATTGTCGCCGCGATCGCCGTTATTGCCATACTGACCATTGTGTCCGTTGTCGCCGCGATCGCCGTTATTGCCATACTGACCGTTGTGTCCGTTATCGCCACGACTGCCGTTGTGGCCATTGTCGCCACGATCGCCATTACTTCCATAACCACCATTAGAGGCACACCCGACTGGAGTGCTATTGCCTTGGTTACCTGTGCAGTTATTGCCAAATCCGCCGCCTTGATTTCCGCCGCCGCGGTTACCGCCTCCGACCTGCGCCTGGGCCGAGCCCAGTGCCAGTGCGAGGGCCAATGTGAAAAACATCTTCATTGTGTTGATCTCCTGTTTGCTGAAGTTGATGGTTATGGTTTCGAAAAAAAAACCTAGCAAGTTGGTTAACACTGCTGAGATTTCGATAGCAATTACACAGCGTAAACACTTAAGAGAAATTGATTTTATTTAGATCAATCTAGGCTTTGTCACACAAGTGCGCGACATTAAAGGTGGGTTCCTTAAGGGACCTTTATAAGTGACCTTTTGGCCCCGGTATTATTTTGACCATGTATTTTTTTCGAAAAATCCATGACTTATGTAATTTTTACCTTGGCATCCACTTTGCGAACATGTCCTCAATAAAATGCGGTAAGAGATGGAGTCCTATCGAGTTTGCAAAAATCAATCTTTGATTAGGCAGTCTTTATTAACAGTAAAAGGGGGAATCATGAAATTAAACAAGTCACTTTCTATGCTAGCTATGGGATCTATGCTGACTGTTCTCGCCAGTTGTGGCGGCGGCGGCGGCGGCGGTGGCGGATCGTCTTCATACGGTCTCTACAGTTCACCAAATATCACAGCTACTACATTCGTTAACAACCTCAACAGTGTTGACGGAGTTGGCGTGTACTCTGAAATCGAGCTTTACGCTGATGAAACAGTTCGTTCTGCCACTCCAGGTGAAGAAGATTGGTTCGTAATCTGGGATGACAAATATAATGAGTATAAGGCGGTATCTCTCCAGTACATCCGCTCAATTGCTTACTATGACTACTACTCAAACAACTACTATGAAACAGCCGGTGAATTCCGTTCAATTGAAAGAGACGATATTCTCTCTGGAAATCTAAACGGTGACTTCTGGGGCGACGACTACGAAGTAGTTGACGTTGTTGGAACTGATGCTTTCGGTGGACTTATCTTCGAAGGTCGTCGTTCAAATATGCTCTACGAAGACGAAGCTGGAACATTTGACGTTTCTCTTATGACTGCTGAAGTTGAGAATAAGAAAGCGATCGAAAGAGCGGCTAAAATCTCTTACCTCTATGAACTTCCAATTGAAACTTCACTCTCTCTAGTTTCACTTGGCAAGAAAGTTGAGCAAAAACTTGGATCAAATGGTGGCGAAATTACTGCTGCTGACCAACTTGCTCTTACTAATGACCTTGAGCACCTCACTGGTGTAACACTTCAAGAAGTTGTTGCTGCTGGTACTAGCTCACAAGGTAAAGAAGAAATTCTCGAGAAGATTTCTTCAAAAATCGGAACAAGCGCTGCCAATCTTGAGCAGAGACTTCTTCCTGATCTCTTTGGTGTTGATCTCTAAGATAGAAAATTCTTGAGTACGAAATACCTATGATGAAGGAAGGGCCACCGTTAAAAGTGGCCCTTTTTTTTGAGAAAGTTGGGCCGTCTAATCTTTAGACACCCGACGGGAACCTGAGAGTTTAAGCGCTCCAAGTTCCTAGAAATTGTATCAATATTCTGGATTTATCTTTGCATCTTCTGGGGGGATGATGAAAAGGTTTACAACAATATTCTTGGGCATGCTCGTGCTCGCACTCTCAGTTAATCACTCTGCATGGGCACAGATGAGTGAGGATTATATTCCTCTTGATGACATCCGCCTGCCTGCCGATGATTTAATTCTTCCTTCTGGGGAGACACTTACTCCTGAGGAGTTGTGGCAACTTCGAAGTGATACGACTAGCGATCTCGGGGCAATCGACCTTTCTCGATTAAACCCAATTCCCAATGAAATCTGGACTCCCGAAGCGGCCCTCCAAAATGATGATCTCGCCATAAGCGAGGACTCAAAGCTTCTTTTTATGGGAGCTAAGGCAAGTGCGAGTGGTATGTTTAGATTCAATGTTAAAGATGAATCTGCCTCTCAAATCTACACTCTAGCTCTTGATAAGACTCTTCACACCGTTCTCTTGCGCAGAAGCTTTTTAAGAAGACTTGGCTATCAAGTGCCAAGTATTGAATGGCTTCCTAAGGTTACTGTTGAGTTTGACTCGCTTGAAGATCTAAACCGATTTAAAGATAAGCTCATTCCAGAAGCCACTCTCGGAGCCCCAAGTCGTTGGGTGGTATCGAGTGATGAGAAAGCGTTTAAAATTACACTAAAAGACGTCGCGGCATTTAAGCCTGACCTAACTGATCACTATAACGTTGCTCTTGGAGTGCCACCAAAGGCGCTAGGTTCGAGAACGCTGAGATCGCTACTGCTACCATATGCACTTTTAAACATTAGAGAAAGTGTTAATAAGCTTAAGTGGCACGAAGGGCGAATTGATAACCAAGTCGTGAAACTTCCACACTTCACCCAGGCGAGCTTTAGCGCGACGATGGATGATGCAAAGTGGATGATGAGAAGAATTAATAAACTCACACGTGAGGATATCGCTAGCGCCGTGAAAGAAGCTAAGTATCCAAAGGAAGTTGAGCTTCTTTTAGTTGAGAAAATTATCTCTCGTCGCAATTCACTGAACGCTCTTTTTGGAATGATTCGCCCCGATGAAAAATTCGATTCAGAGATTTCATATGGAGACCTACTGGTTAAAGGCGAGATTAAAAAGGAAGCCTGGGACGGTTACGCGGCTAACTTTGCTCATCCATACCCGGATTCTCCATTTGAAGATAAGGGATACTATGTTCTGTCTGAACTTCAATCTATTGGCATAGACGAACTCGTTGCTAGAGCGAATGAACATTTAGAGCTCTTTGATCTGTCTGAGGCTAGAGCTGAGTTTCATCAAGACCAATTTCAAAGAGGGCTTGAGCACTTTGTAGAAACAGGAGAATTCAAGGACTTTGGGATTGGAACATGGGTTTCACCAGTCGTTAACGGCAATGCTATTGTTTCGCGCAACGTGGTCGTGGGCCAATATATGGGAACCGACAATCTCGTTCAGCTCGCTGATACATTTGGGTTTGCAATCACTATCGGGGCCCATGTTGGAATTGAGAACCTAGGTCCTTCTTATAGCGCTTATTCTAGAGGAACCCTCTCATATTTAAAAACATACACTCACTTAAAGCCAGTTAAGAGCTTAAAAGAATCGATTAAAGAGCCTTATAAGAATATGATTGTTCCACTTCTTAAGTCTAAGCTTGCAAAGTCTCTTGAGGGGCTCGGTTCTGCAGTTTCAGGAGACGGAGAGCCAACTGAGGAAGATAAGAAGAAAGCCGAAGAATTCTACGATATGCTTGGAAAATATCTCGGTGTAGGTGAGTCTCTCATTATCACTGAGAAAATTACGCCAGCGGCACTTATCTCGGGCTCTGCTACCATGGCCGAAACGAGAGTTTCGCTCTCACTCTCTACCGACTACCTAACTCTTAGAAGAATTCATCTCAACCGTGAAAGTAGCGATATTATCCAAGTTTACATGGATAACGGCAATGCTCTCGGAGTGCAGGTCAGTGCAAGTGTGGACCACCTCATTCCAGTTGCACGACTAAGTTTTGGTCGCGACAAAGGAAAATATAAAGTTGCCTTTAATAAGGTCAATATCAATATTGATCAGGAAGAAAACCCTGATTTAAAGTCAAATGCCATCGCACTAGCTCAAATTCTCAGAAGTGGTAGTGCGGAAGCGCTCCATGCGATGCAACCACCTTATATCGTTACTCAGGAGTACACCGATTGGAACTCAAAGTTCAAGCTTCTGGCTTGGAGAATGAAAACTATTGACGGAAGTGGAGTGCTCAATATTCAAGCCCCTAGTGGCAATGTTGATAAATTCCTCTCACTCACAGATGCTTCTCAAAGTGGTATTAACTATGAGGACTTTGCTAAAGACGTGGCCAATTATTATTTAAAGAAGATCTGGTCTGATCCAAGTGATGCTATTCAGCTTGGCACTGATCCGTGGAAGAATCCCTCGCAGTCAATTCTCGGTCTAAGCGAGACCAGAACAAGTAAATTTGAGGCCAGATGGGATGATAAGAATCAAACTTACTCTAGGCCTTTTATTGGTCTCACACAACAAATGCAAGGGTGGAGCGCTTCGAAGAAGAAGCTTCAAAAAAAGCTCACAGAAATTAATGAGAAGTTTCAAACAGTCCTATTCCCAAAGAATGTGATGGAAGATGTGGAGAAATTAAAGCTCTACGACATCTCGGTTAATGTGAACTTCTATCAAAAGGGCGTAGAGAAACTTAAGAATCTCGATCTCGATGAGGTTGAGCGTGCCTTTAGTAGTTCTAGTCGTCGTGGCAGTGATGCTTGTCGCAGTCGCATTGGCAATAATCGCTTAATGAACTGTTTTAGAAGCGGTGGGATGGATTACTCAAACCTCATTGCCTCTCAATCTAATGAGTGTAGAGCTGAAGCAAAGCGTGGCAATGCCAAGAAAGAGGCCAAGTGTTTAATGGAACTTGCCAACCTACTTTTAGAGCACGTGCCATTTAAGAATTTTAAAAAGATTATTGGAGTTGATAACTTCTATCTCTATGGCATGGTCTCTGGATTTAGATCAAAGAGTGAGATTCTCTACGAACCAGAGATGTCAAATACCGTAGGTCGCATTACTGATAGATCTTGGAATGGCCCACTGGCCGCAGTGAGAGAGCTCATCGGTATGCAAGATGGTGAAATGAATGGCTACTGGATCAGGGAGAGACTGTAATGAAGAAAACAATTAAAGTCGCAGCTCTTCTCTCATTAATGAGTAGTTTTACAACACCGGCCAGTGAATACAAAGACTCCCTCTTTGAGCATCAATGGCATCTCAAAAATAGTGGTCAACTCACTTTAAGAAGCAGTGGAGAGCTCACGCGCGATAGACTTGTTGGGGTTGCTGGAGCAGACATCAACTGGCTTGAGCCTACAATGGTTGTGAGTAGGCTCGCTGATGTAAAGAGAGAGGTCGTTGTCGCCGTTCTTGATACCGGCATTGATCTTTTGCATCCAGATTTAAAAGATAGAATATGGTTTGATCACAAGCGCTGTAATAATGGCCAAGTACACGATCAGGAAAATGCCTGCCATGGGTTTAACTTTGTTGAATCGAATACAAAGATTGCAGATGATGTTGGTCACGGAACCCACGTCTCTGGATTGATCGCAGCAAATGCCAATTCGCTTGGTGTTGTGGGGGTAGGCCCCTCTCAGATTAAGATTATGCCTATTAAGGTTATTAATAATCAGACTCAAGACTTTGTTCAAAATGGCCGCATGATCACCGATGTTTTTGCGGATGGGATCCGTTACGCCGTTCAAAATGGAGCTGATGTCATCAATATCTCTTTGGGATGGCCTAAGCTTGTGGAAACTCCAAAGATTAGAATTGCTATCACTAAGGCGATTGAAAGTGGTGTGGCCATTGTGGCAGCTGCTGGTAATAACGGCAAAGATGTGCCGACTTTTCCTTGTTCATATGTTGGCGTTATCTGCGTTGGAGCGATGGATAATCAAGGGAAAATCACAGAGTACTCAAACTTTGGTGGCAAGGTTGATCTTGTGGCCCCAGGTGAGAATATTATTTCAACCTATCCAGGTAATTTGGAGTCTCGCTCTCTTGGAATTCAAGGTTACGAAGTTAAGCAGGGGAGCTCCCAAGCGGCGCCCCTTGTCTCTGCTATCGTGGCCACACTTAAGTTGGTATACCCAGGCATTAGTCTTGATGAAATCATGGCCAGACTCTATCAGACAGCTCGAAAGGTCGATGTCCTAAAAGATGGCAAGCGCGTTCGCTTTGGCTCTGTTGATATGAAGGCCGCGATTGAAAAGGCCCCTAAGTCTTTTGTAGTGCCAATATTTAAAGACCTACTCACAACATATGTCGATGCGGATAATCGCTTTAAAATTTCTCTTCCTTTAAAAAACTTTGTTAACGATGAAGAAAATCTCGTTGTCCAAGCTCGCATTGAGGGAAGTGCTGCTCATCTTGATCTTGGGGAAATTGCTGTAGACGCTCTAAGAAAAGGCGAAAGTATAGCGCTTGATCTCACTGGTATCGTCGATGATTTAAATGCAGATTCAAATGCTCAATTGGAAATCATTGTAAAAAGTAAGGATCGTGCAGAGATCCTCAGCCAAACCCAAACACTTATTTCCTTTGCTCGCTCGCTTGAGACCGCTCAGAAGACTAAACTTGAAATCCCACGCATTGATCACCGCTTGGTGAGCTACTTTTCAGCAGATCGCAAAGTTTCAAGACTCTCGCGCGTCCTCGACCGCTTTAGTCTCATTGATACTCCTGAGTATAGTTATGTCGATCCTCGCAAAATTACAGATGCTAAGTATGTGCTCTCAATACTTCAATATGCGCAGACACACTACCGCAGTATCGATCTCGAACTGCCTGCACTCTCTCAAGTACTCAAGGTCTTTGTGATGGATTTTAATATCGATTCAAAGCCTGATTATATGATTTATTCAATCTCTAAAGATAAGAAGAATCTCATCCTTTCTTTCTTTAATCACGACGGCTCACCTCTCTATGGGGATAAGTCTCACTGGGTATGGCCTATTTCAACATTTGAAGGTCTACCGCAAGAAGGCGATAGAGAAGACTTTGAATATTATAAAGTGAATGTGCCAGGAATTGGTGAGGTTCTCACTCCGGCCATGCACAAGGTTTGGAATCTCCCTGATGAAGACAACACTGAACATATTCTCGATCGACTCCCTGAGAGCAATGTGGAGCATATCTACTACTTAAAACCCGTCATCACCGATGGCTCGGTGAGTATTCAGGTGCGCGCGCTCACGGGATGGAATTTTGTGAGCACGCTTCAAGAGCGTTTTTCTCTCTATGCTGATGAAGTCATCAACTACGCTAGGCCTCTAAAGCAAACATTTGCTGAAGCTCAGAGAGGGGAGTTGGCCGTTCCGCTTTCAATTGGAAGCGAAGCACTCAAGTCTCACTACATTGTTCACATGAATAAATCTTCACAACGACTGATGCCTATGAGTGGTCCCAGTCTGGTGATCGAGGACAATAATCGCTATCAAGTGGTTGATCTCACTGGCGCACCAGAGCGCAATGAGCACTTACTCTTTGCACTCGCCGCGAGAACCACTGGCAGAATGACTCGCATTACTTCAAGCGGTGCGCTCACTAAGGCGCAAACTATTAAACGCGATTCTTGGGGAGATCCCTTCTTTAATATTATTGGAAGTTTTAAAACTTCTGAAGATTATTGGCACTTGCTTGAGTCGCGCTACAAGGTAATTGCTCACAGTGAGAGTGGTCACAACTTTGAACTCCCGCTCAACCGAGATAGTTCATTTCCGGGTGTGCAATTTAGTGAGACACTTAAAACAACGGCGATTCAAACCCCTGACGGAAAGCGCCCCGGAGTGATTATTGACTCGACTCTTATTTACGGCGATCGCATCTACGCGATGCTTGCGGGTGAGCAAGGACTAACTCGACCGATTAAGCTCTCGCTTGAGACTTCCAGTGAGTGTATTCCTGCCGGTAGTGCTGATTTTAAAGGTGTGCCGTCAATGATGTATCTTTGTCGCGATCGCTTTTTGAATATGCGCTTTGAGATTGTCTCGCTCTCACTTGATTAAAAAGGATGCCCACACTTTTATAAAAGTTGTGGGCAAGACATTTTAGCGGTCTTGGCTATTGTCGCGCTCACAACCCCAGCGGAGTTTGCACTTTCCATCTTTTGCATGCCAATTGGTAACTACGGCTTTTTCTGAATATGAGCAGTCATTTGGGCTGTCGTAGAGAAAACGGCTAAAGATCCAAGGACCTTTGACGAGGATTTTTCCCTCAGTTGCAATGGCCTTCTTTAGGGTGGCGCAGGTTGTTTGCTTGGCAGTATAGGTGCTATAACCAAAAGCGTTAAAGCTTGCGAGAACGGCGATGGCCAAAGATAATTTCTTCATAAGTCTCCTCCATGAATAGAATTTGAGGCTATACGCTAGGGCTTCCTGTCACCAATCGTAAATATATGGGAACCAAATTGTGTTTACATAATGAGATTTCAGTAGGTTATTGGCTAATTAGCTCCCCTTCCAAGAAATCTAAGCTCTTGAAATGACAGATACTCTTCCCTTGTCACGGGCCCCTCTTTTTGCTACGTTCCTAACCTTAAAAACATAGACAAACTCGCCAGACCACATGGGGTGGTCAGGCCGTTAGTCCAGGAGGTTTGTATGATTTATGAGCTTGCCCTAGTGGCAAAAGCGGACAGTACTGACGAACAACGCCAGAACCTATGTCAAATGGTTCGCGATGTTGTGAAGTCATTTGAAGGTGACGTTCTTATCGAAGACGATTGGGGAACAAGACAACTTGCTCAACCATTCACAAATGGTTCAAGAAACGCTCACATGTTGTATTTCATGTACAAGTCAAACAACGAGGCCAACAAAGAAATCACTCGTCGTCTTGGCATCAATGAAACATCACTTCGTTCAATGATCTTTAAGCTCTCTGATACTGATACAGAAGCTGGTGAATTCGTGAAGAAATTCAAGACACCATTTTCTAAGAAGTACAATGGCTCACTCACTGACGAAGACAATAGCGAAGAAGTTGAAGGCGAAGAAGGTGGCGAAAAACCACGTCGTCGTTTCTCACGTCGTAGAAGCTGTTGGTTTACTTCAAAAGGTATCACTGCTGATTGGAAAGACCCAAACACTTACGCTTGGCTTGTTAACGAGTTCGGTAAAATTTCTCCAGCTCGTATTTCTGGCATTAGCCGCAAGCACCAGCGTTGGGCCGAAACTGCGATCAAACGCGCTCGCAATCTCGGGCTAATCTCACACCTCAGTGATAAAACGCTCGAATAGTTCACTTTTAAAAGAGTATTAAGCGAGTAATTAAGTAGAAGGTTAGAAGAAAAAGTAATGAGAGATAATTCAACTCCCACATATGCCAAGACGAATAAAGAGCGCAGCTCTTTATACAATCGTTCGGGCAAGAGCTATGAGCAAGGCCAACTTGGGCTTTGGAAATTGCTCTTTTTGGGATTGTTCTCCCTTGCTCTATCGACTGTTCCTTTACTCTGCTTGTTCGTGGCCGCACCATTGGTCATGGCGAGCATTCTCTATGGAAGAAGCAAAAGCTATCTGATGAGCGCTGTCTTGGTTGTGGGGACATATCTCTTGTCCACTCAAGCAGGTCTTAGTGACGAACTCAGTAGCATCTTTTCCATTCAGTTTTCGCTACTTCTCTTTGGCTCTCTCGTGGCAGTTGCTGTGAGCGAGATCATCCTTAGAAAAGTTGCGCCAGCTGCAGGCGTCTTTAAGGTCGGGGCAGCCTTTGCCTTAATCACTTTCTTCACTTTGGGAGGCTATGTCTCAACCAAGGGAATGGAGCAGGTGAGAACAGACGTTCAGAGTTTGGTGAGTGCGCGAGTTGAAGAACTCAAAGCAGAGCCAGAGTTTAAAGAGTTTATAAAGAATGGTGGCGAGCAAGCGACTCAACTCGAGTCGGCAATCGCTCAGTCTAAAGAGATGGCAGACAGTTTTATTACCTGGATGCCAGCGGCAGCTGCAGTAGGCTTTTTCATCGCGACTTGGGTGGCGATGTTACTGGTCCTTCGCAACTCTTTAGTTTGGAGAGTGCGCTATGATTATCCGTTTCACACGGGTGATCTCGTAAAGTTTCGCCTGCCCGACCAATTGGTTTGGGTGCTCATTCTGGGACTGTCCATGGCCCTCGTTGGTAGCAGCTTAGAGAACTTTGCTGCAAAAGCGTTTGGCTTTAACATTCTCTATGCTCTTGGAGTTTTCTACTTTTTCCAAGGACTCGGGATTTATCTCGATTTTCTCACTCATCTGAGAATCTTTGGACTCATGAGATCTCTTTTAGTGATTTTTACCGTGTTTATGGCCGCCAAGGTAATTGCCTTTATTGGGGTATTTGAAACTTGGGCCAATTTTCGCAGATTTTTTAACAATCAAAATGATAATGAAGGAGATATAAAATGAAAGTTATTCTAACTGAGAGAGTGAAAGCTCTTGGTAACGTTGGCGAAATTGTTAACGTTTCAGCTGGTCACGCCAGAAACTTCCTCCTCCCTAACGGTCTTGCCGTTCTTGCGGATGCTGGAAATAAAAAAGCACTTGATAACCAAAAGCGCGCTCTCAACAAAAAAGTTGAAGCACAAAAGAACGAAGCCTCAGCTCTTAAGTCTAAGCTCGATAGCGTTAAGCTTCAGCTCGTTAAGAAGGTTGGAGCTTCTGGCCGTCTTTTCGGTACAGTGACAAGTTCTGATCTTGCAAAAGAACTTGAGAAGCAAGGTTACGATGTTGAAAGACGTCTTATCTTCGTTGACACTCCAATTAAAGCTATTGGTAACTACAAAGTACGCGCTAAGCTTTTCTCTGGCGTAGAAGCTACTTTTGAAGTTCAAGTTCAAATGGATCCTGCCCAAGCTGAAGAGCTCAAAGCTAAGCAAGCTGAAGCAGAGCGCAAAGCTGCTGAGAAAAAAGCTCGCAGAGAATCAGGTGAAGAAGCTCCAGTTGAAGCTGCTGCAGAGCCAACTGTTGAGAAAACCGAAGAGCAAAAGCTCAAAGAAGAAGCTGATAAGATTCTTCGCGGTTAACCTTGAGTAGAAGTCGGGGTGCTGGTATTAATATCAGTACCCCGTTTTTATTTGAGGCCAGACCATGCAATATCAAGAACCGCCACCTTTTGAAACAGAATACGACTTTGGCGGGGCCCCCACCAGAAATACAAAAGAACTTCCCCACGATCTCCTCGCTGAGCGCTCACTCATTGGTTGCCTTATCATCGATGGCGCTGCTTTTGATGAGATAAGTGATCTAAAGCTCTCGGGCGAAGACTTCTATGACAAGCGCTATGGGATTCTCTTTGAGACGATCTCGGATTTGGCGCTTGAAAATAAGCCCGTCGACTATGTAACTCTAAGTGCACGTCTTAAAGATAAGGGCAAGCTCGCCGAAATCGGCGGGAATGAGTTTGTCTCTCTCATTGTGGAAGACCACGCGACCGCGGCCAATATCTATCACTACGCTAAAGTTGTTAAGGATAAGTCTGCCGTGCGCGAGATTGTGAGAACAGCTTCTCGCGTGGCCGATCAGGGACTTAACTACAAAGGAAAAGTTGAAGACTTCTTGCAAGAAGTTGAGGCGAGCTTCTTTAAGCTCACCAACGAAGCTAAGACTGCGGGGATGCAAAAACTCAATGCATGCCTTAAGCAAAACTTAAAAGAGCTTGAAGACTCTTCTCGCAACCCTGGTGAAGTTCAGGGAATTCCAACTGGCTATAAGAAGTTAGATGAATTGCTACTTGGTATGCAACCAGGTCAGCTCATCATCTTGGCCGCTCGTCCGGCGATGGGAAAGACGGCCCTGGCGCTAAACATTGCTCAGAACTCATGTGCTTCAACAGGTCTTCCTGTTGCAATCTTCTCACTAGAGATGCTCTCCAATGAACTTTCCATGCGTCTTCTCTCGCAGAAGGCGAAAGTTGACTCTAAACGAATTAGAGCTAAGAACTTTCTCGATACTGATCTTCGCTCAATGCATAAGGCGATTCAAGAACTCGCAAGTTTTCCTATCTTTATTAACGATAGTGGTGCCAGTTCACTTCTTGATATTCAAAGCCAGTGCCGCAAAATTAAGAGTGAGCAGGGAATTGGTCTAGTTGTGATCGACTACCTCCAGCTCATGCGTCCACATTCAAATAACCCTTCTAGGGAGCAACAGATTTCAGAGATGTCTCGAGGTCTCAAGTCGATGGCCAAGGAACTTGGCTGTCCGGTAATCGCTCTGTCTCAGCTTAACCGTGGGGTTGAGTCGAGACCAAATAAGCGCCCAAATACTTCAGATCTTCGTGAATCTGGGGCGATTGAGCAGGATGCCGACATCGTGATGTTCGTCTACCGTGATGAGTACTACAACCCAGATACTAAAGAGCCAGGGATTGCCGAAGTTATTATCGGAAAGAACCGTGCCGGTGAAACGGGAACGGCCAAGCTCACATGGGTAGGCTCGTATAC
This sequence comes from Bacteriovoracaceae bacterium, assembly GCA_048267245.1. Taxonomy (GTDB): domain Bacteria; phylum Bdellovibrionota; class Bacteriovoracia; order Bacteriovoracales; family Bacteriovoracaceae; genus JBLWXV01. The sequence goes on from JBLWXV010000001.1 coordinate 1,054,332, forward strand.
GTCATTTGAAAATATGGCATTTGATCCGAGTAACTAGAATCTTGAAATTATGATTTCGCAGTTACTCTACTTAGATGGCAAGTGGGTGAGGGGAAGAAATCTTCTTCGCGCTCACGCGCTCTACTCTGATCACTTCGTCGATCTTCAAACCAATGTCTCCACTAAATCTGATTTAAGAAGCACTCTCACAGATTGGCTAGGTCAACCATTTGTTCAAAAGGATAAGAGCGCCAAGATTATTCATCTCTTCTATGAGTTGGGACTAGTGACTCATGGAATTTCAGTGAATGAAGATGTGCTGCTTGGAATATACTTTGAATTTGAAGCAATGGAGCCCTTTGAGGACTCCACTCGCACTCCAAAACTTCACGAGCTCTCAAGAGTAAGCTTTGAAATCTATGAAGAGGCTTTTAAACGTGGCTATGAGCATCTTCTAAGAGGCGATTGCTACCAATTTAATCTTACCTATCCCTTTACCTATGCTCCTACCCATAAACTCGATGCGAGCGCCTTTGCAAGCGCGATAAAGGGCCCAGGGGAATTTGCTCACGCTGCTGATGTTGGTCCCCTTGGTATCAGTCTACTTTCAAATTCTCCCGAGTCACTTTATGAACGAGAAGGTGAGGACACTATTGTGACCAAGCCCATTAAGGGGACAATTAGAAAGGCTGAGGGAGCTGCCTCAAAATTGCTGGCCAGTCGAAAAGATCGTGCTGAGCTTGATATGATCACGGATCTACTGAGAAATGACCTCAATCGCATCGAGATACCTCGCGCAGAGGTGCGGGCCAGAAGCAAACTTATGGAGATTACCCACCTCTATCATCTTTATTCAGAAGTCAGCCTCAAGTTAAGTAAAGAGACGTCTCTTAAAGAAGTGACTCTCTCACTCTTTCCTAGCGGCAGTGTTACAGGTGCACCCAAGAAGCGAGTTATGAATATTTTAACTGAACTCGAAATGGGTGAGCGCGGTTTGTACTGCGGCTCTACCATCTTTTCTTTTGGGGATATCTTGCGTGCAAATGTGAATATCCGATCCGGAATTGTGGATCATTCAAAAAATCTTTTCACCTACCACGCGGGTGGAGGCTGCACTCTTTTGAGCTCGGCCCCAGAGGAATATCGCGAGATGCTCGATAAAGTTGAGAGTTTTACTATGAGCTTTTCTCATTAAGCTTTCGTTATAGGTGTAAGAAATCCTGGTTAGATTATGGTTGCCCCGATAAAAAGCCTTTAGTTTTCAGTAGCTTAACTAAACTAACAAATGCTTACAAGGTGCTTCATTCGTTTGACATAAAAATTTGCTGATAGATATGATTTTCAAAAGCTGCTGCCCAGCGTGGCCTTGAACACGGATGAGTCGGATAAACAGGACTGACTCTAGTTGAAGGACGGGACAAAGGAGTGACCATGTCAGCAACGAATCAGTGGAACCAAGATGGAGTCCACAAAGAGACGACACACAAGGCGATGGCCAACGAAACAATTGATGGGGATGAGAAGGTTTCCATCAGTTCTCTCTCTGAACTCACAGGATTCCCGGTAGAGTTCATTAAGAAAGAACTTTTGTTGGATCAAGAGCCTATATCCATGAATGATCTTCGTCAATCGATGATTGCTTACCTCGAACAGAGCAATCAAATGATGATGGAGTTTATGGATTAGAGAATTTGATTGTTTTGATCAAGTTCGGCTCGACTGTCAGTAGGACTCCTGAGCTGATTTTTATCTACTCGGGAGACCCGCGCTAAGCGGGTCTTTCATCTATTCTCCGAGTTAATTTGTCGGAACTCGGCAAATTCAGACCCTTAGATCACCCCTCACTAAACTCCCCAAACCAATTACCGATACTTACATCACAGGAATATCTTCAAGGAAGAGATGTATGGATATAGCTACGGTCATTGGCCTCGTTGTTTGTACCGTCGCCGTCTTAGGTTCGATTATGGCGGGTGGGAGTATCGTGATTTTTATCGATGTTCCCTCGGTACTAGTTGTGGGGCTAGGTCTTGTTGGTTCAACTTTTATTAAGTGGCCAATGGAAATCGTGCTCAAGGTTGCGGCGTTTGGGATGAAGTCGATCTTTTTTACTCCGGCCGATCCGAAGGCCACGATTGAAGAGATCAGTAATCTCGCTGAGACGGCAAGACGTGAGTCAGTTTTCGCTCTTGAAAAAGTGCCTATTGAAGATGCCTTCTTGAAAAAAGCAATGACACTTGCAGCGGATAACCGTCCACCAGAAGTCATCGCCTCTATCTTACAACTTGAAATCGACGCTATGGAAGAACGCCATAAAGTTGGAGCAGACGTGATGGATGGCATCGCAGCTGATGGTCCTGCCTTTGGGATGATTGGTACACTCATTGGTCTAGTTCAGATGCTCCAGAACCTTTCAGATCCTTCGGCCATTGGTCCTGCCATGGCGGTTGCTCTTTTGACAACATTCTATGGTGCGGTTATCGCCAACGTTATCGCCGCACCAATGAAGAATAAAATCTCATTTCGATCGAACTCTGAGATTGTGAAAATGAATATTATAATCGCGGGTACACTCGGCATCGTAGCAGGGGAGAACCCACGACTTATTAAAGAAAAACTCAACTCGTTCTTGCCTCCAGCTGAGAGACAAATCGACTCAGAAGCGGAAGCATAAGCGATAGTAGGTGAAGTATGGCCGATGAAGATAATGGTGGTGGCGGGGTTGAAGCCCCAGTAAAATGCCCCGAGTGTAAGCCCGGACTTCCGGCGTGGATGGCCACGTTTTCGGATCTGGTTACACTGCTTCTGACATTTTTCGTTTTGCTTCTTTCATTTGCAAAGACTGAGACGGCCAAGTATGAGGCTGCTCTTGGTTCCATTCGCAATGCCTTTGGTGGCAACGTGCGCGTTATGGGCCAGGTGATCCAACCTGGTAAATCCCCTGATGATCAGCCAACGATGATGGAGACGGCAGAGCCAATTCGTCCATTTCCAATTGAATTTCTCACAACTGAGGGCTTTCTTGATAAGCATGAGATGAACCGCAACTCAGATGAGGACCTGAAGCTCATGAGGGCCGATCTAAGCGCTTATGATCTTGGTGGCCTGGTTACCCTATACGAATCTCCAGAGGGCGCTTACATGCGTCTTAAAGACAAGATTCTCTTTAGAGAGGGTAGCACTGAGATTGATTCGATTTCGCGTGAGTCCTTTAAAAAGATGATCAATCTCTTAAAGAGCGAAGATTGGGTGGTCTTTGTCGAAGGCCACTCAAGTCTTGGCGAAGTCATGAGAGGAAATACTAATAACGATGCATACTCAATGAGCTCCGCGCGCGCCACGGCGGTGACTCGATATCTCATTAGTCAGGGTGTATCCCCTGATAGAATCTCGACTGTGTTCTATGGGGATTCGCGTCCTGATAATCAACAGGGTAATGTCTCCCGCCATGATCAATCCCTTAATCGTCGAGTTGAATTTATGATTCGAAAAAGAGACCTAAGAAGTGAAGGACGAAAAGTACAATAGTCCCGCCCTGTGCTCCCTCATAGACTCTAGTAGTCTGGGGGAGTATCTCGCAGCAATTCTTGGAGCTTCAAAGAATAAGCTAAAGGAATTCTACTCCAGAGAAGCTTTAAATATCTCTATTCACATTCGAGATGAAATCTTCATCCCCACGTCACTGCTCAATCTGGGAGTGATAGCGCCAGTCTTTACAGGGGATACTGAAGTGGAAGTAATTGAAGAAGATGAGCATATCCTTGCCATTTCAAAGCCCGCGGGAACCCATGGCCATCCTCAAAGCTATGATGAAAGAGAGACTGTCTTAAATTTTCTTCGTCAAAGCCGCAGTGATATTGATTGGGATGGATTCAATGACCCAGAAAAGGGACTGCTCTATCGACTTGACCGAGAGACCTCTGGCCTGCTGCTTTTTTGTAAGGAGCCTAGTGCACATTCAAAGTTGCGCGATGATTTTAAGAATCAAGTTCGTCAGAAGTACTACTACGCCCTAGTTGAAGGTGAGTTATTGCATAGAGGAGAGTTTACTTGTGACCTAGAAGCCTTTGGCCCAAAAGGGGCGCAGATGAGATTGGCGCAAAAAGAAGGGCAGAGTGCTACGCTTTGGATTGAGAATACCCAGTACTTTCCCGGCTCAAATGTAAGTCTCGTAAAAGTGAGGCTGGCCACCGGCTTGCGCCACCAGATAAGAGTGCAGCTCAAAATTTTAGGACATCCAATTGTCGGAGATAGTCTCTATGGGGGAAGAGAGAGCGCTAGGCTCTTTCTTCACTGCTTTAGCTATACCTTAGCTCAGGCTCAGAAGAGCTATCAGGATAATCGCTTCTTTTTACTTGGTGATTATTTGGGTATCGACAGTCGCCTTCAGGTGTTCGGCGATGAGCTTCTTGTCAGTAAGAGTCGCTAGGCGCACAAGTGTCTTGCCTTCAGTGCGCGCATTCATAGCAATTTTTTTATGATTGATCTTCACAACCACACTTGGTGTGCGCTCAAGATTTTCTTCAGGAGAATAGCGAGCAATTAAGAAGAGGTCGTTGGCCATTTCTTTAACAATCAATTCGCGCAGCTCTTGGTCTTTAAGTTCGCGCTCCGTAGTAAGTTCAATTTCCATGATCAAGACGCCTTGGTCACAGCTTGGGTTCCAACTAGAGGGAATTCGCGTTTCGAGATTGGCCTTGACCGCACTACAGCTCGTTGGCATGAGCTTCTCGCGGTTAAATAGCGGGAATTTACCATCGCTAGAAAGTTGGTAGATAAAGAGGCCCATCAGTATGAGGCCAAGAGTGAAGATAGGGTTTTTAAACAATGTTTTCGCGAACATAGCCCTATTATGCCCGCTCTCAGTAAAAAAAGCACTAAGGCCAAAATCGCATATAGCCGACAAGAATACTACGTTATTTATAGACTCTTAAGGAGTCTTTTGTGAGGAGTATTGATGAGTCGTTTCCAAGCTATGAAGCAGGCCTACTCAGGCCCTATCGACCATCCCGCATTTTGGAACTTTATGTCGCTTTTAGAAGAAGCACAGGGCCCACTCTCTCTTGAGACTGTTTGTGGCGAGCTAGAGATTAGTGACGCCGAACTTTCTGTCTTTCTGACCTTTCTAGCAAAGTTAGAATACAACGTTGAGATAAAGTTGAGTGACGGAGAGCGCTTACTGATCCCACCAGCTTCGTCTGCACGCATTGCTTTTGATTTTAGTTTAAAGGAGTGGCTCGCCTTTCAGGCCCACTTTCCAGATATGTGCTCTAGTGAAGAGCGCCCTTTTCATGAGATCTTTGTTGAAAAAATGGCGCAAGTTGAGGGACAAAACCCTGAGTATGATCTCTTTCGTGCGCTTGAGGAAGAGGGCGAGGAAATTGCGCTCTTAAAGGGTGAGATTGGAGAACTAGGAGAGAGAAAGCCTGAGATTCTTCCAAAGCTCTATCATGCGGCCAGCGCTAAGCAAGTCATTAAAACAACCCTCTCAGATGGACGCTCATTTGATTTCTATCCCCATAAGATTGTCTACTTAGATGGCGGTCTGTCTATCATTGGTGAGGATACAAAGGATCGATCCCTTCTCACTTTCTATATTGAATCCATCGAAACGCTCGAAATTGACGATGAAACATCCTACCGGGCCAATTTTACTCCACACGAAGTTTATGACTTCATCGCGGCGATTAGGGCCGTCTCCGGAGTGGAAGAGAGGTTGGTGCTCAAGGTATTGGGAGAGGGCAATCTCGATTTTAAACCGCCATTTATTCACCTTGGAAATCCTTATATTACTGAGAACCTTGAAGGTGAGAGGATCTGGGCGGCCAATGTTGAATGTTCTCCAGAGCTATTTGCGTGGCTCTACCAAATGAGGGCGAGCATTCAAATTCTTGACCCCATCCACTTGGCCAATGAATTCGAAGATTATTGTCACCAGCGGGCCTGCGAGCGCGTTGATGAACTTAAAAAAGCTTCGTAACTGTGATAGGGTGAGTAGGTGAAAAGCGCCAAAAACCCATTTGTTCTACTCTCTTTTATTCCGGCAGTTGCCTTTGTTATCTTTGATAGCTTCCTACCTGTTAAAGAGGCGCTTCTGGCGAGTGTGGCCCTTTCAGTTGTAGAGATCATTGCTGAAAAGTACTTTCTTGGTCATGTCCACAAGCTTTCAATGGTGAATTTCACTTTGATTATTCTCTTTGGGGGAGTGAGTTTTCTCGAAGAGGACTCCCTTTGGTTTCAGCTTCAGGGAACATTCATGGGGGTCACCATCGCAAGTGTTCTTCTCTATCGCTTGCGCCAGGGAAAGAGCTTAATGGAGGAGATGCTCCAGGAGATGAATCTGCCTCAGAAACCTCCGCCAGAGATTATGAAAATGGTGGAGTTTCACATGTGCTTTTTCTTTCTCTTTCACTCAGTTATAAACGCAGTCCTCGCACTCTACTTTCCGCTCTCCTGGTGGAAAGTTTTCAAAATTGGGGGCTTCTACGCACTCATGGTTCCCTACACCATAGTTGAAGTCATTCTCATCCGCCGCCGGGCCCGGGCGCTCATGAATAAGTATCCGAGCTAAATGCTTTTATTTTAAGAGTTTCTTAAACCTCTGCCGATAGTAATCTATAGGATTACTTTATTTATGAGCAACGCTAAGAAGAAATTTGATCCTCCCGAGGAAGAAGAACTCCTCATGGAGTTTGAAGATGAAGAAGAAGAGGAGATAGAAGAAGCTCCTCCCGAAGATCTTCAGCTCTTTGATTCCGGGGAGAAGACCAGGCAAATACCAAGCGCGAATGCTACGCGTACGGGTATTGCTATTGGTGGTGCGAGGCTTGGGCGAAAGAAGAGTGCTGAAGATACGCTTGCTGCTCTACAAGAAGCTGCTTCAACTCCAGTGCAAACAGTTGATGAAAATGGCGACTTCGTTGGGGTTAAGGCCCTAATTGAAAATAAGGGCGATAAGTATCCTCAGCTCTACGGTAATTACTATGTCCTTGACCATCTTATTGATGGTGGGATGGCAAAGATTTGTCGAGCGCGCTTCCTTGGTGAAGAGGCCGAAAAAATTGTTGCCATCAAAATGGTTCAAGAGAAGTTCTCTAAGGATAAAGAATTTAAGTCGATGTTTGTCGATGAACTTAAAGTCTCCTTTGGACTTCAGCATCCAAATATTGCCGCTACCTTTGACTACGGTGAGATTCGCGAACAGCTCTTCGTTTCAATGGAGTATATCCACGGCAAGAACTTGGATCAGATCCTGCGCAAAATGCAGGAGACGAAGAGAGTTTATCCCGTTGATGTTGCTGTATTTATCATTGCAAAAGTCTGTGAAGGTTTAGGTTACGCCCATAAATTTACGAATAACCTAACTGGAGAGAGTCTCAATATTGTTCACCGAGATATTTCTCCTCACAATATCATGCTCACTTTTGAAGGCTATGTTAAAGTTATCGACTTTGGTATTGCTAAGGCTTCTTCAAATCAAGAGAAGACTCAAGATGGCGCTATTAAGGGGAAGGTTAGTTATATTGCCCCTGAGTACCTCGATGGAAAAGAGATCGATGGACGCTATGATGAATTTGCTGTTGGTCTAACTATTTGGGAAATGCTTGTTGGTAAGAGAGTTTTTAAAGGTGAGACCGATATTCTCACCCTAAGACAAATTCTCGAGTGCAATGTTCCCGCTCCGTCTTTATATAATAAAGACGTTCCTCCTGAACTTGATAAAATTATTTTAAAAGCACTTTCAAAAGATCCCAACGATCGCTATCCCGATATGGAAGCTCTTGGTCGCGACCTCGTTAAATTTCTCTACACAGCTTACCCAGACTTCTATGAGTCCCAATTAGGTCCATTCCTTCAGGAACTCTATCAAGATGAGTATGATCACGATTGCGAGACCTTCCGCTCTTGGGGGGAAATCGACCTAAGAACGATCAATGATCAAGTTAAGCAGCTTCGCGATCTCAAACGTGAAGAGGCCCAGCAGCGTGGCATTCCAATGCTCGAGTTTGATCTCGATGAAGGAAAGTCTCTCGTTGGCAGCGATGGTGAAGAGGAGGAAGTCACTCTCACTCTCGACAAAGAAGGAGTCGGGGGCGGTTATCGCGCCAGAGCAAAACAGCGCCAGTCGGGTCACCAGGCAAAGCTTATGCAAAAGATGCTTGCCATGGCCGCTGAAGGTGGGGCTTCCGCTGGTAAGACGGGAAGTCGCAAGGTCGCTGCCACTGGCAGTCGCAAGATAAGAAAGCGGGTAAGACCCTCTCACGAATCGGAAGTTCAAGAAAGCGCCACTCCTAAAAAGAAGAAGGCGAGTGCCAAGGGCAAAAAAACTGGCAAGAAAGTTAAGAAGTCTAAGAAGGTCAAAAAGAAGAGACAACCTTTTCTAGATAAGGCGATTATCATCGGAGGCCTCTTAATTGCCGCTTGGCACTTTGGACTATCTAAGAAAGTTCTGGACCTTATTTTTCCAACCGATGATCTTCTCGTTCCAAAGACAAAGGTCGAGGCGACTTCTGGAGCACAAACTGCTCCAACTCAGTATGATTCACTTAGTGAAGAAGACTTCTTTGAAAAAGTTGATCAAGAAAGTTTAGGCGAGAGCAACTGATCTATTTTCCCCATACTACCCATAAATTCCTCCCGCACGCTCTTGGCGAAGCGGTTGTACTTATTCATATCCATGAAGAGTTCGATTGAGTCATTCTCAACTTGGTCGAGAATTTTCATCAAGCGGCGATAGCCCTTGGTATCAATGGCTTGAGGCGTGGCTTTGAAATCAATTAGCGTTCTACCTATAAAGTGAGTCAGTACAAGGGTTTTAGCAATCTGTTGATCGTGCTCAGTTGGTGTGGCCTCAACGATCTTTAATCCCTGGCTCTCTAAGTAAGATTTAATATTTTGGTAGAGCTTCTCAGGCGTCCTAAGGTTGTGAAGGACAATCTTGCGACCAAAGACGGTTAGTCTGGCCGAGTCGGGTCCAAACATAGGGTGAGTGGCAAGCAGATGAATATCTTCTGGAAGATATTTTTGCATGATCTCACTTGGAAGTTCTTTAACTGTACAGACATCGGCCACAAGTGTTCCGGCCTTTAGGTTGGGTGCCATCTCTTTGATAACTTCTTCAAAGTGACCGATGGGAACGCAGGGAATGATTATTGGGCACTGGCACGCCTCTTTAAAGCTTACAGCAGTGGCCCCAAGCTTTTTCGCCTCACTTTTTAAGTCATCGGCACTGATATGGGGATCGAAGACGAGGACATCGGCGTCTTGGGCGAGGTAGCGGGTGAGAAGTTTTCCAAGTCGGCCAAAGCCAATAATTCCCAACTTCATAGAACTTTCCTAATCCTCTGTGCAGCTTCGTTAATGTCACTCATGCTCGTTGCAAAGCAAAGGCGTAGGTATCCGGGACAACCAAAGTAATCCCCTGGAAGAGTGGCCACCTTGGCCTCAGAGAGAATGTGAGTGGCGAGGTCGATACTGGTTTTAAAGCGACCTCCTAAGAGATTACTCACATCGATAAAGTGATAGAGTGCACCTTGCGGGTCTTGGAAATTAAAAATGTCTGCAAAAACTTCTTTCATGTAGAAAGCTCGCTTTTCCATGGTCGCACTCATTTCGTTAAAGGGAGTTTGGTCCATGGTGAGTGCGCGCAGCCCTGCCTCTTGAATAAACTCTGGAATATTTCCATTGAGGTGAGAGTGAAGCTTTTCAATGTGCTGAGTTAAGCTCGTTGGCCCAGCGGCGTAGCCGAGGCGATAACCGGTCATACATGATGACTTTGAGAAGGTGAAAGCGCTGAGGGTGCGCTCGAAGAACTTGGGATCAAGTGAAGCAATGCTTACGTGTTTGTGATCGCCATAAGTGAGAGTCTCGTAGGCCTCATCACTTACTATGTAGAGGTCGTTTTCCACACAGAAGTTGCCCAGTTCGCGCAAGGCCGCCTCCGAGTAAACGGCGCCAGAGGGATTATTTGGGGTGTTGATATGAATCGCCTTGGTCTTGGCCGTGAGTGAGCGCTTGATGGCGTCCATATCAAGAGAGTGATCTGCTTTGCAATCGACAAAGACCGGCACTCCTCCAGCAAGCTTAATACTCTCTGGAATTGTTACCCAATATGGGGCAGGTACGATAACTTCATCACCTGGGTTAAGTAGAACTTGAAAGATTGAGTAGAGAATATGTTTGCTGCCGCTTCCAACCATAATCCCAGCGAGTTCAACGTCAATATGGTTAAAGTCTCTTAGTTTTTTTTGAAGTGCTGACCTCAATTCCTTGGTTCCTGCCACTAGCGAGTACTTTGTCTTTTTCTGATCGAGGGCTTCTTTAGTGGCACCTGTGACTTCATCGGGGGTATCAAAGTCGGGCTCTCCCACATGAAGGCCTATTACTTTCTCTCCATTAGAGCGAAGCTCAGCAACCATGCGAGCAAGTTTGATACTAGGAGATTCGGCTATGGCCATGATTTTTGAGGAGAGTTCTTTCATTATTTATTTTTCCAATTGTCCACGATATCTGATTGAATGCGCACACTCTCTTCGTGAATAGTCTCAAAGATGTCGCGAGTATATTTTTCATCGAGAGCATTCACAGCGGCAAGGCGCAGGCGCTCTTCAAGCAATTGATCCATGCGGTGTATTTGAAGCACTGTCACATGATTGCGCGCCTTGGCCTCTCCAATCTTTTCTACGATCTTCTGTCTTTGAGAGAGGATATCAATGAGCTCGCGGTCGAGGCGGTCAATTCCAGAGCGCATTTCTTCAAGTTCGGCCTCAAAGCTTCTGTCTCCCGAAAATTCGCTCTTCATTTGTAGGTTCTCTACAATGTCAGAAAGCATCTGTGGAGTGACCTGTTGATCGGCATCACTCAGAGCATTAACCGGGTCGAGGTGGGTTTCAACCATCAGACCATCCATATCGACGTCGATGGCCTTTTGGCAGACCATTCCCACCATGTCGCGCTTTCCAGTGATATGTGAGGGATCGCAAATCACCGGAAGGTTGGGGTAGCGGCGCTTTAATTCGATTGGAATTCTCCACATGGGAAGATTTCTGTAATTTGATTTTTCAGCACTTGAAAACCCGCGGTGAATGGCGGCGAGTTTGGTGAGCCCGGCGCCCTCAAAGCGCTCAAGGGCCCCAATCCAAAGCGCGAGATCGGCGTTGATGGGGTTTTTAACCATCACGGGGATATTTGTGCCCTTCAGAACATCGGCGATGGCCTGAACACTAAAAGGGTTTGCAGTAGTTCTGGCACCAATCCAGAGAATATCAATACCGTGCTTAAGGGCGAGTTCAGTGTGTTCGGGGGTGGCCACTTCCGTCGTAGTAAGGAGACCTGTCTCCTTTCCCGCCCTGGCAATCCAGGCGAGTGCTTCTTCACCATGACCTTCAAATGTGTAGGGGCGAGTGCGTGGCTTCCAAGCACCTGCGCGAAAAATTGTCGCGTCTCCTTTCATTTTAATTTCATGTGCAGTGGCGAGAACTTGCTCCTCGGACTCCGCACTACAGGGACCAGCAATGATGAGTGGGCGAGTGAGTCCCGGAATCCATTTTTCTAGGGGCATAATATTCATGATTTCTCCAGAGCACTTTGAACTAACTTTAAAGTGGCCCCCAAGGGCCATTAAAAGGAAATTACCACATTTGTGGGTCTCATTATAGCGCGAATCAGGACATAGTAAGATAGGCAAAAGCTATGCCTAGAAGCGATCAGTTGCCTCCACTAAAGCACTGGTAATACCCGCTTCACTTAGAGCGTGGCCTGCATCGGCGATGATCTTAAACTCTGCCTCAGGCCATGCGCGGTGGAGTTCCCAGGCGCTCTCGGCGGGGCAAACCACATCATAGCGCCCCTGCACGATAATTGCCTTGATGTGGCGAATGCGATCGATATTTTCAATTAAATAGTTGGGGCTATCAAAGAAGCCCTTATTCACAAAGTAATGACATTCGATGCGAGCAAATGCATCGGCGAATTGATCTTCGCCATAGTCGGCAGCGTTCTTTGGATCATAGATAAGTTTAGATGTTCCGCCCTCCCAAGTGGACCAGGCCTTGGCGGCTTCCTTGCGGGCTTTCTCATCACTCCCTGTGAGGCGTTTATGAAAGGCGCTGATAAAATCGCCACGCTCACTCTCTGGAATTGGCTTCACATACTCTTCCCATAGATCTGGGTAGAGGCGAGAAGCACCCTCTTGGTAAAACCATTGCAGCTCTTTATCGCGCAAAAGAAAGATGCCGCGAAGAAAGAGGGCACTTACTTTCTCAGGATGAGTGATGGCGTAGGCGAGGGCGAGAGTCGATCCCCAGGAGCCACCAAAGACTCCCCAGTCTTTAATTTGAAGAAGCTCGCGTATCTTTTCAATATCGGCCACAAGATCCCAAGTGGTATTCTCTCTAAGATCTGCAAACGGAGTGCTCTTGCCGCAACCACGCTGGTCAAAGAGAACAATGCGCCACTTCTTGGGATCGAAGTAGCGGCGATAATCTCCTTTGACCCCGCCTCCAGGTCCTCCGTGCAAGAAAACTACCGGACGGCCCTCGGGGTTGCCCGCCTCTTCGATATAAAGGGTGTGAATATCGGATACTTTAAGGGTGTGGGTTTTATAGGGGGCGATTTCTGGGTAGAGAGTTTTCAAGCCATATCCTTGGAGGAAGTAGTGATTCTCGCCATCTTAAGACTGGTCGCCACTTGGGTCAATCTCTGATAAGTTGAAATCCATGCAACTTTTTATCCTAACCGCGCAGCAGAGCGAAAATAACGACGGCATCGTCCTCGACTTCGTTGGAAGTTCAGATGATGGACCAGTTTATTTTCGCTACACCGAGCAGAGATTAGTTCTCTTTGTCGCCGCTGGCAGCAATTTGTCCGGGTTAAAATTTATAGAGAAGCGCTCCCTCGCACTCAAGAGTTTCTCTGGGGGCGAGGTCGAAGCGCTCTACTTTAAAGACTTGCGCTCCTTTTTAGATGCCAGGGATCGTCTCAATGAATTGGGGGTTCGCACGTTTGAATCTGACGTGCGCGCTTATGAGCGCTTTTTAATGGAGCGCTTTATTCACACAAGTGCAGACATCGAGGCCAAGAATTTAAATCCAGGCATACGCCCTAGTGAATACACTCCCAAGCTCTCGGCGCTCTCACTCGATATCGAGACCGGGCGCGGGGGAGAGCTCTACTCAATTGGCTACCACTACCGATCGGAGCTTGGCGCTGTACGTGACGCGCGCGGAGTTTTCATGGTACGCCCAAACTTAAGTACTCAGAGCGAAATCGTCAGCGAGGAACTGACTTACTTTAAAAGCGAAGGCGATGTTATTCGCGCCTTTTTAAAAGTAAATGCTCAGCTAGACCCCGATCTCATCGTCGGCTGGCACGTCATTGGCTTTGACTTGGCCTTCTTGCAAAAGAAGTGTGATCAGTTTCAAATACCATTTGCTCTAGGGAGAAATGGGGCGAACTTGCAGCTTACGACCCGTGATGATGGTGCAATGTTTGCCAATCTGCCTGGACGAGTGATTATCGATGGCCCACTTCATTTGCGCTCGAATTTCTTTAGCTATCCCAATTTTAAACTCGAAACCGTTGCCCAAGTTGAATTGGGAGTGGGCAAGGACATCTCTGCCTCTGGTTTAGATAAGGTCGCCGAAATTGAGTACCGCTTTAAGAACGATCCCGAGGCACTGGCCAAGTACAATTTGCTCGACTGCACGCTGGTTCTCGACATCTTTAAAAAGACTAAGCTCATTGAACTCTTGGTCTCGCGCTCACAAATTAGTGGCCTACTTCTAGATCGACTTGCTTCTTCAACCGGGGCCTTTGATCATATTTATCTTCCTAGGCTTCACCGCAAGGGTTATGTCGCTCCAAATGTTATCGACATTAAGCGCGACTCGGCCTCACAAGGTGGATTGGTCCTGTCTCCCCAGGCGGGACTTCATGAACACGTGATCGTGCTCGATTTTAAGAGTCTATACCCAAGCCTCATGCGAACATTTTTTATCGATCCTCTCGGGCGATTAGAAAAAGAAAAACATACCGTTACCACACCAACGGGGCACCAATTTTCTCGCTCGGAAAATATCCTGGCCGGCATTCTTGAAAATCTTATGGAGAGGCGTGCTCGCGCCAAGCAATCGGGCAATATGCCGCTTTCTCAAGCGGTCAAGATTCTTATGAACTCCTTCTACGGAGTGATGGGATCAACTGGCTGTCGCTTCTATCACAGTGAGCTTCCAGAGGCGATCACTGGCACTGGTCAGTGGATGTTGCGCACGAGTGTTGAGTGGCTTCAAAAGCGTGGCTATGAAGTTCTCTATGGCGATACCGATTCGGTCTTTGTCGCCCTGAAGTCAGGAGAAGGTCTCAATGCTTTTTCTGTGGGCGCAAATTTGGCAAAAGAACTTAATCATTTTTTAAGTGAGCTGATCACAAAGCGCTTCGCGGTTGAGTCAGTGTTAGAAATTGAGTTTGAAAAATACTACCGGAAATTTTTTCTCCCCATGGCGAGAACTGGAGAGGGCGGGGCCAAGAAACGCTACGCCGGGCTCTTGGTGCACGCTAAAGGTGAGGGCGATAAACTCGTCTTTTCAGGGATGGAGTTTGTACGCAGCGATTGGACCGCCTTGGCCAAGAATTTTCAATATGGCCTTTTTGAGAGACTTTTTCACGCAGGAGATCTCGAAGAATATATTAGAGACTATCTCGAGCGCCTGCGCGCGGGAGAGTTTGTCGGGGACTTGATCTATAAAAAGCGCCTGACTAAAAAAGCGAGTGAGTACACAAAGTCGCAGCCCCCACACGTGCGGGCCGCCTTAATGCTCGACAATCCCGACGCTGCCCGAGATGTGGAATATGTTTTCACTAGGCGCGGACCCATCCCAATTGAGCTTGATCACACCGATGTCGATATTAATCATTATATCGACAAGCAATTGCGCCCAATTGCCGAGGGAGTCCTGAGTTTACAAGGTCTTCGCTTTGATGATTTCATTACCGGAGACCAATTAAATCTCTTCTAGGTGACTTGTGGGCGTTCTTTGGCAATCTATTCAGGTATTCTATCAAAGGCGCGGAGCTAATTTAGCAGCGGCTTCCACATTCTATCTGATCCTCTTTGTTATTCCGCTTCTATTGCTTTTGGTTCGATTTGTGGGCTGGATACTTGGAGATGCTCTTCTTAGTGAAGACTCAGTGCTCTCTCTCGTCTTTGAAATGTTTCCAAGTGATTTGCCAGCGGTGAGCTCTGATCTTCAGCGCTTTTTAGATGGCCCTCTGCGAGGCGCACGCGAGTATACGTGGTTTAACTTTAGTTTACTTTTCTTTGCAGGCCTATCTTTTCTAGGAAGTTTGTGGTCTGGACTCTTCTTAATGAGTGAGGACCGAACATTCTTAAAGTCGAGTAAGCACATAAAGGGAATGCTGCTGCTCTTTGTAGGTCTACTCTTGATGGGGTTTCTCTTTATTTTGCCCGGGGCACTTCACACCATTGCCAAGGCGCTTCAAAATAATAGACTCGCTCTCTTTCTCTATGAAAATGTGGAAGGTCTGCGCCCGCTGTTGGAGTGGTTTCGCCAGGATGTTCCCGAATTTTCTTTTCTGACTACATCGCCCTTTTTTTATGGACCCATTCTCATTTTTTACTTTGCTTTCTGTTACCGAACTTTCTTTAATTTTAAGATCTATTGGCGTGAATCCTTGCTCGCAAGCTCGGTTTTTATTCTCTCCATGATTGCTGGAAAGTCCGCTTTTTGGATGTATTTCTTTCTTGTGCGAGACCGCTTAGTTAGTAATTACGGAAATTTTTATAGTTTACTGGTCGGAATCATTTGGCTCTATATTCTCATGTGTTTTTTCTTTTTTGGGGCGGCCATGTGTTGTGTGTTTACTGGTATTCATCAAAAAGAATTCAAAGATTAGCTCGATATTGCAAGCGCCCTCTCTTTCAACTAAGATTGAGCTATGATTCGTGATTTATTACACCTCTACATTTACCTTCTCATTATCGATGTGGTGCTCTCATACTTGCCACAATTTCGCCGCAATCCGGTTGTGATGTGGATTCACCGAGCGGCCGACTTCACATGTAAGCCTATTCGTCGTCTGCTTCCACCGAATCTCCCACTCGACGTTTCACCTCTCATCGTGATCTTGATTCTCAAGTTGGTGATGGTTCTCTGGTAAATCCTTGTCTTTTTGCGTCTAAGCGTCTTAAAATAAGAGAAGTGTCTTTTGAAATACTAGGACGCTTTCATCAAGGATGATGAATGGAGGTCATGGATGGAGCCGAATA
The DNA here is from genome assembly GCA_048267245.1 of Bacteriovoracaceae bacterium. Taxonomy (GTDB): domain Bacteria; phylum Bdellovibrionota; class Bacteriovoracia; order Bacteriovoracales; family Bacteriovoracaceae; genus JBLWXV01. The sequence goes on from JBLWXV010000001.1 coordinate 1,070,596, forward strand.
GGCCTTTTGAGTTTTCACTCGATCAGCTTGCTAGCGAAACGCTGGCCCTTACTGAATCAATGTCGTCGCTCTTTAAAGAGGAGCTCGATGGATTTGATCGCGACTTTAATTATTCACGCAAATATGAAGAACCTATCGTCGATGACTTTGTGGCAAAAGTTAGTGCCCCAAGTTTTTTCACTGACCAGGACCAGGACCAAGACGAAGTCGAAGTCGAAGACGAAGAAGTCTCTCCCCCCAAGGCAAGCGACTACCCAGAAGCCCCAGGTGTCGTCTATCACTTGCAAGTAGGTGTTTCGACCTTCGCCATTCGCGCGATTGCCACTAGTGATATTGATGAGACCATGATCTACCTGCGCTCAGGTGAGCCTGGACTTTTGTCGTCACTTAAACTTGAGCCTAGCGATGGGGAATTTCAAGATCTCAGCTCGGTTAGATTCTTTGAAACGGAGTCAGTGGAGCTGGCGCAGATGGTGACTGATCAGCTCGCCAATCGCCGCTTTCCGCGGGTGGAAGATCAGCTTTGCAATCTAAGTGACCCCGGCTTTAGTTGGTGGCTCGCCGAAGAGGAAAATAAATTTACGATTTACTATAAGTCACATGGTCTTGGCCGTGAGGAGCGCTTTTTAAAATTGGGTCCGGTAGGAGATAGAATGATTCACTCCAAGCGGATGCAGGCACTGCGCCCCTTACTGCAAGGTCTCTTTCCCATTAAAGAGTGGGTGAGTACTGATAAGGTTTTTAGCGTGGAGTGTGTAGGAAACCACCCTGGCTATGAACTCTTTAAAAAACTCTTCACTCATGGGCACTGGCCAAAGGATCACGCGGCTTTTGGGGCCAATCGCTTAGGCGTGACGCTCTACCTTCACTTACAAGAGGTCTCTACTATGCGCGCTTTTTGGGCGCAGGTGGATAGTGAAGTAAAAGCATAGGGTACTCGTAACTGAGGAGAAATACTGGCCGGCCTCTTGTGGCGAGTTTCATCTCAGGTTATTATGAAAACAGTCGGAATGGATTCCAACTGGTTAAAAACAGGACGTTTTTCATGGATCAAACATCCTTTACGCAGACGATTGGCCCAGATCGTCTACAAAAGGCCATCGAGCGCAATCGCCGCAAGCAAGAACTTAGAGGACTGCGCTCTTCAACATCATCACTCTCATCAGCTAGCTTTTCTAATGACGCGATCGAAGTAGGCGCGAGTAGTCGCCCTTGGAGTCCTCCTTCAAGCTCGGCAAGCCCTATTAGAACTGCCAGCCGCCGTAGCGCCCCTAAGCCAACCACCAGTGAAGTGGCGGTCGTCTCTCCAAGTGCGACTACCAGAAAGACGGTGGCCACTGGGGATCAGCTCGAGTTTTCAACGAGCCTTCGCACTTCTCCAAGTCGTGCACCCGCGAAACCTTCCTATACATCAGCTAAGCGCAAAGTTAAGACTAAGAGCAAAGGCAATGATCGCTTCTCAAATATCATGCTCAAAAGTGCGTGGGCTTTTTGTGGCTTTCTTCTATTGCGCTTAATTTTCTCAGGTGGCGGAATCCTCGATTACAACGAGAGAAAGAGCATGCTTGAAGGGCGTGAGCACGAGATTGAAAATATCAAACTCGACAATCAAAGAACCTTGGCCGAGATTGACCTCATTCAAAAAGATTCTTCTACTCAAAAGAAGCTAGTGCGAGATCACTTGGGCTTTATTGCTCGCGATGAGTATCTGATTATTTTTCAGAAAGATAACTCTCGAGGGCAGGAGAGCTTCTCCATTGAAGACGAGAGCCTATCTGCCAGTCTTTAGTGAGATTCTCGCTCGCTTTCAATTCTAAAACATGCTGCGCGTAAATATCCCTGGTGCGATAGATTTGCACCAGGTCCTCATTGCGACCGGGATGTGCAGGGACGTTGCGCTCAATGTGAACGATAGATAAGTCCGGATCGAGAAAAATAATATCTAAATTAAAATAAGTGTCAGGCATCCAAAAGCGTCTAGGCCCAACCTTGGAATAAACGAACAATAGACCTTGTGAGTCAGGCCAAGCTTCGGGCTTAATTGTCGACAAACCATTTTGCTGATCAATTTCGGAGATCGCCATGCGAATGGGAATTTCTCTTCCATCCGGCAGCGCCATCGTCGCCTTTGGCAAGTGCGAGAGTGGAGTTGTTGTTTGACAGCCGGTCAGCGAGAAAAAAAGAAGTAGGCCGAAAAGAAAAGTTAGTGCTTTTCCCATGAAAAATCCCCCAAGGTAAGCTATAACAAAGGCTTACTCCCAGTAGAATAGGGAGCATCGATAGGAGTTGGCAAATGAAGAAAAAATTGAGTGGCCTCTTGAGATCTCACACCTGTGGTGACCTCAGAGTTCAGGACGTTGGCACGACCGTCACACTTTGTGGTTGGGTCAATAAAACGCGCGATCTTGGAGGGCTTACTTTCATCGATCTTCGCGATAAGTTCGGAGTCACTCAGCTCAACTTCGATTCGTTCAAAGGCGATCTTACTAAGCTTAAGGACTGCTCGCTTGAGAGTGTGATTAAGGTCACTGGTCTCGTGCGCGAGCGTCCAGAGTCTGCTCGCAATTCAAAAATGGATACAGGTGAAGTTGAAGTGGCCGTTCACGAGCTTGAAGTGATGTCGACCAACAACATTGAAAAGATTCCCTTTCTTCCCTATGGAGCGACGGAAGCCACTGAAGACCTTAAGCTTCGCTACCGCTACCTCGACCTAAGAACTAAAAAACTACAAGACATTCTTCGACTTCGCTCGAGAACGACGACACAAGTTCGCCGCATTCTCGATGAACTAGATTTCGTAGAGGTGGAAACACCCATTCTTTATAAGTCGACACCTGAAGGAGCGCGCGACTATATTGTTCCTTCCCGCGTACACCCAGGCGAAGTCTACGCGCTTCCACAATCTCCCCAGACTCTAAAGCAGCTGCTCATGATTGGAGGAACAGATAAGTACTTCCAAATTTGTAAGTGCTTTCGCGACGAAGACCTTCGCGCTGACCGCCAGCCAGAATTCTCTCAAATTGATATTGAGGTGAGTTTTGCTACTCAGGAATATATTAGAAATCTCGTGCATGAAATTATTCGCCCGCTCTTTGGACTTGGGGCTGATTTTCAGATGCCGATCATGACTTACTTTGAAGCGATGAATATCTATGGTTCAGATAAGCCAGATACTCGCTTTGGTCTCAAGCAAAAAATGGTCAACGATATTTTCGCTGACACAGGCTTTGGAGTTTTTAAATCAGCGATCGAAGCTGGCGGCCTAGTAAAGGCGATGTTTGTTCCGGCCGAAATGGGAAGCTTCACTCGCAAAGATACAGATGCTATGCCAACTATTGTGAAGCCCTATGGCGGCAAGGGTGTAGCGTTCTTTAAAGTTGAAAATGGCGCAGTATCAGGTGGGATTTCTAAATTCATTACCGATGACAATCTCGCTAAGCTTGGTGCACTCGTAGATGAGGGCAGTGCTGCTAATGGAACATGGCTCTTTGTCGCCGACGCTAGCGAAGATGTCGTTCACGCCTCAAGTGATGCTCTAAGGCGCTCACTTGGTCGCTCACTTGGACTTATTAAGCCTGGCTATTCATTCTTGTGGGTCACAGACTTCCCACTTCTAGAGTGGGTTGCAGATGAGAATCGCTACGTTGCTCGCCACCACCCATTTACTTCTCCTAAAGTGAATGAGATGGAAAAATTTCTCAAAGCTTCTCCAACAGATCCAGCGTTGAAGGATCTCTGCGCGGAAGCCTACGACGTTGTTTGCAATGGTTATGAGCTGGGCGGTGGTTCAATCAGAATTCACAACCAGAAAGTGCAAGACCAAATGTTCAAAGTGCTTGGCTTTAGTGAAGAGGATAAGCAGTCTCAATTTGGCTTCTTCCTCGAAGCCTTGAGCTACGGAACACCGGCCCACGGTGGTCTTGCTTTTGGTCTTGATCGCCTCGTGATGCTTCTTGCGGGCACTGATAATATCCGCGACGTCATTGCCTTTCCAAAGACCAATGCCGCCAAGGACTTGATGGCCGGGGCCCCGAGCCGCCCTCATGATGCTCAAACTAAAGAACTTCACTTTGAGTGGCTTAAAAAATAGAATTATTTCGATAGTTTAGAGAGCTTGAGTTTTCTTGTCGGATAACCGACAAGAAACTCATGTCTCTTTTAAAAAAGACCACATTTCTAAGTCTCGTCTTAGCTCTTTTTCTAAGTGCATGCTCAACCTATGAGCGCACGCCTTCAAATTTCGACTTTTCTACACTAACGGCTGATAACCTAACTCCAGAGTTCTTTGAAATTACTGCTAAGGACAGAGAGGTGATGCAATTTAACGTGCTTCGCTTTTTACTCGACGCGAGCTTTGAGAGTGATGAAGTGAAATTATCTCGGGCCCGCGACGCCAGAGATTACTTCTATCAAACAAGTGCAAAAATTCTTCGCAACTACATGGCGGCAAAGTCCGGTGAACCAAGGCCGTTTGAAATATCTCACCCCCCCGCCTGGACACTTCGAACTGATGTTAATTATCTCATGAATGAAGTGGAGCAGAGTGCAGATAGACTCTCGCCAGAGATGGTTGAAGCGGGCAGAAAGCTCTTTAATTTGGTCGACATTGAATCTCTGCCTGTTCAGCTGCTTCCTCCTGAGATCAACCGCAAGGATACTTTGGCCTTCCTAGCTGAGCTTCAAAAGAGCGATTCTGATGAAGGGCAAATGCTGATGCTCATGAGTCGTTTTGAAGGTGAAGTAAGTGTTTACTTTGATAGAGTTAAAAATATTGGAAGCGAGCTAGCCTCACACCCAGATATTGATCTAGGAGATCCTGAAGCCACAAAGTTTCTCAAGCTCTTTCTCGATCACTACTATCAAAATGTTGATGCAGACGTTCTTAAAACGATTCTCTTTGATGTCATGATGCTCGGACATGAGCCGACCCCTCTTGAGGGGGCGCAGATCATGTTTAAAAACTCTGGGCCTGGACTTGGTAAGGGACTCCAGCAACTTGGCAAAGAACCCTCAATGGGAAAAGCTCTCTCCGAAGTTTTAGAAGCCCTGGAGGATGCTGGCAAGGTTGTCCCGCACTACATGGTTTCTGAAATTCTAGCTAAAGACCCAGGCGGATTTATTTTTGATGAAGTCGCGAAGTCACCGCTGGGAACTGGAACGGTTGCGCAGGTTCAAAAGGCCATGCTCGAGCGCGATGGGGCACTTATTCCCGTGGCCGTTCGCTTTTTTAAGCCTGGTATTGAAGAGCGCGCGGCAGATGATATTCGAATTCTCTCAAGCTTTGTGACAAAACTTCAAAATGAAAGCTTACTTGAGCCCGCAATGATTCCTCAGGCCGAGAAGTTAGTGAGCTCTCTTAAAGATTTCCTCTACCAAGAACTTGATATGAAAGCGACTTTGGTCAACCAAAGAAAAGCCGCTGAGGTGTATGCAAAAAAGCTAACGACTCAAGTGGCAGGCAAGAGTTATGAAGTTGAATTTATTGTGCCTAAACTCTATGAAGCACAGAACTCAAGCGCTCAGAGCAAGCTTCATGTTCAAGAATTTTTACCTCCCAAAACAAAATTTTCAAAACTAAAGTCGCGGGCCTACCGCGAAGCAATTTCCAACTCTCTTTTTGAACTCTTCTTTAGAGAGGCCCTTTTTGGAACTGGCTTTATGCACTCAGACCTCCATCAGGGAAATTTCACCGTCCTAGAGTCTAAGGGAAATAAGGCTAAGGTGGCCATCTACGACTATGGCATGGCCCATACCCTCTCAATGGAGGCGAGAAGATCATTTCTCCTAATTGGTGCTGGGGCAGAGCTTAGCGAGGCACCACTGCTTGCCTCGGGGATGAAGAGTTTTCAAAAAGGTGTGAAGCGCTCAGAACTTAAGGCGCTAGAGAAATTAATTAAGGCAGAGCTTAGTCAAAATGGACAAAAGTCAGCCGAAGACTGGATCGTCTGGGGCTTGCAGCACGGCCATCTTGAAAGCTCTGAGCTTGGGACAATGGCCCGTGGCTCACTTCTCATTTGGCAGCTTCCAAAAAAACTTGGATTGGCCGCAGAGATGGAGGACTTTCTTGAACAAATTGTGCAGGAAGAAGTTAAGAAGTCCGCAGGCAAGGCAGACTTTCCTCTCACAAAGGGCGATCGACTCAATCTCATCACAAAGGCGATAAAGGGAAGCTGCTTTGATATGATGAGAAAGCTCTTTAGGTAAAAGTCTTCCCTGACAAATATCATTATTGAGTGTGGGCGAACTATGGTAGCGTGTGTGATTACCCAAAGATTTTGGATGCCCTATGAAAATTGCTTTTTTTAATACCCATCACTTTGATAAAGATGCTTTCTTGGCAGTTAATTCCAGATACAATCTACAAATTGATTTTTTTGAAACTTCTCTTAATTCGAAGACTGTAGGTCTGGCTCAAGGATACGAGGTTGTCTGCTCTTTTGTGAATGATAAGCTTGACGAGGCTTGCTTAGAGATATTGGCCAGCCTTGGGGTGAAGATGATTGCCCTTCGCTCGGCAGGATTTAATCACGTAGACTTAGTCGCGGCCGATCGGCTGGGACTACTTGTCACTCGAGTTCCTGCTTATTCGCCCAATGCGATTGCAGAGTTTGCGGTGGGACTTCTCTTGGGACTTAATCGCAAAATTCATAAAGCTTACCTGCGTGTGCGCGAGCAAAACTTTTCCCTTGATGGTTTGGTGGGGTTTGATCTCAACCAAAAAACCGTAGGAGTCGTGGGCTCTGGAAAAATTGGAAAAATATTTGCTCGGGTGATGTGTTCCTTTGGCGCTCAAGTCCTGGTCTTTGACTTAAATCGCGATCCAGAACTTGAATCTCTACCCGGCGTTAAATATGTGGGCTTTCAAGAGCTTTGTAAGAGATCAGATATTATTTCTCTTCACATTCCACTCACACCGAGTACCTATCACATCATTGGTCAAGAATCTCTTAACTCGATGAAGAAGGGTGTCTTTATTATTAACACAGGTCGGGGTGCACTCATTGACGCCAAAGCACTTATTGAAGCTCTCAAAGAGGGAAGTGTGGGCGGCGCTGCCCTTGATGTCTACGAAGAAGAGGAGAATATCTTCTTTTCAGATCTCTCAGATAAAATTTTAAAGGACGATACCCTGGCCAGGTTGATGAGCTTTCCCAATGTTCTTCTCACTTCACATCAGGCCTTCCTCACTCAAGAGGCCCTTGAAAATATCGCTACTTCAACACTTGGAAGTATCGATGAGTTTTTGAAAACCGGAAAGGTTGAGGGCGAGCAGGTCGTTAGTTCTAAGCGCTACCGCTAATTCAGTGATTACTGAGTGGTTAGCATTTTTTAAGCTTAGCACGTTTATAATTCTGGTAGAATATACCTATGTATAGATCGGCCCTATTTTTTACCCTGTTATTACTCACGCATTCTTTTGTTAGCTGTATTGATAGTCGTTTTAGTAAGGATTCTGAGCAAATTATTATTGAGAGAATTAAGAGTGATATCCCCGATGAACTCTTTAAATCTAACCCTAACTCTAGGGAATATATTTCATTGATTATTGAGGACTCGGTCAGGGTTCTATCTCTAGAAGATGTATCTAATGAGAGGTTGCATCTTTACTTTGATGACTTAGAGGCAAATGCTAGTTGTGCTTTGTTTTTTAGAGGAAGTTACGAAAAAAAATATGATGTCTTTGAATATCTTCCCATTCTTCTCTCGGTTAATAAGAGACTACCTCTTCGCTTCATATTTCTGGAGGCGCAATGGAAGCAAAGTAAGGGAAGAGAATTAGGGTACCGCTCAGAGGATGGTAGGCAATTGCGTAATTCCTGTAAGGCTATTACGAGTCTTTCTGATAATGAATTAAAAGATCTAGAAGCTAACTGGGAGAGTACTTTGAAGGTATTAGTTAGTATTAGGAAGACTCAGTGAGGATCCTAATGCTGTTGGTTTTACTGTCTTTCTCTTTACTTTCATCTTGTATTTCAAAAAGAGATCAATTTCTCAGTGAATATCCAGAGATTCAGCCTTTGGCCAATAAGTGTTTAAGCAAGGCAGATTTTGACAGTTGTTACAATGTCGGGATGTTTGCAATGAAAAGGGAGAATCGTACTATCTCAAAAAGTTTTTTTAGCATTAGTTGCGAAAGTAATCATGCAGATAGCTGTTTTGAACTTGGAAATCTCACAAATAATGAAAATCAAAAAGTTAATTATTTTCATCAATCTTGTGTTTACGGAAGCTGGCAATCTTGTCAGTGGCTATCGAGTTACTATGCAAAAATGGGTAATCGCATTCACGAAGTGAAGTATAACTATGTTGGTTGTATGCTTCGTTTTAATAAAGATACCTGTGGAGCTAAACCGGTAGGATTATAGTGATCTCTACTAAAGATCCTATTTCACAATTAAGCGGCTTCGCGTGTCTTTGAGCCAGGGTCTTCTGGAAAGAGCAGCAGTTGAGCCGTTTGTGCTCTCTCTTCAAGCGCCGATTGGTCTTCGAGAGCTGCAATTGCTCTGAGTTCGTCCTCATCTGAGACAATCGTTCCTGAAATCCAGTCGGGCAGACCTTTTTGAGATTTTGAAAGAACAGGAATCATAAAAAGTAGTCCAGCACTCATATAGCACATGAAGTATCCCCAAGTGCGCATCATGGCTTCGCGAGGAGTGAGTGCTCCGCTGTGTTCATGGGGGCGATGAACACGCAGGTTCATGATCGACTTGCCAAGGGTGTGACCCTCGGTCAAAAGATAGCAGCAAAAGAAGTAGCCGACATAGCAGGCAAGGAGCATCGGAAGCTCAAAGCGACGAATCAATGGGCCCACTCCACTTTGCACTGACCCAGAAGCGTAGAGAAGCATTCCCGAGACAGCACTCTTCATAGTTAAGAGGGCGACTTTCTCAAAGATGCCAATGGCCATCAAATCGATAGAGAAGGCGATAATTCGTTTTTTTAGAAGCTTGCGTGATTTTTGTTTGCTCGTCATCATACTTTGCTTATCGACTAAGCAAGTAGGCGGACTAAATTAATCAGAATTTTGTCGTCCGATGTGGAAAATATTGCTGAGAAATTTGAGTAGGTAACTAGGTCAACTCGAAGTCTTCAAGTTGACCTAGTGCTAATTATTGAATTTTACGAAGGATGAGCTTGACGAATCCGCTTCCACGCTTAGTTTCCATCGCAGCTGAAAGTCCGTCGCCATGGATACCATCTTTATTGATTCCGCTTAGAACAACTCCGTCGGCAGATCTAATTTTTTTAAGCGTACTCTCTTTATCGCCAAAGAAAGTGATGTCGAGGGGCTTAATCGTAAATGGACCCAAACCAACGTGATCACCAAGGGCCTTCTTTTTAAACATCACTAACACTTCATATTCTTCTTTGGACTGCCAGCTCTCAAGTCCGCAGTTTCTACCAGCAACAAGATAATCATAGCTCTCATCTTGCGCTTCTTCGGCAAATTGCTCCTTAAAGCTTTCAGATAAATCCAAATCCACGTAGGCTTCGTTGAGATCGCCACACTGAACTTTTACGTTGAGCGAGTTTGCACTGGCCATCGAGGCACTAAAAATGAGTGAAGTAATCGCGGCAATTTTCAATGCATAAGTCATAAGTGACATGGGGGGGCTCCTTGTTTAGATGTCATAATTTTAGGGCATCTAAACAAGGTGGCGTTAAGCTTTGAAAACTTTATATGCTACTGGATAGGAAGCTGACTCTTAAGTTCATGAAGAGCTGCAATTGCCTCAAGTGGTGTCATGTTGAGAACATCAATTTTTTCCAAATTACCCTCTAGTTGCTTGAGGTATTCTGGAATAACTGGAGCGGGACGCTCTTCTTCAAAGAAGCAAAGCTGTGTGCCGCGCTCAGGAGTGCCCGACTTTTTCATCGACTTTGAGGTCTTTGGCTTTTCGCTGGCGCTAACATGGTGGTGCTCGCGCTCAAGGTCTTGCAGAAGCTCAGTTGAGCGGCGAAGGATTCCCTCGGGAAGACCTGCGAGCTTGGCCACGTGAATACCAAAGCTCTGAGAGGCCGGACCTTCAATGAGGCGATAGAGAAATTGAACTTCTCCGTCGCGGTTCATGGTCTCAACGGTCATGTTCTTGGCATTATTAATCTCATCCACCACTTCAATGAGTTCGTGGTAGTGAGTGGCAAAGAGAGTGAAGGCTCGCGTGGTTGAGGTGAGATATTCAACTAAGGCCCAAGCAATTGAGAGCCCGTCGTAAGTAGAAGTACCGCGGCCAACTTCATCGAGAATAATGAGTGATTCACTCGTTGCATGGCGGATGATTTCGGCCGTTTCGCTCATCTCCACCATAAAAGTCGACTGACCCTTTAAGATATCGTCACTGGCGCCAAGGCGCGAGAAGATAGTGTCACACAGCGAGAGTCTGGCACTTGTGGCAGGGACGTTTGAGCCAATTTGGGCCAGCAATTGAATGATCGCGACCTCTCTCATGACGGTGGTCTTACCGGCCATGTTAGGACCAGTAATGAGAGCGAAGGGACACTTGTGATCGAGATAAATGTCGTGGGCAACAAAGTGATCTTTGATGAGTGAGCGAATGAGTGGGTGAAATCCACCTTTCACTTCAAATACTCTTGGACCTGAGACGAACTCAGGACGCACGAGGTTTTCTTGCAGGGACACCCAGGCCAGAGCGCCAAAGGCGTCTAGCAGAGAAAGCGAGATGGCAAGCTCACGAAGTGAGCTACTGACCGCACCAACTTCTGAAATAATTCCTTTAAAAATTTCTCTTTCAAGCTTTTCTAATTTCAGTTTGGCCGAGAGCATTTCCTTTTCAAACGCAATGAGCTCATCGGTCACGTAGCGCTCTGAGTTCACCAGTGTCTGGCGGCGCTCAAAGCTCTTTGGCACCTTATCAGTGTGAGTCTTAGAGACTTCGATAAAGTAGCCATTGATATTATTGTGCTTCACTCGAAGTTTTTGAATTCCTGTTTTCTCGCGGTAGCTCTCTTCAAGAGCTGTGAGCTCGCCCTCGGCATTTCTTGTGAGTCTTGCCAGGCGATCGCGCGACTTATCAGCGCCATCTTTAATGAGGTTGCCCTTTTCAAGTGAAGCCCCGATCTCGTCATTTAGTGTGACAGAGATGCGGCCTGAGAGCGCTGAGAGTTCTGGAAGTGACTTTTTGCTGAGCTTATTCCAACACTCAAGTGGGAGTTTACTCTTCTTGGCGATTTCCAAGATCTTCTCATATGAATCAACTGCGCGCGCCAGGTTAATGAGATCACTTGCAGTTGCCTTGGCGGTAGAAACCTTAACGAGGACGCGTTCAATGTCGCGAATTTCACTTAAAACTTCGCGCAACTCCTCGAGTGTTGCTTCATTTGAAGTGAAAAATCCCACCAACTCTTGGCGCGACTCTAATTCGGCGAGGCTTCTGGTTGGCGCCTGGAAGATTTTCTTCAAGCGGCGCGAGCCCATTGAAGACTTGGCCTTATCAAAGAAGCCCACAAGTGATTCGCGGTAGCTATCGCGGGCCTTGGGAAAAATCTCTAGTCCAGTGAGAGTTGGCATCGTCACCTTCATCTCATCTTGATTTGTCGTGAGCTTGAAGGGGTGAATGTGGACGAGCTCGTCTAGAATTTGGGTTGAGCAAATATAGTAGGCAAGGGCACCAACTGGCCCCAGGACATCGGGAGTGGTTTTAAGGAATTTATCGCGCTTAAAGCCAGGAATGAGTTTTTCTAAAAACACTTCCGATTGGGCCACCTCAAAATACTCTTGAGATAGATGAGTCTTAACTGTTCCAAAGCTCTCGAGCAGTTTTTCTAAGTTGCTACTGAAATCCTTGCTCGCCCCAGAGCGATCCCATTGGCCCATCCACGTAATGTATTCTTTAGGCGCGTAAAAGCGCAGGCGCTCGATAAAGTCAGTTTCATTTTGAAAGGCGTATCCACCAAACTCACCAGTAGTGAAGTCGATGGCCACTAGGTAGTAGGTGCCGGCGTGAAGGGCGCCACTGACCATGTAGCGGTGCTCGCGCTCTTCAACTTTGTCGGCATCGTAGGGCATGCCCGGGCTCACCACTTGAGTGACCGCGCGCTTAACAATTCCGACTGCGTCCTTTGGATTTTCGACTTGCTCGCAAATGGCGACCTTAAGTCCCATTGCGGTCAGGCGGTCAATGTAGGCCGCAGCTGCATGGTGGGGAATGCCGGCCATTGGAATGGGGAAGTCGCCAAGTTTGCCACGGTGGGTGAGGGTAATGTTGAGAAGTCTTGCGGTATCTTTTGCGTCGTCAAAGAACACTTCGTAGAAATCACCCATACGAAAGAGTACTAGCGTGTCGGCGAAATCTTTTTTAATGCCGTAGTACTGCTCCATCATGGGAGTGAGCTTAACGCCCTCGGAGATTATTTTGTCGAGTGTGGATAGTGACACAGTTGACTTCCCTGATCAGTTTTTTTGAGGCGCCAGCTTAACATGATCATTTTGGCCGCGACAAGGATGTAACCTCTCAAAAATAATGGCAACTAGCACCTCGCGGGCCGCACTGGAGCGTGGTACGATAGATGCATGAAAAACGCCCGATGGCGCAGACGGTTAAGTGACCTATTTCGCTTAATCTTCTTTGGCGCAGTATGTTCAACCGCTCTCTTTGGCCACTACTTTAAAGGTGGCCCCGATCCCTTTGCCGATCAGGCTTCGGATACCGAAGGACGCAGCCAAGAGAGTTACTTCGTGGGCGCGCGCTATCACCTCTTGCAAGGGAGCACTCCCAAGCTTTTTTTGGACGCGCAGGAGCTCACCCTCATTGGGGCCGCCGCTGATCGCATCTTTATGACCTCTCCAGTTGGCGTGGTCTTCTCTCCCACTGGCACCTCCTATAACTACCGAGCTCAAACCGGAAGAATAGAGCAGGCTTCGCACTTTCTCTATTTAGACGGAGCAGTCGACGTGAAAGGGGATCTCTCCCATTGGAACTCAGACACCGCTCGCTATCAGATGGAGCGCGATGAGCTCCACGGCGAGGGCAATGTGGAGACCACCACTCGCTCTGAGAGTACGGGCGATGTGATTGTGGTGAAGGCGCAATCGGTGGATGCGCAGCCTAAGTTGCAGAAATCACACTATATTGGAAATGTAGACGGCAAGATCACTAGAAAGCGCGCCTACGAACCACCAATTTTATTTAGTTCAAGGGAGATGTTCCTCGATGTTCCGGCGGGAATGGCCAATTTAGAGGAAGATGTCACTTTGATAAAACAAGGGGTTACCGCCAAGAGCAAGCGCGGGGAAATCTTTCTTGAGAACTACAATAAAAAGCTCAAGTATTACGTACTTTATGACGATGTGAAGGTATCGGAAAAAGTGCGCGTCCCAGGCCCTACAGGCATGAGGACCTTCACTCGCCGAGCGCTATCGGAAAAACTCGAGGGAATTGTGGCCGAGGATAAGATTATTCTCACTGGCTATCCCAAGGTCTACCAAGAGCGCGACGTGATTAAAGGAAATCGCATTATTATTCGAGAAAACAACGAAGTCGTTGAGGTGGATGATGCCAATACGAACTTCATTTTGAGGTAGAAGTGACCACAGGCGAAGTAGAAATTAGTCAGACGGGTGAGGTGCTTGAAGCATCTAACCTAAAAAAGACCTACGGTGGAAGAACCGTGGTGAAAGACGTTTCGCTTTCAGTGACACAAGGTGAAGTTGTAGGTCTACTCGGTCCTAACGGAGCGGGAAAGACGACTTCATTTTATATGATGGTAGGACTAGTGAAGGCCGACAGTGGACGCATTCAACTCTCGGGCAGTGATGTGACTTCGCTTCCGATCCATCGTCGCGCGCTTGAAGGCGTTGGGTATCTTCCGCAAGAGGCGAGCGTGTTTCGCGAACTCACAGTGGAAGAAAATATTTTTTCTGTGCTTGAAAACAGAAGACTTCCCAAAGTTAAGCGCAGCAATCTTTTAAATTCACTGATCTCCGATTTTGGTCTCGATCACATCCGCCACTCCCTTGGCAATGCGCTCTCCGGTGGAGAGCGTAGACGAGTGGAGATTGCAAGGGCGCTGGCACTTGAACCTAAGTTCATCTTGCTCGACGAACCTTTTGCAGGTGTGGATCCACTGGCCGTGCATGATATTCAAGGTATCATTACAGGTCTACGCTCGAGAAATATCGGCGTACTTATCACTGATCACAATGTGCGTGAGACACTAGGAATTGTGGACCGCGCTTATATTATGAACAATGGTGAACTCCTGGTTTCAGGAACACCAGATGAAATTATTAATGACGAGAGAGCACGGAAGTTCTACTTGGGCGAAGAGTTCAGGATGTAACAAAGCCCCTAGGGTTTATGTATGGCCGTTAAACTTTCTCAAAGTTTAAAGCAGACTCAAAACTTGATGATGACGCCGCAATTGCAGCAGGCGATCAAGCTTTTGACTCTCACACATCTAGAGATGACTAACGTTATCGCTGAAGAGATGGTTGAGAACCCAATGCTAGAAGAAATCGTTGATGGTGTTGACGACGCCAGCAACGAGTCTGATCAAAAATTAGAGCGCCTCGAAGCTCAGAATCAAGAGGTAGACGCCTCAAATTTCACAGAAGAACCACTCACAGGAAAGGACGATTTCGACTGGGAAGCCTACGTCGAAACTTACAATAGTACCTCTTCAACACCAGCGAGCATGGCCACTCCCGATCCGGATGAAAATCCGAATTATGAGAATATGGTTTCACGCGGGATGACTCTCACTGAGCATCTCGAGTGGCAACTTCGCATGGAAGAACTCGAAGAGGCTGAGCTCGCACTGGCACTTGAAATTATTCACAATATTAACGACGATGGTTACCTTGAAGTTTCATTTGAAGAACTGATTGAGAGTTCTAAAATGGAGCGCGAAGACGCACTAGACGTTCTTGCAACAGTTCAACGACTAGATCCAGTTGGGTGTGGTTGTGAAACTCTCGTCGATTGTCTTTTAGCCCAGGCTAGAATTGCAGAGGAGCGCTCACCGCTACTTGAGAAAATTATTCGCGATCACCTCGAAGATCTTCAAGTAAAAGACTTTGATAAAATTGCTAAAACACTTGGCGTCTCTGCTGCTCAGGTTGAAATGTCGGCAGAAATTCTTCAAACTTTCTACCCCAAGCCAGGCCGTCTCATTTCACCTGCTGAAACTGAGTATGTTGTGCCGGATATTTTTGTCGTGAAAGTAGGGGATGAATTTGTTGTTCAAGTAAATGACGACGGTGTTCCACGTCTTAAAATCTCGAAGCTCTATCAAAATATGCTCAAAGGGCACAAGGGCGATGAGGCCAGTGAATACGTGCAAGAGAAGCTCAAGTCGGCACTTTGGTTGATCAAGTCAATTCAAAATCGTCAGGCGACTATTAATAAAGTTTCTAAAGCGATCGTGCGCCAGCAGCAAGAGTTCTTTAAGAAAGGGCCAAAATTTCTTAAGCCTATGATCCTTAAAGATATTGCCAATGAAATTGGTATGCACGAATCGACTGTATCTCGTGTGACGACCAACAAGTACATGCATACGCCGATTGGAACATTCGAACTCAAGTACTTCTTTAATACCGGTGTCGGTGGCAAAGATGGCGGGATGGATGTCTCAAGTGAAGTGTTGCGACTCAAGATTAAAGATATGCTTGAAAAAGAAAACCCAAGACGCCCACTTTCGGATCAAAAGATTGCCGAACTTTTGGGGCGCGATGGGATTAACGTCGCCCGTAGGACGGTGGCCAAGTACAGAGAAATGCTTGGAATCCTGTCTTCGGCTAAGAGAAAAGTAAAAAAATAAGAAATGAGTTTATAATGGCACTCACTCTGATGATGCCGTGGGGGGACGCTTCCCCCAAAAAAATGAGGAGATTTGATCCTATGAAGATTACAGTTTCTTTCCACCACCTCGAGCACACACCGTCACTAGATGAGAGAATTCAAGAGAAGTCTCAAAAACTCAATAAGTACCTAGACGGTAAGACGCACGTGAAGTGGTCGTGCTATGTCAAAGATGGCAACCACCATGCGGACGTTCATTTGATCGGACCTCATTTTGAGCACAGAGCTACGGCGCACTCAGACTCACTTTATAAAACCATCGACATGGTGATGGATAAGGTAGAGAAGCAGCTCTCAAAACAGAAACAAAAGATGCGCACTCGTCGCACTCGCGCTGGTAAATTTGCTAAAGAAGAGCGCGTGATTCTTGAACCAGGAATGGCCTGGGTTGATTACGATGAGGATTATTTCGCTGATGCTTCATAGATCGCTTTTGATCTAATAAAGAATTGGGTAAAGGGCCGCTCGAATGTAGCGGCCTTTTTTTTAATACCATTTGGGCTAGCGGAGTTCTTTATGAATTCATTTCATAAATTTTGTCTGGCACTAACACTTCTGAGTCCACTGCTATTTTCTTGCTCTTCACTGGATCGATCCAAAGCTCCGGATCGAGAGATTGCGAGCTATGAGGAAGACTCCTCGAGCGTCTACCGCGGTCAAGTTCTCACTGAAGCCGTGGCCACCACCGATTATCAAAGAACCACAGGTCTACTGGGAAAGCTCTTTGGAGGCGTTACTCAAGCCGATGTTGAGGCCATGGACCGTGAGGCGCGCCTAAAGATCATAGAGAAGCTCAAAGGTGATGGCTACGATCTCTCCAAAGTAGTCTTCTTACCTTCATCTCTAGATGTACAGAGTGTCGATGAAGTGGGGTCGGCCCAGACCAGGCAGACGGGAGTTTTTGGAGGTGTGAGTGAGCACACCTATAAGAAATACGAGATCAAACTTAAGGTCAAACTGGACTACCTCTATCTAGGAGAGAATCCACCGGAGAATCTTGAGCGGGTGGATCTTCAGAAGATGAATGTCGCAATGATGAACTCTAAAGGCGGTGTTGCTGCTAGAATTAAGGCCAATAGAGAAAATCTCTTGGGGTTAAGTGTCTTGGCGCAGAAAGAGGGCAAGAGCGACATTCGTCGCATTCGCACAAGTGATCTTAATCTCAGCTCGGCTCAGCGTTTAGAAATAAGAGATCAAGTTGAGAAGTCCCTGGCGCAGTCTGGTTCTAAACTTGAAGATCAAAAGTATACTCTCTATGTATCTCTGCCCACTGAGTCTGGTGGGCAACGCTCGACTTTTATAGTCGACTCGAGTGATGAGCTCGGTTCAAAATTATTGCAAGAAGTTTACTTGAAGGGGATGGTCTCTAAGGCCCGCGGAGGCTGTGCCAGTATTATGGCCAGTATCTTTAAGAAGTAGATTCGATTGCTATGACTTGCTCCTTTGAGCAAGTCATATCTTATTTTTCTTACGAAGCGTTTTGAAAGGGCGAGCCCCAGGCGTCGCTCTCAAACATTACCCACTCAGCATCAGGATCAAGCTTTAGTGCTTTCTCAAGGAAGTCTAGGCGCTCAGATTCTTTGTCAAAGACATACGTCTTTGCGTAAGCTCCCATTTTAATCGAGATTGAATAGCACATTCGGTATCCTCCTTGCGCCGATAATTGGTCATTTTCCCTCCTTTTCGGCATCACTCTTGAATAGATTTAAGTCGTAATCATTTTTTCTTCTACTAAGGACGAATATGCAGCAGAGAATGGGCCCTGTGCGCCCGCTCTTTTGGCGATTGACTAGTTTGTGGACACTTTTGTGCCTACTCACCTCCTTTGGTTGTGGGGAGAAGAAGAATATCGAGGGGGAAATCTCGCAGATGAGGGCCGCTAGCGCGCTCTGCGCGGCCGGTGAAATTCAGGATACTAATCTACTGGCCGAAGTTGAGGCCCTCGAGACCAAGCTCATTTTTGATCGAAGTGGGCCAGTTCAAAGAAGAGGTGTGCTCGATCGCCATTTTAAGCCAGAAGCTCCGCTTATTCTCTCGCACGAGCGTTTGCGCTCTACCCTAGAAGAATTTAAGCAATTGCAAGGCAGAACTCTGGGCCCAGTGGAGGCACAGAATTGGCTCTACTTTAAAAGCGACCTTCAGCGCTGGCGCGACTATCAGTGCTCTCTTGATATGCTCAAAGAGCGCAGTGAACTCGATCTTCAACTAATTGAGCGGGCCATGAGCCTCGCTAATCGCAAGGGTGAACTTCGCCAAGTGCTAAAGCTGTGCAAAGGCTTCGAGTCGGGTCTTAAGTGTGAGGCTCTTCTTCAAAATTATTCGCGAGCTGGAAGAGTAGGGGACTATATTTCTCTTTACTCGCCTAAATACGAAGAGCGCGCCCTGGATGGACTCTTTAACCTTAAGCTAGATCATAACCTTAAGTTTCGTTGTGAGCACGCCTCCACTGAGACGGTGATGAAGGTGAGCATGTCTCACCCACCTGGCTGGTCGCCACTAAGCCTCGCCTCAATTAAGACTTTTGTAGAGCGAACGTGGAGTCGCCCGGGCGTTTTAAAATTTGAACTCAATTGGGATGTCTCGGGAAGCGCTGAGACCCATGTCGTTTTTAGCGATAAATCACTCTCATTTGTCTACGATAATGACCCTGGCACCATACACCTCTCACCCTCGGTGCCAATATTTCAAAGGCCACTGGTGATTGCCCATGAGCTTGGCCACGTTTTGGGTCTTCCCGACTGTTACGTGGAGTACTTTGATGTCGATCGCGATGAAATCGTCTACTACGAGCCAACTCACTTACAGCGTGGTCAGGGCAATATTATGTGTTCTATGAGGTGGAATCACACGGCCACACTTCATGCTCTGGAGCAGATCAAAGAGCAAAAGTGTCTATTTTAAAACCGCGAGATAATCCTTTACCGACAGCTTGGCAGCGATAAAATCTGAGGGCTCTAAAAGAAGGCCCTTGGCCACAAGTCTAATTTCCTCTGTTTCTTCTCCACTGACTGAATCATCGCTGGCCGCAATGGCAAAGAGGGCGGCTAAAAGGTCTTGGCGCTGCTCTTTAGAGAGGAGATGGTTGAGTGGGTGGCAGTAGAGATGATTTTCAAGCCCACCAAGGCTTTTAACTTCATCAAAGGCAATCTGAGTGAGCCAACTGGCTTCATCCTTATTGATTTGTCCCCATTCGCAAAGAATCGCACTCATTTTATCCGCTTCACCCTGGTCAAGTTTCATATCCACAAAGGCGATGCGCGCCAGAAGACCGGCCACACAAGACAAGGTGGCGAGCTTGTCGGCAGAGTGGTTTGTGAGGTGCTTTTCTACCTTTGAGTGCAGTTGGTGGAGAGTCTCGCTCTCTTTGGGGCCTATGAAAATATCTTTAAAATGACTGAGAAAACTTGCCACGTTCCTTCCTTCTTTGAAGTTTGATAGACGACTAGACATTTATGATTATCTCTCTCGCGACGGCCGGTGGCAAATTTGATACAATCAATGCACAGGTATGAGCCTTGAAATATCAGGGCTTTAGGCTGTTTTACAGATCTGATTTCGGGAGCCCCCTTGCAGAGTGGACAATTGCTCCCATCTTTATTGTGTGTGAGAAGGTGAATGAATGAGTAAGCGCTTTATTATGTCGGATGATGACTCTGAAGGTGAAAGCGGCGTTGTAACGGCCAAGAAAGTTAAGGTTAAAAGACCGAGTCTCTATCGCGTTCTTCTACACAATGACGATTACACGACGATGGAATTTGTGATTTATGTGCTTCAAAAGTACTTTCACAAGTCTTCGGAAGAAGCTCAGGCGATTATGCTCAAGGTTCATCGTGATGGAGTTGGGGTTTGTGGAGTTTATACATTTGAAGTCGCTGAAACAAAGGCTTCAAAAGTTTCAAGGGACGCCAGGGAAAATGGCCATCCCCTAAAATGTAGCGTCGAACCTGAATAGGTAAGCATAATTGGATGGACCACGCGGGTCTATCAAAGCGAGATCAAAGATGATGTCAAAAAAATTAGAAACGATCATCAATACGGCCATTAGAAAAGCCAATCGATTAAGGCACGAGTACCTGACTTTAGAAAATGTTCTGCTTGCTATGCTCGAAGACGGGCAGGTGAGGGATGTTCTTAGCCACTGTGGGGCCAATCTTGAGGAAGTGAAGAAGGAGTTGAGTGAGTTTGTCGAAGATGACTCGAATTTCTCAATTCTCTCTCAAGAAGAGATCGAAGAGCTCTCCAAGCGCCAATTTGTTGATGAAGAGCTAAGAAAGCTCGCCAGCGAAAGTGGAATCCAATACCAACCAGAGATTTCACTCTCACTTCAACGGGTAATTCAGCGAGCGGCAATCCACGTCCAGTCTTCTGGAAAGAGAGATATTCTTGGGATTAATATCCTAGTGGCCCTCTTTCAAGAAAAAGAGTCCTTTGCTCTTTACACACTTCTAAGGCAAGGGGTTGAGCGCTTTAATGTCGTTCAATATATCGCCCATGACCTCGATAAAGCCGTTAACAATACTGAAGGCCATGATGAGGCCCATTCTCTGGGTGAAGAAGCTGGCGGGCCAACGGATGAGGGGGCAAAGAAGAAGACTGCCCTCGATTCATATTGTATCAATCTAAATAACCTGGCCGGAATGCAGCGAATTGACCCTCTTATTGGTCGCGCTGATGAGGTCTCGCGCATTGTTCAGATCCTGTGTCGCCGTCGCAAGAATAATCCTCTGATGGTGGGAGCTGCGGGTGTGGGCAAGACGGCGATTGCCGAAGGCTTAGCGTACCTAATTGAGCGCGATGAAGTGCCGGAAGTTCTCTTTGGCACGACCATCTTCTCGCTAGACATGGCGAGCTTGCTCGCTGGAGCAAAGTATCGCGGCGATTTTGAGCAGAGGCTTAAGTCAGTAGTTGGTGAAATTGAAGCGCGAACCGAGCGCGGAGAGCGCACCATCCTCTTTATTGACGAAATTCACACGGTGATGGGGGCCGGGGCCACGAGCGGAGGTTCACTAGACGCCTCTAATCTTCTTAAACCTTCACTTTCAAGTGGTCGCATTCGCATTTTAGGAAGCACGACCCACGAAGAGTATCGCAAGTTTATTGAAAAAGACCCTGCCTTTAGCCGTCGCTTCCAAAAACTCGACATTGAAGAGCCTGGGCGCGAGGACACGCTCAAGATCTTGCGCGGACTCAAGTCTAAGTTTGAAGAGCACCACAAC
This sequence comes from Bacteriovoracaceae bacterium, assembly GCA_048267245.1. Classification (GTDB taxonomy): domain Bacteria; phylum Bdellovibrionota; class Bacteriovoracia; order Bacteriovoracales; family Bacteriovoracaceae; genus JBLWXV01. The sequence continues at coordinate 1,091,633 of JBLWXV010000001.1, forward strand.
GTAAAATATTCCGATGCAGTCTTAAAGAGTGCGGTGGATCTCTCGGAGCGCTTTATTACAGATCGAAAGAATCCAGATAAGGCCATCGATGTTCTGGATGAAGCGGGCGCGGCGATTCAATTGCTGCCAGAGGGTAAGCGCAAGACCAATATCTCTAAAAAGGACATTGAGGAGATCGTCGCTAGAATTGCGAAGATTCCAAAAGTTTCCCTCGAACAAGATGAGAGAAAGCGCCTAAAAGATCTCAAGAAGAATCTTTCAATGCTCATTTTTGGTCAGGAAGAGGCCGTCGAGAAGGTGGCCGATGCGATTGTCTTGGCGAGATCGGGACTCGGTGACGACTCAAGACCACTGGCAAGTTTTCTCTTTGCTGGGCCAACAGGCGTGGGCAAGACAGAACTCGCTCGCCAGCTTTCAATTGAAATTGGAAGCCACCTGGAGCGCTTTGATATGTCTGAATACATGGAAAAGCACTCGGTGGCCAAGCTGATTGGCGCGCCTCCGGGCTATGTTGGTCACGATCAAGGTGGACTCTTAACCGATGCCGTGAACAAGAATCCTCATTGTATCTTGCTGATGGATGAAATCGAAAAGGCCCACCCAGATATCTATAACGTTCTTCTTCAGGTGATGGATCACGGCAAGCTCACAGACTCGCAAGGTCGCGAGACCAACTTTAGAAATGTCGTCATTATTTTGACGACAAACGCCGGTGCTCGCGAAAATGATGAGGGAGTCATTGGTCTTGGCGGGGCAGTGGGTCCTGAAAATACCACTCGACGTGATAAGGCCATTAAGAATTACTTCTCACCAGAATTTAGAAATAGGCTCGATGGCATCATCCACTTTAATAAGTTGCCAGACACTGTGATCCTTCAGATCGTCGAGAAATTCTTGGTCGCCTTGGAGAGTAAGCTCACGGATAAGAATATTGAATTGGTAGTTAATGACGAGGCAAAAGCCTGGCTCGCAAAACACGGATATGACCCTAAAATGGGGGCTAGACCCATTTCTAGGCTAGTTGATCACGAAATTAAGAAAGTGCTTTCAAGCGAAGTTCTGTTTGGAAAACTAGAAAATGGCGGCCGTGTTGAGGTCGGTGTTGATAAGAAAGAAGACCGTTTGACCTTCAGTTATTCTTAATTTTTCTTGCCCGTTTCTCCTTCCTTTTTATAATCCAAAGACATTTTCAAACCGCGTTCACCCCCTTCACCGGGGGCGAACGCCCATTTTTTGTGCCGCTTTTTTGTTAAAAAAAGGAAAAAAAGTTCATGGGGTATGGGGGGAAGGAGTAATTGTCACACCAAAAAAACACTTTTAGGGTGGGGGGAGTAAAACTTTTTTTCAAAAAAAAATGCTCTCCCCTAAAAACGTCGAACGCCTTTATTCATCGATGTTTCAAAAGTTTTTTCGAGGGCGAAGGGACCCCTTTAGACCCGGACAGTGAAAAAAAATCTTAAATGTTTTTTGAAATTATTCCGTTAAACTTGCTAAAGGTTCGATTTTTGTTTGCGTTGAAACAAAAATGTGTTTATCCTGAAAATAAGTATTGAAACCAGGAGGATGTCTATGGCTGCAACAGCAAAGAAGACGACAGCAAAGAAAGCTACTGCTAAAAAAGCAACAAAGAAAAAAGTAGCAAAGAAAGCAACTAAGAAAGCCGCTAAGAAAGTAGCTAAAAAAGCTACTAAGAAAAAAGCAGCAAAAAAAGTTGCCAAGAAAGCTACTAAAAAAGTAGCGAAGAAAGCTACAAAGAAAGTAGCGAAGAAAGCAACTAAGAAAGTAGCGAAGAAAAAAGTAGCAAAAAAAGCTACTAAGAAAGCTGCTAAGAAAAAAGTAGCTAAAAAAGCTACTAAGAAAGTTGCTAAGAAGAAGTAATTCTTTTGCTTAGTTGAAAAAGAAAAAAGGGGCCTTCCATGCGGAGGCCTTTTTTTTTGCCTTTTCTCCAATTTTTATTCTTAAACGCACTTCAAATTCACTCGTAAATTCAATAGGTTAAAAATCAGATATCGAAATGGGGCTAGACGTCACCACGTCTTATTGGTAAGTTGGCGCCACATTTTGCGTGAGAGATTGCCCCAGATTGTACAGCTGATTCGGTAAACTCCTAAGTTCCTAATATTGCTAGAGAGTTCTCTCGTCTAGGCCAATCCTTGCACGCCAAACTCATTAATGAGGAAAGTTCAATGGAATCAGGATTAGGCGTTCGAAAATCAGACATTAAAGAAAAGTGGGTAGTCGATCCAGAATCTGGTGAAAAAGTCGTCAAGATGGGTGACCTGACCTTTCCCGCTCGAAAAGTTTGGGTCAAAACATTTGGCTGTCAGATGAATTATCACGATAGCGATCGCCTACTTGCCCATTTGGGTGAACTCAATTTCACAAAAACTGAGGAAGTCGAAGAGGCCGATCTGGTTCTCTTTAATACCTGCGCGGTTAGAGACCTCGCCAATAATAAGTTCTACTCTCAACTTGGCGAGCTCAAAACTCTCAAAAAGCAAAAGGGCAGTGATCTCATTATTGGGGTGGGTGGATGTGTGGCCCAAACTGAAGGCAAGGAACTTGTAAAGCGCTTTGCCCACCTCGACTTCGCGTTTGGAACCGATGTGATCGACTGTATTAACGATATGGTCTATCGCACTTATGCTGGCGACTCAAAATTCTCCATTAATACCTGGGATCGCTCAAGCGACTTCTCAATTGAGACTAAGATTAATCACGGCTCACCCCAAGCCTTCGTCAATATCATCAAGGGCTGCAATAAGTATTGTACCTACTGTATCGTTCCCTACACTCGTGGCAAGGAGCGCTCGCGCAGGACTGATGAGATTGTAAAAGACGTCCAGCGCTTGGTTGAGTATCAGGGAGTTCAAGAAGTCATGCTCCTTGGGCAGAACGTGAACTCATTTGGTAAAGAAAATGGCGAAAACCTCGCCGGTCTTCTCTGTGAGCTAGAGAAAATTAACGGTCTTGAGCTCATTCGCTATACAACAAGTCACCCATATGACGTTTCTGATGAACTAATTGCCGCCCACGGCGATCTAAAGAAATTAAGCCGCCACCTTCACCTGCCCGTTCAGAGTGGAAGTGCGACGGTTCTTTCACGCATGCACCGAGAGTACACTCCCGAGCACTACTTGGGTCTTTTAGAGAAGCTTCGCGCCGCAAATCCAGATATCGTTCTCTCAAGTGACATTATCGTGGGCTTTCCGGGTGAGACCCAAGAGGAGTATGAGGACACGCTCAAGCTTTTAGACGCTGCCCAATTTGATTTCATCTACTCCTATGTCTACTCCGAGCGTAGGGGAACACGCGCGGCTAAGTTTGAGTGTCACTTAACTGATGATATTAAAGGTGAGAGGCTTCGCGCGCTTCAGGCCTACCAGATTAAGATCCAAGAAAAAATTCGCGCCACTCTCGTTGGTCAAACCCATCGCGTGCTAGTGGACGGCGAAGGAAATATGAAAGGTATCAAGAAGTGGAAGGGAAGAACAAATTGCAACCGGGTTGTTCACTTTGAACCTCAAGATTCCGAGCAAAATCTCAAGTGGCACTGGGTGGATGTAAAGATCACCGAGGCCACGGCCTTCAGTTGCCAAGCAGAGTTTTTAGTAGATCACGGCCGTCGATTAACCCCCAGATTACAGTAGTTTAGGGGAGTAAAACTCGCCATTTTTGCCGGGTGTCGATCGGCCCGGCCGCGCTCCTATATAGTGAAAGAAGTTACTATGGGAGGGGCATGTGAATTTTTTGGCCGTTTTATCAATACTTGCCACGATTCTTTTTTCTAGCGATGCCTTCGCTCTCTTTGAACTCTCTGGTGAGTTTGGTTACAAAAATCAAGCCTACGGAAGTTCGCGAGAAAATGACATCACCGAGCGCACTTACTCTGGCAGCCTTGCCATGTACTTGTTTGAAACGACGGCGCTCGAATTAAATTATAGTTTTTCGACCTCTATTACTGACGAGCACAACACGATCGCGGTGACCGGAACGGATGTGAATATTATCGGTATGGTCAACACTGTTGAGAGTGAAGTCTTTGGGGTCGGAGTCAGGCAGCTTCTGGCCAGTCGAAAATCTATGATTAGACCCCTTGTTAGCGTGGGTTATGCCAAGCAATTTGTGGTCGATTTTACCGACATCACCATTCAAGATAGTGCCGGACAGGTCACAGAGCTTAGGACGGGGCAATCTCGCAGCAAATCCGACTCTGTTTTTGCAAGTTTTAGCTTGGAGCTGAGACTCATTAAGCACATGGCACTTCGAGGCTCTGTTCAAACCGTTTTTCCGGCCTTCGAATTTGATAAGATGAAAGATTATCAGAAGTACACCGCCGGATTTACATGGATTTTCTAAGAACGACATCGCTTCTTGCCCTCCTTTTAATGACTACCTCCTGCGCCAAGGTCGGCTATATGATCGATCAGGGGACGGGGCAGATCAAATTGCAGGCGCGAGCTCGCGCTAATGAGGAGGTTTTAAAAGACCCGCGCATTCCATCAGCGCACAAAGAGAAAATCTTGCTCGCACTTAAGGCCAAGGAATACTTCTACAAGTACTTCAGTAAGAAAGAGACTGGGATTTATACCAAGACCACGGTGCTGGAAAATGACATGGTTACAACCCTCGTGATTGTGAGTCCTGTCGATAAAATTGAGGCCCAGAAAGAGTGCTTTCCCTTTGTTGGTTGCTTTCCCTATCTCGGCTTCTTTGACCCTGGGGACGCAAAGGAATACGCTCGGGGTAAAGAAGAGCAAGGCTATGTGACATTTTCTAGACCGGTCTATGCCTATTCTACGTTGGGGCATTTTGAGGACACGATTCTCTCGTCTTTTTTTCACTACTCGGATGAGGATCTGGTGGAGCTCATTTTTCACGAGCTTTTTCATACGATCTTCTTTGTTAAAGATGAAGTCGACCTCAATGAGAACCTGGCCAACTTCTTTGGTGAAAAGCTGCGGGCGATCTACCTTGGTTGGGATCAGGCCAAGATGGCGCGGGAAAAGGGTGAGCAGGAAGTGCAAGAAGGCCTCTCAAGCTTGATTGTTCAAAAGGTAGGAGTGCTCTCAAAGATTTACCAAGAGCATTCGGGGGCCACTAAAGAGCTGCTCTCAGAGCTTCTCACGGGCTTTTTGGAGCGAGACTTTAAGCCCGCCATCAATTCCTACTGTGACCAAAATAAGATCGAAGCTAGGCGCTGTTGGCCGCTAAAGCGCAAGTGGAATAACGCCAGTTTTGCGGCCTTCTTGACCTACGAGCAAAAGGCGCAGCGAATAAGTGAACTACAAAATGAACTAAACTTAGATCTACTGCAGCTCTATGTTCTTCTTGAAAAGAGTTATGCTTGCTATGATAAGCTGTCTTCAGATAAAAAAGACAACTTAAGCTTTGAGCAACTTCTTTTTGAAAAGAGAGAGCAACTATGTCCAGGCATATCATCTACATTGACCCCCTCGAAAAATTAGTCTTTAAGAAGGATTCTAGTCTTCTTCTGGCCCATACCTTGAAAAGCATGGGGGAGGAAGTCTACTTGCTCTTTGAAGCCGATTTTTCCTATCGCAACGACGCTTGGCCTAGGCTCTCGGTGTGGAGTTTTAGCTCAACTCTCAACGAGAAAACTCTCTACCTTGAATCCTTTGAAGCCACCACTGACCAGGTCATTACACTCGATGTGAAGGACATCTTTCACTTTCGTCTCGACCCGCCATTTGACTCGCGCTATCTGCGCATTCTTTGGATGCTCAGGGCCTTTGAAGACAGAGGACTTCGCGTTGTCAACTCGGCCAAGGGACTGCTCTTAAATAACGAAAAAATCCTTGCCTACGAACACCCCTCAGCACTCTCAACGCTGGTGACGAGCGATCCTGCGACCTTTGCAAAATTTGCTAAAAAGTGTCGCGACAATGGCAATGCCGCCCTTATCCTCAAACCTCTTGATCTCTATCAAGGAATTGGCGTTGAGAAAGTGGAGCTTGAAAATCTAGAAGCCGCTAGCAGCGCTTTTAAAAAAAAAGTGACTTCTCTGGGTGGTGCCATGGTAATTCAGCCCTTCTGTGAGGGAGTCTACCAAGGAGAGCTTCGCAGTCTCTACTTTGCTGGCCGTGAACTTGGGACAATAATTAAAGTTCCACCAAAGGGACAATTCCTCGCCAACATCGCTCAGGGCGCGAGTTATCATGCAGTGGAGCTAAGTGCGACTCAAAAAGCAGCGTGCGATGAAGTGGCCAAGAAATTGATGGAAGTGGGCGTGCCGTGGGTGGCCTTTGATATTCTCGGAGAGAGTTTAAGCGAAGTAAATATCACCTGCCCAGGACTTCTCGTTGAAGTCTCAAGCGCGATGAAGCGCAACTTGGCCGTGGATATTATTAAAGCTCTCTAGAATTAATCGCCACAGTTCTTAACAGTGCCTGGTAGTGATTGCGTGTCGTCAGTCGCGACGCGAATATCAAAGGCAAAGCAGTCAACTGGATCTGAAGAGATATAGGGACAGTAGTACTGCTGACACTGGGCCACATTTGTCGTCTGACCAGAAACACAGTAGCTATTGCAGTAGTAGTCGTGTTCGACGTTAGAGATTTCAATCACTGGTGGATAGAGTGAGCCGCTCGGCACTGAGAGCTGAATCACATCAGAGGCTGAGTCGACATTGGCGCTAAAAGTACATGAGGCACCCTGGCCTGGAGCTTCTTTTGAGGCCACGCGAATTTTCATTTTAAGCTTGCTATAGTTCAGCGTGCGGTAGGCACAGCTTGTTCCATTCACATCACTTGTGTACCAGTGATCGCGACGTGGAATAATTTGAATGTAGAGCTTTTGATCTGAAGAGAAGGCGCGCTCATCAATGCCACCGGTGTGGTTTGAGTTGCTCGACTTCCAAACAACGCTGCCTGAGTTGTTGCCGTGAACGACTCGATCACTGATAACGATATAGTCGATGCTTGAATCATTGGGATCAGTTGTAGGTGTGGGAGTTGGCGTTGCCCCACCACTATTATTGATGGTTCCATTTGATGAACTATCATTAGTAAGAACTGTTTTAGTCACAGTCTTTGTTTTGGGCACACACGAAGCAAAGAGGGTGGCCACTAATAGTGCAATTATAGGTGTCTTTTTCATGCAAACTAATCCTGATGCATTTTATCTCATAGAACTTATCGGGTAAGTGGGAAGGATTCTTTAGTATTCCGAGCCTTTAAGGCGACTATTTATTCTAAGTCATTGATAGTTCACTGGTGATTGTCTTAAGCCCTTTGGGCGGTTAACCTTATTACTATGAGGAATATCCAAACAGGACCACTCTCTACAGAACTCTGGCGCGAACTCTATTCGTTCGCCTTTGCCCTCGTGGGCGAAGACCTCTCAGCAAGCGAAGTCGTGAAAACCGCTCTCACTCACTTCTTTAGAGAGGACGTGGCACTCGTTGAGATGCCCAGTAGTGATAAGCGCTCAAGCCTAATGGTGCAGTCACTCTATCGCTGGTGCTTTCGCATTGCTCGCACCGGTGGCTATATGGTCACTAATAATTCTCCTTTTTATAAACTCAGTATGAATGAGCGCGCTCATTTGTATTTGCGCGAATTGAGCGGGTTTGACCGCTTTGAAAGAGAGTTTATTACCGAGTCTAGTTTTGAGGAATTGGTGAGCACCACTCACGAGGCCAAGAATAAACTCCTGGCCCTATTTGGAGTAGGCCCCTATGTCTGATTATCTTTATGACCGTCGCTCACGCGATCTCTACCATCAAAGTTTAAAGTCACTGCGCTGCCCTCACACTAGGCTAGTGAGAGGGCTTGTTGAAAAGAGAAGTATTGAAAAAGAAATCTGGCTCACCAAACATATTGAACACTGCGAGCAGTGCCGAGCGGAGTTGCAATTAGCTGCAGAGGAAGAGAGATTGCTGGTGGGGCACATTCCTAGAGTGGAAGCCCCAGAAGAATTTCTAAGTGAGCTAGAAGCCTATAGTGCTGCCGAGTTTCGTCGTATCCGACTAAGTCAAAATAAGCCGCTCTTTCTCATGAAGGTCTTGGGACAGTCGATTTCTCAAGTGGCGAGAAAGCGCATCTTTTGGTTTGGACTCATCTTCTTTGGTCTACTTGCTCTTAAGCTTCTTGGTTAGACGCCATTAATCTGTAGCTGATAGTACACGCTAAATTCCTTATCCCGCCCCTTCACAAAATCTCGAGGAGGGTTTGGGATTGTGCGCATGCCTTTCACGGTTTCTTCAAAGAGATTGTGAATGTCGTTGTTGAGGCTCGATTTTAAAATTTTAAAAGAGACCATATTTCCCTGATCATCATAGATGGCCCTGGCCGTCAGCAAGTGTGGCCCGGTTTTGAGGGCATAGGTAAGACTAGGTCTAGAGATCACTAGCTTATTGTGAGTCGTGAGAAAAGTAGTGAGATACTTGAGAAAGTTTCGCCTTAGAAAGGCAAAGTAGATCAACTCTTTGGAGTTGAGATCGTCTTCATTAAGGCCCTCTGGAAGACCGAACTCCATATTAAAGCCTTTGGAGTCGAGAACTTTGGCAATGTCTGGAGTGGCGGCAAACTCACTTAGGATTTGCTTTTTGGTTAGGCTCTCTTGCTCTTGAATGCGCTTTTGATCTTTATTCAGGTGGCCGAGGTCAGTTTGTTTATTTAATGAGGGAGTAGGGGCGAGCTTGGGCTGTGCTTCAACTTCGGCCAACTGAGGAGCAAGTGCCGCAAGGTCTAGCGGGGGAGTTTTCTCATTAGTCTTGGGCCTAATCTTAGCGACTGGCTTGTTGACGATAGTTTTTTGGGTGGCCTCATCTGCTTTATTAGGCGCTTTCTTCTTATCTTCAATTGTGTCGCCCTTTTTGAGGGTCATTGAAGTAATTTTGAAGCTCTCGCTCTCGAGCTTTTTTAGAATTTCTTCTTCAGACTTTTCTTTTTCAATCGCGCTTGGGCGTATTCGGACAACTAGCGGGCGCACTTCTTCTTTAAGAAGCAAGTTAAAGAGGGCAAAAAAGCTCACATTCACCAAAATGGAGACCACGAGGCAGAGAAGTCCTCTTTTTGGAAGTGAGATTTGGATTGCGTCACTGGTCATAGCAGCCCCTTGCCGAAAGTCTAGCCTAGCATGAAGAATCCCCGGACGTCCCGAGGATGTACGAGCTAAAGTGTCAATTATTGGTTAAATAAATGTGTGTCAGGTACTGTTAGACGGGCAAAAAAGGTCATTTGCTTGACTGATATGTTGCGAAACGTAGAATTTATGGGTGGGGCAAGGATGCGCCCATTTCTAGCACTAGGTTGGTGACTCTATGTTCAGTAAAATCCTATCAGTTTTTAAGTCCAAGAGAGGTGCGGCTGGATTCGCCTTTGCCGTGGTTGCCTTCGGAAGTGCTTTCTTCTTAGATCACGTTGGATCAAGTCGCCAGCTCACAACGACCTTACAGTCGGGGCTTCAAACTTGTTTTCAAAGAATTCATCAGAGTTATACCGCTAAAGTTATAGGTGGAAGTGGTGCCTATCTCGATAGTCAGTTCACCGGTCTCACCGAGGAGTGCCTAGGGGAGGCGAAGACGATTTTTGAAAATCGCTTTGCGGGAGTACTAGTTGGTACCGAGCGCTTGATGAATAATCTCACTACTGATGTTCACTGGTTTCACGAGACCATTTCAAAGAATGATGGAACACCGGCCGAAGTAATCATTTCAAACGCTGGCGGACGATTTGAGAAAATTGAAAAATTAAAAGACGAAGTAATGGATAATCTCTACCGCGCAAGTGAAGGCTTTGAGGCCACGGCTTGGTGGATGATGGTTGTCTTTTCGCTCTCTAGCTTTGCTTCAATTCTCTTCATGGGGTTAGAGGCTGTTCGCGTCTTTAAAGAGGCAAGTCTTCACGATGCAATCGAAGAAGAAGCGATGGATACACTCTCAGAAGGTCTTGCGATGAATATGGATCATGCCGGAACTATTCTAAAGCGTGCTCTTGATCAAAAAGACTTAAAAGTATGTTCTGAGCTCTTTGATTTTTATAAAGAGAGACAGCTTCATATGAAAGCCCAGGGTGTGCGCACTGCAAATGTTGATGTTGCTGGTAGCAGTACCTTTATGACAAAAGGTGTAAGTGCAAGGGATATTGAAAGCATTTGGAATGAGGCAGAAACTCAAGAGAAGATTAATAAGCCTCTTGAATCGAGCTGGATCCCTTCTAGCGTTCTCGCTCCAGAAGAAGACAAAATTATTCACCTGGATGCCGTTCTTGCCACGATTGTTAATCGCTCTTCTGAAAAACTCTTTAGTAAGGGTTTAAATGTTCAGCTTGATGTGAAAGAAGATGTCTATATCGAAGGGGAGATTGAATTAATTGAGCAGGTGATTTTCCATTCAATTAACTTCGCTCTTGCCAACGTCTCAGGCGATCAAAGTGGTCGCACCAAGCTTACGTTGAGCCTAAGAGCTCTGGGCCCGATGGCCGCCTTTGAAGTACTCTTTACTGGCGATGGAATTAAGAAAGAGGCCCTCGATGCTCTAAGCGGACTTTCACGAGCCGGAGTGGGAGCAGATATCTCACTTAGTATTATCTCTGAACTTATGAAGGAAGCCGGCGGTCGCTTTGTGGCCGAGAACGCTGTAGAGGGTGGGGCTAAACTAAAGCTTATCTTTACTTCAATTCTTTCTACTATGAATGCCAGCTCTGACGAAGCGCCAACTAAGCGTGTGGATAGAGTGATTAAGGGTAGTAAGAAAGATATTCTAAAAGAACTGCGCCAAGCTTAGAAAAATCTCTTTCTAAGTTTGGCAAAAGTATCGCCTGGAACAATTGCTAAGCAAAACCTTCTCAAACTCTCTAGGTTCCACTCCTCAAAGAAGAGAATATTCTTGAGAGCTCCAAGTTCCTGCGAGCGAATCTTTAAGTGTGATTCATACATTCTTTCAGCATACATAAAACCAAGTGCCCTAGCGCTTTGATAGAGCTCCTTATGAGTGTATTCACTAAAATCTTGATGAATCCCTGACTCCATACTCTCGATGAGAGAGAGCGTCAGCCCGAGGGACTTGATGAGGTCCTTGTGAGTTGCCGGGTTTTGGTAGTGATCTCTCATATCAAGATAGAGGTCACACTTGCGATAGGGATTGATAATCTTTGAGCAGAAATATCCCGTGGCGCAGGAGAAGAACCAGAATGTGAAGAATCTCTCGCCACCAATCATGAGGGCGTCCTCGCTCTGGCGGTGAACTTCACTGCGTATCGTTCGCAGAACGTGGATTCCAGCGAGATAGGACATGCGATTAATACTATACGTAGAAGAATAGAAGACATTGCGATGTGGAAGAAAGAATCCCGAGCCTTGTTCAAGTAGCCATCTGTAAAACTGAATACATTTTTTATCTTCAAGAGACTCTAATTTCTCACTGACGAGATCAAGTCTCTGATAATCATAGAGATTAAAGTCTTCTAGCTCATCTTCATCGACTTCCTCTCCAATTGTTCTTGATATCTCCTTGGCGAGAAAGAAGAAATTATCTGAGATACTACTATTAAAGGCGAGAAGTCCGGTCTCCATAATATATTCATGAAGATCAAAATCCGGGTCATCGGTGAGATTTTCATACCAGTAAATCTGGCTTTCATACTTAACCCATGGAGGAGAGGTCTGAAGTGAGAACTCCGAATCGTTAAAGGAGATAATTTCAGCTTCTTGATCTTGATCGCGCAATTTCCAGTAAACCTCATCAAGATTTTGGTGGATCACGGTTTGTTTGAGCTCTCTTCCAGCGTAGTCGCTGGCAAGTTTAGGCAATTTATCGGCGACAATGTGATATTCACCAAAGAGGACAAGAAGCTTAGTCTCTGGGTTTTCCTCAAGGAGTTCGGCAATTCTCTTGGCGGCAAGCTTATCTCGCTCCTTAAGCGAGCCAACGCTATTGAGGGCAATAATTGGAAATTCCTTTCTGCGCGCCATCTCAAAGAAGTGGCGATAATAAGTCCAAGGAAATCTCCACGACTCGCGGTAGTTAATACTCTCAAGAAATTCAAGCTCGGTGATGAGGTGAGTGAGATAGAACTCTAAGTACTCTTGATGTTCTTGATAAACAAACTCCACTCCGAGGATAATTTTTTCACCCTCGAGAGTCCGAAGAAGCCTTTCAAAGTTGCGAGTACTCTGGTCAAAACTATGGAAGTCGCCTAGGTAGACAACCTGAGAGGAGCGAATGGACGCACTCAATTGGTTGATATTGGAAACCGTGAAGTCGCGCTTGGAAGCGCTTACTTGATCTTTTTGATAGCGCTTAAACTCGGAGCTTAAACTTCCCTCAAGGCCCATGGCCTTTTTTTTGAGATTCTTATAGAGCGCTCTTTGTAGCTTTAAAATATCCGTAGAAGAAGCTCCTCTTTAAGTTTAGGAAAGTCGCCCCTTTAGTCTAAGCTAAAACACTGAATTTATGTGAAGAAATTATGCGCGGCCGGTAGGCATCGTTACAAGTGCGCCCATGAGTTCTTTAAGAAGGAGAGTGCTTTGGTCAGACACTTTTCTATACTCACGCTGTAACTCAAAGAAGTCGGTGAGTGCGCTAGTGAGCGAGCGCTCCGTGGGCAGTCGCAATTGACCGAGCAATCTCTGCAGAGGCACGCCCTTAGCGCGCGAGAGAATAAAGGAAGTGAAGTCTAGCAAGTTCTGAGGTCCGTGCAGGCAGATGATGGGCATACCCGAAGCCTTGAGTGTAAGGGTAAAGCTCTCGCTAACTTCAACACTATCTTTTTTGAGCTCTACACTCTCAAGTGGTAACTCGAGCGCTCTGGGAGCATCTACAAGTACCTGCACATAGACGTCGTCATGGTGTGGGCATAGAGAGAAAGTGGGGAGCTTGACCAGGCGATCTTTCACAAAACTATTTTGATAGATTGTCGCCGCTTGTCCCTCACCACTAGTGAGTCCTAGGCGCTCCATCGATTTTTGCAGACGGTGAGCAAAGTCCATCACAGACTTAAGGGCCACCAACTGACCGCGCATGAAGTTCGCTCTGAGTTCCTCGGCGTCGTGGTAGAAGCGCTTTGAAAGTTCAAGCGGACTAAGAGTTGAGAGCTCTTCCACGCTCATACCCATCACCTGAAGAGTGGGCGCATCTTCACTTCCCTCCCAGTAGCTATTGTTTCCAAAAGCTTTGGGAACGAGCATCGCTTTAACTTTGCTCTTGAGTTTAGTGAGTCCACCATCAAGTGATAGGCCAGTGATTTGCCTTCCTAGGACTGAATTAAAGTAAGTGCGAATAATGTCTACATTGAGGCCCTCTACTTTGGGGATGAGTCCAAAGTATTGGAAGTAAGCATTACCATATGCCTCTCTCTTGGCGGCGTAAGACTCTCTGAAAATTAATTCGAGTCTCAAATCGTGATTGCGAGAGAAGTCGACGATGAGTATCAGTGGGAAGCGTTCTTCATTCGAAGAATTGAATCCCAGAAGTTCAGACGTTAGCGGTCTAGACTTCTTATCTGCTGCTCCCAGTGATTCGACATAAAAGAAGGTATCAAATGGGACGCACGTCTTCGTCAGGTTCTTGAAGTAGGTCGGGTGAGTTACCTGGCCCTCGTGGCGAGGTAAAGAGCTCACAAGCTTACCGTCAAGAATCGCATCTTGGTAGAATTCAAAAGTAGGGCCACCCTCATTTTCACTCTGGTAGTAGGGAGTGTTGTGGGGGAAGCGCTCGTCAAAGAAGCGGCTAAGAGAGCGCGCAAGTTTTGCAAATTGACTGAACTGGTTGAGTTCGCCAGAAATATTGAAGTTGCAAAAGAGTTCTTTCTTCACCGGGCTAAACGGATCTTGAACCTTGCTGAGTTCTTCACTCGTGCGCTTTTTAAAAATATAGAGATAAGGAGCAACTTCGCCCTTGTGTTTGAGCTCTTCAAAATTAAAGAAGGCTTCAAGTTTTAGGTTCTTGAGAAGTTGATCCGTCTTTTCTGAGAGACTTGGAACAAAGAGCTTCTGATTGGTGAGCACGTAGAGTCTTCCATCTGGAAGAAGGCTCGAGAGCTCGCCATTAATCTGAGTCATCAGATAGTGGTGAGAGTTGTTCTTAGGAAGATCATTGAGGTGAATGAAAATTCTCTGGTAGGACGAGGCCATATTGCCTTGGTCCACACCACCGAGCAGTGACATTTGCCCTGAGCTATTTGAGCGACCAAAGGCACTCTTTGAGCGCATGATCTGGCACAGGAAACTAATTGGCTCAAAGCCTTGGCGCTTGGCCACGTGAAGCAGGAATGTAATAAATTGAAGCTCGTGGCAGATCTTAATGTACTGTCCACTTGAAAACTTCTCACTGCCAATAAAGTCGGGAGCGATCACACAGTCCCAAGGGATATTGAGATAATCTTCCTGGGCCAACCAGTGAGAGAGTGAGAGTGAGGAGAGTTGGCCGCCGACAAATTTCGTGCAAACAACTTCAGGCCTAGTCATTGCGCGAGTGGCGCTGCGATTGAGCGTATTATCTAGCCAGCGCGGAAGGAAGATAAGTGTATCAATGAGAAATCTTCCAAAAGAGCGGTGGCTAAGCGAATGGGAGAAGTGCTCGTCTTCAAAGCAGAGCTTCTCTCTAATTTGGCGGTTGCGAAAAGTGAGCACTTTCATCAGCTCAGTGAGACTTAAGTTTCCAAGCGCCTGAGCGGCGTTTTCAACTAAGTATTGGCTTTGTAGAGAAGGGCGATACCAAGAGTAGTGATTACTCTGAAGCGCTTCACTCACAAGTTCCGTGCTAGAATTCTTTCTAAAAATTTGTGCCAGGTACGCACCTGGGCTGATGAGATTATTGGGCGTCAGGACGCTATCGGTGACATCGGCCAAATTGAGAATGAAGCGAACTTTTAAGAGGTAGATACTCACAGCTCTAAAGCAGTAGATATCTCTAAAGCCTGCGAGCTCTTCATAAAAGGGCGACTCGCTATTGGCGAAGTGGCTCCAGAATTCGCTTGGGCCGCTGATCTCGCTAACTTCTAAGCGGCGCTCTTTGGCATAATTTTGGAATTCACTAAAGACTAGAAGCTTGAGGCTTTTAGTTTGGTCGCAGAATTTTTGAAATTGATTTTGAGCATCCAGGCACAGGCGATCGACCACTTTCTGGATGACCACAGCTTCTGGAGTAATGAGACCATCACCCTTCCACTCAGGTACTAGAAATTGTGTGGGTTCAAAGGATTCACTGACTTCGTGTTTTACTTGAAGAGCGGCACTTGAATAGTGACCACTTTGGACGTTACTGGGCACTGGAGGGGGAACTGACCCTTCCTTGCTTGTAAGTTCTGATGATCCCACGACCTTATTCCTGTTAGGTCCCTTGGGGTTAATCAGCCAATCGTTGGCCTTGAAGCTCTTATCCTTCAATCTTAATCCTTAAAATCTGCTCGTCCTGAAAAACCTGTTTTTTTCAACACTTCATAAAAATGATTTAAAAAGTTGAGGGAAAATTTGTACCTAATGGCCCATGAGTTGTCACATAAAAACATGACCTTAAATTATCTGACATTCACGCTTAAGTATCCAAAATAAGAAAGTTTTTCCCGCAAGGCATCTTGACTCAAGCCCACTTGATTCAAGTCCGATAGGGTGAAGAGATAATGACCTCAGCCGCATATCAAAAGGCCTAAAGGAGTAAGCTACTATGAGCACCAAAGATGGACAGAATGAAGCAGAGCAAGGATTCAATGACTCAGAGCTTCTGGATATCATGCAGGAGATTGAAAGTCTTGAGCGTGAATTTGCTTCATCTGATGAAGTAGCTGAAAGTGAGGACCTCTCTATTGCGGCAGATAATGTAAAAAAGACTAGTCTTCAAGATGAGATCGACCAAGAGCTCGCCGCCTCACCAGAGGTTGCTGAGGCTGATGAAATTGCTGAGGTTGAGGAGCAGGCCGGGGCTGAGCAAGAAGTTGCACAAGCTTCTGACTCTGAAGAAGAGCAAGCCGCTGAGTCATTTGAAGAAGAATCATTTGAAGAGCTCGATCAGGCCGAGCGCGAAATGGAAGAAGAGCAGTGCGCTAGTGACAATGTGGTGAGCATGACTCCCAAGGCTGCGCCAGCGCCAAAATACACATCATCAACTTCTCACTCAAGTGCTCCTATGAGCTTTAGTGCAGAGGGCTCAATGAACCTCAATCTCGAGTTCACACTCGGAGGCTCAATCGCTTCTCTTCATGTGCAAGGCGATGAAGGCGTGACCTTTCAAATGGAAGGAGTTACGCTGACACTTCACCCAGAACATGGTGCCCAAGTGACCATGGCAAATGGTGTGAAGTTTAGTGTGCCACTAAGCACGCCAAACGCTGCTAAGAAAGCGGCGTAAGTTAGAGGAAGAAAATTGTCTATTAAGATCTTAGGGGGGCTTGCCAAGGGGCAGGCCCTTTTTATTCCACCGGAAAATATCACCAGGCCCACTTCGGTCATGCTCCGTCGCAAGGCTTTTGACGCCCTTCAAGACCTGTCTGATTATCACTTCTATGACTTGTGTGCGGGCAGTGGAGCGATGGGAGTTGAGGCGTGGTCGCGTGGGGCCTTGAGTTCGACTTTAGTCGAGGCGCACCCCAAAGCCCTGGCCACTCTTAAAAAGAATCTCGCAGCTCTAAAGACAAAGTATGGAGTTCACCTGGAAGAGCGCCCACTCACTCTCGTGGGGATGAAGCTCGAGACTTGGCTTAGTCGCGATCTCGAGCGAGCGCTTCAGGAAAAATCCGGTGTCGTCTTCTTTGATCCTCCTTATAAAGATCACGCTCTCTATCAAGCCTTTAAGGATGCGCTTTCAAGTTGCAGCTTTGAAGGAGAGGTTTGGGTTGAGTCAGATAGGCTCAGTGGTGTGTCGCGCGATTTTTTCTCAAGTTGGGGCGAGCCGCATAAAATCTACGAGCATAGTGACTCTTGGCTAGCGCGTTGGAAATTTCCTATTACCAAAGTCTAAAAAGCCCCTTTTTAAGACGTTCATTCATTGGTTATGATGTGTGGGTCTTCCTCCACAAAAGGATCTAGATTATGCACGTTAGTTCGAGAGTCTCGAATATTTCTGAGAGTGTTACTTTAAAATTGAATGCCCAAGCTTCGGCCTTGAGTGATCAAGGCGTGAGAGTCTATAACCTCACCGCGGGTCAACTTCCCTTTAGACCGATGAGTGAATTTAGTGAGGCGCTTCGCCACCAACTAGATTTTCTCAAGAGCTATCAGTACTCGCCAGTTGCGGGCTTTGTTGAGACTCGTGAAAAGATCAAATCCTATGTGGCGAGCTCGCGCTCTCTAGAGGCATCACTTTTTGAAAATTTTGATGTTCTTCTAAGTAACGGAGGCAAGCACTCTCTTTCAGTTATCTTTGATACGCTCCTAGATGCCGGAGATGAGGTGATCTTGCTGACTCCTTATTGGGTGAGCTACACCGAGATGATTAAGCTCGCTGGAGCTAAGCCGGTGATTGTGGACTCAACTTTCTTTGATAACTATCAACCAAGAGTAGAAGATATCGAAGCGGCCATTACACCTAAGACCCGCGCGATTGTTGTCAATAGCCCGAATAACCCAAGCGGTAATCACTATAGTGAAGCTTGGATGAAAGAATTCGCGCAGGTCGTGGCCAAGCACAAGCATGTCAATGTGATCTCTGATGAAATCTACTATGAGCTCTCTTACTTTGATCCCAAGCCAACATATTTCTATCAATATGATGAGTCTCTTCTTGAGCGCACGATTATTGTGAGTGGGATTTCAAAAATTCTCGCATGCACCGGCTTGCGCCTAGGCTTTAGTGTGGCCCCCAAGGGATTTATTAAGGCCTGTGCGACTCTTCAAGGGCAAACCGCTTCAGGCGCGAGTTCGCTAGTTCAAAGAGCTCTGGCCGAGTTTGACTTTGATCAAATTGAACACTTTTTAAATCCCGTTAAAAAGCATTTGCAAACCAACGCCGAAATTCTGCGCGAGAGCTTTCGCAAAGTCGGGCTAGGGAAGTCGTGGTACCAAACCGTCAGTGCTTTCTACGCTCTGATCGATTTTTCACAGACGCCCATTATTGATAAGTACCGCAAAGATGTGAGCGATAATGGTGATTATAGCGCTCAGATCTGTGGCGACTTACTAGAGCAAAAAGGTGTGGCAATCGTTCCCTCAACAGACTTTGGTCTTCCCAACGCCGCTCGCATTTCTCTCGTTCTTCCCAAGGATGATTTCTCAAGTGCTCTTGAGCTTTTGATGAATTTTCTTAAGGCCGAGTAAATCGCTTGGGAGCTTTTTGCTCCCTAAAATCACATGTCGTAATCGACCATAATAGAAGAAGCCCTGTTCCATAAGGAGAGGTATGGCCCTTAGGCTTCTTTTATTATTTATGCTCATTGCTCTTGGTGCTTGCGGTAAGCAAAGTGCCGATGAAGTGCGCACGAGTGCCATAGAGTCGGCCGACTTCTTTCTCACAAATGGGCGCTGCCAAGATGCCATTGATGTTCTTGAAACAGCTGGACGCGATTCTAGTAACGCTCGCTATGTAAAGAAGTTGGCCTCAGCGTATGCCTGCCGCGCGGGCTTTGAGACCGCAAGATTCTTTGATGAAGATCTCACCTTAATTTCTACGGCCCCAAGTGAACTTGGAGGCCTCGCTCGTTTTCGCGTGAGTAAGATGATGGATGCCTCTGATAATCAGAGCTACCTCGACATGCAAACGGCGGTGAACCTCTTGCTCTACGCGGGGGGACTCTCAACAAGTGCGAGTCCTTCAAGTGCTGCCAGAAGGTTGGCGCTTGGAAATGAGGCCGGCAAGGAAGTGGATGCCTTCTTAATGTATCTTCTGCTCAATCACTTTGGTCAGTACCTCTACCACTATGGAAATACCTCTACTTCTGGTCAGAAGGGCGTGCGCGATGGCTCTGGCAACAAGTGCTTGGCCTCCTACGATAATTTAAATTTTGATAATGCTCTTGGGGGAGTGAATACCCTCTATGACTATCTCGATGTAGAAGCCTCGGATTCTTGTAACTCGGGGACCGCCACCGATGGTCACCCAGATCTCGGCCCTCAAGGCGGGCTTGATACGGCCCTGCTCTGCGAAGGTGCCGTACTTATGAATAACTTTCTAGAAGTCTTTCCCATCGTCCTGGCCGAATTTGCGGGGGCAGACTTTAATGACTTAAGTGGTGTTGATACCGTCGTGAGTACCGCCAAGGGTCTCCTTGCTGTTGCAGAGCCGGCGACCACTAATGTTATTGCCGTTAAGTCACAAGCCCTCTGTGAAGCCCAAAATAGTGCAACTACCGATAATCTTCAGTTCTACTTTGCTGTGCTCATTGAAGGTATCTTCTTGTGAAGTTCGGGGCCAATTCCCTCGCATTAATCCTGCTCTTTTGCACCAGCGCCTTTGCAAGTGAAATTCGCTATCTCGGACGCAGTCCGCGCGCTCTTTTAATGGGAGACGCCTTCACTGCCTTGGCAGATGATGAGTACACCCTCTTTTACAATCCGGCCGCCCTTGGTCGACACGGCGACTTTTCAATCACACCCTTAAATCCAACTTTTGGTGTGACCAATGCTCTTGATGAGATCGATCGCTTTAAGGATTTTCCCAAGGGGCAGGCGAGTAAAATTCAGGAGCGCCTCCTTGGCTTTCCGGTCTATATAAAACTAGGCCTTACGCCAACGGTGAAGCTTGGCAATTTTGCACTCTCGGGATTATTTAACAATACCACCTCACTTGTCCTACATAACAAAATCTACCCAGAAATGAATATTGATTATCGCTACGACCGAGGTTTTGTAGCGGGCTATGCCCATACAATTGGGGGCGGTCAGAGCGGAACCAGGCATGGAACCAAATTTCGCCCGGGTTACAGAGTGAGTGTAGGGGGCGCTGTTAAGTATATTAGCCGCGAAGGTCTCAACGGTCAGTTTGATCTCTTTGGAACTAAGCTTCTCAATATTATTGAAAATGGTGCCTCTGAAATTAATGAGATTAAAGAGCAGCTAGGCTACTCGGTGGGAAGTGGTTGGGGATTTGACTTTGGAATCGACTACGAGCTCATTCGCAAGGGTTTTACTTTCGCAACTTCACTATCAGTTCTAGACATCGCCGACACCACTTTTAAAAAAGAGAAGGGGACGCGCAATATTGCTAACCAAGATATGATCGTCAATTGGGGCGCCGTCTTTGGCCAGAGGTTTGGCCCCTTCTTTAGCTACAACTTTACCTTTGATCTACACCCTTTGACCGAGGACATCGCCTTTGCTCGCAAGGTCCACATGGGCGCGGAGATAAATGTCCTGATGTTCTCTGTGCTCTTTGGTATGAGTGAGGGCTACCCCTCTTATGGTCTTGGACTTGACCTGACTCCCTTTAAGTTGCTCGCCGGCTTCTATAGTGTGGAGCTTGGGACTAATTACAAACAAGAAGAGGGCAAGCGCGCCTTCATTTCTTTAAATCTCTTAGACTTTTCATTCTAGATTCGCTTCCGTACACTTATCCTATGGAATACCTCTGATATGCCGACTAAAAGAGTTGGTTATTCCATAAAGGAAAGCTTACGGCCCTACCTACTAAACCCCATACATCACACCCATCTCATTGGAGGATGAATTGCAAAAAACATTCGTCTTAGACACGAACGTCATTCTTTTTGACCCTTCTTGTATCTCAAAGTTTGGCAAGAACAAGGTTTACATTCCACTCATTGTTGTTGAAGAAGTAGACCGCTTTAAAAAAGATCAAAATGAGAATGGCCGAAATGCCAGGCATTTCTCCAGAATTGTCGACGAACTCAGAAAGAAAGGTGCGCTCGCAGATGGGGTGGAACTTAATAATGGGGGAGAGCTCACTATTGATGTCGACCGCTTTCCCAAAAGTAGTCACGATCTAATTGACCTCTCACTTAACGACAATAGAATTCTCGCCAGTGCTCTTGCACTCAAAGAAGATGGTCAAAATGTTATTCTAATTTCTAAGGATATTAACCTTAGGCTCAAAGCCGATATTCTCGGTCTTCACGCAGAAGACTATGGCAAGAAAGACGTCACAATCGACGAACTCTACCACGGAAATCGCATTCACGAAGTTTCGGCCGAAGAGCTCACTGAGTATGAAAAAGAGCGCTTCCTCATTCTCGACAATGCCGAAGAGCTTGGAATTCACCCCAACGAATATCTACTCATTCACGAAAAGGGAAATGAGAGAAGAAGAGCGCTTGGTCGCTATAGTGAAACTAAGAAGGGCATTGTTCCTTTGATCACTATGAGAGAGGGAGTCTGGGGAATTTACCCAAAAAATATCGAGCAGCAATTTGCTCTTGATGCCCTATTAAATGATGACATCAAACTAGTCACACTTGTTGGCAAGGCCGGGACAGGTAAAACTCTGCTCGCAATTGCCGCCGGACTAGAAATGACGATTGCCAAGGAAAAGTATTCAAGACTACTCGTGTCTCGCCCGGTTCAGCCAATGGGTCGCGATCTCGGTTTTCTTCCAGGCGACGTTAATGAAAAGCTTGCTCCTTGGATGCAGCCAATCTTTGATAATATGGACTTTCTCTTTGGCCAGTACCGCGCTGATGGAACTGCTAGTTATGAAGACCTGATCAATCACGGTCTTCTTCACATCGAGCCCCTCACTTATATTCGCGGTCGCTCAATTCCAGGTCAGTACCTAATTGTGGATGAAGCGCAAAACCTCTCACCTCACGAAGTGAAGACGATTATCACTCGCGCAGGTGAAGGTACAAAAATTATTCTTACAGGTGACTGTCATCAAATTGATAGTCCCTATCTAGATGAAGTGAATAATGGGCTTGCTTATTGCGTGGATCGCTTAAAGACGGAAGAGATTGTTGGTCACACAACTCTCAAGGTCGGTGAGCGCTCGGCCTTGGCGGAGGTTGGCTCTAAGCTACTTTAATTTTTATGGGACAAAAGTTACTTAAAAGACTTCACTTGCGTGCGCCCCTAGATTCAGATGTTCTCTATGAAGATGGAGACTATGCTTTTAAGGCGCATACGCTCAATATTTCCGAAGGGGGAGTGCTACTCACAAGGCTCCCTCACGTCCCTGACATTCGCGCCATCCCTCTTATGCTTGGACTGCCTCAATTTCCCGTACTCTCGACACTCACGATCCAAAAAGTAATGGAGCTAGATAAAGAAAAGCTCCCTCGGCAAATGATACGCCTGCGCGCGCGCATGGTGAGGCAGATGGAAAATATGACTGCCGTCGATAAGATCTTTGTCACGCTCATTGGCTGCGAGTTTGTGGGAAACACAGAAGAGACCATCGACTCCATTCGCAGGTATGTCGAATGCTATGCTAAGAATACAATTTATCTGCTCACTCTCTTTGAGTCTAAAGGAAATCGCGGTGGAGGAGATCAACTCCAACTCGTTCGCCACGTGGCCGAACTCATGGGCTATGATTCAACACAAAAGATTGCGCTACTTCGCCAGAAGATTCTTCACGATTATCAGAGTTTAGAGTCTCTTTAATATCTATTGAGAAAATGATTTTTAGCGACGCTAATCTCCTAAGCCCCCTTGCTAGCGTATTTACCGACAATTCTTAATAGAGGCCAATCAGTAACTGGCTATCTCATTGAAAACTTAGCAATAGTTTAATTTCAGTAAATTTAAAAAAAGTATGATCTAAGTCCTATTTGGAATTTCAATCTTTGCCGAAAATAGTGGCATGAATACAATTATAAAAAAGAATGTAGATGGTGATGAGGTTGGCGAGATTATTCATGATCTCTCAAACGCTATGTTTGCAATTAAAGGTTTGCTTAGAGTTATCCAAGCTTGCGAGGACCCGGTCTTGAAAGAGGAGAAAATACTCAGGGCCATCGAGCGTGTGAAGCTAGCAGAAGACTATTTGACTGCAAAGAGAAGTCATCGCGATTTTCATTTAGTAGATCTTGCAAAAGTACTAGGCGATGTTATTCCTTACTTCAAAGGGGTCTATCCAGGTATAGAAACTAGTCTAGAAATTATGGGTCATCCTAGTGTCCAAATAGACACTTCACTTTTCTTTAATGTTCTCTCAAATCTCTTTAAAAACTCACTTGAGGCTGGAGCATCAGAATTTCGAATCCAGGTTTCAGATACGAAGCTTGTTGTTTCCGATAATGGTCCAGGAATTACTCCGGATGTTCTCGCCAAAATTAAGGCCCAGGGAAGTTCAAAAGGAGAAGGTCGAGGGGTCGGGCTTCAAAGTATTGCTAGATTTTGCCTGCAAAGTAAATGGGAGATGGAGCTCGATAATAAAAGCTCACACTCCCAAAATGACCATGGCCTGGTCGTCTCTTTTCGCTGGAGCTAAGCGAGCTCTAAAAGAGCTTGCCTAGATCTGTGAGCGTTTTCTCTAGGCGCTTTTTCATTTCTCCAAGTGCCTTTGACCAGTCGCTAGTATCTTCTTCGCTTAAGCGATTGTGAAATTCATTAATGAGTCCACCAGCGCGCTCAGTGAGGTCTTGATCAACTTTAGAAGTTTTAATTTCGTGGATCACACCTTGGCTCTCGTGAATGAGATCGCTAAAAGAGAGCACATTCATATAGCGTTTGAGTGAGTCGCTCTCGCGCTCTTGATCTTTTTGGTCTCTCCAGGCCTTGAGTGAAATCACTTTGGGATTAATGCCTGAATGGGAAATTTGGGAATCAATTTCTCGTTTCATCTACCTTCCGCTGCTACTTTTTAAATTTGTCTGTCTAAATCTGTCGTTTTGTCTGTAGGGGGGTTATGCACGGGCGAACTTAATATTTAAAGTGCTTTGAAGTGGGATGAGACTTTTTACAAGGTCTTGGAATATAAAGCGAATGAGCGCCGCGTTATTCGGCACTTTGAGGCGTCTTCGCCTTGTATTTCTTCCATACGAGAAAGCCTATGGCGGCAACGGCAAACACACCAAAGATGATGGCATTTGCCCGTTGAATGGTGTCTTTAATGGCTTCACCAAAGGTGTAGTAGAGATAGAAGTAGCTCGTTACAGATAGGAGTGTGGCGATAAAATCGGCCAGGGCAAACTTGGCGATATTCATGCGCGAGAGTCCACAGGACATAAAGAGTGGGTTGCGAATGCCGGGAATAAAGCGGCCAATAATCAAAGTCATCATGCCGTAGCGATTAAAGAAGTGGTTCACTTGATCGAGGCGATCCATCGTGACCATCTTTGAAAACCACTTGATGCGAAAGAGATTGGGCCCAACAAAGCGGCCAAGACTATAGCTAATGAGATCTGAGAAGTAGGCACCAGCGATGAGGCCAAAGTAGAGCGGAACTAATTTGTCTGGATTCTGAGAGGCGAGAAAACCAGTGGTGAAGTTCATAAGATCTTCAGACACGGGAATATTCAGACCGGCCAGGAGAAGAAGACCAAAGATTATCCACGGTGCGTAGTCGATGTGGGCGTTGGCAAACTGGAGAGTCTGCTGGATCAAATCTTCCAATACTTCCTCTTAAATCAGGGCCTAAAAAAAGGCGCTCTTGGTTAAAAGAGCGCCCTTCCAAAGATAGCCCGAAAGGCTATTTTTTAAAACTTATTTAAGCGTTCCGAAGTACTCTTGCGAGCCTTTTGGATCAGCTTTCATCGTTGCATCACCTTTTGTCCAACCGGCAGGACAAACTTCGCCGTGCTTAGCAACATACTGGTAGCCTTCAACCAAGCGAGCGTACTCATCAACATTTCTTCCCACTGGAAGGTTGTTGATACTCATGTGGTGAACCACATCTTTGTCGTCGATGATGAAAGTACCGCGGAAGGCAACTGCATCGTCCATGAGAACGCCGTAGCTTCTAGCGATGTCCTTTGTGAGGTCGGCAAGAAGTGGGTACTGGATTTCGCCAAGACCACCCTTGTTGCGTGGCATTTGCGTCCAAGCAAGGTGAGAGAATTCAGAGTCTACTGAACAGCCGATCACTTCGCAGTTCAAGTCTTTAAACATTTGAACTTTGTCAGAGAAGGCAGTGATTTCAGTCGGGCATACGAATGTGAAGTCGAGCGGGTAGAAGAAGAGAACTTTCCACTTACCCTTGAAGTCACTCAATGAGATTTCTTTAATGGCGCCATTAACAACAGCGTTGCCCTTAAATTCTGGGGCGGCCTTGCCAACGAGAGTCCATGGATTCACACCAGCTTCGTGATGAGTCATAATTGCTCCTTTGCGGTCTTAAAAAGACCAAGTTCTTCAGGTAGTTAATAGGTTCGCAAAAACGATAGGGCCTGCTTATGAACTTTTCAAGGCCAGGCGGGCCAAAAAATCTCCTCTGTCGCAGGAAAAGATAAGCAAAATTGAGGGTATACGCCTTGTAAAGCGGGCGGAGTGCTTTTATGCTTTTTCTTTAAGGCCGGCCGATTAACTCGCCGATAAGACCAAGTGAAATCAATAACTTTTTATCAATAATTCCCATTCATAGGCGGAGAAAAAGAGTATGACCACGCCCAAAATGTACATTCCCAATCCCATCGTTATCGAGCAGACCGCCCGTGGTGAGCGTCAGTACGATATCTACAGCCGCTTGCTCCTCGATCGCATTGTGTTCTTGGGTACAGAGGTCAACGATACAGTGGCAAACCTTCTAATCGCCCAGATGCTCTTTCTAGAGCAGAGTGATCCAGAAGCTCCAATTCACTTCTATATCAATAGCCCAGGCGGATCTGTTTACGCCGGTCTTGGTATCTACGATATTATGCAACATATTACTTGTCCGGTTCACACTTACTGCGTGGGCATGGCCGCTTCGATGGGAAGCCTACTTCTCACGGCCGGCGCTGCTGGACATCGCCACTCACTGCCACACTCGCGCATTATGATTCACCAACCGCTTGGTGGAGCAGCGGGGAAGGCGAGCGATATTGAAATTCAAGCGCGCGAAATTCTCGAGCTTCGCCGTCAGCTTAACAATATCTACATCAAGCACAGTACAAAAGACATGAGTCTTGAAAAGATTGAAGAGGCCACAGATCGCGACAACTACCTCTCGGCCAGAGACGCCATTGAGTTTGGATTGATCGACACTGTGATCGAGCGCACGCCTAAGAAGTAATTACTCATTTAGCTTTAGAAAACGCACACAACGCGAAGGATATAAAAAATGACTAAAGAAAAAGGAAGCTACAGCACCACTCTTCATTGTAACTTCTGTGGAAAGTCGCAGAAAGAAGTGAAGAAACTCATTGCTGGCCCTGGGGTCTACATTTGTGATGAATGTATTGATCTATGTAACGACATCCTCTTTGAAGACAATGTGAAATCTACTTCTAAGGCTTCACTTGATAATGTTCCTAAGCCTCACGAGATCAAAGAGCACCTTGATAACTACGTTATTGGTCAAGAGCGCGCTAAGAAGATTATCTCAGTTGCGGTTCACAATCACTATAAGAGAATTGCCCACGGTCAAACTCTTAAAGGTGGTCGCAACTCGGATGAAGTTGAACTTCAAAAATCAAATATTCTTCTCGCTGGCCCAACTGGTTCAGGTAAGACTCTTATCGCCCAGTCACTGGCTAAGTTCCTAAACGTACCTTTCGCCATTGCTGACGCCACTTCACTCACTGAGGCTGGCTACGTGGGCGAGGACGTGGAGAATATTATTCTCAATCTCCTTCAAAATTGTGACTTCGATGTTGAGCGCGCCGAGCGCGGGATTGTCTATATCGACGAAATCGACAAGATCGCTCGCAAGTCTGAAAACCCATCAATCACTCGCGACGTATCGGGTGAGGGGGTTCAGCAGGCACTTCTCAAGCTCATTGAAGGAACTGTGGCTTCGGTTCCACCAAAAGGTGGTCGCAAGCATCCACAACAAGAGTTTATTCAGGTTAACACTAAGAATATCCTCTTTATCGTGGCAGGTGCTTTCGTTGGCCTTGATAAAATTATTGAAAAGCGCCTCACTAAGCGCCCAATGGGTCTCGTGGCCGGGGCGTCTACTGAGCAAAAATCTGTGGTTGAAAAACTCGGTGGTATTGAGGCCGAAGACTTAACTCGCTTTGGTCTGATTCCTGAATTTATCGGCCGTCTTCCAGTGAACGCTCTTCTTGAGGAGCTTGATGAAGAAGCGCTCGTTTCAATTCTTACTGAGCCAAGAAACGCTATTACTAAGCAATACCAAAAACTCTTTGAGTACGACGGTATTGAGATTGAATTTGAACCAGACGCCCTACGCGAAGTCGCCCGCATTGCCCTTAAGCGCAAGACTGGTGCTCGCGGTCTGCGCGCTATCCTTGAGCAGACTATGCTCGACGTGATGTACGACATTCCAGGTAACGATAAAATCTGTAAGGTTGTAGTAACGATGGATTCGATTCAAGGTAAGGAGTCTCCACGTCTGGTAGAAGGGGAGAAGAAGGTCGCTGCCGCCTCTGAGGGAACGGCGAGTTTCAAATCTAAGAAGGACGTTGAGTCAGCTTAATTAAATCAGAAAATAGAATTCAAAGAGGGGATGGCCTAGGCCATCCCTTTTTTTTATTTGCCACACTGGAAAGTAGTTTGCGTACTGCCTTGGCGAAGCCCACTGCGCTCATAGTTTGAGATGTGTTGACCGACCCACTGAAGCTCACCATTCTTAAGGTGAAAGATCACGCGGCGGCTATGAGATTTCTCACCGAGTATTCTCAGTGCACCCTGCGTATCTGTTGAACTAAGAGAGTAAGAAATTCTCATGTTCTCGCCCTGTTTATCCATACAGAAGGCTTTATCTCTCAATGAGATAACGGTTCCTGTTAGACTCGTCGATTGGTTATCGAGGATCTTTAAAACCACAAGCGGGCCCTGATAATCATCGTTGGCGGTGAACTCACTTTGAGAGATATCTTGGAAGTTTTGAATATCAAAGATCTGACAGCCAATCTCGTTAGTTTTAGCCTCGCTCAAAATGGCACTCACCTCGGCGAGCGTGAGCTCACTCTGGCCTTGTTCACAGATCTCTGTGGTCTTGTTGACGATATAGCTCACAAGCGACTCGGCGTTAGCATTGAGTGCGAGCATTAATGTGAGAAGAAGGGTGATGCTCTTCATAAAATATTCCTCGTTATGGTTGTCTTGGCCTAATCTTAGATGAATCCGTTAGTGAGTTCTGAGATTTCGCCGGCGCTTCGCCGCCTGTGTTTAAAGAGTGGGCAAGCTAGCTACTGAAAATTCCTTGGATATTCACAAGAGGGGAGGGCCAAGGCCTCAGAATCACGCCTTAATTTGATTTACACACTGGCCGTTCTCAGCTCGTCTCATAGTGAATAACGCCCATGCAGCTGTCATCGCGATTGTTGAAGGAAGGCGTCGGGCAATGATTATGGGCATTTTTTTCGGTCTTATATAATTTACTCGGGCGCCCTAACAAATCCTCACACCGAAATGTCATAAATGGGTGAAAGTAGGCTTAAGTCTTTGATAATAGATAGACTTTCCCTTGATGAAATTTATCGAGGGAACACCTTGCCGCCCCTTTTTTTTTGAATCGATTTTGATTTTCTGTCACAATGAAAAGTAAGCCCCTAAGTGCATGAGTGACAAGAAGTCCTCAGTTCGAGAGGGGAGTTTCGGTAGTGCAGGAGGTACTATGGCCGAAAAGAAAGAAGAGAGTAAAAAGTTTCCACTACTCCCGTTGAGAGATGTGATCATCTTTCCACACATGGTTGTTCCTCTGTTCGTCGGTCGAGAAAAATCGATTGCGGCCCTGGAAGAAGCCTCCAAAAACAACAATGAATTATTCCTAGTCACCCAAAAAGACGCAAGCGTTCTCAATCCAGACAGAGAGGACATTTACGACGTGGGTACTGTGGTTAACATCATTCAGATGCTTCGCCTTCCCGATAACACGGTTAAGGTTCTCATCGAAGGAAAGTATCGCGCCAGAATTGGCGATTTCACTCACTCTAAAGATGGCTACTGGTCAACTGTGGTTAAGTGTCCAAGTGAAGTGTCTGATGCTGTTAATCTTGAAGCAACTATCAGATCAATCAAGAGTATCTTTGAGCAGTACGTAAAGCTCAACAAGCGCATCCCGCCTGAACTCTTGATGTCGATCTCTTCAATCACTGATCCATCTCGCCTTGCCGATATTATCGTTGCCCACCTCTCGATGAAGATCCCTGAGAAGCAACAGATTCTTGAAGCAGTAAATGTAGAAGAGCGTCTCAACCTTCTTCTTGAAAAAATGCAGGGAGAAATCGAGATTATAAACGTCGAGAGACGTATAAGAACTCGCGTGAAGTCACAAATGGAGAAGTCTCAAAAAGAGTACTATCTCAATGAGCAGATGAACGCGATACAAAAAGAACTTGGTCAAAAGGACGACAAGTCAGAGATCCAAGATATGGAAGAAAAACTCGCCGCTAAGAATATGCCTGATGAGGCCCGCGAGCGCGTAATGAAGGAAATCAAGAAACTTAAGTCTATGTCGCCAATGTCAGCGGAAGCCGCTGTTGTTCGCAACTACATTGACTGGATGGTTGGACTTCCTTGGTTTGAGTACACTGAAGATGACAATAGTGTAGAGCGCGCTTGGGAAGTTCTTGATGACCATCACTATGGCATGAAAGACGTTAAAGAAAGAATTGTTGAATATCTTGCGGTTCGCTCGCTTCTTGAAGAGGGTGAAGGTAAGGGGACAATCCTTTGTCTAGCTGGTCCTCCTGGTGTTGGTAAGACTTCGATTGCGAAGTCTCTTGCTGAGTCACTTGGACGTAAATTTGTTCGCATCTCACTTGGTGGGGTTCGCGATGAATCTGAAATCCGCGGTCACAGAAGAACATATGTGGGAGCGATGCCAGGTAAAATCATTGGCGCTCTTAAGAAGGCCGGAACTGGAAACCCAGTGATCCTACTCGATGAGATTGATAAGATGAGTAGTGATATGAGAGGGGACCCAGCTTCAGCGATGCTAGAGGTTCTTGACCCTGAACAAAATAAAA
The DNA here is from genome assembly GCA_048267245.1 of Bacteriovoracaceae bacterium. GTDB lineage: Bacteria > Bdellovibrionota > Bacteriovoracia > Bacteriovoracales > Bacteriovoracaceae > JBLWXV01. The sequence goes on from JBLWXV010000001.1 coordinate 1,121,497, forward strand.
ACTTCGGTGATCACTATATTGAAGTTGAATACGATCTCTCAAAAGTAATGTTCATCATGACGGCCAACGATCTTGGTCGCATCCCTGGACCACTTCGCGATCGTATGGAAATCATCCACGTTCACGGATATACGCCAAATGAAAAACTTCAGATTGGTAAGAAGTATCTCCTTAAGCGTGCTTGTGAACTTAATGGTCTTAAGAACTACGAGGTCACTCTTGGTGACAAACCAATGATGGAAATCATCCGCGGCTATACTAAAGAGAGTGGGGTTCGCGAGTTTGAACGTCTCATCAACACTGTAGCTCGCAAAATCGCTACAGAAGTGGTGAGAAAAGAAGCTCCAGAAGGCACTAAGTACAATGTGACTTCTAAGCAACTTGCTAAGTACCTAGGGCCAATGAAATTTGATCGCTCTGGAATTGAAGGTGAGCCACAAGTTGGTCTTGTAAATGGTCTTGCTTGGACTTCAGTGGGCGGTGAAATGCTCAATATCGAAGTTGTGACAGTTCCTGGTAAAGGTCATATCCAAATCACTGGTAAGCTAGGTGATGTAATGCAAGAGTCTGCCCGCGCGGCACTGTCTTTTGTAAGATCAATCTCTGCTCGCCTTGGCATCGATGCCGAGTGGTATGACAAGAATGATATTCACATCCACGTCCCTGAAGGCGCGACTCCAAAAGATGGCCCAAGTGCTGGTATCACTATGGTAACTGCTCTGACTTCAGCTATCGTTGGAATCCCAGTTTTCCAAAACGTGGCCATGACTGGCGAAGTTACAATTAGAGGCCGCGTGCTTCCGATTGGTGGTCTTAAGGAGAAAATCCTTGCGGCTAAACAAGCTGGTGTGACTAAAGTTCTTATTCCTGAAAAGAATAAGAAGGACCTTGTTGATATTCCAGATGAAGTGAAAGCTGGAATTGAGGTCATCCCTGTTAGCCACGTAGAAGATGTGCTCAGACAAGCCCTAGAGCTTCAAGAGCCAGAGAAATTCATGCAAGTGGTTGGGCTCAAAGTGCTCAAGACAGAAACTGGCATGGAAGTGGCCAACTAGTCTTAGAAAACATGCTTAAACGAAAAAGCCCCCATTCCATGGGGGCTTTTTTTTCTCGTAATATCCCATCACTGGCATAGGGGTACCAGCTTCAGGCTTATGCTAGGACAAAAGTTGTGAAAATCAGCATCGATAGAAGGATCAGATTTTTCATTCATTGCTCCTTGGTCTCAAGGAGATTATCTCAAGTAATTGTTTAAAAATTATGGAAGCGGGAAGATGATCTTAATCTCGGCTCCGCCTAGGTTTCCGTTGCCCACTTCAATTGAGGCGCGGTGGACTTTGGCGATCTTATTCATAATCGTTGAACCCAGTCCAATTGAGATATGTCCCCCAGCATCGCGCTCCCACTGCCTTGAGAATTTGCGCTTACCAAATTGGGCGATCTGAGACTCTGAGAGCCCTTTGCCATCGTCAGAAATCGTCACAATGGCCTTATTATCAGCTGTGACCTTTAATGTGATCTGAATCTTATCTTTGGCAAAGCGACTGGCATTGCTTAGAGCATTGAGAAAGAGCCTGCGAAGTAAGATGGGATTTCCGCTGACACTAGCTTCGCTCTCGATGGTTAGGTTCACGCGCTCGTCAATATGAACGAGTTCATCAAGAATGATTGAGAGCTTGTGCGCACTAAAGTCAACTTTATAGCGGGGCTCATCTAGACCCGACATGAAGAGGAGATCGTCGAGTAATTTTTCAAAATAAACAGTCTCGCCCATGATCAGGCCATAGATTTCCTCTCTCTTCTTCGGAGTGAGAGACTCCCACTTATTATAGATAATCTCGGTCATCGACTTAAGGGAGGCCACTGGAGTTCTGAGGTCGTGGGCCAATTCTTCTAGGAGAAGACGTCTCGATTCCTCAGTTTCTCTGAGGTTGCCAACCAAGTCTTCAATAGAGCCGGCCATGCGATTAAATTTCTTAGAGAGCCCTGTGAGTTCATCAAAGCTCTCGATGGGAATTCTTGCTTTGAGGTCACCTGCCTCAATTTGACCAAGCACACTTTCAACTTCATCTGCCTTACGGCGCAAAAACCAAACCAGCAAAAAGAGCGAGACCGTAATCCCCGCTAAGAGCGAGCCCAGTGAGATTGCTTGGCCGATAAAGATAAACTTTGGTGGCGGAGGCCCGTGAAGCGCTCCTCTGCGATCTCTATCCGTTGGAGGTGGGCGCATACCCCTTTCAAAAGGAGGTGGTCTGCGCTCTTTCATGTCTTTTCGATCATCAGGCAGGGGCATTTCAATATTGTCGTGAACTGAGATGAGAAGTGTTTCTTCATCAATCGCAGCGGAGACGAGCTGTTCGTCTTTTAATTTCTCATCACTTTTAAATTTATCTAATTCGCTCTTTTTAATGACCACATAGCTCGCACCAATTTTGGGGGGAATCGCTTTCTTCACAATTTCAAGTGACTGAATTAGTGGCAGGCCATGAACATTGGAGAGCTCCTGAACAATGGCCGCATGAGAATCGAGCATTTGTTTAATGCGACGATCTTGATCAAAACGTCCCATGGTCTTGCCAATCTCTCTACCAATAAAGAGAAAGACAATGCACATCACGATGGTGATGAGGAGTGTGCGCAGAAGAATGGAGTGTCTAAGACGAAACTTCAAATCGATATCCTACGCCATAAATGGAGGCAATATTAACTTTACCCTCTTCAAGCTTTTTGAGAGCGCGCCTTAACTGACTAATATGGGAATCAATGGTGCGATCATAAATTTCACCTTCCCGCCCTAGGTGAGTGAGGAGCATGTCGCGAGTGACGATACGCCCGTTGTGACTACCAAGGTAGGCGAGAATATCAAATTGGCGGCGATTAAGCCCGAGATCGGCACCTTTAAAACTCGCCGCTCGCTCGGCCTTATCTATAAGTAGATCGCCGATGCGAATCTTCTCATCAGCGCCTGGAGTGAGTCTCAATATCGATCTGAGCCTTGCCGTGAGCTCTTTTGTACTAAATGGCTTTCGCACATAATCGCGCGCTCCCGCCTCAAGGCACCTCACTACTACTTCTTCATCATCAACTGCAGTGAGAATCACAATCGGAAATGTGTATCCTTCTTGCAGACAAGAGCGACAAAGATCAAGACCATGGCCATCAGGGAGGTTAAGGTCAAAGATAGCCAGCAGTGGCTTGTGCTCAGCGAGGTAATTCTTGGCCTCATCTAGAGAAGTCACAAGTTTGATTTCATAACCTTCAAGTTCAAGTGTGATTGAAAGAGAATGACCTAAAACCGGATCATCTTCAACAATGAGGAGTGTATTTGAATTCATATTTTCCATAACTTAATTATCGGTGAGAACTATGAAAAGAATATGAAAAAGAGATTTGCCTAAAACTTAGACAGGCACAGCTCGCTGGCCGTTTGAATACCCGACAATACTCCACATTCATTTCACATTTTGTCTGGATAATGGTCACAAGAGAGTTAAGAAATCAGACAAGTCTAAGGAGAGAGAGATGAGTTTGCACACACTAAGAATGAGTATAATCTTTGCTTTAATTTCAACCAGCGCTTTTGCCATGCCCGAACGCCATCCTGGTGGTCGACCTGAGATTAAATTTACTTATGTTGAGAGTGTCTTTTCAAGTGAAGAAGAGGTCGCGAAGGTTCAAGCACTTTACGACAAATACCAAGAGCGAGAGGAAGTTCAAAACTTCTTTAGGGATAACCGTCCCGCTCCACCTGCTGAAGGGGGCAAACCTCTATCGCGCGAAACGATGATGGCAGGTCTTAAAAAGGTGCTCTTAGAAATTGAAACTAAGGAAGCCAAAGACTGTGTCAGTTGCACAGCAGAACAGACAGCGCCAACTACAGTACTTGATAAGGAAGCAGTCGTCTCTGCCGTGGCGGTGACTCAAGTGAGTGCACACGTTCTTACTAAAGAAGATCTCGATCGCGTGAAGGCGGAAATTCGCACGGAGGTATTGGCCGAAGTCAAAGCGGAGCAAAAGAAGGCCGATGAAAAGAAAGCGAGAGCCGCGCCGAAAGAGCGTCCAGAGAAAAGGGAAGATGAACCCCTAAGCCCTCGCAGTGGCCCAAAGTCAAAATCAAGTGAGACCCCACGCGCGCTCGCGCTTCAGGGTCAAGGGGCGAGTGCGATAGATGTAACGAGTTATGCCAAGATGACGAGCGTACTTGAGAGCTTGCTCAGTCAAAATGAGCGCGCCCTTCTAAATTTAAACTCCAATACTCAAATGCAAAATAGTAGCGGCATGAATATGATGAACGCAAATAGCCCACGAAATATGATGGAAATGAATAGCGGTATGAACATGATGGGCATGAATAGCGGTATGAATATGATGGGCATGAATAGCGGTATGAACATGATGGGCTTGAATAGCGGTATGAACATGATGGGCATGAACCGCGGAACTGGTCTCAACTTTGGCTTCCAAGTCGGAGCAGGCGCAGGCGTTGGAATGCCAACCTCTTATCAAATGATGGGCCAGAGCATGCCTTACGCCTCACAAAACTATTATAATCTTGGCACCTCAAACTCGCTCTACGGCTCATCCTACGGCAACTCAAGCCTTGCATCCTCATACTTCGGCCTAGGGCAGGGTGGGGCAACTAGCCTCTACGGCACTGGCACAAACAGCGCCATCACCGCCGGTCAGCGCCAAAGTATCGCCGGAATGGTGACCTACTAGGCCCAATAAGCTTCATTTCGCGGCCCTTCACAATTGACTATGAAGGGCCCACGCGATAGCTACAGGCCATGATTAATCAAAAAGACCTCGCTTCAATTGAGCGCCAGCTTGGTAGAACCCCAGCTGGCGAATTTCTGGTGACTAGCTACACTCCAAGTGGAGAAGTTCAGGTTATCCAGTCGCGCCCCTTTATGATGGGCAAGCCCTTTCCCAATCTCTACTGGTTAGTGTGTGAGAAGCTCAAATACGCCATCGACCGCATCGAGGCAGCAGGGTGGGTTAAGCGCCTAGAAGAGGAGATCCTGCCCGCTGATGAGGCAATGAAGAAGTCGCTGGTGATTGACCACTATCGCTATATGAAAGAGCGCTGGTCTCTAGCGCAGGAGAGCGATTTTAAGGCCATTGAGTCAGTGAACCTACTCAAGCCCTTGGCGAGCACCGGTATAGGCGGAATTTCTGATTTTGAGCGCGTGCGCTGCCTTCATATGCACTACGCCTTCCACTTGGCCCAGGGAAGTACCTTGGGGGCGTGGCTCGATGAAAACTTCCGCCTAGGCGAAGTTTATCGTGGAGATTTTGAGCTAAGTCTTTAATTTTGAAGACTAAAATTGCTTGACAAAAAATCCCCAAACTCTTAATCTGCATCCCTCAACTGAATCAAAATCAGATTCGGGCGTTTAGCTCAGCTGGGAGAGCGCTACCCTTACAAGGTAGATGTCGGCGGTTCGATCCCGTCAACGCCCACCAAATTTATATAAAAAAAGCCGCTAGAAATAGCGGCTTTTTTTTTCTCTCTGCTCGGATTTTTATCTAGCTTCGGGCGGAGTAAGTATTTCATAACTAGTGCAACAAGAACTTGATGATGATCCTTGAAGTTCTCTCCATGTACGCTATTATTTAATAATGTATCGGGAGTACTTAATGAAGCTTCTGCGTCTTAATAAGTTCAAATTTCTAAGAAATAGAGGGATTCTCGCTCTTACAATTTGTTCAACTTTTCTCTCGCTAATAAATTTATACGATTTTCTTGCAGTAAAACTGTGTAGCTATGTTATCAGATTGAATTTTGCAACGATGTATTTAATTGTGGTTGATTTAGTTGGAATTGCTCTACCTCTTTTTTTTACTTGGAAAATATTAAAAAAGAGACAGTGGGCTAGATTTACGTATCTAGCGCTCTCATTTCTCTTTGTTTCGACCCCGCTTGCAATAGTTTTAATCTTCTATGTCTTTAGTGACAATCAATTGAAAATTATTCCAATTATCCCCGCAATCACATTAGGTCTCTACTTTGTAATTTTTCTTTCCTTTACCTTTAAAAGCTCGCGCGAATGGTTTAAGCAAGTGCCGTAATCACTCTTTTGTATTTTATAGGGTGCGATTCATTTACATGCTTTTAGAGAACGGCCCTTTAATAGAATTCATCTTGTGCAGCCTACGCTTTCTTGCCAGCCCCTCTAAAGATGCCTTAAGCTTTGGTTGATCTAGACTAGAGGAGAAACCATGCCACTAATGAATGTTGAATATCTGGGCGAGCTTAGAACCACGGCCGAGCACGTCCAATCCGGAAATACTCTCATCACTGATGCGCCTACTGATAATCAGGGCAAGGGTGAGGCGTTCTCGCCAACGGACCTTCTTTGCACCAGTGCTGCGAGCTGTATGCTCACGATCATGGCCATTAAGGCGCGCTCTATGGATATTGAAATGAGTGGAGTGAAAGTGAAGGTCGAGAAGATCATGACCCAGTCTCCGCGCAAGATTGGTGAGATCATTTTTACTTTTGATTGGAATGGGCTAGATCAGAAGATTTCTGAATCACAGATGGAATCCATTAAGCGCTCAGGCCTCTCTTGTCCGGTTCATCTCTCGCTGTCTGAAGAAGTGAAGAAGACCATTCATTGGTAGAGAAAATTTGAGCACCCATTCGAGTGCTCAAATTAACTAAGCCTAGTTCAGCCTACGGCATTTGCTGAGGGCCTTGGTGAGAAGCTTGTTGTACTTGTCGTAGTTGCGGTCTTCGAATTTCTTTGTGAAATGAGTGCTCGCAACATCCACGGTCACATTTCTTCCTCTTTGAACCTTTGAAGTCTTAAGAGTGAATGTCGATTTAATGGAGTAGGGCTTCTTGCCCGTGCGAGTACAGTTGCGCTCGCTCCACACTCCAGGTCCATGCCATGTAACGCACACGTCGCGGTAAGTGTATGAGCGCTTGATCAGTTCTTGTTGCTCCGTGATCTCAAGGAGGTAGTCACCTTCTTCTAGCTCTTGATCACTTTGGAGTACTTGGTAGCCTCGATCATAGAGAACTTCTTCGTCTAAGTGGAAATTTGCAGAGTTGCTGGACACCTTGATAAAGCAGACGTCACTTGCATAGGTTGAAGTTGTGATCAGGGCAAAGAGTAGGGCGATAGTCGATTTCATAGATATCTCCAGTTTTTGGTTAACAAAAAAGTTTTTCTGGAGGGTGTTTGATAGTGAGAGTATAGGGCCAATCAGAAAATTGCGGGAGCCTGTCTGAAATACTTACAGGCCCCACCCTCCCTAAGACAATTCAACTCGCCTCAGAGTCACTTCGTAGAGGCCATGCTCGATTTTCACATACTGTGTGTGGCCATCGAGTGTCTTGCTCGCACTCTTTGAGAAAGGGTCTTGTTCGTCGTAGAGAAGTTCGTGCACTCCAATATGAAAGTAGGAGGCCATCTTCTTGATGGCGAGCGGATTGGAGGGGAATCTGGCATTGATGCCAACCCACTCGGAGAGCGTCTTGGGACTCACTTCTATTGCCCGGGCAACTTCTGAAATGCTGATTTTTCTCTCTCGGATGAGACTTTGCAGTTTGATACCTAATGAATTCACGTGGACCCTCACTAATAAGTTGATATTATTTTGAGGGGAGGAGCTGGGTTTATAACCTAGGCAGCTAGAGTTGAAAAGGGAGTGAGAAACTCTTACTTAACGGGTGAACTTGAGTCCTGTTAAGAGTTGATCTAGGTCCATGCGATTATTAAAGCTATTCACACTGACCCTCAACCTACCGGCCCGCTCATTCACAAGAATCTTCTTCTCTCGCAGTGAGAGCATCGCCTGATTGGGGTCTTGGTGACTTAGAAAGAGAATTTGCGATCTCTCATGCTCTTCCCACTGGCGTTGATCAAAGATTAAAGAATGTGAGTTTTGATAGAGCTCGGTGATCATCTCCCACGAGTTCTGAAGTGCTCTCTGACTCAAATTCTCCACTCCAATTCTGCGAATATCTTTAATACTTGCAGCGATGCCAAGAATCTGAAGGAAGGGAAGGGCGCCAAGTTCCATAAACGTCGTGCCCGGACGAGGGTTGGCCAGGTCTCCCTTAAAGCTTGGATCATTAAAGCTCAGAGTTCCCGCCAGTGGCCACTTGATCTGTGATCTAAAACCTTCGTTCGTGTAGAGTAGCCCGCACCCGTAGCCCGCGCCGAGCCACTTGTGAGAGGAGCACACAAGCGCACTCGCTCTACATTTTTCTAGATCAATATTGTGAATTCCAAGTGATTGGGTGGCGTTGACGATAAAGAAGATCTCTCTCTTTGCGAGTTCAATTCCTAGCGACTCAATGTCGGCGCGGTAGCCAGTTGAGTACTGCACGTGACTGAGTACCACGGCCCTTGTCTGAGCGCTGATGTGCGAGAGGATATACTCGACTTCTAGCTTTCCATTTTCTTGATGAGGAATCTGGCGCAAGTCGTGGCCGTGATACTTCCATGCAATGGTGCTCGAGGGAAATTCGTCTTCAAAGCTCAAGACCTCTACACATCCATGGCGCTCTTTAATACCCAGTGAGAGTAGGTTCATATTGTGTGAAGTGTTCGGGCCAAAGCCCCAGTCATCGGCTGTGCCACCGTAGAGGTGGGCCAGGTTCTCGCGCAATTCGCGCCCTTTTTGATTAACTGCGTCCCAAGTGATGTGAGCGTCAAAGTGCATGAGATCAAGCACTTCGCGCTGGGCCTGGTACACACTCGTCGATAGAGGGGCGTTGGCCGCGCTCATATAGTAGACAAATTGCGTACATGCTGGGTATTTGGCCCTCTCAAGCTCCCAATCGATACTTTGTTGATGAGTCATGTCTTTTCGTCACGCCTTGTTATCAGTATGGTCTCTAACATGAGAATTTGAATATGTTCATTGGTGAATCATATGTCCACAACCGTGCATAAGACAATTGATTTGGCGCATCCTGAGATCGATGTGATTAAGACGCGCCTAAAGGAATTCATTCTTCAGGGAATTGAGTTTGAGGACTCTCTCTTTGCTCTTTTAAAAAATGATGAAGCCTTCTACCAGCGACCTGAGCCGCTTAGGCACCCACTCATTTTCTATTACGGACATACCTTTACCTTCTTTACTAATAAACTCTACGCCGCTGGCATTCTCACCGAGCGCCTAAACCCTAGACTAGAGGCGATGCTTGCCATCGGTGTCGATGAAATGAGTTGGGATGACCTTCACGAAGCCAATTACGATTGGCCAACTGTGAGCGAGCTTAGAAATTACCGCGAAGAAGTGAAAACTCTCGTCTTAAATTTAATTGATAAGTGTGAGGCAACTTCTCCCGTTACTTGGGAGTCGCCACTTTGGCCGTTTGTGATGGGCGCCGAACATCACCGCATTCACTTTGAGACGAGCTCAGTTCTCATTCGCCAGCTCGATCTCAAATATATTAAAGAAAGTTCTGCGTGGACGCCTTGCTCAAAGGTTGGTCTTACACCCACTAATCCTATGCTTGAAGTGAAGGCGATTAAAGTTGTCATGGGCAAAGACCATCAAGCCCCGCTTTATGGTTGGGATAATGAATATGGCCGCGATGAAGTTTCGCTCAAGCCATTTAAGGCGAGCCAGCAACTTGTCTCCAATGGCGAATTTCTCAAATTTGTTCGCTCGGGCGGATATGAGTGCGATCAGTATTGGAGTGAGGAAGGTGCCAAGTGGAGACACTTTAAAAAGGCGAGCTATCCACATTTTTGGTTTCTTCGCGGTGATGATTTCTACTTGCGCTTGATTGAGCGAGAGATTGAATTGCCCCTCGATTGGCCAGTTGAAGTCAATTACCTTGAGGCCCACGCCTACTGCAATTGGAAGTCAGAGCAAGATAAGTCTGATTATCGACTTCCAACTGAGGCCGAGTGGTTTGCCCTTTTAAAAGCCTCTAAAGTTGCCAAAGTTAGTGATTGGGAAGTGGCACCCGGCAATCTCAATTTTGAGCACTTTAAGAGCCCGTGTCCTGTCACCGAATTTCGCCAAGGTGATTTCTATGATGTCACCGGAAACGTCTGGCAGTGGACTGAGACCGCGATTTATCCCTTTGATGGATTTAAAATCCACGAACTCTACGATGATTTCTCCGTGCCCACTTTTGATGGGCTTCACAATCTGATAAAAGGCGGCAGCTTCATTTCTACCGGCAATGAAGCAAATATGGATTCGCGCTACGCCTTTAGAAGACATTTCTTTCAACACGCCGGCTTTCGCTATGTGGAGTCACCAAATTCTGTGAAAACTTTTGATAATACCTACGAAACTGATCTACAACTCTCTCAATACTGTGAATTTCACTACGGTGATGAGTACTTTAATACCGCAAATTTTCCCAAGGCCTGCATTGAAAAAGCCGCGCAGTATTTTAACCACCTAGATAAGCGCGCGAAGGCCCTCGATCTCGGGTGCGCCGTTGGCCGTAGTACCTTCGAGCTCGCAAAATACTTTGATGAAGTGCTAGGCATTGATTACTCTGCTCGCTTCATAGATAAAGCGATTCAAGTTCATGAGCACCAGTCTCTTCGCTACACGCTGACGATGGAAGGGGAGATAATGGATTTTTATGAGCGAGATCTCAAAGCTCTTGGTCTCTCAGAGCTAAAGGGCAAGATTGATTTTATGCAAGGAGATGCTTGCAACCTGGCAAAGAAGTATTCGAATTTCGATTTAATCTTTGCTGGCAATCTCATCGATCGCCTGAGAAGTCCGCGTGCCTTTTTAAAGAGTATCTCAGATCATATGAATCCTGGCGCCCTGCTTATAATTACCTCTCCCTATACATGGCTCACTGAATTTACGCCAAAAGAAGAATGGCTGGGCGGATATAAGCGCGACGGAGAAAATGTGACCACATTGATGGGACTCAAAGAGGAGCTCTCTGATCGCTTTGAACTGATCGATTCTCAAATTGAGATTCCCTTTGTGATTCGTGAAACTAAGAGAAAATTTCAACACAGCATCTCTGAGATGAGTGTGTGGAAACTAAAGAAGTAGGTTGATGTGAGAAAGTTATTATTTATAGTTCTAGGATTAATCCTAAGTGTGAGTGCTTCAGCGGCGATGAAGGGTGGACCTAAGTGGTTTGAGGGATCAGTCGAAGAAGCCTTTAAAGCCGCCGAGAAAGAAAATAAGCCACTCTTTATTTATTGGGGGGCAATTTGGTGTCCACCATGTAATCAAATTAAGAAGACAATCTTTACTAAGCCCGAGTTTATCAATGAAGCCGCTCAATTTGTTGCCGTCTATCTCGATGGTGATCTTCCCGCCGCTCAGAAGTGGGGCGATCATTTTGGGACGGTTGGCTACCCAACGATGATGATTTTAAATCCCAAGGGCGAAGAACTCTACCGCATGCCCTTTGGGTTAAAGGCCCCTGAGTACGCTTCGTTAATGGAGTCAGTGCGCACGGGAATGAGCAATATCCCAAAACTCCTCGCTAAAAAAGATAAGAGCGAAGTGGAGTGGGATATCCTCGCCAAACACTCCTGGGGGCAAGAACCTACACTAAAGCCTGACTTCTATGAGCTCGCTAGTAGTTGCAAGGGAAAGTACTGCGATCACTTCTTTTTAAGCGCTCTTGCTGAGGAGAGTGGGCGCGAGACGAGTGAGCTTCGTCACCTTGACTACTATCGCAAGGGACTCGAGTCGGCGCTCGTGCGCCCAGAAATTGTGAGTCGCAATTTAGAGTTTTTCTTCTTTGCTATCGATGAAGTTGTTCCCAAATTCTATGAGGGCAATGAGAGAGATCGTGTAAGTGCCCTTTGGACGAAGGCGGTATCGCCTCTTATTGATAACTCCACTCTGACCTTAGACGATCGCCTCTCATCTTTATTGGCCGTCATAAAGCTTCAAACCCTAGGTGAGCAGAAGGTAACTCCCGAGCTTCAAGCAGAAGTGAGAAGAAAGGTTGGTTGGGCCGATATGAATGCCAAAGATCAGATGGAGCGCCAAGCGGTGATGTCTACGGCAGTCTACTTGCTTATGAAAGTCGACCTTCTTGAAGACGCCAAGAAACTTGCCGTTAGGGAGCTTGATAAGTCGGTGTCTCCTTACTACTTCATGAGCTACCTCGCTTCTATTGAGAAAAAACAGGAGCACAACGAGGCCTCACTGGCGTGGTCGCGCAAGGCTTGGCAGAGTGCCACTGGTCACGCGACTAGGTTTCAATGGGCCACGAGTTACCTCATAGACGCGCTCAAATTTAAAAAATTTGACGACGCAGAAGTTCAGAGTGATTACCGCGAAATTCTTGCTGAAGTTTTAAAGTCTGAGGATGCTTTTAGTGGGCGCAATCGAGCGCGCTTTAAAAGATTAGTGCGCGCTCTTGAAGATCTCTCGCCCAAGGGCTTAACTGAACTTCGAACCACCTGTGCTAAGAATGCCAAGTGGAAGAGCGCTCTCAGTGAAGTTGAAAAGGAAGCGGCAAAGAAGAGTTAGCGGCCAAATTTAAATTCATTTACTCCGCCATCTTCATCGCGTTTGGGGATGGCGAAGTCGCTACAACCCTTGATGGCGACACTTTTTTCACTGTTTATAGCGAGCTTTCCACCAAGTGGACTAAAATCGCTTAGGGTTTCGCCTCTAGCCGAATCAAAGAGGGCGATTTCCGTCCAATAGATTCCCTGAAGACTCTTGCCACCATTAAAGCCTAGGGCGCCAAACTCTAGTTTATCAATTTTCGCATTTAAGGGGCGCTTGCGACCCTTAGTTGCCGTGACAGTACTCTCTTCAGAAGTGTCCAGGGTGGTATCTCCAATGCGGTAGCTATGTCCAAAGGCCGGGCAGGGAAATTCACTAAAGCGCTTAGAGGGGGCAGCGTCATTATAGAGAATCTGAATCACCCCTGAAGTCACACTTCTGAGGCTTATCCCATCAGCTTTTTGATAAACTAAAGGAACGTAGAAATAGCCAATCAATTGGCGATTGCCACTTTGAACGCGATTTACTTTGATTACCCAACTATCCATTCCAAAGTCACTGTGCAGGGACTTGAGTTCGGAGTTTGATAAATCAGGGAGTCGAATTTCTAAACGCATTCCCTTTGAAACTTGGGCATCTCTCTCCGGGCGGCCGACGTTCCAGGGAATGTCGGTTGCCTCTGTGATCCCACTTTCCTCAACTTCAATTGTTGTACTCTCAGGAGTACTAATCACTTTTGTTCCGCGCGAACAAGCACTCAGTGTGAGGAGAAGGGCCAAAAAAATAGACTTCCAAATCTTCATAAAAACTCCATATATTTAGTATACCCCATAATTTACTGGCCTATCTATCTGTGCTAATTTCCGCGCCATGAGCGAATTAATCAAGAATTGGATGATCATCTTTATCCCTCTATTTGTTGCCATCGATATCATTGGCATGATCCCACTCTTTCTCTCACTAACTGGAGGGATGGATGATGAGCACAAGTATCGCGCGATTAATGTATCGACCTTGGCGGCGCTTGCCATAGGCCTTACCTTCATCTTTGCGGGTCAAAAAATTTTTGATGTACTTGGCATTACTGAAAATGATTTTCGCGTGGGCGGGGGGATCTTGCTTGCTCTCATTGCCCTTTCAGATTTGATGGTTCCGGGTGCTGACAATCGCCGCAAGACCACGACCGATATCGCAATTGTCCCCTTGGCGGTTCCCCTTATTCTTGGTCCGGCCGCTCTTGCGTCTCTCATTCTTCTGAGTTCAGAGTATCCCTTCTGGCAGGTGGGTCTTTCGCTCCTAGGTAATATCGCTCTCGTTTGGCTCGCCCTTCGCTATTCGGGACTCATTAAGCGAGTTATCGGACAGGGAGGAGCACTCGCTCTGGCCAAAATTTTCTCGATTCTCTTGCTTGCCTACGGCGTGATGATGATTAGAGTGGGCATCAAAGCTTTCTAGGCCGGCACCAGGCCCGCATTAATAAGTCGTATGAAAACGACTAAAATACTGAAATTTGGGGCCATCCTAAGCCTTTTATCCCTTCTTGCGCCGACCTCTTTGTGGTCAAGTGACTACTCACTAGACACAGAGACTCTCTGTCAGGGTTTTCCTCGCGCGCGCATCAGCTCGCCAAAGGGCACTTGTGTCGGGGTAGTGGCCACTGAGCAAAATGGACTTCGTCGTCCAAGGCGAATTGTCGAAATTGCCCCCGATCACTTCCTTGTAACAGATATGGGTGGCTGGGCCAAAAGTATCGGCTCCCTTTGGAGTGTGAAAGTTGAAGGTGAGGGCATGGCCCACATCGAGCGCTTAGTTGGAAGTCTTGATCATCTTCATGGCATCGCCATAGACTCTCGTGGATTCGTCTATCTAGGTGAGCGCGGTCGTATCACACGCTTTGATCCAAATGAGTCAGAAATAAAACTTCAAACTCTCGTCTCTGATTTACCAATAGAGGGAAAGCACCCGCTGACTCATATGATTTTTGACCGCGAAGATCGCCTCATCGTCAATGTGGGAGCTCCAACTGATCAATGCCTCACTGAGAGTGGAAAGCCTACCTATCCTTGCAAAGCTTCTGAAGGAGTGAACCCTGAAGCGGCACTTTATCGCTATACCTTTGATCAAGGAGGAGTAGTCCTTAAAAAAGAACTTCTCGCTCGTGGTCTTAGAAACTCTATGGGACTCGCGATTCATCCGGTGAGCGATATTATTTTGCAGGCCGAAAATAATATGGACTTTAAAGAGGAAGATCATCCAGCTGAAGAGCTCAATATCATTAATTCGGGGTCCCACTATGGCTGGCCCTACTGCTATGCTGACGGACAGTTAAACCCAGCATATAAGAAAAGTCTCTTTAATAGAGGTATTCCTAAGATCGATTGCTCTCGCTATCAAAACCCTGTGGCACTTTTGCCCGCCCATTCGGCCCCACTTGATATGTTCTTTTACCAAAGTGATTACTTCCCAGAACTCACGGGAAAGCTCATTTTTTCTTTTCACGGCTATAGGCAATACGGACACCGCTTGGCCTCAATTGCTGTGGCCGAAGAGGGGCTAGTGAATTCTAAACTGCAAGATTTTGTTTCCGATTGGGACGCCCAAGAGGGCGTTAGGCCAAAGGGCTCACCGGTTGGAATGACTGAGGCGCGAGATGGCAAAATTTGGTTCGTAGAAGATAAGAATAAGACGGTAATGTTTGTGGCCAAAAGTGATGATGTCATTACTTCTGATGATTCAGTTGGCGAGGTCACGAGGCTTAGAAGCTTAAGCCCCGAAGCCTCGGTTGCTCTAGGAAATCTTCGCGATAACCTCTTGAGCAATCGCTGCACAAGCTGTCACTCTAGCCTTGAAGCTCAAAATCTTGAAGAACTTCACCAGCGCCTATTTAGTGAGGGCTTTACCAATCCTAAAAATCCGATGGGAAGCGAATTACTTCTCAGAGTAAATGGTGAGGGCGCTGGAATGCAAATGCCTCCAGGCACCACACTGATTGAATCCGAAATCGATCTTGTGCGCGATTATCTCAAGCACCTAGAGATTGATTAAGACTGCTTATAGCTGCCACCGTGCCAGGTCACTGAGTAGAGATCGTGGCGACGATTCTTTAAGTTCTGTACTGTGCCGGTATTTCTCGCTTCGATGAGGTTGTCGATGCGAAGATCGGCAAAGGCCACAGTCTCAACGTTTGGAGTGGTGTCGGCCGCGACTCCATCTCTAGCAAAGGGAAAATCACAAGGTGTGAGAATACAACTTTGCGAGTAGTGAATATCAATATTCTGAACGTTGGGAAGATTTCCAACGGAGCCAGACATCACGACATAAATTTGGTTTTCAACCGCTCTGGCCTGGGCGCAGTAGCGAACGCGGCAATAGCCTTGGCGCTCGTCTGTGAGAAATGGAACAAAGAGAATCTTAATGCCTTGATTGACGAGGTGGCGAGAGAGTTCAGGAAATTCACTGTCATAGCAAATGAGAACACCAATTGGACCACAGTCAGTCTCGAT
The DNA here is from genome assembly GCA_048267245.1 of Bacteriovoracaceae bacterium. Lineage (GTDB taxonomy): Bacteria > Bdellovibrionota > Bacteriovoracia > Bacteriovoracales > Bacteriovoracaceae > JBLWXV01. The sequence continues at coordinate 1,137,429 of JBLWXV010000001.1, forward strand.
GGCCGAGAGCTGGTTGCCGCCGCTGATATTCCACCAGTAGCTCTCATTGGGAGTGGGGTGAATCTTGGCCTGCTCGTGAATAGTCCCGTCGCGCAGACAAACGTAGGCGATATTGTGAATGGATTCACCAACCCTCGTTGGGTGAGAGCCAGCGATAATATTGACGTTGTACTTGAGGGCCATCTCGCTAAAGAATTCTTTCAGTGGCGCCGTATACTCGGTCATGCGCTCAATGGCCTCGTGGGGTTTTACTGGGTCGTTGTCAATTGAGAGCAACTGCAAGGTAAAGAGTTCCGGAAAGCAAACGAAGTCACAGCGATAGTCGCCGACCACATCGACATAGTATTCAACGATCTTTTTAAACTGATCAAAGGATTCAATGCGGCGCTGACCATACTGAACCGTTGCAACTCTCACAGAGGTGATGTAACCATCGGAGTTGCGGATCTTTTCTCCCTTTTTCTTCTTCGGTAGATGTTCTTCCTGAAATGAAGGGTTCTTCCACACCATGTGTACGGCATATCCTAATGAGGCCTCATCGATGGGAAGATAATTTCTGAAGATCCCGATAATCTCAAAACCATTGCGCAGTTGGAATCCAAGAACAGAGTCTTTTATTTTTCTATTTTTAACAGAATCGATGTAGTTCTCGGGAGTCTTAACTTCTTTAATTTTCTTTTTTAAATTTGGAAGTCTACCGGCAAAGACAATTCCTCGCAGTCTCATATACTGACACAGCTTTTTTCTTTCATTATAGAGGCGCTGGCCAATGCGATAGCCGCGCACTTCTGGATCGACACATACTTCATAGCCGTAGAGGTAATCTCCATCAGTTTCGTGGGTTGTTCCAAAACCACCGCCAGTAATTTCCTTCCAAGTGTGAGGTTTGAGTGCCTTGTCGCCAGAAATGCGAATGGTCGCGCAGTAGCCAACAATTTTCTCACCAAGTACTGCTACAAAGTGTCCCTCTGGAAAATTGTTTATTTGCCCGCGCAGCATATCGAGGGGATAGGGGGGCATATTCTTATATGCGCGCTCGGTGAGTTCGAGAATACCTGTGACATCTGAGAGATGAGCGCGTCTGATTACTAGTGAATCTTGATTCTTTCGGTCCATAATTCCTCCATCGCCGTATAGCTTAACAAATCTAAGGGCGTGATGCACGCGATGGAGTGTTAGTTTAGGTTTGTTCTAACGCTAAGCGGGTCAGGTAGAGACGATAACTGACGATGATTGAAATTGCAGTGGGAATTAAGAATGCTTGAAATTCAAACTTGGCAAAGACAAAGAAGGCGAGAAAGGAGCCAAGTGTAAAGCAGAGTATGAGCCCGATTCGAAGTTTATTGGCGAGATGAACTTCTTTCATTTGAGTGCTTTTGAAAAATGCTTGCGCAAGTCCAATTCCAAGATCTGTAGTGAGACCAGTTAAGTGAGTCGTGCGCACGATTGCACCTGAGGCCTGGGTAAAGAGCGCGTTCTGCGCGCCACAGGCAAGACAGAGGCTTGCGATAATAATGAAATCCCTGGCGTGCAACTGCTTGGTGGTAAAAGCCCCGAGGAATCCAGCTGTTCCGAATAAAAAGAGCAGAAAGTAGAGTAGCGCCAAACCAATGTTAATCCAGAGGTAAATTGGGGCCAAGCCTTTGTCGCGCCTTACCTGAGTAAAAGCCCCGCTTATAAATGCGCCTGCGAGAAAGAAGAAGATAAAGCAAAATGTTGTGGCCGCCTGAAGCCACTGTCCATGGGCAAGAGCACCGGCCAATTGAGTGTTGAGTCCAGTGACGTGAGAGACATAATTGTGAACGCAGAGAAATCCTCCTGCATTAACAAGTCCACCTTGCAAAGCAAGAAGATACCAAATGAAGCGATTCTTTGGGGCGTAGACGGCGTCTTTATCGTTTTGAAACATGACTTTGCCTCGAGATTTATGGCATAGTTAATAATCAAGTAAAACGGAGCACCCCTGCAAGTGAAATCTCACAAACCTGAAGTCGCCATTTGTTGGCATCATCAATTGAATTATCAAAGCGACTACGATCAGAGAATTCGTGAAATTTCAAACTACTGGACTCGCCAGCTCACATGGCAGACAAGTTTAGAGAGTATTTTTGAAGGGGAGGACTTAGAAGAACTGATATCAAAAGCCCAAAACTCGGGCGCGCGCTATATGCTGCTCGTTCAGGATGGGCAACTTATAAGAAGCTCTCACTTTCTTCGCGACTGTATCGCTCATCTCTCTAAAACTGGTCACATTGCACTTGGGCACTTGCTGGCCAAGCCGGAGCTTTACCCAAGTCTGCACTTGCAATGTTTCTTTGCCGATCTCTCGCGCATTAACTTAGTGAGTGTGCTTCAGAAAGCTTTGCAAGGAAGCGATGGTGGACCCTTTATCCGCTCTGGGGAAAATATCCACGACGACTACACGCCTCTCTTTATCGCCCCCGACTTAACTCCACCTGCCGATGAGTCAAAGGTTGCTAGCCCCGACTCATTTGAGAGCTCTCTCTTGGCGGAGTTATTAAAGATCGGACCTGTTTCAAATTTTACTCAAGAACTGCGCCATCAAAAACTTCATCTCTATCCAGAAAATAACCCAGATCAATTTTGGAATTCTCTAAAAGGTGAAGCAAACTATAAAGATGTTGATCTTGATCCGGGACAGAATTTTTACTTAGATTGTCATCAGTTGGCCCGAACCCGTGAGAAAATCTTCGTCTTTAACACTGAAATTTTAGATCCTCCCCAGACAACTCCAAAGCCGCTCGGCCATCTCTATAGTGTGGCAGCGGGCTTTAGACCTTATGTTCTTTTAAAGGCCAATGGCTTTAGTGTGGGAACGAAGGTTACTTACTTTGATTATGGTAAACACTCGCTTATGTTGAAGCAGTACCTGGTAGAAAATTGGGATGGAGAGGATTATTTAAAAGCTTGCGAATCCTTCCTAAAAGATACCGGCTTGCCTAAGCATGCCTTTCACGATGTAGGTGATGAGCAGCAGTGGACCGAGAGATTCAATGAAGTTGTTGAAAAATTTGGCACAATGGATGATTGGCTCAGCTTTTGGCAGCGCTACCGCGTACTCGATCACGACTATCTCCACGTAAATCTCTTTGAAGATCCTGAAGTGCTAACTCAACACATACGAAAGCATGCGGCCGAAATTGATCCAGAGACTCTCTGGGTGTGGTGGAGCAACTGCTTCTATACTGAAGTCGGTGTGGTCAACTATGGAGTAGGGGAGTTGCGAGAAAAATTTATCTCGTTCTTTTCAAAACTCTATAATATATCACCCAATATATTTGGAGACGGAGGCAATCACGACCAGCTCACTTGGGTTGCTCGCTTAAAAGATATGCCCTTTGCTCAGTTGCTTTCAGAAAAATAGACTGTCTTCACATTGGTAAAGCGTCCAAAAATATCTCTCACCTGATCTAGATTGAGTGGAGTGATGAGCTTGCCTAGAGGAATATGACCAATCTTGTGAATTGGCTCATCAATGTCGTAGCCGTACTTAGAAACCTCGGCTTCTTGGCACCAAGCTCTAAAGCGCTCGTTTTGTTCGACTTCAAAATTTTCAGTCGCATCTTTAAGGGGAAACAAGGCCAGTACTTCTGTTGAGACGCTTCGTTGAGGCCTAATTAAGCCTTCGCGCACAACTTCTTTATCGTCGTCGATGTAACAGTGATAGAGGTTCTTGCCAGTGGTGCCGTAGCCAAGCATCAAATCGCCAAAGTTAAAGGAGATTCGACAAAGCTCATACTCACTTTCATCTAAGTTGGAGAATTGGTTTGGGTGCATATAGAAATTAAAAAACTGGTTGATATGCTCACCACTAAGCATTTTGTAGGCATTTTCGACCCAGTGAATGAGGGTGTTTAACTTCCCAAGTGCGTAGTGAGTCGGGGTATACAGTCCTAGTACTTGCGTCTTATAAAAGAGCATTGCTCGGCGAGCGGGGGAGAAGTGATTGCGGCGATAGACATTTCTCGACTCGACAGTCTCCTCATAGCGATGAAATGATTCATGGAGTTGGTTGAGGTAGTCTTGGGTAATATTTTCTAAACTTAGGTGGGGGATATCGACTTCAATGAGAGATTCGTCTTTAATCGTTTCGACGAGTTGATTCATCTGATCGAGAACCTTCTTAAGATCCTGCTTTGTTACTTTAAAGTTGAAACTTTGCCCCGCTGGAAGCGCATTGGCCCTCAGGGCGGCCTTGGTGAGCTCAACCCATTTCTTAGCCACAGCATGATCTAGAACTGTGTACTTCAGTTCAAAAATGTGGTCCTCTGGGTCGTTTAAAACTATGTGATAAATCATAATGAATTGATGCTACCGTTAGCCTGCAATGCTTTTCAAGCAGAACTTTTGCATTCTATAATGTGCCTATGAAAACAAACGCGCCAGAGAGCATTCAATCTTTTTTTAGTGATAGTGATCAGTTTCCCATCTTTTCACCTAAGAGTGTGCCCGATTTTGATATGCATTGGCTGATCAATGAGAGTGGCTGGCCTTACTTTGAGGTAACGCTTCCCGATTGCCCCTATGAGCTCATGCTCGAGGAGGCGCGCTCACTTAAAGATCTTTTTGTGGCCCACCGTGCAGCAGATCTAAATGATGGCTATCAGCACGAGGGCTGGGCCTCGCTCTGCGTGCATGGTCTAGCTGCTCAAAAGACCGACTTTTTTACTAAGTACGGCAACTGGGAGTCAGAGGCGAAGGCGCCGTTTGTGTGGACCGAGATTGCTGAGCGCGCTCCAGAGACGGTTCGCTATTTTCGAGATATCTTTCCTCACGATCGCTACTATCGCTTAAGATATATGCTCTTGCGTCCAGGAGGATATATTCAGCCCCATCAAGATCGCAACTTTCATCTTCTCTCCCCTGTGAACTTGGCCCTCAATAACCCAGAGGGATGCTATTTCAAAATGGAAGGGCAGGGCTATGTGCCCTTTAGAAATTCAAGTGCCTTTGCCGTAGATATTGGCAATCGCCATGCGGTTTGGAATTCGAGCAATGAAGATCGCTTTCATATCATTGTTCACGGCGAGTTCAATCATCTTTGGGCTAAGTGGGAAGAGTGGGTGAAGGCCAGTTATCAAAAACGATTTAACGGGTGAGCTAAGAGATGATTGAGATTGGTCTTAGCTTATTTCTCATTCTCGCTCATCTTAGTTTCTTAATTGTTAACTACTCTTCGTTCAATTTCTTTGACGTGTCCTACTTTGCCGGGGCAGTCGGGCTCAGTGGTGCTCTCTCTTATAAATTACTTAAAAATCGTCCCCATTTTAAGTTAGAGAAGTTTGAACTGATTATATTTCTACTGACCATGACCTTGGGACTTCTTCTTGTGGGTGCTCGCTCAATTTGGATTGACGAGTACTCTCAATATTTGGCCTCCATAAGATTTAACCAGTATTTCTCCCTTTCAAATAGTGCTGGGATTGAACAACAGCCCCCATTTGGATATCTCGTCTCATGGGTGGCTTCATTATTATTTGGAAATACTATTGTTGGATTGCGATTTTTCTCACTTCTTAGCATGTCACTTGCGCTCATTTACATCTCGCGCATCTTGAGAAATTATTCCGTAAATCGCTGGATTACTTGTATTGCTCTTGTCTATTTTATGACTCGAGTGAATATCTTTGAGTTCTTTGTCGAGGGAAGACCTTATGCTCTTGCCATCTTCTTTTCCCTCCTAACTCTCGATTACTATAGTGATCTCTTTCATCGTCGGCGAGAGCTTAGTTGTATACAACTGTGTACGTACTTATTTTTTCTTGTAAATTCTATTGGAATGCAGGCCCAAATTTTCGCCGCCTCGCTATTTGTCGCTTATGCTCTTTTAGGAGGGGCATTGGCCTGGAGGCGCGTCCTCCTCTGCAATCTTCTAGCGGCCACACTTTTTATTCCAACTTTCATCAATATCGTTAACCTATCTAATCAGGTCTCTCAATTTAAGGATGAGATGACTTTGACTAGCTTCTTTGAGGCATTGTCAATTCAGTTTAAAGTTCTTCTTAACGGTCTTTTGAACCACGTTCCTTTCTCATGGGAGATTTGGGCGCTCTGGATTGTTTTCACCCTCGCGCTTGTTTTTAAATTAAAGCGCGGAGGATTTATTCTCGTTGTTGCGCTAGCTTTTGTGAGCTCATACTTGCTTCTCTATGTTTATTTCATCAATTGGACTCTCTATTTAAAATATTACATCTTGCTTGTCCCTTTAATGGTCATTATGGCCGCCATAGGCATTGGCGTGATCAGTGAGAGATTCTACGTTGTGAGAACAAAATTTAATGCCTTAGTTCTTGTGTGCATATCATTGGCGTATGGATCGATTCTATTTAATGGCTTTGTTCGCAAAGCCGAACTTCTTATTGATAACCGAGTGATGCCTTGGAAGTCAGTCTATGCTTTCTTATCTTCTCACGTAAAAGATCAAGACACCGTCTACTTCCTTACTTTTAATGAAGCTGGAGAGTGGAGCCTTGTAAAGCCAGTGGGGGCAAATTTTTATTTGCAAAATAAACAAGCAAACTTAGTAGGAGAGAAATATATCCCTGGCTCATTTGTGACTCTTCCCGATTTTAAAAAGAGTAATAAAGTTGAAGGGGAGGTCTACGTTGTCTCTCCTTATTACTGGTCAAATGATCATCTCGATGATGAGGTGTTAATTTATCAAATTCCAGAACTAGAAGTAACCTATGTCGATGGGGTTAGAATTTATAAAATTAAAATGAACGGAGATACTGATAACCAACGCTTGATTACACTTCTACAAAATGCAGTTGATTACTATTCTAATTTCCCATGGACCTTCTCTCTCAGAATGTCGCTCGTGCGGCTCTATGCCCTTGAGGGAAACACCGAAGCCCATGCTCGCGAACTTGATGCCATGAAGAAAATGTGGCAGCCCACAAGAAGAAATATTACTGGAATGAGTACAAATCGAGAAGGAATTGTCAGGGAAGTTACCCCCTTCTTAAAAATGCTTCCTTAATCTTAGTGAAGTGTATCGTGATGTAGAACATGAATAAGACAAGAACGAAGAGCTTGAGCTTTCTTTCTAGAAAATCGATATAATATTTATCAATTAAGGGGTTTAGAAATGACAGGGGGGTATTAAAGTCTCTGTGAAACCTTCTCGGTAGGTGGTTCACAAGCGACTGAGTAAGGACTCTGATAGCTTCAAGCGCCTTTAAGTCATCGTCTAGAATATGAGTACTCTCAAAATTATAGCTAATTTTATTCATTGATGAGTTCTTATATCGAAGTAAGTTTATAGCAGCTGCATTTTCTCTCGCCGTCACTTTATCGAAAGTGATTTCAATCTCGTGTTTCGCCTTCCTGGTTACATCTTCACTAGTTCCAAATTGATATCTCATCTCTTTAAGTAACTTGACCAGTGGTTTAGTGTCTTCTTCCTCTACGTCGGGCCCAGCTTTATAGATCAGTCGACTTTGAATTTCCGAGAACTTCTTGAAGTGATGTTTGTAATTGTGTAGGTCGTAGAGAATTGAGGATACTTCATCATCACAATCATAGAGAAACCTCTCTATTTCAAGTACTGCCCCAAGTACGCGCTTGGGAAGTTCTAATGTTTTAGCAGGCTCACTAAAGGTAACTCTAGGACCTCCGGGCACAGAAGGGGTATTTTTCCTCCAGTAGGGCACGATTCTGTCCAGAATTTGAGCGTGTATCTTTGAATTAACTTGATAGTTAAAATCATATTTCAGCGAGCAGGCCAGTACTTGGGCACTACAGGTGAGGATTACACTTGCGATTAGAGAGATTATTTTCATCTTACATCATGTTATAGTGCTAAAGTTGCAGAAGCAATATTTTCAATTGTGTCTTAGCGCTATATGCTAGGGGAACATGTTCAGTTTTATTATAGTTTCCCTCATTCTTATTGCTCATATTTGCTTGCTCTTCTTGGTTGGAGCGGCCATCGATTTTTACTATCTCTTTGTGGTATTCCTATGCAGCTTCTCGTTTCTAAGAGTGCAGTACATTCAACTGCGAGCTCAGCGACCCAAGTACAGTGAAATTTTTAAGGAAATGGCCCTTTTTGTATCGGCACTTCTAGTTGGTCTGCTTATTTATGATCATCGCTCTCTGTGGCTAGATGAATTTACTCAAGCAACCTACTCAACTCAGTACTGGAAATGCCTCAGTTGCGCTGCGGCTATAGAGCAGCAACCTCCCATGTCCTATGCGTTGAGTGCGCTCTCTATAGAGTTCATCGGTAAGTCCGTGCTCTCTTTGCGCTTGGCGAGTATTTTATTCTTTAGCGTCTCCTTGGTTTTCTACGGGAGAATACTTAAAGAGTTTCTGAACAATCGCTATCTGCAGGTACTTGGACTATTTCTCTATCTTTTTAACACCTTACTTTTTTACTATTTTATCGAGGCAAGACCTTATGCCCTCTTTCTGTGCTTCGCACTTATGTACATTGAAGTTCTCTATAAATTTGTGACAACCAGTGATGACTCTGAATTTTATAAGCTAATTTCTCTCTCGACTCTACTTCTTCTCACGATAGGCTTTCAATCCGAAATCCTCGTCGCCTCTTCTGTGTTACTGGTATTTTTTACATCTACTAAAATTAAATTTATGCGGGCTGCTCTGGCCCAAGTCATTGCTGCGGTCCTATTTCTCCCCATACTTTCTTTGATTATTTATGAGTCATATAAAATTCAACAGTTCATTCCGGGGTATCCTGGTGGATACTTCCAACATCTTTGGCAGACGGGGACCCACTTTGTGACTAATCTGAGTTTTGGTTATAAACATTTTTGGCCAGATCTACTCATTGGTTGCGCTGGATTTCTTGGCTACTTGCAAACTCGCAAACGCAAGCCTCTTTTTATGGCCCTCTTGCTAGCTTGCTTTAGCCTTGTTTTTATTCCTCTCTACGCATCTTTGATCAATTGGAACCTACTTCCTAAGTACTTCATCATTCTCGTCCCTATTGTGATAGCAATTGTGCTGATGGGCTTTGACTTTCTCCTTTTAAAGCTAAAAATCGTTTTGACCCCAACTTACTTGAAGGTAGCGCAAGGAATGTTGGGTGTGCTCTTTTTTGCAAAGGTATTTTCCTATCTACTCTTCTTTGAGTCTCGTGTGAAACCCTTCACTGATACAAGTTCAATTCAGTGGCAAAGAGTTTATACTGAAATTTCTCCTGAGCTTGATGGAGATGATATGGTTTATACGCTAGGTCTTTCAGTCCTTGGAGATTGGGGCTTGGCCAGACCAATTGCTGTGGAATACTACCTCGGTGAAAAATATTGGCAATTCGCGCGCAACCGCGACGGTCGCTCTGTACTTAACTTTGACTTTAACCATGAAGTCAGAGGGAAAATTTTCATCATCCTACCTAGAAGTTGGTCTGTAGATATTTTGCAATCCAACTCTTACATCTTTTCCCTTCCAGGTGTTTCCCTAAGAGAGTTTGGTCTTGAAAGGGTTGTGGAAATTGCCCCCTCACAGGAGAGTGCAAATCAGCGCTTAATTAACTTCTTTGAAGGTGTGACTGCACTCTATGGTCAAGAGCCTTGGTCCATTAATATTTGGGCCAGTTTAGCAAAGCTTTATCAAATCGAAGGACGGGTTAGTGATCAGCGCAATGCTTTGGCCAAAATTGTGGATTTACCTACCAGGTCACATAGTAAACTCACTGGTACTTATTATAATTATCGACAATTACTAGAGGGATTCCTCTTTGAGGTTGATCCTACATTTCGTCCTTTTGCGCAAGAAAAAAAACAAGAGAATCAAAGTAAAAATCGGTAAGTAAATGATGGCGCTCTTTTTAATAAACCTATCTGTGCTAAAGCTAAGTGCACTGCTTGCCCAAGACTGAAGGTAATATCCTTGGGCCGAGAGTTGAAGGGATATTGGCAAATCATCTCTCACAAAAGTGGCAATTGCGCTTGAGATAGAATTGACCTCAGTAATCGTTGAGGGAACTTTCGAAAGAGAAACGTTGAAGTTGCCAAGTCCGGCCTGACCTCCTTCGAAGTCAATTTGAATTGCGCTCACTTGCTCGTTAATTTGTAATCTGTATTGAAGTCTTGTCGTCTCATCCCCAAGAAGATCTTTCATCGCAATAGGGTTTGCATAATTTTTAAAAATCTGATTGAGCAAGGTATTGGTTTTTAAGAGCCTCGAGTCCTCGGTATAGATGTGAATTTTGACAGGGACTCTTTTTGAGGCCCTAAGGATTTGAGTTTGATCTTTAGCTCTGTCAATGAGTTGATTTAGTGGTTCTTCGCACCCAATTAAGTAGGGAGTGAGAATTGATAAAATACTCATATAACTACTGAGGCTATCAACTCCTACTGGATAATAACTTGTCGCCCCTACCTGTTTATTTACATGGGTAGGGTCTCCAGCGATGATGACTTCCTGGCCAGAGTTATCAATTGTTGGTTTTAAGGTAGAGAGTATTTCACTCGCCACTGTGCTCTCAGGTACAAAGCGTACACGAGTTTCAAGTCGGCAAGGCCATGCTCGTGACGAGATAAGTGCGAAGAGGACTATTAGATATTTACCCATAACTAATACGTTAAGGTCTAGAGTAGCACTTGGCTAGCTCTTTGATTTCAGTAACTTAGGGCCGTCAAATCTTTTCACACCCCTATTAATTTTTCTCTGCAAGCAGGTGAAACCCATGATTAGAAATAATATGGACCCATGAAAACACAATTATCCAAAAGCTTGATTACATTCTTTTCCGTTTTATCTATCGGCTTGCCTGGCCTATCCTATGCTGGCAATAATTTGAAAAATCAAAGAAAGGTCGAGAGATTGATGGATCAGATGAGTCTTGATGAGAAAATTGGTCAGCTCCTACTTGTAGGCTTTAGGGGGATGACTCCCAGTCGCGATATTGAGCGCGCGATTAAGGACTACCACGTGGGTAGTATTATTTACTTTGATTACGACGTAGAGACAAAAACTCGCGACAGAAATATCAGCTCACCTGCACAGTTAAAGAAACTTAGTGCCGAACTTCAAAGTCTCTCCAAAATACCACTGTTCATCTCGGTAGATGAGGAAGGTGGCAAGGTTTCTAGATTAAAATCTCGCTATGGTTTTGAGAGCAAGCCCTCACCAGAGTCTCTAGGTCACAAGGATTTAAAGATCGTCACTAATAGCGCTTCAAAATTGGCCCGAGAACTCAGAGGAGTGGGGATAAATGTTAACTTTGCCCCGCTTGCCGATGTCAATGTGAACCCTCACAATCCTGTGATTGGCTCACTTGGCAGAAGCTTTTCAAGTGATCCACATAAGGTAGAGCGCTACTGTGAGGCCTTTATTAAAGGGCAAGCCTCTCAAAATATCGTTTCGGTCATCAAGCACTTTCCTGGCCATGGCAGTTCTGATGCCGACTCTCATGAAGGTCTGGTTGATGTCTCTGAGTCCTGGAGCAAAGCAGAGCTCATTCCCTTTGCAGGTCTTATTCAAAAAGACAGTGTCGACCTCATTATGAGTGCCCATATTTTTAATCGTCACCTCGACGCCGACTATCCGGCGACATTGTCAAAAAAGACTATTGGCGGAATTCTTCGCGGCGAGCTGGGCTATGAGGGAGTGGTCATCTCTGATGATATGAATATGGGCGCAATTGCCGATCACTTTGGACTTGAAGAGGCGATTTTCTTGGCCCTAGATGCTGGAATCGACATTTTGCTCTTTGGCAATAACCTGATCTATGACCAGGACATCGCTGCTAAGGCCCACGGGATTATCAAGGATTTAGTTGTTAAAGGGCGCTTGAGTGTAGAGAGAATTGACCAAAGCGTCAGCAGAATCTTGTCCCTCAAGGCCAAGTCCAAGTTATTTTAGACCCAGAGCTAAAGAGTGCTTGCCACCCGGTGAAATTGGTCTTAAAAGCCTGAAAGTTAAACATTTTTGGAGGACCTATGACCGGGCCAATTCGCAGTTTTCTCGAGCACAATTATCGTCACTTTAATGCCGCCGCTATGATTGACGCTGCAAAGGCGTACGAAACTCACCTCGCTCGCGGTGGGAAGATGATGATTACTCTTGCCGGCGCTATGAGTACGGCCGAGCTTGGGATTTCGCTTGCTGAAATGATCCGCCAGGGCAAAGTACACGCTATTAGCTGTACTGGTGCTAACCTTGAAGAAGATGTTTTTAATCTCGTTGCTCACAATCACTACAGACGTGTTCCCAATTGGAGAAACCTCAGACCTGAAGATGAGGCCGAACTTCTTGAGGGCGGCTTTAATCGTGTGACTGATACTTGTATTCCAGAAGAAGAGGCGATGAGAAAAATTGAGCGCGTAGTGCTCAAGCATTGGAAAGAAATGGACGCCAAGGGCGAAGTTCTTCCTCCACATAAATTCATGTGGCGCGTGCTCGACGATGAAGAGGTAAAAGGTCAGTTTCAAATTGATCCCAAAGATAGCTGGCTTCTTGCCGCCAAGGAAAAAGATCTCATGATCATCACTCCCGGCTGGGAAGACTCAACTCTTGGCAATATGTACGCCGCTGCAAATATTCGCGGTGACGTAAAGAATGTTGGTACAGTTGAGCATGGGATTGGAGCGATGATTCGCCTTGCTCGTTGGTACGAAGAGACGGCGCCAAAGAGTTCTGTGGGCTTCTTTCAAATTGGTGGGGGCATTGCTGGTGACTTCCCAATTTGTGTCGTTCCGATGCTGCACCAAGACCTCGAGCGCACTGAGTGTCCACTCTGGGGCTACTTCTGTCAGATCAGTGACTCAACTACGAGTTATGGTTCTTACTCAGGGGCAACTCCTTCAGAGAAAATCACTTGGGGCAAGCTAGGGGTAGAAACTCCACAATACGTCATTGAATCAGACGCCACTATCGTAGCGCCTTTGATTTTCGCTTACATTTTGAATCAATAAGTCTCAAAATAGGCTTTTCGCGCCTTGCGCTCTATAATGGGAGCGCAAGGAGAATAGCTTATGTCCAATCAATACGATCTCATTGTCATAGGTGCCGGTTCGGCCGGTGTTCGCGCGGCCCGCTTTAGCGCTTCATTTGGTGCCAAGGTCGCGGTTGTTGAAGAGTATCGCCCGGGTGGAACCTGTGTGATCAGAGGTTGTGTTCCTAAGAAATTAATGGTGTATGCCAGTGAGTTTCACGAAGAGTTTCGTGCCGCTGCCGGCTTTGGGCATACTGTGCACTCCCACGACTTTAGTTGGAGCGCACTTAAAACTCGTCGCGATAATGAAGTTTCGCGCTTGAGTGAGATCTATCTAAAACTTTTAAAAAATAACAATGTCGACTTCTATGAGGGCAGCGCCTTGGTGAGCGGACCTAATGAGGTTCGAGTTGGTGATAAAGTTCTTAAGGCGACAAAGATCCTCGTGGCCGTGGGTGGGTGGCCAGATATCCCAGATATTCCAGGTAGCGAACATGCCTGGAGCAGTAATGAAATCTTTGAGGCCAGTGAAAAGCCCGAGAGTGTTTTAATTGTTGGCGGGGGATTTATTGCAGTTGAATTTGCAGCGATTTTTGCGGGACTTGGTGTAAAGAGCGAGCTGTTGGTGCGCTCAAAACTGCTGCGCGGATTTGATGAGGGCTGCAGTGACTTCTTAAAGAGTGAATACGAAAAGAAGGGAATCACAGTCACCATGGGAAGCAATATTGTTAGTATTGAGCCCATGGGCGATAAGTTCAAGGCAATCCTTGGTAATTCACAGGAGCGCATTGTCTCCAGAGTGATCTTTGCCACTGGTCGCGTTCCCAAGACAACTGATATTGGGCTCAAGCAACTTGGTGTAGAGCTCGCTGCCAATGGCGCCATTGTTGTGAATGAAAAGTTTCAAACAAATATTCCAAGTATCTACGCGCTCGGCGATTGTATCGACAAGGTGAACCTCACTCCAGTGGCACTCATGCAGGCAAGCCTTTGGGCGCGCGAAAATTTTAAAGGTGAAGAGGGTGCCACTTCAAAGATGAGTTATGAATACTTGCCGGCCGCAGTCTTTAGTCAGCCACCACTTTCAACGGTAGGTCTGACAGAAGAGCAGTGCCGCTCGCAGTCTCTGGATGTCGAAATATATGAATCGAATTTTAAGTCCCTTAAGCACACTCTCTCTGGCATTGATGAGAGAACCTTTATGAAAATGATTGTGAGAAAGTCTGATCGCCGAGTCATAGGTCTACACATGGTTGGAAAAGATGCACCAGAGATTATCCAGCTTGGAGCGGTTGCCCTCAAGGCCGGTGCTACCAAAGATGATTTTGATGCTACAATTGGGATTCACCCCAGCAGTGCCGAAGAGTTCGTCACCATGCGAACACCTAGAGCGGAGTCTTAAGCGAATGGACTTTCACCAGCATCCAGTGATTTTCTTTGATGGAGTCTGCGGGCTTTGCAATGCCTTTGTCGACTATGTTTTAAATAGAGATCATCAGGAGATCTTCTACTTTGCTCCTTTGCAAGGAGACTTTGCTGGAGAGATTGAGGCGCTGGCCCCATATCGCAATTCTTTGACTTCTGTGGTGCTATGGAAGAATGGCCAAGTTTATACTCACAGTACCGCAGCTATGGAGGTTCTGATCAGTCTAGGAGGAGTGTGGAAACTCCTGAGAGTTTTCTATCTGGTGCCGCGCTTTTTACGCGACTTTGCTTATAAGTTAATTGCGCGCAACCGCTACCGTCTCTTTGGTAAATCGGAGACTTGCCGCCTTCCTACCGCCGAGGAGCGCTCTCGTTTTCTGTAGTCTATTAGTCGGGTAAGCAAGACTTGCTTGGGTCAAAAAAAAGACTCTATTTGTTTATAATAGGGGGCATGAAAAAGATCACACTAACTCTTCTGATTATTCTTAGTTCCTGCTCAACCCCAGAAAAAAATGAGGTGCGAACCCTCGTGGATCACCCCAAGGGCCCAGAGTCCTATGAGATTTCAATGTGCGACTCAATGAACGCTCCCTTTGCAAAAGACTATGATGAAGTGAGGGATCTCTTAATTCACTCCCGTGGCCATCGCGTGCCTTCGAGTAAGTACAAATCACCAGATGACCTCTTTGCTATGAAGAAGAGCTCAGATTGTCCTGACCTCACTTCAGGCGAGATCGAGGACTTAGTCAAAATATCAGAGCATTTTGATGGCCACGTTCCCCATCCTAAGAATTTTGAATTTAGCGCCGCTGGTCTTCAGGATTATCTCAATGAAGCGGGGATCAATAGCAATTTTACCGCTAAGGAAATGGTAACTCCTAATAATTCAAGTGCCGCCCAGGCCTGTGGTCATCGCATTCTTCTGCCTCCACAGTGCCGCTGGCCAAGTGGTGCAGTTCAGGCAGAACTCGCCACTCAACTGCGCGCCGTGATTAATGATGGAGATCCCAACGGCAAAAATGGAATTACGATTCGCAACTGGTATCGCCCGCGCTGTTATAATGAAAAAGTTGGCGGAGCTGGCCAGAGTGATCACATTCAAGCGCGTGGTTTTGATCTCGATTTTAAAAATCCCGAGCAACGAGCTAAGGCGCAGAAGTATCTTTGCGAACTCTATAAAGAGCAGCACCTCAATCTTCAAGTTGGCATCGGCTGCCAAACACTACACGTGGGAATGGGTTCGCCTAAGAGACTTGATAATTATCCAGAAGATGGCCCTCGCTATTGGACCTACGCCTCATTGCAAAGCTGTGATCTCAAACGTGTGAGCGGAGATGACTGCTGGCAAGTCGATCGCAGTGGCAAGCGCTATATCCACACCGACGATAAGATTGAAGTCTCTGGTGGTCTCTAGTCTTTAGCGTAGGGATAAGGGGGAAGCGAGAGTAGATCGCTCCTTCCAATTTCATGAAGCACTTTTTGAAATTCAACTAAGAGCATGTAGGTGATGCCCCAGATAATCTTTCCTCTCACCTTGATACAGGGAAGTGTGCGACTAAGTCCTGAGAAGTGAAAGGTCTCCTCTGCGATACTATCCGCTCCATATAATTCTGTCAGTGATACCCAGAAAGCTTCATCAACTTCACCAGGTTCTAGTTTCAACTCTTGATCAAAGTCGGCGGGAAGATGAAAGACGTGGCACTCTAGTCCAAAGTCGATGGGACTTCCCAGTTTATGAAGCTGCATGCTCTTTAGAAGGCCTAGGTAATTTGCTGCTTGTAGATTGAGTCCTACTTCTTCGCAGGTTTCTCTGATGGCGGTGATGCGAGAGTTCTCATCTTGCTCTTCTGTGCCTCCACCTGGAAAGGCAATATGCCCAGACCAAGGATCTCCCTCGCGCTCAGAGCGATGGATAAAGAGAATATCCTGTGAGTGAGCGCCCCCAATAACCAGGGCCACAGAGGCACTGCGCTGGTAGCTGGTGATATCGCGCTCGTTTGGGCGAGATTCAAGTAGGCTTTTAATGTGATCGAATTTCACTTGATTCATGCTTCATGAAAAAAAAGGCCCGATCGCTCGGGCCCATTCATTTTCAAATTACCAACAGCGACCAGTGTACTGATACACTCTCTCGCTTGTGACTTCGCGGCCTGTGAAGCGACCTTCAATGCCACTAGTTCCCGGTCTTAGGAGGTTAAAGCTAATGCGCTGGTCGTGTGAGCGAACGCGGTACTCAACATCGCGAAAGCCATAGCGCGTGCGATACTCTGTGTGGCAAGTGCGACCGCCGTTACCCGTAGGATAGCAGACGGTGTAGGGCTCTTGATACTGACAGCTCTCGCGCTCGCGGCGAAGATCGCCATTTGTAACCGTCGTTTTAATCGCTCCACTCACATCATAGGGCTGCTCAACTTGAGAGCTTGTAAGAGCAAAGGAGCCGTTTGTCGTTGGCAGGTCAACATTCTTTGGCAGGTTGAATTTATAGGTGTCACTTCCACTTTCGTCGGTGAGCTTGAGTTTAACCTTGCTCTTTCTAAGTTTAATGACGGCGTCATAATTTCCTGCACGAATATTGTCTGTGCTATTTCCGTCTCTGAGTTCGAGAGTATTGTAGGCTTCAAATTTGCCGTCGATATTCTCACACGAGGCAAAGAGTAGCGCCATAAGCCCAAGGGCAAGTAGCTTCTTCATACTGTTCATTTCCTTCTCCATCTAAGTGTGTGGTTGAACTTCTACGCTAGCCTGCGCAGCAGAGCTTTTCAATTTAGGAGTGCGCCATGAGCTTACTTTTCAAGCAATTGTTAGGCTTTTTTAGGTGTGGAGCAGTGCGCGCAAGTGAGTCCCGAGCTCTAACAGCGGAAGTCCAATAATCGCCGTGAAGTCGGAGGTGTCGATGGACTCAAAAAGCGAGATGCCATAGCTCTCAATCTTATAACTACCGGCGCAGTCTACAGGGTTGTCGAGACCCACATAGGTCTCGATTTCACTTTCACTTAGCGAGCGCATGCGCAGGTGAGTTTGATTACTAAAGACGATAGAAGTGCTTCCAGGGGCAATGATTGCAACACTCGTTGAGAGCGTGTGGGTCGCACCTGCCATCATTTTTAGTTGCTCACACGCGCGCTCCTTAGATCCAGGCTTGCTGAGTGTTAAATTTCCTAGGTGGGCCACCTGATCACTTCCAATGATGAGGTCCCCGCCAAATTTAGAGACCAAACTCTGGGCCTTGCCCATCGCTAGTTGGCGCGAGAGCTCGAGCGCGCCAAGTCCCTGCTCTTTGAGAGGAGTTTCATCGTAGTCGGGAGCATGCGCTTCAAAGTCAAAGCCTAGCTTTTTTAATTGCTCACGACGATAGGGAGAAGTGCTGGCGAGAATGATCTTCATAATTGACCTCAAAGGATTTCTAGGGGCATCATGGAAAGTAGCACTTCATCAAGAAGGGATCAACTGAGGATCACACTTGGGCCATTACATCGTCGACTTTAACCCCATTGCCATCTCTATGGGAGACATTCTGATTCCCTGGTATTGGCTCGTCTACTTTGGTGGTTATGTGTGGCTTTTGTGGCTAATCCCAAGACTTGCTAGGTCAGGGCTTGCTAAGCCCTCGCCAAAATTGTGCAGCGACTATGTGATCTTCTCATTTTTTTCGATGCTCATCTGCTCGCGCTTAACCTATGTGGTTGTCTACAATCCAAGTTACTACCTCGCTGACCCAATAAAAGTCTTCTACCTCTGGGAAGGGGGAATGAGCTTTCACGGAGGCCTACTGGGGGGGTGGCTACCTGCGATCTTTCTCGCGCGCAAAAATAATCTACGCTTTTGTCACTTCACCGACCTCGCGGCCACGACTGTGGCCCCGCTGCTATTCTTTGGCAGACTCGCCAATTTTATTAATGGAGAACTTGCAGGGAGAGTGTCTGATGTGCCTTGGGCAATGATATTTCCTCGCTACGGCGATGGCCTTCCAAGACATCCCAGTCAACTCTACGAGGCAGTTCTTGAGGGTCTTATCACTGGGACGCTGATGTGGTTGTCGCGCCAACGCCTGAGTGAAGTTGGCCACCAGAGCGGAAAGTTCCTACTGCTCTATGGTGTCTCGCGCTTTCTTGTGGAATTTGTGCGCGCCCCCGACGCTCAACTGGGTCTTTACTTGGGGTTTCTCACGATGGGGCAAATACTCTCGGCCCTTATGATTGCGGCCGGCATTCTTTTGATGAGACGCTCAACTCTAGAAAAGTGAGATCGTTGGTTTTTTGGCGAAGTAGTCTTCTACACCCTTGGCAACAGCATCGGCGTAGCGCTCTTGAAAATCATCATCCAAGATTTTGTGCATTTCTTTGTCGTTAGACATAAAACCGGCCTCTAGAAGTATCGCCGGTCTCTTTGAGAGGGCGAGCACGTAGAAGACGGCAGGCTTAATTCCGCGGTTTACTAATTTAAAGCGCGTCTTCACATTGGTATTTAGGCGCCGATGAACTGCCCGGGCCAAGCTCTTTGATTGAGGGGCAGTGCGATCAATCACCAAGTCAATTAAGATTTGATTGACGATGAGATCTTCACCTTTAATGTTGGAGTTTTCAATTTCCTCCACTTTCTTTACCGCCGCATCTTTGTGATTATCGAGATAGAAGGTTTCGTAGCCGTGAGAAGAGTGATGGGCACTAGCGTTGAGGTGAACGGATATAAAGAGATCTGCTTTAATCTTCTCGGCCAAGTCGGCACGCTCTTGCAAACTTACAGTGCGATCGACACTTCTAGTGAGGTAAGTCTTAAACGTTTTATCTAATTTGGCGTGAATTTTCTTAGAAATAGAGAGCGCTAAGTCTTTCTCACAAAACTCTGATTTTGATTTACCTTCTGTTAGCTTGGCGCGGGCCCCGCAGTCCTCACCGCCGTGTCCAGGGTCAATCAGAATGACTTGGGCATTTACGTTAAGTGAAAAGAGCACGAGAGCGAGTGCTAATAGGTGACAAATTTTATAAAACATCTCTTCCTAAGTGTTTAATCATTTCTCACTGACAACTCATCTATCATAAGTCGCTCCGGGATTATTTGCAATGAAGCTCATAAAACTTAATAATAGGGAGGATCAAAGGAGTGATAAAAGTGAAGAGTTTTCTGTTAAAGAGTTTGCCAGTACTTGGCTTGGTTTTAGGTGTTTCGTGCTCGGGTATTAGCCCCGTGAGCAAGAAGCCCGAGTACCAACTTCCAAGCGTCACAGCTTCAGAGGTCACCGTCCCTCGCGGCCAGCCTCGAAAGGTTGCAATTGCCTACGATAAGAACTGGGGAGAGGTTGAGCTCTTTTGCGATGGCAATAAAACTGGTTTTGACTACCGAGAGGGTTATCTTCGCTCTTATGTGGCAGTCCCCTATGAAAAAGCGGAGGGCGCCACTATATGTACTCTGCGCTTTAAGAATGATCCCGAGCAAAGAGATGTGAAAGCGCTCTCAATTATCGCGCGCGATCATCAATATCCGTTTGAAACACTTAGAGTCAGTAAGAAGCACGTCGACTTAAATCCCAAAGACCTCGCTCGCTGGCAGCGCGAAGTCCAAGAACTCGGCCGCGTCTACTCAGAGGTGACCCTTGATCGCGCTCTCTTTGATGGACCTTTTCAAGTGCCGCTCAAATCAAAGGTGACAAGTTACTACGGCAAGCGCCGTGTGTTTAATAATAAAAAAGATGCCGTCCACAAGGGCACGGACTTTCGCGCGCGCACGGGAACTCCGATTCCCTCGGCCAATAAGGGCAAGGTTGTCTTTGCTGGAGATCTCTTCTTTAATGGCAAAACGGTCATTATCGATCACGGCCTAGGGGTGATGACCATGTATTGCCATCTCTCTGAACTCAAGGCCACTGTGGGCGAGCTCGTCCCGCGCGGAGCAATCATTGGACTTGCCGGAAATACCGGACGATCAACGGCTGCCCACCTTCATTGGGGTGTTCGCGTTCAAGACGAATGGGTTGATGGGCACATCTTGGTTAAAGAGGGGATTTAATCCCCTCTCTCATTTTACCTTCTGAATAAAGGCGACGGCGTTGTGACTATGAAGCGATTCGTAGTGCTCGATCTTCGCATTCCAGTCTGTAATTCTCTTATCAGAATCAAGCGCTACTGAGAGTCTTCGCGAGACATTCTCAACAAACATCGGGTTTTCTCCATTGAGAATCGCGAAGGCTTGCTCGTCAAGGCGCTTTACCAAGCTTTGGGTCTCAGTGGGAATTGCCTGGCGAAGTAGGGCAATCAAAGCATCAATTGTGAAGTCACTATCGATATTGTAGTGGGCAAGAACAGTGGCCTCACTTCTTTGCGAGTGGGCAGTGGCAATGCCATTGCCCTCAGTGATCTGACCTGCCCGGTGCGATTCTTCATATTGCTTGGCCATTGAAAGTGAACATGGACAAGTGGAGCTATATTCATAGTGAAGAGTGAGGGCCATATCAATATCGCCCTTTTCATTTTCAACACCGGCAAGCTTACATTTGTAATACTGCCAGCCCCAATTTCCACTCTTTAAGCTTGGCTGTTTAACGGCGTAGTTAAAGTCGAGGGTGAGGTAAGACTTTGGAATTAATTCTTCGTTATCATAGTCGCGCAGTTCTGTGCGATAGGCGCGAAGAATGGTTTTAAAGAAATCAGCGTTAACCACTTTGTCCTCAGCGTAACGCTGAAGAATGGCGCAAAAGCGCGACATATTGGCGCCGGTTTTTCCCTTGGCCAGTTCAATAAACATCGAAGCTTGTGCATCGTGGGTGAGGATACTGCCGTCGCTGTGGGCAAATCTAAGGGGCACGCGAAAGCGCTCAATTCCCACGCGTGGAATAAATATAGCACTGGCACTTGGGAGCTTTTGAAAGTCGTTGAGTCCAGTCTCATCCTTTACTTCACAGCCGAGGATTTCTTCGCGTCCATGTTGGTATGTTTGAATATTCATCGTTGGTCCAAATCAGTATAAATTGAGTCTAATAAAAATAGGGCAAAAAAAGACCTATATGGTGTTTATAGCCGAGCTTGGGTGCTGCGGCAAGCTTTTGTGACCGCCCTGTAAGTTCCGGGGACCTTAACAAATTATGGACAAAAAGGGTAAGTAAACTTTAGTCCTTTGTAGGACTTAGCGTGTATACTACTCCAAAGCTGCTAGGCTTTGGGGCCCTGTCAGGAACCAGCAAACGTCAGCGCGTGGCCTTATAGGGAAATACATTTTGGATTGTTGATTCGGAGGAAAGGTGTCGCTACAAATTTACAATACTTTATCTAAGACTAAAGAAAATTTTGAGAGTATGGAACCTGGCAAGGTTAAGCTCTACGTTTGTGGCCCCACAGTTTACGACCTCCTTCACATCGGAAATTTTAGAGGCGCAATCTTCTTTAACCTCGTTCGCAACTGGCTTGAGAAGACCGGCAACAAAGTGACCTTTGTCTACAACTACACCGATGTCGACGACAAAATTATTAAGAAGGCCATTGATGAGGGAGTGGAGAGTTCTGTCATTAGTGAGCGCTATATTGAAGAGTTTAAAAAAGACTTTGCTCGCCTTGGTCTTAAGCCTCACGATCAAAATCCGAAAGTCACTGAGTACATGGCGCAGATTATTGAGTTCGTCGACGACCTCCTCAAAAAAGGCGTGGCCTACGAAGTCGACGGCGAAGTGCTCTACTCGGTGGATTCATTTGAAAAGTATGGGGAGCTCTCTGGCAAGAAGCTCGATGAGCTTGAAGCCGGCTCTCGCGTAGAAGTAGATAATAAGAAGAAAAACCCCTTTGACTTTGTACTTTGGAAGCCTGCTAAACCCGGTGAGCCGGCGTGGGATTCTCCATGGGGCAAGGGGCGTCCAGGCTGGCACATCGAGTGTTCAGCGATGATTCAATCTATTCTTGGCGACACTATTGATATTCACGGCGGCGGCATCGATCTAATTCACCCCCACCATGAAAATGAAATTGCCCAAGGAGAGGGGAGAACTGGTTGTCTGTACTGCCGCTATTGGATGCACAATAACTTCATTAATATGAAAGACCAGAAGATGAGTAAGTCGCTTGGTAACGTTATCAGCGCGCGCTCATTCATGGATAAGTATCACCCTGAAATTTTAAAATTTGTCATGCTCTCTGCACACTACAGAAGCATGCTTAATATCAATGAGGAAAAAATCTTGGGCGCGATCTCAGGTCTGGCAAGAGTCTATACTTCGCTACTCACTGCTGGCGAAGTGGCCACGGACGCCGCTGGCAAAGTCGCCCCCGAGTTTACCAAGCTCTTAAAAGATCTCGATCAGAAAATTGCCACTGCTCTCAATGATGATTTTAATACTGGTGAAGTCATGGCCGCGATCTACGAAGCCGTTCGCGCCTTTAACGGTCTCAACGTCGCCAAGAAGAAAAAAGACGTCGGCGCTCAGGCCACGGCGAAAGTCTTCAAAGAGTGGATTACGGATAAGGGGGAACTCATGGCCCTCTTCAAGGAAGAACCACTCTCAATGCTTCAACACCTCGATGATGTTCTCATTGCAGAGAAGGGATTGGATGTGGAGAAGATTGAGGCCCTGGTGCAAAAACGCCAGGAGGCGCGCGCCAATAAAGATTGGGCACTGGGTGATGAAATTCGTGACGAGCTAAGCGCAATGGGCGTAGAGCTTCAAGACGGGGCCACAAACGGACGTGCGTGGAGCGTTAAGAGAGAATTCTAGGACTTACATTTTCTTACATTGTAACCACTTTACCCTGTAAAACCCTAAAAATTCCGCTCCCCCCTTTGCCGACTTACGGGCAGAGGGGTATTTACCCCTATTCGCTAATTTAGGGGGAGAGGGAATGAATCCCAAATTTAATAAATTTATTTTAGCTGCACTTTTTCTCACACTTGCGGCTTGTTCATCAAAGAATGAGGATACGACTTCTACTGTGAATCTGATTGGTTCAGATCTGTTTTCAGATCGTCCTCAGACGCACACCTGGTCGGGTGCAATTATTAGGCTTAAGAGTCCTGCCGTTTTTTCAAGCGCCGCCTATGACGGTGAGATTTCCTACGAGCCAAAGCTCTTAGAGGCCATCAATAAAGAGCAAGGCGAAGTCATCGCAAAGCTTAGAGCTCTCTCTAGTGAAATCAGAATTGTCTATCGCTACCGCTTTGTAATGAATGCTCTCTCTGTCGCTTTTCCGGTCGAATTGGAAGATCAGGTTCTAGCGCTTAGAGGTGTTTCAAGAGTTGAAAAGCCAGCGAAGTTCGCTCGCCCAATGGCGCTAAGTAAAACTGTGATGAAGAGTTTTACTGGACCTAGCAGTGTGGACTTTATTGGAGCGACCAAGGCCCGCACTAATCTTGGTCTCACTGGTGAGACGATTAAAGTAGGTGTGATTGACTCCGGGATCGACTATACCCACGCCATGTTCAATGGCCCTGGCACACCTAGTTCTTATGAAAATGAAACTGGTCTAGAGCCAAATGCCCTCTTTCCAAATGAGCGCGTTGTCGGCGGGATCGATCTCGTGGGCGATGATTATCTCCCAGGTCACTTAAAGCCAGAGTATGGCCTTCCCCATCCAGATCTCAACCCGCTCGATAGAGGTGGACACGGCACACACGTGGCCGGCACTGTCGCTGGTATTGGCGATGGAGTGGGAACTTATGATGGTGTTGCTCCTAAAGCGGCCCTCTATGGCATTCGCGTTTTTGGCTCGGGAGCAACGGGTGAGGACGTCGTTGTGGCCGCTCTTGAATATGCAGCTGATCCCAATGGTGATGGCAATCCAAGTGATCGCCTCGATGTTCTCAATCTCTCTCTTGGTGGCGACTACGGCAAGCCGGCTATCTTTTACGCCGAGGCAATGAAGAATATCGCTAACTCGGGCACACTTGTGGCGGCTTCGGCCGGCAACTCTGGAGATATTCCCTTTATTGTGGGCTCACCTTCAACTTCAGAAGGCGCGCTCTCAGTTGCCGCTAGCATTGATAATATGGATCACAACTGGAAATTCAAATCTTCAGTGATTAAAGCGAAAGAAGGCGAGCGCGTTGTAAAAAGAATCGAGGGTAGTCTCTCTAAGCCAATTGATAGCTTTGAAGAACTCTCTGGCAAGCTCGTCTATATTGGGAGTGCAGCCACTCCACTTAGTGATGAAGTGAAGGCCAAGCTAAAGGGCAAGGTCGCGCTCATTGATCGCGGGGAAGTGAGCTTCTTTGAAAAGCTCTCGCGTGCCGCAGATGCTGGGGCAATTGCCGCTGTGGTGGCCAATAATCAACCAGGCGAGCCCATTCAGATGGGTGGCGATGAGTCGGTTGATATTGGCGCTATCATGGTCTCTTTGGCAGTAGGGGACTTCGTTAAAGCACAAATGAAGTTGGGACCTGTAACTATTGATCTCAAGAGTGATGAAGTCACACTAGAGCCAGAACTCATTGATACGATTACTGGATTTTCTAGTCGTGGTCCTCGCTCACAAGACGGAGTGCTCAAGCCAGAAATTACGGCCCCAGGTCAGCAGATCATCTCTGCAGCGATGGGAAGCGGTAATGAGGGAGTTGCTTTTAATGGCACTAGTATGAGCTCTCCGCACATGGCCGGTGTATTTGCTCTTATGCGCGAGCGCTACCCAAATCTATCAACCGCCGATATCTACAATATCATTGCTTCTACCGCTAAGGTGATGGGCAATGAGCAAGCGGTTATTGATATCGCTAGACAAGGCGCTGGTCGCGTTCAAGTTTTTGAAGCAGCGAGCGCTACTGTGGTTATTTCACCTGCGCTCGTAAGTCTTGGCGTTCAGCCACTGATGAAGGGAAAGACTCTTCGCCGCGAAATTTCTGTAAAGAATATCTCTGATCGCGAACAGACGTTTTCAATTGTGGCCAAGACGGGTGCCGGCATTGCCGTTCAAAGTGAGCAGAGTGAAATAACTCTCGCTGCTGGTGAGACTAAGGCCGTAAGTGTTCTTCTTACTCTCGCAGCGATGAGTGATCAAAGTACTCTTGAGCTAGAGGCAAGACTCTTCTTTAAATCTAATGAGCAAACGTATCACGCCACCATCTTTGGGGTTGGCCGCCTCACTGGGGAAGTTCTTCCTGAGTCGCTTAGAACCTACGCCGCTTCAGCAGTTGAGCGCGAGGGTAGTTTAAGTGAGCTAACAATGGTCAATAACGGCAGCAGCGCTGCTCCTGTTGAGCTCTTTAATTACCTCGGTCTAGACGAGAGAAAACCAACTCTTGGAGCTGAAGATCTCATTCGTTCAAGACATTGTGACCTTCAAGCTGTGGGCTACCGCCTCGTTGAAGCTGATGGTGAGACCTATATCCAATTTGGTCTTAAAATTTATCAGCCAGTGAGCCGTTGGCAGGTATGTGAGGCTTCGATTCAAATTGATGCCAATGGTGATGGCATTGCCGAACAAGAGCTAGGTGGAATTAGCTCTGAGAATCTCTACGGGCTCTCAGACGTGATCGCTCCAGGACAGTACTCAGTTCTTCTAGACGCGGTTCAAACTCGCGCTATCAGACTGAATTATGAGAGAACTGTTTGGGATCAAACTTCGCCCTCTAGAACCTCTCCAAATTTTGTTCCCGCCATCGCAGACATTCTTGAGCAAAAGACCTATGACTTTTCAACGCTCACAATCGTCAGCGCTCGCTTGAGTGAACTTGCTAAGAATAGAACTGGTGGACTCAATATTAAGGTGGCCATGCTCCACGAAAATACCGATGCCAATTCGGCCGATGATTTCTTGGGCATTGAAGGCAAATGGCTTGATCTCAGTACTTCACTAAGTGATCAACCCTTCGTCAATCTTCCAAGCTCGGCCAGCATCGCGGCCGGAGAGTCAAAGGTTCTTCGTTTTGAAGCTGGAGCGAATGCAGGCAGACTCATGATCGTGGCACCGTTTAATAGAACCTCTAACGGTCAGAGTGTAGATCTTGGTCTCTATCTTATGAATGAAACATTGAATCCGTAATCAACACTTCGGGGGGAGATCTTCTCCCCCGTCACTCCAAGGGCCACATCTAAGGAGCCTCCAAAGGCTGAGAAAGAAAGCCCTGTGCATCGGCAGATTCTGAAAACATTGATGAGCGTACTCTGAGCAACTTGGGTAAAAGCGGCAGCGCGGACCCAAAAGTGGTGATAGAATAATTTGGTAAAACCGGATGAGGGCGAGGGCGATTGTTTTCATCACCCCTTCATAGCCCCAGAGGTTCAATTCTTCCAGTGGATTTGCTGTGAGTTTTAGACAAAATCTTCTCAAGGCGCTTGTAAATATTTATCCACCCTTTCTAGGTGCTGGGGTGCGCTCTCGTCGCAGCGAGAGTGGTGGCTTTATCGTTGAAATGAAGCTTCGCTGGTGGAACCGAAATTATGTGGGCACGCAATTTGGGGGATCCCTCTACTTGATGTGCGACCCATGGTTCATGATCATTTTGATGGAGCGATTGGGCCCGGAATTTCTTGTCTGGGATCAAACCGCCAAGATTAACTTTAAACGACCTGGGCGAACGAAGGTGATGGCGCGCTTTGAGATTTCGCAGGCGGAAGTAGATCAGGTGAGAAGAGAGATTGAGACGGATGGTGTCTCAAAGCCCATTTTCATCGTCGAAGTTCTAGATGAAGCGGGCAAAGTTGTGGCCGAAATTGAGAAGGGACTCTGGGCCGCGCGAAAGAAGCGCGATTAGCTATTTTTAAGCTGAATATTCATGCTGTACTTCTCGCCCAGGCGATCTAGAATCGCGCGCAATTCTTTTGAGGAGATGAGGACGTCAACTATTGAAATGCGTTGATTGAGTGGAAGGTTGCAGCCTTCTTCACACTGAACATCTGAAGTAATTATTTCTACCACTTCGATGGCACTCTGATTGCGAAAGCCCGAATACCATTTGAAGAATTCTTCGATCTTTTGAGTGAGCTCTCCAAGGAGTTCACGCTTATCCATGGACTGAGTGTTATAGAGGAAGCGCCCCGCGTCCATCTGTTTGCCGTTGATGACGAGGTTGACGACACCGCGGCTTGAGAGCCTGAGAGTATTATTTAGGCATTTGGGACAGTACATAAATGATTTTTCCTCCAAAAACAGTCTAACTCGAACCTGCAAGTCTGAGCAACCGCGTTTTTTTTGCAGTTTGCTACGGCTGACAAAGGTCAGTCCTTGGCCCATAATAAGTCCCTAACGCGCCTAGGAGCCAATATGTTTAGTGAAAAGAAGTTTTTAACCATGAAAGATGGAACAGAGATTCATCTTGATGTGATGGAAAATGGCAAACCAGTTTGGTTGATTGCTACACATGGAATAGGTGAGCACCATGGTCGTCATCGCTATTTGATTGACCTCTTTTCTCAGGACTTCAATATTTTGCAATACGACTTGAGAGGGCATGGGCGCTCGGGTGGCAAGAAGGCGTGGGTAAGTGACTTTACTCTCTTTAGGAGTGACCTCACGGAGATCGTCTCCTATTTAAAAGAACATTATAAAATGGATAAGCACATCCTCTTTGGCCATTCGATGGGGGCATTGATCACATGCGACTACGTTCAGTCGTTAGAGAGTGCAGAGAGTGGACCGCTTGCAGTCTTTGTGAACGCCCCACCTGTTGGTTACACTGGACCTGCCGGAGCGATTTTAAAGCTCACTCCAACTGGCGTGCTTTCAAGTCTATCTGCCATTAGGTCTTCCGTGGCACTTGGAGGAATGGTCGATCTCAACTATCTCTCTCATGATCTGCGAGTAAAAGATGAGTATGTGGCCGATGATCTCAACGCCCTAAAGCTTCACTCAAAATTACTGCTCGAAATGGTAGGCGCCAGTCGTCGCGTCTTCTCTCGTCCGATTCGACCCTTTGGCGCTGCTTTTGTGACCTTTGGTTCTGAAGATAAGATTGTGAACGTCAGCGACTTAAAGACTTACTTTAACCTGATTGAGAAGTCTTTTATGGTGAAGGAGTTTGATGGCGCCTATCACGAGATTCACAATGAAGTTGAGAAGTACAAGAAACCTTACCTGACATATCTTAAAGAAAAAATTCTTGAATGTGCCTTTGACGAATAGAGAGAATAAAATGAGTGCTCTAAAAATTAGTGATTTCTTGCCCCTGTTTAACACTCAAGGTGAGGGAGTGCCTCGCGCTTACAAATTACTTGCTGGAGATAAGCGCTTTGAGATTGAAAGCTTTGGCCAGGCATCAACTTATGATTTCTGTGTGGATATTACTTATCAAGAAATTAAGGTGGCAGAATTTCATGTCTCTGGTCTTACTATGGCAAGTGCAACCCTCTGGGCCCAACACCTCTCACCAATAGTCGGCGCAGTCTCTGATCTAGAAGAAGGGCAATTGCGACAACAGATTCAAAGAAATCTCAAAGTTCTCTCTTGGGTTGATCAGGCACGGGCAGTTGCTCCAGAGATCTGTCAGTGGACAGGAATTTACTATAAAACGAGCTTTCTAAATTCAGAGCAGAGCACCGACTTAGTGCTTGGTCCATATATTGGAGCCGCTACTGATCATGTGCGTATTCCTCTTAATCGTGGCTTTTGTGGCATGGCCCTCAGAGAAGAAAAAACTGTGAACGTAGATGACGTCACGGCCGATAGCACTCATATTGCTTGTAGCCTTAGTACGCGCTCTGAGCTTGTGATTCCACTTCAAAATAGCGCCGGTGAGATGATCGCTGAGCTCGACATCGACTCAGATAGGTTGCGCGCTTTTAGTGCAGATATTCAAAAGCGCTTTGAAGATTACGCAAGTACCTTTAATGCGATTTGAAGAAAGCCCTCTATTACCGAGAGCCCTTGATCCATCACCACACTTCGCTCACTGATTTGCATCTGCGGGCACTCGTTTAGAAAGAAGCTCTCGCTCGCCTCCGGGTGGGCCTGAAAGCCGTAGTAGGGAAGCTCTTTGTGTTTGAGTCCATCTGTTGGGCAGTCCTTAGAGGTCGCAAAGACTTCGAAGCATTGAGGAATTTTTGATACTTCGTAGGAGTGAGAAACTCCAAGTGTGCGCACTTGATTTTCTTTGATGATTCCAAAGTTGTCAGTGAACAAAACCTCACGAGGACCACTGGCCGCTCCCTTGACTCTCTTAACTACTTCACCGCCATATCGATCGGCCATGAGCTGATGACCAAAGCAAAGCCCCAATGTTGGCGCTCCTGCTTGAATGCGTGCATACATAAATTCACTGAGAGCGTGCTGCCAGGGGAGGCGATCTTCTACGTTACTGTGAGATCCAAAAATGATGAAAATATCTGAGCTTAACGCTCGGTCATAGTCTTCTTGCGAGCACTTGGTTGCATCAATCACCTGCCATTTTAGATTAGTGAAATGATCTGTTAGTCGCTGGATACAGGGCGTACTTGGATTTTTAATTGCACAATCTAAGATGGTTACCACAAAAGTCTGCTTCATAAGTGAACTCGTTTAGTCGGTTTTGCGTGAGTAAATCTTAGCCTATAACCGCCCCAATCACTAGGAGATGCTCAGTTTTGTTTTTAAGTGGTCGATAAGAGTGGTAGAGGACTCCCTAAACTAGAGTGCTCAGATTTTAGGAGGTTAATAACAAGATGGTGCCTAAGGATCTCGGCTTAGAATTTGAAGACGAATCCGAGGAACAAGAACGTTTAAAACGCGAGGAAGATGCTAAGCGAAAGCGCGAAGCGAATCTTCATTCAAATGTGGATTTAGAGTTTGAAGTTCCGGGGATGGAAGCAGGTTCACCTGCTAAGGGCACCGCCGCGCCTGGTGCTCAAAAGCCAGATACAAAACAAGCAGCAGCACCAGCTCATGCCAGACCAGCGCCTGCGCAACAGCAACAAGCTCAGAGACCTCAGCAACCGCAGCAAGCTCAAGCTCAGCGACCTGCTCCAAGCAACGTCACGGCCATGCCTCAAAGAGAGCACTCGACTTCTCCCTCGTTAATTGAAGCTGCAAGTAATATGGACTTTAATAGCGGGCGTATGTATAGCGAAGTAGAGATGAAAGCTCTCATTCGCGCCGCAGTTGCCGAGTGTAAATTAGAGATGATTGCCGAGATTGCAAGTGAGACCAAAGAACTAGAAATCAAAGTCACTCGCGTTTTAGGTGCTCTAGGAGCGAAGGCCCCGCCGCTTAAAAAAGACCTCATGCAAGTTCAAAAGCTTGTTCAAGACCACACCAAACTCTCTTTGAAATTGGTCACGTCAGAAGACAAAAAAAAGGCAGCTTAAAAAAGCCGCCCTTAGTTTAAATCAAAAAATTTAGCTTCAATTACTTTCCGCCACCTGTAGATCCACCTGGAGGAATGGCCGGACCGTCACCATTGTAAGGGGCGGCTTTCTTGCGCTTGTCATCGCCTGGGCCGTCGTCGTTGAATGGTGGTTTTTTAATCACGCGAGAAGAGTTGCTGTCACTCATAGAAGCGTGACCAGACAGAGCAAAGGCAGCGAGGGCAAGTAGGGCGAATAATTTTTTAAATGACATCATGGATTGCTCCTTCATGAACGTGTACTCAGCCTATTTATCCCTTGGGTGCAAGCAGTCGTCAAAAGGATTTGGCGAGGCATGAAAAAGCTACAATGGAATTTCAGGTAGATAACAACTTGCTGTAAGGGAAGATCTGATCCTTACAGCAGATTGCGTTAATACGGTGCCAAAAAGGCCCTTAAGATTGGAAGCGACTCAAGAATTCTACTCTAGTCAGTGCCGGTGGGTGGCTGTGGTAGAAGGAGCTATAAAGTGGGTCAGGGGTGAGAGTAGAGGCGTTCTCACGGTAGAGTTTTACAAGTGCGTGAATGAGTGACTCCGCGCTCGAGTAGGAAGCTGCAAATTCATCGGCCTCAAATTCATAGCGACGCGAACTCCAAGCATTGATTGGAGTGAGAAAGAAAGTGTATTGCCCAGAGACGAGTAGGAAGAGAGCGAGGGCGAGTGGGGTGGCGAGAGTTTGCACTCCGTGACCGGCGTAGAACGGGGCCCACTTTAAGCACACGCCTAGAACAAAGAATCCAATGAAGCTCATCACCACGGCTTTAGCGAGCATCTTTACCACGTGCTTTCTTTTAAAGTGGCCAAGTTCGTGGGCGAGCACGGCTTCAACTTCGTCGGGACTGAGAGATTTGATGAGTGTATCAAAGAAGACGATGCGCTTGTTGCGGCCAAACCCAGTGAAGTAGGCATTGCCATGGGCGCTTCTAATCGATGCGTTCATAATAAAAAGGCCATTACTTTGAAAGCCCGTCTTATCTAGGAGTTTTAACACGCGCTCTTTTACTTCGCCTTCTTCCATTGGTGAAAATTTATTAAAGAGAGGCGCGATAAATACTGGGTAGGCCCACATCAAAATAAATTGCACGGCAGTTAGAAAGCCCCAGCCATAAACCCACCAATAGTCTCCCATCCCCTCCATGATCCAGAGAATTGCGTAGAGAATGGGACCACCAAGAGCTACTGCGAGCAGCATGCCTTTGACCATGTCGATGACAAAAGTTTTTGGTGTCGTTTTATTAAATCCAAAGCGCTCTTCAATGACGAAGGTGGTGTAGATTGACTGTGGAAGCGAGAGAAAGGAAGAGATCAGCGCGAAGAGGCCAAAGAAGGCCACGCCGGTTGTGAGGGGAGCGAGCTCAAAGCCCATTGCTATTTTATAAAGCGCTTCAAGTCCACCACCTAGAGTCCACAAGAGGAGAATGGCAATCTCAAAGATCTGAAACATCTGCTTGGTTTTAATTTTTGCCACAGAGTAGTCGGCGGCTTTTTGATGTTCTTCAATTGTGATGCGCTCTTTGAAAAAACTTGGAACTTCAGAGCGATTCTCTAAAATATGTTTCTTATTTCTTGCGTCAAGATAGGCTTCAACAAGGGCCTTCAGCGTGACGGCGAGGAGGAAAACTTTTGTGACGATTTGCGCTTGAGTCATAGACGCTCACTTGAAAAGGACGTTATGGTGATCATAGCGGCATTGCTGCACTACCTCAAGTCTGAATGTGAGAAATAGCGCCCGATAGGAGAGTTTGAAGTGAAGGTTGAGCGATTTTATAACAATAATTCTCTTCGCAATTTTACTTATTTGATCTCTGAGCAAAGCGGTGATTGCTATATCGTCGATCCACTCAATGCTGAATCGATTCTCTCTATCGTAAGCGAGCGCTCGCTTCGGGTTAAGGCGGTCTTTAATACTCACGAGCATTTTGATCACGTTGGAGGCAATGAAGAGATTCGCGCCCAAACAGGTTGTGAGATCTTTGTTCACTCGCGAGCGCTTGGAGAAATTCCCGGTGCCACGCGCGGTTTTGTGGACGGAGAAAAAATTGTGCTTGGAAGTGATGGCGATAGCATCACCTTTCTGGACACTCCTGGGCACACCTTCTCTCATATGTGTCTGCTCTACGCTAAGAAGGATAGACTTCACGCGGTGTTCACTGGAGACACACTCTTTAATGCTGGCGTGGGCAATTGTCGCAATGGGGGAGACCCCGAGGCCCTCTTTGAAAGTGTCGATGGCATACTTGCAAAACTACCTGATGAGACACTAGTCTATCCGGGTCACGATTATATGGAGAACAATCTGCGCTTTACTCTGAGCCTAACTCCGGCCAATGAAGAGGCCAGTGAGTATCTCAGGCGCACGCGAGAACTCGCTAGTCGCGGCGAATTTATGCTCACAACCATTGGGGAAGAGCGACTTTATAATACGTTTTTTAGATTAACCGATCCCGCACTCAAAAGTGCTCTCTCACTCGATGAGGCCCAGGCCAAAGAGGTCTTCATTAAGCTTAGGTCACTGCGCGATCGCTGGTAAATGAAAGGAGAAGAAATGGCATTTCCAAAAGTAGGTAACGTTGCACCGGCATTCACTCTCGTCTCTGACTCGGGTGAGAAAGTCTCTCTCAAAGATTTCAAGGGAGAAAAAACAGTGGTGCTCTACTTCTATCCAAAGGCAATGACTCCAGGCTGTACTGTTCAGGCTTGTAGTATTCGCGAGCACAAGAAGAAATTTGATAAAGCGGGCCTGGTTGTCTTAGGGGTGAGTCCAGATAGTCCCGAGCGACTCACTAAATTCAAGGAGCGCGACAATTTAAATTTCACACTGCTCTCAGATCCAGACCACGCCATTGCTTCAAAATATGGAGCGTGGGGCCCCAAAAAATTTATGGGCAGAGAATTCGACGGCATCTTGCGCACGACTTTCATTATTGGCAAAGATGGCAAACTCAAGCATGTGATGGACAAGGTAAAGACTAAGACCCACCACGATGATGTTCTCGCTCTCATTTCTGAACTAGGTCTCTAAGGAGTTTTTGTGCGCTTGCTACTCAGTTTATTTGCTCTCCTCATTATTTCCGCCTCATGCTCATCACCTGAAAAGCTCGAGCAGCAAGCTCAGCTCTCAGAGCGCGAACTCTATGTGATGACCTACAACGTAGAAAATCTCTTTGATGTCGAACATGACGAGGGCAAGAACGACTGGACCTTTCTCCCAAAGGACTACCCTGGAAAGAGTGCCGAGTGTGAAAAGGTGAAGTCTAGCTATCGCCGCCGCGAGTGTTTTGAAACTAATTGGAAGCAGGATCACCTGGCCCTTAAACTTGCTCAAATTAAGAAGGTTGTGTTGAGTGACAGGGGAGTGCTTCCCGATCTTCTCGCGCTTACAGAAGTCGAAAATGAGAAAGTGGTGGCTGCCCTGGCCAAAGAGCTTGGCTATGAGCATTTTATTGTGAGCAATGGCGCCGACGAGAGAGGGATAGATGTCGCACTTCTTTGGAGAGAGCGCGTTTTAAAGAAGACCTCTTCAAGAGAGCACAATCTCGTGCATCCGCTCTTTGACAAGAAGCCAACACGCCCTATTCTTGAAGTTGGTTTTGAGCTTGATGGAAGACCACTCTATATTTTTATCAATCACTGGCCTTCTCTTGGAAACCCAGATGAGACAAAGATTGTGGCGGCAAAAATTC
The DNA here is from genome assembly GCA_048267245.1 of Bacteriovoracaceae bacterium. Classification (GTDB taxonomy): domain Bacteria; phylum Bdellovibrionota; class Bacteriovoracia; order Bacteriovoracales; family Bacteriovoracaceae; genus JBLWXV01. The sequence goes on from JBLWXV010000001.1 coordinate 1,171,691, forward strand.
TCAAGGGCCGCATGCAGAAAGTTGTCTCTAGTTCCATGGCCAGTGCCATCGCCCTAGGGGATTTCAACACGATTGATCGCCTTAGTCCTCATCCATTTAAAGATGTGTTAACGAAGGGTGAAAACTTCATTGATGTAGAGTCCCTCCACCGCGAAGGGCTCTCCTATAATGAAAAGGGAGCAATTCCGCCTGGCAGCTACTTCTACTCAAAAGAGATGCAGTGGAATCAACTCGATCACATTTTTGTCAGTGCGGACATGGTTCGCGGGGATAAGGGCGCGCCTCAAGTTGATGTGAAGAGCTATAAGATAGTGGCTCCAAAATTTGCAACTAAGTCCACTCAGTATAGAGACGATCGCGACTATCTCTTTGGCTCTGAAATTTCGGGAACGCCCTGGGCCTATGATCACAATGCTTCACAGGAAAGTGAAGCGGGCTACTCGGATCACTTTGCTCTTAGTGTGCTAGTTCGCTTTTAATTTGTCCCTTGGGGCAACTGACTCGAATAATGCGCGTGCTCTTTAATTCTTCCGGGCACGCCATTCTCTCACTCTCAATTGTTTGACGATCTTCCTCAATGCGAATTTCGCCGTCGACGCAAAAGTCTCTGGCGTCGTTGATCGCGCGCAGCCTTCTCATGTCGTGCAGTCTCGTGGCCCCGGAAGCATGGTAGCTGGTTGTGAGCTCACCCAGTTGCAGTTGGCACTTCTTATCTTCTTTTGAGGCACATGAGCCGAGCAAGACAATCGCGGCGGCAAGGAGAAAACAATTTTTCATTTATCAAACTCCGGTAGGTGAGTGAGATGCTCTAAGGTTTCATCGAGAATTATCTCTACTTTAAATTCTTTGGCGAGCTCAGACAGTAGATGTTCAAGCTCGACCTGAGTGGAGATTGATCCAATTATTTGTAGGTCGCGAGTGGGGTCGCCATTTTCAAAGGGTAAAGTTGAGTAGAATGCTAGACCTTCGTTTGCTTCGAGCTGGAAGTAGGTGAAGGCGCTCTCTTCTTTGGGAACGCGTATAATCTTTCTAAAGAGCTTCTGGCCCTCACTCATAAAATTCGACTCTGGTTAAAGTGGACAACACCTCTCAACTTTAAAATACCTGAGCCGCTCTCTCAAGGGCCGTGTTTATGTTGCATTGACTTAAACTATAAGTCCGTGAGATTATGGAAAAGACAACCTTATCAAGATGAGAAGGTGGCAATCTCGTGTCATGGAGGACGCAGTGAAGGCCCTAGCTATATCAATTATTCTATTGTTGGCCTCTGGCTGTTCCTGGGTAACGTCTAAGAGAAGTCTCTTTGGCGAGGAAGATGAAAACGTTGTTCAGTCTTCTAGCACTGATAATGTGGTTCCCAAGGCCCAATACGATCAGCTTCTCACTCGCTATAATTCACTCCTAGAGCAAACAAAGAATCTTCCACCCGCAGGGGAGGGGGCAGCTCCTAGTGAAGGTAGTGATCTCGTAGGCCAGCTCTCTCAAGTAAAATCTACTCCAACTAATCCAGAGCTCGCAGAGACTGTGGATGTCTTTGCAAAAATTGGCAACGACACTGTCGTTGATACAAACTCTGCCGTACCATCAATGGTTTCAGCAGGGGCCGCCGGCGCTGTCGCTCCAGACTATAAGAATGTCGACGTTGAAGGGCAAATCGCTACCCTTCGCCAAGCCGAGACACTTGTTTATTCAAACCGAAATGATGAGGCGCTAAAGCTCATTAAGAAAATCGAAAATTCACCTGTTCGCCAAGTCGCTGTTCGCGCGCGTTTTCTCCTAGGGGAGCTGATGTTTAATCAGGGTGAATTTGATCTATCAATGCAAGTTTATGAACGCATCCTTTCGCATGACGCCTTTTCAGGTGTGGTGATTAAAACGTTAGGGCGATTAATTGTCTGCAGTGAGAAGCTAGGACTTAATGCCAAGAAGGATAAGTACTACTCAATGCTGCACGATTTTTTTGGAGCTTAGGAAAGGGATTTGAGAAAGAACCAACTGCTCTTTCTTTTCACATTTCTAGTGATGGCCTCAGTGAGAGGTCAGGATATTGATGCGCTCGAATTGGCCGCTCCAGAAGATGCCAACATTCTTATTAATGAAGAAGTTAAGAATTCAACAAATAGTCTCGATCTCTCTGATCTAGAAGAAGTCGATGATCTAGAGGCCCTAAAGTCTGACGTGGGAGACGATTTTGTCGCCCCCGAAAAGAAGCAGGCCGACTCCTCACTAGATGCAGCTCCTAGTACCAGTGGTGAACTCGACTTGATTAAGCCCAGCACCTTGCCCGCTGGAAAAGTTGAGGTGGTTAACACCCAAAATATCAAAGAACAAAAAGGGGAGATCATCGAAAATAGCACTAAGATTTTCGATGTTGGTGAAGAGGAAAAGCAACTCGTAGAACTCTCAAAATTTGTGGAAACTAAGATTCCCAGTAGTGAGTGGGACGCGGTTGCGGCCACTGCCAAAATTGATAAGTATGTCGTCCAGCAGGGCGACTGGCTTTGGAAAATCTCTAAGAAGCTCTTTGGCTCAGGTTTTTACTATTCAAAAATCTGGTCACTAAACCCGCACATTACTAACCCCCACGAGATCGAGCCAGGAATGACTCTGGTCTTTGATACTGGTTCGGCCGATGCCATGCCGGATGTGAAAGTGGGCTCATTTACTGAAAACTCAAGTGAGCTGCCAGGTAAAATTGGGCTAGGCTCTGGAGATAAGAAGACGGGATCACTTGATGTGAGTCAATTTGGCGATGACGCTGAACCACCATGGTTGCGCGAGCGCCAAAAACTCATCAATCAAGGCGTTTACTTTCAGTACGCCTCTCAAGAAACTTACGATGATCTTGCAACTCTTGGACGCGAGTACCTCAATACTGAGTATGAAAAGTACGAACCGCCTCAGGCCGATATTATTATTCGCGAGCCCACTCAGGAATATGACGACACAGGCTTTGATCGCAATTCTAGAATTGTCTTTGATGTAAAAGAGGGCTTCTTCTTAAATACCTTTCTAACCACTAACGTGGTTCAGGATCTTGGTGAAATTCAAGCCGCGCAAAATGAGAGTGTGTTCATTCGCCGCTTTGACAATATTTACGTGAATTTTGATTCTTCAGTGAAAGTGAAGCCGGGAGATAAATTCTCGGTCTACACCGCTGGAGGACTCGTTGAGCACGAGATCGCCGATCGCAAAGGCTATAAGTACACTATCGTGGCGCAAATCGAGGCCAAGAGAAAAGTGAATCAAGTGTGGGAGTGTGAAGTTTCAGAGCTCTCGGGAATCACTCAGCGCTTTGACCGCGTGACTGTCTACACGCCACGCATTTCTAAAATCACTCAAACATTTAATCCGCGCAATATTGAAGCGGCCATTATGGGTGCGTTTAGAGAATCTGATAACGGTCTGTCCTTTGGCGATGTGGTCTATCTCGATCGCGGCCGCGCCGATGGGGTAGAGCTAGGCAATGTGTTTGAACTCTTCTCTTTCTACGACCGCGGCACCGGCAAGCGCATTTCACCCGATCCAACCTATAAGATTGGTGAGCTCACGGTTATTTCACTCACAGACAACTTTGCGACAGCACTTATCACCAATTCAAAAACAGAAATTGCTCGTGGCACAATTGCGCTGACAAAGACTCAAGAACAGGCCGCGCGCGTCACACAACTCAGAAATGGGACATTGCTCAAAGATGTTAAAGAGCTCGAAAATAAAGCTCTCGATGAATTGGACATTGAGTTAAACCTTGACGATATCTCACAAGACCTCCTAGATAGGGCCGATAAGATTCAGCTAACAGAAGATGAGCTCGAGGAACTTGAACGCCAAGAGCGCAGCAAGTCAGTCATTAAAGACTACGAGCGTGACCTCAAAGAACTCGATCGCTTAGAGAAAGAAATCCTTGAGGCCGAAAAAGATCTCAACGAGGCCAAAGTTGATGAGGACGGGTTCCTCGAGCAACAAGACCTCGAGAGAGTTGAGCAGAAAACTGGTGATCCTGACCCGAATGCTTTTGAGTCACTCAATGAGATTGAGCAAGAGATCGGGCGCAAATTCCTAGACGAAGACATCAACGCTCGCGAGAACCCGTACGGTCTCACTGAATTTGATCTTGAAGAAATCGACGATCTGTTGAATACTGATGTTCGCTAGAGTCAGCAAATAATCTATATAGAAGATAGAGACAGTCGATTTACTTCTCGATCAAAAAGGTAAGCTATGAGTGCTAAGAAGGTCGCTAAGACCACGAAGGCGTCTACCTCAAAAAAGACCGCCAAGAAAACGGCCAAGAAGACCGCTAAAAAGACGGTAAAGAAGACGGCCAAGAAAACTGCCAAAAAAACTTCGAAGGCACAAGATTCTGAAGAAACTACCAAGGTCACCGGTGATTATGATCTGGTGATCGTGGAGTCTCCCTCTAAGGCCAAGACCATTAAAAAGTACCTCGGCCGCGGCTATCAAGTCGTGGCCAGTAATGGTCACATTAAAGATCTTCCCAAGTCAAAGCTTGGAGTGGATGTCAAAGATGACTTTGAAATCGATCTGGTTCCCATCACTGGAAAGAAGGATAAGATTGAGCGCATTCAGGAGCTCGCCAAAGGCGCGCACCACATCTACCTCGCACCGGATATGGACCGCGAAGGTGAGGCGATCGCTCACCATCTAGCTGAGGAGATTGGACGCAAGAAAAATATCCACCGCGTCGTCTTTAACGCCGTTACTAAGAGTGCCGTTCAAGCGGCCATCGAGCATCCGCGCGAACTCAATACATCGATGTATGACTCGCAAAAAACTCGCCGCGTACTCGACCGCTTGGTGGGCTATAAAATTTCACCAATTCTCTGGGATAAAGTTCAGCGCGGTATCTCTGCCGGTCGCGTTCAGTCCGTTGCCCTTAGACTTATTGTTGAGCGCGAAGATGAAATTAAGAAATTTGTGCCCGAGCAGTGGTTTTCTATTCAGGGTGAATTTAGCAAAGACAATGTAGGCTTTGACTTTAAATACTACGGTGAAGAGCCCAATAAAAAGCGCGACCTCAACGAAGAGGCCGAAGCTAAGAAGATCGTCGCCGATGTAAAGGGCAAGCCCTATAAAGTAACAGAAGTTAAAAAGCGCGAGAGAAAGCAAAATCCAACGCCTCCCTTTACAACTTCAAAGCTTCAACAGGAAGCGGCTAACAAATTGGGCTTCTCAGCTAAGAAGACCATGATGGTGGCGCAAAAGCTCTATGAAGGTATCAACCTCACCAATCACGGAATGCAGGGTTTGATTACCTATATGCGTACTGACTCAGTGAGAACGGCACCAGAAGCTCTTGAGAGCGTGAGAAAGTATATCGGTGAGCGCTTTGGCAAGGACTACCTGCCGGCCACTCCAAATGAATATAAGAAAAAGGGAACGAGCAAAGTTCAAGATGCCCACGAGGCCATCAGGCCAACTTCTCTTGAATTTACTCCCGATGAAGTGAGAGGCGATCTCGATAGTGATCAGCAAAAGCTCTATGAACTCATTTGGAATAAGTTCATCGCTTCACAAATGTCCCAAGCGGTTATTGATCAAACGACTGTGACATTTGAAAACCAGGGACATTTCTTTCGCGCCAACGGCTCGATTATTAAGTTTGCTGGTTTTAGAGCGGTCTACCTCGAAGCCGCGGCCGAGCGTCGCACCCGTCGCGGCGGCGATGACGACAGTGAAAACGAAAATATTGATAAATCAAGTGGCCTCCTTCCTGAGCTAGATGAAGGAAACGCCCTTAAAGCAAGCAAAGACGCCTGGGCCGAAGAGCATTGGACCTCGCCACCTCCGCGCTACAACGATGCTTCGATTGTGAAGGATCTTGAGGAGCAGGGGATTGGTCGCCCATCTACTTACGCTTCGATTATTTCAAATATTCAAGATAGAGGTTATGTTGAAAAGACGGAAAACCGCTTTATTCCAACTGAGCTTGGAATGGTTGTCTGTCGCATGCTCGTTGAGAGTTTCCCCGAAGTAATGGATGTCGCCTTCACTGCTAAGGTGGAAGAGACCCTCGATAAGATTGAAGATGGTGAACTCCAGTGGAAGAAGGTGCTTAAAGATTTCTGGCAGAGCTTTGAAGTCACTCTCGAGCGCGCTAAAGAGGAGATGAAAAACCTCAAAAAGCAGAATATTCCAACTGGAATTAAGTGTGAGAAGTGCGATGGTGAGTACACGATTAAGTGGGGCCGCAACGGACAATTTCTCGCCTGTTCTAATTACCCCGACTGCACGAGTACGCACGACTTTAAGCGCACAAGTGATGGCAAGATCAAGATCCTTCCAAAAGACTGGTTCCACGACCCATGCCCAACTTGTAATAAGCGCCTCGAAGTGAAAAACGGAAAATACGGAAAGTTCGTTCGTTGTGAAGATTATCCTAAGTGCGACACGACTCTTCCTTTCTATCTGCCCATCACTTGTCCAGACTGCAAAGTTGGAAAATTTGCCGAGAAGAAGAGTCGCTATGGAAAGATCTTCTACGGGTGTACGAATTATCCCGAGTGTACCAATGCACTTTGGTCTGCCCCGGTTGAACATCCTTGTCCCAAGTGTGGCTACGCCATCATGACGACTAAGGAAACAAAGCGCCACGGCAAGCAACTCGAATGTCCAAAGTGTCGCCACCGCGTCGATTGGGAAGATACTCCCTTTGCTGGTGATGACGAGGATTCGGCTTCGATCTAATTTAGGTGTAATTCATGGAAGACGTATCTCTGAGTATGAAAGATGAGAAGAAGTTAACTCTTAGAGAAATTTGGGAGCGCGGCTATGGGCCGCGCAATAAGAGCGAATATTTTATTCTCTATCTCAAGGGCTTTGCCATGGGCATTGCTGATTTGATTCCCGGTGTCTCTGGCGGAACCATCGCCTTTATTACTGGGATCTATGAGCAACTCTTAGAGGCGATTAGTTCTGTAAATAAAGAGTTGCTCTCAAAAGTTCTGCGCTTTCAAATTAAAGAAGCCCTCTGCGATATTCGCCTGCGCTTTTTAATTCCTCTCTTCTTTGGAATTCTCACGGCGATGTTTAGTCTCGCAAGAGTCATGCACTATATGATGAGTGAGCACACGGTTCACACTTGGTCGCTCTTCTTTGGACTCATTGGGGCTTCGATAATTGTGCTTGGCCGCCAATTGCATACATTAAAGTCCTTTCAAATGATGGCTTCCATTGTGATTGGCACCGTCATCGCCTACGCAGTCGTGAGTTTGATACCTGTTGATACGCCAGAGACTTGGTGGTTTATAATCATCTGTGGATTGATTAGCATTAGCGCCATGATTCTTCCGGGAATTAGTGGAAGCTTTCTGCTTCTTATTTTAGGTAAGTATGCCTATATCACTGGCGCAGTGAAAAACCCTTTTGCTCCTGGTGCACTTGAAGTGATGCTGCTCTTTGTTTGTGGGGCGGTAGTAGGGCTTCTCGCTTTTTCTAAATTCCTCAACTGGTGTTTTAAGCACTACCACAATGTGACGATGGCCCTTCTCACTGGCTTTTTACTTGGATCAATGAAGAAGGTCTGGCCTTGGAAGCAGGTGACAGAGTCAGTGGTCATTCGGGGAGAAGTGAGGGTGCTTCAAGAGGCCAATGTCATGCCAAGCGCCTTTGACTCTCACTTTGCCATTGCCGTTGGACTTATGATTTTTGGTTTTGCACTGGTCCTAATACTTGAGTCATTTTCAAGAGAGCGCACGTCTTAGGGAGATGTTGCGAATGACCAACTTATTGTCTATCCTATTTTCGTTCCATTCGCGGGGTTAGCTCAGCTGGATAGAGTAGCAGGCTTCGAACCTGTTGGTCGGGGGTTCGAATCCCTCACCCCGCGCCATTTAAACCTTTGAACTTCTCTTATCGTCTAAGACTCGTCTCAATGAAATTAATTTTGATCTGTCCTTCTTAGTGCTAACGTATCTGCTTGCATCATCTCATGCATCTTGGGAGGAAGACTATGCTTCATGGAAGGAGTGAGAGTATTCTGGATTTACTAATGAGTGACCATAGTCGGCTTAAGTATTTGGCGCGCTTTTTAAGAGACTCTTCAACTAGGCCTGCGCTCAAACTCTCAAGTGCGCAAGAGTTTCTCGCACTCTTTTGTGCCCACTCAAAATTCGAATTAGAAGTGCTCTACAATTCTCTCAAAGACGACAGAAAACTTCGAGCGATGATTATCGAAGGAGAGGTTGAGCACGGGATCCTCGATAAGAAGTGCTCACTCATAGCGCGCAAGCTAAGCTCTTCAATGATTCTTGATGAAGCCTTAAGCGAAGAGTTGCGAGTGCTGGCCGAAGTCGTCTCTCACCACCTCAAAGAGGAAGAGGAGGAGCTCTTTTTCTATATGAGAAAGGAAGTTGAACCGGCCAGGCTAGAGAGCATGGGCTCGCTCTTTCTAAAGCTCAAGGATAACCAGAATTCAGCACGTTATCAAAGATCTGAAGCTAACTAAAGTATAAATATTTCGCCCCATCTGGACTTTAAAACTCTCTGAGCATATGAATCGCCCAATGGAGATTTATATGAGTTTTAGGCTTCTACTTGCTCTCACATTTATAGCTTCAAGTGCTCTCTTTGCTGGCGAAGCCCCCAATTGTGATTCTCCACTTGTTAGGCTCTCTCGAATTCCCATTTCGTGCCTTGGTAGTGTGACGGATAAATTTGATATTCCGGCACTTAAAATTAATTTCTCAGATATTGAAAAAATTGTTCAAGGAGCAGAGAGCTCTGGTGGCAGAAGACGTCCTGATATCTCCAATCTTCCAATGCAACCAATGGGCATCTCTAAGCCAACACATAGCTGTGAGGCGAGACTCCTCATTGACTCTCAAACTCGCGTTTCATGGCTGCTTTCTCAGGAGATCGAAGTCGGTTCGTATCAATCACTTCTCACTCCAAGCAGCTGGTCACCCGGACTCACGACAAGCTCTGATCCTTTTGGTCCCTCTCTTCCAGTGATCGTTCGCCCTGATGTGGGACTCCTAGACGTCAGCGCGTATACCCTACAGAGCGAAGTCTCTCTTTGCTACGGGAATATTGCGTGCGCGCAAACTCAACTTAAGGCGGGGGAAGACACCGTCTTAAAGCTTCAAGTGCTGAGTGGGAATCTAAAATTCACCATTGCTCTATCTTGTCAGGAAATTTAACTAGAGCGAGAAGCTATCAATCGTGATTACGTGTACGTCCTCCTCGGGGGAGACCTTAATGATCGTGCGACACTCTTCAATGGCCTTAATTAGGATTTCTTTTAAGAGTGGGCGATCTTTCTTGGCCAAGCTCACTACCGTCGAGTAGTGCAGATCCTCTTTAAAGCCGCGATCGATGGAATTTACCGCCTGACTACGCCAGTTATAATGGTGGCGCTGAATCTGCAACGACTCGGCGTCGAGATGAATTCTAGTGGCGCCAATCACAAACTTACTTCCCTCGTCTATCACCAGTCCTGTTTCCACCAGAAATTTTAAATTTGCTTGAACGCGCTCTCTTGAGAGTCGCAGGCGCTTAACGATACTCTCGACGGTTTGAAATTCGGGAATCGAAGTGAGTATGTGAATCGCTGCATAGGTCCAGCTTGAGTAGTAGATATGTTGATTGGATTCAGTAAGTGAGTCGCTTATGGCCAGTCGATCTTTAAGATTCTCTCGCTTTCTTAAAACCTCACTAATTTCATCCTGTAGGAAGACTTCTAATTCTTTAGTTCCGGCGCGCGCAAAATTAATGAGCAGACACAAAAAGCGCGACTCTTCCTGCGAGTGTCCGAAGAACTCGTTGACCTTCATTCCTTGCTCAAGATTGAAGTGAACGCCTCCCCCTAAGACTTGCGAGACGTATGAAGTTTGAATCCCAAGTTTTTCGGCCATCTTGCGCTTGAGACCACGACCGCGATTGGGAGCGGCTTCAATGCGCTGGATGATATATTTCTTATAGTCGAGGAAATCAAAAATACTAGTTTTCAATAGCTTAGCTCGTTAATATTTATATTTTTATTAATTTTAGCATAGGTAATTTATTAAATAAATCTTTTGCAGAGCGACGGTAATAGTTATAACCACCCCAAGTTAACAATCACCCAAACCGGAGATAAAAAATGAAAACTATCGCTCTTATCGCTACTTTATTCTTTTCAGTTTCAACTATGGCACGCTCAGTTGCGCCAAGTGCTCGCGCCCACATGGACTACATAAACCTCGACGACAATTCTCCCATGGCCGAGTGGGATGTGAGAGATGTGTCTGTTGAAGTGAACTTTGTTCAAGACTTTATTCAGCTTGAGATGATGCTTCCTTGGTCATGCCCTCCAAATGCTCTGTGCGCGCTTGTGATGCCAATGAGATTTTTTAAAGTGGAAGGCTTTGATCAGAGTGTGGACAATTGTGGAGGCACAGTTTTTGAGGCCATCAGTGACGAGCGTCCTGTTGATGGGATCTATGAGAGAATTACAGTGATTGATAATACAACTAATACTTGTCTTACTTATAGAGCGCTTGAGCCCACAAGTGTTATCTACGAAGTGAAGTACTATGACCGTCTTAATGGCAAGGAAGTTCACTACATTCATACCTTCGAAGGAAGTGAACTTAGATAAGTTTCACTATTGGGCGCGCAGTATATGTGCGCCCTTATCTTGCAATCATCTTTCTCGAAATCCCACCATCCACAACAAAGTTTTGTCCCGTTATAAAACCTGCAGAGTCACTGGCAAGAAAGAGTGCGAGAGCACTCACATCCTCTGGAATTCCGGCGCGCCCAACTGGGTGAGCTTCTTTGCCGTGAAAGAGCTTGTGATCATCGGGAGAGTAGATAAGACCCGGACTAATGCAATTTACTCTTACTTGCTTGGCATAAGTAATACTCAAGGCGTTTGTGAAGCTCAAGATTGCTCCCTTAGAGGCGCTAAAAGCTTCGTTTAAGGGCTCGGCCATTATCGCCCGCACCGAGGAGATATTAATGATAGAGCCGTGGTGTTCCTTAAGAAAGGGTAGAGCATGTTTAGTGACAAGAAACTGACCTGTGAGGTTGGTGTCGATAATTTCATTCCACTCTGAAAGAGTCATCTCTTCTAAGTGGGGATTGTAGGGATTCGTGATCATCGCATTGTTAATGAGTACATCGAGCCTTCGGATATCAAAGAAGAGATCGCGCAGCTGATCTTCATCCCGAACATCGCAAACGCGATAGATGCAATTGGGAAGAGGTTCTTGATTTGAAAAATCTAAGTCCACTAAGATGAGCTCGTAGCCGTGCTCGTGAAAGGACTTGGTCAATCCTCTTCCAAGAAGGCCGTTGCCACCAGTAATTAAGCAAACTTTTTTACTTTTCATTTTGCCTCCCTTAAAAATTGAATGAGTGCTTCAATTTGTAGCGAGCGCTGAGGCTTTTTGAGAGGCAGCGCTCTCATCATTTTAAAGGTGCAAATAAGAAACCAATTAAAACTTAGCGATCTAGAGGTTGAGCGATGAGCTTTTCAATTTCTCGCCACTCTGTCTCGGGCAGAGAGTTGAGTCTCTCTTCATTTTTAAGCGAGATTCTCTCGCCCTCGCTCGGGTCTGTCATTACTACAGATATTTGAGAGGCTGAGAGTATGTGAATGAGAGGGTAAGGAGAGCGATTGACCATATTGGCCCGCGCTGCCCTTGGCAGCGAATCAAATCGAAATTCAGGATGAAAGGCAACGAGCTGGAAGTCCTCTGAAAGACCAAGGTCATCTCTAAGTGCTTCACAGGCGGCGACAAAGTCTAAGAACTCTTCAAAGTCACTACTCTCTCCCGGAAAGATCGCAAGCGTGGTGAGACTTGGGTTTTGGGCCACTTGGGTAAGTTCATTGCTAAAGAAGAGCAATTGCTCTTCAAAAAGGCTTCCTGGAGAGGTTTGGATTCTAACCTGGCCATTTTGATAGGGGACCTTAGCAAAGGGGCAGATATTGTATTTGATAATGAATTCGCGCAGCCATTGGTCAACTTGCTTTATCACTAATGTATCTTCTCTATCCATGACTTTCCTCTGGCCGACTTAGAGAGTATCCTAATTAGGTCAGGAGTAGAACCTATGTCAGACAAAAAAAAAGGTCACGAAATTAAGAATAAAGGCCCTGCACCAGAGGGCGAGCTCTCTACCCGCACTCTCGCTATGCCTGGAGATGCTAATCCCAACGGAGATATCTTTGGGGGCTGGGTCCTTTCGCAAATGGATATAGCAGGGGCGATCTCTGCTAATAATATCGCCGGTAGAACCGTCACAGTATCGATGGACGGCCTTTCATTTATTGAGCCCGTAATGGTGGGAGATGTCGTCTGCTGTTACACTAAGCTCATGAAGACAGGCCGCACTTCCATAACTCTAAAAGTTGAAACATGGACGGTGAGAAAGATGGAAGATATTCGCCGCAAGGTTACTGAGGGCATCTTTACTTACGTGAGCATTGACGAAGATAGACGACCTAAGCCCCTTGCTGATGAATACCAAAACCTTAAAGAATCACTTTGAAGAGTAGGTCACGCGGTAAACGAGACCTGCGTGATCGTCAGAAATAAGAAGCGAGCCGTCCTTTAAAAAGAGCACATCCACGGGGCGACCGCTTCTGGTTTGCTCTTTCTCATTGAGCCAGCCCTCAATGAATGTGGACTTGCTCGCACTTGCATCACTTCCAACTTTTACTAGACTCACTTGATAGCCAGCGAGTTTGCTGCGATTCCAAGAGCCGTGTTCGGCAATGAGAATTTGACCGACATATTCCTTTGGAAACATCCCCGGTGAAATAAAAGTCATTCCTAGGTTGGCGACATGGGCGCCGGTCTTTAGCACGGGGGCTTCAAACTCAGAGCATTTCTTAGAATTGAATTCAGGATCTTGAATGTCACCTTGATGGCAAAAGGGAAAGCCAAAGTGAGCGCCCTCTTTTTTGAGATGATTGAGTTCATCGGAGGGAAGGTCATCACCCATGAGGTCTCGCCCATTATCGGTAAACCAGAGGTCACCAGTCTTTGGATCAAAGTCAAAACCTACACTATTTCTCACTCCGTGGGCCACAGTAGTTCGTTTCCACTCTGGGGGAGTGAATTTGATAATTTGAGCATACTCAGGCTTATCACAGGTATTGCACGGAGCTCCATATCCCATATAGAGCTCTCCCTTGGGAGAGAATTTTATATAGCGCCAGCCATGCCACTTATAGGGCTCAATATCGAGTTTAAGTTTTTTGAGCTTGGGGTCTTTGAGATTCTTTTCAATATCGGCAATCACATAGACTGTTCCAGACTCAGCAATATAGAGATCCTTACCTGAAACGGCGATTCCATTAGGAGAGTTGAGACCGTCTTCTAACTCAATGACTTGATCGACTTTGCCGTCGCCATTCTTATCTGGAAGCGCGTACACGGCGTCATCCATGGTGGAGACAAATACTGTCCCCTCGGGACCAAGCGCTAGAGAGCGCGCCCCTTTAACCTTAGCGTATTCTGAAATTTTAAATCCGCTTGGTAGCTTGAGTCCTTCAACTTGAGCGTGAAGGCCAAGTGAAAGAGCGAAAGTACAAAATCCAAGGGCAATTGAGCGCGTTCTAAACATGGGCAATCCTTTCTTAGCGGGCCAGTGTGAGTCCTTCTCCGCGGGGATCTGAAACTCCGGTGAGTACATCATCTTTTAATCCAACCGCCTGCATCTTACAACCGAGCGGGCGGATGTCGATGGTATGTCCCTTTGTTTTTAAGCTCTCAAGAACGTCTGCAGGGAGACCCGGAGGACCAATGCGCAATTCATCTGGACTCCACTGATGGTGGTAGCGAACGGCAGCAATGGAAGAGTAGAGGTCCATATCGTACTCAAGTAAATTAAGTAGAGTTTGGGCAACACAAGTGAGAATACGCGTTCCACTAGGAGTACCAAGTGCATAAATGGGACGCTCCTTATAGCTCACAATTGTAGGAGACATTGAACTGAGTGGTCGCTTCTTTGGTGCCACTAAATTCTTTGATCCCCCGACAGCGCCAAAGAGATTACTGGCCCCTACCTTGGCCCCGAAGTCATCCATCTCGTTGTTGAGAACAATACCAGTGTCTTTGGCGACCACGGCCGAACCAAAGAGACCGTTAATTGTCTGAGTCGAAGTAATGACATTACCTTCAGCATCGGCAACTGTGAGGTGAGTGGTTTCATCGGATTCATACATGACCGGAACTTCGCCGGGCTTCACCTCTTCTTTTGGGCGAGCCTTCTCTGGTGAGAGCTTTGCTCTCACTGTTGCAGCATATACCTTCGACAGAAGAAGGGAGAGCGGTACTTTTTCAAAGTCTGGGTCTCCCATATATTCACTGCGATCGGCAAAGGCCTGCTTCATGGCCTCTGCTGTGTAGTGAATGGAGAGTGGGTGGCCAGCGCCATACTGTCTCAGGCCTAGATCTTCTACAATATTGAGAATCTCTAGGGCGTGAGTTCCACCGGAACTTGGTGGACCCATAGAGTAGATGTCATAGCCGCGATAGTGTCCGGCGACTGGAGTGCGGTACTTGGGAGTATAAGTCTCAAGGTCCTTGGCACTTAAAATGCCTCGCTTTGATTTAGAGGTTGCGATGATGGCCTTGGCAATCTCACCTCTATAGAAAGCATCTTTTCCCTCCGAAGCAATCTTTCGCAGAGTTTTTCCAAGATCAACTTGGATCAGGCGCTGACCGCTTTTAAGAGGGCTACCGTCTAGGGAGAGGAAGATTTTCTTTGCGCTCTTGTCTTTGGCGAGCTCATCGCGGCGATACTTGATTGCCTTTTCTAGTTCCGGGTAAATGATAAATCCATTTTCTGCCAACTCAATTGAGGGCCACATCACTACCGCGCGTGGAAGCTTGCCGTACTTTTCGTGAAATTCAAGCAGTCCTGCCACCAGACCTGGGACCGCGACAGCGTGAATCCCGTTTACGGACTTACCTTTGATGACCTCACCATTTTTATCAAGATACATATCTTTGTTGGCAGCAAGGGGAGCAGTCTCGCGAAAGTCCAGCGAGATTGGTCTACTCATATTGGCGGATTGATAGAGCAGAAAACCACCGCCGCCAATGCCCGTACTTTGCGGGCGCTCTACGCTTAGAGCAAAGCTTGCGGCGACGAAGGCATCAGCAGCATTTCCACCGCGCTCAAACATTTGCAGGGCCGCGATACTTGAGTGCTGTCCCTGAGTCGAGACAGCAAAGCGCTTGCCGCTAGAAATCTTATCAGAGGGAAATTGATCATCGGCGACTGGCACTAGGGCAATGGGTCGGTTGGACCAGCTGCACGAAACGAACCAAAGACTACAGAGAATGAGGGCAGAGTGCCTCAATTTGAGCTTCATCACAAAATCCTTTTTTTATCTGGTACTTGAATGCTAGCGAGATCAACATCCTCTCTCAAGTCAAAACTCAAAATACGTGTTCACTCGCTAGCTTTGTTGTTATGATTGAGCGCGAAGTCTTTGAATGAGGAGTTGACCATGCGTCAAATAGGTAAGATCCCCCATCTCTGGCAAAGATCCT
Source organism: Bacteriovoracaceae bacterium (assembly GCA_048267245.1). GTDB lineage: Bacteria > Bdellovibrionota > Bacteriovoracia > Bacteriovoracales > Bacteriovoracaceae > JBLWXV01. The sequence continues at coordinate 1,187,206 of JBLWXV010000001.1, forward strand.
CTGAAGGGCCCCTTGGAGGAGTTTGTGAAGGTCTTGGTCGCAGCTTTGGAATAGACCCGAAGCTCTTGCGCTTTCTTTGGTGCGCGAGCATTCTCTTATTTGGTTCAGGATTTCTCCTCTATGTTCTACTCTTCTTTGTCTTGCCGCTGGACTACGAAATTGCCGAGTATCAAGAACCCAAAGTATTGGGCGTTTGTTATCGCTACGCTCGCGCCCATCAATTTGATCTGGCGCTCTTAAGACTCATTTGCGTTCTCATTTTTATCGGTTCTCTTGGAACCGGAATGCTACTTTATTTGCTACTCTATTTCTTCGCACCTAAGGAGCGCCAGTGAGTGATCACAAGTCTTTTGGCCTAACTGAAAATCCCTACGATGTTTTTAATAAATGGCATGAAGATGCGCTTGCAAAAGAAGAAAACGCAAACGCCTTTGCCTTTGCCTCTGTCGATGGGCAAGGCAAGCCAGATGTGCGCTACCTGCTCTTTAAAGGCTTTCAAGAGCAGGGGCTCTCGTTCTTTTCTCATACTAACTCACCCAAGGGCGTTCAGTTGGCAGATAACTGCGCTGGAGCGATTGCCTTTTACTGGCATCAATCCGGAAGACAAGTTCGCGTGCGCGGACACGTCTCACTCTTGCCCCTTGAGGTTTCGCAAAAGTACTTTGCTGGACGTGACCTCCAAAGCAAGCTCGCCTCTGCGGTCTCTCATCAGAGTGAGACAATTGAATCGCGCAGTGCCTTTGAGTCGCTCTTAAAAGAAAAGCAAGAAGTGTGGGGCGAAAATATTACTTGCCCCGATCACTGGAGAGGCTATACGTTGATTCCCGATGAATGGGAATTCTTTATCTATGGTGCTCATCGTATCAATGATCGCTTCCTCTATCAAAAGAGTGCTGACTCGTGGGATATTTCTAGGCTGCAGCCTTAGAGGAAGTATGAAAAAAGTAATTCTTCTGATCGCTCTCATACTGGGCTGTTTGCTCTCTAGGCCCATTGCAGCTGCTCCTGTTGTGGGAGTGGGCTACCAGGGAATCGCTTCTGTCTCATGGGACGATCTCTATAATGGTCTCTCAGATGGCTCACTCACTTACAGTGCCGGTTGGGACTTTCCAGGAATTCTGGCCATCGACTTATTCTATAAGAAATTTAATCTTTATAAAGATATCAAGCATGCAACTGGGGACATAAGAGGAAATTTAGAGGCCACGATGATTGGCCCGATGTTTCGAATTCATCATGGTCCTTATGTTGATAGTCGCTTTAGTCTATTCTATTCCAAACTGGAGACCGACTACCGCCTAAATACGGGGGCCAAGGTAAAAGCCGATGCCCAAGGTAAGTACTTGGGCGTGCTCGCTGGAGTCGAGGGGCATTTGAAATTTATGAATTACTTTGAAACCTATCTTGGCACTGATCTCATGAGAATAGGAGGAGAAATTCTCTCGCTCTCATTTGACCTAGGCGTGCGCTGGTATGTGAGCTTCTAGAAAGTCTTTAATACCTTGAGTCCGTAGATTGCTGGTGAACCGACTTGGACAAACTTCTCATTGCTAAAACTTGGTGGTCTATTTCCAAAGTAAAATCCTCGTGACTCCTCTCGCTCATTAAATATATTCCTTCCCCATATGATTGCTTTCCACGTCTGATGAGAGTAGGTGAGGTTGGCACTCGTGATGAGTCTTGAAGGAGACTGCTCGTCGTGTGAATTGCCAAAGTAAAAACTCTTTTGAAAGTCGTGTTCGAGATTAAATTCAAGACCTTTTACAAGCCTCCAAGTATTCTTTAGCGACCAAGTATATTCGGGAGCATAAGAAAATGATCTCCCTTTGAGACTTCTGGAACCATGACGGTAACTTCCATACTCTGATTGAAGCACAGAGAAGCGAGCTTGGGTGGACCAGAAGGAGAAATTGTTCCAGCTCACACTTGATTCATTGCCATAGCTTCTTCCTCTCACGCCGTTGTCGGTGTAAAAAGTGAAGGAACTCGGATCACTTGGGTTGTCCTGATAAGAGGTTTCAACTTGTATATCTTCTCTTAAAGTGTAGAAGAATTCAGTGCTGTAGCTAAAATAATCGAACTTGCCAGATATTTTAACGTCCAGCTGGTAGAGGTTCTCCTCATGAAATTCGCGGCGATCAGCAGTAATTGCTGATCCAATATTCACCCCACCAGGCTTATAGCCTCTGGCCAGATTGACTGTAAGATTGTGAAGGGGGTGTAGAGCAAGTTGCGCACCTAAGCGCGCGCCCCAGAGGAACTCCTTTGGAGAAAAGGAGTTTTGCTTATTGTCTCTATAGCGAGAATTTACCTGTTCAATTCTTCCACCCATAAAGAAGTGAAGCGTGCTTGAGTGAGAGTACTCTGTTTCGTGGTAGAGAGAATATCTCTCGCGACTAAAGTCGCCTTGCACATCCTTTCTGACGCCATCGTTTTTAAAGCCCAACTCTCTTGAGTCATCACTAAAGAACTTAGCGTAGAGACCGCTGCGGTGAAAGAGACTACCTTGCTCATATGAAACTCTCTCTTCCAAACTGAGAGTCTTGATGTCGTGATTGAATTCAATATTGTAATTGTATACATCATTCCACCCTGGGAGTTGCTGCCAGTAAGTGTTGTTGCCCCAGTCCTCATCATAGGAATAACCCGTCTTGGTTAAATGCCCGCCGATTATGCTCTCAAACGTTGTCCTTCCAAAATTCTTAGTGTGAACTAATGAGGCTCCAAAAGTTTTTTGCGCGTCTTGCCCAGGCTTGTCTGAAATTGTTTTCTTTGAATTTTCAAAATTAAAAATATCGTAGCCATTTTGAAAGTCAAAGTAGTGCATACTAAGACTAAAGGGTTTGAAGTCGAGCTTCGCCTTTAGTGCTAGTTCATCAATGTGATTGGTGTCTTTGCGGTTGAGGTATTCATTGTGGAAGTATCCATCCTCTTGTTTATAGCTTAGAGACAGGAAGCTCTGACCTCTCTGATAGCGATTTTCAGCTTCAGCGCTTAAGGCCACTCCACGATAGGTTTTAAGTTCCGAACCAATCGTGAGCTTATTTTCCTCTCCACTTTTGGTGGTTCCCACGATCATACCGGCCAGAGACGAGGGACCAATCAACGTATTTTGTGGGCCCTTGTATAGCTCCACCGATTTCATGCCCACTAGATCAAGCACACCTCCCACACCCGTATAGTCAACGTGATCGAGGAGGACGGATACACTTTCATTAGGCATGGCCTCATACGAGGAGCGCTCGCCAATGCCTCTGATTTGAAAGTAGCGAGCACGCGCTGTTGCTCCAGAGTGGGTGAGCCCTTGAAAATGCAGTTGATCTAGATGATCGTTAACTTCAAGTTCATCGCTCTTTTTCACCTCACTATTATAGTAGTTGGTAAATTGAGTAGCTCTCTCATCTGGGGCGGTAACAATTGTTGGAGGTAATTCAGTGGCGGCAGCACTCGCAGCTGCTAAGAGAAATAGCATAACGACTCCTAATTCCTACGCCAGTATTAACTGGGTCAGGTTCAAAGGGTCCCGGAAAATCCGATCTCAGCTCGTTTTGAGCACCCCTTTAGGTGAAGGCCAAGATTTACCACGATAAACTTACATGTCAAGCGTTAGGTGCCAGATGACTTTTGGGACTCATCGCGGCCAAGGAATTTAGACGAAGCGGATACCAACTTTAAATTGATCGCTCATGAATTCATCGTCAGTCATCTGACGAATGGCCATGACCTCTCCCTTTAAGACTTTAGGGAGGTCTTTTTCGTTAATGCTCAAAACTTCAATTTTCTCTCCCACCTCAAACTCTGCGGGATCGTCAACTACCATACCCATTCCGCCGGCGGAGATGTCATAGAGTTGGAAGAATCTCATCATTTTTTGTTCGCCAGTAAATTTATTAATGGCCACTGTTTGTAGCGCTTTGGGGCGAACGCGAGGAACGCCTCTCTTGTGTTTATTGGCCTCTTCATTTTCCTTTTCCACTAGCTCGATGTTAGTAAGAAAATCTTTGGAGAGGACGTTGAGTCTTGGAGGCGTTGAGAAGGTAATATAGAAGGGATCAAATTCCCTCATCTTGATTTTAAGTGCGATCCCTTTCTGAGTGCTATAAAGAAAGAGGTCGCGATCGGCGTGGAAGCGAAAACCGGTAGTGTTGTTGGGAATGATCTCGATTGTTTTTTTGATCGGATCCACCTTGCGCACGAGTGCGTAGTGTACAGGGCGATTTCCAACGTCTTCTTCGCTCTTAGACTGCCATGACCAGAGTTTTTCTTTGCGCGCGGCCATTGCCTTTAGAACACCATAGATTTCCATATCATCAGTGATGATATAGCTCTCTTTCTTTTCTTCAGAAGGCTTTGGTTGTGGTTGTTTTAGGGCGGCACTCATACCTCTATTTCGGCAAAATACGCCCTAAAATTGAGGTCAATTTATTGTGTTTTGGCCGTGTTTTTTACTTTTTTGCTATCTAAATAGTCGCAAATTGACTCGGGTATTTCATGGAAGAAGTCATTATCGCGAAACTTAAGCTGTCTTTGGTCGAGTTCGCCGCTTTCACGGGCATCTCTAAAGACTCTGGTGAGGCGGTAGAGTGGACCTGCAATTCTGTGTGAGAAGAAGAGTCCCCACATTCCAAAGAGTACTATTAAGCCCGATCCAAGTGCTAGGTAGACCTTATTCATAAATATTCGCTGCTCATCGAGTACGGCGTAATAGACGTGGCCAGTAGGAAGGCCCATCTCTTGACCCTTCTGAAGATATGAGTGGAAGAAGTAACTATTGGCAAAGTAGACGCAGATGAGGGTCAGTGCCACCGCCAGCATGACATAGCCCATGAAGCGAAATTGGAATTGGCGATTAATGAGAAACTTTCTTCCCAAGATCGCCTTTTTAAGAATGACTTCACGATTATCTGTACTCATATTTATCCTCGAAGGGCCTAGTAATCATATTCTTCAGTTTGAAAGTCTCTGCCTGTGATCATCTCATCAATTTCACTCGCAGAGTAGGTGCTCTCTTTGATCTGTCTATGAAAGCTTGACTGCTCTTCTTCGCTCCACTGTGAGACTCGTTGGCGAAACTCTGAGCCCTCTTGGCTTGAGGGCCTTCTAAGTTCATCAACCCAACTGCGCTTAGGTTCACTCTCTTGGGCGCGCTGAGTATCTTCACTTTCGATCGCCTGGATTATGCCGCCGCTAGCGAGCACATTTTCTAGAATACCTTTGAAGGCATAAATCTCTCTTTTAAATTCCAGCGACTCAGAAATGCCACTTGCTTCGCGCAGGACTTCTGGTGACCAGCCAAGCTCTTGGAAATTTTTTATTCCCAATATCTCTTCTTTACTCATTCGCTCAAAGATAATCAGATAGAAAATTAAATTGGCCGGCCATTCGGCCACGAGAGTTGGAGGTAGATTGTGCTTTGTCGCAAATTGGGAGACTTCCTTTTGTCTGATCTCAATTTCGGCAAGATTATTCTGATCGCGGGGGAACATATCAAAGAGGTCGCTCTTAAAGAGGTCATATTTGCGCTCTAAGCGGTTGGGAAGCGCCTCCTCTAATTCATCAAGGGGGTGGAGTTGAGCAGCTTTAAGAGCAATCGGACGCTCCTTATTAGCCGCTACCGCACTTTGGTCCACCTTCACACTAAATGGTGAATCGGTTCCGCCGCGAACGCGCTCAAATTCCTGGCCCATTTGGCCTTGAATAAAGTAGATGCCAAAGCAAACCAGAAAAAGTCCGAATGTTGAGAGTGCGAGACCTTTCAGGATTAACTCCTCGAAAAAATAATTGTCCCTGGAATTATAAAGAATTGAAAAATGAGATCAGGCCCTTTGAATTTCTAGGAAGTTACCCGCAGGTAACTCCCCAAAATTTGCCCAGAATAATTGCTAGAGGGGATTTGATTTAAAGTGCACGATGATATCGAGACGGCGAGATCTTTCGCAGTCATAGGGAGCACAATTTCCCGTTGTTTTTTGTGGAGCAGATGCTGGCATCCTAAGTACCAATGGGTCGGCATGACCCATGCCAGAGACCTTAACTTTCGAGCGAAAATCCTCTTTAAAAGGAAAGTCGATGAAGTCACCATCAAATACATAACCAACTACTTCGCGAGCGCGCTCAATTGAGAGTTTCATATTGTATTGATAGGCTTCAGGATATTTTAGGGTAGGTGAGACGACTTCGCCTTTAAACCACGGGCTTGAGTGGCCAACAAACTCTATCGAGTCAACTTGCTCGCGCAATTGGCTATCGCCAAAAATTTCCTGCGAATAAATTTCCATCAGAGTGTGAAGGCGATCCTTAGACATTTCAGTGAGAATTGAACTGTCTTTTGAGAAGTAAAAGCTCTCTTTCACTTTGATTGAAACACTTCCCATTTTTAGTTCTGGGGCCCATTCGAAGTTGGCCATGGCAAGTTTGTGGCTCATCTGCTTGTAAGCCGAGACCACTTGCTCATGTCCGGTTAGGCTAACACTTGCAGGGGCCCTGCCTGGAGTTAGGTCATCTCCAGCTTTTCCATTTTGAATGTGGGCCATCTTTTCCATAAGCTCAGCACGCTCGCCCTCAAAGGAAACTTTGGCTACAGCAAGTTGATGCTGAGTTTTTTCAAGACTTCTCTCGAGTTCCGTAGCGGCCCTCTTCCAAGTCGCACTCTCTTGATTCGCGGCGACCACTTTGTCGTTAAGTCCTATAATTTCTTGTTTGAGATCCGCATTCTCTGTTTCAACAGCTCTTAGTTGCGCCACGAGGTCGCGATTAGTTTTTAAGAGTCCTTGAACCGTTTGTTCTTGCGCCTCAATGCGCTTACCCATGGCCGCATTTGAAGTTTCATTAGTCGTCGTTAGTCCCTTATCAAGAAACTTATCAATTTGAATTTGATAACTAGTGAGCTTCATCGCCATATCGCCAGGAACTTCTACCTCGCCGCTAGCGATTGACTCGAACGCTTTTTGGTAATTCTTTTTTAGTTGAGTGAGTTGATAGCGAAAGAGTGTGTCTTGTCTCTTGAACTGCTTTTTCATCGCTTCAACTTGCAGATCTAATTTTCCAACTTGAGCATGGAGGGAGCGAATCTCTTCGTCTTTGCTTTCAATAATGCTTGAGAGTTCTCGCTTTTCATATTCACCCACGAGCTTGTCTTTAAAGCCTAGTTCTTGGTCGCGTAACTTTGTCTCTAATTTGCGAATCAGTTTTTGATAGTCAAAAATACGCTCATTCTTTTCTTTGAGGACGCGATCTATATTGGCCAGAACAGCGTTCTTTTTCTCTTCTACAGACTTCACTTCACTCCAAGTGCGCTGCCCCTCTTCGAGGAGCGGGGCGAGAGTTCCTCGGCCATCTCCTGAAGTTTCACTTGATACTTGATCGCTCCAAGGGTTTAGGGCGTGTGATGCTGGTGCAAAGGACATCGTGAGTAGCGAAATGAATGCGAGTTCTTTTTGCCAAACCATATCTAGAAAACCCTGTCTGAAGTGTTTTGTACCAGTGGCGATACAAGCTTTCTTATCGGATCTTAAGGATGGGATTTGAGGAAAAATTTGCCTGCTTAAGTATCTAATTAGGCGTGATTGTTGATTTTTTAACTCAAGAATGTCGGACGAAAAACCGATGGGTTTAGTCAGCTATGAAAGAGTATATTTACCGAACAATTCTCTATTTTGGGTTGGGTGTGAGCCTGGCCTACGCCAGTAGTGTGATGCCCATGCAGCTTGGGCAAGTGAATAAAAGAGGGGCTCTCGCCCCTCAATTAATTCTCTCTAGAGATTCTTATTGGCGAAATCCCAGTTTACGAGATTCCAGAAGTTCTCAATGTATTTCGGGCGGGCATTTCTATAGTCAATATAGTATGCGTGCTCCCACACATCGAGAGTAAGAACTGGCGTTTGACCAGCTGTGAGCGGGCAACCAGCATCATCAGTGTTAACGATATCTAGCTCGCCATTGGCAGTTTTCACAAGCCAAGTCCAGCCTGAACCGAAGTTCGTAGCAGCTTTGTTTGAGAATTCTTCTTTAAACTTATCAAAGCTTCCCCATTTTTTAGAGATGGCGTCAGCTACCGCACCAGTTGGAGCGCCACCAGCATTTGGAGCAAGACAGTTCCAGTAGAAAGTGTGGTTGTAAGTTTGAGCAGCGTTATTGAAAAGGCCACCAGTTGATTTCTTGATGATGTCTTCAAGTGACATATTTTCAAATTCAGTACCTTTGATACCGTCGTTGAGCTTTGTCACGTAAGCTTGGTGATGCTTTCCGTAGTGGTACTCAAGAGTTTCAGGACTGATATGCGGCATCAAGGCATCTTTTGGCCATGGTAGTTCAGGCAATTTGTGTTCCATTTCGAGCTCCTTCGTTAGTTCTGTTGGAATACATGATTAAAGTACCTAAAGTTATAGGGCGTCATGAGTAATTACTCAAGCTGCATGAGTGAAAACTTATGAGATGTCTAATAGCGTTAGAGTGTCATTTATTTAAATGATTTTTTTTGCTGATGGAAGGGCGGCCTTGGGTTAGGCTATTTTCAGTTAATTAAATGCTCACGGAGGAACCTCCAATGAAACTGGCATTGTGCGCTATAAGTTTAACGCTTCTTTCCCAATTTACCTTCGGCGGGGAGCGACCTGCATGGGTAAATTCTCCCGCTGAGTTTTGTGGAGCCGCAAAGTTGTGCGCTGTAGGTGAAGGGAGTGGGCAAATGAGCGCTGCTGCGGCCGCGCGCAATGAACTCGCGCGCATCTTCGAAACAAAGGTGAGTTCTGAGTCCACAGTGGCCACCAGTGCAAGTGAGCAAAGTTCGGGTAGCGTCGTTAGTGGCGAGCTCTCTGAGTCACTTTTAAGTGTCATTAAAGAGACGACCAACGAGGTACTCGAGGGCGTGAATATTGAGCAAAATTTTGAAGGCGAAGATCGCTATTATGCTATGGCGGTGCTCAGTCGTATGAAAGCCGCAAGTCTCTTTGAAAATAAAATGAAGAGCCTAGATGAGGAGAATGTGGCGCTCTTTGAAACCGGTCGTCGCACTGATCTCTATCGCATTTTGAAAAACTTTGATTTGCGCGAGCGCTTAAATACTCGATACCAAATTCTAAGAAACACGCCCTATGCCTCGCCAATTAGTTACTCTGACGTCATGAAAATGAAGGCCAAGTTTCGCTCAAATCGCACTCCGGTCTCCGTTCAAATTGAAAACGATGAGCTTAAAGCGTTTGTAGTTTCGCTTCTTTTAGAGATGGACTTTAAGGTCGTACCAAGCAGCGAAGCGAAGTTTGATGTCGTCGGAAAGTGGATCGACACAAAAGAACACCTCAATGTGAAAGGCTTTGAAAAATACACATTTGTGTTTGAACTTACAGCTAAATCAAAAGAGAGTGCCAAGCTTGGTAGCTTGACCGCCGAGAGTACACAAACGGCCAGAAATGTGGCCCAGTGTAGAGAGCGAGCTCTACCCATAATTAAAGATGAAGTTATTAATACTATTGATAGACTCAATATTAATTAGACCACCCAGGATGTGTTATGAATTTTAGAAAATTAGTACTTGCCCTGTCGCTACTGGCCCTCGGCGTCTCATGCGGCTCTTCCAAGAAAAAAGAGCGTGAACTCGAAGAGCGTGAGCACGAAGAAATTCAGAGAGATTACGTTGTAATGGATGCGAGCTCAAACTATCGCCCTGGTTGGGTTGAAGATGCTGAGGTATGGGCCGGTGAAACTGAAGGTTACGACACTAAAACGAATCGCTACTTTGCCTTTGAAACCGAGCCAAAGTCTTCGCGCACTGTCGCCTGCAAACTAGCCAAGAGCCAAGTGAACCTGAATATCGCTGGCGAAATTTCAACTTTCATCGATCGCACTCTCGCGACCACACTTGAAGGTGATGCCTCAATTGATCCCAACAACCCACAGGTAAAAGCACTTCAACAATATATCGACGAAACTCTTGTTGAAAAAGTTGTGAGTGAAATTAACGGTGCCTCGACGATTAAAGTTTATTGGGAAAAACGCCAATTTAAAGAAGACCTTGGTGCTAAGAAGGACTATCAGGCATTTGTTTGTAGTGTGCTCGTTCGCATGAACGCAAAAATGCTCTCAAATGCGGTTGAAAAAGCTGCTAGCCTTGTTTCTAATCAAGCAGGACCTAGCTTGAAGTCGAGAGTTCAAGAAGCTTTGAAAAATGCTGATGAAAAATTTGAAAATAAAAACTAATAAGAAAGGATTAGAGAAATGAAAAAGATTTTAACTCTTAGTATTCTACTCACTCTTGGCGTCTCTTGTGGCTCATTTAAGGCCAAACGCGTGGACTCAGCAGAGAGTGATGAAAAGGCCCTTGAAATTACTGATAAGTGGGTTCAGCGCGACACGGAAAAAGTGGTGAGTGAAGTTGTCGACACCATTACACAGCACAAAGGCTTTAAAAGATACCTCATGCAGCAAGGCAAAACTCCTGCTCTCTTTATTGGTGAAGTCAAAAACCTCACTAGTGAAGCCTATTTTCCGATTAACGATATCAACGATGAACTTCTCAATGAACTTTCAGCCTCAGGGGATTTTATACTTGTAGACGCTGCCGCCAGAGAGAAGATCCTCGCTGAGATCACTTATCAAAATGATGGCATGGTTGATCCGGTAACTGCAAAACAAGTTGGCCGTCAAACTGGTGCAGATCTAATTATTTTTGGTAACGTTTATATGAAGCCAGAAACTCGCGATGGAAAAACGATCAAACAATACTCAATCAACATCCGTATGACAGATATTGAAAAGGGTATCGAAGTGATGAGAGCGAGATCAAAACTCTCTAAATTCTCTGATCAAAAAGCAGTCGGGTGGTAAGATTTGCAACGTCTAGTTAGTTTAGTCTCTCTTCTTTTACTGTTAGGGGCCTGTGCCTCTGGTGGCCTAAAGGAGAGAGACAAGTTGAGAAATTTTGTGAGCGCTGGCAATAGTACTGGCGCTCTTGAGCTTCTCGCCAATGATAAAATCTTCCACGAAGAAAAAAATAAACTGCTCCTTCACTTAGAGAAGGGGAGTGTTTTCTTTGAAAGTGGAGACCTCGATCAAGCTATCGCTGAATTTGAGATAGCAAAAGAAGTCGCGGCTAAGCTCTATACTGTGAGTATCTCAAAGAAAGTGGCCAAGACTTTTACCAATGACAACTCTGATAACTACTATGGTGAAGCATTTGAGCGCTCGACTATACATTTCTATTTGACCCTGGCCCATTTTACGAAGTTTCAAGAGAGTGGAGATAGGGAAGCGCTCTACCGCGCCCGCGCCGAATTGCTGGCCTGGGACAGCATGCTCACCACTCTTCAAAATGATCGCCTGGGTGAGAGCGTGTTTAAAAATGATCTTCTCGCTAAAGTTTTTGGTGGAATGATTCACGAAGCACTGGGAACGCGCAATGACTTAGGAACTGCATTTATTCTCTATAGTGATGCGATGACAGTTCTCTTTCGCAACTACAATTCCTACCGTACCTATAATGAGAGGGCCGAGCGTTTTCAAAGTGATTTTGAGAAACTCCCAAAACTCTCAAGTGAAAAACTCAGTGAACTCTACATTACCCCAACTCCTGAATCTAATAGTTTAAGAGATTTTCTTACATATAAAATTCACTATCTGGCCAAACTAGTACGCCCAAATGAACTCAAGAAGTACCAAAAGCTCTATCCTGCAACAGAGAACTCCTCAAAGCTTCTCGCCGATGCCTTAAAGGCAAAAACGGGAGCAGTCTTTGTCCTTAGGGAAGGACTTATCCCAAAGAAAGTTCCCGAAGAAATCTACTTTGGACTTGAGAAGGCCCTCAGTGGTCAGTCTGGCAAAGGGGCGCAAGCTGCTGCCGCAGTTGGAACAGTTGCCCTAACAGTTTTTGCGGCTAAAGTTCTGGGTTTAACGCCGCCTGCTGGTTCAGGTGATGTGGGTGGAGCTTACTTTGGAATTAAGTCTGCCGAACTCGCTGCAAGCACGGTCGCCATTAGTTTTGAATTGCCAAAGATTGAAAACAATCGCCCCCCTGAGTTGATGCAATTGCGCGTCTACACAAAAGATGGTGCCCTAGTTAGCGAGAGGGCGCTGGCCTTGACATCTCCGTATGGTGATATTGCCGAAGAGGCCGTGCGCGAGCACAGTGCCTCGGTTCTTGTAAGAACGGGAACGAGAGTCGCTATCAAGCACGCTGCTGCCATTGCGGCCGCCTACGGAACTTACCGCGCGCTTAAAGGTGATAATAGCGACAATGATTTTCTTGCCCGTTCGGCCGCCTTGCTCGGTTATGTGGCCGCAAGCAAGGGCATTGCCGCTAGTGAGCGCGCCGATACACGCTACTGGTCTCTGATTCCAAGCAATGTGCGTGTGACTGAGGCTGCCTTGGCCCCAGGAAACTACAATTATGAAGTTATGGCACTAAAAGAAGGTCAGTGGCAAAGCCGCTCCAAGGGAAGCTTTGAAGTGGGCGAGGTAGGCAAAAAGTACGTTGCTCTCAGACTCTTCTAAGAGAAAGTTGACTCTCTTCTAGGTTCATCCGATCCGCTTCTTAATGAAGTGGATCACTCTAATCATACTTATTTACTCTGTTAATCTCATGGCCTTTTCTAGGCCGCGAGAGATTTCCATTGATGATGCTTTTAAGTTGAGTGATCGCTGGCGCACACTTGCGGCGACAGACGAGGAGGCTATTAGGTCGCTGGTGAAGATTCTCGAGCGCTCGGCCACTGGCAAGCGCATTATAGCCAAAGCCAGTGAGAGGGCCGCCCTCAGTGGCGAAACTTTTTTTGATATTGTGAGTTCGGGCGAGGGGAGTCTCACTGATACCACGCTCATTAGAAAGTTTTCTGCTAAGAATCCTGCCCACGTGGCCTATGAGACCAAGAGTCGAGTCACGATCAACCGCGATCTCTCAGTAATCGACGCTGTACTCGATCTCGCCCACGAGTTGACTCACTATATTTACCGCGACCCCTTTAATCCCTATACGACATCCTTTACTCTCAAAGAATTTGTAGAGAACACAATTGATGGCAAAGGTGGAGAGGTCGACGCTTTCTTAGTTGAATGTCAGGTGCTTCTCGATATTTTTCCCGATCAAAAGCGTCAGCGCGAAAATTGTGAGCGCGTTCGCGATTCAAGCTCTGGCAAGCTCTCTAAGAAAATGGGCGTCTCAGAGTTTTTTAAAGTTGGCCCCTATCTTGACCGCTTTAAGCGCTCTCTATCAGAGCACGGGCTAGCGAGCTCTCAATTTAATGACTTGAGTGACGACACTCCTCATTTCATTTCATCTGCTTATGGCATGCCCTATCCTCTGGCCGCCCTAGAAGAATATATCGGGATTATGGGAAGGGCGTGCGTCAACGATTGGAAGCGACTCTCTCTGATTAAGAAACAGCGCGAAATTGAGGTTGAAGGGCGGGTCATTGCCAGTGAACAGAGTAGCGCTTTGCAGCGGGGAGAAGCCCAGACAAATTGGGAAGAAATCGACCGCAGCTATCAATTTCGCTGTGCTCAGTTCGGTCCCTCTCTGTAAAAATGATTTAAGCTCTTCGCGTCTATCTTTTTCTTAAGCGAAATCCAAAAATTCTCCCTTCTTAGCGGCCCTTTTTCGACCCAGTTTCGTTGACTTAGAAATGGCCCAAAGGTAAATTGAAGCCATCGCAATAGAAATAATCTGCGCGTTTTGTGTCGCGCAAAAAAATGGGACGGGAGCGCACCCAATGCAAGATAGTGTCATTCTGATGAAATTAGACGACTTCTTTAACTGGGGTCGTAAGAACTCACTCTGGCCGATGACTTTCGGTCTGGCCTGTTGTGCGATTGAGATGATGGCAACTGGTGGAGCCAAGTACGATCTCGAGCGCTTTGGCTGTGGGGCTTTTATGGCAACACCAAGACGATCGGATCTCATGATTGTTGCTGGTACAGTGACAATGAAGATGGCCCCTAGAATTAAAACTCTCTATGAGCAAATGCCTGAGCCACGCTATGTGATCTCGATGGGCTCTTGTGCAAATAAAGGTGGACCTTACTGGCAGCACGGCTATCACGTTCTCAAGGGCGTTGATGAAATTATTCCAGTAGACGTTTACGTTCCAGGCTGTCCGCCACGTCCAGAAGCTTTGATTGAAGGTCTTATGACTCTTCAAAAGAAGATCGCCAATGAAAGATTGATTAGAGATAAGTGGGTGAAGCATGCATAACGAATGGGCAAGTTTTATTAACTCAAAAGTCAGTGGTGCCAATGCCACGGTGAAAGCTGCAGAAGTTGGTGACTCTTCAATTACTGTTGAAGCTGCTAGCCTCTATGCTACTTGTGAAGCTCTCAAAAATGGCGAGCACGAATTCAACGTACTTCAAGTAATCACAGGAACTGACTTTGGTGAGCACATCGAAGTTGCTTATGTTCTTGCTAGCTTTACAAAAAATACTGAACTCATTTTGAAGGTGAAGCTTCCAAAGACTTCGAGCACTGCTGAAGTCACAGTGGACTCTGTTGTCTCCCTCTGGAAAGCCGCTAACTTTCAAGAGCGCGAGTGTTTCGACATGATGGGTGTTCGCTTTAATAATCACCCAGACATGAGAAGAATCCTCTGCCCTGAAGATTGGGTCGGATTTCCACTTCGCCGCGATTATGAAGTTCAAAAAGAGTGGCATGGAATGGAGATTAATCCAGTTCATAAGAACAATACTTACGATCAAGACTTCGGAGCTAAACTCCAGGCTGAATTCGAAGATCCCAAACAAGTTTCAGTTTCTTGGAAAACTGAATTTGGTAACTAGTTATTAAGGATAGCGACGTGGGAAACACACAGACAAAAATTTTAGACGTCACAGGCACAAGACAAAACCCTGAAGAGACTCTTCACACTGAGCTCATGACGGTCAATATGGGTCCTCAGCACCCTGCGACTCACGGGGTTTTGCGCATTGAGATTGAAACTGACTCAGAGATTGTGGCCAAGGCAACTCCTTATCTTGGTTACCTTCATCGCTGCTTTGAAAAGCACGCTGAAAACCTAGACTACAGAGGTGTCATTCCTTTCACTGATCGCATGGATTACATTTCGGCGATGAGTATGGAGTGGGGCTACTGCCTAGCAGTTGAGAAGATGCTTGGAACAGAAGTTCCTAAGCGCGCTGAATACATCCGCATTATGGTGGCCGAACTTCAGCGCATTTGTTCACACCTTATGTTCTTTGGAACTTACGCCATTGACCTTGGTGCTTTCACTCCGTTCCTCTATGCCATTCAAGACCGCGAGCAAATTCTTCGTATTTTCGAAGAACTCTCAGGTGCACGTATGCTTTACAACTATGTGTGGATCGGCGGTGTTTGGAACGACATGACTGACGACCACCTTCGTCGCATTTCAAAGTTCTGTGATGAGTTTGAAGAAAACCTCAAAAAATACCACGCTCTCGTAGGAGAGAACGCGATTTTCATCGGCCGTACCGCTAATGTTGGTGTTGTCTCTGAAGAGATGGCTTATCAGTATGGGGCAACTGGTCCAGTTCTTCGCGGCTCTGGTGTTGATTGGGATCTTCGCAAGAAGCGTCCCTATGGTATCTATGAGCAATTTGATTTTGATACAGTCGTAGGCGAAGGTCTTAAAGGTACTAAGGGCGACTGTTGGGATCGCTACTACGTTCGAGTATTTGAGCTTTTCCAATCAGTAAAAATTATTCGTCAGGCGCTTGAGGGGATTGAAGCTGGTCCAGTAATGGGCAAAGTTTCAAAGATCATCAAGGTACCAGAAGGCGAAATTTATATGAGAACTGAGTGTCCACGTGGCGAACTTGGATACCACCTGATTTCAGATGGCGGCAAGAAGCCGTTCCGCCTGAAGGCAAAGTCTTCATGTTTCACACACGTTTCAATGCTTCCAGAGATGGGACCTGGTCAGATGATTGCTGACTTTGTGGCTTCAATTGGTAGTATCGACATCGTTCTTGGAGAGGTAGACCGCTAATGGAAACTGTAACATCAATGGATCATCGTCAAGAGACTCTCACTATTGGTAAGTGGTTTGGAAACGTTTGGCGTGCCATTCGCACTACTGCTAAAGGGATGAGCATCACTTTAAAATACGTCTATGGTGTAAAACCAGTGACTATTGAATATCCAGAAGTGAGGGAAACTCTTCCAGAGAACTCGCGCTCAAGACTCTTTAACGACGTAGAAAATTGTATTTCATGTATGCAATGTGCAGTTGCTTGTCCTGTAGACTGTATCTACATCACGGCCGTGAAGCGCGATAAAGAGGCTCCAAAAATTAAGACTGACGACGGCACACCCATTCGCCTCGATCTTAAGCAATACACAATCGACACTTCTCTTTGCTGCTACTGTGGACTCTGTACAACAGTATGTCCCACAGAATGTATCCAGCACACGACTGACTATGAGTACGCGGTCTATACTCTAGATCAAATGAAGTACGACTATATGTCGCCAGAAGTACGTGCCTGGAGAGAGCGCATCGTTTCTAAGAGATAATTCCAATTCGGTGCCAGATGACTTTTGGGACGCTTAGCGTCCCAAAAGTCATCTGGCACCGGACTGTCTAAAATCCTGACACCCCCTGAAATAATCGCCCTCATCCCCCCAACCTAAACAAAGTTTCGATAAAATGTTCCCAAGAGATATAGGGGGACATATGAAATTACTAAGCATTATTTTCTTAATGATCGCTAGCGCCACAGCAATGGCAAGCGACTCATCATACCGAGTTGAAGTTAACCGCGCGATGGACGCCAGCGACTTTCAAGAGCGCGAAACTCAAAAACTCATGGGTGTTGCCGATGGGGAGATTCTCCTCTTTAGTACGCGCCCAAGTGAATCACTGCTCATTGACTGCTCTGAAGGCAATGGAAAACTTAATTATTCATCATTTTCTGAAGGTGCTGAGTCAGTGCGCGAAAACTTTAGCTTCGATTCAATCGCTAAATGTGAAGCCTTTGGGGCCCTCGTTTCAGGCGACAAGGAAAAGATCGGCGTCTCAACTAAGATTGATATCGATCTAGACTTTGGAACATCTAAAATTAAAAGTATTCATTTCTCAGAGGATCTCTAAGAGATTCCTCGACTCTCGATGATGCGTTTTGCGAAAGGGCCACTTTTCCCGGTGGCCCTTTTCATTTTGAACGAAGCAAAGCAGCGTTTCGCTCTCCGAATTAACCCCTATGATAATGGGGTCATTTTTTGGGAGAGTATCTATGAAAATTGGAAATTACGTCGAAGGCAAATGGGTTGAAGGAAGAGGCGAGGGGCAGGCCCTTTTTGATGCCTCCTTGAATGAAAAGATCGCAGTGGCTTCAACTGATGGTATTGAAGTTGGGGCCGTGCTTGATTACGCCAGAAAAGTGGGTTCTCCCAAGCTAAGAAAAATGACTTTCCACGAGCGCGGTCGCATGCTCAAGGCCCTTGCCCTCCACCTTACAGAGAAGAAAGATCATTTCTACAAAGTATCGGCACAGACCGGGGCCACAAAAGTCGACTCGTGGATCGATATTGAAGGTGGTTTTGGCAACCTTTTTACTTACGCTTCTAAAGGCCGCCGCGAACTTCCAAATCTTCCCTATCTTGTCGATGGAAAAGTAGAGCATCTCTCTAAGGGGGGAACCTTTCTTGGCCATCATATTTGCACTGCCCTTGATGGTGTTGCCGTTCACATTAATGCGTTTAACTTTCCCGTCTGGGGAATGCTTGAGAAGATTGCAGTGAACCTACTTGCCGGCATGCCTGCGGTCGTGAAGCCAGCGACGGCTACCAGTTATCTAACAGAAGTTGTGGTGCGAGAAATTATTAAATCAGAAATTCTTCCAGAAGGCGCCTTGCAATTACTTTGTGGTGGTGCGCGCGATCTTATGGACTACGTCGATTCTCAAGACGTCGTTACTTTCACTGGCTCGGCTTCAACAGGGATGATGCTAAAGAAACATCCAAATGTTACAGAGAGGGCAGTACGCTTTAATATGGAAGCAGATTCACTCAATTGCTCTATCCTCGGAAAAGATGTCACTCCTGAAATGCCTGAGTTCGATATCTTTATTAAAGAGGTTGCTAAAGAAATTACCATTAAGGCGGGGCAAAAGTGTACGGCGATCAGAAGAATTATTGTTCCTCATCACCTCATGGACTCAGTTGGAAGTGCTCTTTCAAAGCGCCTTGAAGGTGTAGTAGTCGGAGACCCTCGCACTGATGGTGTTCGCATGGGACCGCTCGCTTCGAAGTCGCAACTTGAGGATGTGAGTTCTCGTTTAGAAGCGCTTAAGAAAAGCTGTAAGCTTATCTACTCTGGCGATGAATCTAAGATCCAATCAAGTGGCGAGGGTTTCTTTATGACTCCCAAATTACTTCGCTGTGACGACGCTCTAGGAAACGAGGATGTTCACAATATTGAAGCCTTTGGCCCAATTTCTACTTTGATGGGTTATGAGACGAATGAAGAGGCAGTAGTGCTGGCCAAGAAAGGCAAGGGCTCACTGGTTGGCTCTTTGGTAACTTATGATGCTCAAAATGCCTGTGAGATCGTGGTTTCTATGGCTAGTCATCATGGGCGTGTGATGGTGCTAGATCGCGATTGTGCTAAAGAATCAACTGGTCACGGCTCACCAATGCCACAACTCGTTCACGGTGGCCCTGGTCGCGCCGGTGGTGGTGAAGAGATGGGCGGGTTACGTGGAATTCATCACTATATGCAAAGAACGGCAATTCAAGGGCATCCCACCATGCTCACAAAGATCACTGGAGTCTATCAGCCGGGTGCTGCTCAAAAAATTGATCGCATTCATCCATTTAAAAAATATTTTAATGAACTTGAAATCGGTGAGACCCTGGTTACACATAATCGCACGGTAACCGAAGCGGATATTGTCAATTTTGGCAATCTCAGTTGGGATCACTTCTATGCCCATACCGACGATACTTCATTTGATGGCACTCTCTTTGAGCGCCGAGTGGCCCATGGCTACTTTGTCATTTCCGCTGCTGCTGGTCTCTTTGTTGACCCGGCCAAAGGCCCAGTACTTGCCAACTATGGTTTAGATGAACTTCGCTTTATTAAGCCTGTGTACGTTGGTGCGACAATAAATGTTCACTTAACAGTGAAAGAAAAAATTTCCCAGGAAAAGCGTGAGGACGAGTGCGCTCGTGGTATAGTGAAGTGGCTAGTCGACGTCAAAGACGAGACCGGAGAGAGTGTGGCGCTTGCTACAATTTTAACTCTGGTCGAAAGAAAAGAAGAATAGGAACAGATTTAATGAAGTATTTCTTATTTGCTCTAGGGCTAACTCTTCCTCTCACACTCAGTGCCCAAGGTGGTGCTGAGCAGGCCAGGGCATGTGATCAAATTGCATGCTCAGACCTGGCCCCGAAGGAGCGTTATCATTGCCTAGAGCAAAAAAAGCTTTGTCATCGCCGTGCCTTTACAGCTCAACTCTCTGATTGGAAGAAGAGTGGAATTGAGAAAGATCGTCGAAAGAGTGTACTCGAGGCACTGGGTAGTGCACTTGATAAAAATAAACAACTCATCACGAGATTAGAGCAAGAAATTAAAGAGCTTTCAAACGACATGAAAGAGATCGAAACTCAAATTGATGCCGTTAAAAAGCTCAAGACTAAAAATTAAAAGAGATTTTTAAAGAAGTCGACGATCCCTCCAAAGAGATCACCAAGCCAGCCAAAGAAGCCGCCGCCTTCCTCTTTCTCCCCTTCAGGAGTATAGCCCTCACGCACGTTGTGAACCGCAGGATCGCGATTGGCACCATTGGCGCTGGCCAAGCTAGGCGAGGGCTTAGGGCAAACTTCTCCGTTTTTTCGGTAGTTTTGTACAAAGCGGGCGAGCAGTTGGTTGTACTGAGCATTTAGAGCACATTGATAGCTTTTAAACTGAGTGCCAACCGAGTTGCCAGATCTGTCTGGAACAAATTTGGGAACTAAAGTCTCACCAGGGCAATTAAACATTGAGCACACACGGCTATACTCTTCCGAGGGCTGACCGGCGACTCTGCCCACACTATGGTGTACGCCATCTCTCTCTTGGAAAAAGTGCATGCCAGCGTTGAGAGTACAGCTCTGAAACATCGGAATAAGATAGTCGAGATTCGTGTGATGAAGCGAATCGTTCTTAGGCTTTCTATTTTTTAGATATGTTTCGTATTGATTCTCAAGACGGTTTTCAAACTTCACACGGTAGAGTGAAACGAGAGCGTCGTGGGCCAATCGTGTTGACTCAAAAGTTTGAATATCATTTGTAGCAAAGGGAGTATTTTTTGAGAGCATTGGAGAACTAGTCTCCATGGCCTTGAGTCTTCCGACCATTGTAGAAGCTTTTTCACTTTGCTCTTTAGTCCAATACCTTCTCATCAGATCAACTACATCAAGAGGTTTAGCTCCCTCTGTGCCTTTCACACTATCAACTAGTTTCTTATTGGCCTCAGTCATCTTGTTGACATCAAGTGTTCCGGCACTTCGTGCTGAGTCCCAGTCTCTGTAGGCACCGACTACATTCTTAAGTCTTGCTGCAGTGATGACGTCGGCTGACTTCGTTACGTCAGACTCAAGAGCAGCAGCAGCTTTTTCAAGATAGTCTACCAGGCTTACCTGAGTGCCGTCAGGAGTAGCAATTTTACTAGAGAGCATCGCGCGAATCTGATCGGCGAGGTCGGCTTGTCCGAGGGGGTCAGTTGCCGCAGTAATTTTCTTCATGAGGTCAGCGAGTCTATTAATCTGACCTAGGTATTCATCTTGTCTTGATTCACTACAAGTGAGTCCAGCAACTGGCAGATTGAAGCTTTGAGGCTCTGGTTTGCCACAAGCGAGGACTTCATTTTGAACAGAGTAGTAGAGGCAATTGAGATCGGTCCATTGCTCTTCACCCTCGATGAGTTGTAAGTACTCATTGGCGCCAGTGTTATTAAAGAAGCGATCAACTAGAGCTGAAAGTACGCTACCACCTAGGGCGATGCCTGCACCGGCAACTGGGCCAGCGACAGCAAATGAGCCCATAGTTGTTATGAGCGGGATTACTGACTGAGTAATATTTCTGATAATATCTGTATTACTACATTCGCTAGATGATGAAATTAGGTTTGTAGCCACTCGTGAGATCTCTGTAATCTTCGCGCGGTACGCTTCATTCTTTCTATTTTCTAACTCTAGCTCTGAACGAATTTCACATTCTTCCACTTTGCGATAGAAAGCTTCTTGGTAGACTTTGTCGACGCAAAGATCGAAACGCTGACCTTGACTTAGACCTTGATACTCAATATCGAGTGTCGTTTCATCGATTTCATCAGCAGGCTTTTTAAACTTCTCGCACGGACGATAGCGGGGGAGAAAATCTGCTCCCACAACAAAGTATTCGTTGCTCTTAGACTCGATCACGAGTTGTTTTTCTTTAGCGAGAATACCTTGATAGTTATCACAAGTAAGGGGAGTAGAACCATCGAGGTTAATTTGGTTAATCGGAAAATTTTGCTCAAGCACCGACTCCAAGAGTTCATCGAGGCTCGCCGCGTTTCTAGAAATGGTCTCACTACAGGCCGAACTGTTTCCAATAAGCCCTTTAAGTGCGGCCCTAACTTTTGAAATTGTGTCCGTGGCCGAATTATTGCCTTGAAATGGGCAACTCGCTGGAGCACCCGTTGTTGCAGTCTCTTGCGCAGCTACAGGAGTGCTCACTCCGATTGCCGCCACGTGATTGAGAAGCAGGAACGCACTTAAAAATGATGTCTTTAGTTTCTGATTAAATCTCATGAGCGACCCCCTTGGAGGCCAAGAATCGCATCGATTTCATTTACAGAATCTACGCTAACTTTCTTTGGAAAGTGAAAAGTCCAAGTATAGAAAAATAGCATATCGCTTCTAGACCTAGAGATTTTAGCTTCAATCACTTGGTACATTGAACGAGGAAGTGTATGAGACTCGCTTGTTTGGACAATACAGACGTTATCTTTCATAAAAACTTGGTAATTATCTTCAGTGTAAAATTTCTTTGCCTTGTCACACTCTGCTTTTAGTAGAGTCATTGCTGAAGCAGGCGAGCGCTTTGAAATAAAGCGAACTTCGTTTTCAAACACTCCTCTAAGCCCCGAAATTGATCGGTGCTCAATGAGTGGCATGGTCTTTTGAAAAGTTTTTTCAGATAGGGCATAATCCCAGTTCTTCGTTTCATAATAGACCTTGTGTCCATCGGCCAGGGCGATGAATGCAGGTCCGGTCTTAGCACTTGCGATCAGTGCCGAGAGCGCCAAAATTGTTATCAGAAGTTTCTTAACCATTGAAATTCCACCTTTCTCTGTGAAACTTATCGGTCAATTCAGTAAAATTATAAGGCTAGTAACATATTGATAATATTGAGGCTTTGTGAGGCACCATCAAGCTTGATTAAGGAGGAAGCGGGCGATAGTGGAGTGATTTTCTTAAGGTGCTCTCTCAATTGGGTCGCTAGATCAGCAGATGGAGATAGGACACTTGCAAGAGCGCTTTGCTCTAGTGCCCGTGCCCTCAAGGGCTGTTCATTATTGTGGGTAAAGGGATACAAGAGCATAGGTGTCTGGTAAAGAAGAGCTTCTGCCACCGTGTTGTAGCCAGCTAGTGAAATTGAAAGTTTCGCTTTTGCGAGATGTCGCTTAAATTCATTTTCGTTGAAAGAATGAAAGTGGACATTATCCCTATTACTTGAGAGTTCTTCGGGGTCTAGGGCGCTTTTAAAGATATGAAATTGAAGAGACTTAAACTCATTTGTGACGGCCAGTACTCCCTTTAGAAGATCAAGCCCAAAGCTTCCGCCTCCTGTACTGACGACAATTTCATCTTGGCTGCGCCCTCCTGAGAAGAGCTTGAGAGGGGCGATGTAGCCTGTGTAGCTCTGTTCAATTTTTATTTCGCTAGCAAACATATAGGAGTCGGATAGCTTAATAAAGCTGGGGTCTGAGTGGATGAGTAAGTGATCAAAATAGCGATTGAGAATTTCGGCACTATACTTGGCGCGCTTAATGACCTTTTCTGGATTATTTTTAATTGTATAGATGTCGCGCATTGAGCAGATGATTTTGCATTTGGGATTGAGCGCTTTCTGCCTTTTTATAAAATCTAGAATCTCTACTCTAAATTGATAGCGTCCAAAGGGAAAGAATTCAATGATGAGGGCGTCAAATGCACTCGCTCCAATGATTTCTAATTCCTCCATTCTCCTCTGCCACACTCGCTCCATCGTAATTTGGTTCGGAGAGTAGAGTTGCCCCTCAAGGTTCATCAATACTGGTTCAAGTCGGTGGTGGTGAAAATGAGGGTGGTTGAGGGCCAGATCGACTTTTGGCCCTCCTTGAATGAAGTGTACTTGGTGATCACTTACAAGTTCTCTGGCGAGATTGAGAGATCTACTTAGGTGGCCAATTCCCAGAACATTTTGGCAATAAAGGGCAATTTTCACTTTCTGATTCCGGTTGAGATATTGCAACCATGAATACAGGCGCATTTTTTTGTGGAAGCTCTTGCAGCTTTGATACCTTCTGAATTCCAAATGGCGTCGAAGCTTAGTCCAAAATCTTTGAGGTTTCCGACACTCTTTGTTTGTTCACATACGGCCACATGACCATCGCTATAGAGAACAACTTCACTAATACCGGCACTACAATGATAAAGTCTTTTCTTGCTTTCAAGAGTGTTGGTTTGTCGTTGTATTTTCTCTTTTTGATTTTTATAAAAGTAGTCAGGGTACTTTGCCTCTATTTCTGCCACAAAACTTCTGATCTCACTTGGCGAGAGAGAGAGGCTTTCAACTTGTGGTTCGTAGCCGTTTCTAAGAAGAGACAATGGGACCTCAAAGGTTGAAAAAGAATTTCCTCTCACTAATGTAAACTTGCTTTTGAATTGATCGCGCGCGAGTTCATCAATCAAAACCATCAGGTCGTCACGGTTGTTCTTAGTGAGAGTCGCCAAATATACGAATTCAAATTTCTTGGCATCAATTTCTTTTAAAAGGGCTCCTGTACGTAGTGCTTGATCGAAAGAATTTTTATTCTTTCGAATCTTATTGTGGATATCTTTGGTGCCATCAAGGCTTATTTGGATTTTCAACTTTTTATTGGGAAATTTCTCGGTCAGGGATTTTGCTATACTGGCTATTTTCTCTGGAAAACTCCCATTGGTGAGAAGACCTATATAATTGCACTGTGTGTGTTCAAAAATATCATTAAGAAATTCCCCTAATCCAACCGTTAGGAGTGGCTCTCCACCAGTAATTGTCAGTGAAAAGGAGGTATCGATTCCTTGGAGCACTTGTAGCCATTCCTGGCAATTTAACTCTGGGCTATGGTTGTTGAGATCGGGGATAAAGCAATGTTCGCACTGGGCATTACATCTATTGTTGAGAAAGAGAACGATATTTTGAGGATGCTCTTTAACCACCTCTTTTTCTAAGTATGATTTGCGGTAGAGCTCGAGAGCGTCAGATGTTGTGAAGTCAATTCTTTGTCTCTTCGAGAGTTCTCTTGCCGTGGCGAATTTTTCAGCGATCTCGCGCTTGGTGAGGTACTGAGAAAGCAACTTGCGTTCCCTGTAAATTTGGAATTTCGTATAGAGCTGGCCTTTTCTCTTTAAAGAGACTTCAATGATGCGATTGAAACGAAGGGCCCTCCTCTGTTTGATTTCATCAGTTCCATAACTTGTGTGATTGAGATGAATAGCGCGAGCGCTCCAGCTAGCCGCTACCTTGTAGCCAAGTTTTCGAATAGCCAGGCAGAGATCTCTATCTTCACCCATGTAAAACCAGTAGGGGTCAAAGCCACCACATTTAAAAAAGAGGTCGCGAGGAACGGCCATATAGGCGCTTTCTATATGATCGCCATAGAAGAGATCCTTTCTTTGGCCTTCTTCATTCCTAATTATTTGTTTATGATTCTTCCAATACCTAAGAGTTTTAACTGAGATGTAATCGACCTCATCCCTATTTTGTGTACTTAGTGGTCCACAACCACCGAGAGCACCAAGCTCGGGATGAGAGATTAAGATTGATTTTAGTGTTGAAAGATTGCTCTCTCGCAAGATCGTGTCGTCGTCAAGAAAGAGTAGGTATGTTCCATTGGCTTTTAGTGCAGCGATGTTTCTATTATAGCTTGGGCCAAGCGAGGTTTGATTTTCTATCCAGCAAAGTTCTCCCTTTTTTAAATGACTGTAGGGTAGAGTACTCGCATCATCAACAATGATAACTTCATAGGAAGGGGCATTCACTTGACGCTGAAGAGATTCAAGAAGAACCTCTAGGTCGCCTGGACGATCTTTTGTTGTGATAACAAGGCTAAAAAAAGGGACGTCGACACTCTTCATGACTCACTAAGGAAGCGGTCGCGGCACACTCAGGAGTTTTGCCTGTCCCTGCTTGGATTTTGCACATCCTAAAATATGATCCTCTCCAATTGAAGGGCGTCCAAAGAAGTTAAACTCAGTTTCAAAGTTCCAGTAGCGAGAGCTTGGTGCTAGAGGCCCACGTCTATTGAGATCACGAATTTTATAATCAAAGAGATAGAACCAATTAAAGGCATAGAAGTGATCCTCTTGTAGGAACACATAAGGGTGATCGAGGGCCTCTCTAGCGCTATCAATGCTTTTAAATTTTGAAGTAGCAACATCTTGAGTACTTCCAAGGAAGTAGCCCTCAAGTCCACGCGATCCATCTGGTGAGCCGGTTACATTGTCGACGCCTAGAAGAATCTTTCCATTCTTTACATCGACATCACTCAGCTCAGAGCGATGACCTCTACTTGTTTGCAAGTTGAAGTTGATTTTCTCAATTTGACTCAGAGTCGTAGCATCCCTGACAACCACTCCAAGTTCGCCGTGGGAAATATAGATCTTGCCATCTTCGTAGCTAATCCCAGTGGCAAATTGATAGCGTGAAAGATTCCTGGCCCCATTTATTGTGGGCGAGCTATTTATCAGGTCTAAATCTGTCTTCGAAATGAGATAAACCTTGTTTTCCCCAAGTGCATAGAGTGCGTCTTTAGAGGAGGTAAAATCTAAGATTCTATCGTTGATTGCTTTAGTTTCAACTTCACCTGACGTTTGGGAGATAATAGAAACATCAGAAATGTCACTTTGAGAGAGGGACATTACTAAGAAATCTCTATCGTGAAAGACTACTGTTGGGGTGATGTAAGTTGCATTGCCATCGGTGCGAATTGATTTTTGGCAAAGCATATTGGCGTAGTCGTGACCTAGAATAGTGCTGGCGATAGATCTCGTTGCAAAGACAATTAGGGCGAAGGCAAAAATTTTCTTAGCTACTTTCATGATTTACTCCAGTTTAAAACTAGTACGCTTGCAAGTGCTAGCGCCATTCCAAGAAGTTTAACTTTCGTCAGAGGGATATTGTCGACGGTTAGATCCCAGAGAACACCTGCGACCATTTGTGATGCGATTAGGCCAGTGATGAAATTGGCCGCACCCATCTTATAAAAACCAAAAGGAAGACCTGCCACAAACATCATTCCAAATAATCCCGGAACGAGATACCACCACTTAAAGTGGGAGAGTGGCTCTTTTAGATGAAAGAAGTCTGGAAAATATCCAGGCGCGGCTTTGACGACGAAGTAGAGGAGGCTTGCAAAAACAAGAGTGACAAAGCTGCCAATGAGAGTCATTGCGGCCACACCCACAGAAGAACTCATCTGCTTATTAAGTGCTGCTTGAAAAACGCCAATGGCCCCGAGGGTAAGGGGAATAAACCAAACAAGTGACAAGAGAGTCTCCTAAAAAAGTGTCTACAGTAAAAGAATAGCAAGGGGCTTAGAGAATCGTAAAGAAAAGGGAGTGCCTAACGCGAAGAGTTTAAGCCTGGTATTTAAGCACGAGCCCCTTAATGTAATTTCCCTCGCTAAAGCCTCTAAGAGTAGGGCAGTCGGCCGAAAGCTTGAGAGTTAAGATCTGTTTAAACTTCGAACGATCAAGTGCCTCAAAGAGCTTTTCTTCAAATTTCTTTTGAGTCACTGAGTGAGTGTTGAGAAAGAGGACCAGATGCCCACCATCATTAAGGATTCTAACCATATTGGGGAGGTCGCGCTTGTAGTGCTCAATGGCTTGACCGCGCTCCTTTCCATCTCCACTAAAGCTTGGAGGATCGCACAGAATCCAGTCAAATTTGCGCTGGTCTTTTACCAACTCACCAATTGCCTTTTTGGCGGGTTGAATTCGAGCTTCGTGCTTAGAGCTATCAAAATTATTCTCTTCAAGATTGTCCAGCAGCCAATCCATATGGGGAGCGGACACATCAACTGAGGTCACTGAAAGTCCGTCTTTTAAAGCGAGCAGACTATAAGCCCCTGTGTAGCTATAGAGATTGAGTAGACTCTGCCCCTCACTCCAAAGTGTCGCCACTTTTTCGCGAATACTACTCATATCGGTATAAATACCAAAGTCGTAGTGAGGGCCCATCTCTATAGAGTAGGAGACGTCAAACTCCTTGATCCAAAACTGAGAGTTCTTGGCACCGCCGCGGGGAAAGAGCTTTTTATAGGGAGCTTGTTGCTTGTGAGAGCGCTCCTGAGTCCATACTTCGCGAATTTTAAGTGAGTGATCTTTGAGGATCGACTTTAAAAAAGAGAGAATCTTTGGCTCTCTCCCTCTCCAGAAAGTTGAAGTGGTCTGTATGAGGTAGACGTCTCCTAGCTTTTGAATCAAAAGGCCAGGAACAAAATCAGCTTCTCCAAAGAGGATATAGAGATTGTCTCTCTTATCAATGAGCCCAAGTTCAATGCGACTCGTGAGAGCGCGCGACATGCGGGTGTAGAGCTCTTCGTAGAACATATTCTCTGTGAAATCGACGCCCGGATTTGGGGCACACCAAAAGCGTGCCTTGACCAGTGGGTGAAGCGGATCATTGAGAAGGACAGCAAAGACTCGCCCAGTGGGATCTAGGGCCTCGAGGAAACTTGTCTTGCGTGGAAAGTTGTCACTAATGCGATCTTTCGTCACCCATGGGTGACCGCGCTTCAAGCTCTGAATACTTGCTGGGTGGAGTTCAACTCGTGGATAGGCCATAACTCTTATTTCTGAAGGGAGTGTAACTCTTCAATGTAGTCCTCAAGAAGGACTACAAGTTTGTTGGTGATGATAAAAGGGTCAAAGTATTCAGTGATCTGAAACTTGGCCAGGCGCTCTTTTAGTTCTTCACTAAGTGGCTTGGCGGGATCGACGTGTTGGCAAATATCTTCGAGCTCAGCAATCTGTTCTTCCAAAAAAGAAACGCGCGCTTCGCGGTGCATCTCGTCCGAAGAAAGAAGAGAGTTCGGTGTATTAAAGGTTTCGCCAACTGGTGTTTGATTCATGCAAACATCTTTTTCGTTTTTATAGGGATGTGTCAAGTTCGAGTGCATGAGACTGTTGTGGCGCGTAATTTGCTAAGTCCAATAAGATGAATAACTTAACTCTTTGCGTAGTAATAATCTCTCTTATTTTATTCCTCTGGCTCACGCCGATGAGACCAATAGAAGCTTGGCTCATAAAGCTCTCCCAACTGCGGATATCCGCGGCCAACCGTCTCTATCTACAATTGGGACAGGTGGAAGCGGCCTGTGCCTCCGGCAGACTCGACTCCTTGGAGCGCCTTGCGCAGTACAAGTTCTTCACCACTCTAACGGTTGCGCTTCTCGACCACGCTCGCAAGTACGGAGCATCGATTAAGCAGTCGGTAAAAGAGTTGAGACAGGCCCTGGGGCGCGACATTGCCTCTGAGCGAGAGATCAGTGCACTCGTTCGGGCGAGCTATATTCAATTTGCCATCGTGAGCTCAGTGACTTGGATATTTGTGACAGTCTCAAAAGTTGTGGCCGAAATTGAAGTCAATCTCAATTCATTGATTTTAATGATCGTTTTGCAATTAATGGGCGCAGCAATATTCTACTTTCTCTGCCCAAGACTAAGGCGTCATTACTTTTCAAAACTCGATTCCTTTCTTAGTGCTCAGTATAAATTTAAAGGGCTCTGTGCCGCAGGGCTTGGGACTGCGCTGGTGGTGAAGAAATCTGGCCTGGATCAGCTCCTTGTCGCTGAGTACAAGGGAGATCTCGCACTTTTAAAGCTAAGGCTATTGTCTTTGATTAAGCGCTGGCAAAAGTCTGGTCAGAGTATTTTGGGTGAGTGGGATGATGGCCTAGAAGAGTCGTGGGCGCTTCATAAACTCTACTTTTCGCACTACCTAAAAGCGATGGAAGCGCTGAAGTTTACGCTCCTCGCCCTATTTTTCCTCTCCAGTTACTTTATCTTTATCGGCTCACTGTTTATCGGATTCTTAGGCCCTTCCTAATGTTCAATTGCCAGAAGCGACTCGTCCTTGATATTTTAGGCGTTTTAAGTGAATGCATTTCCAAGGGAGTCTCATGGCAGCGCCTACTAATGACAAGCAAATTATCTACTCCATGCACAAAGTGGGGAAGGTCTATAAGCAAAAGCACGTTCTCAAAAATATTTCTCTCTCATACTTCTATGGCGCAAAGATCGGCGTTCTCGGTCTTAACGGCTCAGGTAAGTCGACTTTACTACGCATTCTAGCGGGAGTTGACGACGATCACCTTGGAGAGACAACGATCTCTAAAGGTTACCGCGTAGGTTATCTCGAGCAAGAGCCAAAGCTCGATCCGGATAAAACTGTTCGCGATGTTGTGGAAGAGGGAGCGGCTGAAGTTGTGGCAATGCTTAAAGAATTCGATGAAATTTCAGCGAAGTTCTCTGAGCCTTTGAGTGATGACGAAATGAATTCACTACTTGATAAGCAGGCAAAGCTTCAAGATAAGCTCGACGCTTCAAATGCGTGGGAGCTCGACTCGCGCCTACAGCAGGCCATGGACGCACTTAATTGTCCTCCTGGTGATCAAAAGTGTGGCGTTCTCTCGGGTGGTGAAAAGAGAAGGGTTGCCCTTTGTCGCTTGCTTCTTCAAGAGCCAGAAATTCTTCTTCTCGATGAACCTACCAACCACTTGGACGCGGAAACTGTCTATTGGCTCGAGCGCCATCTTCAGCAGTACAAGGGCACAGTCATCGCCGTTACCCACGATCGCTACTTCCTTGATAACGTCGCTGGTTGGATTCTTGAACTTGACCGCGGTGAGGGGATTCCCTTCCAAGGAAATTATACTGATTGGCTAAAGACGAAGGCGAAGCGTCTCGAGCAAGAAGAAAAGCAAGAGAGCAAGCGCCAAAAATCAATGAAGGAAGAATTGGAGTGGATTAACTCTTCTCCAAAAGCTCGCCAGGCAAAGTCAAAAGCTCGTATTAAAGAGTACGAACAACGCTTAAACTATCAAAAAGAAAAGCGCAACGAAACCAACGAGCTCTGGATCCCACCGGGCCCACGCCTTGGTAACGTTGTGGTTGAGGCCAATAATGTGGCCAAAGCTTACGGCGATAAACTTCTCTATGAAAGCCTTAGTTTTAAACTTCCTCCTGGCGGCATTGTTGGGGTAATCGGACCAAACGGTGCTGGTAAGACAACCCTCTTTCGCATGATTATGGGAATTGAACAACCAGACTCTGGTGACTTTAAAGTCGGTGAGACTGTGGAATTGTCATATGTAGATCAGGGTCGCGATCTCGATCTTGAAAAAACAGTACTTGAAACAGTTTCAGGTGGACTCGATCTGATCGAACTTGGCGGCAGAGAAGTGAATGCTCGCGCCTACCTTGGAAAGTTCAACTTCACGGGTGAAGATCAACAGAAGAAAATTAAGGAACTCTCAGGGGGAGAGCGCAATCGCGTCCACCTGGCGACAACTCTTAAACAAGAAGGCAACGTTCTACTTCTGGATGAGCCTACCAACGACCTCGACGTTAACACTCTACGCGCGCTTGAAGATGCTCTCATTGAATACCCAGGCTGTGCGGTGGTTATTTCCCACGATCGCTACTTTATCGACCGTATTGCCACTCACATTTTGGCCTTTGAAGGAAACTCTCAGGTCACATGGTTTGAAGGTAACTTCTCTGACTACGAAGAAGACAAGCGCAAGCGCCTTGGCGATCACTCACTAGAGCCAAAGCGTCTTAGTTACAAGAAACTCAAGAGAGATTAATTCGCGGAGCTAATGGTATGGCGGTAGTAGCAAAGTTTGGTGGTAGCAGTGTCAAAGACGCGTCTGCAATGAAACGATGTGCAGCGATTGTGGCCGCCCGACCTGAGATTAAAGTGGTTATTATCTCGGCCACTTACCAAACGACGAACCATCTCGAAGAGATGGCGCGTTTGGCCCTCGCTGGCGAGTGGGAAGCGTGCCTTGCCCGCATTGAATCTATGCAGGAGAGGCACTTAACTCTCGCAAGTGATCTGCTGTGCCTAAGTAGCACTCGCGAAGTAGTTAAAAATCTCTGTCACGAAGCCCGAGAACTTTGCCAGGTCGCAAGCTCTGGTAAAGTTCTTCCCGATTCGCTGATGGATCAAATTTACTCCATAGGTGAGCGTCTCTCTTCAACTCTTTTTTGCGACTATCTCACAAGAGAGCTCAAAGAAATTCGCCCGGTCGCCTTTAAAGATGCTCGAGAAACTCTTAAAACAAGCAATCAATTTAAAAGAGCTGAACCGCTCATCCCTGAGACAAAAGCCGCTGTGGAGAACTTCTGGAAGAGTGAGCTCGCCGATCAAACACTTATTGTCACTCAGGGCTTCATAGGCTCTACCTTAAATGGAGAGACTACGACTTTGGGGCGAGAAGGCTCTGACTATTCCGCGGCCCTCTTTGGTGAGGCCATTGGCGCTGAGCTCGTTCAAATTTGGACAGATGTCTGCGGGATTGCGACAGGAGATCCACGCCATGTGGATGGAGCGATTTTTCTCTCTGCGCTCAGCTACGAAGAGGCAACCCTCATGGCCGAAAATGGGGCCAAGGTTCTCTTTGAACGCACGCTTGCTCCCGCCCAGCGAAGTGGCACTAAGGTTTTTGTCGGCTCGAGTCTCGAGCCAGCTGCAGCGGGAACTTTAATTGGCCCCACTGAGCATATCGAAATTGGTCCCAAGGGCGTCGCCTTCGATCCGGACAAGGGGATTGTGACGGTAGTAGGTCACGATATTCACTTAGATGAAAAATTGTTGCAAGCTCTTAGAGAAGACGGAGCTCAGTGGACATCGACTACTCATCTTTTACAGCGAAACTCCGCTAGCTATAAAGACTTCAAGTCTGCTCACGCCGTCATGCTCAACTGGGTGAAGTAGACCTGTTCACCCTCTGAGCCAAGCACGTCAATTACTTCAGTGACTTTTTTATTTTCAAGATGAATGGCAATATCGACGTTTGAGCAGACAAGTTTTAAAACGAGTTCATAATTAATATTTCCACCTTGAGATAAACAGAAAAGTTGAGCGACTCTTTTAAGAGCGTCGCTTGAGCTATTAGCGTGCAGAGTACTCATGAGTCCCTTGTGACCAGTATTCATTGCAAGCAGAAATGGAATTACTTCACTAGATCTCATCTCGCCCAGAATGATTCTGTCTGGTCGCATACGCATGGCGTAGGCACAGTAGTCTTTAAGCCCTTTCCCCGGACCCTCACCGGCAAGTAGGTGTGTAAAGCCATCATGCTGACCAGGAATTTCGTGGGTATCTTCAAGTACTACCACATGTTCACTTTCTGGAATTTGTTGCAAGAGCGAGCGGATAAATGTGGTCTTGCCAGAGCCTGTCGCTCCCGAAATTAGAATATTTTTCTTATTTGCGATAAAGCCATTAATCAGATTCGCTAATTCTTTTGAGCAGCCAAAGGATTCAAGAGATGGAGTGTGATTGGCGCTCTTTCTTAAGAAGAGCTTTGAGACCTTGTAGGGGGAGAGGTCGTGATGGGTGAGGGTGGCCCGATACTTACATCCATGGATATCGATTTGAAAGCTGGCAAAGCTATGAGTGTAATTCCATGAGATATGATGCTTGAGCGCCATCGTCTCAAGAGCGAGCTGGTAGTTTTCTCTTGTGAGTCCCGTGTGTTCCCAGCAACTCAGCCCACTTCCTTGGTCGACTTGAATCTGGGATTCACTATGAAATATCACCTCGTTAAATTCAACTTCTCGCGTGAAGTCGCAAAGAAATTTGTAGGAGGATACGTTCTCAAACCAATTTTCAAGACGGCTTTTCATAAAATCAGTCAATTCAATATCAAGGAGATCTTCGACTCGGTTTTGTAGATCTTTAAAATCAGGAATCTCGTTGCGAGCGAGAAACTCCTGATACTCTTTCCGGAATTGATCCACAACAACTTCGTCATCAATCGAACTTGGTCTTGGGTGAGAGAGATTAACGACTGGTAGTATTTTCATGTTGCTCCAACAAAATGAGTCCACTAATTTTCTTATGAGTTGCTGAATTAGTTTTGGAAGTAAAGAGACTTCCAAGTAATGGAATTTGAGAGAGTAGGGGAAGTTTGCTCTGACCCTGTCCAACTGTCTTTAGACCTATTTGAAAGAGCTCAGTTGGTGAGCCAAGCTTGATCACCGCCGTTGAACTTTCATAATTACCACTAATCTCTCCCTCGATTTGCGAGGGAGAACTAAATTCTGTTTTGTAGTAGATAATGTAGTGACCGGCCTCTCGTTGAAGCTTGACATTGATCTTTAGTCCAACAAATTTCCACTGTCTGGTGCTTATTCCTGTGTCAGCGTTTACCTCTGATTGGTAGGGAATTTCAGCGCCGATTTTAAATTCGGCCTCATGGCCGAGTCTAATGAGTCCAGTGGGCTCTGCAAGTGTTGATACATCGAGATCAAAGTCGTTAATGAGAATTTGATTCTTATCAATTAGAGAGCGAACTCCCCGGTCAAAGACTTCTGCGAGATTGGCACTAAGCTTATCCAGGCCGAAGCTAAGTTCTCTTCCGTTTAAAGACTCTAGCTGAAGAAGTTTGATTTTGAGTGTGAAGTTCTGATCGACCTGATTGTGATCGGTCTCAATAATTTTCACAACCGTACTCTTTTCTAACTCGGCCATGAGTCCTGGGGCCAGGTTTGCCTTAGATGGGACGCGGCAGAGGAAGTCATAATTTTGAGTGTAACAGCGAAAGCCTTTAACTGAGGCGGCGTAAAAAAGTGAGTAGGCCTCACCAATAAGTTTAAGCCTCAATTCCCGGCCAAGCTCCCCACTGAGAAGGAGAGATTCGCCCATCTCTGCTCGCATGAGGTGAAACTGGCGATAGGCCTCTATGGTTTCGATATTGCCACTAATTTTGAGAAAGTCGCCTAGCATCTCTACTTTGAGTCCTATGGACTCAATCGCGCTTAGAGTTTGGAGCGCCTGAAGTTGCTTGCGCCTCTCGATGACATAGACTTTCAATCGAGTGGTTTGCTGCTTTCCGCGCTCCCAATACCTCACTTCACTAAAGCCCAACTTTTTGCCCTTTAAAAGCAAGGTCTCCTTGCTTGCGAGATACTTATGGCTTACCGTGTCGGGGTTGCCAATGCTGTAGCTAGCACTTGCAGGAAGGGGAATTTCGCGCAATTCCCCAATTGTGAGGATTAAAGTGGCTTGGTTTTCACTGCTAAGTACTTGATTTGTCGAAAAAAGTAAGAGCGACAGCGATAAGATTTTGACGAGTTGAGTACATTTAGGTACAAGTATGTCCTTTATATTTACTAAGCAAATGAAGCCAACTTTTTGAAGTTGATATTTGATACCCGGGAGTGGATTTATGGTTTCACGCACTAAGCAAACTGAGACTAGAAGAGCGAATAAGAAAAAGAAAATGGGAGCTAAGAGAAAAGCTGCTGATCGCAACAAGGGTTCAACTCCCAAGTTCAAAATCCATACAGAAAGCAAGTAAGTCATATTAAAATCCTATTTCTTAGGTATTGGCCCAAACATGTGTTGGGCCTTTTTTATTTGCGCCCTTCACTTTCGCTCTCATCTCCCTGATCCCAAATCGCCTGCCACTCTTTACTCGCCTTGGGATCTTCAACTTCTAATTCACTCACCAAATGTCCAAAGGCTTGCTTTGTATCTTTGTTGTCAACTTGTACGAGTTCAAAACTTCCTTTTTCGTTAACACAAATTTGAACCATTCGCTCTTCTACTTGCGTGCACGGCTTTTCAATTTTTCTTAGCTCTACTAGAGCTTCTGGAGCATTAATATTCGGCCCCGCCATGACGGTTTGAATCCACTTGGCCGTCTGCTCATGCTCATAGTAGGTGATCAAAATTGGTCGCTCATCTGCGTAGAGATTTCCGATTGCAAAAAGTGTGAAGAGAATGTTTTTAAATGCGAATTTCATGGGCCGATCTCCTTTGCGTTTTTTCAATTATTGCCTTCTCTTGGTAGGGGTAGGCTTTGAGGATGGGTGAATTTAGGCTGATGATTTTGGACAATTCTCTATCGGGCACCTCAACTTCATATTCCTTAGCTTCACTCTCATCAAATGAGAGTTCAGAACCTTCACTTTGTTCTAGTGGAGGATGAAGAAAGGCTTTTTTAATTAGAAGTTTTCCATTTTCAGAGTAGAGACTAATAGGAATCTCACTCACTGCTGTTTGCACTTGAAGATAAACTTTTAACGCGAGCTTTATCTTGGTGTGGTTTTCGTGATTGATGGGACTAATAATTTGAGTATGAGTCTCATCAACTTCAGGATTGAGCTGATAGAGAGATATAATTAAAAAATTTGATAGAAGTAAGAGGGCGTAAAATTTGATCTTGATTTTCTTTAACTCTTCTCTATTTCCCAGGATGAAAGAAGGACGCTCGGCTTGAGTATCTTCTCCATTCTCGCTCGAATTCGCTGATGAGCTGGGATCTTTCTTTTTGAAGGCGCTGATGTAATTTGACATTGGTAACTCCTATTAACGAGATAAAGACCATCCAGAGCGCGAGTTCAATTGCCAATATTTCTCCGCGCTCACCTCCGAGGCTTCGTAACCAAGTAGTGGATCGAAAAATCCAGCTAGTCTGAAGCCAATCTTTATCGCTAAGGCATTTAAGGGGTCGACTTTGAGTCGCTCGAGACTTGGCGGGAGAATCAAGTTCCATGAGTTTTTCCTGGTGACTGCATTATAGAGAGTCCTCTTTAGTTTCACTAAGCCCGTAGTCTTATAGGGAAGCTCTCTCAAGATAGAAATCTTTTGAAGTTCGGTGCAATACTTCGAATTTGTAACCTTAAAAATGAGAAGGAGATGAGTGATGTCCTGAAGTTGCTTTGTAGTGCGGATGATATGAATCGTCTTTGGTGAAAGCGCGCCTAGTGTGAGAGCGGTAGCGGCTAGGGCCGCGTCGATGACCAGGTTTCCGCCGGCAATGACCTCCACATAACTTTTAAAGTAGGTGCTCACCTGTCGATAGCAGAGATAACTGTGAGATCGCTCTTTTATTAGAGTGAGGCTGTAGCAACCTTCTAAAAGTTGATAGTAGAGATAGCTTGTTAAAATTCCCATGATGAGAATTCCCACAAGTGCTGCACTTCCTCTTTCATTCCCAATGAAGCATGAGCGCTCGCTGTTGCTTTGGAATTCTTGACTCTTTTTTGCGCCTGATCTCAGCGAGTCTAGACAATTTTGTACTCTCAAGTTTGACCTCGTACTTTTGGACAACTAATTGATAGGGAAGGTTGCAACTAAGAAAGGATATTTTCTTTGGCAGCCTGGATTTTGCCCGTCTTCTAAAATCGCGTTTGGATGTTTCTAGCAAGAGGGGAGTGCTTCGCGCGAAGGATTGCTTAGTCAGCTCCTGAAGGCAAAGCACTCGCTTTTGCTCACTGAGGATTTTTGCCGCGATCACAATGAGAAGTGAGATCGCGACAACCCGAGCAAAGAGCACCTACTAGGTCCTAGTTAATAATGAGCTTTCCGCTCACTCGCTTGTCCATTTGCTCAATCTTATTTTTGACAGTTTTGCCAAATTTCCCAACTGCGACTAGGCAAAAAACGCCGATCAGTCCGGAGATAATGGCGTATTCCAAAACGCCCTGACCTTTTTCATTTTTGGTAAATTGGTTCAATTTCTTTAGAAATTTCATTGAATCTCCTTTGTTAGGTTTGCTGGGAGTGGCTAAGCAAAAGGGGTTCCGAAAATTGAACCCTGTGAAATGGGCGAGAGAGATATTAGTTGATGGCAACGGTCGGGATAATGGACCGAGAGGAAAAATTTTCAAACCAATTGGTGATTGCACAGACTCAAGCTTTCGATAAAATGTTTATATGGATGAAAATACAAAGCTTTACGTCTTTGATAAGAAAGAAATCGCCTTAATCTTTCTTTTCCTCTTGCTCTCTAGTGCAACGTCGTTCGTGCTTGGGATTAAAGTTGGAAAGAACTTCTCTTTGGGAGAAGCGGGGATCACGCGTGAGGATATCAACAAAGTTGAAATGCTCTCGCGCCAGGAAGAAGAGGTTAATAAGACTCTTGAAAATGAGAAGGGAACTAACTCCGTTCCAGACTCGGAAACTCTTCGCGATATGAGTCAAAAGAGCTTAGACGAAAAGCTTAAAGAAGAATTAGCAAAGGAAGAGGAGAGGCTTCGCGGGGGAAACGCTGAAGCTGTACCGACTAGTGCTGCTGCGGCAGTTGAAAATGCTCCAGTAGGTGAGGATACCTTTGAGATTATTGATCCTCAGAGAGAGCGTATGAACCCTGAAGTAGTTGGGGCCGAAAATAAGTTTACAATTCAGCTTGGATCGCATCGTTCACGCGAAGATGCTGAGAGTTTTGCCAATGGATTTCTTATTCGTGGATATACACCTATTATTCGAGAGGTGAAGCTTAAGAATGGGACTTGGTATCGAGTATCTCTTGGAACATTTGATAGTGTGGCGGACGCTAAAGATTATGTGATTAAAGAAAAAGCTTTATTTCAAGGTCAAGACTACGTCATTGTTAAATTTGAGTAACTTTAGCTAAACGCAGCTTCCTTTTTTTATAGCGCATTTGCAAAGAACCATCACTCGGGCATAGTACAAGTGAGAGGATTTATTCGGTTGGTAGAATGCGATTATCACAAAGAACAAATTTAGATTTTCAGCAGGTTGCCCTCAAAGTAATTTCTTTGACGATACTCTATTTTGTTGTAGGCAGGCTTAGTCTGCTACTCGCAATTCCCCCTGGCTACGCAACATCGGTTTGGCCGCCGGCGGGAATATCACTCATTTTTGTGATGCTTTATGGGCCTAGAGTTTGTTTTGGTGCCTTTCTTGGATCATTTCTGCTAAATCTTAGTATTGCTCACCCCACACTCGAGACGATTACACTTGGAAACCTGATAGTTCCCTCCCTCATCGGTATGGGAGCGGCCCTTCATTGTGGTGTGTGTGGGATCTACTTAAGATATACAAGTCGCTATCCCGATATCATTGAAGCTCCACTTGAAATTCTGCGCTTTCTCTTTGTTGGGGGAGTTCTCGGTTGCATTATAAGTGCAAGTGTTGGGACTCTCTCGATTTGGTTTTTTGAGCTCATTCCAAATTCAAGCTTTCTCTTTAGCTGGTTTACCTGGTGGGTAGGGGACACAATTGGAGTGATTCTCTTTGGTCCATTGCTTTTGATGCTTGGATTAAAAGATAAGAGAATCCTTTGGGTTGGAATTCCGGTCAGTATTACTTTTATTCTAATTCTTTGCCTTTACTTCTTTTCAAGTAAAGTTGAGCAAAGAAATTTAGAGAATGCATTTAAGCAAACGACCTCAAAGATCAACGAGACCATCAAGAACTCCCTTGATAACTACGGACAACTTACAGATTATTTAAAATATTATTTTGAATTTTCAAGTAGCGTAACACCGATTGAATTTCAAAAATATGCCAATAATCTTTTTGAACGAGCCCCAGGAATTAATCTTCTTGGTTGGGCGCCTAAAATTCAAGCAGGCTCTAAAGCCAAAGTTGTCTCGACACTTCGAAAGTTTTCGGGCTATGAAAAATTTCGCTTCACAGAGCTTACTCAATCTCAGGAGTTTATGGCCGCAGGTGAGAGGGAAGTCTACTTTCCTATCATCTATATGGAACCTAGAGAGAAGTTTAGCAATTGGCTAGGCTATGACATCTCCTCTGGTAAAAATCTAAACAGTACCCTCAAGGAAGCCGTACTGCACACTGATCGAGTGACTTTCTATCTGCAAACTCAAAAAAGCCCAGGCCTCTTTACTCCAGTCTATAAGAGATACGCAGAGGGTGAGGAGAAGGATCTACTCGGCTTTATTCTTACTAGCTTTAACCTGCAGTATATCGTAGAAAATAGTATTTCCAATCTCATACGAGAAGGGATCTATTTTGAAATCATTGATAGTCAAAAGAGAGTTATCTATAAAAGTCATGAGGATGTAGACCAATCATCTCTTAGTGGTGTTAAGGATACTCGTCGCATTCAAATTGCCCAAGAGAGTTGGAGTGTTCAATACACCCTAAGT
The DNA here is from genome assembly GCA_048267245.1 of Bacteriovoracaceae bacterium. Classification (GTDB taxonomy): domain Bacteria; phylum Bdellovibrionota; class Bacteriovoracia; order Bacteriovoracales; family Bacteriovoracaceae; genus JBLWXV01. Next base: position 1,226,540 of record JBLWXV010000001.1, read on the forward strand.
TCGGCCTATCTCTTGTCAAATAAATCCATGCTCTCTTGGTCAATTCTTGCAGGTGGCCTTTTATTTACTGGCTCAATCGGAATTATCCTTTTAATCGTAACAGGACAACAGCGAAGAATCAGAAGGGTCGTTGATAGAAGGACATCTGAGCTGGTTCAGGCGAATCAGGAAGTTCAGAAAATGACTCGCATGAAGAGTGAGTTCTTTGCAAATATGAGTCATGAGATCCGAACACCTCTCAACGGTATTATTGGTATTACTGATCTAATGATGAGTAGTAGTTCTCTCAATGAGGAGAATCGCCGCTTTGCTGGAATCATCAAGACGAGCTCGGACACTCTACTGACATTAATTAACGATATCCTCGACTTTACCAAAATTTCTGAGGGGAAGGTTAAGCTTGAGCATCGATGCTTTGAAATTTCAAAGCCTCTTGTTGAAGTTCATGACATGTTTTCGCAACAAGCTCTAAAGAAAGGTATCGAACTTACTTATAATATCTCGAAAGGCGCACCTCAGGCCATTATAGCTGATGAAATGAGATTAAAGCAGATTCTTATGAATCTCGTGAGCAATGCCATGAAATTCACCGATAGTGGCAGTGTCGATATCTCACTTGAAGCGCAGGCTAGTGATAAGCCTGATTTTTGTCGACTCACCTTTAGTGTTTCAGATAGTGGTATTGGTATCGCAGATTCGGCGCTTGTAGAGATCTTCTCATCATTTACTCAGGCCGATGCATCTACGACCAGACGCTTTGGAGGAACAGGTCTAGGACTTGCTATTTCAAAGGGACTTTGTGAGGCCATGGGGGGAGAAATTGGCGTTGAAAGTGAAGTTGGTGTAGGGAGTCGCTTTTACTTTTCTATCGAAGTTCAGATTGGCTCTCTCTCTGAGATTACACAGAAGGAATTAGTAGAATCTATTGATGAAGATCTTAGTACGCGCTGTCCTATGAGGATACTGATCGCTGAGGACAATTTAATTAATCAGAAATTAATTGAGATTATCTGTAAAAAATTTGGTTACACCATTGAGATGGTGGCCAATGGAGAAGAGGCCCTCAATCAAGCGAGTAAGTCTTACTATGATCTCATCTTTATGGACATGCAGATGCCAGAAATGGATGGATTAGAGGCCACACGATTGTTGAGAGAGAGGGGCGTGAAGTCACAGATCTATGCCATGACAGCGAATGCTTTTGATGAGGATAAGAGAAAGTGCTTAGCGGCAGGAATGGATGGATTTACTTCTAAACCCATTACTGCCAGTGCTGTTAAGCAGGTTATTCTCAAAGTCTATGATTCAATTAACGGATTAGATTCTTAGTTGGTTTTCCAACTTCCTTCTTTTTGATATCATATCGTAAATATTATTGACTGACTGAGTTAAGGAATGAGCTATGCAAGATGAATTAAATCTTCACACACTCGTAATGGCCGGAGGAAAGGGAACGAGATTTTGGCCAGAGAGTACGAGTAAGAGGCCAAAGCAATATTTATCCCTAGTAACCAAGAAGAGTCTGCTCTCGGATACGCTCAGTCGCTTTGATGGACTCGTTCCCAGTGATCGTCGATATATTGTGACAGTTTCTGAGCAAAGAGATTTGGCCCTAAAAGAGTCTGAGGGGCAGGTAAAGCCTGAACATCTCATCTTTGAGCCAAGTGGAAGAAATACAGGTCCATGTATTCTGCTCGCACTCGCCAAGCTTAAGCGTCTTGGTGTATCGATGAATGATATTGTAGCGGTTGTTCCTTCAGATCACGTGATTTTAAATCAAGAGGGATTTCGCGCGACTGTTAAAGAAGCTGCTCTGATTGCTGCTCGCGAGAGAGGGATTGTGACAATTGGGATTACTCCGAATTTCCCGCACACTGGCTATGGGTATATTGAAAAATCAGATGGCATCCAGGTCAAGTCATTTAGAGAAAAGCCTGATCTTGAAACGGCTAAGAGTTATGTTGCGAGTGGAAGATACCTATGGAATGCGGGAATGTTTGTCGCCAAATTAGATGTTCTACTTGAAGAATTTAGTGCTCACGCGCCTGAGATGACGGCCCACTTTAATGATCTTGTCAGTGCCAGTGAAGAGACAATCGGTGACGTTTATAATCGCCTTCCCGCCGAGTCGATCGACTATGCAGTAATGGAAAAATCTAAGAGCGTCTTTGTGGTTCCCGCTGGTTTTGATTGGAATGATCTCGGTTCATGGGACGCTTTAGAGAGTGTGATTGAAAAGAATGCGGGCAATACAGTTGCAGAGGCCAAGAATGTTCTGGCGCTTGGCTCTGAAGGAAATATTATCTTTGCCCCCGGGAAAACAGTTGCCCTGGTTGATATCAACGATCTTGTCATTGTCTCAAATGATGAAGTGGTCGCCGTCTTTCCAAAGAGCAAAGCTCAGAGAATTAAAGACATTGTAGATCTCGCCAAGAAAAATTCGCTCGACTCACTTTTATAGTGAGCGAGCAAAAATCTTATCTACCGCTTTTGTGTAGATATTTCTGACTTCGTCAAAGCTTGGAGCAGGAAGCCCAAGCTTATATCCCTTCGCTTCAATATCTTTACTTAGTGTTTGATGGAAAACATCTCTCGAGTTTTCCTTCTGCCCTTCAAAAGCTGCCGCTTGAACAAGAGCGTAGAGATCTTCACGAGAGAGATTGGTGTGTTCGATTAAATAGTGGAGATAGTAGCTAGAGAGATAAATAAAGTTGTTCTCTACTCTGCCTTCTATCGTTTCTTTATGAAAGACCAGGTTATTCACTGTGGATTCAAGGCGCGAGAGAGAGTAGTAGAGAATTCCAAAGTGATCTGGAAGCATCATGCGCTCAGCACTACTGTGAGAAATATCGCGCTCGTGCCAAAGGACAACATTATCTAGCGCAACTCCCACATGAGATTTTAACATACGGGCCATGCCGGTGAGGTTTTCGCCGCTAATTGGGTTCTTTTTATGGGGCATTGTGCTCGAGCCTTTTTGGCCTTTGGCAAAGCCCTCGTGTAGTTCAAAAACTTCTGAGCGGTGAAGATGGCGAATTTCAACACATAGGCGCTCAATGGCAGCGCCGGTAAGTCCACCTAGGGCGATGAGCTTCGCGAGTCTATCTCGTGGAATCACTTGAGTCGAAAGTGGCTCAACTTTTAGGCCAAGGGTTTTAGCGGCACGCTCTTCATGCTCTGGTGTGAGGATGGTGTAGTTGCCTACTGCTCCCGAGAACTGAATTGTTAGTTCGCTTGCTACAAAAGCTTTGTAGTCGGCGAGTCTTCTTTGGAATTCATTGTAGTGGCCTAAGAGCTTTTGACCAAAGCTCAGGGGCTCAGCGTACATGCCATGGCTTCTGCCCATGGCGAGGATATCCTTAGTTTCAAGCGCTCTTGCTTTGAGGGCTTCACATAATTTTTCAAGCGCTGGGATCACAACTTCAAGGGAAGCTTTCACTTGGAGCGTGAGAGCTGAGTCGATAACGTCAGAGGAGGTGACACCAAAATGAAAGAATTTTCCAAGCTCAGTGGGCAATTGCTCTGTAATGCTGGTGCAAAAAGCAATGACGTCGTGTCTGGTGACCTTTTCAATTTCGTCGACACGTGTTGGATTGATCTTAGCAGTTTTTCTAATTTCAGCGGCAACGCCAGCAGGGACTTTCTCGCCTTCAAGTGCCCCTAGAATTGCTAGTTCCACATCGAGGTAACGAGAGTACTTGTACTCGTCCGTCCAAAGCTGTGAGATTTCAGGTTTGTCGTAACGAGGGATCATGCTGGCTCCTAGGCTTAGAGGTTAGAAGTAGTAGCCAAGTTCTAGGCCGACGGAAGTCCACTGGAGCGTCAAGTGACGACTGAGTGGCCCTTCGCCTTCGAAATTGGCATCTCGCTTGGTACTGGCGAGGTTATAACTCATCTTTGTTCCAAAGTGAAAGCTGCGAGACATTCTTTTGTAGAAACTCACACTAGCGCGAAGCGCAGGTCCAGAGAAGTCCGTTCCCGAAGCATTTTCAGATAATTGGGCGTAGCCCACTTGAGCGCCAATCGTTTCAAACCAACCTGAAAAATTAAAGGTATCGGCAAAGTAACGGGTACGCGTTGAAACACCGGCACCGACAAAGAGTACGTCACTGGTCTCTTCGTTAACACTCTCGGCAGTTGCGCCAATGGCGGCTGCTTTATACTGGGCCAATTCTTTAAAGTTACCAGAAGTCCTGGCCGCAATAAAGTCTACCCAGGCAAGCTCAAAGCGGTGTGAGTACTCCACTTCAAAAGTTGAGAGATCGGTCAGGTCTTTGAGGTCGGAATTAAATTGGTAGGCAAGTCCGATGCGCGATTTGTCTCTATTTAGGTCATAGCCACCAAGCATTAAGCCAGTGCCCTCATCGCGACCAAGGTTGAGGATTTCTTGCTCGATCGTTGGAGTGGAATGGGCCTTACTCACCTTGTTTATTGGTGGAGTTTTCGCATTTACAGATTTCTCAAGCGCCTCGAGATCACTCATATCCTCATCACCTAAAGTCTGCGCCTTAAGTGTAGAGAAGGTAATGATTAAGAGGACCATCAACAGAAATAAATTTTTCATTAATTACCTCTTTTATTTGAGCTCTTGGGAGCAGCTTGGTTGGGGTCGCGAGCGAGGTGTTCGAAGTTCTCTCCTGGAAAATCTTCAAGTCCCATAAAGTTTGCCAAAAGAACTTTATTTTCTACGTGATCGGCGCGCACCGAAGAGAGTAGAACACTGGTGTCAGTGAGCTCTCTAAGCGTGTCTTTAAAGTCGTTAAAACTCGCTTTTCCATTCATGTAATTTTCCATGATGGTATCAAATGTCTTTAGAAGGTTTGGAACGCGCGCTTCTAACACAGTGATCTGGCGCTCATTATTGAGGATTGATTGATAGAGATTTCTCACATACGAATTTGTCTCGTGCTTGGCGCGAGAAAGATCGACTCCCGCCTTAAAGCGCTCAAGTAGGCCGGCGCGATTTTTTCGCCCGTTAAAAAGGCCTCCTGGCCCAGTCAGCGACCAAGTGGCATTGAGTGTGGCGACCACGTCTACATTGCTATTGCTTGGTCCCGTTTCAAAGCGAGTGTGACCACCAGCTTGGTTGCCAAAATTGTGCTTATAAGCTCCGAGGTTAACCGTGAATTTGGGCAGAGGGAGATTCTCTCTTTGAATGCGATCGTAGTCGCGTTGAGCTTTTTCAGATTCGGCCATGGCCTCTAGTACTTCTGGACTTTGGTTCGCGCTAAGTTTTAACGCCTCATCTATGCTTGCCTTGAGGCGAACAAATTGCAGATCCTCGGGAAAGAAGTATCTCGTGCCCACGTTGTCTTGGATTAAATAGGCGAGGTTTTCCTCTCCCAGAAGTAGGGCAGTGCGGGCGTCTTGGTACTCGTTTTGAGCGCGCAAATATTCTGCCCTCGCTTGGTAATAGGCTTGAGAGGATATTTTCTTGAGCGTAATTTTTTCGCGATTTAAGCGATAGATAAAGCTCGCGTGTCTGAGTTGGTCGCGCTTGGCCTTTTCAATATCTTTTAGAGATTTCACCCTAAAGAAAGTGGCGATGAGCTTGTGTTTTAATATTCTGCGCTCTTCGGTGAGCTCTTGTTTATCGCGGCGGTAAGTGGTTCGCGCATTGAGATAGTTGAGGTGATCTTTGCCCCAATTAAAAATGGTATACTCGCCAATTTCTAATCCAAAGGAGCCCTCTGGGCTAGTTGCTGCCCCCGCCCCATTCATACTCCCCGAATAGAGTCGACCGACGCGATAGGCACTGTGTTCAAGTCTGAGCTTTAAACTCGGCCACCAGAATTCTTCCTTAGTATCGGCAAACTCAATGTCGAGAATTTCTGACTCAGTTTTTCTGATTTTCTCACTGTAGTTTTGGCGCAGGCCCTGCTCGATTACATCATTGAGTCTAAGGGTTTTGAAGGTGTCGCTGGGGCGATTTTGTTCGTCCTCTTGAATGTAGCGAGTTTCATTCTTTTCAAGCGTCAACTGCGCCATCGCACAGGTTGTGGATAGGCCAATAATGACCGCAAGTGAGCGGGCCTTACTCATAGGAGAAGTCCTTTGGTTGGTTTCCAACAAAATTTTAATGACTAACTTGATCCCATCGACTCTGCCAAATCCTAGGCTTTGAGCTTCAAGGTTACAGGAGGCGTGTGTGCGTCTCTTTAATTAGTCGTAATAAATTAAGCCTACTTGGGAATTTTAAGAGTGAAAAGAGATTATTCGAGGACGACGCCGGGACAACCACCGCGGATGAGGGTTTCTTCTTGGCGCTGAATTTTCATGCGGGCGAGGTCTAGTTCACGGTCAATTTTGCGGTGATTAAGTTCTAGGTTGCGCTTGAGCTGCTTCTTGGCCGCGGGAGTTACTCGTTGCATTCGCTCATTTCGAACCAGTAGTTCGGTGAGCTTCTGTTTGTGAGCGCGCTTCTTGTCGAGTTCGGCGAGCAGTGCTTCGCAGCGACGACTGAGAGAGGGGTCAGTGATGACACTATTTGTAATCATGTCACGCGCGTCAACTTGCGCTTTGACTGTAGGCGCTACAGCGCAGAGAAGTACGACGAAGATGACATGGCGAATGTTGTTGAGTGTCTTTCTCGGATAACTCAAGTTTGCCTCTACAAAATGTGACTGGCCGGTCAGAATAGATTTTATCACAGCTTTGCCAACGCTACTTTTCTAGTGGTACATTCTACCTTTAATTTTTTTCACCTGGAGCCCTCGCTTGGCAGCGAATCCCCGTGTCCTGGTTCTTATTCCAGCTCGCTATGGATCAACGCGATTCCCGGGCAAACCTCTCACTTTAATCCACGGTCGTCCCATGATTAATCACGTTCTTGAAAACGTGAAGCGTGGACTTGAAGGACTTCACTCGCGCGTGGTTGTGGTAACTGATGATGATCGCATCGAAGCGGCTATCCCTGCTGAACTCGGGGAAGTGGCCAGAGTAGATGATGAAGTGAGTACCGGAAGTGAGCGCATCCTCTTGGCCTTTGAGCGCTTCTATGAAAGTGAGCAGTGGGATTTGGTTGTTAATGTTCAGGGAGACGAGCCTCTTCTCACGGGTGAGATTTTAAAGTCGGTAGTGAATTTTCATTTGGGTAGTTCATTTGATGTGGCAACCCTGGTGCGCCATATGCCAGTGCGCGATCACGAGTTTCTTGACTCCAATCGTGTGAAGGCCGTCTATGTTCCAGAGAGTGGAGCGTGTCTCTACTTTAGTAGGGCAGCTGTGCCCCATGAGCGCGATGGGAGTGGGAATGTTGGTTGGCATCTCCATATTGGTCTCTACTCGTTTAGGCCCTCTGTGCTCAAGCGCTTTGGCACATTAGCTGAGGGAAGATTAGAGTCGCTAGAAAAATTAGAGCAATTGAGACTTTTAGAAAATGGTCACACAATTGGAGCTGCCGTCACTGACCAAGTTATTGGTGGCGTCGACACTCCAAGTGATGTGAAGTGGGTTGAAGAAAAACTTAAGATAAAAGGGTCGAGTCATGGCAACTAAAGGCGTGCGTGAAAATCGCAACAAAAAGTTTATTTTTATTACCGGAGGCGTATCGAGCTCTCTAGGTAAAGGTCTCGCCTCTGCCAGTTTGGCGGCACTTCTTGAGAGAAGGGGCATCAAGATCAACATGCTCAAGATGGATCCGTATATTAACGTCGATCCTGGAACGATGAGTCCTACTCAGCACGGTGAAGTTTTTGTGACTGACGATGGGGCCGAGACAGATCTCGACCTTGGTCACTATGAGCGCTTTACATCACTCACTCTCACCAAGAAGAGTAACTTTACTACTGGTCAAGTTTACCTCAAAGTGATTGAAAATGAGCGCGAGGGCAAGTACCTGGGAAAGACCGTTCAGGTTGTTCCCCATATTACAGATGAAATTAAAAGGCGTATTCATGCCGCCGCCGAAGGTGCTGACCTGATCCTTGGCGAAATTGGTGGCACTGTTGGTGACATTGAGTCGCTTCCTTTCTTGGAGGCTATCCGCCAATTTGCAAGTGATGTCGGTCATGAAAACGTTCTCTTCATGCACCTCGTACTCATTCCTTTTTTAAATGCCGCTGGAGAATTAAAGACTAAACCAGCTCAGCACTCGGTAAAAGAGCTGCGCTCAATTGGTCTGATTCCAAATATTGTCATCTGTCGTGGTGACAGAGAGATTGACGAAGATGTGCTCGCTAAGATTTCACTCTTTTGTAACGTTCCTAGAGAGAACGTCTTTACTTCAATTGATATGGACACCATCTATAAAGTGCCGATGAGCTTTCGCGCTCAGAGCCTCGATTCAAGAGTCGCTGAACTTCTTGGGATGTGGACAAGTGAGCCCAAGATGGATGATCTCAAAGCGGTGGTCGAACACTTTGAGTATCCAAAGCATGAAGTGAAAATTGGCATCGTTGGTAAATATACAGATCTCATTGAGAGTTATAAGTCACTTGATGAGGCCCTCAATCACGCCTCCCTTGCATTGGAATCTAAACTTTCGCCGGTTTATATCGACGCTGAGGATTTAGAAAAAGATAGTGCCACCAAAGATCGAATTCTCTCTGCGGTCGATGGCATTTTAGTTCCGGGAGGCTTCGGGGAGCGCGGAACTGAGGGGAAAATTGCCGCCATCAAATATGCCCGTGAGAAGGGAATTCCCTACTTTGGAATTTGTCTTGGGATGCAACTTGCTCTCATTGAATTTGCTCGCCACAAAGCGGGACTCTCGCGCGCGACCTCTGAGGAATTTGAAAGTGGTGGCGAATTAGTGATTCACTACATGGAAGGACAAACTAAAGAGGGAAGTAAGGGCGGCTCTATGAGACTTGGCGCCTACGATTGTCATCTTCAAGAGGGGACTTTGGCACATAGAGTTTATGGTAAATCAGATATTTCTGAGCGCCATCGCCACCGCCTTGAAGTGAATAATATGTATCTTTCTCACGTTGAGAAGGCCGGGATGACAGTCTCGGGGATTAACCGTGAACTCAATCTAGTTGAAGTCATCGAGATTAAGGAGCACCCATTCTTTATCGGTTGCCAATATCACCCTGAGTTTAAATCGCGTCCATTTGCACCACACCCACTATTTCACGCCTTTATTAAGGCGTCACTCGTTCACAAAGGAGTGCTTAAATGAGTAGAGCACCACTAGAATTATTCGTCGGTTCCTGTGTCATTGAGTCGGAGCAATTCGTGCTTGACCTGGCGGGAACTCTTAAAGAAGAGCTTTCAAGTTTTGGAGATAAAATCAACCTTACTTTTAAGGCAAGTTTTGACAAGGCCAATCGCTCAAGCTTCACAAGTTTTAGAGGCCCAGGTCTTGAGAAGGGAATTGAGATTCTTGGCAAAGTGAAAAAGCAAACAGGTCTCCCGGTTCTCACTGACTACCATTTGCCAGACCAAGCCGAGGCCGTTGCGAGCGTGGTCGATGTACTCCAGGTACCTGCCTTTCTCTGTCGTCAAACGGATATGATTCACGCCGGTGCACTGGCCTGTGAGAAGTATGGGCGCATTTTAAAAATTAAGAAGGGACAGTTCTTAAGCCCCGAGGAAACTGGTAATATTGTCGATAAAGCAGGCCAGGTTCTCTCAAAAAATCAAATCTATCTCACGGAGCGCGGCTCCAGTTTTGGCTATAATAATTTGATTGTGGATATGAGTAGCTTTCAGATTATGAAGAGCTTTGGAGTTAAGGCGATCCACGACGCCACTCACTGTGTGCAAAGACCAGGTGGACTTGGGACAAGTACTGGCGGCAAACGCGAACAGATTGCCGTTCTCGCTCAAGCGGCGATCGCTGCCGGTGCCGATGGGATCTTTATGGAGTGTCATCCAACTCCAGATAAAGCACTTAGTGATCCCACTACGAGTTTAGAGCTTGGAAAGGTGAAGCCTCTTGTTGAGAGACTGCTTCGCATTTATGAGGTTGTTTCGTGAGTGTGAGTATCAGAGAGAAAAGACAGCAACTGGCCAATCTCTTTAAGAGTAAGCTTGATAAGATTAAGGTCTGCGCTTTTGACGTTGATGGAATTTTAACCAATGGTCTTGTCTACTGGGCAGGAGAAGAGGTGGGGTGGAATCGCTTTTCTCATACTCGAGACGGCTATGGGCTAAAGGTTTTAATGGAGATGGGAATTAAGGTTGGCGTGATTACTGGAGGCAATAGCCTTGGAGTAGTTAAGCGCTTTAAGGAAAACCTAGGCTTAGATTTTGTTTATATGGGCAACGAAGATAAGCGTGAACCCTATCTAGATTTGCTCTCTAAAGGTTATAAAGACGAAGAGATCCTCTATATGGGAGACGAACTTTTTGATCTTCCACTTTTAAAAAGAGCAGGCTTCAGTGCGACTGTGCCCTCTGCAAGTCACGAAGTTCTTGAGGCCGTAGACCTGATTACCGAAAATGATAGTGGCATGGGATGTGTGCGCGAGGTGATTGATCTGCTTAGACTCTCTCGCAATTTCACTCCGGCCATACCAGATTTTGAATAAGGATTGTGAGTGAACGAAAACGAAACGAAGGAAGACGTATTTAAAAAGCTCAAAGAGCTCTTAGACGAAAATCAAACGTTTCCCTCTCCCTATACTTTTAAATTTATTGTTCCCCACGATAAGGTCAATGAACTCAAGGCTATTATTGCGCGTGGAAGTTTTTCTCTCAAGCCCTCGCGCACTGGTAAGTATATTAGTGTGAGTGTGACTTTGGAGATGAAATCAAGTGACGAGATTATATACCTCTATAAGGCCGTGGCCATTGTTGAAGGATTGATCTCGCTCTAAGAAATGGAGCCTGACCGATGAAACACGAAGTTGCTCTTGTCCTTGGTGCTGGTGCCTTTGGGACCTGTATCGCAAAAGTTCTCTCTCGTAGCTTTTCAAAAGTAATTCTCTTTGTAAGAAGTGAGGACGTCTATCAATCAATTCGCGATCAAAAAGAAAATAGCGTCTATCTGCCAGGTCTAAAGCTCGAAGACAATATTACCGCTGCCCTTACTTGGCAGGAAGTGGATCAACTTGTCGCTAAGAATAAGGTTGAGTTGATTGTCTCAGGTCTGCCAACAGCGGGAATTGGGGAATTTTTTAAGAAGAATTTTGATCGCATCGGCGCCTATCTTGCTCAAGAAGTTCCTGTGGTCTCCCTTTCTAAAGGGATAGATCCCGATACTTTGGAGCTCTCTGACGATCTTCTCTTTGATTTGTGGCCAGAGAAAAAGGAGCTCTTCACTTTCTTGTCGGGTCCATCTTTTGCTAAAGAAATTATGGAAGAGCAGATTACGCTCGTTACCCTCGCTGGGCGCTCAAAGCGCGTTCTCGACCGAGTAGGCGAGATGCTCAATAGTGACTACTTTAAAGTTCTCATGTCCTATGATGTAAAGGGTGTTCTGCTAGGTGGAGCACTAAAGAACGTGATAGCCATTGCCGGAGGTATTATAGAGGGCCTTGGCTATAACCACAACACTCGCGCGGCCATGATCACACGTGGAATTGCCGAGATGCTCAGAATTGGAAAAGTCTACAATGCTAGACCTGATACCTTTTATGGTCTCTCCGGGATGGGAGACTTAATTCTCACTACGACTGGGGACCTTTCAAGAAATAAAGTTTTTGGGCTCGAACTTTCTAAGGGAAGAAAAGCCAGTGAAATCCTTGCGGGGCAGAGAACCGTGGTTGAGGGCTATAAAACTACTCAGGCCGTTCAACGTGTTTGTGAAAAGTACGACATTCACGCGCGAATCTTTCAAGGGGTCTATCAAGTTTTATTTGAAGATCAGGGGCCAAGAACAGTCGTGGAAGGGCTCATGAGAGCACCTTCCAGATTTGAGATCGATTAGAGGCTAAGCGCCTTTTCGATTTTTGAAATAGTTATTGTCTCGCCTAAATTGTGAATTTGCCCGGTGGAGTCGATAACGAAGTAGGCAGGGACGCCCACGAGATTATTCTTTTCAAGAAAGGACGTGATCATTGGGTCTTTCTTTGTCCAATCCGCCAAGAGTAGCTTGGCATCGTACTTTTGCTGTAGCTCTTTAAATGATCCGGTATCTAGAACTAATTTCTCATTTACTTTACAGGTAAAGCACCACTTCGCGGTGAAATCAATGAAGACTCGCTCTCCCTTGCCACGAAGCTCGTTCATTCGAACCTCTGACCACTCTTCCCAAGGGAGTCCACCTTTTTGCTTATCAATGAGCATCGCACTTCCATTTGCTCCAGATGGAGTTGATAGAGGAGCGCTAAAGAGACTTACAAAAATCAGGACTGGAATGAGAGCGAAAGCAATTTTAGGCATCTTAGATTTAAATATTTTCTTGGCGCCATAGATGGCAAAGAAAATAAAGACCAAGCTGGTCTGAAGCTTGAGTAGCGCCGTTGATCCATCAACGAGAGCTCCAAATACATCCAATAGCCAAAGTGTTGTGAGTACTAGAATGAGCCCCAGAAATTTCTTTACGCTCTCCATCCACATTCCTGGTTTTGGGAGGAAGCGAATGAGTGAGGGAAAGAAAGCGGTGAGAAGAAATGGTGAAGATAGGCCAAGGCCAATCATCAGAAAAGTCGCGATGATTTCAATGGGACCATTTGAAAATGCAAACGTAAGAGCGGTTCCAAGAAGAGGAGCGCTACAAGGAGTTGAGAGAATCGTTGCGAGCACACCACCAAAGAAATCGCCAATAAAGGAGTCCTTGAGAGTGACGCCACCAAGCTTGCGCCCACCCGGTGTGGCAAATTCAAAGAGACCAAAGAGATTGAGCGCCATCACAAAGATAATGATTGCCATAATAGCGACAAAGAGTGGGGATTGAAGTTGGAAGCCCCAGCCCACGGCCTCACCGGTTGCTTTGATAATGAGTACGCTAGCCGCTAGAAGCAGAAAGGTAGTGATCACTCCAAGTGAGTAGAAGATGTTGTGGCGAAAAATTTGTTTTTTTGATTCACCTGCGTGGCGCAAAAGTCCAAAGAGCTTAAGTGAAATCACTGGAAGTACACAGGGCATGATATTGAGAATGAGGCCGCCTAGAAAGGCAAAGAGAAAGATCGCAAGCAGGGAGGTTTGAGCGCTGCCAGCTTCACTCTCTATAATTGTAGCTGCAGGGCCAGATTGAGTGGTGTTCACTGTGGCAGCTATTGCCCCAAAGCTTGGTTGCGCTTTAGCCTCTTTGAATTTCTTAGTTATCTTAAAGACTTCACTGCTACTTGGCTTTCTTACGAGAAAGCTAAGTTCGTACTCTTGTGGGAGGCTGCCGTCAGCGGTGAGGTTTTGAGCGGGCTCTTCATATTCTCCATCCCATGCAATTGTGTAGACACCTTTGATCGAGTCGGCTGAGCTGTGGAGAGTCTCCCTTTTAAAGTCAAATGGGACTTTGAGAAATGGACTAACTAGGTAGTGCTCGCTTGTTGGAGCTTTCTCCCCTTGAAATTCATAGGCGAGTTTGAGCGACTTAGGCTCATCACCTTTGACCAATTCAATTTTAAATCCTTCGATGGCCTCAACTTCCTTTGGAAGTTCACTTAAGCGAGACTTTAGCTTTTCTGTTGAAAGCTTGAATTCCTCAGTGCCCACAAGTCCAGTATGATCTTTAGTAATATTGGCGTTGATATTTCCTTTTCCTGGAATACAAATGTGCTTGCAGACTAGCCAACTTGATTTGATATCAACTTGGCCACTGAGATTCTTTGGTACTTTATAGAAGAGTGAGTATTCATTCTCATAGCCAAAACCTAGAATATCGCCTTCCGCGATAAAAATTTTTGGTGCAGGCCATTCAAGTTCTTCTAATTCAATAGGCTTCCCATCACTTGTGAATTCATTTTTAAAGGCCAAACCTGCGTCGCCGGGATTTTTCCAGTAAGTGTGCCAGTGGGGCTTATTCTGGTAGCTAAGGGCCAGGATACGCGATCCTTGTTGTTCAAAAATATGGGCTTGCATGAGCACGGGCTTGGCCGGAATTTTCTCATCGTTGCTACTTGCAACGACTTTAGTCACGAGCCCAAAGGCCACAAAGAGTGTCCAAAGAATACGATACACGTTAATCCCCTTAGGTAGATCAGAACTGATACGTCTATAGTATCGGAAGCTGAACGAAAATCCTGCTACCCAGAAGGAAAATGAGGATAAATTTGCATAATTTTGACAAAGAGGGGAAGATTTCCCCATGAAACGATCAAAAACCTCCATGCCAGAGCGTATTGTCTGCCTCACTGAAGAGGCGGCCGAGGTTCTCTACCTCTTGGGTGAAGAAGAGAGAATTGTGGGAGTTTCGGCCTTTGCTGAGCGCCCCGCTGAGATTGCCCAAAAGAAGCGCGTGTGCGCCTTTACCAGTGCTAATCTCAATAAAATTTCACAACTTCAACCGGATCTTGTGATTGGCTATTCTGATATTCAAAAAGATATAGCCAGAGATCTGATTGAAGCGGGTCACAACGTGTGGGTGTCAAATCATCGCTCTCTCAAGGAGACCTTGGGCTATATCGCTATGGTTGCCAGACTTGTTGGCAAGGAAGAGCAAGGACTTAAGTTGGTCGAAAAATTCGAAAGAAAAATTGCCGAAGCCACCTCACGCGCTTTGGCGATGAAGCGAAAGTGGCGCGTCTACTTAGAAGAGTGGAATGAGCCGATGATTAGTGGCATTCGCTACTTTAGTGAGATCGTCGAGCTCTGTGGCGGAGAAAATATCTTTTCTGACCGAGCAACTGGAATGCTTGCGCGCGAGCGCTTTGTTTCGAGCGAGGAGGTCATTGCCGCCGACCCCGAAGTGATCTTTGCTTCGTGGTGTGGAAAGAAAGTTGATCTGGAGTCATTTGCTAAAAGACCGGGGTGGTCAGAGGTGAGTGCGGTGTCTTGTGAACGAATTATAGAGCTTCCCTCAAGTGTCATCTTACAACCAGGCCCGGCCCTTTTTATCGATGGCATCGACCTAATTCTTGAGTCGTTTGAACGGCTAAATCAATAATTAATCAATATCATCACCCCAAAAGCCGATAGGCCCTTGATGATAATGAATATGATGGTTGCCTGCGTACTGGGAACCATACTCAGTTTATTTGTCGCCTATCTCTACGTCTATCACCGCGATTGGATGGACCGCGTATTTGGCCGAGGCAAGCGTGGTAAGTGGGGGGATACTTTTTCCAAATTGGTCGATGAAAAAAGACAAGGTTTCGGAGGATCATCTGGCGATTCTAGCGACTCAGCTCGCGAAGGCATGAAGTCCGGTCAGGGCCGTGGTCAGGGGACGCGTCCTCAGCTTTTAGGAATTCTCGATGCTCTTGATGACCGTGAGGGCATAAATTCTACTAAACTCATCGAGGATTGGCAGAAGTACGCATCGGCGATTTATCTCGGGGGACAAAAGGAGCTTGCGCCCATCACAAGTCTTTGGGAGCGCTCGAGCTTTCACTCGCTATCCCTTTCATTTTTTAAAAGACTTGCAGTAGAGCTACTCGATCAACAGGCCGTTTTTAGAAATATTGCGGATAAGGATTTGCGAGAAATTGCGACCTTTAATCGACTCGTTGTTGCAGTGGCAACGCTTCTTCTTTTAATGGAAGATGCTGAGAAGGGCTCGCGCACCATTACGAAGTCTCTTATAAAGAATCAGTCCCACGAGAAAAAGGTCTTTTTGGCCATCGAATACTGGGTCTTTCTAAAAACTGGAGCGGCTAAGAACGCGCTTCTCAAGCAAATTCTTAATGAAGCTCACCCTGTTGGACAGAGGCTTGGTTCACTTAGCTACAGCAAGCGAGTAAGACTTTGCGTTTTGGCCATTAGTGCGGATTTTTCACAAGTTCCTGACCCAAAGTCGCTGCTCGCTTCTTTTGTCCGTGTTGTTGATGAGCTTGCTCTAGATGAGCAAAAGTTCAGAGAGACTGAGCGCGAGCAAGCTCAAAAAAAGCATCGCAAGGAGCATCGCAAAGAGCAGGACAAGAAAAATAAGAACAGCAGTAAGGGAGGAGAGAATTCGCACTCTTCTAGACAATCAAACAACTCAGGTAGCACTCGGATGCAGACATATCTTGCAGTTCTTGGGGTCTCCAATGGCTCAGACTTTAAGGCAGTAAGGAAAGCTTATAAGAAGCTTGCGATGGAGAAACACCCTGATCGCTTAATGAGCTCCTCTCCTAGTGAAGCCCAACTCAAACGAGCGCACGAAGAGTTCTTAAAAATTCAAGAGGCGTATCAATATCTTGAAAAAAATATGAGTGATGGCAAGAAGGCCGCTTAGACCCACGCACTTATCATTAACTCAAATGGAAATTCAAAGTGATTTAGTTTTGGAGTGAGACGAATCGCCATGCGTTCGCGCTCATCAAATGTAGTTGGCGCCAATTCAAAATGAAGCGTCTGGGCAGTTCCCTTTCCTATTACTTCAATGAGCTCTAGTGCAAGAGAGCGCTTGATGGTTGCATCCTCATCAAAAATCACAACCTCACAGTTTAGAGACTTTGAATCGATCTTAGGTGCATAGAGCTTTAAATCTATCGAGAGCTCTCTTGCCTCGATAAAATTTGCCCTTTGACCTTTAAAAGCAGGGCCTAATTCTTGGGCTTCAAGCATTAAGTAGTCGCCCTCTATGTCTAGATGAATAGCGCTCATCGCGCTCCAGTAGCGCGCAAGCTCTGATGAGGATTTCTCAAGTTTGTGAAAATTAGAGAGTTCAAAGCAGTGAAGGTGATCGTGAAATGAACTGAGCTTGTCGATGTAGCTCTCTCTCAGGCGCTGGGCCAAACTTGTAGTTGTATAACTCTCTTCAAGATAGGAGTGAAGCTCGCTAAGTCGCTGCTGGTAGGCCTGCGGGTTTTCAAAGAGCTGAATGAGAACGTCGAAGAATTGAGTGATAAAGTATTCGTCTCTTTTAAATTCGCTCTCCCATCTGCGTCCAAATTCAAAGCGAAATCCACGCTGCCACCAGCCTTCTTGATCCATAAAAAGAAAGGCGCCGTGATTCATGAGATAAAGTGAGAAGAGATCGTCGTCTAGATTGCTAAAAACTTCCGCTCTCACATAGAGACTGCACTTTTGAGCAAAGTCTGCGAGGTCCTTTATATCTTCAATATTTAATATAATTTGATCGGGGCTAAAGGGCCTTCCCTCAATCGTTTGAAAAAGATCTGAACTTAAATGGGCCTCTTTGAGGAAAACGGTTTTAAAGGGAATTAAGCGGTGGCTAAAGCGCTCGTGCCACTGCGGATTTTCAAAAATGGGGCTAAGAAGTTCAAAGTTATTGCCTCTCATATCAAAGACAACACAGATCTCCTCTTTTGTTTTGAAGCTCTGGCCATCAAAGATCGCCGGGCCGAGGTATTGCAGTGGAATATCTAGAGGGCTCAGCCCCTCATAGAGCTTTGAGAGCTGAAGCTTGGAGAGGATTTCGTGACTTTTTGAAAGCGTTGGCCAAATGGTTACAAAGTGGGTGGCGAGCTTCGTAAGTGAGAACTTTCGCTCTTCAAGAGACTCGCCGATGCTACCTAGAGAAAGAAATCGCGCCCAATTCACACCAAAGCCACTTGCGTAGTTCTTCAGTAAGAGGGCAAGACTTAAAAAGTCTATCTCATCTTCAGAGGGAGATTTTGATTCAAAAATCATGGCACTGTCGTGAGAGCATAGTGACTTTGCTGCAAAGAAGTCGAGATTGAATCTCTCCATGTAGTCGCGAACGCGCTCGAGCTGAATCCCAATTGAGCGAACCCCACTCATGAGATAACTCTGAGGTTCTATATTTAGCTTTTTAAGCGCACGGTAACTGGCCATTGCGATGACTAGTGCATCTTTTAGGTTTGTAGGATTGAGAGAGCGCAATTGAGTAGAGTTCTCATCGATATCAAATATTAGAAAGAGCCATTGGTGGTTGCCCACTTTAAGCCAGGCGAGATTAAAAAAATACTTGGTTTCACCTAGAAAGATATCGAAGACAAGGGGCTTTTCCGCCTCGTCAGCTAAAACGGTGGCCCCTACCTGGGCGAGATTTTCTTTTTTGATAGGAGAAACCCCAAGCGAACTAGTAGGGTAATTTTCAAGCGTCTTTTGCCACATCCACTGTGAGAGGGTGGTGGGGCTTGGCCGCACTAAGAAATAGTCCTCACTAAAGAAACATAATTGGGGCTTGGGAGATAAATTCATAGGCTCAATTATCACTCTAAACTGCGCAAGTTTAAATAGTTAAAGCACTTTAGTCGGGCTTTTGCGCTGATGCAGAGGGTCCCAAAAGTCATCTGGCACCTAGAAAAGTTAAATAATTTGCAAAGTTATCCGATGAGTTAATAGGTTCAACCGATTAACGACCCAAGAGGTTTGGTTTATGGGCGCTAGAAATGTAATGAAAGTGACAATCCTAGGACTTGGAATGGGTCTTCTATGTTCTTGCGACATGGTCAGTAAAGTCGAGACTAGGGCGAGCGTTGTGAATAACGCTGAGAAGGTATCACTTCGTCTAGCGCGCGAGAATCGACTGCTTGAAAAGCAGGTGAGTGATCTTAAGTATGAAATTGAAACGCTAAAGTCACAAAATAAATTCATGGCGGTTCAGCTAAAAGAATTTCAAGACAGCAGCGATCCCCATTCAAATGTAGGTCGCATTCCGGCGAGTGTGGCCCCAATGCAAAAGCTCTCTGAGCCTAGAGAGGACCTTGTTAAACAAGGCGTTTTTCATTGGAAGCCTGAGCAACTCTTAGGTGTTGCCGAGAAAGAATTCAAGGCCGGCAATTTTGAAAAAGCAGCGCAGTTCTTTCACTCCTATGGACTAAATCACGTTGGTGACAGTGCCTATGATGACAAGTTTCTCTTTCAAGCAGGCATTTCTGCTTATGAGTCGGGCAAGCATCACGACTGGACTCTCTATTATATGGGAGAGCTCACTAAGAATTATCCGACTTCACAATTTTATCGCGCGGCCAAACTTTGGCAGGCGATGACATTTCTAAGAATGGGCAAGAAGGACAAGTTTTTCGCCACTGCAGAAGAATTTAGAAAGAATTATCGTAATACGCCAGAATGGCAAATCTTGAGTGCACACTATGAAAAGATCGTTCAAAATTACAAAAAGTAATTGCGCCCTAGCTCTGTGTTTATTAGGGCTGAGTTTTTCCTCTCATGCTGCGAGCCTAGGGCTCGTGAGAAATATTAAGGGGAATTCCTTTGTCACTTCAAAGACAGAGGCCTTAAAGCTCGCAAAGACCGGCGACTCCATTGAAGATTTCTCAGAAGTGATCACTGAAGAGGGCTCGAGTGTAACGATCGCTCTTACACACGATCAAGTGCTTCACCTTTCAGGCTCTACTCAAGTACGCTTCTTTAATAAAATGCTAGAGCTAAAGCGCGGCTATGTTTGGCTTCAGTCAACAAAGTCTGGCGGCATCGACAATATTCAAACGGCCAACGCTGACTTTCGCTTTTCAAAAGGCGAGGGCGTCTACTCATTTGATCCTGGCAAGGGCAAGTCTCAGGTCTTAGTGATTAGTGGTGAGCAGACAATTGCCAATATTAATCGCGTTGAAAATTACACCGCTCTTCGCGATGGTGAGTTTTCATTTGTCAGTCTCGACTACGAAGACGGAAGTCCACGAGCGCCCACGCGCATTGGTGGCTCAAGCTTTAGCAAAGTAATCGCACTCTTTAATGGTGTTGAGCCGCTTGGCCCTCACACTTATCAAGCACCAGAGACTGCTTCTCGCGCCTCTGGTCGCAGCATTGCTTCTGTGATGGATGAGGGAGCTGCACCGACACCTAAAGGCAAAATTATTTACATCGAAGATAATTCTCGCGAGCAAGAGCGAGTTAAAGAACTCGAGCTACTAAATTACCACCAAAAGCAACTCGTCAAAATTGCCACACCTAAGCCTGTGAAGAAGTGGAAGCCCTCTTATGACAAGAGCTCTAATGTGAAGGTGAAAATCTTTGGCGCAAAAAGCGAAGCTACCTCGTCTGGACGCGCTCCAGCAAGCATTGCCCCTACATCTTCTACTAATCGCTCTCCCGCTTCTCTCGGGCGCATGGCCCCAAGCATTGAAGACGATGCCTTTAAGAAGTCTTTGGTAGATGAATACAAGAAGCAAATGCGCCACTCAAAAGAGGTCAACTCTTTGATCAAAGAACTTGAGAGCGTTGATCAAGACTTCTCTGAAAGCTACTAGAATCTAGCAGACTCTACTTTCTATTTTCCTCATTTCTGGGCATAATGTGTGCACATTCAAAATGAGGGAGATGTTTATGACGAGTCAAGTTAAAAACGGCACTCTGCCGACTGCTCTAACTTATGATGATGTCCTGTTAAAGCCCGGCTATTCGGAGATTTTACCAGCGGCCGCAAACCTCTCCACGCGCTTCACCAAAAGAATTACACTTAATATCCCAATCGTCTCGGCGGCCATGGACACTGTGACAGAGTCAGCAAGTGCAATCGTCCTCGCCCAGCAAGGTGGAATTGGTGTGATTCATAAAAATCTTCCACCCGCTTTGCAGGCCAAGGAAGTTGAGAAGGTTAAAAAGTTTGAAGCGGGGATGATTTTAAGTCCAGTGACCGTTGGACCCGACGTAAAGCTTAGAGACTTTGTCGAAATCACAGTTAAGCACAAAATTACCGGTGTTCCAGTTGTCGATGGCAGCGGAGTACTGGTGGGCATTCTCACTCGCCGCGATCTGCGCTTTGAAGAAAATATGGAACAACTCGTGCGCGATGTGATGACTCCCAAAGAGCGCTTGATCACCGCAAGCGACGGCGTTGATCCAGACGAGGCGAGAAGACTTCTTCACCGCAATCGCATTGAGAAGCTTCCGATTGTAGATGAGGGCTTTAAACTCAAAGGCCTCATCACCATCAAAGATATTTTGAAGTCTATAGATTATCCCATGGCCAATAAAGATAGTTTTGGTCGCCTGCGGGTCGCCGCTGCCATGGGTGTTGGCGATAAAGAGTTTGAACGGGCCCGCGCACTCGTTGATGCCCATGTCGATGCACTGGTGATCGATACCGCCCATGGACATTCAAAGGGCGTGATTGAAATGGTCAAGCGTGTGAAAGCAGCTTTTCCAGATGTGGATGTGGTTGCCGGTAACGTGGCCACGGCCAAGGCTTGTGTGGATTTGATCGCCGCTGGTGTCGACGCTATTAAAGTCGGAATTGGGCCTGGAAGTATTTGTACCACACGAGTGGTGGCCGGTATTGGTGTGCCACAACTCTCAGCAGTCATGGAGTGTTTTGAAGTCTGTGGCAAGGCCGATGTGCCTTTCATTGCCGACGGTGGTGTGAAATATTCTGGCGACATTGTAAAGGCCCTCGCTGCTGGGGCCAGTAGTGTGATGGTAGGCTCTCTCTTTGCTGGAGCCGATGAAACTCCAGGTGAGATGGTGCTCTATCAAGGGCGCTCATTTAAAGTTTACCGCGGAATGGGAAGTCTTGGGGCCATGAGCCTTGGCTCTAAAGACCGCTACGGACAAGCTTCAGTTGAGGATATGGGCAAGCTCGTGCCAGAGGGAATCGAAGGGCAAGTACCTTATAGAGGATCGCTGGCCAGTATCGTCTATCAACTCTGTGGTGGCATCCGCGCTGGGATGGGATATGTGGGAGCCCCAACTCTCAAAGACCTCACTGAGCGCGCGGAGTTTATTCAAATTACTGCAGCTTCTCTCAAGGAGAGTCACCCACACGATGTGATTGTGACTAAAGAAGCTCCTAACTATCAACTTAACTAGGTATAACGAGGACCCTCATGCAAGAGCGCCAGATATGGATTGTCGATTTCGGCTCACAATACACCCAACTCATTACGAGAAAAAGTCGCGAACTTGGCTTCTCTTCTGAGATCATTACCTTTGATGATGTGAGTGAGAGAATTGCTAAGGGTGATAGACCGAAAGCGATTGTGCTCTCAGGTGGCCCACAAAGTTTAGAAGAGGATGAAAGTGAGTATCACTTTCTCTTTGAAACGAATCTTCCAATTCTTGGCATCTGTTACGGTATGCAGATCATGGGCCGCGAGTTTGGAGGAAAGGTTGAAAAGGGTGTGCTCGGTGAGTATGGCCACACCAATATCATTGTTAAGGATGGTTTTGGAATTGAGGGCGTTCCCCATTCTATTCGCGTTTGGATGAGCCACTTTGATCATGTAAGCGTGGTTCCTCCGGGGTTTAAAGTTGTGATGGAGAGTCACAATAAAGTGATCGCGGCGATGAGACATGAGTCGAGACCGCTGCTTGGTCTTCAATTTCACCCCGAAGTTGAGCACAGTGAGCACGGCAAGGATATTCTTCGCTACTTCTACGAAAAAGTGGCCAAGCTCGAGAGTGACTGGGATGGCAAGTCGATGCTCGAAGAGTGCCTTGAGGAAGTGAAGGGCATTGGGGACTCTCATGTGTTGTGCGCTTTTAGTGGAGGAGTGGACTCACTCGTGGCCGCCACCCTCACGCACCAACTCTTAGGGGATAAAGTACACTGCTTCTTTGTTGATCACGGTCTTCTAAGACCGCAGGATATTCACCACATCGAATTACTTCAGCGCGAGACCCCACTTAATATCACTGTGCTCGACGTGAAAGAACAATTTCTTGGCAAACTCAAGGGTCTCTCTGACCCAGAAGATAAGCGCAAGATGATTGGTCGCACTTTTATTGAAGTCTTTGAAGAAAAAGTTAAAGAGTATCAAAAAGATCACAATATTAATTTTGACTACCTCCTTCAGGGAACGCTCTACCCAGATGTTATTGAATCTATCTCGCCCCATAAAAAGGGAGGGAAGTCTGTCACCATTAAGTCTCACCACAACGTGGGCGGTCTTCCTGAGCGCATGAATTTAAAGTTGCTTGAGCCGCTTAGACTTCTTTTTAAAGATGAGGTTAGAAGTATTGGAATGGAGCTTGGTCTTAAGTACGACTGGGTACATCGCCATCCTTTCCCAGGGCCCGGAATCGGCATTCGCGTGCTCGGGGCACTCAGTGATGCTTCAATTCTCAAGGTTCAACAGAGTGATCAGATTCTCTTTGAGGAACTTAAGAATCAAAATCTCTACGATTCTGTATGGCAGGCCTTCACAGTGCTTCTCCCCGTTAAAACTGTGGGAGTTAAGGGCGATGGGCGCGCTTATGAAGAAGTGATTTGCCTTCGCATGGTGACCAGCTCTGATGGGATGACCGCGCAGTGGTGTGATCTTCCGCAAAGTTTTCTTTCAAAAGTGAGTAACCGCATCACTAATGAAGTGAGAGGAGTGACTCGCGTCGTCTACGATATTACTTCAAAGCCACCTGGCACAATTGAGTGGGAGTAGTTACTCCCACTTGAGCTCATGATGAGTGCTGTTTAAGAGTTCGGTCTTTGCTGTGAGTTTGTGTGTGAGCTCATAGACTAGCTCTTCCTTGGCCTCCTCATCGCCATGATTGAGATAGATCTCACCGTCTTTTTTGACAAGCATTTGCGCCCACTTCATCAAGTCTTCGCGGTCAGCATGTGCCGAAAGTGCTCCGATGTTGACCACATCACAATTTAGAGTAAGAGATTTCTCCCCTTCAAAAGTCTCAAAGTGTAGACTGCGCTCACCCTTGGCAATGAGATGACCAAGAGTTCCTGGCGCCTGAAATCCAGTTAGCACTAGCGAAGCGTTGGGGTTTTCACCATAGAGCTCTAAGAGTGCGAGGATTCTACCTCCACTTAACATTCCTGAGGAGGCGAGAGCGATAAAGGGAGCTTTCTCTGGACTCATCATGCTCTCGCGCTGACTCATATACTCAAGTGGTTTCACGCGAGCAAAGGCCCTCGTGAGCTGCTGCTCACTTTTAGAGAGCTTGTCAAAGTGGCGTTGGTAGACCTGATTCATCTTGATTCCAAGTGGGCTGTCGAGCACAATTGGCATTTCTAGTTCAGGGTGCTCACTCATGATTTCATCTAGTAAAACTATGAGTGACTGGGTTCTAGCGAGGGCAAAGGCCGCCATCATGACAATGCGAGACTGTGCTTGGGCCTTCTGAAGAAGAGTGATTAATTCACTCTTAGGGTCTCCGCTATGGGATCTATTGCCATAGGTTGACTCCATTACCAAAATATCGCTGGGTTTAATTTCGCTCGTTGGGGGAGCTTCAAGGACAGGTCTAAATCTTCCCAGGTCTCCGCTCATGCAAAGTGTTTTGGGATGGGTTTGAAAACGCACGGTACAAGATCCCAAAATATGAGCGTTGGGATGAAAGCTAAACTCTAAGTCCTGATGGCGTACTTGTGTGTTTGTTTCGACTATTTTAAGGCGAGATTTAAGAGTCTCCACATCCTGTTGATCATAGAGTGGCATATACTTCTTGGCCGCTTTTGGGTGTCTGTCACGCAGTGACTTCATTGCACCTACGTGAATTTTCGCACTGTCTTCTAGAAGAGGGATGACGAGTTCACTCGTTTCTTGCGTGCAATAGATAGGGCCATGAAAGCCCATGCGAATGAGCCTTGGCAATAGCCCCGAGTGATCTGCGTGAGCGTGGGTGAGAAATACTGCACTCAATTTCTTGGGAGAGAGTTCTGCTGGGAGATCTTGAGTTACTTCTTTTACTTCAGAGAGTTCACCCTGCGTGAGTCCGCAGTCGATGAGATACTCTGAACCACGGTAGCTGAGAAGGGTCTTTGATCCCGTGACTCCGGACGTGGCCCCTAGAAAGTTAAGTTTTAACATGATGACCTCAGTAGTTGAGTATTTTTCGGATCTCGCCCATTACTTTTGTAGCGGCGCCCTTAGAGCGTAGCAGACTAACGACTACTTCGGGATTATTCCAAAGGTCCCGGCATGTAATATAACCCGAATCTAAGAGCTCTTCTTTCTCATTTTTGCGCAATGACTTAAGAGCTGTGAGTGGGTAGAGGCCATGGGTTTGAATGAGCGTGCCTAGTGTCTCAGGTGTTGGGTAGTTAATTCCCAAGAGACCAAGTCCGACACATTCACTGTATTGAATGGCGTCTTTTGTAAAAACTGTATTAGAGACCAGCAGGTATTGATCAAAGTTTGGCGCTCTTTGACTCTCTCTGAGATCGATATTTCGAGCGTTAATGTAGAGAGCTGTTTTAATGTCATTTTTCTTGCCTGCTGACTTATGAAATTTGCACTCTACAAAGAAAGTCTTATCCTTTCTTCGGGCGATGACATCAACTTCATGGCTTACACAACGACCAGGCAAAACGACGCCAACTTCAACATCAAAGCCTTCGGCCTCAAGAATTTTTGCCACTAATTTTTCAAAGTGAAAGCCGGCGGGGCCTAGATCTAAAATGGATTTCTTGAGAGAATAGTTGGCCGCCAAAGCCTTTGACTCTCTTGAGAGTGTATCCATGGCGAGCTTTTGAATTTGAGAAGTAGACATTCCCTCTTTAAATTTTGCCTCAACCTTATCGAGCACGCGCTTAGTGAGTCCATTGCCGGCCCCGCAGTGGGCAAGGGAGCGCTCAAGTTTCTCACGCGAGTAAGGTTCAAGCTTGCCTGATTTCTTTTTTACCTGGGAGTCTGTCTCTACTGGAACCAACCGCGCCTCCAAAAGAGCAGTAGCATGCCGGCGGAAATACTAAACATGAGTCCCAGGCAGAGATAGTAGCCATAGGTCCACTCTAACTCAGGCATCACCTTAAAATTCATTCCATAAATTCCGGCCACTAAGGCCATCGGTTGAAATATTGCTGACACTATAGTGAGAGTGCTTAGTTTTGAGTTGGTTTGATCTTGAAGAAAGAGCACGTGATGGGTGTGAAGTTCTTCAACGCGATCTTCTTGGCGCCCGAGTGTGGAGAGAATCTGTCTAACGTCGTGGAGAAGTTCTCCGATATAAATGGAGGCGGTGGCAAAATCAAAGTGTAGAGAAGTCATATTCTTTAGGACGCGAAGAGCGTAGTTTTGCTCCTCAGTAATCATCATTAGATCTCCCACTGCCTTTTTTATGGGGGCGAGCGCGCTCATATCAACTGAGGTGGGATCTGCATCGTGCTCTTGTACGAGATCGTGAATCGACTTTCTAAGTTTTAGAGTCTTACTAAGACCGTGGTGTACATAAGTCTCTAAGATAAAGTAGAGCAAGGAGAGTTCTGGCGAAGCCTTGGCCTTTCTTCCGGCAAAGGCATCGGGAGTTGCCTCTAGAGAAATCTCTGGGCCCTTGTGAAGCGTGGTGACCAACTTCTTCTGGATAATTACGACAATATTTGGATACAGAGGCCCATGGGATTCATAGATTGCCGGGAACTCCACATAGAGGGTGTCGTCATACATCGCTGCACGGGTATGCCTAGATCCATCACGTAAGTTCTCTTCAATAAAGCTATTCCACTTTTGTGAGGAGACCAGTTCGCTTACATCTTCAGGGTTGAAGTTCTTAACTTCTTGCCAAGTGAATGCTGAATCGTTCTTAGAAGGTTCTTCGTTTTTTTCAAGAACCTTCCCTTTGAGGGAGTGATAAATGATCTTCATCCAATAAGGTTAGTGGGCGTGCGGAGACACCGTCAAGCGAAGGCGCATGGGATGAGGATAAAATTAACCTAAAAAGAGTGAGAGTTGGTCACTCGTTGACTCAGCTCTACGTACGACTTCTCGCGTGCGGTGGGCGAGAACCTCATTCTTAGTGAAGCCGTCGCTAAAGGTCTGAATGACAAAGAAGCTCATCTCATTGTACTTGCGCTTTAGGTCGCGCATCTCTTCTGTGATAAGTTCGATATTCTTAGGATCGTCGTCACTCATTCCAAAGCGATGATAGGGATTGTGGCCATATTGTCTGATGGCCTCTTCGACACTCTCGCGAATCGCCGTTCTCTTGAGCTCGGGGACACTCGCTTTTAATTGCGGGTCTCCAAGTTCTAGTTTTCTGACGTCAGGGTTTGAAACGGGATAGATACTTAGGTAATTGGGGTCGATGGGTAGGTGTCCATCTTGAACCATCAAGTTAATGCCGGCCTTGATAGTCGATTTGCCGTGGCCGCGCGCCGTGATCACAGAGATGGGGCGCTGATTATAGGTTGCATGGAAAAAGCAATTCCAACTCGGTGCCTTCCAGAGATAATCTTTTTCCGTCATTGCTGACTCAATATCTCTTACGAAAGATTGTTCGCTCTCGGTGTGAATGGGAAGGTCTCTAAAATTTCTAAAAGAGCCGGTGTCATCGTTAATATCGATTTTGTAATCGCGGTATTTGCCGCTCTTACCAATAGAGTGGTGAATGCGAGCGAACTCAGCACTCGAGACTTCTACTTCTTCGCCAGTTTCTTGATGAAAGAGAACAATTGTGGTTGCGAGGTGGGCCACGTTGTCGTCAAAATCAAAGAAATAAAAGCTCTTCCCACCTAGGTGGTAGTTGCGATCTTGCTCTCTTGGGCGCTCGAAACCGAGCTCAAGTTGGGCAATATTTTTTATTTTCTTCTTTCGTGCCACTTTATTACCTCGAAGCCTTCATATCACCTTCGGCGAAAAAATAAAGTCGATCACAGCGCAGCCTTGTATTTTCTTCAGGAAGTGCGTTCTCGCTACCTACTGTGATTCGAGGACGACATCAGAGAGGGCGCGAACTTCAGGATCAAAGCTCTGATAGTCCACTTCAATTGCTGTGCTTCTCCCTAAGAGTACCAGGTGAGTGAGGGCAAGGGCGCGAATGGGCAAGAATAACTCGGCCCGCTTGGCCTGCTCCTCTAATAGTTTCGCTAGGGCGAGGGTTTTTGACTCTTCACTTGTTGCCTGCGCCCTCATTGTCTCTAGGTTTGGACCAAGGGCGTAGAGCTCGGGGGGAATGCTCGCCACTTGCTCAGTGGGTGTTTGATCGCCGTCTGGGGGAGCAAAGCTCATAAAGAGGGAGCGCAAAGTCTCGAGGTCCTGTTGCCACTGCTCTGAATTGTGCCCCAAG
Source organism: Bacteriovoracaceae bacterium (assembly GCA_048267245.1). Taxonomy (GTDB): domain Bacteria; phylum Bdellovibrionota; class Bacteriovoracia; order Bacteriovoracales; family Bacteriovoracaceae; genus JBLWXV01. Next base: position 1,254,353 of record JBLWXV010000001.1, read on the forward strand.
GAGGAAAGGTCGCTTTGCGTAAGTGTAATTACAGGTACTTGCTCGCTGCTACTTGGGTCTAACTCGCGCCAGAAGAGCCAACAGGCCAGGGCGATGACGCAAGATAAGAGGAGGGAGAGCAGGGTTTTTTTCATCTTAGAAACAAGTGTACGGCAGCGCAGTCTTTGGGGGCAATGCGTTGCGGGGCTTTTTTGTGGTGAGCTTTCTCAGATTTCAAGTAGTTAGCGGCGAGATTAACAAGGTGGGCGCTGACTAAGCGAGAGATTTTTGCTCTAATGAAATATAGATTCAAAAACAGGGGTCCGCATGTCTGACAACGTCACCACGAGCCTTCGGGAGTCTCATCCCGACAGTTTCGTCCACCTCCACTTGCACACTCAATATTCGCTGCTCGATGGGGCCATTCGCATTCCAGATTTGATCGCACGTGCAAAGGAGCTTGGAGTTCCGGCAATTGCTCAAACCGATCACGGCAATATGTTTGGGGCAATTGATTTTTACAACTCCTGTAAATCAGCTGGTATTAAACCTATTCTTGGCTCAGAAATCTACTTCACTCCAGGCTCTCGCTTTGATCGACGTGGACCTAAGAAATCAAAGACCGTGAGTTCGCAAGATGAGATGGAGTCACGCCACCAGATTCACCACTTAATTTTGCTCTGTAAGAATAACACTGGTTATAAGAATCTTTGTAAGCTCCTCTCGCAAGCCTATATGGAGGGCTTCTATTATAAGCCGCGCGCCGATGTGGAGCTTTTGCGTGAGTTTAGTGAAGGTCTTATCTGTACGACAGCCTGTCTTAAAGGAGAGGTCGGTTATAATTTCTTTTCTGATCAAGATGATCGCGCCCGTCAGGCGATTGAGAAACTTGTCGATATTTTTGGCAAGGAGGACTTCTACCTAGAAGTTCAAAATAATGGCCTGCCAGAACAAAAAATTGTTAATGAGAAGGTGATTGCCTACGCCAGAGAGAACGATCTTAAAGTCGTTGCTACTAACGATGCTCACTACATGACTCCCGAGGATGCGACCGCTCAGGAAGTACTTCTTTGTGTGCAAACAGGTAAGACATTCGCCGATGAGTCGCGCATGCGCATGACGACTCAGGAGTTCTACTATAAGTCGCCGGCCGAAATGCGCGAGGCCTTTAAAGATTTACCTGAAGCTTGTGACAATACGCTAGAGATTGCCGACAAGTGTAACGTGAGCCTCAAGTGGACAGACGATGAAGGTAGGCAGATCTACCACCTTCCTGACTTTCCTATTGAAACCGATGAAACCGTTGATGACTACTTCAGAAGGGCCAGTAGAGAAGGCTTACAAAAGCGATTTGAAGGACCCCACTTTACTAAGCTTGTAAGTGAGCCCGATTGGGAAACTTCTAAAAAGCAAATTTACCTCGACCGCCTCACTGAAGAAGTTGAGATGATTATCAAGATGGGATTTCCCGGTTACTTCTTGATCGTTGCCGACTTTATTCAATGGTCAAAAGATAATGGAATTCCAGTTGGTCCGGGCCGTGGGTCAGGGGCAGGTTCGCTTGTGGCCTATGCTCTAACTATTACCAATATTAACCCCATCCCATTTAACTTACTCTTTGAGAGATTCATCAACCCTGAGCGTATTTCGATGCCTGACTTTGACGTTGACTTCTGTCAGTCAGGTCGAGGTCGGGTGATTGATTATGTGACACAGAAGTACGGCGAAGAGCGTGTGGGGCAGATTATCACCTTTGGTAAACTGCAAGCGAAAGCGGTGATTCGCGATGTCTCGCGCGTCTTTGGTCTTCCTTACTCTGAAGCCGACATGCTCTCTAAGCTGGTGCCAGAAGAGCTTGGAATTAAGCTCGAAAAAGCGCTTGAGCTCGAGCCAAAGTTTCATGAGTTAATGGAGAGCGATCCAAAGATTCGTCAAATCATTAATATTTCTAAGCGACTTGAGGGTCTCCTTAGACACGCCTCGATTCACGCCGCCGGAGTGATCATTACCAACCTTCCACTGGTTGAGTACTGTCCACTCTTTAGAGGGCGCGAGGGTGAGAAGGTCGTTCAGTTTGATAAAGACTTCTCAGAAAAGATCGGTCTCGTTAAGTTTGACTTCCTCGGACTCAAGACACTGACAGTAATCGATCAGGCGGTTAAATTTATTCGCCGCGATTACGATCCCAAATTTGATATTGAAGAAATTGATATGGAAGACCAGAAGGTCTTTGATTTTATCTCGGCCGGTGAAACGATCGGGGTTTTCCAGCTTGAATCTTCGGGGATGATCGATCTTTGTAAGCGCATTCGCCCAGGAAGTATTGATGACGTGACCGCTATCAACGCCCTCTATCGCCCAGGTCCACTCCAGTCGGGAATGGTGGATGACTTCATCGATATTAAGCACGGTCGCAAGGAAATGACCTTTCCTTTTAATGAACTCGAGCCAGTTCTTAAGGATACCTATGGTGTTGTGGTTTATCAGGAACAGGTAATGAACGTGGCCCGTATTATTGCGGGCTATTCCCTTGGCCAAGCCGATATGCTTCGCCGAGCGATGGGTAAGAAGAAGAAAGAGGAGATGGATAAGCACCGCGAGATCTTCCGTCAGGGGGCCACCGAGCGCGGCTTTGATGAAAAGATTGCTGTTGATCTCTTTGATCTCATGGCCAAGTTTGCGGAGTACGGATTTAACAAGTCCCATGCCGTTGCCTATGCTGTGATTGCTTATCAGACGGCATTTTTAAAGTGTTACTACCCAGCGGCTTTCTTTGCTTCACTTCTGTCCACTGAACTCTCAAATACTGATAAGGTGACTCAATATATTAGCGATGCCAAACGCTATCAGATTGAGGTGCTTCCACCGGATATTAACGAGTCGATCTGGCACTTTAACGTGGTCGAAGGCAATATTCGCTTTGGCATGGGAGCGGTTAAGAACGTGGGCGAGGGCGCAGTGCTTGAGATTGCCCGTGAGCGCGAGACCAATGGGCCGTTTACCGGATTCATTGACTTCGTTGAGCGCATTAACCACCGCCTTGTTAATAAGCGCGTGATTGAATCCCTTATTAAAGTGGGTGGCTTTGACCAGTGTGAGAAACTCAATCGCCGCACCTTGCTTGAAAATATGGAGTTCCTCGTGAACTTTGGTGTTAAAAAGCAAGAAGAGCGCGAGCTAGGTCAAGTGAGCCTCTTTGATATGGGCACTGAGGGGGCACAAACCTCACGAGATTTGATTGAAATTGATGAAGTCGCCGACTTTGATGATCGCGAGAAATTGCAATATGAAGCCCAGCTTATGGGTATCTATGTTTCTGGTCACCCGCTCGATCGCTTTAGTGATGTGCTCACTCAAATGTCTTCGGCCTCTATTGCCTCTCTTCAGGATATGCCGGGGGAGAATAAGCGCGATATGAATCTGGCCGGTATGACCATTGATAAGAAAGTGATTCTGACTAAAAAGGGCGACAAAATGTGCTTTGCCACCCTAGAAGATTTGACGGGGAAAATTGAGTGCATTGTTTTTCCAAAAGTCTTTGAAGAGTTCCAGCACTTGCTTACTGGAGATGAACCGGTGGTGATGAGTGGCTACGTGAACCTTGCCGAGAGCCCGCGAAAATTCTTTCCCCAGAAGATTCAACTCCTCAAGGATCAGGCCGAGGAGAGAGTCACAGGTGTGCGAATTCATGTTAGACTTGAAGAGCTAAGCAGCCATCGCTTAAACCGACTAAAACAGGTGGTCTTGAGTTATCGTGGCAGTACTCCCTTGCATTTGGTCTTTGACTCAAATTCAGGCAGAGCGAGACTTCCACTGGGCGAGGACTTTCTCGTCAACCCAACTCCACAAATGGCGGCAAAGATTAACGAAGTCTTTGATCGCAATAGTGTCCAGTTCATAGTTGATGGTAAACTTGAAGAGGCGGGGATCTCTTAAGAAGAAGACCCGCCAGACTATATTGATAAGGATCTCAAGGATGAAGAATCTCTTTAAAGTTGGACTACTCCTAGTTTGTCTTATTTCTAGTGTGAGGGCGGCCGAATATATAAATGGCGAAGGTCGCTTCTACGCCTCAGATGATGACTCACTAGCATTTGTAAAAAATCAGCTCACTGCCAATGCCTTTCAAGACGTGATCTCAAAAGAACTTGCTGGCATGGGTTTAGACGCCAATTTATTTTGGAATAAGTGGAACTCTCGTTTTGAAGCTTACTTGCAGGGAACTGTTGACGCTCTTAAAAAGAAGTACGGCGTAGAAAACGAAGACGCGAGTGCGGGCAAGAAGAACGAATACCAAAAAGCTCTTCGTCAAAAGCGTCTTGAACTTCACGCTCGCTACGGTGAGCTTTCACGCGCCATCACTTCCTATTCAATCAAGCGCATGACTCGCTCGACTCAAGTTCCAAACTCTCGCTACATGTCTCTACAGGCCAAAGTCGATCGTCGCATTTTAAACCAGATATACTTTGATTTTGTTCGCGATGGAGAATCTAGGCACTTTCCAACCATCTATCTCACTGGAAAGTTTAACCTCGAAGGAGGCACCTGGAGTGATGTCGGTGTAGGAGTTGAGAAGGATTTTACAGATGTAGTGATGAATCACTGGAAGAAGTGGTTGTCGGAGAATCTCTCAGAGCGCGTGGGAACTGTTGTGATTACTGATGAGAATATCGAGTCAGAGCTTAAAGAAAATCTAAAAAGACCGTTAATGACCTCTGTGCAGCTTGCTCATGTGGAGTCAGAAAAGACAAAGAGCGCAAGCGAAGAGGTGGCACAAGAGAAGGCTGCCCCAGTTGTGAGTGGAGGAGTGGGCAATAGCTTGTGGCTACAACTAAATTTCACTCTTAAGAAAATCGATGAAGATGAAGTTTTAAGTAACAGAACGTTTCAGGTCGAAGGAAGTGGCTTGCTCCTCGATATGAAGTTTCATCGCCCACTTATGGCCAACGATTTCCAAGCGACTTCTCAAGTTTATTCTACAGAAGATCTCACCGCCATGAGTTCTGCTCTTGCGAGTTATATCTATCGCTTGCCAGTGGCCGAACTCAAGTCTGTACCCAGAGAGCTTGGTCGTATGAGTTCCGGTGAGCGAGTGGCCGAAGTAACTCTTGAAGGTGCGCCCAATATTGGTCTGGCCCAGAATTTTATTTCCTCTCTTGTCGACAAAGGACTTAGCCAACAACTCTCTGCGACTCTTAAAGAGAGTACCCCCTATGAGACTGGCTACTTTGTGCACTTTAATGGGGAGAGTGGGAAGCTTGCGACTCTTTTAAGGTCTTTTAACAATACGGATATTAACTCCGACTTTATGCTCACCTTGCCAGATGAGGCAAATCCGTTTCACTTTAAAGTCGTGCAAAAAATCGTCAGCAAACCAAAGAGTAGTCAAACAGCTCCTGTGGGCATTTAAAGAGGTGAGATACGCGTGCTAGCTCGTTTAAAAATTATTTCATTCATTAGTACCTTATTCTTTATTGCTTCTTGCTCTGGTCCTGTTGTCGAGCGCGACTATCAGGGAATGAGACCTCGTCAAAAGCCAAGACAATACTTCTCGGCGGTTAAGAAGAAAGTTGCTCTACTGCCATTCTTTAATGAAGCCCCCTACGGTGGTGCTGACCTTGGAATCACTGCGACGGAAGAACTTCGCGTAGAGATGGCCCGCACTGGAGAGTTTCTCATTGATCCTATGGGTAGTAAGATGTTTGGCCCCTCCAAAGAAATCTATGCTGGCGGGGGCTCTAAACTCATTCAACTGGCCCGCAAGGCCAAGGTTTCTGGAATTAACTTTGTGATCTTTGGCCGCGTAGTCGAGGCGAGGATTCGCGAGAAGACCGATGAAATTGGTGTCGTGCGCGAGACGAAGTCCTATACAGAGGCAAAAGTTGAAATTCGCGTCTTTGATGTGAACTCAAATAAAGAGATCTTCATTGAAACTCTTCGCGGCTACGCCGACGATTCTAGTTATCGCTTCTTTAGCCAAGATACTGAAGGCCAGTTAGAAGGGCGCAGAGAGCTTCTTCGCTACGCCGTTAAAGTGGCCGTGCGCAGAGCAATCCCAAGACTTCTCGATGTGAGCAAGAAACTTGATTGGGTCGGGCGTGTGGCCAAAATCGTCGGAACTAAGATTTATATCAATGCAGGCCGCGAAAGTGGTATTCAAGTTGGTGATGTGCTCAAAGTTCTCACCGAAGGTCAGGAGATATATGACCCAGAGACCGGTGCCTTAATCGGTGTCTCAAAAGGTGAAGTAAAGGGAACGCTCGAAATTATTGATTACTTCGGACCCGATGGCTCTATAGCCATTCTCCACTCTGGCGGCACCGTGCATGAGGGCGATTATGTTCAACTTTACTAATCCCTCTGGCTACGAACTCGCAAAGAGTTTTCTCTTTAAATTAGATCCTGAAAAGGCCCATCATCTGACAATTAAGATGATGCAGACTTGTCCTAAAGTATTTGCTCCCAATCCAAAGCTAGGAAGTGATTCTAGATTAGAGCTGAAAGTGGCGGGACTCAATTGGTCTGGACCAATTGGTCTAGCCGCGGGACTTGATAAGGACGCCCAAGCGGCGAGCTATCTTGCAAGACTTCCTTTTGGTGCACTGGAGGTCGGAACCGTCACTCCCAGAGCTCAAAGTGGAAACCCAAAACCCAGGCTTTGGCGCTATCCCGCTGAACTTGGTCTCAGAAATCAAATGGGCTTTAATAATCAAGGTGCTGATGAAATGAGAAAGGCGATTTTAAGGGCCGATCTCAATCACAAGGTTCTTGGTATTAATTTGGGAAAGAATAAGGATACGCCAGCAGAGAAAGCGGGCGAGGACTACGCCATTCTCTATGATAAATTGGCCGACCTTGCCGACTATGTGGTGATCAATGTCTCTTCACCAAACACTCCAGGTCTACGCGACCTACAGAGTGAAGAGGGTCTCAAGCAGATACTCGAATCTCTCATCTTGCCAAGGACCAAGCTAGCGCGTCCCATATTTATAAAAGTCGCTCCTGACATTACTCACGAAGGTCTTGATAGTGTGGTTAAGATCGCACTCGAATATAAGGTGGACGGCCTTATCGCCACCAACACCACTCACATACCTAGCTACGGCCCAGGGGGAGTTTCGGGTGGACCTCTTAAAGATAAGGCGGCCCTCGTTCGCGAGTACCTACTAGAACGCATGAAAGGCACTGGTCTAGAGTTGATTGGGGTTGGTGGGTTTGCTAGCCTCAGCGATATCTGGAGGTTTTGGATGGCCGGAGGGCGCGCTGTTCAAATCTATACGTCCTTTATCTATCAAGGACCCCCGCTCCTTTATTCTCTTACAAATGAGCTTTCGGGAATGCTCGATAAGCATGGTCTTAGAGATCTAGAAGAACTACTTGAGAATATTCATGAGCTTCCACTCCCAGTGGCGCACTAGCGCCTACCTTCTCCTAGCGCACATCTTTTTGTCGCTAGGTCTCAATACTTTCTTCTATGATGTCGATTACACGACTCTTTTAAAAATCATTCTTATTCCCATCGTGCTCTTTGATGTACTAACGATGGGATTTTTCTTTGTTAAAAAAAGTGTGCCGGTTGTGCATCATAAGTCACTCTTTAGTGGGGCCGCGAAATTATTAGGGCTACTACTTTGGGCCACGGTTCTCTTTATCCAGTTTATTGTACTTGATCAGACTTATCCCATCGTGACCTATGTGGTCCTCTCTGTGGGCATTCTCTCATCCCACCGCTCATTTGCTATTCCTAGAATTGAGGCGAAGGTACTATTTACTTCTGAATTTGTCTTTATCTTGGGCTTTCACTTAATGCTTGTCTCCCTGAGCTTCTTTCCCGAAATTTTCTCTGGAGAAAAGGGGATGGATGCAAGCTTTCTTGGTCAATACATGAGGCACACGGGGGGAGAGCTATATGATCCCTGGTTTAGTGTGAAGCCTATGGGCTACTACTCTTTTGGTTATTTTACTTGGGCCCAGTTTTTAAAGCTCTTTGAGATCCCTCTTAAGTTTGCCTATCCAATATCTTTGGCCCTAGTTGGAGCTTTTACTCTTCAAATACTCTTTGCTATCTACTCTCTCTTTCACCAAAAAGTCTGGGTTGCCGCAATTGGGGCCTTTACGACATTTATGCTTCCCACCTTGGCGGCAGTCTATCATAGCGTCGGTCTTCCTCAGAGCTTTGGTCGCTTCTGGGCGAGTACGAGAATTTACCCAAAGGGATTCTTTTCAGAATATACCTTTTGGTCTCTCTCATTTGCCGACCTTCATCCGCACGTCATGAATTATCCCATCATCTTGGGATTTATCTTCTTTCTCATTCTCTATTATGAGAAGGAGAGAATATACTATTCAGTTGAGCAAATCTTCGCACTAGGACTGATGTGGGGATGTCTGAGTATGACCAATATGTGGGATACGCTCTTTATTGCACTCTTTCTTTCTCCTTTAATGATCTACTACCTATTTAAGCAGCGCTCTCACTTCACTTCACTCGTTATAAGTGGCCTTCTGGCTCTTGAATTATTTATTCTCGCTCGCTACCAAATGGGCATTAATGTTCCCAAAGTCTTTGCAACAGAAATACTGGGGGCCAATTTCTTGCTCCCAACTTTTTTGCAAAGCGGATGGTTGATTCTCTCCATTTTTGTAGCAGCTCTCATCTCAAAGCGAGGAAAGTTTGAATTGCTTCTCGCCCTTGGACTGGTGGTGATATTGGGTTTGAGTCTCACAACTTTTGCTATGGATCACCTCAATACTATTTTTAAATCCCATACTTTTGTCTTTCTATGTGCGAGTTCGCTATTTATCTTGGTTTTTATTAAGCGCTCAATGAATAAGAGCTTGTTGGTCTTCTTTTCTGCGTCTTTAATTGTCTCGGCCTTCACTCTCTTTCACCGCGAAGCAGGTAGGGCAGACCTTCGAAATCGCATAGGTTTAGATGGGATACGTTATCAAGATGTCGTTTCTCGCGCGGATTATGAAATTGTGAGCTGGCTCAACAAGAATGTAGAGGGAACACCACTTGCACTTGAGTATCCGGGAAGAACTTTTTTGCATGGAACACCTCGCATTTCTATGCTCACAGGTCTTCCAATATATCTTGGCTGGGATTTTCACGTACAACTTCGCGGGGCGAGCCCGGTGGAAATTGATCAGCGAAAATTAGCGATTAGTAGTTTTTACCAAACCAGAGATCCGATGCAGGCCCATGCTTGGGCGCGGGAAAAGTCGATAAAGTACGTCATTATCGGTGAGAAGGAATACACTCACTTTCCAGATATTAAAGTCGATGTCTTTGATAGTTACCCAAGCCTCTTTCGGCCTGTTCTCTCGATTGGGCGCTCGCGCTTGATTGAAATTTTATAAGTGCGAAGCCCGCATAACCTGAAACTTCGCACTGTGAAAGCTACTTGAGATAATTTGGTCTCGTTATATATTCAATCGGATCTTCTATCCCAGCTTTTTGAAATCCTCTAAGCCTAAGTGCGCACGAATCACAAACACCGCAACTCTTATCGCCTCTGGCGTAGCAAGACCACGTGTATTTCAGCGGGGCCTTAAGTTCAACGGATTTTTTAACAATCTCATCCTTACTCATATGAATAATTGGCGTCTCGATACTAATGTCACCGGCCTTTGTTCCTTGCTTAATTAGATTATTATAAGCTTCGTAATAGGCCGGTCGGCAATCGGGGTAACCTGAAGAGTCTTCAAAGACTGCTCCGATGAAAATTTTCTTGGCCCCAATGACTTCGGCCCAACTCACTGCCATTGCGATGATGTGAGTATTTCTAAATGGCACGTAGCTACTTGGGATTTCGTTTGAGTCGCCCTCATAACTTGTGACTTCCATCGCATCATCAGTCAAAGATGATCCACCAATTTGTTTAAGGAATGAGACGTCAATGACTTTGCGTCTAGTCTCTGGCACTCCGTAGTGCTCGGCAATTTTGTGAAAGCAATCGAGCTCTCTCTCCTGCGTTTTTTGACCATAATTTAGATGCAAGAAGGCGAGGTTCTTATGCTTTGTGCTCGCTATTGCAGCGGTGAGACAGCTATCCATCCCTCCGCTCACAAGAGCAATGGCAAGTTCATCTGAACGGGTATCAGTCATTACAGATTCTCCACAGTCGATTTAATTGTGCTTAGAATTTTGTCCGTCTTAGCGGCTGCCTTATTCTTTTTCGTAGCAAGGTCACCATCATTTTCATTAATCATGATGTAGAACTTAATTTTTGGCTCAGTCCCAGAAGGTCTAAGAAAGAGGCGGTCGCCGTTTTTAAAGAAGAGGCCAATAACGTTAGAAGAGGGGAGTGCTATGGCATCAGTTGATCCACTGGCAATACTTAGGCGCTTTGAAGTTTTATAATCTTCAATTTGAGCGATTTCGCTCTCTGCAAAACTAGTATTCTTTCCAGGTCCAAAGGAGCTCCTGAAATATTCCATAATGCGTGCGATCTTCTCACTTCCTGACTTGCCTTCGTAGACGAGGTTGAGGAGAGTCTCGTGTGAGAAACCGTATTTTTCATAAATAGCGTCAAGGGCGCTCATGAGGTTCATACCCTTCAACTTATACCAAAGGGTCATCTCACTCATAAGAGTCACTGAGCTCACGCCATCTTTATCTCTGACATTGTCGTGATTGAGGTAGCCAAAAGATTCTTCAGTTGCAAAGACGAAGTTCTTCTCAGGGGCCGTTCTCTCAAGTTCATTCATGCGACCGCAAATCCACTTAAAGCCGGTGAGAGTATTAAAACCCTCTACGCCATAGGAGGCGGCGATTTTTTCTTGAAGCGCTGTGGTTACAATTGTCTTCACAAAGTATGGATTGCTCGGCATGCGCCCTTGCTCCTTGAGGTTTTCAAGGATGTAGTGGAGCATAAGAATGCCAATTTGATTGCCATTGATATAGTGGATTTCACCCTCGTGCTCGAGTGCGACACCAAGTCTGTCAGTGTCTGGGTCACTACCAAAAGCGATATCGGCCCCCTCTTTTTTCATCAGTTCAACGGCCAGAGCGAGTGCCTCTGGGTTTTCTGGGTTAGGGGAACTCACTGTGGGAAAGTTGCCATCGGGCTGCGCCTGTTCCTTAACCACACTCACATTCTTTAGACCAAGGTCGGCCAGCGCGCGGGTACAAGGTAGAAGTCCTGTGCCGTGAATTGGAGTGTAGACGATTTTTAGTTTCTCTCCATGTTCGGCGCACATCTTAGGATTGATGGCCCAGTCGTAGATTGCTTTGTAATAAGCATTCTCCACATCTTCACCCACCATCTCGATCAGTCCGCGCTCGAGCGCTTCATTAAAGTCCATAGTCTTGTGAGCGCTAAAGTCTGTGAGAGAATTATATTCATCAATAATCATTTGATCGTGGGGAGGAGTGACCTGCGCCCCGTCTGACCAGAAGACTTTGTAACCATTGTAGGCGGGGGGATTGTGACTTGCTGTCACCATGATGCCGGCATTGGATTTGTGGTGCCTAACTGAGTAAGACAGTAGGGCCACCGGGTTGAGTCTTGAATAGAGGTAGGCCTTAATGCCGTTGGCGGCAAAAACGCAGGCGGCTTCGCGAGCGAGTTCTTTACTCATGCGGCGGCTGTCATAACTAATGGCAATACTCTTTGGGCCCGATTGAGATTGAGAAGTTTTAAGCACTGTACTTGCAAGTGCCTGAGAGGCCCTTCTGATAGTGTAGGTGTTAATTCTATTTTTCCCGGCGCCAAGAATCGCGCGCAAGCCGCCGGTGCCAAATTCTAAATCCTTATAAAATCTCTCGGTGAGCTCAGTTTCGTCACCTGAGTCGATGAGGGCCTGAATTTCAGCGCGAAAGTCATTATCGAAAACAGGGTTTTGTGCCCAGCGTTTAGCTTCTTCCAAAATGGTGGTGTCCATCGGTAAATCCTTTGAGAATAAATAACTTAAACTAGGGCCATTTTGCTCTTCTAGGTGGAAATTGACTAGTCAGATAGTTTTTCGCAGATTCCTAGTAGGGACAATTTGTGGACCCTAGTGTGTTCCAAAAACAAATAATTTAAGATATATAAGCGATTCAGCCAAATATTTATTTGATATGTCGCATTGAAATAAACCTATTGTTTGAAGGATAGAGATATGTCCAACCCTAAAATGAAGCACCCCTCGAATGTTCCCGGACCTTGGTATTGTACTGATCCAGACGATGACAACGGAGAGGGCTGTATTGCCTGTAATGTCTGCTACACCGGGGCTCCAGAGTTTTTCGCCGAAGATGACGACGGAAATGCCTACATCAAAAAGCAACCGACAACTCCAGAAGAGATTGAGCTCTGCCAAGAGCAAATGGATGCCTGTCCGGTGGCCTCGATCGGCAGTGACGGTTAAGACTCAATAAAGCTCATCGCTCTTCACTGAGGAATTATTTAGAACGCAAAGTTTTGTGAAGAGCGAAATTTCTGTTTGTGCTGGAGCAGCGGGCCCGCTAGAATAAAATTAACATCTTATTGTTCTATGCGAGAAGGAGTCATCTTATGAACCCGCAGCCCATTGAGGTCATAGGCACAGTTATCTTTGCCCTGGCCGTAACGCACACTTTTCTAGTTGGTAAAATTCAGCACCTGGCCCACAAATATCCTGAGGGTTCAATGGCCGAAAACCTTCTTCACTTCCTCGGTGAAGTTGAGGCCGTTTTTGGTATTTGGAGTGCGGTCTTCCTCGGCATCTACTCTGCGATGGTTGGCTTCGTTCAGTACGATGAATCTCACCATGTAATTGGCGGCACCATTCACTACCTAGAGAGTTTGAACTTCACTGAACCTGCTTTCGTATTCGTCATTATGTGTATGGCGGGAACGAGACCAGTGATTCTCCTTGCTGAAAAGCTCATTAAGATCTTCTCCAAGATAATTCCTCTTCCTGGAAAAATGGCCTTCTATATTGCGACTCTCTTTCTTGGACCACTCCTAGGTTCATTTATCACAGAGCCAGCTGCAATGACGGTGACGGCGCTAATTCTTCTGGACTACTTCTATTCGGGTGAGATGTCGCCAAAGTTCAAGTACGCAACGCTTGGCCTGCTCTTTGTGAACGTCTCTATCGGTGGAACGCTCACACACTTTGCCGCTCCTCCAGTGTTGATGGTGGCCTCAAAGTGGCATTGGGATATGCCTTTCATGATGACTCACTACGGTTATAAAGCTGTGATGGCCGTTCTCGTCTCTACACTCGCCATGGCCTTTGTTTTCAAGAAAGAACTTCAAGGTCAGCTTCAAATTAAGCAAAAGCACGACAATACAATGAGTCCTCCCGTTTGGATCACTGTACTTCACGTCTTCTTCCTTGCCATGGTTGTGTACACCGCTCACCACATGGTCTTCTTTATGGGTCTCTTCCTCTTCTTCCTCGGCTTCACTACTGTGACTCAAGAGTATCAAGACAAGATCAAACTTAAAGAATCACTCCTCGTTGGCTTTTTCCTCGCGGGCCTTGTGGTTCTAGGGACAATGCAACAGTGGTGGCTTAAAGAAGTACTCACAAAGCTTCCTGACCTCGCTCTCTTCTACGGTTCAACCGCTCTTACTGCGATCACAGATAACGCCGCTCTTACCTACCTAGGCTCACTAGTAGAACTTTCAGACACTGCTAAGTACTACCTCGTTGCCGGTGCTGTGACTGGTGGTGGTCTCACTGTAATTGCCAACGCGCCAAACCCTGCTGGTTTTGGGATTCTCAAAGACTCTTTTGGAAAAGATGGTATCTCTCCACTAGGTCTTCTCCTTGGAGCTCTAGGCCCGACTATCGTGTCTTTGATCTTCTTTGAATTCCTTCCAAATCTTGGCTCTGGTGCCATCGTCCATTAATTGTCAAAGGGTGCCAGATGACTTTTGAAGTCTGGCACCTCCTTAAAATCATTAGATTTTCAAAATAATTTGTAAGATTCTTCCTTCTAGGCGCACTCATAGCTAGAATGAACCTGTATAGGGAGTGGCTTATGAAACTCATCTTTATATTAACGATTTTAATCAGTGGGACGTTTGCGATGTCAGAGTCAAAAAAACCTAATTTTGAAGAAGTACAAAAACTCCTCTCAAAAGAGCAGTTCGATGTGATGTACAAAGACGGCACCGAGCCGGCCTTTAATAATGAATATTGGAATCACAAGGAAGAGGGGATCTATGTTGACCGCGTGACCGGCAAGGCCCTCTTTAGTTCACTTGATAAGTACGATTCAGGAACCGGCTGGCCATCTTTTACAAAACCAATTGATGAAGAGGCACTAACGACTAAAGAGGATAATAAGCTCTTTATGACTCGCACAGAAGTGCGCTCGGCGAGCTCAGATGCTCACCTAGGCCACGTCTTTGATGACGGACCAGGCCCAAATGGTAAACGCTTTTGCATGAACTCGGCTTCCTTACTCTTTATTCCTGTGGCACAACTTGAGGCCAAGGGCTACGGCAAGTATAAGCAGCTCTTTGAAAAAAATCAGAGTGCTGTTTCGAGTAAAGAGGAGGAGCAGGTGAGTGAAGCGATGTTTGGGGCGGGTTGCTTTTGGGGCGTTGAAGATATCGTGCGCAAGCTGCCAGGAGTGATTGAGACTGTTGTGGGCTATGCTGGTGGACAGAGCGATGATCCCAATTACTCAGAAGTAAAAACTGGTCAAACGGGACATGCGGAAGTGGTTTACGTGAAATTTGACCCAAGTAAAATTTCTTATGATGAACTCCTCACATACTTCTTTAGACTTCACGATCCAACGACATTAAATCGTCAGGGCAATGATGTGGGAACTCAGTATCGCTCGGTGATTTTTGCTAAGGATGAAGCTCAGAGATTAGCCGCTCAAAAAGCTATTGCCTTAACTGAGCAGTCTGATCGCTTTGATCATAGACCTGTGGTCACTCAGATTTCACCTTGGGTCACTTTCCATAAAGCAGAAGAATTCCACCAGGATTATCTTGTCAAAAATCCCGGTGGTTACACCTGTCACTGGCTTCGCAAGTAATTACTAAATCTGTTGGCTCCAGCCGTCGGGGCCAACGACCCTTCCTTCCTGAATTCCAAGTAGTTTTTCTCTTAGCATTTTTGCAACAGGACCAAAGTCGTTTTGAACTTTGTAGCGAGTTCCATTGTCTTCACCAAATGAACCAATGGGAGTGATGATCGCGGCCGTGCCACAAGCAAAGGCTTCGCTGCAGCGACCGCTTTTAATATCATCAACAAATTCATTAATGTTAATCGCTCGCTCAACCACTTTTAGTCCTTCAATTTCAGCCAATTCAAGAATCGACTTGCGTGTGATTCCATGAAGAATTGTGTTTGTGAGTGCTGGCGTGTGAAGTTCCCCGCCGATGACGGCAAAGAAATTCATTCCAGAGAGCTCTTCAATGCGCTCGTGATTGAGGGCATCGAGCCACAGCACTTGGTGATAGCCAGCTCTTTGAGCTTCAATCACACTCTTTAAACTCGCGGCATAGTTGCCGCCAGTCTTAGCGGCGCCTACACCACCTGGGCAGGCGCGAACTTTACTGCGCTCAATAAGGATATCTAGGCAGCCAGTTGAGAAGTATGAACCAGATGGAGAGGCCACAACCATGAATTTAAATTTTTCGGCCGGCTTGATACCAAGATTCTCTTCACTGGCAAACATGAAAGGGCGAATGTAGAGAGATTCACCAGTGCGCTTGGGGATAATATCTTTACAAGCGCGGGTGATTCCCTTGACGGCCGACATGAAAATTTCTTCTGGAACGCGTGGCATGGCCATGCGATCGGCAGAGAGGTTAAAGCGAATCATATTCTCTTCAGGTCTAAAGAGGCGCGCCCCTTTTCCTTCAAAGTTATAGGCCTTCATGCCTTCAAATATTTCTTGAGCATAATGGAGCACTTTTGCAGTTGGGGAGAGTGAGATTGGCCCGTAGGGAATCATCTGAAGCTCACTCCAGGTGCCGCGGTCGTAATCGCACACCACCATAACGGGCGCAATTGTCGAACCAAAACCAATTTCCGCGGGCATTTGAAAACGCCCTAGCGCTTCAGTCGCCTCAGGGGTGACTTTTAAGAGGTGAGTGGACATAAATCCTCCTTTTTCCAAGACCTTAGCAATATTTATCACAAGCAGCAAATATGCTCCACGCCACAGGATTCCACGCAAATTGGGCAGTTTTGTGAGTTTAATTTATTTAGACATAGCGGATGAGAGCACCAAAACTCCCGAAATCAGAGGGATTTCTCGAGTTCACCCCCAGGGGAAAAAAGCTCCCTTTTAAAATAGAGAGGTCTGTCTTTTAAACGCTTTAGGAGCAATGAGCCGAATAAATAAATTGAGATGAACCAAAAAGTAACTACTCATCAATTGATTCAGCTCTTCCTGGCACTCATTCTCTTCATGGGATGTGTGGCCGGGGAGATTCAAGACCCTAAGAAAAAGGGGAGCGAGCTCATTGGGCTGACCGGCATCACTCCGTCTTCTGGCGTGAGTATGGGTGGCTACGCCGTGGTGGTGAGTGGTTTTGGTTTTACAAGTTCTACCACCGTTAAAATTGGTGGTGTCAGCTGTCCCGTAATTTCTAGTAGCAGCACTCAGATCGCCTGTACGGTAGGCAATCTTGGAGCTATCTCCACCGACGTCGATGTCGTTGTCTCTGATTCTCGCAATGGAAGTGACTCTCTAGCGGGCGCATTTTCAACACTTGGAAATCCAGTCGTCACATCTGTGAGCCCAAGTGGCTCAAGCCTTGGAGGTGGAAGCTATGTGACGATTAGTGGCGCCAATTTTACGGCAAGTGGTGGTTCCACAAGTGTCAGCTTTGGAGGCAGCGCTTGTAGTAATGTAACGATCCTTAGTTCGACTCTCATCTCATGTCAGGTGCCGGCCCATGCTGCTGGTGTGGTAAATATTGTTGTGACCAATCCTGGTGGTCTATCTGGCACTGGAAATTCTCTCTTTGAATACAGGGCCGATCCAACTGTGACATCGATCTCGCCAAATTATGGTGTGAGTTCGGGTGGGACGACAGTTAGCATTACCGGTACGAATTTTTCAAATTCCACTGGTACTCCGACTATCAGTATTGGTGGTGTTACTTGTGCGAGCGTCATCTATGTGAGTTCCACGAGTTTAACTTGTGTCACTGGTAGTATGAGTGCTGGACCTCTTACGGCCGTTGTAACAAATCCCAGTGGACAGAGTGGTTCGCTTACTTCCGCATTCACAGCTCAGGATGCCCCGAATATTTCTTCAGTGACTCCTGCTTTTGGCCGCACCCTTGGCGGAACAACAATCACGATAAACGGATCCAATTTCTCAAGTCTTGGAGGTAATCCAGTCGTACTATTGGGAACAGTGAGCTGTAGCGTAACTTCAGTTTCTGCTAGTGCAATCCAATGTACAACAACAGCTGGAACGGTGGGCGCCAAAACTGTAACGGTCACTAATGCTGACTCACAGGGTGGATCTCTCGCAAATGGATTTACTTATCAAGCCGCTCCGACAGTTTCTGCCGTCTCGCCGGTGGGTGGTTTAACATCTGGAACAACTTCAATCACAGTGACGGGAACTAATTTTTCAACCCTTGGTGGCAATCCGACAGTCACAGTCGGTGGACTCTCATGCGCGCCAGTGAATGTGACAAGTAGTACTTCGCTGACATGTATGACAACTGGTCCAGGCAGCGGAATTGTGGATATTGTGGTCACCAATCAAGACTCTCAGGTCGGCACTGGAAGTAATCTCTACGAGTATATGGATGCTCCAATCTACTCATCTCTCTCTCCAGTTTCGGGGAAGACTTCAGGTGGAGTGACGATCACAATTAATGGTTCTAATTTTTCTAGTCACGGGGGTAACCCCGTGGTGACACTTGGTGGGACTCCCTGTTACGGCTCAACTGTATTGAATGCGAGTCAGATGACTTGTATTACGGGGGCACGTAGTGCTGGCCTCGTTGATCTGTCGATTACAAATCGCAGTGGACTTGGGGTGAGTGCAAGCTCTGTCTTTACCTATCAAGCCGCACCTCAAATTTCTTCAATCACTCCTAAAAGTGGGAGTGATTTAGGTGGTACTGCCGTCACAATTATTGGGGCGAATTTCAGTAGCCTCGATGGCCTTCCCTCTGTTGATATAGGTGGTTCAGCGTGTGCTAGCGTCAGTGTAAATTCCAACACAAATATAACCTGTACAACTACCGGTGGAACACCAGGTATTCACAATGTTAGTGTGACTAATGCTGACTCTCAAATCGGCTATCTCTCTAACGGCTTTGAGTACCAGGCCAATCCAACCATCTCTGCTATTTCTCCGGTCGCTGGACCTATTTTAGGAGGAGCAACCGCGACAATCACCGGAACAGGATTTTCTAATTTTGACGGAAATCCCACTGTTACAGTGGGGGGCGCCAATTGTGATGACGTCACATTTAATTCCTCAACTGGGCTCACTTGCAAATTGCCTGGCGGCGCACTTGGGGCCGCCGATGTGAAAGTTGCGCTTGTGAGTGGATTGGAAGTGACTTCAAGTGGTCTCTATACCTATCAAGAAGCTCCTCAATTTGGAGGAATTTCCCCTAGTTTTGGAGATGTCCTAGGTGGGACGGCGGTTACGATTTCAGGATCATACTTCTCAACCGTTGGAGGAGATCCCTCTGTTAAAATTGGGGGCAGTGATTGCGGTGGAATATCAGTTGTAAATTCAAGCACAATAACCTGTACGACAATTGCTGGGGCAAGTGCGGGCCTTAAAGACGTGGTGATCACTAACTTTGATGGCCAAGCTGTAACTGCTTCTGGGGCGTATACCTACTTAGGGGCCCCTGGTATTTTAAATATCTCTCCGGTTGGAGGCATTATTGGTGGCGGTACAACTGTTAAAATTACGGGATCTAATTTTTCAAATTTAGGCACTGGGATTTCTGCTTCTCTCAATGGTGTGGATTGTGCTTCGATTGCCTTTAATTCAGATTCAGACATTGATTGCGTCACTGATATTGGCTCACTTGGTATAGGTAACGTCGTTGTCACAAATCCTGATGGGCAATTTGTGACCGGAACCAATCTATTTGAGTACAGAAATGATCCGACCTATTCATCTGTCACGCCTCTATTTGGTCCTGACTCGGGCGGGACAACTCTTACAATCACTGGCACAAATTTTTCAAACCACACGGGCAATCCGACTGTGAGTGTTGGAGGAGTGGAGTGCGCTAGCTTAACTTTTGATAGTGATACCCAACTTACATGTGTGACGGCTTCAGGAATGACAGCTGGGTCAGGCGATATTGTCATCACAAATAAGAGTGGTCAAACAGTAACAGGCTCAGGTGTCTTTGAGATTTTAGAAGCCCCTGTCATTGACAGTATTTCTCCTGTGGGGGGAGTTGTGCTAGGTGGGGGGGAACTCACTATCACCGGTCAGAAATTTTCAAATCTAGGCACGGGCATGACTGTCGATCTCAGCTTAAATAGTTGCGCACCTGTACTCTTTGATAGTGATACTCAAATTCGCTGTACCATTCCTGGAGGAGGAGTTGCTGGCAAAGTGGATGTCACAGTCACCAACCCTGACGGTATTTCAACAACCTCAACCAACGCCTACGAGTACTTGGATACTCCTACATTTCTAAGTGTCTCTCCAGTATTTGGGCCCGCTGGTGGTGCGACGACTATTACAATTACCGGGACAAATTTCTCGGACCATGTCACTAATCCAGTTGTCACGGTTGATGGTGTTTCATGTACACCTGTTTCCGTGAGTAGTCCTACGACATTAACCTGTGTTACTGGAACTGGAATGAATGCCGGTGGCGCAAGAGATATTATCATCACCAATCCAAGTGGTGAGACTGTGACTGGTAGTGGAGCTTTTACTCCTCAAGACGCTCCAACCGTTTCAGGCGTGACTCCTAATTATGGAGTTAGTACGGGGGGAACGACCATCACAATTGCCGGAACAAATTTTTCAAGTTTAGGGGGACTTCCCGATATTGATATTGGTGGAACTGCCTGTACAAACGTGATCGTAGATTCTGATCTTCAAATTCGCTGTGATACAGGAGGACCTGCTGCAGCGGGGGCAAAACTCGTCACAGTTACCAACAAGGATACTCAAGCGGGCACACTAGCCTCTGGATTTACCTATCAAGATTCGCCAACAGTTCTCTCTATTTCTCCAGTTGGTGGCGTTATCAGTGGACTGACGAGTGTCACAATCACCGGCACTAACTTCTCAAGTCTTGGGGGTCTTCCCAATGTAAAAATTGGGACAATTGATTGTACTGGTGTGGCCGTTAGCAGTGAAACTGAGCTTACTTGTAGCACCGGTCTTAGCTCTCTTGGCACCTATGCTGTGAGTGTCACAAACTTTGATTCACAATCAGGAACTTCCGCCACTTCTATTTATGAGTACCGCGATGACCCTACATTTTCGAGCGCGACTCCAAACTATGGGCCAGCGACGGGCGGGACTAGCGTTCTCATTCAAGGAACTAATTTTACCGATCATGGTGGTACTCCAACGGTGCAGGTCGGTGGAATCGACTGCGCGAGTGTGACTTACACAGATTCAGGAAATATTACTTGTGTGACAGCAAGTGGCATGAGCGAAGGCTTAATTGATATTACAGTCACAAATAAGAGTACTCAGAGCGTGACGTCAGTGGGCGCTTTTGAATCCTTGGGCGTGCCATCTGTTGATAGTCTCAGTCCTAATTATGCTCAAGCGGCGACCACGCCTACTATTTCTCTTATTGGGTCAAAATTTTCAAGCGCGGGTTCTGGGCCTACAGTCACGGTTGGTGGTATCGCTTGTACCACTGTTTCGGTGGTGAGTGCCACTCAGGTGGATTGTACTGTTTCAGCTGCAGTGGCCGAAGGGATACATGATGTCGTCTACACTGGACCAGATGGAGCAACTGCAACACTTACCAATGGCTATAATGCCTTAGGGGCACCTACCGTTGCCTCAGTTTCACCTATTGGTGGAGATGCCACTACTGCTGGCACAACAATTACAATTACTGGGACCAAGTTTAGTGCTCTCGGTTCAGGCGCCACAGTAACTGTTGGAGGAGTCAACTGTACTCCCGTCTCAGTCAACTCTGATACTCAGATTCAATGTCAGACAGGTCCTCATGCAGCGGGAGTCGTTGATATTGTCGTTACAAACCCTGATTTACAAAATGCCACACTCTCAAATAGCTATCACTATCTTGATGACCCAACCATCTCTGGCGTCACTCCAAATGGAGGCCCAGTTGCCGGTGGAACAACCATTGCTATCACAGGGACAAATTTTTCTAATCACACAAATAATCCAACGATCACAGTCGGGGGAGTGGCCTGTGCGAGTGTCGTCTTTAATAGTGACACTCAAGTTGATTGTGTGACTCCCGCTGGGAGTGAGGGAAGTGTAGATATAGTAGTGACCAACCCTAGTGGTCAAACAGTCACATCAACTGGTGCTTTTACCTATGCTGATGCTCCTAGCGTGGATGATGTAACTCCAAAAGTAATTGCTAGTGGTGGTGGAGCGACGCTCACAATTACAGGTACGGGATTTCTAACAGGCGCAGGTGTAAAAATTGGTGCTAGTGATTGTACTTCAGTCAATGTGGTCTCTACGACTTCGATCACATGTGTGGCCCCAACTGGAACTGCGGGATACGCAGATGTGAAGGTGACCAATATCGATACTCAAAACGCTACACTTTCAAATATTCTTATCTACGAGAGTGCTCCTACGCTCTTAGGCGTCTCTCCCAGTATTGGACCGCTCACAGGTGGTCAGACTATTACGCTCACGGGAACTGATTTCGGAACTAATGTCAGTGTGACTCTTAGTAATGGTGGCGGCTGTACCAGTGTCAATCGAGTCAGTGCTACGAGTGTGACTTGTGTGACGACTGCTGTTGGTAGTGTGAGTGTTCTCTCTGATGTGACACTCACAAATACGACTACCGCCACAAGCTCAACTCTAAGTTCAGGCTATAATTATATTGGCCCTCCAGATGTGACAGGCATTGCACCTGCAAGTGGAGGAGATGCTGGTGGAACCTCAGTCACAATCTCTGGATCTGATTTTGAATTTCCTGTGAATGTCACAATCGGTGGGGTTGCTTGTAGTGTGGCAGGACCAGGGGATGTGACAAGCTCTAGCATTATCTGTACGACAGGTAGTGGTACGGTAGGCAGCGCGAATGTACGTGTGACTAACCCTGATGGTCAAAATGATACATTAAGTGGAGGCTATACTTATACCAGTGATGCCGCCTTAGCTTGGCAAGGTGGTGCGTTTGACTTTGGTAGTAGCGGCTCATACGTAACTCAATCATTTACTTTGGAGAATACTGGTACCTCAGATTCTCAATCTCTTGTGATTAGTTTGAGTGGTCCAAATTCCTCTTACTTTCAAGTCTACACCGATAACTGTGGCGGCACTGTGATCGCTGATTCGGGTGGGACTTGTACTGTTGAAATCCTCTGGCGTGGTGGATCTGCCACTGTACCAAGTGGAGGACCTTACTCGGCGACGCTCACGGCAAGTGGTACCGGGATGACCAGTGCGACAGTGACTATCCAGGCGACCAAGCCTTAAAGGAATTCGAATGAAGATACTTACTTTAATTCTATTTCTGCTCATGAGTGTCACTCAAGCCCAAGAGTGTGAGCGCGCGATTTCTGAGTATGCCACCGATGTCTCAAGCGGTGAACTCTCAAATGAGTGCCTGGAGTGGGTGAAAAATCAGTCGATTAAAAACGCCAAGCGCCTCTCCAAGGGGTCTCGCTTTAAGTCCTATGCCTCAGAGGGAGCACTCCTTTATTACTCTAGTAATGGTGATAAATTTTTAACTGCGGGGCCAAATACTCAACTCTCGCAGGTTAGTGCGGTTGCCTTTTCTCTTGGAACAAATCGCATTTATGCACTTGATTCAGTAGCGGGAAGAATTACCTACTACGACCTTGAAATTGCTGGAAATGTGGCACCAAAGGGTATGCTAAGTTCACAGGAGATTAGAGGGGCAGTGGACCTCGCTGTTTCAAATGATGGGGCAAGAATCTTTCTGCTCCGACCAGATGGCGTCGTTGTTCTTGATGGCCTTAGAAACACCCTTGGTAAAAAGGAAGTAAAAGAGATGCGCGTTCTTGGGCTTATGGAGCTTGAGGGAGCATCTCAAATGCAGAGTATGGCCCTAGCCGAGGGAGATCAAGAGATCTACTTCCTAGCACTAGGAGGGGCGGTTCATAAGATGGAAGTGGCAAAAATTCTATCCAAGTAAAATAGTCGGTTGCTGTCAAAGCCTGCCTTTCATTCTTTAAAGTTGGTCCTAAAGCCGTCCTTTGTTACAATCAAATTGTTATTCTCCCTCTTGTGAGTAAAAGCATGGAAGCTTTAAATTCGCGCTTAAGCGCTCTCATCTCGATTGGACTGATGAGTCTGCTCGTGTGTAGTCCTGTGCTCGCCCGCCAGTCGCGCGAACCCTTCAAAGTTAATGTTGAGGGCTTTGCTAAAGATATCAATCAAGTGAAATTAAAAGCTGAATATGAAGTCACCAAGAGCACGAGCTATTGCCGTGGGATCATGATGCCCGTGCCTAAGACTAATTGGGTATGCTTAACTGTGGGCCCAGGAGTGAATCGCTGTGAGCGCTCTTATCAGTGTCAATTGGTAACCAAGGAGCGTAGCGTTCAATCAGAGACCGCAAAAATTGTGGCCACTTTGAAGTCGCTGCCAAAAGTGACGACCAAATATAAAATCGATTTTGAAAATAAACCTAAGAATAAGCTCAAGAAGAATGTGGTAAGTAAGATTACTAACCCTAACGATCTTGGAGATCCCTCAGGTCTTCGCCTAAGTCCTGCCGAGATCGAAGCGCTTAGAAATAATCAGATCGATCAAGAGAAGTTGCGTTTTGCTCAAGAAGAAGTGAGAAGGCAAGAGCGCATTGAAAGTCTCGCTCGCGCAAAAGATAAAGAGGTCAAGGAACTTCAAAAGAAGTCTGGTCAGGCAAGTGCAAAGAAGTTTATCCCTATCAAAGAAAATTCTGGCAAGCTCACTAAAAAAGCTCCAACCACTGAAGAGGAAGAACTTGAAGATCTTTATTCAGAAATTTATGTCGCCGATAAAGAGGCGCCAACTTCTGATTGGAAACTTGAGAAGTCTCGAAGTACCGACGGGGATACGTTCTATTATAAGCTTGGTGAGAAAAAAGTAAGTAAAGACAAGGTGGTGGGCCCACTTAAGCTTAAGTCGTTTGCCGGATCGATGATTCAATCAAGCGATAGTGACGGAAATTCTCTCGCGACTTTTGAGGCCGCCTGGACTCCCGAGTACTCCTTTATGAATAAATGGGGTGTTCGCGGCTTACTTGGCGCTCACTTTTTTAAGACGACGAATGTGGTTGATGCCAATGATGAAGGGGAGAGTTTTCTTGTCATGGACATTGCGGCACTCGCTACCTACGAAATGGGGCGCGTTTACGCCGAGGGTGGACTGGGCTTTCAAAAGTGGAATGATACTGTTGGCGAAACTTATATGGCACTCCATCTAGGGATTGGGTATCGCTTTAGAGATTATCAATTAGTCTTTGTTGACCGCGTTTTCATCAATTATACAAAAATCGACAATCTTACGAGCAATACTGACTTGCGATTTGGGCTGGGGATTTCTTTCTAGGATTCCACTTTCTTTATTGAGAAAAAGAAGTGGTAGGGCTATGCAGATTCGAACTGCAGACCTCTACCATGTCAAGGTAGCGCTCTAACCAACTGAGCTATAGCCCTAGAAGTAAAAGCGATATTAATGGGGATAGGCCGGTTTCGTCAACATTTGAATTGAGTGAATGCTACTGTGCGTCTATTAAAAGGGGTGCCACAAGGTGCGATTCGTCCTATAGTAGTCGCCTCATGTCTGAAGCAATCATCACAAAAGAATCGGCCCCAGAGCTCCACCAAAATATTAAGGGCGACAAGGCCTCGAGAAACCGTTTATCGGTCACACTCCCAAAGTTAATACTCACTCAGTTCTGGGAATTCTGGCCATTCTACTTAGCGGCACTGCTGTGTCTCTTTGGTCTACACTATACTCAGAGCTGGCTGCCTTTCTTTGCCCAGGAGATGGCCGAGCTCATCACTAAGAGCACAGGTCATGTGGCCACGTGGCAGCTCTTTTTGGCGGCGGTGGGAATTATCTTTTTTCGCACAGCTTCGCGCTTGCTCTTTTTTTATCCCGCGCGCGTTTTGCAAAAGTATTTGCGCATAGAAATCACAGCGCGCCTTGAGGACACGAGCCCAACTCGCTACCGCCACTATCCCGCGGGCCAACTCTATCAAATTATCTCTGGCGATATGGATCAGTTGCGAGCACTGATTGGATTTGCGCTCTTGCAAGTTGGAAATATTGTCGTCGCTATGATGGTCTTGATTCCAAGACTTTCAAAGTTTGACTCGCAATTGATTCCCGCACTTCTTCCCATGGTAGGAACCTTTGTGATCTTCACTCTGATCACTTCAAATAATCGCAAGTATTACCGCAAGACTCAAGACCTCCAGGGTGAAGTTCAAAACTTCATTATGGAGTCTTATACTGGCAAGAAGACGATTAAAAATTATCAGGCCGAAGCTCCCTTTATCGAACTCTTTCAAAAGCATTCGATGGCCGAGCTGATTAACTTCTATAAAGCGGGCATTGGCGTCTCATTTTCTATTCCACTGATCATCCTTGGCGTGAACCTCTCCTTGGCCTGGGGCGCTTATGTGATTCGCATGCAGGATCTTGGTGCGTCGGCACTGGTTCTCTTTACTGGCTTTGTCTTTCTCTTTCTCGAGCCACTCGCCTTTCTCTCCTGGATTGGACTGGTCTTTGCTTCATCAGCGGCTTCATGGAAGCGCATTAAAGGACTGGTAAACGCGCTAGAAAAAGAGAGTGAGAGCGAAGAGAAGCTAAAGGGTTACAACCAAAGTTTAGCCTCTGATAAATTTCAAGTTGAGTTTTGGAGTGAACCTCTTAAGCTCGCGCTTCCCAAGGGGAAATGGTCTTGCTTAGTAGGTAAAACCGGCTGTGGCAAATCAACCGTACTCACTCAGGTTGCCATGATCGCTAAAGAGCGCGGCGAGCGTCTCTCCTATGTTGCCCAAGAGCCTTATCTCTATAACGATAAAGTTCAGGACAATATTTTTCTTGGTAAAGAAGTAACGCCTGAATTAAAGAAACGCGCCTATGAGCTACTTAAGCTCTTTGGTCTCGACTATCTTGCAAGTGATGTTGATAGCCTCTTAAAAATGGAAGTGGGCGAAAATGGAAAGCGCCTCTCTGGCGGTCAGGCCAAGCGTCTAAGCCTGGTGAGAAGTCTCATGAGTGATGCCGATCTCTTTATTTGGGACGATCCCTTTAGCTCGGTGGATGTCATTCTTGAGCGACAGATTGTGAGAGAGCTTAAAAATCTTCCAGAGCTCAAGGGAAAGACGTTAGTTTGTACCAGCCATAGGCTTACGACGGTGAGATTCACTGACGAGATCTATTTGTTGCGTGAGAAGGAAGGGATCAGTGAAGCTGGACCTGCTAGTGAGTTACTCGTAAAAGGAACAAAGACATATGAGCACTTCCAAGATCAAATGGTCTAACTTCCTCGCCTTTAAAGGCGCGAGACCACTTGTTATCTTTATTCTTATTTGCTTGGGCTTCTCTGGCTACTTCGGAGCGCTCACGCCAAGAATGACAAAGGCGCTCTCGGAGTCTTACGCTGAAAAAGAGGCTTTCTTTGCAAGTCTCAAGGCACTCGTATACCTCTTTATTGGCGTCTATCTCAACCGCGTGATCTATCAACTTGCGGTCAATAAATTCATAAAGCTACTAGTTCAAAGAACCCGGGTGATCTGTTATCAGACTTGGCTTTTAAATTATGAAATGAGTGGTGATAAGAAGTCGCGCAAAGAGGAATTCCCCCAAGGGGAGGTGCTCGCGCGCATTATGAGTGACACCGAGGCCGTGCGAGAGCTAATCACTTCGGGGACTTTTGGAATTTTTATCGACCTCGTTTTTGTGATCTTTGGTCTTTTGGGTCTTATTCAAATTAACTTTGTCTCCGGTGGAACTCTCGCGATCTCTGAAGTGCTAGCGGTGGCCCTACTCATCTGGGGCAGTAAGCACATGAGAAAAATATTTCTCAGTGTGAGAACTTCTCACGGACTTCTCGCTCGCACCATTGCTAACGTGGTTGGCGGGGTGAGTGAGACTTATTATACCGATCACCAGCAATATGCTTCTAAGAAAGGAGCAGTGGTCTATGACGACTATCTAAAAAAGCAACTTGAGGCCAACGTTTGGGATGCATCTTATTACGCTATTGCGGAATCTCTCTATCCCTTATTCCTAGCAATCCTCGTCTTCGTGGCCCCATACTCGGCCATAACGACAGGCGCGGTTATTTTTGCCATTATCGATCTCATCCAACGCTCAATTAACCCTGTTAAAGATATCGCGGGAAAGATCGCTAATATTCAAAGGGCGGCGACAGGCTTTTCTCGAATTAGTGAATTTCTCACTTATCTTGGAGAGGGGCACTCCTCTGACTTGCACACAGTGCACGAGCAAGTTGAGTTTAAATCCCTTACTGTAGACCTTCCTTATTTTACTTATCCTCGCCGTGATTCAAGCGAGACTTCCTTTGCCCTAAATGAAATTCACATCAAGGCCCATCCTGGAGAACTCATTGGCATCGTTGGTCTTTCGGGTTCAGGCAAGTCGACCTTGCTCTCATTGATGGCCGGCAATCTAATTCCCTCTCAAGGGGGCATTAGTATTGAAGCGAGCACGGGCGAGCAGTTTTCTTTTCCAGGCTCAAGTAACGCCGATGTTATGCGCTACCGTTCGCTTGTTGGCATTGTTTCGCAGGAGAGTCATATTTTCTCTGAGACCATTAGCTTTAACCTCTCTCTTGGTGAGCGCGAAGAAGAGGTAGCGGCTTTCTGGGAGTGGGCGAGTGATCGCATTCGCTATCTGCGCGCATGGGGAGTCACGGTTGATACTGTGCTCGATCAGAACACGCTCTCACTTGGACAAAAGCAATTGCTCTCGGCGCTTCGCTCGTGCTTTCTTAAAAAGCCCATTGTTCTCTTTGATGAGATCTCTTCAGGCCTAGATAGTGAACTTGAAAAAGCGCTTAGAAGTGTGGTGCTTTTGATTCAAGAGAAGTCGCTCACTTTCATTGTGGCCCATCGCCTTGAGACCATCATTGAAGCCGGGAAAATTATCGTGCTTGAAAATGGCCGAATTATCGACTCAGGTATTCACTCGCAACTGCTCAGTCGATCGCAAGTCTATCAAGAGTTTATTGCAGAATTGTCGCATTAATGTTCACTCCCTGCTAACATACTCCTTATTTGTTCATAAAGGAGTGTCCATGAATCAACGGATTTTAGCCCCCGTTCTCGGGCTAGCTATGCTTGCGGTTGGTGCAATTTCATGTAGTGAAAAAGCGAGCACTAAACCAAACTTCATCTTCAAATCGGCCCCTGATCAAAGTAGTGCTGCCCTAATCGATGGTCAGAAGATTACTGTTGATGAGCTCAATAAGGGCGTAGAGATGGATCTCTATGAAGCACAGTTAAAGGTTTATGAGATTCAAATGAATCGCGTGCGCCAGATTGCCATTGAGAAATTCATGGCCGCAGATCCAAAGAGCAAGGGTCTCTCAAACGATGAGTATCTTGAGAAGTACGTCGTTTCTAAGGCAAATGTAAGCGATCAAGATATCGACGCCTTTATTAAAGAAAAGAGTGTTCCAAAAGAGCATATTACTGCAGACCTAAAGGGAAGGGTGAAGGAATTTCTTCTTAGAGAAAAGAAAGCTGCCGCACTTGAAACTTGGCTAGCTGAAAAAACTCAGAAGAACCCAATTGAAGTTTATCTTCAAGAGCCTAAGCGCCCGGTCTTTGATGTGGCCGTGGGTGATGCACCCTTTCTTGGCGCAGCTGACGCTAAAGTAACCATCGTTGAATTTAGTGATTTCCAATGTCCGTTCTGTTCAAAAGGTGCTGAAGTTGTTCACGCTCTTAAAGATAAGTACGGCAAGGAAATCAAGGTCGCTTTCAAGCACTTCCCACTTCCATTTCACACGAATGCTGCCAAAGCCGCTGAAGCTGCAATGTGTGCCCATGAAGAAGATAAGATGCTCTTTTGGAAGATGCACGACTTGATGTTTGCCGCTCAAGATAACCTTCAGATTGAAGGTCTAAAAGATATGGCAACTAAGGCCGGCGTGAAAAATATCGACGGTTTCATGGATTGCCTCACTTCCGGCAAGTTCCAGGCCCGCGTTGAAGCTGATATGGAGCAGGGAAAGAATATCGGGGTCAAGTCAACTCCGACCTTTTTCGTCAACGGTCAGATGGTTATGGGTGCCCAGCCGCTTGAAGTCTTTAGCGAAATTATCGACGCTGAACTAAAAAAGTAGGGTATTTAATTAATTGATTCTCACTTGGGCCCGGGCATTTTTGTCCGGGCCTTTTTATTTGAGCCCAGCCCGCTAGAATATAAGCTGATGTCAGTCTACGTAGGGAATGGAGACTCATGCAAATTAACGACTATACAAAGCAATTGGCCAAGGCAAGAGATGACTATGCTGACAAGGCAAAGACTTTGCGTGAGGACTACGACAATAATCTCAAAAATATTAATGAAACTCACGAAGCGAAGGAAATTTCTCAGCGTGAGAACTATCTCAATCAAAAACAAAACCTAGAAGAAAATCTCTCTGAAATAAGTGATCGCTATGAATCGAGTTCGCGCGACGCCATTATGCAGAGTCAAAAAGAATTCAGAGATAAGCTCGGTACTCAGCAAAATGATTTTGAGCAAGAGATGAGAGAAACGCGTGAAGATATGCAGGCAAAGCTTAGCAATATCTCTAACTCTTATCGCAAATCAAAAGAAGAGCAGGAAAAGTACAATAACCAACTCTTAAATCAAAAGACTGCGGCTTTTAACGAGGCAGCACTCACCAGAACGCGTGACTTTGATGACAGAGTCTCAGATCTCTCAACTAAAAATAAAGAAGACTTCCACAATTTCCAGCGCCAGCAAGCTGGTGAAAAGCGCGATCTTATTCACTCTCATAAAGACGAGCTACAAGGACTTGTGTCTGAATCAAACCTGGCCCGCCAGAAGGTGATGGCAAAGAATCAAGAAGAACTTGAGATCTTAAGAGATGCCCACTCGCGCGAGAGCGATGCCATGAGAGAGCATCATTCTTCTTCACTTAATGAAGTGATTGGTCGCAAAGAATTAGAAAAAATGAATCTGCAGTCAGAATATCAAAATCTGACTCAAAATATTATTGATCGCAACGACTCTCAGGCCGAACAAACTAGACGCGTTAATGAGCGCGTCTCGCGCGAGCGGGAGAATCAATACGCCACAGATCTTCAGGCCGTGACTCGCAAGTCTAACGAGATGGTCAATAGTGGCGGGCGAGTGAAAAGCCTCGAAGATGATAAGCGCAAACTCATTGATACTTATGAAGGGCGCGTGAGAGATCTTCGTGGTGAGGCAGAGAATACGGCCTATAATGCTCAACTAGAAAAAGAGCGCATGAATAAAGAATTTGTCGCTCAAACGCGCGAGCAGACCATGCTCGCTGATAAGCAAAAAGGTGAAGTCCAAAGAGATCTTCGCGAATTTCACACTGAGATTCAAGCCGCCAATAAAGACAAGAATGACAAAGTCATCACCGCCTATAAGAAAGAACTCAATCAGACTAGAAATTCAGCTGAGGCTAAGAGTATCGATGATCGCATTGGCAGCAATCAACGCCTTGAAGAGCAGCGAGTGGCCTTTAGCAAAACGATTGACGACTTGAGCACGAAGAATCGCGAGACAATCAACGAGATTCAAGAGCAGAATGCGAAAGAGCAAACAAAATATATTCAAGAAACTAAGCGCAATATGCACCACGAGCGCGAAGACATCAAAGATGACTTGAGATCAGTCTTTGCCCGCAAAGAAGATTCCTATGAAAAGCGCCTCGAAAACCTCGAGCGTGAAAAGAAATCAGTGGTGGAATCATACGAGTCTAAGCTCACAACTCTCGAGAAGAAGTACACCAAAGAATTAGAAGAAATGCGTGTCATTATGTCAGAGACGCGCGCTGGTGACATGAGAGACTTTAAGCGCCAGCTTGAGATGAAAGACCGTGAAGTCGCTAGTGATAAGCTTAAAATGAAGCAAGACTTCGATACCAAACTTATTAAGATTCGCGATCGCCAAGAAACACAACTGGCCAAGCTCCATGAGCGCTTTACAACGACGCTCGAAGGTGAGCGACTTGACCACTCGCGTGAAATGAAACGCAAGCTCGACGAAGCTCATACAAATTATGAGCGCCTCTACGATACTGCCCAAATGGAAAAAGAGCAGATGAAGCATCAGTATGAGGTAAGACTCGAGAAATTGCGCCAAGATCGCCGCGAAGCCGAGCGCATTACCAATACTCGAGAAGACAACAAGCTCGCTTAAGAAGTTACTTCCCCGTTCATTCGATGCTATCCTAAGTGAAATCCTTTCATTTATTTGGAGTTTGAATGCGTCGGGCCAAAATCGTTGCTACCCTCGGACCATCGAGTAACACCATTCCTCAAATCGAAGCTCTAATTAAGGCCGGCCTCAATGTGGCCAGGATTAATATGAGTCACGGCACCCACGACGGCCACCGCGAGGTGATTAAGAACGTGCGCACCGCTAGTAAGAATCAAGGTGTAGAAGTTGCCATTCTGCTCGATCTTCAAGGTCCCAAGATTCGCGTGGACAAGCTCCCAGCTCCCCTCACGCTTGAGGATGGTCAGGAGTGGGTGATTGGGCCATCAAATAAAGAAAGTGAATATCCAAAGTATAAAGGTAGATTCATTCCCACGATCTATGAAAAGCTCGTTGACGATTGTCACGATGGAGCGCGAATTCTCTTTGACGACGGCAAGCTTGCAGCTGTGGCCAAAAAGCGCGACGGTGATGTTTATGTAATTGAAGTCACTGTAGGGGGAGAGCTCAAGAGCAATAAGGGCATTAACCTCCCAGACTGTATTGTCTCTGCTCCCGCCTTCACAGAAAAAGACCGCCAGGATTTAATGTTTGGTCTTGAGCAGGGAATTGACTACGTCGCCCTTTCGTTTGTCAGAAGAGCGCAAGATGTTCAAGACGTTAAAGAGATTCTTCACAAGCTTAGAATGAATCTCCCGATCGTCTCTAAAATTGAAAAACCACAGGCCATTGAGAATCTCGATGAAATTCTAAAGGTAACCGATGTGATTATGGTTGCCCGTGGAGATATGGGCGTTGAAGTTGGTAACCATTTGGTTCCATCTCTTCAAAAGTTAATTATCACTAAGTGTAATTCAGCAATGAAGCCTGTAATTACCGCCACGCAAATGCTTGAGAGTATGACTGAAGCTCCCACTCCAACGAGAGCGGAAGCCAGTGATGTCGCCAACGCCGTGTGGGATGGAACTGACGCTGTGATGCTCTCGGGGGAGACGGCCTCTGGCAAGTACCCAGTGCTCGCAATTGAAACAATGTCAGCGATTGTTCTAGAGGCCGAGAAGACGCCTAAAGAGCGCCCGCTACTTCGCAATATGGACCTCTCTAACGTCAACGCTTCAGTGATGGTTGCCGCCTCAATGATTGCCGAGAAGGTCCATGCAAAGAGAATCGTCTCTATGACGGAGTCTGGGCACTCGGCACTTAAAGTGAGTATGTTCAGACCAAAGACTCCGGTCCTTGCGGTTACTCACACCGTTCAAACGGCCCGTCGCATCTGTCTTTACTGGGGCGTGAATCCCTATCTCATCTCTGAATTTGATGAGGATCAATTTAATTTTCAAGAGCAAGTAATTGAGCGAATTAAGAAAGAAAAATTCTTAAGTTCAGGCGATAAGCTCGTCATCACTCGCGGCGATGGCAAGTTTTTTCAAAAGGGCAGTTCAAACTCAGTGAAGGTTGAAATTCTTCACGATATGCCAGATCACACCGCGACAGGCAGTGATGTGGATGAGTATGAAGACGAAAAAAAGAAGATACTCTTTGACGCCAATGTTTGCGCCAGTTGCCAAAATTGCATTACCGTTTGCCCATTTGATATCTGGCAAGTTCGCCCTGGTGAGCATGGCGAGACGATGATTAATAAAGAAGCTGCACACAAGTGCACCCTGGATATGCAGTGTGTGGAGAAATGTCCCACGGGCGCCATTGAAATCATGCCCAAGGGGGAGTGGGCTTAAGTGAAGTTCCCCTTTAGTCGAAGTGAACTTGAAGCGCTTGGGATCTACGACTACGGCGTGACGACTCTCTCTCGTCCCGTGAGCTTTGATCACTTTAGTGATTGGGTCGCGCGCGGCGAGCACGGGCCTCTGGGTTACTTGGCCGATCACCGCAAAGATCTAAGATCGGACCTCTTAAATTTCTTTCCAGAATTTAAGTCCGCTCTGGTCTTTCTCTTTCCCTATTGTGACTCGCGCTTTAAGAGAGAGGATACTCGCTACCACTTAGCAAGCTATGTCACAGGCTTTGCAGGCCACGACTATCACTATGTCATTAAAGAGCGACTAGAAAAAATCAGTGCCGCCCTTAAAGGTCATAACCCCTCTCTCATTTCTAAGCTCTCATTGGATGTTCATCCCGTACTGGAGCGCGATCTTGCCTATCGCTCTGGGCTTGGGTGGTTTGGAAAGAATAGTATGTTCATTTCTAAGTCGCTGGGCTCTTTTGTGATGATTGGAAGCCTGCTCTTGTCTGAAGAGGTGGAGATCGCTGAGCGCGCGCTAGAGTTGGATCATTGTGGAAATTGCAATGCCTGCGCTCCCGCTTGTCCAACGGATGCAATTGACCCCAAGGCGCGCACTCTGAGTGCTTCCAAGTGCATCAGCACTTGGACCATTGAATTATTTAAAGAGTCACAAGTGCTCTCTAAAATGGAAGATGCTACGGGAGAACTCTTTGGGTGTGACCTCTGTCAAGACATCTGTCCTTGGAATAAGCGCCTTGAGCGACTTGGCAACTATCCTCGCACACATGTAGATGCAGAGCTTTCAGAGCTAATTTTTAATTTCTTCACCAGAAGGCCTTTGAGTGAGGTGGCCCAAGAGCTGCGCCAGATGAGTAACAGCTCTTTTAGAAAGAAATTTCACGGGACTCCACTTGAGCGCACTGGTCGCCTAGGTCTCTTAAAGAACGTAGAGTTCTGGCTCTTACAAGAGTCCTAAGTCTTTCAGGTGCTTTTTAATATGTGGCGCGGCCATCTCTGGCATGTGGTGTGGCATCTTTGGCGGTTTCTGCACCGTCACTGTCGCCCCGGACTCAGCGAGAGATTTTGCTAGTCTTTCGGCACCATCACTTCCCACGACCATGTCGTCTTCGCCACAGATAAAATGAATTTGTTTCCCTGGAAGTTTCATGACTTCTTTTTCCTTTTTAATCCAAGGGAAAATGAGATCGGGTGAAATCGCTGGGGAGACCAATTGTTCGCGAATAGCTAGAGTCGACTTATAAAAGGGCGTATCAAAAATATGTGTCACTCCCTCTGGTGGAAGTCCAAAGCCAATGGCGAGTAAATGAAGTTTATGAAATTCAAAAGCATCGAGTTCACTTGCTTTGAGGGCGAGAAGAGAGCCCAGCGAGTGACCGCCCATCACTAGCGTGTGAGCATCAGAGTCGCAGAGGTGGGCCGAGAGCGGGCGTTCGCGCTCAATAGAACTTGTGAGGAGATGGTAGGCATGCAAAAAAAGCAGTGGCGCTCCCTCTTTGAAGCTCTCAAAGTTACTCACTTCACTGTAATTGCCTAGGTAGTGCCCTGGTAGATCAAAGATCACTGAGGGAACGCCTTCCTCGGCCAAGCGTATCGACCAATTGAGGATACTTCCCTTATGACTTGTGTAGCCATGAGTGAAGATGGCAAAGGTCGAGACCAGGTCCTTTGACGGATCGGGCAAAAAGACCAGTGCATTGGTCTCATAGTCTTCAAAGTCGAGGGTATCTTTAATCAGCTGTATTTTCATGGCCTTAAGATAACGAATTAGAAAAAAAACCGCCACTTTTAGTTTGACGTTTTTCAGTGAAACCCGTAGATTTACACCCACCAAAAAAAGAATCAATTATGCCCAGTTAGCTCAGTTGGTAGAGCAAAGGACTGAAAATCCTTGTGTCCGTGGTTCGATTCCGCGACTGGGCACCAAAAAAATAAAAAAGCCGAAGTTAACCCACTTCGGCTTTTTTTTTGCCATTTGAATCTCTTGTTTCCTCAGAACTAGTATTTGTACCTCGAAAGAAAACTCGATTCATAGAAGAACCCGTTGGGAGTTATTGCCTTAATAGTTAATCTCTTGCCGCCTGGAAGTCGCGGGAGTAGTTGCGCCACTGCCGAATAGTCTCCTTGGGATATTTCATTGGCCCGTGAAAACCTTCTTCCATCCTCTCCCACAAAGGTTAGAGCGTATGTGGGGTGAGTATGGGAAATTTCAATTTCATCAATGCCAGTTAGATTTTCAGCTGTAACTTCGCGTAGATTATCTTCAGCGCTTGAAAAACTTACTGACTCAGCATTGCCGTAGAAGCGCTTTAGTTCTTTTGTAGATCCATCTGCATAGTGAAGTCTAATTTGAAGAACTTCTCTAGGTCTTGTGTCTATGCGACTATCGGCGAGTAGCTTTCTTTCAAAGACACCATTCTCTTTAATCACCTGCGGAATCGATTGCCCTTCAATAACTTCACCAATCTTCACCATACTTGGTTCCCAGATAATAATCTGATCTCCCTGTTGTATTTTGCGACCAGCATTTCTTGAGAACTTTGCAAGTTGAGTAAGCTGGGCTTGAGAGAGTTTTTTTCCCACCCAGTGAAAGTCATCTTGTTCAAAATAATTGCCAAATAGCTTGTTGATTAAATTTGAGCAACTATCAAAGATTTTTTCTCCCGAGGCTGGTGATCTAGTGTAGCGGGCACTGAGTCCATAATCATTCAAGATTAAAAAACCTAGATCGCTCTTCTTTGTTTCTACCTGTGAGCAAGAGGAAGCGATTATTATTAGGAAAAGTAGATATTTTTTCATATCGTCCTATCGGATTTTCCTCGCCTCAATTAACTCAATACCTCAGGAAGGTTGTCCAAATGATCGGAAGGGGCTTAAAGTATGTCTCGAGGTTATTTGCTGACGTTTTTACAGGAGTTAACTGTTTTTATAGAATAGTTTTTAACTGAAAGTGCTAGTATGAGTTATGAAATGATATTCGGGCCTCAGATTAAAGATGACGCTATTTATTCCAAATATAGAGAGGGCATAGCACCCGTTTTAAAGACCTATGGCGGTGGCTTTCGTGGAGTGAGATACTTTTTTAATACGCTTGGATTTCAAGGTTACTTCACTTGTTTTAATGATAAATGAGAGGAACAAATGGACAGTAAACTCAGTGGATCTTGCCTGTGTGGCGAAGTTAATTTCAAATTTGAAGGTCGCTTAGAAAAATTTTTTCTCTGCCACTGCAAGCACTGTCAGAAAGACACAGGGTCGGCTTTTGCTGCGAATGTTTTTTCAACCCACGGGAGTCTCACTTGGATAAAGGGGAGGGAGCGCATTAAAATATATCATCTCTTGGGCTCGAGGCACGTGAAGAGCTTTTGTAGTAATTGTGGCTCAGCTCTTCCCTATGTTGATAAGCAAAATGGACTTACGCTCATTCCAGCGGGCTCCTTAGAGGGTGAGCTTAACCTTAGTCCAACGGCCCACATCTTTAGCGCCTCAAGGGCCAATTGGGAGGGAGGTCTCGCTGATCTTTTAGCCTATGAGAAGTTACCAACGAGTTAAGCATCTGTAATATCAGACATTTATCTCTAATTTTTTAAGTTGATCTCAATCTGAATTTCCCATATATTTAACCATGTAGTTAATTAACTATTTGGTTAAATATGGATCAATTAAGTGCAACATTCTCCGCTCTGGCAGACCCCACCAGAAGAGCAATTCTCTCCCAACTCTCAAAGGGCGAGTTAAACGTCTCTGAACTTGCAGAACCGTTTTTAAATTCAATGAGTCTACCGGCCATCACAAAGCACCTTAAAGTTCTTGAGAAGGCCGGCCTTATTACAAAGACCAAACATGCTCAATATCGTTCCTGCCAAATTAATACTGAACCAATAAGTGAGGCCACAATGTGGATGGATCAGTGCCGAGAGGTTTGGGAAGAGAGCTTTGATCGCCTAGATGAATATCTACTAACGCTTCAAGAGAAAAAGAAGACTAAGAGAGGGAAGAGTAATGGCAAAATCAAAAAATGATAATGAGTTGCGCTTAGTTCGCGCGTTTAGCGCTCCTGTTGAACTTGTCTGGGAAGCTTTTACTAATGAGAAGCATCAGCAGAAGTGGTGGGGGCCTAGAGGCTTTACGATCACCACAAAGAGCAAGGATTTAAGAGTTGGTGGCAAGTGGATCTATACCATGCATAGCCCTGACGGCGTGGATTATCCAAATATCACCACTTACTATGAAGTTGTAGAGAATTCGCGATTAGTTTATGACCATGGCGCCAATGAGAATCAGGATGCTTTATTTCGCGTCACCGTGACTTTTGAAGAATTTAAGGGAAGAACAGTGATGGATATGACCATGACTCTTAAATCCCCTGAGGCGGCCAGAGAGATTGAAAAGTTTATTAAGCAAGCTGGTGGTAATTCCACTTGGGATCGACTCGGTGAGTTTCTTGAAAAAGAACAAACTGAAAAAGATATCTTCGTCATCAATAGAAGCTTTAAATGTTCAAAGAGTGAGCTCTACGAAATGTGGGTTAAACCTGAACACCTGCTTGGATGGCTTGCTCCCAAGGGAGTCGAGATGAAAGTCATTGATGCAGATATTAGAGAAGGTGGCTCAATGCACTTTTCGATGGCAGGCCCAGAAGGCCCAGTGATGTATGGAGTTTTTAATTACCTGGAATTAATTCCTGGTGAGAAAATTATTTACAGTCAAAGCTTCTGTGACGAGGACAAAAATAAGTGCAATCCTCCTTTTGCCAAAGACTGGCCGCCGACAATTCTAAATACGATTGTATTTTCTTCAGAAGACGGTGGAGAGACGAGAGTTACGCTTCAAACTGAAGCTATTGGTGAAGTGACTAGCGACGAGGTAAGATCATTCTTAGAGAGCAGACCTTCGATGAGCGCTGGCTGGTCAAGCTCATTTGACTCACTTGAAGAATTAATTTTCCCAAACTAATAGAGGATTCATTATGAACGTAAAAAAACCATCACTTTATTTTATGAGATTTGCTCTTGCTGGCAGTTACTTATCTGCAGTGGCAGATCGTATTGGTTGGTGGGGAGAGGCCGCAAGCCCTGGTGTAGTGTGGGGAAATTTCACAGCATTTCTTGAGTATACCCAATACCTCAACCCATGGGCACCAGCTTCAGTGAGTAACTTTCTAGGTTACGTAGCGACCGGACTAGAGATCATTCTTGCTTTTCTTTTTATTTTTGGCCTAAAACTCAAGCTGACTTCTTTAGTGAGCTTTGCCTTGCTCATGGTCTTTGCTCTTAGTATGACCTTTGTGATTGGAATAAAGGCCCCATTTGATTATAGCGTATTCACAGCTGCGGCTGGTTCGCTACTTCTCTATACATTTAGTGAAACAGACTCTACAGCGGCGCCGTGAATGGGAAAATGCAAATAATAAAAACAAGCGAAATTGAGCATCAACTACCAGAGACTAGACTAGGGGATACTTATCCCTATGCTTTAACGTCATCTATATTGCAAACCAAGCAGCTCGATATTACTAGCGAGTTAGTAAGGCCCGGAACCAAGGCATCAGGGCCCCACTATCATAGAACAATTGATGAGATTATTCTTGTCACAAAAGGGGAGCTCTTTGCCGTTGAAGCGGACCAAGAAGTTCTCCTTGAAGTGGGGGACATGATTCTCTTTGAGGCCAATTCAGAGAAGTTTCACTACCTTGAAAATCGCAGTAGAGAAGAGGCTATCTTTCTAATTTTAAGGCGATCTATAAGAATTTCTGACGTTGTTTATCCTAAATAGAGCTAGAGGATTTGAAAGAAGCGAGAAGGACCATGTCCATGACCCTTCACCGCGCCCATTTCTTCTAGAGAGCTCAGATCTCTTGAGGAAGTGTTCCTCGAGATTCCAAAGAGCTGAGCATACTCCAGCGGCTTGATATATGTTCCAGAACTATTTTCAGCTAACCACTTTAGCTGTCTTAGATTGTATTTTCTGTCATCGTTTATGTTGAGAGATATTTCGCTCGTTAATTGTGGTGAATTATCTGCAATGTTTGAGATATCCTCAATGAGTACTGAGCCCCTTTGGAGTTCGAAGAATTTCACTTCTTCCCCAAGTCGATTTCTTAGCCGTTTGAGAGTGATATAGATTTTGTTATCGTGAAGAAATGGATCATAGTTTAGTCTCCAAAATGATTCTACCAGCTCTCTTTTGCTCCAATGGAGCCTCGTTGTGAGCAGTCTGATGAGTTCAAGTTGATTTGAAGTTAAGCCTTTAATAAGCTCTAAGTTCTTGCCGGTAAAAAAGAGAAGTTCTCTTCTTGGAAGTCTCCAGTCGATAAAATTTTCTCTTTCATCTTTGTAGAGCACTAGAACTATCCCGAGAAGAGCTAATTCACTTAATTCAGAATACTTTTCTGATCGAGAAGTTGGAGAGCGATTGGCAGCTCTAAGGTGATGATCAACGAGTTCCTCTGGAATAATGAGCTCTGGATATCTAAAACGTGGCTTTCTCCCTGCTTTTTGGGCCAGAGAATGGATTTCTACCTTTAGATCATCAGAATAGATATCGCTACTTGAAATATGTTTATGAGCACTCAGCTCTAATTCTTTAAAGCGCAGTTGAAAATAGAGATCATGACCTTGAGCACACAATTGAAGTGAAGTCCTAATGAGAGGAAGAGTGCGCTCTGGACGATTGAGGAGCAAGCTAAGTTGGGCCATTAAAAGGTTGTACTCTAAGATTTGCCTGCCGTGGTTATTGCGATAGACGTGCACGCTCACTTCAAAGAGGGATTTTTCAGCAAGTTGAAGGTTTCCGGCCAGGAGAAAGAGCTTGGCCCTTAAAAGCAGGGCGTTTGTTTGAGTGAAGTAATCTTGCGGGCGAATATTTTTAATCCAGCTCTCAAGTTGCTCCTTAGCCTTTGTTAATTCCATTCCTGCGTTGATTTTGTAGCTCATCTTAGAGAGTTCAATCACAGATACGTTTGAGTTATTTTTGATCTTCTTTGCAAAGCGAATGGAGTCATCAAATTTTTTAAGACCTTTGGCGTAGTCTTCTCTCATGCAAAGAGCGTGTGCATTGAGATCATTTGCGAGCATACAGAAATATTGTGAGTCTAGATCCAGAGCAATTTTAAAGGCACGATTTGTCTGCTCTTGAGATTTTTGAAACTCGCCGCGGTAGTAGCGAACAATGCCTAGTGCTTGATGAAGATAGAAGCGGGAAGTGTGCTTGCGGCAAAGATTATAAAATTTAAAGAGCGCGCCCAAGTCCTCTATGATCTCTTTAAAACTTAGCGCGCGCACAGAGGCCAGGAGCAGGTAGAACGAGCATTCAACCTTATCGGCCGGTGATTTGATTTTTCTTGCGTACTCTCTGGCCTCTTGAACACGCCCTAGAAAGACTAGGGCGCCGATGAGGTAGGGGTCTAAAAACCAAGAATCTATTAATTTCTGATAGTTAGCTGCTTCAAAGAGCTCTCTTCGAGAGGTATTCATTTCGTCTCTGTGCACCATAATGCACCATTTTGTCAAATAATGATGGTGTCCGTTTACGACTTGTAGCGCTAAATTAGCCTCAACTGGTCGAGACCAGAAACACCTAGAGGAGATGGATATGAAAAATTTACTTATGATTTTTGCCCTACTGACTAGCTTTTCTTCTTTTGCATTTGATGGCGTAAAAGAAGTTACTCTCAATGACGGGCGCGTAATTCTAGCCGCGCAAAATGGACTTACTCTCTACACATTTGACGTTGATGATCCGGGCGTCTCAAATTGTCACGGTGGCTGCTTGAGAGCTTGGCCAGCACTTATTGTCGATGCTTCAACTCCTGTAAGTGCTCCATTTGGATTGACGACCAGACCTGATGGTTCACTTCAGATCATGCTCGATAATCAACCTCTCTACTTCTTCGTTGGAGACAGTGCTGAGGGCGATATAAATGGTGATGGACTTCAAGGCGTTTGGCATATAATCGAACTTTAAATAATGATTCGGGCAGATAACTTAATTATAAGGTGTCTGCCCTTTGCTTGAAGTAGGGGAGAAGTTCATTGGCAAGGGTCTGATGACCTTCAACAGAGAGATGATCGTCGTTTGTACTAAGAGTTTTTTCGGCCAATTGGTCCCTCATTAATCGGGAGGGATTGATATAGGTTATCTTAGCAGCTTTTAAAAAACCTTCGACTAGGTCATTGCTCTTTTCAAAGTCGATTTCATTATACATTCTATGCACCTGAACTTTCCTATGCTCATTTTGATAATATTCTCGCGGCTGAATATCTAGCTTGTTAGTTAGATAGGACCTCGTCGGAATGAAGGTGACCAAAAACTCTGCTCCTGCATCTTTGCATTCTTTATCCATCTCTTGAATGACATGCTTAAAGCCTTCAAAAGCTAAGTTCATATTTTTTGAGTATTTCTTTAAGTAAGTTGAATACTCGCCCTCATAAAAATTTAAAACATTCAGAAGTTCGCCCTTATTTTTCTTCTTAAAGAGGGCTCTTTCATTATGGGAGGCTTGTTCAAAGAGGGTATACTTAAGCTTCATCCAAGAAAGATAGAAGAGTTTGTAGACACTAAATTTGAAGAGGGCAAAGTGGATACTTGTTCGCTTGTCTTGATAGCCAACTAGACTTTGGTTAATGTCGTTAGCCATGAAAATTGTAAAAATGACTAG
The DNA here is from genome assembly GCA_048267245.1 of Bacteriovoracaceae bacterium. Lineage (GTDB taxonomy): Bacteria > Bdellovibrionota > Bacteriovoracia > Bacteriovoracales > Bacteriovoracaceae > JBLWXV01. The sequence goes on from JBLWXV010000001.1 coordinate 1,296,248, forward strand.
GCTGGGCTTAAAGTTTAAAAGATGATTTTTAAGAAGCCAAAGGCTATCGGCGGGAATTGCTCCAGGAACACCCGCATTAATAAATTGGATATCTTTAAATTTCTCTGCGAGTAGATGAGTAAATATCTGATTCTTGCTTACTCCAACTCCAAATGTTCCTGAGTCACCTAAGAAGATCACTCTTTTTTTATTGTCATTTTCCCGCAGTGTTTGATCTTGAATTTTAATTTCTTTCAGAGGAAGTTCGCTATATTGTAACTTATAGAACCAATCGAAATCTCTATCATTCTCAGTGCTGGTTTTTAAAATAAGACCGGCATTTCCAAGTGGAGTAGGTAGGTAATTATACTCATCTAAAAAATTTGTTAGTCGAAGAAATACTTCCACTAAAGTTAGGGCAATCACCATAACTAGTGTCGCGTTAATTAAATGAAAAATTTTACTCTTCATGCTATTTAGATCTTAGCACCAATTTGAATGATTCTTGTTTGGAGCAGTGCGCCTCTGAGATATTCTGCCGTATTTGTTAAGAAACCTTTAGGTATAATCAATATCCAGCCTCTCGATCAGGCGATAAAGAAAACCTATTAGATCATAATACTTAGTTGGCTTAACGTATAAGCACCATAATTTTAAAAGGGGTGTTTATGCTGAAGAAGAAACTTCCGATCGCTGCAGCCTCAGCAATGCTGCTACTTCAAATGGGGTGCGCATCTGGGGAGAAAGATCAATCAACAAATCTATTTTCAAAAGGAATGGCCAAGCCAAATTCATTTTGGTGGCCTAACACAGTAGACCTGAGTCCACTTCGCGCCCATTCATCTGAGTCTAGTCCGATGGATAAGCGCTTTGATTACTCTAAAGAGTTTAAGAAAGTAAATCTTAAGGCCCTTAAAGAAGACATCAGAAAAGTGTTGACTGATTCTCAGCCATGGTGGCCCGCCGACTGGGGACACTATGGTCCATTCTTTATTCGTATGGCCTGGCATAGCGCTGGTACGTATCGTGTATTTGATGGACGTGGTGGCGCTGGTGGCGGTCAACAACGTTTTGACCCACTCAATAGCTGGCCAGATAATGGCAACCTAGATAAGGCCCGACGACTACTTTGGCCAATAAAGAAGAAATACGGAAATAGTGTTTCCTGGGCCGACCTGATGGTGCTCACAGGTAACGTCTCAATGGAAGACATGGGATTTAAAACTCTTGGCTTTGCCGGTGGACGCACTGATGATTGGGAAGCTGAAATGGTTTACTGGGGCCCAGAAACTAAGTGGCTCGCTGGTGATAAGCGCTATCACGGTGAGAGAAAGCTTCAACGCCCTCTCGCGGCCGTTCAAATGGGACTCATCTACGTAAACCCAGAGGGACCTAACGGAAATCCTGACCCGCTTTTGGCCGCTAAAGACATTCGCGACACGTTTGGAAGAATGGCGATGAATGACGAGGAAACAGCTGCCTTGATTGCAGGCGGACACACTTTTGGTAAAGCTCACGGTGCTCGTAAAGTCGAGTGTGTGGGAGTTGAGCCGGGGGCTGAAGGTCTAGAAGCTCAAGGATTTGGTTGGAAGAATAAGTGTGGCAAAGGTCACAGTGAAGATACCGTTACAAGTGGTCTAGAAGGTGCTTGGTCTGCTTCTCCAACAAAATTTACCATGCAGTATCTTGAAAACCTCTACGCCTTTAATTGGGTTCTCACTAAGAGCCCGGCCGGAGCCCACCAGTGGATTCCTGATGATGAAGGTGCGTCTACAATTGTTCCAGATGCTCACGTAAAAGGGAAAACTCACGCTCCGATTATGTTCACAACTGACCTTGCTCTCAAGGAAGATCCGATCTATCGCAAGATTACGACTCGCTTTCTTGAAAATCCTGCTGAGTTTGAAAAAGCCTTTGCTCGCGCGTGGTTTAAGCTTACCCACAGAGATATGGGACCAAGTGCTCGCTACATTGGAACTGATGTGCCGAAAGAATCTTTTTCATGGCAAGATCCAATTCCAGCGAGAAATTACAAGCTAATTTCTTCTGGTGATGTATCTGAACTTAAACGTGCCATTAGAAATTCAGGTCTCTCTAATGAAGAACTCATTAGAACGGCTTGGGCAGCCGCTGGTTCATACCGTGGAACTGATATGAGGGGTGGGGCTAACGGTGCCCGCATTCGCCTCGCTCCACAGAAAGACTGGGCCGTGAATAATCCAGCTGAACTCGCTGGAGTACTTGAAAAGCTTGAAAAAGTACAAGGTAACTTCAATCGTTCACTTACTGGTGGAAAGAAAGTATCTCTTGCGGACGTCATCGTTCTTGGTGGGGCCGTAGGTGTTGAAGGAGCTGCAAAGGCCGCCGGGTTTAAAGTAAGTGTCCCATTTGCTCCTGGTCGCACGGATGCAACAGCTGCTCAAACAGATGTAGAGTCGTTCTCTTATCTCGAGCCTAAAGCTGATGCCTTCCGCAACTACTACTCAAGTGAGAACGATAGATCGCCAACTGAAATGATGGTGGATCGTGCAAATATGCTCTCATTGAGTGTACCTGAGATGACTGTTCTTGTTGGTGGCCTTCGCGTAATTGGTGCTAACGCTAATGGTTCAAATGATGGCGTCTTCACAAAGACTCCAGGTAAACTCACCAATGATTTCTTCGTGAACCTGCTCGACATGTCGACAAAGTGGGAAAAGGCACAAGACTCTGAGAAGCTCTACGTGGGTGTTGATCGCTCAACAGGAGCTAAGAAGTGGACTGCTACTCCTGTAGACCTTGTTTTTGGATCACACGCTGAACTTCGCGCTGTCGCTGAGGTATACGCTGCTGATAAAAATAAGGCCAAGTTTGTTAACGACTTCGTTACTGCTTGGACAAAAGTCATGAGACTTGATCGCTTTGATCTTCACTAGTATTTACTAGTTCGGCCGCCTCCTTTTGGGGGCGGCTTTTTTTTGCCCTTGATTGAAAATCAATTCTCATGTACGTTGTCTCTATGTTCAAACTGAATATCATTCACATTCAGTCACTCTCTACCATCACCACCCCGTAAGGGGACATTCTAAAAACGTGCCTAGTTAATCTAGGTCAATCAACTATTTATTTTTATATTTAAGAATTTTCTCAGAGAGGAATGTATGAATTCTTTACTTGATCATCGCCTGATTGGGGCGAGATATGACCTTTTTTCGTTTTTTGACAACTATTCACCAGGTTCTCCAGTGTGGCATGAACGCGGACTTAGAATTAAAAACGCGTTAATCTCGCGCTGGAGATCACTTCATAGCGAGCGAGGCTATGCGGAGATAGAGTCTCCTCTCATGCTCGATCGTAGACTGTGGGAGATATCTGGCCACTGTGATTACTTTGAAGAGAATATGTACTTTTCTAAGGTAGATAAGCGCGACTATGCAATTAAACCCATGAACTGTCCAGGAGCAATTCTCTACTTTCAAAAAAAGCGCCGAGATATTCGCGAACTTCCGCTGCGCATTTGTGAACTCGGACATGTTCATCGCCATGAACCTTCTGGTTCACTTCACGGTCTTATGAGAGTGAGATCATTTATCCAAGATGACGCCCATATTTTCTGTGCCAAAGATCAACTCTTAAGTGAGGTTGAAGGCGTTATTGATCTGATTGTTCTTTTGATGAATGCCTGTGGATTAGACGACTATCACTTTGAACTTTCTTTAAGAGGAGGCCAGAAGCAGTATCTCGGTGAAGAAGTGGATTGGCTCTTTGCCGAGGAAATTCTCAGAAAAGGTCTTCAAAAAAGGGGATTTCCACTTCTTGAACGTGAAGGAGAGGCAAAGTTCTATGGGCCTTCGCTAGATCTTCATATCAAGGATGTCCATGGAAGGTATTGGCAGTGTTCCTCGGTTCAGTTGGACTTTAATTTACCGCAGAGGTTTAATTTGAGTTACTCTCACCAAGGGGAGAGAAAAGTTCCATTTATGCTCCACCGAGCGATTTTTGGCTCGCTAGAGCGCTTTATCGCAATACTACTTGAAAACTTTGGTATGGATCTCCCTTTGTGGTTACATCCTATACCTTTTAAAATTTTATCCGTTGACGATCAAGTGAAGGATTATGCAAGGGAGGTTGCGGGTAAAATTTCAGAGCACTCTCTTCATTGTGAACTTGATCTAAGCGATTTGGCGCTGGCGCAGAAAATTAAAAATGCATTTAGTGAGGGCGTCCATGAGATTTTAATCATCGGTCAAAATGAGAAGAATTCTCGCTCAGTTGCACTGAAGAAATCAAAGAAAGTACTTAAATTGGAGGAATTTTTAAATCATCTCTAAAATGAGGGGAGTCGTCTCTCTTTGAGAGAGACGACTTCATTTCTTATAGACAAGAGTCTCTGTCAGATTCTGAACAAATTTTAGCGGCTTCCATTCGTGAAGATGGACCCTGGTAAACGAATTCTAAGCACTCCATATCTCTCACATGTGCACAGGCGCGAGCTGCCTCCTCACGTGAACCTGGACCTTGGTACACCCACTCAACACAGGAGATAAGTTTGACATCGCGACAGGCAATGGCCGCTTCTTGTCGACTGGCCGATCCTTGGTAGACGAAGTTGACGCAATCCATGCTCGTGACACCTCTACAGGCGCGAACGGCCTCTTCTCTAGTTCCTGGTCCTTGGTATACCCATTTGGCACATTCTAAATTGAGACCTTGCTGATTAGATTCAAAGTTCTTGTTTCCAAGAAAGTCAGAGGCAAAGAAATCAAAATCTACTTTGCCGCTAAGTTCAATGCGCTCGCTCTCACGCTCAATTTTCTGCTCATAGCTCATTTGATCGAGTTTTAATTTGAGCTGATAAAAATCAACGTCTTTTAATTCATTTGCAAATGCTGAACTGAGGCATAACATAGATAGAATTAAGTACTTTACTGAGCGCATAGTTTCTCCCTTGGATTTGGCTACCTTACAGATTTATGAAACTCCTCAGGATCTTTCAAGGTTAAGACAGATATTGTTTTAATTTATAGAAAATGACTGCTCAAACGGTGTCATAGTGAACCAAGGTTTATGAAGAATAAAGCTCTTAAATATTCTCAAACTAAAATATCTTCTAAGGACTTGGAGATTCGTCCCTACCACCACAGTGACTTTCTAGCACTGCGAGAGGCCCATTTGGGTAGACTCCCCAATCAGAATCGTTTTGATCATGCCCATCAATTGGGAGATTTAGACACACGAGCTCTTTATGGAAAGTTTATCGCTAGGGGCCGCAAACTTGGGCAGATGAGAGTGCACTTTATCTACGGGGTTTTTTCTCGAAAATCTCAAGAGCTCATTGGACAAGCTGATCTTCTAACTATTAATGCTCAGCTGAATTGGGCCAATCTTGGCTACTATATCTACAATCAATACACCGGATTTGGATTTGCTACTGAGGCCTCTCAGATGATGTTAAGTCTCGCTTTTAATCAACTTGGCTTTCACCGGGTTGAGGCCGCCATGGAACTATCACACCGAGCGTCGCAGAAAGTGGCCCTTAAGTGCGGTATGAATTTTGAGGGCATTCGCAGAAAGTTCTTTGCTCATAATGGTGGAGTTGACTTTCGCGTCTATGGGGCGAATGCTATAAATTTTAAATCCCAGTACAATACTAAGAGGAGTTCCCAGTGAGTGGTGATCAACCAAAGTGTCCCAAGTGTGAGTATGACTATCCCTATGAAGATTCGGGAATGTGGAATTGCCCTGATTGTGGAAATCAATGGGATCCGAGTGCGGTAAAGTCTGTCAGTGTTCAAGAGATCAAGGATGCTAACGGCAATCTGCTTGCCGACGGTGATACTGTTACAGTCATTAAAGATCTTAAAATTAAAGGTTCTTCTAGTTCAGTAAAAGTCGGGACAAAAGTTAAAAATATTCGCTTAGTCTACGATTCTGGTGATGGTCACGATATTGCCTGTAAAATTGATGGTCTCGGAGCAATGAATCTCAAGTCAGAGTTTGTTAAGAAAGCATAGTTTTATGAGTTTGCGACAGTTAGGGTAAAAAAAGGCACTGAATAAATCAGTGCCCCGGCAAAAGCCTATACTTAGAACTTAAATCACCATCCTATCTGCGAGTCTCTGTTGAGAGAACCAGGCCAGTGGTCAGAATTCAAGCAAACCATTCTAAGTGTGTTTATTATCGGTCGATTTTAAGTAATTTTATACTGATAAAAATTGCGTTTTACAAAAATTAACTATGTTTAAATAAGTTTTCGTTAAAAAATAAACGTCATCAATTTATTTCTAAAGCAATTGTAAATGAAGCTTGAGTCTTGTAATCAGTGGGGAAATATCGCGGCTAGGCCCTTCTACTTAAATTTGGTTTAAGCACTGTCAATGAGTCCCTGTTGACCATTTTGATAGTATCCACTCGATCTATAGCATTTAGAAAATGTTCTTTTGAAAGAGGTTTTACGATGTAGGCAACTGCCCCAAGCTCTTTAGCGAGTTCCTTATCTTTGGCATAGTCAGATGTTGAGCACATCACTACAGGGTACTTGCGAAGTACACTACTTTCCTGGCGCTTTTTTAAAAACTCAAAGCCATCCATCACCGGCATATTAATGTCGAGAATAATCAGATCTATGGGGGGGTGCTCACTATTGTTGAGAAAGTCGAGGGCCTCAACTCCATTCTGGGCAAAGAACATATTAAAATTTATTTGAGATTTTTCTTGGAGAACAATTCTCGTTAAGTACAAGTCATCAATACTATCGTCTACAAGTAGGATATTTGCATTCTCCTCTCCCTCAAAATTCTTTTCATGCTCTGGCCAATAATCTGTTTGCACAATCGTGGGATCTTCATCCTCTTCTCCTGTATATTTGGAGAGGGTGAAGTTGATTTTAGTTCCTTTGCCAAGTGTCGACTTTGCCCAAATTCTACCCCCTTGAGCTTCAATGATTCGCTTGCAGATCGCAAGCCCAAGACCGCTGTGGTCTCGGCTTTGTCCTCCAAGCCTCTTAAAGGGTTCGAAAATAGAATTAATATACGCTTCATCAATTCCAATGCCGCTATCAGAGATCACAATTTGGTAGTGATCCCCTTTATCCTGAGCGGAAATCGAAATGCGAATATCGCGATTCTCAGGAGTGTGAGTGATAGCATTGCCAATGATATTTTGAAAAACTTGGATGAGTTGATCAGGGTTGCCATGAATCTCAGGTAAGTCTTTCAGATTTATAGTCGCACCAGAGTCTTCAATGGTCTTTTCTAATTTTTTAATGGCCTGTTTGGCGATATTATCTAAGTTACATTTTTGAAGTTCTACTTCTGACAGGTCGGCCAACTCCGTATAAACTCTTACTGAATTAATGAGCCTGGCCATACTATTGGCCGAGCTTTCAATTCTATCAAGATAAGCTTTCTGTCCTGTCGGCAATTCGCTCTCTTTCATAAGATTAGAAAATGAGAGAATTGTTCTCACTGGCTCTTTTAAGTCGTGGGCCAGGGCCCTGGTAAAAAGTGAAAGAGCTTGTTGTTGTTTTTCAATTCGATCTTTAAGATCACAATGTTCGATGGCCATGAGGACAATGTGATAAATAGTCTCCTCATTAATATTTGATTTAACGATATAGTCTTGAGCACCAAGCTTCATGGCCTTAACGGCCACAGTTTCATTGCCTTGACCGGTGAGAATGATAACGGGAAGATTTTTAAACTTGGCCCGAACTCGCTTTAACACCTCTAGGCCGTTGCGCCCAGGAAGAGAGTAGTCTAGGAGGATACAATTGGGAGCTTCCTTTTTAATGACCTCTATTGCCTTATCACCACTAGGAAGCTCGATAGATCGAAAGCGACCAGAGAACGCTTTTTTTAGCGAGCGCACGCAGAGTTCTCTGTCGTCTTCATTGTCATCAATAATGAGGACCGCAACTTCTCTAGTCATTTAATTCCTCTCCGGAAGCACGGCCACTCCAAACCAATAATCTTTAATCCGCCTCATGGCCTCGATGAAATTTTCAAAATTTACTGGCTTCTGAATATAGGTGCTCGCCCCCATCTCATAGCAATCTCTAACATCTCGTTCATCAACTGAGGTCGTTAAAATGACAACTGGGATTTTCCTCAACTCGCCATCGCTCTTGATAATTTCAAGAGTCTTTCTTCCATCAAGCCCTGGCATGTTGAGATCGAGAAGAATAATTGCAGGTTTTGTTAGGTTCTCTTGATCTTGATAGCGTCCAGTACCACGAAGGTAATCTAAGGCGTCACTTCCGCTTCGGCACCACGTAACTGGGTTTGAGAGGTGAACTTTCTCAAAACTTCTAATGGTAGCGTCGTAGTCGTCGATACTATCTTCTACTAATAAGATCCTCGGTAAATTAGAATCGCTACTCATGATTACCTCCATTGACTAGGGTGAAGTAGAAAGTACTTCCCTTATCAATCTCCGACTCGAGCCAGATTTTTCCGCCGTGTCTTTCGACAATTTTTTTTACAAAGGTTAAGCCTACGCCAGTGCCTTTCTTTTCCTCATCTTCTTCATTTAAGCGCTTGAAGATGCGAAATATCTCTTCATGGAATATCTTATCAATCCCAATCCCATTATCTTTGACGTAGAATGTTTCTCCATCCATAAATGAATCTTCACTTGTGCTGGGGAGATGTCCAATATTGATCGTTTTGAGATCCTTATTATTGTATTTAAGTGCGTTTGAAATAAGGTTGCGAAAAACTTCCGTTACTCTAGGCCCATCACAAATTATTTCTGGTAGAGGTGTATCGATGACAATTTCAACGGTTCCGCTCTCTATGTCTTCTTCATAGATTGCTTTTATTGAATCAATTAACTCTCTTATTGAAACGGGCTTGATTGCCAATTCTTTTCTCCCTAGCCGTGAAAAGTAGAGGAGATCATTTACGAGTGCTTCCATTCTCTGGCACAGAAAGCTCATGCGATTGAGTCTTCTTAACCCATCTTCACCTAGCTTTTCTTCGTAATCTTCCATGAGGAATTTTGCGTTATTAAAAATACCACGCAACGGTTCCTTGAGGTCGTGTGAGGCAATGTAGGCAAAGTCATCGAGTTCCTGGTTGCTCTGTTTGAGATCTTTAATCATGATCTCTTTTTCACGGTCTCTTTTAATGAGGTGGCGATTGAGTTCAACTAGTTCAGTCTCTTGTTTTTTTCGCTCCGTAATATCAATGATCGAGCTCATGACAAAGAAACCATTCTCTGTTTCAATTGGAGTTAGACCAATTTCTACTGGCACTTCACTTCGATCTTTTCTTACTCCATATAAGTCTCGGCCCGAGCCCATGGCGCGCGATTGCGGGTTTTTGTGAAATTTCTCTCTATATGAGGTGTGATTACCTCTAAACTTGTCAGGGACTAGCAATTCAATGGGACTTCCAATGAGCTCACCGTCTCTGTAGCCAAACATTCTTTCAACTTCTTTATTGGCAATCAGTATCTGTCCACTTTGATCAACCAAGATAATGCCATTGGGGGCCCCATCAATGGCAGTGCGAAGCTTCTTTTCAGACCAGCGATAGCGAACCATCGATCTCTTAAAGAGAGTTATCAGAACAGTCCCTAGCCATATGAAAATGACGGTGATGGCACGATTTATATATGCCTTGCTTGGCTCAAGTGCGGGGCCACTAAGATGGGCACCCCAGCCAATTAAGATGCTACAAGCTACACTTAAATATATAGGAGAGTAGCGATCATCGATGAGAAAGATCGTGCAATAGATAGGAATGAGATATAGCACGCCGACTGAGATTCCAAGTGGGGTGACTAGATCTAGAGTAAAGATAATGAGAATGAACGAGATCGCAATGATCCAGTAGAGTCCCTGAAGAGTTTGATTTCTGTTATTGCTTTTCGTAATCATCGATCTGCAACTTTTTAATAATTTTTGGGATCGTTGAAAAAAGTGAAATCGCAGTTCCAATTGAAGCAATGGCCGTGACTACTTTAATGACTCCTGAGAGTACATAGCGAGACTGCCAAACATTAACAATTTCCATTAAGTGAGTTGTTCCACAGGCCAAAATAAAAATGGCAAAGAGGAGAAATTGCGTATTGAAGGGAATTTTTCCTCTACTTTTATATACGATATAGGTCAGTACGATTGGAATGGAGAAGTATGAACACATGATTATGAGATCTGAGATAACATGCATCCACAGTATTTCTGGCTTCCACAGGTAACAATGACCATGAGGCATGAAGTTTCCAGAAAATAAATTACCCATAAAATCTCCCACGCTTTTGATACGCTGGTGCGTGCACGAGTGATCTTCTCTTAGAGAAATCTATTCTACAAGTTCAGAGTTAATTATTCTGGGTTTGAAAGAGTTATTTTTTCTTAGGAAAAAGCTTGAGACACTCTCTTAAGCAATCTTGAGGTAGACTTGCGACACTGGTTGTCGCAAGCTTAATTCCCGCCTTGTTAGCCTCTATATCCATCCTATCGGGGGTTCCACCACCAAAGGCATCATAGATTTCTTTGCTAAGTCCAAAGAGATAAGTCTCAAAGGCGCTACATTCTAAAGCCACGATACAGGAGATTGAACAATGCTTAGTCTTATCTGTTCCGGGCATTTTGATGACTTCGTCTTTATATTCGAGTGCGGTTGGCAAAGCGCAAAAGAATTTCTCTGATGCGGCGTATGTGCTGTGAGCTAGTATGAATTGAAGAATGGTCATGAGAGTAAGTGTCGCTTTTTTCATAGGAGTTTCTTATGGCGCTGTTTAGCTTTTGGCAAGGTCTAATCGTAATCAATTAGTATTTATAAATCTTGCATCGTAAGCTTTTTTAGACACTTAATATCTTTTGAGAGGAGGTTTAAATGAGTGTGATTTATCTTAAAGGACGCGAAGTTCATACAAAGGGAGAGTTGCCAGAGGTTGGCACTCTTGCTCATGATTTTGAGTTTACAGGAACTGATCTCGTTGATCGTACCCTCTACTTAGAAAAGTCTAGAAGAAAGTTGCTCAATTTTTTTCCAAGCCTCGATACCGGAACTTGCGCTATGAGTGTGCGCCAATTCAATAAGCGGGCAACTGACCTTAAAGACACTAAGGTCCTGTGCCTCTCAATGGATCTTCCCTTCTCCCAAGAACGATTCTGTGGGGCAGAGGGAATTGAAAACGTCGTGATGGGCTCACTCTTTCGCTCTTCGTTTCACAATCACTACGGTCTACAAATTGTCGACGGCCCTCTGCGAGGTCTTTTGAGTCGAGCAGTTGTGATCTTGGGAAGTGAGAATGAAGTTCTCTATTGTGAGCAGGTCTCTGAGATTGTGGATGAGCCCGATTACGAGCGAGCACTTGAATTTCTAGGACGCTCCTAGTTTCCTTAGGCACTTCCTAAGGAAACTCTCTCTCATATAAAATTAATTGGTATGGAGGCGAATGAGCACTTTGCCCACCTGCTCAAGCTCTTGCTCTAAATGTTCGGCGCGCTCGTAGCTTTTAGCGGGCGCCATACCTTCTCCTTGAGCTCTCATCAGGTCTTCTATGCATCTTTTCCAATTTTCAAGCAGTTCTATTTTCTCGTCATAACTGATGCTACCAAGTGTGAGTACTTCCGCTGGTTCGCTGAAAAAATCTCTTGGATCGAGAACCATTCGCTCCAAGTAACTCATATCTTCGTAATCATCAATTCTTTGCGCTAATCCCATAAATCCCCCTTATGATGCGCTACAAATTGAAGGAGGGCTTTTCAATTTGAAACTTCTCACGGTTATTTTGGCCCTTTGGCCCTCCTTACTGATATATAGAGCAAATGCGATGCCATTTTGCTATGATAGGACATCTTTTTTGACTAGGGTGATGCATGTTACTTGAGATACTCGCTGTTGTTTTAGGAATTGCTTTTCTTATTTTAAGCGCCGATAAATTTGTCGAAGGAGCTTCAGGTGTGGCCAATTACTTTGGTATGCCACCACTCCTAATTGGCATGGTCATTGTCGGCTTTGGCACAAGTGCTCCGGAAATGTTGGTTTCTACTCTAGCCTCTCTCGAGGGAAAGCCAGCTCTGGCGCTTGGTAATGCCTACGGCTCTAATATTTCCAATATAGGTTTGATTCTCGGAATAAGCGCGCTCGTGGGCCCCATCTCTGTAGAGTCGACGGTGCTTAAAAAAGAACTTCCAATACTCATCTTCATAAGTGTTCTCAGTGCCTTCTTTATTTATGATGGCTTTATTTCTAGACTCGATAGTCTTGCACTGCTCTTTATCTTCCTCGGTCTCATGGGCTGGAGTATTTATGAGGGTCTTAAAAAGGACGGGGACGCTCTCTCTGACGAGGTGTTAGAAGATATCGTCGAGGGGAAACTCACCATCTCTAAATCGATTCTCTTCTTAATTGCAGGTCTTATTGTTCTTATTATCAGCTCGCGCGTTCTCGTATGGGGGGCGGTTGGCATTGCAACTCACTTTGGTGTGAGTGAACTCATTATTGGTCTTACTATTGTGGCCATCGGTACTTCACTGCCAGAACTTGCCTCTTCTGTTGCCGCGGTTCGCAAGGGACAGAGTGATATTGCCCTTGGCAATGTACTTGGCTCCAATCTTTTTAACACTCTCGCGGTAGTTGGCCTCGCGGGTGTCATCACTCCTTTTAGTGTTGATCCAGAAGTCCTCTCTCGCGATGTTGTTGCAATGAATGCAATTACTATTCTGCTTCTTCTTTTGTGTCTCTTGCGCCGTCGCGCTCCACAACTTACTCGCATCAGCGGCTCTGCTTTACTCTCGGGTTACTTTGCCTATAACTACTGGCTTCTTGCTTAGCAAGCGGCCTTTGGTAGCTGGTGCCAGCTACTGAGGTAGGAGGGGGAGAGCCGCTCTTGAAGCATTTTCCAAGTCGCTTTAGGCGTGAGGGAGCAGCCCCCCGATTTCACGGTGAGAGGGCCATGGCGATTATTAATTAAGTCAATGACCTGCATGAGACGTACGCGCTCATAGCTATCAACTGCTCCAGGACTTAAGAGGTCGAGTTGAACTTCATCTTGATTGCAAAGGTTATTGAGCACTACACCTGCTTTCTTGTAGCCAAGTCCAGGTCTATAGATTTGATCCAAGAGTTGATGGCAAGACTTAATGACCTTAAATGAATCAAGTGTTGCAACCTCGAGATTGAGAGAGTCGTATCCCGTATATTGAGGCGTATTTTTAAAGGGGTTTGTACGTATAAAGACGCTCACACTCTTGACCATTGAGTTTTGCGCTCGAAGCTTTTGGCAAGCGAGGGTGGCGAAGGTCGCAACTGCCTCGCGCAGTTCTTCTAGAGTGTAGACGTCGCCACCAAAGGAGCGCGAGCAACTAATTTCTTTCTTCCTCACACGCTCAGCTTCTAATTCAAGAGATCTGATCCCCATTAACTCATGCTTAATCGCTAAGCCCACTTTGGTGAACGTTTTAAGGATCTGGCGCTCATTTTTATAACTGGCAAAATCGAAGGCCGTTTTAATTTTAAAGTCCTTCATTTTGAGCGCACTCTGACGGCCTATGCCCCACACATCTTCAATGGGCATTTCTTTGAGAGCGCATTCGATTTGCGTGGCATTTTCAAGAACGCAGACGCCTTGGTAGCGATCAATTTTTTTCGCGCGGTGATTGGCCACCTTGGCGAGTACTTTAGTGGGGGCGACACCAACGCCCACGGGCACACCCACTTCGTTCTCGACACTCTCTTTGAGGGCGAGGCTGCGAGTTTTGAGTGCTGGCCCATCAAAAGCCAGAAAGGCTTCATCAATAGAGTACTTTTGAATTTGATAGGTGTGGCGCTCAAGCGTTGTCATCACGCGACTTGAGATATCAGTGTAGAGTGGAAAGTTTGCCGAAAAAACCTGCAGGTCGTGATTCTTAATGAGCTCTTTGAGTTGAAAGAGGGGCACGCCAATTCCAAGTCCAAATTTTTTTGCCTCTTTTGAGGCCGAGATTACGCAGCCGTCGTTGTTAGAGAGCACCACAATGGGGCGGCCAATGAGGTCAGGCCTAAAGAGGCGTTCACAATTGCAGTAAAAAGAATTGCAGTCCACAAGTGCGATCATCTATTTCTCCCTCATGTCGCGCGCAATTGCAGTGACTGCGCCAAAGAAGGAAAATTCATCGGGGTTCTGAACAACTATCGGGCGATAAAGTGAGTTTTCGCTGGTGAGGGTAACGACGCCAGCTCTCAGAAAGTAGCGCTTGCACAGGAGTTGCCCTTCAAAGTTGACGACAAAAATATTGCCACTGGTGATCTTTACCGAGCGATCCACAATGAGGATGTCGCCATTCATAATGAGCGGGGACATGGAATCTCCCGCGGCCTCGAAGAAGTAGGTCGAGCTCTTCTTGCGCACGAAGTGCTCATCAAGAGAGAGCTCTATAGGAGCGAAGTCTTCTTGAATACCAAAGAGAGAACAGTGGGCGAGAGGGAGTTTTGTTTCCATGGACCCATTATATCAATGCGTAAGTTATGCGTAAATCTAGGCAAGGAAAAAAAATGCGGATTTTGATGTGTTTTCAGCAAAATCCGCGACTTGGTGATGATGGCCTGATGGCCACCAAGGTGGAGAAAGTTACTCAACTAGCGCAGCATAGGGATCGCTGGCCCACTTCACAAGCTCTAGCGCCGGGGCGTAGTTGGCGCGAAAGGCGGTATCGATCATATTGGCGCCGGGATAGAAGCCGCCAGACCACATGGATTTGGGACTCAATTCAAAGGTAAAGCAGAAGATGCCAAGCTCGCCGTAAGCCCAGTCACAGGTGTCACCAGAGGCGACATAGAGATCGCTGGCCTGCATGGGGGTGTAGCCATTCATACTCGCCATCTTGTTGGCCATTTTTTCAAAGACCTGCTGATCTTCCCCACCCACACCATCTTTTTGTCCGCCCCACGGATAGAGGACGAGTTCACTGAAAGTGTGAAAGGAGAGCATCGTTCTGATATTTGGTTTGCTCATAACAAAGTCGCGCACGGCTTGAGTCTCTGGCTCAGAAAATGGAGCTGGTCCCATGTAGACATCTGAACCAGGAGATCTCGATGAACCACCAGTGCCCCAGCCGTAGGAGTAGTTGCGATTGAGATCAACGCCGAATGTTCCATTAGTATTAGCAGCGCGATTCTTTCTCCACGATTTGTAGCGACGTCCTGAGATATCAAACATCGCGCCATCTGGGTTGACCATCGGAATGATATAGAGGTCTTGCACGGAAATGAGTGCACGAATCTCACTAGAGGTCACAGTCTGAGCTAGAAATTGCTTGGCAAAGAGTAGTGGCACTTCAGTCGAGAGGTGTTCTCTGGCGTGATGAGCACCGAGAAATACTGTGGCGGGAATGAAGGCGTTGGTATTTTTATTAGCGCTAATCTTTAGTGCCCATAGGTCGAGGCCTTCAAGTGATTTTCCGATGGAGAAGAGTTCGGTGATATCGGAATAAGTGCGTGCCAGCTCTCTTAGTTCGGCAAGCATTTCTTCATAGGTGTGATACTTGCTGTCTTTACTAGGAAAGTCGATGACATCTGCTTTGTCGGAACTGGTTGGGAAATTGTAGGGGTGAGAAGTCACAAGCTTAGATGCAAAACGACTTTTAATTTTTTCAAAGTCGTGTGCATTCACAACTGAGTACACGCTCTCTTCAATCACTTGATCGATGTGAAAGACTTGGGCCATTTGTGAGCGCTCAAGTGCGTTTCTTGCTTTTAATTCAACATAGTAATGGGTGGGGGCATTAGCAGCTGCGCGAGCACTGCTGGCAATGAGGACAATGAGAAACCCCAAGATAATGAATCCTTTCATTTGTTTTACTCCTTCCGTGGACAATGAATCTATTCTAAGAGCTTCCTGCGAGAAAATGGGGGAAAGATAGTTTATGTCAGGAACTTGTGAGTACTTGGCAATAAAAAGGTCAGAGAAACGAAAGCAAAGAACTCAGAAATATGTGAGTCAAATGAGTCGAGGAATTGTTTAGACTCGGCCCTAAGACAAAGGCCCACGGCCTTAGAGAAGAGTGAAAAAGAAGAGTAGCATGGAGGGGCGTACCACTCATCTGTTGAAGGAGGATACAAATGAAAGATACTATTAATCGCCCTGAGCACGATCAGGAAGTAAAAGAGATTAGGCGAACGAATGGGGCCTACCTGGTGGGAAGACTCTTCCTTGGGGGAGCATTCTTAATCGTTGGTCTCAATGCATTCTTTGGCTACTTACCTGAGATGAGTTTTTCTCCGGGCGCTAATGTGTTACTCGAGTCACTTAAAGAGTCTGGCTATCTCTACACCTTTATTAAAGTCGTGGAAGTCATTTGCGGAGTGCTCCTTGTGGGAAATATCTTTGTTCCCTTGGTGCTCTTCTTTGTCGCACCACTGCTAGTAAATATCTTGCTCTTTGGAGTGTTCCTAGAGCCTATGACTCTGCCACTTACAGCATTTATGATCATTGCCTACGCAGTCCTCATTTACTATTATAGACGCTTCTTTAGTGAAATTCTGCGCTATAGCTTTGACGTCAATCCAAATACTCCAGATAACTTCTCACTTTCAAAAGAGAATTTAATCGAAGCAGGTATTAGAAGATTGCACCATAAGCCGGGCACAACCTCACATGGCTCAGGAGCGTAGTGAAGTCGTTTGAGATAGTTTGAAAGAGGATAGAGATGGGCGAAAATCGAATTGTCTACAGTAGTGACGGCTCTGGTAAAAACCTAGTCGATAAAAATAAGAAAGGAACTGTAAATTACAATGAGGTTGAGCCCACAAAAACTACACTCAAGCTCAGATTGGAAAAAAAGGGTAGAGGGGGAAAGACAGTGACTGTTGTCTACTCTCTACCCGATAACCCACCATATTTTAAAAATCTACTTAAAGAACTAAAAAATCTCTGTGGCACTGGGGGCACTCAAAAAGATGATGCTCTCGAATTGCAAGGTGACTACCTCGCGCGAGTAAGAGAGTTACTGACCAAGAAAGGCTTTAGCGTTAAGGGTTAAAAACTCGCGCCAATTGTCGCCATCATGCCCCCGTGACCAGTGGGCAAAATAGTAAAGAGATAATGATCTCCATTCATGGCCCGCTCACTCACTCCCCAAGCGTAGGCGGCGCCAATTGTTGCTCCGGCCATGAGGTCGTGCAGGTAGTGAAAGTCATCGTTATTGCGGCTAACTGCAATGAAGCCTGCCGCCGCATGGGCCGCAAAACCCCAGCCCCAACCATGTCTCGCGGCCACAATCCCAGCAAAGCTAAAAGCCCCTGCGGCGTGGCCTGAGGGAAAGGAGTGCTCATCATCTGGGAAGCCTGGTCGCTTCTCTTTAATCGCTGCCTTGAGGGCCGTGGTCCAGGCGAGAGTAATGGTCGAGGCGCGCGCCATGATCTCAGCATCTCTGAGCGCTTTTTCATTGTCGTAGGCGGCGCCGTAGTACCACATCGCTAGAGTATAGGTTCCATTTAAAAAACCATAGCCAATAAGGTCTCCGATGAAGCCAAAATTTCGCAGCGGTTTTGAGTCTTCAAAGCTCTTGGTCTGTCGGTAGGAGCGATCGCGCCGATTGAGAGCCACCGCTGTGGTTGCGATAGTTCCACCGATTAAAATGTACTTAGCATCAGTTGTGACTGGGGAGATGAAGTCTCTTCCAACGGTTTCAAAAAATCCCTCCCTCTCACTGGCCAGGGCAAAGCAAGGAAGCATAAGGAGTAGAAGGAGCTTTTTTAGAAGTGCCACACATACTCCATAGCAGTTTGATTCGACTCAATTTCAAAGTCGATTTCATCTGAGGGAAGATCAGAGATATTATTGAAGATTTCGGAGCGACGAGTGTGGCTCAGAGTTAGAGTACCACTTTTAAATTGATACCCTACACTCGCTTTAATATGTAGCGAGAACCCCTTATCTGACTCTCGGTTATATTCATTAGAGTGAATATTGTAGTCATTACTGAGTCCAAAACCTGGGGTTAGGGCAAAGAGCCAAGGTGTACTTAAGTAGCCAAGTGTTCCCTGGAATTCGGCCAGAGAGTAGGGATCAGTGCGCTCAAGGCCGCCACTATCTTTTATAATTTTCTTTGGTCCGGCAAAGATAACTTTAAAGTGAGACTGGGTGTAGAGTCCGCTTGCAAATTTCCATCTCGAAAGATGCGAAGCCCCAACACTTAGCCCTCCAAGACCTGCGCGCCCGTCTCGCCCGCGCCAGGGAAGGCCAAAAATTTCTAGCAGGATTCCCTGCTCTCGCGCAGGCGAATTTTGATATCGATAGATCAGTCGCGATTTTAGTGCGCGCAGTCCCTTATAGCGAAAGTGGATATTATCTCTATTTAGTGTCGGGTTAAATTTATGTGTCGTCTCACCAAAGAACTCGCTGGTGAAGCCGATTTCAGTGGAGAGCTTTGAATTGATGATAAAGCCTTTTGTGAGCTCAAAGCCCCAGGCAGTATCGTCGCGTTGATCGAGAACGATATCTCCATCCTCATATTCTCTCTCGGCAGAGTACTCGCTTAACTGAAAACTCCAGTTACGAGCTAAGAGGGGAGTGGTTTCATTAAGAACAAGTATATCTTCGCGAGCAAAGAGCTGAGTAGCTGGAATAAGCAAGCCAAGTATTATCAACGCGAATTTCATTATTATTTTTTCTTATACTCGCCACAGTCTGATTGTAGCCATTTTCCATGCGAGACCATTTTCATTTCGCGGACATTGCCATCTTCGACAACCTTCATGTCAAGCTTGGTGGTATAAGACTTTGGATTGCTTGCAGTGACAACTGCGCTTCCTTCGGCTTTAGGGTCTTTGCAGTCAAAGTTGTAAATAAATTCCTTCTCACTGCGACTTTTAACTTTCATATCGCATCCCTTCTCTTGCGGGATTTTTTCGAGTTCAATTTCTTCTTTGGTAATACAGACTTTAATTCCCTTTGAGGCCTTGCCAATTCCCTGTTGCTCCAACATTTTTTTGAGCTGCTCTTTGGCCTCAGGAGGAAGGTTCTTCATCATCTCTCCCATCTGGGGCATGTCAGCGCCCTCAATCTTCGTCTCGCGAGAAATCTCCCACAGGCCGGGAGTAATAGGCAGCTTTGCCAGAGCGCTCTTAAAGGAGAGTGTGAGAAATGAGGAAATAAAAATTATTAATATGCTGCTTGGTTTAAGCATTTGCGCCTCACAATTAAAGTTGCAGGTACAAATCCTGCCAAAAATAGTCTGAAAATCCAAGTGAAAGCGCTTTAAACTACTGACAAAGGCCAGACTCAAAAGTGGGCCAAAAGTTTTGAAATTCTTTTAAGTGAGCGCTGGGAATGAGTGCCTTGAGCACGACTGCCTTTTTATTCTGGCAGGCTTCAAAGTGACTCCACTCGCTAAACTCACCTTGCGGGGATTTAAAGCTGTATCTGACTAGAATAGTCTTATAATTGGGAAGTGGAAGGATCTCCAAGGGGGCAGTGGACGTCGCGTCAACCTTTTTGAGCCACTTGTCCTTTTGGGCTCTAATTTCCGCTTCAAATTCCGATAAGTTATTGGGGTAGTGGAATGAAGAAGCGTAGAGACTCACAATGGGACGAGGCGCTGGAGCTTTTGAGTTAAAAAAAACAAACGAATTTTTCTTTTCACTACCAGTTGAGAGCCACTCCTTGGGAAAGGGAAGGGCGATATTGGCACCTTGAAGATTAACCGTAACTTGCGCACGAAGAGTAGTAGTAAGTATTGTGAAGAAGCTGAGACCGATTAACATTTTTCTCATTGTATTCTCTCTAATGCTAGTGAGTTTTTCGCCTAGTATTCAAGCTGAGCAATCTAAAACCCATTATACCTATATTGATAATAAACAGAACGGCCTAGGTGATTTGTTCTACAAAAACAGCGCATATTACCGCTGTCTCACCCAAACTCATTGTAAGAAACCAGTAGAAGAGGCTGAGCAGGCGGCAAAGGACGGCGAGCCGATAGAAGATGCCGAGCCAAAGAAGCTGGCAATCTTTCTTAAGAAGTCAGACAGCCGTCAAGTTATTCCTTCCTTTCTGCAGTGTAATCTCAACGGTACCGGCATGGTATCAATGGCCGAAGACTTGATTCCCGTTGTAAACGAGGCAGTTGCTAGAGAAGATAAGTGTGCAGATGTGGCGCCTGTGGAGGGAGTAATTCCTCAGCGTTTTGTCGACGACACCCTAAAAGCACTGCAAGGCTATGATAAGAAGTGTAAGCGTGAGGATCGCAGCTGTTTTAGCCAAGTAGTCGATGGTCTTGAAAACGATCTTAAGAATATGTTCTCCCTCTTTGGTGGAAAAAAGTCTGAGACGACAAAGATGGGATGTTTATCGACTCTCGTTTCAAACGTCGTGGAGTCTCTCTATTCAACATTAAAATTATTTCTTTGGGATCTTCCCAAAGGGGCCGTGAATTTAGCTAAGAACTCATGGAATTACTTCTTTGGCGAAGAAGATGAGACATCTACAGCTATGCTCTATGCGAGTGTTTTGCCAGAAAACCTCGCTGAAGCTCTTGCGGATTGGGATCTCGCAAAATTCTATGACATTGTTAGAAAGAACTTTCTCAATTTCCTCGGTGACATTCGCGAGTTCTATACTGAACTTCTTGGATGTTCAGAGTGGAGTGGTGTTCCCTATCAATCAGAGTGCCTTAAGAAGACCAATTGGTCGTGTCCTACTTGTGAGTCTGTCATGAACTTTGGTTGTGGTCTCGCAGGTCAGTTGGGAACAGGCTTTCTTTTAGGGGGCGTTTTGGGGACGGGTAAGAGTATTCTCGCTCTTTCACAGCTAAAAAAGAGAGTCAGTCTCTCCCCTCGAAGCTTTGGTATTAAGCCAGAGGCGATTCGTGAAATGAAGTCCAGAGAGAGTATTCAGCACTATATTCACAAAGCTGAAGATGCATATACTCAAGCTCGCTATAGAACATCAAAAGTGACTCAGCCTGTGACAAAAGTTGCGACAACCATTGGTGACGAAATGAAATTTGTCTTTGGGGTGGGATCTGCCTTTAAGAAATTTATTTCATCTAACCCCGTGACTCTTCCCTATCACCTCTCTTTTCAAAAAGGAAAGCAGTACTCATTTAAGGCAATGAATAATACTGCTCTTGATAAAGGCTATTTCACTCAAGGCAGTCAGGCACTAAACCTAGGTCGTCGCTATGCTATGAGGTTTAAAACCATTCAAGATAAGTATCAGCAAGCTTCTAAAGACCTCTACCGTTTAAGAGGACGTAGGTTTAATGAAAAAATTTACCGCGAAATTATGGACGACTACATCGCCACTGTAAAAAAAGAGCTCGAATCAATTGGGGTTAAAGTTAATAAAGTCTCCGATGACGTTCTGACTTTTGAAAAGGGTGGAGAGCTCGTTGAGTATAGGCCAAATTTTAAAGAGCGAATCCAAGGTGCAACTGATTCTGTTACTCCAGATGATTTTTCAAAGAATCTCACCTTTGAAGATATTATCCTTGAAGAGAGAAATGTCGCGGGCCTCACCACTCAAAGGCCAAAGTTCTTACAAGAAATGATGGATAAAGCCTCTGACTCTAAGGACATCTACACAATCAAAGGCGATGGGGCTGACGGCCTAATTTACCTCGGTCACTTCACCGGTCAGCAGCGAAGTGTTCCAGCGCTTGAAAATTGTGATGATTTCCTACATGAAGCAGAACCCTTACAAGTGCAGGAAATTCAAGACTCCGCCCTTGAAGAAGCAGCTCTAGAAGCTGCACAAGAGGCGTCTGTGGGCGAAGTTAGCGAGTAGAATCCCCTCGACAAAAAAAATTGCTACTGTTAAATTTGGCTTATTGAGTCTTTAACTAGGTAGCACTGTGTCAGGAATTACCGCTCAAATTAGACAGTGGATTGATCTTAAGACTTTTGTCTTGAGTTTTGTGGTATCGGCCATTTGGATTTTGACCTCAGACTATCTCGTCCACAATATCCTGGGACACTTTATTGATATTCAAACCCTGCAATCAATTAAGGGTCTCTTCTACATCACAGTCTTTTCATTGATCTTGGGCATATTTCAACAGCGCCAAAAGCGCGCTCAACAGTCGCTCTTTTACAAGGACAAGCTCATGACTTTGGGGGAGTTGAGCGCGACGATTGTTCACGAAATCAATAACCCTCTGCAGGTCATTGGCCTTGGCTTAGATAAGCTTCTCATTCAGTACCCAGGCGATCATAAAATGGGGGAGATCGTGGCCAATATGGAAGTCTCGCTCGATCGCCTCAAGGGAACGATTGAAGTTCTCAACCGCCTTGGCCGAAATGAATCGGTGGATGATTTTGTGAGTGTCGACCTCGCTGAGATCATTGCCGACGTTAAAGAGTTTCTTCACCACCGCTTTGCTCGTCTTCGCGTCCCTTTTGAGATTAACGGACAGGCGCGCGAAGATCTTTTAGTAAAAGGACATCCGGGGCTGCTGACCCATCTTTTTCTAAACCTGCTGAGCAATGCCCTCGACGCATGCACCGGTCAAGTTGAAGGGGAGACTTGGATTCGCGTTCACATTGGGCGTGGTGATCACGGGCAGTATCAAATCGTGATTGAAAACTCTGGTAAGCCAATCCCTAAGCAGGTGATAGAAAATCTATTTGAACCCTTCTTTACGACCAAAGAGCGCGGTAAAGGAACGGGAATAGGGCTTTCACTATGCCGCCGAATCGTTCAAATTCACCACGGTAAGCTCTGGTACAACACTGGAAGCCCCCATCCTAGCTTTGTGGTCGAGCTCCCTTCTAACCTGTAGAAACTATCACTTCCCCTTGGCGCGAGCCTCGCATTTTGCTAGACAGAGACAGTGAAAAATCAATCTTTTAATCGACCTTCTGAACTCCTGCTTCCGGTAGGGGATATGGAAATGTGTGTGGCCGCCATTCATAATGGTGCCGATGCCGTTTACATTGGAATGCCAGGCTTTAATGCTCGCGGAAGGGCCAAAGATCACTCATTTGAAGAACTTAGAGAGATGGTCAATCTTTGCCATCTCTATGGGGTTCATGTTCATCTCGCTTTTAATATTCTCCTCTTTCAAGACGAACTCGAGCGCGCCGTAACCCTTCTAAAAGAAGTTCTTCCAATGGGAATCGACGCTTTTATTGTGCAGGACCTCGGACTCGCCCAGATCATTCGAGCGATGGCCCCCGATCAAGTAATCCACGCCTCCACTCAGATGACTGTCACTAATGAGCTCGCCATTGAGCTGCTTGAAGATCTAGGGCTGGAGCGATTCGTTTTGGGAAGAGAAGTCTCGATTCCTGAGATGAAGAAAATTCGAGAGAAAACAGACAAAGAGCTTGAAGTCTTTGTACATGGAGCTCTCTGCGTTGCTTATTCGGGACAATGTTTTACTTCTGAGGCCATTGGTGGCCGCTCGGCCAATCGCGGTCAGTGTGCCCAAAGCTGTCGTCTTGACTATGACCTAATCGTTGACGGCAAGGTGAAGACGAGCCTCGATCGCAATTATGTAGTCTCGCCCAAAGATCTATTTGGACTGGAAGAAATTGAAGAACTGCAAAAATTAGGAATCGATAGCTTTAAAGTTGAGGGCAGACTCAAAGGCCCTGGATATGTTGCCAGTGTTGGAAGACTTTATAAGTCTAAAATGACCGGCAATGAGAGTTTTGCTCAGGGGATTTCTAAGAGTGATGTGGAGCGAACTTTCTCAAGAGGCTTCTTTTCCGGTTGGCTTCACGGAGTTGATCACCAGGCCCTAGTTGATGGCTCCTATTCAAACCATCGAGGTGAGTTTGCAGGAGAAGTACTCGAAGTAGATGTAAAGGGTGTGAGTATTCGCTCTGGCCTAGATATTAGACCTGGAATGGGAGTCTTGTTTACTTCTAAGCATTCGCGAGGGCAGGAACTTGGCGGGTTCGTCTACGAGGCCAAGGGGGCCGGAGATATCAAACGAATAAGTCTTGGTAGAGACTTTGCCCATCAGAAAGTGAATGTTGGAGACAGTCTCTATATTAATAAAGATCCATCGGTTGTAAAAAAACTAGAGCAAACAACCGTGAATCGCGACTTTCATAAGCGCCTTCCAATCAATATTGATGTTTTCTTAGAGGAGGGCAAGCCACTCTCTTTGAAAGCCACTATCCAGGGCGCGCAGGTTGAAGTCTCGTGTCTTGAACACCTGCCAGTGGCCGCTCAAAACAGACCCTGTGATAGCGAGCAAGTAAGAAGTGTCTTATGTGGACTCACTGGCTCCGCATTTATTTGTGATTCTTTTAATGCAAATATCAAGGGCGATCTTTTTATTGCTCAAAAGGCTTTAAAGGACTTAAAGCGCAGAATGTTAGAGGCGCTGACTGAAAAGCAGGTCAAGCGCGACATTAAGTATGATCAAGACTACTGCTTACCAGTAAGCAGCGTGAGTTCAAAGCAAGCCAAGGGAAGACTCAATCTTCTTGTTCGCTCTCATGATCAATTGCGTGGTTTTTTAGACCGAGCTCTTAAAGAGCAAGACTTGAGAGTGAAGGAGATTTCCTACTTCATTCTCGACTACGAGTTTGGCAAAGAGTATAGAGAGAGTTTGGACCTTCTTCGTTCACATCAACTTCGATGCGCTATTGCCACAACTCGCATTTTAAAACCCGGAGAGTATCACCACCTAAATGTGATTAAGCGCCTAGCCCCTGATGCGATTTTGGTGAGAAATCTTGGGGCCCTTAAATTCTTTAGGGAGCAGGCACCTGAGATTTCTCTTTTGGGCGACTTTTCTCTTAACGTTACTAATTCACTTAATTTTGAATATCTTGTAAGTAAGGGACTTTCTCAAATCGCTCTTGGTCTCGATCTCAATCAATGGCAAATTGAGAGTTTATTAGCTAGCGTTGAGGCAGATAAGGCGGAAGTATTTATTCACCATCACATGCCTGAATTTCACATGGAGCATTGTGTATTTGCTGCTTTTCTTTCAAAGGGAAGTTCATTTCGCGATTGTGGAAAGCCCTGTGAAGAACATCGAGTGGCACTTAAAGACATGTACGGTCATGAGCACTATCTGGCAGCTGATCAAGAATGCAGAAATACAATGTTTAAGAAGTCTCCGATTTCATCGGCCGCTATGATTGATCGCTGGACTGGCTTGGGGGCCACTTCTTTTCGTTATGAAGCTCTCTGGGATAGTGGCGAAGTGCTATTTGATAAAGTTGCGATTTACTTAGATGTAATTGCTGGTCGAGTGGATAGTGAGAAAGCTTCAAAGTCGCTTGGCAGACTTGAAGGTTCCGACGGAGTAACGCTAGGGCAGTTAAATAAAAGAGATACCTACGTCGACCGAAAACAGAGTTAGAGCTCAGAACAGGTGAGTGAATTCATAATGACTTGATAGTCATCCTCCAACTTATCTTTGTCATTTTCGGGCGTGAGTCTAGAGATATTCACAAGTGCCTTTCCGCAGAGAAAGAAGAGAGACTCCTCTGTGTAGGTGAGGTCGGCCAGACGGTAGGTCACTCCGATTTGATGGATCTCAATATTTCTTCTTGTTCGATAAACCTTATAGGGAACCTTGTCGACAAAGGTCGCACCTCTTTTTGCCATCCATTTGAGGCGGCCCTGAAAGTATTCATTCTGCTTTTCTTCTAATTTTTTCTTATTGAGGCTCTCGTTTCCGGCCACAGCATCTGAGAAAATCCACGCTGCCCGCTTAACTGTATTGCCCTTGTTATTGGCCTCAGAAATAGGCCCAAAAAGCGTCAAAGGGTTTTGTAGGAAGTTGATGGACTTCTGCCACTCTTTGGGCACTGTAAGGCTTATCTGAGAGGCTTTAAGAGGGAATGATTCGGCCTTGGCAACACCAACTTTTAGAAGAAGGAGCAAACAAAAAACGGCTGAATGAGAAATAGCTTTTGGTAAATTCATTAATTCTATTTTCGGAGCAACACTGCTCTAAATAAAAGTAAAATCTTACAATTTAACTAAAATTAAGAAAGTGAGAAGCTTAACCTGATTCAAAATCAGTCGAAGAGTATCTGTCGGATGATCTTGCTCAATAAGATTTATAACTTATTGAGATTGTCGATTCGCATGATTTTGGGGATACATGAAATTAAATTTTCGAAATATTATTTGCATTAAAGTCGTGGCATCTCTGCTCGTAACTTCTCTATCAATCTCTATCCCGTCAAACGCTTTCGCAGCCTCTTCACCGAGTGCATTGAGCTCAGAAGAGTTGGTGAAAGAAGCAAATGAAGAATTAATTGTTGAAAATGAAGCCATCGAAGAGCGCATTGATACCTTCCTAAAGATTTGTTCTGAAGAAGCTAATCCAAATGAATTACCTCCTACTCCAGAGTATTCTTGTTCATTAGAAGCAGAAGCGCTCGCTCCTATCCTAGAGGAACTTGAAAAGTCTGGGGCGAGAGAAACTCAGTCTGAAGCTCTTGCCTCATGTGCTGAACATCCTTCAATTGTTTCAAGAAATGTGATTTCAAACTTTACTGAGGATCTCACAGAGGAACTTCAGTGCTTGAAAGAGGACGTTGAGTACTACGAGCAGTCGTGTGGAGAGGAATTTCAATGCAATATGATTCGCTCTGGGATTGCTGCGAGTAGGGTCTTTCCGGAAGTAATTGAAGGCCCGATTAGAAATTTTCTAACAAGCAAGGCCGCAAGTGCGACAGATTCTAAGCACTGTATGGATGAGAGTCGCTCTAACTGTTTAACAGAGGTTTGGACTGCTCTTGTTGCAAATATCACAGATACAATGAGTTCATTGTGGGCACTTGCTAAAACTGGCTGGAATTCTCTGTGGAATCTATCTGATTTCTTTGATCGCAAATCAGATGAACTTCACGTTGCCGCCAACCAAAAGAAAGAAGACGTTGTTAGCTTTTGGCGCTCTCCAGGTGAGTGGATTTATAAGAAGTTTAATGGTCTTAAAGATAGTGTCGAAGATTGGATGAAAGAGAGTGTCTTCTGCCAGGAGTGGTCTGGTACTCCTCACATGCCTGGTTCAGTATGTGTTCGTCCACTTGAAACCTTTGGTTGTGTCAATTGTGGCGATATGACGAATGCCTTTTGCGCTGCTGCTGGGGTGATTGTTTCAGAAATTGGACTCGTCGTTGCGACTGCGGGTACTGGAACAGCTGCTGGAATTGTTGCACATATGGGTTTAAAGGCAGCGGGCAAAGCCGCCATTAAGGTTTCAAGTAAGATTGCAAGTGTGGCCCCCAAAATGTCTAAGGCCACGAAAGCCGGTGCGAGCACTGGCAAAATGAGCAAGGTGACTACTAAAGCAAAAGTAGTAGCAGAAGCCGCCGTTGAGGCTTCAAGAGTTGCCGTGAGAATCAGTTCGGAGAAAATTGCCCACGCCAAAGACTTAGTTGTGAAGTACAAAGATGGACTCATGAGTACCAGAGCGGCGCAAGTAACTCTCAAAGTCGTCGACATTGCATCTACTCCGATGATTGTTCTCGATAAGGCCGGTGAGATCGGTATTATTGCAAGCGAGCGCTTAATGGCGCGAGTTGTTCCAGGTACCACTGGTCGTTTTTTACAACGTAGGGCCATGCTCCGCCAGATTACACCCGAGACCGATCAATCCCATAGAGCGAGAGAGCGCTTAAATTTCACATTGAGACATCAAGCCAGAGGGGCAAGAACAGTCTCAACCTACGAACAAAAGCCTAAGCGAAACTCTGGATCATCTACTGATGGGGCACGCGCAAGCCGTGAGCGAAACAGAGATAGGGAGCATTCAGATCGCGATGACCCATCGGATTTGACCAGTCATGCCCAGAACTCTAATTCAGATAGTAACTCCAACCCTCGCCGAGAAACTCAATCACCTGAGCGCACACGTAGTGAAGAAGATCGCCGTCGTGCTCAGAGAGAAGAGCAGGAGAGAAGGCAAAGGCAGGAGCAAGCTCAGCACAATGCTACTCAACAGCATCAAGCAGAGCAAGGGAAGGAAACAACTGATCGCTCTTCAGTAGGTCGAAAAATTGTGTTGGCCGATGCTGCCCTTAAAGCAAGTGGTATTGGGCGTGAACAAAGTGCTGAGGATATGGTTGCCGAGGCCCAGAGACTTATTGAAGAACAAGATTCAGGGCAGGTTAAATCACAAACTCGAGTCACTTCTAAAGACGACGCCCTCAAAGCAATTGGGGCGGATTCTAAAGAGGGAGCTGTCGCAGGGGCGCGAGCAAATTCACAAGATCAGGCCAGAGAAAAGTATGAGCGCTTGAGAGAGACATATTCCCAGAATAATAGAAATAACTACGTCAAATCTATGAGTCAGGCCACTGGGGTAGATCCGAGCGTCGCTTCAAGTTACTTTGATAAGAGACAGCGAGAAATTGAAGATGCAGGCAAAGTGCTCTTTCCTCAAGAAAGTGAGCGAACTAGAAAGAAAAAATCTATGATTAGTGACCTCTCAAAAGAGCTCGAAGGTCTTGATAAAGAGATGGATACACTTAGTGATAATTTTGAAAGAGATGTTGAAAGTGATGATTCACTTGCTTCAAGTGTTCAAAGAGATCGCACCTCTGATGAAGACTCGGGGAGCGGTGGGAATTCGGGAAAATCGGCCCGTGCAACACCAACGGCGACTCCGACTTCTATTGCAACTCCCGGAGCGATGAGATCAACTGCGGCTGCCGGAGGTGGTAGCACTTCAAGTGGTAGTGATGCGGGAGCAAGTGCTCTTACTCAAGAAGCAGTAAAACGAGCGGAGCTTGAGAGTGCGGGGCTGATTGAAGTTATCAGTGCAGGAGAGGCTAAAATCCTAGAGGGATTAATTAATGTGAATGCTCTAAGGCTAATTAATGGCGAGCCAAGTGAGCTTGCGGCCTTGAGAGAAAACTTTGGTGACACACTAGATGATGTCACTGCCCACGGAAAAATTCGCTCCTCAAGAGGTGAGTTTTTATTTATTCAAACGAGCAAAGGGTTCTTAGTTTTTAAAAAGAAAGCTAAACTCTGGGTCAGAGTAGAGTCTAGCTCGCTTGAAAATTTATTAAAAAAGAAAATAGTCGCTAGCCGGTAGTGAGCATGCCGGTTGCGATTCCTGTGACAGATTCTCTTAATAGGTGCTCATGGGTTCGCTCAAGAGCAATAATCTGAATTAAATTGAGTGGAGTAATATTGGGAGAGCGCAATGATATACTCTCTGCAAGCCATGGACGCTCCCAAATGAGTTCGCTCTCTCCGGTGAGCTCTTCAAGAAATTTGAGGGCCAGCTTGAATTCCGAAGTTATCGCCTTTTTCCACTTTTCTTTCGCCTCTGAGGGAAGCTTACACTGATCTAGGTAGAGTTCAAAAATTCCCATTTCTACTTTTTTAAGTGTGAAACCAAAGGATTTAGCAAATGATTGGAGAAAGGGGTCATTCCGATAGCGCCTTATTAAATCTAGCTGATTCTTAGCTCCAAGATCTGCCCAGGCACTTCCGACTCCCCACCATGTAGGAAGAAGTAGGCGCACTTGGGTCCAACAGAGGACCCAGGGGATAGCGCGAAGTTTCTTTCTTGAGGAGCTAGCGCCGCGCTTAGAAGGGCGACTGCCGATTTTTAGTAGGTCCAGGTACTCGTATGGTGTTGCCTTTTCAATCAGGTCCCAAAAACTTTCACTTTCAACTAGTGAGCGATAATTCTCCCCTGATTTATTTGAAAACTCTCTAAGCGCACTCATTGCCAAGGTCTTCTTGTTCACTTGCTCTCGTCCATCAAACTCTTCTATGATTTTGTCGACCTGACTCTTTAGGATCGATCTATTGGCAAGCGTTCTAGCGACCATTTCTCCTTGGACTGTGACCTTATAGATATTGAGAGCGCTCTCTGGCCACCAAGCAATCTGCTCTTTAATACTACCGCCACCTCGCTCAACACTTCCGCCACTGCCATGAAAGAAAACTGGTGTGAGCTTGAGATCAGTGAGGAAACTATCGAGAGTATTGAGCGTGTCGTAGATAAGAACACGACTTGAAAGAACGCCATTTTCTTTAGAAGAGTCTGAGTAGCCAAGCATAATCTCATAGCGCCCCTCGCGCTTTGTTTTGTGCTCTTTGAGAATTTCAGGACATTTCTTAAAGAATGCTCCTAAAATCTCGGTGCCATTATCTAGGGCCTTCTTATTTTCAAAAAGTGGTATTACCGGAATAGGATAGGTATTAAAGACTTGCTTGAGAAGTTTGTTGCCTGCTTCAAGGTGGATGGCCTCTTCACACATTGAGAGCACAAAGCCCCTGACATACCAGCGAGGATCAAATCCTTGTGAGACCTCTTTAAGGGTCTGAAGCATCCTTGAGATCGCCATGCTCTTGTCATTGAGTGCCTCCATGACAAGCTCAGAATCTTCTCTAATTTCTAATGGCAAAACGAGAGCTGGGTATATCCAGAGTAAATTCGAGATCGTCGAGATTTGGATAAGATCACCGTGTCCCATTTTACTCAGGGTCTTTTTGAGATCTTCAAACTCGCCTTTGAATTTTAAAATTTTCTTTCCATCTCCAGCTTTGAGTGGAGTGAGCTCCTTTAGTATCTTGATGAGGCTCTGCACTCTCATGCGTAGAATTTTAGATTCCTTCTCACCTAGAAGCTTTAGGAGTTCGTTGAGTTCATTGAGTTTGCTGGTTATGAACTCTGTTAATTTTGAGCGCGAGAGCGTTAAGGACATTAAAAGTGTTTTTTCATCTACACCAGGGTGCCCATCCTTATCCCCTCCGACCCAACTTCTAAAGTGTAGGGTGAGTTCTCTTGATTTCATTTCACACTGAAGTTGCAAAATATCTTCTGCCAGAGCGTAGCGATAGATACTCATCGCCTCATCTTCAACCGTTGGCTTTTGCCTTTTTACCATCGATATTTTGACCGCCAACTTGAGGTAGCCCTCTAGTTTTAGAGCGACCACATCAAATCTCTTCTCAAGTGCTTCATGGAGAGTTTGCTCAATGAGCTTAAAGAGCTTTAAGACTTCCTCTGAACGCGCCTCTGTTGGGTGGGCAGTAAAGACATAGATAAGTGCATAGGGAGACTTGTGAATAATCTTATTATCTAAACTCTTCTCTTCGAGTCTTACTGTACGGTAGGCAGTTTCACAGCGATTTATCAATTCCAGCATCAGGCCAAAACTCTGAGCAATGAGGTGGAGTTGATCTGAATCCTTTTTGCGCAGTTTGATCAGAACTTGTTCAAGTTCGGCCGATTGTTTTGTTTGTGGCCTAGCTGCAATTTTTTTTGAAGTCACTCTAAGATGTTCAATCTCATTGTAGAACTTTTCGCCGTAGATATCTTTTAAGCATTGCCCCCAGAGGGCGACAGTTTGAGAGATGAGGTGCTTTAATGCACTCGGAAGCTCTTGCCTGGAAGATTTAGACATAGGGATCTCATTGATGAATTTGGTTAAGCGCTTAGAGCTTAATCTTAGCGTCTATATCGCTGTTTTCATCAATGATTCTAAGTGAATTTCCTTCAACTTTCCACACCGGTTGATCGAAGGTATAGGGTGCGTCACCACTTACTTTATATTCGAGCGGAAAATCGCCTAAGAATTTTTTACTCTTAGTGTTATAGAGCAGGGCGTAGCTCGATTCCACTAGAACAGATGTCCCAGAAACTCCGGCGTGATAGATCACTGCAATCACATCTTGGCTGAGTTTTTCGATTTTAAGCACCTTGGGCTCACCTGACATAACAGTAAGCTCTGTCTTGATATCCTCAGAGCCGATGAGTTGTGCTTCAAAGACTCCGTCTTGCTCAGCAACCTTCCAATCAGTGGTGGCCATTTGAGCGAGAAGGGTAGAAGAGAAGGTAATTGCGATTAGGATAAGTAGCTTTTTCATTAATTTCTCCAATCCGTCTTTGGATTTCGAGACCAGGCGATGTCGCGATAGAAGTAGTGCTTTACTCGGCTCGTACCGTTTACGGTCTTGCCATCAACTGAAATGGCGACTCGCTTTGAGTTTGATTTCCAATTGGGAGAGACGTAGTTGGTATGATAGTGATAGACGCGATCCACTTCAGGTTTTGGCTGTAAATTACCTTGTTGGTACTTAATAAAACTCTCAATGGCCACGTTGAAATTCTCTCTTCTATCGATATCGAGGACTCGTCTCCAATTGGGATCGTTTTTATTGTACATTGAAAATTGACTGCGATCGAGGGCCACATCAAGTTGGTTAAAAGGTTTTCTAGTGGCACGGCGGTTATTATTAGAGGCATTCATGCGGTTATCAATAACTTTCATGACCGCAATCATCTCTTCGTGCTTTGGTGGATTTCTCACCGCTAAGCTAGAAGCTTCTCCGTGTGAAGTAAAGATAAAGGCCGCAAACTTTTGCTCTTGTTTATTAAGTCGGCCATACAAGTTTTTAAAGACTTTTGAGCGGTCTAGTCTTCCTCGTGAATCTCGAGCGCCGCGATTAATGGCTGCTTGAATTGAGCGAATGCACTGAAAGAGTTTTCTTGTATCGCTGCTCTTTAAATTCTTCTCATCTGCTAATAATTCACATCCAGGCTTCCACTGAGTATTGGATGTGATAACGGGAACGTCTTTTTCATCTGGCGACACTAGATCATCTTGTGTCACTGGTTCGGCCCTAACAGCTTCAGGGTTACTATCTACGTCGACACCACAGCTCTTGCAATCGGCTACAGGGGGCATTGTCGATTGTTCAATTTCCTTTTGAAGCCTCGCTGCGTGCAAGGCCGCTTGAATATTTAGAGCTCGTCGCGCCCATTTATGGGCCACGAGATAACTGCTACTACTTTGATTGCCATAAGGATCGACGATCTTAATGACGTAAGCCCACTTATTCTTTCCGACAATTTTGATCTTCTTATTTTGCTTTGGGGTAATCTTACTTTGCTTTCCGGTTTTCGCATTGATCACATCAAATGATTTGTAGATATCAAACTCAATATTGCTGATATTTACATCATCCGAATGCGCACGCGCCAGGAAGGGAAGGGTGATTAAAAAAATAAGTAACAAGCAATTCTTCATAACTCAGTCCTTTAGCCCTTTATCGGCAAAAGGTCTCAATAGAAAAATTAGACTGCCTACTTTATCGACAAACCGGAAGATTTCGCCGTAAACAGTGTGTGTACTTGAGCGTCGGCGTCGGACTTGGCGATGGTTTTTTTTCGCCACTTTTTTTGATTGATGATAAAATCCAGTGATGGAAAAGAGATACGAATTGGCCCTCATTATGCCGGTCTATAATGAGTCTGAACTCATTGGGAAAGTCGTGCGCGATTGGGCACAGGCTTTGCGCTCTCTTCATATTGACTTCTGTATTGAAGTTCACAACGATGGTTCCAAAGACCAGACGCCCCAGATTCTCGATGAACTTGCTCGGGAAATTCCAGAGCTACATGTCCATCACTGGCAAAATAGTGGACATGGACCCACGATCTTACGAGGCTATCGCATGGCCTCAAGTGCGACTTGGATTTTCCAAGCTGACTCGGATGGTGAAATTTCTCCCACATTCTTTGAAGAGCTGTGGAATAAACGCGCTAATTACGATTTTCTTTTAGGAATGAGGCGCCCTTATCTCGTCTCTCTAGGGCGTCGAGCGATCTCTCGCACCGCTTGGATGCTCACCAAAATCTTCTATGGGGCACAGGTTTGGGATACTAATATTCCTTTTAGGCTCTATAGAACTGAAAAGTTTGCACCTGTTTTTAACTGTATTCCCGAAGATTCATTCACACCCAATATTGTTTTAAGTGGAGCAAGTGCGCTTCTTGGCTTTAGAACTTTTGAAACTAAAGTGACTTTTAGTTTTAGGGCGGCAGGTGAATCAACAATTGTTCGCTGGAAATTAGTAAAGGCGGTCGTCAAAGCTTTTGGACAATTAGTGACCTATCGCTTTCTTATTTGTTGGCGTCGTCTTCGCAAAGCTGCCAAGTCTTATCAGACAAGTAGCGTACACTAGCAACGAATTCCTTAAAGGGCATTTCTCTCCATTGCTCTGGGCCCACAAGGCTTAAGACGCGTTGATCATTTTCACGAATATAAAGATAGTAGATTTGGCCTGGCACCGGTGTAAATGAGGGAGAGAAGCTAGCGAGCTCCTGAGAGACGAGGGCGCGATTTTTTAAGTCCTGTGCTTGCTTGGCCAGAACCTGCATTCTCTCATGGAGCATTTGTAATTGAATTTCCACCTGCTCCTGCATGGAGTGGATGGCTTCGCTTTTGATTGTGCTCTCTTCTTTTATACTAATCGCAAATCCACCACGCTCATGAGCATATTGAATCAGACTTGGAATGTCGGTGGTCTTCTCTTTGAGAATCTTTAAATCTTTATCGCTTAGCTCTCTGACTGGAGTTGGTTTCTTAGTCATTACTTTCTCCCGCGAAGGCAGTATAGGAGAGTTTCACGGCGATGGGTAGGGAGCTGAGCAAAGGAGATTTGATTGTAGCCAATTTGTCTAAATTTTTCCGCTAGGCTTTTGAGCTGAGATACCCACTTGATGTCTGGCGTCTTGAGTGTGATCAAGAGCGCCGTGGGAAAGCTTTCAAGTTGTTCTAGGAGTTTGAGGCTGAAGGCAACTGTTTGGGAGGGGTTTAAATTCATATCCGAGGCCATTAGTTCAAAGCGGCCAGGGAGATCTGCCCGGGTCACATCTTGAGTCGGCTTTTTAAGATAGTGAAAGCTTGGGTTTGAAACCACTCTCTCATCAACAATTGCGGGATCGATTCCATAAACTTCAAAGTTTTTAGAAAGCAAAAAGGTACTGGCCCCACCTGGAGCACAGCCAAGTTCAATTACGCGCCTAATATTGGGTACAACTCTCTCTAGTGGAGCTAGCTCGAGAGATTCAGCTATTTTTAAATAGGCCCGACTAGGAGAATCCTCGGGGCGCTCAAGTGCGGGAGTGCCGTATGGAGAAGAAAAGAGTGAGTGCACCTTTGATTGCGGGCAGCTCCAATAACTATCCCCTTTAAGCTTGAAGTGAAGATTCTCATCTGGGCGACTTAGAGGGCCATCTCCAACAATCACCTGCTCTTCACAGTCAAAAAAGCTCTCAGGTGGAGCAGAGTCCTTGGCCAGTGCTTTGGCATCGGCGCCAACCAAGCGAGCAAAGCTTAGGGGAAATTCTAAGAGATCTTTTACGGTGATATTGCCACTGGCCTTTTTAAAGCTCACAAAGCCACTGCGTGAAAAGCTCGGAACAAGCTTTTGTCCCGAGACTTTAACACTTTCTTTTAAGAGGTCTTCGTTGCCAGGGTTAGTGAGAGCAAAGAGAAAAGGTGTTTCAAACTCACTTGCCATTGTTCTCACTGTTTGCTGGAGTTTT
The DNA here is from genome assembly GCA_048267245.1 of Bacteriovoracaceae bacterium. Lineage (GTDB taxonomy): Bacteria > Bdellovibrionota > Bacteriovoracia > Bacteriovoracales > Bacteriovoracaceae > JBLWXV01. The sequence goes on from JBLWXV010000001.1 coordinate 1,331,421, forward strand.
CTTTTTCACGCCCAGGTGAAGGATGCGCGTTCCCGCTTCACAAACTGGGTTGATATTCTTGCCAATGACGTAGCCATCCTCGGGGCAGAGAATTTCGTCAAGCTGCTGTCCCCAAATATCGCAGACAGTTCCAATCTTTTGACCTTTTCTCACAAAGTCAGTGAGTCCAGGACTCACGTCCACCACTCCACCAGTATAGGCATAAATCCAAGAGCTCTTATCGCAAACTTGAATTGAGTCCTCCACACTCTTAACTCTACCAGGCACCATCTTCAAATGGCGCATGAGATTGACGATACCCTCGTAGGTATGGTCGATGAGGTGGTGCTGAAATGTATTGGGATTTCCAATTTCAATGGTAATGGTTGGAATATTGTGTGAGTTCGCCCATGAGCGAAGTGTCCCTTCCTCATCATACTTATTTACGATGATCTGGGGATTTTGCAGGTAGGCCATTTTGCGGCACATCTCATTATCCAGGTCAGCGCGGACATAGAGCGAATTAATTCGTCCAAAGCTCGCCGTGTGGAGATCTAGTAGGTAGTCAAAGCGAGAGATAATTCTCGAAGTGATATTGTAGTTAAACATCTCTGAAGCTGTGCCTCGCTCGCGCCCTGGCATCAAGCGGTTGAGATCTTTCCCATCGCCAAATTCACGTTGCTTAAGAAGGTATCCTGGCACGTTAACAACTGGGACGGCAATGAGAGTTCCTCTGAGCTTTTCGACTTTGAGGTTATTAAAGAGCTTAAAAATGGTGGGAAGTCCATTGAGCTCGTTGCCGTGAACTGCTGCTGTGATCCCTAGGGTTGGTCCGTCCTCATTGCCGATGGCAACCATGAGAGGGATGCGCCAGTTGACGCCAAGTGGATTGCGCTGAACTTCAATGGCAATGCGATGGACTTGGCCACGTTTGAGTTTTTTTAAATTTAGATCTTCGTAGGTTTTAAGAATGAGTCTACCGGCCATGGCTTAACCTCAATTAGAGTTGCTCAATCAGTGAGCAACTGCTTAGTGCGTGAGAGAACTTGATTTCTTATCATATCACGCTCTTGAAACATTTCATGCTTAGAATCTTTCATAATTATCAATTCACACTTCTTTTGCTCTTTGCAAAATTTTGTCTGTCTCTTGCTATGACTGAATTCGTCGAGCTCTGCCTGAAACAGGATCATCTGGGGAAAGTTGACTGACTTTCTCTTTTTAAAAAAGTGTCTTCCAAGCTTTAATGATTGCAAACTCCAGCCCACACTTGCCGAGGCCATGACTAGGTTAGGGTCCTGTTTTTCAAGGTTGCGCGCCATCTGGTAGCGGGCTTGACTAGAGGTCACCCGGTTTGTTTCAAAAGGACCAGCGAGTTGATCGGCCGAGCCCCCAGGGATATAGGCGCGCTCTTTTCCTACCCAATCAAGTCCTTGAAGCAAGCTAAAGGCCACGGGCTCAGGTAAGCCATTGGTCTTCATCTCAATCATCGGGCTAGAGAGAATCATTTTCTTAAAGCTGCCCGGGTGGGTGAGCTCATAGAGCAATCCGATTCCTCCACCCATCGAGTGGGCGACTAAACTAACTTCTTCGTATCCGCTCAAGACTGAACTAAATAGTTGTTCTAGATCTTTAATATAATCGTTGTAATCTTCAACAAAGCCCTTGAGTGGCTCTTCGGGAATAAGGCGCTCTGAGTAGCCCTGACCACGGGGATCGAGCAGCACAATATCATAGGCAAGAGTGCGCAAGTCGTAGACAAGCTCAGCATATTTTGAAGTAGGCTCAGTTCTTCCCGGCATAATTAGGATCACTTTGGAGTGACCGCGCTCAAAATGGCGATAGTGTACCTCACTGCCATCAAAGCTTTGCATGAGGTGAGAAGACCCTTGCGCGTAATAGGGAGATATCTCACTTTTGTACAACTCGACGAATTTAGTCTCATCTACAGACCAGGCGAGGGGTGAGGTGAGTAGGGCAAGTGTGATAAGTAGCTTTTTCATAACTTAGCTTCTCCACTAGGGCGATGAAATCTCAAAACTAAAAAGAATTTCTATACTCCTTGCGAGCTCTTGGCCAGCAGCAGATTCTTTAGTCTCCTAAAATTACATAGGTAATTTATAATAGAAGGAAATTTACTGTCTCACCCAACAAGGAGTTCAGGGTTATGAAAGCATTGTTTTCAACATTTGTCTTAGGAGCGTTACTTCTCACAACTGGTTGCGCCCACAATAGCAAGTGCCAAGGTGGCAAGTGCGAAGTGAAGAGTGAAAAAGAGTGCTCATGTTGTGCTGGAAAGGAAGGAAAACAGTGCGATATGAAAAAACACAAAAAAGACGAAGTTAAAAAGTCTTAGTTCTTTACGATAGTGATGGGGCTTATGCCCCATCATTCCAAACTGTCGCCTTGGCCTGCATAAAGCTATACATGAAGACCGCGTTGGGGTCTCTCCTAACGAGGGAGAGTTCATGAGTGGCCTTCTCAACCGTTTCCTCGTCAACGTAGCCCGCAGAAATTAGCTGGTCTTTAGCACTGAGTAGAAGCTCAGACCAAAACTCGATAAATTGCTTGCGCTTTTCTGGCATACGATTATCTAGGTGAACATCAATCATTTGAGTCTTCACACTACGGTAGCCAACTTGAGTGAGAAGATTGCCAAGCTTAGCTCCAATGAAGGGGTCGCCAGCATTTTCAAATTGAAAGTCGTTAAAGGCCATCCAGTACTTCCACACATTGGGAGAGTAGGGCTCGAGAAAGAAGGTGTGGTTCATCACTTCATTAACCACCACTCTAGCACCTGGTCTTAGTACTCTTCTAACCTCAGATAAAACGCGAGCGGGATCGGGTACGTGCTCGAGTACCCAACAGAGAAAGGCGCCCTCAAATGTATTTGATTCAAAGTCGAGGTTGCTGGCGTCCATTTCATTAATAGAGTAGCGATCCTTTGCCCACGGTACCTTGGCCAGCGTGTGCTTGGCCGCTTCAATCTGGGCCTTGCTAAGCTCCACACAAGTCAGGTCGATACCGGGAAACCTACGCAGGAGGATCTCAGACTGCGCCCCAACTCCTGATCCAACTTCTAGGAGTTTTTTCACGCCAGAGAAGTTAATATTTTGATAGATTAGGTGCTCCCAGAATGTGGCCTGCTTGCGAAGGCGCTCCTGCTCGATGGGAGAAAAACCATGTAGATAGGGAAATTCACTCGCGCCCACAAAAACTCCTCAGTTTTGTAAGAAAAATCAAATGGTTAGCTACATTTATGAAGCTCGCCTGACTCGGCTCAAGCTTTCCTTAATTTGGGTGGCTTTGCAAGAGGGAGGAGGAGAAGGGTGTAAAAACCGCCTCGGTCTATGGCTTCTCAAACCTAGGGCCGGTAAATAGGTCACCGGTAAATAAATTCGACACGGGGGAAAATAGGATGAAAAAATTTGCACTTATGGCCTTAGCCGCGATTTCAGTATCAACATCGGCAATGGCCTATCAATGCTCTTATGAAGTTGTAGCGGGTCGCTTTGGTGGACGCGTAATTGACGTGATCACAGTGGGCTCAGATATTTCTCCAAGCCAAGCGTGTAGTAAGGCGCGCGTTGCTTGTGACGGAATTCTTCGCTCGCGCTACTCTCATATTCGCGATGCTCACTGCTCACCTGCTCGCGGTGGTTATGACCCACGTCCAGTGCCGCCAAGACCAATTCCAGGTCCAGGTCGCGACTATGTGACGAGAACATGTCAAGCCGACCTCATGGAGCGTGGCTACTATAGTGATTACCGCGTTTCTACATTTACTGCGACTACTACAGGTCTTCGCGGTACAGGTGTAAAGGCCCGCGCCTGTGATGAAGCTCGCAGAGAGTGTGAGTACAATAGACGCTACAACCAGTTCTGTGTGGTTGATCGTTAATTCACTCTAAAAATTTTAAAGAAGAAAGGGACTCGTAAGAGTCCCTTTTTTTTTGCCCAGCAGATGTTTAAGAAGACAGCGCAGAGCGATTGCCTGAATGCGTAAAAAAAGAGAATTTAGATCAAAATATTTTATCAATTGAGGGTAGGTCACTTAATGAAAGAAGCTGCAAAGGATGTTTTTACACTAGAAAAGATTATGTCGGAATATGTCTTTCCGTTTCTTCCCAAGCTTGGCACGGCCATTTTAGTACTCGTTGTTGGTTGGCTACTCATTAAATTGGTTAAGAAACTTCTCGCTCTCTCTCTTACAAAGGCGCGCGTTGATACTTCACTTAGTAACTTCCTCTTGGGCTTTGTAAGTATACTTCTTAAAATTGTTCTTATTATCTCTGCCGCCTCAACTCTCGGACTCAAGACCACTTCTCTGCTGGCGGTCCTAGGTTCAGCTGGCCTGGCCATTGGTTTAGCGCTTCAGGGCTCGCTTTCAAATCTCGCCGGTGGAGTGCTTATTCTCTTTCTCAAGCCCTTTAAGGTGACTGACTTTATTGAAGGCGCCGGTCATTCGGGCAATGTCCAAGAGATAGGTCTTTTTAATACAACTCTTCTCACGCCGGATAATAAAAGAGTGGTTATTCCCAATGGCACACTCTCAAATGCTTCGCTGACAAATTTCACCACTGAGGGCAAGCGTCGCCTCGACTTCACCTTTGGCATTGGCTATGGCGATGATATTAAGAAGGCCAAAAATATTTTGCAAAGAATCGCTGATGAAGAACCTAGAAGATTAACTGATCACGAAACCACTGTTGCCGTTGCAAGCTTGGGTGACTCAAGTGTGAATTTGATTTTGCGCTTCTGGGTTAAGAGTGGAGATTATTGGCCAACTTTTTGGGACAATACTGAAAAAGTAAAACTTACCTTTGATCTAGAAGGCGTGAGCATTCCCTTTCCTCAGCGCGATGTGCACATTATTAAAACTGAATAGCGAGCGATCTTAAAAACTCAACTTGGAGATCGGGCTCTAGCCCGGTCGTTCCAATGAGAATCTTTCTCATCGCCCAACAAGCGCTCTCTTGGGAATTAGAGGTTCCAAGCGCTAGAATTGTGACGAGTCTCTCAGAGTCTTTCTTGGGAAGTCCCTTGGCGATTAACTCAAGCCCCACCTGAAGAGATTTGAGATCTGGCGTTTCAAATTTTGTCTCTTCCCATTCTCTCTTGCCAGATTCAATCATAATAGATGTCCAGGCTTCGAGCTCTTCTTTGGAGAGATTGGAGAAGGCGCGCCATAGGGTGTCTTCAGAGAGATTGCCAGTGTAGAGACCACTGCAAAATTCATCATCTTCGTCGGCCAAGCGCTTGCGGATTTCGTTCCATCTAATCAAATCACTTGCTTCAAGTCTCTTAACCCCAGAGCCAGTAAGTTCTTGGAGCAATTTCTTTTGCTCAGGCTCAGAGAGTGTGGCCAACTTCTTTCTTAGTGAGGGAAGATGGGTGAGGGCCAGCATGCGCGAGTTCATTTGGTTTTTTACGCGGTAATAGGGGATGCCCACTTCGTAGAAGCGTGCTTCAATATCTGAGTCTTGGAGCAAGAAGAAGAGACTGCAAAAGAGCAGTACGCACATACTGAGTGAACCAATGAGCCTCATCTTAAAAGTCTTAAGAAAAATAAGGCAAAAGGTAATAGCGACGATTGCACTTATAGAGCCAAGTAGAGCGCCCCATAAAAAATGAATCCACGTCAAAACAAACTCCTAATAAACTGATATCATTGAATAGGTTATCATAAAAGCGATGTAAAGTTTGGATGTCTATGAAGCTACTAAAAAAAATTTTGATTTGGTACTTTGATTGGCGCGGCTGGAGCTACGCACCCAACCTCTTTGAGGGAATTGATCGCGCTGTTGTGATTGGGGCGCCCCACACCAGCAATTGGGACTTTGTTGTGGTGATTGCCTACTTTCTTAAAGTTGGAGTGAGAATTCGCTTTGCCATCAAGAGGGAGTGGGTCTCAGGTTTTTTAAAGCGGCCAATGGAGCGACTCGGGGCAATTGGAATCGATCGCAGTCACCATACCGGTACAACAGAGTCTTTAGCTCAGTTATTTGCAACTCACGCAAATCTACTTTTGGTTGTAACGCCAGAGGGGACGCGAAAGAAAGTAACCAAGTGGAAAAGTGGGTTTTATTATGTGGCCCTTCACTCAAAGGTGCCAATTGCCCTGGGATATATAGACTACCTCAACCGACAGGTGGGAGTGGGGAGACTTTTCTATCCAACAGGAAATTTTGAGGCGGACATGAAAGAGATAACCGCCTTTTATCGTCAGTTTTCTCGCATGGGAAAGAACCCGGATCAATTCTCTCTCGATCATAGATTTCTTTGAAATGAACTCATAAGCCTTTGCTTTCTTGCCGATAGGGAAAGTGGAGGTCGATTTGATTCGCATACTTTCTCATTTCATTTTGATAATGAGCTTACTCTTTAGCTCAACTTCAATGGCAACTGATGCTTGCCCGGGAATCTTTGCGACGTTATTTCGTGCCAAATCTAAAATCGAAAAATTCTCAGACTTTGAATATTTGCGCGCGATTGATCGCCTTGAGCGACTCAATAATCGCCTTCGCAATTTTCGCGACCCAAGTATTCCTGCTCAAACTCTTAAGACAAATAAGCGCCTCGTGAAGGTAGACTCTTTCATTCTCACCGGAGATGTTCACACCGCCGAGAGAGAACTTGCTCCACTATTTAGAAAAGTGGAAATGAGCTATCTCATTGCAACGAGAAACCAAAAGCTAATCGATCACCTCGAAGGAGTTGAGACGATGGTCGATTGGGACAAAGTTAAGACGCTAGGTTTTGAGAGTGAACAAATTGAGCTATGGAAAGAGTCTCTAGGAGCGCAAGTGGATTCTGTCGCTGCCGTTAAGGAGTTAGTGAGACAGAGAAATAACTCTTTAGTTGAGCTTGGACTTCACTATCACGACTATCGCATTTTTAGAGAACACCTCGATCAACTCACGAGCGAAACTAATTGTAAGCCAGAGTGCGTGGAGGCGGTAAGGCATTTAATCTCTGATCTTGGCATTCACTCTGAAAAGGAAAAACTCCGCTTTCCAAGAATTCTTGCTGGAGCGCAAAGACCCTCTCTCGAAGATATTCGAGCGAGCGTGCACGGATCTAAACTCGCTTCAATTGTTCGCCTAAGAAAAGAGCGCAATGCTGAAATTGTGCTCGCGCTTAAAGCACTTTTAAAGAAGAGTACCCTTTTTGATGTAATCTCAAAGAAATTGGCCGCTCTTCCAGGACTCTATGAAACCAGGCTCATTCGCCTCTTTAAGTCCTTCTATGATCAACATGCTAGAGAACTCTTCTTTCCTGAGATGAATAGACTTCTTCGCATGGACCTTAAAGAAATTGAAGAACTTCTAAAAGAGCTCAAAAAGATTAATGCCAAGTTTGAAGGGGACGAATTTTTAGTGAATCTCTCACGCCGAATTGATGGTCTTGCCAAAGACTTTTGGGCCGCTCTCAAAGAGCAGGCGGTCAAGTCGGACAATTCTTTCCTTGAGCGCATGCTCAAAGCGGAAAAGACGGGCAATCAAAAGGGTGGTCTCAGTCTCACTCCAAGTCCCTCGCTCTTAAATAAGTTCACTCTCGTCTTACTTGCTGGTGGTGGTGTGGTCTACTTCACACTCTCTCCAAGGGTCGAAGTGAGTGAGGTTTCTTCAACCGAGGTTGAGCCTGAATCCCTACAACTATCGGTCTTTGATGAAGAGGCCGAGAAAATGCTCGATGAGCTTTCAAAATCTATTGAAGAAAATGAAGAAATTTTTGGTAGCAACGAGAGCGACGATCTTGGTTATCTAACTCCTGTCTGGCCTGGTATTCGTTTACCTGCTTCAGGTGGTGAGCTAGAATCGCCTCCAGGCGCGTTTACTCGTTGGTTTAAAAAAGTTCACTGGTCGATTAGAGGAAGGTTCCTATGGCGCTAAAAGGTCTAATTCAACTCTTTTTTCTCTTTCTCTTGGTATTTCTAGGAGCCTGTTCTACTTACACTCCGAGTACCTCAAGTTCACAGTCGCGCATGATGCCAACTAATCGCGCTCCGGCCATGGCCGATGATCAGATTATCTTTCACAGTATGCTCGTGCTTAAATCTCATGGCATTGAATATAAGGTTTTACTCGGTCCTAAGGACGGGGAAAATGCTGTAGTTTTCTGTTCGCAGAAAGTTCCCGGCGTCTTACTTCTCAAGGGTGCTGAGCTGGACCTTGACGCACTTAAAGCGGCGAAGTTAGATAGTTATAAGAGTTTTTACTCGCTTGAGAGTAAAGCAGAGTGTGCCAAGCTCGCTGGAGCCACCAAGTTCATCGACTCTGGTGCACCTCTCATTATTAACCTCGATCGGGATCGCAAAAAGGTTCTGACTTTCTTTTACTAGCCTATGTCCAATACAACCGGTGCGCGCTTTAATCTAGAAGATCTCATGAGTGCCAGAGCGCTATCAGTTGAGGTGGTTCACTCGGTAGCAAATGCTGTTGCTCCGGGAATGAAAACAGAGGACGTCGAGGCAATTCTCACCAAAGAATTAAACGAGCGCGCAATTACTAAGCTGTGGCATCCAAGCAAAGTGCGACTTGGTGCCAATACTACAAAATCCTTTCGCGAACTCAATGATGAAGTGACTCTAGAAGAGGGTGACCTCTTCTTCTTAGATATTGGCCCAGTTTACCAAGATCACGAGGGTGATTACGGTGAGACTTTTATCTGTGGCAAAGATGTGCTTGGGCACTCCAGGCTTTCTCAGGGTGTGAAGCAGATTTTTGAGGTCACAAAGAAGGCTTGGCAAGAGGACAATTTGAGTGGTGAAGCACTCTATCAGGTGGCCATGAATGAAGCGACTAAGCTCGACCTTATTCTCAATCCCGCGATGGGTGGACACAGAGTGGGAGAGTTTCCCCACGCCCTTCACTATAAGGGGCAGCTTCTTCCCTATGAATCAATTCCACACTCAGGGCTATGGATTCTTGAGATCCTAGTGGTCGACCCCGCCAAAGGGCGCGGTGCGTTCTTTGAAGATCTCCTCATCGAGTAATCCCCAATAAAAAAGGGCCCGATTAGGCCCTCAATTTCTTTTGTCTATTAAGCGACTAAGAACGGTGACCTTTAGTCAGTCTTCTCTTCTTAGCAATACGACGTAGGTGGTGTAGGTTCTTTTTTCTTTTGCGACTGGCCATGGGGCCTCCTCTTAGTTGAAATGTTGATAAATGAACTTTAGCATAGCTCTCCCACTAGAAAAAGTGCACATAAACGCTTATCATAGGCAAAACGTCGAAATAGGAATCTTAATATGAGCATGAGCTTATTCGTCATCTTAACTCTCGTAGGAACATGGGGACTTATGGTCGCCTCACTTGCTATCGCTATTCGCGACTTTGACGACGCTCAGATGGACGATCACCACGATCACTAATTTTGTGTATCTACTTGCCATCGCTTCCGTTTATCTTTCATAATCAATTTATTGGGGAGGGACACTTCTAACTAAGGAGTGACCCATGTTTCGTCTATTCTTTGCCTTTTCCATCTCAATTGGCCTACTCACAAACGTCGTCCATGCACAGGAGTGGGATGACATCACCAGTGCAGATTTAAAAGTTCTTCGCTACGTTCCCAAGCCGGCCCTCGATGGGAGTCGGTCCTTGCTAGTAACCTTGCATGGCTGCGCTCAGAAAAATGAGCATCTCATGAATGCGGGCAATCTCAAAAAGAGTGCTGATCGCTATCACACCGTGATTCTTGCCCCTCAAGTTCCAAATGGTGGCGTGATTGCTGGCTGTTGGGATTTCTATGGCGATAATCATACCAGAAGTGATCGCATGAATTCGCACCTCATTAAGCTCATTGAGGAAGCGCTCGCCGATAGCGCTCTTAAAATTGATCCCAAGCGGGTGTTTGTCGCCGGAATTTCTAGTGGCGCCGGTCAAGCTCTCGTTCTAGGATGTCTCGCTCCCGGTCTCGTCTCGGGAATTGGATTGGTTGCCGGGGTTGCCCTTGGGCATCAGGCCGGGGATATTTCTAAGCCAAAGATTGAAGCTGAGGTCTCGCGTGCGAGTTGTGAAAAACTTGCGGGGGCCCACAAATCAAAACTCCTTGATCAATCTGTCTCTATTATTTATGGAAGCGATGACAGATTGGTAAATTCAGAGCACTCAAAACTGATCGCAAAGATGTATGAACTTATGCATAAGAATGTCAGCGAAGATAGCTTCTCACTATCTAACTTTGAGGGCGAAAATACAGAGGGCTCAGGTACGATGTATCAAAGTGGAGAGCGAATTTTTATGAGTCTCATTGAAAATCAAGGGCTGGGACACGCATGGCCAGCGGGAGTGAGCACGCAAACTCGCACGCCCTTTGTGTCAGGGACATCCATTGATTACCCTGACTACTTACTAAAATTTCTACTACTCTAAATTCTGATTCATCTGGGCCACCTGATCTTTGAGCTCTTGCTTGTACTCTTCGAGTTTTTGAGCAACCTTAGGATCACTGGCCCCGATAATTTGAACCGCAAGAAGACCGGCATTAAAAGCGCCGCCGATGGCGACACTGGCCACTGGTACGCCTTTAGGCATTTGTACGATTGATAAGAGTGAATCTATTCCCTCAATTGAGTTTGAAGAATTAACAGGAACTCCAATCACCGGAAGAGTGGTGTAAGAGGCGACCATACCAGGTAAATGTGCCGCCCCACCGGCGCCAGCGATGATTGCCTTTAGGCCACGATTGCGGGCCGTACTTGCATATTCGGCCATTATCTCAGGAGTGCGATGAGCACTGACAATCTTCACATCTGCTGTGATCCCAAATTTTTTTAGAGCTGCGATAGCCCCTTCCATAATTGGAAGGTCGCTCTGACTTCCCATAATTACGCCAACAGTGGCAGTGTTTTGATTTTGAGACATGCTTTGGCCTTGCGATAGAGAGTTAAGAGTTCTTCGAGATTATTCTGTGCTGAGACAATCGTGACATGGCCCATTTTGCGGCCAGCTCTACCTTCATTCTTGCCGTACCAGTGTAAGTAGACGCCTGGAAGAGAGAGTAGCTCTTGAAGACCTTCAAGTTCGACTGGGCCAGTGAGGGCAGATTTATCCATCACAAGATTATAAGTTAAGGACATCGAGTGTTGGTGAGTGCTTCCAAGTGGAAGTCCACAAACCGCGCGCACATGGGTGGCAAATTGGTCGGTGTAAGTCGACTCGATGGTGTGATGACCAGAGTTGTGGGGGCGTGGAGCGAGTTCGTTGACTAGAAGTTTTCCGTCATTAGTTTCAAACATCTCCACGGCCATAATGCCATAGATATCGAGATCGCGGGCAACTTTAATGGCGAGTGCGCGTGCCTTCTCTTTTAGAGGCGTGCTCAAGTTTGCTGGAGAGAGAGTGTAGTCGATGAGGTTGAGTTCAGGATCAAAGACCATACTCACCGGCTCAAATATCGCCTCGTCACCATTTCGCGAGCGCGCAACGAGAACTGAAACTTCACTTTTAATTTGAACTTTTTCTTCCCAGAGTAGGGGGACTCCCTCAAAGCCTTTAGGTAGAGGTGCGCTTGCTTTAAAGCTCGCCACACCTTTTCCGTCGTAGCCACCACGGCGCAACTTGAGGATTCCATCTTCTGTTGGAAGCTCAGAGGTAGCGAGTAGTTTATAAGATGCTGTGGGAATTTGATTCTTTTCAAAGAAGATTTTCTGTTCGCCCTTATCTTGAATCGTGCGCAGCACTCTTGAACCAGGGGTGACGATCACTCCCTCGCTCTCGAGCTTTTCAAGGGCATCGGTGTTTACATCTTCTAGGTCGACAGTGAGAACATCAACTTTTCGTCCAAAATTTAGGACGTCATCATAATTTCTAAAATCACCGGAAGTGTGGACATCGCAGCCACTAGAGGCAACTGAGCCTGCCCCGTCTAGAATGTGGCTAGAGAGCCCGAGCCTCTGACAGGTCGGGAGCATCATTCGGGCAAGTTGACCTCCGCCGAGGAAGCCAATTTTTAAAAAGCTCATGGGGGAAAATTAGCACGAAGCTTAGAAGGTGTCGATTTTTTGCTTGAGTGGATTCTTATTCAGGGTGAAGAGTTCGAGTAGGTACTCGGCCTCAGCACTGAGATAATGCATACTGCTAGGAATCTCGCTATTCATCATACTTGTCTTATAAACGGTCCCAGAGTGGGTGATCGTCTCATCGTCGTGGGAGCGGCCAAGGGCGCAGTGACCGAGTTCGTGGAAAATGAGAACGCGCTTTTGAATGGCGCCGGCCGAATTCCAAAAGCTCTGGCGGATGATGATTTCCTTAGTGCCATCCTCATAAATATAGCAGACGCCATCGAACTTCGCCTCCTGTGGAGTGCCAAAGTTAATAGGGATATCACCAACTTTATAATCAAGATTGTTTAGTTCTTGGGCTGCGCTCTCTTCAAATGCTCTTACATATTCTTCGAAAGTCGAGTTTGTTTGGGCGTAAAACTTAGTACGCACTCCTGGTTTGTGAACCATATCGTTTTTTTTAGAAATCAAGGGCATTCCACAACTTGTGGTGAGCCAGAGAACACAGATATGAAGGATTGGGAGAATGTTTTTTAATTTCATGCCTCATAGTGAAGCAGGAAATGGGCCAATTAATCTCTCCTAATTACGACAACTTACTTCTTGGGACTGTCTAAAAATCTAACACCTATGCAAAAAGTATAGGCAGCGTGCTAGGATTGTGGCTTAGGGGAGGAAAGGATGCGTACAAAGTCAGAATGGTTTAATGAGTACTCTAAGTCTCATCGAAATCCCACGAATATAAAGATCCACAAAATCTGCGTTCCGCTCATTGCCTATAGTTTGATTGGCATGATTTGGCTGATTCCCTCACCCGGAAGCTACCCGGCCTCATTGCCGCCGCTCTGGGGAAGTCTCTTCTTATTCCTGGCCATGCTCTTCTACTTTACTTGGAAGAGTCCCAAGGTCGTCCTAAAGATGCTGATCTTTTTTTTAATACCCAATTTGATTTTGTGGGAAGTGATGAGGGCCAATGCCCCCCAGATGATTCTGGCGATTTGTCTGCCGGTCTTTATAGCGGCGTGGATCGGACAATTTGTCGGGCATAAGATTGAAGGAGCAAAGCCCTCATTCTTTGAGGACCTGCTCTTTCTCTTAGTTGGGCCAGCCTGGGTCTTTGAGCACTAGGCGAGTTCGATCACCTTCTTAATACAAGCGGCGATACCTTCTGAAATTTTTGCTAACCCAGCGTCGTCATACATATAGGCCGGAGTGGAGACCACCTTATTTTTTAGGTCTACGGCAATTTCATTGGGGGCGCAGTTTTTGTGAACGGCCCCAAGTGTTCTCAGGGCACTGGCGGTGTCCGGGTCATTGCCGATGGTGAGTTCGATACCCTTATCTTTGAGGGCGAGAGCAATAAGAGCTGGGGCAATGCAGATTGCGCCAATTGGCTTAGAGGCACTGTAGAATTGCTCGATCACACTTTGAACGGCAGGGGTGACAATTCCCTCCGCTCCTTTAAAAGCAAATGTACAGAGGTTCTTGGCGACGCCAAAACCACCTGGGAAAACCACAGCATCAAATTTACTCTGATCAAGCTCACCAAGAGGGGCGACTTTGCCACGAGCTATTCGCGCGGCTTCATCGAGAATATTTCTAGCATCGCCCTCAGGCTGTGCTCTCTTGTGATTGACGGTGTGAAAAGCGAGTTCATTAGGAGCAAAAATCTCTACCTGCGCACCAGCACGGTCTAGTTCTAGAAGAGTAAGGACTGACTCGCGAATTTCTGCACCATCGAGATAACCGCAACCAGAGAGGATAACCGCAACTTTCTTAGACATAAGGATTCTCCTATTACTTAATTTTTAATTTGAGCGCGTGGCCTTAAAGTCCGCGCTTCGCCAAAAGTCTTGATGGTAATCAAAGTGACACTTTTCTTTTACTTTCATGAGGTATTGGTGAATTTCTTTAGGAAGTTGAACTTCGGGAACCACATAGAGACCCCAGAGGTGAGCGGCGATCATAAGATCCACAATCGTGAGCTCTGAGGATTCGTAAAAGGGAGAGAGTTTTTGAGTGAGCTTTTGAAACGTCGGAGTGAGAGCATTCACAAACTCATCTTTCCTGGCCACAAGTCGGTAAAATGGCCCGCGCTTCTTTTCCTTCTTTGTTTGGAAATAGGCGCGCGATTGAGAGTCAAATTCCGGAGTCCAGATCCAATAGGGCATGGCCAAGTTATGAACAGGGCCCGCGATCTCATCAAGAAGAGAGTCGACTTCTTGAGTTCGACTTTCTAAATGTTCAAAGCGCAGTACATTTTTTGCATCGACCTCGCGTAGGATGTCGAGCGACTCATTTTTGGCCACACCAGCTTCGTCTTTATAGATGGGAAGCATTTTGACGCCAGTTAGAGAGAGGGGAGTTTTCTCGTCATCATAGGCCACGACTATTGACTCGTAGTCTTTACCAAGGAGACTAAAACCCATGCGCACGCGCACACAAAAGGGACAATGAACGTAGTGATAGAGCTTTGACATGAAGGAACTATAGCACCCCTTTTTCTTGCTCTAAAGCCTTTAAAACGGTAAAGATAATTGTTCAATTTCTATGGAGGTTCTAATATGCGTCAATTTGCACGCTGCGTTTTTTTCATCGCACTTCTCATCACTAGTGCAAATGTTTTCGCCCAGTACAGCAACGAGTCTGAGCTTGGGATTAAAGTTGAAGGTGGAAATACTGAAACTGAGTCTTACAACGCCAAAACGATGAGCCAATACATTCTAGATCAAAATACATTTAAACTCAGTGGTCACTATACCTATGGAACTTCGGCCAATGTAGAAGACGCTAGAAATTGGGACGCCACACTTCGCTATGAGCGCTCTTTCAATGGGATTGGTGCTTATGCCGCTAGTCAAATCGAGGGAGATGAGTTCAAAGGAATTGAGGAGCGCTACAACGAAGATATCGGTGCGCTCTATAAGTTTATAGACACCGATGCTCAGAAGCTCACAGGTGAGGCCGGTTATCGCTACACACTTCAATACAATACCAATGGCACTCACGAAAAAGAGCACAAAGGTCGCCTCTACGCCACTTATAAGCACAAGCTCAACGAAAACGTAGAAGCGGGAATTTGGGCCGAGTACCTTCCTAATTTTTCTGATAGCGAGAAGTGGATTTTTTCATTTGAGCCGCATCTTTCAGTTGTGCTGACAAAAATTCTCTTTCTCAAGCTTTCATACACTGGTGACTACGAAAATGAGCCGACTGCTGGAGCTAAGAAGTACGACTATACTTATATGACGTCGCTGATTGCTAAGTTCTAATTGCAGTAAAAACTAGTCTTACAACAGAGGGCCAGCTAAGATATTTCTATTAGCTGGCTTTTTTTTTGTGAGTAAGACTATGGATAGATCGCTACTAGGACAGAAGCGCTTTGGGCCGCTCTTCTTTACCCAATTCTTGGGTGCCCTCAACGACAATTTCTTTAAGAATGCGCTGGTCATTTTGATCACCTATAAAAGTGTCTCGATGTTTGGCCTTGGAGCGGGAGCTCTCGTGGCCGCGGCCGGTGGCATTTTTATTCTTCCCTTCTTTCTCTTTTCGGCCACGGCCGGGCAGCTAGCTGATCACTATGACAAATCTTTTATGGTGCGAGTGACGAAGATCACTGAGCTCATCTTCATGGCCCTGGCCGCTCTAGGCTTTATGTGGGAGTCCTATGAGTTACTCTTTTTAGTGCTCTTTTGCATGGGGGCGCAGTCGGCTTTTTTTGGCCCACTTAAATATGGCATCCTTCCTGAGGTTCTCTCGGCCAGAGAACTGGTAAAGGGAAACTCACTGGTTGCGGCCGGAACATTTGTGGCCATCTTGCTCGGGACAATTTTGGGTGGCAAGAGTGCTGCGGCTGATGGCGCTCTGGCCGTGATTTCAATTGGAGTTGTCCTGCTCTCATTTGTTGGGCTCGTTCTTGGCTACTTGGTACCACCAACGCTCAAGGCGCAACCAGAACTCAAGATTAATTGGAACTTCTTTTCTTCAACGGCAGAGATTATGAAGATGAGTCGGGCCGATAAGAACCTCTTTCGCACTCTCATGGGAGTTTCCTGGTTTTGGTTTTTGGGCGCAGGGGTTCTAAGTTTACTACCGGTCTATGTCAAAGATGTCCTCAGTGGCAGTGAGGAAGTGGCCACTCTCTTTCTTGCCATTTTTACCATTGGAATGGGAGTGGGAGCATTTATTTGCCAGCATATCTCAAGAGAAAAAGCAGAGGTTGGTGCTAGTCCAATAGCGGGCCTTATTATGAGCTTCTTTCTCTTTGACCTTTGGTTTGCTGGTCGCGCACACGTGCCGGCACTTGAACTTCACGGGTTAAGTAGCTTTCTTGAAACTCCGGGTTCTCTGCGCGCGATGATTGATCTCTTCTTTATGTCCACTTTTGGTGGCCTCTTTATCATTCCACAAATGACCTCACTTCAAGAAGAGGCGCCCGCGAGTGAAGTTGCTCGATATATTGCCGCAAATAATATCTGGAATGCTATTTTCATGGTGGGAGTCAGCGTCTTTATTATGGGGCTCTACGCTTTTGACTTTAGTAGTGCATCTGTATTTGCGATTCTGGGCGGTATGAATTTTATTTTTTCATTTATTCTCTATTCCTGGAGAAGTGAAAAAACACTGCGCTTTATAGGGCAAATCCTCTCTCATACTTTTTATAAGGTAACGGTTAAGGGCAGAGAGCACATGCCACTTAAAGGACCTTATATTATTGTTTCAAATCATGTGAGCTTTATTGATTGGCTTTTTTTAATGGCCGTTGCCCACGCGCCGGTTCGTTTTGTGATTGATCACAATTATTATTACAAGAGAGGTCTGCCTTTTTGGCTTAAACAGGCCAAACTCATTCCCATTGCCACTAGAAAGGAAAGTGAGGAGAGACTGGGGCTTGCCTTTAATAATATTTCTCTCGCCCTAAGAGAGGGCGCCGTGCTGGGATTTTTTCCTGAAGGTTTTCTCACTAGAGATGGAAAGATGAGGAGATTTCAACCAGGGCTTGGACGAGTGCTGCGCGATAATCCGGTACCGATTATTCCCCTTGTGATGAAAGGACTTTGGGGTAGTACGTTTACTCACTCTGGTGCGGGAGTCTTTAAGAAGTGGAACGGCTTTTCTCGCAGAGAAGTGATCATTGAAATTCTCCCTGCTATCCTTCCACACGAGTACGATTCAAAGTCGCTTCACGAGGTGATGCGCTCTCAACTTGGCGAGGTTGAAAGTGCAGAAGCTTAAGAAAGCAATTATTGTCGATCTCGACGGTACGCTGACAAATTGTGATCACAGACTATCTCATCTAAGAAAGTCGCCCAAGGATTGGGACGCTTTTTTCTTGGGCATGGGAGAGGATGAGCTCCATGAATGGTGCGCGCAGCTCATTTCATCAATGTCAAAGAGTGGGCACGCAGTGATTCTTCTCACTGGCAGACCCGATGAATACCGCGAGCTCACTACCAAATGGCTCGCTAAGCACGAGATCTCCTATGATCATCTTTTAATGAGAAAGACCGACGATCATCGCAGCGACTCTGAAGTTAAGTGGGAACTCTACCAACAAGCAGTTGCTCCTCGCTATCAAGTACTCTTTTGCGTGGAAGATCGCGCTAGTGTTGTTGCGATGTGGCGAGAAAATGGTATTCGCACACTACAGTGCGATTTAGGCGACTTCTAGGCTTCTAGACAGATACGATTGCGCGTCATACAATTAGCGTATGGAAACTGGTTTTCAGGCCAAAATATCACGTAATGGTCCAATCATTACTGTGAGCTTCCCCGATCTCGAAGAACGCATACAATCAGGATGGGAACACACGCTTCAAGAGCTTGCTCTTGAGAAAGTCCAGCAGTGGGCGCGCGTGAATAAGGAACTCATCGCCTCTGATGATGAGATTACCACCGAATTTCATATCAAAACGAAAACATCCACTTTTATTTGGACACCAGACCCAGGATTTTTTCTCGCTCATTAACTTGTCAAAGCGCCCTCTCATTTCTACCCTTAAATAAATATTTATATGTATCCATGGAGGGATGGCGTGTTTAAGTATTCACTAATTCTAGCGCTGGCAATGAGTGCGGTATCTTGTGACTTTCAAAAAGAAGAAAAGAAAGATGAGCGCTTAAATCCCACTGACCCAATTGGTGAGACGAGAGAGCTAAGTTCTAACGAGGAAGAAATCGTTAAGACAATTTGTGAATCACTTCGCGATAAAAGAAATTATCTCTCCACATTGCTCGATAACACTCTCAAGATGAGAATTGAAGTGAGAGAAAAGGATTGCCGTGACGGTGGACTTAGAACTCCTGTTACAATTGAAGCTTCAATCGCCGGAAATTCAACTGGTGATTTTAGAATAGAGAGTGCCTACCGAGGAACTCGCTTTAGCGATATCGTTGTAGATTCAAAAGGCATGGCCTATCCACTCTGTCGCAATTTCTTTAACGGTGCAAAGCTTGAGAACGTGATCGCCTATGATGGTGCTAAGTATAAGTACCGCGTACTAAACCAGAGTCGCGATTCAATCTTAGAGCTTGCCATCTATTTAAGTGACGATTCACCAAGCTCTATTGAGCAAGTCTATATCACTAAAGACGGTCAGAGTGGGGGAGTTCCAAAAACTGGTTTTGCTTCACTTAGAACTAAGTCAGTAAAGTGTAGCGGTGGTGGGGAGCGAGTCATTAGACACACCTTGCAGTCAGTTAGCGAGTAACTAACTGCAAGGCGAGTTATTTAACCTTGTAATTCTTTTGCGGCCTTAACAATAGCCTCTGTGCTCATCTTGTGAAGAGCATAGAGGTGGTCGGCTTCATAAGCACTGCGACCAAATTCTCCGTGAACTCCTAGACTCTTCATCTTCATCGCGATTCCTGCACCAGCTAGAGTGTGAGCGATGATTGAACCCAATCCACCAATGACTTGGTGATCTTCAATAGTGACCACCTTTCCTTTGGTCTTTTCAACAGCGTTAGCAAGAGCACTGGTATCCACTTTATTTACAAAGGGATGATTGATCACAGTTGCTTTGATACCAACGCTCGCAAGTTCTTGTGCCGCTTCCATTGCCTTAAAGAGAGTCGGCCCAGCAGAGACGAGAGTGACGTCAGCGCCTTCTTGTAGCACTTGAGCTCTCTCCCATGTGGCCACTTTTTTATTCTCGAAGTATTTGGGAAAATTTTCTCTTCCAAAAAAGAAGAGAGTTGAGTCTGGAGTTTCACCCCTTTCTCTCTTGGCCGCAAAATCTTTAATGGCAGCGTAGAGAAATTCCTCCGCCTCTTGCTCGGTCGCGCACATCACGACACGAGTGTGTGGAATAGAGTTCGTCGCAGCTAAGTAGGTCAGAGCCTGGTGACTTGCTCCATCGGCGGCATCTTGAAAGCCGATATGTGAGAAGAGGGCAATGACAGGAGCTTCAGAGAGACCGGCCATGATGAGCGGCAAGTTACCCTTGGTAATTCCAAATTGAGCGAAGGTATCGACAATAGGAATAAAGCCCGCTTTTGATAGACCAACCGCTGTGCTGACCATATTGGCCTCTGCAACGCCGATATCGATATAGTGATTTGGAAATTCCTTGTGAAAGCCAGCGATTCCAGTTGAACCTTGTAGGTCACTGCTCACTGAAAATACTGGCAGGCCTTCGCTTACAGCTTTAATGGCCGCATTTGAAAAGCCTGGCTGAACTTTTCCAGTGGGAATTGCTTCAGTGCTCTTTTGCGAACTCTCTGGCTTTGAGGCGAGGATACTTTCGGCCCATGATTTAAATTCTGCCGGAAGCTCAGATCCGCTATAGATCTCACTTAAAAATGCGATGAGGTTGGCATCATAGGGCTTGAGGGGATAGCCGTGCCCGCCTGAGGCACTCTCTTCAGTGCTCTTTACACCCTTGCCCTTAATTGTTTTTACAACGAGAGCAATTGGGCGATTCTTATTGGCCGAAACGTCTGTGAGGGCCTTGCCAATTTCATTGTAGAGGCTTTCTAGATTGTGACCGTCTTTCACTACGCGAAGATCCCAACCAAGAGTGGCAAGACTTTCAAATGTAGGTGACATTGAAAATGAGTCCTTACTAATTCGGCCCGAGAGCTTGGTGTCGTTGTCTGAAATCACCATGAGAAAAGGGGCGAGCACACCGCGCGCGGCAAGACCAGGGATCGCGCTCATCGCCTCTTTGGCCTCGCCTTCCATAGAGGCGCCATCAGAGATGGTACATATTGTTGTTCTTGGATTAGCACTGAGGCCGTCGGCAAGAGCGAGCCCCTGCGCTTGAGGAAGTCCAGAGCCTAGTGGTCCGTTTGAAATGAGTACGCCTTCAGGGTTGAGGTGAGCTTCGCCATGTCCAGTGAGCTTACTTTCAACTGAGCGAAATTTTTTGAGATCATCAAAAGTGAGTCCCGCCATTGCATAATTGGCTTGAAGTGCGTAGAGACCGTTTTCAGTGTGGCCAGCATCGTTAACAAAATTAAACTTGGAGTGCCATGTACTTTCGGCAAACATATGGCCGTGAATTGCCGACATCATCTCGGCCATCGCCGCCGGTCCTCCCCAGTGAGCGGCTGCTCCACCGATGACAGCGTGTTGGTTCATCAGCGCCACCAGAGCGCGTGTTGCCTTTGGATCGGCCAGTGTGACTTCAGCTCCAGTCGCACTTTTAACGGTGACTGAGTACTTAGGTGCACTACTAGGATTGCCAGCGAGTTTCGATTGAATTTTAAGTGGGGTTAGAGGCTTAAAAGTCATGAGATCTCCATGAGTAGGGAAGGGCATAGTTGAAAAATGATGCCCATACTCTAACGTCTTTCACGCTCGCTTGCATAGACGCGAGCGATCGAGTGAACTAAAGAAATTTTTCTTTATTACGACAAGCATTATTGAGAGCAGAAATTTAAAATTAAAGAGGTTAAAGTGTGCGATGTATGCCGCTCTGAAGATGAGGATTGGGCCTTTCGAAATGGCGAGAGAAAGAAGCTGAACTCAGTGAAGCTCTACCGCGTCTATCAGGGTCGCGAGGCCAGCGCGCAGATGTGTCATCTTCATGCCATTGAGCTTTTTACTACAGGTGAGACTCGCTTTTTAAGGGCGCATCTCTCCTTTGCTAGATTCCTTGCTACGCGCTCTCAAAGATTTGAAGAAGAGCAGTCCGACTACGGCTTTGGTGCCTACTAGAGCAGTCGATTTTCGCGTCAAATTGATTCTTAAATACTTTGTAAAATCCATTGATTCTAGCTGCTTACTTATTTGACTTGGGCCGCGCTCACGAATCGCCGATAATAGACACCTAGCAAGGAGTCTGTGGTGTGTGATGTATGCAAGACAGAAGGTTTAGATCCAGCCGATCGCAACGGCCGAAAGACGCATAGAATGGGCGTTAAGCTCTACCGCGTTTATCAGGGGCGAGTGGCGATGGTAAACCTGTGCTACTTGCACACGATCGAGTTGTTTAAAATTGGTGAGCGCCGCTTTCTAGGTGAGCATCTGTCACTGGCCCGGGAGCTCGCCTACCGCTCCCATTGATTCTCGTATTTTGCCAATTTTACGAGTCACCCATACTTGAGCCTATCTCATTGAAAATTCGTTTAAAGCCTGGTCTTTTCACCGATCACTTCGCCTGGCGCTGAGTGTCGATTACTCTCTTTTTAATCAGCAACTTAGGTGAAGCTCCTAAAGTTTGCGGTCGGTTGGGGCGATAAAGTAACAGAGTAAATTCTTCGGCAATAGGGGACCGGGCAAAATGAGACGAATGCTAAGCAAATTTAAGTATCTAAAAGTGATGGCATTATCGCTTTCACTCCTGCCCCTCGATTCAATCGCCCAGTGTATTCCTCGCGAGGAAACTCCTGGGGTCGTAGAGGGAATGATCTCTTCGATGGGTCGAATCTTTAAGCGCTTTGACAATTCAGAGGCAGTAGCGCGCTATTGCTACATGCCTAAAACCTTTGATGTGCATTCTAAGTTTGATAAATATTCACAAATTCCGGCAATTCCAAAAGACTTTGAAGATGCGTGTTCTTGTTTTGAAAACCTCGGGGTTACCTCATCAAGAGAAGAGAGGGCCGCTAACTTTAAGCGCTTAAAGGAATTAAAATATCGCAAGAGAGAATTCGACTCATTCATTAAGTACAAGCGAGTGGCCGAAGACTCAATGCTTGCGTTTGTGACGCTCTTTCCAACCCGCGAAATCCCCAAAACTTGTGATGCAGTTCTTGGTCCTGAGGCCAAGCTTGAAGGTAGTGATACTTGTCGCGATGATCTAGTGAAACTTGCCAAGGTTCAAATAGATGTCGAGCCCTTTGTTTTGAGTCCAGAAACTCAGACCAGAGGAATCGCCTCAGACAATAATAATGATGGCACTCGAGTCTATCTCTCAGATTCCTACCGCGAAATGGTTAGTCCTCGCAAAGCAATCCTTATGCGCAAGGCGGGTGAGTTAGCAAGAAGTGAGAATATTGATTTCAGAGAGGCGCGGTCCAGATTTAACGATAACGATGTGACAGTTAAAGAAATTGTCGACTATCACACCTCTGGTGTGAGTGCTTCATTTATGGAGCGCTTTAGAAATAAGTCGATAGGAAGTATGCACGAAGCAAATTCAAGCCTTGACGGCCTCGATATGGATTACCAGGTCGATCGAGTGAACCCGTTTGGCGATAATGAAGTTGATAGAGCGGCAGCAAAAATGCTCGGAGACATGATTCAAGGTGGAACTGGTTTTGTGAATGCTTCGTTTGGAAAGGCCAGCAGTCAATCTCCGAAAGATTTACTTGCATCAGTAAGAGGTGATCCCGAAGAGAAGATGAGAGCGATTATTAAAATCGCCGAAGTCACGGGACAACAGCCCTACAATATTCCACCTAAGCCTTTAAAGCTTCCAATCGATCCAAACGCCAGGGGAGATGAAAGGTTTGTGAGCCCAGATCCTGAAGACGCTTTTCAGCGTGCCGTCTTTGATCGCTACGCTCAAATGGCGCGAACCTTTAACTACAGCAATTACCTGCGTGCCAATCCCTCAAAAGTTTTTAAATTTGACTCTGATGGAGTGACCCTTGTTCCCAATGACAATCTAGGTGATACCCTCATTACTTCTGCTCAAGAAGCCTACTCAACTATTGAGTCCGCTCGCACTCTAGAGGCGGCATGTGAAGTGGCCACTAAGCAGCGTCAGAAAATTTGTCTTGAAAGAAGTGATGAAGATCTCAAAGAGGAAAAACTACTTCCTGAAGAGATCAATACACTAGCCGCAGCTGATCTCGAAAGAGGTGATGAAGTTGCCTATGGAAAAATTGTCTGTGGTAGCTTTCTCGATTGGAGAGACGCCCAGCACGGACTTCTACGCGGATTTTTTGGAAACTTCTTTACTATGTCTAGGCCATCATTCTCTGACTACCGTGAATCTCGTTGTGATACCTCTTCGATTCCGCAATCGGGACAAGAGCAGCGCCCACTCATTGGCGAGGGCTGTCCTGCCGTGGCAGAGTCAGCTCCAAGTGCTCCGCCACCGCCACCAGACTCACTCAAGACTGACGCTGAGATTGCGGCATTTAATACAATGATGGCTTCCGTTGATAATGGTGCCCTTGCCGAGCAGCTAAGTCTTGTGACAGCTGGCTCAGGTCAAAAGACTCAAACGGTAGCGGCCGTTATTGATGGAAATATTTCTGTAGCCCCTACCTCATCGATGTATGGCTACGACGAAGCCGCAGGTGGCGGTGGAGGTGTTGCTGGTGTTGAAGAGCGCGCCGATAAAAATGATTACGAATATTTTGGACCTCCCGTCTCCCCAGTCTATACAGTTCGTCCTCAGGCAAGACCAACGGACTTTCCTACGGCGACAACAAGTGTCTTAGGAACTACAGACTCGAACTTAAGTAGTGATATTGAGTCACTCTCTTCAGGTTCTATGCTAGGGGTAGATCTCTCAAGTACTGATTCAGGTGGATTTGTAGGCGCCGTAGATCCAAAGAATGTCACTTCTAGTGGCTTTGACGTGTCCTCTGTTTTTCAAACCAATGTGAGCGACTCTGGCCGCTTTAGTATCTATGACAATATCGGCGTTCAGACTCCTCTCTTGCCAGAGTTTGGGGATGCCGAGGCTGAGGGAAGTGATCAATCCCTTAGTGCCAGTGACCTTAGAAGAGCGCAGGGTGTAGTTAAGGCCTCTGATGCTCGCTATGATGAATTGCTAAGTCAGTATGAAGAAATGAAAAAGGAATTAGAGCTCATTAAGGGCGATAAAGAGGATAAAGAAACTAACGAACTTATATCGGAACTTAAAAAGCAAATTGCTGAACTTAAAAATTCTAGAAAAGATTTAGAAGAGAAGATTGAAAAAGAAAAAACTAAGCGTGAGACTGAAGCCGCACTCGCAGCAGTGAGAGCGACTCCGACGCAAACAAGCCAATCTTCGAATCGCAATTCTTTTTCGCGCACGAATGAAGCTAATTTCCGTCCAGCGGCCCAACCTACTTACAGTGCAGAAGTGACCAATGTCGCTCCCGTAAAGGCCAACATTCCGGTGGTTAATAATGCAGCTAGCTACGCCAACCAGGCAGCTAGCCGTCGCAGCTTTGATGATCTTCAAAGAACGAGTGATCTCTCGGCCGGCACGCTCTCTGGAGGTGGGACTGCACCTTCACAAGCTGCGATCGCTACAAGAACGACTTCGACCTCGACTTCAACCAGTAGTGGCCTTCGCTTGACTGCACAGGCATTTGATAAGCTCTCTTCAAATGACTTCCAAACTCTCTATGAGTCAAATCAAGGTGGGGCCATTTTCGTTGAAAAGAGTGTTGCCGACGGCAATGGCAATCGCAACCTCGTGGTTGAGAAGTATGTGCCCGAAGTGATTGAAGGAGAGATCATCTATATTAATCAAGGTGAGATCGCCGAAAATC
Source organism: Bacteriovoracaceae bacterium (assembly GCA_048267245.1). Taxonomy (GTDB): domain Bacteria; phylum Bdellovibrionota; class Bacteriovoracia; order Bacteriovoracales; family Bacteriovoracaceae; genus JBLWXV01. The sequence goes on from JBLWXV010000001.1 coordinate 1,356,298, forward strand.
CAGTTGCCGAGGAAGAATCAGTGGCAGAGGGCCCATCGCGCTCAATTGCCTCTATAGAAGCTCCTGTGGCGGTTGAAGAGGGTGCTGAGCTTAGAGCGATAAAAGAAGTCTCCCACTATCAGGAGACGCTCTACAGTCCGATTCACCAACAGCTCATTGATCGCATTCAAGCCGCTGTTGCCGAGGGGCGTCAGTAGTCTTAATTAGACTTCTCTCTTCGCCCGTGGATAGAATAACCCCCTAAAGTCACTCTTTGGGGGGATTTCATGCTTTTTAGGGCCTTTCTCATCACTTTAGGGCTACTTAGCCTCACTCAAAATAGCTTCGCCATGGGTGGAAAATCGCTAGATCCAATGGATGCCGATTGGTCGCAAGAAACGACACTGACCCCTGGAGAGCCCAGAACAAATATTTACCAACAATCTCAAGCCGAATTTGAAGCCTCAGTTGAGCGCGGCTATGGACACGCACTCAAGTGGCCAGTGCCAATTACTGGCCTGATTGTTCCCTACGATCCGCTTAAATACTTTCTTGAAAGTGATGAGCGAAATCCCATTCAAGAGCTTGTCTATCGTCTGTCACAAAAGCGCATTCCCTTTAAAGATATTCAAGGACTCTACGACTGGCTTGGACTCAGTCCATTTAATGACGAAGATGCGACGGGAATTTACCGCATACCTTATCCGGATGGCGTGAAGCCAGATTACCCGATGGGCGCCTCAATCATTAAAACAAAAGAGGGGCTTGGTCTCACTTTTAGCTGCGCCACTTGTCACTCAGCTTCATTGTTTGGAAAGACAGTGATGGGTCTCACTAATAAGCGCGTGCGCGCCAATGAGTTCTTTGTCATGGCCAAGGAGTACATTCCCCATGTGCCCTCACCACTTTTTAAATGGGGAACAAACGCTACAGAAGATGAGCGCTTGATGTTTAGAAGAACCAAGTACAATCTTGACGCCATCGGAGCGGTTCGCCCTCAGGTGCTAGGTCTTGATACCTCACTTCCACAGGTGGCGCTCTCGCTGGCCCGCAGAGGAGGCGATGAATACGCAACGAAGTCTGAATTTTATGAGCGCTTTCCACGACCTAATAAGCTTGATCACTACGTCGCTGACAGTAAGCCGGCAGTCTGGTGGAATCTCAAACACAAAACTCGCTGGCTCTCGGATGGCTCAATTGTTTCTGGAAATCCTGTTTTTACAAATTTTCTCTGGAACGAGTTAGGTCGCGGTACGGATCTAAAGGAGTTGGAAGCTTGGATGCGCGACAATCCTCAGGCAATTAGTGACCTCACTGCCGCCGTTTTTGCCACCCAAGCTCCGCGCTGGACTGATTTCTTTGAAGTGAGCACGCTCGATCTAGAGCGCGCTAAGCGTGGTCAGGTCCTCTTTAATGATACTTGTAAGCGATGTCATGGAGAGTATCAAAAGGCATGGGACCAAGTGGGGGCGCATGAGCTCAGCGGGGCCGATCTCTTTGCAACGACAAAAGTTCTCTACTTTAAGAAAACTCCGGTTCGCAATGTGGGCACCGACCCTCAGCGCGCCGAGGGGATGAGGGCCTTTGCTTCAAGGCTCAATGAACTGGCCATCTCAAAGTGGATGAAGACCGTAGTTGAACCTCAAGAAGGATATGTGCCACCACCACTTGAAGGAATCTGGGCACGCTATCCATACTTTCACAATAATAGTGTGCCTAATCTCTGCGCTCTCTTGACCAAAGCTAGCGAGCGCCCAAAGACTTTCTACCAAGGACCGGCCGTCGATCCAGAGACTGACTTTGATAGTGAGTGCGTGGGCTATCCAGTTGGAGAGAAAATTCCTGAGTCTTGGAAGAAAGAAGAGGATGCTCGCTTTGATACAAGCAAGCCAGGCCTTCGCAATACCGGTCACGAAGAGATGTTTCTCAATGACGATGGTTCTTATAAGTGGAGTGAGAGTGAGCGCGCCGATTTGATTCACTTTCTAAAAACACTCTAATGGATCGAAGGCTTCTCAAATTTCTTGAAACTCCCATCGCTCATCGTGGGCTTCACGATGAGGCGAGGGGGATAATTGAAAATTCTGAGCTCGCTTTTAGTGAAGCCATTGCGGCCAAACGACCAATAGAGTGCGACCTGCGCCTCACCAGTGACGGCGAAGTGGTGGTCTTTCACGATCAATCTCTGCTAAGGCTTTGTGAGAGTGATCTCATCGTAGAAGAAAGTCCTCTAAAAGAGCTTCTAACTTATAAATTACTCGCCACTAATTCTAAGATTTTAAGACTAACTGAACTCTTGGAACTCGCGGGAAGAGATCATCCGCTCCTGCTTGAACTAAAGGTGCCCAAGTTCAACGGCAATCTCGAGCGCGCGGTGAGAAAGCTCGTGTTGGGCCGGGAAGAACAGGTGGCGATTCAATCTTTTCACCCAGTTTCAATTTGGTGGTGGCAGCGAAATGCTCCTAAGTTTCTAAGAGGTCTCGTGGCCGGTGACTTAAAGAATGTAGAACTTCCACGCTGGCAGCGTCTTCTTGTTGAGAACTTAGTGATGGGGCCTTTGGTGAAGCCTCACTTTGTGAGTTACCAGGGAGATTGTCTGAGCCGCGCCGTTCTCTCCCTTGTGGATCTTCCTATCCTCGCCTGGACGGCGAGGTCAAAGAGCGAAGGGGAGCGCTTCCTCATTAATGGCGCTTCCAATATTATCTTTGAAGGTTATACCCCATAAATAAAGGGCCAAATTGCCCTCAATGTAAATTTGGCCTTGCAAACCATTGAAGTCCCGATGCACTCTCACCGCTAAAATGTAAGAAGCGGCCTTCACCGAAGTTTTTTTTTACTGCTACTTGCGCCAAATCTCAGGACTTGGCATAAGTGGCACAACTAAATCACTTCATGGGTGGAGGTAAAATGAAATTAGCTATCGTGGGCGCTATAGCGCTCTCACTAATGACTCTCTCAAATGTAAATGCACAAAGTTTTGATTCAAAAGCGCGCTGTGTGCGTGGCAATTGTAATGGCGGCGGCAATCAAGGTGGTGGGCGCGTTGATCGCAACCCCCGTGGAGACCGCAATGATCGTGGAACAGTGAACCCTGGACGTGGTCGCAATGATCGCGGGACGGTGAATCCTGGTCGCGGGCAACCGAGAAACGATCGCGGTGGAGATAATTGGGGCAACCCGAGAAACGATCGTGGCGACCGCTGGGGTGGAAATCCTCGCAACGATCGCCCTCGCACTCCAGACGTAAGACCACTGCCACGCCGTCCAGATGTGAGACCTGCTCCACGTCGTCCACGCGTTGTTGTGAGAAATCACACTCCACGCTATAGACACACTAGAGACTACGTAAGAGTTGTTCCTCGCACATACGTCTACCATAATCGCTGGGTGCGCTGGAATGATAGTCGCTTTGATGGCGTGTTCTGGGAAGACGACTACCCATATATTGGCCACCGCGGTTACCGCTACCGTTACTCGCCAATTGAATACTGTGACTATGACCTAGTAGATGATTACACTAATCAGGTTTTTGACCGCTTCTATGGCATGACCTGTCAGGACGCGTACGACTACTGTTCGGACCTTAGAGATGATCTCAATTACTCTGAGCCCTATGGCAATCGCTTCTTCTGCGCCGAAGTTTATTCGTACTAATAGTCAACAAACACCATTCTGAGTTAGACTATAGGAGACCCACTTTTAAAGTGGGTCTTTTTTTATCTCAACCCTAAGGATGGACCCTTGAAGAAAATTGTCGCCGTTATCTTTCTCGCAATTATTGCAGCTTCTAGTTACCTCGTTTGGAAGGCCGGACGCGACAGTGGTGAAGAAAATGTTCTCGTTGAAGAGCGCGTGGTACTCACTCCGGGCGATGAGGTTGCTGGCGCAAACGCTGAAGGTGAGGGAAAAATTGAAGGGGCCAGAGGGGAAAAGGGACCTGAGCGCTCACTAAGTCCGCAAGAACTTAAGAGTCTTGAAGATAATTTTGAGCGCGTTGAAAAAGAGTGGGCCCTCGCAATGGATAAACTCTTCACAGAAGAACTCAAACTAAGCGCCGATGCACTAGCAGAATATGAAAAACTGCGCGAAGCCTATGATCAAGACAAGTATCAAGCCTTTCAAGACTACCACGCCAAATTGCAAGAGAAGTACGGTGATAATTATCAATACAACCCAACTGAGCAGATGGAAGAATTTGAAAATACTGTGTTAGAGGGTTATCAGGAAAAGCTTAAAGCGCAAATCGGTGAAGAGGGCATGAAGAAGTACATGCAGACGCTCGATGCATTTAACGAGCGCCTGATGCGTGAGCAGGATCAAACCCAGGGAGCGATCCTCATCGATTTCTAGCTTTCTTCTTTTGGTTTACTTGGAGCGCGGCGGGGGCGCTGCTTTTTGCGGGCCCCACCTGAGAGTGTAAACCAATCATCTTTTGTAATTGCGTGCCAGTAGTCAGCCTCTTCTTTTAAAAGGTGATGAGTGGTTCTCTCTACCGAAGCAATTTCTACGCGAATTCCTTCAGATTGTAAGTGGCGAACGAGTTCGATGTAATCAGAATCTCCGGAGAGAATGATAATAGTGTCTACCTTGCTTGAGAGCTGTGTGGCCTTAATAGCAAGGGGAATGTCTGCACTCTTGTGACAAGGGCGAACTGAGCCGTGGTAATTTGAGTGCAGGCGCTCAGAGAGCTTGGAGCTAATATTCTTTCCTTCTCTGAAGTAGATCAGGCGGTTAAGTGAGCGGTTTGCAAGAAGTCTGGGGATCAAGATATCAAAGTTGAGCATAGTGCCGGGGTTGCCGGTAATATCTGTGATTGATCGCTCCATATTATTGCCGTCGACTAAGATAGCGACGCTTTGGTCAATTCTGACGAGTGGAGTCTCGGCCATGAGAAATTCCTTTTCTTAAATTTTAAGAGGAAGATTGTTAATTAATTCTTCTTATGGGCTTCCGAATTTGCCTGGGAAACCAAGAAGTTGAGAATGGCCCCAATATTGAGCCTCTCTGCGACGATCTTACTCTTATCGCTGACATAATGGAACCATAGTAAATCGGTTGTACTAGGGATCTCCATGTACTTAATCAGGTAGAGGAAGATACTTTCAGTATATTTAACCTTGCTCTCATCGAGTTTGGCAATGTCGATGATGGCCTGTCTATAGGTTTTGAAGGCCTCTTTAAGCTCGTTTGCGTCAACTTTATTATCGCGATTAATGTCGTAGCGAAGAAAAGTTGACTCAATATTGAGCATGGCCCCGAAGATAAGCATGTACTCGCGCTTATTAATAGGCACGTTGTCGTCTTTAATATCGCGGGCAAAGCCCTCAACCTTAGCGAGGAACTCAACTCGAGTGGCCTCGTCAATTTCGTTAATATAAGCCGCGAGATGGGGCATATAAGTCTTTTGATTGAGCTTATTTAAAAGTACATCAAAGAAATTATCGCGCGAGCAAGGAACGTTGATGAGTGGGCTCTCGTCGCCTGGCTCAGTTCCACAGCGAGCTTCTAATTCAGTGACAAGCTCTTCACCAAGCTTCATCGCTGTAATAACAAGTGGGCCATATTCAGTGATCTCAGGAACGCTAATGTGGTAGTCACCATCAGAGTTGAGAGTGAAGAGGTCTGAGAGTAGGAGCATATTGCGAGCAAAGGTCTCAGGAGACTTACTCCAGAGTCCAAGTTCTTCAAGAATTGGTTTGTAGTCGTAGAGAATAGTGTTTGTGGCGGCCATATCTACACGGTATTCATCGCTCTTTCCTGGCATAAGCTTGCCGTAACCAAGAGCAATTAAATCGGCCGCCCACTTAACAATAGCAAGCTCTGTAAAGCCGCGCGAAGATCTCAGGTAGGTGTGAGAGTAGAATTGGTAGCCACTCTCAGGTTCGCGTAAGAATTTATAGCGTTTGATGAGATTGTTAAACTCCGCGCGAAGTTCTGTGAGGCGAGTTTTTGAAAAGTACTTATAATCTTCGTGCCAAACATCTGGAACTTTATTTAATTTGATATTGAGGCTTAAGAGTCTCTCGTGGGCCACATAGGTAGTTGTATTAAAGGCGAGGTTTTCAACGAGCCTTTGAACTTTTTCTATGACTCCATTTAAGTCTGAACTAGTGTAGTGCTCTTTAGCGCCACCAAAGATTTTACCCTTAAGATTTTCAAGTGCTGGTAAGAATTTTGAGGCATCGACATCCTCACTCATGACTTCTTTTAGAAGTGCAATGATATCTTGATTTGTGAGGACTACCATATTTCCGGGAAGAACTTTTAGCATCTTCTTAAGCGCAAGAAAGCGTGGAAGAGTGAAGTTAAAGAGTTCGCGGTCACCCTCAGGACGTAGTAAAAGGAAGTCGTAGGCTATAAGCCCAAGCTCGGGGAGCTTCTCAGTAAATTCTATCAATTCAGTAAGCGTTACTTTCTCGCGCTCACCACCAAGAATAAGTGTCTTTGCAGCAAAAGCGGCTTCAATAAAATCAGCGCCCAGCTTTTGTTCGTAGAGGTCAGTATTCACCGTCTGAGCGAGCGCTTGCATTCCCATTGATTCGTTGAGAGTTGGAGTGACCGCGATGAGCTCTCTTGTCTTGAGCGCAAGACCTTCTACTTCGCGGGCAAAGACTTCGCGCAAGCTTTGAAGCTTTTGAATATCTTTACTATTCTTAGCTGTATCCGAGGCTTCGTTATAGGTATTGATGACCATAACGCCTTCAAGGCCAATTTTTAGGAAGGCAAATACGTTTAAGAGGTGACCAAAATTATAATCTTCTCTGCCGCCGCCAACGAGGTGTTCTTTAAAGCCATAAATGAGACCGCGGTAGGTATCAAAATCAAAGTCATCGCCGGCAAATGTGTCGATAATTTTAAAGATGTCACTGGTGCTAAAGAGAACTTCATTCTTTGGTACGGGAGCGAGAAGCTTTTCGACTTCCGCAACTTTCTCACTGTAAAAGCGCAGTCGATTGTTCTTAGAATCAAAATTCCTCTCTTTCGTAAAAAAGAGGTCGATAGCGACCATGATCATCTTAGGAAATTTCTTAATCAGCGTTTCAACTTCGGTACTGGTGATAATGCCCTTGTCGCCACCAACAAAGAGGCGCTTTAAAAAGAGCATGCAGTCGACAGTCTCTGGGTCGACATCAAAGTCTTCCAAGCGGTCGTTGAGATCGAGAATAAACTTTCTAATATCGAGCGCGCGAGGAACTTTGCCGGTACTGGTAAGAATAGAGGAGGTAGAGCTTGAGAAGCGCTCAATTGAGGCCTTTAATTCTTCTCTCAATTCCCAAAATCTTGCCTCGTTGCCCTCTTTAGTAATTTCACGGATAACCTTGGTGATGGTGACAGCTTCACGGTTGGCGATGATGAGAAGCTTAAAGAGTGGATCAATACTGTCGCGGCTAATTTGGCCGACCTCATCTCGAAGTAAAATAGTGTTGAGTTCAAAGAGTAGACCTAAACTCTTAATCATGGTCTCTGAGTTTGCACGAAAGAATTTTTCAATAAAGCGCTCTAACTCGGTAGAACCTACTGAGTCTGGAACATCGGTGCGAACAAAGAGTAGAAATTGGCGAAAGTTTTCTTCGAGGCAGCTAATTTGACTTGAAATATCTTGATCGAGGATTTGGCCGAATTGATCGGTGTTGAGTTTGCACTTGGCCTCGAGGTTATCTGGCCTATAAATGCTCTGGTCTTCAACTGGTTCGTCAGAATAGAAACCACAACTGGTCACACCCAGTGCTAGCGACAAAATAACAATGAAGTGAGTCCACTGACTCAGGTAACGAACCGATTTCATAGTAATTTTGTTAAAGTAGCACAAGCAAGTAAGCTTCATCATTACACTCTAGCCCATAGGGAGAGGGAGCAGGTCTTTCGGGTAAAAAGGTAAGAGAGTGGCGACTTTTCATACAATCCCAACGAGACTTTAGGCAGTTAGCAGGATAAAATACTCCTATGCTTAAGATTTGTATGAGGCAAGTGGCCGTAATTACGTTGTTTGTAGCCGGATTTTGTTGTGCTCTAAAGCCCCAAGATTCCCTGGCCCGTGAAGAAAATAACTATGAGGTGGACTTCTCATATGAACGCTTTTTTCGCCTCAATACCCCTTTAAATAAGACTGCGGCCGATCAGTGGATGGGCGTCTCCTTTCGCACCCAGAGGCCCGATCCGCGCTTTTACTGGGATGGCTTCATTGATATCGATACCCGCCTCTATTTAAAGGGTGGCACCGAAACCGACTTCATCTACTCAGCACCGGAATTCTACATCCAGCGCGACGACAGTTACTCTACGAGTGCAGTTGAAATCGACGAAAATGGCAACGAAGTTCAGGTTGAGCGCGAAGTAAAGGCCCTCTTTAGCTTTGGCCGCCGACTGCTCGACTGGAATGAGCACGAGCGCTATTGGCAGCTTGGCTACCTCAATGGTCAGCAGGGCTTTGCTCTACTTGGTGAAAAGCAAGAGGGTCTCACGGGAATTCACTTTAATGCTGATACGAGAGTTTTTCGTGCCAACATTTTCTTTTCTTATCTCTTTATTCCCTCGCTCAACCCAAGTATTGGCGAAGAGAATGGAAGGATCACCAGCAATAGCGAGTGGGTGAGACTCCCTCCAACCCAGACTATTTATAACGGCGTTCCCGCCGAGATTGCCTATCAAATTAACGAACCCAAAATTCATCGCGTGCTCTTAAATAAGTCGCTAGGTGCTTCATTTGATCTCAAGTGGACGCAAGAGGGTTTTCTGCGCGCCTACGCCATCTATAAACCAGAAAATAAAATTCGCGTAAACGCTCAGGCCTACTACGATACCGCTACCGGAAAGGTACAAGTTGAGGCGAACCCCGTAGTAAATCACCATCTTCTCTATGGCCTTCAATTTCATCAAAACCTCAGTCAGCACTTTAATTTCATTGCGGGCATTGATGTTAATGATCCAAACGCAAGACTTGGGAAAGACTTTGATGTGCTAGATCCAGTTCAACTTCGCGAGCAGAATCGCACTTTTGATAGTGAGTTCTTTAGAATCCTCCCAAGTTATGATCGCGAGAGCTATGCCCATTACTCACTCACTTATAATAATCGCCGCCTAATCCTGGGCTCTCACTACATCCACCTCATTAGCGATAATGAGCGCGGCAATGACGACTTCTTTAGTGATACCGTGAAGTGGAAAAGTGCACTTGGGCTCTATGGAAAATACTTTGTGACAGATAAGTGGGATATTCTCGTGGACTGGAGATATGACTTTGTTCGCGAAGATAATATTTTAAAGAGTGAGACTAGTTACTTCTTCTGGCCAAACCTACATTTTTCGCTGGGCTTTGAACTTCTTAAAGCACCCGATCGCAACTCCTATTGGAGTGCCTACCGCGCCAATGATATTGTCTACACTGGCGTGGTCTACACTTATTAAATTTAAAAGAGTCCCATCTTCTTTGCTTGCTCCATCATTTGCTCCTTTTGCTCGGGGCTCATGTTGGCAAACATCTCCTGCATGCGACGAAGTTCTTCCGGGTCCATGTTGCTCATCATCTCTTGCGCTTGGGCCATCATGTCTTCTTTAGACATATTTTCTGGCATGCCGACGCTAAAGATAATCTTGTCGCCACTCTTTTGATGAAGTGTGCCCTTTGTAGCGAGGTCTTCGAGAATGTCGTTGAGATTTGCCCCTTTGCTGTCGGCCACCTCATAGAGCTTTTCAAGGGGCAGAGAGACGCGCTTACCTGGAAAGCCGTTACTTGCTAGGTTCTTTACAATCATTTCTTTAAGAGCGTTATTGGCTTCGTTCATGGTCGTTCCTACTGCTCTAGAATTTCGCGCTCGCGAGCGAGGTCGCGCTTCTGCGCCGCTGCTTCTGTGAATTTATCTCCGTAGCGCGCTTTGAGCTTTTTGATATTTGTCTCCATGAGCGGTTCAAAGTCAACGCCAAGCTCATCACAAGCGATGGCGAGGTACCAAAACATATCGCCGATTTCTTCTTTCAGATTTACGCGGTCAAGGTCCTTGCCGTAGAAAATGTGCTTTTTAAGAGCGTCGAGAAATTCACCAGCTTCAGTAGAGAGACCAATTCCCGCATGAAGGAGGCGCTTGACTCCATCGTCATTTAGACGGCCGTTCATACCTTCAAAATCGCGCGACTCAGTAACGATAGCGTCATTGATATAATCTCTGCTTTGCATAGTTCATCCCTTTGAAAATGTGTGATGGGAAAAACTAGCAAAAAATGGCGAAGTCTTCTAGAAACGCGGCAGCGAAAACACGCTAAGACTGGCACTTAGGACAATAAAAAGTGCCCCGGCCTTTAAGTTCGATCTTTTTGACTGGCCCACCGCACATCTGACAGGTCTCCTGCCAGAAGACTACCAGATTGAGGACGCCCTCACCCTTGTCTCCATTGGCGTCCTGATAGCCGCCACTGAAAGTTGTGCCACCGGTGCTAATGGTGTCTTCTAGAATTGATCTCGTCGCCTCAAGAAGCTTTGTGCACTCAAGTTTCGTCACCTTGCCGGCCCTGCGAGTGGGGCGAATGCCTGCGCGAGCGCAGATCTCACAGGCGATGTAGTTGCCGACACCAGCAAAGAAATTTTGATCAAGCAGAAAGGGTTTAAGCTCGCGCTGAGGGTAGCGCTTTAGAGTTGTAAGTATATAGTCGGCGGTAAATTCCTCGGAGCCAATATCCACACCGAGCTCATTCCACTTTTCATCTCTGCGCTCGTCTTTTAGAAAGTACATATTTCCAAAGCGCCTGGGGTCAATATAAGAGAGGAAGATGGTCTCTCCTTGGGCATCCTTAGTTTTAAATTCGACGTGGGTGTGCTTGAGGGCGAGGGCTTCTTTGCTCACGCGCCAGGTTCCAGACATTCCAAGGTGTGAGTAAATTACGCTCTTATCATCGAGGTCAAAGGCCAAGAGTTTTCCCTTTCTTCTAATCTCAACAATGGTTCTGCCTTTAGGGGAGAACATGCGGTCTTTATCTTTGAGGCATGAGCTCACGACGGAGGAATAGGTTTCCTTTTCGATTTTTAAAGGGAGGTAATCGCTAAGTTGGCGGCGGATGGTTTGGACTTCGGGTAGCTCTGGGGGCATGTGTCAATCCTTTTATTTCAATGTCATAGTTGATCTATGCCCGAATTATTTTAACAATTTTTCATTAAAGGTGAAATAAAGCTTGAGTCCGTACTATGGTACAAGGTGTATATTACTCCTATGAAAGAAGAAATGACTATAGGTACTCTGGCCTCGGCGTCAGATGTAAACGTTGAGACGATTCGTTTTTATGAAAGAAAGGGAATTTTAAAACAGCCAAAGAAATTAGGTAGCTTTAGATATTATCCGCAAGGCTATGTCGCCCGCATTCGATTCATTAAAAGGTCGCAAGAACTTGGTTTCACCTTGGCGGAAACAAAAGAGTTGCTAGATCTTAAAATTAAAAATCAGTCAAAATGTGGTGATGTTCTTTCTAAAACAAAAGAGAAAATAGCGGAAGTTGAAAAAAAGATAAGTGATTTAAAAAAAATGAAAAAATCTCTTGAAGGTCTAGCACATTGTTGTGTCGATAATGAGCAGCCTTTAAGTGATTGTCCGATTCTTGAATGTTTCATTTCTCAAAAAGGATAAATAATGAAGAAGAATGTTTTGTTCTTATGCACAGGAAACTCCTGTCGTTCGCAAATGGCCGAAGGATGGGGGAAATCTCTAAAGGGTGACAAGTTTAATTTCTATTCTGCCGGCACTAAAAAGCATGGTCTCAATCCAAGAGCAGTTCAAGTGATGAAAGAAGCGGGCGTTGATATCAGTGGGCATGAGTCAAATACCACAGATGAACTGCCGGGTGTTACGATGGATTTTGTTTTCACGGTTTGTTCAGATGCTCATGAAAATTGTCCTTATTTCCCGGGTGGTAAAATTATTCATACAGGTTTTGATGATCCACCTCGTTTGACCAAAGAAATGACAGATGAAAACGAGGTCTTATCTGTATATCGAAGAGTACGTGATGAAATTAAAAACATGGTGCTAGAAATTGAAAAATATACCGACGGAAAACATGAGTAGTGAATCAGAAAAAATGGGTTTATTTGAAAGGTATCTAAGCCTGTGGGTAGCTTTGTGTATTGTCGTTGGAATCGTTCTTGGAAAATTTCTTGGAGATTCAATAAGCGTTTTGAGCGATATGAATATTGCTACCGTCAATATTCCGGTTGCTATATTAGTATGGCTTATGATTTTTCCTATGATGGTGCAAATCGATTTTAGCTCTATTAAAGAAGTAGGAAAAAATCCTAAAGGTTTAATTTTAACTCTAGTGATCAATTGGCTAATTAAGCCATTTACCATGGCATTTTTTGCATGGATATTTTTTGATAAACTTTATTCAGCATATTTGTCTCCTGAACTTGCGAAAGAATATATCGCAGGGGCCATTCTTCTTGGAGCTGCACCTTGTACTGCTATGGTTTTTGTGTGGTCATATCTGACGAAAGGTGATCCTGAATATACACTTGTTCAAGTAGCCATAAATGATTTGGTCTTACTTATTGCCTTCATTCCGATCGTGAAATTTCTTCTCGGCGTCAGTAATGTAGAAATCCCTTTTGATACATTGATCTCTTCGGTTGTTATTTTTGTTGTTGTTCCACTCGTCGCAGGCTTTCTCGCAAATAAAATCCTTATAAAGTCTATGGGTGAGAAGTGGTTTAAAGAAGTCTTTATGGCAAAACTTAAACCAGTCTCTATTATCGCTCTTCTAACAACCCTCATCCTTTTATTTGCCTTTCAAGGCGAGAAGATTCTCGCCAATCCTCTTCATATTTTCCTTATTGCGATTCCCTTAACCATACAGACTTACGTGATCTTCTTTGTGACGTGGGCGATGGGTAAAAAAATGTCCCTCCCGCATTGTGTTTTAAGTCCAGGGGCGATGATTGGGGCAAGTAACTTTTTTGAACTTGCAGTAGCAGTTGCTATTGCTCTTTTTGGTTTAAATTCAGGAGCCGCACTAGCCACGGTGGTTGGGGTTTTGATTGAAGTTCCAGTGATGCTCAGCTTAGTTAAAATTTCTAATAAATGGAGATTCTAATGGAATACATAAAGAATGAGACATTCGATCTTAGACCTTCAGGCTTAGAGTGTTCAGATCATAAACCAAGAATTCTTATCTTGTACGGTTCTTTGCGTGAGAGGTCTTTTTCACGCTTGCTGGCCGAAGAAGCAGGTAGAATTCTTGAAAGTATGGGGGCAGAGGTCAAGTTTTATAATCCAGATGGTCTACCAACACATGATTATGATCGTTCAGTCAATCATCCTAAAGTTCAAGAATTGAGAGAACTAAGTCAATGGTCAGAAGCTCAAGTTTGGTCATCGCCAGAACTTCATGGAAATATGTCAGGGCTAATGAAAACCCAAATTGATTGGATACCTCTTTCAATTGGTGCTGTACGTCCCACACAGGGAAGGACTCTGGCGCTTTTGCAGGTGAGTGGCGGTTCACAAAGCTTCAACGCAGTTAATAATATGCGAATTCTTGGGCGTTGGATGAGAATGATTACCATTCCAAATCAATCTTCAGTAGCTAAGGCCTTCCAAGAATTTAATGAAGACGGTACGATGAAAGAGTCAAGCTATCGCGATCGTATTGTCGACGTTATGGAAGAGCTGATGCGCTTTACTTACCTAACAAGGGATCATGCTACTTTTCTCGTTGACCGCTATAGTGAACGTAAAGAAGCTAGAAACAAAGCATTCGAAGCGATGAATAAGGCTGAATTAAAATGCAAAGATAAAACGGGGTGTTGTTGATGTCTTATAAAGTGGAATCAACATTTATCACTAAAGGTCTTTCCTCCTTTTCTCTTGGGAGTCAGACCATTCATGTGGATGTGTCGAAAGAGAGAGATGAAAGCCTTCCTGGCCCTGCGGAATTGCTTCTTACGGCGTTATCAAGTTGTATTTTAAAAAATATTGAAAGATTTTCCGAAATACTTAAATTTGAGTATGAGAGCGTTTCAATTAAAGTTGAAGCCAAGCGACAAAACTCACCTCCAAAGTTCACAGAGATTAGCTATGTTGTATTTTTAAAAACAGGTGAAGATCAGCATCGAATTGATCTTTTACATAAAAATATTAAAAAATTTGGCACCGTTTATAACTCATTATCGGAAGAGACAAAAATTTTAGGCAACATCGAAAAGGTTTTATTGTGATTCACGCAGTTGGTAATATTTCATTAAAATATCAAGATTTCGTAAAAAGATCGTTTCTCAAACATAATCTTATTATTGAGTTCACATCGATTGATCGAGTTACCAATATTGTCACTATTTCCTTCGATAAAGATTCAACGAAGATTCTTAATTCAAACGGTCGTAAGTTTTACAATTGGGATCTTTTGTTCTCAGTGCTTGGGCCCAATGACAATTTGGGTGAAATTGAAAGTAAACTGGATAAAAGGATTCAGATACTAAAGAGTGTACTCTCACTCAAATCAAGACCAATTGCAGATGAATTTCACGGCAGTATTCGAGTGCAAGATATTGTTAAGTCTGCTTGCTTTTACTCTTGGCTGTTTGGCGTTGTGCCGAAAGAGTGGACTCATCGATATGTTACTTTTGTAAGACCTGACACAAAATTTAATTTTGTGCTTCTTGTGTCGGATGGGAAAGAGCTTCATCACGATACGCTTTATCACTTGGGAATGGGAGTTTCTTCAAAGGAAAAGGTTATTGAGTTTTATCATTCTGCTGTAGAGAATGGATTTAGTGTTGAAAAGCCACCTCGAACTACTTGGCGAGGAACCCCTCTTCATGAACTTTGGCTTAAAGACCCTGATGGAACTCTCATTGAGATTTATTCAAGGCTTACAGATGACGAGTTATCTCAAATGCCATCTGATATGGAACCTGTAATTTTAATAGAGGATATTTAGTGGGATGTTGCAATAATAATTCCAAAAAAAGTAATGCTGAAGTCATTGAAGGAATGCTTTGTTATTGTTTTTGCTTTTCTGAAGATGATCTTCAAAATGCTATTAATCAAAAACAAGAAAATGACTTTATCAAAGAAATTAATAATCAGATTCGTTCACTAGGTTGTAATTGTGAAAAATTAAATCCAAGTGGAAAATGCTGTATCCCAACTATTAAAAAGTTAATTGAAAGCAAAAAAAATGGTGGTTTTTGATGAAAGTCCTTTTTATATGTGTCCAAAACTCGGCTCGCAGTCAAATTGCTGAAGCAGTGGCCAGGAAATTATCTCCACAGAGTTGGGAAATTCGCAGTGCTGGAAGTTACCCTGCTAAAGAAATAAATCCATCAGCTCTAGCAGTTCTTAAAGATGCAGGCTACGAAGCAGATGAACTTTACCCAAAACATTGGGATAAGTTTCCCCCAAGTTTCTTTATCAATCTTGATTTTATAGTAAGAGTTTGTGATGGAGAATTATGTCCATCGCTTACCTCCAAAAATACCAAAATTCTAAGCTGGCCAATCGAAGACCCAGCGCAAAGTGATAAAATCTCAGATTTTCAAAATGTCCTTCACGTTATCGAAGATAAATGGATTGAGTTTTTAAGAAGCTACAACATCTAAAAATCTATGCCAGCCCATGCCAGCCGAGTTGGCATATTCATGAATTATCGTGAATTCAAATGAAGTAAGATGAAGAGATAGAGAGCGCGAAAGGCCAGTGTTTATCGCTAGTCTGTTGATTTTAAAGATATTCGTTGAGTTCGCAACTACGCCTCGGGTAGCTCAGGCATGTTGTAACTATATGATTTTATTCATGATTTTTCAATGTATGCCAGAGTTGAGTAGGTTCTGTAATTCATCGTAATTTCAAGAAATTAGCAGCATTCTCTCGCTATTATGCCGGCCCTTGCCAGCTTAAAAGCGCTCTAGTGGAAACTGTCATTTATTTAGGCCTAAAATAATGACACATATTCAGATGTGGACTCATTAAGTATTCAAAATCATGAACCGAAAAGACTTGGTGGGTAAACCCATTGTGGGATATCCCACGATGTGCTAAAATCTCTTCAAGCGAGGTATCTATGGGACTCAAACTTGAAAAACCAATAGCTAGTGCACGTCCAGATGAGAGAGGACGGATTACTCTTGGAAGTAATTTAACGAGTGATGTGAGTCGCTATGATATTTTCGTTGATGAAGCGACTGGAAATGTTTTGCTTAAGCCTTATAAAGAAGTTCCTGCGAATGAAGCTTGGTTCTTTCAAAATGAAAAAGCACAGAAGCTCGTCGCACAGGGAATCAATGAGGCTAAAAATTCTAAGTTGAAAAAGATCGATCTCAAAAAATCAAGTTGGATTGATGAAATTGAGGACGATTAATAATGGCCTTCGATTTAGAGTTTACGTGTACAGCAGTTGATACATTTAATGAATTAGAAGAAGCTGCAAAGAAAGCCTTTCAAACGAGGCAGAAGCAAAAGAAATCAAAATCATCTAAGCAGGAAGGCCTCTTTAAACAGGTTCGAAAAACTATCCAACTTCTTTCTGAGAATCCAAGACATACAGGTCTTCACACGCACGAATACTCTTCACTGATTAATCCATATAACCCTGCCGAAAAAGTGTTTGAGGCATATGCACAGAATAAGACACCAGGGGCCTACCGGATTTTTTGGTGTTATGGGCCTGACAAGAAACAGATTACTATCATTGCTATCACTCCACACCCTTAGCCCTAGTAGGATATTTCAATATACGTTAATTCTGGTCGGCAGTTGAATCTAATAGGGAGGATTGATGTTCCAATTCCTCTACTCACGTATAACTCATTCTCTCCCTTTTTGTACCAACCCTCGACAAATCGACCTGTCCCTCGAGGAGTCCAAAGTGGTCCATAAAATGGCAATTTAATCTGGCCTCCGTGAGAGTGACCTGCTAACGACAGTTGAATAGATCCAAGATTTTGTTCGAAAAAATCAGGCGAGTGAAAGAGAGCTATGTTGAGTGAATTTAAGTCCACCATTTTCACTAAATTTATATCTGGTGCTCCCTCAATATCATCAAAGCCTATTAGCTTAAGATTACTGTCTAATGTAGTTATTTCGTTTTTTAAAAGAGTGATGTTGGTATCTTTCAGTACTTCCTCTAGCTTATCAATTGGTTCCCAATATTCCCAGTTTCCGAGTACAAAGTAGATTCCTCGTGAAGCTTTAAATTGTGATAAGACTTCCTTGTAACCATCAATCGTACCGCCGGGCGTGGCAATGTCGCCGGTTATAAAAATCAAGTCAGGCTTTTCTTCATTGAGACTCTCAATGACTTTTCTCTCAATAGATCCTAAGCCTTTCGTATGTAAGTCAGTAATGTGAGCGATCTTTAGAAGCTGAGATTTGGATAGATAAGATTTCTTAAAGTGGTTTATCTCTAGATTCTGTGGCTCAAAGATGAATGAGTAGATGCAGAGCAAGAGAATTGATAATATAAAGCATATTCGATAAATCATACTAGATCCTATCATGCAATATTAACTACCAGGTAGCACCATGAGCAATATTTTGGATTTGAAAAATACTGCAAAAATTGAGGTCTATAATTATATAGACCAACATCTGAGAAAACTTCCCCGTGGCCAAGATAGCAATTATGATGAGTCTCAAGAAGGATTTGTTGATAATGATGTGGATGCTCTACGGCACGCTTATGTGAGTGGCATCTACACTATGGAGTATGGGACTGAAATTGCAGAAATTCTAGGTCGTCTCAACGAATTGTTTAATCTAAATTATTCTTCTGACGGGGAACTCAGTCAAAATATGGATTTGTGGAATAATGAAATTGGAAGAAGCTACGGCAAAAAATCAAAATCGAAGGATCAACTTCTCAATTTTCTTATGGACGCGTTAAGAAATGGTGAATTGATTCTAGACTTAGAAGATCCCCGAAGGTTTAAAGGGAAGAAATTTCTTAAGCGCAAACCAAAATCACTTGTAATTAAAATCAAAGAGACCGCCACTGGGGCCAATGTTTTGTTTTATGATATTTCAGAGCGAGTTGTGATGACCAAGGATGAATTTCTTGTCCAGATTAAATTAAATAAGTATCCGAACTATAGAATCAATAAGATGAGCGGTGAAGAGGTTCCGGTTTCTAAAAGAGATCGATTTATATTCAATAATCTGGGATAAATCTATGCCAGCCGATGCTTCTATATTCATGAAAAATCGTGAATTCAAATGAAGTAAGATGAAGAGATAGAGAGCGTGAAAGGCCTGTGTTTATCGCTAGTCTATTGATTTTAAAGATATTCTAGAAGTTCTTGACTATGCCTCGGGTAGTTCGGGCATAGTTTCGCGAGTCTAATATACTATTTCAAATATTAAAATCTAAAAAGGTAAACGAGATGCTTCAAAAGATGGAAAGCGATGGAGACCGATCAGGTCTCCGTAGTGAAGAAGATGATTATGGGAGTGCGCCCAAAGGAAGGTTTGATACTTGTCTTAGTTCTGGAGTAGAAATATCACTCATCTTTACTCCTTCATACTCATAAGATACTTCCCCTGATCTTATCTCGAAGAAAAGCTCGTTTTGGCTATCAATAGCATCAAGAAGGAGCTTATTTGCTATCGTCGCATCCCTACGTACATAAATAGTTTCTTCAAAATTGCTATTGCGAATTAGGAACTTATTGAAAGTTGAGTTGGAGAGATTTACTTCGACACCGATAACTTTTGCTTTAACGTTATAGTCTTTGGCCATTAGTGAAGAGCTGATACTGATAAATAATAAAAACAATGATAGTACTTTCATGAGTAAATGCTCCTTTTAAAGCGGGTTTCTAATCTAAAATTTTATCTAGTATTACATCTATAGGTTGTTGAGGTGAGGGGAGTGAAGATTATATTGGGTGTGTACGAAATGTGGACAGGTTCATGTGATGCTATAACTAATCTAGGGACTAATCAATTTCCATGATTTATATAAGCTGCCTAAGTTGTTAATACTATTGCGTTTTGCTGCCGGCTTCTTATGAATTCGAAGTGCCATTCGCTGAAGTTTTCCGAATCATCTCGGCCGGAAACCTAAATTGCGCCTTAAGATATTCTTTGAATTTCTGGTCAAATTCTTGAAGGTCGATGGCCTGATCCATGCACAGAAGCCAAGCATCCCTTTGAGGTTCGTTTATAACTAGGTGCTTGTGGGCCATGGGCATATTGGCCGCACCATATGTTTCTAGGTAATGGCGTGGTCCTCCGAGCCATAAAGATAGGAAGAGAGTGAGCTTATCTGTCATTAAAGACAGATCTTCTTTATGCATTTGTCTAATTTCTCTTGCTTGTTCAAGACTATTCATCAAACGGTAAAAATCAGTTGAGAGTTTTCTAAGTCCAGCTTCTGCACCCGCCGCTTGATAGGAAGTATCCTGGTATCCGTAGCGCTGAGAATTACTGATAGAATTCGACATAAAATTGAACCTGACCTAAAGGTTGAACACTGTGTTTGACCTCAGGTTCAACAACCCCAAATTTATCGACGGTGAGAACTTGCTCTTCATTGTTATGGGTAATTGTGTAGAGAAGGCGGCCTTCGATAATTATTATCTTTCCCCAAACCCCGGACTTGGTTGAGTGATCATTTAAAAGGGCGGCGGGAATAGTTTCTTGGTTGAAAATCCCAGTCTTTTTATAAGGTTTTAAGAGTCGCGGAATTTCCTTCATATATTTCCCTCCATTGAGTTGCTAAGGAATCTTAATTAGTATATATAAAATATATCAATTAAGATCAAGGAAAATTTATGAGCAGTTTATTTGAAAAGTTGGGTGGGGAAGGTGCGGTTAATGCCGCTGTAGACATCTTTTATCGCAAAGTATTGCAAGATGATCGAATAAATAGTTTTTTCACTGACGTAGACATGGATGAGCAAATTCAGAAGCAAAAATCATTTCTCACGTTCGCCTTTGGTGGTCCAAATGCTTACTCTGGGCTAAGTATGAAGGAGGCCCATGTCAAATTGGTTAAGAGGGGGATGAATGACTCGCATGTCGATGTCGTAATCGAGCTTCTTGGAGGAACTCTAAAGGAGTTGGGAGTTGCCGATGATTTGATCGGTGAGGTAGCGGCCATTGCTGAAAGTGTAAGAGGACAGGTTCTAGGTAGAGAAGGTTAATATTAATGAGCTCATTCACATTTGAAGGCACAAGCTATACTTCAGAACAGGGGGAGACGGTTCTAGACTGTCTCCTAAGAGCGGGCGTTCATGTGACGAACTCATGTCGCAATGGGATTTGTCACTCCTGCCTATTGAAGACGACCACGAAAATTGAGGAAACATCCCAAAAGGGCTTGAGTTCATCTAAGAAGAATTCGGGGTATTTTCTTTCTTGTCAGCAAGAAGCTCAAGCGGGTCTAGAGGTCTATTGGCCAGATTCGACGACACTACTCACTGAGGCCAAAGTGATTGCACAAACAAGGGTATCTGATTCGGTTGTGATATTAAAAGTTAAACCGCTCCAGAGTTATCCGTTCAGGGCCGGTCAATTTACTAATATCATTAGAGAGGATGGCTTATGTCGCTCTTATTCGATTGCTAGCGAAAGTGATGACACCGAAATTGAATTTCACATAAGAAAAGTTCCTAATGGTGTTTTTTCCAGTTGGCTATACGACGAAGACTTAACGGATGTTTGTGTAAAACTCTCTGAACCTCATGGTGAATGTAGTCTCTCTCCAGAAATGGAGGGACGAAATCTTCTACTTGTTGGTGTTGGCACTGGCTTGGCCCCACTCTATGGAGTCTTAAAAGATGCTATAAATTTCCAAAAAATGGGAAGTATCAATCTGATGCACGGAAGTTTAACAAAGGACGGTCTCTACTTTGTTGATGAATTAAAGCGCCTAGAAAGTGAGAATGGGCTCTTTAAATATCATCCACTATTTCTAAAAGGAGAGGAGAGAGAGGGTTATATCAAAGGGAATCTCGTCGACTACATCAAAGCATTTGAATTTGATAAGCCGTCTACGATTGTTATGATCTGCGGTGACCCTCAGTTAGTAAAGAGCTTAAAGCAAGCAATATTTATTTCAGGAGTGCCATCAAAGAATATTTTTAGTGACCCATTTGTCGCTTCGGTGTCAGGAAAGGCTTAACCCCTTACTGACGGCCCATTTTATTACAGGTTGAGGCTTTTAGGAGACCTTCACTTATTCAATATATTGTGCTAATTGTCAGAGTAAGAATAATCCTGGGTTCTCGATGAAGCTTACTTTAAAAACAGATTACGCCCTAAGAGTTTTGATCTATTTGCAAGGCAATGATAAAGCGACTATTAAAGAGATCGCTGAGTTTTACCAAATTAAAAAAAATCATCTAAGTGTCGTTGTGAATAAACTCTCAGAATTAAACTATGTCCATTCAACAACGGGTCCTAAGGGAGGGATTTCTCTAAACCCTTCAACACT
This sequence comes from Bacteriovoracaceae bacterium, assembly GCA_048267245.1. Taxonomy (GTDB): domain Bacteria; phylum Bdellovibrionota; class Bacteriovoracia; order Bacteriovoracales; family Bacteriovoracaceae; genus JBLWXV01. Next base: position 1,377,688 of record JBLWXV010000001.1, read on the forward strand.
CCAAAAGACTGTAGGGGAAATAGTCTTAAACTTTGAAGAGTTCGAACTTGTTGAGTGCTTTAATAGTGAGACTAATACATGCCAATTGAATCCCTCGTGTAAATTGAAGGCTATTTTAAAGCGAGCAAATCGCCAGTTTATTGATGAGTTAAAGAAGTATCGGCTTCAGGATATTGCTCAAAAACTCTAAAATATTGAAGTCACATAATCTACTCAACTTGATTGTTAGTAATGAGTTTTAGATTTAAGAAGTCCTTTATTGACCCTAGGCATGTGTAAAATATTATCCTTACTGTTCCATTGAAGATTTTAACCGATCGGTTACTGTATGAGCTGTTCAAATTGAATTGTGTGTCTAATATGTTAGTAGTTTGATAAATATGCTTGTGGCGTGCTGTTGGCGCCAATGATTTGTCACAGTGGATAGAAGCATTTAAATAAAGCACCTTTTGAGAAGTGTACATTTATAAAAAAAATGTAGATTGCTCGGTATTTGTAATAGTTCTAGAAAGTGTAGTTAATGATTCTTTCTCAAATTTTGAAGTGCATAGTTGTTGTGCGATTTTTAAGTTGGATGAGTATCAGGCTGATGTTAAATACGCTACCGTCTGGTACAACTTTTCTACTCAGATTGTGCGTGTTATGTACAACCTTACAGGTAAAAAAAAATGGTGCTACACTTATTGCTTATCGAAGGCAGGATGAGAGTAAAGAATTTGTTCTCACCGTAACCGACACTGATTCAAATTCGCTGATGATTCCGTGCATTGGGTAGATTTTGAGCTTGGCAAGCAAGAGTAATAATATATTTGCGAGATATGTCGTAAGGAGCAATTCGTCTCATTTCTCTGTTGTTTGAGTGCTTAAGTGCCTGTTTTTGTATCCTTTAGACTTTCACTCTTCATCATATTTAATAATTAGCCTATGTATTTTTTTTAAAACACTCTGTATACCAAGGCTTTTAGTTTATAAGTCGTTAATTAAAACTACTGGGTGTTTGAGTTGAGCCATTTTTACTTACTAATTCTAACCATATGGTTCTCGTTTTCGTTGAGTGATGCGACTGCATCACTTCGTGAACGTGTGAGCTGCGACCATGATTTGAAGCCCCGTCAAACTGTGATTGATACCAATCTCAAGCGCCCTCGCTTTACTGCCCCTATGCCGACTGAGGTAATCTCCCTAAGTCAACATCGTAAGTCAGGTCCTTCTTTAACGAATTATGAAGTCGATTTTAAAATTCTCATTCTTAGTGCCGTTGATGATGAGAAATTAGATCCGGCACTTAAGCTTGCAATCGAAACACTTGAGAGCTTCTGGATACCCTATGAAGTGATTGTTTTGACCAAGAATGGAAGGAAGAGAAATGATCTAGCTCTTTCCTATACCCATCCCGATGGTACGGCAAAGTACTCGGGAATTATCACTACTGAATTTAATCTCTCTTATCAAAATGCTGACACTCAAAAGTATGAAAGTGCCCTTTCCTATGAACAGTGGGAGGACTTATTTTCTTACGCTCGAAGATATCACATTAGACAGGTTTCCCTCTTTTCCTATCCCCAGGCCTATATTGGGGTAGAGGAAATTCCAAATGTTGATCATGGGGCCCCAAATAGTGTTACTCTCGAAGGTTCAAACCTCGCACAATATACATCAGGTATTAAGACAGATCCCAGCGTTAACATAAAGGACGTTTGGCATTATCCTGTACGGATTCTTCCTGATCAGAGTGAGAGTACTCAACCGATCTCATACTTCAGCAATTTAGGAAGTTCTGTTTCGGCCACTCTTCATAAAACTCAAGATGATCGCGAGCAAATGCACTTTTTCTTTACCCAGGGAAAGAATCTCTTTCTCTCAAAGTTCTTTGCACCGATCTGGGTTAAATGGCTCGTGCGAAATCTCTACACTGGGAAACGTCGAACCTATCTAAGCGTTCAAATCGATGACGTCTTTATTCCAACTGAACTCTTCGATTCTCGCACCCTTGGTGGTCAGCCCCCTCAAAGAGAACTCTATCGCTCCACGGTTAGGGATATTGAAGAGTATCTTCTCTTTCAAAACGACTTTATTAAGCGTGAAACCCAAGATTATCACTTTAAAATTGAGATGGCCTTTAATGGGAAAGGGATTCTCGATTACGGTGGTCTCAAACTCGATCCGCTAAGTATTTTTCTACAACGTGAGGCAACGAGCTTTAATTGGGTCAGCCACACGTATAATCATCTTGAGCTTGACGATCTAAGTTATGATGAAGTTGCGAGCGAGGTTCTTGAGAATAATAAAGCGGCTTTTACATTTCTCGAAGAGAACATCTATCTCTACTCTACCAAAGGACTTGTAACCCCCAGAATCTCAGGCCTCTTCAATGGCGAAGCGCTGGAGGCATTTACTGATCACAATTACTTCTATGTAATTGGAGACAATACTGTTGATGATCTTGCACCTCAGGGAAATAAGCACCTTCCTCGAAAGACGACGCTTGAACTCAATGGGTTTGAGGGGGTGAGTATTGTTCCACGTTTTCCAAACGATATCTTCTACAATGTGAGCAATCCTTGGGAGCTTAAGACACTCTTTAATCATCTCTACCGCTATCGTGGAAATGATCGCCTTGATGTGGAAGAAATTCTTGAAAAGAATGCTCATGAACTCACTACGGCCCTTCTCACTAATGACTATTCGATGCACATGTTTCATCAGGCCAATATGCGCGTGTTTGACTATGAAGGTGGACAAGAAAGTTTGCTCTCTCTCTGGTTTAAAAGAGGTCTGACTGAGTTTCGCAAATACTCCAATCTTCCTCTTAAAAGTTTGAGTTTTGACCAGGTAATTGACGCTTATAATGAGAGAAGTAAGTATGAGCAGTGTGGGCTCAGAACAAGGTTTAAGTATTCTAAAAATAGAATTAAAGAAATTAAGCTTCGCTCTGACAATAATTGTCTCGTTCCTATCACAGGAATTGAATACCTGAGTCTAGTGACTCCCGAATTTAAAAAGTCCGAAATTTTTGGACCTGATAAGACTATCTATGTTCAATCTAATCCTGATTACGAAGTTTCTGTCTACGTCGATTAGTCATTTGAGACCATTGAACCTGTCATGAATTTCTAGGTATTCTTTTGACTTCTTAACCTTCTCTAAGCTCTCTTGCCATTGCTTGACTTCACTTAAGGGGATGCTCTTATTGGCAACTATGTAGAGGGGAGAACTGATAAGTTTGACAGGTGTCTGTTTAAAGGCATCATTGGGTAGATTAATTTTTTTCAAGAGATGCATCAGTCCTAAGTGGGTTTCGCTTATGGCAAGGTCACATCTTCCATTGAGCGCTTTTAGATAAATGCTCTCGGCCCCGACGCTAACTTCAAGATTTTTAAAACCGGCCTTCACAAGCATCTCATAAACAAGTCCAGAGTCGCGGCAACACACAGATCTAACCTGCTTGGCCTCCTCGAGACTCTGTACATGAATCTTGCTTCCCTTAGTGCTGTAAAAGTAGATTGATTGCTCTGCGAGTGGTCCAATCCAGTGAAACAGAGGTTTTCTCTCTGGTGTGAGTATAAAAGAGTAGAGCATCGAGCGGGGGGTACTATCAAGCTTTACTCTCGCCCTAGCACTTGGGAGTACGATGATTTCATCATTGACGCCAAGATCTTTCATGACTAGCTGGACGATTTCTGTGGAGATTCCTTTGATTATTCTATTTTCAACGTAGTTATAGGGTGGCCACTCCTCAGTGATGAGGGTGATTGGTTCTCGTGCATTGAGGTTGTTGTTTGCCAATAAGAGTGTTGAATAAATTGAAACTATTAGATTGACTAATTTTCTTTTCTTCGCTCTTTTGCAAATCCTGATGGATATCATTTATTTTATTAAACCCTACAGTTAAACTTGGGGTAACAAATTATTAACACTTGGGTAAGGTGTTTTTATTGTAAATCAACTTCTTCATAACTATCATATTTAGATTATATATGAACTAAGGCTGAAATTATGAAATTATCTCCGGTTAAAATTCTTCCTGCTGTAATTGCCTTTATCGTAACTTTTCTTTTCTGGTTTATCATCCCCGTGCCTACAGGTGTTGACCTAAATGCTTGGAGACTACTTGGGATCTTTGTCGGGACCATCGTGGCGATCATCGGAAAAGCACTTCCGATAGGTGGGGCGGCCATGATTGGCATTTTACTTGTAGGGATTACTCAAGTGACCAATCCTGGCAATCCTGGCAAGGCGATGGGAGATGCCCTCAGCGGATTTTCTAACTCTCTTATCTGGCTTATTGGTATTGCCTTCTTTATTTCGCGCGGATTTATTAAGACCGGGCTTGGGGCCCGAATAGCGTATTACTTTGTGAAGGTCTTTGGTAAACGCACACTTGGTATTAGCTACGGTCTCTCCATCGCCGAACTGATTCTCTCTCCAGTAATGCCGAGTAATACTGCACGTGGTGGTGGTGTGCTCTTCCCTATTAACCGCTCTATCTCTGAATCAATGGGATCATTTCCAGATGATTCTTCGCGCTTAAAAATTGGCGCCTTCCTTACGCTTGTGGCTTACCAAGTGAATATTATCACTTCGGCGATGTTTATTACGGCCACTGCTCCAAATCCATTAGTGACTGCCGGTATTAAGCAAGTCTCAAATATCGATGTGTCCTGGGGACAGTGGGCGATCGCAGCTTTTGTCCCAGGTCTCTTTGCTCTCATCCTCATGCCAATTGTGATGTACTTTCTCTATCCACCAGAAATTAAAAGTACTCCCAACGCTGCCGCTATGGCCTCTCAAAAACTAAAAGAAATGGGACCTGTGCGAATGGAAGAATGGATTATGGTTGGGGTGTTCTTTCTCTTGCTCTTTATTTGGGCGGGGGTGCCAGCTTTGATTTCAAGTCATCCGCTCTTTGATATTAACGCTACCGCTGGTGCGTTCGTGGGGCTTGGAGTACTCCTGTTTTCAGGTGTCCTTACTTGGGATGATCTTCTCAAAGAAAAGGGCGCCTGGGATACGGTGACTTGGTTTTCTTCACTTGTGATGATGGCCACTTTCTTAAATAAGCTTGGGATAATTTCTTGGTTTTCAAAGCTCGTTGAAGGCTCTATTGCTGGCTGGGGCTTGGGCTGGTTACAGGCAGCGGCGATACTCGTTCTCATCTATGTCTTCATTCACTACTTCTTTGCAAGTAACACCGCTCACATCTCCGCACTCTTTGCCTCATTTTTTGGAGTGGGCGTTGCGCTTGGAGCGCCACCAGTGATGTTTGGTCTCTTTCTTGGCTTTGCCTCATCACTCTGTGCTTCTCTCACGCACTACGGAACAGGAACCGCCCCAGTACTCTTTGGGGCCGGCTACGTGACAATGGGTGAGTGGTGGCGCTTAGGATTTGTTGCCACCATATTGAACCTCGTTATTTGGGCCCTCGGTTGCGCCGTATGGTGGAAAATATTAGGTTACTACTAGTTTGGTGCCAGATGACTTTTGGGACTCGGTGAGTCCCAAAAGTCATCTGGCACGTTTTAGAGGGAGCTCATGTCAATGACGTAGCGGTAGGCAGGGTTGCTCTTTTGTAGAGTTTTCCAGGCATCGTTGATTTGAGTGGGCTTGATGGTTTCACACTCTGGGTGGATTCCATGTTCCGCGCAGAAATCCAATACTTCTTGAGTTTCTTTGATTCCACCGATGAGTGAGCCGCCAACTCTTCTGCGTCCAAACACGAGTGGGAATGTGAGGGGCTCTTCCATCGCACCAATCTGTCCTACGATCACAAGTGTGCCATCAATATCAAGAAGAGGTGTGTAGCTATTAAGGTCGTGCTTAACGGGAATTGTATCGATGATTAAGTCGAGTGAATTTGCTGCATTCTTCATGGCCTCAGCATCTGTTGAAGCGAGAATCCCCTTGGCTCCAATTGCTTTAGCACTCTCTTCTTTATCTTTTGTTCGGGAAATCACCGTTACTTCTGCACCCATCGCAACGGCAAGTTTTACGGCCATATGTCCTAAGCCTCCGAGTCCAATTACGCCAACTCTTGTGCCTTTTTTAACATTCCACTTTTTAAGAGGTGAGTAGGTAGTGATACCTGCACAGAGAATTGGAGCAGCTTTGGAGATGTCTAGTTTCTCAGAGATATGTACGACAAATTCTTCACGCACTACGATGTGCTTAGAGTAGCCACCTTGGGTGATTGATCCGTCGACTCTATCTTTTGATCCATAAGTCGCAGTAAGGCCATTGCGACAAAATTGTTCTTCGTGATTATGACATTGGTCGCAATCTTGGCAACTATCAACCATGCAACCTACTCCAACGTGTTGACCCACCTTGAAGTTCTTTACACTAGGTCCAACTGCAATCACTTTTCCAATGATTTCGTGACCTGGAATGAGTGGGAAGGGTTGTTCACCCCAGTCTCCGTGAATGGTGTGCAGGTCTGAGTGACAGATACCACTATAGAGAATCTCAATTGAAACATCACTCGGGCGAAGATCCCGTCTTTCAAAATTCCACGGAACTAGATCTTGTTTTACCCCATGAGCGGCGTAGCCAATCGTTTTCATTTATACTCCTTGTATTTATTCGATGCTTTGAATTCTACTCCTACTTTTTAAATTTTGAATTTATTCAACACCCTGAGCTCTTTATCTAATTGATGATTAGGTGCCAGATGACTTTTGGGACGCCGTGCGTCCCAAAAGTCATCTGGCACCATCTTTGGGCTTGAGAACGTACTACGGTACGGAGTATATACTCTGTCCATGAATAAATTAATGACCATTGGAACTCTAGCAAATGAAGCTGGTGTTAACGTAGAAACCATTCGCTTTTATGAGCGAAAGGGCATTTTAGCTCAGCCCCAAAAGCAGGGTGGTTTTAGGTATTATCCTAGTGAGTACGTGACTCGCATTCGCTTTATCAAACGATCGCAAGAGCTTGGCTTTACACTCGTTGAGGTCACTGAGCTCTTGGACCTAAAAATTAAAGATCAGGCCAAGTGCAGTGATGTGCTTTCTAAAACAAAGCTAAAAATTGCCGAGATCGAAAAGAAGATTCTGGATCTCACGCAAATGAAGAAATCGCTCACTGGACTTGCTGGATGTTGCGAAGATAGTGATCAACCCCTAAGTGACTGTCCCATCCTCGATTGTTTTATGCTTCAAAAGGAAATGTAGTGAAGAAGAATATTCTCTTTCTCTGTACAGGTAATTCCTGTCGCTCGCAGATGGCCGAGGGCTGGGGGCACGCCCTTAAAGGTGATCTTTATAATTACTATTCTGCGGGCACCAAAAAGCACGGTCTCAATCCTAGAGCTGTGGCGGTGATGAGAGAAGCTGGCCTTGATATAAGCACGCACGAATCAAATACGACTGATGAACTCTCTCATATAGCGATGGATTACGTTTTTACTGTTTGCTCAGACGCGCACGAGAATTGCCCGTACTTTCCAGGTGGTCAGATTATTCATGTGGGTTTTGATGATCCTCCAAGGCTCACAAACGATATGAACAACGAAGAGGAGATATTGGCCGTGTACCGTAGAGTGCGCGACGAGATTAAAGAGATGGTAAGTAGTATTGAAAAATATATGGAAGGTCAAAAGTGAGTGCCGAGTCTGAAAAAATGGGCTTGTTTGAAAGATTTCTAAGTCTGTGGGTGGCCCTCTGTATTGTTGGAGGAATTCTCCTAGGCAAGCTCCTTGGAAATTCTATTAGCGCACTTAGCGAGCTAACTATTGCCACTGTGAATATTCCGGTGGCAATCCTTGTGTGGCTTATGATTTTTCCAATGATGGTTCAAATTGATTTTAGCTCGATTAAGGATGTGGGTAAGAATCCCAAAGGGCTGGTGCTTACTTTATTGATTAATTGGTTGATTAAGCCCTTTACCATGGCCTTCTTTGCCTGGATTTTCTTTGATAAACTCTATGGTGCTTACTTAGATCCAGAGCTTGCTAAGGAGTATATTGCTGGGGCCATCCTACTTGGAGCGGCTCCTTGTACCGCTATGGTTTTTGTCTGGTCTTATTTAACTAAGGGCGATCCCGAATACACCTTGGTGCAAGTGGCAATTAACGATCTGGTTCTGTTAATTGCCTTCATTCCCATCGTCAAATTCCTTCTTGGTGTTACGAATGTAGAAATTCCCTTTGATACTCTCATTTCCTCGGTAGTCATCTTTGTTGTGATTCCTCTTGCGGCCGGATTTGTGGCAAACCGAGTGCTGATAAAATCTCGAGGCGAGAGATGGTTTAAAGATGTTTTTCTCCTAAAATTAAAACCTGTCTCAATTGTGGCCCTACTCACTACATTGGTGCTTCTCTTTGCCTTTCAAGGAGAGAGAATTCTGGCCAATCCAATTCATATTTTCTTAATTGCTATTCCGCTGACGATTCAAACCTATGTTATTTTCTTTCTCACCTGGGCAGTGGGTAAGAAGATGTCTCTACCTCACTGCGTCCTTAGTCCGGGCTCAATGATTGGCGCGAGCAATTTCTTTGAACTGGCAGTGGCCGTGGCCATCGCTCTCTTTGGGTTGAACTCTGGCGCCGCTCTGGCAACAGTTGTGGGAGTCTTAATTGAAGTGCCTGTTATGCTAAGCCTAGTAAAGCTCTCTAATAAGTGGAAATTTTAAAGAGCGAGATACTTAGTAGAGTGAGTCCCAGTAGCACTTGAAATCCTGGCATGATCAGATTGCAGTGATGTGCCTGCTGCGTATTTTCATAGCGCATTCTCACTTTTAAAAAAGTGCGTTGAAAGTCACCCCAGAAGTCATAGGGGATTTCCTTATTAAGATTATGTCGGATATTGCGAATACCTAATCCAGCCACGATGAGTGAAGCGATGAGAAGTACAAAGCTCATGTATAATTGCATGGGATATCCTCTATAAGTCAGAGAAAACTATAGGCGTCGTTTAACCGAGAAGCAAGCTATCTCCCTCTAAGTTATTGATATTATAACACCCTTTCAGCTGTTCACTACTATATTTAGTTGGCCATTAATGACATAATTCCAAGGAGAGGAGGTCGGAATTAACTTAGAATTAAAAACTCTTGGAAATGTCTCGCTTTGCTTGTTCGTACTTGGAACAACTCTGGGTTTTACTAAGAACCAAGAAAAACCAAAGTCGCTTTTAAAGCAGCCCAGTGATTCAACCACCGCCGTGAAAATCACAATTCCCTTGCCTGAGAGTATTCGTTCAGAGAATGTGGCGATCCTTAAAGAATATTTCACTAAAATGTATCAGAGCTTCGGCCTAAATGTAGAATATAAGAGCATCCCTTTGATTAGAATCAACCAGCTCTTTGAAAAGGGGGAGTTGGACCTCAACCTCATGGCCGCCGCCGGCGACTACACAACTATGAATGTTTCTATGATTCCAACGCCGCTCTATAGCTTTAAGATCTATCGCTGGTGCTTAAAAGAAAAATGCGAGAGGCTTCGCACTCAGGATCCCACTAAATTAAAAGGCGTGGCGCTGAGAGGCTTAAAACTCTTTGATGTACTTCCCCCTGAAGATCTCAAGCAGATTCAATATGTCGCCAGGGTCAATCAGCTTCTTGAAATGCTTGAGGCCGGTAGAGTCGATTATATCCTTAGCAGTCAACCTGGCTCCATTTTAAAGGATGCCAAGATTGAACTCCTGCACGACTACGGTATAGAAGTTAAGATGTACCACTGGATAAGTAAGAGATTTAACTATCTAAGACCTAGAATTATTGAATACTTCTCTACAAATCCACTTAGGCTCAAGTAATTTAAATTTCTTTGGCGAGATTGGAGAGTGTACTCATCTCAGTTTCTCCCAAGTGGGCTTGGGCCTTAGTGAGGATTCTCTTTACACGCAATCTCAATTTGTAGAGCTCACCCTCAGAGATTGATTCATAGGTTCTAAATTTTAGCTCATCGAGGTAGGCGATGTAGTCTTCAGGACTTAAGAGGTCCCGACTTTCTACATCGCTATCGATGAGTTCAAGAAAATTCCATGTGGAGAGCTTCTTATACTTTCTTAATATTTCCATGGGCCCTAGAGCTTGCTTTCAATTAACTTGGTAATGTCCTCTGAGAGCGGTTTAGTATCAGAGCGAAACCTTCCCACCACATTTCCACTTTTATCGACAATGAATTTTTCAAAATTCCATTTGATCTCGCCCATCTTTTTAGGGTCAGAGGAAATGAGTTTTTTGATGAGCTCAGTTTTACCCTCTCCGCTCACCACCTGCTTAAAGCTAAGTGGAAAGGTAACTCCGTAGTTGAGCTTACAGAATTTTGCCACTTCTTCATTTCCCTCGGGAGTTTGTCCACCAAAGTCGTTACTTGGCACACCAAGGAGTATGAGGCCTTTGCTCTTATACTTCTGGTAGAGTGCCTCTAGGTCATCAAGTTGGCCGGTGTAGCCACATTGAGTGGCGATATTTGTGACGAGGACAACTTTGTCCTTCAAGTCACTCTCAGTGAATTGGCCAGAGGGAATGAGTTTAATCGTCTCGTCTTTAAAGACTGTGCTTGCTTGAAGAATACCCGATAGGAGCAAGACGAAAAGGGCCAAGATTTTCATAGTTCACCTCTTAATAAATGATACGAAAGTTATTCTGACAGAAAGCTTCTGCGGCCGTAAAGATTTCTAGCTTATGCTGAGAGTCCATTTTATCTAACAACCTGGCCATCATAGAGAGGCGAGGGTTGGCCGCGAAGAAATCTATATTGCGCTCAATAAAACCCCAGTAGAGACCATCCACTACCTGGCACCAAGGGCCTTTCTTATAGTCACTCATTTTAAGAAGGTAGTTTGAGCCACAAATATAGGGCTTTGTGGCAAAAATACCTCCGTCACTAAATTGACCCATTCCAAAAACATTGGGCCCCATCACCCAATCGCTGGAGTCGACAAAGAGCTCCATAAACCAGCGGTAGACTTCTTGGGGATGGATCTGACACAAGAGCATGAGGTTTGAGAGGATCATCAGGCGCTCAATATGATGAGCGTAGCCATATTTAGTCGTCTTCTTAATAGCGTCATCCAGTGGTGGAATTCCGGTACTCCCTTCATACCAAGATTCAGTGAGCTTTCTGCGATGGGAGAAGAAATTACTTTGCTGCTGAGTCGAATCATAGTTTTGATAGATTCCGCGTACAAATTCGCGCCAACCCAGCACCTGTCTAATAAATCCTTCAGCAGCATTTAGAGGAATATTTTTACTCTTTTGATATCTTCTCTCTACTTCATCAATTACTTCTTTTGGTGTGAGTAGACCCATATTGATGTAGGGACTTACTACAGAGTGAAAGACAAAATCAGATCTGGTGGTGATGGCGTCTTGATAGTCGCCAAAGCTTGGGAGGCGCTCATCTAGGAATCTAGAAAAGACCTTTCTTGCCTCCTTTCTAGAAGTTGCTAACCAAAAATCTTCACACTTTCCTGGATGGTCTGAAAAGCGCTCATCTATAATTTCGCTGATTTCCTTATAATAGGGCATCTTTTCTGGGCGCGGATAGATGAGGGGAGGAGGATCGACATTGGCCGGAAGTTTTGAGCGATTCTCACTGTCAAAAGAGAATTTTCCGCCCAGAGGTTTATTGCCCTCCATGAGCACGCCGGTATGCTTTCTCATTCGCTCGTAGAAGGTCTTCATAAAGGGAGACTTCACGCTCTCTAAGTATTTTCTAAACCCATCGCGCCCCACTATGAAAAGCGGTGAGCGCTTAATCAAAACCTTCACGACTCCTTCACGCTCAAGCTTTAAGATTTCCTCTTCAAAGAAGAGATCTTCAATTTCATAGACGATGAGTTCGCGCGCATTTTGCTTTTGGATAAAATCTTTAAGAGAGTCGATGAAGGGCTGCGCTGAGTAAGGCATCTCTCTATAGGTGACATCAAAGCCGGCCTCAAGAAGCTCGTCGCGGTAGCGCCTCATGGCCATTAAGAAGAGTAGAATTTTGTGCTTGTGATATTTGAAATGGGTGCAGAGTCCGTGGTCTTCGGCCATAAAAATGGGGACGTCTTTGAATTCTTGATAGTACTTTTTATCAAAGAGCTGGTTGCCAAGAATGAGAAGAACTTGATGACTCATGAAGAGAACTATAGCTCGAGTGACTGCCTAGTGCCCATTGATAGACTACTGTCTAGATTTAGTCTGCGCTTTTTACGGGCCAAAGTGCAGTGCCGACGCTAGGATTTCACCATGAAAAGACCTCTACGCTATAAGTCTATCCTCATTAAAGTCATTGCCTTGGTTATTGTGCTCTATATATGGTTTGTGATGTATAGTGGCCTAACTAATCAGAGCTGATTCAACTTCTCTCTAATAGACTCGGGGATCGACACTGATTTTGATTTAGCGTAGTCAAAATGCACAAGAGAACACCTTCCCTTAGCAATCATCACTCCTTCTTGAAAGGCCTCTTGAAGGAGAGTAAAGGATGAATTGCCAATTTTTTCAAGACTCGTTTTTACGAGGGCTTCCTTCTGATAGAGACCTTGGGCGAGATAATCTATTTCAATGCGAGCGATAATGAGATTCCATTTCTTTGGGTCTAGGTCTGGAATAAAGAATTTAAAGACAGGCCTTCTCGCTTCTTCAAACCAAGTGGCGATACTGGCGTTATTTATATGCCCAAGAGCATCGGTATCGTTAAAGCGGGGTGTGAATTGAATTTCCATAGCGTCCTCAGCTTCCTCTAAAGAGAGTATATGGCGAGAAATTGATCGTACTTTCTCTCATTTTTCTCAATCGTATTTACAATTGAATGCTCTAATTTAAGACCCAACTCCTGGGCCCAACTTTGAAGTTCATCTTTGGAAAATCCAAAGTGCTTGACCCCCATATTCTTAGGATCGGGGTGGAAGGAGCCATCTTCTTGATCGAGATCAACGATTACTACGCGGCCACCAGGGTTGAGCATATTTTTCAATTTGAGAAGTACTTCTTTGGGGCCATTAAGGTGATGAAAGGCCATTGAAGAGACAATTAGATCAAACTTCTCTTTGATTATTTCCTCTTCTAAATTAATTAGTAGAGAGCGAATATTGGGGAGTACTTTACTTTTTTGTTTCAGAACTTCGAGCATGCCCTCTGAAGTATCAACGCCCAATAGCCTAGTCTCAATAGAGCTGAGCATTTCTATACCTAGTGTGCCCGTTCCACAGCCAAAGTCGAGCACGCAATTATAGTTAAAACCATTGAGACTGGCCTTAATTCTTGAGGCGAGAGTTCTTGCCTGTTCTAGCTTTTGAGGCGTGTCCCACTGACTGGCCATTTGATTAAAGTGACTCATTAATGTTCTCAAGGATGATGTTTAGTAAATAATAACTCTTAAAAAAAACTATTTTGTCCGATAGGCGATATAATTTATTGATGTATGAAACCTTGGGGACTTAATTGGCACATCATAGGGCAATCTTCGTAATTTTGTCGATTTTCGGCGCGATAATGGCAACGGAATCGAGCTCGAGGGAGGTCGTAAAGCTCTCAGTAGCAGATCTCTTTAGAAATGGATGCGCAGGAAAGATGTCAGTGAGGCGAGTTGTTTTTGATAGTCGCGGCGGACATATCACTGATGAGAGTTTTCTCACGGAAACAAATTTTAAGTCACATTTTGATAGAGAGAGAGGAAATCTTGTATTCCTAGACTTGTCTGTATCCGATCAATACTCAGATTTAAACGCCTTTAACAATCAACTCAATCCAGGAGTCGATCTTCAGTTACTCGAGAGGAAGGCAAATTTCTTTGTCTTAAATAAGCTCACTGAATTTAAAGAGCGCTCAAGTGGTAGCACTTTAAAGCTTAGAGAGAATCGCTACCAATACACAATTTCTGATCAAGATACTGATCATTATCAACTTAAGATGAAGGTATTTTGGGGAGAGCAGTATGATCATATCCATAAAGGTGAGCGGATTGATTCAACATTGGAAGCTAGTTGCAAGAAGGTGAGAGGTGTCTAAATATATTGTTTTAGTCTGCCTGATATTTCTAAGTAGTTGTAAGAGAAATGAGATGTACCGATCTATTGGCAATTACTTTATAAAACTAAGTGGCGAAGAAGGAAGCCCCGCTCTCATAGAGCAATCCAAGAGCTCGTACATTGAAACGCCTATTGAGTATGGAATCATTGAAATCCTTAGCTCAGGTTGCAAAGGGGGTGTCGAACTTGAGGGCAAGAGTATTCGAATTGATAATGGTGTAGAGAAAGTGACTCCTCGCAATCTCAAGATGAATTTTATCTCAAAGATTTCTGATCGAAATACATCTGTGACTCTTGAGAATGCAGAGAAACAGTTGCTGCGAACAGGCAGAGGCAGTCGCTTCGTCGATCGAAGCAATCAGCACGAAGTGGATTTTAATTATGTGAAAAAGTCCATGCCGCCAGTGATCATTGATAAGACTGAAGAGATCAAACTTAAATTAGGTGCAGGTGGGACACTAACTGAAGCCGAGTATAATCTCTCCTATGTCGTACATGTAAGAGAAGATAATAGAATTGAAATCGGTATTGATTACGATATCTATACTCACCATGAAACGTTTAAAAATAAAGAATACAAAAAGTATAAAATCTACGCTCTATGCAAGTCAATTGATGAAATCAATGAGTACAATGAGAAAGTTGCTAATGATGAATTTGTTCATGATCCTCTTGGTAAGAAGATTTTTGGAGTATGGACAGAAGGTGGTGGAATTTAGCTAAAGGTCCAGAAAATTGACAATTAACTCATTCACTTGCTCAGGGGCTTCTAGGGGAATAAAGTGTCCACAATTTTCAATCGTCTCAAGCCTTGAGCCTGGGGCAATTTCGGCCGTTTTTACAATGGTGCTGTAAGGTACGATTTTATCTTCACGAGCAGCGATAAAGAGACTTGGTACTGTTAATCTTTGGATGCCTTGGTAGAAGTCGGCGCGATTGAGAGTCGCCTCAAGTTGTCTGAGGTAAACTTCCTTGGCGTCACTACCGGCCATATCCTGAATGAGGTCTTTGATCTGCTGATCCTGGTAGGCTAGAGGACCGAGATAATCGCGCAGTCTTTTCTCTGAGATTCCTTTAAACTTACCCATTTGAATCATTGGCAGGGCCGCCTTAACGATTTCTCTCTCTTTGGGGGGATAGGCATCTGCTGAGCTCGCTATGACGACCATCTTACGCACTCTTTCAGGGTAGAGCACTGCAAATTCTTGGGCCACGCGACCGCCCATAGAAAACCCTATTAGGTTAAATTGATCCGCTTGAGTGCTGCGAACTCGCTCAATCATGGCCTCAATCGAGTTATCTTCTCGCAAATTGACTGCCACGTGGCCACTAAAGAGCGGGAATTGATGGGCAAAGACTCTTTCGTCACAGAGGGTGCCTGGCAGAAATACTGTTGCGATCATTAAATTTCTCCCAACTTTGAAAGCTAATTTAATCTTAACTCTACCGACACAAACTGTCTTTGCTCAGTCTTGATTTATTCACTAGAGGTATTAAAATATGTTTATGAATAAAATACCTGTCTATCTTATGAGTGGAGTCATCTGTTTTTCTCTTGGGTTCTTCGCTCGAGGTTTTGCCCCAAGTAGTCGAGTGGTCACCATTAATAATATTGCCGCGAAAGAATGTTCTCAGGACTTAGTAAATCCTTCTAGTCAGGTCATTTCGTCAACTCCCAGGAATTCTGTCTCGAATCAAAAGCCTTCTTTGCATAAGAGTAAGAAAAATCTCAAAGCCTCAAAACCTGCGACTGAAAGGAAGAAAGAACCTCTTGGCTTTAGTTCGGAAGATGCTGAGAGAGAAGCCGATGAAATGTGTGAGCGTTTTAAAGAGATGAGAAGAAACGATCCCGTGATGAGACATAGTCGTGAGGAAGTCGCGCTTGCATTTAAAGAGCAGGAAGTTGAATTCAAGCGCAAGGTATCTGAGTTTTTTCAATCCGAGTATGACAAGGGAACATCGCTTCTTAGCCAATATGAGCAGATTAACTCTGATCGCGATGATGAAATGAGCGCTTTGTATGAGGAGCAGCGACAAAAAACAGACATCGGTGATGGGGTTATGCTTCATTTTAGTGAGTATGAGGATCACGAAAGAGAGTTTTTGATTTATCAAAGACATCACCAGCGCTTGCAAAAGCTCTTGGGACCTGATGGTCTACAAAAACTAGCCGAGATTATTAAGGCCCACAATCTTCAACAAATTGAGAGAGTCAAGGCCGGAATGGTTCCCGGCGAGACAATTAACTTTTAGCTCTTGCCACTTGAAGTTTCTTATAACTGTCAATGAGTCTCAAGTGCTTATCAAGTCCTGCGAGCTCCAGGTTTGTTTCAGGAAGGCCATGAAACCTGATCTCTCCATCCATTGAAGCTTCAATGATTTCCATCAGCTCATTTCCGTACATCTTAATCAGATTCTCTTGATAGTCTTCATAGTCAAGTTCTTCAAGGGCAATATCAAGTACGACATTGAGCGCCTGATAGAATCGTCTTCTCTCTGGCGAGCTATCGTTAAATGTGATGAACATTTCGACAAAATTCTTTGCCTGCTCAAAGTTTCCGAGAGCGAGGAAGGAGAGTGCTTTAAGTTCACCAATCGTGAGGCGGCCCCAAGAGGTTGTCTCGTCAAAGGCGATACCGATGAGCTCTGAGACTGGCATATTGTCATCGAGTTCACTCTCTTCTAAGCGCTCAAGCAGTCCTTCGAGTTCTGATTCACTTAAAGCGTGGATATTGAGGATATCTTCGCGGTAGTCGAGGGCGCGGTTGTGATTGTCCCAGATCAGATCTTCGACTTTATAGATCTCGGAGTAGTTCGGTACGATGATACGACACGCGGCCGCGCCAAGTTCTTCGTAGTCAGCGATGTAGACTTCTTTTTCAAGCTCCGCGAGAATATTCATGAGATAGCTGAATTCTTCTTCTGTTGTGCCAGAGAAATTCCATTCAACAAATTCATATTCGCTCTGAGCACTAAAGAATCTCCAGGAGATGACACCGGTTGAATCAATGAAGTGATCGATTATATTATTGTGCTCAGTCACTGCAAAACTGTTAAAGGTCGGAGGGAAGGTGTCGCTCAGGCCCTCAAAGCTTCTGCCTTGGAGGAGCTCCGTGAGACTTCTCTCAAGCGCAACCTCAAACTTAGGGTGGGCGCCAAATGAGGCAAAGACTCCACCATTATTTGGGTTCATGAGCGTTACGCACATTACTGGAAAGCGCCCGCCTAGAGAGGCGTCCTTAACTAGTACTGGATAGCCTTTCTTTTCTAGCTCTTCGATTCCCTCGAGTATATTTGGATACTTCTCTAGTACTTCTCTCGGAACATCCGGCAGGGCGAGCTCTTCTAGGATGATTTGATTTTTAACAGCTCTTTCAAAAATTTCTGAGAGACACTGCACCCTTGCTTCGGCAATGGTATTTCCAGCACTCATTCCGTTACTGACAAAGAGATTGCCCACCAGGTTGACCGGTATGTAGACGCTCTTGCCGTCAGATTGTCTCACAAATGGCAGAGCACAGATTCCGCGTTCACGGTTTCCAGAGTTCGTGTCCACCAAGTTAGAAGCTTTAAGTTCTCCTTCAGGATCGTAGATCTCTTTCATATAGGGATCGAGTAGACCCTTAGGGAGAGAATCATCTTTAGGAATTTCAAACCACTTCTCATTAGGATAGTGAACAAAGGGCGCACTCGCCATTTCCTGTCCCAAAAAGTAGTCGTTATAGAAGTAGTTATTACTTATGCGCTCGATATATTCGCCAAGTGCCGAGCAAAGGGCAGCGTCTTTAGTAGCTCCCTTTCCATTTGTATAACAAATAGGAGAGTCGGCATCGCGAATGTGAACTGACCAAACGTGTGGAACTGGATTTCTCCAAGAGGCAATCTCAATATTAATACCAAGCGCGCTAAGTACTCCGCGCATTTTAGTAATAGTCTCTTCTAGAGTGCAGTCCTTTCCAAGGATTTGAGTTTTAAAATCACTCTCACAATAGATTTGATAATCTAGAGAGGAATCATTGCCGAGTACATCTCTGGCCTCGATTCTAAAATCAGGCCCGGTTTGAATAACTTTTTTAACTGTACAGCGATCCATCGCCGCGAGAATCCCAGCGCGGTCTTTCTCTGAAATATTCGCTGGCAGATCAATTTGAATATTAAAGATCTGATTGTAGCGATTGTCGGGATCGACGATATTATTTTGCGTGACCTTAATATCCTCAGTGGGAATGTCGCGGGCCTTGCAATAGACCTTTACAAAATAGGCCGCACACAGAGCAGAAGAGGCCAGAAAGTAATCAAAGGGACTTGGAGCGGTTCCATCCCCTTTGTAGCGCACTGGCTGATCAGTCATGATGGTGTAGTCATCAAAACTGGCTTCGAGTCTTAAATTATCTAGAAAACGTACATTTACTTGCATGCCACGTAAGTACCTCGAATGAGAGTATTGAAGTACTTAATTTTGGGCCTCTATGTAAGAATTATAAGTCATTTAGATGATTTTCTAGCGCGTGAACCTGTAGTCATGGTCTTGAATGGGCGTAGCAAGCATCTAAGTATGTGCCTATTGGGCTTTACCTTGCCATGCGTCTATATAATTTATAAAGGGGCTCGCCCTCTGGAGCAGAATCGCTACAATTCCCGCTTCAACCCCGTGAGAGGAGGGAGATCATGAAAACTTCAATGATCACACTATTTACATTGATTGGCCTAGTGAGCACCAACTTGGCGATGGGATGTGAAGAAGAGAGTTACCAAGAAACAGTTCAAGACACATCTCAGAGTTGTCGCGAGCTCATCTTGGCCTATGCCCAAGCCGACGGCTGTAGTGAGTCGCACCTAAAGCTCATCGAAGACAAGATTGCCGATAATCAAATGTCGAGCACGCTTGAGGGCTCGGCAACTTTTTGTAAGCTCGAAACAAGAAATGGCCAGTACCTAGTGATGAAGGACGATATGCCTTCACCTCCACTGGCCACTGTTTATTTTTCGCTCAACGACTAAGCGAGCTCTTTTTTAAAGAGCGCGATTGTTCTACTCCATGCCAATTTGGCGGCTTTTTCGTCATAGCGTGGAGTAGAGTAGTTGTGAAAGCCGTGCTCCGTGCCCTCATAGGTGTGCATTTCGTAGGAAATACCGCGCTTATCTAGCTCACTTTTATAAGGCGCCATTGTTTCATTTACGCGCGGATCATTCTGGGCATAGTGAACTAGAAGCTTCGCTTTAATGGACTTGACGCTCTCTATTTCCGGAGCTGTTCCATAGAAAGGGACTGCCGCTTGGAGCTCACTGCCCATTTTCGTAGCGAGGTGATTTGAGACGGCGCCACCAAAGCAAAAGCCAGTCACACCCAATTTCTTATTTGAGAGTTTATGCTTTTTTAAAAAGAGCGCACTATTGTGCATATCTGTAAAAATCTTATCTCGATCTAGCTTTGCTTGCATCACTTTGCCATCTTCATCATTTCCAGGATATCCGCCAACGACGCTGAGGGCATCGGGGGCGAGGGCGAGAAATCCCTCGAGAGCGAGTCTTCTGGCGACATCCTCGATATAGGGATTGAGGCCCCGATTTTCGTGAACTACTAGAACTGCAGGAAAGGGACCTTCGCCCTCAGGCTTAACGAGGTAGCCCTTCATCGTTTCTGAGTTTCCACCGGGAGATGGATAGGTGACGTAGGTGGCCTTGAGTCTTGTGTCTGTGAAGGAAACTTCTTGTGCGCTTACATAGTCTGGCAACAGAAGTTTCGCCATTTGAAGGCCAGTGAGCCCGCCAACCACTGAGATTGCCGCTGCGCGAGAGAAGAATTCTCTCCTTGGCATTTCACTGTGGGCATACTCGTCGTAGAGATCATAGATCTTGGGGTCGATGGCAACTTGATCTTTCTCATCATTCTTCACAAAGGCCCTCTTTGATATAAAAGTTGTTAACTCGGGTAGAATACTCCCGTTTTGGAGGTTAGAGTCAGATATTGGCTTTTGTTTAAGTAATTTTAAATTCTGCTGCTTGTCAGGGGAGACAATTTGTTTATCAACTGGCTTCACCTATTTTTTTTGAGTTTATCCTTTGCGGCCGAGATGCCGAGTAAAGTTCATTTGCAAACTCAGCACTGGGCCCCTTATCAGATAGAAGAGAGTGGTGAGGTTTCAGGGATAGCGGTGAAGATGATTCGCTGTAGCTTTGATAAATTAAAAGTACAGCTCGAAATTAGTGTCGTGCCCTGGAGTCGAGCGCAACTCAACACCAAAGAGGGCAGGGCCGATGGGTTCTTTGCCGCTTCAAAGAATGATCAGCGAGATAAGTACGCAGTTCTCTCTGAAACTCATATCGAGCAGAACTGGGTTTGGTACACTTTGAAGGGAGCTTCTAAAGATATAAAGTCAACGGACACTCACGGGGCCATGAAGGGCTCAAATATGTTGCAGAATCTTAAGGCCCACGGCTTTAATATTGAGATTGAATCGCGAGTGACAGAAGATCTCTTTAAAGCGCTACTTTTAAAGCGCGTCTCCCGCATCCTGGTCTCCGAACTTGTGGCCTTGGAACTCGAAAAAAGTAAGACCATTGATTTGAGTCAATTTGAAAAGAGCCTTTATCAAAAAAATCCTTTGGGCATCTACTTTTCAAGCCGACTTATCAAGCGGTATCCTCAATTCTTACCGGCTTTTAATAAGAATTTTAAAATTTGTTCTAAGTAGAGATTTATGGACCGCTTTCACGTCTTTGTGGCCAGTGCTGCAGCTCTCGTGCTCTTTCTCTTTGCCATTGAGTCCTTTGCTCATGAGTTGCAATCTACTTTTAAGGAGCAGGCCCAGCGCCTAATTAAGAGGGCCACGTCCAACCCTTTGTTGGGTGTACTCTCAGGTGCCTTCATTACAGCGGTGGTGCAATCTTCAAGTGCAATCTCAGTCATTACAGTTTCTCTTGTCAGCACTGGAGCGATGTCTCTTACCCAGTCAATCACACTCTTAATGGGAAGTAATATCGGGACTACCCTCACTGCTCAATTGATTGCCTTTAAGCTTTCAAACCTTGGACCGATCTTTATGATCTTGGGGTACGCTTTAAATTTTTTTAAGAATCGCTTTGGTGTCTTTGGAAAACCGATCTTCTTTTTTGGAATGCTCCTCTATGGGCTCGATCTCTTAAAGGTGGAATTGGTGGGATTTCAAGAGTATCCCTTCGTGAGAGATTTTCTGCTGAGTCCAAGCTCTCCCTACTGGGGACTTCTCGCGGGGATAGTGACTACCTTTTTGCTTCAGTCTAGTTCCGTGGTTACTGGATTGATTGTGGTGCTCGTTGCCCAAAATTTTCTGCAGTTAGATCTTGCGATTGCGATGATTATCGGGGCGAATGTTGGGACTACGGGCACGGCCCTTTTGGCCTCGCTCTCTCTTGGAAGAGAGGCCAAGCAGGCGGCCATAGCCAATATGCTGATGAACTCACTAGGCTGTCTCTTATTTATACCCTTGCTCCACCCCTTCATTGAATTTATCAAGTTGGGGGAGAGTAGCCTCGCTCAAAAAACGGCGAATGCTCACCTCATTTTTAATGTCGTCACCGTCGTGGTGCTTTTTCCACTTAGAAAGAAGATTGCTCAACTTGTTGAGAGACTCATACCAGTTGTTCCTACTGACGAGAAGCCTCTTCAATAAATTGATTAAGTTGCTCTGAACTCATGGCGCCACTCTGTCTGGCCACTTCACTCCCATTCTTAAAAACAAGGGTTGCTGGAATTCCGCGAATGCCAAGGCGAGCAGATAATTGTTGTTCTGCTTCCGTGTTGACCTTCAAGAAAACCGCTCTCTCATTATTGATTGATGACTTGGTAAATTCAGGACCATACATTTTACAAGGGCCGCACCACGAGGCCCAAAAGTCGACGACGACAGGTAGATCGCTTTTTTTAATGATGCGCTCAAAGTCCTGAGCAGTAACTTCAGACACGAAGCCGTTGAGTTTAATTTCGCTCTGACACTTTCCACATTGGGGAGTTGTTTTCCTGGCCTTTTCCCGGTCGATTTTATTTAGGGCGTGGCATTTGGGGCAAGCTGTAAGTGTATGAGACATAATTCCTCCAGTACTCATAAGATGGGAGTATTATTTTGAGTGTCAAGGGTCTCTGATTAATCCTTACTTTTCTCGAAATCTCTCTAGAGTTAGAGGATAATCAACGACTAAAGTGAGGGAAATTATGTTCAAGAAAATTTTAGTTCTATTTATTTTTATCAACCTATCTAGCACCTTTGCCAGAGATACAGGCACAGAGAAGTCTTTGCGCTTTGAAGATCATCAATTGAGCTTTAGTCTAAGTGAGAGTGATGGGGCCGTAATTTCTTGTGAGCACAAGCTCTTATCCCATGTGCCCTGGTTTCGAGTCTATTGTGGAGACCGGGAATTTACGGTTGATGTCTGGGTACAGCTGGCCCACTCTCAGGCGCGTACAGAGACAAAGGTCACTCTTATGTATTCGGTCTCAGAGGGAATAAAGTCTAGTGGTGAGAAACTTGTTCAGTTTAATAATCACTTTACTGACATCGTCGTCTCAGAACTTAATCTCCTAAAGCGTCTGACTTCATCTATTGATGTTAGAAATGGATTAGCGAGCTTAAATGTAAGGGCAGAGTTGTAGGTATTAAAGTGATTGGACCATTCTCCTTGAAAGAATGGTCCATGAATTGGCTAGAGAGAAAGTGCGTTTTTAATATTTTCTTTTACGCGCTCATCTTCTGGCGCAATATCTGGAAAGAATCTGGCCACGAGTTTACCTTCCGCATCGAGTAGAAATTTTTCAAAATTCCACTTAATGTCTTCTTGCGTCCCTGTGAGTAGACCCTTTTCTTTTAGAAGAGTTTCAAATTTAGGCTGCTCATTTTTTATATAGGGGGCGCTCTCGTGAATAAGCTTGTCAAAGAATGGGTGTATGTCGCTGCCTTTGACTACTGTCTTTCCCATGACTGGAAAACTGACGTTGTAGTTGAGTGAGCAAAACTCTTGAATTTCATCATTCGTACCCGGCTCTTGGCCCAGAAACTCATTGGCGGGAAAACCAATAATCGCTAATCCCTTGTCTTTATATTCGCGGTAAATTTTCTCTAGGCCCTCATACTGAGGAGTTAAGCCACATTTTGATGCCGTGTTTACAATTAGGTAGGCTTTTGCGTCAAAATCTGAAAGGGTCTTTGTTTCTCCCTTGGCCGTTTGGAAGGGAATTTTTTTTAAATCAGTCATAGTTTCCTCTATCGAAGTGATCGTTTTTTGCCATCTTAACATCGTCATGCCCATTGTCACGATCATTTCGAGTGCCTATAGTTTTGTATAATTTTTCTAGATGTGAGTCTCTATGCGCTGTTGGTCATTTCTCCTCTTACTTGCCTTACCACTTGCTTGTAGCAGGTCCTTTGCTCAGTCATTTGATCTCTCTCAGAGTTCTCCGGCCGTAAAGTGGGAGAGAATTAGCAACGACTTTGTAGAACTCATCTACCCCGAGAGCATGAGGGGAGAGTCAGTTTATATCGCTAATCTTGTTGAGCACTATTCCTCCGTTGTTGGAGAAACTCTTGCGATTAAAAAGCCGCTGCTCTTCACTCTTGTGCTAAGACCAGAAGTTGCCAACCCCAATGGATTTGTTGCCTTGGCACCGCGAAGAAGTGAGTGGTTTGCCTCGTCTTCATATTCTAATTTTGTAGGCTCTAGTGAGTGGTATCAAACTCTCTCAATTCACGAGTACCGCCACGTTCAGCAATTTGATCACTTAGATAGTGGTTTTATTAGAGTGGCCGATTTTTTCTTTGGTGATTTTGGTAAATCTTTTGCGATGTTCTTAGGTGCTCCCAATTGGTATTTTGAAGGTGATGCCGTGTGGGCAGAGACGAAGTACACCGATGCCGGAAGAGGTCGCTCGCCACTATTTCTTGCACGTCTCAAGGCCATTGTTTTAAGTGGTGATATTCCTACCTATGACGAGTTTTTAAACGGTACATACAAGACATACCTTCCGAACCACTACATCTATGGCTATATCCTCATTTCTAGTGCGACCAAGAAGTATGGCGAGACCTTCTGGACCAAGGTCATGGATAAGGTTTCAAGCATTCCACATCCCTACCGCATCTACTCTGCCTTTGAGACGGTCTCAGGTGTGAGTTTTGAAGATTTCTATAACCAGACCTTTAACGAGTTAAGAGTGGCGTGGTCTAAAGACAGCTCAGCTAAAATTTCAGCAGTTGAGTATAGAGAGAATAGCTATCCGCATCCAGTGGGCGACGCTGTTTATTATCTGCACTATACACTTGATGACTACACTCAATTGATGCGTAGAAAAGCAGGACAGTCAGAGGTTATTGCTGAAATTCCCTTTGTGCGCTCGCTTCAGCAATTTCACTTGAATCAAAATACCGCCCTCTCAATTGAGTATCATCCCGATTTGCGCTACGCTCATCGTGGGACCACGGCGGTTTATAAGATAGACCTTAAGACTGGATCGAGAGAGGAAGTTATAACTGGTGAGCGCCTATACGCTCCAAGACTAAGTCCAGATAGTTCTCACTTTGTAGCAGTTAACTTCACCAACGATCAAAAGTGGGTTCTTAATGAATATTCAATTGAAGGGCAGGCTAAGCGCAGAGTTGTGATTCAAGATCATAAATTTGCAGAGGCGGCTTATCTCAATTCAAATCAAGTGGTCGCAATTCTCAATGACCTACGTGGTTACAAGCAAATTGCGCTTGTGAATTTATCTGACTCTAAAGTTGTGAATCTCCTTGCTCCCTCACGCAATAACCTCCACGCCCTAAGCACAGATCGCTTAGGCAATATCTTCTTTGAAGGCCAGTACAAGGGAAAAGTGGAGATTTTTAAGATTGACTCTAAAGGGGAGTTCTCACAGTGTTCGAAAGCCGATATCGCCGCTCTCTCTCCAAGTTCTGATGGAGAGTCTGTCTATTATAGTGAGATGGATAGTTACGGCTCTCACATCTCAAAATCTTCACTTTCAAAGTGCCGCTCAATTTCAAAAGAAGAACTTATTGAGTTTAATTATCTAGGTAACAATCCTTCAGATAATTACAATGACTTTCCTCTGAAACCCTTTCCTGAACAAAAAGAACTCTATACCAAGAATCAAGATCAATACCGCCCTGAGGACTATGGCGATTTTGACAAGCGCCTCTTTATCCCACACTCATGGAACTTCATTGGAGGTCGGGGATTTCAAATAGGCGTTTCAACTGACAATTACCTCAGAACGATTGGCATTGAAGCCGCTTTTGGGGTCGACTCTGAAGAAGATGAAAACTTCGGCAATCTAAGAATCGATTATAAGAAGTACTATCCTATATTTAGCTTTATCGGCTCACTTCGCGAGCGCTATGTGGATATTTACAGCTATGCCAATGATTTGGAGTGGAATGAGAAGCTGGCGGGATTAGAGGTGACTCTGCCCTTTATCTCTAAGAGTGGGCTCTATAATTCTGTTTATAGCTTAAGTGCAGGGGCCAGTTACCTCGACGCCAGTGAGTATGTTGAAACCAATATTAATCAATCTAGGCCAGATCGATTCTTCTACATTTACTCGGGTGGGTTTAGTTTAAGTTTGAAAAAAGATCTTACTTATAGGTCCATCATTTCCCCTTGGGGAGTAGATTTTGAAGCTCGCTATGATGATGCTCATAATACCAAGCTAGAAAGTTTCTCTGGATACCGACTCTACATTGGCTCACAGCTACAGGTTCCAGGCTTCTTTCATCACGATGGCTTCTTTGCCACCTTAGATATGGAAAAACAGCGAGACTCTAGGGCAGCATACCAATTCACCCCCTGGACCGCCGATGCCCTTGGATATGTCTTCTCTCGTGGCTATAGCTATGAGGCAGTGGCGCAGTACCGCAAATTAACGGCTAACTACATTTTTCCCCTGGCCTATCCTGATTTAAATATTTGGGGCCTCTACTACTTAAGGCGCGTCTTTGGCACTCTTTACTACGATCACACGGAAATCGACTCTCGGTATATGAATGAAACCCTTAAGAGCTATGGCGCCCAGCTTGAATTTGAATCAAAGTTCTTTAGAGTTCTTCCTCTTAATTGGGGAAGTCGCTATATTCACCGCGAGCGCGATAAGAAGAATATTTTAGAGTTTTACATCGGAACAGACCTCTCTTTCTAGAGAGGTTTGATACTCATTGAACCTCTCTTAACTTTTGAGGCGAAGGCTTCCTTTATCTCTGAAATAAGTTCCTGCTTTGAAGTATCTTTTGTGAGCAATAGGCAAATGCTCTTTTCACCTTCTTTTCCCCAACCCCAGATAAAGCCATCAGCGACCTTTGAATTGTACTCGAGCCATCGCTCTAAGCTTGTGTATACATCTGTGTCTATGCCGCTAGCGTGAGACATGAAGTCTATGAGAACTTCACACTTGAGAGTTTTAGGGAGTTCTCTTGCTTGGGCCATCGATTGATGTTCTTTGTAGCGCTTTATTTTTAACATTCTGATGCTGGTTGCTTCTAGTGAATAACTTAAAGAAAAAGAGATCAGAGTGATCAGAGTGAGTTTAACCATTGTAAATCCATTTGAGTAGGTCGTGATGAGTGATTATTCCACTAAGTTCACGCTTCTCGTTTAAGACTAATATTCCATTTATCTTTTCATGACAAAACACTTTAGCGATGTGATCAATGGGAGTTTCTTCATCACAGAGGATGATGATCTTTGACATAAACCATTCAAGTGAGAGCTGGCCCTTGAGAAGTGATGACTTATCTTTGAGCTTTAAGAGATCTCGATCAGAGACGATTCCTAAGATATCTCCCTCTGCCACAATCGGAAGGTGGTGAATATCATGCTCTTGCATGAGTGCAAGTGCCTGTGCAGCGGAACTTGAAGGACTTAGGGCCAGAGGGTCTTTAGTCATAACCTCTATGGCGTAAGTATTTGTGACCGACTCACTTCTCTTGTCCGGAACTACAGAGTGAAGAGGAAGAAGTGTAGGTTCAAGCCTTCTTCCAGTATTTGGCTTGAGATAATCGAAGTGATGCTCAAAGAGCTTTGCTTTTGAAATGAGATAGAATGCCACGCTTGCCCCATTTTTATAAGATGAGGCGCTATTATCTCCTAGCTTGGAGGTTGGCTCAAGTGGCCGGCCCAATGGGATTGGGCCAGTTTAAAGGATATTTAAAGCTTTACGGCACCATTTTGACCAAATTCGATAGAGCAAGAGTAGATATTTTCAACTTTTCTCTGACTCCGCTCTAAGTGGCCTTGATTAATCGCGACACACTGAATACCCGGAGCATTAAGATAGGCTTTTCCCATACCGGCATCCTCTGCTACAAAACTTCCTGAATACTGGATGCTTTTAGAGAGAAAATCCCACATATTCTTAGCTTCTTCACCTCTAAGAGTGATCACAGCTGAATTAATTTGTCCGTATTGATCATTCTCTACTGAGACAATCGTTTTTGATTGAGCGGTGAGAGAGATGAGGGTGAGGGCGAGTATCATCAGAGCTTTCATAAGTTATCCTTGGAATTTTTTCCAAGGTTAGCACTCATTAAATCTCAGGGGAGGCAGGCAGATAGGAATTTTAGGGCCGTCAAAAATTTAGACACTAAAAGCTACAGTCGCTTAAGAGATCTGTGTATTTTCGCGCAAGATCCTTACTTGAAGCACCGGGGTATTTCTCCTTGAGTAAGCCCAGAGCAATGCGAGCTTCCTCTTTGTTGGCCTTTACTTGATGGAGGTTGACTAAACTTAGGAGGAGGTCGTCTTGATCAATAAAACTCGTATCTAAGTTATTAAAATCACTAGGTTTATAGTGTGGTCTAAGGTCGCTGATGAGCAAGTCTTTGGCCATTTCTTCACAGCTTCCATGAAGAGAGGCAGGTCCACGTAATGACTCGCTTCTTCTCAGGGCCGAGCAAGAATATAGGCACAGAATAAGTAGAATTATTACTTGAGGTTTAATCATCAAGAATATATTCGGAAAAAATGAGAAGGTTCTAAAGGATTAAGCCGATAGGTCTTCGATGAAACGGCTCATTTTATTGATCCTCCTCACATTTTCATTCGCTGCCCTTTCTTCTTCACTTGAAGAGGAGGTTGGGCTTATCCACGATAAAGTCGATCTGAAACTTCGTTTGATGAATACGATCATTCAGACAAATCAGCGCTTAGAGCTCGTGCTAGGTAGTTTAGAGCGTGAAGGGGCTTCCCACGAGGAGTTTGAACGAAAATGGGCACTAGAGTTTGAAGCAATAGCTAAGAACTATATTGAAGAGCAAATGAGGTTGGGAGCTGTTACGACCGCCGATAAGCGAGTTCTTCGCAAGTTCTTTGAACAACTCAAGTGGGACGAACTCTCACAACTTCATCTCAAAACATGGCGCAAGCTTAGACCGATTGCTCGAGCTAAGGGCGTGACGTTGATGGCGGCACTTGTTGTGGTGAATATCTTAAATTATGTCGTACCTTATACCCTCACTCTCTTAGGGCAACCCTATTTGGGCGCCGTAATTTTCGCCGCTCCAGTTAATCCGCCCACCGTATTTGTCTATCAATCAATTGCAAGGATCAAAACTGAGATTGAAATGAGAAAAATTCTTGGTGGCGCCAAAGGGGTTCGAGCATTTAGAGAACTTGATAGAAAAGTCCTCGCTGAGCTCTCACTAGTTCGTGCCACAGATTATTTTACAGCACTTCCAGCAAGCGAAGATATGGCAATAAGAGTTAGGGAAGGCGGATTATTTGACACTGTCATTCGCCTCTTTGGTCTTAGAAGTGAGGACTTAAGCCTTAATGGGTTAAAGAGATTTCTAAAGGACGAGAAGGCCCTCTCACCAATCTATGAACAGATCTTAAGAGATAGAGATCTAAGTGAAAGTGTGAAGACCTCTCTTATTATTCACAATCTTTCTCAAGAAGATGGCACTCTCTTTTCAAAATTTAAAATAAGATTTAGTAAGAATATTGTGAAGCGACCGAGGATTCCGTTAGAAATGACAAGTCTAGAAGCATGGGTTGCTAGAGTTCTAAAGTCAAAAAGTGCCGAAGATATATTTTTTCAATTACAAAATACTCCCTCTAAGGTCCATCCCTTTCATCTACTGACTACTTGGGAGCAGGTGATTTTGCCTGAGCTTGCTCATGGTGAACAGCTCAGTTACCGAGAGATGCGCTCACTTACAACTCGCTTTAATGCCTTTCGCTTAAAAAAGGAGCTCTTTCTTGAAGAGATGAGCGTTCAGAGTGTGCGCGCGGATATGCAGCGCTATTTTAGAGGAGCGCTTCGTCGAGGAGCGAAGGCCTGCTTTCATACTCCCGGTGAAGTTATTGGGCAGCTTTTAAAAGCCCATTAAGTAGCTCTGGAAATTCACCTTGATAGGATTTTATAGTTTCTACCCTTTGACCCTCTCGGTTCTTTGGTATGAGTTTCACCAGACCATAGGACTTTTCATTAACAAACGAAATATACTTAAAGACAAATGAGTTAGTGGCCACATGAATGAGTTCTGGCCATTGATCGTAGTCCTTTCCATGTAGTGTGAGTTTTGAAATTCTATTGATGAAAGGTATTCCCCAGCGGCGGGTTTCAATCTCTAGTGAGTCAGAGAATACTGGCATAAACTTTTGATCAAGTGATGAATAGATAAGAAGGAATTCAACTAGCTTCTTAATTTCACCCTTATTTAAATAGAAGCTCACTGTTGGCGTACCTAACTTGTAATGATCACCAAATCCTAGCGGCATAATCTTAAAGATATCGGCCGTTGTGTAATCATGATTGGGGAGAATTCCTGTTCTAATTAGTCCGAGAGTGGTGAAGTAGAGTTCTATCGACTTATCTTTGTCATTGAGTGAGGATTTTACTTTACTTGTGACAAAGCTTCCAAGTTTGCTGTTAAACTCAAACTCTTTTGGTAATTCTTCATCTGAATGAAAGACAACTTCATTACTCTTTGGCAGCTTTTCATTCTTTAGAATTTGATCGATGATCATCTGATACTGTTCTACTTTCTTTTCAATAATTGGGTCAGCAGCAATTGAGTCAGTGATATCCATAATGAGATCTGGATGATTAACAGGCTTTTTTAGTGTCAGCTCATGACCATCCCAACGAAATGGCAGCACCCCTAAATGCTTACCGTAGTGACCTGCTTGTGCAATAAAAGTTTTGTTCACAATTTTTGAATAGACCTGATGGGTGTGGCCCGCAATGATGACATTAATCTCGGGGACTTTCTTGGCAATCTTCTCATCTTCCTCGCCACCTCCGTGGAGCATGAGAATGATGATATCAGCGCCTTGTTGCTTAAGCTTATGGGCCTCAGTTTTAAGAGACTTGTAGAGTTCTCTCCATTGTTCCTTATTCTTCTTATCGTCAAATCCAATAAAGCTAAGATCTTGGCGCATTCCCTTACTAACCTTACATCCGTTAGGTCCAAGGGCTCCGAGAAAGCCTATCTTTAAGATGACTTCTCCCTTTTCATTGCGATACTCCTTAAGTTTGGAGCGCTTGATGACAGGGGGCAGATCTTTGGGCGCTTTAAAGTTGGTCGATACGAGCGCGACCTGACTTTTGCGCTTAAAAATCTTTTGCATCATTGTTTTAAAGCCTTCATCTTTCGCATCAAATTCGTGATTTCCAAGTGTGATTGCGTCGTATTGGAGATCGTGAAAAAAATCAAATTCTGGAAAGTCTTCAAACTCCTCTCTGGGGGCGATGGCATGAAAGAGAGTGCCTGAATAGAAATCCCCTGCGTCTAGGAGCATGACAAAGTCTTCGCCGGCAGCAAGCTTCTCACTTTTAGTTGTCTTAATTGCACTTGCTAGCCTGGCATACACACCTCGTTGGCTAATTCCTGCTCCATCTCTCTGAGTGACACCGTCAAAATAGCTATGAAGATCGTTAGTGTGAAGAATTGTGAAGTCGACAATTTGGCCCTGTACAAAAGTACTGACCATGCATAGAGCGAGGATAATTATTTTTTTCATGGGGTGATTTTAACAGAAGGGCGAGCTCTGAGTCTAGTTTAGGGTGTCTATTGCCACTAGGTTAAAGACAGGAATATCACCGTGATTCGTTTTGTCATTCATGATATTCAACACTTGAGAAGTTGCTCTTACTTGAATCTCTCTGATTTTTTTTAGCCCAGCTTCGTTTAGAGATTCTGATAGGTTGTAGTAGAAATTGGGAGCAGTTCTTTTTTCAGGGTCGGTCTTGATGAAGCTACTCACAGCTTTAAAGTTTTCTACGAAACTCTCATCTGAGAGGCGAAACGATTCAAAGGCACTATAGAAGGTTGCATTGTCCACCTTCACCACCGCCGCTTTGACGAGTTTATTTATTGCTTCTAATCCTACTTCCCCAAAGAGTCTTTTAATCTCATCTTGCTTTACTCCTGAGCTATTGGAGGCGAGCTTGAAGACAAGATAGCTGATCTGATCCGTGAGAAAGCGATCGAGATTAATTTGTGGTGAGACTACGGAGTCTTCGCTTAGGAGGTATTCCTTATTCATAAAATCTCTAAGCGCGCCAGGAACTTGGTCTCGAATTTTAATGAGACTTTCAGTTTGATACAGATAGGATAGAAGCTTTAGCACCGTTTGATTCTTGGGCATGCGCTTGAGCTCACCCTTAGAGAGTCTTCTTAGGCTGGTCTCAGGAATTTCACTTCTAATTGCAATAGCATTTAGAGAGAGTTGAGGTCTCTCCTTAAGGTATGTCTGAATAAGCGTTGAGAGTTCTGCGACTGGAGTCACCGAACTTCCTTTGAAATAAAAGCTTTCGACTTTGGTAGCTTAACCTCATCATTGACAACTTTTTGATAGATTGAACGAAGTCCTAGAGCATTTTCTAGACCTGAGCCCTGGGCCCTAACACGTTTGAAGTCCTCTGGGCTCATTCTCAAGTTGATCTTAACTCTTCCGGAACCTCCTCCACTTTGCTCGCCACCGATTAGCTTATCATATTCAGATTTCCAAGTATTGTAGTTATCAAGCTGAAGAGGTAGCTCTTTTTCAGCAGGGAGGGTGGTGAGTTCAACTTTAGCACTCTCAAGGTTACTGTCTATATAGTCATTCAAGCTCGATTGATAGTATGGCCATTTCTCAAGCAAGCTATTGTCGATTTTGTGATTAATAAGGTTGGCGTAGAAAACAGCTTCAGCAGGGCTAGCTGTGCGGTGATAAATAAATTCTTTGTTTTGAGCACCTAGGATAAAATTATCACATTCTTTAATTTGATAATCTTCGTATTTTTGAGAAATCGGATTGTAGTAATTATAGTTTGGAGCAATAAGGAGGTACCTCTTAAATACTCTCTGATTGCCCAGATCGATCTCTTCGAGTCTAACAGTGGGAAGGTACTCACTCTCACCAAGTACTTCATCTTTTGGTCTTACAAATCCCTGTTCGTAGCAGAGTTCACTGACGCGGTAGTAGTTGTTTTTTAGGTTAATTTTGGGCGTATAATCCCCGGATGCATGTGCGCTAGTGAGGGTAGTGAGTAACAGAATACCAAAAGATATTTTTATCATTTTTACGCCTGGGGGATTGAATTGCGCATTATGTTGTTTACACACGATGAAGGCAATAGGTGTGTAATAATTCCCATTGCCTTCATGTGATATTAGCTTCTTAGTTACAAGCTGGAATTGTGTGAGTCCAAGATGAGAGAACTTGGTCTACTTCATACTCTGAGCCACCACCATTTCCACTTACTCTCTTAAGGGATACTTTCTTAATTGTGTAGGTCGTTGGAACTCTTACTTCAGTATAGCCAATGCTTACACATCCGTACTCACCGTCTTGGCGACCCCAAGCTGTACATTCACCTTTCTTTTTAAACTCTGGGCCAAAGAGGTGAAGTTTCCCAGTTCTAAGGCAGCCATTGCTGCTATCTAGGTAGTCTGTGCGGCTTCTGAAGTTTCTGCTATAAGTAACACACTTGTTAGAGGCCGGAGCAATAGTCTTAAAAGTTCCATCTACTTGTTGGCAGATATTAGTAACTTTAACACTTTCAAATTCAAATCCATTTTCAAGAAGCATTGTAGGAGTAATGACTTTTGTCATTGAAAACCCTGTCATTGAATAAAGAGTGGCGGCAATTAGTAATACTTTTTTCATTTTCTCTCCCGAGGTTGTTGGTAATGTGAGGGGAGTTATAGAAAGAGAGATTTGCTTGGACAAGTGTGAAGGACACTTAAATTCATTTCTTTCGCCACCGCAATTATGTGACGAAAGTATGTCTTGGATTTTTGCGAGAGTGTAGTGCTATGGCCTCGCCACTTTTTGAAAGTGGCGAATACTTAGAGGTCTTTGTCTGGATTATCGAGGCGTCTTTTTTCGATAATAATTTGTTGTAGCTCATTTCTAAGGCTGTCTCTTAGGTAGTCTTGACCTTGTGAAACTAAGTACTCATCGAGATCACTAAATTGATACTGCATATACTTTATACTTCGACTAAGTAGTTTGTATGAGCGGTACTTTTGAATATTAATCTTCGCCATTGAAATGAGTTGATCTGGGTTAAAAGGCTTTTCAATAATGCCAGAGGCTCCGTGACAAAGCGCCTCGATACAAGCGTCCTTTGTCACAAAACCAGAGACGATAATAATAGGGAGTTGAGTAAAGGACTTTCTGGTCTCTCTAATAAAGTCGAGACCACCCATCTTGGGCATCTGAAGGTCTGTGATGATTAGGTCGGGGTGATCCGTTTTGAGATTGGCCATTGCTTTGCTTGCATCTTCAAAACAGATGCAGTCAATACCCTCGTCAGTTAATATTTCTTTGATGTAGTTAAGAACCCCTGGCTCATCGTCGACGACGTAAATTTGAGGTCTCCCTTGCTCTCTTTGAACAACCTTGCGAGCTGCTGGCTTGGCTTGAGTTGCCTTTTGCTCGACTGGCTGAGACTTCTCTTCTGTAGGGTCAATGAGAGGGTATTTTAACTTCATATCACTTTGAAAAGCAGCTTTGGCCTTATCTACGCCAGTGAGTAAGTAGTCGATGAGCTCGTTCTTTAGGGGTTTGACGTCACGATTTTTAATGATGAGATCTTCAAAGTGGTGAAAACCCTTTTCTAGCTCGGTAAGTGCGAACATTCCACATGCGCCCTTGAGGGTGTGAAGACAGCGCAGGATCACTTTGTAACATTCGTCTTTTTCTTTGGAGCTTTCATATTGGAGCAGGTTCTCTTCCGTTTGCTCTAAAAGCTCGAGTGATTCGATAATGAATTCCGAGTCGATATCGTGGGCCATGACTTTTTTTCCTTAACAATTCTTAATGGGATAATTATCCGATACTCGCTTAGTATTATGATACATCTAAAATTAAAGCACACGCACAGGAATATTTTGAACCTATGACAACGAATAACGAATTACTAAATGATTTTATCTTAGAATCCTTTGAAAATCTTCAGCAAGCCTCAGAGTGCTTAAAGATGCTTGCCCGTAGAGAGGATTGTAAAGAGAATCTAAACTCTGTCTATCGCTCAGTTCACACACTCAAGGGTTCGGCCTGCTTAATTAACTTTAAAGGTCTGCAAGAGAATGCTCACTTGGTAGAAACCGTATTAGATTATCTCAGGGATGAAAAGTTGCCGCTCTCTGATGAGATTGTCGACTTGATGACCCTTTATGTGGACAGCGTGTTTGAGGAGTTGAAGGTCATTGAAAGTACTGGCGCTGAAAACTCGGGTAATGAGGATTCAGTTCGTCTTAAATTCCTTCATTTTCTTGAAAGAAAAGTGGGATCGCCAAAGGTGGGGCGCGGTCCGGTTCAGCAAAAATTTACAAGCATTAACAATACTAGCGAGAATATGGCAACAGACGTTGGCAGTGAGGCTATTATGGAAAGCAAGTCTAGACCTAAGCCAGCAACTGCCCAGGTTGTTGAGCAAAATGTTTTGGCAACTCAGTCGCAACCCAGTGAGTCTGTAAAAGAGAAAGTTGAGAGCTCAACTACAAGTATTGTTGACTCTACAATCCGCGTGAATGTGAACCTGCTCGATAAAATTATGAATAAAGTGGGAGAGCTGGTACTAAATCGCAATCAAATTCTGCAATTCACCAACGACAATTCAAGCCCACTTCTCAATAAACTTGCCCAGCAATTGAATGTTATTACGACTGAGTTACAAACAGATATTATGACAACAAGGATGCAACCTGTTTCTAGTGTCATTGGAAAGTTTGAACGCCTTGTTAGAGACCACTCGAGGGAGAGTGGTAAGAAAATCAAATTGAAATTAGTGGGACAGGAAACAGAACTTGATAAATCTCTTCTCGAAGTGATCAAAGATCCACTTACTCACATTGTGAGAAATTCAATCGATCACGGGCTAGAGCAAGCAAAAGATCGCGTTCAAGCAGGTAAGAGTGAAGAGGGGACGCTCACGATTAGAAGTTATCACGAGAGTGGTCAAGTCATCATTGAAGTGAGCGACGATGGTAGAGGGCTAGATAAGGATAAGATTTTGGCCAAGGCAATAGAGAAAGGTCTAGTCAGTGCGGAGAATGCCTCCAATATGTCTGAAGAGCAAATATTCGCTCTTATCTTTAAGCCTGGCTTCTCAACCGCCGCTCAAGTAACAAAGATATCTGGTCGTGGTGTTGGTATGGACGTCGTAAAGACGAATATCGAAAAAATTGGTGGTGGTATCATCCTGAGTTCAGAACTTGGTAAGTCTACGACTATCAAACTAAGAATTCCGCTCACGTTGGCCATTATTCCGGCACTCACAGTCAGTACACGCGGACAGGTTTTTGCGATTCCCCAAACAAATATTGAAGAACTCGTGAGGTTTGAAGGCGATGTCAGCGAATACTTTGAGACTGTTTTGTCCGCCGAATTTATCCGTCTGAGAGGCCAACTCATTCCTGTGTTTAGAATTTCAAATGTCTTAGATCTTGATCAGGTTGAGCACAAGTCAAAATTAAATAAGAAGTCGCTAGAAGCTGATCAGATTAGTAACGTAACTAGTGACTCTGCTCAGGCAAGCAGCTCAGATGAGAGCGTTAATGTCGTTGTACTCAACGCTGAGGGAATTACCTTTGGTATTGTTGTCGAAAAAATTCTAGATACTGAAGAAATTGTTGTTAAGCCGCTTGAGCGTTGTTTGTCTGAACTGACTTATTTCGCTGGGGCAACAATTATGGGTAACGGAGACGTGGCACTTATTGTTGATGCCCTAGGTTTTTACAATTGTGTGAGTGCTCACCATGAATCAGGTGAACATAGAAGGCACATGGATGAGGCTAAGGACTCAGACAGTATTATTCCCGATTTTCATGAAAATATTCTCTTCTCATTGTCTGATGAGAGAACTTATTCAGTGCCTCTCTCCATTGTGAGTCGTCTTGAAGAATTCGATAATGATCAGGTGGAGAAAGTAGGGAAGAATTTTGTCGTGAGATATAATAACAAGCCCATGATCTTGATCGCTCTTGATCGGGTTCTCAAACTTAATGAAGAACCACTCAAGAAGAGTGATCTGGGTGAATCTATTCACACGCTCGTAGTAAACTTGCGCGGGGTTAATTACGGCCTCATGGTCGATACAATAATTGATATTGCTGTCACCAATACAACCCCAGATTCAGATACAGTTGATCGCAAAGGATTTCTTGGAACCCTATACATCAACGATAAAATTGTAACTTTGCTAGATGTACATGAAATTATCGAGTCTCTAGATATTGGGTTTAAGTTAAAAGTTGATAAGAAAGAGCAAAGCAAATTTAAAGGTAAGGGTCTTTTGGTAGTTGAGGACTCGCCAGTTTACCGCAAAATGGAGATCGATACTTTTGAATCAATGGGCTTTAAGGTCTTCGTAGCTACAAATGGCCAGGAAGGGGTTGAGATTGCTCAAAGAGAAAGAGCGAATCTTGCGATTATTGTTACCGATATTGAAATGCCTTTAATGACTGGTTATGAAATGGCCCATGCTCTTAGAAACGAGTTTGATTTTAAAGAAATTCCGATTGTTGCCATATCAACAAGAGTTGCGGCAGCAGATCTTGAGAAAGGTTTGAAGGCAGGATTTAGTAAGCATATTGAGAAGTTTAGAAAGGAAGAAGTGATGAACGCTGTAAGTTCATTTTTCTAAGGATTGATAAGAATGACCAATGAAACACAAGAACAAATTATTCAGTACTGTGGTTTTAAAATCGGCGAGGGGCACTACGCCGTTCCCGTGCTCTCTGTTCAAGAGGTTTTAAAACCACAAATCATCACTCCTATACCAAGAGCTCAGGAGTATATTAGAGGACTGATCAATCTCAGGGGACAGATTGTGACTTCTATTAGTGTTCGAAAACTCTTTGAGCTAGAAGAGGATTTGGCCGCTCCACACATGAATATCATTGTAAAGAGTACCGATTCTCTTATCTCGCTAGTGGTGGATGAAATCTTGGATGTGATTGATGTTGAGAAGTCCTTGATGACTGCTCCCCCCGAAACCCTTTCAAGACAAATTAGAAAATATTTAAGTTCCGTATACAAAGCAGAAGATAATCTAACATTATTAATTGATTTAGAAAAAATTTACAACGCCCTTTAGTTTGGAGATGAGATTTATGAGTGAAGTTAAAGACATTAACACAACTGCCGTTTTTGAAGCCGTGACACAATCCTTTGCTGTAATTCAATTTACACCAGATGGGACTATTCAGAATGCCAATGATCTCTTTCTCGAGGCTATGGGCTACTCGCTAGAGGAAATCGTGGGACAGCATCACAGTATGTTTTGCGACGACTCCTTGACTAAGTCTGCAGCTTACAAGCAGTTCTGGGACAAGTTAGGGCGTGGCAATCCACAAGTGGGTGAGTTTAAGCGCGTTAACAAGGCCGGCGATGAGATTTTCTTGAGTGCAAGTTACTTTCCTTACAAAGGTGATAGTGGAAAGGTCGAAGTTGTTGTGAAAGTCGCCCAAGACATCACTGAGGTTAAACGCTTTGCTATGATGAAGCAAATGATCGACCTCGCGCCTATTAATATGATGCTGGCTAACCCAGAGGGTAAGCTTGTGTACATGAACGAGAGCTCAAGAAAGACACTTAAAACGATTGAGTCTTTCCTCCCAGATAAAGTTGAAAAGCTTGTTGGTCAATCAATTGATATTTTCCATAAGCGTCCTGAGCATCAACGTGGAATCATCGCCAATCCGCGCAATCTTCCGCACAAGGCGATCATTCAAGTTGGTCCTGAGAAACTTGACCTTCTCGTGTCGCCGATTACAGATCACGATGGGACTTATATCGGCCCAATGGTTTCTTGGGATGTGATTACTGAGAAAGTGAAACTCATTGAAAACCTAACGTCCAGTTCGAACGACCTCGCAGAGGCGGCTCGCAATCTAATCGATGTTGCCAGTAATATGTCTGCAAGCGCTGAAGAGACAACTGCTCAATCAAATACTGCTGCTTCAGGTAGTGAAGAGGTTGCAGTGGGTGTCCAAACAGTAGCGACAAATATTGAGGAGATGACGGCATCGATTAAAGAGATTACCAACTCTACAAATCAGTCTTCTAATATCTCTGGTGACGCGATGAAGGCCACTAATAGTGCCCGCGAGATCATCTTTACCCTAGGTGAATCAAGTGTGGATATCGGAAACGTCATTAAAGTGATTAGTTCAATTGCTCAACAGACAAATCTCCTGGCCCTTAACGCTACAATTGAAGCCGCTCGTGCTGGTGAAGCCGGTAAAGGGTTTGCGGTTGTTGCCAATGAAGTAAAAGAACTCGCCAAGCAAACAGCAACAGCGACTCAAGATATCACTAAGAAAATTGAAAAAATTCAAGGTGACTCTAAGCAAGCAGTTGAGTCAATTCAGTCGGTAAGTGAGATTATTGAACAACTCAATAATATTGCTTCTAGCATTGCCGCCTCAGTAGAAGAGCAGGCCGCTAGTACGAACGAAGTTTCCAGAGTTGTTCAAGAGTCGGCCGAGGCGGTAAGATCAATTAGTGAAAATATTGGCCAAGTTTCTAATGCTGCAGCAATGACTGGTCAGGGTGCTACTCAAACCAAAGAATCAGCCTCGGATCTTCAGAGAATCTCTGAGAAGCTCATGGGCTACGTTAAGGATCTTGAAGTCTAATGAAAAAAGTCTTAGTTGTTGATGACTCCATTGTGTATCGAAATGCAATTACAAAGGCCCTCAAGAGTAATCTTGAGGGTCTTGATATTTTGCAGGCAAAGAATGGCCAAGAGGCTTTTGACCTCATTTCTGGAAGTGGCCAAGAGCTGTCTCTCGTCATTCTGGATATGGAGATGCCGGTACTTGATGGTGTGGAGACAACTAAGCGCATTCGACAAGTCAATCGCACAATACCCATTGTCGTATTCGCTGCTCCTACTTTAGTAGGGGCGAAGAAGGCACTCGAGGCCATCGATAGTGGTGCCAACGATTTCGTAAAAAAATTTGATCCAGCAAATGCAGGTTCCGGCTCTGATGTCTTTAAAGACGAGCTAGTTCCTAAAATTTCTTCTTTCTTAAAAATGAAAAGCCCCGCGCCTGCACTCAAAAGTGTTACCACTCAGCCTGAGAAGAAAGTTGTCTCAAAGTCCAGCTTGGCAGGAGCCGAACTAAAGCGCGCAATTGAGAAGTGTTCACTTATCTGTATTGGCTCTTCAACTGGCGGGCCAGATATCCTTCGCAAGGTCTTTGGTGGTTTGACTCTTCCTTTAAAAGTTCCCGTTTTGATGGTTCAGCACATGCCTCCAATGTTTACCACTCAATTTTCGCTTATGCTCTCAAAGATTTCTGGTCAGGAAGTTGTTGAGGCGACCCATGGAATGGAAGTAGTGGCCGGCAAATTCTATCTCGCGCCCGGTGACTATCACATGACCTATCACAAGAAGCTCTCAGGTGTTCACCTTGAACTCAACCAAGGTGAGAAGGTCTGTAGTGTGCGTCCAGCATTTGATGTTTTGCTGCGCTCACTTAAGAATTATGAGAAGAACATTCTCTACATCGTAATGACCGGTATGGGAGAAGACGGTGCCAGGGGAATTAAGGAAATTAAGAAAACTGGTGATGTCGTTCTCATTCAAGATAAAGAAAGTGCGGTCGTCTGGGGGATGCCTGGAGCAGTCGCAGATCTAGGTCTTCAGGATGCGACTTTGCCGGGTATCGAAATGTCTCAAATGATTAATTATCTCAAAAAGTAAGTTAGGTGAGTGATGAGTTTTTTAAATTTCTTAAAAGGTAAGGGCGTCTCGGCAAATGTAATTGTTGAAGCGGCCATTTGGCAGCAAGAAAATTCTAAGAGTCTTCTCTCGCATTTAAAGTCTCACCCTCATATTACAGGAGAGATGATTTTCTCACTCTTAGATGAGTCCAGTGACACTGGTCTTAGTATGGAGCAAGTTCAAAGAGAGAAGAGTTATATACCAACACAGTACTATGCCGAGTGTTTAGAAGATTATGAACGCTCACTAGACTCCATCGCCAGCTTCTTAGTAGAGAAGGGGCATATAAGACTCGAAGAGTATGAGGCTGCCCTGCTTGAATATATGGCCAGTAATGGCCCTCATCGCAATCAGGCGGCTAAGGTCGCAACTTCTCCTGCTGTGGCGGCCACTACTCCAGAAGCACCCGGCCAGCCTAGTGAAGGCGATGACTCAGACATGATTAGTGATGCCGCCTTGGAGTCCCTGAGAGAGCTTATCGGAAGTGGTGGACTCGATGAGTCCACTATTGCAGAGCTTGAGTCTTCCAAAAAAAAGTAACTTCCTCCACCGCTACGACTCTGAAAGAAACCCCTGAAGAGTCGCCGAGTGGAGGTGTTTCAAATTCACTTTGGAGGGAGGCAAAAGAAGAGTTAAAAACTCTCTTAAAGCGCGCCCATTTGGCACCGGATGCCCTCAGTGCTCACGATTTGGAGAATTTAATTTCGATCCTTAGGGAGATTGATAGCACACTTAGTAGGCGCTCAGGCTTGACGCTTTGGAAGCTCGAAATTGACAATATTCAGTCAACACTGACCGAGAATTCAGACACTGCGTTTACAATCTTAACTAAGCTTAAGGAGATGCTCCTTGAGCAGCTTAAATATGCTCAGAGTGAGTAAAAATTAGAATATAAATCTCCTTTTTATGAGTCTTATTATCTAAATCTCTTCTCCCAAAGATCCGATAAACATTATGTAAGTTGGCCCTCAATCAAGGTGAAATAATGTTTAAACGTGATACCTATGTCTTCATTTCTGACCTCATTTTTAAAAGCACAGGCATGGTTTATGAAGAAAAGGAATTCTATCGCCTTGATTCTAGAATCAATCAAATTTTAAAAAAGTTTGAAATCAAGAGTGAAGAAGTGCTGCTTCAAAAATTAAAAGACGCCACTCAGGCCAAGCTTCGCGCTGAGCTTGTGGATGCGGCCACTAATAACGAAACTTATTTTTTTCGCGATGAAAAGCCATTCACAACTTTGTGCAAGGATATTATTCCTATGATTCGCGCAAAGAGTGGAGGCAAAATTTCAATTTGGAGTGCTGGTTGCAGCACAGGTCAAGAGCCCTATAGTTTGGCGATGATTCTTAACGAAAATTTTCCAGAAATAGATTTTTCAATTGATGCCACAGATGTGAGCGACTCTGCTTTGGCAAAGGCCAAAGCCGGGGTTTACTCGAAACTAGAACTCTCTCGCGGTATTGATCAAAATAGAGTTTCTCGTCACTTTAAAACTTTAAATGATCACGAGTGGCAAATTAGTGAGAAGCTAAAGTCGAAGGTAAGTTTTTCAAAATTTAATCTTCTCTCCGATGTCTATAAGAAGGGTCATTACGATATCATTTTTTGTCGCAACGTATTGATCTATCAAAACTTTGATAATCGCCAGGCGATCATTAAGAAACTCGGCGAAACACTCAAAGGCCATGGACTCCTTCTTCTTGGTAGTGGAGAGAGTATTATTGGAATGGACGTTG
The DNA here is from genome assembly GCA_048267245.1 of Bacteriovoracaceae bacterium. Lineage (GTDB taxonomy): Bacteria > Bdellovibrionota > Bacteriovoracia > Bacteriovoracales > Bacteriovoracaceae > JBLWXV01. Next base: position 1,419,585 of record JBLWXV010000001.1, read on the forward strand.
GTCTAAAAATGAAAATGCTCAATTCAACGATGGTTTTTGAGAAGTTTGTGATGCCTCTCAAGAAAAGTGCGTAAGATAGGAATAAGATATGGAGAACTTTTACGCCTTAATACTTTGCCAAGAGGGTACGAAAACTCAGGCTTGCCCTGAGGTCTTAAAAGTTCTCAAGTCTACAAAAGTTAAAATTAAAGAATTCAAAACTCTAACTGAGCTTGAACCCTTTCTCGCTATCAATCATAAGTTAACACTACTGGTTTACATCTCTGGTGATGGCCCAGGACTTGGAGCAGCTCAAGGGTTTGTTGACAATTTTAACTACACCCTACCACTTCTAGTCGTTGCCCAGGCTCCATCAGAAGAAGTATCTCCCGCTGAGTATATTTCACCTTCAACTTCCCAAACAGATGTAGCCAAGAGAGCTATAATTCGTCTTGAAGAGCATAGAGAGTTCATTGATGACGAATATGAAATGACAAAAGGATTTCTTGAAGAAACCTATCCCATGTTGGAAGAAATCGAAGAGATCATCCTCTCGATGGAAGAGCCGGTAGATCACTCCGAAGCGTTAAATAGCTACTTTAGACTACTACATACTATTAAAGGAACCTCTGCCTGTATTGGCTATACTAAGCTTGGGGCGATTGCCCATGAGTATGAGTCGTATATCTCAGAGATTATGCATAAGCGCGTGCCTATTTGTTCAGCTTCAATCTCTGTCTTACTCAATGGCTTTGATCATTTAAAGGCGGTAGTGAGTGCCGTTGCGCAAAGTCACTCAGACGAGAGTGCTGGGGTAGAGGAGAGGATTGAGGCCTTTAAAGCAAAGGCAAATGAACCAATTGATCAAAGTGAGGCTTCTACCCAGGCACAAAAGCCAAATGACGAGATTGTTAAAGAGATTCTTGGTGAGGATCTCAAAGCGTCTGCAGAGCAGAGCAAGGACAAAGAAAAAGATAAGGAAAGTGATCGCCTTTCTGTCTCCATGGCCCAGCTGGATCAATTCTCCGAAATGTCTGGGGAGTTGACTGTTATTCGCGGGGCCATCTCTAAAACAGTATCCTCTCTTGAAGGGAAGTACCGTGGTGACTCTGAGTTTGAGCTGCTAAAAGAAATGCTAGGCTCAATGTATAAAGTCTCTTCTCAAATTCAACAGCAGATCGTCGATATCAGAAAGGTTCCAGTCGCCAACGTTTTAAGGCCCTATAAAAGACTGGTCAGAGATCTTTCTAAGAGCTTGGGAAAGAAAATTGTCTTTGAAACTGAAGGCGATGACGTCTATATAGACAATATTGTGGCCAGGGTTTGGTCGAATGCCTTAGTTCATATTTTAAGAAATAGCATTGATCACGGTATTGAAACTCCTGAGGAGCGTGTTGCAAGCGGGAAGACTGAATCCGCTAGTATTCTACTCAAAGCTTATGAGCAGGATGATTGTTACTTTATTGAAGTAACTGATGATGGCCGCGGACTTAATAGACAGAAAATTGGTGCCAGGGCCATTCAAAACGGCATCTATGATGAGAAAACTCTCGAGTCGATGAGCGATAAGCAAGTTCATGATCTTATCTTTCACCCAGGATTTTCAACTGCTGAAAAAGTGACAGATGTCTCCGGTCGGGGTGTGGGCCTAGATATGGTTAAGACGTCGGTCATTGAGATTGGCGGTCTTATCGATATTAACTCGCGTCTTGGACGTGGAGTGACATTCAAAATTAAAATTCCGGTACCTCGTTCGGTAATGATTATGAATGCTCTAATGGTTGAGGCCAGCGGAAGTATCTTCTTAGCATCAATGGATGAAGTTGTTGAAGTCATTTGTATCGATATGGACACTGACTCCCATCAGATTTCAACTTTAAATGAAGTAAAAGCACTACGCCACCACAATGAAATCTATCCTATCCTCTCTCTGGCAAATATTTTTAAGGGAGACAGAGGACCGGTTCAGTTGCAAGGTGAGCTCTCATTTATGATTCTTCGCGCTCTCGATCGAGAGTACGCAGTGCTCGTGGATGAGATTCTTGGTTTTGAAGAGATTGTTGTAAGAAAGCTCGAGTATGGGGCCAATGACTGCGGGCTCTTCATTGGAGCTTCTCTCGTAGGCAATGGCCAACCAGCTTTGATTCTTAGTAGCGAAGGTATTGCTAAGGATGCTGAGCTTGCCTGCCGCTCAGTGAGCGCGAGTGATGTCGTGCAGGTTGCCACAGTCGACGAATTATCTTTTCTCTCTTTTAATTGCTTTAGTGAAGAGGCCTTTGCTTTGCCACTTGATCAGGTGATACGTGTAGAGAAAATCGAAGCACATCGCTTTGACCTCAGTGCAAGCGGACCTTTGCTCTATTATAGAGATAAAATCACCAAGGTATTCCTTCCAGAATTCAACTTTGACTATAAGCAATTTTGTAGTGAGGTTTCTGTTCGTGGAGAGTCTGGTCACTTTGATTTAGTTATCTTCTCTCGATCGGGAAGAACTCACGCTCTAGTTGTAAGTGAAATTCTAGATATCGTAACGACAGATCAAAAGGACTATGAACTCACAAGTCTCGCCGAGCATCTTTGGGGGACATTCTACTGTGATGATCAAACCATTCAAGTCCTTAACCTCGACGCTCTCGTTGGCGAAGCCAAGCCAAAGACTAAGGTGAGTGCGCAAGATCAAGATGGGCAAGAAGAGGATGAAGGCCTGATCTTTAGACTCCCTGAGACTCTTAAATCGGCCGCCTAGATCCAACGGCTCAACGCCTAAGCCTGAGCACAGTTACAAACTGTTGTCCAGGCTTATAGGGGAATCCCTCGGCTACTCTAGAGCTTCCACTGATATTCTATAAGTGCATTCCCGCCAATATCCTCACACTCACTTGAGAGCTCAGCAAGAAAGAGCATCGAAATGTAGGCATTAAATTTGATGGCGTATTTAAATCCTGGGGCCATCACCTTATCAAGCTCAACTTTTAGATCTTGGCAAAGAGCTGAATTTGTAATGTAGGAAGCTTGAAATCTCAGTTGCTTCTCACCTTTTTGTCTGGAGTAGTCAGCGCTATAAAAGCACTGGCCGTCTTCTGATTCAATATCGATGACTGCTCTTCTTGTGTTTTTGGCGATGCCAAGCTTTGTGAACTTCACCTGGAGTTTTTCAATCTCGGCCGGTGCATTAGCTTGGTCGCGAAAACTCTTACAGGCAAAATTGGTAAACTCTGTCACAAATGTCATGTCACTAGCACTTGGTGCAACTTGGGCGAAGGTATGAGTGGCAAAGAGTGCGATAGCAAGCATCAGCGAGTAGGGGGTCATAGAGTCTCCAGTGAGTTAGTTTGAATGCTCAAACTTTTAAATCCCTCAGAGCAAGCTGTAAAGGGAGGGGAATGTTTAAAGTTTAGTCATGTAAAAATCACCTCACTTTTTGTGTTTGCCCCCCGCGAGCGGCCAAGCTTTGTTAGCCTTCACCCAACCACAATTCATCAAGGATATATCATGTTGAGAAAGACCATTTTTCTAGCAGTTCTCTTTTCTGGCATTTCGACTATGAGCGCTCAAGCCGCGGTTGTGAGCAATCAAGAGTGTATTGAGGCCTACCGTAGTGGATATCTCGATCTCAGGGATAGCGTTGAAGACTTTAACGATGAACACCTCTCAAAGTGGGAATTCAGTGCAGAAGTAGCCGCTATCTCTACCGAAGTAGGCGCACTTAGAGTGGCCTGTAGTGCTTTTGAGAGTCCAGATGTTAAAAAGTGTGTGGAGGACTATAAAGAACTCTACAAGGATCTCAGAGAGCGCATCAATCTCCCGGCCGTGATGTCTGGAAATCAAACTGAAGTTACTTACGCTGCCGATTCACGCAACGTCAGAGGCAATATTGAAGATGATGGAAATGCAGTAAGCCGCTTCTTTAGAAATATGAGAAATAGAGGGACAGACATTGCCCAACAGACAAGCCTCTCGATCATTGATCGCAGATGTCGCTAGTCTTCTTATTTAATGGACTCATTTAATTGACTACTTTGGGCCAAGTTACTGATAGCTAGTGCTTGGCCAACTCTCTTCTAGCGCAGCTTGATCTCAAACCAATAGCGTCTATCATAGTCTAGTAAAATTTTATCTAGGACCAGCAATGATGAATAGACGCCCAAATATTCTTATTTCTTTAATCACCTGTATTCTCCTTGGGAGTTCCTGTGCTGGACTAGGAGAGCCCAATTATAAGAGAATCCGCTCCTGGACGGGAGAGCTGCAAGCGAGTTACCCCAAGATTCCCTTTGTTAAAAAGTATCGGGCCCATGAGGTCGAGCTTCACTTTCTGGCAGCAGATCACGAGCGTGAACTTGAGAGTAAGACACATGGAATGATTGCTGCCGAGATGGATTCATTTCGCCCTAAGATGGTGGTGATTGAAGGAGTTGAGTCAGCGGCTGGTGTGAATCCAGAGCGGGTACTTAATTTTCTCATGAGCTCACCCAAGCAGATGACTGAGGGAAGCTTTGCGGCCAAGCTTGCGATGGAGCAGGGTGCACTCTTTATGGGCGGTGAAGTAACTTCAAGGGAGATTAAGGAGCACTTTAAATACGACTCAGTCTATAACTTAAAAGATTTAGTGGGTTTTCTCTTGCTGAGATCTATGGCGGCATTCAATGAGTCTAAGCCTGATCTATCTCTTGGGGAGGCCATGCAGAGAGTCTACTCCTACATTACTCTTGATTACGGATTTAATGAGAAGGAGCTCTTAAGTGAAGGAGAGTTCTTAGAGTGGGCAAACACTGCTCTAGGGCATAAATTCTCCTATAAAGATCTCTCAACTGACGATGTCGCTCCTTACTGTGAAGCCGATGCAATTAAGTCACAGCTCATTAACTGTGAGGTCAATAAACTTAGAAACTCACATCTTGTGAGCGTAGTCCACGAAGCTCTTAGAACCTATTCTAAGGTTCTCGTTGTCTATGGGGCCGGACACTTAACTCAAGTAGATGATGCCCTCTCTTCCTTTGTGACCTCGGATTACTACGGAACATATCAAGGCGTTCTGTCTTGTTCTGATTGCGATGGTATTGAGACTACTATTTCGATTAATAATGCCGGGAGATTTGAGCTTCGCAGAAAGTATCTAGGGGTTGAGGATGATCGCAGCTTTAGCGCCAGTGGTACCTGTGAGCTTGAGCCGCGTGGGGGAGTTCTCAATTGCCGCTCTGGGAAGAGTGCTGGCGAGTTAAGTTTTGCCATTTCACATCAGCGCTTAGAGATGCTTCCCGCGGGAGAGTTTCTTAAAAAGATTGAGTAGACTATTTTTTTGTCCGCATTCTTGGACGCAACTTAGCGCCTCTAAGAATCATTTTGACTTCCTCGACTAATCTTGTGGCAAGCCCCTCTTGCTTGTGTTTTGGAAGATCTAGCGCCTCAGCACCTACAGTAAAGACAACGGCGACAATCGCCTCGGCCGCAAAGCTCGCATAGCGCAGGCTTTCGCCATGTTGTTTTGCAAACCGCTCAAGGTCCTCGGTGAGCTCGCTCACAAATAAATCAATCTCGTAGTGAATGGCCTTGCGAAAACTAGTGGAGGCGCCTTGTCGCTCGCCAAGGAGTAGGCGAAAGAGGTTGGCATTATCTGCAACATAACTTAGGAAAGCCTCAATTGAGACTTGGGTGAGATCAGTATTGGCGGTAGTCTCAGTAGTTTTGCGAGCATTTCGCAAAAGTCTCCTCAGGCTCATACCAACCTCATCGATGAGAGAGAGCCCGAGCTCTTCCATATCTCGGAAGTGGCGGTAAAAGGCGGCGGGAGTGAGCTCTGCCGCAGCAGTTACTTCGCGTAGCGAGAGCGCGGCAAAGCCCTTAGTTGCAGAGAGCTTTAGGGCGACCTCGATAAGATTACGCCTCGTTTTCTGTTTTTGTTCAGTGCGCTTGTCCATTGCCATATGTTAACTGAATTTCAAGCACTTTGATAAGAATTTTGCTGGTTAAGTGGAACTTAATTTATTTTCTCTGGATTTTTGGGTAAACAAGCGTATACTGAGTTTTATGGAGGAACTATGACTGAAAAGCCACTTCTAAGGGGCCACTTCCATCAGGCAATGTTCTTTGTTGCTCTTGGAGCTTGTCTTCCACTTATTGAAAAGTGTGAAACCCACTTGCAGCGCCTCGCCGCTATTGTCTACACTGTTTGTGTGCTCACCCTCTTTGGTGTCAGCGCACTCTACCACCGTGTAACTTGGTCTCAGGAGCGTAGGGCACTTTGGCGCAAGTTTGATCACAGCGCTATCTACTTGATGATTGCCGGAACCTTCACGCCCTTTGCTCTACTAAAGCTCTCATCAGATTCGGGTCAAAACCTCTTGCTCATCATTTGGTCAATTGCACTGATTGGTGTCTTGCAGTCGATTTTCTTTGTGAATATTCCCAAGATGTTGAGTGCTCTCATTTACTTGATAGCCGGTTACTCGATTCTGCCTTACTTGGGTGAGCTTAAATCTGCGATTGGAACTTCGAATTACTGGTTAATTCTCGCAGGGGGATTTGCCTATTCTCTAGGTGCGCTGGCGTATGGGTTAAAAAAGCCAGTATTCAACCCCAAGGTCTTTAGTTATCACGAGGTTTTTCACCTCTTTGTAAACCTTGGGGCCGTTTTTCATTTTATTGCAGTAAATTCAATCATCCGTTAGCGACTACAGACTACTTCATTTAAAATCTGAAAACTTCCGCCAACCTTAACTTTTTTAAGAACATCTTCTTCAAAGCGATAAGCATCTGCGATTGGACCAAGTGGAGATCTTGAGATCTCATAGCTTCTCACAATTTCATAACCAGCAGCTTTGCAAACCTTGCTGGCCCCTTTATCTGAGGCAACAACGGGAAGCCCGTCAATTTCAATCGGGGAGATCGTTAGTGTTTCTTGCGCTTGAAGAATTTCACTGAAGCTGATGTTGCTCGCTTGGAGAGTTGATGAGAGTAAGAGGGTGAGAAGAATGGCCTTCATTAGTGCTCCTAAAAGATGTTGTTGAAATTTGATACCATGACGTCCCTCAGGGTGCACGAGCTGTGGCATAATTTGTTCTCATCATGAAAACCAGTCTGTCAAAGCTTAGACTCGGAGATAAAAATCCTTAAACACCTCCAATATTTCCAATACTTGGGATAGTTTGAGGTAGAGTTTAATTTCATTCTTTGGTGAGAATATGAATTGTGGAAGTCAATTGATGGTTACGCACATGAGTACGTTTTGTAAGCATCATGGCATAAGTTGCAGTGAGTTGGCCGCAATTCTTGGTCTTAATGACGAGAGCTTAGAGACCTACCTCAGTCTAGAGGAATCAGTTCCCGCTGCTCTTTGGTTTCACTTCTGTGATTACTTTGAGATTGAACCATCTAGCGCAAGAGACCAAATGTTTTTGTCCTGTTCTGGTTAGTCTTTGTTATACCACCTAGCAATTCCTGGGTTTAGCTTAAATTATCTAGCTTCTGTAAGAAACAATTAAAGTTGTTATGAAGCTCTCTCGTAAAGGTATGTGGAGGCACCCACAAATGAAATATATACTAGAGCATACCGATGAATTTCATCGACTCGAACGTCAATGCGAGCAAGTCCACTATCAGCTCTCTTCTGAGGTGGAACATCTCAATTTCAATCCCGGTGACAAGGTTCTCGATGCAGGTTGCGGAAGCGGAGCGCTTTCTCGCTACCTGGCCTATCAACATCCCGAGCTTGATCTCTATGCCTGTGATCGCTCTGATTTAAGGCTGATGCAGGCCAAACAATTTTGTGCTGAGAATGGCTTTTCAAATATTAAATTCTACCCAACACCGCTAGAGAGCCTTCCTTTTGCCGACAATCACTTTGATATCGTGATTTGTCGATACGTGTATGAATATCTCGTAAAACCTCTGGAGGTAACAGCAGAGTTAAAGCGAGTGCTTAAGCCCGGAGGAAAACTCTGCTTAATAGATCTTGATGGAGTTTTTCTCAATCTCTATAGCGTCGATCTTGAGCTTCAAAAAAAACTAGAACACTTACGTCAGGGACTAAAGATTGATCTCTTTGTGGGAAGGAAATTAAGCTCCTTTATGGTTGATTCTGGTTTTATGGATATTGATCGCAAGTTGAGTGTGTGTGAGTTCACTGGTAAGGAGTTGGGCGAAGAGTATGAAAATAATCGCGAGCGCCTCCGCTTTGCTAGACCTGAGCTTTTGCGAATCTTCGGCAGTGATAAGGTCGTCGATGAATTTAATGACTTATACCTGCGAGAGCACCTAAGGCCCACGAGTACTCTTTTTCATAATAAATTTATCGTGACTGGAATTAAGTAGTCACAATTTTTTTGAAATTCTTTTCCTTTATGGGAGGTTCTAGTGAATAGAAATATTCGTGTGGCTATCATTGATAGTCCTTATGATACGTATCAAGATTCTAAGGAAGTGCGCGATGTGATGGCACGACTTTGGAAATTGAAGTTAGATGGATATAAGTCTCACTATCCCTACGGAATAATGCCCATTAGCGATGTTGATTACTTTGCTAATCACATCGTTATCTGTGAGGAAATACAAGGAGAGTTACTTCCCTTTGCCTCATTCAAGTCGATTACGGCCTCCCGTTGCAGGCAAGTAGGTATCGAGTTTCCAATCTTTGAGCATATGTTTCGAGGCTGTGAGGAATTAGCGGCGACACATTTTCAAGCGACAGAAGACTGGCTTAAGTCGATGGTCGAGTCAGGTCGAAATGTTGGTTATAATGCCAGTTGGACTATGTGTCCCAGAGTGCAGTTAGATCCCGAGTTAAAGCTCTTTATGCGCGATCTCTCTACGGCGATGTTCTATTTCTATTACACTAGTAATAATGTAGATAACGTCATTGCATCAGCTTCACAGACTTTTAAAGTCAACCGTCTAAAAGAGTACATGGGATTTAAGTATCTTCAGAGTGAAGGCAAAGACCTTGATGCTTATCCGGCAAAGACTTTTGGAGATGCTCCATTTTATATTATGCATTTGGCAAAAGAAGATTATCCCGCGGCCTTTGTCGAAAACTCTCATAAGTTAAAACATTTTTGGGATGAAAGATTGGAGTTGGGTGAAAAGTCTCGTTTTAATGCGATAAAGAAAGCGGCTTAACCCTAGCGAGGTCCACATGGAATTGACAGTACTTGTCCCCATTGTGGACCGATTTTTGTAGAGTAACTTCGGCCTTGCTAAGACCAATATAGGTTGGCAGCGTCGCTGCGAAGCCTGCTCTAAACTTGCTTGTTTCGATATTTGAGAAGTCTGGAGTTTGAAAGTGATCAACCAATTCGCCATTGGGGTATGAGTTGATCACGATCTCTTGCTGATTCATTTTTTCGATGCTGTAGAACCAATTGTCTTCAAAGAGCATGCGCATTCCAAGCCACTTTTCAAAAAGCTCTTGCACACTTTTGGCGGTACTTAGTTCTTGGCCAAATTTCGATGTTTTAAACTCAAGGGCATTGAGTTCTCCCACTAAGTAGTAGTGCACACTGTGAAAGAACTTTCTGAGCACTGCAAAAGCGTCAGAGATTAAGAGACAGGAGACATCAACATCTCGCTCAGACATGAAGGGAGTGATTTGTAATTTCTTTAAGACAAAGTCGTCCTTACCCATGGTTCTAGCTACCGTGAGAATATTTCTTAGAGTGAACATTCTCGAATAGGCTTTTTCTGTGTAACGAGGATTTAAGTAGTGATCATTTTGTTTTGAGTAGTGCTCAATCAAGCTCTGCTTGTCGAATTTAGAATCAAAGAAGAGTTTTTCATCTAGGTTTAACTCCTTACAGAAGTTGAGAATGGCCATACAATTGAGATCTTTTCTCAAAGCTTTAGCTTGAGAATACTCCTCTAATGATATATCCATAACTTCGCTGACAAAGGAGTCGCTTAGGTTGAGCAGATTTTGAAGCTCAATGAGGGAGTTCCAGATTTTATTTAAAGAATCACTTTGAGCGTACATTCTGAGTGATCCTTGTTTTTCTCAAGTACCTCAAGACCACGGTGTTGGTGACCATTGAGGCTTAGAAGTTCGCTAAATAATCCAGTCACGTATTGTGCAAAGAATTCTTTCGTCTCCTCACTTTTAATGAGTTCATTGAGGTGTTCTCTATTTCTAAATCTCAGTGTGACATCTTTGTCACTTGTATCTAAGAGTTCATAGTCGTGATTGATATCCGCTCGGTGGCAAAGCGGAATCATTTTTACGAGAAATGAATTAGTGTTTTTTGTCTTGCCAACAAATTTTGAGACGGCTTGATCTTTGCGTAGGTAGGGATAGAGTTCACTGGGAGTTGTAAGGACTCTCTTTTCAATTAAAAGCTCTGTCATCTGAGCAATGAGTAAGCTATTGATGGGGGCATTGAGAATATTAGTATATTCAATATCAATGCCCTTAGATTTTAAAAATTCTTTGAAGAACTCTGCCCCAAAGTGCTCGATCATCATCGCCTTTACGGGCTGAATCGTTCTGATACTGGCACCAGGATAGAGAGTGTATTCGCGCGGAATTTTAAAGTTTCCTACTTGAGAAATGTCGCGACTCAAATCGAGTGGAGCGATGGCGCTGATTTCTAGACCGCTATTGTGAGCAAGTCCTGGCTCCAAGTCGACGAGCTGACAAAAATCAAACCAGACTGTGGCTGGGATGGTGTGCCTCTTGGCCAAGTAATTAGACATTGTCTTTTGCTTAAGACCAAGCTTTCCAGCAAGTTCTTGCTGGCTCCATCCCATAAATTTGCGGATGGTTTCCATATGTTCTGAAATAAAATACTTGTCTTCGCTCAAGCTGATCTACCTGTCCTTAAGGGCCTCTACCCATCTTAGATTTCAACGTCCTAGTCGTAAAGCAGGTAGGAAATAAATTGACTATGTTTAAGGTCTCTTATCTATGTCAGAAGAATTTGTTGAGAGGTAAGTCCTTTAATTGTGTTTGATTCAGATCATAGTTGAGGTGCTTATCCTTAAGGTATTCTAAGACAGAGTTAAGACTTGTCTAAAGTGACATCTAGGAGAAGCGTATGACAGGCCAAATTGTAGAACCTCTTATTGGCGGAGTGCTCATCGGTGTAGCCAGCACCCTCATGTTAGCTGGGGTCGGGAAGATTACTGGCATAAGTGGGATCTTGGGTTCCAGTTTGGCAAAATTAAGCTCTGCTCACTCTTGGCGATATGCATTTTTGGCAGGGCTGATCTTTGGTGGACTCATCCTCTTCTTGGCCAGAGCAGAGTTCTTTCAATATGAATATAATTCAACCACTTTAAGAGCAGTTGCCGCAGGACTTCTCGTAGGCATCGGAACAAGGCTCGGAAGTGGATGTACCTCTGGTCATGGGGTGTGCGGGATTGCACGTCTAAGTAAGAGATCCATTGTGGCCACTATCCTCTTTATGTTCTTTGGCATGCTCACTGTTGCCCTAACAAAAGGCTTTAATCTATGAAAAATGTAATTAGCTTTGTCGCTGGAATCATCTTCTCTGTGGGGCTTGTTATCTCTGGCATGACTAACCCTCAGAAGGTCATTGGTTTTCTCGATATATTAGGTCAGTGGGATTACACATTGGCCTTTGTGATGGTTGGAGCAATTGGGGTCAACCTCGTAACCTTTACTTTTATTAAGAAAAGAGGGAATTCTTGGTGTGGCGATACTCTCGATCTTCCTAAGGCCAAACTCATTGACTCAAAACTTATTGCGGGTTCGGCCCTCTTTGGGATTGGCTGGGGACTGCTGGGAGTGTGTCCAGGACCCGGAATTGTCAATTTAGTGACTCTGAATCCTATTGCCATTGCCTTTGTAGTCAGCATGGTTGTAGGGATGTTGCTCTTTAAGTTTACTCTTGGAAAAAATAGTTAATATTGTTTTTTCCTATACTAAGTATCGCTCTTATCGTTTTTTCTTATTTTTAGTTTCTGGCTATTAATAGTCCTGTCATTTAACGACGGAGACTATTAATGCCCCCCAAAAAACATATTCACCAAATTGCCTCGTTACTTCGAGATCTAAGCCATGACTGGACCTATGAGGAAGTATTGGCAACTCCGCTCATCTCTCAAATTGAAGCGAAGATCTCTGCAAATGAGGAGTTATTATTCATTCTTCCTGCATTTCCGGCCAAGAGTCCAAGTCCTGAGAAGACGAGTGGGAAGTTGCCAGACTTCGCTGAGGTTGTCGCCCTTAAGCGACTCAATAACTTTTGCGCCCAAGTTAGTGACATCTATGAAGGTGGAGCGAGAATAGTAATCTGCTCCGATGGAAGGGCCTTTGGCGATATTGTTCATGTCACTGATGAAGTTATTGATGAATATAACGAAGGGATCATTGATATTATTAATGAATTCTCACTTGGCCATCTCAGTGTCTTTACCATGGAAGACCTCTATCCAGAATTGAGCGCGGATCAACTTCGAGAGCTACTCCTGAGTAAATATGCGCGCTCACTTGAAGAGGTGAGAGGACTTATCAAAGAGGATCAAAACTATCAGACGCTCTTTAATGGAATTCATCGCTTCCTAATTGAAGATGAGAAGGCACTCTTTGAGGATCTGTCGCGAAATCAACTTTGTAAGCGCAGTAAACTTCGCACTTATGAATTAATTCGTCGCTCAGACTCTTGGGGGGAGTTACTCAATTGTCATTTTAAGGATGCCCTCAGGTTTTCAATACATCCGTATCCGGTTGGGCATCCGAAATTTGGCGTGAAGCTCGTTTCAAGCTCAAGTCGCTGGGCAACTCCTTGGCACAATGTGGCCGTAAAAATTAAGGAGAGAATTGAGCTGATGCACTTATCTGAGGCCATGAAGTTAGGAGCAACAAGAAAACTCTTTGAGGATCGTTATGCATATTTTGAGATCGCAGCAATTTAGCGAAGCTGAGCTTTTAAAGTACGCTCAGTCTTTAAGTGCTCATCCTGCAGCACCAATTGAAGAGCAACTTCTTCATTGGGACTTTGGTCCTGTGATGAACTTATCTTTTGATTCAATGGCCAAGAATTATCTCTTTTCTAAAGAGCGTGTCCCACTACATTGGGACGGAGCATTCTATAAAGAGCCTCGCATGCTACTTTTCTACTGCGAGACTTCCTCGGGAGTGGGGGGAGAGACCTTCTTTGTCGACACCAATAGAGTTTGGAAAATTCTTCCGCAGAGACTTAAAGAAATGTGTGAACTGGTGCAACTCACCTATCGCACGGAGAAGGTCGCCCACTACGGTGGAGAGATTAAAGTGAGACTTCTACAGAACCATCCTCTGACGGGAGAGAAGATACTACGCCTTGCTGAGAGAGTGACAACATCTCTTAATCCTGTTGAGTTAGAGATAGAAGGAGTTGATGATCCAGATGCCTTCTATGACGAAATGATGTTCTATCTCTATAGCGAAGAGGCCATCTATTATCATACTTGGAGGCCAGGTGATCTTTTGATTGTTGATAACTTTCAATACCTTCATGGTCGCCAGGAGCTCAAAACAAATTTAAAGCGTTCGTTTAAACGAATTCAAATTTTATGAGGTTTTTATGCTAGAGATTCAAAACTTAGAAAAGAAAGTGTGTCGTGGGGTTTCCTTCTTTGATGTTAAAAAGAATGCGTCCACTGAAGAATTTCCCAACCTCTTTTCGCGCTATCTAAAAAGTTTTGGAGATATTTACTTTTGGGAGAAGGGCAACTTTCATGTGATCACCAAAGCTGCCCACGCCAAAGAGATTCTCACCTCTGATAATTTTAGTGCTAACCGGGCACCTTTCTTTATATCTCGCATGCCCAATATGGATTTGAATCTCATTAAGGACTTCTTTTCAGTTGTGAGTAAAATGATGGTAATGAGTGATGACCAAGATCATGGGCTAAAGCGAAAAGTAGCCGCGGGTGGATTTGAAGAGCATATATTAAACAATTTTAAGTCAAAGCTCTCACTCACTGTGGAGTCATTGTTAGATCAGGTTGATGTGAGTGAACCTTTTGATTTTGCGCAGATGATTGCAAGAAAACTTCCTGCAACAGTACTCGCAGATCTCTTCTCTATTGAAGAACATCGCCGTGAGGAGTTTCTCGAGTGGTCAGGGATTATGACAGGTTTCTTTGGTGGAGCCTCTCAATATCAAAATGAAGATGGAATTGAAGTGAATGAGGCCGCGAGAAACTTAAAGGATTTCTTCAGTCATTTAATTAAAGAACGTGAAGGAAATCTCGGCCATGACTACGTATCGCTCTCAATCAGGGCCGCGAGAGAACTTGGACTGAGTGAAGAGGATCTAATCTCTCAACTCATAATGATGCTCGTTGCTGGTATGGCCACTACAACAGATCAGATTAACAATATAATCTACCAACTCGCTCTGCATCCTGAGATTCAGGATGAGATTCGAAGCAATCCAAAGCTTCTTAGTGGCGCACTTGAAGAGTGTAAGAGATTTGATCCGGCGGTCACATTTATTTTTAGGATTGCGAGAAAAAGTACTGTGATTGGTGGCCAACCGATTGAGGTGGGTGACGTTATGTTTATTTCAACCCATCTCATTAATCGCGATCTTCCCGATGAGTTTCGACCTAACACTCTTGACATCCATAGGAGAGTTAATCACTTCGCCTACGGCCACGGGCCTCACTACTGTATTGGCGCTCGACTAGGGCGCATGGAGATGATGGAACTCTTTTCTCAGTTTTTCTCTAAGCTCCCTCGCTTTGTGCTTGATCCCGAGCGAGAATCCATTCGCGATCATTACTCACTTTCATTTTCAGGCTTTAAAGAGTTGCACCTGAGGTTTTTATGATTGAAAGATATTGGTCAGAGGTATTTGGAAAATTTGAAGTTTCGCCTGGGAAATTTGAGATTCCTGGATTTCCAGAGCCTTTAATGTCCGTGCATTTTGGAAAACAAAATATTGTCGGAGAGAGTCGTGATGACTCAGTTCTTCGCTTCTTTTTGTGCGAGTTTGATAATTCAGAATTTTCACCCTCTGCCCACAAGTGCGAGAGCGAGCCTCTTGAAGCTAGTCTCTCAAGCCAGGAGTTTTGGGACTTTCAAAAGGAGGAGGGGCCAGAGAGCTATGAATTTATGAGCAGGTTTCTTCCCTTTGTTCTTGGCAAATCTAAGGGCAATTATATTCACTACTTTATTCGAACTAATAATGTTCTAAGCGCCTCAGTGATTGTTGGGGTGAGTACCAGCAGCGCTCTCTTTATTAATGGTCTCGTTGCCAAAAAAGAGCGGGGAAGGGCAATGGCGAAATCGATTTTTGAGTGCGCTAGAGCGGATCTCTCTCCCATGCCAGTCTTTTTCTGGACTAAGCACCCATTTTTAAAGCTTGGTGCAGATAGGGTTATTCCCTATGAACTGCTTACAAGCGGAGCTTTCTAACTCACACTTTTTTATAGGGTCTCTTCATAAAGGATGTGACAACAACTAAGTTAATTCCAAACCTCTCTCCGGAGCTAAGTATGCATAAACTATTGATTTTGATGGGGCTAGTCTCCCTTAGCACTACACTTAGTGCGAAAACATCTCCTGCACCTGAAGGCGTCTTTAATTGTCCGATCTCTTTTGAAGAGAGAGTGGAAATTTCGATTGAACCCGGTGAAGACTTTCCAAGCTTCCACGGCCTGATTACACCCAGAGCTCGCACTGAGGTTTTGAAAATTGAATTTTCAAAGGATTCGAATAATTTGCTCGCAAAGGTTCTCAATCCAGGCGCCCTTCCTAATATTCTCTTGATTAATTCTGATCAGTATTTCAACCAAAGTCCTTGGTCATATATTGACGAAGAAGATGGTCTCATTCGCTATAGTATCGATTGGCATCAGACTTGGTACTTTGGTTCTACAGTGAGAATTGACACCTTTGGTGTGAATGCAAGCGGTGAACTCAAACTAGATCTGAACTTTGATGACAACGATGGTTGGTCATACGACCTTCGCGCTGTTACATGTACGCCAAGCCTTAACTAATATTTGACGGCCCTTTTCCCTAAAGGGCCTCTCTCTGTAGAATGAGCGGGAAGTTTCACACACTCCAAAAGGAGAGGTTATGAAAGTACCCGCTTATGCTGCACTCTCAGCTCAAGAAGATCTCACCGGCTTTGAAATAGAGCGCCGGGAAGTGACGAAGAATGACGTGGCCATTGATATTGAATACTGCGGTGTTTGTCACAGTGATATTCACTCCGCTCGCAATGAGTGGGGGTGGACTCATTATCCGGTGGTACCTGGGCATGAAATTATCGGACGAGTGAAGTCTGTGGGAGCCTCGGTGACTAAGTATCGGCCAGGTGATCTTGTGGGCGTGGGCTGTCTTGTCGAGTCTTGTCGCCAGTGCAGCGCTTGTGAAGAGCATCTTGAGCAGTACTGTGAGAAGGGAGCGACCATGACCTATGGTTCAGAAGACCCGACTTTTGGTGGAATTACTCACGGTGGCTATTCTACTGAGATTGTGGTCAATCAAGACTTTGTCCTTAGAGTTCCAAGTAATATCGATATCAGGGGAGCTGCTCCACTATTATGCGCGGGAATTACAACTTGGTCCCCATTAAAGCACTGGAACGTAGGTAAGGGGCAGAGAGTGGGAGTCATAGGTCTGGGAGGTCTTGGACATATGGGAGTAAAGTTCGCTCACGCCATGGGTGCCACTGTTGTGATGATCACTCGCTCGGCGGGTAAGGCAGAGGATGCAAGGGCGCTTGGTGCCGATGAGGTCTTGCTCTCAACTGATGAAGAGGCGATGAAGCGAAATGCGGCCAGTTTTGATTTCCTCCTCAATACCATTCCTGTTAAGCACGATCTCAACCCATATATTGAACTTCTAAGGCGAGACGCGACGATGGTCATTGTGGGAGCAATCGAGCCCGTTGAGCCAGTCCACGGAGCAGGACTCGTAATGAAGCGGCGTCAGATTGCGGGCTCTCTCATTGGGGGAATTAAAGAGACTCAAGAGATGCTCGACTTTTGTGGTGAGCACGATATTATTTCCGATCACGAAGTCATCCACATGCAAGATATCAATGCGGCCTATGAGCGAATGATTAAGGGGGATGTGAAGTACCGCTTTGTTATCGATATGAAGTCTTTAAAGAATTAATTTTTCCTCTGCACTCAATTCCTTTCCAAGCATCATTTTAAGCATAATCGTGCGGTCCACTTTTCCAGTGGGCCGCTCAATAAGATAGTAGACGTGCTCCTGGGGATTTTCTTTTGGCACAATAGACCAAAGGGGACGAGTACCTTGTGGAAGAACTGAAAACCTCACATCTATCACTGCTCCTCTTCTAAACCCAATCAAAGCATCAGAAAAGAAGCTAAAGCGATCGATATCTTTTGCAGCAACGCTCTCAGAGGGAAGAGTGGGATAGTCGCGCTCGCGCTTAAAGACGGGGATGTCACCACCTTGATAGTGCTTGGTCCATGGGCCCAAGGCAAAGATGGCGTCGGTATAGAAGAGTCCATTGGTCTGATAGACTGTGCGCCAGAGGTGCCCGTTAAGGAGAGTGGGCTTAACGAGCAGATTCTCAATTTCATGACCACGCTCTTTGGCAATTTCCGTAATCCTCTGGGTTGCCACGGTTCGATTCATAAAATTAAAACTGAAGATGAGAATCATCCAGCCGCATAAAAAGCCCAACATTCGATTTGAATTCTTAGAGAGCCCCCAGAGCGTAATGGCGATTATGGGGAGGGTAAAAAATGGATCAACGACTGCCATTAAATTGAGCGAGACACGGGTCAGAGAAAAGGGAAGAAAAAGTGAAGTCCCATAATTTGTAAGAGCGTCTAAGGGGGCGTGTGTGGCGTAGCCAAGTAAGCAGCACAGATAGAGCTCTTTTGCGCCGAGTTCCTGGTTCTTAAAAGCTTTTAAAATAGGTGAGAGGACAAGTGCCGCTACCAGCGCTCCAATAGGAATAAAAAAGAGAGAGTGAGTGAAAGCGCGGTGATAGTCGAGAGTGAGTAGCGGATCGATATTAGATCTAATGAGTACGTCGAGGTCGGCCATCATGCCAGCGACAAAGCCCACGATATAGAGAGTCTTAGTCTTCTTGATAGGGGCGTTCTTCTTTCTCATCGCCAAAGCGGCGGTGCCTCCGAGAAGGCCTTGTGTAATTGGATCCATGAAGAGAGTATAAAAAAAAAGGGGTGATCAAACAATCACCCCTTTCATTTATTAATTGGCCATTTGCTTCACACAATCGAGTTGATAGAAGGTATTTGAACTTGTCTCAAGGCATGAGCGAATCACTTTTGCTTGAACTCTTCCAGCTCCGGCAACTCCAACACACTGAGCGGCGTAGGTAGAATTTTGAATTTCACTACAGGCCTTAACCTGAGCAGTGCTGGCACCGGTTTCTCCAGCGCTCTTAACGCACTCTAGGGCGTAGAAAGTGTTAGAGATTTTAGTACAGGCATCAATCGTCCTAGCTTCGATTCTAAATTGTTTGGCATAACCAGCGCAGTTCTTAGCATAGATAGAATTTGAAATACCTGAACAGGCGCGAACTGATTCTGCTAGATCAAAAATAGGAGTTGGGGCCGGTCTAGTGAGATCATCAATTCTTCTTTGAAGATCAAAAACCTGATTTCTCAGTGAATCGTTCTCACGTTCAAGATGATCGACATCACCTAAGAGAGTATTGACTTGTTCGCGAAGGACGCGGTTTTCTTCAAGTAGGATACTGCGACCATCTCTGTCTACGCGACAGCTTTGAAGCTCTTCACTGGTTAGGCGAAGTTCTTGTCTGGTTTGCTCGAGGCGGTTTTGGCAGCGAGCGATCGCTTGCGAATCGCCAAATTCAACGCGAATTCCTTGGGCAAAGGCAGTTGTAGAAATAAGAGCAAGTGTGACGAGTGCTAGTCTTTTCATATTCCCCCCTGGATTTTAGACTGTGGGGTCATATAGCACAGCGTTGTTTTCTACTGGTAAGCGTAGGTAAATTTTATAGAAATTATTGCACTGGTCTCTTCGTTAAGCGCTCTTTGAGGACTTTTTTGACTTCGTCTTCCTGAGAGTCGAGCTCATCCATGATTTCAAGGCCTAGCATGGTCTCAATAAGGTCTTCCATGGTGATGATACCGCTAAATTGACCACTTTCATTAATGACTGCGGCGATATGTTCTCTTCTTTCTAGCAGCTTAAAAAAGAGTTTATTTACCGTCAGAGATTGCGAGACGATGAGCATTGGCTTAGAGAGCTCGGCCAGAGTGGGGTTCATACCCATCGCCTTGGTCTTAAGCATTTGATTTCTTAGGACATAGCCCTTCAGGTCATCTTCGTCCACGCCAAAGAGTGGGATGCGTGAGTAGTCGTTGTCTGAATCTCTCTTAAAGGCATCCTCAACCGTATCGCCCACATGTAGGCCATAGACCTCCGCCTTGGGGGTGCATACCTGCTTAATTTTAATATTTCTAAAGAGCATCAGGTTCTTTAGGAATTGGTGCTCGGCCTTTTCAATGACTCCATCGTGAAGTCCCATATCGGCAACTGCCGAAATTTCTTCTCTACTCAAGGCCTGAGTGCCGTGCCCTTTAAACATTCGAGTGAGTAGTTCAGACATCCACACTAAGGGAATAGAAGTCCAGATCATAAGGGGAAGAATTCTTCCGGTAAAGCCAATCAGGCTCTTCCAGTAAGTTGCTCCAATCGACTTGGGAATGATCTCACTAAATATGAGAATTCCAAGTGTGAGAATCGCTGAGAAAATGGCGAGGGCCTCACTGCCAAAGAGAACTTGGGCCTGGGCCCCAGCTCCTGCTGCACCGATAGTATGGGCGATAGTATTAAAGGAGAGAATCGCTGCAAGTGGGCGATCAATGTCATTTTTTAGAAAGGCCAGTCGCTTATAGAGATTTGGCTTTGCGAGTTTGAGTGATTCTAAATAGGAGGGGGTAATACTCAGGAGCGCTGCCTCTAGAAGAGAACACAGGAATGAGACACAGAGTGATAGAGCGATAAAGAAAATCAGCAGGGTCAAAGGTACTCTCTTTTTTTATTTAGAGCTATTGAACCATGAAAAAAGCGTTTTTGTAAGAGAAGAAGGCCCTTACTAAGATTTGTAAGGGCCATTTGAGACTAAGTCTTATTCTTTAGATGGACGAGCGCTAAATGCACTTGTCTTGGTTGTCTCTACTTCAGAAGCGTTGAGAAGTTCACTTGGAAGCTTAACTTCAGCAGTAATTCTGACATCGTAGATATGTTGCTTGAAAACTCCACGCGAGAGATCAAGACCAAATTGACGACCGAGATCGATATCAACTTTCGTCTTATTTCCCGAGTCTCTCAGGGTGTACTGACCGGCCTTCAATTCTTTACTAAGTTCAGTTTCACCTTCGCGAGAGATCTTAATAAAGAGCTTAAGTGCAGCTGGGTTTTCAACTTTACCTAGCTTGAAACTAAGAGATTTCTGGCCGAGGTAGAAATCACTTGCTGAAGTTTTTACTGGAGCAAGTAGGGCGCCAGTATTTTGAAGTCTTACTTTAACCGTGCCGTTAATTGAAGTTTCGGCGCCGTTAGTATCCACTTCAAGATTTCGTGAAGCAACGAGAAGCTTTGGCGTATCAGAATTATCTTTGGCGGTAAGAATGAGTCGACCACCTGAGACTACTTTGGCCGTAATGCTGGCCTTGGCCCCTTTTGTGGCCCCAGAGAATTCAAAGTCTACGTTTGCATTTACTTTCTCAGCAACGGCTTCATACGGCTCTTTTACTGTGCGCTGACAAGCATAGGTCTGTGTCTCGTAAACAGGAACTTGACGACATACCCATTCGTTATAAGGAATTTGCTGACAGTCTTGGCGTGAAGGAACCCAGTCACACTGGCGACGAGTTACTGTGCGACAAACGCGATCAGTATAGGGAACTTGACGACAAACTTGACGACCTGGCTCATTGTCACAAACTTGGCGACCTGGTTCTGTACGGCAGATTTGCTCACCCGGCTGAGTGGCACATACGCGAGCACCATTTCTTCTTGTTGTACAAACTTGGCGAGGAGGACCGGTGCGACAAACTTGGCGTCCGGGCTCTGTGCGACAGATGCGGCGACCTGGCTCATGACGACAGTCTTGGCGGTAGCGAGTGACGATGTCACAGTCTTGCTCGGGAACGTCATAGCAATTATTGTAGCCAGGAACTGTGCGGCACTCTTGGCGATAGCGAGTTTCGTTTCCACACTGCTCGCGCTCGCCGACTTGAACCTGTCTCTCACAAGTAGTGTCGATGGTGCGATCGCGGTAGCGCGTTTCTGTGCGTACAAGTTCAAGCAAAATGTTTTCTGAGTTTTGCCCATCAAAACTAAAGGTGCGCTCTGAGCTCTTTTCGCTCGCGCTCACAAGTCCTGCCAAAAGCAAAACGAGCATAGGTAACGCCATCAATGTCTTCATCTTTTCTCCCTTAAGTGTGGTCACTATGACTTTTTTTCTTGTGCACTTTCTATCCATAGCAAAAAGGAAACCATAACGCACGGATATATAGGGAAGCGTTAGTGGTATGAAAAAAGGTATGGGCTTGTGCGTTATTCATTGCAAAATAGCCGATCAAATTGTCCCTGGTGCCAAGCTGGCCACAAGAGAGTGCGAGCGCTAGGCTTTAGTTTTAAGGAAGGTCGCTGATGAATAAGTTGATAATTATTTTTATATTCTTTTCTTCGCTCTCTTGCGTTTCGTGGGCCGCAGAGGTCAAGGTGAGTTGTGCTCACCCAAGCAATGTCTTCTACTTCTATGAAGATGCAGAGAGTTTTAACTTGGAAGTTCACTCACCATATGGCGCGAAGTTTACTCCGTTTTATGAGGGCAATGTTGCTGCTGTCATCGTGGCCCAGCTAGCAAGAACCGAGGTGAGGGTGCGCGCCCTTCCCAATGTGGCGCAATTTAAATGGACTAAAGAGCAGTGTCGACAAAACGGGGCGTTGATTTCTTGCGAGTCAGGCTCAAGTTCACTTGGGGATTTGGTGCGAT
This sequence comes from Bacteriovoracaceae bacterium, assembly GCA_048267245.1. Lineage (GTDB taxonomy): Bacteria > Bdellovibrionota > Bacteriovoracia > Bacteriovoracales > Bacteriovoracaceae > JBLWXV01. The sequence goes on from JBLWXV010000001.1 coordinate 1,441,493, forward strand.
TTACTACTGAGATGAGAGAGTCTCAAACCCTAGACTACGTCTATAAGAAGTTTATTCTCAAGGTGAGTTTTAGGGAGAGTGCAGGCGACGTGCTTGAGAGAGTCGCTCTTATTGGCGACTTTAATCTTACAAATTGTCAGGTAAGTCTCTAGCACTAGAGGCTAGAGACTCTCACTGCACCAGTGACACTTTTTGAATCGTCATTGGTGTTAATTGCTTTGATTTGATAGGACTTGAGTCCGATATGGACCAGTTCGAAGTCGTGCTTAGAGAGCTTCTTCTTTAGGTTTGAAAGGTGAACATCAATTGCCTTAGAAGAGAGTGAACGGCCGTGGAATGCGCGGTCGTGGATGAACTTCTTGTCTGTGGCCCAGTCTTTAGATTCAAGAAAGACTTTTAGAATTTTAAATTCAGTATGGGTGAGATCGTTGTAGAGAACTTCTTCGAGGATGCTCACTCGCTGCTGAGTCTTTTGATTTCCAGTGTGGCGATAGATCTCAACCTTTGCTTTTAATTCTTGTGGATTAAGGGGGAGCGAGAGGTAGTCGGCAACGTTCTTCATGACCAACATTTTTTTAATTCTCATCGGGCACTCGCCATCTCCTAGGAGGAGAACGCGCTCAAGTGGAAAGCCAAGGTTTTCAATCAAGGCCACCATGTCGATGCGGTGATGCTTTGAGTATTCGCGAGCAACAATCAGATTGGGCCAAGGTGATCCAAGGGCGTCGATAAAATCACCAGCGCTTGAAAAATGTTTCCAAGTCGATTCGCCAAGGGATTCCTTGAGAGTATCATGGTCAGCGTCGAAGTCACTGAAGGTGAACACGCTATCAACATTGTTAATCATTAATTTTTTGCTGGGCATTAGCTTCCTCCTTGAATCGGATGTCCGAGCTTAACCGGGGGCGGATTATTAGTTGTACAGTCCGCATTTCATTATGCCAAAGCCCAGTAAATTTCTACTAGATGGGATTTGGTGCATACTTATTATTTATTAAGGAAATTGGCGTATTCCTGTAATAACAAGTACTTATATTTTAGGCTAGACTAGTCTTATCTGGGTGTGTTAAATATTTGTTATGTATGTGATTGAGACTATTAGAGATAACCCATTGAAAGTACTTTTTGATGGTGATCGCAGGCGTCGCAGCTTCCTGGCCGCAGAGCTGGGAATTGCCCCGGCACGGTTGGGGGCCTTAATACGCTCACCGCTCAACTTAAACGCGCTTGAAGCATTTGCTCTTTGCCGTCTCTATGGTGTGAGCCCCTACCGCTTAATAAATTGCTACGAAGCAGGGCTACATCCTCTTCAAGGGGGGAGTGGCTTTGACTTTGATCGCTTCTATCCCCACCGCTACAGTGAAAAGAACTTTTGGCGCGCCATTGAATTGGTGAGCAACACACTAAAATTATCTGAGGATAAAATTGCACAACAATGTGAACTCACTCTTGCTCAGTACCAGCACTATAGCGGTCGCTGGCGCTCATTTCCCTTTGTGGCCGGGATGAAGTTAGCGCGCTGGCTGGGAGAAGACTTGATGGCGCTTCACTCGGATGATCTCGATTTAGAGGCCCTGAGAAAGCGATTGCTCATGGCCGGAGAGGTCATGGCATATCTGCCGGCGCGCTATGAAAATGGAGCGGGATCAAAGATGCGTCTCTTTGATAATGCGCTTGAATATCTACGACTCAATTTTGGTGAGGAGTTTGTACGAATTATTCTCGCTTCAATGGGCTTTCCCCAAGAGGCACTTCGCTTTAAAGATAAGAATATCTCAATTCTGGCCTTTAAGGACCTTCATCAAAAAGCTATCTCTCTGTCTGGAGATAAGCTGATTCCCTTTGAGCTGGGCCGCCATAATAGAATGAATCAAGCCAATAAGACTTTGTTTGGGCAGTTGATGAATGTCAAAAACCATAGACAATTCTATGAGCGAGTAGGCAATGATATTGCTTCTAAAGTTGATCTCAACTTTTTCTATGAGGCGATCAAACTCACCCAGCGTGGGGCCTTGATTGAGGCGCGAATGAGGCCCGCCCGAGTCACTCAACTCAGTGAGAATTACCTCGATCGAAACGTTGCCCTTTATATTTATGGTCACTTTCTAGTTGGACCAGGATACTTTGGCCTTAAAGAGTGTCCACCGGACTTGAGTAGTTTAGAAGTCGAGCCAGAGCAGGGGGTCTTTCGCTTTCTCTGTCGCTACTAGCGGCATTCTCTTGCCTGGACGCTGGCTTTGGCCTATACACAGCCCATGAAAATTCTCGAACAAGAATTAAAATCTCAAATTGATGAGGCACTCGCCACTGGTAAATTAATTGTTTTGCCAACCGAGACGGTATACGGTTTGGCCGCTCCTATTGACTCACCAAAACTTGTCGAGAAAATTTTTAAACTCAAAGAGCGACCGCTTTTTGATCCCTTGATTGTTCATGTCACCTCTACTGCAGCGGCTAGAGAACTCGCTGGTCAGTGGCCCGATGTGGCACAGAGATTGGCGAGCGCCTTTTGGCCTGGGCCACTCACTATCGTCGTAAAGAGAAATCGCGAGCTAGTGAGCGACCTAATTACTGCTGGTCTTGATACGGTTGGTATTCGCTGTCCTGCTCATCCCATCGCTCAGAAAGTGCTCGAACTTGTTGGAGTGCCACTTGCTGCTCCAAGCGCTAATAAATTTACGAAAACGTCTCCGACTTCTAATGAACACGTGCGCAAGTATTTTGGTGAAGATGATGTTCTCTTTATTGAAGGTGAGCAAAGTGTAGTGGGCTTAGAATCGACAATTGTAGAAGTTCATGAGCCGCGCGACCCTGAAACTGGAGATGATCTGACGATTTTAAGAAGGGGTTTAATTACCTCTGAAAAAATGCGTGATGCTCTTGGCCCAGAAGTGAAAATTGGCTTTGGTAAAAGTGCTGTGGAGGTTGCTCACGAAGTGAAAGCCCCTGGAATGCACTACATTCACTACCGTCCAGACTGGCCGGTTGTGGTCGGCAACCGAGAGCTTGGTGAGCTTACTGCTAAAGAGCTTCAAGGTTTTTCAAATGAGACTTTTGAAGAGAGAGAGCTTGGCGGTGATCCCGTTTTAGCTGCTAGAAATTTATACTCAATTCTGCAGGCTCCACTCGCATCCGAGGCGAGTGCACTTTATATTAATGTAAGTGGGCTAGACTTTAAGGCCGAGATTAATATGGCCTTGTGGGATAGACTCCACAAGGCCGCTTCACTTTTTTTAATCAATTAAAAATTACAAGTATACTCAGTCCAAAAGAGGCGATCTCCCTTTTCTTTATGATCAAGGTAGAGTGCGATCTTTTGGAGCTCATAACCACCTGATCTTCTCGTTAGAAGAAATTCAAGTTGATCACCAACTGACTGGTCAGAGAAGAGCTTCTTTTTATTCTTAAAGGCACCAGAGCGCTTAGTGCTCTCATAGACAATCACTCCACCTTTGGTGAATGTGACCGATCCGCTCTTTGTCGAGCGATGATCGTCTAGACCAGGCACGATCATTTTAATTTTACTTGGACGTTGATCATCTGTGAGTGAGGCATCACAAACGTCGCTCGCCGGTAGTTTGATTTTTTGGCACTTTAGATCACGCTGTTGCTTAGTTGAAAAGTATCCAGCGTCTTTTTTCTGTGAACATTTTGCGGCTTCAACGATGCGACCTTGGAAAGTTGAAGCAGAGGCTGTGGTCGTGACCGATAGGCCGACGAATATCAAGGCCGAGAGTAGGCTGAGCTTTTTCATATAATCCCCTATGGGTTTGAGAGTGGTTCACCCCATTTTGCCTCGTCTTCGAATTTTGCCCTATGTGCACTGTAATTTTGCGTGGGGATGTTAGAAATCATACAGTCTAAATTTCAGAGAGTTAGAGCTTCCTCGTATCGTTAACTTATTATAATTTAAAGGAAATATCGTTTTGAAAGGGATTTGCAGACGACTTGAGAACGCGTCGCGCACTTAAAAGCGCGACCAATGGGTGGGGCGAGAGATTTTAGGCCTCACGGTTTGCTGTAAATTCGCTATGATAACCCTTCTCATTAACCAGAGGATTTTATGACAACCAATCAAGAACCTGAAAACACTCCAAGAACGAATTTCGTTCGCCAAATCATCGATCGCGATCTTGAAAGTGGAAAGCATCAGGGTGTTGTCACCAGATTTCCTCCTGAGCCAAATGGCTACTTACATATGGGACATGCCAAATCTATTTGTTTAAATTTTGGACTGGCCCGCGATTACAATGGTCGCTGTCATTTGCGCTTTGACGACACCAATCCTGAGAAAGAGTCCGTCGAGTACGTCGAGAGTATTCAAGCCGACGTAAAGTGGCTTGGCTTTGATTGGAATGACAAGCTCTTCTTTGCCAGTGATTACTTTGAAGAACTCTATAACTTTGCACTTGAGCTCATTAAGCGCGATAAAGCCTATGTGTGCGAGCTCACTCCTGAACAAATTCGCGAGTACCGGGGCAATCTCAAAGATCCGGGGAAGGATTCTCCTCATCGCAATCGCCCTGTGGACGAGTCGCTCGATCTCTTTAAGCGCATGCGCGCTGGAGAGTTTGCCGATGGGGCCATGTGTTTGCGCGCCAAAATAGATATGAGCTCTTCAAATATCAACATGAGAGATCCAGTGATCTATCGCATTCGCCGCGCTCACCACCACCGCACAGGTGACAAGTGGTGTATTTATCCAATGTATGACTATACTCACTGCCTATCGGATATGCTCGAGCAGATTACTCACTCTATTTGTACGCTCGAGTTTGAAGATCATAGACCTCTCTATGATTGGGTTTTGGATACTCTCGAAACCCCTTGCCATCCACAGCAGATCGAATTTTCAAAACTCAACCCTGAGTTCACATTGCTTTCTAAGAGAAATCTTCTTCGCATGATAAACGAAGGGCGCGTCTCTGGTTGGGACGACCCACGCATGCCAACCATTCGCGGGATGAGACGTCGCGGTTTTACTCCTGAATCCATTCGCGCCTTCTGTGATCAAATTGGTGTGACCAAGAAAGACTCTTGGATTTCGATGAGCACGCTCGAACACTGTGTGCGCGGTGATCTCGAGTCCCGCTGCCCGCGCGCTTTTGGGGTAATCAATCCAATCAAAGTTGTGGTGACGAATTGGGATGAGGGCAAGGTTCAAGAGATTGAGGCCGCCTATCACCCACAAGATGAGTCCTTTGGCACTCGCTTGGTTCCCATGACCCGCGAGATCTATATTGAGCAAGATGACTTCATGGAAGATCCTCCGAAGAAATATTTTAGACTCTCGCCCGGTGGCTATGTTCGTCTAAAGTACTCGTACGTTCTTAAATGCAATGAAGTGATTAAAGATGAGAGCGGTGCGATTACTGAGCTTCGCTGTGAATACTTTGAAGATACTTTTGCAGGTAAATCTCCTGAGGGATTTCCAAAAGTGAAGGGCATTGTGAACTGGGTTTCGGCCTCACATGGAATTAAAATTGAAAATCGCCTCTATGACCGAATGTTCACTCATCCACGTCCGGGTAGTGATATTGATAAGGCCTTTGGTGAGTGGTGGAATAATGACTCTCTTCAAGTCGTAACCAGTTACATCGAGCCCGCTCTAGGTAAGGCCCAAGCTGGAGAGCGCTTTCAATTTGAGCGCCAGGGCTACTTTATGAAAGACACAGACTCAACAGATAGTGCCCCAGTTTGGAATCGTATTATTACGCTCAAGGATACTTGGGCAAAAGTTGAAAAAGATTTTGCTAATTAATTTAGAGAAGGAATAAATCATGTCAGTTCGCGTTCGCTTTGCTCCTAGTCCCACAGGTTACCTTCATATCGGGGGCGCAAGAACCGCTCTCTACAGCTATCTCTTTGCTAAAGCGCATGGGGGAGAGTTCATTCTTCGCATTGAAGATACCGATCTTGAGCGCTCAAAGCGCGAATATGAGGAGGCCCAGATTGCTGACCTTAAGTGGTTGGGACTCGACTATCAAGAGGGCCCTGATAAGCCCGGAGCTGTTGGCCCCTATAGACAGAGTGAGCGCTTAGAAATTTATAAAGACCTGGCCTGGAAGCTCATCAATCAGGGTGATGCCTATCCTTGCTTTCTCACCAGTGCTGAACTCGAAGAGCTAACGGCTAAAGCTGAAGAGCAAAAGCTTGCTCCCCACACTTTTCATGGAAAATATCGCGACTATCCTCTTGCTGAAGCTAAAAAGCGCATTGATGCTGGAGAAGAATATGTTATTCGCTTTAAAAATCCAGGCACAACTCAACACTTCACCGATCTCGTTCGCGGAGATGTGAGCTTTCCTGAAGATATGGTTGGTGACTGGGTGATTCTTCGCTCAAGTGGACTTCCCGTCTATAATTACTGCTGCGTAGTTGATGATCACCTAATGAAGATCTCTCATGTCATTCGCGCAGAGGAGCATTTAAATAATACCTGTCGCCAGTTGATGCTCTACAAGGCATTGGGCGCTGAAATCCCAGTCTTTGCCCACGTTTCACTTCTTGTCGGAGAGGATCGCCAGAAGCTCTCTAAGCGCCACGGGGCCACTTCTGTGCTTCAGTATAAGGAGCTAGGCTATCTTCCTGAGGCGATGCTCAACTATCTGTGCCTGCTTGGCTGGTCTCACCCAGAAGAGCGAGACATTTTCAATGTGAATGAATTAGGGGCGGTCTTCACACTTGATCGCTTTAATAAATCACCTGCCCTCTATGATGTGAAGAAACTCAACTTCTTTAACGAGCAGCACCTGCGCGCTAAGAGTAATGAGGAGATTGTTGCTCTTTGTGAAAGTGAACTTGCCAAAGATAATCCATTCCACGCCCAATCAAAAGAGTGGAAGCTCGCTTTTGTGGCCCTCTTCAAAGAAAAGGTTCAACTCACGAGTGAGTTTGCTGCCTTTGCTCAGGATCTCTTTAGCGAAGAGGTTGATGGCTCTGATGAGTTTAAAGAAATTTTCACATGGGAGAGCACTCCAGCGCTTAAGGCGTATTTAGAGAGTGAGCTTGCAAATTTCTCAGGGGATCACTTGAATGCTGAAGTTCTAGATGCTTGGATGGATCACTTAAAGAAGGAACTCAAGATTAAGGGCAAGCCGCTCTTTATGGGAACGCGTGCAGTTCTCTCAGCTCGCGCTCACGGCCCTGATCTAAAGGCCCTACTTGCGCTTACGCCAGTGAGTGTGATCAAAAAGAGAAGCGAGAAGCTCGCTTAATCACTTTTAATTCTTAATAAATTTCTTAGGGGATCGTTGGTTTTTTGTGTGCAAATGGAAAGCCGACGGTCTCTAAAATCCTCTTATCAACCGCCGACATCATCAAACGTCTCTCACGTCTTTGCGTATCTTTATTCTATGTAAGAGTTGGATTTTTTTCATCCTTTTTCTTTCTTACATGCTGTAACTTTAAGGGGAGCACCTTGGTCGGGTAAAGGCTTCAAGTGATGAGAATTAAAGTGCTTCAACGATAGACGTTGTAAAAATAAATACTGGTTGTTTGCTATTTTTTTTTGTCAAAAACCATTTCGCCCGCAAGTGAGCGACGAAGAAGTGCAAGTGAGTGCTCATACTTCGAACTTTTTTCTTTTACTTCAGCCTCGATAAACTTTTTTATCGCCATTGTTGAAGCTTCTGTATCGTCGACCATCGTGTTGGCAAAGAGTGGAGCGATAAATGATTTGGGATAAATGAGTGACTTGTAAGTCATGAGTGTTTTCCCTTCAAATTCAGTGAAGGTGGCACTGCCATCAATCTTATCAGTGGTATCAGACTCGACAACATACCAAGAGATTTCGTAACTCTCTTTGCTCTTAGAAATCTTGGTGCCGTGAACGTAATTTGTATCTGCAAGTGGCCATGGCATTTTAAGAATATAGCGGGTGTAAACTTCAGTGGGAGAGAGCTGCTTAGTCACTTCTGACTCTAGCAGGTTTGGAACATATGTTTTTTGACGTTCAAAATCGCTAAAGAGCGCCATCGCCTCTTCAGGAGTGGCGTTAATCTTCATTAAAATCGTCACCCTCGGCCAGGGAGCTTTGTTAACCATTTCGCGATTAGTGAGGGAGTCGTGGCTCTTGAGATATTCGGCCTGCTGGTCGGTGAGGGCAAGCAGACTTGTTGAGTGCAGGAGCACCAAAAAGATGAGAGTGGTTAGCTTATTCATAGGTGTCTATTTATCAAGTGGAACACGGCCTTTCCAGCGGGAAATTTGGATAGGGCGGACTTTACAGGTTTGCAGCATTTAGGTTAGGTTGGGCGCTTCACAACTCACCTTATCCTCCAGGAGTGCACCGATGGCGCGCTGGGAAAAAAAGATAGGTCCCGACGGGAAATATCAAAGCCTTAGAATCTTTAAAAGCCCCATTTTAGAGGCCTGTACCCACGTACACCCAATCATCCCGCTCCTGTTGTGGACCCCGTGTGCTCTTTACTGGTTTTATACTGGAATCACTCGCTTTGAGCTCTCGCTTGCGACGACAACTCTGCTCTTTGTGAGCGGAATTCTCTTTTGGACTTTCTTTGAATACGCCCTTCACCGCATCGTCTTTCACTGGGACGCCAAGAGTGCGCTAGGTAAGCGCTTCGTGTTTCTCTTTCACGGTCTCCACCACGATGACCCAGACGATCCAACTCGATTAGTTTTTCCACCAGTTCCAGCGATTGGGATTGTCGCCCTGGTCTACTTGGCCTTTGAAGCAGTTCTTCCGGCGTGGGCCTTCCACGTCTTTCTTGCAAGTTTTATTGTTGGCTATCTTTGTTATGACTATATTCACTATGCCACCCATCACTTTCCCATGACCTCAAAGGTTGGTCGCTACCTCAAGAAGTACCATCTTCAGCACCACTTTCAGCATGCCCCGGCAAAGTATGGCGTGAGTAATCCACTTTGGGATTACGTTTTTAAGACTGTTGAGGCCCCGAAAAAGTGAAACTGATTCTCTGTATCTGCTTGTGGATTAGCGCACTCAATGCGCGCGCCAGTGACTTTAACTTCTATGGCAATGTAGACACTCGCCCTGATGTGAGTGAGAGCTGGTGGGACGCTTCTGTGCTCTCTCTGGGCTATTTTGCTCGTGGGGCCGCTCTTCAATTTACCCAAGTAAATAATATTGGCTACGCCCTCGCGGCCACTCCTGCACTTTGGTTTTCTTTTGAAGAGGACGAGCGCTTAATTGCCAACGCTCGCACTAAGAAATTGCCTAAGTATATCGATCTCACAGGTGATCTGGGCGTCGCCTTTAATTTTCCTCTCATTCCAATTGGCTTCTACACATACTCGCGCATGACTGGTCAGACTCGCTACGCTCAATTTGCGATGGAGTACTTTGCGACTCTCTATTTAACCCTTGCCGAGTCCGGCGTGATGAGCTTTATTCCTGTGCATGAAAGGCCCAATCAAGAGGGACTCTCTTCTTGGGAGACTAGCTTTCGCGGCAATTCTTCTTTTCCCTCAGGCCACATCGTTCCCTATTCAACGCTCTTTTTTAAAACCTTCCAATTCTTTGGGCCCTGGTGGTCGATTCCTCCTCTGGTGCTGACGGTATGGTCTTCTCAGCAGCGCGTGCGCGAGGGGCGACACTACGTCTCTGATGTTGTGGGGGCTTTCTTTCTCACGGCCTTTGCCTCTGAAGGTGTGAGAGCGGCCGCAGGCTATGATCAGAACCATCCTCTCTACAAGAAGTGGATGGAGCGCAAGATTGAGGTTGGAATCACTGAGTACCGCGGAGCAATCGGTCCTAGATTTAGTTATAACTTTTAGAGAACACCGCGGCTTAAATAGTCTTTGGCCGTGAGGGCGATGGTCTCTTGAAGATTATAGCGCGCCTTAAAACCAAGCCATTCTCTGGCCTTGGCATCACTACAAAGCCAAGCTTCACTTCTGAGCTCACTTACTTTATCAGGAGTGAGCCTTGGGTTGATGGGCAGTAGCTTGGCGAGAATTTTGAGCATATTAGCGGCAAAGGGAAGCGCCCAAAGTGGGGCGTTGTAGCGACTGATGGAATGAATGCCCAGCTCTCTAGCAATGGTCATGATGATCTCTTCAAAAGAGCAGGTTTTCTCATGGGCGCAGAAGAAGGCTTCGTCGCGTCCTCTAAACTTTGTGAGCTCAGTAATCATATCAACCAGATCGTGGACGCAGATAAAGCTATAGCGGTTATCAAAACCATTTTTACCAGGAACAACAACCTTGCGGGATTTAACCATCTTAAAGACGTCGAGGATCGCTGGATCGCGAGGTCCGATGACCATGGGAGGTCTCACAATCGCTGTCGACCAGGAAGCTGGTGTGGCCTTAAGATACTTTTCAGCTCTGAGCTTTGATTTGCCATAGACACTCACAGGATTTTCCGGACTATCCTCACTGAGAACTTTGTCGTTGGTGGTGGGACCAATCGCTGCTAGAGAAGAGATTAAAATGAATCTCAGTCCCTCTCTGAGTGAGAGGTCTTGAATGAGCTGCCTGGTGGCTTCTGCATTGACCTGATAAAACTCGGCGCTATCAAAGCTGTGAACAATGCCAGCTGTGTGTATGACGGTATCGAGTTTATCTGGAAGGCTTGCCGCCCAGGCATTGGGAGCACTGGTTGCAAGGTCGCCACGGATAATATTAACTGTGTCTGGAAAGAAGCTTGCTTTTGCGGGGCTTCTTACGAGAGCGAAAATGTTGTGACCACTCGCGGCCAGCTTTTCAACGAGGTGACCACCGACAAAGCCAGTGGCACCTGTAATGAGAATATTCATAGGTTCTTAGCTTAGTTTCTTTTCAAAAATTCTATAAGTCTTATAAACAATGGCACCCATATTAACGAGTGGTTTATTCATAAGCAAATTGTCTTCAAGAATCCAAGACATTTCACACTCTTTATAGGCCTTGTGGCCGTGTGCTTCGTCATAAGCCTTCTTATACATTAAAGCTTCTAGACCCATCTTGCGGTAGTCTTTTTTGACTCCCAGGGTGATGGTGCGAATTCTATTAATATGCTTCTTTCTCGTGAGTAGGTAGTAGAGCCCCATGGGGATGAGCTTGCCAGACTTCACTTTGTGAAAGACTTGATTGAGATCTGGCAGTGTGACGATGAAGCCCACTGGCTCACCATTTACTTCAGCAAAGAGAATGAGATCCTCATCGGCAATCATCTTGAGGTCTTTGGCCGTGTGCTTGAACTCGGCTTCAGTCATGGGAACAAAGCCCCAGTTCTTCTCCCAAGCATCATTGTAGATATCAAACATGCTCTGAACTTCACTTTCCCAGTTCTTCTTATTGAGCTTGCGCCAGGTGAGGTTTGATCTTCGCTGTGTGCGCTCAGCAATTTTCTCAATCACCTCAGGCATTTTAAAGCCCATTGGAATTTGATAGGCAAAGAGATCCTTAGCCTTGTGATAGCCCTCGTGCTCGAGCAATTCTTTATAGTAGGGTGGATTATAGGTCATCATCACTTGTGGAGGATCTTTGAAGCCCTCTACAAGTAGGCCACACTCATAATTAGTAGAGAGATTAATCGGTCCCAAAACCTTTTTCATTCCCTTATTCTTGAAAGAATTTTGGGCCCTCTCTAAAAGCTTGTGGCACACGCGATCGTCTTTGACTGACTCAAAATAGCCAAAAAAGCCGATCTTCTCTTCATGAAATTTATTATAGGCGTGATTGATAATGGCGGCGATGCGACCTACGGGGCGTCCTTCTTTAAAGGCAATCCACGCGCGGATCTCCGCGTTCTCATAGAATGGGTGGGCCGGCTTTAGCTGGTCTTCAATACTCATTCTCAGAGGCGGCACCCAATTGGGGTCGCTCTCATAAATTTTCCATGGAACATCTACAAATTGGGCGCGCTCTTTTGAATTATGGAGGACGTCAACTTCGCGAACTTCTAAATCCATATCAATCTGTCCTTAGTGGAGGTGATGTCCTCCGGGGATATCAAATTCCTTCTTGGCCTTAGCAAAGATGTCGAGTACGTAGAGCAGATCATTTTGCTGGTGACTTGCCATATAACTAGTGCGGATAAGAGCTTCGCCCTTGGGAACCGCTGGAGGAATTACTGGAGTGGCAAAAACACCGTTTTCTTGAAGGAATGAAGTCACTTGCATGGCCTTCATTTCATCGCCAATAAATATTGGAATAATTGGCGTCTGAGAATTGTAGGTGTAGAAGCCAAGTTCTTTAAAGCCATCTCTCATGAGAGCGACATTGGCCCAAAGGTTTTCGTGAATAGGCTCACCACTATTGATGACGTCAATACACGCTGAAACTGTGGCAACTGCCGAAGGTGGCATACTGGCCGAGAACATGAACGAGCGCGCACAGTGTTTAACGTAGTCAATGCCATCGGCTGTTCCCGAAATCACGCCACCAATTGAAGCAAATGATTTTGAGAACGTACCCATGTTAAAGTCTACTTTATTAGTGAGATCAAAGTGGGCCATCGTTCCGCGTCCGAGGTGACCCATAACGCCGATTCCATGGGCGTCATCGACATAAATCATTGCGCCGTACTTTTCAGCTAGGGCCACAACTTCAGGAAGCTTTAAGATGTCTCCAGTCATTGAGAAGACACCGTCAGCAACGATGATCACGCGGTTAAAGCGATTTACAACCATCTGAAGCTGCTCTTCGAGCGACTCCATGTCGTTGTGCTTATATTTAAAAGTTGTTCCAAGCGCGAGGCGGCTGGCGTCGATAATTGAAGCGTGGTTCTCGCTATCAAAGAGCATGCAATCTTTTGGTCCACAAATGGCCGAGAGGGCGCCAAGGTTTGCTTGCATCCCGGTTGAGAACACGATTGCCTTTTCGTGACCGAGATATTTAGCGAGTTTCTCTTCAAGTTCTTCGTGGATATTGAGGTTGCCATTGAGAAAGCGCGAGCCAGTACAGCCCGTACCGTATTTTTCGATAGCTTTCTTAGCAGCTTCCATCACTACCGGGTGGTGAGTGAGACCTAGGTAGTTATTCGAGCCGATCATCACTTGCTTCTTGCCACCTACAGTGACCGTCGAGCCATCGGAGGCTTCAATCGCCCTAAAGAATGGATAGAGATCCATGCTCTTGAGTAGGTTTGCTTTTTCGATAATCTTACTCTGCGCAAATGAACGGGCCATACGCTACCTTTGGAAAAATAATGGGTACCGGGGTTTTTAAGACTCTTTTTGCTTGAAGTCAATTTCAAGCTTCCAATCGTGTAAATATAACCAACTGAAATGACATCTCTCAACAAGATAATTCGAGATTTTGTACAAGATTGAAACGGGCGTTTTAGGCTTTCTTCTTGCGCTTGTCGGCTTCCATTTTCTTGCGAATTTCTTCACCGCGCGCTTCAGAGTTGATGTGCTTAAAGAGTTCTTCTTCGTCATTCTTGGGAAGGTCTACGAATGCCACTCCTACCTTAACTTTTGGAATTTCTGGCTCGTCGTGATCGTCGTAGTCCCATTGGCCGGCGATGCGTACTTTGGGAATAGTGAATTTGCGTCCATTGAGGGCGATGATGCTGCCTTCCTTGATCTCGTCTTTGATAAAAATGTGCGCGATGTCCTTATTGACGATGAAGGAAGTTCCACCCGCAGAGATATCAAGCGCTTTATAGGTCGTGTCGTCGACCTTAAATTGTATCTTGATGTAGAGACTGGCCATCAAGCGATAGTTGGTGCGCTGTTGTCCCTTGTAGATGTCGCGGTCGAGATGAATCGTATAGGTCTTTGAGTCGTCATCAAAGGTGAGAAGGCTAGTGGAGAAGACGTGAAAGCGATTGGTACTCATCTTGATAAAGACGTCTTTGCCCACGAGCCTAGAGCCCGAGAGCAGTTTTAAAAGACCCGCCTTTGATTTGAGTGTCATTTTCTTTGATTTAATATCGTAGGTCTGAATCTCAAATTCTTCGACGTCTTTTTCGTCGTCGCCTTTGAGCCACAAGTAGATAGGCTTCTTTTCACGCGCAAGAAATTCGCAGATACCTTGGGCATCTTCGTCATCGACGAGTGAAAAATAGTGCTTCCGGTTAGCGTCTTTCTCGGCCACAAGTCACCTGTTTAAGTCTATAGCTTACTTCAGTATCGGTATAAGCCTTTAGATTCTTTAGATAGACATTGTTGATCGTAGCATAACTATATGATATTTCGAAACTTGGGAAAGATGGGCTATCTTTGCTAAATACACGGATTTTTGGCATGATGGCCAAATTCTATGCACATAGTCCCTAGGAGTAGATAATGTTGAAAATTGACCAGGGCGCGACCCCGAAGACAATCTTTCTAAAAGATTACAAGGTATCAGATTACCTGATCTCTGATATCCACCTTACCTTTGAGCTTGATGATACCCGCACGAAAGTGGCCACAAAGCTCAATATCCACCGCCACCCTGAGGCTACTGGAGCAGCTCCATTGGTCCTAAACGGCGAAGAACTTGAATTTGTCAGCGCTGCAGTCAACGGCAAGGCACTCGCGGCCGGTGATTATAAGCTTGAGGGCGACACGCTCACTATTGCCGATGTTCCTGAGAAGTTCACTCTTGAAATTGAAAATTACATCAATCCGCTGGCCAATAAAGCACTCGATGGCCTCTATAAGTCGGGGATGATTTTCTGTACCCAAAATGAGCCAGAGGGCTTTAGAAGAATCACTTACTATATTGATCGTCCAGATGTGATGGCCAAGTTCACTACAAAAATTATCGCGGATAAGAAAAAATATCCTGTGCTCCTCTCCAACGGGAATCCTATTGGTGAGGGGGATCTCGATAATGGTCGCCACTGGGTTGAGTGGGAAGACCCCTTTGTAAAGCCATGCTATCTCTACGCCCTCGTGGCCGGAGATCTAGGTATGGTGAGAGACTCATTCACGACTAAGAGCGGTCGCAAAATTGATCTTCGCATTTATGTCGACAAGGGCAATGAGAGCAAGTGTGATCACGCCATGACATCTCTGATTAAGTCGATGAAGTGGGACGAGGAGAAATTTGGTCTTGAGTACGATCTTGATATTTTCATGATCGTCGCCGTTGACGCCTTTAATATGGGCGCGATGGAAAATAAAGGCCTTAATATCTTCAATAGTGCCTACGTTCTCGCCTCGGCGGCGACTGCTACAGATGGAAATTTCCTCGGAATTGAATCCGTCGTTGGGCATGAGTACTTTCACAACTGGACCGGCAACCGCGTCACTTGTCGCGACTGGTTTCAGCTCACTCTCAAAGAAGGACTCACTGTCTTTCGCGATCAGGAGTTTAGTGCTGACCTAAACGCGCGCGCAGTTAACCGCATTAGCGATGTAAAAGGTCTCAGAGCGGCCCAGTTCGTTGAAGACGCTGGCCCCACAAGTCACCCCATTAAACCAGATAGCTACATAGAAATTAATAACTTCTATACCGCTACTGTCTATGAAAAGGGAGCTGAGGTGATTCGCATGATTCACACCCTTCTTGGAGCAGACGGTTTTAGAAAGGGGATGGATAAGTACTTCGAACTCTTTGATGGTCAAGCCGTGACGACAGAGGATTTTGTTCACGCCATGAGCGTGGCCAATAACAACTTTGACTTTTCTCAATTTAAACTCTGGTACTCCCAATCTGGTACGCCACGAGTAGAGGCCAGAGGTAAGTTTGATGAAGCGAGTAAGACTTACGAGTTAACTCTCACTCAAAGTTGTCCCGCCACTCCTGGACAACCAAGTAAGAAGCCCTTCCATATGCCAATCCGCCTCGGGCTTGTAGGCAAGAACGGAAATGATCTCGTGGATACGATGGTTGAACTCAAGAGTGAAACTCAGACATTTAAATTTGATGGAGTTAATGAGAAGCCCGTTCTTTCAGTTAACCGCGGCTTTAGCGCTCCGATAGTGCTTGACGTGGATCTAAGTGATGATGAACTTGCTTTCTTAATGGGCCACGATAGTGATGACTTTAATCGCTATGAGGCCGGTCAAATGCTAGGGGAAAAAGTTCTTCTGGGCCTCATCGCCGACAAACTTGCTGGTCGCGAGCTCAGAATGAATGAAGCCTATGCCAAAGCTTTTGGAATCCTTCTCAATGATTCAAAGGTGGACGCAGCTTTTAAATCACTGGCGCTTACTCTTCCTGCTGAAGGAAACCTTCACCAAAAGCAAGAGGTCATTGAGGTTGCGGCGACTCACGAAGTTCGCGAGTGGTTTATGAAGGAGCTCACTAAGCGCTACCAAGCTGACTTTACTAAGCTCTATAATTCATTGGCGCCAAAAGGCGAATTTAGTCTCGATCCAAAGGCGATGGGAGAGCGTGCTCTTCGCAACACTGCCTTGGGCTATCTCGTCAGTCTAGGTAGTGAGGAAATGGTGAAGCTAGCTACCACTCAATTTGAAACGGCGACAAATATGACCGCTGAAATCGCTGCACTCTCTCTTCTTTGTGACACCGAAGGTGCCGCTAAGGATGAGGCGCTCAGCAAGTTTTATAATAAGTGGAAAGACCAGACACTCGTGATGCAGAAATGGCTTATGATTCAGGCGAGCTCAAGTCTCTCTGATACTCTGTCGCGCGTGAAGAAACTAGAGGGCGATGCTGTCTATGACAAGTCTGTGCCAAATCTTGTGCGCTCACTGATTGGAAGCTTTGCTCGCAATCCGGTTCTCTTTCACAGTGCTGATGGTAGTGGGTATCAATTTGTAGCCGATCGCATTCTCGATATTGATAAGCTCAACCCGCAAATGGCCGCTGGTCTTGCAAGAGCTTTTAAAGATTACAAGCGTCTGCCGGCCAGTGCTCAGTCACTTATGAAGCCAGAACTTGCACGCATTCTCGATGAAGAAAGGCTTTCAAAGAATTGTTACGAAATTGTTTCTAAGACTCTCAATCAATAATGAAATTGGACCTTGGGTTTTGCCCAAGGTCCTTTTGAAGTTCTCTAGCGAAAGCTTTAAATTGCCTTGGCCGCGGTACTCGTCGCACAGAGTTCAACACTGGCACTGGTATTAGTGCGAAGGTCTCCAACCGTGGCATTTTCATTGGGGTTGAAGTAGAGCTCAAATTGTTCGTTGCCAAGCATGTAATCACTTGAGCGCTCTACCTTATAGAGCTTTCCCTTTGGCAGGTACTGGGGATAGGGGCGGGGATTAATGTAGAGACTCACGCTTGTCGTGATGGCTTTTGTCTCAGCAAAGGCGGGGATCTCAACATCGCGAGTGAAGGTTATATAGGATCCCACCTCTAGGTAGAGAAGCTTCGCCCCGGGGCGAATGGGCGCCAGACCTTTAGAGCAAACTCCAAAGGCCTGAGCGCAAAAGAAAAGGGCGATTAGTAATTTAGTTGTGAAGAATACTCTTGTTGTCACTCTTTAAGTCCTTACAGGCTTGGGCGATTCGCGCTGTCATTTCTGATTCCGCTGCCTTCATGTAGACGCGTGGATCGTAGAATTTCTTATTGCCAACTTCACCGTCAATTTTGAGAACTTGATCGTAGTTCTTCATCATGTGATCAACGATGGGGCGAGTGTAGGCATATTGGGTATCAGTATCGATATTCATTTTGATCACACCATAGCCTAGTGTTTCGTGAATCTCTGAGAGCTCTGAGCCCGAGCCGCCGTGAAAGACCAAGTGGTGGCGGGCTTCTTTGCCAAATTCTTTTTCCACAGCATCTTGGCCATTTTTAAGGATTTCAGGGCGAAGTTTTACGTTGCCTGGTTTGTAGACTCCGTGAACGTTGCCAAAGGTCGCAGCGTACATAAACGCTCCAATGGGGCGCAGAGTGCGGGCAACTTCCACCATCTCTTCTGGCGTGGTGTAGAGCTTGTCGGCAGGAGTTCCCTCAGTATTGTGGCCATCTTCTTCACCACCAACAACGCCTGTTTCTATTTCTAGAATGATTTCGCTCTTTGCACAGCGCTCAAGAAGCGTTTTAGAGATTTTGATATTCTCTTCAAGTGAGAGTTCTGAGCCATCAAACATGTGGCTATTAAAGAGATTAGGGAGTCCCTTGGCGCGTCTCTTCTCTGTCTCTTCGATGAGAGGGATGAGAAAACTGTCTACTTCTTGTGGACGGCAGTGATCGGTGTGAAGGGCGATCAATATATTGTATTTCTCGGCCATGAGGTGAACGTGCTGGGCGAGACTCACGGCCCCGAGGGCAGTTGATCCCACAGCTCCAGAGGCGAATTTACCGCCGCCAGTTGAAACCTGGATAATGCCGTCAGACTTCATATCGGCAAATGCTTTTAGCGCTGCGTTGGCAGTAGAGGTCGAGGTGACGTTAATTGCGGGATAGGCGTAGCCTCCCTTGGCGGCACTCGATAGCATTTTTTGATATTGTTCATAACTCGCAACAGGCATGGGTTCTCCTTGGAATTTAATGGAAAGGTTCGCGCCATCATAGCAGTAAATGGCCCTCATTTGCCCTACGCTTGGCGAAAGAATATTCAAGCAAGACGTTTGCCAAATCCTGCCGTTATGGTTAACTAATGTGCTTGTTATTTAAAAGTTTTTTGCATAGCGCTGCACTGAGAAATCTAGCGTGTAGCATCGATATTTTGGGGAGAGTATGTTGAAGAAAGTAACCAATCGTCACTATACATTAAAGGGCACAGACAAAGAGACACTCAAGCAGTGGTACACACTCATGAGCCTCGGGCGCATCCTCGATGAGCGCGCTCCTAATTACTTAAAACAAGCGGTAGGCTGGAGTTATCACGCTCCCTACGCGGGTCACGATGCGATTCAGCTCGCAATCGGACAAGCCTTCACTCTAGGCGAAGATCACCTCTTTCCCTACTACCGCGATATGCTCACAGCAATTTCGGCCGGACTCTCTGCTGAAGAGGTAATTCTAAACGGTATTTCTAAAGCGACTGACCTCGCCAGTGGTGGCCGTCACATGAGTAACCACTTTGCTAAACCTGAGTGGAATATTCACAACGTCAGCTCTTGTACGGGCAACCACACCCTTCACGCAGTGGGTGCCGCTCGTGCGATGAAGCGCTACAATCACAAAGGCGTCTCTATCTCTTCTCAAGGGGAGAGCTCGGTTTCTGAGGGCTATTGCTATGAGGCCATCAACGGCGCTTCTCGTGAAAAGCTTCCAGTGATCTTTGTTTTCCAAGACAATGGCTATGGGATTTCTGTTCCCAAGCGCGATCAGACTGCTAATGAGCGCGTCTCAGATAACTTCACAGGATTTCTCAACCTTCGCATCATTCAGTGCAATGGCATGGATGTAATTGATTCCATGAACGCCATGTATGAGGCCAGAAAGCACGTGCTTGAGCGTGGCGAGCCGGTTATCGTAGACGCAGAATGTGTGCGCATTCACTCGCACTCAAATTCTGATAAGCACGAACTCTATCGCGATGAGGCCGAGCGCGCAGAGGCGGCGGCAAAAGATCCTCTCGTAAAATTTAAGAAAGAACTTCTCGCGGCTAAGATCTTCACTAAAGAAGAACTCGACGCCATCGATGAAGATTGCAAAGCTCAAGTTCTCGATGCTCACAAAAAGGCCATGGGCGCCCCAAACCCAACGCCTGAGAGTATCTACGACTATGTCTACGCTCCTGCCTACGAGAGCGAGAAGTACCCAACAGGTGAGCACAATGAAGAGGGTGAGCCGATGAAATTCATCGACGCTCTCAACGGCACTCTCAAAGCAGAATTTCGCCACAACCCAAATACCTTTATCTGGGGTCAAGATATGGCCAACAAAGATAAGGGCGGTATCTTTAACGTCTCTAAGGGAATGCAACAAGAGTTTGGTGAAGAGCGCGTCTTTAATGGGCCTATTGCTGAAGACTTTATCTTGGGAACGGCCAATGGTTTTTCTCGCTTTAGAAAAGATATTCGCGTAGTGGTTGAGGGCGCTGAGTTCGCCGACTACTTCTGGCCTGCGATGGAGCAGCTCATTGAGTGTACTCACGACTACTGGCGCTCAAACGGCGCCTTCGCTCCTAACGTCACAATTCGTCTCGCCTCAGGTGGCTATATTGGCGGTGGACTCTATCACTCGCAAAACCTTGAAGGGACATTTACAACTCTTCCTGGAGTTCGCATCGTTGTTCCGGCATTTGCTGACGACGCTGCAGGACTTCTTAGAACGTGTATGCGCTCAGAAGGCCCTTCACTCTTCCTAGAGCCGAAGGCACTCTACAATGACAAGCGCGCAATGAGCGTGGTGCCTGAAGACTTTGAGGTTCCTTTTGGCGTTGCTCGCGTGCGCCGCGAAGGGGCTGACCTCACTGTGGTTACTTACGGAAATACTGTACATCAGTGTCTTGAAGCTGCTGAGAAACTCTACAACGAAGATGGCGTAAGCGTAGAAGTCATCGACCTTCGCTCACTAGTGCCACTTGATGAAGCGGCTATTCTCAAATCACTCGAGAAGACTAATCGCTGTCTCGTTGTTCATGAAGATAAGGTCTTTGGCGGTTTTGGTGGCGAGCTAGTCGCTTTGATTAATGAGAAGGCATTCAAACTTCTCGACGCTCCAGTTCTTCGCGTGGGTTCTACATTTACCCCAGTTGGATTTAACCGCATCCTAGAGCGAGCCGTACTTCCCAACACTGATAGAGTTCTCAGTGCCATGAGAGAAATTACAAAGTTCTAAACGAAGGGGCCCATTAACTGGGCCCTTTTTATTTTTGGGACTCGATGAAGAGTTCAAATTCCCTTTGATTTGAATCCTGAAAGGGAGTCAGGTTTTTTTGAAAGAGAGGGGATAATTTTGCTTCGTCTCGCTTTTGAAAAGCCAAGATAAGATTTCCTTCATCGTAGTTTTTCATTTTAAACTTTTTAAGATTGAAAGTAGACTTTGCTCTGTGGGTGATAAAGAACTTATCGACAAGAGTGCCTGAGGCACGTCCACTCTCAAGTTGCTTTAGGCACTGTTCATCGTTATGAGAAGTTTGATTAACGACGATTCCTTTTGGAATGAAGTCACTGGCCTTTGCTCCATAGTTATAGCTCTCAACCAAGCAAAATGGCTCTTTACTCGTCGGATCGCTCAGCATGACAATAGGGGAGTGATAAATGACTTGGGGAGCTGTTTGCAATTTCAAATTCTCATGCTCCCACTTCCACAATGGGTAGATGAGATCATGCTTACCTTCCATAAATTCTTTCTTGGCGCGCTTCCAAGGAAGAAAGCTCACCTCTAAAGTTTCTCCTGAGCGATCAAAGATTTCTTTTACCATTTTAAGCCCAATGCCTCTATCTGGACACTGGTCACACGTATGAGGGGGCCACTCTAGGGTGACTAATTTCCAAACTCTCTTTTGAGTTTGGGCATCTGCTCCCTGAACTAGCAAAGAGCAAGAAATTAGTAGCGCAAATAGCAAAGCCTTTAACAAAAAATTAACCTTTAGACGTATGTGTAAATACCCCGTCCCAGTCTGGAGGTGGCGGCATTTTAAGATAGCCCTCTGCAAAGTCGAGAACTCTCTTAAATGTCTTATCTTCAGGATATTTCTCATGAAGAGGGGTGAGAAGGTTCACCGCTTCACGAAAGCGCGACTCTTGATAGCACTTCCAGGCGAGATTATAGTCTTTGAGGGCCTGGTCATCCCCCATGAGATGGTGAGAGGGGTGAAATACCTCAAAAATCGTCACCGCATTCTCTTTCCCTTTTACACGGACTTTATCCAGGATACGGTATGTGAGGTTCTGCCTTAAATCTTCAGGTATTGCGTCTAAGGTAAATTCACTTATATTGAGTTGCACCCCATAGAACTTGCAAAGAGATTCTAGGCGCGCGCCAAGGTTCATATTGTCTCCCAGTGCTGTGTACTGAAAGAGCGTGTCTGAACCCATATTTCCCACCGAGCAATCACCGGTATTCAGACCGATACCATGTTTAAACAGTGGGAATCCTTGTTCCTTAAAGCCTTGGTTAATCTCTGGTAGAACCTCGATCATTTCAAGAGCGGCCGTGACGGCGTGATAGGCGTGATTCTCAAGCGCCATGGGGGCACCCCAGAAGGCCACAATCGCGTCACCGATATATTTATCAAGTGTGCCTTGGTGGGCAAAGAGAATATCTGTCATACGTCCCATGTACTGATTGAGACACTTTGAGAGTTCTTCAGGAGTTAACTTTTCAGAGATGGTGGTGAAGTCCCTCACATCTGAGAAGAAAACTGTAATATTCTTCTTCTCTCCACCTACGCGAACTTTATCTGGGTTTGTCGTCATCTCTTCAACAACCGCCGGAGAGACGTAGCGGCTAAAGGTACCTTTGATTTTCGCTTTCTCTTTCGTTGTTACATAGAAGTTAATAAAGGTTGACCAGGAGTAACAGGCCATGGGTGCGAGAAGACAGAAGAAGAGCTTGATCTCATAGCCAGCAGGGAGAAGAATATAGGTATCTAGGTAGAAAAGCCCTCCAAGTACGAGCCCTAGTGCAAAGAGGTCGGCAAGGGCGTTACCAAACATCATCACAATGACAATGAAGAGGGTTCCACCGACCAGCATCGTCCATGAGTAGAGCGTCGACTCGTCTTGTGGTTTAAAGAATCTTCCATCTAGAAGCATATTGAGCATATTCATGTGCCAGTAAATTCCTGGCAGCTGAGAGTCGATAGGTGTGTGCCTAAAGTCGTGGGCACCAAGAGCAGTAGATCCGAGGTAGACAACATTGCCGTGGAGCATTTCATGCATTCTTGGATCGTCATCACTGGCCTTTAAAAGCTCGTGAATGGGAACAAAGGGAAAGTTGTCCATTCCGCCAAACCATCTAATTTTCGCTTCACCTTTAAAATTGAGCGAGATCTCTCCTGATTTTAATTTGAGATAAGCCTCTAGAGGCCCTGGCATTTCAAGAGTCGGAGTATCTCCGGTGTAGAGTTCGTAGGTGGCGAGTGAGAAGGAAGGAAAGTAGAGGTCATTTGCTTTTGAAGCAAGACTATAATGTCTAAAGATACCGTCGGCGTCCTTTTCTGCTTCAATGTGTGCTAGATACGCTCCGGATTCTTGAATACCTTTGATTGGAAAAACTGTGCGACCGATATACTGAGACATAAGCCCAGCACCGGCCTTTTCCTTAGTATTGAGCATATATTCGTAGAGAACTTCTGGAAGCTCTTCGATTCCTTCGCTCTTATAGTAGGACATTGAGTAGGGGATAATAACTCGCTGGTCAGGATTGGATTGAAAATCAGTGATCGCATTTGCGAGGACCAGGTCAGGGGATTCGGCATTGCAAGCAAGTTCTGGCTCTGAGAAGAAGATATCAAAGCCAACAATTTTTGCGCCATAGAGCTTTAGTTTTCTAAGTAGTTCTGCCCAAACAGTTCTAGTCCAAGGAAAGCGACCAATTTCTTCAATTGAGCGATCGTCAATGGCCGCGAGTACTATTCGCTTATCCATTGCGTCCTTATTGATAGTGAGATTCATTCTGAAATCGTAGAAGCGATCTTCAAAGAATGAGGTGTACTTTGTCATCTCTCTAAGACCTGGGGAGGTGATATCTCTGGCATTAAGAGCAAAGAAAATACTGATCGCGCAGAAGAGGAAGAAAAAGAACATCCCCGCGTACTTAAATAATTTAAAAAACATAGGCCTTCCTAAAAGCTATAGCGAAGCTGCATGCTCGTGACATGCTTTGTGTATTCTCTCGAAGCACTCTGAGAGGTGTTGTTAGAATAGGTGTAGTCAGCTGATAATTTGAGATTTTCTGAGAGCTTCTTCTGAACTTTAAGCATCGGAGAGTAGGTAACTTCTGTGCCTCGGGTGCTCTTTTGAAGCTTTGTATCTAGGAGAGAAAAGCTCATTGCCATATGCAGAGTGTAGCTTGGGATAATATTGGGGATGAGGTAATCACCTCTAATTAATGTTGTTGCAGTTGAGTTTGTGGGGGCATTGTAGTTGTCAGTATCGTCGTAGCTAAGGAGAAGGAGAATGATGTGTCCAGACTTCGTTATAATAAGCTGATCGATGGAAAATCCCTTTACATCATTGTCGAGCGGGGCAGAGTAGCTGCGATAAGTTTTATATTTAAACTTGATGCCAGTGTCGCCCACACTGAAGATTTTGAATTTCTCTCCAAGAGTATGAGTCCAGGTTCTACTGTGAAAGATCTTCTCTTTATTTCTATTAACATCCTGCTCTTTGTGTTTGAAGTCTAAGGTATAAGATAGGGTCGCGGGGTTGCCACTTACCGTATGTTCATAACCAAACTTAACACTAGGGTTGTACTCCGTGCTATCGTTTGTGAAGACAACAGCGGTATCGCGATCAGAGTGCTCCACGATTGAGAGCTGCATCTCAGGGGTTATCGTGTAGCGACGATCTAGGACGATATCGCCTCCGATTTTTGCTTTAGTAGTGAAGACAAAGCTGTCTTTATTTGTTGTATCAACTGTTGGCTGACCATTGCTATTAGTAATGTTGTTATCGTACTTGATATCTTGCGAGAGGTAGCCATCTACGCCCTTCGTTGAGATTTTACGCCCATTTCTATACTTCGTTGGATCTAGTCCAAATTCTTTTTGAATCTCTTTGATGCGTGCATCGATATCACCGGCCGTACTTGAGGCACTATCAAATTGCTTTGCCTTCTCTAGGCTTGGAATGATGGTTGTCTCAACGTACTTAGGGGAGCCATCTTTTGATTTATGGAGTGAGAGCATTGACTCTGATTTTTGAAACATCGCCACTTGAGTACTTCTTGTGTCTGCCTCTTTGTCTTTTAGAATTTGGTCAAAGTAAGAAATTGAAGTCGGATACTCCTCTAGGATTTGAGAGATAAAGCCCATATAGTAAAGGGAAGTAGGGCGCTTAAAACCTTGAGAGTAAGACTTTTTAAAGGCGATGCGCGCCCTTTCAAGTTCGTTGGCCGCGTAGAGGGCCTGCCCAAACTCATAGTAGAAATCCTCTGCTTCTACTTTTGCTCTAAGTGCATTCTCAAAATGTGGAATGGCCTCATCAAACCGTTGGAGTCTTGAGAGTGAAATCGCCTCTAAGTATTCTTTGAGTGCCTTTGACTTTTGATCACTTGGTCTTATGCGATTTAGTGTTTCAAGCGCTTGAACATAGGCACCATTTTTAAAGTGAATATAGAAATTTGCAAAGTCACCACTCGCGGCCTCTAGTGTGCCAAAGTTAAGAATTGCTATAAAGAGGGCCACGCGAAGAGGGGCGATCATGATCACATCCTTGTGATATAAAAAAGGCGACTCCACTTGAGTCGCCGTACACTAAACGTGTTATTTCAATTAATTATAGTGTCTTCGCTAATTTTATTGAACGGTAAATGTTACCTTCGTCTTAGTAGCCTGCTCGGTTATTTCTTCCAGGATATCTTCAACATCCTCATCACGATTTTCGAGCGTCTCTTCAATCAAGGCGTCTGTGTCAAAGTCATCAGTGCTTGCAGTGGCTATTTGTGTATCGCCGGTGCCCGCGGAAGTGGTGGTGGGAGTGCCTCCAGTTGTATTTGAAGTAGTTTTTACATCATTATTGGTGTTGGTGAGCACAGTGATATTGGCCAAGTCTCCATCAACCTTAACACCTTCCACTTGAGGGATGAGGGTGAGTGTCGGTGGTGGAGTACTTAAGTCGGTTTTATTCGTCGTGGTTGTTGTGGTCGCGCTCGTTGTTGAAGCGGGTGCGCGAGTCGCAGTTGAAGTGCCGTTTGTTTGAGTGGTCGAAGCTATTTCGGCCTTGGCGACGAATTCACCCTTACTGGTGAGAGTAAAGCTGTCGTTCTTGTAAGCTCCGGTCGAGGGATCAAAAGTTCCCATGCTCGCCGGAGGAGTATAAGTTTTGGTGGCAGGATCAAAGCTTGAGCCCTTTGGAGGCGGAATATACTGGGCCGTCTTCATATCAATAAAACCACCGGCGGTAGGTGCAATTGCACCGGTTTTACCATTTACATACCCCTCTGGTGGTGGGGCCTTAGTATCGACTTTAGCGGCGCTGTTTTGAGTGACGACTGCCTGGGCTTTCGCCATCGTAGCACTGCCGGCCGTTGATTTGAGCGCCTTCTCCATTCCAGTTCCCTCGTTGGCGACGGCCTTGGCATTCATCCCTGGTGGAACCACATTTCTAAAGCCCTTCTTAGGAGCTGGGGCACTCACTTGATCTTCGCCTTCTGCCGAAGCTTTGGTGCCATCATTATTTTTAATAACTTCAAATTGGGCGGGGGAAATGCTCACTGGAAGCGTTGCTCTAGGTAGATCTGGACCGGCACCAGAGAATTGACCCTTGGTCACACTTACGGCGTCAGATGAAGAAACAGCGCGCTCAAGTACGGCGCGGTCAATTGAATTGGCAAGAATCTCGTTATTAACTTGAACAAATGATACTTCACCACTTAGGGTGACGAGAGCTGTTTTTAAGTTTTCTGGGTTAAAGGACACATGAAACTCAGTCCCACGCACACCCATGGCAGCAGTTTTAGTTTTGATATAGAGCTTAGATTTTTCATCTTTATCCATATCCATGTAATTTTTTGTCACCTGAGATCTGAGTTCACCTTTCATAAGAGTGATGATTCCTGCTTTATTCTCAGGGAATTCCGAGATAACCATCTCCGAGCTTGGTCCAAGATTCATCTGCGATTTATCGATAAAGAGCAGTTTGGCAAAACTCTTTGCCTCAGTTTGAATTACAGTACCTTCTTTGAGCCAGGAGTTCTTAGTAACTTCCACTTTCTTCTTGTCTGGGCCCACTGCAAAAGCTGAACCTTTTAAGATAATAACTTTTGCTACACCTTCGGCGGCCGCATGGGCGACTCCTGGAAGGGTTGAGAAGCAAAAACTAAGAGCAATAAGTAGACGAACCATGGCATCCTCATGAGAGATAGGCGTATTCACTGGCTATTCGATCATTATAGAAAAGTTCTTTAGGTAGAGGGGCAATGTGTGCACTTCTAGGGAATTAGCTGCCTGCCCGCAAATGAAGCTTGAGAGAAATCGTGTATAGTTTGAGGCGTTTGTGATCTAACTATATAAAATTATAAGAGCTCTTTGGCCCGAAGTAGCTCTTCTGGGGGGCGTCCAAGCAGAGCACCCTGGCTTCCAACAAGCACTGGGCGCTCAAGGATTTTGGGGGATTTGCAGATGAGTTTGGCCCAGCTCTTCACATCTTCAGTACTTGGGAGTTTGGCAATCGCCTTAAATTCATCCTCATTTTTTCTCAAGATTGGGTCGAGACTTTTTTGACCCGAAGACTTTAGAAATTTAGTCAGGAGTTCCTCCACTTGAGTGGGGATGAGTTTCTCCTCTAGGTAGAGCACTATCTCAACTTCAAAGCCCTTATCCTTTAAAAGCTCTAGACCCTGGCGTGACTTAGAACAGCGTGGATTGTGATAGTACTTAAGGCCCATGACAAACTCCTAGAATAAGACAATGCCGACATTAAAGACGACAACTGTATCCTCAATGTCCTGACCCTTCTCATCGGTGGTCAAGATACTAGTTTCGGTAAATTTACTCGCGTCTACAGTTGAGATTTTATATGAGCCTCGGTGTGAGAAACTAAGTTCAATAAAGACCGGGTGCATTTCTTTGAAGAGAGCGTCTTCTTGAAAGCCCACGCAGAGGGTGTAGCCAAAGGACTCAATGGTGAGCTTTTGATTGTCGTCAAATTTGCCAAGACTTGAAGTAAAGCGGTCCATGCGAATTGTTTGAATCGCCCAGCTCGGACCTATACCCGCATAGAGGCGCCAGTCTTTCTTGAGATAAAAAGGAGCGTAGTATTTAACCATTGGACCAATGGCGACATTGCGGTAGCGGCCACTGCCATTGATCACATCACCTGAAGCAATCACAGAGAGATCTTTGGCCTTGCCAAAAGTGATGATTGAATTCGCACTAAATTCCCAGTCAGTGAGCATCACTCCAAAGCTGGTGTTGACTCCAAATGTTCCAAAGACTGAGTGAGAGTCGTCGAGTTCATTCTTGGGGTCATTGCCAGGAGCTACATCGTCGAGAGTTTCAATACTGGTGACGCCGGCACTAAAGCCGCCCTTGAGAAAGAGGTCGTTATTAAAGGCCCAAAGGTTTGTGCTCACAAGTAGGGGGATGAGAATTAAAAGCGCTCTCATCTAAAATTCCGCCATGAGTGTGAGGGCCCCAGACGATTTAAAATCCGTGACGGGAACAAGTTGAACTTTGCCCTCATAGAACCAAAAGAGGGTCGAAGGGTTGATGGCGTGACCGAGGACGCGCCCGAGGGCGTTTCCTGTATTGAGCAGATACATGGAGAGTGTTTCTAATCCCACTCCAAGCATGGAGCCGATAATTGGTGTTTGATAGAGATCTTGAATACTGGCCGGCTCGGTATAGATCTCAACCGTAAACTCAAAGAGTGTTGAACTAACGAAGGCCATGGCCAGTGAGTTGATGCGATCATATCCGTTGGCGCGGTAGTAGAGAAAGAGTTGTGAGCCAGAAATTGGGTGCACAACCCAGTTCCAAATGGGCTCGTCTTTATCAAAGACTAATTTGCCAAAATTATTCTTATAATTCTTCCAAGATCCCTTCTCTTTGAAGACCTTTGGCTGCGACAGGGGATAGACACCCCATGTGACGAGATAGAGCCCACCCACGTGTCTAAGTGATTCTGAGAAGTCGTGCTCGCGGTCAATATAGCCCCAGTGATACTTGGGTTGACGCTGCTTTCTGTACTGATCTAATTGGTCAGCACTGTACTCATTGGGCGCATTTTCGCCACTGGCACTATAAGCAGTGCTGATGCCCAGTAGGAGTGCGCAGATGGCAGCAATCAGATTTATTTTAACAGTGAGAACCATACTTTCTTAGGTTTTCTTCTCTAGAAGGAACGTGGTAAATATTGGGGTCATTATAACGGAGGGGATTATGTCCGTACACTCACTAGAGCAATTAAAAAAAGGGTTTCACACGCACGTTTGTGATCTACAAGATCGCATCACAGCTGAGCTTCGTCGTGTCGATCCAGAAATTAATCTGATTGAAGACCTCTGGGAGCGTGATGATGCGGAGGGTAACCCTGGCGGCGGAGGCAGAACGCGCGCTTTTAGTGGGAATCTCATCGAAAATGCAGGCGTGAACACTTCAATGGTTTTTGGCGCAGTCTCGGCCGATTTTGCGGCTAAAATTGGCGGCAATGGCGCGAGCATGTGGGCCTGTGGAATTTCTCTCATCATTCACCCTCGCAATCCCCGCGTGCCCACCACTCACGCCAACTTTCGCATGATTCAGGCGGGAGAAAAGTTTTGGTTTGGAGGTGGTGCCGATCTCACGCCTTACTATCCACACACCGAAGATTTTCATTACTTTCACAAAGTTTGGAAGGACGCATGCGAGCGCTATGGCAAGTATGAGGAGATGAAGAAGAAGTGCGACGATTACTTCACAAATACTCACCGCAATAATGAAATGCGGGGAGTGGGTGGAGTTTTCTTTGATCACTTTAACACTGGTGACACTCAAAGTGATCTGGCCATGGTGAAGGATCTCTCAGAGTATTTTATTCCAAGTTACTTTCCACTCGTTGATAAGAGAAAGAATGAAGACTTCACTGCTGAAGATGAGGACTTCATGCTTCATCGTCGCGGGCGGTATGTAGAATTTAACTTGCTTCACGACCGCGGAACTTCATTTGGCCTGCAGTCAAATGGCAGAACGGACTCAATCCTGATTTCACTTCCTGCTCGCTGTAAGTTTACTTATAAATATCAACCTCCCGCGGGCTCACCTCATGAAGAGATGCTGAAGTATTATTACCCACAGGACTGGGGCAACTAATTGATCCTTAAAAACCGCGCCGCTGGGCATATGATTTTATTATTCACCACTATGGTGTGGGGAATGGGCTTTATCGGCACACGCTGGACGCTCTTGGATTACGGGCCCATGTGGTCGAACTCATTTCGCTACGTCCTCGCTGGTTTGATGGGTCTTCCCTATTTGATTTGGAGTGGATCGTTTAAGCGTGGATGGAAGAATTTAAAACCTGCTATGCTCGCTGGCATGTGCCTCTTTCTCTCGATGCTCTGTCAGGTCTACGGCCTGGTCTACACAACAGTTGCTAAGTCTGGCTTTATCACCACGTTCTACGCTTTCTTTACGCCCATACTCTGTATGCTGATTTTTGGAGCTCGCTATCAGCGCTCGTTCTGGGGCTTACTAGGGCTCGCACTCACGGGAGTTTTTCTCATGTGCGACTTAAAACTCACTGGCTTAAATATCGGCGATTTTCTGACTCTGCTCTGTGCCTTCTTTGGAGCTTGTCACATTCTCGTGATTGATCGCTACGCGAAAGAATTTGGGGCCTTCGAACTCAATGCCCTTCAATGCTTCTTTATGGGAATAGTTGGAGTCGTGGCCGCTTTAATTATTGAAGGGCCTATGGATATGGCCCCTCTCTTTGTGACACCACTGTGGCGTGTGAGCTCTCTCATGGGCTTTGTGATCTTAGCACTCTTCTCCTCAATGTTTGCTTTTACATTGCAGGTCTACGCTCAAAAGACGATTCCTCCTCATCAAGCAGCTTTGATTTTTTTGATGGAGTCTCTCTTTGCCGCTAGTTTTGGCTACTTCTTCTTTGACGAGAAGCTGACGACATTGAATTTGGTGGGGTGTGCTTTGATTCTACTTGCCTGTGCTTTAGTTCCAAAGTTTGCACGTGAAATAAAAAGGCCCGAACAAGTCGGGCCCGAATTACTTAAAGTAGAAATTTAAATTAGTACTTCTTAGCAATTTTCTTAAGCTGCTTCTTCGTAGAGTTAGAGATATCTAGAAGAAGAAGTAGACCACTGTTTTCACCGTTGGCATCTTGGCCAACAACTGAAACTGTACCAGCAGCTTTGTCAGCGATGTAGTAACGGAATGATGCGATTCCACCTTGAACACCGATGTTAGCTGGAACGAAGAAACCAAAAACTTTTGGACCAACGTAGAAGGCCATGTTGTAGAAGCTATCAATTGAGAAAGCTACTGCTGGAAGTGATCCACCAACTACACCTGGAAGCGCGCGGCCACCTGGAAGAGTTTGTGGGTCAAGTTGCTGAAGTGAATCGTCAAAAACGTCATCAAGAGAGATCGACATTGACATTAGAGTTCCAGAACTTTGTAGGTCTGGAGAAATTTCTAGGTATGAATTTGGATACTTTGGAATGGCATAGCGAAGACCGCCATCGAGTTGGATATTTTCAAATACCATCGATACCATAAGATTGTCTTGAAGGAGTGTCACGTGTGGTCCATCTACACCTTCAATTTGTACGTTTGAGCCTGAGTCACCGCCACAGCTTGTAAGCATAAGTAGTGAGCCTAGAAGTACTGTGAGCACTCCGCCTTTTGATTTTTTAAACAGTTCTTGTAACATGAGCAAACTCCTCTCTCTTTTCGAGTTAAACAAGTGGACCCCAAAATCCACCTCTAATTTAAGATTTAGTGAGTTATCGGAATTTTTTGCCTAGCCTGTGACGGGAAAATGAAGAGAATTCAAAGAGAAATGAGAAAGGTCTGAACTTTCAGGAACTTCGGTGAGAGAGCGTAGCAATCGAGGACTTGAGCATTTATCTGGATTAGAAGACTTAGCTGCTGTAGTTGATTTTTTTTGTCATGCTTTGTACTTCGGTCCCAGACGCTAGTGCGGGGACCGAAGTCGGATCGTCTTAGAATTCAGGAGCGATGTAGACGTCAATCTCAGGGTCGTACTCATCTCTTAGAATGCCTTTGATCGCTTCAAGAGTACCAGTGGTAGAGCTTGGACAAGTTCCACAGGCACCTTGGTACTTAACAAGGAGAATATGGTCTTCAAAGGAGAGAGTTTGAATATCGCCTCCATCAGCTTGGAGTCCAGGTCTAATGGTCTTATCTAGAATTTGCTCAATGGCCAGAAGCTCCGGCGAGAGTGCGCGGCGTCTTTCCGCCTCTGGATCGGGATCGTGGTAGTCTGGATTGTGCTCGGGCATTTTGTCTTCGAGCACTTTCATAATACGCTCTTCCATCACTTCCCAGTCTTCATAAGAGAACTTGGTCACAGTGATGACATTGTCAAAAAAGTGAAGCTGATCAACGCCGCGAATGGTGAAGAGTTCGAGAGCGAGTTTATTTTCTCCACATTGCATTGGTGTGCGGTAGGTGGAGTTACCCTCGTTCTTTACTGCACTTTCAAGAATAAATTTAAGCGCGTTTGGATTTGGTGTGGGTTGAATCTCAATATCAAGTGACATACTTAACCTGCAAATTCCTGGGCCTTAATCAGCCCCTTAGCTAAACGATCAACTTCGTCTAGAGTGTTGTAAAAGCAAAAGCTCGCTCTAGCAGTAGCGCTCACGTTAAAGCGCTTCATCAGAGGCTGAGTACAGTGGTGACCCGTGCGCACGGCGATGCCCATGCGATCAAGGAGTGTTCCAAGATCGTGGGGGTGAAGTCCGTCCATCAAAAAGGAGACAACGGCCGATTTCTCCTTGGCTTCACCAATAAATTTGATTCCGGGAATTTCCTTGAGTCTCTTATTGGCCTCAAGGAGCAACTCGTGCTCTTGCTTGATGATAAAGTCAAAGCCAAGAGACTCGACATATTCAATGGCGGCTTTGAGGGCGATGACTCCAGCAATATGAGGAGTGCCGGCTTCAAATTTGTGGGGGAGAATATTGTATGTTGTGCGCTCAAAGCTCACTTCATCAATCATATCTCCACCCCCTTGGTAGGGTGGCATTTCGTTTAAAATTTCTTCTTTACCAAAGAGTACACCCACTCCGGTGGGGCCAAAAATTTTGTGTGAGCTAAAGGCGAGAAAGTCGCAATCAAGTTCCTGAACGTCGACTTTTAAGTGGGCAACACTTTGAGCGGCATCGACCAGAAACTTCGCTCCAACGGCGTGGGCCATTTCGATCATTTTTTTTACTGGGTTGATCGTGCCCAATGAATTTGAAACGTGGTTAGTGGCAACCATTTTAACTTTTGAATTAAGTTTTCTCTCATAATCGGCAAGATCAATCTCACCTAGATCGTTGATAAACACTTCAACAACTTTGGCGCCAGTTTTCTCAGCGATGATTTGCCAAGGAACAATATTTGAGTGGTGCTCCAAGGTCGTGAGAAGGATCTCATCACCAGGTTTAAAGAATTTCTCCCCAAAGCTCTGGGCCACAAGATTGATCGAATCAGTGGTTCCCTTAGTGAATATCACTTCGTGAGTGTGGCGAGCATTAATGAATGCTTGAATTTTCTTTCTCGTCTCTTCAAACTTAATTGTTCCCTGTTCAGACAGAAAGTGAACTCCGCGGTGAACATTGGCAGTTTGAAAGCGGTAGTGCGTATCGAGGGCCTCAATGACGGGAAGACATTTTAATGTAGAAGCGGCGTTATCAAGGTAGACCAGGTCCATGCCGTGCACCTTTTGGTGCAAGCACGGAAAGTCAGCGCGAATGTCAGCTAAGCTTTTCATTCATTCCCCTCTATTGTAGCGATGCTATAGCGCTCAAAGCCTTCAAAGAGTGTTTCTTCGATTAGTGCGCGAGTCTCAGTCGATTTAATTTCTTCAGTGATCTCAAGTCCAAAACCGTGGCAGAGCATTTGGCGTGCCTTCTCACTTGTGAGCCCTCTACTTTGCAAGTAAAAGAGCTCTTCTTCAGAGAGTTGACCAATTGTGGCCCCGTGGGAAGCTTTGACATCATCGGCGTAAATTTCAAGTTGTGGGCGAGCATTCATTTGCGCTTTTTTACTCAGTAAGAGTGCGCGACTAAGTTGACTTGAATCAACTTCAATGGCCTGCCTTTCAATCAGAATTTTTCCAGTGAATACTCCGCGAGACTTGTCGTCGAGAATATTTTTCACCAGTTGATTGCTCGTGGTACGAGGAACCTTGTGGTAAATGAAGGCGCTTAGATCGGCTTGTTCTTGTTGTCTCAGGGCCGCAAGTGAGCGAATCTCACCGTGCGCTCCCTCTCCCAAAAGGTTGATGGTCACATCTTGGCGCGTGAGCTTGCCACCTAGAGCAACTAAAGTCGTACTAAAGCGAGCATGCTCCATGACGTCTGCGACGAGACTTGAGAGGGCGAGAGTCTTAATATTAGAGCTCGTAAGTTTGATATAGCTCGCACTCGAGTTCTTTTCAATTTTAAGAGTGAGATTGTGATTGCGCCATACTTCTGCCTGAGTCACGCCCTCAACTTCAGAGTCGTGGGGCAAGAGACACAGGTGCACAAGCTCGAGGCTCGATCCGCTTTCAATTTTAAGGGCGAGATTAGTGCCCTCTGAGCGGCACGTCGTCTGATCCTCTTTCGGAGCGATTTCAATGAGTGCAAAGGGAGAACTTAGGGAAGTGTTCTGCTCAAAGGTGAGTTCATAATTCTTTGGAGCAAGGGCAGTGGCCAAAGTGGTGATGAATTCTTCCTTTTCAGTCTGAGAGCTCTTAGTCTCAGTGAGTTTTACTCCCGCTGGCAGTGAGCTCAAGTCAAGGAGGCATTCACCAGCGCTAAAAACGAGTCGATTTTCATATTTTTCTAGCAAAGCCTCTTCACTTTGAGTGGGAGATGACACTTCTGCCTTTTTAAGTGTGTTAGTCGGGGCAAAAGAGGGTAGAGAGCTATAGCGCCAGCTCTCCCACTTAGATGTGGGCAGACCCGTCTCTTTAATTTTGCCAATGATCTCAGGAGTGATTACACCCTCTAAGATTCCCAGCATATTTTCTTCTTTATTCATCATTATATCGCTCGTTTCTTATTTATGAATTAATGAGCCAGTCGTAGCCCTTGGCCTCAAGCTCTAGAGCGAGAGACTTGTCGCCAGACTTGATAATCTTGCCCTTGTAGATCACGTGGACGAAGTCTGGCACGATGTAGTCTAGGAGGCGCTGGTAGTGCGTGACGAGCACGACGGCGTTGTACTTACTCTTGAGTGCGTTCACTCCTTTAGCCACGGTTTTTAGGGCATCAATATCAAGGCCTGAGTCCGTTTCATCGAGTAGGGCGAGGCGTGGATTTAGAACGGCCATTTGGAGAATTTCATTCTTTTTCTTTTCTCCACCTGAAAAACCTGTGTTCACTGGGCGATCGAGGAATGTCTCTTTCATCTCTAGGAGCTCAAGCTTAGGTTTAAGAAATTCTCTAAAATCCCCTTCAGTCATCTCGCTTGCACCTTGCGCCTTACAAATAGCGTTGTAGGACTCAAGGAGAAAGGTGAGGTTGGAGACTCCTGGAATTTCAACCGGGTATTGGAAGCCTAGAAAAATTCCCGCTTGTGAGCGCTCTGCAGGTTCAAGCTCAGAGAGATCAACCATCTTATTATTGTGCTTAAAACGAATGCTTCCCTCAGTGACTTCATAGGCCGGATGACCAGCGATTACTTTTGAGAGCGTCGACTTGCCAGAACCGTTTGGCCCCATAATAGCGTGAATCTCACCGGCCTTAATTTCGAGGTCAATCCCCTTAAGGATTTCATTGCCGTCAACGTTTGCATGGAGGTTTTCAATCTTAATCATTTCTAATTCCTACTTATCCAACAGAGTTTTCTAATTTCATTTCAAGAAGCTTTACGGCCTCCACGGAAAATTCCAGCGGAAGTTGCTTAAAGACGTCCGCGCAAAAGCCACCGACGATGAGAGAGATACACTTTTCCATATCGAGCCCGCGGCTCTGAAGATAGAAGAGTTGGTCTTCACTAATCTTAGTGGTGGAAGCCTCGTGCTCGACTGTTGCTTCATTATTTTTGACATCAATATAGGGGAATGTATTGGCCGAGCAATTGCGACCCACAAGCATCGAATCACATTGGCTATAATTTCTCGCCCCAGTGGCAGAAGGCATAATTTTGACAAGCCCTCTGTAGTTATTCTCTGATTCTTCGGCCGAGATCCCTTTTGAAATAATGGTCGACTTGGTGTTTTTGCCAATGTGAACCATTTTAGTTCCGGTGTCGGCCTGCATTTTATTATTCGTGAGGGCCACTGAATAAAAGGCACCAGTTGATCCCTCGCCAATGAGATTGCAAGAAGGGTACTTCCAGGTGATGGCCGAGCCTGCTTCAACTTGAGTCCAAGAGATGAAGCTATTTTTACCAAGGCAATTACCTCGCTTGGTCACAAAATTATAGATCCCGCCCTTTCCCTCTTTATCGCCGGCATACCAGTTTTGAACTGTTGAGTATTTGATAGTGGCATTATCAAGCGCAATTAGCTCGACTATAGCGGCGTGAAGTTGATTCTCATCTCTTTGGGGAGCGGTACAACCTTCGAGGTAGTTCACGTAGGAGCCTTCATCGGCGACCACGAGAGTTCTTTCAAATTGACCAGTCTCTTTAGCGTTAATTCTAAAATAGGTAGAGAGGTCAAGGGGACAAGTCACTCCCTTTGGGATGTAGACAAAGGAGCCGTCGCTAAAGACGGCGCAGTTAAGTGCGGCGTAGAAGTTGTCAGTGTGAGGAACTACTGAGCCGAGATACTTTTTCACAAGCTCTGGGTGTTCGCGAATGGCCTCACTGATTGAACAGAAGATAACCCCCACTTTTTCTAGGTCTTCTTTGTAAGTTGTGGCCACTGAGACGCTATCAAAGACCGCGTCCACTGCCACACCTGTTAAGCGCTTTTGCTCAGAGAGTGGGATGCCAAGTTTTTCAAATGTGGCCAGAAGTTCAGGGTCTACTTCTTCAAGGCTTCCCGGGGCCGCTTCCTTTTTCTTGGGAGCAGCGTAGTAGTAGAGGGCATTGAAGTCTATCTCTGGAACTTCTAGCTTGGCCCAACTTGGGGGAGTGAGAGTGAGCCAGTGGCGATAGGCCTTAAGGCGGTACTCAAGAAGCCACTCGGGCTCTTCCTTTTTTGCCGAGAGGAGGCGAATGATATCTTCTGAGAGTCCCCTGGGAAACTCTTCCACTTCAATATCGGTGGTGAAGCCGTACTTATATTCGCGATTTTCTAATTCATTGGTTTTCATTGCTATCCTACTGTCCTCCTTCACTGAGGCTCAAGAGATTGCAGGGATTGGCATTTGAGCACGGTCCCATCTCAAAGAGATCGTGAAGGGTGAGGTTTTCTAAAAATTCGTTGAGCTTGCGATTGAGCTCTTCAATTGGCGTACTGATATTGCAAAGACCCATGAGTTCACATTGGCCCTTTGAACTTTCGCAGAAGTGCTCAGTTTCCTTTCCTTCAATTAAGTGCACGAGATCCATGTAGCTAATGCTCTCAAGTGAGCGGGCGAGGAGGTAGCCACCCTTAGTTCCCTTGACCGAGCAGAGGATGCCGGCGTTATTCATCGCCTGCATGACTTTGGCAGTGGTGTCGAAGGGAATTTTAAAGCGATCGCAAATCTCGCGGGCACTGGTGAGCTCGCCACCGTCTCGTGCGGCGATTTCCCGAAGGGCCATGAGGGCGTACTCGACTTTTTTATTAATGCGTAACACGTTGCCACTACTCCTAGAGAGCGGTTCATGTGGATCTAAATATTTTGGTAACTTAAGCTAGGCTTTAGTACCGCAAAATAGGTCAAAAAGGAACCTATTTCTCCACGTCTCTAAAATAGGTCTTTTTTTGCCGTATATCAAGTGAACTTAGGTAAAGTCTCTAAATGGTGGGCCAAAGCACTGAATAATCGCTAAGATATCCAACATGTACTTTATAGGAGAACTGCGCGATCCCAAGATCGCCCAATCGATAGAAAAAATCTTGAGGGAAAAGAACCTGCGCGCGCAGGTGATCACTCACGAGGACCACTTTGCCGTTGTGGCCGAGGATGAGGAGTCGATTCCTCTTGTCGATAGCATTTATCGCTTGAGCGTGGGGCTTCCAGTGCGCCATGAAATTCCCAAGGAGTGGCAGGCCATGAGTCGCGCGCCCCTAGGGGTTATCTCAAAAGTGATCATGGGCATTTGTGTGCTCGTTTTTATTTTTGGAGCAATGAGTGGCAAGGAGCGGACCTTCTACGATCCCTTCTTTATCAGCAGCAATCTCGACACGCTCTTTGGTGAAGTTCTTCGCGGAGAATTTTGGCGCCTCTGGACGCCGATGTTTCTGCACTTTGGTTTTTTACATATTCTCTTTAATCTCTTGTGGGTTAAGGACATTGGCAGTGCACTTGAGGATCAAGAGGGGATTAAGGCCATGATCGGTCTGACTCTCGTTTATGGACTACTCACAAATGTCGCCCAGTACTTGGTTGTGGGTCCTCAATTTGGCGGCATGTCTGGAGTGGTCTTTGCCTACTTGGGGCAGATGTGGATGCGCGCGAAGTTTGATCCAGGCGTGCCGTACTCCCTCCCTAAGCGCGATATTGCCTTTATGATTGGCTGGCTCGTGCTCTGTATGACTGGGCTAATTGGGGCCATCGCCAACGTCGCCCACGCCGTAGGACTGGCAAGCGGTATGATTGTTGGCATCTTGCTCACGCTCATTAAGGCCCCTTCGAAAAATAAAATAAACCCTTCGATGGTTCTTGTTTACTCACTGTTAGCACTCGCTTTTTCGGCGCTAAGTATTTGGGTTGATTGGTTTTCTCGGGGTAAAGTCTTTTTCTTTGAAGGCTTTATTTCATAAAATTCACGGCCTATTCTGCGATAAATTTTCTTAAATTGAGGTTAAGACGCTTCTTAACTACCGCACTTAACCCGTAGAATAGGCTCATGAAAAAGAAAATTCTCATTATTGACGACGAGCCGGCCATTCTAGATTTTTTAAAAATCGTAATCGACGAAGAGATTGGCCAGATCAATGCCGACTTCGCGGCTAGTTTAGAAGAGGCGCGCGCTAAGATCGAAAGTGAAAAGTATGAGGCCATCATTAGTGAGTTTTACTTTAAGACTGGAAATGTGCTTCCTCTCTACATGGCCAATCGTGAGGCGAGCAATATTCCCATCGCCTTTCTTTCAGATGACTACCCCGATTACGTGCGCGGTTGGTTCGTAGATAAGAATATTCCAAAAGAAGAAATTGAAAGGCTTAAGATACTACTTAAGCCTTGTGGAATAGATGAGCTGGTCGATTGGATCCGAACTGTGCTCGCTCTTACATCCGATTAGGGGCGTGGATGCCAATAATCTCAAGTCCAGTTCTCATCACATCGCCAGTGGCCTTTGAAAGCGCGAGTCTGGCCTCTTTAAGCTCAGGACTCTTGGCACTTCCAATCTCACAATTGGCATAGAAAGAGTTAAAGAGCTTGCCAAGTTCAAAGAGGTAACTCGTAAGAGTGGCCGTCTTATAATTTTCAGCGGCGAGGAGGGCAACATCGTTAAAGCGCTGAACTTTGAGGGCGAGTTCTACTTCTTCTTTGGCACTTAGAAGTGACCAATCGACATCAGTCTTCACTGGACCTAGGCGATTGCAAAGAGAGTTAATTCTAGCGCAGACGTATTGCAAATAGGGGCCCGTCTCTCCGTCGAGGGCGAGCCACTCGGCGAGGTCAAAGACGATCTTGCGGTTATTATCAACGCGTATCATGCCGTACTTAATAGCGCCTGCGGCGATATTTTTGGCCGTCTCTTCAATTTCCTCCGCACTCCAGTCGCCTTCATACTTTGAGAGATATTTTTCCTTGATCTCTTTTTGCATCGACTCAATGAGCGTCATGAGAGGAATGATATTGCCCTTGCGGCTACTCATTGCTCCGTCTGGAAGCTCCACTACGTCGTACTGCAGGTGAAAGCAATTCTTTGCGTTTTCAAATCCAAGTTTTTCAAGCACCTTGAAGACTTGCTTAAAGTGATAACTCTGGCGGTTGTCGACGATGTATATCGAGTGATCTACGCCATACTCTTCAAATTTCTTGCGCGCCAGTTCCACATCTTTAGTGGCATAGAGTCCAGTCCCATCTGATTTAATCAGCAGACAAAAGCCTAGATTGTCTTCAGAGAGGTCCATGCCGATGGCACCTTGGTCTTTGACGAGCTTTCCTTCAGTGTAGAGTTCATTCACGTACTTGAGAGACGGGGCGTCTACTTCAGACTCCCAAAACCAGCGATCAAATTTGACATCGGCCCAGTCGTAAGCCTCTTTCATGAGATTAATTGACCACTCGCGAGTTTCCTTCCAAAGGTCAAAGAACTCGCCCTTGCCGTCGTGAAGTTCTTTGAGAATTGCTGTGAGCTCGGCGCGGTTCTTTTCTTCGAGCTCAGTGCCAAGCTCATCTTCAAGCTTGAGGTGGGCCTTGGTGTAGAGATCACCAAGCCACGCCCCTTTATTGTGAGCCGGAATCTGTCCCTGATTGTGATATTTCAGGTACCACAGGCACTTGGCCACGTGAGTGCCCACATCTCCAGGGTAGGTGACAGCGAGTACGTCGTGGCCAGTGTAGCGAAGCATGCGAATGAGTGCATTTCCAAGGCACAGGTTTCTCATGTGCCCCACGTGTAAAATTTTGTGGGTATTTGGCTGCGAGTACTCGATCATCATCTTTTGATCATTGTCGCTTAATTTAATCTTAAAAAATTCCCCTGAGAGAATTAGCGCCAAAACCTTCTCGCCCACGGCCTTCATATTGAGCGTGAAGTTGAGATAGGGGCCTTGAACTTTTGCTTCGGTGAAGAGTTCACTGGCGGGCAATTTCTCGGCGATCATCGCTGCAATTTGTGGGGGGGCTTTGCGCGCAGCCTTGGCCAGAGTAAAACAAGGAAAAGCGATGTGACCCATATCGAGGTTTGGCGGCTCACCCAGCATTTTGTAAATATCGTTAACCTCAAGGCCATGACCTTCAAGGGCACTTCCCAAGGCTTCATGGATGAGTTGCGAGAGTTCTTTAAACAGCGGCTGGTGAGGGATCATAAAGTTTCCGTTTATGGTTGTGGGGCTCTAGAGCATCATAGTCAATTTTCATCGATCTTTAAAGTTTGATGAGGGCCTAATATGTGCCAAAATATGCTTATGAGAATTCTTTTGTGCCTTATTCTTTCAACTCAGCTTCTAAGTCTTTCAAAGGCTTTGGGGCAACGTACAAAGCCCATAGAGCCAGAGCGAAATGTGCTCGAGGGAGTGAGTGAGGAACAGTTGCGAAACGAAATTATTCTTCCGCGCATTGATCTCAAGTACCGCTCGGGAGGCTATCTCATCTACGATTGCGCCGATCAACACTTTGTCTGTGTGGATTCCAGGGGCTTTTCACAGTGCCAACTCGACCGCGAATTCTCACGCGAAAACGAGCGCTTGATCTTGGCCTGCTCACCCCTTAGGCGCTTTAACACCTTTGAGTCGTGCCTAGCAGAGCTCTATAAGCTCATGCACCAGGCGGCTCCAAAGACAATTTGTCTCAATCCAAAATCAATCTAGGTTTTTAAACATCAGAACGTGGGGTCCGACACCGGGGATGTCAAAGACGCCCTCGATTTTTTCAAAGCCCACTTTTTGATAAAAGCCCATCGCCGACTCTCTGGCGTTACACCAGATGAGTGAACAGAAATTTTGCTTCACGATGGGAAGACCCATGCGCAACAGCTCTGAAGAGAGGCCCTGATGGCGAAACTCTGGGAGCGTGGCCATACCTCTTAAGCGGTATTGGTACTCGGGCTCAAGCTTAGGGTGCTTTTCAAAGAAGAAGCTCGCCACACTTACGAGCTTGCCCTCGACAAAGGCGCCGAGGTGAAAGGTTTGCTCTTCCTCATCGCCTTCAAAGTGAGCGGTTTCAATGGGAAGACCAGGTCTTAGGACTTGATGTCTGATAGGAATCGTATCGCGTGCATCTATGCGGCTAACTTTCAAAATATTTCCTTGGCAATTTATTTGGCCTGTCTGTTCCGTGCAAGAGGTGGTTTTGTGCACAGGTCCAGCATGGAGATTTATAATACCAGAACTCAGCTTCGTCACGAAGCTCTGGGACATTTTAGACCATAACCGACTTAAAGGGTCTTTGAAAAACGAAAAAGATTCTCAATGGCGAGTCGCCCCAGGGTGGAGGAGAAGAATTCAAAGACAAGAGAGTTAATGCCCGTATCTGGGCCCTTCCAAGCAGCGCTGCCGTAGAAGAGGCAGCGCTTTTCATGTTCGCTCACGTGGATTTCACCTTTGAGGCCCAATAAAAATCCATCATCAAATTCAAAGTGGTAGAGACCAGGTTTTTTAATGCGGGGAATTTTAAAGTGCAGAATCATGTTGTAGGGGAGTAAGCTCGAACTCAGTAAGAGGCGGATGCGGCCATCAGCCTCGTCGTAACTAGACTTCTTCACAAAGTCGAGCTCGTCGCTAAAGCGCTCGTACTGGGAGAGTTTGCGAAGGGCGAAGCGACAGTCTTTGGGGTGCAGACCTGAGATTTGAAAATTCAGTTTCTGCAGCTTGTCAGAAACGTTAGTGACCTTGGATTCCACAAAGAATCCGCCACCTTGAAGCTTATCTTTGGTTGCGTCATTGTACGGAAGTGTGCGCCACGTTATTAGGTTCGTGGAATCTGACACTACTTTTGCCCGAGCAACTTGCACCAGAAATACGATAAAAATTGCTGAAATTAAGCGGACTTGACTCATCGTCCCTTTTCACCCATCCAGTCGGTTCTTACTCTGAATTTAGTGTAACAGCAGAGCACAGTCGTGTCACACGTGCACATTTAGTTCGCAAATCGCCTACGATCGCACG
The DNA here is from genome assembly GCA_048267245.1 of Bacteriovoracaceae bacterium. Lineage (GTDB taxonomy): Bacteria > Bdellovibrionota > Bacteriovoracia > Bacteriovoracales > Bacteriovoracaceae > JBLWXV01. The sequence goes on from JBLWXV010000001.1 coordinate 1,483,915, forward strand.
AATCGACGTGCCTTTTTGTAGACAAAAGGAAGGACCCAAAAATGGCCATTGAGCAAGTAAAGCGCAAAGGAAAAACCAAAGATGCCGTGATCGAGAGCAAAGATCAGCGCTGGCATTGTCGCAACCGAATCACTCTTGTTTTCGGATCTAACGATGTGGAAGATCTAGAGACGTATATCTACACCGAAAATTCGGTGGAATTTAAAACGGTGAAATTTCACCAGGCCAAGAGCAAGGCCATTGAAGAAATTCTCGATAATTGTATCGATGAATACTACCGTGGACACGTGACAGAAGTTCACACCTGGCTCTCGGAAGACCGTCTGAGTGTAGGTATTGAAGATAACGGAATTGGCTTTCCCATTGATAAAGCGCCTCAGGTATACACTGAATTTAGAACCGGATCTAAGTTTAAAGATGAAGAGGTAGATGAGAAGGGATTTCTCCACCGCACTCTTGGTCAAAACGGTCTAGGGGCCGCGGCCACCTGCTTAACTTCTGATGAATTTAAAGTGCGCATTCGTCACTTTAACTCTAAGAAAGAGCAGATTTGGACCTTCATTGATGGTGCTCTCAAAACAAATAAAACGAAGCCAAAGCCTTTTAAAGGACACAGTGGTGTGCGCGTTGACCTCACTCTGTCAAAAGAGGTGTATAAGAATAATTTGATCGATGAAGATTTGCTTCGCAAGCGCATTATCGATCTAGCCTACAACAACCCAGGACTGGCCTTTTATTTTAACGGTGAGAAGTATCACTTTAAGAAGGGACTCTTTGAACTCGCTCAGCGAATTAATGCTGATGGGGCGCAACTCATCGGTGATGAGTCGACAGTTTATGAAGACACAAATTCTAAAGGAAAGAAGGTTAAGGGTCGCATTGACCTTCACCTCTCAATTGCCATTGATAAAGAAAACGAAGAGCGCGAGCGCATCGTGAGTTTCGTGAACTCAACACCAACATATGATGGCGGTTTTCACGTCGATCGCATGAAGCGACTCTTTATTAATTCAATTAAAGAAAAACTTGAGAGACAGACTAAGAAAGATAAACTTCAAATTGTCGACAACGACATTCTGACTGGTCTCACTTTCATTGTTGGCGTCACCATGCCCAACCCGCGCTTTGAGAGTCAAACTAAGCGCAAACTCGTGCGCGACTTGAATCTAGAAAAAGCTGTCGAAGCCTTCATGAGCAAGAATATCGACAAGTGGATTAGAAAGAATAAAGAGTTCTTAGAGCTGGTCCTTGACCGCGCTCAGAGTCGTCACAAATTTCAGGTGCTCAAAGAGGCCAGTAAACAGGGGCGCAAGAGTAAGAAGCAACGAGTGGAAAAACTGCTCGATGCCAATGAGAGGAGAGACCGCTCTAAGTGTACTCTCTTTATCTGCGAAGGGGACTCGGCCATTGGTGGCTTGCGCTCGGCGCGCGACAAACTTCACCACGGTGGAATTGCTCTAAAAGGTAAGCCTATGAACGTTGCCCAGGCTGCCCTTAAAGATGTCGTCGCCAATCAAGAGTTCATGGATATTATGTCATCCATCGGTCTCACACTTGGTCAGGAAGTAAATCCAGCAGATCTTCGCTATCACAAGATCGTGTTTCTCGCCGACTCGGATGTGGACGGTGGGCATATCAACACTCTTCTGACTAATTTCTTCTTCTCTTTTTGGCCAGAGCTCTTCAAAGAGAGCAGAGTTCAGTTTGCTAAGGCGCCACTTTTTGAGGTGGTGACTGATAAGGGAGTGGTTTTTCTTGAAACTCCAGAGCAGCTTGAAGATCTTCGCGCCTCTAATACCAAAATTAAAGAAGTGATGAGAAATAAGGGGCTAGGGGAGATGTCACCTGAAGCTTGGAAGTATGTCCTTTCGCGCGAAGAGTATACGACGATTAATATCGAAGATATGTCAGCGGCAAAGAAAATGCTTCAAGTGTGTTTTGGGAAAGATTCAGCGCCTAGAAAAGAGTTACTCATGGACATGGACTCTTCGGGCGAGCAGACTTCTGTGACTTATTCGGCCGGAGCTGAAAAAGCACCGGCAACTAAAGGCACAAAGAAGAAAGCTTCAAAGTCCGTAAGTTCAGGCGCTGCTCCTAAGACGACTAAGAAGTCGACTAAGACTGCTAGTAAGACGACCAAGAAGACAGCGAAGAAAACAACTGCAAGAAAGAAAGCGTAATTAATTAAAAGGATTTTTAAATGCAAGAGACCTATCTGCACGCACTTGATAGCGTGCCGCTAAAAGAAATCGTCAAACAAGAGTATAGAACTTATCAGATTTATACCCTCATGGACCGCGCGATTCCCTATCTTCAAGATGGATTAAAGCCCGGTCAGCGCAGAATTCTTTTTACGCTCTTTAAAAACCAGTCAAAGGGTTTGATGAAAGTTTCCTCGGCCACGGGTTTGGTTTTGACGTTACACCCGCACGGCCCGGCTTCTGTTGAGAGTGCGATTGTGAATCTCGCTCAAGACTATACCTTCTCAAATAACTATCCCTTGATTGATAAGAAGGGATACTTTGGTGAGAGGATGGAGCAAACCGCCGCTGCCAGTAGGTATATCGAGTGTAAGCTTGGAGATATTGCCAAGATTCTACTCTTTGATGACATGAACCAAGTTGAAATGGTCCCCAATTACGATGAAAAAGTGATGGAGCCCACAGGTCTTCTTCCAAAACTTCCGATCATGCTTTTAAACGGGGCCGAGGGAATCGGGACTGGCTTTAGTTCAGTAATTCCAAGCTTTCACCACAAAGATCTTATCAATTCAATGATTGCCTATCTTGAAACTGGTAAACCTAAGAAGCTAAAGCCCTTCGTGAATTACTACAGTTCATCGATTGAAATTGATAAGTCTGGACGCCATATTTATCCAATGAAGTTTGAGGAGGTAGATGGCTCAATCTTTATCACTGAACTTCCTAGAACTTATGATTCTACTAAGACTTATCGCCTCTTAAATAAGTACATCGATGAAGACTTTATTAAAGATTACATCGATTCAACAGTTGATAACGAAGTTCGCATCGAGCTCATCTTTAAGCGCGGCCAACAGCCAACGCTAAAAGAAGTAGAAGAGAAGATGGGAATAACTACTTCGATCACTCCAAATTACACGCTCATCTCTGAGCGCGGGGTGCGCATCTTCAATGCACCGGAAGAGATTATTTCAATTTTTACAGAGCAAAGAAGGGTAGTTGTTAGACGTCGCTATGAGCTTCTCTGTGAAGAGTATGAAAATCGCATTCGTCAAAATAATGAGATCATTCGCTTCATTAAAGAAAAGCACTACGAAGTCGCCACTAAGACTGCTAACAGAAAAGCTTATGTTGAATATCTTGATAAGAAGAAGTTCACTTTCTCAGACTATCTTGCCGACATGCCTATTTACCGCATGACTAAAGAAGAAGTGGCCAAGCGCCAGCTTCTTGTAAAAGATGAAAGTGCGATGCTTAAAGAGTTTCAAAAAATTGCTAAGAGTCCCGCTCTTGTGCAGAAGAAACTCATTGAGGAATTGCACGAAGTGGATGGTAAACTAACTGAGTGGCTCAAGGCACGTGAAAAAGAGAAAGCGCAACTTAGACGCGAACTCGAAAAAAGAGCAAAACGTAAGAAAAAATAAACACCGGGCCCTCGTTTGAGGGCCTTTTTTTTGATTACTTGAATCCTATTGTCGGAGATTGGTAAGGTATTGAAGGTATGAAACGCACGCTTGTAGGCAAAAAAGTGCTCCTTAAAAGTTTTTTAGTGCGCCCAATTCAGTTCTTTGCTAACCTATGAATATTAGGAGAATTCAAAGGAATTACGGAGTCTTCACGGAGGAAGCCCTATGAGTCTCACCAAGGCCGATATTGTTGAGAGAGTTTACAAAGAAGCTGGCTTTAGTAAAAAAGAAGCAGCGGACCTAGTAGACCTCGTTTTTAAAGTCATTAAAGATACTCTTTCTCGAGGAGAGAAAGTGAAGATCTCGGGCTTTGGAAATTTTTCAATCAGAGATAAGGCCACACGTATTGGTCGCAACCCACAGACTGGGGACGCGATGGAAATTTCGGCCCGCAGGGTTCTAACTTTCAAGCCTTCACAAGTTCTTAAAGAAGATGTGACTGCACGCTACGCTCATCGCCTAGATGAAGAGGGTGGAGAAGATACATCTCAAGCAGCTCGCGAAGGGACATCAAGAGCGATGAGCTCGTTCATGTCCAATTCAGAGGATCCACGCGATCTCGATGATAACGACGACGACGACTTCGATCTCTAAAAACTAGACATCTCGCCTCACTGTCACTCACAATAGAATGTGTAACGTTATGGTGAGGAGAGATGATGAGTTTTCACACCCCAATTGAGTCAATCGAAATTCCTAATAAGTCTGTTTTTACAACTGATGAAGTTTGTAGCCTGACAGGTGTTAAGCCTTACGTTTTAAGATTTTGGGAAAATGAATTTGATGAGATTTCTCCCATTCTCTCAACCAGCGGAAAAAAACTTTTTGAGCACAAAGATATTGAGGCCATTATCGTGGTCAAGAAAATGCTCTACGAAGAAAAAATCACCGTGGAGCGCGCCAAGGTAGAACTTTCATTGAGACTTCAGCGCACACTGCCAGATCTTCCCGACTTCGGCGATGATTCTGAAGATTCAGCTGACGAGTCACACTCTCACGATCATGGATCGCAAGAAGCCTTCCAATATCGTCGCTGGGATGAAGAGGATATCAAGAAGCTCTCCAGTGCTAAAGAGCGCCTACAGGGCATTCTAGAGCGCGCAAATGCGGCCAAGAGCACTCACCACTGGAATTAATTCTCGCTGCAAATGATTTTCGATATTGGTCTTGCCTGCACCTAGAATATCTAAAATCTTTTGAAAGTATCCCTGCAGGACTATCTTTGTCTCTGGGCCATAGGCGCTCGGGTTATCCAAAATCCAGTTGAGATAAGAGAGGGTCTGTACCTCTGTTTGATTTTCATAGCGAAGCCATGGATTAATATCTCTTTCGTGCTCACTTAATTGCTGATCGGCCAATTCGCACAGGTCATCTAAGAGTTGAAAGAGAATTCCAATAGCGCGCCCAAATCTCCACTTCTTTTTGAGCTCCCTCATGCTTGCTCCCTCAAGGAGGAGCGGCAGGGTGAGTGAGAGTTGAATGAGGCGCGCGGTCTTTAAAAGATGAGTTTCTAGAAGCTCGTTAAAATTTTCATTCATCTCATGGGAGAGATCTTTGTATTGACCTTGAATGAGACCTTTTGGCCCTGTAGACCAAGTGGCGAGCTTAAGAATTGAAGGGGCGGAACTCGCTTTGATCTTTGAGAGCAGATGAAAGGAGCCTATGGCGAGGGCGTCTCCAGTTAGAAGCGCTCTCCACTCGCCAAACTTCACGTGGTGACTGGGCTTTCCTCTTCTTGTGTCATCATTGTCCATCGCCGGCATGTCGTCGTGAACGAGGGTGTAGGCGTGGTGAATTTCAAGAAAAGAGGCAATGAGGGCGAGGTCATCTGAGGCGGCCAGGTTTTGATTTAAATCGCTACTATTAAAGTCGGCATGGCTCGCCAGGCAAAGGAGTGGGCGAAAGAGCTTTCCTGCCGGCAAAACGGCGTAGGTCGCTAGCTCTAGTGGGGCCTTTGGGCCGTAGAGAATTTTAAGGTGAGATTCTAATATCGCCTCAAGCTTAACTTGCAGCAGTGAGTGTGGAGATTTTGTAGCGTTCATGACAGGCACAATAGCAGGTTTCGAGGCGATTAATCAAAAGAAATGCTTGGGAATGTACCTGGTTGACCCTGCACATTGAGCTTGTAGCTTCCTTCGTAAGTCTTTTGTTTATCAAGGCCTAGAAACATGTTGATGAGACCAAATTCTGGGGAAGTCTTAAAGCCCTCTGAAAAGCTAAGGGTCCCTCTGAGGTCATAGTTACTGGCCTGTGGATTGACTTTGTTGAGATCGACGCTGCCTGAGAAATTACCTTTAATTGGTGACTCGTCATTTCCAAGAAATAATTCATCGATAACGACTTTCTGTCTAGCGTTCATCGTGACTTTTAGTGAGAGTAGACCAATATCAAGACGTGGAAGCGTTAGTCCCTGAAGGTTAGTGCTCTTTACTAGAAGATCTGATGAGCTCGCTGAGAATTTCACATCCTTTGGAGTGAAGCGTGTGTCGACATCAAAGTAGCCGTCTACAAGCAATGTGCCGGCGATGACTTTCTGACCAAGAAGGTCACCCAGTTGAGTCAGTGAGATCTTTGTCGGATTGAGTCTAAAGACGTGACCACTTGGGGTGAGTGCGTGGTAGGCAGTGAGCTTTGTGCCTTCAAGTGTGAATTGATGTGAGAGCTTTAGACCAAAGGGCGAAAAGCTAGGGCCGAGGAAATTTGTCGAGAGGTTCTTAAGTTCGATATCTCTTCCGGCACCAGAAAAGCACATGCTTGGTAGTGAGAGTGACTTGATTTTTACTTTGGGTAGAAACCACTCAAATTCAAGATCTCTAAAACTCATTGGGCAGGCGCGGTTCACGGCCAGGGCATTGGTGATTCTAGTAGTGATCACCTCTTTGAGAGGAAAATTGATGAAGAAGCCCAAAAATAGTAGAAGAATTGAAATTAGCGACAGTTTTGCCCCAAGCGTGAAGCCACTTAGGTAAATGCGATCATCGACCTTATCAACTTGGAGCTTCGGAGTGGTGTCTTTTGCAAGGCCCAAAGTGGATTGGCTCATGATTCTTCCTCGATAGGCACTGGAGTTGATTTTGAAAAGTGCGAGATTTCTAATTCGCCCGCAAGTTTCTTCGTCTTGTCGTTGCGATCAACTGAGATGCGATTAATTTTCACCCGCTCTCTCACTTGCAGAGTCTCAATCATTTCTTTAAATTCTTGCATCGTTAGGTCATTGAATTTTATACTGGCAATAGATTTGCCAAGGCTTCCGGCTTCACTCTTATCAAAAGAGATTACTTGAACCTTGTTTCCCTTTGTGTTTAGACCGCGTAGGCGAGCACTTAACTCTGAGTCTTTATTTATGACTCCATTTGAGATTATTTGAGCGCTGATGGCCTCAACTTCTCTTTTTTGCGCTTTAATTTCATCGACCAACTCAAGGGTCTCTTTGAGTTTTTCATTTTCACTTGAGAGTTGATAATTTGAGATGAGCATACCTAGCGTTAATAAAATAGGTAGAATAATCAGAGCAATAGTTGAGGCGTGGTTGACGATTTTTTGACCTTGCTCAGAGAGTGGGGCCATGGCATCGGCCACTTTTTGGTGAGCTTGCGAGGTTTCGTAGCGGTCAACTTGCTTAAAGAGAAAGGTATCTAAAACCTTAAATAGGGGTGGTCTCTTACTCATACTTATTCACCTTCAAAGCTAATTTTGACAAGCTTTGGATCTTCACTCTCTTCAATATTGAGCTTCGGTATAGAAAGATTTTGAAGATGGGCCTTAAATGTCTCTAAGGTTTTGGTGTCGTTGATTCTAAAGGTTGCGCTGGCAACTTTATCTTCGGATTCAAAGTGTTCGAGAATAACTTGCTCATTGGCCCCAAGTGCGCGGCTTAGGCTTGCGAGGGGAGAAATTGAGTTAATTTCTATCGAAGACTGAACTAATTTTACCTCTTGGGTAATCATGCGCTTTTTCTTCTCAAGCTCAGGAGCGAGTCTGAGTGGATAGCGTTTAAACGTTCTCTCTTGCTTCACACTGATTTCAAGCTCAGGAGATTTAATTTCTTTTGAAATGCGTGAGTGGAGGTTTTTATTTTCCTTTCCAATGAAGAAAATGCGCTCGACTCCTAAAAAGGCGATGAGAATCAGGCAGACCGTCAGCACTCTCATACCGATGAATGAACTTGAATGGAGCGGAATATTTTGACTGTAACCCGATGAGAACTCACCATAGAGAAAATTTGCCAGAGGAATTTTACTCTTACCGGTCGAGCCCATCAGGACTGAGGACCAGTAGGTTCTAATTTCTTCTTCGACGATATTTGTGTCTCTAAAAGTCACATTCTTTGGAAGGCGTATGAATTCCACTTCAAGTGAGAGCGCCTGGGCCAAGAAATTGTCGATATTATTAATTCTAGAGGTACCACCAGTGAGCACTAATTTATTTACGGCGGCGCCATACTTCACGCGGTGACCTAGAATCCAGCGCTTGAGATCTGAAATAAGCGGAGACATGGCCTGTTTCATGGTGAGGGCGAAATCTCGTTGGGCCTGGCTGACTTGCTCGTACTGACCATCTGTTAAAAAGAAGGCACTTTGATGTTTGTAGGCCACGGCCTCATCGTGAGCGATTCCATAGGTCTCAGCGATAAGCGTATCAATCAGGCTTCCGCCAATACTAGAGAAGTGTGAAGAGACCACTCTGTTGCCAATGACAAAGTAGGCTTTAGTGCCGCGGTGACCGATATCGACAAAGCATGTGGATGTCGCTGGGCCAAAGCCCGCACTCATTGATTGAAATAATGAGAGCTCGGAAGTGAGGACACTTGGGAGAAGTCCATTTTCTTTGAGATGATCAAAGTACTCTCTAAATTCCTCTTTCTTTGTGATATTGACAAGCGCCCATGTCCCAGTGGCGTACTTTTCTAGCGTTGTTGTCGTGTGGGCCGAGCCCGTGGCAAAGGGGAGGTTCTCATCGAGTTGGAAGGGAACCATCATTTCAGCTTTGCGCTTATTTGTGACGGGAAGATCTAGAAAGCGAGAGGTCACCAAATCAAATGGAATTTGAGAGATGATCTTGCCTTCAGAGGGAAGTTGTTCAAGGTATGCCGCAATTATATCGTCTTGAAGATCAGTAATACTAAGTTCTTGGTCTTGATACTGCTTTCTAATATTATCGAGCGGCACTTCCTGGACGTGCTCAATTTGAAAAGACTTGCGATCTAGTCTTCCCTCGATGAATTTAACGGAATAGCTTCCTCTATCTATGGCGATGATATTCATAGAGATAGTTTACCAAAGCTTTATGAATTTCTCGCCATCTTTTTATCGTCACAAAAACTTAGATGACTGTGTAGATTGCTCCAGTATTAACGGACAATTTCAATCACTCTTGGTGGAAGAAGTTCGAGTGGGGTCTTTTCCTTCTTCTTGTCTTGATGAGCTGGATCTGTGACTCCAGCGTCGGGATCAAAGGAGCCGGGCTCTTCTGGATTTCCAGGGGAAGCACTCGGATCGTTATTAGGATCTTGCTTATCGCTTTGTTTTTTAAGTGGAGGCATCACTGGTAGATCAATAAAGGCCGTTAACTTAACGACGGTGTCTCCTGAGGTGCCAGTTGAGATCACTTGATAGAGTTTGCCGGCCACTCCAATTTTAAGACCGGCGCCTTCAAATTCTTTGAGGCGATCGTCATAGGCCTTATCTTCAATAATCCCTAGTTTTCTCACAATAACTTCTTTGAACTCTTCGACACTCTTAAAGCGATTGGGCTCCATTTCAAGCTCTTGGTCGCCGTCTCGATACTTGAAAAATTCTTCAAGCTGAATGGGAGTGATGTCTGGGAACATAATCTTGAGTTGATCAGATGTAAGTTCGTTTGGAGCGATAAAATTTGCTTCATGTACGGTCATTTCGTCTTTGATCAGATCAATAATAGCGTCGTCCCAACCATCTAGTAGATAGAGTTCTTCTAGCGAAGTCAGGGGAGCGTGCTTGGCGGTAATTCCCTTGGCCTCGTAGCGGCCTTCAATATCCACAATTTCTGGCTCATCGATGGCGCCCTTTGGATTGACGAAGAATTTGAGTTCTTTGACAAGCATTGCTGGGTCAACGTTGGCGTAGAGATTGTTAAATTCCTCATCTTCTTCGCGCTTTTCGCGCATTTTTTCTTCGAGTGCCTCAGTCAAAGTCTTTTCAACATAGAATTGCGGCGCTTTCTTTTCCGTCGATTTATCTGGGTCGGCATCAGCGCCAGCATCTGGATTGCTGCCGCTGCCAGGCTTTTGATCATCAGCACCTTCAACTTTTAAGAGTCTCAGAGCGTTTGGGTTGATAAAACCTGATATGCGCTTGACTTCAAGTAGCACAGAACCTGGCAAAAGTGTGTTCTTACTAAATTCACCGATAGCATTTTTTTGAATGAGATTGGCGCCCTTAGGAACTGGAATTGGAAGGACGAATGGCTGAAAGGGAGCAAGAAGAAAGCGCTCTACTTTTTCAGGGCTGACCACTCCTTTTAACTGCTCGTTTTTTTCTAGCAAGTTGCGACCTTCTTGATAGATGCGCAAATTGGCCAAGGCGAGTTTAATTCCCGACTCGGCATTGAGTCTTGCTTGAATGATGTCCTGACTGCGATCAACTTTAATTTTGTTGAGCTGAGAGGTGTAGGTGAAGTCAATGAGGAGAAAAGAGAGAATAGTAATGGCACTCATAACCATGAGTAGGGCAATTCCTCGCTCACTTTTTAAAATATACTTAGAGGTCATCGCCGTCACCTCCATCTATATCCCCACCTGTGCCAGGAACGGGCTCGTCAACTGATGGCGTAGAAAATCCTGCGCCAGCGTCGGGGTTGCCACCAGCTGTGCTATTTTGTTGCGCGCGTGCTTTTAAGATATCGGCTTCGGCCTTAGTGTCAAAGAAGGGATAGAGTGGGCGAAAGGTGCGGTTAAATTCGAGCTCAGTTTTATCGGGCGCAACCCATGTAATACTAATTTGTACAAGTCTTGGAAGACTATTGGGATTAGAGAGCTCGCGAATATTCTCGACGAATTTTTCGCGCTCCTTGTCCCAAAAGCCCCATTTTAATTCTTTGATATGATCGAGTAAGATAAACTCTCGCTCTTTGGACCAGTCAATTTCACCGCGATAAACATCTTCAACTACCGTTGAGCGCACCCATTCCTTTCCCTCAATTTTTTCACCACTTTCATCTTCCCTAGTCGAATCTCTTAGAGTGTAGCGAACCCAGGAGTAGCGCGATTGCTTGGCGTTTTCCACTCGTCGATAGTGCGAGCTTGTGAAAAAGACAATGGTGTTACTATCGGGCATTTGAAAGGTGGGAATGATCTCTCCACTTTCAGTAGTAGCAAAGAAGTTTTCTGAAGCAGCAAAGGGCTGAGCTCCCGAATATGGGTCCCTTGTTGAATCATCCAATGGAACATTCACTGTCTTGGCCTGGGCATAGAAGAGTGGGCTAGAGAGACTTGAGAAGTCGAGTTCAAAGCGAGAAAGAGCAGTCTGTACCTGAAGGTAGCTTTGGTCCTCTCTGACAATAACATCTTTGGTGGTCGTCGAGTTATTAATAATAGTGTAAATAGAGACCATCATGAGCGCCAAAACGACAATGGCAATGAGAATTTCAATCAGGGTAAAGCCCGACTCACTTTCAATCTGTTCAGAGAGAATTTTTTGAAGAGATTTCAAAACCCCTCCAATTTCATTTTGGCATCTTTATTATAGAGCCAAGTGGCAAGATCAAAACTATAGTCGGTCTCTTTATTTCTGACCGTTACTCTGACCTGCCAAACCATTTTTTCAATATTATCTTTGACTGTATTAAAAAGCCTCGCCTGAAGTGCGGCCATATCTCCTTGCTCTCTTTCATCTTCGGTATTGCCCTTAATTTTAGAGAGGTCGGGTATTAGGAATTTTTGATACTCAATTTTGTACTCGTACTCAGGATAGTCTTCAAAAGTCTTTGTCTCAGGAGCAAGGAGAAGATTTTCTCTAAGATCTGGTGGGTCCTCGACAATTTCATTGATTTTCATCTCTGTCAGATCGCGCAGTAAGATATCTTCTCGCATCAGACCGGATGAGGCGATATTCATTCCTTGAGAGGTCATAAAGGCAACGACAAAAGTAGCAAAGATGGCGAGGGCGATCATCACCTCGATGAGGGTAAAACCGTCAGTTTTTATTAAGCCATTCTTCATAGAGTTCGCGCGCCCTTGAAACCTTTTTATCTTCAATGTCTGACAGGGAGAGGGTCTCATCAAATGGGTAGTAATTCACTTGCATATCTCCCGAAAAAGGAGCTATCTCGATGGTTGCCATTTCCTCATCTGTTGCAAGAATTATTATAGCACCATCTCGCTCTCCACTGGGATAGAGATATACCGCCGGGCCACCTTTTGTGATTAATTTGGGGATGAGAGTAGTACCGACGCCAAGGACGCTCACCACTTCATCAAATTCAATATTCTTGTCTCTAAATTCGCTGATGCGATTGAATTGTTGATTAAGTTTCTTGTCTAATTCGTCCTGGGCCTCTTCTTCGGCCCTGCCCGTGACGGCATCTGGCTCTTCAACCAGCTTGGCCGGGATCACAAACCCATCACCAGGCCCGTACTCGAGGGCCAACTGATGGGGCTTTTCGGTGAGCATGAAGTGGACGCGCACCATTGCTGAGCGAAGTGCAGCTTCGTCGGTTCCAAAGCGAACAGCGCGCTCAATGTCATTAATTGCTTCTTCTAATTTGGCGCGCGAATTGAGAGTGAAGTTGATGGAGTAGCCGAGAACGAGAGTGACGAGAACCATGGCAACCAAGATCTCTAAAAGACTAAAACCTTGGTCGCCTGAAATTTGAGGGGCTTTAATTGGCCTGATCATGAAAGTAGAGATTACTCTTCATTACTTTCCTGAGAGCTTGCCTTGGCGGCATCGTCATTTAGGAAGATATCAGCTTCTTCGCCTTCACCGCCTTCAACGCCATCACTTCCAGTAGAGTAGATATTGAATTTGCGGCCATCAGACTCGAATACATAATCAAAATCCCATGGATCTCTCTCGATACGTTCGATAAAGCCTGATGGTGGGTAGCTTCTACACTCGCGACCTGAAGTAGGCTTAGAGACGAGTGAATCAAGTCCCTGCTCAGTGGTCGGATAGAAAGAACACTTGCGCTTAAAGTCCATAAGAGCTTGTTTATAGCCATTCATTTGAATTTTTGCGGCACTGACTCGACCTTCATGTAATTGCTGGAAGATCTTAGAGGCCACAAATGTACCGGCAAGACCCAAGAGGGTGAGGGCAATTAGAATTTCAATGAGAGAGAAGCCACGACTGCTACGAAGAATTTCTTTTGTCGCTTGCTTGGTTTCATGTGAATCAGTCTGAAAAATCATTCTCGCTCCTTAAGGATATATCAAAAAAATTGAGTATTAACGGATGCTATTGAGCTCCATCATCGGCACAACGACCGAGAAGACAATGAAGGCAACAGCTAGACCCATACCGACCATCATTATAGGTTCTAACACCGATGTAAGTCCACTAAGCTTTGCATCAACTTGATCTTCGTAATTATCTGCCACAATCTCGAGCATTTCTTCCATTTCACCAGATTTTTCCCCTAGACGAATCATGTGCGTGACCATGGAGGGGAAAAGTTTGCTCTTTACGAGAGGCCCACACATACTGGCGCCCTCTTGAATTTGCATTCTCGACTCTTCAACAGCAGCTTGCATGTGGACGTTAGAGATCAGGTTTTTAACAATTTTCATTGAGGTAAGAATATTTACCCCAGAGTTGAGGAGAGTGGCGAGGGTCGAGCAAAAGCGAGACACATTGACCATGGTAACTAGTTGGCCAACGATGGGAAGCTTTAAGACGATTCGATCCCACTGGGCGCGTCCTGACTTCGAGTTCACATATTTAGTGAGTAGATAATAGATTCCAAAGACACCAAGAATCACCGCCCACCAGTAATTCTGGAGGAATTCTGAGATCCAGATACAGATTTTGGTCTGCAGTGGGAGCTCTTTTTTCATTGAAACGAAGATTTTTGTAATTTTGGGTATTACGAAGATAAAGATAATCCCCATCATGACTGAGCCCACCACAACCATAATGAGGGGGTAGGTCATGGCGCCCTTTAGTTTATTTTTGAGCTTTACCTGCGTTTCAGTGAAGTCGGCCAGTCGCATGAGAACGACTTCTAGCGTTCCTGAAGACTCCCCGGCCTCAACCATGTTGACGTAGACGTTGTTAAAAATTTTTGGGTAGTCTGATAGGGCGCGAGCAAGGCTCATCCCTTCGTTGACCTTACCGCGAACTTCTGAGAGCACGACTTTGAGGCGCTGATTTTCAGTTTGATCAATGAGGGCACTAAAAGATTCGACGATTTGAATTTTGGCTTTAATGAGAGTGGCGAGCTGACGAGTCATGAGTGAGAGATCTTCAGTCCCAACCCCTCCACCGAAATTGATAGTGGAGGATTTCTTCTCACTATTTGATTTCTCTTCCTTGATATCAATGAGCATTATGCCCTGGGCGCGAATTTTACCCTTGGCCTGGGCCATGGTCTCAGAGTTAACCGTTCCCTTGAGCTCCTTGCCAGTCTTATCAAGTCCTTTGTACTGAAAAATCGCCATTATTCTTCCGTTGTCTCTTCTGCGTTAATGGCGCGAACCATTTCGTCGACCGAGGTTTCGCCAGCAAAAACTTTTTCTAGAGCATCTTGTCTCAGCGACTTCATCCCGTGCTTCATGGCCATGCGCTTAACTTGAGAGGCATCGGCCTTTTTTAAGATGAGTGGACGAATTTCATCGCCAATAATTAGGAGTTCGCACACACTGGTGAGTCCAGCATAGCCGCGATAATTACACTTAGGGCAACCCTTAGCTTCAAATACTGTCGCGTGAGCAGGGGCGCGGTCAACTCCGAGCATCTCATAATCAAAATCAGTGAGAGTATGTGGCACCTTACAGTCATTACAAAGCGTCTGGATTAGGCGCTGGGCGAGAACTGCGGCCAGTGAAGAGGCGATCAAGAAGGGTTGAACGCCCATATCAATAAGGCGGTTTGGCGCACTTGAAGCGTCGTTGGTGTGAATAGTTGAGAGCACAAAGTGACCAGTGAGCGAGGCTTGTACCGCCATTTCTGCTGTCTCAAGATCTCGCGTTTCCCCCACCATAATGACATCGGGGTTCTGACGTAGGATCGAGCGCAGGGCCTTGGCAAAACTCAATTCAATCTTGTGATTGACCTGAATCTGACTAATACCGGCCATTTCATATTCCACCGGATCTTCCACGGTGATAATCATTTTATCTGGCGTATTGATGCGATCGAGCATGGCAAAGAGGGTAGTCGTCTTACCGTGACCAGTTGGCCCGGAGACGTAGACTACGCCGTGCTTGCGCTTAGAGAGTTCATCGAGCTGGGCCAGTACGCGACCGTGAAAGCCAAGACTCTCGAGCTTTAGGACCGTGTTACTCTTTTCGAGAATACGCATAACGATGCGCTCGCCATACTGGACGGGTACAGTCGAGAGACGAATATCAATATCTTTACCGGCCATCTTGATTGGAATACGTCCATCTTGGGGAAGGCGTTTCTCTGCAATATCGAGCTTGGCCATAACCTTAATTCTCGAACTCACAGCTGCGTGGGTCTTGATTGGTTGGCGCAGAACTTCTGTCATCACGCGGTTGATACGAAAGCGGTAGATCGTCTCTTTTTCGTAGGGTTCAATGTGAATATCACTCGCTTTTTCCTTAACGGCGCGAAAGATAATTGAGTTCACAAAGCGAATCACTGGCGCCTCATCAGCGCCAGCGTCGAGAATATCAATGGGGCCATCGAGATCTAGAGATTCGTCAAATTCATCTTCTAGTGAGTCGACGATATTGCGATTGGCCTTTTCAAAAACGCGGTTAATCGCCTCTTGAAGCTTTAAGGGCGAGGTGACGACAATCTTAATTTCCTTCTTATAGATTTCTCGGATGTCGTTGATAGCGTCGAAGTTAAAGGGGTCAGTGGTCGCCACGGTGAGAGTGTAGTCAGTCTCTAGAATTGGCAATATTTCGTGCTGTTTAGCGTAGTTAATGGGAAGTTGTTCAACTAGGCCCGGCTCAATCTCTTCCACTTTAATATCTTGAAGATAGGGGATATCAATTTGGTGGCAAATAACCTTAATGATATCGTGGGGGTGAATGTAATTCTTCTTAAGAAGAATTTCCCCAATGAGCATCCCTGACTCATGTTGAATCTCAAGTGCTTCAGCAAGTTGATCACTTGTCAGAGAAGTGTGCTTGAGGAGAAGTTCACCGATCTTCTCCTTCTGCCCTTCTACTTTTTCTAAGATACTCTCAGAGATACGCATAAGAGCTTATTCCTTTTCTTCATTTCTAGTTGGAGCACTTTGATTCTTCTGAACTTTTTGGATAATCATGCTGTAGTCTGGAGCATCGACATCTTGATTGTCACTGGCCAGTGGATCGATTTCAAGGACCTTATCCATTTCGCCCTCAGTGCCAATTCCAGGTCCTTCATTATTTTGGCGATACTTATCAGTTTCAGTCTTATCGTAGAGTGGACCTTGCTCTTGTTGCTTGGCCTTCTCGTAGAGACCTTTAACCGTGGTAGCAAATGGATCTTCATCCGCGTGGGTTGTCTTTAAGTGAGTCGCGCGGCGATTGAGCACATCCTTAACTGTTGAAGCTGTGGCCTTCTCATAGCTCGTGAGAATTTTGGGCGTAAGGAAGAAGAGCAGGTTAACCTTTTCATTAATCTTAGTAGTATTTCTAAAAAGCCAGCCAAGAACTGGGATATCCCCTAAGAGTGGAATCTTGTTTTGGTTGTGGATCTCCTTATCTCTCATGAGACCGCCCATGGCGATTGTGTCGCGGTCGCGAACAACAACTTCTGTGGTTGCAGAGCGAGTAGTGGTCGCCACACCTTCAGCAGAGCCCGCCTGGCGGTTAGAAAAGTCTTCAACTTTGTGATCAATTTTAAGTTTCACAAAGCGTGTCACCTTATTAATTTGCGGCTTAATTTTAAGTGTCATCGCAATTTTTTGCTGCTTAATACTAGTCGTAGTTGAGCCGTTTGCAGCATTTGTTCGCTCTGGCGTAGGAACAGTTTCACCCACTTCAAACACGGCTTCAGTGTTATCAAGGGCAAGAATTTGAGGAGTGGCCAGAACGTTGGAGTTGTTACTGGTCGCAATCGCGGTGATTAGGCCATTGACTGTTCTAATTTCAATTTCCTGGCCATTAATAGTCTGAGTGATTTTTGAACCAGCACCACCACCCACAAAGAGACCACCAAGAGAGGTGATATTATTTGTGAGTAGGTTGATAAGATCTGGAGAACCACCAGTGAAACCGGCCTTATCTAGACCACCAGCACCGTAGGCGCCAATGATGTTGATACCAAAACTATTGTTCTTGCTGACATTGGTCTCCATGATCATGCCTTCAACATAGACTTGATCGCGGGGGATATCGAGCTTGGTGATAACTTCTTTAATTGTGAGGTAGTCTGTCGGTGAGGCAGTGACCACGATCGCATTATTTTCTGTGTCAGAAGTAATTTTCACATCATTTGAAAAGAGTGAGCCACTATCGTCTGTTGCAGCTGTCCTGGCGCGCGCGAGGCGAGTGGTTCTGGCCCCAGTTGAAGACTGTGCCTGACTCACAAGATTTGAGAGGGTTTTGGCCATTGTCTCGGCGTCGCCGTGATTGAGGTAGTAGACATGAATGCGTCCGCTTGTGGCAGAGACACCTTTCACATCGAGCTTATTAATGAGTTCTCTCAGTTGGGCCGCACCAGTTGAATTGGCCATGGCGATAATTGAATTCGTGCGTGGCTCGGCAATGATCTTTGAGATATTTTGCTCACTTGAAGCACTCGCACTGCTTCCTTGGCGCGAGCGCAGGTTTGAGCTTGAGTTACCTTTTAGAATTTGATCGAGCAACTTGGCAATTTCTTGGGCCGAAGAGTGGCGTACGCGGATAATTTGTAGCGATTCTTCGTGACCGGGAACGTCTACGAACTTAATTAGTCGCACCAGACGATTAATATTGGCCCCAGTATCTTGAACGATGATTGTATTGGTTTGCTTAATATCAATGATGCGACCATAGCGAGACATAAATGGTCTAAATGAACGACTTACTTCCGTTGCATTGATATTTTTAAGTGGAAGAATGCGCATCACATAGTTTTCTGTGTCGGGCGTATAGTTACCCGTATAGATTTTCGTCGGTGTATATCTAATATCTCTGGCGTTTACGATTTTATAGAATTCTCCCGACTTAACGAGAGTGTAGCCATTCATGTTAAGACCGGTTAGGTAGGCTTTCCAGGCGTCCCCTACGGTAATAGGAGTAGGGGCAACGATGCTCACTTTTCCTTTGAGATCTTTATCCATAATAAGGTTGATACCAGTGAGCTTTTGCATTTCTTTGGTTAGGTCTACGAGTGAGACATCGCGGTAGTCAAAGGACTTTACTACTTCTGGACCAAAGGCAGTTTCAGGGTTGAGGTTTACATAGCGCTTGTCTTTAGTCACGCCAGTGACAGAGCCAATCCCTGTGCCGCGACCGAAGGTATCTTCACCGGCGGTACCATCCATCCCTTCCATCGCCTTATCAGCGCGGTCAATGAGCCCTTGAGCTGAAGCTCCCTGCGCTTCATTCTTTTCATAGCGGGTAGGGCTATCATACTTTTTAAATTGCGCCATAAGCTCATTCGGTCCCAGGGCCATAAGGGCCGCTAGTGCAATGAGTTTAGTTTTTTGCTGGGTGATCATTCGTGGTCATCCTATGTTTAATCAAAGTTGTAATCAAAGTCTTGGGCCATTCCACCGCGAGAAACCGTGAGCGAGAGCTGGTCGATTTCCTTAATCCTTCCAAAGAGCGACATAATCTCATTGAGATTGGTGATCTTCTTCCCATTAATATGGGTGATGATGTCATCATTTTGGAGATTGAGCTTACTGTAAACACTGCCAGGAACAATCTCAGTCATTTTAAAGGCGAGAGAGCCATCTGGATTTTGAATTTTCACAGCGCGAGCTTGGGTGAGAACCTCGCTAATATTATTGAGCATATTATCGCGAAGTGTTTTCTTAATTTTAAATTTATTGCCTTCATTCGTAATGCCACTATCTTTAGCCTCACTAATGGCGGCTTTTCCGGCACTCGGAGAGAGAATTGAAATCTTGCTTGCCGTGCGTGGAGGTTTCTCCTCAGCACTTGCAATATACTCGCATTCACCGCTTTCTAAGTTTTTAAAGATGACTTTGAGCGAGTCAATTTTCCCAACCTCGGCCATGCGCTCGATCTTCTCACCTTCACGCACGACAATGGCGTCTCTTGAACTTCTCATCTGTACCGAGGCAATTGACTTCACTGAATCTTGAAGTACTAGGGTATTGAGAAGAGTCAGTGGGAGGGCAGACTTCTTGTCGGCCTGCTCACAAATAGCAGGCCCTTGTGGTTTCTTTTTCTTTGGCTCTTCTTGAGTAGGGTTGTCATTAAGGAGAGCATTAAAGAGGTTGGTACTCGCAATGGCCTGAGAATCCGCGCGTAGATCAGTGGGGCGAGAGAAGTTAATGGGCATTTGAGGGCGCACTCTTCTCATAGACATGGTTTGATTTTGGCTGGCGAGCACTTGTGCCACAAGCTTTCCAATGGAGTAACTTGAAGCAATACAAAGCGCCATAATAAAGTACTTGTGGTAGCGTGGGCGATTTTCCGGGGCAAACACTAGGGCAACTAGATCGTCCCAGCTCATTGCGCCGCCATTGGCGCGCTCGCTGGGCTTTGGCCCTTTAAATTTCTTCTTAGAAAAGAGGGAACTAAAGCTCATTTGCGAGAAGAGCTTATTTTTCACGCCCATGATTTTATTTTTGGCCTGGCCCTTTTTGGATTTACTCATGACTACAAATTGACTGGTGTCGACATCGCGGCTGTCGTCTTCGTCTTCGTCTTCAAAGTCTTCAAGGTTGAGTTCGGCCAATTGTTTTTCAAGTTGATCTAGTGGAATACTAGGGTGCGTCTTCTCAATGAAGTCGCCTTGATTGGGACTATTGCCTACGTGAAATTGATCAGTGTCATCGTCGATTAATTCTTCAATCGGAGGAGGGGCGTCGCTGCCAAGTTCGCGCAAATCGTCGGCGTTAATGTCCGTAAAGGTCATTTCCCTGCGTGCAAACTCGCCGGTGTCCTCATGATGATCTTCGTAATCTTCATCATAGTCTTCCGGATCGATGACGTTTCCATCTTCATCGACGAATTCAAACTCTTCATCAAGGTCCTTCTTCTTAGAAAAGAGGCCCTTGAATTTTGATATAAAATTTTTCTTACCCATGCATACCGCGCTCTTTCGTCCATGAAAAAGGGGACTTAATTAAACGGATAATTTCAATATCCATATACGATTATTTTAAAGGACTTATGCATTACGCATCAAGTTTTCTTTCACTTGCCGCGATAATAAATAGCGGAGTAAAGAGCTCGGAGATGTTCAACTTGCGAAGTTATATTCTCGAGTCACCGATCAAATCTCTCTTTTAAGCACGCTCGTTCTCCGCTATCATAATGAGCGCCTATGTAATGTTTAAAAAGGAAGAGAAATGAGTTCTGATCAGAAGAAAGTTGAGGATTTTGGTTCGGTAGTGGGAGGATTCTTCTACGGCGAAATTGACGAAGATCAAGTCTTTCCGTACCCGCACCTAACTAATGAGCAACGCGAATACGCCAAGGAGCTGATTCCTGCAGTCGGAAAGTTCTGCGAGGACAATATCGATGGCGCTAAATTTGACGAAGAAGCTGCTCTTCCCAATGAAGTGATTCAGGGGCTCGCTGAACTAGGCCTACTTGGGCTTGGGGTTCCAGAAGAATTTGGGGGAATGGGTCTCGATTACACTCTTTATAGTCGCGTTTTTGGCGAGGTCGCCTCGAATGACGGTTCAACCGCCACTATGATTGGTGCCCACCAGTCTATTGGTTACCGCGCCCTCCTGCTCGAAGGCAATGATGAGCAAAAAGCTCACTGGCTTCCAAAGCTGGCCAGTGGGGAAGTGATTGCAGCATTCTGTTTAACTGAGCCCGGTAGCGGTTCTGATGCCTATTCAATTAAAACAAAGGCCATTGATAACGGCGATGGGACTTATACCATTAGTGGTCAAAAGCTCTGGATTACAAATGCTGGTCTGGCCGGCTTTTATACTGTCTTTGCGAAAACTGACCACACTAAAGAGGATGGCACAAAATCAGAGAAGATTAGCTGCTTTATCGTTGAAAAAGAGCGTGAAGGCATCAGCTTTGGCGAAAAAGAAAATAAAATGGGTATTCGCGCTTCAGAAACGCGCGCAGTCTACTTTGATAAGGTGACTATTCCCGCTACAAATATGATTGGGACACCGGGCAGTGGTTTTAAGATCGCGATGAACGTGCTCAATTCTGGTCGCCTCTCGCTTGGCGCCGGATGTGTGAGCGCGATGAAGTCAATTCTCAAACTTGCCACTAATCACGCCAAGGGCAGAAAGCAATTTGATAAAACTATTACTGAGTTTGGCCTGATTCAGCAAAAGCTCTCATATATGTCTTCTCACATCTACGCCGCCGAGAGTGTGGTCTACATGTCCACAGGAAATATGTGTCGCGGGATGAAGGACTACTACTTTGAGACGGCCGTTTGTAAGATCTTTGGTTCTGAGACGCTTTGGAGTGTAATCGATATGGCGATGCAAATCGCTGCAGGTAACGGCTACATGAAAGAGTATCCTTATGAGCGCTTAATGCGCGACTCGCGCATTAACTTAATCTTTGAAGGAACCAACGAGATCTTGCGCGCCTTCATCGCTTTGGCCGGGGTTAGAGGACCTTCCGAAAATCTCAAAGAACTTGGAAAAATTTCCGATGTCTCTAAAGCGCTTCAAGATCCAATAAAGTCGCTGGGGGTACTCACTGACTTCGCTAAAAACCGCATCACTAAGATGATTGGCAATCGCTCGCTCACGAAGTGTCACCCAGACTTTCAAGAGGAAGCCGATCAATTTGGCGATATGCTCTCAAGCTTTGCCATTCAAGTTGAAAATACCCTTATTAAATACGGCAAGAAGATTATCGATCACGAACTCCCACAGGGGCGCATTGCCAATATGGCCATCGAGCTCTATGTGACGCTTGCAACCCTCTCGCGCACGACTTGGATTCTTGGTGAAGCCAGCGTGTCAGATAGTGACAAGGCCTATGCCAAAAATATGGCCAAGCTTGCCCTCACTGATTCGCGTCGTCGCTTTACACAAAACCTTAAGGGCATGACGAAGAATTATGACAAGCTTACCAAGGCGGTGAGTGATGGTGTGGTTGAAAGAGATGGGTACGGTTTTGATATCATCGACTTCTAAAAAAAATCGTTTTCAAAGAAGGGCTTCGGCCCTTCTTTTTTTTGCGCTTACTCTGACCTATAGTTCCTGCTCCTCAGGGCCCGAACCTCGCGTTCTCAGTCCAAAAGAAGAACAGGCGATTAAGGATTCACTGGGAAGTCTCAAGTCTCTAGAGACGCCTAAGAATTTGGTTAAACTCAATCCCGGTCCCTCTAAAAAATCTGTGTCCTTTGTGGAATCAAAGGCGAACTATGGACTTGGACCTTTGGTGGCCACCAATCTAAGTCTTGGAGACCTCGATGGGGATGGTCATCTTGATCTCATCTCGGCGCCCTTTATCCTTGGGCCACCAGAGTTTTGGAGATTTAATCCAAAGCTTAAAAAATTTGAAAAAATGGCCGAGCTCCCGCTTAGCTCAATTCCCCGCGCTCATTTCTACGCCATAGAAGACCTCGATCGCGATGGAGTGAATGACATTATCGTGGGAATGATGAATCAAAAGAGTGAGCTCTCATCCAAGCCCATAACTTTCTATCAAGGCATCAAGCGCGCTGAGGGCGTCTTCTTTCAAGAAGTTCCAGACTTCTTTCCTAGTGATATCCTCGCTACCAGCAGTATCTCGATGAATGATATCGATCTCGATGGAAAACTTGATCTCTTTGTTTCAAATTGGTTTGATTCTAAGGGAACTGGCAAGCACGAGCGCGATCGCGTCTATCACCAAAGAGATGGAAAGTTCGTGAATATCTCGCAGGTATTAGAAGGAGAGAACGAGTATCGCCGCGATCAGGAGATCTATCCGAATGCAGTACCAAGTATTGGCGTGAGTTCTTGTGACGTTGATCAAAATGGATTCGCCGACTTTCTCACTACTTCAACGAGTGGATTTTCCAATAAGATGTGGCTTAATCTCTCCGATTCGAGCAACGGTTTTCGTCGCTTAAGAGATTATGGAGCGGAGAGTGGCTTTGCTTCAGATATCGATGGGAAATTTGATATTCGCGGCGGCGGTAATTCTTTTGCTGCCGGTTGTGTCGATTATAATAACAACGGTTTTCTCGATATTTTCTTGGGCGAGCTCTCACACTCCCACGACCAAAGCATCCGCGATCGCTCCTCTTTCCTCACGAATACTGGCAAGGGTTTTCCGCCATCGTTTTTAAGAACAGAGTATGACCGAGCACTCCCTGCCCAGAGTTGGTCGCAACTTGATCGCCGGGTGGTCTTTGCCGACTTCAATCTCGATGGGCTCGTAGATATGTTGGTTGAAAACACCGGCTTTCCCCCTGCAACAAGACTGCTTCTTTTTAAGCAAGAGAGCGACCACTCCTTCACTGAAGTTGGAGCAGAGTGGGGCATCGATATTGTGAACCCAAGCTCTGTGGTTGTCTCAGACATTAATAACGATGGAAAACCCGATATTTTGGTGGGGCAGAATTCGCTTCGAACCGACGAGTTCAAAGAAAATTTCTATCTCTTTATCAATCAACTTGATACCGGAAAAAATAGAGGTCTAAAAATTTATCTACAAGGTCGAAGCGCCAATCCCTCGGCCAGAGGATCGCTTGTAAAAGTTGTGACGAGTGAGTCTACCCAGACGCGTTGGTATGATAACTTTAGTGGTATGATGCCTGCCCAGGAGAGTGACTACCTCATTTTTGGCCTAGGAACTCAGCGCGCTCAAAGCATCGAAGTCACTTGGCCATACCTGCCAAAGCAAGCGCGAAGGCCAGCTCCAAAAAAGTACGACCTTAAAAAGTTTAAACTAAGCGCCCATCAGACCTTGACCCTCTGTGAGTCTGGACCAATTCTCCTAGGCAAAAAGAAGTGCCCCTAAAAAACAAAGGCCCTCAGATGAGGGCCCTTGTCTTTTGGGGAGAAAAAGCATGAAAAGGAGAAACTTCACGGCGACTGGGCTTCCAGTCTGCGAAGACTTGATTTTAGTGCTGCTGGCATTCGATCCTCATCGGATAGTTCTGCCTTTTGGGATTGATAGTGATAAGGACTCACTTCTTCAATCGCGTTATCGTTTTCAACTCGTTCGGCGTTTCCTCTAGAACTCTCACTGGCCCATAATAATGAAGTCGAAAAGAGTGTTAGGAGGAGCGCGGCGATGAGCGAATTTTTCACATGTAATCTCATACGACCTCCTGCTTTCAGTTGCGGGAGCTCTTCTAGCTCCCTTGAAGCTATCTTCGCAAAAATTTAGGTTGGAGTTGTCATCCCTTTGTCAAAACAAAGACAAATTTCGCTACATGTAAATGTGTTTTAGTTAGAAGAATTCTAGGAGGACTGAATAACGTCAAGAAGCTCTCTAATAGGCGCCGGATGGCTTCTAAAATTTAAAGTTGAGAGATAAATTTCAGAGTGATTTTGTCCAGGAAGTTCACTGACGGTGAGACCATGGCCTTTTCTGAGCACGTGATCGGGCACTACGGCAATTCCTACGCCGCTAGAGACTAGACCCACGATGGCAGAAATGGACTCAACACTCACGATGAATTCACTGCGCTTTTTTGAAAGTTCAAAGAGGTGGTCACCCTCGCCAAAGACAATCCAGCGCTCTTCGTGAAGCTTGCGCTTATTGAGTTCGCCCTTAGAGATGAGCACGAGTTTTTCATCAAAGAGTTTCAAACTTGTGACGAGTTCTGATTGAATATTTTCGGTGGAGAAAATAGCATCGTACTTTCCTTCTTCAATACCTACGCGCAACTCAGGCTGATCTTCAATGCGAATATTGAGATTGCGGTTGTATTTTTTGTAGTAGCGCACGACGATCGGGAGAAACCAATTCTTAAGAAGACCGCTCAGGATGCCGACGCTCAAAGGTCTACGATCTTCCTTTTGAAAGATGTCGCTCGCCATGCGGTCAAAGTGAGAAGCAGCTGCAAAGAGTTCTTCTCCTTTGTGGGTGAGAATGATCTTCTTTGAACTTCTAATAATGAGCTCTTCGCCAAGGGTTTCTTCGAGCAGCTTAATCTGTCTACTGACAGCAGACTGGGCGATGCTCAGGGCTTCGGCCGCCTTAGAGAAACTTTCAAATTGAGCTGTGAGAAGAAACGCCTTGAGGTAGCGATAGTCCATTACTGTGGGCCCTTGGATGATTTTTGCGGTGGAGTGAGCTCTGGATTTTTGCGCCAGAATTTTTTAAAAAATTGATCCTGATTTGGATTTACTATGACAAAGCCCTCGGCATCTTGATCAAAGTCTTGAATAAAGTCGATTGAGATCTCTTGGCAGTAGTAGGCGCAGAATGGGTCCATTGCAACGATGAGGTTGCCATCAATATTTGGGGTAAGGGCGTTAAAATCGTCGGCCCAGGGCAGGGTGAAGCCAGCCTCGTAAGTGAAGCCATCGCACTCCTTGCCAGCAATGCCAATGCGAAACACTTTGCCTTCAAGAGTGGGGTCATTTTCTAGAATGAGTGCCATTTGTGACCACGCGCGCTCAGTAAAGAGGGCGGTGGGCCTTGAAATTTGTGATGCGTCTACCTGTGAGGTCTTAAAGGCCATTGTATTTCCCGGTGCCTATCAGTTTCATAGTTGAGTAAGGCTTGATATGATGCCAGCGCTATATATACCCTAAGTTTTAACCTCGCTCAAGGAAGTCCTATGAAGCTTACATACCAACTAAAAATCGAGAATCCGGCCCTACACATGGCGCAGATTAAGATTGAGGCGGAGCGCCCATCGGGAGCGCAGACCCTCGATTTCTTTATGCCAAGCTGGTCTCCAGGCTCCTATCTGATGAGAGAGTACTCGCGCCACGTCCAGCGCTTTGTTGCTCAAAGCGAAACTGGTGAGCCCATTTACTTTGAACAAATTAAAAAGGGTGTGTGGCGCTTGGATTGGTCAAAGTCTGAGCTTAAATCAAAGTCATCTAAGTTTTCTGTGGGCTATGAAGTCTACTGTCATGAAGTATCGGTGAGAACTTCTTATATTGATGAATCGCACGCCTTCTTGCATGGCCCGACTCTCTTCATGGGCGTGCTCGGTCAAGAGATGAATGATCCAGAACTCACAGTGAAGTTTCCTCCACTTTGGAGCAAGCTCACCACTGGCCTTAAAGATATCTCACCTTCAAGGGAAGTGTTTCGCTATACGGCCCCCAATTACGATATCCTGATCGATACACCCATTGAACTGGGTTGCCACGAGACAGATGGATTTATGTGCGAAGGTAAGCCCCATGAGCTTGCTTTTTACGGAGAGACTCTTCCTCATAAGGAAGATCTCAAAAAGGATATCCAGACTATCGTAGAAACAGTTTCTAAGACGATGAAGTCAATGCCCTATGATAAATACACATTTATCACCCACTTCATGCCCGGAATTTACGGCGGTCTTGAGCACTCAAATTCTACTGCGCTTCACTTTGATTCAGCGAGACTCTCTGAGCGCAAGGGATATGTGCAGTGGCTTGAACTCGTTGCCCACGAGTACTTTCACACTTGGAACGTAAAGCGCATCCGCCCTAAAGAGCTTGGCCCCTTTGACTACCTCAATGAAGGCTACACGCGCATGCACTGGCTAACCGAGGGACTTACCTCGTTTATGGATCAGTTGCTCGTTTTGCGCGCGGGTTTGATGACTCTTACTGAGTATGCCGAGGCCCAAAAG
This sequence comes from Bacteriovoracaceae bacterium, assembly GCA_048267245.1. Taxonomy (GTDB): domain Bacteria; phylum Bdellovibrionota; class Bacteriovoracia; order Bacteriovoracales; family Bacteriovoracaceae; genus JBLWXV01. Next base: position 1,510,588 of record JBLWXV010000001.1, read on the forward strand.
GACAACCTCGCTCGCTACTACGATACCCCCGGAAAGAAGTTTCACAGTCTTGAAGACTCGAGTTTCAATGCTTGGATCAAGCTCTATCGCCCTGATGAGAACTCTACTAACTCATCGATTAGCTACTACCTCAAAGGTGGACTCGTCTTTACCGCACTTCACTCTCTGCTCCTGCCCAAGGGCAAGGGAATCGATGATCTTCTGGGTCTGCTTTGGGCCCGTTATGAAGAAAATCCGGCAGAGGGTATGGAAGCTCACGAAGTCTACGCTATGGTCGAGTCTCTTGGTGGGGCCGAAGTTAGAGCGCGCTTTGAAACCATGATCACGACCACCGAAGATATTGACTTTGAAGCCGTCTATAAGGGCTTTGGAATGAGTCTTGAGTGGGAGCGACCAGAAACTCCCTACCTCGGTGTGGCCACAAAAACAGAGGGAGATCGCGTGATCATTGATCGCGTGACGCTAGATTCACCTGCCAGTGCAAGTGGACTCAATGCGGGCGACGAGGTGATTAGTGTTAACGGACAGCGCTTGCTCTCAAGCTCGTGGGATAAATTCTTAAAGATCGCCATGAAAGATACACGCTATACCGTGACTGTTGCTAGACTCGGCAGACTTGAGAATGTGTCAGTGATGTTTGGGGATGCTCCTAAGAAGCTCAAGAGCGTAAAAATTGAGGATGAAGCCCTCGCCAAAAAGGTCTTACTTTAAATCAATGAGAGGGCTAGCTAAAGTCGCTATCGCTGGCCCTCTTCATATCTAAGCTATCCACTGCACTGAGAATGAAGAGTGGAATATTCCCATCATAACTTGGGTCATTTAAAACCTTAACGATATCACTCATTGCCTTTCTGGCAATGGCGAGCACTTTCTCGCGCCCCTGTGCATTGACTGAGTTTGAAGCATTGTAGAAGAGATTGTCTTTGACGCCACCAGGGTGGGGGGCGGTCTTAATAAAATTTGCCGTCAATTTAAAGTGATCAACAAAATGATCTAATCCAAGGGTGAAGCCTTCATTTTTGGTGTGGTAAAAGCCAGCACTTTCATAGAGAAGATCTGAGTCAATCAATTCCTTTAAATGCCTCTCGCTATGGGCCCCAAGTAGTTCGAGGATTTTTCTCTTGCTCACTCCGCGAGTGTTAGCGGCGAGTTTGTAGATTAGGTACTTACTGGGTTCGGCCAGGGACTGACTGAGTTCAGGACTATAGGTATAGTTACCACCTGAATTATCAAACACTCCAAATTTTAATTTAAGATAGTCTCCGATTGGGCCTGGGTAGGCTTCGATCAGCTCTTTGATGCCCGATTTTTTACTAATGGCACTTAGGATGTCGACGATCGTAGTCTCTGTTGGAAGCGTTTTAATTTGTCCACTGTAGATTCGGCGAAGAGTGGGCTCGCTAATGCGGCATTTTTTTGCCAGGGCATTTAAACTTATCGCTGGATAGCGCTCAAAGTAATCCCTTAAGAGCGCGACTAGGCGTTCTTTGAGATCATCTCTTTGAATGGGGGTGAGCTGTTGCTGACCCATCTCACTCCTAGCGTTAACGGTTAAGACAGTTAATATTAATTAAGCTTTTTGGGATCTCTCTTTCTCCACTCAAGTAGCGCTCAAGGTGGTGAGGTATTCCAAATCTACGAGTTTGAATAAAATTTAAGTCACTAAAAGACATCTGGTTAATATTTAAGCGCACACTTAGTCTTCCTGAATCGATCTCTCTGCCACTTCCAGTGAGCTCCCCTCCATCAAGGGTGCGGCCACTACCGGTGAGTTCACCTCCAAGAGCTTCAAGGTATGGGGTGACTTCAACTGGGACGATCTCACCTTGCTGACAGTTGGGAGAGGTGTACCACAGAGTGGCACTAGACATAGACTTACTGCTTTTTGAACGATCATGTTGGTAGCCACTTCCACTTGAAACTTGCTCTAGACTCCAAGCTTCTGCGTCAATGAGCTCAATTCCCTTTTGTAGGAGGGCCCCGTAGACGAGTGCCTCTTGCGGGTCTGCCTTTCGCTCGGTGATCAGCGGGGCAGGCTCTGTGATTAAGCTTTCACTGCAGGCGGGAATATCAAAGAGGTAGGCTTCTTTTAGAGTGTCTCCACGGTAGATCTCAACCTTGTGTGAGTGCACTTGAGTGCGATTTACTTTGGTGAAAAACCGCCCGCTATTAAGCTCCAGTCTTTCGACCTCTAGAATTGGCATCTTTAAGAAGTATTCTCGCTTAAATGAGTCGCCACAATTGGCAAAGGCAACACGCTCCCCACGCTTAAACTCTTGGCACACTTTGCGGATGGGATTAATTGGGCGGATATATCCCTTCTCAAAGCAATGATCGAGGGTACTGACCTGATATCCAAGTTTGTAGTAGACATAGGGGGCTTCAGTGATAGTAGCAAAGCGCGCGCCCAGGGCAGGACAGGCCAAAAGTGTGGCGATAGTGGCAATAAAGAGGAGGGGGAGAAATTTCTCTTTTAGGCTGCTAAGCATTAATAATCCTTTCAAAGAGATCTACCTAGATGGGGACAAGGCAGTCAATTCTTTTGCCAAGGCGCTTGGCGAAGTCAGCTTGTCAGCGCCAAAGCCTGCATTTTTTACAGGCACTGGTGGGTGAGGCTTGACCTCATCCACCAGTAGGACCGTTTAATTACTTACAGCTTGGAATTGAGAAGCTCTTAGTGAAGGCCGGGAAGTTTGAGTGATCGCCACCACGACGTGAAGTGAATACTTCAATTTCGTAATCGAGGGCTTCAGTCTTTGTGTATGTTCTGTACTCTACACACTCGTGGTCTCCACCTTGATTTCTGTAGCGAGCACAATACTTGGCTTCATAAGTGCGCTCTTTTTTAAGAGTGATAGTTTTTTCTGCCACACAAACGTGATCATCTCCACGACGTGCCCATTTTGTACACTGCTTGAATTTTCCTCCCTCGAGAATTTCAACACCGTTCTCTTCTGTATGGCAGATGCCAAAAACAGGAACGAATACTGATCCGCCTTGGAAAGTAATTTTAGGAGCGTTGACGTAGAGGCCAGGTGATCTTCTGATCTTTGACCAAGATGAGTTTTCATCTACACGTGCTTGTGAAGCAAAAGAAACGAGAGCGAGTGCCATGATGGCGATGAACTTTTTCATAAATTCTCCTTATCAATGCGTTGTTTGGTGAGGAGAATTTATCTGGCCAAGCAAGTTCGGGCCAAACAATAGGTACCAAAGCACCACAAAGTTCGTCATGAGGCCCGTCGTGAAAGAATTGACCAACTGCAAATTGGACATCATAACCACGAGTTGCGAAGGTAACATCTTCGTCATGAAGATGGTGGTGACGAATCGCTGAAGATTAGTGGTGCTGCGCGTTCCGCGCTATTAGTTAAACTAATTAGGAATATTAGAATTTCTTAAAAAGTTCGTGGCCAGAGTGTTTCGGACCTCTGTACAATTTTTTTATTTCAGTCACAATACTTCCTATCACCATCGCAACTTTAAGGAGCATAGATTATGTCGGGCATGGAAATTAGAGGGGACGCCAAGAGAGATTCACTTCACAGACCACTTCGTCAGATCCCAAGACTTAAGGATTCGTCTGGACGTGAGCTCAAAATTTCACAGTACTATGGTGAATTAGTTTTTGATTTTAAAACCGCCGAAGGTATCCCTGAGACAGTCCGTCGCGAGATGATTGAAGTCTCTCGCAGTGGAAAGCGCATTAATCGCGAGCACGCTGAAGTTGTGGCCCAGGCCGTAACTGAGTGGGCCACTAGTAAAGGCGCGACACACTTTTGTCACTGGTTTCAACCGCTCACTGGAGCAACGGCAGAAAAGCACGACTCATTCTTGCAATTTAAAAATGGCCGCCCTGTTGAAAAGCTCTCGGTTAGCCAGCTCCTTCAAGGTGAACCAGACGCCTCTTCATTTCCTCACGGGGGCTCGCGCTCTACGTTTGAGGCCCGCGGTTATACGACTTGGGACCTCACTTCGCCGATGTTTATCGCTGAAGGACCAAACGGAAGAACGCTCTGTATTCCAACCGCCTTCGTCTCGTATACTGGTGATGCCCTTGATATTAAGACACCGCTTCTTCGCTCTATCAGTAAGGTTAATGAGCATGTCACAAAATTTCTCCACATTGTAGGCGAAAAGGACGTGAAGGAAGTGATGGTCACAGCTGGCTGTGAGCAAGAATACTTCCTCGTTGATAAGTCTTTTTACTACAATCGCTCTGACTTAGTGATGACTGGTAGAACTATGTTTGGTTCACTCTCTGCGAGAAACCAACAGCTTTCTGATCACTACTTCGGTTTAATTCCTGAGCGCGTACTTGGCTTTATGCAAGAACTCGATATCGAGCTTCATAGACTTGGCATCCCTGCTAAAACTCGTCACAACGAAGTGGCCCCTGGCCAGTTTGAACTCGCTCCTATCTTTGAAGATGGAAACGTCGCTGCCGACCACAACCAACTTCTTATGGCGACAATTAAGCGCGTGGCCGAAAAGCATGACTTCGTAGCGATTCTGCACGAGAAGCCATTTGCCGGTATCAACGGTTCAGGTAAGCACATGAACTGGTCCATGTCTTCTGATACGGGTATAAACCTCTTTGAGCCAGGGGACACTCCTCACTCAAATCTTCGCTTCCTCGCTATGGTCGCCATGACTTTTGAAGCCGTTTATCGCCACCAAGGCGCTCTTCGCATGGGTATTGCGAGTGCCGGTAACGATCACCGCCTAGGTGCCAACGAAGCTCCTCCATCAATCATCTCTGTCTACCTCGGTGATACACTAGGAAGAATCTTTAGCTCTATTAATGATGGCAAGACTTTTACGCCTGAAGAGAATAAGAACTTCGATCTAGGTGCTCACCAGCTGGCCAACCTTCTACGCGATAACACTGACAGAAACAGAACTTCTCCCTTTGCTTTTACTGGCAATAAGTTTGAGTTTCGCGCTGTTGGTGGTGCTGCTGCTGTAGGCTTTCCTCAGACAATCTTGAACGCTGCCCTAGTGGATGTTCTTGAAGAGTCTAATAAAATGATTGAGGCCCTGATTGCTGAAGGCAAGAGCGTTGATCACGCTCTTGGTGAAGTCATCAGTAAGTGGACTAAGCACTGTTACAATAAAATTGTCTTTAATGGCGATGGCTATAGTGAAGAGTGGGTAGAAGAAGCCGCTAAGCGCGGACTTCTCAACCTAAGAACAACTCCTGAGGCACTTGCTGTACTTAAAGATGAGAAGGCGACTTCTTTCCTCACCACTCGTGGCATCTTTAAACAATCTGAGCTTGAGACCAGACACAATGTTCTTCTTGAGCGCTACAATATGCTTAGAGAAATCGAATTTTCGACTCTTCTCAATATGGTTTATCAGAACGTTCTTCCGGCCACTTTTGATTATAAAGGTGAACTTGGCTCGATTATTTCTCGCCAAAAAGACATTCACCTCGAGAGTAAAGTTGAAGTTGAAATCTATAAGAAACTCAACTTTGCGGCCGAGAAGCTCTATCAAGAAGCACACAATCTTGAAAACGCATTGAAAGCCCTTCCAGAAGGGGATGAAGCGCGCTCTGATGCCATTGCCAATACACTTCTGCCGTACTCTGTTTCTGTGGCCGAGTCGTGTAATGCCCTTGAAGATTTGATTCCCAATAACCGTTGGGGTCTACCAAAGTATTTTGATATGCTCTTTTTGAGATAATCTTTTTTGGCCCACTCCCTAGAGTGGGCCATCTTCTTCGTGTAAAATCTCAATATGAGAAAATTTCTTTTGAAATCATCTGTGCTTGCTACTGCGCTTGCCATCGCCATTTGTTTCTTTTTTAGTGGAGAAACTCTCACAGAGAGATTTATTAAAGGTGAGTTTCTCATCGAGGCAGACTGTCGACTCATCGATGCCAATCTAACCGTTCTGGCCACTTATCCAGGGATATTTTGTAAGTACGATTCTGTGCGTAGCGAAGTTCTTGCAGGTAGTGATGAGAGTGTTTGTCTACTCGACTCAAATCAGGAAGTGATCTGGTGTCACCAGGCAAGCCAGATCAATCACGATATATTCATCGATTCAAAGTCTAAACAATACTACGCCCTTGATTATGAAATATCTGAAGTGAGTGGAGAGCGCGAGGGCTACTCTGTCTTTAAGAGATTTAATCGCCAGGGAGAGCTCACCCTAAGTTGGAGTAGCGCCAATCTCTATGCTGAACTGCAAGAGAGTCCGTATGCTAGTTTGTTAGCTTCAAATCATGTCAATAATGAAGTTAGGATTGGACCAGAGACGAGAAGACTTAAAATACTTATTAATAATATTCAACTTCTTGAAGAGACAACTCTAAATTTTCCAGAGTATAGCGAACCCTCGCGCTACTTTGTCTTAAGCTTTGCAAATCTTAATCATCTCGCGATCTTTGATAGTCGAGAGTTAAAGGTTTTAGAAAGGATTAATTTTTATAAGCAAGGTGAAGGTGGCTACTTTCATACTCCTCAATTTCTTGATGCTGAGAGGGTTCTCATTTTTAGGAATGTTATTTTGAAGTCTCCCGGTCGAGAAAGGGAGTTAGTGCATGTCACAAAATCAAAGTTTACTTCTGATGTGAGTATCGTCTCGCTAAGTGATAGACAGAAAGTTTACAAGAGTTGGCTTCATGGACGCGACTTATCCGTGAGTATTATGGGCAGTGGTCAGCTGATTGAAGACTACCTTTTTACTAGCTTTTGTTTATCAGTAGCCGCTGGAAGCGATTGCCAAGTGGAGCTCTTCTCACCAAAAGGGGATTTGGTCTGGAGCTCAAAGGGTATTGAAGGGAAGTTTGGAATTGATTTTCTATCGAGCACTCGGGTCTATCGAGCTTTCCTTGTTCCAACATCTAAGCGAAAAGCTTTTCTTACGACAAAGAGATGAGACCAATATTTCTTGGGGAAATCGTTTCATCAAAGAATTCTTTGAGGCTCGCGCTCCTACCACTCTCTTCAAGTTTGAGAGCGCGATCAAGCAGAAGGTAGTATTCTATAGGTCTTCCAAATTGCCAACGGATCAGGTCGCAGGCAATCATCTTATCAATCTGATCTCTAATTTCTCTTCTCTCTAGAAAAGAATCTATCGAACCAGAACTTAGATGATTTCTAAAGCCGTGCTCCTGAAGTTTTTCTATGGCGTAGGTATGAAAATCTCCCCAGTAAATTCTTGTGTTGCATTCACCAACAGGAAAGGGCGTCTGAAGTCCAAATTCGCTCTCAAGGAGAAAGTGAAGCCCATAGCGAAAGAGTTTAACTCTCTTTTTTAAAAGATAATCTTTTTGTGTGAGCTTGGCATAGCCCCTGGTTGCTAGTGAGAGGGCGTAGATATTAAAGGGGAGTGGGTTTTCCCGAGCAAGCTTGCTCAGGTGTACATCGGCAAGGGGATCAAGTTTGTTGTAGCAGCAGCCAAAGTTGAGCATTCCCTGCTGGTTGGCAGCGATATACTTCTCAATATGAGAGAGCGCTAAATTTCCGCAAGTGTGAAGCCCTAAGCTAAATTGGTGAGAGCCAAAGAGATGATTGAGTTCAGAGTTCTCGTCTCCTTTTTCAATATAGGCTTGGAAGTAATTGATTGAGCCAGCACCCGTGGGCGCTCTTAGGCGCGAGAGTCGTGTTTTTCCTTGGGTTTGAAACTGCTCACTTGCGTCGATAGTTGTGACATTAATTCCCGCTTCAAAGGCCAGGGCCCGGGCCAAATGGCCAACACCACCGCCAATGTCGATAAGCTTAAAGTCGCCCCGAGCTTTTTTGAGCTCACGCATGAGTGGGAGGATCTGGAGAATTTCATGTACTTTCTTTTCTTTGATAAAAACAAAGGACTTTTTGTCGAATTCGACCTCATCCGCACTCGCCCGGGGAAGGCGAGTGAGGCCCTTAAAGCCCTCAAGAAGTTCTAGTATATCGGGGTGCAGGCTAGGGATATGTCTACCTGTGTCAAGAAGGAAGGCCTCCTCATCGCTGAGAGAAAGTAGGGAATCGATCCATTCGGCCGGATATGTAGGTGATAAATTCCAATTTAAATATAAGACTTCGTGATTCCATATGCTTTCATAGGGGGCCAAAGCCTCGCGAATGGCGCTAAAATGTTGGGCATTGGATAGGTCAGACATAACGCGGCCAGTATGAACAAAGGGACACAGGGGTGGCAAGTAAAAAAAGCCTGCAAAATAAGAAGGTACTCGTCTACGGGCTTGGGCGCTCTGGCCTGTCGGCCTTAAAACTTCTGAGTGAGCACCCTTGTGAAGTATTCGCGGCCAATTCAGGCGCAGTCGATACCTGGCTTGAGAGCACGGGACTTGCTCGCACTCATTGTTTTAGTGAAGAGCACGCTCCTTTTGCTGAGATGGATTTAATCATTTTAAGTCCTGGCATTGCTAGAGAACACCCACTTTTAGCTGCCGCCCTTAAGGCCGGCGTACAGATTATTTGTGAGGTGGAACTTGCGAGCTGGTTTTGGAGCGCTCCCATTATGGCCCTCACTGGAACTAATGGTAAAACCACGACGGTTACTCTCTTAGGTGAAATTCTAAAGAATCAAGGGCTCAAGGTATTTGTTGGGGGTAATATTGGGATCCCTTTTTGCGAAGCGATCACTGCTGGTGAAAACTACGACCTTGCCCTTTTGGAGCTCTCCTCTTTTCAACTCGAGTCTACTCCCACACTTCATCCCGAGGTTTGTGGCATTCTCAATATCACTTTTAGTCATGGTGAGAGATATAGTGATCTTGCGAGTTACACGAGAGCTAAGCTTGAGATTGCTCGCCATCTAAGTGCCGATGATACTTTTGTGGCCCCAAGAGAGAACGATTTTCTTCCTAGTCACTTAAAGGGGACCATTCCCTCAGGGCGCAAAGAGTTAGAATCTCTACTTTGTGAATTTGAAGTGGACCCTAGTCGGATTCTAGTTCCTGGTGAACACAATCTTTTTAATATCGCTTTTGCACTCACCATGATGCGCGCTTTCTATCAGCGCCATACTGAATTTAATTATCGCCTGTCCCAGATGAAGTCGACACTCTATGCATTTAAAGGTGTCTCTCATCGCATTGAAGCCGTGGTTCTCTCAGATCATATCCTTGCCTACAATGATTCAAAGAGCACAAATTGGGAGTCGACCAGGGTCGCTGTGAAGGCGATGGAGAATTCTACTAAGCCAGTGGCACTAATTATAGGTGGGCAAAAGCGCGGACGTGGTGACGAGGTGACTCCACATCTTAGCTATCTCACGTCTCACGTTGAAACTCTGATTTTAATTGGAGAGACAGCTTCGCTGCACGAGAGTGAGTGCCAGGGCAGAGAGGTTAATTTTGTACGCGCGGATACACTTGAGCAGGCAGCGAATTATTTAAAAGAGAATTTTTCTAAAGGAACAATACTCTTTTCGCCGGCCGCTCCAAGCTTTGATCAATTTAAAAATTATGGAGATCGTGGAGATTGCTTTAAAAAAATCTTCACGGATACGTTTAAGGACAGCTAAGGATTATTTCGATGATTGCACAACTTACATCTGAATTAAAAAAATACCAAATTCCCGCACTCTACCTCTCTAGTTTTGATGCTCATTTGAGTGAGTACGTTCCCACGAGTGAAAGTCTTAGGCTCTTGCTCACTGGCTTTACTGGCTCGGTAGCCGAGGTTCTCGTCACTGACAACGGCGAAGTTTATCTCTTCGTAGACGGGCGCTATCACGAACAAGCCGATCTCGAAGCCGCAACTGGAATTACTGTTGAGAAAGTTCCCTATGGAATGTCGCTTGCTAGGGCACTTGAAGAAAAGATTAAGTCTCTTAAACTTGCTCAGATTGCAGTCGTGGCCCATAGGACCTCTGTTGAAACCGTTCAGTCGATGAAGCGCTTTCTCGAGGTCATCTCATGGCCTGGAGAAGCGCTCGAAGAACTGCTCGGCCTTGCCGGCCATCAGAAATCAGTGGCAGTAGAAGTTCTGAGTTACCCTCGAGAGGAGTCTCCACTTCTTCGCGTTCAAGAGAAATTAAAAGAGGAAGAGGCGGTATTTATTAACGCACTCGATTCTCTGGCATGGATTTTTGAGGCGAGAGGCTATGATTATCCTTATTCCGCGAGTTTTCGTGGAGTCGGGTATGTGACTAAGAATGAAGCTCATATCTTTTTGCCTGATGAAGTTAGCTATCCCAAGCGAGAGGGAATCACTATTCACGCGAAGGCCGATTTCTATGACTTCTTAAAATCTAGAAATGAACTCAAAGTGTACGTCTCGGCCAGTGAGACTAATTATGAGCAGTACTTAATGCTTGAAAAGAGCTTCACTCTTGATCGTCTACAATTTACCGAGAGCTTTATACGAGGAATTGCGGCCATTAAGACTCCCGTTGAAGTGCAGTGGTTCGAGGAGTCCTATCTCCTTGCTTCTAGGGCCATTGATAAGGCGATAAAGTGGCTTAAAAAAGAGTCGGCCGTGCGCGAAGTTTCTGAGCTTGAGTTTAACCAATACGTCACGAGTAGCTATCAGTCTTTTGGAATGAAGGGACACTCATTTAAAACCATCTCGGGCTTTGGACCTCATGGGAGCATCATCCACTATAGCACTCCAGATGCTAAGACCATGGCCGTCGCTGGAGACTTAGCACTACTGGATTCAGGAGCATTTTTTAAAGGTGGTTTTGCAACAGACTGCACGCGAACTTTCTTAATTGGCGACACGCCAAGTGCTAAGCAGCGCGAGCTCTATACGCGAGTGCTCAAAGGTTTTATCAAGGCCATGAAGGCGGTCTTTCCTCTTGGAACTTGGGGGGCGCAGATCGATGCACTGGCGCGCACCGACCTCAGGGCGGTGGGACTCGACTTTGCTCATGGCACTGGTCACGGCATCGGGGTGAATGTTCACGAGGCGGGTTATCGCATTTCTCCTACTTCTCAGATTCCTCTACTTCCTGGAGTCGTGGGCAGTATCGAACCAGGTGTGTACCTTCCGGGTGAGGGAGGAATTCGACTTGAAAACGTTGTCATTGTCGAAGAGCACCCGACTTATAAGGGATTTCTGCGCTTTAAGAATCTGATTTGGGTTCCCTTTGAAGAGAATCTCATTATGCGCGAGCTTTTAGCTAAAGATGAGCTTGAGTGGCTAGAGAAGTATCAGGCCGAGTGTCTCGAGCGCTTGTAGATTGAGACTAACATCACCAGGGCCAAGAGAATGGCAAGTCCGCCCTTAGGGGGTTTGCCGTCGCTACCAGGCAAGTAGGCCAGAGAGCCACAGTTGAGATCGACCACCTGGGTTTTGGGGTAGAGGTAGCTGATGCCTCTTATGTCGTCGGCCCCAAGATCATTTCGGGTTGGGACTGTTTGGTAATACATCAGAGAGTCATTACTTGTGGCATGCCCAAGTCCTAGGGCGTGTCCCACTTCGTGGGCAATCGTCGCCACCTGCTCATCATAAGTGAGTGTCAGAAAGCGCGAACCGGCCCTTCCATTAAAGAGCACACTCGCGCTTTGAATTGTCTTTCCGCTTAGTACTGTGGGAACAGAGAGACCCAGGATCGCTGTGTTAGTAAAGTTTGAAACGTTCTCATTGCACCCAAGCAGTAGACCGTGGGTGTGTTGAAAAGTTGCAGTGGGGGTGCAGGGCGAGTCGGGTGAGCAGAGATCATCGGACTCAAAGCCAGAGACGTCGACTACTTCTCCGCGAACAATTTTAAGGTTGGAAGTAGGGGCGCGGTTCCAAAAGCGCTCGGCAGCAACTACGGCCATATCTAACAATTCGTTGGGGGTGAGACCCAAGTTGCAAGTTCCACCACCATCTTCCACATTTACTTTCAATTCGCTGGCGCTTTCTTTTGAAAAAGCCGCTCCATTTGAAGTGGAGAGCGTAAAGGCAGCGTAGGCATTAGTGCACAGGAGTGAGAGAGTGAGTAGGGCAATCTTGTGTTTCATTAATTCATCCTCGCAAGAAAATCACCGAGGTGATAGTTCACCATGAGTATTAAACTCACGGCGCGCTCAGTGCTGTCTTCTGGGTTGTAGAAGTGAACTTGAGTTTTGGCCGACCAATCGGGCAAGAAGTAGTAGCGAAGTCCTAAGTGAGTGGTTAAGTTACTTGTGGTTGCCGAGCCGTTGGGAAGTGGAAAGCTCTCAGTGCTGGCGCCATTATTGAGAGTGAGACTGCCACCGCTGGCAGAAATCCTCGTAAAGTGAAGCCCCAGGCCCGCTTGGATAATATAGTCGCCAATACTGTAGCCAAGTGAGCCGGTGAGCCAGTAGGTGAATTGGGTGATTTGGTCCTCTTCATCTGACTTGGGCAGAGTGATGCCAAATTCGGGAATGAGCGACCAAGAGGGACTCAGGTCGAGGCGCGCCTCTAGGGCGAGGGCGGGATTAAACTCAAGCGAGTTGTGACTACCTTGATCATCTGTTTGAACGCGGCCAATGAATTCGCTGAAATTCCCGAGCCCGAAGCTCACATCTTTTAAGGGGCTGCTCACACGTCTTTCAGAAGCGCTGAGTTGAGTCGATAAAAGAATGACAAAAATGATCATGAAACGGCGCATTTGCAGCTTTCCCCAATCTTTAGAATTTTGTTTTATGGTAACTCATTACAGAGACAAGCGCGTAATTTTTTGCGAGAATAACGCCCATAGTGATTTATTCAAGCTTTTCTCTCAATTGATAAGGGGACTCCTATGAGTTTTGAAAATTTTCAAGTACCAGATAATCTCAAACCTTCTGATCCGCGCTTTGGCAGCGGTCCTTCGCTTGTGCCCGTGGAGTTTGTCCACAGTCTCGCCGCCACCGGAGTTCACCTCTTAGGAACAAGTCACAGAAAGTCGCCGATTAAAAACTTGGTTAAAGAAATTCAAGAGGGCCTTCGCACATACTTTAATATTCCTAGCGACTACACTATCGCTGTCGGAAACGGCGGAGCAACTTTTCTCTTTGATATGATTGGCCTTGGTGTTGTTGAGAAACACTCGGCCCACTTTACTTGTGGTGAGTTTTCAGAAAAGTGGTACAAGTCACATAAGAATATTCCTTGGATTGAAGCCTCTCAAAAAAACGTAGACTACGGAAAAGGTATCACGCCGACTATGGTTGATGGTGCGGACATGATCTGTGCGACTCTCAATGAGACGAGTACAGGTGTTCAGTTAGACTCTATTCCTACAGTTGACGATAAAACGATCCTCGCCATTGACGCCACTTCAGGTGCTGGTCAGTGTCCAATCGATGTGGCCAAAACTGATATGTTCTTTTTCTCGCCTCAAAAAGTCTTCGCCTCTGAAGGTGGATTCTTTGTTTGTGTCATGTCGCCAAAAGCTCGTGAGCGCGCGCTTAAAATTGATGCTGATAAGTCGCGCTATATTCCTGAGATCATGAGCTGGAAGTATTGTCTTGAAAATAGCGATAAGAATCAGACTTATAACACTCCTGCAATTTCAACAATGTTCTTTCTCAATGAGCAAGTGAAGAAGATGAATGAGCTTGGGTACGCTAAGGTTCAAGAGCTTGCACAGAAAAAAGCAGACTTGCTCTATAACTGGGCCGAGTCTAAGCCTTATCTCTCGCCCTACATTCAAGAAGCTAAGTACCGCTCAAATGCAGTGGCCACGATTGATGTGGATGAGAAACTCCCAGTTGATGACCTCATCAATCGCTTAGAGAAATTAAAGCTTGTCTACGGAATCGATGGCTATAGAAAGCTAGGCCGTAACCAATTTAGAATCTCGCTCTTTCACAATATTAGCTACGCTGATCTTGAAAAATTGACGCAGATTCTTTCACTCGCTTTAGAATCTTAATTTACTAAAGACCCTCGCGTCCTATGCGAGGGTCATCTTGACCCTTTCTTTGAAAAAAAACTTACATCTTTTAAAATAATAGCGATTTTCACTCAAAATCTATGGGTGGTGCCTTTTTGTCTCTATCCAGTGAGCGCTGTGCCTGCGAAAAAGTTCTTACAACAGCATAGAAAAGGAGAACGTTATGCTTAATTCATGGTCAAAAAGATTGTTTGCAGGTTTATTACTATTAACTAGTGTTTCCGTTTCTGCTCAGATGAGACAACTTGAAATCGATTATAATGGACGAGAGTTTAGCGGACAAACAACTCTAAAGTTAAAGCAAGAACTAAGTAGAGCTTATCCGAGACTTAACCTAGATCGCGCGGACCTAGAGCGGGTCGTGCTGGTGGCAAAGTCACGGGCCGGAAATGCTCAGGCGCGACTTCTTGTGGGCCGCTATGATTCACGAATCGAACAGATTGATGGCAATCGTTTTGATTACAATTCGGCAGGAAATTTTCATCGCATTCCCTTTGAAGCACCGAATAGAGACAATGGTGTGTGGCAAATTGAAATGCGCGGTAATATAAAGGTAAAGAAAGTTTTAGTGAACGTTATAATGGAGCGCCAGCGCCCAGTTCAAGTCACTCGCGAATGCGGTTATGTACTTGAAACGGTTTGGGGTAAGGATATTCGCAAGTTTCGTGCGAGTGCTTCAGGAGTTCAAGGATCAGGAGTGCTGGCGAGAGCTTGTGAGAAGGCGAGAAAACAGTGTTTAGCCTTTTCTCACGACCTCCCACTTACTCAATGTAATAAACTCTAGTAAATTGGTGACGAGGGGCTAACCCTCGTCACTATTTCCATCATCGCGCTTATAATTATCTAGAAATTCTTTTTTAAACTCGCGGAAGCGATCTTGTAAGATGGCCTCGCGAGCACGCTCAGCAAGTGACTTATAGAAGGCAATATTGTGCTCTGTCGCCAGAATTTGACCCAAAATCTCGTTAGAGTCAAAGAGATGCTTGATATAGGCCCTGGTAAAAGTTTTGTTAGAGTAATTGTCGAGATTGGGCTCAATTGGGAAAAAGTCGCGGCGATAGTTTCTGTGCTTAATGCGAATCTTGCCACGATTAGTAAAGAGAGTTCCACCGCGAGCGAATTTTGTGGGGATGATACAGTCACTCATATCAACGCCATATTCCCAAATCATCAAAAGATCTTCCGGGTTGCCAACACCCATGACGTAGCGAGGCTTATCCTTAGGCATAAGCGGAGCAGTGTAGCTCACAATCTGCTCCATTAGTTCAGGGCCCTCTCCTACTGATACTCCACCAATGGCGTATCCTGGGAGGTCTCTCGCGACTACTTCTTCGAGACACTCTCTGCGGTAGTCATCATAAGTAGAGCCTTGGATAATTCCAAAGAGCGCTTGCTCTGGGTTGGTCCAAGTGTTCACACAGCGATCTAGCCAGCGGTGAGTGCGGTCCATTGAGTCTTTTGTGTACTGGCGCGTGGCCGGATAGGGAATACACTCATCAAAGGCCATCATGATATCGGAGCCAAGGTTTTGCTGAATATTAATTGAAGTCTCAGGGGAGAGAAGAATCTTCTTGCCCTTGTGATCGAGAAACTCTGCTCCCTCTTCCTTAATAGACTTCTTTTGTAGCGAGAACACTTGAAAGCCACCAGAGTCGGTGAGAATTGGTCTATCCCAACCCATGAACTTGTGTAGCCCACCGGCCTTTTTAATAAGCTCTGAAGTAGGAGAGAGGTGCAAGTGATAGGTATTTGAGAGGATGATTTTCACATCCATATTTTGCAGGATAAGTGGCTGCAGGGCCTTTACTGCCCCATGGGTTCCCACTGGCATAAATACCGGAGTTGGAATCACACCGTGGGGGGTGATGATTTCACCAGCGCGTGCGCCGGTGTGCTTATCTACGTGTACTACGCGAAACGAGAAATGTTTTTTGACTTCGTCTTGAATGGCCATGAGGTTCCAAATTGCTAGAGTTCACCAATAAAGAAAGATGGGTCCCTTTGTTCCACTGCTTGGATGGCCTTGTCAAGAAACTGACTGAAAGTGGGTATTTTTGATTGGGTTTCTTTTTGGAGGGCCTTCATAAATGGCAGCAATTCACGGGTAAAGGGATAGCTATCTCCACCAAGGGCTTCGCCTCCAAGGGAGCGCAAGAGGTTTGAAGTCTGTGCGACTTGATCTTCACTCCAACTTTCAAAGGCAATAGTGTCTGGCCACAGCCGCGCAAAGTTCTGCGCCTCACTGGCGCGCCCACCATTCCAACCCTCTGGAATTTGATTTTTAAAGAGAGCATCAATGATATTTGTAGCATCATCTCTAAGCGCCGCTGGGCCTGTTAAGATGATCGCATCACCGTCCTTAGAGAGCAGTGGAATCATGCTTACTTGAAAGCGCTCCTCCTGTGAGGACTCTGCGACTAGGTAGATTTTATTTTTATAGGATCTCAGCCACAGGGACTCGCGCTTGAGTCCAGTCAAGGCGTTGCTAAGCTCGGCCCTGGCCGCCAGCGGGGCCTTAATAAAAGGGCCAAAGATTAAAGCCGCGTCTTTTAAGCTTTCAAGAGAGAGCTGCAGCGTCGCACTTAAGACTTCGATTGCTTGAGAGAGCTCGGTCTCACCGGGGCTATTGGTGGGCTTTTCAAGAAAGCCCGCAAGTTCTGGGTAGCGCAGGCGAAGACTTGGGTTATTAGCGAGATGCAGTTGCCAAAAGCTCAAAAGCGCTCCAATTTGCTTACTTTCAAGCACGAGGGGAGCACTTACTTTGTCGCTCTTCATTCTCCAGCCACTCAGGTCATCCTTGGGAAGAATTCTCCATGCACTCCAGGCCGAATACACACGCTCAAAGCCTTGGGCTTCTCTTTTTGGATTTGTGAATTGTGGGGTAGGCCAGGCTCCTTCACTACTTAATTTTATGAGATCAGTTGAGAGCAGTGCCCCGGCGATGACCAGGGGAATGAGGACAAACTTACCAAGAGCGTGGCGCCAGGTGGGTGGCGCCATCCACTTTGTTCCTGTGAGCACATCACTTAGTGGTCTCGATCCCCAAAGCACAGGCAGAAAGAAGATTGGAAGAGCTGCGCACAAGGCAACGAGGGGAATTCTTAGGAGTGACTTCAGACGCTTTCCTACAAAGCCGCCCTGATCGCGAAAGCCTTGGATTAAAAGGCCAAGTGGCCCACCAAAAACCACTGCCTGCAACACTTCAAAGCCAAGCCAGATCACTGCAAAGAAAGCGACAAGGCCAATGAGTTCTTTATCGAGTAAAGGAGTGATTGCCTCGTGGGTAATGAGGGGACTGAGCTTTTCGATGAGGGGTGAGACGAGCTCTATGACCTGCGCTTGGTAGGTAGCAACCTCTGCAGGGGGAGCACTTTGATAGCCCATGTACACAATGGAGCCTGAAAAGAGTAGGGAAAATAATCTTCCGACGAAACCAGGAGGATTAAAGTCCTTTACTCGTCCTCTTCTAACGGGGCCTAATTTGGGAGCTCTGGCCCCTGGCCTAATTGCTCGGTGGCCCGTTGAGCGTTTGGGCCGATCATCCTCACCAAAGTCGATATCTTCAACCTTTTCTCTGGCTTGCTTTCTCTGTTCTGGTATTGGTGCAGAAGCTGCGGGTTTAGGAGCAGATTCCTTTGGCTTTGGAGCAGGTGCTTGCTTGGGGGGAGCTTTCAGCTCTTCTTTAGTAGGTCTTTGAGTTTCATCTGTTTGGGCAATAATAAGTCTGGCCACAGTGACTTCATCAAAGTCATCTGGTGGGGGCTCTTCTTTTTCAAGCTCTTCGAGGGCCGACTGGTTAGATGAGATCATGGTGTCTTCGGCGAACTCATCCTCATCTTCGTCACTCTCGTCTGTGAGAGACTCAAGGGCGGTAGTAACTTTCGTCACTTCGATTGTGATGCCCTCGCATGTGATTTGATCGCCGTCTTCAAGGATGTACATCTTATTAGTGGCGAGCTTTTGCTTTCCAATCTTACTTTGAGCATCGGGGCCCGTGTAGTTGAGGGTGAGGATATCTTCTTGCTGGGAAAAGATGAAATGCCTAGGGGAGAGATCGAAGTCTTCAATGACCAAGGAGCACTTGGGACCTGAGCCCACCACAATTTTGCCCTCAACGTCGATTTCAAAAGGGTCGTCGCCCTCGATATCAAAGCTTAGGATATAGGAGGTATTGACCTCGCCTTGCGACTCAGCTGTCTTTGGTTCGGATTTGCCAAATAGCGCCATTCTTAGCTTTGCTCTTATTAAGGTTTACATTTCTTTAAGTATCTATTTTCGGTCGCATTTTAGCTTATGGCAACTCTTTGAATTTACTCTTACTGTGCTTCGTGGCATATTGAGCCTATGAAAAAATCAAATTGGAACTTTCTCTCTGAGCAATTGAACTCTTTTATCCTGGAGCAGGGCTTTAAGGCGCCAAGTCCAGTTCAAGAAAAAGTGTGGGAACCTAGCATTTCAGGACAGTCCCTCAACGTTTTGGCCCAAACTGGCTCTGGTAAAACACTTGCCTACGCACTTCCTCTCATTGAGTCGATAAAAAAACTTGAAGCTGAGTCTAAAGATCAGAAGATTCCAGAGAGCGCTCCACGCGCCATCATCTTTTGCCCGACCAAAGAACTTGTAAGACAAGTGAGTTCAGTATTAAAGCTTGTCACTCACCACGCTAAATGTCGCGTGCGCGCACTTGTGGCCGATCGCTCCTTAAAGCGCGAAGTGATCGATATTGTAGTTACCACGCCCGGCAAGGCGCTGGCCGCACTAAGAAAGAGAGAGCTCGATCTTAGTATGTGTACACGCTTTGTCCTTGATGAAGCCGATCAACTCCTCGATGCCCACTTTATCAAAGAGCTCACTCCGGTTTGGAAGGCTTGGCTTGAGGCCACTCAAGGTGAAGAGCACCCAGTATCGCTCTTTAGTGCGACTATGCCGCCAGATTTCACATTCTATCGCCACGAGCTCTTTGGGGACCTAAACTTCCAAGAATTTCAATTTGAAGGTGGCCACCAGGTTCAAAAGACGATTGAAACATATAATTTCTATGTCAGTGGCCGTGAGAAAGACCTCGCTCTTGAGGAATTTATCGTCAAGCGCGGTGGCGGAAAGGGCATCGTGTTCTTTAATCGCAAGCAAGATGTCATCGAGAAGTCTCAGAAAATCATCGAGCGTTTTCCCGACAAGAAAATCTTTCTTCTTCACGGAGAAATGGGACCAAAAGATCGCAAGAAAGTAATTGATGCCTTTAAAACTAAGAATGCTATCTTGCTCGCCAGCGATATTGCGGCCAGGGGTCTCGATGTTATGGGGCTCAATTGGGTCTTAAACTTTGACCTTCCAAAAGATTCTGTCTACTACATTCACCGCTGTGGTCGTGTGGGAAGACATGATGATGTGGGCTATGTCTTTAACTTGATTGGTTCGCGCGATGAGAAGTTAGTTGCTTCAATTAATGATGCGATTAAAAATCAGTCTCTTCTCAAACTTAAACCACTTCGAGCTAGTACTAAGAAGCCTGAAAAGAAGACCACCAAAACCACAGCGAGTTCTTCTACTTCTAGCGCAAAGAAAGCGACAAAGAAGTCTTTGACTAGGAAGGAGGAGAAGAAGGAAAAATTCTTCAACTCGCGCAAGAAGGTCGTGACTAAGAGAAAGCCAGCGCATCTTAAGAAGAAGACGAAGAAAAAAACTGGACGCCGTTAATGATGAATTTACTCACTTTAATTGCCATCGCCTTGATCACAGTTTCTTGTTCTAAAGAAGCGCCCAAGTGGCAGCCGCTTGAACTTAATGAAATCGTGACTAAGTCACCCGGCGGGGCGAGCGAAGTGAAAATGACCGAGGAGAACACGCCCATTTCTCAGTGTGTGGGCTACGGCAAGAGATGCGTTCCAGGCAGTGGGCGTATCTATCAACTGGGACTCGTGAAATTTATTGCCGTGCAATTTATGTCTGAAGAAGATGCTTGGTTTAGTGCGCGTGAGCTAGGACAATTCTACTCACGAGATTGGCTCTTTGATGATGTAACCAACGAGCCCTCGGTTGAGACATTTCTAAAAGAGCGACTCAATGCTCGCGCTCCCACAAAGGCGGAGTCGGGCCCCGAAAATTAATCTATCAGGCGTTTCATAAAATATTGTTGAAATTCTTGTGAGCGATAACTTCTGATTTGCTCGCGCTCCACTTTAAAACCCATACTTTCAAAAAACGGTTTTGCACTCACACTCACATCGGCCCAGATCTCTTTTAATTTGAGATTTTGAGCTTCAAGGATCACTCGCGCAATCATTGCTTTGCCCACTCCCATTCTCTGGGCAAGGTGTGAGACATAGAAGCAGTCGACTTCGCCATGAGGCCTGAATTCGACAAAGCCAAGTATTTGTTCTGATTCTTGGGCCACTAGAACGAGACAATTATCCCAGCGTGAAAGCCAGTAGCTCTCTTCTTCAATTCTTGGTGCCCAGGCGTTTATCTGCTCACTTGAGTAGTCTCTTGAATTAATCTGGCGCACAGTCTCGTAGTAGAGCTTGGCAATTTTTGAAACTTGGTTGGGACGGACTTCTTGAATTTTCATAACGAACCTAAGAGTGAGTTCTTCAAGCGATCTTGAAAAATCTCTACTTTCTCGAGCCAATTTTTGGAGAGTTCAGTGAGTTCAATTTGGCTTTGTGGTGACTTAGTTATTTCATCTCTAAGGGTATATTCAAGCGTCTCCTTAAAGAGCAACACCCAACGCGATAGCTCGCCCGCTTTTATATTGAGGGGAGCGTGTGACTTGATGAGATCAAAGGGAGGTTCGCCCGCTGGCTTTTTCTCACCCAGCAATTGAATGAGCCAGAAAGCTTCAATGCGCGCGAGGTGAGAGCTAAAGGCTTCGAGTTCAGGAAAGAAAATGTCTTCAAATGTCGTTTCGGCCTTTTCTTTAATTTTTCGAAATTGGTAGCCAAGTAGAAAGTCGCTCACTGCCTTCTGATAAAAAGCGCGAAGGACAATATTAATAAACTCTTTTGCTCGGCTATTGTGAGTACTACTAACCATATCAAAAGCTTAGCACTGCACTGACCTGACAGGCGAGCAACCGATAAAAATATTTTGCTTTAAATTAAATGAGTCCGTTATTTATCCGATAGGAATACTACAACTAAACAATGGATTTACTATGAAATCACTGATCACTTTGGTCATGTTATTCCTAAGCCCTATCCTTCTGGCCCAGCAAACGCGAGTCGTGAAGACAATTGGGGAGGGAAGTTGTTGGATCGCAAGTGAAGGGCAGGGACAGGTATCCTTGGTGAGCTTTAATGATCAGAGGTCTAAAGTTCTTGATGGACGAGAAGTTCAAGAGCATGTGGAATCTCTTCTTCAAGAGAGGGGCGCCAATATCCAAGGGCTCAATACTTTTGCTCATTGTAGTTCACATGGACTAAGTCTGGTCTTTAGCATGAGCACAGACCGAGGTGATATTTGCCTGTGGTCATACCTAGGTGAACACGGTGAGCTTCAAAGAAGTGCCTTTGGTCACATGGACCAGCAGTTAGTAGGTAAATTTTGTGACGGTGCAAAGTACGGAGAGTTGATGGTCCTGACTAAGGGTGAGGACGCGGGAACTATGCTCCAGGCCGAACTTGAGTCTGTGCTAGGCAATGCTGGTCAGTTTGCGGTAAAAGCTCTGGGGTCTGGCACCTTTAAAGTGACTCTCTCTCAGGAACTTCACGGCCAGGAAGCGAAGATTAAAGACTCACTTTTGAACTCTGAAGCACTTGTTTCAGTGATTCGCACCGTCGAGTACTCATCTTTTTATCACCCAATTGGTGAAGTAATGGAGCTATCAGAGTTTAGTTATCATGAGTAAGATTCTTAGTTTTAAAAATGTCCACTTTACTTTTGAAGAGCGTAAAATCGCCGCCCTCGGTGGAGTGAGCTTTGATATTCATTCTGAGGAAACTCTGGTCTTGCTTGGTCCCAGTGGTACTGGCAAGAGCACGCTGGTGAGCTTAATTACCGGCGAGCGACTTCCTCACAAGGGCGTGATTGAGCGCGAAGTGATGCCGGTCGACATTGGAGTGTTCTGCGCCTTTAGTGATGAAGAACTCCAGGGCAACCTGAAGCAACTGCTAGAAAAAAAACTTACTCATCTCTCTGCAGAAGCTGCTCACAATGAAATTCACACCATGATTGACCTCTTGGGCCTGCAGTACAAAGAGACTCGTGCGCTCAAAGAACTCTCTCAAGGCCAGTTAACAAGGGCCATGCTTGCCCATGCAATCATTGCTAGACCAAAGCTACTGCTGCTTGATGAGCCCCTGGCCCATCTCGATCCAGTCTTAAAAGCAGAGATGATAAGCGAGTACAAAGAACTTAGAGAAACTTTTAAATTTAGTGCGCTTTGGATTACTCACGACCCGGGAGAAGCCCTCGGTGTTGGCAATCGTCTGGGTTACCTCGATCACGGCATTCTCAAGCAAGTGGGTAAGCCCGAAGATTTTGTCTATCACCCAAAGCTCTTAGAAATTGCGCGCTTCTTTGGTCCACTCAATGTGATGGTCGCCAAGCGAGTCGCTGGAACTAACATACTCGACGTAGGATTTGATCGCTTTGAAGTTGAAGAGAGTAAGCTCAATATGTTTGGCGAGCAGCTCGTCGTGGGTATTCGACCCACATCAATTTTTCTTGAGAGCGAGGCTAACCTTAAGGGAAAGCTTCACTTTCTGAGTGTCTGCCCAAATGGCGTGGTGGCAGAGATTCGCGGTTCATTTAAAAACCCCTTAAAAATTCAGCTATTTACCATGCCCACCCAGCGCCACGTTCATTTTCGCGTAAACTGGAGTGAAGCGCTCTTGTTTGCCCTTTAAGTGTTTAGGAAATCCTTACAAGTAGCCGATAAGACTACATATGGTTGTTACTATCGACTCTACTTTCATCAATATTGACCTCTTCTTTGTTCGCAGATTTAAGAAGGGGATTCCCTTTGATATTTTTGTGAAGAGAAGTGAGCGCCACTACACGAAGATTTTTCGCAAAGGAGAGATCATCGATGAAGAGCGCGTGCTTCGCTATCAAGAAAAGGGAGTTAAATATTTTTATGTAGATAGCGAAGGCTATAAGACTTACCTCAAGGCACTTGATGTGGTGAGCGAGCGCATGTTTAAAAACTTAGATAGCGCAAAGCCCGATGAACTCACTCATATGCTAAGAGAGTTAGTGATTGCCACTGCGATTGAACTCTCAACCTCCATGCAAATTGATCAGGAACAACTCTCAAACTGTGGCAACGTGGTGAAGGGTTGTGTGGATGTACTCAATAAGGATCCAAAGTCATTTATTCGCGTCCTGAGCTTGCTCTCTCATCACCCTCACGCTGTAAAGCATTCGGTAATGACGAGTATCTTCTCCATTTTACTGGCGAGAAATCTAGAGATTGAAAATCAAAAACTCTTGCAGATCATTGGCCTTGGCGCTTTCCTGCACGATGTGGGGATTGCTCTACTTGATTACGATCCTGAGATGGTCATGGATTTAACTCCCGCTCAGTGGAAGGAAATGAAGGCGCATCCAGAGCTTGGAAAGAGAAAGGTCGACCACCTTGAAATTCCACCAGAGGTGCTCACTATAATTCTTCAACATCACGAGCAGCCCAATGGGGGCGGCTATCCCAATAATCTCAAGATTAATCAAATCTACTTTCCCGCTCGCATTGTCGCCGTGGCCGACACTTTCTGTGCACTGCTCACCAAGAGACCCTTTCGCGAGGCTTTTAGTCCGCTTGACGCCCTTAAGACCATGAGAGCAGATGTGGGTAAGTTTGATTCTCAAGTGTTAGTGGCCCTAGAGAAAATGCTTGGCGATAGCATTCAAGTAAAAGCCTCCTAGTATCCTTTCAAACCTTGATATAAATCAAGGCACGAGCTGTGCCTAATGAGCATCCTTTTGTTTGCTTTATCAAACAAATTTTCTAAAATGGAGTTCTCCACGGATTTTAGAGGCGCAGATGCAAAAGTTAAAACTCTCAGAGGCCCGAGTGGGCCAGCAGGTTCAGATCGATTCCATCGAAGCGGATGAGCACACCCAGCTAAAGTTGCTCTCGCTAGGAATTCTTCCGGGAGATATTTTAGAAGTGACTGGTCGAGCGATTTTTAGAGGACCAATTTCTCTTAAGCACTCTAGCGGAACCTTTCTCGCTCTTCGCCGTTTTCAAGCCGGTCAAATTCAAGTCACGCTTCTCAAAGGATAGAATGTGCAATCGATTCTACTCATTGGTTTCCCAAACTCTGGAAAGTCGACAATTTATAATTTGCTTTCGGGTAAATTTAGGAAGGTCTCAAATTACTCTGGCGTTACTGTCGACAGTGCGGCGGCTGAACTTTTAAGTAATTCAAAGTCTGATCAGAAGGTGAGAGTCATTGATCTACCGGGCATTTATAATTTAATTCCCACCAGCATTGATGAAGCGATCACGACCAGTACAATTTTGAGGTTAGACCCCTCTAAGAGTGAGTATCACTTGGTGGCTTTGGTTTTAGACCTGCACCGCTTTGAGGCCTCACTTTCTCTGGCCCTCGCTCTTAAGGAAGTTGTGGGAGAGCGACTCGTTCTTATCATTAATAAAGACGATAAAAAGCAAATTGGTCTCGCCCAGCGAGAGATGCTGAGGACTTTAAGTGGTCTTAGTGTCATTTCAACCTCAGCTAAGCACGATTCTCCGCGAGATCTGGATATATTCCTGCGAGAACATCTCTATGCCGAGCCAATTGAACCCAGAGGAGATTTCACTCTTGGTAGTGGTGCCATCGATTTAAGTGCACTGAAAATTCCAAGTGAGCGCCTCGTTCAACTGGGACAGGAGGAGATTAGGCAGCGCGTGCGCTCGCTTCATGAACAGGCGCGAGTGATGATTGCTAAAGTCTTAAGTGTCGATCCTAAACAATCTGAACTCACGCATAGACTTGATCGACTCTTGGTGCATCCACTTTGGGGGTCAATCGTTTTCTTTGCGATCTTCTATCTGATCTTTCACTCCATTTATACTTGGTCCGCACCCTTCATGGACTTCATCGACTCTCAAATCGGCTCTTTGGGCGAGTACTTAGGGGGAGTATTGCCGGCCGGTGCACTCAATAGTCTCCTCGTCGATGGAATCATTGCCGGAGTAGGGGGGGTGGTCATCTTTCTACCTCAGATTGTGATTCTCTTTTTTCTTCTAAGTATCTTGGAGCAGTCTGGCTATATCGCCCGCGCGGCAGTGGTCACCGACCGAATCATGGGGCACTTTGGCCTTAACGGCAAGGCCTTCCTTCCCTATATCTCGGGCTTTGCATGCTCCATTCCTGGAATTATGGCCACCAGAACGATTCCCGATAGCAAAGAGCGCATGGCCACACTCATGACAATTCCGATGATCACTTGCAGTGCAAGACTTCCCGTCTACGTGCTCCTCATTGGTACCTTTGTTCCCGAGACCACCGTACTTGGAATCTTTAATGCCCAGGCGCTGAGTTTTTTCTTTCTCTACTTTCTAGGCAGCTTCTTTGCTCTGATCATGGCCAAGGTTTTTCGTCTCACTTACTTTAAAGGGGAGTCGAGCAACTTTATTATCGACCTTCCCCTCTACCAGCTTCCTCTCTTAAAGCTCGCCTTTAAAAATGCCTATCAAAAGGGTGTGGTCTTTTTGAAGAAGGCCGGGACAGTCATCATGGGGCTCTCCATTCTTATTTGGTTTGCTTCTAGCTATCCCAAGCCAAGTGAGAGCACACTTGCCTCTCTGACTCCCGAGCAGCAGGCATCCTACACACTTGAACACTCGGTACTTGGAACCATGGGCAGGGCGATTGAGCCCGCAATCAAGCCCATTGGAATGGACTGGAAGATTGGCGTGGGTCTACTTGTGGCCATGGGAGCGCGCGAGCTCTTCGTCTCAACACTTGGGACGATCTACGCTCTTGGAGATGTGGATGAAGAGTCCGCGGGTCTTAGGGAGCGATTAAAAAGTGAAGTGAACCCCGTGACCGGTGCCCCTGCCTTTTCTCTGGCCGTGGCCTGGTCTGTATTGATCTTCTTTGTCTTTGCCCTTCAATGCACAAGTACACTTGCGATTCTCAAAAAGGAGACGGGTGGATGGAGGACGCCACTATTTATGTTCACCTATATGGGCGCACTGGCTTACTTGGGATCATTCATTGCTTATCAGGTACTGAGTTAGGGTAGGGATGGCGATAGTCGCCTCTCCTGCCTTGACCAAGCAAAACAAGAGAGGCGCGATAATTTATCTGTTGGCGAGTTCTTGGAGAGTTTTGCCGAGAGACTTAGACTTCTTAGCAAAGAAGTTATTCTTCTCGTTAAACTCCGCTTCTTCTTTGCAAGTGATACAAAGTTCAGCTGTTGGGCGCGCCATAAGACGCTCAAACCCAATTTCAACACCACAGTCTTCGCAAAGACCGTATTCACCGCGCTCGATTCCAGCGAGGCTCTTGTTGATTTTTTTGAGGTAGAAGCTTTCACGATTTCTAAAACGAAGCTCTTGAGAAGCTTGAATGTTGATACTAGCTTCGTCGAGTGGATCGGCGAGTTCGTTCTTGTCTAGTGAATAGCGTTGGGGGTCATGGTCTTTGTTGAGGATGCGCTCTTTCTCTGCAAGAAGAACATTCTTCAGAGTGTCGACTTGATCATCTGTAAGATAATCATTTTCGCGCGCAGCTTTGGCAGTGCTAACTGCTGGGGTTGTTTCTTCAGTAACGGCTTCAGTGCTCTTTTTCTTCGATCCCATACTTCCGCGACTCCTGTTTATTTGCGTGTGTGTGGTGGTGTCCGAAAACATCATTTTTTCGCTGCCCCTCCTTAACATCAATATTGAAGAAGAAACACCGTTTTCTCATCACGAAGAACTCATCCCTAAGTTTATGTAGAATCCAGGCTTCTACAAATCGTGACTCGTTAAAAAATGTTTTTTGAAAATACTTATGAACCACAGCGTTCGTAAAATACTTTGTTCTTACAAAAGGTGACAGTAATGCAGTGTTTTTCTTAATAAAGTTTAAGGTTTGTTGGGGAGGAGTTAGCGTCTAAACGGTGCTTCACAGTGGGGGCAGAAATGCCAGAATTGAATGTCGACTTTTCTTTTACAACCCTCGCAGTCAATGAGTTGTTCAAGGTCACTAAAGACTTCATCACCCACAGCGAAAATATCTTTCTTAAGTGCGGCGAGTGTTGTGGGGTGGGCCAGGTAGCCGCCGGGGATAAGTGGATCAGGCTTAAACATTCCAGGAGTTACCGACTTATCGGCGCGCATCGGTACGCTAATATCCTCGCGCCCATCCAGATGCAGAAGAGACTTTCCGCCGGCATTTTGAAGCTTTGAAATTTGTTCTAACCACTCGTTGGCTTGCTTACTCATGGCATTAGTATAGCGCGATTTTACAGGCCATTCCAGCGGGTATTATGGACCTTTGAGAGTGGTGGAAAGGATGTGGTCGACTATTTCCTGTGCGTGGCGTTTATGGGTGTTGAAAATGGCAGAAAATCCAGGGCGGTGCTTCAGAATTAAGGGGCGCAATCTTCTTGCTGCGCGGCCAAGCTCGGCAATTGTTCTCAAACTCCACTCGAGCACTTCGGGATTTTTGTGCGCGAGCAGTACACCTAGGGCGTCGATAAATTTCCCTGGGATCTGCTCACCCGCGCGCATGCGGTAGGCCATGATGTGCTTGCTCGCCACCGAGAGAGTAAAAATTAACGTCTCATCGTCCACTGGATTTTCAAGTGTGCCAATGATGAGCTCGTCAAAGAGTGGGCTTAAGGTTTGTGTGTTGTCGAGGATACACAGGACTTTGTGAACATCTTGGGGGCGCTGTTCACTTTGGGCCTGTTGCCAAAAATTGAGAAGAGAATTGAGCTCTTCTGGTGCGAGTTTAATTAATGGTCTCTCGCCACGTTTTAGTCTCTCAAGAATGTCCGAGAAGCATTCTGAGACATTCATGACAACACATGCTCTTCCATATTGCGACCAGACTGAACACTCCAGAGCTTGGCGTAGAGACCTTGGCGCTCGAGTAGTTCATGGTGCGTACCCGCTTCAACAATTCTTCCCTTGTCCATCACATAGATGACGTCGGCGCCCACAATCGTGCTGAGGCGGTGGGCGATGGCAAAGGAAGTTTTAGTCTTCATTAAGCGAAGGAGTGAGCGCTGAATCGCCGCTTCTGTTTCGTTGTCAACAGCACTTGTGGCCTCGTCAAAGAGAAAGATCGGTGCGTCTTTGAGAATCGCGCGCGCAAGTGAGAGGCGCTGTCTTTGTCCACCAGAGAGTTTCTGTCCGCGCTCGCCAACAATAGTGTCGTAGCCCTTATCAAGACCCATGATAAATTCGTGCGCTTCACTGGCCTTGGCGGCCGCAATCACTTCTTCGTCAGTCGCGCCAAAGCTTCCGTAGGCGATATTTTCCTTCACGCTTCCGTGAAAGAGGTAGGTGTCTTGGCCTACGTAGCTAATGAGACTTCTGAGTTCATGCATGCGCATCTCTGTCAGAGGATGGCCATCGACTTCAATGCTTCCAGCTGTTGTGTCATAGAAGCGCAATAAGAGTTTGATGAGTGTTGATTTTCCAGAGCCAGTGGCGCCAACGATAGCAACAGTTTTTCCCTTAGGCACTTCGAGGTTGATTCCCTTTAAAACCTGGGGGCCTGTTTGGTAAGCGAAGTCGACGTTCTTAAAGGCCAGGGACTTTTCAAAAGTATGCTCACTCACTGCAAGATCGCCATCGTTAATTTGAATCGGCGTGTGCAAGAGAGAGAAGATGCGGTTAATGCTGGCCATGGCGCGCTGGTATTGATCGAAGGTTGCGCCTAGGCGCGTGAGTGGCCAGAGGAGTCTTTGAGTCATAAAGACCATGACGGAAAATGAGCCCACTTCAAGGGCGCCCGTCGTTGTAAAGTGACCACCCAGAAGTAGGGTCGCAAGAAAGCCCATAAGTACGGCCATGCGAATGAGTGGGCTAAAGCTTGAAGAGAGTTTAATGGCCGACTCATTGGCGCGAGCGTAGCGCATACTCTGCTC
This sequence comes from Bacteriovoracaceae bacterium, assembly GCA_048267245.1. Classification (GTDB taxonomy): domain Bacteria; phylum Bdellovibrionota; class Bacteriovoracia; order Bacteriovoracales; family Bacteriovoracaceae; genus JBLWXV01. Next base: position 1,539,418 of record JBLWXV010000001.1, read on the forward strand.
GTGAATGCGGCCAATTTCGTATTGTTCAGCATTGTAGCTCTTAACTGTGGCAATGCCTGAGAGATTGCCAGAGAGAATGCCGTTGAGAATTCCCACTTCATTGCGAACGCCAGCGTAGCGCGGCTCAATCTTTCTCTGATACATGAAACTGCCCCAGAGAATAAGGGGAATGGGAAGGAAACTCAGCGCCGCTACCATCGGAGAGAGGTAGAAGAAAATTCCACCAATGACAACAACGGTGGTCGCTACTTGGATGAGGTCATTTGCGCCAGTATCTAAGAAGCGCTCGAGTTGATTGATGTCGTCATTCATGATCGAGACGAGATTTCCCGTCGAGCGATCTTCAAAGTAGGCGAGTTCAAGTTTTTGCACGTGGGTATAGGTCTCAAGTCGAAGATCGTGCTGCATATTCTGAGCGAGAGTTCGCCACTTCACCCCTAGGAGATACTCAAAGATCGACTCGAGTCCCCAAATGAGGAGTGTTAAGACCGCCACGATTCCAAGCTGGCCCATGACCGAAGTGACGCCTGACCACTCGGCGAGGAGTCCTCCGTCGCGCTTGACCACAATGTCCACTGAGAGGCCAATGAGCAGGGGCGGGGCGAGGTCAAAGATCTTATTGAGGGTTGAAAAGAGCACCCCATGGCGGATGTCTTTTTGATGTTTTGCCGTGTGATTGTAGAGTTTTTTAATTGGATGCATGGGGGCTAACTACCATGGGCAGGGGTATTAGGCACTTAAAATCACAAAATTAGGCCCGAGAACGCGTAAAAAGCGCTGCGGGGGGCTGTGCTCCAGATAAGATTGTGCTATAAGGCGATACTTCACTAGCACTAGAAGGAAGCTTTGTGAGCAAGTTTTTGATCAATGGTATTTATCGGGCCACCGAAGGTGAGGGCGTGTTTGTAGGAACACCTCAGGTATTCGTGCGCTTTCAAGGATGTACTATTGGTTGTACTAATTGCGATAGCAAAGACACTTGGGACTTCGATGGTGTGCCAGAGATGAGCGTGGAAGAAATTCTCGCTCAGGTTCACGAAGAGAGTTTTCAAGGATCAATCAGACGCGTCTCAATCACTGGTGGAGATCCGCTTCACCCTAAGAACGTGCCCGCTGTGCTAGAGCTTTCAAAAATTCTCAAGCGCAAGGGTTTCTTCGTCAATCTCGAAGCGGCCGGCACGCGCATCGTGCACGAGATCTTTGATATCATCGACTATATTTCATTTGATTTTAAAACACCTTCAACTGGCGTACGCGGCAGCATCTCTCTCCTCGAAAAGATGACGGCGCATTATCCAGGTCGTTTTCAAGTGAAGTCTGTCGTTCAAGATGAGGCCGATTTTAGAGCGGCCCTTAGCGCGCGCGAGTCGCTCGCAGCTAAAGAGTGTGACATGAATTTTCCCTGGGTGCTCACACCAGCTTATAACCTAGGAGAAGAGTTCCCACTTTCTCGCTTTGAAAACGCTATCGTGTGGAATGAGCAAAATGGCTCTTACTTTCGAGTCATTGGTCAGCAGCACAAGTGGCTGCACGGTCCCGATAAGAAATTTGTCTAGGATTTTCTAGGCGCCATTAAGCTGCGCGAGGGATTTGATTAATGCCCTCTCTTTGCTTAGCCTCAATTACCGCCGTACCATACTCTTTGAGGGTCTTGAGATCGATGAGGGCGAATCCCTCTGCCTGGGCCTCGAGCCAATCCGTCTTTGAATGATCACCCGAAATGACTACCAGCTTGCTGTCGCCGGGGCACTTCTTTAGGGCAATTTGAATGAGTCTTCTGACTTTCTGAAACTCTGGGGTGCAATAGATAATGTACTTCTTGCCACCAGCGGGACTAACCGCCGAAAAATGCCAGAGATTGCTCTTGTTCTTAGACATCATCACGTCGTAGTTAAAGGCCTTAAACGTGATACTTGAAGCAGTAATGATACTCTTGAGCGGTAGCATGTTTTATCCCCCACGGAGTCTCGATAAGAGGCGCCGTTAGGCCACAAGATTGGCCCTCGCTAATTATAAGCGACCTATAGATTTCTTATCGGTTGTAAGAGAAAATTATTGATTTCAAATTAAGAAATATTGGGGCTGCCCTCAAATATCCATATGTTAAAACCAGAGGGGCGCGAATAAAATTATTTAAGGTCCATTCCCAATTTGAGCCAAGCCGCCAAGAAACTGAGCCCTCCCAAGGGAACGATCATACCAAAGGCCTTAATTCCTGTCAGTGCATAGGCATAGCAGCAGCCACTAAAGATCGCAATTCCTATAAGAAGGAGGCGTGGCGCCCAGGGGCCCTTGAGAGGAATGAGGGCGGTGACCAGGAGTGCTCCAGCGTGAATGAAGTGATAGAGGTTGCCTGTCTTCCAAGTTTCAAGCGCTAGTGGCGCAATCTTATCTTTAAGTCCATGGGCCCCAAAGGCACCAAGGGCAACGGCGATAAAGAGTAGAGCGCAGGCGATGCGAGCGTGTTTGAGGTTTACGACCATGAGGGATTCTCCGCGCGTGCCTTAGACTCGACGTCCTCTCTCTTATTCATGGGATAGAGATTAAACGTACCAAGACCTTTGGCCACAATTCGATTTGTCTTTTCTTCAATGATATCAGCACTTGCAACCACTAGTCTCTTGCCAGTGTATTCAAGCTTGGCGCGTCCAATCAGTGTCTCACCGAGGGTCGCGCTTGAGAGAAAGTTTATTTTAAATTCAACTGTCGAGCACAGTAGATCTGAAGCAGCTGCATGACAGAGCACTTGGATACCGAGTGTGGCGTCCATCATGGCGGAGATGGCCCCGCCATGAACAGCGGCGGGAGAGCTCATAAGACCCCCATGTATTTTGAGGCGATACTCAGTAAGGCCTTCATTGGTTACAGAGAGGGAGAGTCCTAGGTGATCGTCGAGCTTATTAATACTCTTAAAGAGAGATTCTAATTCTTTAGGGCCCATATTAATTTCCAATGAGTTTAGTGGCGCCGGATGAATTCTTAAGTCCAGGGCGAATGCTGAGGTTTGAGCCTGCTTTCATTCCACGTTGATGAGAGCTCTGATGTTCGCGCGTCTGTCTCGAACTCACCTTTGAAATTCTGGGATAGGCCCTGGCACTGTGGCGCTCTAGGTCTTGGCGCAGAAGAATCACCGAGCGGCCGTTGCTAAGTGATGAAGTCGCACTCTCGCTAAGCTTGGCGTGTTTTTGAAGATAGCCTTTAGCGAGCCCTCTAAAGAAAGAATTCTTTGCCAGTGCTCCAGTGAGAGAGCCATCAGCTCTCTTGGCTTCCTTCCAGCTGCGCTCCAGCTCTTGATCGAGAAATGCCGCTACGTAGTCAGCGAGTTCCACATTGGTTCTATCCCCACAAATCTCTAGTGCGCACTTGCCGCGCCCCTGATTAAAGACCACGCTCACATGAAAGGTCGTGAGAATTTCATAAATCGCCTGAAGCTTGGCATTTCTCTTAGGGGCTTCAAGTACTCGCTTGAGGTAGGTGGGTTCATTTCTCTGCTCAAGGGTGAGTTTTGAGAGATTGTAATCTCTAAGCAATTGATTGGCCTTGAGTGTTGCCACTTCAGACTCATGTTGATTTGAACTTGAGGCGAGACTTAGAAGTTTTTTAACTTTAGCGATAATCCTCTGTGCTTGCAGAGAGGCCCCTTCACCCATGACCTCCTCATGATCCATAGCCTTTTGGAAGTTAAGAGTGGCCGCCCTTACTTCATTTGAAAGGTGATAGCGCTCACAGACATTTTTAAACTCCACTCCGTGCGCTCCGACGCCAGGGCCGAAGTGGAGTAGTGTGAAGAGGTGGGCGAGCTCATGTGAGATGACATCTCGCAAGACTTCCTCGCTGGCCGTGAGCATGAGTTTTTTGTTAATGCCCAAGCGGTAACAGGAGCTGTCAAAGAAGCCCAGCTGGGCTTCGCCTTCAAAGACCACAAAGTCGATGGGAATGAGCATGCCCGCAAATTCAAAGCGCTCGCGTCTGGTTTGAACGCCGAAGGTCTCTCTGAGAATTTCAAAGGCAATGGCCTTAACCCGCTTTAAGAAAGCTTCTGAGGTGTCGTCAAAGAAAAGTAGCATCAGTGGTCTCCGTGAGGGCCCATTCTCTCTTTTACAGGCTCAGTCGTTAAGGAACGGCGCGAAAAGAGACAAAATAAAAATTCGTGTATCCTTATTCTTTGCACCATCAAAGGATTTCCCAATGATTGAGAAAGTCGACTCGTCCAAATTGAATTTAATGCCCGGAGAGTATGGCTTTTGGTTTCGCGGTCCCAACTCAGATTTTTCCGTCATATTTAACGAGAAGCAAATCCTCTACTTTGAATACAATAGTGCCGGCACCCACTTGTGCGGAGGTCTTAGTAAGCAACTTCGCTTTGGTAGATTAAAGCGCGACCCAAGTGAGAAGGTGGTGGGATTTAAGCGCTCAGATCTCATTGAGTATGAAAGTGAAATTCCAGAGGGTCTAATGGAAGAGGCGATGCGCTTTATTGACGAGTGTGACTTTGAGTCTCAAATGAAATCGGCGGTGATGGAGCACCTGAGAGGGGCTGGAAGAAGTCACTCCATGCTTGAATCGGACGCATCCTTTCAGAGTTATCAAGAGGCACTTCGCAATCACCAGGTCACTAGAACCCGAAGCACTTGGCCGCGCCATCTCAAGAGTGTGGTGCTCACACTTCTCTTTCTCGCACTTGTCTTTTGGACCTACTCGCTGATTAATATCTCTGAGTATGAGAGGCGCTGCCGCGAGGGTGAAGCTTCAAGTTGCAAGCAGCTTGTGTTTATTGAAATGCTTAGAGGTAATAAAGAGAGAGTAGACGCGCTCGTCGACCTCGAAAATATTGCTATCTCTGGCCAGGCCAGTGGCGCCTTAAAAGATCAGTGCGAAGCAGGTGATTTTAATTCTTGCTTAAGCCTCCAGCAGGCCGGCACGGGAGAGTTGAGCGAGTCACGGCTCTTGGACTGGGCGTGCCGTGGGGCCAATGATGAGTATTGCTTGAATCAAGCCTTGGGTTATCTAAAAGGAAAGTCTCTTCCAATTGATGAAGCCTCACTTACAAAGGTGAAGAGTGTTCTGTCTCGCTCTGATCGCCACAATGATCTTCTCCTCGCAATTGCGATGGCCACAGGTGAGCAGCAGTGTGAAGGCCAGGACGAGTGCCTTCAGGGCGCAACATTGCTTGAAAAGCATGGCCTAGCTAATCTCTCGGCCTCGCTCTTTCATGAGTCGTGCAAACTTGGTAGTCGAGAGGCGTGCCTTGCGAGCGCTGAGCACTTTGATCGCAGAGGGGATGCCAAGAGCGCTGTAGATATTTACCGCGCCGATTGTCTTGCGACTAAAGATCCCAAGTCTTGCTATAGTGCAGCTTTTACTAAGTACGATGACCCGGCAGATAAGAAAGCTCTGTTAGATGCTTTCAACCGCTGTAAGAAGGGGGCCGAAAACTACTGCCTCTTTCTCTACGACCGAGTCGCTCGCTAGTTCGTGAGGTAGAAAGATACCTCGTGATTTTTGTCACTTTTTCTCAAAAATCCATATGATTTCAGCAGCCTACAGACCCATTTCACGGTAGGCTCCCCCTAGACCTATGGGTGTTGTTTGTGTTATCAAACACCTGTTTCGTTATTCAACCCACTACCGAATAGGAGATCATATGAAGATGACCAAGCGACTCCTCGCTCTAGCTATTGCCGTACTTCCACTTACTTCATTTGCGGTGACTAAAGAATCTGCAGTTAAGAACTACAGCAAGCACGTTTATGACTCATACAAAGAAAGCTACACTCGCACAGTTGCCCTCAAGGCGGCCGTTGATAACCTCATTGCGAACCCAAGTCTCATCACTCAAGAAGTGGCCAAGTCTGCATGGAAATATGCTCGTGAGAGCTATGGGCAAACAGAAGTTTTCCGCTTCTATAATGGCCCAATTGATATGGATGGTGGACCTGAGGGACAGATCAATGCTTGGCCTCTAGATGAAAACTATATTGACTATGTTGTGGGTGCCCCAAATTCTGGAATTATTAACGACACTGTAAATTTCCCAGTAATTGATACTGAACTTCTCATATCTCTTAACGAGCTTGATGGAGAAAAGAATATCTCTACAGGCTTTCACGCTGTTGAATTTCTTCTCTGGGGACAGGATCTCTTTGTGGACGGTGCTGGACAGCGCTCATTTGAAGACTATGTTCCTGGTGTAGGTAAGAATGCAGTGAGAAGAGGTCAATACCTCTCAATCGTCACCGACCTTCTCGTTGAAGATCTCGCAGGTCTTGTGAAGGCATGGGATTATAATCGCGCGCCAAATTTTCGCGTAGACTTTGAAGCTCAAACTGAAGCTGAGTCTATTAAGAATATTCTGACTGGTCTTATTTTCATGGCCGGCGATGAGCTCTCAGGAGAGAGAATGTATGTGGCCTACGATACAATGGGACAAGAAGATGAGCACTCGTGCTTCTCGGATATGACTCACATGGATATTCAGTGGAACTACTGGGGCATTGAAAATGTTTTAAACGCCACAGGTCTTCTCGATCTTCCAGAAGTTGCTGGTACAGTTGAAGTTCGCAACATCAAAGCGAGCCTCGCTAGAACGCACGCTCTCTTGGCCAGCATTCCTGTTCCTTTTGACCAAGCGATCGTAGATACTGAGGGAAGAAAGATCATTCTTTCAAGCGTCGAGTCTCTTGAGCAACTTGCAGTTGAACTCACTGAACTCTCAAAGCTTCTTGGTAGTGCAGTCGATTACTAATTAAAATTGAAAAGGATTTGTCATTGAAAGCGACTAGAGAGCTCCTTCAAATTCTCATTATGCTTTTACTGGCATTAAACGCGCAGGGAGAAATCCCTGCGCTTTTAGTTTCAGAAGAGCTACCCGGCGGGACCGGAACTACATCTGACTTTTCTACCAACGCCTTCTCTCATCCTATGAGCGGAACGAGAGGAGCGCTGAGAAGAGACTTTGTTGTGGGAAATAGCTTTTTTAAAACTGCCTGGGTGGCCTCACCAAGCTCAACTCTCATTCGCGATGGTCTGGGCCCAATATACAACGCCGTCTCTTGCTCTTCATGCCACTTACTAGATGGCAGAGGGCGCGGACTGCCTGATAGCGAGGGCGTTGTTGATATCTCACTTCTTTTTAGACTTCGTGTAAAAACACAGTATCACCAAGTGGCCGAGCATCCCGAGTATGGCGGGCAATTTCAACCTTTTGGGATTGGTCAGATTGCCGGTGAAGGCGAAGTTCGAGTGAAGTTTAAAACAATCTCTGGAAAATTTGCTGATGGTTCAAACTATGAGCTAATGGCACCACAATATGAATTTACAAATTTAGCCTACGGACCTCTTGGAAGTGAGACTATCACCTCTCCTCGGGTGGCGCCTCATATGATCGGCCTTGGACTCATCGAGGCCATTGATAAGAATGAAATTTTAAAACTCGCAGATCCAGAGGATCAAGACGGGGATGGCATCTCTGGTAGAGCAAATTTAGTGCAATCTAAAATCCTAGGGTCACAGGCGCTTGGTCGCTTTGGTCTCAAGGCCGGCAAGGCAACTTTGATTGAGCAAAATGCCGCTGCCTTTAATGGTGATATTGGCATCACGAGTTCGCTCTTTCCAAGTGAAGAGTGTACGTATGTTCAAACAGAGTGTCAGGGAGCGATGACTGAACTTGATATTTCTGACGATATCCTCGAGAAGGTGACAACCTATACTCAGTTGTTGGCCGTTCCCAAGCGCCGCAACTTTGAAGATGAGAGTGTTAAGAGTGGGCGAGGTCACTTTTATAAGATTAATTGTCAGTCATGCCATAACCCTAGCTTTGTCACTTCTGCTAGTGCTGCTCACAATATCTTAGAATCTCAAACTATCTATCCTTACTCAGATTTTCTCCTACATGACATGGGCGATGCCCTCGCTGATGATGTTGAAGATTATTTCAATGAAGAAGGTGCTAGTACTCGCGAGTGGAGAACTCCTCCGCTTTGGGGTCTTGGACTGGTTGAGACCGTAAACGGTCACACTCGCTATCTTCACGATGGAAGAGCTCGCTCATTAGAAGAGGCAGTTCTTTGGCATGGGGGAGAAGCAGAGGGTAGTAAGCAAGAATATCTCAAACTCAGTGCCAAAGAGCGCTCGGAGTTGGTTGCCTTTTTAAAGAGTCTATAAACTAGAGTGTCGCACTCGCCTTTCTTGTTCATTGGATGCCAATGTATTGCCAAGGTGCGCGCGGCTTCTGTGCTTCCCAATTGATCTCATCGTCATAATAATCTTCCAAATTATTTAAACGGAGGATTTATGAAATTCTTATCGCTCATCTTTCTCGCTATTATCTCAACTGCCTTTAGTGCAACTGCTTATGCTAGTGGCACTTGGAGCTGCGAGGGAGGAAATGTCGCCATTGGGGGAACTTATTCAAGTGCAGGCTACGCCGTCACTTACTTTGAATACAATAACTCTGATGTTGGCGACGTCACATTGACTGGGCTCTTTGCCGATGACGCCCATCTCTTAATTGAAATTAAGGATGATAATGCTAATCACACGCTCTTTACACTTAAAGCCTTTAAGACTCCATCAGGAGCTCCGCTTGGAAGTGGGGCCGAGAATTATGATTGGGTGGGAGCTGGTCTTGCTCACGTAACCATTGGTGGTGATGACTTCTATGCGAGTTCGCTCTGTCTTGGTAGCTACTAAGAGTGAGCTGCTTCAATCATTCTTAAAAAACTCACAAGTTCTTGGTTGTAGGCACTACTGTCTTCAAATTGAGGGTAGTGCTTACTGCCTATGAGTTCAACGAGGTGATCTTTTAAGAGTTCATTTTGGGTGAAATAGGAGTGACAAAGGGCAGGGTCATTCTTTGCCTCTAAGATAGTCCACGGGCACTTTAGCGCTCTTAGCTTACTGACTTCTTCCGGAACAAAGTCAGGAGCGCCCAGAGACGCAGCAAAGTGAGCTCTAAAGTGAGGACTGGTCTGCTTCCATGAACTTCTCAGTTCCGCCTTTAACTCTTCACTTGAAGCGAAAGTATCAAAGACAGTTTCGGCCTGATCATCACTTGCTTCAGGGTTGTAGAGAATCGCTAGGACTGGAAGCTCATGATTAAAGGCCTCAAGAGAGTTGGCCATACTCTCTAAGGGTGGCGTCTGAGAAATGACTAATCCTTTTAGAGGAATTTTGTCGGATGCGCCAATCGCAATGTGTCCTCCAAGTGAGTGTCCAATGAGAACGACATTCGTAAGTTTTAATTGCGCTATAAAATTTGCTAACAAGGAAGTGTAGAAATTGTAACTAAATGTTACTGGATCTAACTCAATTTTCTCACTCACTGTGGATGAACCGTGGCCTGGGAGGTCGAGGGCAATCATTCGGTAGCTCTCGAGTTCTGGGGCGTAGAATTGCTTGGCAAATGCTTGGCCGCGAGACGAATTACCGTGAATAAAGACAAGCGTTAAGGGAGAAACTTTTTCATTGTCGAGATACGCTAAGCCGATATCCGAACTTTTAAGCACATTAGGATTCATAGTCTATTTTTAAAGCATATCTCAAAAATTGGCTAACGCTAGTTTTATAAATACTGATCAAGATGCACAAATTGGTGAATTGAGAGGAAAGAGGCCATAGGAATTTTAAGGATTCACACAGACTTATTGAGAGGGGGCGAGCAAAGAAAACTGGTCACTCAATAGAAAAACTAGTGAGTGACCAGTTCGATAATTAGCGCTTTGTAATCGAAGAAGTTAAGTACTCGCGGTTGAGGCGAGCAATATTTTCTACGTCGATGCCCTTTGGACAAGCCGCCATACATTCGTATTCGTTTGTACAGTTACCAAATCCGAGTTCATCCATTTTAGCGACCATTGATTGTACGCGCTCTTTAGCTTCAGCTTGGCCTTGCGGGAGCAGGGCAAGCTGAGAAACTTTCGCAGAGACAAACAGCATCGCTGAAGCATTCTTACAAGAAGCAACACAAGCACCACAACCAATACAAGCAGCGGCGTCCATTGCAAGATCAGCGGCTTCCTTTGGGACGAGGATTGAGTTGGCGTCTTGAGCATTACCAGTATTAACGCTGACGTATCCACCCGAGGCAATGATATCGTCAAACGCCGATCTATCTACCATGAGGTCTTTAAGAACTGGAAAAGCGCGCGCTCTCCATGGCTCGATCACGATAGTGTCGCCATCTTTGAACTTTCTCATGTGGAGCTGGCAAGTTGTCGTCTCGCGCTCAGGACCGTGGGCCTGACCGTTGATCATCATTGAACACATTCCGCAAATACCTTCGCGACAATCGTGGTCAAAGGTTACAGGATCAGCACCTTGGGCGATGAGTTTCTCATTGAGAAGGTCCATCATTTCTAGAAAAGACATGTCTGAAGTCACACCATCGAGACTGTAGTCCACCATCTTTCCTTTAGATTCTTTATTTGCCTGGCGCCAGATTTTTAAATTGAGTTTCATTGTATTGTTATCACTCATATCGACCTCTTATTTGTAACTTCTTTGTGAGAGCGGAACGTTCGGGAATGAGAGGTGCTCGATATTTCTGATCGGCTCCTTGTCGTCCCCTGTGTATTCCCACGCTGCAACGTGGGTAAAGTTCTCGTCATCTCTTTTGGCTTCGTTTTCTGGAGTTTGCGACTCGGCTCTAAAGTGACCACCACAGCTCTCCTTGCGCTCGAGGGCGTCGCGGGCCATGAGTTCACCAAGTTCGAGGAAGTCGGCAACGCGGTTGGCTTTTTCGAGCTCAATATTGATGCCGTCTGCACTTCCAAGAACTTTTACATCTCTCCAGAAGTCGTGGCGAAGAGCTTTGATTTCTGAGATGGCCTTCTTGAGACCTTCTTCATCTCTCTCCATTCCCACGTACTCCCACATGATGCGTCCGAGTTCTTTGTGGAAAGTATCAACTGAGCGTGTTCCGTTAATTGAAAGTAGACGATCAAAGCGGTCTTGGGCCGCTTTCATGGCCTTATCAAATTCTGGGTGATCGCTCGTTACTTTATTCGTCATGAGACCTTCACTCGCGATGTAATTGCCTAGAGTGTAGGGGATAACGAAGTAGCCATCGGCGAGACCTTGCATGAGAGCGGAAGCCCCTAGGCGGTTGGCGCCGTGATCGGAGAAATTTGCTTCACCAAGAGCAAAGAGTCCTGGGATTGAAGTCATGAGGTTGTAGTCAACCCATAGGCCACCCATAGTATAGTGAACCGCTGGATAAATTCTCATGGGAACCACGTAGGGGTTCTCGTCAGTGATACGCTCGTACATGTCAAAGAGGTTGCCGTACTTTTCGCGAATCACATCTTCGCCGTCGCGCTTAATGGCATCTCTAAAGTCGAGGAATACCGCAACTCCAGTTGAGCCTACACCGCGACCATCATCGACCACGAGTTTGGCGTTGCGACTGGCAACGTCACGTGGAACAAGGTTTCCAAATGATGGGTACTTTCTCTCGAGGTAGTAGTCGCGCTCATCATCGGGGATCTCAGAGGCTTTTCTCTTGTCGCCCTTATTCTTTGGAACCCATACGCGGCCGTCGTTACGAAGAGACTCAGACATAAGCGTGAGCTTACTCTGTCCGTCGCCGTGAACTGGGATACAAGTGGGGTGAATTTGCGTGTAGCAAGGATTGCCAAAGTAAGCGCCTTTTTTATAGGCCTTCCAAGCAGCTGAGCCGTTAGAAGTCATGGCGTTTGTTGAGAGGAAGTAGACGTTGCCGTAACCACCAGTACAGAGAAGAACGGCGTCAGCCGCGAATTTCTCAAGCTCACCAGTGATCAAGTTTCTTGTGATAATCCCGCGCGCGCGCCCTTCGACGATTACGAGTTCAACCATCTCGCGGCGAGTGTACATCTTAACTTTGTTCTTATTCACTTCTTTCATAAGCGATGAATAAGCACCTAAGAGAAGTTGCTGACCGGTTTGTCCGCGAGCGTAGAATGTACGAGAAACCTGCGCGCCACCAAATGAGCGGTTTGAAAGAGTGCCGCCGTATTCGCGAGCAAAAGGAACACCTTGAGCAGCACACTGATCAATGATGTTATTTGAAACTTGGGCCAGGCGATAAACGTTGGCTTCGCGAGCGCGGTAGTCGCCACCTTTAACTGTGTCGTAGAAGAGACGCCAAACTGAGTCGCCATCGTTTGGATAGTTCTTAGCGGCGTTCACGCCCCCTTGAGCAGCGATCGAGTGAGCGCGGCGAGGAGAGTCTTGAATACAAAAACACTGAACGTTGTAGCCAAGCTCACCAAGGGTGGCAGCGGCAGAGGCACCGGCAAGACCAGAGCCTACAACGATAACATTGAATTTTCTTTTGTTGGCAGGGTTAACAAGCTTCATTTTAAAGCGGTAGTTATCCCAAAGTGTGCGGACATCACCCTCGGGGACTTTTCCGTCGAGTACTTTGATTGTCATATGAATTACCTCACATTAAGCAAATAACAGTAAATTGGAAGAGCGGCAAAACCACCAGCAACCACGATGGCAAACGCTTTAGAGGCGAGCTTGATCGTTGGCATATAGCGCGGGTGATTGAGACCAATTGATTGGAAGGCCGACCAAAAGCCGTGGCTCACGTGTAGACCCAAGGCCACCATACAGAAGAGATACCAAGCAACGGCCACTGGGCTAGCAAAGTATTCAACCACGGTGCGGTGAAGATCGCGCATTTCCACACCACCATAAACACCCTCATAAACAGGTCCAAACTTAAAGTGAATTAAGTGGGTGATGAGGAAGATGAGAATGATGAGACCAGTAATAGGCATTGAGCGCGAGGCGAGTGTAGCGCCACGGCCTGACATTTTGAAAGCGTGATAGCGCTCAGGGCGGGCCATCTTATTTTCAATTGTAAGCTTGATCGCGAGACCAATGTGGGTCAGGAAGATCGCAGCGAGGATGGCTTCGGCCACGTAGATGAGCGGGTTGCTAATCAATGTGTGGGCGTAGCGGTTAAAGGCCTCGGGGCCAACGTAGATAAGACAGTTACCGATTAAGTGAGAGACCAAAAAGCCACAAAGTAGTAGTCCGGTCACTCCCATGATCTGCTTCTTGCCAATCGAAGAGCCAAGATAGGTACACAGTCGAGAGGTCATAAAAGGGAGACTCCTTTCTAAAGGTAATTATTCAAATGATATTCTTTGAAGATTGGAATGAAGTTATCTTAGCCGAAGAAAGTCGGATGGTTAAGCGATGAATTGCCAATCTTTAGCCTAAAGTACAATTTGTCGAGGTTTGAGGTGTCAAACTTACTGATGCTTAGTGTTGATTTCCTATAGACTCACTCGGCCACTGACCTAGAGTCTGAGCAATTTATAACTTTTGCACGAGTAGGGTCTGGGAAGACGAAGGAGGGTGGCAGTGTTAAATAAATTATAGAGAAATATAAAACTACTTGGGAGAATACATGAAACACTTGGCCGCCTTTAGTTTACTCTTCAGTCTCTTTGTCACCTGTACTTGGGCCTGCGAGTACTATATGCGCGAACTCCAAAGTTCTGGCGCCAAGATTTTCTCCCGCGCTAAGACCTTTCCCTTTGATCGCAGTGGCAAGATTTCTGGGGTTGAGCGTAATAAGATTTATATCACCATTGACGATGGCCCCTACTCGCGAACAACGCCGCAAGTGCTCGACGTGCTCTACCGCTATGGCGTTCGCGCCACTTTCTTTGTGGTGGGAAAGCAGGCCGAGGCTTATCCGCAAATCCTGCGTCGAATCTATAATGAAGGGCACTCCATTGGTTCTCACACCTATGAGCACGCCCTGGACTACTCAAATGCCAATGCGTTTTTAAATTCTCTTCTCAGGACACATCGCCAGATTGTGCCCTATCAAAATCACTCTGAAGCACTCATGTTTCGCGCCCCAGGTGGCGTTTGGAACGACTGGCGCGCAACCATCGCCAATGATCACCGCACAATCTCAGAATATGTCGGGGCAATCTACTGGAATGTGGGTGGGGGAAGTGATGATCGCGATGACGACGCCGATTGGAAGTGCTGGACAAAGAGTTCAGTGACTCCCGAGCAATGTGCAAGTGGGTATCTCTCAAGAATTCGAAGAAATTATCAGCGCGGAACTGCCTCTATTTTGCTCATGCACGATATAAATCCAAAGTCGGCGCGCATGCTTGAGATTATTTTACAGAGTCTCACCAATGATCGCGATGTGAATTGGGAGTTTGAGTCTCTCTCTGATATTCCAGCAGTTCGACGTTTGATGTAGGCCCAATGCCTGGGGTAGAATATTGCAATGAAAGTAATTCTACGCGAACTTCGGCCCAGTGATGAAAATTCTTTTATGAACGCTCTTAAGGATTGGGAGGGGGAAGATCTCTCTTGGTTTACCTTCGATTGGAGGGAAGGGATAGATTTTCATGATCACTTGGAGCGCTTAGAGCTCAATAAGAAGGGAGTCGATCTGCCTGCTGGATTTGTTGCAAACACTATGTTCTATGGGTTTCTAGGCGATAAAATTATAGGGCGAGTGCATGTTCGCCATGAGCTCAACGACTATCTTCTAGAGCGCGGTGGTCACATCGGATACGCCCTGGCGCCACGCTTTCGAAATCAAGGCCTCTCCTTTGAAATGGTCTCGGGGGTACTAGGCTACATTAAAGACACTCTTGAGTTAGAGAAAATTCTCATCACTTGTTCGCAAGAGAACTTCGCCTCAATTCGAATTATCCAAAGGCTTGGTGGAGTTTTAGAAAATACTTTTCACGATAAAAAGTCTGGGGAGAGAGTGTGTCGTTTTTGGCTCGATCTCTACCAATCTGCATAGGGCAATGTTTGAAGCAGTTCAAACGCAACTGGATGTTCAAACTCTAGTCCCATTTTAAAGCCCCGGCCGCTGTGGGGGCGTATGTCTTCCATGCGAATGAGGTACTTCCATGAAGAGCGTAGAGGGGCGCTAAATGTAAGAGCTCCAAGTTGATCGACTACGATTAAGTCACCTGGGAAGAAGACATTCGATTCCTGTTCAGACACTGTGACGCTGTAGCCGCCAGGACCCACATCAAAGAGCGGCAACTTAAATGTATCCTGAGAAATTATTCCTCGATCGACTTTGCGAATGGTCGCGCGGTGAGCACTCTTAGCGCCATAAATGAGTCGAGGAGATTTTCTATTTTCAGAGAGAACGACTTCTATGGGAAGTTTAATGATCAAGGCCTCGCCTTCAAAAGTTCCTCTAGACTTAAAGAGGAGTGAGCGATGAGCGCAGCGAATAAAGAAGGGGAGGCGCTCATCAAAACTCTTTGGGTAGCTTAGACCTTCAGCTATGAGTACTACCTCCCCAGAGCTCTCATCGAGATCGACGATTCTCACATTGCAGAGAACTCTCTTGCCATTTTTCGGTGTCTGCCACACCAGCCCTGCATGTTGATCGCGCCTGGCGATAGAGAGACTCGCTAAAATATGAGATCTCTCACTTATCCGCTCCCAATCACTCATAGGGTACACCCCTTCGTTTGTGCTGTGATCTCAAGGCGCACATCACTCCACGTCTTACCTTCGTGGAGAGCAAAGCACTGCTTTGTGAGCGCCGCAAGAGCATCAGACATTTGAAAGTCTAGGATATCAATATAGCCGAGGGCCTCAACTTTATTTTTATTAACTTTTAACTGTAGTCTGGTGTGAGAGAGTTTTTGGTTCATTAGAATGTCGGCATGAACTTCTTTGTCACTGGCTTTGCCTAGGCGGGCCTTAATGAGCATATCTTTAAAAAAGTATTCCTTTATATGCTGATCGCGCTGAGCAATTCCTGTGGTGAGTGAGCTCGTTTTTATCTCAACTTCGAGGTCTTCAAGAAGAGTGTGAAGATCTTGGGCCTTGACCAATTCGAGATCACTTCCCTTCTTCCTCAACTTGAGGTCCTTAAATTGTCCGCTCACTTCTTGGCGAAAGGGGGTTTTAAAGGCACTCCATTTGAGCTCAATATCCTGGGTCTTTAATGAGACACACTCACCCCAGGCACTCCAGTTGAGCATACAGACGATGAGGGGCAGTGCGATTTTGAAATTCATCATAAGAAGAGTATAAGGGAGGCGAACCTGGCCCGCAAAAGTTGTTTTGGAGTTGGATTGAGCAGCGCAAAAGAATTTCCTCAAGAATATTTCTTGGCCTTTGCCCCTGGTGATTACCGAGAAGGAAGAATCACGGTGCATCAAGGTGGTGAGAAAACCTACTGGGTGGAGATTGATATTGTCCAAAAGGAATCTCGCAAGATTGTTGCGGCGCTAGACCGTATGTATGGTCTCTTTGATCCCGATGAAGCGGTTGATTTAGCGGTTCAGAAGCTCTCGAGTTTTACGAGACAACCCTAGTGTCAGAATCACGTCGCGTTAAAAAGCTTGATCGTCAAAAAAACAACATGCCCATCTGTTAAACGGACACAAAATCCACTTTACTGCGTTTCATTTTTGGCATGACCGTTGCAACTATTAATAGTGTGTGTGTGTAGGAGTTTTTGAAGAAAGGATTTTTTCTGAGCTCCGTCAAATGTCTCTCAAAAAAAGCCCAATCGTAAGATTGGGCTTTTTTGTTTTAGCGCTCTAAAAATGTCAGGGCCAACTTCGCAAGCATTCTCGCTCCATAGTTGGAGAGATCATCATAGATGGGATTGTATTCGTAGATACCAAAAATTTGGGCGTCGCGAGATAATTCACTCACAATTCTAAAGACCTCACTTGTTCTCAGTCCCCTAGGATTGACGGCGCTGACTGCACCTAGCTCGCTTCCATCAATAGCATCAGCGTCGAGACTTATAATGAGGTGATTATCCGCAGCAAGGGTTCTTATATATTCGGCCTGGGATTCAATCTGTTCTGTTTGTTCGAGGGTGATCAGGGTTGTCTTGTGGGGGGAGTTGAGCGCCTCACAAGTTGCTTTTGAATTTGAAGAGTAGTGGATACCCCACTGGATCATGTGGATTGGCCTTTTTGTCTTGGCCGCAAATTGTCTGAAGGGTGTTCCACTATGAGCTTCTCTATCGATTCGCGTATCTAGATGGGCATCGAGATTGAGAATGGCAATTGCTCGCTTGTCTTTCATCTTATTTAAGTGGGCATCAAAGCCCACTAGTAGTGGATAGATATGATCATGACCCCCACCTAGGTGGATAAAGCTCGACATCGCATTCTTATCAGCAAAGATCTCTTGCCACTTGAGGGCGTGTTCATTTTGGAGCTCCTCAAAGCTCAATTGTTCGCGCTCAAAATGAGTGGGCATTAAATGGGTCTTAATACCTGCGAAGTCTCGCTTGGAATTATTTTGGTAGGACTTTAAGGCATTCAAGATCGCCTGGGGGGCAAAGCGCGCTCCTCTTCTTCCACCATTGCGTGCAACTCCCCAGTCGTCAGGGCCCGTAATAATATGAGCACTAGAACTTTCTCTTTCAAAGAGAGTCTTTAGGGTGGAGTCACCGCGGTTTTTTAGTTGATCTTTAATCTCTGGACTCAGGGGTTTTAGCTTCTTCATATTAGGCCCACATAAATTTGGAGACGAGTTTACTTGTCCCAATTCTATCACGCGTATAACATGGACAGATATATGAATAAAGTCTGGTTTATTTTTAGAGGCGATCATCACTTGGGTCCGTTCTCAGTGCGAGAAATCCTGCGCATGTATGAGGAGGGAAAGATCACCGGCCAAACCCTATTGTGGGCCGAGGGAGATTCGGGGTGGAAAGCTTTGCATCTTCAGGATCGCTTGGTTGAGGTTCGCCCCGAGCCCGTGGCCCCCAAGGTCGCCCCAAAGCCGCGGCCAAAACCTAAGCCCGTTGCCCCAGCTACTCCAGTCGCTGAGCTCAAGGTTGGGCCCTCAAAGCCGGCCAAGAGCAATCTTGCCAAGACGAATAAAGATTTGGAGGAACTTCCTCCCGATCTTCCCCCGCTTCCAGAGACGCCGCCAATTCCAATTGAGGTAGAGAGCGAGGCCGCCACCGAAATTGAGTTGCCAATTTTTCATCCTGCAGATCTCAATGAAGTGCAAGAAGAGGAAGAAGAGATAGATCTCGCGGTGGAGGAGACTGAGCTTGAAATCCATCCGCCCTTTGTAGATCTTCTTGGAGACAATGAAGTTGAGGAAGTCGCGAGTGCTCCTAGTGAAGAAGAAATTGATGATTTCTATGAAGATAGAGGGGCCAATAAGAAGGGTGCATTGCGCTGGCGCTGGCCGCTTCGAGCGCTTTCACTTCTCATGATTGTGGGGCTTACTTACCAAGTTTTTTTCACCAACGTTGGCCCATTTAAATTCGGTGGGCTCTCTCTTCGCAGGCTGCCAGGTCTCTCTCGAGATATTGAGCAGCAGCTCCACCGCTTTGCCCGTGAAAATAGAGGGGAGTTTAAAGTGACTCTCGCGCTAGGACATAAAGGGCAAGTGATTTGGCTCTCAAGCGGACTGCTCGGCCAAGGCATGATGCGACTTCGCCTCACCTCTAAAGAAGGTGAGCTGCTCGGTCAGGACATCATAGAAGCTGAGGCAAGTGCGCCCTATTATGGTGGGGCGGCGCTCTTTGATAGTTTTAAATTCATTCGAGGTCAGGGATTAATTCCCGGGCGCTACGAGGCTTATCTCACTTATCGCCCCAATGGGTTTTGGGATGGTGTCACTCAGCGCTGGGAGACCCTCATCGGAAAAGCTCGACCGTTAAATCAAGTATTAAAATTTACATATCTCTACTACCTCGGTGCCAATGATCAATTTGATCAAGCTCTTGCCGACTATAAGGGGAAATTGGTTGCCAAAGAAGTTAAGGCCCAAGAAGAAGCACTTGCACCACTTAAGCTGCGTTTGGAATTTCAATCGACACTCAAAGAGCTCGCAGACAAATTAATGAAGCTCTACGAAGACGAATTGGCAAAGATGAAGCGCGGTCAGGATATTTCGGCCTTTACCACTCGCTACGCCAAAGATATCGAACCTCTCTATCGTCCTCTGACACTTGAATCTAAGGCAAAAATGGATGATGGGGCGCTAAGCATTGAGCAGCAAAAGATCTGGGAAGAGTTACATCAAGATTATCGCTCACTGGGGGACCTGGTGAGTGATATGCAAAGCATGACCTCAAAACGAAAGTCGCTCAACCAAGCCTCAAAAGATCGCCTGCTTCGCATTTTTCAAGCGCGCTCCTCAGAGATTGCGGCCAAAGCTGAGGCGAAAGTGGCAGAGATCATGGAGCTCATTGGGCCAGCGGCCAATTAAGAATCAATCTCAATTTTTGTGACCAGCTCTCGCACTGCTTTGACTGGCGCACTTGCAACATATCTTCCTCTTGAATCTTGTGTGATCTTGCATCCCCACTGAAAGGGGTCGTGCTCAAAAATTGTGGTCAAGCCTCGCTCCATAATAAAGCTTTCAAACTTCGCTTTATCTTCTGTTGTTACACCGGGAGCGATGTCGTAGCCCATGACCCAGGGGATGTGGATGTGCGCAGCAGTTGGAATGAGATCGGCTAGGTAGATCAGCTTTTCATCATAGGGGTGCATGAGAAAGGGCGTGTGGCCGTGGCTGACCATAAAATTCAAATTCGCCTCTTTAATGAGTTCGCCACTCTCGCCCTGGTGCCAGACTAAGAGATTCTTATCCTTATAGTAGTTAATTACGGGATCAAAATTCTCAGTGTGAAAAGAGCCGCGATCGCGCTCTGTTGCGTTGTGGGCGTAGTGATAGTGATCGCGGTGAAGGTGAAGGCGAGCGTTCTTAAAGACCGGCTCCATTTTATTGTCGCGCACAACTCCAATGCCACCCACGTGATCAAAGTGAAGGTGAGAAATAATGAGATCGGTGAGCTCATCTGGAGTTTTGCCAATCTTTGACAGCGCCAGTTCGAGAGGATTGTCTGGCCCTTGAACGTCGAAGTTGGTGTTAAATTTTTCGTCGTGGTAGTCGCCAATTCCAGTGTCGACTAAGATCAAGCGCTCCTTGGTCTCAATAAGCCACAGTCGCAGCGCTAGTTCGATGCGATTGAGCTCATCGCTTGGGTGAACTTTATTCCAAAGCGGCTTGGGAATAATGCCAAACATTGCACCGCCATCGAGCCTAAAATTTGCGGGCCACAGGAGATAATGAGACTTATTGCTAGGCATAATCCACCTCTATTAAAAAGGGTTACTTGAGACACAGGGAATTATACAGAATTATGAGGACAAAAAGTCTTAAAAATCAACTAAGTTTGGGCATTGCTCCTAGTCTCAGATAGATAGCGCGACTAAGATGGGGAGCATTTAAAGAAGACATTATCTGTCATTTTTTCTACTCACACACTTTGAGGAGTTAGTATGAACGTGCATGAGTACCAGGCCAAAAAGTTGATGAAACAATTCGGCATCAGCGTTTTGGGCGGTGAAGTAGCCAATACAGTGGATGAAGCTGTGAAGGCTGCAGAGAAACTTGGAGGAAAGGTTTGGGTGGTCAAGGCCCAGATCCATGCTGGCGGTCGCGGTAAGGCCGGCGGGGTGAAGCTTGCTAAGTCTATGGACGAAGTTCGCACTCACGCCACAGACATTCTTGGCAAGACTCTTGTGACTCACCAAACGGGTCCAGAGGGCAAGAAGGTTCTCAAGCTTCTCATTGAAGAGGGCTGCGAAATTGATCACGAGTACTATGTAGGTCTCGTTCTCGATCGCGCCACAGGACGCATCACATTTATGGCCTCAAGTGAAGGTGGCGTTGAGATTGAAAAAGTCGCTGCTGAAACTCCAGAGAAAATCATTAAGGTCGCCGTCGATCCTTCAAGTGGCTACACTTCTTTCATCGGAAGAAAGCTCGCTTACGCCATTGGCATGAAAGACAAAGACCTTATTAAGAAAGCTTCAAAATTCTTTGAAGGCCTCTACAATCTCTATGTTGCCAAAGACTGTACTATCGCCGAGATCAACCCATTGGTTGTGACAAAAGGTGGAGACGTTATCGCGCTTGACGCCAAATTGAATTTTGACGACAACGCTCTCTTTCGTCAGCCAGACGTAAGTGAAATGCGCGATCCAACTGAAGAGAGTGCAAAAGAACTCGAAGCTGGTGAGTACGGCCTTTCATACATTGAACTCGATGGAAATATCGGCTGTCTCGTTAACGGCGCCGGTCTAGCTATGGGTACGCTGGATATTATCAAGCTTCACGGTGGTGAGCCTGCTAACTTCCTCGACGTAGGTGGTTCAGCAACTCAAGAAACTGTTCAAAAAGCATTCACCATCATTCTCTCTGATCCAAACGTAAAAGCTATTCTTGTGAATATCTTCGGTGGGATCATGAAGTGTGACATCATCGCTAACGGCGTGGTGGGAGCTGCTCGTGAGCTTAACCTTGAAGTTCCACTTGTGGTTCGTCTTGAAGGTACAAACGTCGCTCTCGGTAAGAAAATTCTTAACGAATCAGGACTTAAAATTATTGCTGCCGAAGATCTAGCGGACGCCGCTAAGAAAGTCGTTGCAGCAGCTAAAGGGGAGGAGGCGTAAGATGGCCATTCTCATTAATCGCGATACAAAACTAATCACTGTCGGTTTTACTGGTAAGCAAGGGACATTCCACTCACTTCAAAGCCGCGACTACGGAACTAACTTTGTTGGTGGTGTAACTCCTGGAAAAGGCGGCACGATTCACGAAGGTTTTCCAGTCTTTAACACTGTTGCAGAAGCTGTAGCGAAAACTGGCGCCAATGCCGCCATGATTTTCGTTCCACCTCCATTCGCTGCTGACTCAATCCTTGAGTGTATCGACATGGAAATGCCACTCGTGATTGCCATCACTGAAGGTATTCCAATAACTGATATGATCAAAGTTAAGGGTGCTCTTCGCGGCTCAAAGACTCGCTTGATCGGTCCAAACTGCCCAGGTGTAATTACTCCGGGTGAGTGCAAGATCGGTATTATGCCAGGTCACATCCACATGCCAGGTAAAGTGGGGGTTATCTCTCGCTCTGGTACACTTACTTACGAAGCGGTTTACCAACTTACTCAAAGAGAAATTGGTCAATCAACTTGCGTTGGTATCGGTGGTGACCCAGTTAACGGCACTAACTTCATCGACATGCTCGAACTCTTCGAAGCTGATCCAGACACAGAAGCTGTGATCATGATCGGTGAGATCGGTGGTTCTGCTGAAACAGATGCCGCTCGCTGGATTCAAAAGAATATGACTAAGCCTGTTGTTTCTTTCATCGCTGGGGCCAGTGCTCCAAAAGGAAAGAGAATGGGTCACGCTGGCGCCATTATCTCTGGTGGAGATGACACAGCTGAAGCTAAGTTCAAAGTACTTGAAGAGTGTGGTGTGACCATCGCTCGTAGCCCATCTGAACTTGGTAAAAAAGTAGAAGAAGTACTAAAGAATAAATAAGTAAAATTACTTACGAGGAGCCTTACAATGGAAAGAACACTTTCAATCATCAAGCCAAACTCTGTTCTTGATAACAACATCGGTAACATCATCGGGATCTTTGAAAAAAATGGTCTTAGAATCAATGCCGCTAAACTAATGAAACTCTCTAAAGAAAAAGCAGAAGGTTTCTATATCGAACACAAAGAGCGTCCATTCTTTGGCGAACTTGTAAGCTTCATGACTTCAGCTCCAGTTATGGTAATGGTTCTTGAAGGTGAAAACGCTGTTGAAAAAAACCGCAAGCTCATGGGTGCAACTAACCCAGCCGACGCTGAAGAAGGTACAATCCGCAAGCTCTACGCCAAGTCTGTTGGTGAGAACTCAGTTCACGGATCTGACTCTCTCTCAAGCGCTGAGCGCGAGATCAACTACTTCTTCGACAAGAACGAACTTAACGATCGCTTCTAATTAAGAGGGCCCCGAAAGGGGCCTTTTTTATGATTCTCTACCTTCATGACATCCTCCCTAAACCCGATATGGTGGACCTGCAGTGTTCACGTATGAGTTTGGCAACCTTTGACCAACTTCTCTCAATTCTCCAAAGCGATTTTGAATGGATTGGATTCAAGGAATATGAGCGACTGCGATTAGCAAAGAGGCTAAGCAAATCACATATTGCTTTGAGCTTTGATGATGCATCTTTAAGTCTTCTTGGACCTCTTGAAAGGTTAAGAGAGTTGGGAAGAGACTGCGCTCTCATGGTAGCGACGGCGCCTTATCTAGAGCACGACCTCGGGCTACTTCCCCACCAATTGGTTGAGGCCTACTATAGGGATCTGAGTCTTGATTTTGCTGATTTAAAAAAAACCAAGAAAGAACTCAAAAAGCGGGCCAGAAGAGAAGGGGCGCGAGTCTATTTAGAATTCGCGCGTGCTCATGAGGATTGGGAGGGGCTTCTTCTTCGCACTAAAGCCGATCTTCGCTTTCAATTTCTCCCAGAGTCTCGATTAAGAGAGTTTGGAGAGTATCACACACTAATTCACCACGGACATTTTCACTCACCCCTTGGCAACGCTCAGAGTGGAGAAGTGGTTAATGACCAGCTCTTAAATGATCACTACTTTCAAACAACTTCCTACGCGCTTCCCTTTGGTGATTTAGAGGGAGCACTTCCAGAGCAACTTCTTAAATACTCAAGTGTTTATGGAACGGAGGGCCCGTATGAAGATAGCCGCGTGATCTTGAGGCAAAGTGCACAGTCTTTTTTAGAGCATTTCTAGGTAGGTTGTGGCATTTGCGGCTCCCTGGAAGTCATCCAAATCTCTTTGTCTTCTATCACTTCTAAGCGAGAGCAATTCTTTTAATTTTTCTCGGATATTCTCAGTATTAATTTCTTCGTGGGTGAGGGTGCGAATATGGGAGAGCTCGCTAAAGGTTTTGAGTCTAAGTTGCTGTTCGAGATGACCTTCTGTTGCAATAAAGAGAGTAGGAAGACCTGAGTGTAGGCGCTCAATTGAGTTGCCGTAGCCAGAGTATAAAATAGCAAGTCCCGCTTGCTGCAGTCTTTGAGGGAAGTCATTTGTAAAATGGCAAAGTGTTCCAAATTTGAGAGGGTCAACCGAGGCTTGCTGTTGTGCTTGATGAGAGTAGTAGACGTTAATCCTTAACTCAAGTTCTGCTCTGAGATCATTAATGACTCTCACAATCGCCTGTGGATTAGCGGCTCCACCAAAGCCGATGAGAAGCTCATTAAGATCCACTTTTGTATGTGGATCAAGTTCTGGGATTAAGTATCCACACCACTTGGTTTTAGAGTCCAGAAATTCTTCATTCAAACTCACATCAAAATCACTCTTCAATCTCGGCGGCGCGAAGATCAGAAGTTGGTCGTAGAAATTAACTAAGTCGTAATTAATTCGGCGTTGATGCTTTTCAAGTTTATCTGGCCGATTAGGATCACTCTCTCTTGCGACAAATTCTCTCATCGTCGAGATGATTTTGAGATCCGCTCTGCTTTGCTTGAGCTTTGTGAGTAGCGCTCTCATTTCGCTTCGAAGCTTGGCGCGACCAAAGGGAAAAAATTCGGTGATGAAGTGAGAAGGTTCAAAGGAATCGACAAGAGAAGTGAGTTCATCAACAGCACTTATTTCATACACAGAGAGTCTTGAATCTAGGGCGAAATCAGTAGGATTCTTTCCTAAACAAACAAAACTGACCTCATGACCTTTTGCAACAAGGTGCGAGGCCAGGCTATGGGCCATTCGCAGGTGGCCATAGGTGGTTGCATTAGTTTGATAGAAGATAAGTAATTTCATGATCAATTATTGAGTTCCTCCTTTGACATTGCCCTTGACGAGCTTTCTTGTCTAGTTTGATTCGCTTGCGGGAGCGGCGTCGAATCCAGTATAATAGAAGAAAGATTTCAGGTACTTACCTGCTCTTCTTCCTTCCTCGCCCGTTGTCATTTTTACACGGCCACTGTTGCATTGATGCGCAGTGCGATACTATGGGAGGGTCTTATTTGTGTACGGAGGTATCCATGTTTAAGATCGGCGATTATGCTGTCTGTCCCGGGCATGGGGTAGGTCAGGTGATCGATATTCAACAGCGCGAACATGGGGCTGAGACTAAGTATTTCTACATCATCAAGGTCATCGCAAACGGCATGACTGTTATGGTTCCCACCGATTCTAAGAATGGTGCGCGCAGCCTGGCCGATGAAGGTGAAATCTCAAAAGTTTTCACAGTCCTAGGCGATCACGATGTTGAAGTTGATAACTCGACTTGGAATAGAAGATATCGCGAATATATGACCAAGGTGAAAACGGGCTCGCTCGTTGAAATCGCCGAGGTTTTGCGCGCGCTCTTCCTTCTCAAGGCCAAGAAGAATCTTAGCTTTGGGGAAAAGAAAATGCTCGATCAGTGCCGCGACCTGATCTCTCAGGAGATCTCTCTTTCAAAGGCCATGGACAAGAAAGCTGTCGATGGTGAGATTCATTCATTCTTTGAATAATTATTTAGACACATAGTGAAAAAAGGCTTCCGCTGGGAGCCTTTTTTTTTGCCTTCTGGCCGTGTAGTCTGCCTAGATGTCAAAGTCTAGCGGGCCAATTTTTAAGCTCAAATCTCCCTTTCAACCCACCGGTGATCAGCCAGCCGCGATTGAGCGCCTGGCCAGTGAATTTAGTAGTGGAAGAAAGGAGCAGACCCTGCTTGGGGTGACTGGCTCTGGTAAGACTTTTACCATGGCCCACACCATTCAAAGACTTGGGAAAAAGACTTTGATCCTGGCCCACAATAAAACCCTCGCGGCCCAGCTCTACGCTGAATTTAAAGAGTTCTTTCCCGAAAATGCCGTAGAGTACTTCGTCTCTTACTACGACTACTATCAGCCTGAAGCCTATGTTCCTAGCTCCGATACTTTTATCGAGAAGGATTCATCCGTTAACGACGAAATTGATAAGCTTCGTCACGCCGCCACTCGCTCACTCTTAGAGCGCGATGATGTCATCGTTATCGCCTCTGTGAGTTGTATCTATGGCATTGGTTCTCCGGATGAATATGCGGCCCAGCGATGTACTGTATTTTCAGGTACTGAAGTAGATCGCGATGACTTTCTTCGCACCCTGGTGGCGATTCAGTATGAGCGAAATGATGTGGATTTTACGAGAGGAAAGTTTCGCGTGCGCGGTGATACGGTTGAAATTTTTCCCGCCCACGAAGATAGCGACGTCGTTCGCATTGAGTTCTTTGACAATGAAGTCGACCAAATTTCAATCGTCGATCCACTCAGAGGGATCGTAAAGACTACTCTTTCTCGAGTGACCATTTATCCTAAGTCTCACTATGTAGTCTCTAAAGATAAGCTTGAAGCGGCAATTGAAGGAATCAAATTAGAGCTTCGCGAGCGCTTAAATGAACTTGAAGCTCAAAATAAATTGGTTGAAAAACAGCGCATCGAACAGCGCACTCTACTCGATCTCGAAATGCTAGAAGAGATGGGGTTTTGCTCGGGAATTGAAAATTATTCGCGTCATCTAACTGGAGCTGCTCCTGGTGAGCCTCCGCCAACTCTCATTGATTTTTTTAATAAGAACTTCCTTATGATCATTGATGAGAGTCACATTACGATCTCTCAAGTGGGGGGGATGTACCGAGGTGACCGCGCGAGAAAGCTCAACCTTGTAGACTACGGGTTTAGGCTTCCTAGTGCTCTTGATAACCGCCCACTCAATTTTAAAGAATTTGAGTCTAAGCTCGATCAAATTCTCTACGTCTCGGCCACTCCTGGTGACTTTGAATTAGAGCACACCAAGGGTGAGTATGTTGAACAAATCATTCGACCTACAGGTCTACTTGATCCCAATGTGGAAGTGCGAGATGCCTCCACTCAAGTAGATGATCTTTTAATTGAAGTAAAAAAGAGCATTAAAGAAGGTCACCGAGTTCTCGTGACCACACTGACTAAGAAGCTTGCTGAGGAACTGACGACCTTTTATAAAGGGGCCGGAATTAAAGTTAAGTATCTCCACTCAGACATTGATACGCTTGAGCGCATTGAGATTATTCGCGACCTACGCCTCGGAGAATTTGATGTGCTAGTCGGGATCAACTTGCTGCGAGAGGGACTTGATATTCCGGAAGTTGCCTTAGTGGGAATCCTTGACGCCGATAAAGAGGGCTTCTTGCGCTCAGAGAGATCTCTCATTCAAACCATTGGTCGCGCGGCCAGAAATAGTGAGGGAAGAGTCATTCTCTACGCCTACAAAGTAACTAAGTCGATGGAGAGAGCGATGAGTGAAACCGCCCGTCGCCGTCAAATCCAAATTGAATTCAATGAGAAGCATGGAATAACTCCTACCACAATTAAGAAAGCAATCAGTGGGGGAGTGATCGAGACGCTTCGAGGAAGTAAGGGGCGCAAAGGGGCCAAGAAGGAAAAGGTAACATTTAAAGGCGATCTCGATGCAGCAGCTTTGGATATTCAGATTAATGAACTCAAGGCGCGCATGAAAGAGGCGGCAAAAGAGCTGCGCTTTGAAGATGCTGCGAAAATTAGGGATGAGATAAAAGTGCTCTCAGAGGCAAGGCTTAGTCTGTGAAGAAGGTTTTTTTTAGCGCGATTGCGACACTTCTCTTTACCTGCTCTGTTTTGGCGCAAAATTATGATGTGAATCTTGAAGAAAGTATCAGTAACCGTGTTGAGCGAAGCTTCGGTCTTCACAATCCCAATTACATCGTGGCCGGCAAAGATGACTTAAAGCTACAGTTTAGTTTTAAGTACCAAGTTATGCAGAAATCAAATTTCTATTTTGGCTACACACAAATTATGTTTTGGGATGTCTATAAGTACTCCAAGCCTTTTAGAGATATTAACTTTAATCCGGAATTCTTCTATCGCTTTGAGATCAAGGGGAGGCACCTTGGACATGTCGATGTGGGCTACCTACATACTTCTAATGGCAAAGGTGGGCAAGAGAGTCGCAGTCTTGATCGCCCTTATATTCGCTGGACTTCATATCTCTATCAAGAAAATATTAAAATTCTCTCCTCTTTGCGCGTCTATGCTGTCACCAACGTCGATGACACCAATCGAAATATTCGCGACTATGCCGGTTACTGGGATCTCACTCTCTACGCTCTCAATCTCACTTCTAGTTCGCATGGAGAAGGCCTTGATCTCGGGCTAAATATTTTTGCTGGCAGAGAAGGCTATAATTTTGATAAAGGCGGTGTGACCGCTTCACTTCGCTACAGTTTTAAACCACTCAAATTTAATCCCGATATTTTGTTGCAATACTACCGAGGCTACCTCGAAAATTTACTCGAGTATGAAAAGAAGGTTGAAAGACTAAGGCTCGGATTGATGTTCTATTTCTAGAGGTTGATATGTTTAAGTATGTTTTCTTATTCTCACTCTTTATTTCCTTTCTATACCACGAGAAAGCGGCTGCCAGTGAGAGCGCAGAATTAGATATTAAGCTAGCAAGCTATATAAAAGAATTTAATCTTCGCCCGCTGGATTATCCCAAAGCAAAGTCGCGTGAACTTGTCGTTTTAGGAGCGAGACTCTTTTTTGAAAAAAAGCTCTCTGGAAACCAAAATATTGCCTGCTCAACTTGTCATGCCCCCGCCCTCGCTTCGGGCGATGCAATTCCCTTGGGAATTGGAGAAGGGGCAACGGGACTAGATAGTCAGAGAAGACAAGCCGGTGCTCCTTTGCTGGCGAGACATTCTCCTCACTTACTCAATATCGGGCAAGACGATCAGCTTGAAATGTTTTGGGATGGTCGCGTAAGTTATGACCCAAAATTAAAGACATTTCATACTCCAGAGCCTGGTCTCAATGGTATTAGTCCAGACCTCTCACATATCACTGCCGTGATGGAGCACTCTTCTAGCGCCCAGGCACTCTTTCCCATGATCACTGCGGAGGAGATGTTGGGAAGGGCAGAGGATAATGAGATCGCTGCTCTTGGCGCTCCCCACCTAATATGGGAGGCGATTGTTGATCGTCTCATCTATGGCGCTCAAGCGAGTGCCTACCAATCGCTCTTTCTTAGGGCCTACCCAGATCTAGCGAGCGTGAGTGAGATTAATATTGGCCATGTCGCCGAAGCGATTGCTTCTTTTGAAAGACATGGCTTTGTCGCCATTGATACCCCATGGGATCACTACCTAAAAGGTGAGAGCGAGGCACTTGATCTGTCTCAAAAACGCGGTGCCCTCGTCTTTATGGAGAGGGGGAGGTGCGTTCAATGTCATAGTGGGGCGCACTTGAGTAATTTTGAGTACCGAAATATTGCAGTCCCTCCTATCGGTCCAGGTAAAGATGAAGAGGGTCAAGACCTTGGCCGCTACCTGGTTACTAAAGATCCCGCCGATCGCTATCGATTTAAAGTGCCACCACTTCGGGGCGTGGCACTTACAGCTCCCTATATGCATAATGGCGCCTTCACTACTTTAGAAGAAGTAGTTGATCACTATAATCATGTAAGGCATAACTTCATGCACTTTCAAACGACCCTTTTGATGAATACCTATGGCAAGGTCTATGACCAGGCCATCGAGCGAGTCTTTGTGAGAGAGCGCGTGATTGAGATGTTTAACGCTCTAGACGAAAATGTATGGCCGCCTCTTATGCTCTCAGCACAGGAGAGGAGTGATTTACTTCAATTCTTAAAACTTAGTCTTACCCCCAAAAAAATAGAGTACTATCGACCTTACTGATCAATCTGATTGGCCAAAGAGAATTTACTTTTGTAATCGGGCTAAATGTCCGATAGAAGGAGAGTAATACCACTTAGCAAACGAAGAACTGATGAAAGAAAAGGTAGTCTTTTTGTCGGCCATCCAGGTCTTTCCCCCTGAATCCGGGGGACAGCTTCGCAGCGCTAACTTAGCTCACTCCCTTGCTAAGCTTGGTCATCAAGTTCAAATTGTTTCACTTACCGGAAGAAGAGAGGACTACTTAAGAGCAGTGCCCTCGGGTCAAGTGGTAGTGGGTGAGGTAAGAGAATGGGTCCATCGCGGAAAGCTCTTTGGCGCTCTTCAGTGGCTTAGCTACAGACTGAAGTTGCCACCGTTTTGGGTTACATATTTGGCCAAGTTTTTCCTGCCAAAGGAAGTATCCCAATTTATTTCAAATGCAGAGGTTTTGATTCTCGACTTCCCCTTTCTCTATCCACTTGCTAAGGGAGGAAGCTTTATTCTCAATACGCACAATGCGGAGTTTGATCTCTATAAGGATCGCCCCTTTATTTCAAAGTGCGTCTTTAATATTGAAAAGAAGGCCCTTAATAAAACTCAGCAGGCGCTCTTTTGCTCACTTAGTGATCAAGAGCGCTTTAGTAAACTTGAAATTCGTCCCAACTCTCTCATTGTGCCCAATGGTGTAAATCTCGACACCTTCACATTTAATTCAAAGTTAAGAGCTGAATTTCGTACTCGCTTAAACTTCAATGAGCACGATCAGATATTTCTCTTTACTGGAAGTCAGTATCTCCCCAATAGAGAAGCCTTTGATTTTCTCAATGAATTTGTAAAAGCTAATGAAAGCTTTCTAAGTGAAAATCATATTAAGTTCTTAGTTGTCGGAACGGTTTGCCAAGAAAAGAGTGGCCAGGGGGCATTGATCATTGAAGGGCGTGTGCCTGAGATTACTCCATATTTTTGGGCCAGTGATTTTGGCCTCAATCTAGTGGATACTGGCTCTGGCACCAACGTAAAAATGATTGAATATATGGCCGCCAAACTCCCGATGCTCTCAACTCACTTTGGAGCGCGTGGCCTTGAGTTAACAGGTGAGGGGGATGCTCTGCTTTTTGAACGAGGCGATTTTAAAAGTGTCCTCAAAGGTGCAATCGAACTCTCGATCTCTGAGCGAGAGAAAATGGCGATGAATAGTTATGAAAAGAATCTACATCTTCTAAGTATGCTGGATTCGCTTAAAGGTCTCGCAATTAAGAGTTAATTAAATTATACTTACAGAAACCGTGAAGGAGTTCTGGTGTTTTACTTAAAAAAATTTAAAGTCACGCTAATTCTAATGTTTCTCGCACTCATTTCGAGTCTCGTCTATATCTCTCAGACGAGTACAGTCTATGAAGCTGTCAGCGAGGTGCTGATTTTAAGGGCTTCGCAGGAGACAAACCTTAAGGTTAATGAGGAGACGCGAAATCGCTGGGTCTGGGCCAGAGATGGCCTTGCATTAAAGAAGGCAATGATCAGTGAGGGCGTTCTCGATAAAATGATGAAGCTTCCTAGTGCGGCCGAGTTTGTGAAGGGCAAGTCAAAGTATGAGGCTCAGAAGGCACTTTTAAAAATGATCAATGTTGAGTACACCGGCGCAGATGAATTTGCCTTTTTTATGAGAGTGCGAGGTGCAAATCAAGATCTAATCCTCGCCATGAATAAAATTCTCTTTGATCAGTTAAAGTACAACTATATCACCCTTCCTAAAGAAACTTATCAAGCCGCTGTTGACGTCTTTGAAGCTAAGGCCAATACCACTTACCTCAAAGAAAAACTCGCTGAACTAAGAGCGGTCTATTCCTGGGAAATGAAAGTAAGGGAGGAGACATGGAGAGTTTTAAAATCGCCTGTATTAATCCCAGAGAAAGTATGGCCCAAAAAGAGTGCGATCGTAATTGCCTTTCTCTTCATTGCCATGTTGTTAGGGTCATTAATTGATGGCGCCCTAGTTATGAAGGGAGCTAAGTCTTAATGCTAAGGCATCATCCATTGATTGCCATTTTAATTAGATACTCTGAGAGTGGCTTTCTCTTGAGTGTTTTGTCTTTCCTTTTTTTGCAGATAACTACACTTCACAATTTTTCCTCCTCCTTAGAAGTTCTTCCTTTGGAGAATTTGACTTTATTGGGAGTGCTCGCCTTTGGTGTGTTCAGACTTCTAAATGAAGAGGAGCTCACAAGAGCTAGGACCATTCAGCGCCTTCAGTTTAATTTTTCAATTTTTCTCTCAATTGCAGCAGTGGGTTTAGTGAGTTCGTTCTTTAATAGACAACTTCTAAGCGTATTCTATGATTCTGAGTGGAGGACTTTTCTAAAGTCTCTCGTCGTCATTGTTTGGATGGTCTCGTTTAAACTGTCTCAGAGGGAAGTTAGAAAACTCGAAGTCTACACCATCAGCTTCTTCAATCTTTTGGGTGCTTATTTCTTGTATCGCTATCTCGTTTTACATGAGATCAGAACCTTTGATAATAGACCACTTTTGAATATTCGCCATGGCGACCCCAATTTTCTTGGGACTTTCTTTGCTACGGCGACACCACTTTGTTGGTGGGGGATTGCCAGGAACAAGAGATTCTTCTCCCTCGTTTCCTATTATGAAGTTGCGAGTTTTTTCTTTTTGAGCGCCTGTATGATTCTGACTCAGTCTCGAATGGCGATTCTTGCCTATGGGATATTCTATAGTTTTCTTATCATCAAGAAAATTGCATCCATTAAGTCCCGTCGCGCGCGATTAAGTGGTTTTGCCACTCTTTTAATTGCAACTATGACTGCCTGTTATATGATTTTCACATCTGATCTTGGAACAAGATTTAAGCAACTCGCCGATAAATCAAATTCAGATAGAATTGGCACGTATATTAATGGGGCAATTCTCTTTAGTGAATCTCCAATCTTCGGCGTAGGTATGCATCAAGCGGCCAGTAGTTTCTACAGAAATGCCTCCTATCCACTATTTCAAAGTGAGTTTAATCAACTTGATATTCACAATGCCTTTTTAAAATATTTGGCAGAGCTAGGTATTCTTGGACTTTGCGCGAGCCTTCTTATCTTAGGTTATGTTGCCTTCGAGGTTTTTCGAAGTAAGAACTCCTACTTGAAGGGGGCGCTCTTTATATTAGTTCTTTGCACAATGTCCCTAGGGGCATCTTATAAAGATATGTACTACATCCTGTTAGGGCTACTGATGGTATTTGCTCTATCGATGAGAGAGGAAAGAAATGATTGTTCTATTTAGTATCGTCTTCTTGCTGATTGTCGCGCACTATTTCCTATTCGCACCAGTAGTGATGATCCTCTCTAAATTATCGCCAAAGTCCCACACGATTGATGAAGACTATCTTCCGACAGTTTCATTCATCGTTGCGGCTTACAACGAAGAGCGAATTATCGCCCATAAGCTCGAAAATGACCTCGCCATGGACTATCCCTTAGAAAAGTTGCAATACATAGTTGTCTCCGATGGCTCATCGGACTCAACTCCAAGAATTGTTCAGGAATTCTCCTCTAGAGGCATTGAATCTCTTCATGAAGACCAGAGAAAGGGCAAGATTGCGGCGCTCAATCGCGCTATTACCCATGCCCATGGAGATATTTTGGTATTCTCAGATGCAAACTCTCTCTTTGAAAAAGACGCCATTAGAAAGCTTGTGCGCCATCTCAAGGACGATAGCATTGGGGGAGTGTGCGGACGCAAGGCGATTGTGCAAAATGAAGAGAGAAAGGCCAGCCTTGGTGATTGGCTCTACTGGGAGTATGAGTCTCGCCTTAAGAGTGCTGAGTCTAAGCTCTCTTCAATTCCAACCGCCGATGGAGAAATCTTTGCTATGAAGCGCTCCCTCTACCGCGCCGTGGATCAGGCCATCATTAACGATGACACGGCCATCACTCTAAATATAATCGCTCAAGGACAGCGGGTGATCTATGATCACGAGGCAGTCACTCTCGAGGAGGCCTCTATTAGCTTGAAAGACGATTTTAAT
Organism: Bacteriovoracaceae bacterium; assembly: GCA_048267245.1. Lineage (GTDB taxonomy): Bacteria > Bdellovibrionota > Bacteriovoracia > Bacteriovoracales > Bacteriovoracaceae > JBLWXV01. Next base: position 1,572,965 of record JBLWXV010000001.1, read on the forward strand.
GTGAAATCGCGCATGGTTTGCGGGGGCATTCAGATGCTCTCACTCTATCGTAATGAGTTGAGTCCATGGTCTGGATGGTTTGGTCTACAGTTCTTCTTTCACAAAACATTGCGCTACTTTATGTGGAGTCTACTGGTATTAATCTTTGTGACAAATCTAATAATTGCTGGGACTCATCCTTTCTTGAGTGTCTTTTTCTCCCTTCAAATTCTCTTCTACGTGCTTGCAATGTCCGGGGCATTTATGGATAAGCTTGGTAAGAATGTACCTACGCTTTTGTATATTCCTTATTATTATTGCAATGTGAATATTGCTTCTTTTAAGGGCTTTCTCTTCTTTTTAAAACAGCGCTCTATCGTAGATATTTGGGCCAAGGCCAAACGCTAAAGGATGATTATGGAGCGCAAGTTCTTTATTATTTTTGGCGAAGACTTTGATCGCCATCCACATGCGCTGGAGCATATCTTAAGACCTCTCTTTGGTGAGCATCAGTTTCTCTGGGTTGAGACTATGGGTCTTCGAAGCCCTAAGTTCAACCTTTATGATTTAAAACGGGCCTTTGAAAAGATCTCTCGCATGTTTAGTGGGAACACTCCTTCACAAAAGAGACCCCCACCAAAGAATGTGAAAGTCATTTCTCCCTTCATGATCCCATTCAATCAATTCAATCTGATCAGGTTCTTTAATCGTTGGTCTGTCTTAAGGGAAGTTAAAAAGCACCTTCCTGACGGAATTAATCCCATTTCGATCACGTCAGTTCCGAATTCGTGTGATTATGTGGGAGCCTTTAATGAGTCTCTCAAAGTCTATTTCTGCGTAGATGAGTTTTCATTGTGGCCAGGACTCGACTATGAGCTGGTAAAGAAAATGGAAAATAAGCTTCTTGAAGAAGTCGATCTCATTATTGCAACTTCAGATCAATTGGCAAAAACAAAGACTAAGGGCGAGGAGAAGACTGAAGTGATTACCCATGGAGTTGAGTTTGAGCGCTTTGATCTCGGAGCAAAAGAGCTTGGGGAGAACTTCAAACTCTGCTACTTTGGCCTCTTTGATGAGAGAACAGATCAATCGATTCTTAGCGACATTGTACAGGAGTTCTCTGATCTAGAGATTCATATTATTGGGCCAGTTGTGTGCAATATCGATAATCTCTCCGTACTTCCTCGCATTTTCTTTCACGGTAGAGTTCCCTACGATGAACTTCCGCTACATATTAGAGAGATGGATGCGTTTATTTTGCCCTACGTCCGCTCTGAATTAACGGATAATATCAATCCTCTCAAACTAAAAGAGTATCTGGCCACGTCAAGACCCGTTCTTGCTACCGCTCTACCTGAAGTGGCCAAGTTAAAACAGCACTTGAGCCTCTTTAATACCTCTAAAGAGGCCATCGAATTGATAAAGGCCATTAGATCTCCAAATTCACCACATTCGGGTGAGCTTGTAAGAGAGTATGTACTTGGTCATGAGACTTGGAAGGCCAAGTCTCAAAGACTTGTCACATTACTGCAAAGTGCTTTGAACGCTCGCAGTAAGTGAACTAGGAAGTGCTTGTACTGGATTAAACTGATAGCTTGCAAAGCTATCATTACTACTGATGAGATCTTTGATGCTTGTAAATTCAAAGTCTCCAAGAAGTTTTTCAAACTTCTGGCGATTCTTTGAAAGTCCCACATAGTGCCTAAATTTCTTCATTCCTTTTAGCCCGACCACTGGTTGATCTGGATCAAATTCCCATGGGTGAAAGTACATGACTGTTGGTGCATCTTTAAGGCTGCTCCTAAGAGCAGATTTTATGAGCGAGTAGGGCAGCATTCTGAAGTAGCCGCCACCACAAACAGGAATCTTTGTTCCTAAAATATGAGACTTTCTCATGGGAACTTCAAGTAAGCCATTGTGAAGTAGCGTCATCTCAACAGGAAAATCCTGGATTCCGTAGTCAGGATGAACAGTAACGAAGATAGAGCTATCATATTTCAGTTTATGTTTTCTAAGTATATCAAGCGCCCAAGATGTCTGCTCGGTAATCGAGAAACTAGGCGCTCTGAAGCCTTCAACTTTTTGATGAGTGATGCCTTCAAGAATTTCAATAGACTTTACGAGGTCCGCTTCAAATGTTTCAGGAGTGAGTAGATCAATTGGGGTGTGGGCGTAGCCGTGGCTGGCCACTTCGTGACCAAGATTGGCAATTTTCTCTACTAAATCAGGAGATCTCTCAGCTACCCAGCCCAAAATAAAGAAGGTTGCCTTAGTGTTATGCTCTTGCAGCTTTTCTAGGATGTAGTCGACACCAATATGGACTCGGTACTCCTGTTTGTCCCAGTCTGCCTCATTAATGAGGTGGCGCATATTTCTAACTGTAAACCAGTCTTCAATATCAAAGCTCAGGGCAATTTTATTATTAGATATACTGCTGTTCATATCGCTCTACCATTTTATCAATTGAGAATTTATTAATTACTGTTACTCTTGAGTTTTTGGCCTTGCTCTTAAGCTCTGCTTGCGTCTCTTCACCTTTGAGGTAAATTTGCTTAAGTTCATTAAATAGGGCCTCTTCATTATTCTTATCAAAGAAGATCAACGAATCGTTATCTATTTCTCTGTGGGGCGTGATGTCGCTAACGAGACAAAGTCTCTCGTAAGACATCGCTTCAAGCACCGCAACGGGGTGTCCTTCAGTGTGACTAGCACTCACAAAAATATCCCCAGAGGCCAGAATTGAGCGAGTATCATGACAAAAACCATGCATGTGGACCTCTTGTTCAATTCCAAGCTCTTTGATGAGGGAGGTCGTTTTATTTAAAATTTCCTGGTCCTCAGAAGTTCCCGCATGATGAAATTCAAATGGAATTTGACTCTCTTTTAATAGAGCGCAGGTTCTAAGTAGATAATTGAGATTCTTCTCGGCCGAGATTCTAGAAACACTCACAAGTCTTAGCTTATTGGTGTTTGGGGCTATCTCTCTATCGCATAAATACGACATGGTATTGACGCCATTTGGAATGGTGATCAATTTTCTTTTATTAATAAATCGAAAGTTGTCTAGAAGTGTATTCCTCACATGCTCAGACACGCAGATGAGGGCATGATAAAATGGTGCTGCTAATTGAAAAGCAGTCACATACTTCGAGTTACTCACAAAGTGGTGGAGTGTGTGCTGGGTATGTATCAATGTAAGAGAGGGCCTTAAAATTTTTAATAGGACCGCATATTCCATTGGTCCAAAGTCATGGGTGTGGATCACTGAGATCTGCTCTTTTCTTATATAGGCGAGAAGTTTAAAGAGTAGAGACCAGTCCCTTCCAGCACTCTTTTTAACAACTGTTACAGGAAAACCTAGGTTTTTAATTTCCTTTCCGATTCCACTTAATTCACTCGTTTCATAGCTGAAGAAATGTAGGTCACTCCCTTGCTCCCCATGGAGAGCGAGTTGTTGCAATAGTCTCTCAATTCCACCGAGGTAGAGATATTCAACTAAATGGAGAACGCGGGTTTTGTTCATGCTCACATGTATACCACTTGTAAGCTAAGTGAAGGAAATTATTGATGTTGAGTAGGTAAAAGGTATAGATGTGTCTAAAGAAGAGACAGGGCCTAGAGTGACTAGGCCCTTGAAAATACTATTTCTTTGAAGAGTAAGTCGTATCGATCTTAATGCCCATTTCCTTGGCCCCATACTGAAGGACCTCAAATTTGCGCGTAAAAAGACCTGGTTTCTTTTCAAGCTTGAGCACAGAGAGTGACCATGCTGGAGCTGTATAAGTCGTGAGCTTTCTCACAGAGTTTCCATCTTTTACGAAAACTTCTGTGGTCTGAGCAAAGGGCTCCTTATTGACAACCATTAGTCTCACTTCATCGCCAGATTCAGTGGCATAGGTATTAAGAACATCACCAAGGTTATCCTTCGTCGCCACTACAGTCCCTTTAAAGTTGTTCGTGTAGAGCTTGTAGATCTGGAAGAGGTCTGTCTTAAAACGACCTTGCTTAATAAGTGCCCATGGAATTTCGCCACTGCTCTCAGGGCTTGATAGAATGAACTTATTAAAGAAAGTGACACCTTCTTTGGCCATAATCCCTACCGTGTCAGCAAGGTAGAGTGGACGAACAATTGGGTGATAATTAGTCGTTCTATAATCTGAGTCAAAAGCAAATTCGTTCATCACGAGTTCGGCTTTTGGGTAGTAGCGATTAATCCAAGCCTTCATTCTTGGAATAATGTTTGGAGAGTACTCCTTGTAAGAACTTAGGTCATAGTTATTCACATATTCAGAATTGTGAAGAACTTGAGGACCGGCCAACATTTCTGCCACAATCTGCTTTCCGTTTGTGTCCGTGTGGATCGAGTTTACATCATCCGAGCTCTTGCGAAAGTTCGGGTAGTAGTGGAAGGCAAACTTATCGAGCAACTTGTAGCCCTTTGGGTTTACACTTGCATTTGATTCAGTGCTTTGGAGTCGTGAAAGGAAGTAGGGAACAAAGTGTGTGAACTTGCCCTCGCCGTACTGGCAATTCACTTGAGCAGGAATGTCGCTCCACTCACAGTCAGTTGAAAAGTTTCCAGTATTCCAATCCATCCAAGATCCAGAGAACTCAGGTCCCCAAATCTCGATGCTATTAGCGTCGCCACTTACTTCAGCCTGAGCCTTTCTGATGGCCATCGCAAATTCAATATATCTTTCGATATACTCATCGGCAGAGACCCCATCTTCACTTGGCCAAATCGCTGAGTGAGTATAGTGCCACTGCTCAAATTCATTTCCTAAACTGAAGGCTTTGATTCCAAGTTTAAGATCACCATTAAGATATTTCACAAGTTCGTAAGCAGCTTTTGAGTCAAAGCTTCTCACGACATTGTAGCCATTTCCATTCCACTCAGGCTGATAGCCTGTGAGGTTGATTTGGAAAATACCCTTGGTCCCCATTGACTTGAATTGACGGGCGAGATCTTCATATTTTTGAATCTGAATGAATCTCTCATCCTGTCCAAAGCTCATCCCATTTTGCCAATTGAATACATCGTACTCATTGCCACCAACTCGGAGTGCTCCGAGTTGAAGTTCTTGGATAAGTGAGGAGCTTGGTAGGTTGGCCCTAGACTCTACAAATGATCCATAAAATGCTTTATCAATCTTTTGAATCTTACTATCGAGCTCAATCATCACAGAATTTGTAATCTGCGACTGATCTCTACGCTCGTACTCACCTTGAGTGGAAGTGATTTCACCTGCTTGAACGCTACTCGTAATAAGACTTGTTATAATAAGTCCTGCGATACCTTTAATAACCATATAAACTCCTCAACTCTTGAGTGTTAGATTTAGAGAACACCCATTTCTTTTGCACCATAACGAGAGACTTTAATTGTCCCAGACTCAGTGAGAGGAATTTCAAAGACCGTTAGAGACCATGGCTCCAGCGATACCTCTGTCATATCTTCTGCAAGGCTAGAACCGTTTTGCAACTTTACAGCTGTGTTGTGAATCTTGGTGTCCTTATTTACTACGAAAAGTGTGATTACGTTACCGCTCTTTACTGAGTATGTATTTACTTCATCCCCATAAGTTTTTTGGGTCTCTACCGTCGATCCCTTGAACTTAGTTGTAAAGAGTGAATACATATAGAAGAGGTGTGACTTGTTTGAACCATTGATGAGGGCCCAGTCACTTCCATTTACTCCACCTTGAAGGAATGAGTGAAAGAAGTTCTTTACACCAAAGCTAGCAAGACGTGGAAGCATATCAGCGAGGTAGAGTGGACGAACAATTGGGTGATAACCAACGTTTTCAATTGAGTCGATACCAAACTCTGTGACAGCAAGTTTTGCACTTGGGTAATAACCATTTTTCCAAGCCTCAAACTTTTGAAGGATTTGTGGATTTGTTCCAAGTGGTGAAGCTCTGTCAAATCTGTTTACGTAGCTTGGGTTATCCCAAACGTTTGTAGAGGCAAGCATTCCAGCAACGTTTTGGTTTTCAATCATTTTCTTTGTGATGATAGAACCATTGTCATTAAATTGCTCTCTAAAGAGTGGGTAGTAGTGAAGTGTGAGGTAATCAAGCATTTTATAACCATTTGGGTTATTTACTTGATCATTTTCAAAGGCTGAAAGCTTAGAGAGGAAGTATGGGATGAATTCAGAGAATTCACCATTCTCTCCGTAAGTACATGTCGCAGGAACTTTGAGAGCGTAATTCATTACACAGTCAGATGGGTGATTTGTTTGCCAACCAGTCCAACCTGTCGCGAGTTCAGGTCCCCAAATCTTGAGGTCTTGTGGACGATTATTAATTTCCATTTGAGCATCTTTCATCGCAACTACGTAGGCGATGAACTTCTCAATATATTCATCAGCAGATGGTGAGTAAGCTCCGTGAGTTGACTCCCAGTGGAATGGCTCGTTGTCCATGACAATATTTTTTAAACCTTGAGACTGAACACCATTAATCTCTGTGATGAAATTAGCAGCGTGCTGGGCATCAGCAGTTTGTTCATAAGAGAGAGTGCCGTTGGCATTTCTCACTGGCTGCCATCCCATCATGTTAATTTGAAAGATGGGCTCAGCATTGTATGAACTTCTCACTGTTTGAATGAGTGAAGATGTCGATGTTCCCACTCTGTAGAAGTTATTTGAATAGAGATCAAAGTAAGTGTTGTTTTCCCAGTTGTAGCTTGAGTGAATATTGCCACCAAACTTAATCATGCTGAGTTCGAGTTGATTGACGATATTCTTTGAAGGAAGTCTTGCAAAACCTTTGTTGTCAGCGCCATAGAAATTTTGTGAAACAGTGAGTGCTTCTTTTGCGCTTGAAATATCTAGAGTGACAGAGCCATCTAGGTTGCGAGTAGGAAGTCGGTTATTTCTTGGAATTTGATACTGAGTGATTCCCTCAGCGAAAGCCGAAGCGCTTGAGAGGCCAATCACTAGAGCTATTAGAGAACGTTTCATTTGTTCCACAATGTACCTGCCTGATTAAAGAGTAAATATATTTTCCCGAGTGGGAGTATCAGTTTTTTCTACCCCTGACAACGTGTACTTGGCGACCTCTGTTTTATTTTCAATGGCAAGTCTAAGTCTTTTTTCCTCTCGAATTTAGCAGAGTTAGCGCCTATACTTTTTACATGTTTAATTATCTAAAGAAATATAGCTACTGGACTGTTTTCCTCGGGGTATTTCCCAGCTCTCTTTTGTTTTCACAAGAGAAGGCGAGCCTAGAGACTCGCTGGACCTACAAGGAAACGCAAGAGCGCATCTTTATGCGAACACTAGACGTGCGAGCAACTAACCATCGTAGAGACCTTTTCTGGCCCTATGAGGGCTCAGTATCTCAAAGTCACGACTTTGGCGCCGATCTTCAGCTCAACGATGCAACCTCAAGGGAATATAAGATTAATGGAGAGCGCTTTCGCCTGACCTACGGTTATCAATTCTCAGAGGAATTTCTGGTCGATGTTAAGGCCGGGGTTCACCACTATAAGGGCGAGCCCAGAGACGTGGCCTTGAGAGCTGAAGTAGAGCACTCCAATCCAGTTGGAGAGGTTCGACTTCTTCATAAAAATGCCAAGGGAAACCATATTCTCTCTTTTGAATACGACAATCTCTACAGTCTCTTGCAGCTTCCGGCCGGGGTTTCACAAAATTTGCGCTACCTAAACGTCGGGTACCGAGGGAGTTATAAGGTCTCGGCCACTCACGAGATCACAGGTGGGGTGCTCGAGCGCTTTTATTCTGATGATAACCGCCGTATGGACCTAAATATCTCGAGCATGCACAAATTCTCCTCCCACGAATTATTTCCTTGGCTGGGCTTTGGGGCATCTTATCTAGACTCAAAGAAGAATGTGGTTGGTTACTGGACTCCAAGAAGTCAGACTTCCTATGGCCCAAGGATCTCCTGGAGTTATTGGCACAGCAATCTTTTCTCAATGGGAATCTTTTCTGACATTAATTACTACTACGATTCGAGTAGTAAGGATTCTGGAATTGGTCACTATACGGCGATGATGTTTTGGCTTGGGGACCGAAACAAGCTCCATGGTATTTTGGAGCTTGTTCGTATGGATTCAGCTCAGAATAATTCCAGTGAGTGGTTCGAAAACGATATCTCACTCACTGTTCATTATCCCTTTTAGAAATTTAGAGACAGGCAGAAGAGTAGCTATACTTTCTCTCAACTAAGTGTCTTGCTAGACGCATACCCGATACTTCGTAAGTGAAGTCTTGACCACAGCTCTTTCCTTTTTCAAAGAAAGCTTGGAAGAGGGCAGGTGACTTCCAAATTACTTCAGCAAATTTGGCCGAGTGGCGAGCAAATTCTTCGTTGTTAGAAGTTTGGTAGTAAGTCTTGAGCTTGGCTGCAATTGACTTGAGTTGACCAACGTTGCTTGCAATGGAAGCAGGTGAACTCTTGTCACAACCATTGGCCCCGTACTGAAGATCATCTTCATCACATGAGCTCTTTGAGGCCATCTCTTGTTCGTAATCGAGGGCCATATTTTGAATGTCCGCAAATAGTCCAGCGTTAGATCCTCTAAGACCCATGATCGCTTTCATATATTCTTCTGACCACTTCATTTCAAGGCGTACTTGATTGTAGTGAAGTGTGTTGTTGAGTTCAGGAACACGGGCACAAGTTTCTTTTTGGATACCTGTGAGTTTCGCTGCACGCTGGATATACTTGTTGATGCGGTTTTCCTGACCCCAATCAGACTCGTAGTGGTAAGTGAATGTTCCATAAGTAGAGTCAGTTACCTTTCTGCCACCAGTTGAGTAATCTGGGTGATCCTTAACAGTGATTCCACCTTTAAATGTGCGCGACTCTCTGAAGTGTTTATCAAAGAGACGAGAGCGTCTTTGTTTAACGTAGATACCGTGATTTCTCTCAATCTTTTCATCCCAAGAAGAAACTTCTTCAAAGAGGTCATAGCTTCTCTCTGTTGAGGCGCGAAGAGAGATCAGAGGAATAAAGGGAGTTTGGAATCCGATGCTATTTGTGTAGCCATTTCTTTGCTGAGAAGAATCAGCAATTTTTAGAACGCCAGAGCCATCGATTTTTGCGAGGTCTTGAGCCTTTGTTGTATCGCCAACCATGAAGCGCTCGAATGCTTCGATGCTCTCTTTGTTGTCGAGGACGAATTCATAGCTAAAGCCAGAAGCAGCTTGGGCCACTCTCTCATGAGCGATACTTGGGTAACTAACACCAGCTCCAAAGCTGATTGACTTGATTTTTGTTTTCGCACGCTCAACATAAACTGTGCGTGGGCCAGTTTTTTGGAGGTAGTTTGTCCATCCACCCTTGGCCACAGCGAAGGCGCCAACGTTAAAGGGAGCAATGCCAGCACCGAGGTAGAGTGAAACGCCACCAAAGGATTCCCAGTAAGCACCATCTCTTACTTTCCACTTGGCAATCTCTTTAGCTGTCATTGGAAGTCTTTTTTCTTTTGCCGTGATCACGCCGTCCCAGTCTGAAGCTTCTGTGAAGTAGATACCAAAGCCGTCTTTAACAGGTCCAACACCAACTGAAGCCCATAGTGAAATATCATTAACCCAGCGAGACATAGAAGCGCTAGCGCCGAGGTAGTAGAGTGTTTCGCGAGCGATTGTGAAACCCTTGCCATAAAGATCTACGGCTATTGTTGGACATGAAGATCTTTGAGCAGGAGTTTTGTTAACTACCTTGTTCATCCAGTCATAATTAACTGTTGCTGTGTTAAGTGGCGAAAAATTCGACTGAGCAGCAACTCCAAGTGAGAACAACGAAGCTATGAGGACTAGACCACGTTTCATATTTGACCCCGGTTTAAGTGTTAGGCTTTTAATAATTAAAGGGGTTGATACACTAAGGATTCTAGTGCTGCAATATGCTTAGATAAAAATAGTAGAATTGTGAAATTAGTATTCACTTTAAATTTTCTTAAGTTTTAAGAAAATGAAGTCGCGCTCATCTTTTGAAATTAAACCAGTACAAAGAGCAAAGAGAAGGCAGGTTAGACCATAAAGACTAAATGAAATTGCCAATACCCAGAAGACGGGAAGACCCTGTAAATATTTCTCACTTAAGAGATGAAAGGCGTAGGAGAGTGCTGTGCAAATCCCGATTAACAGCGCGAGTTCTCTCCACCTGGCCAGTTTTGTCACTCCAGCGTCTAGCAGGCGTCCGCCTAAAATGAGTGTGGAGCTATTGAGGACAAAGAAAACCGTCACTTTGACGGCAAGTACTTGTAGAGGTGAGAGCCACATCGCCGCGGCCACCAGGGCGATTGCTCCAATTACAAAGCCTATGGTGCGGATTTTTAAAAAGAGTTCCGTTTTAAACGTTGCCCTAAATAAAGGCTCAGGATTAAAGACTTGAACAAATACAAAGAGATTAAAAACAATGAAATAGGGCGTACTCTCGACGTATTTGTCGGAAAAAATAAATGTCATCAGTTCCTTGGAAAAGAACATCATATAAACAATGAAGGGAGTTGCGACGAGGTGAAGTTTTCGCAGCATATTTCTCCATATTTCAAGCGCTTGTTGTTTATCCCCAGCTCGTACGGCATCGACCATTTCGATATTGGCAAGTTCATAGAAAGAGGCCTGGGCGGCGTTGACCAAGGGGTTCTCAAAACATCCGACTGTGTAATATGTGAAATCTTTTACAGAAAAAAGTGAAGAGATGAGAAACTTCTCTAAATTCAAAATATTTTGCAAGATGCGCGAGAGTCCAAGGGGCAAACCAAATTTAATTTGCTCCTTTAGATGAATGAGAGAATCAGCGTATTTGAGCCCGCCCTTTTTACGGTGGGAATCTATGATGATAAAAGTCATCAAAAGCCTGAGTGCCATTAATACACTCAAGAAAATTAAGACAATAAAGAGTGAATTAAAGAAGATATAGGCGCCTAAAATGGCCATGGCCTTTAAGAGCTCTACACCTAGTTCTAGCATCAATCGCTGTTTGAGACGGTCTAGCCCTATAAGAATGCCTTCTAGCTGCATTGAAGAGACCGTGAGGACAATGAGTAGCGACAGTAGTGGAATGTAGCGCGCAAGCTCCGGATTTCCTAGGCCAATTGCGATTGGGTCTCTAAGAAGAGTGAAGGTTAGTCCTATAAGTGTTGTGACGATGAGATTAAAGGAGAGGGCGTTAAAACTGTAGAGTGCAAAGCGTTCGGGCTTCCATCTTAAGTAGTAATAGGCCGAATCGTCCAGGCCCAGATTGAGGGCAACTTGTGAAAACCAGTAAAAGAGCATGACTTGCTTGTATGTGCCATACTCTTCTACTTCGAGGGCCCTTCCCAAGTACATGGGGATGGCGAATGAAAAGAAAATTCCGATGATGCGAGCAAGAGTGAGCCAAATGGTCTTTGTGAAAGAACTTTTATCTTGGCTCACTCAATCTCTACCTTATGAACTATGGGGCGAATGGAATCTGTACTGGCTGGTAGTCAAGGAGTAGGTTTTGAACAAAAGTTCCCATACCTTGGTCTTCCTCAATTTGCGTCCAGTCTGTGTAGAACATTCTTGGACCCCATTTATTATCAAAAGTCCAAGCCGTCCAGCTAAGTTTATTGGCCGTCATCCAGCTCTCAAAGCTGCGACCAAAGTTGATATCGCCACCTTCTGTACCACCAACCTCAAAGCCCCATTCAGTCACAAATACTGGGAACTTTTGAATCACTGGCATGTAGCGATCATTCCACATCTTCTCAGTTTGGTTACTGTAGATATGGGCCACGTAGGCGATATTCGTTCCCACAACTGGGTTAGTGGCCGCACCTAGGATATTTGATGACCAGTAAGGACCACCAACTAGCACTAGGTTCTTAGGAGCGTACTGGCGAATGAGATCAACTGCAGGCTGGGCAATGGTGTTCTTCCAAGTATCCCAGTTATTGGGGTTGATTGGCTCATTCATGACTTCGTAGATAACGTATGGGTTATCCTTGAATTTAGGCGCCATAAAAGTCCAAAACTCTTTAACTTTTGGATACAGGTTAGAGTAGTCACTAATGTAGTGAAGATCGATGATCACATAGACGCCTTTAGATGTAATTTCATCTACTAGCGGCTTGATGTGATTAGTGTAGTACTTATCGTATCCAGTCGTTTGACTAAAAAAGCCTTCATTCGGGTAGTTAGGGTCACCTGGCAGGATGGGCAGACGAATAACTTTTGCAAAGTATTCATCAGTGGCCAACGAGGCGATACTTCTTGCAGTCACACCTGGTCTCTCCCACGGCTTAGTATCTAAGTGTTGTGGGTCGGCGATATTGACCCCTTTAAGGATCACTTGCTCGCCTCTAGAGTTGATGATCTTGTTACCACTTACACTTAACCACATATCGTCCTCTGATGGATCTGGAGTGGGCTCAGTTGTAGGGGGCTCAGTTGGATCTGGTTCAGTTGTAGGAGGAGGCACTGGGGCTTTTACCGCCGAGGCTTTAAGACCGAGGCTCAAAGACTTGTAGTCCCAAGTCTGGCCTGGGTAGTAGCCCACAGTGAAGACTTCTGTATAACTGCCTTCCCACTGAGGTTTAAAAGTAACGTCGATAGTACAATTAGCACCGTGGGCGAGCTGGCCGCCCTGGAAAGCACAGCTGCCACCATCTACAATAAAGCCATCGGTATTGTTAAACCAATGATCGTCTAAGCGCACGCTCTCTCCGGTTTGGTTGTCTAGCTTGAGGACGTGAACCACATCCTCTCCGAGCTGTAGCTGGCCAAAGTCAGTGGCGCCTGTAAGAGTAAGGTCACCTTTTGGTACTACTGCTGTAGATCCCGTTACATTGAGGTTTGTCTCTTCCCAAGTCCAGCCACTTCCAAGGAAGTATCCTAGAGTCAGTCTATCTCTGTGCTCACCTTCCCAGGTAGGCTTAAAGCGCAATTTCATCTGACATGATTTGCCCTTGCGAAGAGTCCAGCCATTGTACTTACAGGTTCCGCCAATGACTTGGTAGGAATCGCTGTCATTAAACCAATAACTGTCTAGTCTGACATTGTTTAGTTTTTTATTAGTGACGGTGACAGTCAGGTCTTTTACCTGTCCTATCTCGACTGCTTGAAAGTCAGCCACGGTTTTAAATTCTACGTTTTGTGCCATCGCACTAAAGCCCACAAATGGCAGGGCCAATAATATCGTTTTTATGCTCTTCACACTCTTTCTCCAAAGTTCCAAATACGCTGCTTGTGAGAGCTTATCGGGAGTTAGAAAGGGCACCTAAAGCAAGAATTCATAAGGTTACGGCCATCTAATCTTCATGACTTAGCTCGCTGGCGACAGAACTTTTTGGCGATATTGGGGACTTGGCCCAAGGGAGATAGTTGACTAAGAATCTTGCTCTGGAACATATTGTGAGCTTTCAAATTGAATCATCGGAGATTGGGTGAGCGCTGTGTTTCAAGAGAGTTTCAATCACGCCAAGCTAGTGATGCTTGATGTGAGTCTAAGTACGCGCGATCTCTATGCTGTTGAACTCTCTCGCCTCAACCTTCCCAAGGCGCTTGAAAACGCCCATCCCAGGCGCGTTCTAGAGTTTAAGATTGGACGTCTATGCGCCTTGCTCGCGATCAAAGAACTAACAGGTAGAGAAGACTGTGAAATTGGAGTTGGTTCCCAGCGAGAACCACTATGGCCAGATGATCTTGTTGGCAGTATCTCTCATTCAAAAGAGCAGGCATGCGCCGTGGTGGCGAGAAAGAGTGAAGTGGGACTACTAGGTGTAGATCTCGAGCAATGGCCGCGAGTGCGCGAAGAGCTGAGCTCGCAGATTTGTACCGACGATGAGCTCGCCGATCTTTTAAAAGACTCGACCTTTGGCCAGCAAGAGATTCTCACCTTAATTTTTAGTATCAAAGAAGCACTCTATAAGGCCCTCTATCCCAGCGTCAGGCATTTCTTTGGTTTTAAAGCCGCGCGGGTTCGCTCTATTTCTAAGGCGTTAGTATCAGGTCAGGGTTTGATTGAGGTTGAACTTCTCGAGCAACTTAGTGAAGAGTTTGGCCCTATGGGTGTGAAGTTTTTTCACGGGCGCTACTGTATTAGACAGGGTGTTGTTCAGTGCTCATTCGAAATCTAGCAGTTGGTGTGTGAAGTTAATTTTTTGTAAATGTCCCTTGAGCGCCGTTGTTCATCTTCTAACACCTCGCGAGCATGTATTTTTTTTAAGGTTTAAAACCAACAAAATTCTAACTTTGATTTTAATCGACTCAAATCCAGGGGCATGGTAAAAGCTGTTTGATTATTTCATGCTTACTTTGAGTTTTATTTGTAATGGAGAATTTATGCCACCTCTAGCAGTCGTTGAATCAAGAATCTTAGATGTTCAGCAATTTGATATGAGTTCAATCTTCTTCACAGATACAAAAATTTTTAGAAAACTTTGGATCGAAGAGAGCACGCTCTCAATCGCCGAGAGATTACTTGCTGGCCTAATGCTTGTTTTACTTCTTCCTGTCATGCTGGTTGTTGCAGTCGCGGTAAAGCTTTCAATGGGTGGAGATGTCTTTTACCGCCAAGTTCGCGTTGGAAAGTATGGCAAAGAATTTTCAATCATTAAGTTTAGATCAATGGTAGCTGATGCCGAAGCAAAGACCGGCCCAGTTCTCGCTACTGAAAATGATCCACGCATTACCCGCCTGGGCAATATTCTTCGCAAGAGCCATCTCGATGAACTACCACAACTAATCAATGTTCTTAGAGGTGAGATGTCATTCGTGGGCCCTCGTCCTGAAAGGCCAAATTTCGTAAGCGTTTATGATAATGAAGTGAATGGCTATGTCAGACGAAAGGAAGTAAAACCAGGAATCACAGGTCTTGCTCAAATTTGCCTTCCTTACGATGCTACGGCAAACGATAAGATCTCATACGATATCTTCTACATCGATCGTCGTAAGTCGATTGTTTTTAATGCAATGATTTGCTTCTATACGGCCAAGAAAATGGTCACTTTCTATCAGTCTTAATTTTCACTGGTGAGAAGCTCGGCCGTCAGGCGTGAGATTCTCACCTTTGTATCTATGCTTTGAGGGGAGTCGAGAAGCACCTCTTGAATTTCGTGACCAAATCCACACATATGCGCAAAGTAGTCTGCCTGGACTTGGGCTTCGAGTATGTCCATAACTTTTTTGCTGTGATCAAAGTAGAGATGTCCAAGCTCGTGCAAGATAATTGAAATTCCTCGAAAATAGCTTGCCGAGTGGAGTAGTTTTACTAGGTCTGGAAAAATTAAAACTAGATCAGTATGGGGTTGCGCCCCTAGTGCACAAGCAAGACTACCTGTGCTTGGAATGAAGACCACTTCTCGCTCGCTGATGAATTTTAGACATGCCTTTGCAGGAAGAGAGTGAATGGCTATCTCAAATGAGCGGGTGAGTTCTTTATCTTGAATAATCCACTGGTGGGCCGCATTGGTCTCAAATCGCTGCCAAACTCTCTGTCTCAACTGTCTGAGAGTAAGCTTTTCGCCTTTAGTTGATCTCGCAAGTATGACTTTGAATTTTTCCAGCATGAGGGCCTCCCCATACTTATTCGGAAAAGGGGAGTGCTCTCCTAAGTTAGCTGCGCTCTAGAGGCAAAGCTTGCCAGGAAAGCCCTGGAGTAACGAATATTGGCTAATATAGAACTATTATGATGCGTTTTTTTTCCATTCTACTTTTCTGCTTATTTGTAACTGGAAACTCCCTGGCTAGAGAGAAGTCTGAGTCATTCATGGTTATCTTTCTCAATGACCATGTCAAAGTGGTGGCCCCTGATAAGCTGACAAAAGAGAGCTTTGTCATAATTGAGAATAAATCTCTCTCTAAGCTTTGGGCGAGGATAGAAGCTCCGCTTGGAAATATTGTTGAACAGGTGGCCATTGAAGCAGGAGAGCGTGCATCCTACTCATTGAAAGCGGCCTTTGGACAGAAAATATATCTGGTCCCCCTAAGCCCGGCCTCACAAGAAGTTGAACTCATCCCTGGAAAAGACTCGTATGAGATTCCTGCGCAAAACAAAAACTAAAAAATCCATTCTAGTCATCTCAGATATTCACTTGGGGGCAGGTGCTTTTGTCGATGGTGTGCGCAACTACCTTGAAGACTTTCACCACGACACCGAACTTGTTGATTTTCTCGAGTACTACTCCAATGGCGACTTTGCTAGTAGAGAAGTGGAACTCATCGTTAACGGTGATCTCTTTGACTTTCTTGCCGTTCCCTTTGTGCCCTTCTTTGATGATGAGTTCTGGTCTGAGGATGCAGCGGTTGCGAAGTTTGAGATGATACTAGCGGCCCATAGTGAAGTGGTCGATGCCCTAAAGACTTTTGTCAAATCTAAGAAGAAAAAATTAGTTTATATTATCGGCAATCACGACGCTGAAATGATTTTTCCTAAAGTTAAGGAGATGTTCTTTAATCTCTTTGATGAAGACGTACGTGATCGAGTAGAGCTAGTTGCCAATAAAGAGGGAGAATATTCCCCCCATCCTGGTGTTGTGATTCAACATGGGCACGACTACGAGATTGCTCACCAATTTACTCCTGAAGACGCTCTGGTTAAATCTAAGGAGGGAAAGCTCTATTTCATTCCACCTTGGGGATCATACTATGTCACTCGAGTCATAAATAAATTTAAAGAGCAAAGACCTTATATCAATGCAGTGAGACCCATCCGCAAGTTTATGATAAATGGTTTTATTTATGACACTCTCTTTACCATTCGCTTTGGCCTTGCCAATTGTTTCTACTTCATCATGGTTCGATTTATCTCGCTTTTTAAAACAAAGGATAAACTCTCTAGCATCCTTGAAAACTCTCTGCGCGAGCTCACTCTCTTTCAAGACTATGAAAGCTTGACTAAAGAGACGCTTGATAGCCGGGAAGATATTAAAGTCTTATTGGTGGGTCACACTCACGAGCCCATTTACCGACCATATAGCGATGGTTCAACGTTTATAAATACCGGTACCTGGACCCGTATGGTAAATCTAGATTTTGGTCATAGAGGGGAGAGTTCTCAACTCACTTATGCTCAGGTCTTTGTACGCGATGATGGAGCGCTTGAGGCAGTTCTCAATTGTTGGAAAGGGCTCCGAAAAGAGCCCTTTGAAGAATATTAATCTCTTTTATTCAGGCGATGGAGCATGTCCTTCTTTATAGCAAAGCTCCATATAGAATTCTCCGTGAGCAGACTTCATTGGAATGAGCACCACGACAGTCTTTGGAGGATACTTAATATTGTGGCCAGGACCTTCGATCATTGAAGGAATCGCCATGTTAGAAGTGTAGCCGATAGTTCCTAGGTCGCGCTTGGCATTTCCCATGATCATATTGCAGATTTCACCACCCACGTCGGCGATCTCGTCATTATATTCAGTAAAGTTGTCCATGAGCATGGCGCTTGAGATCTTAAGGTAGGTTTCATAAGGCCAGCTTAGAACTAGCATTGCCTTGTAGGGAATCTTGGCCCCATTTTTTTCAACCTCACCACTTAGGCCTAGCACTGCAGAGACATCGCCCTTTGAGCTTGAGTCTTGCTTTACTTGAGGCTTTCCTGGCTCAAGCTTAGTGAAGACCATGGTTTCAAAAACATTCTTGCTGGCTTCAATAAAGGGCCTAGCAAAGTCTACAAAATTAGTCATTTCCCCCACAACTCTCTCCCTTATTCCTCGAAGCCAACACTGGCACGTTTAATATCTTTAAATTTCTCAGCTAACCATTTGAGGCGCTCATTAAGGGCCTCTGAACTTACACCCTTTGCAGGGTCTTGCTTCTGTTTGAGATTTTGAATCATTTTCGCTAGCGCCTCATTAGCGTCAAAGAGAATTGAGACCGTGATCTCTTTGAGTGGGAGTTCATTAGTCTGACTTCCCTTGTAGCCAATGGCCTTCCCTAATTTGGCAATAGTGCCAATGCTCGAGAGACCGATTGACTCGGCAGCACCCATGATTCGATCGACAATCTGTCCGTATTTCTCAAGAAGCTCGTTATTGGTCATATCATCTTCGAGCTCTTCAAGAAGACTCTGCATCTCCTCAATGAGCCCCTCACTTTCTTCACAAAAGGCCTCTATGATTTCGGCCATATCTGGGTCGTTATAGTCAATCACTGGATTTCGTCCTATTTATTAAAAATTTTGTCGATCTTTTCTTTAAGAACCTGTGCCGAAAAAGGCTTCACAATGAAGTTACTCACTCCGGCCTTCACCGCAATCACGACGTTGCCCTGTTCCGCTTCCGCAGTAATCATCAGGAAGGGGAGGTGCTTATACTCTTCTGTAGAGCGGATATTTTTAAGAAGATCTAATCCAGTCATTTGTGGCATGTTCCAATCCGATACGATGAATTGGTATGGTTCGCCATTGGCGTGGGCCTCTTGAATCATGGGCCACGCAGTCGCTCCGTCGTCAGCTTCGTGGAGATTTTTAAATCCAATTTGACCGAGCATATTCTTAATAATTTTTCTCATCGTTGCCATATCATCGATGACAAGGACTTTCATGTTTGCGTTGATCGCCATAAATTGGATCCTCCAAAAAATATTATAAAAGCTTAACTTGCTTGTTTTTCTTCTGGTTCAGTATTCGTGCTTAAAAGATTGATTAAGTTATCGTAAATTGTATCGCCAAACTGAAATTCGAGTCCAGGGGCAAATGTTTTTTCCTTTAAGTTTCTTAAGACAGAGGTCAACGGCGTAGGGCTTCCAGTGACCTTTCCACTGGCATATTCAAGCACGTGGGCGACGGCACCTAAAATCAGTGAAAGAGGCTCTAATGCGCTTCCCATAATGCCCCGTGGGTATCCACGCCCATCATCGCGCTCGTGGTGATCCTCGATAATTTTGAGTACTCTCTCATTTAATTCAACCTTACTTTTTCTAATCAGGTGATGGGAGAGTCCGGGGTGCTTTTGATATTTATTCTTCTGTTTTGGCGAGAAATTGAGGCAAGCATTCTGTGAATAAAAGAGATCTAATTGAGTAAGTCCAATATGAGACAGGAAAGCCGCGCATACCAGATCCCCGAGAGTACTCTCATCTCTCATATCGAGATTCTTGGCCATATAGTAACTGAGTGCAACGATCCGATTTGTATGATTGTCCTCTTTAAGCAGACTCTCGGCCAAGTATGAAGCGAGAGAGACGCAAGGGGAGACTCGAGGCGAGAAGGCCATGATCTCTAGTCTTGCTCTGCGAATGATAGGGAGAAAGTCTCCGCTCTGACTAGAGGCACTCAAAACTTCTTTAAAGGGAAAGACTTCCTCAGTTGAGTTTGAGAGCACTTCTTTGAGTTCTCGACCTCTCTTATCAAGTGGATCTTCATCCTTTTCTTTTAGTGAGGGGATATCCTCTTGCTTGTGATCGAGTGAGCGAAGAAAGGTCTTTGATTGCTTTCTGGCAACAGCAAGTTCGCCACCTTTTGAGAGGAGGAAGTCCATAAACTCCATCTTCTCTTTTGTAAGGGGGCTATTTCCATAGAGGTAGATTGTATATTTTCCGCTGACAGGGTGAAAAATGAAGAGATTAAATCCAAAGATTTTCTCACCTTTTAAGTGCTCTTTTGTAATGTGAAAGTATTCGCTCTCTTGCATCTTCATCTCTTAACCTGCCTTTTTCCAAAACATCATTTTTGACAACAGGTTCTGCTTCTTGGGACCTTCTTTCTTTTCTTTATTATAATTCCCTTCTAATCCCGTCTTGTGGAACGCTTGCAAGTACACGCCACGCACGCTCTCTAGAATCACTTCAATTTCACTGGAACTAGCTTCTTCAATTTTATGAAAGAAGTGAACGGTGGCAAAGCCAATCTTCTGCGCTCCCTCTGTATAGGGAAAGAAGAATACTTGTTTATCACTTTGAAAAGTGTGGTCTAACCAATAGGGAAGGCTCATCAGCGCCCATGTATCAAACCTCGTCTCCATTGCCTGCTCGATAGAGAATTGAGCTTGCGCAGATTCAGGGTCAGTCGACTCAATGAGCTTTTGGTGAGCAATTTCATATTCTGATTTTTCAGGTCGCCTAATAAAAAAGCAGCAATGGGCGCCAAACTTGTTCCAGATGTGCTCTGTTGCTTTAGAGAAATGATCTATTTCTGAGAGCTCTTTATCGCTGTAGTAATTTGTCATCTGAATGACAAAGTCTAGCCCTGCTGGCGCGGGAACAAATATCTGATTCTTGCTCTCATCATCTTCAGTATTTTCCTCTTCACTTGCTTGTGAGTCCTGGGTGACAATATCCTCTCGGTAGTAGCGTGGCCCTTTAGACTTTTTTCCAGATACAGAGTCAGTGATTAAGACATCGGCCATTTTTAGTTTGCCGTCACTACCCATACTGATAGCCTCAAACTGCTCTTTGAGGCGCTTATAATCAATGGTTTGCTCTCCCAAGTTCTCCTTAGTGAGCATTTGTAGGACTCTATCTTCGCTGGCCGCCTTCTCTTCTTTTTCTTGAGGGCGGCGCTCGTACTTATTATCCCAATTGTCATCGACGTGTTTAATTCCCTCGCCACTCTTATAATAGGTTTGAATATGCTCTGAGTGAGCATCAATGGGCGAGCGCTTGGGCCCCATTTCTTTTTCTTCTTGGCCAACTTTCTTTGTTCTAAGGAAGTCTTCTTCTTCATCGCCTCTTGCTGACTTTGAGCGATCTTTAGTGTCTGCAAACTCAAGCTGAACATTCTTTTTGCGCTCATGCTCGTCCTCTTCTTCATCAGAGGACTGCGTTTCCCGCTCTCTCTCTTTTGCCTGCGCTGAATTTTGAGAATCCGCAGAGTCCCTGTCGTAGAAGGATTCCTCCGCTTGTTCAGCCTTATCCTTCTTATAATCGGGGGCATCAGTGAATTCGAGAGTTACTTTATTCTTTTCGTAGAAGTCATCTTCATCATCTTGTTGATTACTTTCTTGTCGATTTGAACTCTTTTCAAAATCTAGATCGATATCCTCTGAAGAATCTCTATAGTCTTCCTTTTCTTCCTCGCTATCCTTGCGGTGATCAAGGTGTCCCTTAAGCATTGTTTCAATATGATCAACATCGCCGGTGTGAGGATCTTTCTTTGTTTTCGTCTCCTCTGGTCTACTGTGATTTCTATCTCTGTCATCAGACAAATCGAGATCAAGTGCTTTGTCTTTTTTGCGCTCTTCTTCTTCATCTGAGGGGGATGATTCGGTTCTATTTTTCTTTGCCTCATCAAAGTCGAGATCAAGTTCCTTTGGCCTAGGTCTAGCCTCATCATCATCTTCTTCATACAGCTCGCTTTCTTTATTCTTCTTATTCTCGGGGCTGAAATCAAGGTCGATATCCATCCCCGTTGTGAGCTCACCGTATTCTTCTTCATCGATTTTAAAGTCGCCAATCTTTCCTTTGTAGTGCGTTTCAATTTTTTCTTTCGCAGTATCAGATGTTAAGTTGTCATTGTCTGTGGATTCTGAGACTTGAGCCTTCTTCTTCTTTTTCAGGTCATCGATGTCAAAGTTTAAAGTGTCGCTTGTGCCCTCTTTAAAATCATCATAGTCAATTTCAACTTCAATCTGCTTTTTTCTCTTTGGGAGGTCATCATCTTCCTCTTCAAATTGTGTAGAGTTGAGTTTGCCCTTATAGTGTGACTCTAGATGATCGACACTAGAGGAATCATTTTTCTTGTTACCTTTTTCCTCTTCCTTGGTCGTTTTTTCAACAGATCCACTCCAGTGACCATCAATTTCTTCAGCCTTTTTTTCACTTCTTGCATTTAGTTCATAGTCGGCTTGAAGCTCTTCACTCTTTTTGAGCTCGCGATGATAGAGGTCATCAGTAGATTCTTCTGAGATGATGCCTTTTTCGAGTCGCTGGCGATCATTCGATGAGACCTGGGAGCTCTCATCATTTTTAATAGACTTCATCTCCATGTCGCTCTCTTCTTGGCGAGTAGAGATAGATCTCAGTAACAATTTTACTTTGTAGAGTAGGGTCTTTGGTGGAACTGGCTCAACAACACATTCAGTGAGCCCTACCTTCATGAATTTCTCTAAGGTCTTTCTTGGTATTGCCTTAGGGGAGAGGAGAATAACTTTTGAACCTAATTTTGAAAGCGGCTTTCTATTGGATTGTAGAATAGAGGCACATTTTTTAGGGTTAGAACAAACGATGAGACTCTGCCCAACGCTTGGGATGAGTTGACCCGCCTCCATGAGATCTTCAATAGTGAATATCTCAATTCCCTCTTCGTCAGCGGTCTCCATGACAACCTCTTTCAATTTGATGAGGGTATCAGAGAGGGGCTCAATGAATATAAATGGTTTCTTATCGCTCATGCTTCTCTTTGTTGTTCAGTACATTTATCGGCAAAAAATGCCCTTTTTCTGAGAAATTTGCTGTAAAGAATTGTCAAACTGTAGAGAAGAAGATGTTGACCTTTTTGCTTGGTCAGTTTTTTTAATAAAATGGAATTTTTTTCTTAAGGCCGGGCGAAATTGTGTCGAAGCGGTTCTATGAAAAGTTTCTAGCATGGTGCTGGAGCTTAAAAAAAAATTGATTCTGTTGGGCATGAAGCCCGTTGAACTCAAGTCGAGATCAAGTCCCAGAAGGGGCCACAAGACCAAGGAGGATTCAATGGGTTTGAGAATTAACACGAACGTAGTATCACTATCTGCTCAACGTTCACTCGGAAACACTAACCAAGCACAAGAAAGCTCACTTGCTAAGCTCTCTTCAGGTTCGAGAATTACTCGTTCAGCTGACGATGCCGCTGGTCTCGCGATTTCAGAAAAATTGAAAGCGCAGGTAAGAGGTGTAAACCAAGCTGAGAGAAACGCGAATGACGGTATTTCAATGATTCAAATCGCAGAAGGCGGCTTGAATGAAGTATCAAGCATTCTAACTCGACTAAGAGAACTATCAGTTCAAGCTGCTTCAGACACTATTGGTGACTCTGAAAGAAAGTTTACTGATCTTGAGTATCAAAACTTAAAGCAAGAGATCTCTCGTATTTCACAAGTTACAGAATTTAACGGAAAGAAGCTTCTCACTGGAGAAGGTGAAACTTACGACTTCCAAATCGGTATTAACAACGATGACTTCCAAGACCGCATCAAGTTTGACACTCAGATGCTTAACTCATCAATTGAGAATCTTGGCGTAGCTGAAATCGGTGTGAACTCTAAGGAAGGAGCTCAAGAATCACTAGCTGTACTCGACGATGCTATCCAGAAAGTTTCTGGTCAGCGCGCTGAGCTTGGTGCTAAGCAAAACCGTTTGACTTCAACTATCCAAAACTTGCAAGTGTCTAGTGAGAACTTGAACGCTGCCAACTCACGTATCAGAGATACTGACTACGCGATGGAGACAGCTAAGAATGCTAAACTTAACATTCTTAACGCTGCTGGTACTTCAGTACTTTCACAAGCGAACTCACAAGGAAACATGGCCCTTAAGCTTATCGGCTAAGTTTAAAAAACAGGATTTCGTTTACAAGAACCCCCAGAATTGGGGGTTTTTTTTTGTCTTGGTGCCAGATGACCTTTGGGACGCTTGGCGTCCCAAAGGTCATCTGGCACACTAGTGATATGAGTGAATTTTTAAATCAAGTTGGAATCTATTTAAATTCTAGAGATTCAGCTCTAATTGTTGCTGATCCCAAAGATGCTAGGTGGTCTTATCTGAAGTGTGTAAGGCAGCTTCTGCTTGGAGAGCCTATTGAGGATGATTCGCTTGCATTAGGTTTCACTGCTCGGGCCTTGATTGATTTTCACCGCTATCTCTCTGCGAGCGGGCCCAAGCCTCAGTATCACTTAAATGCAATATCTACAGAGGTAGGCACTCTATCAGATAGCGATCAATCCTTCTGGAGGATAGAACTCGCACTTATTCAAGCACAGGTTGAGTGCTCTCCAGAAATTTTAGAGAGCTTCTCTCTCTCTCTGGTAGGTGCTGATCGCTATGCGCGCAGTTTACTTATTAGGTCAGATATCTATTATCAGGAGCGGGATTTTTATAAGTTTGAGAAATGTCTCGCCGAAGTAGCGACGATATCTCAGGAGTACGAGCTTTATTCTCTTTTTGCCGCAATTGAGCTTCTTGAGGCGAGAAAGTGTTTTGATCTAGGTGAGTACACTGAGGCTAAGGATCATATCGCATCAATCTTTAGGCAAGAGTCAATCTTTAGGCAAGAGTCAATCTTTGTTGAGGCGATTCGATCTGAATTGTCTCTTCTAAGTGCTAAGGTGAATCTACGACTTGGTGAGTATAAGTACTTAAGAGATGATCTGAGTACCCTTGAGACATCAAGGGATCTAAGAGTTCAATTGCAATGCCTCATCATCAAAATCTACTTTGCTGCCGATCGCTGCGATTTGTCCCAGATGGGAAGGCTTATTAAGGAACTTAGAGGGTTAGAAATTAATCGAGAGCAAGATCAAATCTCACTCTTTAAGCTCAATAGTTATTTGGCATTTGTGGGACAGGACTTTGATCGCTTTTTAGATTTACCCGCAATAGAGCGTGCACGAGATCTTGTGGCGCAAAAATATGACTCAGAAGAAGCGCTTAGCCTAAGTGTTTTTATTGCTGATTTTATGAAGCACGACTCACCACTGGAAGCTAGTTCAAGAGCGCAGTTGGAATTCCTTCGCCAAAAATACATCAAATGGGAATTGCCCTATAATCTGCTTCGTCTTCAGGAGGTTGAATTTCTAAGTGAAGTGAGAGCGAGGACTCAGGTGAGCACCCTTACTGCGTTAGCTCGTGAGATACTAATGAAGGCCTCCTTCTTAAAAATGGCACCAATCGAATATCGCTATTTAAAACTTTTAAGCTTCACCGCGCGTGAGGTAATGGATGAGTACGAACTTAGAAGATATCAGGAGCTCAATTTAATTTATGCTCAAGAGATGGGGGAAATTTCTGATTTTTATCCTTTTAACCTCTCTCTCAATGAAGTTGAGCAGGGCCCAGATCTTGAAATTAACTGGTCAAAATTCACCGTTGCTCAAGCTGGTAAAAAGCTTGGCACTCTCACTGAATCTAATCAGACAACGAAGCTGCTGCGCTTTCTCTATGACAAACATTGCGTTTGTAGTGTCGACGAGATAGTTGAAGCAATTTGGAAGACGAGATACGACGATCCCACTGAAGCAAGTGCCAAGGTTTATGCCCTCATTGATTCGACGAGGGCGGTACTCTCGAAAATGGGAGTGAGAGGCGAGAAGATAATCAATATTATGGGTGAAGGCTACCAGTTAGTAGTCTCTAAGGGAGAGACAAATCTCATTGGAAAGGAGACAAAGTTTCAGCTTTTTTTTCAGGCCTTTAAAGTAGGTGATCTCATTAGCTCAAATGAGCTCACGCAACGACTAATGATAAGTTCTCGTCAGGCCCAGAGAGATTTGCATGAGCTTGAAGAGCTAGGAGTGATTGAGCTCTCACATAGACTAGGGCGAAAGAATATATTCAAAGTAATAAAGCATAAGACCTAGGCGATTTCTTTTTCTATCAATGAATTAAATGTTTTAAGGACGCGGTAGAGCTTTTCACGCCTTTTAGAACTCGTGAGTTCCAAGAGACCTTCTTTGGACAATATCTTTAAGTCATGAGTGGCGCTTTTTGAAGTGTAGCCATAGAAATTGATTAAATCCTTTGAGCTTATGAGCTGCCCTTTTTTAAGAGATTTCATAAAGAGTGTGAGTCTCGCTGGAATTATCGCCTGGTTAAACTGCGCACCCTTATAAGTAATTGAAGTACTATAGCCTTTGCCGGGATGATTCTTGATGAGTTCAAGACCCGGAAAATGCGTGTGAAGTTGGGCTTTTAACTGAGAGAGGAGCTGATATACTTTCTTGTCTGCGTACTCTTTATCAAGATACTTTTGCTGCCATACACTTTCAAAAATTTCTTGAGTCGAAAGGACTCTTCCTCTCTTTTGAAAGACGAGCATTAGCTTCGCACTCATTGATCCTTTTTCAAATGTCACTATTCTCTTTACTCCTTTATAGAGCGCTAGAGTGTCGCTCTCAAATATGACTTGCCCTTGATTATTAAATCCATTGAAAACGCTTGAGAAAGGCCATAGTTGGTATTCACGCCTTTTTCCTAATTCTTTTAATTGCGCTCTTCCTTGGATGAGTTGATTGAATTCTCTATAGCGCGAGGCTAATTGATCTAGTGAATACCTCTGGGTGAGTTTAATGATTTCCTTTGTCGTCTCTTTAACTATGGTGAGATTCGTCGTGTCTAGTGCAATTTTAAGGACTAACTCTTTGGCCTTAATAAGTGGGTAGGCGAGATTTTTACTTTGATAGAGGGAAATATATTTTTCAAGTTCTGCTTGAATTCTTTGAGCGTCTCTGCCTTGATCGTGGTACTTAAGCCCTAGCAGATCGATCTGATGGGCCGATTCGTCATCTCTTGAGCTTTCTAATTGCTCCTTGAGGGTTTCAACTTCAAAGTCTGAAATATTCTCTCTATAGCTCTCATCTTTTTTAAAACAGATAAACTTAACGGCGCTATAGACGCGCTGATCGAGTCTATCGAGAGTTGAGTAGTCAATTGTGCTAAGAAGATTTTGAGCGTCCTTCAGGCGGTTGTCTGTAGCATAGAGGAGAGCCTCGACTAAAAGAACTGATTCTCTGTGAATATTTCCTCGTCTTACCCTCATTAGCTTCTTTATGGCCTTCAGATCATTAGTGGCCGCTTCAAAGTCTTCGGTCCTGATATGAAGTTGTGCACTTAGGAGGAGTAGGTTAATTTCATCATTTCGAAAGTCCTTTTTACGCAAGAACAATAGTGCATTGTCATTTTCAATTTTGGCCTTTAGATATTCTCCCCGCTCCATCAAGTTCATTACCTTAAATTGAAAGTAGAGGGGCTTTACAAAGCTTAGTTCTTGCTCCTCGCAGATGCTCTCTAATCTCAATAACGTAATTTCTAGCTCATCGCTAAGGCCGAGTTCTTCCTGGCAAAGGGCGAGATTATAGAGTGCGCGTCCATACCTCTCATATATCTCTAACTGAGAGAGAATCTCACTACTCTCTATGTAGTAGTTCATTGCTGCTTCATAATCTCCTGTATTCATCTCAATTAGACCGGCCACGAGACAGTATTCTGAGCGCCAAAAAGGGGCAACTTCGCCAGTGAATTTATCACTTTGCTTTGTGAGATAGGCGCTTGCCTCTTTCATATTCTTCACTTGCCATATTTCACGACATTTTAAGAGTATCCCTGCTCTAGAACTGCTTGGGAGCGTCTGCGCGATGGCCCGCATGCTGTCACGATCACCCCACATGTAGAGCGCAACTGCCTGGCAATACTCCCACAGGTATTCCTGCGATTCCAAAGTGCCGATACTGGGGATGGATCTTGTGTTGAGAAGATGGTGAAAGTATTGATAGAGCTTTGTACTATTTAGCGGATGTGAACTCATGGCGAGGCCTTTAAGAAAATTGATTCTCGAATAAGAGTTCCCTCGTCACCATTTTGATAATGACTTCTGATCATGCGCATAGATTTTCCATCTGTGCCTAGATTGCTGTGAGAGAGTTCGAGGTATTCTTTTGTCTGTGGGTTATAGAAAACAAAATTTCTAATTTCTTTTGTGCTTGGTCCAACGGGTACCCAGTTAAATTTTTTACCGTCTTCTTGCTTACTCTCTAAAGACACGCTTCCTTCTTTGAGAGAGAAAGTAAGATCTTCACTTTGTCCACCTGATGTCAGTGACCAAGTGATTTCTCCCTTTTGCTGCTCGATTTTTTGAAGTGACGTTTTTACAGCCTTATCAAGAGTGAAATTGTCAAAGTCATTAACTCCCTGTTGGTACTCTTCTTCGGTGATAGGTGAAAATCTAAAAATCCCACTTCTAAAGTCCTCTTTAATTTGATATTTGCTTGCGAAGACTTGATTAAAGACCTCTTCATTCATTTTAATTTCAAGAGATGATTTTGCGAGAGCTTCTGTGGTGGCCAAATCGGCAAAATACTGGCTGCCCCAGGTGCCGCCAGAATAATAATTTTTTAAAAGTTCATTGATATTTCCAATTTGCTTCACATCATCATAGGGAGAGATATAGGTGAAGTGGCAATTTGAATTATCGCCATTCATTTCGATTTCGATTCCATCTGCGACGAAATTGCTTGCTAGGTCTGAGTCGTCTGAGGAAACGTCTCCGGGACGTTTGCCAGTGACGTCGCCTGGACGCTTGCCAGTGACGTCTCCGGGACGTTTGCCAGTGACGTCGCCTGGACGCTTGCCAGTGACGTCTCCGGGACGCTTGCCAGTGACGTCGCCTGGACGTTTGCCAGTGACGTCGCCTGGGCGCTTGCCAGTCACATCGCTTGCTTTACTTCTTGAGATGAGAAAACTCAATTTCTCACTTGGCTCGCGAAAGATGATTTCCTGAGAGCGCAGCTCATTCTTTGGGAGGACAAAAATTCGCTCTGGGCGATTAATATTATTTGAATTCCAGGTCGTGTGGCCATCTGCGGCCGATCTGAGCGCCTGCCATGAGGTCGGGTCAAATGATTCGAGGGAGGAGCCACTGATCTTTTCTGAGGTCTCTAGGGAGAGATCATTAATTTTGGCCGTTCTTAGGTCGAGTTTCTCACCAATCGCAACACAGCCGTGGGCATTGACCTCATCTATCTCACTCTGTGCCTTTGGTTTATCACCATTTTTAGCGCTTACTCGTTTGAGGCCTTCACAAAAGCTAGCTCTTACAACATCAGCTGGAATAATGAAGGCGTTTTGAGTGCCAACCCCGTGTTGGAAGAGCATGCCGATAAATTGATTGGTCTCACTCCAGTAAACTGGGCAGCCACTCATGCCATGCTTAACTGGGAGATTCACTTCGTAGGCCCATCTAAGCAGTGGGGGGTTGAGATCCTTTTGAGATATTCGTATTTGGGCCTTTTCACCCTGATGTCTCTCGGAGAGATCGACCATTTTGCCATCATCTAGACAGCGCATTTCAATTCCGACTCCCTCAAGTTTTTCAGAGTGTGCCATTGAGCTCTTGAGCTGCATGCTCTCGCTAAGTTCAGCGCTTGGCGCCTGATAGAGCGAGCCACTTGATTGTGTCGTCTTGGATAGATTCCAGAGATTCGCACTTTCGCTCTTCTCGAGCCAACTCTCTTTTTTTACTGGTACGGCGACAATCACAATATCTTCGCCTGGATTATCAAAGATCACTTCGGCTTTTAGAGACTCATTAGAAGATGAAGTTGGAGAATTGACTTGAATGTCGACACTAGTTTTATCTTTGACTGGAATTCCGTGGGAGGGAAAGGCCATAATTGCCATTTCTCTTCCCTCTATCATTGCCTTGTAGAGAAGCATGCCGTTTGAGACCAACTGATCTCCTTGCTGTGTTACGACAAGTTCTAAGGGCGGGCCTCTTCTTGTATCTGGTTTCACCTTGAGGGCCTGCTCTTTGATTTCACTCAGACTTAACTTTGTGCTCTCATTTGAAGCGGCCATCTCCTGAGCAGATTCACTCGTGCGATAGACACTCTTTTCTAGTCCAGGTGATCCCATCACATTTGAGTTTGAGAGCTCTCGCATGGGGCCCACGATTGTTACTTGGGCGCGAGCGTGGAAAGTCACAAAGTGTGACCAGATGATAAGTAGGGATATTGATGAGCGTTTCACCATAGCGTTCTTGTCGGATATTCGCGGCGATATCATAAGGAGAAAGATAGTAACTTATTGAAATCTTATAGATACTCTTCCGACATATGCGACAGCGCTGGATTAGGTCTGGCCGTAAGTTGATCTAACCTCAAGAAATTGCATAAAAGCTCAAGACGCCGGTGTCATTGCTCCTTTCATTTCCTAAGACTTGCCTCGCTAGAGTGATTGGCTACTTTGCTTTCACAGTTGGTGGCATCATGGCTTTAGAAACAAGCACACGAGGTTGAAATGAAAAAGCTACTTCATGTTATCCAGGCAATAGCAGCAATGGTGAGTCTCTCAGATGAGAACATTCTTGATGCTGGAAGTGACGAGCAACGCCAGGGCAGGGTTCTTTTTCTCTCGGGGGAGTGTGATCGCGTGTCGCCTGTTTTTGCAGCAACGAACGCGGATCATCGTGAGGGTTCCGGGGGGAGTACTTCACGGTGGTCTGAGTTTGTTTAAGTTATATCAAAGGAGAGCTTAGAGGAGAGTCAGTCAAAGTTTAAGCAAGCAAGTGATGATCGAAGGTCTTGTCCCGGGCAGAATCTGGGGGGAGGAGCACGGGGCAGGACTTAGAATTCATCAATTTCCCAAAAAACGGGAGGGGCCACGATATTCGTGGCCCTTCTTGTTTTTAAGATGCTTCTAAAATTGTTAGCATTAGTATAGTTGGTGATTTGAGGCTTCTACTCTATCCATGATATCGAGAAGGCTTCTTACGCGCTCTTTAGCTGTGAGAAGTTCCTTTGCCGTATTAAAGAGTGCAGAGCGCTCCATATTTTCTTCAATGAAGTTTTCGCTAGCATCAAGAAGTGTACCAAAGTGAACGAGAGTGTTCTTTACTCTTGAATACTCAGCACGACCTACAACTCGAGCACTAAGACGAGAGGCTTGCTTTTTAAGTGGGAGCATGATCTCAGTATAATCTTCAGCATTCAGGTATGGTTGGAAAGCTTCCACGAGAACGATAACTCTCTCGGCAAGTTCTAGTGACTGAGCTTTAAAGTTAATCGTGCGTACCGGAGTTGGGATTTTATCTACTGGTCTAGGGTTGTGGATGAGACCGCCCATTTGAGGTCTCTCGCATTGCACTTTTGCATAGCACTCACCATTTTGAGTGTAGCGGCTAGCTTTACAGCTATTGATGGCGTCCTCGATCGCTTGATCTCTCTGGTCTGCTCCACCTTTAAATTTATATCCATTGCTACTAGTTTCACAAGCCCAGTTAACAGTTTGATATGAACGCACACCAGCTGCTCGGCACTCTACTTCAGCATTACATTCACCGTTTATTGTATAGCGGCTCTGGGTACAGGCAGAGAGAGCGTCAGCCTTAGCGTCTCTAATTGTTGAACCACCACCATGAAAGACGTAGCCTTGTGACTTTGTCTTGCATGAGGCATTGACGGCGTGAGGGCGGCTTACGGCAGACTCACATTGGACGTTCGCGCGACAATCACCATTCGTTGTATAGCGGCTGCTTGTACAAGAGTCGATAGCATCTTTTTTAGCGCTCTCTAAATATGGACCACCACCCGTAAAGATATATCCATTTGATTTGGTGGCGCACTTCACTTGAGCAAGTGAGAGGTTCCCATTAAAGTCTTCACATTTAATATTGCCGCGACATTCACCATTTACTGTATAGCGACTGCTAGTACATTCATTGATCGCCATGCTCATCGCTGAATTGAGGTCACTACCTCCACCGTAGAACTTATATCCATTGCTGATTGTTTCACAGCGCTCATAGGCGTGGGCGATTGAGATTCCAGCGAGGGCAATTGCCGTCGCAACAAGAATTTTTCTTGCTTTCATGGGGAGGAGTACTTTGTTGAATGTTAGTGTGAGTAGCTTATGCTGCTTCCATCTCGCAAACTACGGACTCTATAAAAAAGCTGTGGCCGTCCAATAAATAGACACTTTCGTCCTAGATGGCCTTTAACAGCGACGAACGCTCAGAGAAACGCCCTGGCCGACACCAATGCACATACTGGCAAGTCCCTCTTTAAAACGTGGGTTGTCTCGCATGATATGGGTGAGGGTTGTGAGGATGCGAGCTCCTGAGCAACCAAGTGGGTGCCCGAGGGCGATGGCGCCGCCTCTGATATTGGTGATTGCGGGGTCAATTTCAAGATCGCGAAGACAGCCAAGTGATTGGGCAGCAAAAGCTTCATTGAGTTCCACTACGTCAAAGTCACTTACTTTCTTTCCAAAGCGCTTGCATAGAAGCTTGGTGGCCTCTACTGGGCCTAGACCCATGACATTTGGATGTAGGCCCGCAACTCCTGCTCCAGTAATTTCGACCAAAGGTTTTAAGTTGTGGCGCTTAAGAAATTCTTCAGAGACAACAAAGACACATGAAGCCCCGTCATTGAGTGATGAGGCGTTCCCAGGGGTCACAGTTCCGCCCTTTCTAAAAACAGTGGGGAGTTTGGCGAGTTTATCACGAGTGGTGTCCGCGCGTGGACCTTCATCGCGATCTACCACATAGCTATTCTTTTTTAGATCGACACTGACGGGAACAATTTCATTTTTAAAGTGTCCTGCGTCCCAGGCCGAGACTGCCTTTTGATGAGAGGCGAGGGCGAAGTTGTCT
The DNA here is from genome assembly GCA_048267245.1 of Bacteriovoracaceae bacterium. GTDB lineage: Bacteria > Bdellovibrionota > Bacteriovoracia > Bacteriovoracales > Bacteriovoracaceae > JBLWXV01. Next base: position 1,605,157 of record JBLWXV010000001.1, read on the forward strand.
TGATCCTCGCGGTTGATGTTCTTTAGAGTGGCCACTTCCTCTGCTGTTTCACCCATAGACATCAAGGGAAACATTTCCTTCATCTTAGGGTTTTCAAATCTCCAGCCAAAGGAGGTATCAAACATTTGTGAGTCGCGCCCATAGGGAGTGCTCGCCTTTGAAACCACAAAAGGGCCTCTTGTCATACTCTCTACGCCACCGACGAGGACACAGTCCACAAGACCAGCGCTAATGCGACAACTGGCATCGATGACGGCGTCGAGTGAGCTACCACAGAGTCGGTTCACTGTTACGGCCGGAACTTCATAGGGGATTCCCGCCAACACTGCGCTCATGCGCCCAACATTTCGATTGTCCTCTCCGGCCTGATTGGCACAGCCAACAATGACGTCGCCAATTTCTTTGAGATCAAAGTTCATTGAGCTTGCAAAATCTTTAAAGAGTACGGCCAGTAGGTCGTCCGGTCGAACTGGGGCGAGGGCGCCTCCAAATTTACCAATGGGGGTTCTCTTGGCGTAGACGAGATAAGTATTTTTCATAGCTTTTCCTTTTAAGAATTAGAGCAGAGAGCGGCGCCTAAGTTCGAGGCTCGCGCGGTAGCGAGTGTCTCCGGTGAGGTCGAGAAGTTCATCAAGGAGCATGACGACATTGTTAAGGCCACACTTCTTTGACCACTCAATCGCACCTAGTGGATAGTTCACTCCAAACTTCATGGCGGTATCTAGATCAGTCTCCGTAGCAAGACCGTCTTCAAGAGAGAAGTAGGCTTCGTTAATAATAAGCGAGAGAGTGCGTGGGAATATAAAACCTAAGCCCGGGCTGCGCACGCGGTGAGTGCTGCGCCCAAGTGAGCTCATGAAGTCATTAATAAATGTGAGTGTATCTTCATCAGCTGCAAAGCACTCGTGCTTCTTAGTTGGTGAATAGAAAACTGTTGAGATTGCACCCTTTACTTTGGGAAATTTGCCTACAAAGTAATCTCCCCAATAGCAGGAGAGGTCGCTAATAATTGGTACTTTATATTCAATGGAGAGATTTTTTAGGAAGCGGTATTTGCTCTCTTTGTCGACTAGAGCAAAATCGAAAATCGCCTGACAATCTAAGTAGCGATTGTCCTTGCCTTCAAAGTCAGCATTGCTTGAGAGGTCAATGAACTTGTGACCACTGGCCTTGAGTTCGGCGTAGAGGGGATGATTTTGAGTGGCGAATACGAGGTATTTATTTTCATTCATAGCGATAGAATCCTCGCTTCGATTTGCGCCCATGGCGACCAGCGCTCACAAGAAAACTCTGTAGCGGGTGAGGGGCAAAGCGCGGTTCGCGAAAATTGGCCTTCCACACGCTCTCGCTCACGGCAAAATTGACGTCAACTCCAATGAGATCCATGAGTTCAAAGGGACCCATTTTAAAGCCGCCAACACTTGTGAGAGTACTATCGACTTCAAAGAGGCCCTCATCATCACCTTTGGGAGCAATTCGCATGGCCTCGCCGTAAAAATTGCGAGCGAGTCTATTGACGATAAAGCCAGGTCTATCTTTGCAGATCGCTGGCATTTTTTCATTGGCCGAAAACCAAGCAGCTAAGGCGCCAGGAAGATCTGCGCCAGTTTCGTCGATGGGAATAATCTCAACTAACTTCATTACTGGGGCCGGATTAAAAAAGTGTAATCCAATAAAACGTGACTTTCTCTCTTGTCCCACTGAAAGAGACAAGGCACTTACTGAGAGCGAGCTGGTGTTGGTGGCAAAGACAGTGTCCTTACTAAGTTTTTCATCCAGAGATTTAAAGAGTTTGCTTTTAATATCGAGATTTTCGACGATAGCCTCGATCACGAGAGAGACATTCTCATCAATATGAGAAACTTCTCTGGCTTCGAGGAGATCCTTAAAGTGGCTAACCTCTTCCTTGGTGTACTTACCTTTTTGGACGAGACGATCCCAAGATGTATGCACCCCTTTTATTGCCTCAAGTGCAATATTGATGTCGAGGTCACAGAGGTAGGCGCGCACACCACGAGTTGAAAACCAACTGGCAATGCCTGCGCCCATTGTGCCACTTCCGATGATGGCAACTGTCTTTGGTGTAAACATAATTCGTCCTTAGACGGGTTGCTCACTCTCACTATAGTTAGGAACAATGAGGCCTACTTCGGCGCATTTTTCGTGAATTTCTTTTACGAAAGTTTCGCGAACCACAGCGTTGGTTCTGCGCTTGAGACCGAGGTTAACGTAGAGGTCATTGGTAGAACCTTTTGAGTTTCCAAAGACGTTCATCACACGCGGCCACCACAAGTTTAGGCGCTCTTGAAGAAATGGGCGGCGCTCGGGATCTGATCCCAAGATTTTAATCCACTTATCTCCATGAGTGAGGTGCATAGTTTCTTCTTTATAAATTCCCTCAATGCCCTTCTTCCATGGAAGGTAAGAAGACTCGAGAGTATCTTCAAGTTGGTGACCAGCAGCGCGGTCCATAAGGAAGTTAAAGAGAATGAAATCTTCCCAGTACTTAATGTTGTAGTAGAAGATATTTACGCGGAAATCATCCTTCACACGCTTAAAGCCAATGTTGACCTGATCTTCTTCTAGCTTGTAGCCAAGCTCGGTATTTTCAATGTGAGTTTCAGTATCTTCTCCGAGTCCTTCAAGAATGCGGTAGATAACTGAAGCGTGTCTCATTTCATCTTTTACAATCTGGGCGACGAGAACTTTTTCTTTTACGTCAGGGGCTTTTTCAATCCAAGGCATATAGCCAAGTGCGCCTGAGTATTCGCTGTCTCCTTGCATCCAAAGCAGATTTTTCAGGGCCTTTTCATAAAGTGGAGGAAGCTCATCACCCTTATCAAAAGTGCGACCATCTTTAATCTCTTGAAATAATTTTAGCTCGTCTGCTGAGTATTCTCTTGATGCCATAGTTGTCTCTCCCAAAAACTATCGATTAACTCTTCTTATTTAACTTTAAAATTTAACTTTTAAATTCCCTTAAAACTTGGGGCGCGCTTTTCAAAGAATGCTGCGAGTCCCTCTTGGTAGTCATCACTGGCGCCAAGTCTGCCCTGGGCCTCGGTTTCCACTTCAATCATCTCATAAAACTTATGTTCAGCCGCGAGTTTAACATTGGCCTTGATGATTTGAATAGCTTGGGGGGCCATCTTATTGATTTCGCTTGCCCAATTTAGTGCGTCGTCTAGAAATTGTTCGCTAACGACGTTTACAAGTCCGGCTTCCTGCATTTGCGCCGCTTCAAGTGGGCGATTAAAGATGAAGAATTCCATAGCTTTTGCTGCACCGAGCGCGCGAGTGAGGGTATAGGTTGAGCCTGCGTCGGGACAGAGCCCAAGCTTAGAAAAGCCACTGACAAAGCGCGCCCCAGGAGCGCTGATGCGAAGGTCGCAGGCGAGGGCCACCGAAAGACCAGCTCCAGCAGCAACGCCATTAATAGCCGCGATAACAATTTTGGGGCAGTCGCGAATGGTGCTCACCAGGGGATTCCACTCATTGCGAAGTGTCTCAGAGAGATCGGCCCTCACTTCACCTTCACTTTTGACCGCGCGGTCGTTGAGGTCCTGACCCGAGCAGAAAGCCCTACCTTCGGCACTGAGAACAATGGAGCGAACGGTGTCATCTAGTCCAGCCGCTTCGATTGCGTCTGTGAGTTCCGCCTTGGCGTCTCTAGTGAGTGCGTTGTAGACGCTGGGTCGATTAATTTTTATGAGGCGGGTTGCGCCGTGATTTTCAATGATAAGTGAGCTCAAAACTATGTCCTTTCACGAAGTGAATGTTCTCTATGCAACTTGGCAATTCCATGACCTTCGTGGTTTTCTATTGTGACAATAAAAAGTCCAACTCTCAAGTATTGCCTGCGCTAATAGCATTGCAGCAAATAGAGAGAAGTATAAGGAAGTAGGGGGAGAGTATGAGCGATATCATTAAAAGTGAAAATAATCCGCTAGGTCTGCGCGGAATTGAATGGGTTGAATTCGCAGGTCCAAAGCCCGAGGCCCTCTCGGCGCTCTTTAAAGAATTTGGATTTTCTAAGTTAATGGGCCACGAGAGCAAGGCCATTGATTACTTTCGTCAAAACGATATTCACTTTCTTTTAAATCGCGAGACTGGCTCGTTTGGCCACAACTTTCAAAAACTCCATGGCCCGAGCATCTGTTCAATGGGCTGGAGAGTGGATGATGCCAAACTGGCCTTTGAAGCGGCTATTGCACGCGGCGCTCGCGCTGGCGAGGGCGACTTTGCTGGAGAGAAAGGAGCAATCCCTGCGATCTATGGCATTGGTGACTCACTCATTTACTTTATCGACGACTACTTTGATAAAGATCGCTACCAAAAGCTCGGCTTTAAGCCACTGCCCGCACCAGAGTTGGTAGATCACAAGGGCTTTATCGCTATTGATCACCTCACCAATAATGTGAATAAAGGTGAGATGAAGAAGTGGTGTGATTTCTATAAGAATATCTTTAACTTTTCTGAGATTAAGTACTTTGACATTCGTGGCGCCAAGACTGGACTCACTTCATTTGCCCTTAAGTCACCAGACGGCTCGTTCTGTATTCCTATTAATGAGGGAACTGAGGCGAAGTCACAGATTAATGAATATCTTGAAGAGTACAACGGACCGGGCGTTCAGCACCTTGCCTTTATGACTCACGATATGGTGAGTTCTCTTGCGGCCCTTTCAAGCACAAATATCGAAACCCTCGATATTGATGACGAGTACTACGAAGAAGTTTTTGAGCGCGTTCCCAACGTGACAGAAGATCACAAAGCACTTCAAAAATATAATATTCTCATCGATGGTGATGAGCGTGGATATCTGCTTCAGATTTTCACCAAAAATATTATTGGCCCTATCTTTATTGAAATCATCCAGAGAAAGAATCACTTCGCTTTTGGCGAGGGTAATTTCGGCGCCCTCTTTCGCTCGATTGAGCGCGATCAGCAAAAAAGAGGATATCTCTAAGATTCAATTAAGTAGGGCGCAATCAATATGGCAAATTACGAAATTTTAAATGGCAATGAACTCATTATTCAGGGAGGGCTCGAAGCGGGCTTTTCCCTTTATACGGGTTATCCGGGTTCTCCTCTCGCGGATTACTTTAATATTCTCTACAAGAGAAAGAAGGAATTTCACGACAAGGGAATTCGCGTTGTCATCGCCAACTCTGAAGCCAACGCTGCGGCCATGGCCTCAGGGGCCAAGCAGGCCGGAAGAGATACTCTCGTTGCTATGAAGTCGATGGGGCTTCACGTGGCCAGTGACGCTTTGTCTGTTGGAAATTTTGCTAACCCTGGCGCCGAATTTACAGATCCTGAGACAGGGGAGACTGTGGTTCCAGGAGTTGTGATCGCCGTTGGAGATGACCCGTGGTCTATTTCAACTTCAACTCCGGCCGACTCTCGCTATCTCTATAAACATTTGCATATTCCCTTTCTTGAGCCCTCAACCCCGAAAGAATTAAAGGATTGGATGAAGGTCGCACTTGATATTTCAAGGCGCACGAGTGTCTATCAAGGACTTCTTCTGACCACTTATATGGCCGAAGGTGGTGGGAGAGTAGAAGTGGGGCAGGAGCGCGAGGTCTCTCACGATCTAGTTCACATCGATCCAGCGACTTTTGATCTCGCTAAGAATGTGATGGTGCCACCAAACTCGCTCAAAGCCGATGTCGCCATGATTAATGAGCGCTTTCCAAAAGTAAAAGAGGTCTATCGCAAGATGAACCTCGACACAAGAATTGGAAGCTACGACTCTGGAATTGGCTTTATTAGTGCGGGCGTAATCTATGAAACCCTCAAACAAGTGATGGAGGAGAAAGGGCTGCTAGATTCTCACTCACTCTATAAAGTGGCTTCGAGCTTCCCACTAGTTGAGGACTTTCTTGTCCCCTGGTTAGAGCGTCTTGATCTAGTTGTAGTGGTCGAAGAAAAGCGAGGCTTTCTTGAAGAAGGGCTTCGCAAATTAATTAATGAACAAGGCCTTAATGTTAAAGTCGTTGGCAAGGAATTTAACCTTGCCATGGCCAGTGAAGAGGGCTTTCCTGCCCACGGTGGTCTAAATTACGAAATTATTAGTACTAAGATTGAGCGTCTCTTTGAATTGGCCGGCATCGAAGGATGTCCTCATCACCAACCTCAAATTAGCACCGTTTCTGAAAACCTTCCAAAGCGCCTGCCTACCTTCTGTCCCGGCTGTCCCCACCGTGAGACGCTAAGTCTTTTAAAAGACCTTCGCCGCACGCTTGATAAAGAGGGAGTGAAGCTCATCTCCCACGGAGACGTTGGTTGTTATTCACTCTCGTTCTTGCCGCCCTTTAAAGAAATGCACAATCTCTCGGCCATGGGCCAAGGTGGCGCACTAGGAGCGGGCTTTGATTTATTTACTGATAACCCCTCTGTTGTTTTGATGGGCGATTCGACGTTCTATCACTCGGGGCTCACAGATATTTCTAACTCGGTACAGTCGGGTCACAATATTACTTATATCCTTCTCGATAATGACAATACCGCTATGACCGGCCATCAGATGACACCTGCCTCCGGTATCAACGTAGAGGGTGACAAGCGCCCAGTGCAGAGTATGCTCTCAGTAGTGCGTGGTCTTGGAGTAAAAGAGGCGCTTGAAGTTAATCCAAGTGATCGCTACTTCTATCAAAATATTTTACAAGAACATATTAAGAAGCCTGGAGTGAAGGTTATCGTCTCTAATAAAGAGTGTGCCCTCACTTTTCATGCCCGTCGCAAGGCCCAGGAGCGCAAGCTCTTTAATGAAAATAAGGCGCTCGATAAACAGAGCTTCTTTCAAATTAACCCTTGGGTATGTGAAGACTGCCGAGTTTGTGTCACAGAGACTGGTTGTCCAGGTCTCTCACAAACTTTTGATGGATATGGGCCAAAGGTTACTATTGATCCACAAATCTGCGTCTCAGACTCTTACTGTACAAAGTTAAAGGCCTGCCCATCCTTTGAAGAAGTGATTGTCGATAAGTATCACCCGACACTTTATAAAGACGAGTCTGCGGCGAAACTTGCTCACTCCCTCTCAACATCTTCCCCTGTGATCAAGAAGACTTTCGATGACATTGCAAGCGGCAATGATCTTCGCATTGTTGTCACGGGAGTAGGCGGGACAGGGGTAACCACAATTTCTCGCGTGTTAGCAGAAGCCGCTAAAGAAATGGCGGGGCGAGAAGATATTGATTTTAAATTTGTCGATCAAAAAGGTCTCGCCCAGAGAAATGGCAATGTGACTGGTCATCTCGCTCTCTTTAAGAAAGGAAAGAGCTACGGCGCCGTCACACCTCTTGGTACTGCCGACTTACTTCTGTCGCCAGATCTTCTCGATGGGCCAACTCATCTCAATTTCCTCTCTCACAGTGGGGAGATTATCGTTGATCAAAAATATCAAGTGCCCCTAACAGTGATGCTCGATCGGGCCCTTGAGGCCGAACCGATTACGGCCAAGCGACTGGTCGACTCTCTCACTAAAGCTGTGGGTGAGAGAGCTCATATTCTTGGCTTTAAAGATATTTGCGAACTCGCCTTTGGCAAGAGTGTCTACGCTTCAGCAATGGTTTTGGGAGCCGCTTATCAATCGGGACGCCTTCCTTTTAGTGAAGAAAATCTCATTGCTGCCTTTAAAAGTTCGATTAAGCCAAGCGAGGTTGAGGCCAATCTGGAAGCCTTTAGACTTGGCCGCCTGACTTTTGAACATGGCACTGAAGCCGTACTCATGACGGCGAAAAAAGTCGCTATTGATGCGAGCGAGCAAGATATCTTTAAGCAAAGTTTGAAGGAGAGTTTTCCCTTTTGGAGTTCTAGAAAGAGCACTCTCATCTCTTTTGAAGTCAATTTAGAGCGGCTCATTAAGAAACTTCCAGAGATTAAAGTCGCCTACTTGGCCCAATATCTTCACGATATTTATCTTTATGATCGCGGTCGCCGCGTGGAAGAGTTCTTTTCTAATATAGATAAGATTCTGGCAACCTATCCAACGACGCTAACGGCAAGGGCAATCCGCACTTTGGCCAAGACGTACTTTATTAAAGATGAGGTCTTCATCGCCCACATGATGATTTCTCCTATGATTAGACTTAAAGACTCAAAGAGCTACGGCAACGTGGGCAAGCGCTTTTCAAAGATATTTATCAATCGACCGAGTTTTAACTTATTCGATCGCGAGTTTACCTTTGATATTTCGCCAAAGCCTTGGATGCTTAGAATGATGAGGCACATGAGGATCCTTCGCTTCATACTCTCTGGCTGGCATTTTAGAGAAAATCGTATTGCTGAGTCAGTTCGTAAGCAAATTCTCGAGTTACCCGCTGGACTCAGCGGTGAGAAACTCAGAACTGCACTTGTGCAATTTGAAAATATTAAAGGCTACCGCGAAGTTCGCTATGAAGCTGCAAAGTCATTGACCGAAGCCCTGTAGTCTTTTGACTACAGGTCGCCATCTGATTTAAGTCCTATTTCTGCGAAATTGACCGACTCCATCCACTTTGAACCATTGCATAGAAAGATTGATTTCGTTAGAGGAGAGTAGCGCATGACTCCCTCTGTGTTGGCGTCACAGACAGTATCTTGATCACCTAGTTTAGGGGCGATGGTCTTACATTCTTGATTTTCATAAACGCCTCCTAGATCCAGACAAGTCTCTTCTTTAGCTTTAAGAACAGCAGCTTCAAAAGTTGAAAAACAGCCAATGATATTATTGCCTTCGTCGATCGCAATGAGCAGAGGAACTCTGTGAACGACATTCTTTGTTCCTTGAACCTGATCTGAATTTTTTTCGATCTCCATTCTTAGGTCGACTAGTCCTTGTCCTGCAACGCCTAATTCAATGTCAGTGGGAGTAATGCCCAAAGAGCTCAGAGTAATTCGACTTCCTTGGGGTTTGATTCCAACGCTAAAGCGATTCTCACCTGTAGAGCTTTTAATATTTTCAAAACTAGTGGTCTCATCTGCACTTATTTTTAGGCCAGCGAGTGTTTGCATACAGGCCTTAGAGTTGAGCAGAGTGAGCTGAATATCCTGCATCAGATTAAATACCTCAAACTGCGTACTCGCCGTCACTTGAGAGCGCGATTGGAGCTTTTGCATAGAAACAAAAACCATTGCGGCCATGCCCATGAGCCCCATGACGAGCATTACTTCTACTAACGAGAAGCCCTGTTGATTTCTCACTGTCAGTCCTTTAACTTGTTGATGTACCTATTATCACGCCCACCTGCGCAGGGGTCAATCAATGCGACAATCAGTTTCGGCCATTTTTTGTTATGAAGATCAAATTTTCTCCATCATTCGCCAGAATCACTTGAGCGTATTTCCCGGGTATGTCGCCTTTCCTGGGGGCAAGGTGGACCGTGCCGATCAAGAGGATGCACAGCGATTTGCTGATGAATTAGAAGTTGAATTTGAGGCGCCATTAATGAAAGCGCTAGTGCGAGAAATGAAAGAAGAACTCTCAGTTGATCTTCTAGAACTCAAACAGAGTGGGCTAATTAAGAAGATTTCTTATCTTGGTCTGGCCATCACTCCTGAATTTAATCCTTATCGCTTTGAAAATTACTATTTTAAAATTGAGCTCATTCAAAAGTTAGAGTTAATTGCCGGCGAGGAAGAGGCGGCTTCAAGTTGTTGGTCTAAGTGTAGCGACCTCTATCACGCCTACAAAGAGGCCAAACTCCTGGCGGTGCCACCCATGGTTAAGCTCGTCTGTGCCTTGGGAGAGAATCCAGCTCTTCAAGATGAGATTGATCTAGATTTAGATTATGACCCACAATCAGAAGTCCCAATGATTGAGTCAATCTTTGGGGTCAAGCAATTTCTCCCCCTGAGTAATACTTTTCCCCCAGCAAATCGCACTAATTGTTTTTTAATTGGCGACAACGATTCGAGCACGGTGTTGGTTGACCCTTCACCAAAAGATGAAGCGCAGATGCAGATGCTCCTAAAGTCGCTTTCAAAATTTAGAGTCGATAAAATTCTCATCACCCATCACCACCCCGATCACCACGAGTTTGCCGGAGCAATTGCAAAATCTCTAGGGGTTGAACTCTTCATGAGTGAAGATACGAGAGAGCGTATTAAGAATAAACATGGAGCGCACTACTTTGAGGGAAACAAAATTAATCTCATTAAAGAGGGCGATGTCATTACTCAAAGTCGTGGTGTTGACGTTCTCGTTTATGAGGTTCCAGGTCATGATGAAGGTCAACTTGCTCTGGCCCCGCGCGATCTCCATTGGTTTTTAGTTGGAGATCTTATTCAGACTGTTGGCACTGTTGTCATAGGTCACCCCGAAGGAGATATGCAGAAGTACTTTAATTCACTCGAGCGAGTGATTTCTCTTTCACCTCGCTTTATCATTCCTAGTCACGGAATCTCTCTTGGTGGCACTAATAAATTGCAGATGACACTAAAGCATCGCCAAATGAGAGAGCAGCAAATACTTGAACTCTATCAAGATGGAAAATCGGTCGTTGAAATTGTAGGCGTGGTCTATGAGGGTTTAGCACCAGAGCTGGTTAAATATGCGGTGAAGACGATTGACGCTCATTTGAGAAAACTCTCAAGTGAGGGGCAGTGTGATTACGAGCACGCCCGAAATTGATCCCAAAGCCAAGAGGCCACAGGGCCTGGCCAGACTCCGCGCTTTCTAATGAGATAGAGACTCACTTTTGTTTTAGGAAGCCCGCTGAACTTCAGTTCTTTAAGTAGGCCGCGCTCTAGATCATTATTGACTAGAAAGTAGGGGATTCTGCCCCAGCCAAGTCCTTCAAGGATGAGTGTTCTCTTGGCAGAGAAGTCCGTCACGCGCCAAGAGGTGCTCGTTTCAAAAACCCCGGCTGTTTTCATACTTTGATAGGTGGAGGCCACAACCACCTGTGGGTATATGAGAGCGTCGTCCGGAGTGAGATCTCTATTGAGTTTGGCCAGGGGATGATCGCACTTTGAGAGAATGGGCATCTCCACTTCACTGAGAAACTTAGATTCATAGCGCTCAAGGTGTTCGGGGCTTTCACAGATAGCAAGCTCTACTTCATCACCTTCAAGCAGGGCTTCGCCTGAGAGAATCTCCTGTCTTAAGTTTAATCTGGTGCTAGGAAATTGCTTTCTAAAATTTCTGAGAATTGGCGTTAGTTCTTCTAGGCTTAAAATTGAAGAGACACTAAAGTTAAAATTGGGTTCCTCCCCACTCTTTAAGGTTTGGGCCCAATTTCTAAGGTCATTACTCTCTTTGAGCAGTCGTCTAGCCTTTGCGAGAAATGCTTCGCCCTTAGTTGAGAGTTTGGGAGTGTGTCCGGAGCGATCAAAGAGCTCAAAGCCAATTTCTCCTTCAAGCGTCTTAATGGCATAGGATACGGCCGATTGGGCGCGATGCAGCTTTTCACTGGCGGCGCGAAATCCACCGGCACTGACAATGCTCTCAAGAACGACAATTTGATCTAGGGTCACAGCGAATTCCTCCAAGCGGCTTGATCGTATATTCTGATCACTTCCAGCGTATATTTATAATTTTCTTAGATCAAGTGGCCAGGTATGATGAATCAAAGGAGGTTTTGCAATGAGTAAACTATATGAATCCGAGCGTTGTGGAATCATGAAGACCGATTGGTTACTTGCTCGGCATGTCTTCTCCTTTGGCCAATTCTACGATCCCGCACGCATGGGAGTTGGCCCTCTGATCGTTTTAAATGATGACTATATCGCCGCTGGAACTGGCTTTCCTGCACATCCCCACCGAGATATGGAGATTATCACCATTGCTCTAGAGGGCGAACTCCATCACAAAGACTCAACTGGGGGAGTGGGAGTGCTCTCAAATGGGCGCATTCAGATTATGAGTGCTGGGACTGGGGTTGTTCACAGCGAATATAACGGTGGTGATACTGAGGCTCACACGCTTCAAATTTGGGTGCGCCCTAAAACGGCCGGTCTTCCTCCTCGCTACCAAGATTTTAATGTAGGCACTCCAAAGCTCAATCAATGGCTATCGCTCGTAGAGAAGGGGAGCGAGCGTAGTATTGATGCCGATGTGAATATTTCTCGCGCTCTCATTGAAGCTGGCAGTTCAATCGGGTTTACTCAGAAGCGAAGTGGTAGGTCGCTCTTTCTCTACATTATTTCAGGAAAAATTGATGGGAGCTGCTTCGAGCAGCGAGACCTCGCACGAGGTGACGCTCTTCTTATTCGCGAGGAGTCTTTTACTCTTCACGCAAAAGAGCGCGCGGATGTGATTGTCTTTGAATTAAATGAGTCCGACTAAGTTGCGAGCGGGAGCTTCAGGGTGAAGTGAGCGCCATTATTGTCATTTTCACATCTGAGCGTTCCATCCATACTCTCGGCCAGGGTTCTTGAGAGCGAAAGCCCTAGTCCAAGTCCCTCACCGCGTCTTTTTGAAGTGACAAAGGGTTGAAAAATTTCTTGTCTCTTTTCAACAGGCACGCCTGGACCATCGTCTTTCACATGGATTTTAATCATCGACTTATCCACTTCCCAGTAGAGTTGTATCTTGCCTTTGAGCTCTTTTTCGTTTGGATCCTGCATTCTGATGGCATCGAGGGAGTTTGATATCAGGTTGGTGAGAACCTGCTCGATTTCTAGCGGTCTTCCAAGTACGAGAATACTTTGATCGCTCTCTGGACTGAGTTCGAGCTCAATACAATTTTGTTCGCAACGAAAGCTCATCATCGAAAGCACAGATTCCACTACTTCATAGAGTTTGACTGGCTGGATTTTATTGTGTCTCGAGTCTCCTGAGCCAAAGGTGTAGCGTTTAAATCTATCGATGAGCATGTTGATGCGCTCTAGGGCACCATTGATCTTAGGAGACTTACTACGCACGTACTCAGTATCTTCCGGCGCTTCTTCGATTCTTCCCATGTAGGCCATGGCGACGCTCAGAGGGTTTTTGAGCTCGTGTATCATTGAGGCCGCGAGTTCGCCCACGGCCGCTAGCTTCATTTGGTTAAGGGCAATATTGTGCTCTTTTTGGGCCGCCTCTTCGAATATGACTTGCTCAGTGATGTCTATGGCGACGCCAAGAACATAGCGAGAGGCGATGGGGTACTTAAGGGTTCTGACAAATTTCTTTTCCCCATTGGCCCCTTTGACTTCTTCAAGCTTGATATCGACAACCTTACCTCTCGCGAGCACTGAGTGGTCGGTGTGAATAAAGAAGTCCGCCTGGTGCTTGGGAAAGAAGTCATAGTCAGTTGAACCAAGCATTTCCTCTTCACTGTGACCAAAGAACTCCTCGGCCGCTTTGTTAATGAGAACATAGCGACCGATCTTCTTGTCTTGATAATCTTTGCAAAAGACGACTACTGGAAGTCCAGAGATGATTTGTTGTAGGAGTTCGCTTTCGATCAACTCTTGGCCCCTTTTTTTAGCTCTTCGACGATCTCTGGATTGAGAAGTGTTGAAATATCGCCCATCCCTTCAAATTCTCCCGCCGCAACCTTTCTGAGAATTCTTCTCATAATTTTACCTGAGCGAGTTTTTGGAAGTCCGGAGACAATTTGGATTTTATCAGGCTTGGCAATTGGTCCAATGATCTTTGTCACTAAATCGTTAAGTTCCTTGGCAAATGCTTCTTCATCTTCAACTTTATTGTGTGTGATGAGGTAGGCGTATATTCCCTGACCCTTAATATCATGTGGGTAGCCAACAACGGCCGACTCCACAACATTCTTGTGATCATCGAGGGCCTCTTCAACTTCTGCGGTTCCGATGCGGTGGCCAGAGACGTTGATGACATCATCAACTCGGCCAGTAATTCTGTAATTGCCCAACGGATCGCGCTTTGCACCGTCTCCGGTAAAGTAGCGACCCTTATAAGTTGTGAAGTATGTCGATTTATATCGCTCGTGATCGCCGTAGATTGTTCGCGCCATTCCGGGCCATGGCCTGGCGATACAGAGATTTCCCTCAGCAGGATCACCGGAAACTTCCTTACCCTCAGAATCTACTAGGATGGGAATAATTCCTGGGAGCGGATAAGTGGCGTGGGCCGGAATAGTTTTAGTAATCCCCGCCAGAGGAGAAATCATAATTCCTCCCGTCTCTGTTTGCCACCAAGTATCGACGATTGGACAGCGCTCACCGCCCACAACTTTGTAGTACCACTCCCAAGCCTCTTCATTGATGGGTTCTCCCACTGAGCCTAGTACTTTAAGACTTGAGAGGTCGCAGTCAGTGACAAAGCTATCTGGGCTCACCATGAGCGCTCTAATGGCGGTGGGAGCAGTGTAGAAGTGGGTAACCTTGAGTTTTTCAATGACTTGCCAGAAGCGACCAGCATCTGGCCAGGTGGGAACGCCTTCAAACATGACGGTGGTGGCACCATTTAAGAGGGGGCCATAGGTAATGTAGGAGTGTCCAGTAATCCAACCAATATCTGCGCTACACCAGTAGATATCGTCTTCTTCCATTTGAAAGACATTTTTAAAAGTATAGCCGGCCCAAATCATATAGCCAGCGGTTGTGTGCATAAGACCTTTTGGCTTACCTGTGGAGCCAGAAGTATAGAGAATAAAGAGCGGGTCCTCACTCTCAACTTCAACTGCCTCGCACTCGGAGCCAACACCTTTAATTATGTCGTGATAGAGAACGTCGCGGCCCTCTTTGAGATTAATTTCATTATTCGTTCTAAGCGCCACCACAACTTTTTCGACACTCGGGCATTGCTCGAGGGCTTCATCGGCAATTTCTTTAAGTGGGACGATTTTAGTGCCGCGGTAGGAGCCGTCGTTTGTCACAAGAATCTTAGCCCCGCAGTCTTGAATTCTGCCGGCCAGCGATTGGGCCGAAAATCCACCAAATACTACTGAGTGAACTGCCCCAAGGCGCGCGCAGGCGAGCGCGCCAATGAGTAGTTCCGGCACCATTCCCATGTAAAAGCAAACGCGATCACCTTTTTTTACGCCGAGCTTTTTAAAGGCATTGGCGGTCTGACAAACGCGAGCGTAGAGTTCGCGGTAGGTGAGGTTGAGGCTTGGACTTTTGGGGTCGTTGGATTCGTAGATGATGGCAATTTTATCAGCGCGTGTCTTTAAGTGGCGATCGAGACAATTTTCGGTGATATTGAGGTGTCCGCCACTAAACCATTTTACATTGGTATCGTTGAAGTCACCGCTGGTGACATCATCCCATTTCTTGCGCCATGTGTACTCCGAGGCGATCTCACTCCAAAAGGCATCGGGCTCACTAAGCGCGCGGTGATAGGCGTCGTCGTATCCCTTCATAGTGGTAATGCGTGTACTCATGGGCTCTCCCTAGCTCAAAGTCATTTAGTCAATTTATCTATGTTAAACGGCATTTTTTTAGGTGCCAAGTATTTGAGGCGACCCGAGTTTTCAGAAACTTTGACATAAGTGCGCAAAATGCGGTGGGAGAGCCTCCTGTAGCCGTTGCAGTGCGAGGACTAGCGCTAAAAGCACTTATAATAAGGAGAACTCAACGAATTTAGTGAATTGACCGACAAGGACACTATGAATCTAAACCAGCGAAGCTTTAGACACATTCTTCTTGGATTCTTTCTCTTGGGCCTAGTGCTCGTGGGAGGAGATGCCTTTGCTGCCGATCAAGTCGCTTCTAGTTGTGTCACTAATAATTGTGATTCTTCCCCGCTTAGCTGTACTAATGAAATGGTGCTCACGGCCGGTCAACTTGAGTGTGAGCGCTTGAGAAGCGACAATCCTGAGGAATTCCTGGGCCCAAATGGATACTGCGGTTGTATCTCAAGCCTAGGCGCTAAGACTGCTGGAGCCGGGTATATGTTTCTCTCCCCACAGCGCATGAGCCAGCTTGAAGACTGGACGCTCAATTCAATCATCAAGGACTTTGCTCTTCAGTACATTGAAGACAGTCGCAATTTCTCCGATCTCTATTTCAGTGCTAAAACTGCAAGTTTCTATCAAGAAAATGAGATTGAAGCTTTTGTGATGGATATGCCCCTTGAGAAATTAAATGCATTAAGTGCTTCCGAGAAAGCGGCAAAAATCGCAGAGGCGAAAACTCATATAGCGTCATGTAGTGGAACTAGACTTTACGATGAGATGAAGGCCCAAAGTGAAGAGGGATTTTGCCAAGAGGCTGGTCCCAGATTTATTGACGCTGTCATTAGTCATCAAACCTCAGACAATGACTCTTACACGGGCTTCTCAAACTTCTCGCAGTCACTTTCAAAAACTGGTATGGGGCCAGCAGAGATCAAGGCCCGTTTTATTGAGTTTTCTTCTACCTCGGTTCTTGTCAATAACGAGATGGGTGCTGCGATCATTGGCGATCAATACGCAACATTACTGAGTAATATTCAAAGTGGTAAACCAGTTAAAAGAGAGGAATTGCTCAATCTCGAAGAGATTACTAAAAGGGGGATGGATCCTTCAACTGAGGGAGCAAAAGAGGTTATGGGTAAGATCCTAACCAACTTGGTTGCACTCACTGCTGGTGTTGAAGGTCCCAAAGAATATGACCTCAAAATGAAAGAGATTGAAAGCTACGTCCAAATGTTTCCTAGCTACGCCAAACTTATTAGAGTTTGGGGTGGTGAGGGCAATCAAAATATTAAAAAAGGTGTTGAGAGCTTTATCGCTGCCAATAAGAAGAACACTGATCAAATAGAATCTGGAGAATTGGTTGAGTACTACAAGGGAGCGATCTCTGCATCCCAGCGAGATATGTTTTTAAAGAGTATCGTTCAATGTAAGAGAAGAGAGAATATTAGAAAGTCTCTTTGCGAAGTAAATAAACCCGGTGGGCACGGTACTCATATTAATGACTTTGGTCTACTCACTCCCGAGAGCTCTGGCCAGTATGCGGAGCGAATTCTTGCAAATAATAGACTTCCAGAGGATGAAAGAGCTCTCTTGCGTCAGCACTTAGATATTCTAAGTTGCGCAAGCAACGCTCCGAGTGTTGCCCTTTGTAAAAGAGGCACAGGCTCTCGCACTAATAAGTTAGAGGGCAGGCTAGATGAGTACGCTCACTTAGACTTTACAACTATGTTTCTCAATGAGCGCAGAGAGTGTACCGCTGGACTTGGAGCAGGCCTCTTTTATACTGGTTGGAGAGAGAGTGATAAGGCTGCTCTCCTTGCTAGAAATACAGCTTCTTCAGAAGGAACTCCCTGGGGGGCTGAAGTGGGAACAGAGAGCGCTGGTTCTGAGCAAGAGGTGGTCGAGAAAACAGCGCAAACTGAAGCGGCAAAAGCTTTTACAGGGACAACCGCTGTTGTGGCCGGATTAAGTTCACCCGAACAGAAGAGCGGTGGATTATTTAATGATATTTCGACTCCTGTAAAAGAGAAATTATCAAAGAGGTATGCACTAAGAGACGGGGTGATCTCTAGAAATAGAGGGAACTCATATCCAAGAGTGCTTGGCTCTACTTCCTCGAATATTGGTAGCCTTGAACCGATAGTTTCTTCGGGTTTGAGCTCAGCTTCACCAGCCTCGGTATCCTCACGTTCTGGCAGGTCCCCGGCTTCAATTTCATCCAGTATTGGAGAGATGGTGAGTTCAACTCTGAAATCAAATCCATTTAGCAATCCTTCAACAAGCAATTCACTCTCTGAATTAAGTCAATCCGAACCAAATGAGATTGTCTCCGAGCTTGTAGACGATGAGGGGAATCTAACCAGTAGCTTTAGTGAGCTGAGCCCAGATATGTCAGATCGAGAGAAGAATTTGATCAAGGAAATATCTTCATTAAAGTCTGAGCTTGCTAAAATTAAGAAGGATGCCAAAGAGCGCGATCAACTCAGTGATCTCTCTGACGAGCTAGAGCGTGAAGCGGAACTTAAGGCGGAGCTTGAAAAGAAGTCGGCCGCGCTTAAAACTTCATTAGTACAGAGCTCTCTAAACGATAAGAAAAATGGCCGAGAGGCAACTTCTATATCTAGAGCAGGGTTCACCCCACCAAGGGTACTTGGGCCTGTGAGCAATATTCCTGCTCCGTCGGGCACTGTGGCAGCGTCACTTCCAAGCTATCAAGGTTCTACTTTTTCGAATGCAAGACTTAATGACAATTCAGTGGCAAACCAGGCCGCCGCTTCTTCAGTAAGCCTAAATCGCTCGGCACTTTCTAATTCTACAGGTCTAATCTTAGTTGCGAGTGGAGACGGCTTTTTTAAAGTTGAAGGGGCGAGTGATCCCTCGGCCCTGTCGGCCGATAATTTTGCAAGCATTAAATCCGCCCTCGCTGGATCAACTTCTCAAGTAGTCGTTGAGTTCCCAGACGGAAGAAAATTTATCTACACCGAAAATCCCGAAACGAATGAACTTATTCAAACTCAAATCAGTGAACTCTCACTGGCCGACTTGAAGCGTCTAGACGATAGACTTGAGCAGCAAGAAGACCCTGTTGCCCGCTCTCCTGCCTCTGTAGTTGAGCTTCAACCAGTCGACACAACTCCCAGTCGCAAGTGGAGTGACGTGATCACTATTCTCAAAGATTCAGGGGCTACAAACCGCTAATGACGCGCAGTCAATCACCTTGAATTGCGTCTTGTCATGGTCCCTCTGCAAAGGCGATAATTCCCTCGTTTATTTATTCTATTTACGGGGGGAGATTCATGGACATTCTGTCCACCAATATCGACTCACATTCGAGTGATTTCAAAGCCAATGTCGAGCACCATCATGCACTTAGAGACGAGCTCAGAGCTCGCCTGTCCCGCGCCAAAGAGGGCGGCGGTGAAAAATATGTAGAGCGCCACCACTCGCGCGGCAAATTGCTGGCGCGCGAGCGCATAGAGCGCATCATCGATCCCGGTACTCCCTTTCTTGAACTCTCGGCCTTGGCGGCCGATGGCGTTTACGAAGACGACGTCCCAAGTGCTGGGGTAGTCACTGGTGTGGGAATTGTCCACGGGCGCGAGTGTATGTTTGTCGCTAACGACGCCACTGTGAAGGGGGGCACTTACTTTCCTCTCACCGTGAAGAAACACCTGCGCGCGCAGGAAGTCGCTCTTGAGAATAAACTTCCCTGCATTTACTTGGTCGATTCGGGCGGTGCCTTTCTTCCCATGCAAGATGAAGTCTTCCCTGATCAACTGCACTTCGGGCGAATCTTCTATAATCAAGCCCAGATGAGTGCCAAGGGCATTGCTCAAATTGCCTGCGTTCTTGGATCTTGTACCGCTGGTGGCGCTTACGTGCCAGCTATGAGTGATGAGACGATTATTGTTAAAGACAACGGCACTATCTTTCTCGGAGGGCCACCACTTGTGAAGGCCGCCACTGGTGAAGAGGTGAGTGCTGAGGATCTAGGGGGAGCGCGCGTTCACACCAGTGAAAGTGGTGTGGCCGATCACTTTGCAGAAAATGAAGAGGAAGGACTTTTGATGGTTCGAAATATTATCGAAAATCTAGGTCCTAGACATTCCTATGCCCAGACAATTGCCACTGAAAGTAAAGCACCTCTCTATCCGGTTGAAGAGGTCTACGGAGTGCTTCCTAAGGAATCAAAGACTCCTTTTGATATTAGAGAAATTATTGCTCGTCTCGTTGATGGCAGTGAGTTTCATGAATTTAAAGAGCGCTACGGCACCACTCTTGTCACTGGCTTTGCCCGTATCCACGGGCTGCAAGTAGGAATTGTTGCCAACAATGGCATTCTTTTTAGTGAGTCGGCGCAAAAGGGCGCACACTTCATCGAACTCTGTGGCCAGCGAGGAATACCACTTATCTTTTTGCAAAATATCACCGGCTTTATGGTTGGTCGCAAGTACGAGTCTGAGGGAATCGCTAAGCACGGGGCTAAAATGGTAACTGCCGTCTCGACGGTTAATGTACCTAAATTCACCGTGATTGTAGGCGGCTCTTTTGGAGCTGGAAACTATGGCATGTGTGGGCGCGCCTATCAGCCGCGCTTTCTCTTTATGTGGCCAAATGCCCGCATTAGCGTAATGGGCGGTGAGCAAGCCGCTGGAGTTCTCTCTACCGTGAGACAAGACGCCTTAGTCGCCACAGGCAAGAAGGCCATGAGTAAAGAGGAAGTCGCTAAATTTGAAGCGCCAATTCTAGAGAAGTATGAACGCGAAGGCAGCGCCTATTATTCAAGTGCACGCCTTTGGGATGACGGGGTGATTGAGCCTCATCACACTCGCGATATCTTGGGGCTCGCTTTGAAAGTTGCCCTCAATGAAAAACCTGAAGAGACCAAGTTTGGTCTCTTTAGAATGTAGGGAGAGGAAATGGAACACTTAAAATGTAGCGTTGATGAGCGCGGTGTCGCACTCGTTACTTTGAGTCGCCCCGAGCTTCACAATGCTTTTAATCAAAAGTTAATTCAGGAACTCATTCACACCTTTAAGCGCCTCAAAGATGAAGAGCGCGTTCGCGTGGTCGTGATGACCGGCGAGGGCAAGAGCTTTTGTGCCGGCGCCGACATCAACTGGATGAGCGAGATGGTAAACTATTCAGTTGAAGAAAATCTCGCCGACTCGCGCGAGCTTCAAAATCTCTTTGAAGTTTTAAATTCTTTTCCAAAGCCTCTGGTTGGCAAGGTTAATGGTGCCGCTCTTGGTGGCGGCTCTGGTCTGGTCGCTGTGTGCGATATTGTTGTCGCCCGCGAAGACGCGCTCTTTGGTTTCACTGAAGTGAGGCTTGGCCTACTGCCCGCGGTGATCTCACCCTTTGTAATTGCCAAAATTGGCGAGTCCCACGCTCGCGCTCTCTTTTTGACCGGTGAGCGCATCGGCCCTGAGCGAGCGCGCGAAGTTGGGCTCATCCACCAAATTTCTCTCGACCGCTACTTTGAGCGCGATGTGGACGCGGTTGTTGACTCTCTTCTTAAAGCTTCACCGAAGGCACAGGTTGCCGCTAAGGAGCTGGTAAATTTTGTCGTCCACTCGAAACTTCCCCGCGAAGAGATCAAAGAGGGAACTTGTCAGCGCATTGCCAAGATCCGTGTCAGCGCCGAGGGCCAAGAGGGAATGAAGTCCCTACTTGAAAAGAGAAAGCCCTCTTGGATTGGAGGAGAGTCGTGAGAGAGATTAAGAAAATTCTCATAGCCAACCGCGCTGAGATTGCCCTGCGAGTAATTGCCACTTGCCGCGAGCTTGGAATTAAAACAGTCACTGTCTATAGTGAGAGTGAAAAAGATCTGCCCCACGTCTATGAGAGTGATGAGAGCTATCTACTGGGTGGAGGTCCGTTAAAAGACACCTATCTCAATCAAGAGCTCCTGATCGATATTTGTAAGAAGTCTGGCGCCGACGCTATTCACCCTGGCTATGGTTTTCTCTCTGAGAATGCGGGGTTTGCTCGCAAGGTGAGTGCTGCCGGTATTAAATTTATTGGCCCGTCACCTGAATCCATGATTCTCATGGGTGATAAAATTGGCTCCAAGAGAGAGATGGAAAAAATTGGCATTCCTCTTATTCCCGGCTATCACGGTGATAATCAAGATGCTGAAAATCTCTTTGCCGAGGCTAAAAAGATTGGCTACCCCGTGCTCATTAAGGCCAGTGCTGGCGGCGGTGGAAAGGGAATGCGAATCGTTTCAAGTGACGCCGACTTTCACGACGGACTTGCCAGTGCTAAGCGCGAGGCCATGAGTGCCTTTGGCGATGATAAGGTTCTCATTGAAAAGTATATTCAGAACCCGCGCCATATTGAAATTCAAGTGATGAGTGACACTCACGGCAACCACCTGCATCTCTTTGAAAGAGAGTGCTCGATCCAGCGTCGCCATCAAAAGATTATTGAAGAGTCTCCGGCCCCGGCCCTCAATGACAAATTGAGAGTTGAGATGGGGGAAGTCGCAACCAAGATTACTCGCAATATTAACTATGAAGGTGCCGGAACCATTGAATTTATTTTTGATGGAGATAGGCCTGGTAACTTCTACTTTCTTGAAATGAATACTCGCCTTCAAGTTGAACATCCAGTGACAGAGATGGTGACTGGGCTCGATCTTGTGGCGATGCAAATTGCTGTGGCAAAAGGCGAGAAGCTCTCCCTCACACAGTCAGATATCAAGCAGCGTGGACATTCATTTGAGATGCGCATTTATGCTGAAAACCCTGACGCTGACTTTCTTCCAAGTATTGGAACTCTCGAGCGTGTCTACTTTCCTCGCCGTCCTCACACTAGGCTCGACAGTGGCTACCGCACCGGCAATAAGGTGACGGTGGACTTTGATCCGATGCTCGCCAAGCTCATTGTTTGGGGAGAAGACCGAGAAAGTGCTAGAGCAAGAGCACTGCTGGCCCTAGAGGAATGTGCTTTTTTAGGGGTGGGAACAAACCGCGATTATCTCGCGCGCATTCTCTCGCACGAAACTTTTGCAAAGGGTGAAACATTCACTCACTTTGTGAAAACCTATGAAAGTGATCTTGCCCACCAAGAGCTCTCTGAAGTTGAAGTGGCGATGTTGATTGCGGCCAAAACTCTGGTTAATTCAAATGCGAGCACAGCGGCCAATTTAGGCCAAGTGAATCGCCCAAGTATTTGGCAGACCCTTGGCGAGTTTAGAAACGTATAGGAATAGAAGATGAAAAAGCTTTGGAATCTAAAAGATATTAATGAGCGAGAACTTGAAAGTGTGGTCAAAAGAGAGGAGTCTGAAATTAGCGTGACTCTTGGAGAGACTACCTACCGCTTTAACCTTCTAGGTCAAAGTGATGGGCACATGGTACTTCAAGGAAAAGAGGGCCGCTATCAGGTGCGCCACGGACTTAAGACCATGAGTTATGGGACTCGAGATATAGTTCTCAGTCCCGCTCAAACTGGGCGCAAAAAGAGCGCTGGCGCTGATCATGGTGGTCTTATTTCTCCCATGCCAGGCAAGATCTTCAAGGTTCTTGTGAGCGTGGGCGATGAAGTCAAGAAGGGCCAGTCCCTACTAATTCTTGAGGCCATGAAGATGGAGCACGCAATTAAAGCCCCTCACGATGGCAGCGTTAAGAGCATACACTTTAAAGAGGGTGAGCAAGTTGACGGTGGAGTAGAGCTGGCCTGCTTAGAAGAAATTAAAGAAGGATAGCATATGAGCGCGATCCCTGTGATTCCCAAAAAAGTTAGACTCGTTGAAGTTGGCCCGCGCGACGGCCTTCAGAATGAGAAGAAGGTCTTGGGTCTTGAAGATAAAGTTCGATTTATCCAAGAGCTGGCCCAGGCAGGTCTAAAAAATATTGAGGCCACCTCTTTTGTTCGCCCCGATAAAATTCCACAGATGGGAGATGCTGCAGAACTTTTTAGTGCCGTGGCACCCCTTCTTAAATCGGGAATTTCTCTTCCTTGCTTGGTTCCCAATTTAAAAGGTCTTGAAGGGGCACAAAGTGTGGGTGTCAAAGAGATCGCTCTCTTTAGTGCAACCAGTGACACTTTTAATCAAAAAAATATCAACGCTACTGTTGATGAATCACTTGAGCGACTCGGTGATGTCGCCAGTGAAGCCCGCAAGTCAGGAATCAAGCTTCGCGGCTATGTAAGTACTGTCTTTGGCTGTCCCTATGAAGGGGCGACCTCTGTGGAAAAACTTAAGTATGTCGCTAAAAAGCTAATCGACTTTGGCTGCTATGATGTTTCTCTTGGTGACACTATTGGGGTGGGCCACCCACAACAAGTCCGAGAAATTATCAGCGCTCTTAGAAGCGACTTTGATCTAAGTATTTTTTCGATGCACTTTCACGATACCAGAGGCCTTGCTGTGGCCAATGTGATGGCCTCACTGGAAGAGGGAATGTCCTCGTTTGATTCTAGTGCCGGTGGCATTGGTGGCTGTCCCTATGCCAAGGGCGCCAGTGGAAATGTGGCCACAGAAGATCTTCTCTATCTCTTTGAGTCCCTCGGGATTGAAACCGGGGTTGATCGCACAAAGGTCTTTGAGGCCAGTGCCAAAATTTTAAAATTACTTGGAAAGAGCTCTCTGTCTAAGGTTCACTTGGCGATGGAGCGCGAGTTGGGGAAATCATGAGTAATGCCGTATTAATTGATAAGAGTTGCCAAGGCAACGAAGGCATTTGGCTTCTCACTCTCAATCGAAGTGAAACTAGTAATGCTCTAAGCTACGAAGTAATCGACGCTCTCGTGGCGGCGCTAGAGCTCGCCCAGAGTGATGACTCGTGCCGTGTGGTTATGCTCACAGGAGAGGGTAAGAGTTTCTGCGCAGGAGGGGATGTTAAGGCGATGAAAAATCGCAGCGGCATGTTTGCCGGTGAATCCTATGAACTTAAGCGCCTCTACGAAAATGGTATTCAACGCATTCCCCGCGCGATTGAATCCTTTCATAAACCACTCATTGCCCTTGTTAACGGCGCTGCGATCGGTGCTGGCTGTGATCTCTCTTGCATGGCCGACTTGCGCCTGGCCAGTAAGAGCGCGCGCTTTGGTGAAACTTTTGCCAAGCTTGGACTAGTGCCCGGTGATGGAGGAGCGTTCTTTCTCTCGCGCATCGTTGGCTACTCTAAGGCGATGGAGATGTTTCTTACCGCCAGACTCTATAGCGCCCAGGAGGCCCTCGCCATGGGTCTGGTCTCAAAGGTGAGTGAGGAGGGGGAGTTAATTCGCGACGGACTCGAGCTTGCTAAGAGTATTGCTAGTAACGCTCCCGTGGCCGTTTCTCTAGTTAAGCGCGCTCTTAAAGAATCCCGCAATCAGTCTCTCGGCACCCACCTCGACCTCATTTCTTCCTATCAGGCCATCTCGCAAAGAACCGCTGATCACTTTGAGGGAGTGAATGCACTTCTAGAGAAGAGAGAGGCTAAGTTTCAAGGAAAGTGATCTGATTTCAATTGCTTGACAGTCCGCCTCAGTGACTTACACAATGAGTGTATAACTTAGGAGTTTCAAGCAGTGACCAGATTTTCGTGGGTATTTCTTCTATGCACCCTGCTCCTAACCGG
Source organism: Bacteriovoracaceae bacterium (assembly GCA_048267245.1). Taxonomy (GTDB): domain Bacteria; phylum Bdellovibrionota; class Bacteriovoracia; order Bacteriovoracales; family Bacteriovoracaceae; genus JBLWXV01. The sequence goes on from JBLWXV010000001.1 coordinate 1,630,025, forward strand.
GTGTGCAAAAGTCGCTTTCGAGTCGACTAATAGAGTGCCCACTTATGTTTCAACAAAGCCCGATCACACCAATCGCTTTTCGGTTGTTGGCAAAAAAGATTTCTATTTCTTTGGCATGATTCCCTCAAAGCATATTGTCGACCTCTCCGAAGTCATGAGTAGTGCAGGTGTACTTACTTCAGCGGGTTTGCAGGTTGAGGACTTTCAAACTATTTCAGATAAGGCCTGGGCCCTCTTTACTCTGGGAATTTACACTCCCAGACACTACCGTGTGAAGGCTTGGGGCCAGCTTCAACAAGAGAGTGGGCGATGAGAATTTTCGTTTTGCTCTCACTCCTTCTATGCACTTCATGCGCTGGTCCTTTGATTCTCTCTTCGAGGAGATGCAAGAGCAATGCTCTTTGGACAACACCCAAAGGAGAGCCACGTCAAAGTATCAATCTTAAAGTTTGGACTGGGGTGCAGGGAAAGACCCTCGAGCTTGCAGAATTATTAGAAGAAAATAAAATGAAGTGCGAAGACATTGGTGGACTTCAAATGGAAGTCACCCAGACGACGAGTGATCTCTTCTTGTCGCTGATTCCCTTTGTTTCGCGCAAAGACCTCACTCTCAATTTTTACGCTAGACCAGTCATCAGGGAAGAAGAAGGTGTCAGTGCGGATAACTGACACTCATTCATGAAGAATGGATGGGCCAAGGAAGGCCCATTCTTTATTTTGACACCCCGTTTAATACCGCCGTCTAAAATCAAGTGTGAAATCCTTAAAAAATCTCTACGCTCTTAAGAATTCCTGAGTTCACTAACCTATAAAATAGCTGTAAAAACAGTGACTTAATTTCAACAATGAAAGTTATTACCCCCCTCATTGACGAGGTATTTCGCTGATGAGTAAGTTGGTTCAATTTTAAATTTTGGTTAGACATCTGTGTTTTTTCAATAATGAAATTAAACACCAAAGGAGAGAATTATGAAAAAGACGATCCTAGGCACATTAATTGCGACGACGCTCATGAGCGCCAGCGCATTTGCCGTTAGCCCAGAAGAGGCACGCGCACTCTTTGAAAAAAGAGACCAGGGAATTGAGTTCTCACTTAAAGCTGCTGATGCTTACAAGTCGCTTGCGACTGGTTCTTCACGCTCTGAAGCTGAGAAGGCAAGTTTTAAAATCAATGAAGCTGAAGCCCTCTACTTTCACATTGGCCTTATCCCTGATGAGCGCTCAACTAAGAAAGAAAAACTTGAAAAATATGAGCGCGCTTACGAAGCAGCGATGTCGGGAGCTAACGTTCTTGCAAGTGCTCCAGGTGTTGCTAAGAAGCCAGAGTATAAGTCAGAACTCGCTCGCGCTTACTACTGGTATGGTGCCAATCTTGGTAAATGGGGCGAGACTAAAGGCGTTCTCGCCTCTCTAGGTCGTTGGGGAGATCTTAAAGATCACGTCAACTATGCTCTTAACCTCGATAAGACAGTAGAAGACTACGGTCCAAATAGAATTTTCTCTCGCGCTTTTCTTAAAGTTCCTTTTGAGAGCAATGATCAGGCCCTTGCTTATGCTAAGGAAGCCTATGACAACACTCTTACAACAGTAAGTGGAATTGAACTAAGTAAGCACACGACAACTGTTCTCTACTATCTTATTGCTCTTGAAGATCGTCGCAAGACAGATACTTTCTGTGAAGTATTTGACAACTTTAGCGATCTCTCACGTCTAAGCGATGCTGAGCTTCTTCAGTACAATCCAAAGCGTCTTCCTGAGACTAAAGCTGACATCAAAGAATTTGAAAATGACAGCGATCTCAACGAGTACTACGACGACAATTGCTAAGACTTACTGACAATTAAATTGAGAAGGGGAGGGATTGTCCCTCCCTTTTTTTAAAGAAAGGTCCCCCATGAAGTATCTACTTATTGCCAGTCTTCTCGCCTCGCCGGCCCTGAGCCTTGCTGCTGTTTTAAAACCCCCCTTTGCTATGCCATCTGCGGCTGTACTCCCAAAAGGTGTGCGCAATCTGAGCTTTAAGGGAATTATTGCTAGTGGTACAGAAGCCTATAACAACGATGGCTCTACTCAAGTTCTCGCCGATCCCTTTTTTCAGGATCTAAGCTTTAAGAACTTTCTAAAAGGTGAACTAGATCCTGTTGATCGTGCTGGTATTCAGGCAAAGATGGATGCACTTGGGCTCAATGATGATGATTCATTTGGTAGCACTAGCGGAAACGTGAATGTGGTTGCCAACGTTTCGGTTCCCGTTCTCGCCTATGGACTCACTGATCGCATCACTCTTGCTGTTGCGGTTCCTTTTGCCAAGACAAAGACAAGTGTGACAACAGGTGTGAATCACACAAATAAAGAAAAATTTGATCAATTCAGAAATGAGATTGCGGCCAGCGCCCCTCTCAAAGACTCTGAATTCTATGAGAAAATCTCTGATCCAATTAATTATAAAATTAAAGACTATAACTATGAGCCGCTTGAGAGTCAGGACGTCAATAAACTTGGCGATATCAAGCTCGTGGGCAAGTATAAAACGTATGAAGATATAAACAATGTCGTGACACTAGGTCTTGAAGTCACCTTGCCTACGGGTGAGGAAATCAACGCTAACAAGGTCGTCGATATTGCTGGTGGCGATGGTCAAACAGATGTGGGAGTAGGCATAAATTATGACTTCCTCATGCACCGCTACTGGACTCTCTCAACTGGGGCCAGTTACACCGCTCAGCTTCCTGATCACGTGGCCAGAAGAGTGCCTGAACTATCTGACTCCACCCTCTCTCCCGATCTTGATAATAATGTAAACCGCGATCTTGGCGATGTGTGGGGAACTAGTTTGGGAGTGAAATATGCCTACCGCGGTTTTTCTGTGGGTAGTGCCTACGCTTTTCAATATAAAGATACCGACTCTTATAGCGGAGAGGCCTACGATGCCAATCGCTATGAGTGGTTGAGTATTAACACAACTGAGAATATGCATGCTGCTCTTCTTGAAGTTGGTTACGACACAATTACCCTCTACAAAGAGGGCAATTTTCCAGTGCCTCTTTCGGTGAAGATTTCTCACTCGAGAGTGTTTGCAGGTAAGAACGTTGTAGTTGACCCCCTTACTTCTCTAGACTTTAGTATGTTCTTTTAGGTGAATGATATGAAGAATTTTAAACTCTACCTCATGCTTATTGCTCTTGTTGGTTGTGGAAGATCTCCAGACTTTATTGATATGGGTGCCAGTGTATTCCCAAATCGATTTTTGAATTTCTCTTACGCCGATAAGGAAATTGACAGTCATGTGCGCTCTGTCACTCTTTTAAATTTTCCCGATCAAAAGGAGATTGGAAACTTTACCTATGAGATTGAAGAGCAGAAATTTCAGGACGTCTTTGGTTCTATCCCTAATACCTCACGCGTTCCTCACGAAGTGAGTTCATCTCAAACAGGTTTTGAAAAAGTTCAGCGGATTACATACCTCGTTCTAAGAGCTGGTGACGCTCGCGATAAGGGACAGGTTGAGATTGAAAAGACTGAAAAGAAGATAGAAACTGTTAAGGAAACTCTTGGCAATATTCTCTCTCGCCATCCTTGCTATAAAATTAAATCGGGACCAAATCGCAGAAAGTGTAAAGCCTATGCCGACGAAGAGACTGATGAGGATTTTCGCGTGGCCAATACCTGTGATCAGCTCTCGCGCTGGATTGAAAAGGGTGATTTTGTCGAATATTCAGATGAAGATCTCGCCAAGGCACAAACAGACATCAATGAATGTAATTCAGCTGGTGGAAACGATCTAGAGGGACTTGAGCAATATATTGTGAATCAGGCAACGATGAGAGAGACGGCCAAGGGAATCGTGCTCGAGATGCTCCACGAAGCTGAAGAGAGCACTGGTGAACTCTATGTCGCTACTGCCGCGACAAAAACTGACAAAGATGAAGTGACTTTCCTTGAGTCTCATATTCAAATGAACCAAGACAGAAGTGCCTTCACAGAGTTCTCTCTCGCCATAGACTTTGGTATCGGCAAGGGCTTTGAAGTGTATAGTCTCGAAAATGGTCGTATCGAGAATTTTAGCTTTGAAAAGCGCTCTGATGGCGTTGAAGTACTTCGCTTTAGTATGGATAATGGCATCTACCGCACTGATGCCGAGCTTTCAACCACCGTAGCCGACTACTTTGACCTTCGCTTTGCTGGTGAGACGACCATTACACTGCGAGATGGTAAGCAGCGCAAAGGCGTCATGAAGATCGAGCTCGATTTTAAATAAACTTGATCTCTATCCTGTATCCACTTAACCTAGAGGGATGAATAAGCTCTCTAGGTCACTTCTGCTACTGTCTCTTTTAATTTGCACTTATGCTTGTCAAAAAGAAGAGAAGGTCGCAAAACCCACACCCATAATAGATGAATCACTCTTTAGTAGTATTACAAGTTGCCAAGAGGGCAGTAACACTGATCACTTCGTCTACTTTCTTAAGCAGTGGCACTTGGGTCCCAAGGCCGATACCGCGGTTCGTCCGCCTGCTGATTTTCCACAGTATCGCAACCAACAAGCAATATTCGCCCAACTCATTGAGTGGTCTCATAAGGATATCGCAGGCACTGTCTTGATGGAGGGTTGTGAAGGAGAGTTAGGTTCCAACATTAAGGCGCGCTTTAATGGTCATGATGTTGAGAGTTTATCAAAACTTAGCGACGATGATCTCTCCTATGTGCTCACTCATCTTGGACTTAAGTACTATGTCTATAGTGCGCGCCACCCAAGTCGACTAAAAGTTAAGTGCGGTGATGATCAGAAGTTGATAGAGGCCCACTCCCTTAGTTTTTCTGACCTTCGCGGCTATATGGGCTTTTACGATCGATTGGCCCACAATAAGAACTCTAATCCTGATCTCTATCAGAAATATGCAGCGGGGGCCCGTGAAGTGCTGAAACTTGGTGCCACTGGTGGAGAGGTTGAAGAGGCGCTTAAAGAGAAAATTGTCGAAAAAATTGATCTTTTCGAAAGCTATATTAAAGAGCGCAATGATGTCTTTTTAAGAGAAGTTCAAGAAAATAAGGGCAATTCCTTTGTGGTTCTTGGGGGAGTGCACGCCAAGGACTTTCAAGAAAAACTAGAGGCGCTTGGTATCGGCTGTAAGATCATGACTCCACTTGGCTATCCTGATGTAGATGATGGAGCGATTATTAAGGAACTCAAAGAAAAGTTTAGTCATCTCCCAGAACGTTCATAAGTCCCGCGAAGAAGTCTTTCTTATATTCGGCCTCTTCTTCTGCACTCATGTGAGAGAAGGTTGTTCTGTCTTGTTGAACGAAGAGACCAGAATCAATTAAGTTTTCTACAAAGCGTGATTTAAATCTCGGGGTCTTCTTCCCATAGAGAGAGCGCTCTTTACAGTAGGTCATGAAGAGCTTCTCTCTTGCGCGCGTGATACCTACATAAGCAAGTCGGCGCTCCTCGGCGAGACCTCCCCCTTCGCGCACTGTCTTCTTGTGGGGAAGGCACTCTTCTTCCATGCCCACGAGATAGACAATATCAAATTCAAGACCCTTTGACGAGTGTAGGGTCATTAAGGTGACTTCATTTTTTTTAACGTCGTCGTCCTCATCTTCATCTGAGTCTGTTGAGTCTTGGAGTAGTAGCCTCTCAAGTAAGTTCTCAAGTGTCGCCGCTTGCTTATAATAGCGAAGGAAGCGCTCGACCGACTCCATGAAGACCATGATGTCATTTTTGCGACGATCTACTTGTTTGGCGCTATCGTAATTTTTCTCAATGAATTTGAGGTAGTCGATATCTTCAATTAAGAGACTAAGCGCCTCTGGTAGTGGTTTGGCCTTGAAGTTTTCTCCGCATCGGCGAATGAGCTGGCAGAACTCCCTAATGTGAACTTCTCTTCTTGGGTCAACGGCCGGGTTTTGTTCGAGCGCGGTAAAGAGATCCGTGTTGTGTTCAGTAGAGAGGGCGACATATTTTTCAAGTGTCGCCGTGCCGATCCCGCGATTTGGAATATTGAGGATTCTCCTTAGAGCTAATTGGTCGTGTGGGTTTTGAATCACACTTAAATAGGCAATGAGATCCTTTACTTCTTTTTTCTCATAGAATTTCTGTCCACCCACCAAGCGGTAGGGAACTTGGGCGAGGCGCAGGGCCTCTTCAAAGACTTGTGCTTGAGTGTTGGAGCGGTAGAGAATGGCGACCTCACCAAGAAAGCCACCTCTTGCTTGATGTTTACTGATTTCATCAATAACCACCGCAGCTTCGTGATCGGTGTCACCCATCGCCCAAAGGTGGGGCAGGAAATCACTCTTTTTCTGGCTCCAGAGAGTCTTGTCGCGCCTTTCCTTATTTTCTCGAATAACCGCATTTGCAAGCTCTAGAATGGGGCTGGTCGAGCGGTAATTCTCTTCGAGCTTAATGACCTTAGCACTTGGAAAATTCTTTTCAAAGTCGAGGATATTTTGAATATTGGCCCCGCGAAAGGAGTAGATACTCTGATCGTCGTCTCCCACCACACAGAGATTGTCATGGGTGCTAGTGAGACCCATGATCAATCTAAATTGCAGGTCATTGGTGTCTTGGTATTCATCGACCATGACGTACTTAAACCGCTCGGAGTAAGATTTGGCCACTTCGGGAAAGGCCTCAAAGAGCCTGACGGTGAGGTGGAGAATATCGTCAAAATCAATGGCGTTATAGAATTTTAATTTGTCTTGGTAGTAGTGATAGCAATACTCGGTGGCGAGATCATAGGGATCTTCTTCGTTGAAGTACTCGCTCTTTGAATAGTCGTCGGGCCCAAGGCCATTATTCTTTAGCAAACCTATGCGAGAGAGAATATCCTCTTTCTTATAGGCTTCCTTTTCGGCCCGATAATTTTTGAGGGCTTCGCGAATAATTGCCAGCTGGTCATTCTGATCATAGATGGAAAAATTCTTGTGATAGCCAAGCTTGTCGAGTTCGTTTTTGAGGATGCGCACTCCAAGGGAGTGAAAGGTTGCCAGTGTCATGCCGCGGGACTTGGACTTTCCAAGCAGACCAATCACGCGCTCCTTCATTTCACGCGCTGCCTTATTCGTAAAGCTCACCGCTAAAATTTGTTTGGGTGAGATCCCTAGGTTATCCACCATATGGGCAATGCGATAGGTAATGGTACGCGTTTTACCACTACCGGCCCCGGCCAGAATGAGAACTGGACCTTCGACGCATTCAGCGGCACTGCGTTGGGGAGTATTAAGACCTGCTAGAGAAATCATAGGCGCACATCTTATCACGGCCAGACAATGTGACTAGGGCCTTATAGAATGGTGGCATTCAAAAAATTCACGTTAAATATGACCTATATTTTGGGCCATCTCAATATCAGGAGTCCGTATGGCAATTGGCAAGAAAACAAAGAAGGTTGCTAAAAAAGCGACAAAGACAGTAGCAAAGAAAGCTGCCAAAAAAACAGCTAAGAAAGCAGCTAAGAAAGCAGCTAAGAAATCAGCTAAGAAGGTTGCTAAAAAAGCTGCAAAGAAAACTGCTAAGAAAACTACTAAGAAAGCGAGCAAGAAAGTTGCTAAGAAGGCGACCAAAACAGTGGCCAAAAAAGCAGTAAAGAAGGCGCCACAAAAAACCGCCAAAAAAGCTACTAAGAAAATTGCCAGCAAAGTAGAGAAGTCCACTTCAAAAACAATCAAACTCTCTAGTGCAAATTTTGACAAGACCCTCTTTGATTCAATTCTCGAACTCATCCGCTCCACATCGGCCGAACTTCCTGATGACGTTCAAAAGGTGATTCTTGAAGCTCTTGCGCGCGAAGAGAAAAATACAACTGCCGAATATGCGATGCAAATTATCAAGGCCAATATTGAGCTTGCAAAGAAGAAGTCTCAGCCACTATGCCAAGACACCGGCACCATCCTCTTCTTCGTTGATCACCCGGTTGGCTTTAGTCAGCGCCACTTTACAAAGATCTGTGAGAAGGCCGTGCTCCACGCCACAGAGGTGGGATTTCTAAGACAAAATAGTGTGAACTCTCTCACCGGTAAGAATGATTGTATGAACGTAGGTGGCGGTCACCCGGATATTCACTTTCACGAACACGAAAAAGATACGGTTGAAATTCGTCTCATGCTAAAAGGTGGCGGATGTGAAAACGTAGGGGCCCAGTACTCGCTCCCTAACACAGCTCTTGAAGCAGGTCGCGATTTAGATGGGGTTCGAAAAGTAATATTGGACGCCATCGTGAAAGCGCAGGGAAAGGGCTGCGGCCCTGGTGTGTTAGGAATTTGTATTGGCGCCGATAGAGGCAAGGGCTATGTAAACTCTAAAGAGCAATTACTTCGCCGCCTAGATGACACTAATGACATTGCTGAGTTGGCCGAACTTGAAGCTGACATTGTTGAGACGGCAAACCGTCTCGGAATTGGTCCTATGGGCTTTGGCGGCAAGACGACACTTCTTGGTTGCAAAATCGGAGCTCTCAATCGTCTGCCAGCTTCTTACTTTGTGTCGATTTCTTATATGTGCTGGGCCTATCGTCGCAAGGGTGTGAAACTCGCTAAAGACGGCAAGATTGCTAAGTGGATTTACTAAAAGGAATTAAAGGAAAATATCGATGAAGAAATTAACATACCCGTTCACTAAAGACGCCATTAGAGAGTTGAGAGTAGGAGATATGGTCTTAATCTCAGGTAAGCTCTTTACTGGGAGAGATGCCATTCATAAATATTTGCACGAGGGCAATCCAAGCCCAGTGGATCTCGCCAATCAAATTATCTATCACTGCGGACCTGTTGTTCTAGAAAATAAAGACGGCAGCTACGAAGTGAAGGCGGCAGGACCAACAACTTCAATTCGCGAAGAGCCCTACCAGTGGGAAGTCATGCGCGATCACGGGATTGTGGGGGTGATTGGCAAAGGCGGCATGGGCCCCAAGACACTTGAAGGAAATAGAACTTATGGTTGTGTTTACTTTCACGCCATTGGTGGGGCGGCCCAGGTTCTCGCTGAGAAGATTAAGTCTGTTGATAACGTCTATCTCAAAGAGAAGTTCGGCTCTCCAGAGGCCATTTGGGAATTGACGGTAGAAGATTTCCCAGTTGTTGTGACTATGGATTCCCATGGTGGTTCGCTCCACGCTGAAGTCCAGCAAAAGAGTGAAGAAGCGCTCAAGGGCCTACTTCAAAAGTAATTTGATCTGACCTGGGGAGAGTTGAGATGAGCAAGAAGATTATGTGGAGTCCTAGTCCTGAGCGCATGAGTGCTTCAACGATGATGGGCTTTATGAAATTTGTAGAAGAGAAGACCGGCAAAAAATTTGATGCCGATCCAGAAGTCTTTCACAAATTTTCTATCACTGAGAGCGAGCTCTTTTGGAAACTCCTCATCGACTACCTTCCGTTGCAAATTGAAGGTCATACTGAACCGGCCTGTAGTGATCATCACTTTAATCACTACGGCTGGTTTCCAGATCTTAAATTAAATTTTGCCGCAAACCTCCTTGGAGTTGGCGCTGATAGCGATATCGCTCTTGTGAGCGTTCATGAATCTCTCCCCACCAGAGAGCTCACTTTCAAGGAATTAAAGGGTGAGGTAGGGCGTCTGATGGAGGTCTTAAGACCAAAACTGGGTCCTGGGAGTGTACTTGGCGCATATATGCCCAATATCTCTGAGAGCGTAATCGCCATGCTCGCAACGGCCGGTCTCGGGGCCACCTTTACTTCTACTTCCCCAGACTTTGGCGTCTCGGGTGTGACAGATCGCTTTGGGCAATCAAAACCCAAGGTACTCTTTAGCGTGAGTAGCTACACCTATAACGGCAAGCTCATTGATATGAGGCCCAAGCTTAAAGAGGTGATGGACAAATTGCCAGAGATTGAGACTCTTGTTGTCGTCAATTTCACTGGCGACGACTTTGATCTCTCTGACATTCGCGCGGCCGTGAAGTATGAAGACTACGTTAGAGACTTTGAACTCGTCTCTCCCACATTTGAAGAATTTCCCTTTAATAATCCGCTCTATATCATGTATAGCTCGGGCACCACTGGCATTCCTAAGTGTATTGTTCACTCGGCCGGTGGTACGCTCTTGGCCCACGCCAAAGAGCTCTTTCTCCACTCTGATTTAAAGCCTAAGGATCGCATTCTCTATTTCACCACGTGTGGCTGGATGATGTGGAACTGGCTTGTGAGCTCTCTTGTGACCGGGGCCACGACCTATCTCTATGAAGGCTCGCCCGGTTATCCAAGTCTTGAGGGGTTTGTCGGACGCATTGATGAGCACGCAATCACACACTTTGGAACTTCTCCAAAGTTTTTAAAGTCTCTTGAGGAATCTGGTTACGAGAACACATTTGAATTGGCTTCACTCAAGGTCTTACTCTCAACTGGATCACCACTGCTTCCGGAGCAATTTGACTTTATCTATGAGAAGTTTAAGTCTGACTTACAGGTCGCCTCCATTTGTGGCGGCACAGATATCATTGGCTGCTTTATGCTTGGTCATCCACTGCGCCCAGTGGTGCGAGGAGAGATCCAAGCACTAGGTCTTGGACTAGATGTCGCCGCTTTGAGCGATACTGGCGAGAGGCTAATTAATCTTGAAGGCGAGCTTGCTTGTATGGCGAGTTTTCCCAATCGCCCGCTCTACTTTCTGGGAGATGATTCTGGGGAGAAGATTAAGGATGCCTATTTTTCAAAATATAAGAATACCTGGCATCACGGCGATTTTGTCACCATCACAGACCATGGGGGCGTGATTGTCTATGGTCGCTCAGACGCCACCCTAAATCCCGGCGGTGTTCGCATTGGGACTTCCGAAATTTATCGCCAAACAGAGAGTCTCTCCTTTATCGAAGATTCACTCTGCGTGGGCAAGGATCACGAGGGCGACGTTGACGTGGTTCTCTTTGTCCTCTTAAAAACTGGAGAGGAGCTCTCTGATGAGCGCGTCTTGGAGATTAAGCGCCTTATTAAGAATAATACGACCCCAAGACATGTTCCTAAACACGTCTTGGCGGTTACTGGTATTCCCTATACTCGCAGTGGCAAAAAGATGGAGCTCGCTGTGACGAGGCTAATAAATGGGCGCGAGCTCACAAATATTGAGGCCGTCGCAAACCCTGAGTGTCTTGATCAATATAAGAGCTTTTTCTAGAGAGTTCCGCTAGGGCTTAGGGTGCCTACTTTTTGTCTCTTAAAACGGTAGGGAAGATCACTCTTAGTGCGATCCCATGTATCCATGATCTTACCTGAGTCGCTCTCTACGAGCGCGCGGTAGCTATACTGGCCGCCATCGTCCATGAGGAAAGTAATAAGGACTTGTTCCATGTACTTTGCACTCGATTGGTAGACTTCAATTACGCTCTTTTCATGCTTGATATACATCTTAGTCTTCTCATCCTGAAAGCGCATGAGTCGATCGGCCATTTGCTCTTGCCAATCAGTTGAGACACTATTTTTAAAAGCAAAGCGAGATCTATTTTTTTCAAATTCCTGTGAGAAAGGGCCAGATACTTCTCTTCCAAGATAGAAGCTCTTTGAAGGTGGTAGCGATGCTGGTTCGCGCTTTGCTTGTGGCAAAAGCGCCTTCATAGGTGCCTTTGTAGTCTCAACAGTTTGAGGGATTTTTAAACGAATCTTATCTTCCACACTTGTTTTACTGGATTCAAGAGAGCCATTTTTCTTTTCGTAGGTGGTCCATTCTCTTTTGACATTCACGTTTTGGTAATAGGGACTAAAAGCGCGCCAGGCAATGACACCCAAGAAGGCGATAAAGAGAAAGAGTGTTAAGCGCTTGTAGGTCCTCAATTGATCACCGTGAATTCAAAGGGAATAATTTGGAAGGGGCGGGCCCCACTATATTCTTTTTCCAAGTAGTCGTCTGTTGTTGTGGCATCATTCCAGCAATCTTTGCAATTGGTAAAGCGAGCGCGGAAGCGACAGTGAAAAGTTGTGCCCGGTGGAATCCACTCTGAAACTTCAAAGAACATGATATTGCTGTAGTTAAATGAGGGAGCTCCGGCCGAAGTTGATAGGGTTTCTGCCCAAGTTTTCTTGGCCCCGATGCGCGAGTAGATTGCGTGATCAGCGCCTGAGACCACTCTGAAGTAGCAGTCCTTAGTATCGCTGCTGCCGCCAAGACAGATATTGGCCTCATCACCACGAAGCTGTCTAAACTGATCCTGAGATACCCACTTAGTGCTAGTCTCATCTGAGTATTGCATAAAGCAAGCAGGTCCAACGACATCTCCATCAAGACCATTACTACTTGTGACTGTAGCGCAATCTCCCGTTGACGGGGCGGCCCCTTCAGTTGCAGTTGGCCAGGCATCGCCTAGATTGTTACAAGGGGCGCGGTTGAGGGTGCCCTCAGAGCTTACATGGTCCCAGTCATTGGCGAGAACTTCCACTCCCGCCATATCGGAGTTTGAATTATTGAAGAGATTGAGCGAGAGCCCAATAAACTCACCAGGTGAAATTTGAGCGTTCCCGTTGTTGTAGGGAAGGTCATCTTCAATTTGATCGCTAATATTTGGCGCCTGCCCATTGGCCTGTAATGATCTAAGTGCGGCAATCATTGATGAGCGATCGTCAAAGATAAAAGCTTTACTGGCGCCAGAGCGAGCGTCGAGGGCAAGCTGCGACTTATTAATGAGCACAGACTTCTTTCTATTGAGTGAGTTGACCTTGTCAGAGGTCGTACCAATTGAGCCGTCGTCGTTATAGCTTTCAAAAAGTAGTAATCCATAGAGATCGAGAATCTGCTCAATCTTGTCCTGTGGGTATACAGTGCCCTTGCAGGCGTTAATTGCTGGATTTGAGAGATAGTCCTTCATTGTGCGCGCGAGAATTTGAGAGAAGGCGCGGTAGTTGAGAGGATTCGCCTTTTTTAGCCACTCTGTTGCATAGGTTGCGTTGAGATTAATTCTGCCGGTGGCACTTGAATTCTTACCTCTAGTTGAAAGGTCACCTTTATAGGCGAATGTCTCAGTTAGAAAGAAGGCCACGTGCTCGACGGCCTTTTCGCGGGTGAAGCCGCAAGTGCTCACAAGATCATCTGTGAGGGCGACGAGAAAGTGAGAAATAATTTGACCGCTATAGTGAATATCTTCAAAGGGATCAGTAGGGAAGTTGGGATCGTAATTTAGGTATTGCGGATAGCTTAAGCGCTCGTTTTCATCTCGCGAAATCCCTGGAGCGTGAAGAGAATCGTCTTCGCTTAATGGGCGACTTTGATTGTTAAAGCGGCCAAGGGCCCACTCCCCAAAGTGAGTGCGGTGATTGATATAGTATGAGAAGTAGTCTGAGACGCCCTCACCAATTGAGCCCGCCTCATCGTAGAAGAGATTGCCAACTGTTGACTTTGGAGTAAGTCCAGAGGCGACGTTTCTCATATTGATCATCACATCCTGAATGGCGTGACCCATTTCGTGATAGATGACGGAGGGGTCCTGAGCAAATTTCACTCGCTCTTCAATAGAGTCAGTGCCAAAGCAAAGGGAAAAAGTACTCGGAGAGTAGAAGGCATTGTCTAAGACGTCACAATTTGAGTATCCAATGAGATTGGCGCCACCTTTCCAATTGGCGAGGGTGGTTGAAAGTGTAAAGCTCTTTGGAATAGAAAAGTCATAGCTAAGGAGGCTATCGGCCGAGCTAGACCAATTCCCTAGTTGAGTTTGATACTTGTCGATCAGAATTTTCATATGCCCAAAGGTATTGACCTCTAAGAACTCGAGCGAATTAGCATCATAGCCCCACTTAGAAGTGGTGTTTTGCAAGGGAAGTGTGGTTTGGTCCTGCTTGACACTATAGCAGCTATCAACACTTGGGCAGGCGCCATTTAGGAATTGATCACTTGTAATATAGTACTGTGTCTTTGTGATAAGTTCGTTTAAGTCTTTTGTCGCACTTAAATTTGAATTTCCTGTTAGTACAATGGGGTTGGCGTCGAGTAGGCGACCATAGCCGGTTGCAAGTGTCTTATTGCTGACGCTCGCTCCACTTGCGAGTCGACCACCGGTGCGAGGAGAGGGAACACAAGAGGCTAGCGCGAGACAAAATAGGGCAAAGACCAAGCTACGCCCGGTCTTCGTCTTGTCTCGCTGCATTTTTACTTCCATGTCCATATCTTTACTTACCCTGGAGCACCAACCATTATGCTCCATTTATTTCATCTTACTTACCAATCGTTGTCTGGTGGAGGTTATTGAGACCACCATTGCCAAGGATGCTTGAGTCAAAGGCGTCGAGGAAGCTGTTGCGACCACCGGCCGAAGCCGTGCCGTTACAAGCACCTTTATAGTTTTCACCAAGATTGCTAAAATCTTCTTCAAGTTGGCGTGCGCTAGCGCTCGCAAGTGAACGATCGATAGGTCCACTTAATCTCGCTCCGATATTTGTGAGAGACTTTTCATACTCCTTCACTTGAGTTGAGGAGTTATTCCCATTGCTGTTGACTTCTAGCCCTTCGATCGCATCTGCAGCAGCACTTAGCTTGAGCTTGTCGCAGTAGTCGTCACCGAGCTTTTCGGCCGCGGCGACTGTGCCAGGTCCAGCTTTTTTGAGGATCTTTTCAATGCCTTGAGTAACTTGTGCTTTGAGTCCATCAGCGTTTTCGCCAGCGATATTTTTCTTTATTCCATCCTCGGCCGTTTTGATTCTCGAGACTGAGTCCTCGATCGAGGCCGGGTTCACACTCTTTTCAAAAGTCATAATGTCGACCTTCGCCTGGCCATCGAGTCCCTCAAGAAGGCTGATGTCTTTATTGCCATCTTGGAGGTAACTTCTTGCCTTTTCACGCGCCGAATCTGGAAGACCATCAACATACATATTAATGATATTTGTTCTGGTCTCACTGCCGTAGGCATCGCACATAATGGCAACATCCACTGAAGCTTTTTTGGCGCCTTCTTCTTCACTGCCTTTTTCAGTTCCTAGAATCCCCTCACTTTGAGCTTGATCGCAAAGGTCAGAAGCTTGATTGACTAGGGAAGCACTCTCTTTATCAAGAGAGGCAGCAATTCTTGAAGAGTCTTCAAAGAGGTCACCAGGTTTTCCACATAGACCGAGTGGGTTTGAGCTAAGAATTTTGTCGATTTTTGCACAATGCTCTAGCTTGTCAGCGTTAGCCTGTTGAGTCGCCTCGGCTTTCTTCTTGGCCGCTTCGGCCAATTGTTTTTCAAAGTTTGCCATATTCTTTGAACAGCTGTTTGCTAGGTTTTCCCACTTCTTAAGGTTTTCTTGCATCGCTCTGTCTTGCTTGGCGATGTAGTCCTTAAGTGTAGCGTTCATCTTAGTTTGTTGTTGCTTAAGAGTTCCTACCAGAGTCTCTTCAATTTGCTTAGCAAGATTGTCTAGGTATGAGAGACTAAAATCTCCACCACCTCTGATTTTCACACCAAAGGCTTCCACCATTTCTTCTTCTGGCATTTTAATGAAGAGATCTTTTGGAAATTCCCAAGTGGCACCTGGAAAGTAATTTTTAATAAAGTCAGCATCGCTGAGAACTTGATTTCTAATTTGTGTCAGAAGCGCCTCTTGTTGAGTGACAAGAGCTGCGACACCTTTATTGTAGGCAGTGGCCTTATTCGTGAGGTTTGTCTTTCTTTCAGTAACCAGTCTGTCGGCCTGTTGGAAACAGCTCGTGGTCTGCTCAGAACAAGTCGTCGCGTGGGCGAGACAGAAGTTGTCACTACTTGGACTCATAATTGAGCCGTCAGTTGAACATGTCTCTGCTTTATATGAGCGACCTGAACAATTAATAAGCTCGTCGCTCATCTTTTGCATCAAAGTTGGAACAAAGGTGCGAGACATATTTTCAATTTCTTTAATTTTCTTCTCGGCCACTTCAATTTTCTTGGCCATTGATTTTGAGCTCACACCCATACCTTGAGAGTCAGTAGTTGAGTAGGTGTCATCTTCATTGTACTTAGCCTCACACGAAGCCACAGTCTTTTGAAAGAGAGCGTAGGGGGGCTCCTGCACATAACCGGCGCCACTGTCTTGATAGTTAATAACCACACCACCGCCAAATTGAGCGTCGAGGGCCTTGATGCGAATGAGTTTCTCTTCCATGTAGATATCAGACTCGAGAATATTCTGTAGTGCTAGCTTGTACTTTGGAAGGGCGTCGCCAAAACCATTGGTGACGGGGTACTGAAGACCATTTAAAATCTGATCAATTGTAAGACCCACGCCTTTGTCGGCCATGGTCACACACTCATTAATGAACTTCTTCTTAAAGTAGACCTTGGCCCCACTTCTAAATTCTGCCATATCGGCAGTGAAACTACTTGAGAGGCTAGTGACTTCTGGAAGGTTAAAGATATCGTTACTGGCCCCAAGAGCGGAAGTCACATCAGTCTTTAGTCTTTGATAGTCGATTGTGAAGTCTTTAATTTCTTCTGTCATGACCTTATCAACAGAATTAAAGCCAGAGATACCATTTTCTGAAAGTGTTTGTAGCCATGGGCCAATCCCACGCTTGGCGACTTCAGCTTGAATCTCAGCAATCTTCTTATTGAGTTCACTCTGATAAGATGACTTATTTCTACTATAGTCGTCGGCGCTCGACTTAAGTGGCTTCATTCCGTCGTAGATACCAACTAAACCAGTTGAGGCCGTGGTGAGGTTGGTGTTGCCAATAATATTTTTACAAGTTGCTCCGAAGTACTTGCTAAAATCGCGGCTTCCCGTTTTAGAGTTTCTCTCGTTGACCCCTGAGAGTTTATCCCCAGCACTGCTGCCGTAGAGCTCTTGGGCAATATTAGACATCTCATCAACGAGGGCCTTATTTTGCTCTTTAAACATTTGAGTGAGTTTCTTAATATCATTAGCTTTCTTTCTAAGCGCGTTCAGACGGTTTTCAATTTCAGTGTTGAGATTAGTCTGCGACTCTTCAAGACACTGCACACCTTTAACGGCCCCACCAGGAGCACCTGTGGCCATACTGGCGGTTGGGTTTTGTGCATCCGAGAGTAGGTTAGAGAGTGTTTGCTTATATTGAATGGCGCGCTGGCGACATGTCTCTGCCTGATAGTGGGCTTGCTCATTTCCAATTTGTTCACAAGCGCCTTCTGGGAAAGCACTCTCGGCGCGGAAAATAGCACAGCCCGGAAAGTAGCGGGCACTGATGAGTTCTTTGGCGGGATTGAGTTGATCACATGGACCTGGCATCGGGCGATTGAGAAGTCCCATCGCAATTTGGCCAGCGGCATTGATGACTTGAACCGCTGTTTGTGCTCCGGCGTTTTTAACTTCTTGAGCACTCGCAGCTTGCATGGGCAGAGTCGTAATGACTGAAGAAAAAATAAGCGACGAGTGCACTGCTAAGTGTGTCGCTAATTTTCTCAGTTGCCTGGGATGTTTGTTTTTTGAGTTCTTCCTCATGCTTATCCTCTAATCTGCTCACGGGCACATCGGTATCTGTCTGCTTTTCGTCAAAATTGCACTAAAAGTTTACTTAGTTACTATTTTAATACCTGAGCGCGTTAATCCAAAGAAATCTAGTAGTTAGTTAGGTGCTTTCAGCCTGAGATTAGGTACTTTTAAAGTGTTGTCCTAGGATTTTCGAGGGTTTAGACTAGTACATAAGATCACTTGAAAGAAGAGCTGGTTGGAAGTGAATGTGCCCGATTTATCTGGCATTTTGGCCACCAGTGGGAGAGCACTCTTTGCAGTTAAAAGGCGCTGACAGACTAATTCGCTCGGGCGTGGCCCTGTGTTGGGACCTGGGCATTGCCCTAGGCCTGCAAGCGCTCTTTGATCACACCTGGTGGCTTGGGGCCATTCGTCTGCAAGAGTCCATCGAACTCTCTATGGGTCTTGAACTCGCCCTCTTTTTAGGCTTGTGGCGCTTTGTGACGACTCTTATTTGGGGAGTGAGCTGGGGCCAGTGGTTGGCGGGGCTCTCTAGTGAGGTCGATCGCCTGACTCTGAGTGGGGTCGTGTGGATCGATATTTTGCTCTCGCCACTAATTCTAATCAACGCACTCGTTATTCTGGTCTTTAAGTCGTCTTTTACTGAATTGATATTTGGCCCGATGATTCGCTCTCGCATAGCCCCTCGCAAGGTCTCTTTGCTGCTCACCCGGTTGCCGCTTGGAACCGCTCTCATTGTCGTCGTTGCCGCCTTTCATGGAGTTCTCTCTCGCAGTACCGATGCGGTGAGGGTAGCAACTCTGGTTGAGACTCCGATTGTCGTCAATTATGAAAAGAGCACAGGCCAAGTTTATTCAAGCAATCGCTTTAGAGTGAGACTGACTAGTGATCTTAGAAATTCACTTGGAGTGAGGCGCGTTTCTCTCATTCCTTCATTTGAAGTGGAAAGACGGGTGGGCAAGAAGCTCTTTTACCCACAGCTAGTGGTCTTTGACCGAGAAACCAAGGGCTTTGCGAGTTTGAGTCTCTATAAAGAACTTGATTATGAGCAATTTATGTCGCGCTCGCGCGTGCTTGACCCTACCTGGAATTCTAAGTATCCAAAACTTGCCGATGCCCTCAACAAGTCGCGCGCACTTGAGAGTTTGGCCGAGGCCAGAGACTTTCAAAACTTCCTCTTAGATATTTTAAACTTCGACGTCTCACCAATTAAGTCAGTGATTCATTCGCCCCTAAGTTCTCGCTCGCGCTCACGCGCACTCTTTGATCTTTTTAATCTTCTAGACCTGGGCTTTGCCCCAGAGGTAACTAGGCTAGTGCTCTCTAACGAGTCTTTCATTAGACTTCGTGGGGTTGATGAATTAGGTCATGAAAGAGAGTACTGGCTCAGCACTCGCGGCCCACGCCTTCGCGTCTTTGAACTTGGAATCACTAAAGGGTCTCAACCCTGGAATACTTCAGAAGTTCTTCCAGTGCTTTTTAAAGATGCCAAATGGGATTGGATGGCGGACTTACCTTTTCCAGTTGCGCTTTTAAAAGATGAGGTAAATGCCCTAAGTGTTGTAGACCTCTACACAAAGCCGCAGTTAGGCCCCAAAGAGAAAGAGGAAGTAGAGCGCTTTCTCTTCTTTCACTTCTTTGAACTCGCTAGAGATTCGTTGGTGTTTAAGCAAGCTGAGCTTCAAAATCTAATTATCGACACGCTTGAGCGCTTTCTTATAATTGCCTCTAGCTCTGGCAGCGAAAAGGGAAGCACTCTCTATTCAAAGCGCTTCCAGCAAAAACTCTCAGATCTTAAAGAGTCACTTTCGACGAAAGATCATAACTACTACAAGATACAATGACATACTTACATGCAACGATTTATGGCCTAGTCCAAGGCATCTCAGAATTTCTTCCCATTTCTAGTAGTGGCCATCTTGCACTTTTGCCAAAGATCATGGAGTTTAAAGACCCTGGAGTTGCCTTTGATCTGGCCATGCATGTGGGGACTGCCTTTGCAATCATCTGCTACTTTTGGCGAGAACTCCTAAGTCTTCTCGACGCATTGATTTCAAAATTAAAAGGGCAAGAAGATGAGCGTAGCTACTACGCCGTCAATCTCTTGATTGCCTCCGTGGCGACAGTTGCCCTTGTCTTAGTAGTTAAAGACTTTGCCAGTACCTATGCCCGCAACCCCACTTGGATTGCCGTCAATCTCATGGCCTTTGGCGCCTTTATGTTCGTGAGTGATAAGTTTGCACCAGAGAGTGGTGTAGGGCAATTTGATACACCCAAGGGTTTTAAAAAGGCGATCCTCATTGGACTTGCCCAAGCGGTAGCTGTCTTTCCAGGGGTCAGTCGATCGGGCATCACGATTGGTTGCGCCCGCGCGATGAAAGTTGGGCGAATTGAGTCAGCACGCTTTTCCTTTCTTCTCTCGCTTCCAATCATTCTTGGCGGCTTCATTCTAAAATCTAGAGAACTCACCGTCTCAGGGTCAGTTGGGATGGGACACTGTTTAGTTGGGATGCTCGTGAGCTTTGTGGTGGGAATTCTCACCATTCATTTCTTTATGAAGCTTATCTCTAAGATTGGTCTCGTCTACTTTGTGGCCTATCGCTTTTTGATTGCTGCAATCTTGCTCTATATCTTTTAATTGGCAATAGAAGCGCAGTCGATGACGTTGAGTTCTTGACTGATTTCCGGTGGAACACAGTAGACATGATCGTTCCACTTAAGCCCGGCTTCCCAGAGATCGGCCAGACCACCAAAGTTATTTGAAGCGTCTTTGCCGTCAATGAATCTTCTCACAAGTTTTGCCTGACCTTCTTCAGTGTGACCTGGAACTTTGAGGTTTGATAGGGCAACACCGCGACCAATAACCCCAGAAGCACAGACGTTTAGCTGACAAGCAAGTACTTCAACGTAGTAGGGTGACTTGATATAGCCAGTATTAGAATCAAAGAGTGTGTCGTTGAGAGACTTCGCCGCAGAACTGACAAAGCGGTTAAAGAATACGCTCACGTTGGCATAGTCAGGCAGGGCGCAAGTATTGCCATTGAGCACACCGGTACAACACTGTGAGGGGTCAGTGCCAGCGGCCACTTCTTCACCGGCCGGAATACAACATGAGACCTTATCGGGTGAGAATATTTGCTTAATTCCTGTGTCGTAGTTATCCATGTCAGTTGCACTAAAGTACCTAGCACTAGCAGCATCTACCCATTCTTTCTCTTCTGAGTCGACGATAATATCAGGCATGACAGTGACGCTGCCAACGGTTGTGTTACCGGGCGTATTTCCACTCGCATCTGAGAGATCGACTTTACAAGCAATATCTGCATTATAAGTACTCTTCACAGCGATCTGTGGAATTCCAAGTAGCTCGAGTGTTCCAACCCAATTAAAGACATTGGTGGCCTCGTTGGCCGGCACACTTCTGATCATACAGCCAGGATCATCTGGTTCGTCTTGATCGGCGCAAGTAAAGAAGTGATCACCTGGAGCCCAGTTGTAGCACTGGAATGAGGCCATGGGGATACTTTGAACTTTGTTGGCCGCCCATGTATGACCACCGCCAATACCTCGGGTGCCAGTGGCAAAATTTCTCACCCAATTGCCGGAACAACAAGTTCTAGTGGCCATCTCAGAGAAGGTCTTCCACTGATTTGTGAGCACTGCCGTTGAGTTACATCCCCCGCTACAAGCGTCGTCTGGTGAGCCCTCAAGTGGCGGGTGAGTTATGCCAAGAAGATCGGCCACAGTGCTTAGGCGCGAGTATCTGCGGCGAGAATCAATACTGATTCCAATTCCCGGAATGAGTGAGTTTTCAAAGTTTTCGCCACCATTAGTATCAAAGTCTAGGAGTGTACCAATTGTGAGGTCTTTACCTGTTTCTCGACAGCAGCGGTTATCGGTGAGACTGTAGTCTTCTTCAGTTTTTGCTTTGGCCTGGGAGCAGACCAACTCTTGTTGCCAGAATTCAATCTCATAGCGATTGAGAGTCGCTTGATTGAGTGCGTTTGTACTATCGATATTTCTCACTCGATCTGCAATAAATTTATTGGGAGCACAGTCAAGGTCTGTGTGACAGACGGAGCCTGGCGCTCGCATACAGCGATTATCTTCAAAGACCAGTGAAGTGATTTGATTAGTATCAAAGTCTTCGGTGAGAGTGTTGCGAGAGAGTTGCTCGAGTTCACTGAGTAGGTTGGTTGAGAGGGCCTGATTAGATGAAGCCTTGGCAAAAGTGGCCGAATCTAAATCTAGAGTTGGGTTCTGTGCATGAAAACTATTTCCTGCCGAATCATAGATATTACAAGAGCTGTAGTAGCTATTTGTAGCAAGTGTTCCAGAGAGAGTCATGCCCTGACCTGTGACCTTGTCGCCATTAAAGATAACGGATGGAATAGATGTGTGCTGGCTAATTAAATCCTGCGAACTTGGGTCAGGGTCGCGTCCAGGAAGACAAATCGCGTTTACATTATTGTGAAGTAGGTTTGACTGAACAATAGGATCGACAATCTCTGATCCCTGATAGTTTAGTGGACGGCCAATAATTCTTGCCCCAAGACCAAAGGTATCGAGGTCACTCTCAGTCACATCACTGCTGGCATTTTGATAGGCAATCGAGCGACCAAAGCGAGAGATGCGATTGTTAAAGCGCTCAATATTAGAGCCATTATTATAAACTTGGCAGTAACTATTTTGTGAGCACATATTGAGCTTGGCGGCCTTGCTAAGCGAGTATGATTCACTGTCGCTTCCTAGGTTGAAGTCTGGGCTACAAGGTGCGCCGCGACCGCGATACACACATCTCTTGGCACCACCTGATGAGCTACCAATTTTTGTAAAGAGTGACTGAATTAACTCGGTGTCTGGAATTTCATTAGCGTTGACATCAAATCGGGGAAAGCTTGATCTAATCGAAGAGACGGTCTCACAGGCATATTCCCAGCCGAGCTTAGTCACACAATCAGTGTCTACACTACAAGTGTGATACTGCTGGCACTGGGCCCCATCACTGGCAAAATCACTGGTAACAGTTGAGCCTGAAGCCGGCACGGTTGAGGCATCACTTACTGTCACTGAATAGGTGCTCTCTAGTGTCTGATCGCCAAAGTAGGCGTTCACAGCGAGGAAGAGCTTATTTGATGTGGCCTTAATTCTTCTTTGGTTTCCAATTGAAAACCACCAGACGCCATCAAATGAGCCGATGATGGAGCCGTAGTCAAAGCCATACCAATCTCTTTGGTAGCCATTGGCAAAGTAGAAGTGCTGCGTTTGCATTCTGCGCTGGCGTTGAGTAATTGTTTCACTTTGAGGAAAGTGTGACCACGGGAGCATGACCGCTGGAACAAAGCAGGCGCGACCAAAGATCAAGTCATCCTTTCTCATATCTGTGGACGAAGATCTCTCATTTGTGGTTGTTGTATCTGGGAGGATACCACCGCCACGGTAGAGAAAGTTCTTAGGAAAGATTGCTGCTATTGAATTGTAGTAATCAGTTCCACAGTAGAAGCAGCTTGAAAAAGTTCCTGAATCAACAAAGATATCGTAGGTCTTGCCAGTGGCGACTTTCACCTCTTGAGCAGGAACGGCACTTCCGGCCTTGGAGGTGAGACTGCCGTGGATTTCGTTAAATCCGATATACTCCGTTAGGTTATTTGGCTTAAGAAGATTTCCCTTAGTGTAGAGAAATTCTTTGCCCTCTTGTGCCGGAGTTTGAGTATTGATGGATGAGCGGTAGATGCCCGTCTCATCATAGAATTTTACCGGCACAGTCTTCGAGCTTAGAAGAACTGTTTGATTGAGTGGGGCAGTGGTGTCGTCACTTGAGACATACTTACACTGAAAGTCTACCAGTACCTGGGCGCCATTAGATTCGTTATAAACTGGGTCTAGCCCACACATTCCACTGGTACACTGGCAAATATTTTGTTCAATCTCTGTCAGTGCGGCCTCTTTTGATTTTAACAAAGTGTCGTGGGCGGCGAGATCCACAAAGTAGGTGATTTTGACTTCTTGGGTATCTAGTACTTGAAGACCAGTACCAAGGAATTCGACATAAGAAGGACTGCTTGCCACCAATTGGTAGTGTGTGCCAGCAAGTCTTGTGGTCTCATCGACTTCAACCTTTACGGTGCGAGTTGTGTCGGCGTAGTAGGGCAGGCTAAAGCGATTGCTTGAAGGGAAGTGGTCATTAACTTTCCCGGCCGACTGACCTTGGGTGTAGTACTTTGTGCACTTAGCAAGGGCGCTTGAAATGCGCACGCAGCTGCCATCTACTTTGTAGCGAATGCGAAGGATATCGTCGGGAGCATTGCTTCCTGGAGTGGCCTTGAGCTTGATTGTAATGGGATTAACGAGATCGTCGTTGCCAATGAGATTATTTGAGCCAGTTGGAACTTCAACATTAGCGGAGTCGTAGACTGGAGCATTGCCGGCGCCAAGGCTAAAGAGCGTCTTTCCGGCGTAGACAATTTCATAAATAGAATGTTGCGGGAGATTATTATTGAGATCATAAAAGCTGCGATCATCTTCAGCGGTTTCAAAGTCTTGAGTGCCGGCATCTTGAACATTGTCATAGACCGACGTACAGACGGCCATTTCCCCTTCAATGGGATTAGTACAATTATAGAGTTCCTTTAAGTGTTCAAAGCGAAGCCTTGCTTCGCGCTCGGGATCAACTGTTGTTGTTGGAGTCGGTGTGACCACGACACTGGTTGGGCAGAGATTGTAGAATTCGGGATAGTCGTAGATGGCCCCGGGATTGGTCGAGATAATGTTGAGGATATTTTTAAATTCAGCACTGGTTTGATCAACTGTGCTCTTAACTGTCTTATCGGTGATACATATTCCATTACTACAGCAATCATAGCCAAGGGAGCCGCACTCAGAGTTTGAGGTACAAGTGGGGTTAGTTGTTCCCCCACCAGTTGAAGATGAGTTGACCTTTTGAACGCGCAGACCGAGGTAGCCGGTTTGAATATTATTAATCGCCGTGCCACCGCTAGTGAGAAACGAGACGACCTCGCTTGAGAGTGTGACGCCCGGACAGGTCGGGCACAACTCAGAGATTGAGTAGACAATGGAGTCTCCGGCCGAACTGATTGCATTGATGAGTCCAACTTTTTGGCAAAAAGATTGATTCTGTGTTTTATCGCTAGGATCTACTAAGTAGTAATACTCGCGCTGATTGGTGGTGAAGTTAAAGAAATTTCTTGGCAGGGCAGCGACCACGAGATTGTCTTCGTTGGGATATCCAAGCGAGTCGCTAAAATTTAATACTAAACACTGCACATCTGAAGTATTTACCTTAGAGATATAGCTATTGACCTCACTTCCTCTAAAGTAGAAGGCAGTGCTCATTGTGCTCTTAAGTACGAGACTTGAGCTCGATGTGGTTGCGCCGTCTTGAAAGTAGTTGAGAGAGTTTGAAAATGTAGGATCATCGGGTGTGGCCGTATCTTCACTGGCGCTTGAACCTGCACTCGCAGTCTTGCGGGTACTTTTTTGGGCCTGGGGCACGCACGAAGCCAAGAGAATCGAAATGACTCCAATAACTAGTAACGTAAATGGCGAGAAAATCCCTTTTCTTCTCACTGCTCCACTATCCTCCGCTAATCTTTTCGGGACATTACTCTGGCCGACTTAACTTATTTTAGGCCCGTCTCATGGGTGTAGAGCATCCTTCCCCCCCTCTTATTAAATTTCAGATAGTTAAGTGATTTCTCAACAGATTGTGATGATTCATAAGTGACTTCTTTTCCTGTCACTAAGTAGCGCCGATCTCGGGTTATAATCACTCTAAACAAAAGGACATGAAAATGAGCATGAGATGGATTAAAAATGGACTTAAATTCTCAGTCATCTGTGCCACCCTCTCTCTGGGGAGTGTGAGTGCACAGCTTGAAGGCAGTAGCGGTGGCTTTGATATCGGATCGATGATCAAGCAGATGAAGCTCAATAAGGGCGACCTCGCGCGAATGATTGATCAACTGGTGCAAACTGGTCAGATAAAGCCTGAAGAGGCCAAAGCGGCTAAGGCAAAGCTCTTAGAGATGAATGACTCAGATATGGAAAAGCTCAAAATCGACGCCGTTGAGCTCTATAATAATAAAGGCGGGGACACTACCAAACTAATGGATGAGAAAACTCGCAAGGCTTACGAAGAGCTGAAGTCTAATGGTGGTGAGAGCGAACTTTCTAAGAAAATTCGCATGCTCGATGAAGGTTATTAGAACCTAAGTACTTCTTCTCGCGCCAAGTGCAGCCCCTTGAGGGCAAAGCGTAGTTTAAGAAGCTCTCTGCCGCCTTTAAAGTGGTGGATTTCACTGGTCTCTGAGTACTTGCTACTCACTGCGATTGCTACCGTTCCCACTGGCTTTTGAGGGCTTCCACCGCCAGGTCCTGCAATTCCACTAAAGGCGATTGCAATATCACTTCCCGATCTCGCGCGCGCGCCCTTGGCCATTTCTAGGGCGACCTCAGTGCTAACTGCTCCATGGGATTTCAAAGTCTCAGGACTTACTCCAAGGGCGCTGACTTTCATCTCATTTGAATAGGTCACAAAAGAGCCAAGAAAAATATCTGATGATCCGCTGACGTCAGTGATAAGCGAGGCGGCGAGCCCACCGGTGCAAGACTCAGCAAAGCAGAGACTTAACGACTTCTTTCTCATCAGCTCGATTAGATAGGGGGCAAGGTCTGTTTCTCCGATTTGCCAAATATGATCGCTGAGTTCTCCATGATTCACGCGCGCTAGCGCGAGATCAAACCAATTTGCAGGAGAGTCAGTGCGTGGCCTAACCACAATATCCACGCCCATGGCGTGGGGATAGGAGGCAACGTTGCCAAAGACTTGAAGGTCATTCCAAAGAGTGGGGGCGATCTTAAAGAAGATGGTCTCCTCGGGCACACCTAAAGTTCGAACACACAATCTCTTGGTATCTCGGCCAATGAGCTTAAAGCGTGCGCTCAAAACGGGATAGATGCTCTCTTTGAGCATGGCCGCAAACTCACGGGGCACCCCCGGCGCGCAGGCGAGAACCTTCCTATCCTGATCGTGAAAATGCATCAGCCCAGGGGCGAGTCCGATGGGGTTTCTGACGGGAGTAAAGTCTCTTGGGAAATGATCGTAATTATTTTGGCCTGGTGTCCATTCGCGGCCAAAGGCGAGGTATTGCTCAGTGACCATTTGGGCCACGTCAGGGCGCTGGATAACTTCTTGTTTAAAGTATCTGGCGAAGGCGAGTTTGGTTTTGTCATCGGGAGTGGGACCAAGTCCGCCACTTGTGATGACAATATCGCAGGCGAGGTCCTTATAGAGGAGACTCAGGCATTTGGCGATTTCCTCATCGTCATCTGCGGTGGCCAAAACGTGGGAGAGTGAAAGACCTAAACCGTGTAAAAATGTCCCTAAATGCTTGGTGTTGGCATCGGTTGTTTTGCCATCGAGCAGTTCATCCCCAATGAGAAGGAGCCCAAAACGCATAAGAAATTCCTTATTCGCCTAGGATGCGCCCCCGGCGATTGACTGAGTCTGTATTACGAGTATTATCCCTAACATGCCGCTAAAAGTCAGCCTTACTTTAGACTATCGAGAAGATGTAGAGGAAGCTCTACGTAGAGAACACCCTGAGATGGTGGACTATCGCATTGTCTCGCAGTCTCTTGACGCTCGAGGCGCCAACCGCGGGCGATCCCCCCAGGCGCTCTATACAATAGAAGTCATTAAACAAGGGGAGCGCTTTGAAACTCATCACGAAGAGTTTCCCAATCTTGGAGCTCTCAAGGAAAAGCCGATCATTATTGGCGCCGGCCCCGCCGGGCTCTTTTGCGCCCTTCGCTTTAGCGACTACGGCGTGCCGTGCGTGCTCTTTGAGCGCGGGGCCCGGGCCCATGAGCGCATGAAACATATCGCGGCATTTTGGCGCTATGGGCGCTTTGATCCTGAAAATAATGTCTGCTACGGAGAGGGCGGTGCCGGTCTCTTTAGCGATGGCAAGCTCATCACTCGCATTAAGTCTCCCTATGTGGGCTATGTGATGAAGCGCATGGTGGACTTTGGAGCTCCTGAGGAAGTTGCCTATCTTTCAAACCCGCACTTGGGTTCAAATAAGATTCGCGCGCTCATTAATAAAATGAGTGATGAACTCACCTCTAAGGGCAGTGAGATTCATTACAACGCCCGGGTCGATGAGTTGATCTTCGATGACAGTGGCAAGGCGCGTGGAGTGAGGCTTAGTGATGGCAGAGAGTTTTTTAGCTCGCACATCATTTTGGCCACCGGTCATTCGGCAAAAGAAGTCTACTTTGAATTAGAAAAGAAGAAAGTGGCGATGAGGCCAAAGGACTTTGCGGTGGGTGTTCGCATTGAACATCCTCGCATGCTCATTGATACCCTCCAGTATGGAGACTTTGCTAAGGATCCGGCACTGGGTGCCTCTCGCTATCGCCTCTCTTATGAGAATCCCGAGTCTCACAAGGGAACTTATAGTTTTTGTATGTGCCCTGGTGGCTATGTCCTCTCTTCCGGGACAGAGGCCGAGGGCATCGTTGTCAATGGCATGAGTAACTACGCTCGCAATTCGCGCTGGTCAAATGCGGCACTGGTGGTGAGTGTAAAGGCGGGCGTAGATTTTAAAACCGATGAGCTCATGGCCGGCCTAAATTTCCAACATTCAATTGAAAAGCGCGCCTATGAGGCAAGCTGTGAAAAAGCCTCTGGCAAGGAACTACCTTTTCAGACCCTCAGCGATTTTCTCTCAGGTAGTGTAGGAAGCGGAGCTCTCCCTAAAACCTCAACTCCCTCTGGCCTTGTTCGCACCGATCTGCGAGAGATTCTTCCCAAATTTGTGAGCGATCACCTAGCAAGCTCTCTAAAAGAATTTGATCGCCGCCTAAAGGGATTTGTGTCTAAAGAGGCAATCCTTATGGCGCCAGAGACGCGCACTTCGGCGCCACTGACTATCTTGCGCGACCGCGACACATTGGAATCAACCTCTCACGAGGGACTTTTTCCCTGTGGTGAAGGCGCCGGTCACGCCGGAGGAATTACCTCGGCCGCCGTTGACGGTGTGAAAGTTGCGATGTCTATTCTCGCCCGCGAAAAAGCTTACAATCCCTAACCTTACTTGCAGCAAATGCCTATGGGCCTGATACTGAGAGTTCTACTTTTCTCAGTATAAAGGCCCACGCGATGAAACTTAAAAGCAGCTTACTTGCACTTCTCACTCTCATATCAAATCCCATAAATACTTCTGAGATTCCTACCTCATACTCTCATCTCGAATTACTCTTTCGTAGCGCTGAGTTTGATGGCTTTAATATCTCGGCCGGAACGCGCATCTCTAACTCCTTAGTGCGGGCCAGTGAGAGCGGGGATGTCGCCATCACATTGAAAGGCATTGAATACACCGGCGACTTTGGCATCTGGCTCTATGATTCAAAGTTAAAGAGTGCTCGTATCGTCTACCGCGCTCCCAATGAGCGACTGCTCTCAAATCCTGAATTTACTTCTTCAGGGGAGCTGCTCTTTGGTCAATATGATCTGGGCGTTAATGATGGCATTTTAAAATTGGGCCGAGACGGCAGCCTCGAGACTGTGATTGAACCCAAGAATTTAGAGCGAAATGAATTTATCGCTAACCCCTCACAGTTAAGTGATGGTAGCTATTTTGTAAAAACGAAATCCGTTGATCTTGGCCAATCAATTGTGAGAGTGAACGCGCAAGGAGTGCTTAAAGAGATCTTCACTGAGGGAAAGGGACCAAGCTATATTTTCTCTCCTAGTTGTACTCAGAGTGCTCAGTGCGCGCTTAAAATTCGCATGGGCGCACTCGGAGAGTGGGAAGAATCTAGACCCGACTTTATCATTGCCTTTAATGCTCAGGAAAAGCGAATCGTTCTGCGCGATGATGCTCAGTACGCCGATAGCTTTCAAAATAATGTGGGAATTAACAATCACCTAGATGTTGCCGTCATTGGCTCCTACAAAGGACAGGCAAGACTCATCAAAACTTCGCAGGGGCGCCCAGAGATCATTGCTCGCGTGGGAGTCGTGGACGACATTAAAGAATTTGAAACTTTTGCCCCGGTCATCAATGACCTGGGAGATATTGCCTTTAGGGCAATTGATTTAAAGGGCAAGCGCTCACTCTACTACTACAATGGAAACGTGCTAAGCAAAGTCTTGAGTGAGGGGGATTTAGTTCCCACGGACCGAGAAACAGGAAGAATTGAAGAGCGAGCGGGATGGCCCGGCTTTTCCAGTGGGTTAGTGCTAACTAATAGTCGAAAACTCTATTTTCACGCCCAATTGTGGAATAAATCTGCAGATAAGCATCTAGGGGCAGCTCTCTACAAGCTCTCCCTAGACTATCTAAATAACTAGCGCAGAGTGAGAGAAGAGTTGCGGTGTGTGAAGACCACTTTTCTCTCGTCGCTGATTGTTCGGTCAAAGACGATTGTATAGGTGAGAGTCATACTCTCTACAAAGAAAGAGCCGTCAGGCGCGCGACAAGAAAATTCACCCCAAGCTTCTACTTTTGCAATGAGTGCTCCATCAGCGTAGGTATTGGCCTTCCAGTGAGGATTGCTAATTGTAGAGTTTAGAAGTGTTGCATTTCTTGCACATGTAAAGCTTGTCGCTAGTCTTGGAAGCCTCACAAGTTTGCCCGCGGCCAAGAGCAGAGCTTCATCGTGGGCAAAATTCTGTCTTGCCTTTAAAACCATGAACTTCATTGGAAGTGAAACATGAGTAAGTTCAATAGAGAGGGTGTTTTCGTAAAATACGCCTCTTAGTCTTGAGGCGATTGAATCAAGGTAGGTATGTGAACTAATACCCACTTGATGACCCACTTCGTGGGCCAAAATTCCAAGAATAAGGGAGAGATCTCCACCAAGATTTAGCTCCTCAACTAAAGAGAGATTAATAAAAATTGGAAACTCTGGAGAAAAGCCAGTTTTTGCTACGCGCTCACTGGGGTCTAATTCAGAGTGAAAATAGTTTTCAAAGTCTTGACCCTTTAAGAAAACGAGACGATTTTTTCTGTCGCGATTTTCAAGAATGATATCGCGAATTTCTCTAAGAATTTCTTGATCATATTTTGTGCCTGAGCAAAAGGGGATGCTCAAGCACTGAGAAATTGTGCGATCTAAATTTTGATAGATATAAGAGAAATTCTGTTCAATATAGCCGCTGCCATTTCCAACGATATCAGCTCCACTAAACGCGGCCAGGGCACTATCGCTGGAATTTCTAAAGCGCTCATTGCGTAAATTTCTCTCTATTTCACTGAGCTGATTGGGAGAAAACTCAACCTGTTCAGGCAGAATTTCAAATCCCTGCTCGGAGTGGGCCTTGAGCTTAAATGAGATAGTGAGAGATAAAACCGCAATAATTAGGGGAAGAAATTTCATTGGTCACCTACTTCTTTTGTGAGCTGGAACAGTTGAATATTGAACTGGTAAACATCACTAGCGTCCTCATTCATAAAACGAGAAGCAAACTCCTTAAGAAAATCAAAAATAGCTCGCTTGGCCTCGCTAAGATCTTCAGGGCGCACTCTAAGAGTGGTTGAGTTGACCTGTCTTTGATCAATCGTCTGCTCAAAGATCGCCTCGCTCGCACGCTCAAGCATACCGACGTGGTGGCGTCTAATTGCTGAGGAGGGGACGTCATTAGTTGTGATTAACCCAGGGCTAACTACCTGAAGACGACCTTTATCATCGCGCTTAACAATTTCTAATTCTTGTAGATGGCCTAGCGCCGTTCTAATTTGAGAAGGGGTGACTTTCTTTCTGAGTCGGCGATAGATCCAGTCTTCATCTTCTATGAAGTCCTTGGTGTCTATGAGCTGCTTAATCGCAATATAATACCACTCAGAAATTGTTGAAAATTGCTTGAGATCAATAGCAAAAGAGTTCTTCTCAGTTGAAGCCTTTTGAATTTGTTCAAGAATTTCTTTGGTGTCTTTATTTTTTTTTGATTTCTTTTCAAGGTCAATTAAGAGCTTGAGATAGCGCTTTTCTCTGCTGGTCATTTTAAAGTGAGTGCAAATTCTCTCAACCATCTCGTCAGAGGGAAAGCGCTCGCCACTTAGAACCATGGATAAACTAGAGGGGGATTTATAACCGAGTTCGCGCGCTAGAGTCGCGAGGTTATTTTTGGTGTGTCCATAGAGACCATTGGGTAGGCCTCTCTTCATTAAAAAGTCTCGATAATTTGAAAAGTCAAAGATCGAGATATGTGAGGTTGTCTTATCTAGCATTCAACTCTCATTGAAATAAGAGTGCCAGCGATCTCTCGCTGGCACTCGTTGTTAACTAAAATTAGTTACAAGCTGGGATTGTGAAAGGCTTCTTAAAGAGAAGTCTTGTGTTGTTGTTGTCACGATTTCCAAATTGCTTGCGAACTTCTACACTGTAGTTAGATGGAACTTCGAAAGTTTTTGTTTCGTACTTAACACATACGTCATCATGGTCACCACCACGACGTTGGTACTTAACACAAGCTTCGTAAGATTGAACTTTCTCTACGATTCCAGTGATTGTTTTGTAAGCAACACAAACGAGGTCACGGTCACGACCTCTTTGAGTTTCCCACTTTGTACAAGTTTTGATTGTCTTTAGAGTTTGGAAGTGATCGCCAGCATCACAAAGGAAGTCAACGCCAGTCATTGGGCCGTGGTTCATACGAGCAGCTGGCCACTTGATATCGAGTGTGTAGTCTTTTTTAAGTTGTGACCATGGAGTGTTAACAGAAACACGTGCCATAGCTGAAGTAGCTGTAAGAGCGATTACGAATGCAAGAATCATTTTCATTACTTTCTCCTTATTGTCGTTCGAAGTTGAACACTTAATTTTGTGACTCAAGAAGTACGACAACAGAAATCGCGGGTCATTTGAATTTCACGGAGAACTTAAGAAAGTTTTCACAAACTGTGAAGACAAATTGTAAACTTTGCCAGTAAAATGATTAATAAGTGAATGATTCTAGAGGTTTAAGTTGTGAATACTTCAGAGGAGAATCGTGAAAACTACTGGGCCCCAACTCGTCTGAGTAGGCGGTTGTAGTCCATAATGAGTTTATTAGGCAGGGGCATTTGATCATCTATTCGTGGACAAGGGCCAAGTGAAATTGGGGGGGGAGGTGAGGGCCTTCGCTGTAAACCGGCCGAGGCGAGGGCCTGTCTGAGAAGATTTTCATAGGGAGCAACTGGAGCAGTGAGGTCGTGCATAATATTGCTCCCACCACCTGGGCGCCAGAGGTGAACCTTGCGCTTGGCCTTCTTACAACTATTATTTTCAAAGAGCCCAATATCGGCAGCGTGATTGGCTGGACTTCCCAAAGTTCCCGCTGAGATCGGAGTTGTTCCCAAAATCTCACCGTACCAAGGAATCTGTCCACTATGACTACCGCGCGCCTCTTGGTCTGAGGAATAACCACTTTCTTTAGGAGTGATCTCCACAGCATTTACTTTGTTGCGAAGACTCTCTTCGGAGCAGTAGTAGTCGGCCTCGGCCTCAGAAAATTCATACTCGTCACAAAAGCCAAGTAGGTGCATGTACTCGTGGGAGATCATTGTAATGGGAGTGCGCCTTGAACTAGTGATCACTGGAACCTGACCGCCACTGCCGCCATAATAATCGCGGTCAGAGACCACGAAGGCTTGGTCGAAGTCTTCACTCATGGCCTTTCTTTGAATGGTTCTTTCATCACAGGTAACTAAGCGCTCGATTCCAGGGTAGCTACCGCACTTGAGCTCTTCGGAGCTCATCTGCTTGACGACAATCTCGATATCAAATTCATTAAAGGGCGTTGTATTTCTAAAGTAGTGGGCGACTTCCTGGGCCTTTTGTCCTGAGGGCTCGTCGGTATAGATGACATAGCGATACTTAGCTAGAGCTTGAGAGCAGCTCAAGAGGAGTAGCATTGAGAGAGTGAACTTCAGTGATCTCACTAAAATTTCCCCTTACCAAGTGTCACTTGGGAATTGATATCCATCACTAAGTATTGATCGTCTTTGATTGGCTCAAATTGAAGTGAGAGAATTTTAGTGCTCTCAGAATTTGTTTGGGCGGTTTTTAACTTTAAATTCTCTCCCAAGTACTCAGTGCGAGTTTCGCTGGGCCAATTTACCTTTGCTTGATGAATGAGCTTTCCGTCTCTAAAAAATTTAAAATGTAGATTTGCGCCCATTTGATTAAAGAGGGCAGTGCAAACTTCTGTGAGTCGATATTCTGAGAGCTGAATTTTTTTAGTATCTGGCGCCATCGACCATAGAGTCTTAACTCCTTTTGGGCAGGAGGCATAAAGAGATGTGGTTGACAGAGCAAGCAGTACGCTTACAAGAAGATGTCTCATCGCAAATAGGATAACACTAGTTTGTATCTAGCTCTCTACTAGGCAGATTCTCTACAATATGAGGGAGTTTAGAGCGCGAGGTGCTGCTAAAAAAGTGGGCACTGGAGCGCTGAACTCGCTCCAGTGCCCACTTCATTAAAATTAATTTAGGGAGTGGATTTCCTCACTCGCGGAATTGGTAGGCAAGTGAGATCCCGGAATCATCTCGGTTGTGAGATCCTTAAATTCTCTAAAAAGTGCCCCGAGCTTAGTGGGCATCAATTCAAAATCGAGTCCTTCTAATTGATAGCGCTTCACTAGGCGATTGAGCTTGGTGAGGGCCGCTTCAATTTCACGGAATTCTCTGGCATGGGGCTCGTCAGGAAGTTCGGCAATAGCACTGTCGATTCCCTTGGTCTTTGCCGTCTTAATAAGTTTTTTAATCTCTCTGACCGGGCGATTCTTTACCACTTCTAGGGCGCGGGCCTGGTCACTTTTAGGAAGTTTAACAATTTCATTTGTCTGGCTAAGAGAGAGCTCACCGCGAGCACGGGCTTCCTTCACCTCTGAACTTGCTCCTTCATCGCGTTTGATGGCCTCATGAATTTGCTTGGGAGAGAGTCCCGTCTTCTCACTAACTTTGCGAAGAAAGTTTTCACCTGGCAGGCGCTCAACTTTCGTCTTTACCTTAACACCTGGATTCTCTTCATCACTACTAGGGGCGATCTCACTCTCTTCTTTCATTTCAAAGTCTTCTGGGTGAAGTGCTTCGTGAAGTTCTTTCGCGCGACGAAGATGGCCCTCCATTTCCATTTTATTTAAGTCTTTTCTGACTAGGTTTTCATCAATTGAGATTAACTCGCGCTCGAGTTCGCCTTGATCGATGATGGCCACTGGGGCCTGGGTGTAACCAAGATTGAGCAGCGCTTGATAGCGGCGTCCACCGGCCAGGAGCACTCCGTCTGGAGTCACCACGAGGGGAGCAATAAGACCTACGGTCTTAATTGATTTTTCTAGGTCGCTCACGTCGGTGCCTAGGCGTAGGTAGGGGTTTTTAACTTTGAGCGAGCTCAGCTCTCTCATCTCGTGCTGTGTGTTCATAAAAATCTCTCCTGATTTTTCAATGACACCTAGATTGACAAAAAAACACAACTTTTGACAAGCGCATTAGGCCTTAATTTATTTTGTTTGCGTCAATTCCAGACAAGTACTCGATGTTGCTATGAGCTGTTAGCCGTGCAGCTCCTCATTAAGGCGCTTTCTTGATAGTCTTGCGAGGTTTTTATTCAACCTCGGACAGTGCATGCTTTTAAAGAAAAAGGATCGTCCCGCTGCGCACTATGATGTGATTGTCATCGGAGGCGGACTCGCAGGTCTCACGGCCGCAAATAAACTTGGTAAGTCAGGGCGCAAAGTCTTACTCCTAGAATCCCATAATAAACTTGGTGGCTTTGCCACTTGGTTTCGCCGCGCCAAGGGCGATCATATCTTTGATATTTCGCTACACGGCTTTCCAGTGGGGATGATTAAAACTTGTCGCAAGTATTGGTCGCGCGAAATTGCCGATTCAATCAAGCAAGTTTCTAAAGTTCGCTTTATTAATCCCCAGTATCAGCTCGAGACGGACTTCACTAAAGAACACTACATCGAACTCTTAGTGGATCACTTTAAAATTCCAGAAGAAACTGCTCTAGGATTTTTTAAGTATCTTGGCGATATGAACTTCTACGATGGCAATCAGGAAACCAATGGCGAACTCTTTGCTCGCTTCTTCCCAGATCGTCCTGATGTCTGGCGCTTTCTACTAGAGCCCATTGTCTACGCTAATGGTTCAACACTTGAAGATCCGGCCATCACCTACGGAATCGTCTTTTCAAACTTTATGAGTAAGGGTGTCTTCATTTACCGCGGTGGTACTGATGAGATGATTACACGTATGAAGGATGAGCTCGTCTCAAACGGCGTCGACATTAAACTTCACTCTAAAATTGATGAAATCATTGTTGAAGAGGGTCGCGCCTGCGGGGTGATGCTTGCTGGCCAGAGAGTGAGTGCAAGTGCCGTGCTCTCAAACGCCAATCTTCTCTCAACTATTTTTAAAATGACCGGCAAGGATCACTTTAGTGCTGACTTCTGCGAGCGCGCGGCGAAGGTTCGCCTGAATTCATCTTCATGTCAGGTCTTCATGGGGATTCGCGCAGGCGAGTCCATTCCCGATATTGGCGAGTTGGTCTTCTATAGTGAGGCCAAAGACTTTAATACCGATGAAGTCTTATCTGTGGACACCAGTTCTCAGACATTCTCTGTCTACTATCCCGAGACTCGACCAGAGCGCTCTGATCGCTATGCCGTGGTCTCAAGTATCAATGCACGCTATGAGGATTGGAGCGGACTCAGTGAAGAGGAATATAGTGCTCGCAAGGCAATGATCACAGAGCGCGCCCTTAGCGCCCTTGAAAAGCTCATTCCTGGAGTGCGCGAAAAGATTGACTATGTCGATTGTTCAACACCACTCACTGTAGAGCGCTACACCCACCACCAAAAGGGCAGCTCCTTTGGAACAAAATTTGAAGGCCTTGATATTTCCATGAATCTTCACAAAGAGCTTCCTGGTCTTTTTCACGCAGGCTCTGTGGGAATCATTATGTCTGGCTGGCTCGGAGCTGCTAATTACGGAGTGATTCAAGCCCATGAAGTCGACAACTATATTGATCAATTAGAAAAAACTACTTTAAGTTCGGAGAGTGCCCATGTTTAATTTTGAAGGTCAAAGCGCCATCGTCACCGGTGGAACGCGCGGAATTGGTGCGGCTATTACCAGGTCTTTCCTAAAAAGTGGTGCTAAGGTCATCGCAACTTACAGTGGCAATGATGAAAATGCCCTGGCCTTTAAAGAATCACTCGGTGAGCATGCGGCCTCTCTGACGCTCAAAAAATTTGATGTCTCAGATTTCAAAGCCTGTGAAAATTTCTTCAATGAGTTGGATAGTGACGGTACTCAAATTGAGGTGCTGATTAACAACGCGGGCATTCGACGCGATAATATTGTGGCCAGCATGACTGGTGAGGAGTGGGGACGTGTGATTGATGTGAACCTCACTGGCACATTTAATATGACTAAATTTGCCATTCTTCACTTCATGAAAAAGCGCTACGGAAGAATTATCAATATGTCTTCAATCGGTGGCACACTAGGACTTCCTGGACAGGCCAATTACGCCGCCAGTAAAGCCGGTCAAATTGCCATGGCAAAGTCAATTTCTAAGGAAGTAGGCAAGCGTGGAATTACAATTAATTGTGTGTGCCCGGGATTTATTGAAACAGAGCTCATCTCAGATCTTCCCGCCGATCAAGTGAAGGAATACAAGTCGACAATTCCTCTTAAGCGTTTTGGCAGTACAGACGATGTTGCCCACGGCGTGCTCTTTCTCGCTAGCCGCGAGGCGAGCTACATCACGGGAACATGCCTTGAAATTACCGGTGGCCTTTAATGAGTGCACTAGGACTAGCGCACATAAAAGAGCTCATTCCCCAGCGAGAGCCCTTTTTATTTGTCGATGAGGTTATCGAGCGCAGCGAGGGGAAAATTGAAACTCGTCGCACCTTCAGGGCCGACGAGGACTTTTTTAAAGGTCACTTTCCTGGCAACCCCATCGTTCCAGGAGTCATTCTTCAAGAGGCCATGTTTCAAAGTGGTGCTTTGCTCATGGCAAGTGGAGAGTCTAAGGGTCTAGGAGTGGTGAGCCGTGTGAATGGGGCCAAATTTAAAACAATGGTGCGCCCTGGAGATACGCTTCACATGCAAGTGGAACTTGTCGATCAGGCCGCCAATGCTTATTACTTTAAGGGTAAGGCCATGGTCGAAGGCAAGGTCGCTCTTGCCATTGAATTTGCCTGCGCTCTTACTTAAGGATTTCTATGTCATTTGCTGGAAGAACATACCTCATTACTGGAGTCTCTAACCGAAAGAGCGTTGCCTATCATGTGGCAAGTATTCTTAAAGCCGCCGGGGCAGAGCTGATCTTTAGTGTTCAGTCTGACGAGCATCAGGCTAGAGTTGAAAAACTCTTTGCCGACTCAAAAATTTATCAACTAGATGTTTTAAATGACGAGAGTGTTAAAAACTTTGGGGCCATGCTTGAGTCGGAGGGCGTGTCTTTGGATGGAATGCTTCACTCGATTGCCTTTGCCAATTATAGTGAGGGGATAAAGCCCTTTCACGACACTCTTTGGAAGGACTTTAATGAAGCCTATCACATCTCTTGCTTTAGCTTAATGAGTCTCTCAGGGGCCCTTAAAAATGTTCTACGCAAAGACGCGAGTGTGGTGACCATCTCTATTTCAAATACGAGAGTTGGTGCATACGGCTACATGGGTCCGATTAAAGCAGCGCTAGATTCAACTGTCAGTTATCTTGCTAAGAGCTTTAGTGAGTTTTCAAGAGTGAGGTTCAACGCCGTCTGCGCAGGACCTCTTAAGACAAGTGCCAGTGCAGGCATTCCAGGTTATATCGACAATTATCTCTATAGTGAAAAGCTCACTTTGAGATCTGAGAATTTAAAAACTGAAGAAGTCGCTCATACTGCTTGCTTTCTTATGGGCCCACTATCTTCGGGTATTAATGCTACCGGTATACTTGTAGATGCCGGAATGAGCGCTAATTACTTTGATCAAAAAGTTGTGAAGACCACTGTTGATAATTGGAGAGATTAGGGACTAATCCTAATCTCTTGCTCTTCGTCTTGATTGGCCTCTTTAAAAGTTAGAGAGGTTAGTTGAAAACCATTGCCCAGATCAAATTCGATCGCCTGAAAGAGATCGCTCGCAGCTTTTTTGAGTGAAATGTCTGAATTGAAGGTCACATACTCACCACTTGGATCAAAGCCCTTTATTGTGAGCTCACCAGCAACACTCGCGCCCTTATGAACATTTAAATTGATATGAAGGTTGCCTCTTTTTAGCGTCGACTCTGTAAAAATATAATCTGGGTGTGGCGCTTCTTCTTGGTAGCTAATAGGGTGCCAGCTGGGTCTTCTTCGCTTTGCAAGATTTTCAATTCCATCGACATCATCATTTCTTAGAAAGAGGGGAAGTATTGTGCCTGAACTAGACATGATGGAGTCGTCTTCAAGAATTGAATTAGAGTATTCAGGATGACAGTTTGTTGTGCCGTCATCGAGCTTATACTGATCGCATAGTCCCCACACATGGCCAGCCTCGTGTAGGAGGGTGCTAAAGAGTAGGTTTTCTTGATCTGATTTTCTTGCATAGAAGAGATTTCTCTCTAAGAGCTTTGCGTGTGTATCAATGAGGATCTCAGCTCCAAAGGCTTCGCGCAAACTCGTCCAGCGCAACTGAGAGCTCTCACTTTTAATAAAGAGTCCCTTATTAAAAGAGACGATCTTCTGTTTTGTCCCCACAGTTTGGTAACTATAGCTCTCTAAGACTTGGCCGAGGGCCCCACCGATATTGTGTTCTGAAACAATGAGATCAGCGTCGGGACAGAACTTTTCTTTGTAGAGTTTTAAGGCCGCACTGGCAGAGAGCTTCTTTGCCTCTGTGGGCAATTTCACTGGGTAGACCTGAATATTTATCGAGGCACTGATATAGCGACCCCAGTGAGAGAGGGCAACTTCTAATTCGGCCTCGAAGTCTGGCCACTTAGCACTAAGGGCGCTTTCATAGCAAACTTTGTAGCGCTCACCCTGAGCTATATCAATAAGATAGGTCTTCGAGGGAAGTCTGTTATCTAGTGAGTTAAGCTCTCCCCATTGGCCAGCAATTACCTGGGGGGCATCGCCTCCAGAAGGGCGTGAGCAGGAGACGAGACTCAGGCAGAGCATAAGCATGCTCACCAGCAATCTGTCAGAAGTGATAGGGCAAATAAGCGCTCTCACATGCGTCTCCATGTACTTTTTTTTAAGGTATCAAGGGAATTTGAAGCAACTTCAATGCCAGAAAATCGCCCAGATTCTGTGGTTTTCACCCTCTAGGGCGTCTAAAGAATAGACACGTGAGTGTCGGCCCCACAGACAAATGGCCTATAAGCCCTTGGGATCAGGCCCTCGAAGATTTCCGTCTCATTTTTTACTTTTTTAACCCGAAATGTTCTTAGAATCCAAGATTGTCACCACGCTAGAGAAGGGCATCGAACTCTGGGGAGAGTCGAAGTTCTAAGACAGTATGGAACATCGGGAGAGAAGAATATGGGACCACATCAAAAAGCTCAGAATACAAAGAATCTGATTAGAAGAGGACTTCTGATCTGGGCCATCGTCTCGCTCTTTTTCTTCCTGGGTGAAGATAGTCATGCCGAAGATTCGGCCAATCAATTTAATTATTTCACCGTTGTTAACCCAGCAAAACTGCAAGACCTCTATGGCAATTCCTTGGTTAAGAACTTTGTTCTCGATGGGGGAGCAGATGAAAATCAGCTCTACCAACAGATTTTTGATCAATTGGGTGTCGAGTATGAAAATATCGGACGCAGACAGGCCGCTCTCGCCTTAAATAATCGCGGTGGCTTTACGATTGATGGAATAAACAATATTGGTTATTCCTTTCACCAAGATTTTCTCGATTTTAAGATCTCTCTTAATCGTCAATTGGCCCCGGATCTCTTTGACGACACTCGCTGGATTGTGACTGATACTTTTGACGTGTTTGTCGACGCGAGTATGTTACTTTCAAATTTGCGCGATCAAGAGATCATCGACATCACCGAGCAAAACCTGGCCCTCTTTGGTGGTGTGCTCTTTAAACGTACCTATACTTTTACTCACTTTGCTCCTTCTTATGAAGACGGACTTGTCCTCGATCTTAATAAACTCTTCTTTGCTTTTAAGCCATTTAGGGCCAAGAGCTTTATTACGGACATGGGCGATTATGAATTCATCACTAAAGAGGACTCACTAAGTGTTCGCGCCGGTGGATTTGTTTCGGCGCCACTCTATACAGGATTGAGTGGTAGTGCTGGGGTTCTGGCCCGCTATGAGCGAGTGGCAAAGAGCGAAATCATGGCCGTAGGCCCTGATGACAGTCCAAAGGCCGGTGAGCGCTTTCGCATTAGTTATGAGACTTCCACCTCGGCCGAGCTTGGGGCAGCTGCACGCATAAATGCTGACTTTCTTGGTATCTTAAAATTGACATTACTCAGTTATGACTTCTCCTATACTTCTACTAAGTCTCACACTATTAACCTCTCTCTCTATGAGAGCGATTTAGAGCGCATTGAGGTCGATACTGCCTATTCTGCAGCTCTTGATGATGTACTCAAACACAGACCTTCAGATACTGATCTGCTCGCCCACAATATTGTGAGCGAGGAGTATCGCCGCAAAGAGAAGATTTCATCTAAGTACGCAATTTTGATTCTCGGGGGCTCTCGCGACCAAGAAACTGAGCAGGTAAAGGTGGTAAAGTCTGGTGTCGAAACAAATTTCTTTCGTCATAACTCCTATCGTGTGAGCTTTACTCAAAATATTTTCTCTCGCCTCATGCACGAGCTCATTAAAAAGTACTTGGGTCTTAGCTCAGTGATTAATAAAAGCTCCCAGGACGCGCGTCGAGTGCGCATGAGTTATGAATCAGAGCGAAATATTGTCGCTGCTAAAGAGGACTTTGATGTCGCAAGTAATGACACCATGTCGATGTCTTTTTCGCGCGAACTCTATATTGCAAAGTCGCTAAAGACTTTTAAATCCACTAAATCTAAGATAGTTGATCTGCTCGCCGATACCGGAGGACTTGATCCGCTGGCCATCTCTTGGGTGGAAACTGATCAGCTTGTTGGTCCGATGACCCTCAAGGCCGAACTAAAGGTTCGCCACGAAGCTGTCGGCCATTTTAATGCTCTTACTTATTCACAAGCCTTTGATTATGCCCACGATGTATGTGGTGGTCAGCCTAAGACGATATGGGAAAAATTCAGATCACTCTTTGGTGGCTGTAATTATTCGATGCAGAAAGCTTGGAATAATTACTATACCGAGCTCACTCACAACGACATTACTAGCTCGACTTACAAATCGTGCGCCACTGGAAAAGTGAAGTGGTGGTGGTCAAGTCGCAAAAAAGTTGAGGTTCAAAAAGCCTGTATGCTTCTACTCTCTCAAAAAGATCCCTCGCAAGTGGGTAAGCAAATTCCACTCTGGCGACTTAAAGACTTCGCCGAGGGACTTCACCGCTATTCAAAGCATAAGATTGATTTCTACAATTACTTTGGTCTTCAAAACGTCTTTCTCTATGGAAATTTTGATGCCACTACTAATACTGGTGGTGCCTATAAAGCCAATTTCTCTGAAGGCAAGTTCCAAGGTCTTGGGGTAATTGAAGATGCAATTACCCTAAGCCCAGTGACGAGGACCCCGGCCAGCGTGGTCATTGATTAGGATCTTCTAAAGTCTAAATCTTTGAGCGATTCTTCAAAGCTCACGATTGGGCGATAACCAATATCTCTCTCGGCAGCTTCGTGACTGAAGTAGTGGGACTTGGCCATTTGAAGTACTGAAAAGCGTGTGAGCGGTGGTTCACTGTCGTACTTATCAAGCACTTTATAAACTTTTTCAAAAAGTGCCGCGAGAAGGTAGGTAAACCAAAGCGGTACGTGCTTGTAGACTTTAGGCAGTTGATTTATCTCCAGGATTCGATTGATAAATCCCCACAGAGATACCGGCTCACTATTGGCCACAAAGTAGCTCTTACCATTGACGACTGGCCCCTTTAACAGAGCGTCCCAGGCGCAGAGATGGGCGTGAACAGCGTTGTCGACGTGGATGATATCGACCATATTATCACCCTTGCCAATAATTCTAAGTTTGCCCTGCCTTGCGCGCTCTAGCACTCTTGGAAGGAGATTTAGGTCTTCGCGGCCATAAATTAAGTGAGGGCGAAGTCCGATGATATGAAAGTCATCACTGGCTTCACTAAGAGCGTATTGTTCGGCAAGGGACTTGGTGCGAGGGTAGTCTGCAATATAGTGATCAGGGTAGGGCGTCTTTTCGTCGACTCCAATCAGATCGTCTTTGCCAAAGGCCACGCTGGGTGAGCTGGTGAGAACGAGTTTATTCACCCCAAATTTCTTCATTACGCTAATAACGGTCTTTGTGCCATCGACATTAATTGACTCAAACTCACTAGGCTTGCCCCAGATTCCAACTTTTCCGGCAACGTGAAAGACACCAGTGCACTCTTTCATCGCTTCTTCCACATCGGCCTGTGTTCTGATGTCTCCCTTAAATTGGCGTACACCTTCAATGTCTAGCTTAGGGTAGTGATTGCGCCCTAGAGTATGAACTTCTAATCCACGTTTTACGAGAGCTCGCACTAAGTGAGTGCCTAGAAAACCCCCGGCCCCAGTCACTAAGACTTTCATACTCTCTCCTCGTTAAATTCGCGCGCAAGTGCAAGGCGGTCAATTTTGATATTGTGCCTAATATCTACAGGAAAGCGCTCTTTATAAAAGATTTTGGTTAGAAATTTTGTGTGCTCGTACTTGCGAGCTAGGTCAAAGATCTTTTGAGTAAGTTCACTTGATTCCACTCCTTCGACTACCAAGGCTAGTTCTTTGTCTGGGCCGTGGGCAATGAGGGCAGATCTCTTTAGTCCCAATTGATGATTAAAGATGGACTCAAAGTCGATGGATGTTGTTAATCCAAAACGGTTTTCTACTCGGTGAGTTTTTCTCCCTAGAAACCAGAGATTTCCAGCACTATCGAGCCTTCCCATATCACCCATACGATGCCAAAGATCTT
Organism: Bacteriovoracaceae bacterium; assembly: GCA_048267245.1. Taxonomy (GTDB): domain Bacteria; phylum Bdellovibrionota; class Bacteriovoracia; order Bacteriovoracales; family Bacteriovoracaceae; genus JBLWXV01. Next base: position 1,673,465 of record JBLWXV010000001.1, read on the forward strand.
CGCCATCGCGAATTTTAGCAAGTTTTGTAGCCTCGCTCTTTTCAAAGTAGCCCGGAGTGACGACATCGCTTTTGACAATGATTTCACCTACTGAGTCGGGTGGCAAAATAGTGGCCTTATCAAGCGAATCTATCGCCTCATCTGTGACTCTAATCACAGATATCTGTGCCATAGGAGCAGGGTGCCCTAGAAAAGTGCCGCGTCCATTCATGGCCGGCAACTTGCCAAATTTTAGAACATCTCTGCCACTCACATTGGCCACTGGAAGACACTCTGTTGCGCCGTATGGGGTGTAGGTTGTCCCGTGGGTGAGAATACGCTCAAACTTCTCGTGCAGTTCATAGCGTACGGGTGCTCCAAACATGACCACGCGACCAACACTTGGGAGTTGAATATTATGTTCTAAGCAGTAGTCGGCCACGCGCTCCCAAATGGCGGGAGAACCGGCGACAAAAGTCGCTTTATGATCAAGGATATTTTGGACAATTTTAGCGGGATCACACTTGGCCGGTTTACTTGGATCCATCAAAGGCGTAACTGAGGTCATTCCCACTGCGAGCGTGAAGAAGGCAAAGAGAGGAAAGCCTGGGACGTCGACGTCATTCTCACTCAGATTAAACATCTCGGCGAGTCGGTCCGTCTGGGCATTGAAAATAGAGTGGGTATACATCACTCCCTTTGGCGCCCCCGTGCCTCCACTGGTAAAGAGGATCGCAGCGAGATCATCGCGACTTACTTCACAGGCCTTAAATTCACCTTGGTGGCGCTTTAACTTCTTAAAGCTAGCGCCTCCAAAGAATTTTGTCGTAAAGAAGAGTTCGATTCCTTTAAATGAGGCGGTGTAGATCTTTCTTAATATATGAACAACTGGCTCGCTAATGAGAACACGCGGCTTAACGTCGGCAATGGCCCGCAAGAGATTATCTTTTCCCATGCCTGGATCAATTAAGACTGGTGTGGCACCTATTTTAAATAGCGCGAAAACCAGTGCTGGGAAATCAAGGCTAGGCCTTACAAAGAGAAGGACGCGATCGCCCTTTCTTACTCCATAGTGGGTAAGCCCGCGGGCAAAACTATTAGCGAGGTCGTTAAATTCCTTAAAAGTGAGTGCCAAGTAACTCATCTTTTTATTTTTAAAGTGAGTTGGAAATTGAATGGCCACCTTTTGCGGGTGAGCGGCGGCGCGCTCTTCAATACGGCAGGCGATATTGGCCACGGCACTCATTCTAAGAACGCCTCAATACGACTTAGGACGTCTTCTCTTTCATCTTCTAGGACGTAGTGTCCTGCTTTTTCGTAGTAGTGAGTGCTCGCTTCGGGATAAATTCTTTGCCAGCGCTCATAGAAGTGATCGTTAAAGCAAAAATCCTTGCCACCCCATAGTATGAGTTTTGGCCCCTTAAGTTTTGGAAGTTCGTCTTCAATATTCTTTAGGGTTTGGTAGCTTGGGTGAGAGCTCTTCATGGGTATGTCTCTCACAAAGAGTGCTGTCGCAATTCGGTTTTGGTAGTTATTGTAGGGATAGAGAAACCCGCTCTTGACGTCACTGTCTAATTTCTTTGTGACGGCCATAAATGTTGCTGGCCAGGCAAAGGCATTAAAGGTGCGCACTAGAAGTGGCCCTACAATTGGCTTTCTGCAAATTTCGATGCGCTTTGGAATATGGATATCTCTAAACGCAGCAGTATTGAGGAGAATGATTTTGTCGACATTCTCTTTTAGTCTGGTTGCAACGCCCATCCCGATGGCGCCACCCCAATCGTGGACGAGTAGTGAAAATTTCTCAACTTCCAACTCGCGCACCAGATCCTTCACGTTGCGAATATGATTTTCAAGACGATACTCCCAGTCTTGGGGCTTATCCGAAAAACCACAGCCAATATGGTCTGGAACGATGACTCGGTAGTTGGGAGAGAGCTTCTTTACAACCTCGCGGTAGTAAAATGACCACGTCGGATTTCCGTGAAGACAAATGAGCACTTTGCCATCTCTTGGACCTTCATCAAGATAGGAGAGCATGTGCCCATCCCTGGTCTTAAAACGACCTGGAGTAAAGGGATAGAGTTTCTTCATGCTTGAAGGCATTGATTCAAATGTACTCATGCTCTTTGTCCTCGCTCGATTATTCCCATTTGGCACGACAGGCCTGAGCCAATTCCAAGCATGGCGATCTGCTCGCCGGGCGCTACCTTGCCCGTTTCAATGAGTTTCATATAGGTAATGGGAAGGGCGGCAGAGCCTGTATTCCCAAGGGTGTCGTAAGTAATATGAGTTGGGTGAGAAGAGAGCTCTAGAGCTTGCATGGTGAGTTTTTCATGGGCCACACCCACTTGGTGACCAATGGCCCAGTGGATATCGGCAGGACTTAGATCAAGCCTACTCACGGTTTTTTGCCACGTCTTCTTAGCGAGTGTGATCCCTGCCTTTAAGAGCTCTTCAGAATGCGTTTCCATCATTAAAGAGCTCGTGTCCCCAGAGCCTTGGCAGAGAGTGTTTGCGCTCGAATCACTCATTAGCTCCGCACCAATAAAGCGATCGGCTTCGGGAGCGAGGTCGCGACTTGTCACTAGCATGGCAACCGCTGCAGAACCGATGGTGAGATTGGCAATATAGGGCTTAATATTTTTTCTAGTGAGTTTATTATCTTTGAATTTCTCTAGTAGCTCTCGCTTTGTTGCCTGATAGAGAGGGCCAGCATTTTCGCCACTCACGATGAGGGCCTGTTTAATTTCACCCATCTCAATAAGTTTGGCGGCCATGTTTACGGCGCTCATAACGCCGAGGCAAGCATTAGAGAGATCAAAGAATTCGCAATCTGCAGGTAGCCCCAATTCATGGTGAACTACACTTGCCGTGGCGGGCTCTAGGAAGTCTCTACAAACACTTGCGTGAATTAGTAGATCTGTTTTCATGAGGTCGACATCTGGAAATTTCGCCAGGAGATCTCTTGCGGCCATGGCCCCAAGGTGAGAAGGGCGTGCGCCCACATCAAAGTAGCGTCGCTCTTTGATACCACTCATGAGCTCTAGCCTTCCCATGGGAAGCCCAAGACCTTCATAGATTTCTTGTAGTTCAAGTTCGATCATTTCAGAGGTCATGGCCTTTTCTGGAAGGTAGTGGCCGTGAGCTTTGATCGCGACATTTTGAAACTTCATGATTATTCCTGATCCATGAGAACATGGAGATTGGCCATACTTATTCCTGAGAGCATAGAGCCGATAATACCAAGAAATCCTTGGTCGGTTCCACAGAGCGAGAGTCCTTTAATTGGAGTTCTCCCGTCGCGAAGTTTGTCGGGGGAGCCGTAGACGGCACCTTTGAAGTGTGAGGTATAGCGAGTGACGGTAGTGGGAGAAAAGACGTCACTAAATAGGCTTGAGTCTTCTACCCCTGGCATGAAGCTCTTCATAAGAGTGAGGGCACTTTTGGCCACTTCCTCCTTCTTTTGGCGATAGGCTTCTTTGTCGTTGGTTTTTAATTCATTCCAAAGTGAGTAGTTGGCAATGAAGGTGGCCCTTGCCCAGCCTTCTTCAAGGCCTGAGTTTTCATAATTGTTGGGAAGGCAAATTACCGCACTTTGCGCATCATAGAAGTCTTGGGGGCGCCTATAATGGTAAGTCTCTCTATTATTATAGAATATAAGAGTGGCATCTTCCCCAAGGCTTGCTGGGGTATCTTTTAGAACAAAAATACTTTCGCAGAAGCTTAGGTTTCCACTGCGGGCAGCTGTTTGACTTGAATCATCCACCATACTCATCGTTTCTGGGTGGCCAGCGCTAGAGAGGATGCGATTGGTTTCAATGGTCTCTCCACCCTTTAGAGTGACCGCCCTTACGACACCTTCTTCGGTAATAATTTTCTCCACCCGCGCGCGGTAGCGAATCTCTCCACCAAGTTCTTGGTAGCGCTCGGTGAGAAGATCAATGATAGTTCTCACTCCACCGTGAGGTCTTGCAAGCCCTTCAAAGTAGAGCGCCTTAAACATGATGACAAATTGAGAGAAATCCATGTCATCTTCCCAGGCGGAGCCGTAGATGAGAAGGGGACAGAGAATCATCTCTTGCAGGGTGGAATTGCTAATAAAAGTCTTTAAGACTTCTCTTGCAGACTGATAGGCATTATCGAGGGCCACATCGTTAAATTCTCGAACTGCTGTGGCGAGCTTTCTAAAGCCATCAACTTGATCTGGGAACTTTTCGCCAATCTCGCTCGTTAGCCTCTCAAAGTCATTGGTGAAACTCAGCGAGTGCGAGGGAAAGACAATCTTTGAATGTGATTGCTCGCGAAGCTTCAGGGCTTCATAGGGAAGACGCAGCTGTTTTAAAAGCTTTGTCATGGGAGCACCACGCTCAGACTTTTGAGCAAAGTTGGTGAGCGCGTGCAAGCCGACGTCAAACTCTCTTCCCGCCCGCTTGTAATAGGAATTGAGTCCGCCTGGAATCACATGAGATTCCAGAATCAAGACTCTCTTATCATACATCGCAAGACGTATGCCGGCCGCCAATCCTGACATGCCAGCACCAATAATAATGGCGTCGTACTTAGCGCTCACTCTATCCTCAGATTACTGAGCAAATTTTGGTGTGAGGTAGGCCACACACGAATCAAGAGTTGCTAGGTGAGAGTAGTCCTCTTGCGGAACTTCAACTTTGTGGCGCTTCTTAAGCTCCATTACGATATCGAGGAAGTCCATTGAATCGAGATCAAGTTGCTCGCGTAGGGCAACGTCGTCCTTGATATTTGAGAGATCGTCATCAAGGGCCACGTCTGCGATGATGTCGAGAACTACTTGTCTAACTTCTGTTGGTTGCATTTACTAATCTCCTTAAGAAAAAACTTATTGATACTTTTTAACAATAAGAACTGAATTTATTCCTAACATGCCAAAACTATTATTTAAGATGGTATTTACTTCTTTTTTGAGTGGCTCTCCGTTGACCAGACCCTCCATCGCACAATCTGGATCAAGTTCTTCAATATACTTGCAAGAGTGAACCATATTGTCTGTGAAGCTTGGGATATTGCCAGCGAGCTCTAGGGCCCCAGCTGCACCCATGGCGTGGCCGATAAAGCCCTTGGTACAATTCACGCTCGTCTTCATTGAGTCTTTAAAAATTTCGCGAACCGCTTGGCACTCCTGAATATCCCCTTGAACCGTTCCGGTTGCGTGAAGGTTGACGATATCAATATCATTAGGAGTTAGGCCGGCGCGCTTCATGGCGCGCTTAAGGCAATCCATTTGGCGCTCAGTATTTGGAAGCACAAAATCTGTGGCATCAGAGTTTACGTGATAGCCTGCGATTTCTCCGAGGATGGTCGCGCCTCTTTTGAGGGCGTCCTCAAGGCGCTCTAATGTGTAGATTGCTCCGCCCTCGGCGATGACGATGCCGTTTCTTTTCTTATCAAGAGGGAGGGTGGCCTTGCTTGGGTCTTCATGTGAGCCAAGGGCACCCTGAGACTTAAAGGCGGCAAAAATTCCAAACGTCTGGGGAGACTCACTAATGCCTCCAGCAAGTGCGAGGTCAACTTCTCCCATTTGAAGCATCTGGTAGGCGTGAATCAATCCCACATTTCCAGCGGCGCAGGCCGCGCCCAAGGTATAGGCAGGCCCTGTAATTCCAAGATTCAACGTCACTTCGCCGGCCGGGTTATTGGCCACAGTTCTAGGGTTGTGGTGGTGCGACCAAAAATCAACATTGAGATTATTTTGGTAGAGATCGTGAATCTCATTTTCAGTCTCAACATTTCCGTGTTCAGTGATGCCGAGGTAGACGCCCACACGTTCAGAGTCAAAGTCTTTAATCTCAAGTCCCGCCATGGCGAGGGCCTCGCCGGCGCAATAAATTGAGATCGCCCCAGCGCGGGTGCCGCGCTTTCTGTGCTTCTTACTCTGGTACTTGGTTTCATCGAAATTGCAAAAGCCCACCGCTTGCACACCCATGTGGCGAATCTCGGCGTGAGTAATGCCCGACTTACCTTCAAGCAGTGCTCCTCTAAACTCAGCAAGACTGTTGCCGTTAGGGGCCGTGAGACCAATGCCTGTAATCACGATTCTGTGGTTCATGAGTGTCCTTCTTTGTTGTCGTTATATTTACTGAGCCCAACTTCGATTCCCTTTAGGAGTTTGCCGGTGAGATTGCTCCCAAGCTCGGCGGCCAAGCGGGTGGTCGGGCCTGTAGTCTTAGCAATGAGATCGAGGGCGCCTGGCAATTTCTTTATAATGCGCCCGTATTCACTAAAGGCTTGATGAGAGGAGAGTTTGAGCACAAAGTCCATGACAACTTCGGCAATCTCACAGGTCTCAATAATAGATTTAAGACGGCGAGAGACGACGCTCTCTTCACTCGCAACTTCTTTTAAGAGGTCGCTAGCGAGATACTTAAATTCGCTAATGGCCTCTTGTTCGCGCTTTCTAAAAATGGTTGCCACTGTGCCGAGGCTATCTTCGCGGGCGCTGTAGTATTTAATGCGCTTTGATGTTGTCTGTGCCGGCACTGTAATTTCAATCGCGCCGTAGTGGCCCAGAGTTTTGAGTGATTGAGAAATTGCGCTTTGAGAGAGTCCAAGTTCCGACTCAATTTGCTCTTGCGATAGCGCCAATGGCGAGAGGACGAGCAGACCGTAGATAGCGCCATCGATTCTCTTAAATCCCACCTTGCTAAGGAACGACTCAAAGCTCGCCAGACTCTTCTTCTGGCGCTCTGTGAGAATTGATGTAGGGGCGTGGTCGGTTTGCTTCAAGTTGGCTTTCTCTTTTAATTCTTTTTTAATTCTCTTTCAAAATCTCTTATCAACTCTTAACTCCTAGGAATAAAAGAGTTATTAGAAATATTATAAAAATATAATAAGTAAAATATGCCCCCTAGGTTAACTAGATGCGGGTGCACTCGTCTAGCTGAAAACACAAAGATAGGTTATGTTCTTGTGAATTTTTTCTATCAGGGTGAGTCAATATATGAAGCAAGGTTTTAGACGCAAAGTCCCACTGATCGCCGTAAGTCATCTTCCGGCCCTTGCAGGTCGCAGATCTCACAATTCTCAGCGCGAAGTGATTGAGCACGCTCTGCATGATCTTGCAGTGTGTGAAGAATATGGCGTCGATGCACTACTTTTTGAAAATGAAAATGATGCTCCCTATAATGTCGAAGTGGATAGCGCCGCCGTGGCCTCAATGAGCTCAGTGCTCACCCACGTCCTCAGCAAGCGCCAGCGAGTAAGCGTTGGCGTGGAGTATCTCATCAATGATCCCGTGGCGAGTCTCTACACCGCCTACGCCTGTGGGGCAGATTTTATTCGCACCGACTACTTTGTCGATCGCATGGCCCGGGCAGAATATGGTGGTGAGATGAAGATTGATCCCACTGAGCTTGTTACCCTAAGAGATCAACTCTCTGGCCGAGCTGGATATAGTGTTTCAATCTTTGCCGATGTCCAGGTGAAGTACGCCACTCTTTTAGAAGAGGGCAAGGAGCTTTGGCGCTCTTGTCAGCAGGCCCACCAAGCAGGGGCCAATGCCGCTATTATTAGTGGTGTGGCCACAGGAAGTGCACCCGCCGCTTCTGATTTTCTCGCTGCCAGAACTCAAGGAGCTGTGGGCCCACTCTTTATTGGCTCTGGGCTCTCGCCTGAAAATGCCAGTGAGCTCGTCCCGGTGTTAGACGGTGCAATTGTTGGAACCTCGCTGATGACGGATGGCAAGCTGTGCCCGAAAAAGATACAGGCCTTACTTGAATTCTTCGAGCGCACTTCGTGATCTTTATTGGCGATGTGGGGATTGATATTTATCAAACGCGAGAGGGGCCCCTACAATTTTGGGGCGGCTGCTCCCTCAATGCGTGGCTTGCGGCCAGAGAGATTGATCCTGAGGCGAGGCTTCTGAGTCTCTATTCGACTTCGACTTCATTTTCCTATCCTACGTTGTTACTTGATCAAATTGAGAGTTGGCCCAAGACTTCACTGCCTCCACCTAGGCAGAAAATCCATGTCGACTCCCATGGAGAGCGCCATCTTGGTGACTATGAAAGCGGATTTCTCACCGAATTTTCAGGGAGTATTGAGCTTCGTGAATTGATAAAATTTGACGCTATCATTGCGCTTCCTCTCTATGAGCAGACTAAGGACCTCTGTCTCTTCCTATTAGAGGGCCTACCCGCAAGTGCAAGCCTCTGTCTTGATGTGGGGACGATGGTCGATTTCCTGGGTGACCTCTCTTTTCTCAGTCCCTATTTAGATAAAATTCTACTCATTCAAAGTAGCGAGGAATTTCCCAAGCTCTCTTTTGCCACGACCACTCTTATAAAGACAAATGGATCTGGTGCCATTGAGTTTCTAAGCGGCGAGGGGAGAGGCAAGGTCCTGCCAGAAGTCTACCGAGGTAGAGTCGTCGATACAACTGGGGCCGGAGACTACTTCTTTGGGCGCCTGTGCTCACTGATAGAGCGCCAGGGAATTGCAAATATTTCTGAACTAATCTATGAAGCTTCTAAGGGAGTGGGAAGAATTCTCGCTCGAAAGTCCCCAAACTTACTCGAGTGAACTAAGCGCTCTTGTGACCTTTCTAAATTGTGGCCCTTTGTGCTTTTTTGTCACCACACTGATGTAGCGTTTAAGGTCGAAGGTCTTGGCCTTAGAAACTTCGTGGGCCATCTCGTGGGCAATAATAAAGAGGGTCGCCAGGGGAGTGATGCGTTGGTGCTGAAGCTTTGCTGGAAAACCACCACCATCGGCCCTTTCATGATGTTGGAGAATCATCTCGGGCACATCGGGAGGGATATCGGCCATGCTCTGGAGCATGTCAAAGGCGCGCTGGGGGTGAGATCTCGCCAGCTCAACATCCTCGGGTGAGAATTTATCGGCCTTAATGTCAAAATCTAATCCACTTTGAAATTCCTGCAAGTCAGGTCTGTCTTTAATGGCGATATCGTGAAGGTAAGCGGCAAAGATCACCTTTTCTAAAGTCTGGTCGCTGTCCCAACCAAGGGTTTTTAACAGGGCGGCCGCAATATTGATCGTGACCCCAATATGTGTGTGATAGAGGCCTTTCTTATTGACGTTACTAAGTGCTTGCTGAAAGAGCGACTTTAGTTTTTGATTCTTTTTTACTTTGGCCAGCGTCGCTTTAACTTTTGGAGCGAGCTCTTCAATCTTAAAGGGCAGACTTGAGTCAACGCTTAAGTCCTCTGAGTTCTCAATCTCCTCAGGTGCTTTGGAGACCTCGGGCGCACTTAACTGCTCACTGGCGAGTCTCTCAATGATTACTGTCAATTCTTCAGCGAGAAAGGGCTTGGAGAGAATTTCATAGAAGCGAGACTTATGTCTTTCGATAAAGTCCTCACCGATATAGCCGCTACTTAGGATAATGGGCGTATTCTTATTGGGAGACTCTACACCCGACTGCAGGTGCATGAAGATCTTGCCACCATTTTGCCCTTTGAGATTGATATCAAGAATGATGCAATCAAAGGAGACTTCGTTAACTTTGGCCATGGCATCGTCTAGTGCATAACTGCTGACAACACTATCTGCATGCTCTTTAAGAGCATCAACTAAGACTTCGTGAATAAGTGGTTCATCATCCACAACGAGGATAGATTTAAGTTTCATTTAGGTTATTCTATCGATAAATGAGACCACTTAGTTCTTAAGTTTTATTAATATCTTTACTCGAATAATTTACTTACGTTAGACTCAAAAATGTCGAAATAGATTTTTTTGAGGATAGTTGATGAAGCTCATATTTATTGCCCAAATTATGGGGCTTATGCTCTTTACCAGTACTCTGCACGCCACTATTGTCCCGCAAGGGGGCGGGATAAATTTTGTTGGTAGGTATAACAATGGCTATACCGAGGGGAGATTTTTGCTCTTAACTGAGGGTTTTGAGCAATTTTTTAGACCCCATTTTGAGGCCCTGGGTGCAAACTTCTTTGTCGACACCGACTGGAGTGATGGCGCTGTGAATGCCTGGGCATGGAAGGAGGGCGAGCGCTACTCCCTAGAGATTCCTGGAGGAATTGCCCGCTACCACACCATGAGTGAAGAGGCCTTTGTGATGAATCTCTGCCACGAACTTGGTCACCTCATGGGTGGAGCGCCCGCGAGTAATTCTCATATATCCTTTGAAGGACAATCTGATTACTTTGCAACCGCGAAGTGCTTTAAGCGCTTTGCTCCGTATGTGAATGAGAAATTGGGCGGCTTTCAAAGCGGTACTGATCGAACCGTCTTTAGTGAAGAGGCCATATTAAAAAATCGCTGTATCACCCATGAGACCCCACTCGTTTGCGAGCAGATTCTGCGCGGAGCTCTCGGGGCGACGGCCTACTACGCAGAACTAGAAAAAGCGAAGACCCCCAGTCTATCAACTCCCGATCGCTCAGTGACTAGAAGAACACTCAACGCCCACCCCAAGGCGCAATGCCGTTTTGATACGATGGTCGCCGGTGCATTTTGCAAGGCCCCAAGCACAGTGAATCCCTCGTGGAGCTCTGAAGAATATTCTTGGTGTCATGCAGGTCTTGATCCGATGAACGCGAGACCTTCTTGCTGGTACAGGCCTTAGGGCGCGAGGTAGTAGATCATCGTCGCGCTGTCGTGAAAGTCTGGTGCGCCATTTTGTGAGTGGGCGAGCGCCCAGAATTTTTCTCGCTCCTTAAAGTCTGCGAGAATAACAGTTGGCGAACTCTGAAAAGAGAGATGACTTAGACGCGCACTCAATTTAAATTCGGCCTGAAGCTGATTTTCTTCTAATTTAAATTTCTGACAGATCACTTCATCGCTTTGAGTGAGAGGAGTGCTTCGATAACTTTGAAAAACGTAGCTATTCCACATTCCATGGGGGGAGAGATTGATTTCAAAGTATTCGCCAGTTGAATTAATTGGGCAAAAGAAGAACTCAAAGCAAGTCTCACGCCAGAGGTCGTGGGCGCGCTCTTTTAAATCTTCGTGAGAAGAGGGAAGGGAGAGTTCTCCCTCCCATGAATACCTGAGCTTTAAAGTGGCCCCAACCCTAGTGGCGCTGAATCTCAAGTCAAAAGGGTTGGGCGTATAGGAGAGTAATTTCACTACTTCCTATTCCCTAGTATTCCACTGAGAAAGTCGATGGGAATTGGAAAATAGGTGGTCTGCTTTCCCTCTCCAGTTGAGATCTCTCTCATCGTCTCTAGGTAGCGAAGGACAATTGCGTTTTGGTGCTGATCAAGCACGCGCGCGGCTTCGGCCAGTTTTTGAGAGGCTTCAAATTCACCTTGAGCACTGATCACTTTCGCTCTCTTATCGCGCTCGGCCTGGGCCTGCTTGGCCATCGCTCGCTGCATTTCAATCGGGAGGTCGACGGCTTTCATCTCAACGGTGCTGACCTTGATACCCCACGGCTCAGTTTGCTCATCTAAGATAAGTTGAAGCTTCGAATTAATCTTATCTCGATTGGCCAGTATATCATCGAGTTCAAATTGACCAATGACAGAGCGAAGAGTGGTTTGAGCGATCTGGCTGGTGGCAAGAAGATAATCCTCTACCGCGATGACCGCTTTATCTGGCGCACTCACGCGGAAGTAGACAACGCCATTCACTTTAATAGTCACGTTATCTCTCGTAATAATATCTTGGCTTGGCACGTCCATAGTTACCGTGCGCAGGTCAACTCTTTGCATTTTTTCTAGGCCTGGAATTAAGATGATAAGACCCGGACCTCTTTGGCCAGTAAAGCGGCCTAGTCTAAAAACTACCGCGCGTTCAAACTCTTTGAGGATCTTTACTGAGTTAAAGAGCAAAATCGCAAGAATGATAATAAAAAAGACTAAGGGGTTAATAAACATGAGGTCTCCTAGGAAAGGGTGTAGGTAAGAGTATCGTTATCAACTGAGATGACATTGGCGTAGTCGCCGATCTTTAGTTCACGTTTAGAAGTTGCGCGCCATATTTCACCTTCAACTTTAACTCGGTAAAAGAAATTGTCGGTGCCCTCTGAGGGAAGGGTTTCGATGATGAGGGCGCGCTTGTCGATGGCCTCGTTAAAGTGGTGCTTGTGAGCACCTTTAATATCTTTGACCAAAAAGTAGAGGACCAGCAGCAGGAAACATCCTACCGCCCCGACGGCGGCCGCGATCACTTCTGGAGCGAGGCTAATATAACTATTATCCGTTTCATAAAGAAAGAGAGAGCCAGTGATCAAGGAGGCGAGTCCTAAGAGGCTTAGCAGTCCATAGCTTGTAATATAGACCTCTAAAATAAAGAGAATAAAGGCCAGGGCCATAAGTCCGAGAGCGCCAAAGTTGAGAGGGAGGACTTGAAAACTAATTCCCGAGATAATGAGGAGAATGGCCCCTAGGGAGCCAGCAATAAATCCCCCTGGCGCTTGAAATTCAAGATAGATCAAAGCGGCCCCAAGTAGCAGAAGGATATAGGCGAGATTGGGATCGGCCAAGATATTGAGTAGGGCATTGCCAGTACTCATTTCGTAGTCGACGATGACAGGATTTGATAATTTAAGCGCATAGTCGGCACCTTTTAAGTGAACCTTCGCTCCCTGCATCTTTTCTAGCAATTCTTTATCACTTGAAGCGATGCCATTGATGAGCTTTTTCTCTAGCGCCTCTGTGCTTTTAAAACTCGCAGCTTCTGAAACCATTTTCCCAAAGAGCTCGGCATTTCGGCCTCTGGCCTCACTAAGACTTTGCACCAGGGCCACGAGATCGTTGATGGCCTTCTTTCTCAAATCCTCTGGAATATTTCCGCTCATCTGAATAGGGGTAGCCGCGCCAATATTTGTTCCCTCACTCATGTAGAGGAGGTGGGCCGAACTAGCGATGATGGCACCTGCCGAAGTAGCACTTGCACCCTCCGGGGAAATCCAGACGATGGTGGGAATATTAGCTTCGCCAAGACTAGTGATAATGTCTTTTGTGGTTGAAACTAATCCACCTGGGGTGTTTAGCTCAATTAAAATTGCATCGTACTCTTTAGTCTTTGCTTCTGTTAGGCCCGCCAAAATATATTGAAGTGTGGCCGGGTTTATACTGGACTTGACAGTGAGACGTAGGAGCTTGTTTAATGCCAAGTTTGGCGCGCTCTGGGCGTTGCTTGTCTGTAGGCACAGACCAGAGAGTAGTGTCACACTCACAAGTGCCATCAGAGTGAAGCGAATTTGATTTGTTAATTTTGTAAACCAATCCATGGAATTTTCCTTTATGACTAGTCGTAAGAAATTTATCACCCTCTCAGGCACCGTTCTCAATCCTGTGAACGACAATCAGTGTGATATTCTTTCAAATACTCAGATTACATTTGAAAAAAAGAAGTCCACTGCAAAAATTCTGTCACTCAAGTCTAACTTTTTAAAAGGTATCCCTACAAGCGATATCGAAGTTGTAGAGGCCGAAAATGGCCATGAATGGGTGATTCTTCCTGGCTTTGTCGATCTGCACTTTCACTGGGTACAAGATGCAGTGCGCTTAATGCCCAAAGCTTCGCTTCTTACGTGGCTAAAGAAGTATACATGGCCTTATGAAGCAAAGTTTCGCGACTCTAAGTTTTCAAAAGTAGAAGCTGAGCTCTTTGCGCGCGAGCTTATGCGCTTTGGGACTATTGCTGGTGCTTGCTATTCTTCCCTTCATCCGCACACTGTCGACCACGCCCTTGAAAAATTTCAAGGAGATTTCTTTGTGGGCAACGCTCTCATGACAGAAGAGTCGCCTGAGTACCTCACTCACACTGAAAGAGAGGCCATGAATTCAATGAAGTCACTTTCAAAAAAGTGGGGCAAGAAGTACGTGGTAACTCCGCGCTTTGCACCGACCGTGAGTGGCAGTTTCTTGCGCAAAATCGGCGATTTTAGAAAAGAGAATCGACTCTTCATGCAAACTCACCTCAGTGAAACTTTGGAAGAGTGTAAATTCGTACTCGACTTGTATAGAAAATTTAACTCCTATGAAGATGCCGACAACTATACCGAACTTTATAAGCGCGCGGGACTTCTTAGTTCAAAGAGTATCTTCGGTCACGCCATCCACTTGAGTGATGTGGAGTGGAAGATGCTTGCCCAATCAAAGAGTGTGATAGCCCATTGCCCCACTTCCAATGCACCTGTAGAGCAACAAGGACTTGGCAGTGGACTCTTTGATTTTAAGCGCGCCGATCGTGAAGGAGTGCGCTGGGGGCTTGGCTCTGACATTGGTGGAGGGCCATTTCTCTCAATGCTCGATGTGATTGAGAGTTTTGTGGCCCAAAATAAGGCGGCCGGAGTAAAGGGAGCTACGGCCACACGCGCCTTCTATCGCTCAACCTTGGCCAGTGCAAATATTCTGGGGTTAGGGCGTCGTATAGGGAGTGTCGAGGTTGGTAAAGATGCTAGTTTAATTTTATTTAAACGTAAGAAAACCTTAACTCCTCTAAAGTCTTCTGAGCAGTTTTTTAAAGAGATCTTTAAGAGAGGGAGCGGCGAGGCGCGGGGCGTCGGGTTGGCAGTCGATGGTCTTATTTTGCGTGGCAATAAAATTGATTTTTAGCTTATGTGGTTGAAATTATTAAGTAGTTAAGAGAACGTAAAAAAATTCACCTGATAGGGATACTTTGTTCAAGTAAAGTAGATGCAAGGTAAACCTTTAGAAAAAAACAGGAAATAGTTGTTCATGCGTTCATTTAGCCACATTGCCAAATTGGTAAAGACAAGAAGATTGGGCCATCCAAAAACTTACTCTCAAACCGAGCTCTCAACATTGCTTGGTTATAAGAATGGACAGTTCATTAGTAACGTTGAGCGCGGTTTGTGCTCAATTCCTCTTAAAAACCTTAAGAGACTTTGCGAAGTTCTCGATATCACTCAAGACGACCTCAAGTCTGCTCTGCTTAAAGATTTTGAGAAGACCCTTGATGCTCACCTTTATGGTGCAGCGGTGGGAGACGATCTCGTCACAAGCAGCGAGCTCTCTTCTTAAATTTGACTCTAAATTTTGATGAATGAATTAGGCCACTCATAAAGCGAGTGGCCTCTTTTTTAATCGACGATGCCTTTATAAGCCTTGTAGTCATCCAGTGTACCAGAGGACTCTTCGGTGTCCTGTGCGTAGTCTGCACTCTTTTGCGACTCGAGGTAGTGCGGGTCTTCGATATCTTCTTCTTTTACAACTTCAAGTATTCCCTCTGGTGAGATTTCTCTTCGCTCAGAGTAGACTAGGTCAGGCTTGAGTCCGTCGACCATCGCCTTAAATTGCTCAAGATACTCAGGCTCTACAGTCTGTTCGAAGTTGTAGAGCTTGTCCTGGCTTTCGTAGAAGAGGCGCTCGAGTTTGTCGCGCTGCTGAGGTTGTGCGCGAAAGTAGAGTTCAAAATAGCGTTTGCGCGCTTCGAGGTGATCGGCGAGAACTTTGTTGTAATTGGCGGCAATGAGATCAAAGCCAGTGAGCTTTGGGCCCGTTCTGGTCTTGCCTCCGCGCCTTCTTCTATTGGAGTTAGACTTCTTTCTCGCCCCGGCATCCTGTCCCTGGGGCGCAGGGTTTGCTTGGGCCGCCTTGGGTGCGCCTGAGCGTCTTTGACCACCGCGACGTCGCTTTGAGTTAGAGCGCTTGGGTCTTGGCCCGCCAGCTCCGCCAGAATTTGAATTTGATGATTGAGTTTCACTATTCATGAATACAGTCTACTTAGTTTGAACTTGGTTTGCATTAATCTTACCGAGTGCTCGGCACTGTTGTTATCATAGGCCGCGCTAGGGCCTTTAGTCCACGATTTAACACGCTGGGGCTACATTTCAGCTTGAAAAGTGATAACTTTAGTCCCATCTTAATGACCAAAGTCATTCATGACAAAGTCTATCTCGAGTTCTTTAATACTCATACTTATAACCCTTAGTTAAAGGAGCTTTATTGTGGCAAACAAGAGCGTAAAAGTGGCCGTGACCGGAGCGGCAGGACAAATTGGTTATGCACTTCTTTTTAGAATTGCTTCAGGTCAAATGTTTGGGCCAGATGTGAATGTTGAACTTCAACTTCTCGAACTTCCCCAAGCTCTTGGTGCTCTTAAGGGTGTGGCGATGGAACTTGACGACTGTGCTTTTCCACTGCTTAAGAAAATCACCTGCACAGATGATGTGAACGTCGCCATGAAAGGTGTAAACTGGGCCATTCTCGTGGGTTCTGTTCCACGCAAAGCTGGGATGGAGAGATCTGACCTTCTTAAAATTAACGGCGGAATTTTTACCACTCAGGGCAAGGCCATCAATGACAATGCCGCTGATGATGTTCGCGTCTTCGTTGTAGGCAACCCATGTAATACAAATGCACTTGTGGCGATGAACAGTGCTCCTCGCGTTCCCAAAGATCGCTTCTTTGCCATGACTATGCTTGACGAGAACCGCGCTGCTACTCAGCTTGCTAAGAAAGCTGGTGTGGATGTGACGAGCGTTTCAAATATCACGATTTGGGGCAACCACTCAGCAACTCAATACCCAGATTTCTTTAACGCTAAGATTGACGGCAAAGCAGTAACTGATGTGATCTCTGATCACACATGGCTTAAAGGTGACTTCATCACAACTGTGCAAAAGCGTGGTGCTGCCATTATCGAAGCACGTGGAGCTTCTTCGGCCGCTTCAGCAGCTAACGCTGTAGTTGATGGTATCTACAACCTCACTCACAACACTGCCCCTGGTGCGACTTATTCAATGGCCCTCTGTTCACAAGGTCAGTACGGCGTAGATGAAGGCTTGATCTTCTCTTACCCATGCCGCACAGAAAATGGTCAAGTGAAGGTGATTGAAGGTATCACCCACAACGAATTTGCTACTGAGAAATTTGACAAGACTCTCGCTGAGCTCAAAGAAGAGCGCGATGCTGTTAAAGAACTTGGTCTGATCTAATTGATTCTCTGTAAGCTCCTGGCCTAGACTGGGAGCTTACAGTTTAAATCCAAGCTTAGATCGCGAGCTTGGTTCTTTGCCTCTTTTAATACATTCAAAAATTTTTGGTGCTCAGGATGCTCCTTTCTATGAACTGCCTTGGCGAGATACTCGTTGGCCGACAGCCCAGACCAATGGTGAATCGGATGCAGCAGGATTGAATCCACCCCAAGTTCGCTCCCAAGGGTGATGAGTTCGCTGAGACCTTGATAATTGTGATATTGCACAGTCATATTGAGATAAAAACGCTTAATGGCCCCATCTCTCTTTAGCTTAGAGATGAATTCGAGATTCTTTAAGAGTGTCTTCCACATTGGGCCTCGTACAATCTCATAGTCGCGCTCCCTGCCTGCATCGACAGAGATATTAATTTCGCTGATGAGCTCTGTTCCAGGAGAGCAACTCCGCCACATCTTTTCGTTTAGAAGTGTGCCGTTACTGAGGATTTTCACTTCTTTAAGTTTTGGAAAGTTTGCCTTGGTCAAAACTTTTAAAAGCTTTCGAATTCTTGGGGAGAAGAAGACTTCGCCGTTGTCTCCGAGTCGAATAATCTCGATGTCGGCGCGGTACTTTTTTAATTCTATTAAGCTCGAGTAGAAAGCTTCTCTTCTTCTAGTTGTGAGCTTGGTAATTTGCTCTGGGCGACAGCTTGGGCACTTGAGATTACAAACATTGTCGCTTGAACCAAAGCTGACGAAACTAGGCCCTGAGGAGAGCACTGAATTTTGAGCTTTGATATCTTTGACCACCGCTTGAGTGAGAAGGTGACCCTCAGTGATGAGTGGTCTCTTTTCATCGAGACTATCTATTTCAATGAGTGGCTCTTGGCACAGCTCGCGCTTGCAGGAGCTAAAATCTCCTTGGTACATCCTTTGACGAAAGTTTGCCGCACTCTCTCCATTCCACTTATCCTCACTCTCACTTTTATAAAGTAAGTCTTTACTTTTTAGCCAATCATCACAGCAAGGAATAAAGCTCTTGGCATTTAAAGAAGTGCGGCTAAAGGGGTAGGGGCAGACAGAACGAGGCTTCATCCCTTTTTCATATAATTGGTGTAGATTTGATAGTACTCGCGCTGCTCTTCAATTGAGAGCGGCTTAATTGTCTCGACATTTTTTTTGCGAATCCCTTTGCCGCGCACGATTTCATCGAGTTCGCGAATCTGCTTAGTAAATCCCTGGGCAAGGGTGAGTAGCCACTTTGGAAATTGCTTATTAATTTCCTGGACTGGAATCTTAATCAAGGTTGAATCTTCCATGCAAACGACGTTTGCACTTCTTGGTTCGCCGTCAAAAAAGGAGAGTTCCCCTAGATACTCACCCTCAGAGAGATAGGCAACGGGAATCACCTGTGAGCCCTTGAGCACATAGACCATGAGTTTGCCCGAGTGAATGATATAGAGATCGTTATCATTTTCTCCAGCGGCGCATACCATATCTCCTTTTGCGAGATTGAGGGCCATGGGTCCTGATAATTTATCACTCATACTTTCTCCTTAAGTCGCCAGGCTAGAGGTCAAAGACCTGTTTAAGAATTTTGGCCGTATCCTTGGCCAGTGCTTGATAATAAATATTATGAACAAATCTCTCAGAGAGAAAGAGTTCATTGCGCATAAACTGTCCTTGTAACATGAGTTCAAAGTCGATCAGAAAGGTTCCGCTTTGATTGGCCACTTGGCGCATGATTCCGTTAAAGGCAGGACCTGCAGCAACCGGATCACAGTCAAAGGTCTGGGCTTTTTTAAGGGCGCTAATTGCCTCTTCTCGCCTTCCTAAATTCTTAGCGGCAATGCCCAGCAGGTACCAGGCATCAGCGTTGGCAACGAGGCCAGGGGCGGTCTCACTAAGGTCTTGATAGGCTTCTTTAAATCGACGCTGCTTAATCTGTGCCTTTTTTTGTTCAAGGAAGTTCACTGTCTCCATGGTCTGAGCGTTATTGCAAACTTCGTGGGGTTCGGCCTCAAGGTTTATAGGAGCACTCATGAGCAAGAGAGTGGAGCCTTTATTTCTAACAGTCTTAATAAGATCGTTGAGCTCTAGTTCAAAGAGCTTGAAGTGAATTTCTAGATTCTTTTGATAAATCGTGGGGTCTCGCTCTCTTTCACTTGGTTCAAATTCGCCAATAACCTTCATGGGGTGGTTTTGGTAGATGAGTCTCGATAGAGGAGGCGCGAGAGTGAGTGCGGTGGCGACCTTGGGATGATTAAAAAGTTCAAAGTTTTTTAAAATAAGAGGCCTAGCACTGGGGATGAAGGGCGTCTCTTTAAGTTCGTCACTCCCTCCAAAGTAGAGCACGACCTTGGGCAGGCGCTCGAGAGACTTGAGTTTAATGAGAGTGCGGTGAAGTCCTTCTCCGGTCCAAGACCAATTGACGATCTTAATTGGTGTGGCCAGCCCCTGAGAGACCTGGGAGACGATAATATCTTGGTAGGGGCCAAGGGAGAGACCCATGGTGTCGCCGATGATGAGGATGTCTGCGGTCGAAATCCCTTCTGGTGGGACTAAGTTATTAATATTATTGATGTATGGATAGGGCATGACCTGAGTTGGGCGGTCTTTGGCCTTCCAAACCACGGCGCCCACCACCAAGAGAATCAAAATTAAGAAGAAATTCTTTAATATCTTAAACAAAACGACTTGCCCTTTATTGGTAACTTCGACCTATTTTAGTGCTTTCTCTTTATTCTACCTGTGACTTTTGCTATGTAAAAGCTTGCAAATTGATAAGCCTATTGGTGGATTAAAAACCTATGACATTTCCCGAACTCCTCAGTCCCGCTGGAAGCCTAGCAAAGCTTAAAACGTCGATCCTCTACGGAGCGGACGCAGTTTACTGTGGTGGGATGGAATTTGGATTGCGCCAAGCTGCAGACAATTTCACTGAGGCCGAACTCTTTGAAGGGGTGGCCTTTGCCCACCAACATGGGTCGAAGGTCTATGTGGTTCTCAATTCCTTTCTTCACAACGAAGACCTCGCGCGCCTGCCAGAGTTTTTAAAGACTTTGGAGGCGGCCAAGATAGATGCCGTTATCGTCTCAGACCTTGGAGTTGTGATGACGGTGGCCGAGCAGTCGAGTCTAGAGGTTCACCTCTCTACTCAAGCGAGTTGTCTCAATGCGAGTGCGGCCAAGTTGTGGGCGCGCATGGGGGTGACGAGAGTCGTGCTTGGCCGTGAGGTGAGCATTAGTGAAGCGGCCATTATTAAAAAGAAGAGTGGTCTTGAAATTGAGATGTTTATTCACGGTTCGATGTGCATGGCCTACTCGGGCAATTGCGTGATCAGTAACTATACTCAAGGTCGCGATAGCAATCGCGGTGGATGCGCTCACTCATGTCGCTTTGAATACTCATTTGACTTGGGTGATGAGAAGCGTGCGCGCGCCTACTTTATGAGCTCTAAGGACCTAGAGGGAATTCGCCTGCTTCCCGATTTTATCAACGCGGGAATCGATTCATTAAAAGTTGAAGGGCGAATGAAGTCCCCTCACTACGCCGCCACCGTGAGCAAGGTCTACTCAGAGGCATTGCGCTACTATAGAGAAGGCGCGGCGTTTGGAGAGGTCCCACTTGAAAAGCTAGCCGCCTGGGAGAGTGAGCTTAGAAAAATACCTCACCGCGACTACACTGAGGCAAGTCTAAAAACTCCCGCAAGTGAAACTTCTATTTTTAATGACCGTGAACACGCTGAGGGCACGCACCAAGTTGTCGGCAAGATTATTGGAACCTCCGGTGAGCGCGCGGTGATTGAGGTCACGAGTGCCTTTCATCCGCGCGATCAATTAGAGGCCATTAGCTTTAAAGGCGACAACATAAGCTTTGCTCCTGAAAAACTCTTTGACCCCACTGGAGGTGAAGTGAGTAGAACAAAGCCTGGGACTGTGGTGATGCTAGGGCCTGTGGCCGGACTAAAATCAGAAATGATTGTGAGAGCGGTAGCGCCATGAAATTTGTCTATCAGCTCACTCACGCAAAAGACTTAGATGCCGTCCTGGCAGGCTCAGTAGAAGAAGTGATTCTATGCTCGCGCGAGTTTTCTCGCTTTGGTGAACTCTCATTGGGAGAACTCAACGATCTGGCCAGACGCTTTAGGGCCGCAAAATTGAGAGTGATCTTTTCCTTTGATATTTTGATGACCGAGAATATATTTGCTCAAAAAATTCTCGCTCTCTCAGGAGTTGATCTCTCTCTCTTTGATGGAGTTCGCGTTCAAGATCCTGGAGCGCTTGAATATTTTAGAGAGCACCCATTAAACCTCTCACTACAATTAATTCTAGAGACGGGCAATCACAACACTCGCTCAATTAAGCAGTGGGCGAGTATTGCCGGAGAACGCCTTGAGCGCCTCATCCTCTCTCTTGAGTGGCCTAAGAGTGAACTCTTTAAGCTCATTGCTGAGACTCGCTACCAATATGAACTCATGGGGCTTGGGCCAATTCTTCTTTTCTATTCGCCGCGCTCACTCGTGCGCCCCTTGATTAAGGGCGATGAGAGAGAGGAACTCGATGTCCTGGCCAATAGTGAAGAGTCTCCGCACAAGGGCTTTAGAGTGTTAGAGAACTCTCATGGCACTTTTATGTTTCACCCTAAGCACCACGGTTTACTTGAAGAATTTCAAGAACTCAAAACGGCGGGATTAGCGGCCTTTAGACTTGAGCTTCTAAGTAGTGATGATCGTCAAATTATTGCAAGCTTTTCAGCACTTTTAAAATCAGTTTCTTCTGAAGATTTAGCGCTTGGGGTCCAGAAGATTAAAAGTCTCTACCCGCACACTCTGATTAAAGGCTTCTACAAGGTCAATAAGTCTAACGTGCTCTTTAAGAAGTTAAAGAATGATCGCTTGAGTGCACGCAGTGAACTCCTAATTGGACAGGTACTTGACTACAAAAAGGGAAGACCTCTACTCGTGAAGAATCTTCATCCCACCCGCTCTGTAATGATCGGTGAAGAGCTTCGCTTTCTAAGCACAGAGGGCAAAGATAAGGTCGTGAGTCTTGTGCGCCTTCAAAATCTTCACGGCCAAGAAATTTCCTCTCTTGCCCCTGGCGAATTAGGACTCTTTCCCTTTGTGGGATCAATGAGTGTGAAGTCTCAAGTCTTCTGGCTCAGTTAGTTTTGAGAAAAGAAGAACACGTCCTTTTCAATAACTTCAAGTTCTAGTTCCCAGCGCTTTGCAATGTAGTGAATTGAATCAATTGTGAAGAGAGTAATGTGAGTGGGATCGTTCTTATAGTACCACTTCTCAAAATCAATACTCTCATCATAGAGCTGAGTCATGACGGCGAGTACTCCCTTTGGACGAAGAAGGTCTTTTAACTGGGTGATCACTTCAGCGGGGGCACTGAGGTGCTCAATCACTTCAGTCATTGCAATAAAGTCGTAGTTAGTTTGAAGCCTCTGCTCTTCTGGGCAGAAATATGCGTCATAGTTAACACAAGTGTGTCCACTCTCTGTCATGATGAGAGAGAGTGTAGGTCCTGGGCCACTGCCAAAATCTAGACCAGTACTTGCTTTTGTTAATTTCCTCAGTAGTGGTGTGGTGAGCTTTCCTAAATGCCTGCGGTAGCCCTGATCATTTGGGTCGTTATTATGGGTGAGGTAGTGTGCGTGCTCTTCTTTGGGTCCAAGCTGGAATTCTTTTGGAACGAAGATTAATTTGCAACTCTTACAGCTTCTAAATTGTCTCAATTCTTTTTGATAAAAGACGATGGTCTCTTCACTCTCACATAAAGGGCAGGGGGCACTCATAATTTATAGAGCCCAACACTAATTCCTCCGTGAGAGAATTTTATGAGTGCGGTGGCACTCTTAGGTGCCAGATGATGGGGGACGAGCACATATAGACCCAAGCAATTTTCAAACTCAGGCCACTTCTCATAGAGAGAGCTGAGTCCATTTGTGCTCTTAATTCTCTCTCCATAGGGAGGGTTGGTGACGATGACAAAGCGAGTATCAGGAGCGATAGCGACTTTAACCTCTTCGTTTTTTAAAGTGATCTTACTCTGGTCATAGTGACTGAGGTTCTTCTTGGCCGCCGCTATGATTTTAGCGTCTAGATCACTCCCAAGATGAGATTTAAAGAGAGAGTGATCGTCACTATCGCCTTTTTGAACACTCGGTTCAAAAATATCCAGTGCGTACTCTCTGGCATCACTTGGTGCGCGCCATGAGAGTGATTCACTTAAAATTGTACCACTGCCACAGAATGGGTCCCATAGACAGAGTTCGTGGGGAAGTTCTCCTCGCTCTCTTAATTCATCACAGGCAATCATGAGACAAGCGTGGGCGAGGTTTTCTCTTAACGGAGCAGCTCCAATGTGTTTCTTAGCTGCTCCACTTCTGCGGTGAAGATTCTCTCCTGCGAGATCGAGGGAGAGAGAGAGGGTGTCATTGTCTAGTCTTGCGTAGAGAGTAGGCCTTGATTCCGGGGCCAGGCTTTCATAGCGCTTTATGAGATCTTTCTTGGGTGCGCGCGCGGCCAGAGATGTTTTAAGGGCGTCTCTTAGAGTCTTTTCAATGCGACCACTGTGCATGAGTCTTGAATTAGTCGCGCTTACTTTAATATTGATTTCTTCGCTGACAATAAAGTGTGCCCAGCTAATGGACTTCACTTTGGAGTAGAGTTTGGGAAAATCTCTCACGCGAAAACTACCTAGTCTCCAGAGTAGGTGGGTTGGAATTTTAAGGTGTCGAATAATTTTGGGTAGAAGCTCACGTGGTGCTTCAAATTCAATCCCGCCGTGAAAGACTTTGGGAGGAGCGATCTCTAGACCCATCTCTTCTAATTCTTTTAAACAAAGACTCTCTAGCCCTGGGGGCGTTGTGGCAAAGAATGTGTGAGTAGGGGAATCGGTCCAAGTTTTAAGCATAGGGTCGCATCTTAGGGGGCCAAAGCCCCTTTGTCTATGGCACAATAGGGCCTATGTTTGAATATCGCATTCAACAGGCATGGGATAATTTTAGAGGGGACTTCGGCCTAGGTCGACTGACGCTCTTTATTAGCTTCTACAATGTCTTTCTCTTTTTTTTGAGTGGAATCTTCTTTGGTGGCTTTCAGCTGCTTGCTCTCTATCCCGTCGTCTTTGCTATGATCTTTTACTTCTTGAGGCAGAAGTTTGTGCGCTTTAGCGATACCACCAAGTTGGTTTTAAACGTCCTACCTCTAACGATCACTATCTCCCTCAATTACTTTCTCGTGGGCGAAATGGACCGGGCCAGTGGAATGCTCACGCGCTATGACCCGTTCTTTTCTGGCATCGACCTGTGGCTCTATTCATCGCCTATTGCCTCGGTCTTTGAATCTGTGCTTCGTCCCACCGGACTAGTGGGTACTTTTATTTATGACTTAATGATGACTAGTTATATGTCCTACTACCTCATTCCCTGGTACGGCGCTATTCTCTACTACCGTCAATTGCCCTCTCATCTGCACTACCGATTGGGGCGCTTTCAAGCCTCTGTCATCGTTTTTTTCTGTCTCAATTATCTCTTTTATCTCACGGTTCCCGTCGAGGGGCCGCAGTACTACTTAAAGGAATTTTTTACGGCACCTCTGCCATTTTCAGCCTGGGGCGAGCACCTCTGGAATATGGTTCACACTGGGCAAACCACCTATATCGATTGCTTTCCCTCTGGCCACTTTGGCATTTCGGTACTCGTTTGCATTTGGCTCTTTAAAATTAATCACTCCCATCGCTTTTTTATGGCCCTGGTAACCTTTAGCATTGCCTGCGCCACCCTGGCCATTCGCTATCACTACACCATTGATCTCATTTGTGCCTTTCCTCTGGCCTATCTGAGTTTCAAATTGGGCAATGTTCTGCTACCTTCCGGACTCGATCTATATTCCTACCGCAAAGATCGCACCCAAGGAGAATAATGTGACGGGAAGACTCATCCTCGTGCCAACGCCTATCGACGATCAAACGCCCCTAGAAGCTTGCGCTCATGCCATGCTCTTAAAAGCGGCAACAGATAGGAGAGAGACTTCAGTCTTTGCAATTGAAGACCTCAAGCCTGGCCGCGCTCGCTGGCTCTCATGGGGGCTTCCACGCGATGTAGTGGATGACTTTGTTCTCTATAACGAACACACCCGTGAGGAGTTGCGAGCGAGCTTGCTTGAGCGCATGTACATGGGCTGTGATGTCTATTTGATGAGTGATGGTGGTCTTCCGGCATTCTGCGATCCCGGACGCCACCTTGTTGATGCCTGCCACCGAGATGGTTTGGAAGTGACCTCGACACCCTTTCCCAATTCTACGCTTCTCGCCCTTGCCCTCTCAGGCTTTAGTCATGATGAATTTCTTTTTAAGGGATTTTTACCTGTAGAAAAGGGCGAGCGCCGCCGCGCTATGGGCGAGCTTTCAAAGTATAAGGGCACTATCGTCTTAATGGAGACTCCCTACCGATTGACCAGACTGCTTGAGGAACTTGAAAGTGTATGGAAGGGCGAAGCCTTTCTCGCCCTGGATCTGTGTATGCCAAGCCAGGAGTTGAGCCGCGGGCGCCTCTCAGACCTTGCTAAGCGTCACAAGGGGCAAAAAAGAGAGTTTGTGCTGATTTTGTCTCGGTAATTTAAGGGCTTAGCGCCTATTATTTAAATGACCTCTAGCTCCACGCGTGGTATCAAAGGCCATGACCACCCGTGAAGACCCACATGCGCTAGCTGATCGCAAAAGTGATCATCTTGAACTGGCCAAAAAAGCCCAGGTCGCGGGCCCAACTAAATCTATCTCACTAGACTACGAACCTCTCTTTGGGCGCCACCGCGCTCCCAGTGAAATCTATCAAACTATAGATTTTCTCGGCAAGACCATGAGACTTCCCCTCTGGGTTTCCTCAATGACCGGAGGAACTGGAGCGGCCGGCAAACTCAACCGCGTCCTGGCCGCGGGCTGTGCCAGGCATGGCCTTGGAATGGGACTTGGCTCTTGTCGCTCAGTACTTGAGAGCGATGAGTTCTTTGAGGACTTTAATCTTCGCCCGATTCTAGGCAGTGAAGTTCCCTTCTTTGCCAATATTGGGATTGCCCAGCTGGATGAACTCGCCCGCAAAGGTGAGCTCTCTCGCCTTGATGAATTGGTGCGGGCCCTAGCGGCAGACGGACTAATCATTCACCTTAACCCACTCCAAGAGTGGTTTCAGCCCGAGGGCGATCGCTTTCAGCGCGCGAGCTTTGAAGTGCTCAAAGAATATCTGCCCCAAGCGACTTTTCCAGTGATCGTCAAAGAGGTGGGACAGGGCATGGGGCCTCGTAGCCTGCAGGCCCTTTGTGAACTCGAGGTCGCCGGCATTGAGTTTGGCGCCCTAGGGGGCACTAACTTTTCTCGCCTCGAAGTCCTGCGCCGAGCGGGCACTCCAGAGCATATGGATGACTTCTGTCAGGTTGGACATAGTGCAGGAGAGATGCTAACTAACTTGCTTCAAATTTCTAAGAACAGAACCCTTCCCGCCTTGATTATTTCAGGCGGCATTCGCAGCAGTCTTGAGGGTGCGAGTCTCCTGGCGCAGGCGCCAAAGACAAGCGTGCTTGGACTGGCGATGCCATTTCTTGAACAAGCAGGAAAGGGCGAAGAGAGTCTTTCTGAATATATTATTAGCTGGGGCGAAGCTCTGGCCATGGGGCGCGAGTTCTTTGCCCCGCGGGAGGAAAACAGGTGACACTCACAAATGGATTTTCCAAACTCTCAAAACTCGAAAAAATCGACGTCCTTCTCAAAGACTACCTAGATCTTGGTGGTGAGAGCTTTGAGCGCACAAAAGAATTGATTAGTAGCTTCTGGCATCACGATGAGAAAGCTCAGCGCACCTTTGATGAATTCTCAGAAAATACGATCACCAACTTCTACGCTCCCTACGGTGTGTTGCCCGGGCTCGTAATCAACGGCAAGAGCTACTGTGTGCCGATGGTGATTGAAGAGTCTTCTGTGGTGGCCGCAGCTTCAAAGGCGGCTAAGTTTTGGCGCACCCGCGGTGGTTTCCACTGTGAAGTTAAAGAGATGACTAAAATTGGCCAGGTTCACCTGGTCTTTAACGGCAGCTTTGAAAGATTTAAAGCGTTTTTTATTCGCCAACAAAAAGATCTCTTGGCAGAACTCGCACCGATCCTCTCCAATATGGAAAAGCGTGGTGGCGGGCTCACTAAGCTAGAGTTACTCGACAAGTCCAGTATTGAGCCAGGTCTCTATCAAGTCTTCGCCTCATTTGACACTCGCGATGCCATGGGCGCGAACTTCATTAACTCGGTACTTGAAGCGATTGGAAAATTTCTTACTGCTCGCGCCCTCACTGACAGTGAACTCGCTGAGAGTGAGAGAGGTCTAGAAGTGGTTATGGCCATTCTTTCAAATTACACCCCTGATTGCGTGGTTCGCGCGTGGGTGAGTGCTCCCGTAGCTGAACTGGCCGACAATGGACTAGGGATGAGCGCTGAGCAATTTGCCCGCAAATTTGTCCGCGCTGTTAATATTGCTCGCAACGATCCCTACCGCGCAACGACTCACAATAAAGGCATCTACAATGGTATCGATGCCGTTGTGCTTGCAACCGGCAATGACTTTAGGGCAACTTCTGCAGCTGGACACACTTATGCCGCCAGAGATGGCGTTTATCGCTCGCTCTCTCGCGCTTGGATTGATGAGAAAGATACTTTCTTCTTTGAACTGGAAGTCCCCCTCGCAGTAGGCTCTGTGGGAGGTCTTACTTCACTTCACCCTATGGCAAAATTCAGCCTTGATCTGCTAGGTCGTCCTGGCGCCAAGGAATTGATGGAGGTGATCGCAGCGACAGGTCTTGCACAAAACTTTGCCGCTGTTCGCTCGCTTGTGACTTCTGGAATTCAGAAGGGCCACATGAAAATGCATCTCATGAATATTCTCAATCACTTTGAGGCCACTGACCTTGAACGTGAAAAGGCCGTGAACGCTTTTCAAAATGAAGTGATTTCATTTAAAGGCGTCAGAGATTTCCTCTCCGAAGTGAGAGGGATGAGCTTAAGTTAGACATGATGGAGTTAGAGGATAAAATGGCGCAAGGACATAGCATCGATATTCGCTCAAATAAAGTGCTGCCGATTCAAAGGCACACAAACTTTGAAGATAAGGACCAGTATTTTTTTGGTCATGGAAAACTTCTCCTTAGCGGAGAGTACTTCGTACTCGACGGCGCTCAGGCGCTGGCGCTTCCAACAAAAGTTGGCCAGTCACTCTCGGTAAAATACTCACCGAGCTTTTCTCCTAAGTTGACTTGGAAGAGTTTTGATTTAAATGGCGACCTCTGGTTTGAGGCGACCTATGAGTTTTGGCACTTTAATTGTTTAGACGCTGACGTGACTCCCGATAGGCTCTTCTTGCAAAAAGTTTTAAAGTCTGCCCGCTCTCAAAATACCCACTTTCTAAGAGATGATGTTGATGTGCAGGTTGAGACAAGACTTGGCTTTCCACTGTCTTGGGGACTTGGCTCCTCTTCTTCACTCATTTATAACGTTGCCCAGTGGGCCTATGTGAGTGCTTTTGAACTCTCATTTAAGACCTACGGTGGTAGTGGCTATGACATTGCCTGCGCTCAGAGTGATGGGCCAATTACATATCGCAAAGGTTCAAGTGGTCCTAATTGGGGCCCCGTGACGTTTGATCCAAGCTTTAAAGATAACCTCTATTTTATCTACCTCGGTAAGAAGCAAGACTCGCGAGCGGGCATTGCTCACTATCAAGATAAGGTTCCTGCAGCAGAGCGCTCTAAGCTCGCCGAGCAGATTTCAAAACTTACTGAGAGCATGCTCAATGCCAACTCACTTAGCGACTTTAACGCTGCTCTTGTGGCCCACGAAGAGATTGTCTCATCGGCCCTGAAGCTTGAGCGCGCCAAAGATCTTCACTTTAGTGATTTTTGGGGCGAAGTTAAGTCTCTGGGAGCATGGGGTGGTGACTTCGTTCTCGCCACTAGCGATCGCTCTATTGAAGAGACTCGCAATTACTTTAAGAATAAGGGTCATAGCGTTTTTATTACCTATCGTGATCTCATTTGTGCCACCCCAAGTGTTCTGCCAACATTTGCAGAAGGGTTACATGGAAAACTTCACTAGGTCATATCGCGTCCGTTCGGCCTCAAATATCGCTCTCATTAAATACTGGGGTAAGCACGGTGAGCAACTCCCATGCAACCCGTCTTTGAGTTTAACTCTCTCACATTGTTATACTGAGTGCTGCTTCAATCTTGGGAGTGACAATCCTGGCAGCGTTGATTTCACACTAGAAGGGGCCAAGAAAGTAGGCTTCGATTCTAAAGCAATAAAACTTCACAAACGCATAGCTCGCGATTATCCAGAACTTTTAAAGTATTCTTTTAAAATTGATTCTCGCAATACCTTTCCCCATGGTGCCGGTATTGCAAGTAGCGCATCTGCTCTTTCCTCACTTGCCATGGGTTACCTTGAGGCCATTGGTGTGAGCGATCGCAATATTATTAGCCATTACGCTCGCATTGGAAGTGGCAGTGCTGCTAGAAGTGTGCTTGATGGTTTGAGCCTCTGGGGCGCGACTAAATTATTGCAGGGTAGTAGTGATGAGTACGCCGTTGCTGTAAAGAATGTCGATCCTACTTTTCTCTCTCTCAGAGACACCATTGTGGTTGTGAGTGATGAAGAGAAGGAAGTCTCAAGTACGGCCGGCCACGCGCTCATGGAGACTCATCCCTATGCCAAGAGACGATTTGAAGTTGCAAGAGAGAATCTTGAAAAGCTTTTAACTTCTCTTGAAATTGGCGACTGGAATTCATTCATCGAAGTTGTTGAGCGCGAGGCAATGGAGTTGCACGCTCTGATGATGACGGGAATTCCTAGTTATACATTGATGAAACCAGCAACTCTGGACTTCATTATAAAATTTAGAAAGTGGCGCGCAGTAAGTGGGGCCCAAGCAGCTTTCACACTTGACGCCGGACCAAATATTCATGTGATTCACTCGGCCCAGGATGCCCAATTAGTAAGCGACTTCGTCTCCCAATGGATTGGGGCTAATGAAGCTAAGGCACGAGTGATTCAAGATGTAGCAGGTAAGGGGAGCCTTCTACTTTCGCAAGGCGAGAACTAATGAGCAACCCTGATACTTCACCTGATACTCTCAACCGCTTTGGATCAAAGATTATTCTCTTTGGTGAATACTCTGTCATTCTAGGCTCCATGGCCCTCACTATTCCCTCACCACTCTTTGAGGGGGTGCTTAGTTTTCCCAAGGGAAATACTAAGAATGTCGATTCAGAGCTTAAGGCCTTCGCAAAATACCTCTTAAGGCTAAAAGAGAAGTCAAAGCTTCCTTTTGAATTTGATGTCGATAGCTTTGATTTCGATGTCGGCCAGGGACTAATGTTTGATTCATCTATTCCCCAAGGTTATGGGGTGGGAAGCTCAGGCGCCCTTTGCGCCGCTCTCTTTGATCGCTACGCACGCTCCAATCGCCTGGCCGGAGTGAGCGGTGAAGATATTCAAGAGCTAAAAACCTACTTTAGTTTAATGGAATCTCACTTTCATGGTTCCTCTAGTGGGGTAGACCCTCTGATCAGTTATCTCAATCGCCCTATCTTGGTTAAGAATGCCAGTGAACTGGGAGTAGTTGAAATACCTGAATATAATGAAGGCGAGGGCGCACTCTTTCTTCTAAATACTGGACGAGCTCGCAGAACAGAGCCTTTGGTGAATTTATTTTTAGAAAAGTGTCGCTCTGAAGACTTCAAGAGTCTGTGTGAAGGTGAGCTCGGCTCAATTACCAATGAGTGTATTGAAAATTTTCTCGAGGGCAGAATTGAAGATCTCTCTCTGAGTTTTAAATCGCTCTCACTCTTTCAGTGGCAGCATCTCACACCCATGATCCCCAATCTCTTTCGCGATCTTTGGCGTGAGGGCCTAGAAAGTAAGACTTTCACACTTAAACTCTGTGGAGCTGGTGGGGGAGGATTTCTCCTTGGGCTCACCCCAGATCTTGCGCGGGCGAAAAAGGCGCTGGAACCCCACGAAATTAGACCTATCTTTAGGTTTTAAGGCCGTCTCTCCGAAGAGAGTAGCGTGAAAGCGCGCTCTCTATTTCTGATTTATTTACTCGTCTTTTTGAGCTCCTGTCAGTTCGGGACAAGATATCGCACGCCCGCTAATTCAACTCTTCCTTTGGATATTGTCTTTGATCTCGACTGGACCCTCATTGCCCAAGTGAAAAATACTGAGGCCATCCCTAGTGAAGAACTTCTTCGCTTTGAAGAGGAGACCTATCGACTGGCCCCAGGAGCGCGTGAATTAATTGCAGAACTTCTTGAGCGAGACAATATTCGCATTTCATTCTTTAGTGGTGGAGGGATTGAACGCAATCAAGCGGTTCTCTCGCAAATTCAAATTAACAATCGCAGCGCTCTAGAGATTGCTTATAAGGTTTTTAGTCGCAATGATCTCACCGATTTGAGTGCCCAAGTATCGCCTGAGGCGCGCTTTAGTGAGCGCTATAAAAAGGACTTGCGCCTGATCAACCCCGATCTCGGTCGCATCGTGATTATTGAAGACAATGCGAATTTTGCCCTGGCAGACAACCAGCGAGCGAATTTTATATGGCTTGGTGATACTTTTGAAAATATGGAGAGTTGGTCTCAGGCCCTCGCTCTTAAGACGGACCCTAAGTACCGTCCAAATTCATACGGCCAGTGGTTGAGTTCACGCTTAAAACTTCCTGTGGTAGGTGAGATCTTAAAAGATTCGCTTCCAAGGGGGGATGAACCCATTGATTTTGAATATCTTCACTCACGAGTTAAGGCGAGTGAACTTCAGTCGACGAAGATAAGTGATATTAAAACTCGCGTGCTGCAAAGGTTTATGCCTCAAGCTCCATCTGATTGCCAAGAATCAATTCAACTCTTGCTACTTAAGGCCATCTGAGAATACTAAGCTTCTTGTTGCCTTTGTGTTTTAGCGTTACTGATCATTTCAGCAAAGTCGCGCGCCTTGATGTAAGCGCTAGACTGTTGTTTTTGAAAGTCGAGAGTTTCAATGGCGCCTAGAGCAGTTGATTTGTCATAGGCACGGGCGCGTTCGAGGGCGGGGCGGATTGATTCGTGCAGGGCCTTTTTCGCCTGTATTCTTGCCACTGGGGATTGCTTAGCAATCGATTTCATAAACTTCTCAGGGCGTGTGCTCACTTCATGGACAAATCCACTAGAGACGAACTCGCGAGCACTCAGCGAAATGCCTGAGAGTGTGGCGTAGCGAAGAAGAGACTTCTCCATTACCGTTGAGAGAAGACCCATGTTTACTGGTAGGGCGTTTTCTAATTGGTTAAAAGTAAATTTAGCTTCCGGAGTGCAGAGTCTTATGTCAGCGGCACTGGCCAGCTCAATCCCGGCGCCGCTAGCTCCCGCTCCAAAATCAAAAATGAGAGTTTGTGGCAGATCAAACATGCTATGAGCGATTTTTTGAAAGCGAATGATGAGCTTTTGCAAGCTTTCAATGTCTAGATTTTTTACTTCCTCTAGATCAAAGCCAGTGGAGAGAAATCCACCTCTTCCTTTAAAGAGAACGCTGTGAACTTCTGTGTGCTCCATTAACCATGCAGAGAGAGTTTCAAGCTCAAAGATCATTTCATTGTTAATGGCATTCTTTACTTTGGGTCTGTTGAGGGTGACGACTAGTGAGCGAGTGGGTGGGACCAGGTGAACATCTAGAGTGTTGTAGTTGAAGAGAAACTTGTTAAGAGCACCTAGCATTGACATAGACATTCCATCCTTGGAGTTAGAGTCCTAATCGTTATGCTCGCTATCCTTGCAAGCACCTCTAAACTATTTCAAGTCTTTTTAGCTTCGTCAATCTTAGAAAGGATACTCGAGTTTGAAGGTCAGGCGTTGCAAGTCACACTTGGCCTTCTTGCCTAGAGCGTAGCAAATAGAGCTGTTGTTATCACTTGAGATGTCTTCGAGGTAGCTGGATTTATACTCTTTTTTGAGTTCTGTTCTGACGTCGTAAGTAGTTGTTAGTTTTAAATTCTTATAGAGTTTATAATCCAGACTGATTTGGTAGACATAAGTAAAGGCATTAAATTTAGTGACTGAATTTTCACGAGGGTCAAAGTCTATATTAGCGGCAAGGCCCAGATCGAGATCATCGTTGATGTTGAAGATTGTCTTAAAGATGAGAGTGTTATTAAAGTAGCGCGGCGAGAGCGTATCAAAGCCAAAGAGAGAGTCGGTGTAGGGCTGGACGAGGATTCCATCTTTGGCACGCTCAATAGCGTCGTTAATACTCTTACTAGAGACCTCTCTTAGTTCGCGGTAGATGGTGCGCGAGTACTCGATGTAGAAGTTGACGTCATTAATACCCAAGAGGCCAGAGAGCCAGTTAAACTTTCTATTAAGCCCGACAAGACCAGAGTAAAAACTAGAGTCCTCTTCCTCTTTTTCTGGCGACTGCATCTTGAGATCGCCGTAGACCACACTTGCCCCGACGGTAGTGCTAAAGCCTGCAAAAACAGTGTTTACCTTGGGATAAAAGTCATTTGAATCTAGGTTAATAATAATGTCGTCTCTGGGAGGAAAGGGAAATGAGAGGGCGTCTCGACTTAGGATGAGAGTCTTAGCGTGATAGGTTGAATAGCCACTAAAAATACCGGCCATCAAGTCCCATCCTCCTTGAGTTGTTTTAGCGCGAAGAAGGTAATTGCTAAGTGAAGTCGATGGAATTGTGGAAGTTGGGAAATTTAGCTCTTTGTCCGCTCCTTCATTTAAGGGACTCAAGACAGGAGTTGGCAATTGACGATTGGGCCTAAAGAATGGAATGAGGGCCGCAGTGATCGTGATATTGTCAAAGTAGAAGTCGCCTTGAACGGTCCAATTGCCCAGATCCCTCTTATCAAAGGGGTCATAGATATCCTTAGGAGTGACATCATCAATGGGTGAAAAGATGATGCCAAAGCCATTCTTAATAACTTTTTTCCCAAAGGAGAAGTCAAACTTATCGTGGCTATAAGAGTAGTAGAGTTCGTTGGCAGTAAAGATCGGGCGGCGAGTTTCTTTATTATCAAAAAGTCCTAGGCTACTTGTATAGAGCTGATCCTCAGAGCCATTTTCTATCCAGCCATTAAAGATGAAACCGGAGTTACCTCGCTGATAGCGAGATTTCCAATTGTACTTAAAGTCGAACATATGACTATCAAGGTTATTGAGTTCTTCCTTGCTCGTCTTTGGAAAATTAGAGTAGCGAGCACTGAGCGCCTGATCGAGAGAGAAGTTAGAATCATACTCCACATCAACTGACTCAAGTGCCTTGAGATCTTCTTGCTCTGCACTCATGCTTGGAGCACCGAGGGCCAAGAGTTCTGCCACACTCACAGGCGCGAGCTCCTCTCTTGATATTTTAGGAGTTTTAGTTCTGGCCGCAACTGGTGCGTCTTCAATGTCTTCTTCGACGTCGACATCTTCTTCAACGTCTTCTTCGATATCCTCTTCGATGTCGTCTTGCGAAGTTGAAGTTGTCGCGGCAACTTTTTGCTCACCCGATTTTGTGTTTTGCAATTGGGGAATTTTAACCCGCTTCACTGGAGCTGAGCGGGCGATAAGAACTTGGCGATGGGGGTTAAATTCTAGCAGATAGTCGGTTCCTAGAAAGCCCTCTTTAGCATTTCTAATGGTTGAGATTACGTTGGGCGGGCGCTGATTGGATCCTGCATCCGGTTTAACAATGATTTTGCCCTTGAGTAGTGAAATGACCCAAAGACCGTTGCTACTGGCACCTCTTAGGTAGAGCCTGGTGTGCTCACCGAGGTAGAGTTTAGAAGGGCCCGGAACGTCAATGACGGCGATGGCCCCGCTACCAGTGGCGAGCAAAATACCTGCTCCCAATTCATCCCTTGCCTTTAATTTTTGGGGTTGCTTCTTAGTTGTTGAGAATGCGTAGAGATCGCCGCGCACGCGCTCGACCTCTAGGCGTTGAAAGTCAAAGAGAGTACTCCCAAAGAGACAACTCGCGTGGATGAGAAAAACTAGGAGTAGGCTAACTCGCATTCTTATCTGTTACTGGAGGTGAAGTCCTTTTAGGTAGTAGCGCTGAGTGAAGACGACGTCGTCGATTTTATTATTGACCTTCACTTCTTTGATTTCAACCAAGGTTTCATGCTCTCCAGGGCGAGTCATCGTAGACTTGAGGGCCCTCTGAGCTCCGGCGTCACTCACTTTTTTCCAGCGCGTGTTTGTGAGAGTTTTAAGAAGCTCGCCCTTTGTGTTGTAGAAGTCTACTTTGCGGCTGACAAACTTTTGGTTATCTACTTCTAACACCCTCTTAGAATAGCCAGTGCGATTTTCAATGTCGCTACTCTTAGGCGTTGCTTCAACGATAAAGCAAGTGTACTTGCCTCCACAGGACTTCTCTTCAAGGCATTTATAGTTAAAGTCAGAGAGATTTTCTGATTCAAGGTCAGCATAGGTAAAGTCAGTTCCCATGAAGTATTTTTTCTTTTCACCACCTGCAATTCTCTGATCCTTTCTGAGCGCTGGTATATAGAGCCACTGATCATCTTCGCGCTCGTTATTCTTCCAAGTCAAAAGAGCAGTTCCCTTGATATCTGCGGGCGAGAGATAGGCAATAAATGACTTATCTTCTCCTCCCACATCTTTTTTATAGCGCTTGAGTGCGCGAGGCTCTTCGGCCACATTCGCTTTGAGGTCTTTGAGCGTGAGTACTTGGTCCATATATTCATAGTCCACTCGGTGAAGTTCTTCTTGCTTTTTCATAATGGCAGAGCCCTCCATCTTGCAAGCTGCCATGACAGTGCTATGTGATAGGGAAGCTGTGAGAGCAATTAAGGCGAGGGACTTAAAATACAGACTGGACTTCATATAAACTCCAAGAAGAGACTCTTACCAAAGAGAGTAAAATTATCTTCTAGTAGTATAGGCCAGTTAGGAATGGATCGAAAGAGTTAGCTTACTTTTCTCACTCCGCGTTCACTTCGCGAAAGCGCCAGCTTTAAAAGCGACATGCGCTTAGAAAGTGGCAATGTCGTATCAGAGGCGAGCACCAACGCCTGACTTAATATCTCGGGACTCGCTGGCGCCTTGGCCAGGGAGAGAAGGTCGATCACGGGATCATTTAGTTGAGCATTAAAGTCTTTCATTATGTACTCGCGCAGCTCGGCCAAATTTCCAGTCAGAGGTGCATCGGCAAGTCGCTCAATAGAATCTTTTGAAAAGATTTTAATGGGCATCGAGTTTTTTAGGCACAACTCCAGCAGGAGTTGATTGGCATTGGGAAGGATATCCTCACTTCTTCCTCGAAGAGGCGGAAGGTGAATGTGACTTCTCGTCATAAAGTGGACGAGGGGTGCGTCCCAGTGAGTGAGACTTGGCGAGGGCAGAGTGCGCTCAATAAAAATACACTTTCCAAGATGATCGCGCAAAAGGGCGTAGGCTTTAGTTTGGAACTCTTTACTCGCTAAGAGAAGATCCTTCCACACAATGGTCGCTCGGGCGCGCGAAGAGACGATCTGAGAGAGGATTGAAATGGCCTCTTTTTGATCACCTTCAAGATAGACGAGTTCATATTGAGAGAATTGACCATTGTGATGCATCCACTTGGCAAGGGCGGTCTTTGAAAGACCTTTCTCACCCGTGATGATAGTTGGGCGTGGGGTTTCTTTAAGCTTAAATGCAGCTTCCCTAGCGGCCACGATAAATTTTGACCCACCGGGAAGGAGGTGAGTGAGTTCACACTTTTTTACACCTATTCTATTTGGATAGAGTTGTTCGATGACGCGAGCAAAGAGAGAAATGGCCGCCTCGTCTGAAGGTCCAAACTCAGGGGAGCTCTCTTTGTTTACGGCCTGAAGTACACCAATGGCCTCTTTCTTGTGATTATAGATGGGAGTTGAGAGGCAACTCACCACTTTTGGCATATTTTGAAAGAGATGGGCGTTCACTTTATTAAAGGTTGAAGTAAAATTGAAAGTTTCACCACTCCCAAGTGTCATGCCGGGAAGTCCCTCTTGGTAGTACATGCTATTTGGTCTTTCAATGTCTCCGATCCAGTTCTCAGGCGTGAGCGACTTTGTCTCTGAATCGTAGAGATAGACAACCATCCCCTTACTCTTGAGCGCCTCTCTCATTAGGGAGAGTTTTTCTTCAAGTGAGAGGTGAACACTTTCAGAGAGATCACTAATTAACGAGAGATAGAGCGAGTAGACCTCTAAGGCATCGGCCATGGAGTAACTTTTTTCAGCAAGGGTAGAATCGGTGAGGTATTGCTTTAATCTCTTAGTGCTAAAGCTATTAATATAGCTCTCAATAAACTCTGATAGCTTTTCTCTGTCATCTTTCGCAATCATTACCCCATGCCCCACCATTTTGGGATTATCTGGGTGAGCAAATTTGCGAACAATAAAGCCCTTGATCTTTATAGTTTTCTTTAAAAACCAGCTGATATGACCAAGAGTGAGCTCAATTTCCTGGTGGGTTCTAAAGCTCGCCTCAGAATAAAAGGAGAGACCACTTAGGTTTAGATCCCTGGGCATAATGGCCAGATTTGTAGGAGCAGTAATTTCAAAAGTAATAGGGTCAACTGGCGGAATTTCCAGGCGGAAAGAGCGATAGATTTTATAGCTAGTGAGTCCCGTTGCCATGATTGAGTTCCTTGCAAGTAAATCAACTTCTTATCGGCAAATTGAAGAAAAAATATAGGGGATAATTTGCTAGTAAAAACTAAAAAAATTGGGCTTTTAGACCGATAGGAGTGGGGTAGAGCTTTGAGCCGAGGAATCAAACCATGAGTAACCAGACCTTTTCACTAAGACACTTTCGCAGCTTTCGAATTCCCGTAAGTGAGTCGGATAAGATTCGCGTGAAAATCGAAGGGCAGAGCAAAGGCTCGCAGGTGATGTTTGATAGTGGTGTGCTCAAAGTTGATAACATGAGCCTAAGTGGACTGGCGATAAAATCCAGCGTGAAGGTTCCAAAACTTGATAGCGTGATCGTTCACATAGAGTTTAAAAATTCACTCTTTACCCTACCTGGAAAGCTTGTTCGCATCGAGGCCCACACTAATCAGACTTACTCTCTAGCAGTGGAGTTTGACTTTAGTGAGCGCGCAATGTCGGCCAAATTTCTAGAATCTTTCATCCATTCATTTACTGGCAAGAGACTTAAGGGCCAGCTAATTAATCTACTTAAATCTGAAGAGAGTGCAGCAGGACTTCAAACCGGAGATCTCTATCCAGCAGTAATTCAGATGCTTGAGGAGTTCTCTGGCTATAAAGATTTACCTGGACTCGATACCGCATTGATAGAGGCCACTAAACTTCGCTATGGCTTTAACAGTGTTGAGTTCGAAGCTGGAGTTGCGAGTCGCTTTGTCGTTCGCGATCTTGATGGACGCCTCCTGGGCTCGTTAAAAGTGACTCCCTCTCCAAGAGAGTTGGCCCCAGAAGCTCAGCGTGGAGTCGAGGTTCTCTCTCAACTCTTAGGCCACGTCTACGATCGTCCTGAGTGTGGGCTTCACGAGGAGTCGGTGAGATTTCTTCAACCTAAGGCGCCAAGAAAATTCGTCATGATCGGACCATCTGTGGCCATGGGTGAGTTGCGCGATATGGTCTCTAAGGCAAAGTTCAATCACAGTCGCGTCTTTGTAACGGGCGACTTCGGAGTGGGAAAGACATTGCTAGCAAAAGTGATTCACTCAGAGTCTACAAGTGCTGGCGGAGAGTTTAAGATCCTCGATCTAGGTCAAAATCACTCAGCTGAGAGTCTTGAGGAATATTTCCAAGCTCTAGCTCAAAAAGGAGAGGGGACGCTTGTACTAAGAGAACTCTCGCTGATCTCTAGTGAGACCTTGAACTCTCTCAATTCTAATCTTAAAAAGCTTTCAAACCAGTGGCGAGTGATTACGACTTCTCAGCTAAGCTTTAAAGATCTCTGCCGAAAGTTTGCGCGCCTGGATCTTGGCCACTTCTGTGAACTTGAAATCAATGTGCCAGGTCTTGCTGAGCGCAGAGAGGACATTCCTGAATTACTCGGCTTCTTTGTTAAGAGAGAGTGTCTTCAGCGAGGAATTAGACCAAAGAAGATGACTAAGGACCTGGTTCACTTCGTGCGCCATATGGACTTTGACCTCAATATTTATGGACTTAAACTCTTTGCCTCTCGTATGGTTGAACTCAATCTCAATGCTAAAGTCCTCAATTTTGAAGATGGCCATCGTCTTGGACTTCTAGAAGACGAACAATTTCAACTCACTCACTTCGAGCAAGTCCTAGCGACACTCAGAAGTGGGGATACATCTACAGATGAATCCATTCTTAATGAATATGCCCATCTCTGTGCACTTCATGCTTTAGAGCAGGCAAGAGGCGACCAGGTCCTGGCCATGAAGCGCTTAGGACTAGAGAGTCTCTCTGAACTTGAAGCTCTCCTAAGTAAGACAGAAGCGGCCGTTAAAGCCGCCTAGTCAATTCTTTCAATTTATTTCTTTTGCTTTTGCTTTTGATTGAGAGTGAAGCGACCGCTTGCTCTGAGAACTTTATAGCGATGGCTTAAGAGTTCAAAGATACTCACTTCAGGCTTCTTCACAACTTGGCCATCCGTATAGTCAAATCCGCCTTCATCCTGGCCCTCTTCACTAGCTACAGAGTCAGATTCCTGGGCACCAAGAGTGTCCATGTCGTCATCAGTAAAGAGCGATGGCTTTGGTTTCGCGCTAACTTGAACTGGCGTGAAGGATTTTACTAACCCAGCGTCTTTTAACTTCTGTGCAAGTTCTTTGTCTTTGGGTGCATACTCATTCATTGAGGCATCATTGAGTAGGTTTGTCAGACGACGAGCTTGGGGTGTCTCAAATGCACTCTTTGGAACATTCTTAGCGACAAAGTTTCTCATGAATTGATCGTTTACATTAAGTGGTGTCTTGCCATTCTCTTTGAGCTTGCCATTGAGAGTTGCAATCATGTCATCTTTAATTTTTGAAGCCTTCTCCACACGGGCAGCAAGGGCACTGCGATTAATCTCTGAGCCAGATAGTTCACCTCGCATAACTTTATTTGAGTCTGAGAGGGCCTCACTTAGACCGATGGCACTGCTAATTGAGTTTGTACTTGGACCAAAGTTCAGGTCTTTTGTGTTGATTTGAAAACAGCTCTTGGTCTCACGACACTTACAAGCCTTGTCGAGATTGCCATCTTTATCGGCGCAATTTCTAGCTGGCTTGGCCTCTGTGCCAGTAATCTCACCCGCTGGAATATCTAGTAGATCTCCATCGAGTTTTGAGCTCTTAATTCTTTCGGCATTAATCTTTTGGACTGTTCCAGATGAATTATTGTCGGCGAGCTCATTGGCGCGCCCAGCACTGCCATCGCCATCATCAATTTGATTGGCCCCTGGTCCACCGTAGTGCTTTTCATAGATATCAATAATCTCTTGCAGTTTTTTCTGCTGATCTTTCATGTCTTTGGCGGTTTTGTCGGCTTTGCCCTTAGCGGCCAGAGACAGACCTGCTCCGACGGCGCCAATGGCGGCGTTGGTGAGGCCACAGGCCATTCTAGCACCATCCCAGAACATTGTTCCTTCGATGGCACCGATAGCGGCAGCGGCCATGAACATATAGCTATTTGAGGCAAATTGAGCGGACATATCTTCTGCAATTTCCTGCGCCGTTTTAAGTGCGCGCATATAGAATTTCAGCGTTCTAATCTGATTTTCAATCCTAAAGCCCTCTTCCTCCTTGAGCTTTTGGTACATGTCGTATTCTTCTTTGAGCTTTTTGAGTTTTTCATCAGCTTCATCGGCGGCGTTGGCGATGGTAACTGCTGCGTAGACACTGGCCGCGATATTTACCCCTGAGGCCACACAAATTCCTGGTTTGCCAAGTGCCGTTAGACCACCCCAGGCGAGGGCTGGAAGAGCGGCCGTCGCCATATACATGGGCGAAGCCTTGTCATCAAACTTAAACATGTCATCTTTAATTTGCTTATCGATTTCCTCTGGAGACTTCACGATGATCGCGACTTCTTCCATACACTTATCTTGCTCGGCCTTCGTAGGTTCGTTATTACACTTTTTGATCATCTCAACAAGCGACTTATTGTCGTCTTGAAAGAGACACATCTCGGCCACGCAGTTCCAGATTTTACCAGGCTTAGCATTACACTCAGAAGCCTCTTGGTTACTTGAACTATCACAACTATTGGCGGCGATATAGAGAGTCTTAGTTTCTAGAATTTCGCGGCAATTCTTCTTAAGTGCTTCCGTTGTTTGTAGCTCACACTTTGCGGCCTCTTTAGCGAATTCACCATTTTGCTTGCTATCAAAGCAGAGCTTGGCATTACAATTCCAGATTTTGCCACTGCTCTCACAACTTTGCGCACTGGAATTTCCTGAATTGTCGCAGAGGATGCCGCCAGCGATATCTTCAGCGGTACTTACTTTGAGATTATCCTTACACTGGGCCGTCTCGTCGGCCGTTTTTCCGTCGTAACAACCAACTGCGCGGTTAGCGAAAATATCATTGTATTCTTTCGTTAAACACTGGCCTACCTGGCAATTCCAGATGCGACCTTCTTCAGCACACTGAGCAGACTTTTCTGGCTGACCACAGTCTTGTCCGCTGGCCAAGTCGAAGATAGTTTCAGTCTTTAACTGCGATAGACAGGCGTCTTCGCTGGCGCTGCCAATACAAGAGAGTACTTTGTCTGAGAGTTCAGCATTAAAGTCTTCCGAGAGACATGAATCTACGTGACAGTTATAAACTTTTGATTCGCTCTTACAGGCACTCTGTTTTGTTGGCTCAATACAGAGCTTGCCGGTGGCCACATCTTTTTTCACACTGTCTTGAAGTGTTGCAAGACAAGTATCGCGAGCGGCACCTTCTTTTTGATAGCAGGCAACAGTCTGATTGGCGATATCATCATTATAACTCTGTGGCACACACATATTGATATTGCAATTCCAAACCTGTCCGCCTTTAGCAGCACATTCACTAGACTTTGCAGCGTCGGCACAAG
Organism: Bacteriovoracaceae bacterium; assembly: GCA_048267245.1. Taxonomy (GTDB): domain Bacteria; phylum Bdellovibrionota; class Bacteriovoracia; order Bacteriovoracales; family Bacteriovoracaceae; genus JBLWXV01. The sequence continues at coordinate 1,715,350 of JBLWXV010000001.1, forward strand.
CTCCACCCGTTGCGATTTCGCGAATAGTGCGCTCTTCTAATTGATCGAGACAGAGTTGCTGCTCAGACTGACTCTCTTTTTCATAGCAAGTGACGGCCTGTTCGGCGATTTTGTCGTTATATGAACTTTGTAGACACATTCCAACGTTACAATTATAGACTTCACCCACACCACAGACAGTTGTCTGCGCGGCACTACAGTCACTCCCTTTGGCAAGTTTCTGAATGGTGTCGATTCTCAAATCTTGAATACAAGAATTTTGATCTGATGTATTGGTCTTTTCGTAACAGGCGACAGCACCTGTTGTGAACTCTTCATTAAATGAAGTACTCAAGCATCTGCCCACATTACAATTCCAAACAAGTCCAACCGCCTTACACTCGGCAATCTTATCGGTTTCTGGGCAGGCGGCGCCACTGGCGAGGTCGCGCGATGTTTTAGTTTTTAGATCTGCCTTACATTTATCTTTTGCCACGGTATCTTCAAGAAGTTCACACTTCGCGGCCGATTGGGCAAATTCATTATTATAGGCTTCAGGAAGACACTGATCGACGATACAATTGTAGACCGTGCCACTTGCACAGGTAATACCTCTCTTCGGTGTACACATCGCTCCTGAGGCAATATCCACGGCGGTCGTCTGTCTGAGTTCAGCGATACAGCTCTCTTTTTGAGCATCTGTCTTATCAACTGAGTAACACTCGGCCGCTCTTGTAGAGAAGATTTCATTGTAGCTCGCGGTGAGACACATTCCTGCATTACAATTCCAAATCTTTGACTCTGCCGTACATTCTTTTTGACGAGTGATATCGAGGTCTGATGTACACAGGGCCCCCGAGGCAATTTCTTTAACTGTCGCGTCTTGTACATTGGTTAAGCACTTTTCTCTAAGCGCTGGATCTTGCTGGCGATAACAGGCAGACACTCTGGCCGTAAAGGTTTTGTTGTATTCACTTGTAACACAAAGACCAATCTGACAATTCCAGAGCTTTCCTTCACTAGAACATTCTTTTTCCTTCGCGGCCGGAACAACACAGGCTGTGCCACTGGCAACATCGACGATGGTCTGATTTTCTAGGGATGTCATACATGCGGTTTGCTCGCGCTCAGTGCCACGATTGTAACAGGCCACGGCCTTATCAGTGAAGTCGTCATTGTAACTAGCTGATAGACACATATTGAGCTTACAATTAAAGACCTCTCCGCTGCCACAAGCTCTCTTTTCAACACCTGCACTACAGATCTTACCGCTGGCCAAATCTCTTACAGTGGTAAGTTCTAGCTCCTTCATACATGCTTCTTTTTCAGAGTCGCTTGTGAGGTTGTAGCAATCCACTGCTTTATCAGTCAGAGAGTCGTTGTAAACTTTTGGAAGACACTGTTTAATTTGACAGTTGTAAACCATCCCGCTTGTTGATTCACAAGAGAGCTTGGCATCGTTAACGGGGCAGAGACCGCCACCAGCGAGGTCGCGCACTGTTTGTGTTTTTAGGAGACTAATACAGGTATTGATTTCTTCTTGAGTCGATTCTTCATAGCAACTTGCTGTGTTCTTAGCAAATTGAGCGTTGTAATCCGGAGGGAGACACTGGCCGACATTACAATTCCACACCATCCCCTCAACTCTACACTTTGATTTCTCGGCACTATCAGGGCAGTAGAGGCCAGCGGCTTCTTCTTCAATGGCCTGTTTTTGGGCCTGCTTAAGACAGTCGTCACTTGAATTGGTCGAAAGCTTATAACAAGCATCAACGTTACTAGCGAGATTGTCGTTTTGAGCTTTGTGCATACACTGTGGGATATTACAGTTATAAACTTTTGAGCTGTCTGCTTCACAAGCTATGAGCTCAGGGTCGCGCTCGTCACAGAATTCTCCGGCGGCAACATCTTTAAATGAACTTTGAGCGAGCTTGTTATTACATGCATTGCGCTCGCTCTCTGTTAGCTTCGCTGCACAGGTATATTTTGCTCTTTGAATGAAGATATACTGCGGAAAGCTCACACACGAATTAATCTCACAGCTCCACTTTTTTCCACTGGCACTACATTCTAGCGCTGTAGGAGTTTGATCACACGGGATCGGAGTAGGGGCAGGAGTCGGAGTTGCCGTCGGGACTGGAGTGGGAGTCGCTGTGGGCACGACGGTTGGCACTGCTGTTGGAATAACAGTTGGAACTACCGTTGGGACAACTGTTGGAACTGGACCTGGAGTGCCAGTTGGAGTCGGGGTTGGAGTTTGTGTCGGTGCTGGAGTCGGGGTGGCCGTTGGAGTGGGAGTCGGGGTTGGAGTCGGATCCGGATTTGCGGCATTATACTCATCTACCATCGACTGAACGCGACTTTGATTATCAAGGGCACATTGTTGTTTTTGAAAGAGATCAGTCTTAACTTTACACTGATTAAGTGTAGAGTTGAGCTCGCTATTTTGCTCATGAGTTAAACAGCTCATCACAGCGCAGTTCCACACATCTCCACGGCTTTCACAAAGCACTCGCTTTGCATTTGAGGGACACGATTGATTTTGAATATCCGTAATCACGCGGGCCATTTTGGCGTCACATGAGTTAATCAGGTTAATAGTCATCTTAGAGGGATCAGAACACTCATTGATCTCACTATTGAGCGAGCTATTCACACAAGCGCGCACACTACAGTTGTAGACCATGCCACTACTTTGACAGAGTTGAGCGCGGATTTCGTCGCCTGGATAAGCACTACAGACCAAAGCCTCGGCGCGAAGACTGAACATTAAGCCCACGCTCATCACAAAAGTGATGATCAATGTTCTGAGTAATGTTGTTTGGCTTCTCGCGATCATTCTTTCCTCTGGCACAGTATCTACTTATTTATCTATTTTAGTCGCAGTGGTGGATTTCGCTCGCGTCTCACCGGCGCTTGAATAAATAAACAATGGCTTAGCTTAGTTCGTATCGATAATTCAACGACTTAACTTTAGCCTTGAGGCGCAAATAAACTGTGGCAATTTTAAGACTGATCGGAATAGTTGGGAATTAACTTGAGGCGGGACTAAGAAGACCCCGAAGCAGGAGCTCGGGGTCTATAAAGGTCTTAATGAGCGTTTTCTTCTAACCAGCGCTCAGCGCGAATTGCGGCCTCACAGCCACTTCCGGCGGCACTAATGGCCTGGCGATAGTAGGAATCTTGAACATCGCCACAGGCAAAGACGCCGGGCACGTTTGTATCGGGGTGCTTGCCAGCGGTCTTGATAAAGCCGTGGTCATCAAGCTCCACTTGGCCTTGAAGAAAAGAAGTATTTGGCGTGTGCCCGATGGCGAGAAAGAAGCCATCAGTTGCACGCTCTGTGACTTCTCCAGTTTGAAGATTCTTCACGCGAATGCCAGTGACGCCAGAGTCATCGGCAATGATCTCTTCAACTCCAGTATTCCAAAGAAAGTCGATCTTAGGGTTATTCATCGCGCGCTCTTGCATCGGCTTTGAAGCGCGAAGGGTGTCTCTTCTGTGAATGACAGTGACTTTGTCGGCAAATTTTGTGAGAAAAGTTGCCTCTTCCATAGCGGTATCTCCGCCGCCAACAATGTGGACAACTTTTCCGCGATAGAAGAAACCATCACAGGTGGCACAGGCACTCACGCCCTTGCCGATGAGCTTCATCTCATTGGGAAGACCCAGGTATTTGGCCGAAGCACCAGTCGAAATAATAATTGATTCGGCCAGGTACTCGCTGCCATTTTCACAAGTGATTTTAAATGGGCGAGTTTTTAGGTCGACATTGCTGACGTGAGTGGCGATGTACTCAGCTCCAAAGCGCGCCGCCTGTTGCTTGAGCTTCATCATAAGGTCTGGTCCCATCACTCCCTCGGGAAAGCCTGGGAAGTTTTCAACGTCTGTCGTTGTTGTGAGCTGACCGCCCGGCTCGTGACCTTCGAGCACGAGGGGCTCAAGATTGGCGCGAGCGGCGTAGATAGCAGCAGTATGTCCGGCGGGGCCAGAACCAATGATAACAACTTTTCTCTTACTCAAAGTGTTTCTCCTTAAACGTGAATATGGGCGTGAGGGAAGAACTAGTCTTCGCTTTGCTCTTCATCATCCATAGATGAAGCGTAAGCTGACTCTTCTAGGCTGTGGTGTTTCTTGATGGCCTCTGGACGGTCATCTTTTTCAGGATTGAGCTCGTAGAATGCTTTTACGCAAATGAGTTCTTCTGGGTGTGGCGCTTTCTTTGTGGTTTTAAAGGTCTCACCAGTGATGGTGCAATCGTATCTAAAAATCTGCTTCTTCTGCTTGCGCGCCATGTTGTATCCTGAAAATTTAAGGGCTTAAGTATTGTTCTGAGTGACTTTATAGCGCTTTTATTGCCCACCGACAAGGACCTCGGCACAAGTAAGGAGACGGGGAGAGGATTAACCCCTTGGCGTAGCGGCAAGACGTGGTAGAATATTTTTAAGCCTTTGAACTTAAAAGGATTTTAAGATCACTCGCAAGAGTAGGACGGATACTTGAGCAGGAAGCCAAAAACCATCCTTTTTACCGTAATCTCCCTCTTTATCGCGGCGGCGCCGTCGTGGGCCTTTGAGGTACCCTCAATTCAAGTTCTTGAAGTAAGTGGAAGTGGTCGCAGCATTTTGCTCGAAAGAGGCGAGAGTGAAGGTCTAAAAAATGGGACTGTGGCCAAGTTCTATCTCCAGCAGGGAAGTGCGGACGCACCCAAACTTGTTCCCGTTGCCTTTGGCCGCGCAGTCAAAGTGAAGCAGACAACATCTTACTGGTATCTAAAGCAAATCCAGTACGCCGCAGTTATTAAACCTGGAGCGAAGCTCGTATTTATCGAAAAGAATAACGATGTTCTTCCGGGTCGATCAGATGTTCAGGTCGATCAAAAGCAAGTCGTTCTCACCGAGAGCTCGAGCGAGATTAAGTATATCGAAGACGAAAAGCGCGGAATTCCAAAAGAGTTGGTGGGGAGCGAAGACGATCAAGAGGTCATTGAGGAGCTTGGTTCAACACAAACTCATGAGACTGCCCAAATTGAGGCCAAGCAATTTGACAACTGGGCGACCTCACCAGGGCTTGATTACGTTGAAACCTATATGAAGGAAGTGCAGAAAAAGAATATTGCTACTCCTGAAAATCATATAAATGCCAAAGCTCTCAAGAGAGACTACAACGAGAAACTCACTGCCTCTCAAGCCGACGGAGTCGCTAAGAAAGTCAACTCTCTTAAAAATGGACTTGGAGATCTCTACTGGAAACAAGAGCGTGATGAAGTTATTCAATCGACTCAAAAGCGCGTGGTTATTAATAACGTTTATCAAGACTCGCTAGAAAAGAGAAATCAGACCCGCACTAAGCCCATTTCTGAAATTGCCCTGGCCAAGGCCAAAAGAGAGGGCCCGCGTTGGTCAAGTGATATGAATGATCAAGAGCTCAGAGAGTATGTGGTACGCACGGGTATTAGTGCTGAGACCATCAGGCAGCGCACGGCGATTAACGAACTCAACTCCCACGAAATTTCTCTGCACTTAGCAACTTCACTGCTTGATCACACCAGTCAGGATGATCAAAATCATCGCGGCAGAACTTATGCCTTTTCACTAGGCTATGAGTACCACATGTCGCGGATCTTTAAGAATTGGTTGCGCTGGAGTGTGGAGGGATCACTTGAGTGGAGCCGTGGGCGCTATCAAATCGGACCTATTAATAATGGAACTTTCCAAGAGGGCGCCTACAAGTTAATGGTTAATTACTACGTCTATAATCGCCCCACAACCGTGAGTGATGTCATTGTCTATGTTGGTAGTGGAATAAAAGTTGGTGAGGCAGATGCTGGTAGCTATGATATTGAACAGAAATTAAGCTATAGCATGACCGCGTTTCCCATCCTTCAGATTGGGACAAAGTATCGCTTTATCTCAGGGGATGAAGTTGATAATGCCGTCGGCGTCGGCTTTGGCATCAATGCAAAACTCTCAATTGAACCCCTTAGTTATTCACTTGAAAATGAACCCTCAGATGTGGTGGACGGCTCCTTTAGCGTGACCGACACCCGGCTTTATCTGGGGATGAGCATGTACTTCTAGGAGCCTTTGATGAAAGCCTTTGCCCTCGTAACTCTCATAAGCGCGATGACACTCTTAAGCACCGCTAGCGCCCTTGAGATTGATGAAAAGCTTACTCTGCGCATTTTAAAGACTTCTAATACGAAGAAGACCATTCTCATTAACCGCGGCCTTGAAGATGGCCTAGTGGTTGGAGATCACGCAAAATTCTTTCTCACAACTGGAGTAATCGCGCGCGGAGTTGTCGTAAAGGCTTCTCCTACGAGAAGTATTTGGAGCTTCTATCGCATAATCGATCCAGATTCTGTAGTCACTGAAAAGGTGATGAATTTAAAGATTTCAACTCCGCTTAAATTGACCGAGGATTCATCAAAAGCTCTTCACTACGAACCAGTAGCTGCTAGCGGCAGCGAGACAATTAGAGTTTCTCGCGGGGATCAGATTCCTAGTGGAGTTGAAGTTCTCGACTCTAGAGAAGAACTCTCAACTGACGAGCAAGATGAACTATCACAAATGGAATCAAATTCATCGATGAATAATGTGGTTACTGTGACGGGAACGCATTCCAGAAGAACGTGGGAAGTCTTTGGGATGCTCCATCTCTCAAGCCTCTCGGGAGAATACACCGAGGGCGATAATGAGGGTGTCGACGCCAAGGACTCGGCCCTGGCGCTCTCTCTTGGTGTGGAGAAGTACTTTGCCGCTCCCAATAGTTTTCTAGGAGATCTTTCTTTTGGTCTTTTTATTCACAAGCGCTCAACCAGTGCTGGAGCGGCTATCATTGCGAGCCAAGACTGGACAGAGTTTGGGGTGAGTGGGAGTTATCACTTCTATAATAAGCCGCTTAGTTTCTCGCGCCCAATTATTTATGCCAATCTAGCGGCCGGTATCGGAACGGTGGATATCACTCAAGAAGTTAACACAACTACGGCAGTGAGTTCTGAAACACAAAGTGGGTCATCCAATTTCTTCTCGCTTGGAATTGGAGCAAAATACTATCTGCCGAATGGTTTTGGAGCGCGCGGATTACTTGATTATTATACTTCTGGCGCGAGCTTTGAGATTGAAGATACCACTGGAAATAGCTCGGAGACTACGCTTGCAGTGAGCGGTTTGCGCATCCAGCTGGGGCTCTCCTACCGTTTTTAGGTCATACTTGACCTCCTTTCTCGATCAGACTCTGTAGTAAAAGAGGAAAAAACGCTCACATGGCAAGTCTTTCCTACCGATAATGTACTAGATTAGGCCTCAATGGATCGAGGCCTTTAGTATGTTTTAGGGAAGATTAGGCATGCGTATTGGCAGCAACATTCAGGCGATAAGCGCCATCCGTAGGATGGGTCAGGTCGGTCGTACGATTGAAGTTGAAAATCATCGCTTGGCCTCTGGTGATCGCATTTACGAAGCGGCCGCCGATCCCTCTGGACTTGCCATTAGTGAAAAAATGGGAAGTATCATTCGCGGCCAAGTTCAGGCGCAAAGAAATATCAACGATGGTCTCTCGGCAATGCAAGTGGCAGAAGGTTCACTTGGAATTGTGCAGGATATGGGAGTGAGACTCAAAGAGCTCGCTCTTCAAGCGGCCAACGACACTCTAAGCGAAACTGAGCGTAGAATTGTCGACCGCGAATTCCAAGAGACTAAGCGTGAGATGAATAGAATCGTTAAGTCGACTGACTACAATGGTAGACGCTTGCTCGATCCCAGTACAGGACCTTACGGAATTCAAGTTGGCGTTCACGGAAGTTCAGAGACCAATCAAATTTCTTACGACTTTGGCCGCGTCGTTAAAGATGGAAGTTTTGGTCTCTCCGGACTTTCTGTAGGAACGAAAGAGGGAGCGCAAAGAGCAATCTCAAAAGTTGATAGCAGTATCCATGAACTCTCTCGCTCAAGGGCCGACCTTGCCAGTATCACCACAAAGATGGGAAGTGCCCTCACCAGCATGCAGATTCACCACGAAAATAGCTCCGCGGCCAAGAGTCGAATTAGAGACAACGATGTTGCAGTTGGCGTTTCGAAAAGAGCTGTGGCCAGCATTCAACAGTCGGCATCTGCTTCAATGTTAGATATAGTGACTAAGAGACCACAGGGCGCACTAAGACTATTGGAGTAGAATTTCATGTCACCACGTCAGCACTTTTACCTCTTATCTGGGGCCATTTTTCTTGTTACTGGCCTTTTGAGTCTTCTCTATCCCTTGTGGCTTTGGTCCTTTGCGATCACAGTTCCGCTCTTTGCCCTAGGGGTCTACGAGACGATTCAAAAGCGTCATACCATTATGCGAATCTATCCTCTTGTGGGGCGCATGCGCTATTGGATGGAGGATCTTCGTCCCAAAATTTATCAGTACTTCATTGAGAGTGACACTGATGGTACCCCGATTAACCGCAATATTCGCTCCCTGATCTACCAGCGCGCTAAGCGTGAGCTCTCGACAAAGGCGTTTGGAACCCAAGAGAACGTTAACGCCGTTGGATATGAATGGGTTCAGCACAGCCTCTATCCGCTGGGACTCGACTTTTATAAATTAGATGATCTACGTGTGAAGATCGGTTCGCCCGCGTGTAAGAAACCCTATAGTGCGAGCATTCTCAATATCTCGGCCATGAGTTTTGGCTCGCTCTCAAAAAATGCGATTCTCGCTCTCAATAAAGGAGCGAAGATGGGAGGCTTTGCCCACAACACAGGTGAAGGTGGCCTCTCTCCTTATCACATCGCTGGCGGAGGAGACATTATTTGGCAAATTGGAACCGGCTACTTTGGAGCGCGAGATGAACACGGACGATTTTGTCCTCAGAAATTTAAAGAAAAGGCGAGTCTTGAGCAAGTAAAGATGATTGAGCTTAAACTCTCTCAAGGGGCGAAACCCGGTCATGGAGGGATTTTGCCAGCGGCTAAGAATACACAGGAAATCGCATCTATTAGGGGAGTGATTGCTCATACTGATGTAATGAGTCCCTCAGGCCACACTGAATTTAATGATCCTGCTAGCATGCTCGCCTTCATAGAAAAGTTGCGCGAATTGAGTGGGGGCAAACCCATTGGGATTAAGATGTGTGTGGGCTCATTTGGAGAGGTAGATGATCTTATTGGTCTAATGTCCAGTAAGGACAGTTACCCCGACTATATTGCAATTGATGGAGCCGAAGGGGGCACTGGGGCCGCTCCCTTAGAGTTTTCAAACCGCATGGGAACCCCCTTAACTGATGGTCTCGTTCACGTCACCAATAGACTGAGAGAATATAATTTAAATAAGAAAATTAAAGTCATCGCTGGTGGAAAGATATTTACCGCCTTTGATGTTATTAGGGTTCTCTCTCTTGGGGCTGATCTTTGCTACAGCGCAAGAGGGATGATGCTCTCCATGGGCTGTATTCAGGCCTTAATTTGCAACACCAATCGCTGTCCTAGTGGTGTTGCCACTCAAGATCCAGAATTTATGAGAGGTCTAGTGGTCGAGGATAAGTACAAGAGAGTGGCCCACTTTCACGGGGCCACTCTAGAAGCTGTTGCTGAAATGCTCTCTGCGATGGGAGTGAAGCATGTGACAGATCTTACTCGCAAGCACATTTATCGCAGAGTTGAAGACAATGTGGTGCTTACTTACAATGAAATCTATCCACCTACGCGCTAGTTTTGAGCGACGTTGGGCCCACCTTCCTTAATGTGATGTCTTCCGGCAGCTAGATTTTTAAATGTCTCACTGTGTCCTGATGGCCAAGTGACTGTGACCTGATCGGCAGTCTTTGAATGACCAAGGCCAATATGTGCGGCAACTTCACCTTGGGCCGCGCTATTGTTGGCAAAGACTTCTCGGTAGTATTTCTGGCCATCAACTTCGACAGTTACTTTAGTGCCAACACCCATGTGATTTGAGGTCGTTCCCTCAAAGCTTAGCCAAAGTGATTTCTCGTTCTTGTGAGTGTTCACAAAAGCTTCAAGTACAGGGAAGGGGGCAAGCTCACTTCCTACATCACAATTTCTAAGAATGAGATCTGGCCTTCCATCTCTATTAACATCGGCCACAACGCTCATGTATCCGTCACTCAAAGTACCTACACCCTCCATATGACCAATCTCTAAAAATTTGCCGTTGCCAAGGTTTTTATAGAGACGGTTGGCTTGATGGCCACCAAATGAGAGGGAAGCTTCTTTTCCGTCTTCCTTAATTCGTTCTTCGATGAGCATTTTCATATAAGTACTTTGAGTCTCTCCGCGCTTGCGCTCACCAACTCCATTTTTCATATGATTTAAGCTGGTGAGATTGGCGTGTTGAGCTTGAGCGAAAAGTGAGTCGATATTATGGCGCTTACTTGATCCACTCCATAGGCCGTTGACGAGATAGATGTCTTGGAGGCCATCGTTATCATAATCAATAAGGGTAACTCCTCCTGCTCCGTCACCTGTGTCGGTTAAACCTGAGGTTAAAGTGCGGTCAATAAATGTGCCGTCACCTAAATTCTTAAAGAATCGGATTCCTAGATTGGCGCTAGTGAGAGCCCGACGTTTCTTAGCGTTCTGGTATTCGGCCTGTAGTCTTTGCTGTGAAGTAAAGGTCGCATTTGACATGAGTATTTCTGGGTGCCCATCATTATCGAGATCCCCAGAAGCAACACCCATTCCATAACCAAGGTTTCTAATATTGATTTCTTGATTAACCTGAGAGAACTTTCCTTCCCCAGTATTTCTAAGAATGGGTGAGAGGTTGAGTTGATCGTCCATAATGACAATATCTACTTTGCCATCTTTATCAAAATCTGTGGCAACTGAGCCGTGAGGGTATAAACGAGTCAGTATTTTCTTAGGCACTGAATCTACAGTTGAATCTCTAAACTTTAATTGACCTTGATTTAAGAAAATTCCGTGAACAAGTTTTGAGTTATTCTCTGAGCTAGGATCATAGGCACTCATCGAGAAATCTTTCTCTCCAGGAAAACCAATATAGACATCGAGAAGTCCATCATTATTATAGTCTGCAATCGCTAGGGGCATGGCGTACTCACGCAAAATCTCAGAAGGGAATGCCCCGCCTACTTCCTCGAACTTACCATTATTGCCCTTAAATATGTGGACATCGCCAGTAAAGGAGTCACTGGCAAATCTCGTAACCAAGAGATCCTTTTGACCATCGTTGTCAAAGTCCACAAATGCAGCGGCTTTTGCCAAGGTGATCTTATTAACTTCAGGTGATTCTACTTGTTTAAACTCACCAGATTCACTTCCTAACCACAAAGTAGAGGGTCCATAGTTGCCAACAAAAGCATCGAGATGGCCATCATTATTGATATCCTCAACAGCAAAGGCATAACCACCTCTGCGCAGGGCTTCTAGGCGAGGATAGGTCTTTGCGCTATCAAAACCTAAATTTTGATTGGGGCGATTAAACGCTGGCTTGCGAGTTTGAACTAGGTGCTCGTGAGAGTTTAATTCAATGGCACTAATTTTCCACGGTGCAGAGGTTGAAGTACGTTCAAAAGTAATGACTTGAGTTGATCTCTTTTGAATGGGAAGTTTCTTGGAATTTGAACCGCGTATATCGATGCTAACTTCTGCTTTTAGTGAGAGAGAATCTTTGGTTATGATATCAGTCTGTTCGATCTTCTCTATTTTTGCCTGACTAAACTCTATATTTGAAAAGTCCTTCGTATACTCTTGTAGAGAGGAGATTAGCTTCTTGGTGCTGATTTTTTTTGCAGAGAGCTTACTCTTAGATGCCAGAGCAAAGTTAATACCATCAATGTTTTGAAAATCAGGATTAATGAGATTTGAAAAATCGGTTGATAGGATTTGATCTGACTTCTTTAGCAGCAATTGGGTATCGTTAAATTTCTTTTGAGCAATTGATTGTCCAAAATCAAAGAGAACTCCGCTTTCAACTTCTCCAAGAATTTGCTCGAGTACCAATTGATTGATGTTGTCATTTTGCTTAATTAGGGCGGCATTTTTTAGATAATTCTCGGAGCCAATTTTCTCTTTAAAGTTAACTTTGCTAATCCTGTCATAATCAAGCGGGTACATCTGGGTTGCTTTTAAACTATCGAGCTGAGTTTCAAGAGTGAACTTTATTGACTCTGCCGCGCCAAGGGAAGGTCCAGCGGCCAAGATTAAGCTTAAAAGATAAGGGTTCATGTTCGCTCCATGATTAGAATTTATAAATTAACTTTATGTTTTTAATTCTAAGTGAAGGCCGAATTTGGGTCAACGAAAGTCGGACATGCTGGAAATTATCGATGAAAAGTTCAGCAAAAAAATAAAAGAAAACAGCAGTTTAGAAGTGAGTGGCGCTCTTATTTGAATCATAAACCAGCTTTCGCTTGTTGACGATTTGTCTCACTGATTCCTGAACCATGCGCCTAAAAGTTGTGTACTTTCCTCCGACGATGACTGAGGCATTACTATAGGGCCAATAAACCTTGTGGTAGCGCGCGGTTTTTCCACGGCTTGCTTCATTCTCTTCGCGCACCAAGGGGCGGATGCCTGAGAAACTATCCACAATATCCTCGGCACTTAGTTTTGAGCTTGGGAAGTAGAGGTTGACGAGATTTATGAGATAGTCGACTTCTTCTGTAGAAATCTCTAGGTCAAAAAAATTGGCAGGAGCTTCACTCTCAGTGGTGCCAATTAATGTAAGCTCACCGTGGGGAATGACAAAGACAATTCGATTGCCCTTGTCCTGGAGAACGAGCGGTTGATTAGAAGAGAGTTTTTCACTCTTTATCCATATATGAGCACCACGGCTAGGAAGTAAAATTTCGTGCCACGGAATGATTGGAAGTTTTGAGAGTACTTGATCAGTAAAGGGTCCAAGACAAAAAATTAAGTCCCTAGCGCGGATAATCTTAACTTCATTAGTGGATAGAATTTTAAGAGTTGCTAACCAAGTTTCTCCCTCTCTATCTAAGTCGATGAGCTCCGTATATTCGCTCACGTGCTGATTGGGGTATTTGAGGGCGTCCTTCACACAGGCGACACCAAGTCCCTTATCATCAACAACTGCGTCAGCGTAAAGTCCGGCGCCCACGAGTCCATCTTTTTTAAGATGTGGATGTTTAGAGAGCACTTGGGTGGGGGAGAACACTTTATGAGGACTATTTTTAAAATGACTTAAGAGATCGTAGAGAAATAGACCGGCCCGCAAGAGTATAAGTGGGCGAGGCGAGTCTTTATAGATTGGAAATGTGAACATCTCCTCATGACAATATTCTGGAGCGAGTTTTAGCCACAGGTTCTTCTCTTCTAAGGCTTCCTTAACGAGGTCAAAGTCATAGGTCTCAAGATAGCGAATTCCACCGTGGAGCATCTTAGAGCTTTTAGAACTAGTCTGCGAGCAGATGGTGCGAGCATCGATCATAGTTGAGGGGATACCATGAAGAGCGAGATCTCTCATGGCGCCCGCTCCAACGATGCCACCACCAATAATAAGGACTTCTGTACTTGAGGGAAGAGAATTAGTAACGGTTTTAATCATTATTGACCCAGGCTACATTGCCCGCACAAGTTATTTTAAAATTCTCACTACCTGGTAGGGAAATGAGAGAGAAGTTTATACCAAGAACTGCGTTACCACCGAGTTTATGAGCGCGCGGCTTGAGTTCTTGCATAAGCGAGTAGTAAATTTGAGACAGCCCAATGTGATAGTCTCTACCAAGTTCTTCTTGCGAAGTGACTTCATCATCAACTGCGGCGGGAATATCGTGATGCCCACTTGCATCTTTTAATTCATCCTCAGAAATAATGATATGTTCAGTGATGACATCTATATAGCGCTCAATCTTATAGCCTGAGAGAGTGGGCGTGGTGGCCACAATCACGTCGTTGGGGTGCACGGGAGTGTGGTCCATACTTTGAGCAAGTTTCTTATTTTGATAGAGCTGATCTTTAGTTGTAAGGCCACGACCTTCGCGCTCATAGCTTTTGGCGGGGTGAATTTCATCCGAGAGACCTATTGAGATATCAAGGTCAAACCTTCTTAAGCGGTGGGCGAGGTAGATCGCGCTATATTCACTGAGCTGACCAATGAGCACGGCACCTTGCTCAAGCCCAACGCTAAAATCCTTTTCGTTGTCATCATTTACCAGCGAGTGCTCGCGCAGAATGCGCAAAATATCGGCGGCATCTTCTTGGTATTTAATATCCTTTATAACTAGGCTAAAGGGTGGATTGCCCGGTGAGCTCACGTCTCCATAGGAAAGGGAATTGGCGAATTTTTTGAGGTCTTCAAAATTTTCACGAGTCGCGTATTGAACGGGGGCGTGGGGGGCCGGGGCCGGTGTTTCTTCTTCTTCATTTTCTTGCAGTAAATCTGACGGTGAAAAGTCAGAAGATTCTTCACTGGCCAAGAGGGTGTCTTCTGGGGAGGCTTCGTCTTCGCTCTCTTCTACTTCCTCGTCTTTGTCCTCGGATTCACTCTCGCTCGCGGAATCAAACGAGAATGGATCCTCTTCACCTTCAGTGTCCTCTTGAGCGTTGGAGTCTGAAAAGAGTGAGTCCTCTTCTGCGTCGTCTTCGCTCTCAAATGAGGTCTCGCTAGACTCAAAGGGGTTATCATCACTTGAAAAAGCGTCTTCATCAGAGCTGCCAAAGGGATCTTCAGAGTCTTTGAATTCCTCAGATTCCTCAGAATCGTCAGAAAAAGAAAAGTCCCCATCTGATTCAGAGTCATTCTCAGTTTCAGGGAGGTCGGGGAGATCATCGAGGTCATCCAGGGAGGCTTGTACTGCTTCTTCGTCATCATCTTCAGAATTTGGAGATTCAGCAGCAAAGGAATCCTCGGCGGCAAAAGAATCTTCACTCTCTTCTTCAAGTTCGCCCGCACCGGCGTAGGGAAAGGCGTTCATTTCACTGACTTCAGTGTCTTCTTCAGTGAAGCCGCCCGCGTCTTCATCTTCATCAAGGAGCAGGCGGTCGACCTCAGGGTCGTCGTTATGGAGGAACTCAGAGAGATCCTCAATACGAGTCATATCTTTTTTGTCGGGATTGTCGTCGCTCAACTCATCTACCTTTTAAGTTTGTTACATACTTATTCTAGTAGATTCTGGGAAAAAGGGAAATGCTGCCAGGGGGATTAAACCCCGTGGCAGTGTTTGTACTTCTTACCTGAGCCGCATGGACAGGGATCGTTGCGACCGACCTTCGCCGTGCTTCTGCGAAGGGCAGGGCGCTCTTGTTCGGGCTCCATTTCTACGCGCTCACTTGGACCTGCGAGGGTGCCGTGAGACTGGGCAGCTTCGGCAGCTTCTTGAGCGCGTTTTGCGGCTTCAAGTTGGGCCTCAAGGAGTTGTTGTTGGCGACGTCTAATTTCTTCAATTTCTTCTTCAGTATAGAGTCTGACCGTGAAGATATTTTGAACAATCGCGCGCTTGACTGTGGCGCGCATATTTTCAAACAAACTGAAAGCCTCGCGCTTATACTCAGTGAGTGGGTCGCGCTGACCGTAGGCCTTGAGGTTAATCCCTTCTTTCAAGTGATCCATGGCAAGGAGGTGACCTTTCCAGTGGTTGTCAAAGACGTTGAGTAGAATTTCGCGCACGGCGAGCTTTACTTGCTCGGGATCGTATTGAGAGAATTTCTCATCAAGGGCCTTAACTGCGAGATCGCCAAAGTACTTAGCAATCTCTCCATCATATTCGTTTGAACACTGAAGGGCGCTTACCTGATGATCGAGGTTATAGGCGGTCTTATACCCGTTTTGAAGAGCTTCCCAAGGCCAGGCTTCAAGAGGCACTTTCTTTTCAGGGCGGTGATTGTCCACGATCTCATGGGCCACATCCTCAATCATCTCCTTGATAAATTCAACGTTCTCTTGATCTCCAAGAATTTCACGGCGCAAGCGATAGATCACACGGCGCTGTTCATTCATCACGTTGTCGTATTCAAGAAGATGCTTTCTAATTTCAAAGTTGTGAGTTTCAACTTTTTGTTGGGCCTTGGCGATCGCGTTTGAGATCATCTTGTGCTCAATAGGCTCGTCTTCTTCCATTCCAAGCGTGTGCATAAACTTTGAGATGCGATCGCTACCAAAGATTCTCATCAGATCATCTTCAAGCGAGAGGAAGAATTTCGAAGCCCCCGGATCACCTTGGCGGCCAGAGCGACCTCTGAGTTGATTATCAATTCGGCGAGATTCGTGTCGTTCTGTACCGAGAATAAAGAGTCCGCCCAGTTCTTTCACGCCAGGGCCAAGCTTAATATCTGTTCCGCGACCGGCCATGTTGGTGGCAATGGTTACGGCCCCTGGTTGACCGGCATCGGCGACGATTGTCGCTTCATTTTCGTGTTGCTTGGCATTTAGAACGTGGTGGGGAATGCCGCGCTTTTTAAGCTCATTTGAAACCCATTCTGAACTATCAATAGAAATAGTGCCCACGAGTACGGGTTGTTTCTTTTGGTGAAGTTCATCAATGAGATTGACGATGGCGCGAAGTTTAGCGGCGCGGTTTTTATAGATGACGTCGGCCATGTCCTTTCTAACCATCGGAAGATTGGTGGGGACGACCACAACATCGAGACTATAGATTTTTGAAAATTCCTCGGCTTCAGTATCAGCAGTACCCGTCATACCGGCCAAGCGTTCGTACATTCTAAAATAATTCTGGAAGGTAATTGAAGCGAGGGTTTGGTTTTCCTTTTTAATCTGAACGCCTTCTTTGGCCTCCACTGCTTGGTGAAGTCCATCAGACCAGCGCGATCCCGTTTTGAGGCGCCCTGTGAATTCGTCGACGATAATCACTTGACCGTCTTTTACCACGTAATCCACGTCTTTTTTGAAGAGGTGATGGGCGCGAAGCGCTTGGTTTAAGTGGTGAAGAAGTTCTGAGTGGGCAATATCGTAGAGGTTTTCAATATTGACGATGGATTGAATTTCGCTCACTCCATCTTCAGTTAAAATGGCCGAGCGAGATTTCTCATCCACTGTGAAGTGCTTTTCAACCGAGAGCTTTGGAATAACAGTGTTGGCCACCTGATAGAGCGTTGAATCGCCTTCACTTGGGCCCGAGATGAGAAGTGGAGTTCTCGCTTCATCAATGAGAATCGAGTCGACCTCATCGACGATACAGTAGTGAAATTCTCTTTGAACGTAATCGCTCAAGTCGAACTTCATATTGTCTCGAAGGTAGTCAAAGGCAAATTCGTTATTTGTTCCGTAGGTAATATCGCAGCGGTAGGCTTCCTTTCTTTCTTCATCGCCCATTTCATTGACGATGCACCCACAGGTGAGTCCCATCCAAGCGTAGAGTTCACCCATTTCCTTGGCATCGCGACTGGCGAGGTAGTCGTTGACAGTAATACAGTGAGCGCCCTTTCCACTAAGACCCATTAGGTAGAGTGGCAGCGTGGCGGTGAGGGTCTTACCTTCACCGGTCTTCATCTCGGCAATTTTGCCTTCAAAGAGAACGATCCCACCCATGAGCTGGACGTCGTAGTGTCTCATGCCTAGCACGCGAGTCGAGGCTTCTCTGATGGTCGCGAAAGCCTCGGGAAGAATGTCTGTTAAAGTCTTGCCGTCTTCGAGATACTTTCTGAGTTTGGGCGTCTGTGCCTTGAGCTCCTCGTCTGAGAGCTGCTTCATCGAGGCTTCAAGTCCATTAATTTTTTGAATTAGGGGCTTGAGCAATTTGAGATCGCGATCGTTTTTCGTCCCAAAGATCTTTTTGAGTGGACCAATCATGTCATTTCCTAGGCAAAGAATTTAAAAATTAATCACTAAGGAGGATAACACCCAACACCCTCAAGGGGTAGCTTTGATTGACTTTAAAGTGAATTAGTCAAGTATGTAGTAAAGCGGATCTACCGGCGTTCCATTGACTCGAATTTCATAGTGCAAATGCGGACCTGTGGAGTTGCCTGTGTTTCCGACGGTGGCGAGATCGTCACCTCTTTTTACGCGTTGACCCTTCTTAACTTCAATCGTTTTTGCGTGAGCGTATATCGTCTCCACCCCATACCCGTGGTCAATCTGAACGAAGTTGCCAAAGCCTGGTTTCGTGCCTGCAAAGGTCACGACACCATCAGCAGGTGAGATGATGGGAGTGCCTGGATCGGCGCCCACATCAAGCCCTTCGTGCATCTTAACTCTACCGCTAAAGAAGCTCATGCGCGGCCCATAGTAACTGGTGATCCAACCCTTGGCCGGAAGCAGTGTGGGAGTCGAGCGCAGGAAACTATCTTTATCGAGTAGATACTGATCGAGGTTGTGAATATCAATTTCCATTTTTTCGATAAAATTATTTATTTTACTGTAGCGATAATCAAACGAGGCGTACTGGCCAGCGAGTCCGAAGCTCGACTGAGTTAGGCGCGACCATTCTTTTGTGAAGCTGTAGCCCGCCTGCAGGCCAAGTGAAGTCGCAATTTTCTGTTCATAGAGAGTTTTGAGTTCGACGTAGTCGTTTTCGCTCTCCATATTTTCAAACGAGGGAAGCTTTTGACCTAGCGGAGTGCTCTCGACGACTTTTGTTTGAGGGAGATCGACATCGCGCTGGGTCTCCATCTGGGGGGCGCCGCCATTATTTTCTTCTGGGTTCACTGGCATGATTGTTTGCTGCAGGTCGGTGACTTCATAGCCAGTAATGATGCGCAGCTTTTTTTCAAAGGTACTGATGCGCTCAATATCCTCCGTGAGGGCGTTGAGCTTCATCTGAAAGAGTTGGATTTGTTCTTTGAGCTGGCGGTTTTCAATTGAGAGGTACTTATTCTCATAGACTTGGCGCAGAATCTTCCAATAGTCGTAGGAGAGGATGCCTAGCAAGATGGTGAAGGCCACACCAAAGAAGACCATCGCCTGAAAGACAACGCGGGGAAGGCGCAGGGAGAGCACCCCTTTTTCGCGGTCGGGAACGAGCATGATGGTAACGTAGCGATCCATAGCGACTACCTCTGAGAATTAGAATACCGGCCCCTATTCTAATGATTTCCTGGGGACTTCTTCAAGTATTTTCAGAGATTACTTGGCCACCACGAGAATGACACTGATATTGTCATTGCCCCCGTTGTTATTGGCCTGTGCCACAAGGGCTTCGGCGCAGGCATGCACACTGTCTTTGGTGGCCTGTCCGGGGTTGGGAATGTGTTGGTTGATGATGTAGAGAATGTCGGCGTCGCTCACTTTTCCGTGCAGGCCGTCTGAACAAGATAAAAAGATATCATTCTTACTTACTTTGTAAGTAAAGACGTCGACATCAACTTCCTCATCAAAACCCACAGTGCGAACGAGCACGTTTTTTTGGGGATCGAGCTTGGCCTGTTCTCGGGTATAGATTCCGAGATTCAACTTTTCTTGCACTAAGCTGTGATCTTTTGAAAGTTGAAAGAGGCGATTCTTATTCACTAAGTAGGCGCGCGAGTCGCCAACATTGCTGACGTAGAGTGTGGCGCCTTTAAAGTAGAAGCTCACCACGGTGGTTCCCATACCGACTAAGTTGGGATCACCAGCACCGCGCATTTTAATATTCTTATTGGCGACTTTAATAGACTCTGCACAGGCGAGGACTGGATCGGCTTCGAAATTTTCAATGAGGTATTGAGGTACGTACTTTACCGCCATGGCCGACGCAATATCTCCACCATTATGTCCGCCCATGCCATCGGCGACGACGAAAATATTTTTTTCTGGGTTGAGATAAATGGAGTCTTGGTTCGTCTTGCGCTTTAAACCAATGTCACAAACACCTGCTGAAATCAAACCCATAAAATCCTCCGTGATAAGCTTATCGGTCTAGCGGAAATTCATTGCAAGAGATTCTGGGCAGTTGATAAGGTGGGGTCATAATTGCCCCATATAAAAGAGTTATGAACTCGGATATTTGTACGATTTCACAAGCAATTGACTTGGTCTTGGGGTTTTTTGTGGATATAATATTAATGATGTCACGACCTTGAATGTTTTTAAGGCGGCAACTAATCATCTCTAAGGACGGGGGGATATTCATGGGCTCAATTAATCTCAGCAATTTTATGAAGGAAAATTATCGCATTGAAGATTTCACACATCTTCACTGGAACGGTAGTTTCCAAGAGTACGTTGATCTAGTTTCAAGCGACACGCGCATCTGTAGAAATGCCTTCCAACGCATTTTCGACATGATCATGTCTTATGGGACGAGTACTTATACTGAATATAAGAAGGAAATTATTCGCTACCACTTCTTTGATGATCCAATCGATAACGGCAAAGACGCAGTTTTTGGTATCGACGTTCACTTGATGAAGTTAGTTAATTTTTTCAAGTCTGCTTCTGCTGGTTACGGTACTGAAAAACGCGTCCTTCTCCTACACGGCCCAGTGGGTTCAGCTAAGTCTTCCATTGCCCGCCTCCTTAAAAAAGGTCTTGAGCACTATTCAAAAACAGATGATGGTCGCATGTTCACTTTCGAGTGGTACGACGAAGAGGAGAGCGATATCCTCGGCGGAGCTCGTCTCTTCCCATCGCCCATGCACGAAGAGCCACTTAAACTCGTCCCCTTTGAAGTGCGCGCTAAGTTCTTAGAGCAGATGAATAAAGGTGTCGACGGACACAAGATAAATATCAAAGGTCAGGTTTGCCCCGCTGACCGCTATATCATGAATAAGTATCTCGAGCGCTACAACGGCGATTGGAATACGGTTGTTAACAACCACATTAGAGTGAAGCGCCTTGTGCTCTCAGAAAAAGATAGAGTCGGGATTGGCACATTCCAACCTAAGGATGAGAAAAACCAAGATTCAACAGAACTTACCGGCGATATCAACTACAGAAAGATTGCTCAGTACGGTTCAGACTCTGATCCGCGCGCCTTTAACTTTGACGGTGAATTTAACATCGCCAACCGCGGGATCGTTGAGTTTATTGAGATGTTAAAACTTGACGTGGCCTTCCTCTACGATCTTCTTGGCGCTTCTCAAGAGCAGTCTATTAAGCCTAAGAAATTTGCTCAAACAGATATCGACGAAGTGATTCTCGGACACACTAACGAGCCAGAATTTAGAAAGCTTCAGAACAACGAATTTATGGAAGCCCTTCGCGACCGTACCGTTAAAATCGACGTTCCCTATATCACTCGCCTTGATAACGAAGTGAAGATCTATCAAAAAGATTTTAACCACGATCGCATTCCCCACGTTCACATCGCTCCACACACTATTGAGATGGCTTCGATGTGGTCAGTGCTCACTCGCCTTGAAGAGCCAAAGAAAGCCGATCTGACAACTCTTCAGAAGATGAAGCTCTATAACGGTAAAACTCTTCCTGGTTACAATGAAGACAACGTTAAAGAACTTCGCAAGGAAGCCGTGAGAGAAGGACTTGAAGGGATTTCTCCGCGCTATATTCAAGACAAAATTTCAAACGCCCTCGTTAAAAACGGACACGTAGGTTGTTTAAATCCATTCATGGTCTTTAACGAACTGGAAAGTGGTCTTAAGCACCACTCGCTCATTAACTCTAAAGACGTGGTCGAGCACTATAAAGAACTTCTGGCCACAGTTCGCCAAGAGTATGAAGACACAGTTAAGAATGATGTGCAAAAAGCCATTAGTGTTGACGATAGTGCGATTCAAACTCTTTGTGCTAACTACATCGACAACGTCAAGGCCTACACTCAGAAAGAAAAAGTGCGCAATAAATACTCTAATAAGCTTGAAGATGCCGATGAGAGATTTATGCGCTCAATTGAAGAGAAAATCGACATTCCTGAGTCGCGCAAGGAGGACTTCCGCCGCGAGATCATGAATTACATCGGTGCTCTTGCAATTGAAGGTAAGCAATTTGATTACAAGATGAATGAGCGCCTTCACCGCGCACTTGAACTCAAGCTTTTTGAAGATCAAAAAGATTCAATAAAGCTCACAACAATTATCAGCAAAGTTGTTGATAAAGAGACCCAAGAAAAGATTGATGTCATCAAGGGCAGACTCATTAAGAACCAAGGTTACTGTGAGATCTGTGCAACAGACGCCCTCAATTTTGTGGCCTCAATCTTTGCAAAAGGCGATAGCGCAAAGTCTTAAGCAATTAAGACTTTGGCTCCTGCCCAAAGGAAGCGCTCATGGATCACCCGATTAAGAGAGATCACGCCCGCTTTAGAAAGATCGTTAAGGGCAAGATCAGAGATAATCTCAAGAAATACGTCTCCCAAGGGGAAATGCCGTTACCAAAAGGTGACGGCACCTTCAAAATACCAATGCCATCTATCGACACTCCTCGCTTTAAGTTTGGTGACAAACAACAAGGTGGTATGGGGCAAGGGCAAGGTCAGCAAGGCGACCCAGTTGATGGTCAAGAAGGTGAGGGCGAGTCTGGCGAGGGAGAAGCTGGCAACCAAGAGGGCTCAAAAGAGCTCGAAGTCGATCTCTCACTTGATGAACTTGCAAGTATTCTAGGCGAGGAATTAGAACTTCCAAAAATTGAGCCCAAGGGCAAGAAGGCGATGGAGAGTGTCACCGATAAGTATTCAAGTATCGGAACTTCTGGTCCAGATTCACTAAAGCATTTTAAGCGCTCTTATAAAGAAGCCTTAAAGCGCCAAGTGGCCACTGGAACCTATGATGCGAAGAACCCAGTCATCGTTCCCATTCGCTCAGACATGCGCTACCGCTCGAGTGTCTCCAAGGTTGAGTATGAGAATGCCGCCGTTGTCATTTATATGATGGACGTCTCGGGCTCAATGGGCGACGAGCAGAAAGAAATTGTTCGCACTGAGAGTTTTTGGATTAACTTGTGGCTAAAAAGCCAATATAAGGACATTGAGATTCGCTACATTATTCACGATGCTTCTGCCAAAGAAGTGGATGAAGAAACTTTCTTTAAAACTCGTGAGAGTGGGGGAACGCTCATTAGTTCTGCCTTGAAGCTCTGCCGCGAAATTATTGAGAGCGATTACAACTCAAGCGAATGGAATATCTATCCCTTTCATTTTTCTGACGGTGACAATTGGTCAACTGACGACACTAAGCTCTGCCTAGAGATCCTAGATAACGATATTCTTCCCCACTCAAATGTCTTTTGCTACGGACAGGTGGAGAGTCGCTATGGGTCTGGGCAATTCTATAAAGATCTCAATCAGAAATACACCGAAGGTCATGAGAAAGTTATTCTCTCAAAGATTAAAAATAAGGACGCAATCCTCGATTCGATCAAAGACTTCTTAGGAAAAGGAAAGTAACGTGGGAAGTATGGAGAGAACGAGACCCTTAACTGGTGAGCTCGCTAAATTAAGAGATGAAATTACCAAGGTTGCCGTCGATCTTGGTCTCGATTTTTACCCGGTAGTTTTTGAAGTTTGTGACTACGACACAGTTTGTATTCTAGCCGCCAACGGGGGTTTTCCTAGTCGTTACCCTCACTGGCGCTTTGGAATGGAGTACGATCAACTCTCAAAAGGAAATACCTACGGCTTTCAAAAAATTTATGAGCTCGTGATCAATACTAATCCGGTATACGCCTACTTATTGAGCTCCAATAGAATTGTCGATCAAAAGCTAGTGATGGCCCACGTTTTTGGCCACGCCGACTTCTTTAAGAATAACTCTTGGTTTAAAGGCACTGACCGCAAAATGATGGACGTGATGGCCAATCATGGAACCAAGATCCGCCGCTATATGGATCGCTTTGGCCAAGATGCTGTTGAGGCTTTTATCGATCAAGTGCTCTCGCTTGAGAATCTTCTCGACATTAGTGTTCTCTTTGATGGACCTGAGCAATTTAAAAAATGGCATGAAGATGACGCTGTAGTGCAAGAAGAGATGAGTGAAGATGAAGACGTCTCTCAGGCACTGCGCTCTTTTATGCGCTCAAAATCTCGCTGGGAAAAGTCCCACGAAACTCCAGTAAAAGTGGAGGAGAAATTTGAGGCCCAAGATGTTGCTGAGGGCTGGAGAGGTTCGCGCGACATCATGCTCTTCTTGCTTGAAAATGCACCTCTTAAGGAGTGGCAAGCGGATGTGATTGGTATCCTGCGCGAAGAAGCCTACTACTTTCTACCCCAGCGCCTGACAAAAATTATGAACGAGGGCTGGGCCAGTTACTGGCACTCTAAGATCATGACCGAGTACGCATGCAAGGCCAGTGAGATTGTGGACTTTGCCGATGTTCACGCCGGTGTCATGGCGATGGGAAAGAAGAATATCAATCCCTACAAAATTGGAATTGAGCTCTTTAGAGATATCGAATATCGCTGGGATACTGGTCGCTTTGGCAAGGAGTACCAAGACTGCCAAGACATGGCCAAGAAGGCGAGTTGGGATCGAGACACAAAGCTTGGCCGCCAAAAGATTTTTGACGTAAGAAAATCACATAACGACATTACCTTTATTGATGAGTTTTTTACTCAAGAATTTTGCGAGCGCCAACAGCTCTTTACTTACAAGTACAATCCGCGCTCTGCTCGCTTTGAGATTGATACGAGAGATTTTGAGGCCATTAAGCAAAAGCTTCTACTCTCACTGACTAATTTTGGGCAACCTCTAATCTCAATTGAGTCGGCCAATTATCAAAACCGTGGGGAATTGCTGCTGAGACACGATCACCAGGGTGTTGACCTCGATATGGGCTATGCCAGTGATACACTGAGAAATATCTTCGCCATTTGGAAGCGACCTGTGAATATTGCCACCAAACAAGAAGGCAAGGAGTTGGTCTTCGTTCACAATGGCAAAGAGTTTAAACCGGTAACCAAGTCTTAATTGACGTAGAAGCAGTCCTCTAGGAAAATAAATAAAATAACTTCCTAGAGGATGCTATGACTTTTATCCGAACGCTCTATCTTGCGCTCTCTCTCTTCATTCTTATTCCCGTTTCACTTAGTGCTCAAGATCATGCAAAGGTTTTAGTCAGCTCTGATAAGCTCTTCTTTTCTCGCGCTGGAAGTAAGCAAATCGCCCAAGTGAAAGATAGAGGAGAGCTGATTCCTCAGGGCTCAGCGATTGTGAATTACTCAACTCAATCAGCAGAAATTGAATTGCCTGGTGGCAATGTGATCTTGGTTGGCGCACTATCTACCCTTGAACTCACGCGCATCAGACAGAGTGCTCCCATTGTGCTCAATCTCTCAAAAGGAATCCTTCGCTATCGCCAATCCGCCAACCGCATTGGTCATTACCCAACTCTCATCTTTACTCCCAGCGCTCTTGTAGGAGTGAGGGGAGATGATACGCTGGTCATGGCCGCGAAAAATTCGAAGATGACTTCTATTCTTTCATTTATCGGTACTTCTCGCTTTATGGCCCTTAGGGCAGATCAATTTAAAAGTGAAGCTGTCATTGGAGATTTGAGCTTTTCTGATATAGAGCGCGACGAAAATAACAATCCACTGCTTGAACCAAAGAAGCATCAGTTTAGTTCACTTGATGAGAAGGCCTCCTATCTCCTCGCTTCAGATCAAGCCGTCGATGTGAGCGCAGGTCAGTACTCATCGGTCATACCCGCTTGGGGGGTGGCCACAAGGGCAGCGGCCATTAATCCGCTTCAATTTAAGCAACTACTGCTCAATCGCCAACTCAACCTTAAGTCGTCAAAGTCAGAACTTAAAATAGTAGATCCAAATCTCTATGATCCAACTGAGATTGGGGCGTGGCCAACTATTCCCGAAGGCGGGGCTGAGGCAAGTTATCAGCCTGGGGCCAAAATTTTTAGGCCAAAGAGTGGCGGTCTAATCGACCTGATGAGTGGACTCTATAGTTCGCCCACAAATGATGCTCCCTTTGATAATTCGGGCAAGATCTATTTACCAGGTAAGATATTTAGAGTTGATGGAGAAACTGGTCAGCTAGTGGCCCCCGCTGGTCTCATCCCTAGTGAAGACTACGGCTATGCTGCCAAACTATCTGCTTCAAGGAATTTAGAAAATTCTGTGAAAGAATCTTTTAATTTGGGAATTCTCTACGGCCTTAAAAGTTCATCGGGAGAGGAATTTCGTGTGGCCAGGGCGGCACCTTCTCGCGTTGAGCTCTCAAATCGCCAGCGCTTAGTTGCCTCTCTAGGCCTTCGCACCGACTCCATCGAGGCGACGAGATCGAGTCAAACACAAAATTTTGAGTCGAGCAGTGAGACTGAGATGCGTCTAAACTGGACTTCTGAATCCTATAAGAAGTGGAGTGCTATGGCCGAGTTGGGTTATTCGAGTGCTCATTTTGAAACGAGCAGCGCTACCCAAAGATCAGAGGGGCTCTTCAGTCTCATGTTTGGGGCAAATCGATTGCTCACTTCAAGACTTTCGGCCCTCTTTGGTGTGAGGCTTGATCAGCGCCACTTTCTAGATATTCAAACAATTAGTAATGCGGCCTCGGCCCAAATTGTTCGCGCCACAATGGGGCACTTTTTTGCAGGCTTAGATGCAACCTTCTTTGAGGCATTTGGTGGACGCTTAAAGTGGAGTGGCACTGGAGTTGTTAACTATTCACTTCAAAAAGATGAAGAACTTCTAAGCATTGATTCTGGCCTTGGATACACTCTTAGCACTGGCCCATGGTGGTGGTATAAGCAGAAGATTGGAGTGGGACTTACCTATGAATTGCAGGGGCAGAGTTATAAGACTACAGGTCAGCGCGAGTCGATTGACCAAAGCTTTAGTCGCTCGGTCATACTGCTTAACGTATCTCGCGTTTTTTAATGATTTCATCAAGAGCTGACCCGTCGAGTTCTTCGATGTCCTTTTGATCAATATAGATTTTTTCTTTAAGCGGTTTAATTGTCTGAATGCTCTCGAGTGTGGCGACGGACTTCGCCACAGCGTCTTCAGGCAAGACCACTTCATCTCTGCGAGCGACAAGTCCGAGATGCTCCCAGTAAAAGTGAGCAAGCTGACTCCAGCAGGCGATTCCATCAAATTTGCGACAGGCCAGGAGCGAGTTATTTCGCGTCTCCGCCTTGTCCTTGGTGTTAAGTGAGCTTGAAAGTGAGAGCAATTGAATTTCCAGAGGCAGGCCTTCTTTTTGTCCGGCCTCAATCACTTCAATCATCTTGCCTGCGAGATCTTTTTGACCTGAGGCATAGGTATAGGCCGCCTTTAAGAAGAGCTTTTTCTCGGCACTTAGGCCAGAAAAACTAATCTTATCAATAAACTCTAGCCCATCGGCATATCTGCCTAGAATCCATGAAAGGGGAAGAGCGCGCTGAAGGGCATTAAGGGAATTATCTTTCTTTTTTAGTGCTAATTGGAAGTGCCCAAGTGCTAGTTCATAGGCTTGCTTTCTTAGAGCGAGATTGCCTCGAATATTTTCAACATTGGGCCCCTCAAGATCTTCCGTGAGTCTTGAAGCCTCAGAGAGATTGCCGGTTCGGTAGTAGAGGAAGCCCAAGATCTCTCGATTGGTCTTAGAGGCAAAGACTCCATAGGGATATTCGGCCACGCGGGCAAGGACCGTTTCTTCCATATTAGAAAAGAGTGCTAACTTTGACCAGGCCCTGAATAACTCTGGATCTCCCGCGAGATCGAGAGCATCGTTTCCTCTGAGACCTGGAAAGCGAGAGTAGTCTCCTCGCATTACGAGAGAGAGTCCTCTTAGCCAAAAGCCCGACGTCTCTGAATAGGTGAGGGCGGCGCCATTGCATGTGGAGAGTTCCTTCGAGAGCTCTGTCGAAGGGCCTGAGGACATTAAGGCCAGAACTCGTAGGAGACAAACTTCCCGATAGTATTCAGGAAGACTAAAGAAGGGGTGATCTAGTTTTGCAATTGTCTCTTGATAATTTCCTCGCAAAAAAGCGATGATCGCTTGATATCTATACTTGACTAGGGTGAGCTCATTTTCAGGAGCAACAATTTTTCGCAGTAAAAAGTCCGCACTCTCTAAGTCACCTTGGAGAATGAAGGCCTTGGCGTAGATGAGACTTCGAGTGATTTCCTGGCGCTCAGAGAGTTTTGTCTTTACGACAAGTTCTTCAACCTCGTCGCGTGTGAGCGTCTCCCAACTAATGATCTCTTCTAAAACATCGGCGCGACTTAGCTGAAGGTTTGAAAAGATAATAGCAAGAGCTGGCAAAAGAAATTTGCGCAATTTCACGAGTGAATGGGGGAAAACTTTGCAGCCAATGGCCAAGTATAACCTCTCTTTTCAATACCTTTCGTCATTTGGGCGATAAAGATTCAAGATGAAAACACTGCGTGCGCTCTACCGGACATTTTTTCCGCTTTTTATAGGTCTTCTGATCTCTGGGCAGTGCTTTGCTTTGACCCCTCTTAAAGGACTCTTGCTAGGGAACCTCGAAGACGAATCACTCTCAAAAGATCCGCTTCCCTTCCTCATGACCTCAGGTGACTCGGCCTCTTCGCGCTCGTCAAAGGGATCTATCTATAAAGCTCAACTTGCTCGCTACCGAGGCTTTTTTGAAGAGGGTGAAAACCTCGTAAATAATTGTCATGCCCTAGGACCCGTTCGCTACGCCACTCCCTTTGAGCGCGAACAAGCTAAGCGCGCGGTACTGGCCAGTCTTCAGTACTACGCCCTTGATCATCTGATTTCGGCCCTTGCTAAAAGTGCTGTTGATCGCTCGGTGAGTTCTATTAACTTTACCAACTTTGTCGATTACATGGTCGGATCATATTGCTCGGCCAATATGACCATTATTTCCCATCGCGAGTTGAGACGCCAATTTAAGAGTCGCTATGAGCGCATTCAAAATGGAAGCTATAAGTGGACTACACCTGATATTAGAGAGAATCCTCTGTTTGCCAGTTCACTTGGAGAGAGTGCCAACATTGATATGATTCGCGACCGCGAGTTCTATATTTGGAGCGAGCTCTTTAAAAGTACTTGTTCTTGGTCAGGGGATGTCTTCAACCTCAGACTGATGGTGCCTTTGGTGCGCGATCCGGTGATTATGTCTCACGTGATTCGCTCTATGTCTCAGTTAGAGCTCTCCCTTAATGAAAAGAAAAACGAAATTGAGCGTGTGAAGAATCAAAATGTGGAGCGCGTGTATTGCAAGAATCTCATTTGTCGCCGCGCTAGTAGTGATAAGGAATTTAATGAGTCATTTCCTCGAAGTATCGGTAGCAATAGCTTGATGAACGATCTCGAGCGCCTCTACTGTGAGGATCTGCGCGATGTCGACTACACTCGAAGAGAGCAGGTGGAGCAGATTAAGGAGATTATGGACAAGAGAACGCTTGATGAGGAGGCCCTCATGAAGGCGTCGCTCGTGGGTCTATGGACTGGAATTCCCGACCTCATGCTCTATGAAGATAAATTTAATCAAATCCCAAATCTTGTGGATCTCGCCTATAGGCGCGAAGTGAGCCGCTGGGCCGATGAGCAGATTGCCTTTGGCCTAAGTGATCTCACTTACGAAGAACCTATTGCCTATGAAGTAGAGGATCGCTCATTATTTTGGAGCCCTCGCGACGGCAAATTAAAAGTTGTGATCGATGTAAATCTGGGAGAATTTGACCGCATGAATGAGTCGATTGGAAAGCTCTCGATTGACGTTCCTCTAAATATCTCAGAGAGTTTTCTCTCTTGGTTGCAGTATGAATGGAAGGGCTCTGTGGGCCTAGGCCAAAAAGTAAGAGACAACTTAACAGCTCGCCTTGCAAGCGAGCTTGAGCAGGAAATTAACAAGGGCTCTGAGATTTTAAAGTTAGAATTGTGGCCGCCACAAATCACTAAATTGGTTGCCGATGAGCTTATCACCCAAATTGGGCTCATGAATCTCAATCCATATAAACGCGATTCAAAGGCCAAAGTAGAAATCCCACTGCGCATGAATTTTGGGATATTCGCCCTTAAGGCCTTACGCGATAAATTCCTGATTCAAAAGTCTGTGCGTGAAGGCGACCTCCTGCGCGAAGATTTGGCACTGTCCCTGGCCGCTAGCAAAGAGCGCGAGGAGCGCTCAAGTGAACTTAGGCGCCAAGCG
This sequence comes from Bacteriovoracaceae bacterium, assembly GCA_048267245.1. Classification (GTDB taxonomy): domain Bacteria; phylum Bdellovibrionota; class Bacteriovoracia; order Bacteriovoracales; family Bacteriovoracaceae; genus JBLWXV01. Next base: position 1,745,218 of record JBLWXV010000001.1, read on the forward strand.
CTCTTAATTGAGAGTGAGGCGCTAGAAGGGCAGGGCGCAGATGAGGGGCAAAGCTCCACTGAAGCCCCCTAAAAGTCTGGCCTAGGTCCCAATTGACAGCTCGCTAGATTCTTATACCATGTGGGCTTGTAACGAGGTGATTGAGTGAGTTCTGATAAGAAGACGTCAAAAGTACTAGAGGGAGAGGTTGTTCTTGATGCCCCAAAGTCTAAGAAGGATCGTCTTAAATCTAAGAGCTTTAAGTCATTTGATGATATTTACGACGATGACGATGAAGAGGACCAAGATGGCGCCGCCGACTTTAAGTCGAGCGATGATTCTGATGGCCTAGAAGATCACGATGACGCGATCGAAGTTAGCTACAATGAAAATGACGACTTTGCCCTGGCCCTGCCTGAACTTAGTAAGGATGTCGCCCTCTATCGCCCCTCGGGCGCTGTTGATCCCCTCAATGTTTATCTCAAAGAAATTAGTCGCTATCCGCTCCTGTCTATCGAGCAAGAGAGCGCCCTTCTCAAGGCCTTCAGTGAGAGCGGAGATATTGAAATTGCCAAGAAGCTAGTACTTCACAACCTGCGCCTGGTGGTCAAGATTGCGATGGAATATCGCAAGGCTTATCAAAATGTGATGGACCTTATTCAAGAGGGCAATATTGGATTAATGAAGGCCGTTTCTAAATTTGACATGAGCAAGGGCGCAAAGCTTAGCTACTACGCCAGCTGGTGGATTAAGTCGTATATTTTGAAGTTCATTTTAGATAACTTTCGTTTAGTAAAAATCGGAACTACTAACGAGCAAAAGAAGCTCTTCTACAATCTCCTGCGCGAAAAAGACCGCCTGCTCGCCATGGGAATTGACCCCGACTCTAAAACCATTGCCGAAAACCTCGGTGTGAGTGAGAAGGCGGTAGTCACAATGGATCAACGCCTGTCGGGACCTGCGGGGGATATTAGCCTCGATCGCCCGGTGGGTGAGAGTGGAGGGGCCACGCTTGGTGATCTTCTCAGCGATGAGGAGAGTTCCTTTGTGGATCAGCTCGCCGATACCCAAGGCCTTGAAATCTTAAAGGATAATCTCGAAGAATTCTTGGACGGCCTCAAAGAGCGCGACCGTGATATTTTCAAGAAACGCCTGCTTTCTGAAGCCCCTGACAGCTTGCAGCAGATCGCCGACGAATATGGTGTGTCGCGCGAGCGCATCCGCCAGATTGAAGAGCGACTCCTAAATTCACTCAGGGTTTACATGTCTGAGCATCTGAGATAAATTCCTCACACAATTATCGACCTGATTCTCGGGGTTTGGTGGGTTCTCCCCCACCGATTGCTGGGGTCTTGGTTTATTCCTGACGTGAAGTCAAAAAGGAGATTTTATGATTACTCTTGCTGAGAAAACAGCTCTCATCAAAGAATTCGGCGCTGAATTTGGTAAAGGTGAAAAAGACACTGGTTGTGCAGCAGTTCAAGTTGCTATCCTCACAACTCGTATCAACAACCTTAAGCCACACTTTGAATCAAACAAGCACGATTACCACTCAAACCGTGGTCTTCTTAAGATGATTGGTCAAAGAAAGCGTCTATTGCGCTATGTGCAAGAAGGTAGCGAAGAAAACTACCTCAAGTTAATTAAGAAACTCGGTCTACGTAAGTAATCGAGAGAAAAAAAGGGGAACTTTCGGGTTCCCCTTTTTGTTTGGAATCTTTAAAATATACACAACGCTTGGATGATCTGAACTTGAGATAAGGGTGTAGAGACAACGGTCGCGCCTACGAGTTTAAAAAGAAAGATCACGGCCTGCAGAAATTTAGGGGATACTTGAGCGCTGAGACCCCCAAGCCTCAGCTCTGAAATATTTCTTAAATTTCTCAAAGGCCCACTGACCCCTGCCTTTTACTCCTTCTTTCACGTGAGATTTTTGTAGCGACACTCTTCATATCGAAAGAGCGGACATCCGTGCAAAAACTTTAAACGCATAAGGAGTATGTTTATGCTAAATGACAAAAAAGTTTTTACTTTTAATTACGGTGGTAAGGAACTTACGATCGAAACAAATCGCCTTGCTAAGCAAGCCGATGGCTCAGTACTTGTGAGCTGTGGGGGAACCCAAGTTCTCGTGACAGCTTGTTCTGCTCGCGAAATGAAAGATGGGCAAGACTTCTTCCCACTTCTTGTTGAATACACAGAGAAATTCTATTCAGCTGGAAAGTTCCTTGGTGGCTTCATCAAACGCGAAGGTCGCCCAACAACTCAAGAGACGCTCAATGCTCGTCTTCTTGACCGTCCACTTCGTCCACTTTTCCCAGAAGGTTACATGTTTGACACTGTAATTTCTGCGACAGTGATGTCTTACTCACCAGAAGGTGACCCAGAGATTCTAGCGGGTATCGGTGCTTCTGCTGCCCTTACAATCTCAGACATTCCATTTAATGGCCCAATTGCTTCAGCAAAAGTTGGCCGCATTAATGGTCAATTTATTTTGAACCCAACAATTGAGCAATTCCATGAGAGTGATCTTGAAATTGCAGTGGCAGCTTCAAGCAACGCTATCTTGATGGTTGAAGGGGAAGCTAAGGAAGTGCCAGAAGACGAAGTTCTCGCCGCCATTAGCTTTGCTCACGAAGAAATTAAAAAACTCGTTGCTGGCATCAAAGAAATCGGTGAGAAGATCGGTCGCACTAAGCGCGTTTTCATCTCAGCCGCTCCTAATAAAACATTGATGGAAAAAGTGACAGCTGACTTCTCTAGCGACGCTCGCTCACTTCTTTCAATCGTTCCAAAAATGGAGCGTCAACAGGCCACTCGCGATCTTGAAGCGGCCGTTGCTTCTGCCATTAAGGCCAACCCTGCAGGCTTTGGTCTTGAAGAAGGCGCTGACTATAAGAAAAACGCTAATAAATCAGTGGATGAACTTCTCTACAATATGATGAGAGCGGATATCATCAACGAAGAAAAGCGCATCGGTGGCAGAAAGCTTACTGAAGTTCGTGAAATTGAAACTGAAACAAACGTACTTCACTCGCCACACGGCTCGGCCCTCTTTACTCGCGGCGAGACTCAAGTGCTCTCAACAGTAACAATCGGTGGCGCTTCGGGTGAGCAGATGTCTGATCGCATTGTTGGTCAGAACTATGATCGCTTCTACCTTCACTACAACTTCCCTCCATACTCAGTGGGTGAAGCTCGCGGTGTAAGAGGGGTAGGTCGTCGCGAACTAGGTCACGGCAACCTCGCTGAGCGCGCTCTTAAATCAGTGATCCCTGCTCAAGCAGATTTCCCATACACAGCTCGCGTAGTGTGTGAGGTTCTTGAATCAAACGGTTCATCTTCAATGGGTTCTGTTTGTGCTGGTTCGATGGCCCTTATGGATGCAGGTATGCCTATTAAAGCTCCTGTTGCCGGTATCGCCATGGGTCTAGTGACTGATGGAAGTAACTTCAAAATTCTAACCGACATCCTTGGCGACGAAGATCACCTCGGAGATATGGACTTTAAAGTTGCCGGGACTAAAACTGGTGTAACGGCCATTCAGATGGACATCAAAATTTCTGGTCTGACTTCAGAGATTATGGAAAAGGCGATTGCTCAAGCTCGTGAAGGTCGACTTCACATTCTTGGTGAGATGGAAAAAACAATTAATACTAAGCGCGCTGAACTCAAGCCAGGTGTGCCACGTATTGAGTCTTACAAAATTGATCAAGACAAAATCGGCGCCCTCATTGGCCCAGGTGGTAAGAACATTAAGAAACTTCAGGAAGAATTCCAAGTTTCTATTGAAGTTGAAGAAGACGGCACACTTCGTGTTATCGGAACTGACCCAGCTGTTCTTAAAAACTGTATCGATACAATCGCTCTTCAGATCACAGGACCACAAGTTGGCTCTGAGTACGATGCCACTGTTGTGACAATTAAAGATTACGGCGCGTTTGTTGATATCGTTCCAGGTGTTTCTGGTCTTGTTCACGTTTCAGAAATCTCTGATGAGCGCGTACACGATATCAATGAGTACGTGAGTGAAGGTGACGTCATCCGCATTAAAGTGGTTGAAGTTGACCGCATGGGACGCCTTAAGCTCTCAGCTAAGGCCGTTAAAGCCCTCACTCCTAAGAACGCTTAAGAGAGGCGTATGAGTCAGACGGTCGTTAAGATCCAGAAACTGGTTCACTATGATTCAAAGCTCCCGCTTCCAAGTTATGAAACACTTGGAGCGGCCGGGGCCGATGTGCGCGCTTGCCTAGGTGAGGGGGAGAAAATTGTCCTCGCTCCCGGTGAGCGCAAGCTCATTCCCACTGGGATGGCCTTTGAAATTCCTGTTGGCTTTGAAATTCAAGTGCGCCCACGCTCTGGCCTCTCTTTTAAGACCGGACTCATGGTCGTCAATTCTCCTGGAACCATCGACTCGGACTATCGAGGCGAGGTGAAGGTGATCTTGGGCAATCTAGGCGATAATGAAGAAGTGATCGCTCATGGAGATCGCATTGCTCAACTCGTGCTCTGTCCGGTGTGGCAGGCGCGCTTTGAGGAAGCCGACGAGCTCTCTGATACCGCCCGTGGAAGTGGCGGTTTTGGTTCAACCGGAAAAAACTAAATCAAGGAAGACTAAGTGGACGCAACTGTTAATTACAATCAAGCAAAAGATAAAGACGATGCCTTTGCCCGCGCGAAGGCGAGAATTACTCCCGAGTATGTTGAGAAGTTTCAAGTTAAAGCAGATATCAACTACGATGAGAGTGCTGGAAAAATGACGGCCAAGGGAAAGGGATTTACCCTGACTCTAAACTTCAGTGATTCAGCAGTCGGGGTAAATCTCGATGTGTCGCTCCTTCTTCGCCCACTCAAAGGCAAGATCGTCGACAAGATTAAGCGCGAGCTTGAGCGCAACGTCTAAGGATAAATATGGCCAAGCTTACTCTCTGGCCTTCAGGCGAAAGTCTGGAAGCCCCACGCGATAAAGACCTGCTCACGATCATGCGTGAAGCGGGAGTGTACGTTAAATCTAGCTGCGGTGGTCACGCCACTTGCAGCGATTGCATTATTAAGGTGAGAAGTGGAGAAGATAATCTCACTCCGCCTCCCTTTGGTGAAATTCAACTTCTTGGAAATGTCTTTCACATCACCAAAGAGCGTCTCTCGTGTCAGACCTATCTGACTGGAGATGCTGTGATTGATATTTCTGGCCACGATAAGGCGAGTGATGAAGGTCGTCGCAGCAAGAAAACTGGCAAGGCACCCTCAGTGCTGAGAAGGCCAGGGGCCGCTAAGAAGAGTGAGGCCAGTGACGAGGATGCACCGAGTGTCGGTCGTCGCGACTTCTCAAAGAAGCCAGAATCAAGAAATATGCCCGAAGAGGGACCTGGAGAGAAAAGCTTTGAGAATACACCAAAAAAACTTGGCGGTGGACGCCGCCCTAAGCGTCGATAAAATCTTTGAGCATGTAATTTAAATCCTTTAAATTACATGCTTATGTCCTTTCAATGCCAGTATTTCCCCTCCTTAAGTTAAATCTCTTTATACAATTAGCCGATAAATACTATTGAATAGTGCCCTCTCTGCCTAGGTGAATTCATGAATCAGCTTAAGACTTCAGCTCTAGCTCTTGTCCTTCTTTGTAGTTTCGCTCAACAAAGTGCTCTTAGTCGCGAGGCCAGGGATCAGGACCCCTTCTCATTTATTAGAAAGACTGATTTGGGAAAATTTCCAATTCACCTCAGGGCGAAATACCACCGCGAGTTAACCTTGCTGATGGTGAAGTTAGAATCTAGTGAAAAATATCCTGAATACACTCCCAGTCGCTTTAGCCAGTTCCAGTTGATGGACTTGCTCTCTAATGCCTTCATTAAAGAGAGTGTCGCAAGTGACAGTCAATCAAATGCCTGTCTCTTTGGTGGTTGGGTGTCGCGCCGAAATGGTTCGTGCTCAAGGCCTTGGGGGAGTGCTTCTCGGGCGCTTGCTGAGAGTATGGATGTGCCCTCTTATAATAGCGAATATTACTGTGGGGCCGATAATCTCTTTCGCTGTAACCCACTTATGTTTGGACCAGGGCTCGATCAAGAGTTGGCGGGAAGTGAATTTCCTAATCTCAATGGGAAGAAGAATAACACTGATCCATACTCACAAGGGATCTGTATCGATGTGAGTAGAGGTTATAGTGGCCTCTCAGAGCGCTGTCAGGCGGCCTCAGAAAAGCTCGATGCGATTAGAAAAGACAAGGGCATGCCCGCCTGGCGCGAGAGCTCCTTCTTTGATCAAGCTAAGGCCCAGGACTTCAGTAAGCTTCAGGCATTTGTGGCCGATAAATGTGCTCAGAACGCCGAGAGATTAAATAAAGACAATATGTGTACCTCCCTCAATCAATCTTTGGGGATGACGGCGGCCGCTGTGATTGCGGGCAATATCGATGGGATTGGCCCGGATGAGCTCTTTCCAGGTTGTGAAAATTATAAAGTCGATGCCCTTCCTAAGTGTAATGAAGAAGTAAATCCAGAATTTAATCCCATGCTCGAAGCGATGGAGGAACTCAGACAAAATCGCAAGTGCAGCTTTATTGGAATTCAGGCCATCGACGGCGATTCACTTAATAATACATTTGAAACTCCCGAGCCCAATTGCCGCTCAAGCGTGGCCGGAGCGCTTAGAACTGCGGGCTTTGGGCATCAGGCAAAGCAGAATTTTTCCTTCTATTTTGTCGGCGCTGATAAGAAACAGCTTGGTAGAATCGAGGCCAGTATCTCAAAAGAAATGTCTAAAGCGGCAATCATGGCCGCTCTTACTAGTGGCGCCAATCAAGATGCCTTTAATCGTTTTTGCAATAACTCTGTTTGCCCCCGCAGTGAGAATCCAACACTTAAAAATCTCTACGGCGCTCTGGATAAGTTAAAAGAAAAAGAAAATTGTAATATCGGAAGCGCCCATGCCGTAGACTACGCGAGCGAGAGTAGTGGGATTTATGAACATTCTTCTTGTGGCCTTTCAGTTGAAGGGGAGTTGGGAAGCAATGGATTAAGCATAGATCAAGGAAAGAGCACAAAGGTATCAATTACCCTCAGAGATAAGCAGGGTGTTTTTCTTAGTCAGAGTCATATTGAAATTACTCCGCAGATGAGTGCTGAGGAAATTGTGAAGCTCATCCCCGAGGATGAAATCTCAAATGCTTGTGTGCATTCAAATGTCGCTGACCGAACTGATAATGACTCTGCTGCGGCCGATCTTGGGATGGCAGAGAATGCCTTTGTTCCAAGTTTTTGGAAGGACAAGCGCGCGGCAATCCGCAATCTCGCCCAAGCGCAAGATCCACCACTTGAAAATTTTCGCGTCGAAGTGGATGAGTACGGCAATTTAAAGCTCTATGGTAGTGACGTGATGAGGATTCTCGCTATGAGAACCGGGATTGATGGCCTACTTGGTGGTGGGCGCTATAACTACGTAGGCTCAGATGCTATGGGATATGTCATCATTGAAGGTGCTCCCGCCAGTGCGGCCATCGAGACGATTAGTCATCGCAAGGGGATCACACTTACAAGTGATCAGCGCTCAATCTTAGAAGAGGTCGGCAATGAGCAAGCACTCAGAGATATTTCTGTGAGCTCCGATGGAGTGTTAACATTTGCTACCATAGACCCAAATGGTGACGGGGCACTTTTTAAGACTGGAGAGGAGTACAGCGGTCATCGCGTCTTGGTCACGGCCGAGGGCGAAGAGAAGCTCTATAGTGGACTTGTGAGCGCGCGCAAGCGTGAGTACAAGCTCATTCCTCTGGCCTTGGGAGATATGAGCAGAGATATCGCTTCAGGGTGTATTCCGGAAGGGGGCTCCATCCCTGTCATGCCTAATCAACCTCTGTGCTGTAGTGGACTGACAATTAAGCCTCCAGCTGAGGGGATTATGGGAAGTGCCGGAACTTGTGAGAGAGCTGCGGGTCCGCAGTAGAATTAAAACTTAGATAGTAGGGTCTTGATTTTTTCGAGATCCGCTTTTCTTGAGTGGCGATCGAGGAGAACCTCGCGCCCACTCTTAGTTTTAAAGAAGAGTTCAAAATACCCTTTATTCATAAAGCCGCGCATATCTTCTTGACCGGAGAGACGGGCCATATTGGGTGAATCCATAAAGTGGCCGACGCTAAAAGAAGCGGCAGTTTCCAATTCATAGGTCTTCTTAAAAACTGGAATAAAGAAAAAGCGATAAATCACACTCAATTTTGTCCCTTGCTTAGAGACCCACTTTTCATAGAAGTAGGCAAAGAGTAGGACAGTGGGAATGAGGGCCATGGTAGCGGCGACCAAAAGTGCCAGAGCACTATTGAGGGCATCTTCACCTTGGTAGAGCTTAACGAGTGGATCTTTAATGGCCACGCCCATGGCGAGCAAGACGACTAAGATAGCTGCGAGATAGCCCCAAAATACCATTGGGAGCCCGTAGCTCTTAAGAACGATTCCACCTGTTGCAGGTGTGCTGAGGCGATCTTTTTCGCTCTCATCAACTGGCATGACATACATTAATCCCATGGGGGCATCATAGTGGAAGAGCCACCGCTTGAGAAGACTTAGGGTGGGGATTTTGCTAAAATCCACTAAACGATTTTTAGGCGAGGTGACCCTTGGAAAATGGATATTCAACTTATGCGTTCCACCTGTTACGACTCGCTGAGTTGCAAGCTTTTAAAGAGTCCAAAATCTATGCTCCGGCCTCTCTGGGCGGTGAGGGATTCATCCACTTTTCAAATGAAATTCAGCTCTTCAAAGTGGCCAGGAGGTTCTATCACAGCTTTGACGATCTCCATGTGATTCGCGTTGTCTTAAGCGCTGTTAGTGATAAGCTCGCCATTGAGCCCGCCCTCGTGCACCAACAATTTGCAGGGGCAAATGAAGAACTCTTTGCCCACCTCTACCGCGAACTTCTCTGGAGTGAAGTCGACTCTATTGCGCGCTTTAGGCACGAGTGTGAATTTGAAGATCTTGCCTTTGAGCCAAGTGCTAGCTACTCGCTCTCTTGATCCCCGCGCTTAGACTCGGGAGGTGTGACGTTCATCTCTACTGGATCGCGCCCAAAAATGCGCACAATTTGTGGATCTGGCATCAGGTCAATCTTCTGCGAACCCTTACCCTCATAGTCGATACTTGAGAGCACGTATCTCATGGCCTCAGTTCGGGCCTTGCCCTTGTCGTTGCCGTTGATAATAATCCAGGGAGATTTCTCGGTGTGAGTGTGTTGAAACATCATGCGCTTAAAGGCGGTGTACTCTTCCCACTTCTCCTGCGCCATACGATCGACAGTTGAGAGCTTCCAGCGCTTTAGTGGATTGATCTTGCGGTCGTCGAGTCGCTTTTGCTGCTCTTCTGCATTGATAGAGAACCAGAATTTAAAGAGGATGATCCCATCATCGACGAGCATTTCTTCAAAGAGATTCACTTGCTTCATAAAGCGTTGATACTCATCAGTGGAGCAAAAGCCCATCACAGGCTCTACCACCGCGCGATTATACCAAGAGCGATCGAAGAAGCAGATTTGACCGGGGTTTGGAAGTTCCTTGATATAGCGCTGAAAGTACCACTGTCCGCGCTCGATATCGGTGGGCTTAGGAAGGGCAACGATTCTCATACCCCGGGGATTGAGGTATTGGCTAAAGGCAAAGACCGCGCCTCCTTTTCCGGCGGTGTCGCGCCCTTCAAAGAGAATGATAATGCGCTTTTGATTCTCGGCGACCCAGTACTGCATATTAATAAGCTCGATATAGAGCTTTTCTAACTCGGGTCCAATCACGGGGCGTAATTCACTGTCTAATGGTCTCATAGCACACTGCTGAAAAGTTGTATTAACGTGCATTTTATCATTAAGATGAAGTCCCCATCAATTGAGAAGCAAAGGAGTCCCCTGTGGATGAGTCACAAAGAATCGAAGGACATCTGGCCAGAACCCACGCCGAGGTCGATTCGCGGGAGGGACTAGAGGCGCTTATCCGCCACAATCTCTCAAACTTTGCTTATCGCTATATCTCAACAAAAAACACCGAAGCACCTGAAGTGATCACGTTAAGTGACGGCGTCTTTGCCGTGTCGAGTGTGGAGGATGATCTTCTCTTGGGCCTAAAGCTTGGAGGCGAGCAAACCAAGAAGCAGCTCATCGCTATGGCGCGCGAAAAGGGCAAGGGTGCCACCGTTGGCCAGCGCTTGCTAGTAGACGTCTCCCATGTCGATCCCAAGCGCTCCTTTACCGCCCGTATTTGCGCTCAGATCAGTTGGGATTCACCGAACCATCGCTATGAAGATCAGTTTGCCGAGCGCGTACTTAAAGTCGACTATGAAGATGCCCTTGATATGCGCAATCGCCTGGCGCTTGCCCTCGAAGAGGTATGTGCCTTCTTTTAATGGCGCATTTTTGTTGATCAAAATACTTTAAGTTGTGAATTTTGTGTTGAGCTCATCATACAAGAGTGTTTTTGCCGGATAATGAATTAAGTAAATTCTAATATTTATCCGATAAAAATGTGTGATGGAGAGACCAATTCCCAAGAATAGGGCCACGATATTTATTTTTCTTTTTCTGAGCACAGTGAGCTCTTTAAGTTCCTATGCCGATCAAGGACATCCCTGCGCACCACAAGTCGTTTGTGGTGAAGTGGGGCGCATTCAAATTTCCGAAAAGGGCGCCGCTAAAATTCTCGAGACGGGAATTGATGCCATCACTAATACAATAGATATTAAGTCTGAACTCAATGAGGCGATTGCCAAGTCTCCAGATTTTCCAGTGCAAGTGGAGCTCGGAAATAACTCAAACTTTGGGATGAAGGCAACACTTGATAATTTGCGCTTTGATGAACTCTCTTTTGGCCCAAGCAAGGTAGATATTGAAGATGGAGAGGTGAGTGTTTGTGTGCCGGTCGAAGAGATGGATATTAAGCTTGATGCCGACTTTGATGTCTGGGGCAATAAGCTCTCTCAAAAAGGGGCAGGCGCAAGAATTAAAAAAGATTCACCTCAAAAACCTGAAGTCTGTTTTACAGGGGAAGTTGACGCCAATGGCGACTTCTCTGAGTTAGTTGCCGTGCCCTGGGAAGAACCAAAAGATGTGGTGATGGAGTCAAAGCGAGCTCTGCTTTCGGTTGACCTCAATCAGGCCACGAATGATGAAATTATTTTCAATTACCTCACACTCTATTCAATGGAAGAAGGTCACGAGCTGCCGACTAATTTTAGTTGGAGCAATATTTGGAATATGATGGGTGACTTCTCACCGGAGAATGCAGAGAAATTCTTTGATGTTGATCAGATGAGAAAGAATCTGATCGCTATTAAAGGGCAGATGCCTCCTTTAAAAGAAGAGGGACTTCCAAAGACAGGGCTTCGAAATTACCTGGGAACCATGGAAGTTGATCTCGCCCTTGATAAAGATCAAGAGCGCATCGCTGCCGATGAGAGTGTGTGGGACGATATGGTAGAGATCATGAGTCGTCCAACTCCCGAAAGGGAAGCCCCGCCAGATGAATACCGAATCATGTCGTGGATAAAAGGGGTTGGTAACTCTGTTGTCAATAAGGCCTATCAGGCCGCAGATGCGACCAAGAGAGGGATCGCTGGCATTGGCAACCGCGTGAGCATGAAGGGAGAGTCCCTGCTGCGAGAGCGCTTTCTTCCTTATATTCAAGAGAAATTTAATAAGAGCGCCACAAGTAATCCTCCCGTCATGACGGCGATTGCTAAGACGGCAGAAAAAGAACTTATTCCAGTTGCTAGAAAGCACGCCAATCGCGCCCTTCAAAAGGCGAGAGAGTTAATTAAACGCGACAATCTCGCGCGTGCCAAAGCCCATGTGCCAGGATTTCAATTACAAGATGTTATTGACCATGGAACACTAAGACGTCTTGAAGCTAAGCTTGGTCCAAAACCCCTACAAGATCTTGTGCTCGCAATTGATGGGATTAAATCTCCTGCTGATTATAAGAGAGTTAAGGAAGAGGCGAGACTCTTTCTCAGTCATATTGATGAATATGCAGATGCTATCGCTGACAACAGTACCGATGAGCGCACCCACCGCTTCTTGCAAGCGGGTCTTGGTAAGCTCACTGCCAATATCACTGACTTTCTTGGGCAAAATCCTCATGGGCGCCTTGATAATGGGTTTTTAAACCTGCGCCAGAATGTACTCTATAAGTTGCAAACTAAAGAGCGAACTCTTGCTCGAAATATTGCCCATAAGCGTGAATTGATGAGTATGGAGGTTATCCCATCTCTCTTTTCTTCACGAACCGGTGGCCCTGAAGTCTCATTGACCTTTCCGGAACTTTGCCGTGAAGGCATCGGCAGAATGAAGGGCCCAATTCCTGGAACCCGAGGTCACGACTTCTCAGCAACAGTTGGAATTGATGGCGTCAATGCTATGTTAAAGCGCATGCAACGTGGTGGTGCTTTTGACTTCTGTCTCTACGGTGGAGAGTATCGCACTTGCCAGAGCGGAGAGAACTATGATCATAAGTGTCGCATGGAACTTCCTCCACGCATGGTGTGGAATGGGAGCAAGGGATCTCATCAGCTAATTCTTGATGGGGTGAAGTGCGAGTCTCGCTTTCTCAATGCTCAAAAAGATTGTGGGTTGAATGTTAACCCACATAAGAGCTTCTTTCACGCAATTGCTTATCCATTTGCAAAGCTTGTCGGAGGCACTTGCAAGCTCGCGACAGATCTCGCTGATGAATTAGTTACTGGTGGAGTGGGGCAAAATCAAGGTCAAGTGGCCATTGATATTAGTCCGCAAATCTGTGGTCAGGCGCTATGTTTTGATACCAAACTTGCCGGAGTGAATGTTGAAGCTGATATGAGCAAGCTCTCGCCCACGCTCAAAGGAATGGCCGGTTTAGTGACGGCCATTGCGAGTCCGGTGACAAATGCCGTGAAGACTCAAATCGTTGATGATCAACTCATGAGTTACCTTGAAAATGATATTTCTCAGCCCCTTCAGGCCCCGCTCGGAGTTGCTCCCAAGTCGATTCAATCGAAACCTGGTAGTATCACCATCTTTGCCGATTTCGAGCGCACACCAGCAGTTGAGTCGGTTGTTTCGGCCTGCCTACAAAATCAACAAAGTTGTCCAGAGAGGTTCTTCTAATGAAATCAATCTGGAAAATTTCTATACTTATGTTGAGTCTTGTAAGTGCCCACACGGCCCTCGCTCAAAGTCGTCCAAGTGTTTTGATTATCGGTGATAGCCAAACTCAAAAAGAATTTGGAAATGGGCTCTATGATAAACTTTCTAAAAGCTATGAAGTACATAGTTACGGGATTTGTAACGCCAACTCGGCAACCCTGACCAGTGCTGCCTCAATGGAATTATTGCAGGGAGATTGTAGGGCCGCTGCAGGCTCTGACCCCGTTGTTAGTCGCCATAGCGGTAATGCCTCCTCGGCCGCTCTCAGTACCAACCAACTTGTGAGAACGGGATCCGCTGGTATTCTTGAGGGCGCCGTTAAACATCACAATCCCGATCTCGTCCTCATCCAGTTGGGTGATGCCATGGCCGATGGGTATGCTGGTGAAATTGACAATCAGAGAATTAAGCAGCAAGTGACCGAGATCGTCTCTAAGCTTGAGTCTATGGCACCAAATGTTCCGGCCTGTCAGTGGGTGGGCCCAACTTTTGGAGAAGATAAGAGTGATCAAAAGCCAGGATGGACCAAGAGAGAGGAACAAGTTAAAGCCGTTAATCAGGCCATTGCAAGTGCTCTTGCTGATCAGTCAGTGGAGTGTACGCTCATTGATGGCTCAGATGCTTCACTAAAGTCTGAGCTTGGAAGCGACTTTACAACTGATGGCCTGCACCTCAAGCCCGATGCCGCGAGAAAGTGGGCCAGCTTTGTAGAAAGTCAGGTTCCCCAAGTTTCTGGACAGGACTTCACTGGAACAAAGCCGTGTCCTCCAACACCAACGGGTACAGAGATCTCACCACAAGCATCTGCTCTCTTAGGGCAGATTGGCGCCGTAACTGGAAGTCTCACAGACGATAGTAATTATACTCCACCAGATTTGGCGACAATCTCTCGTCAAAATGAAACTGATAGAATGTTCTCAAGTGCCTATCGCTATGGAAATAGACCAAGTACAGACAAGACATTGCTGCCGAAATCTTCTTCCGGTGGTGGTTTCTTTGCGGGTATTGGCTCCTTTTTGGCAGGCCTTCTTGAGGGGATAGGAAATTTCTTTTCAGCTATTTTTGGTGGCATTACAAGTTGGTTCACAGGAGGGGCGTCGGATCTTCCGGCCAGTGCTTCGCTGACTGAAAATGGTGCAGTTCCACTTGATCCACTTGAGAGAAATTCAAATTTGCTGGCCTATCAAGACGAAAATGCTGGGAGAAGTCCCTCGTCGGTAGATCCCTTTAATAGTGTCATGGCCACTGAGAGTATTCCTGGTAGTGTTGTTGCTCTTACTGCTCCTGATCTTGGAGACTTTGAAAATACTGACACTACAGTACCGGTTACTTCTTCTGGTCCAAAGCCACGCTATCACAACAGAAGCCCTGTGACAGATTCAACTTATATCCCAACCGATGCACCGATTAATGACCGCGCACTTGATGCTGATGAAGAGACACTACTAAGTGAAGGAAAGCGCTTGGGTGCCGGCAGCTGGCATCGCTTAAATGCCTTAACTCGCACGGCCTATGATCGTGGAGGCTCAAGTTGGTGTGAGAGAAAACTTAAAGAGGCCTACAATGAAGTACCGGGTGGCCCAATTTGGGGAGGTCTCTCGCTTGAGCAAAGAGCAGATCGAATTAGAAAACACGCTGATATCAGCCTACGCCGCATTAAAGAGACTTCCGAACAAGTAGGCTCAACTAATAGAAGTAGTCCACATACTTTAAGCCCAATGCTCGACTCGAATATCGCAGTTTGTATCAGCTTTATTGAAACTAGAGGAACACTGAATCCACAATCAATGAACTATACCATGTGCCGCGAACGCAATAATCGTTGGTCAACGGCAAGTGGTCTTGGTCAGATGACTAGAACGACATTTAGAGGACTCTATAAGCAGGGTAAACTTCCAATTACTACTACATCAGATTACGAAGGCAAGGGTGTGGATGAGCTCTTCTACTCGATCACTGACGATGTAGGACTGCAAATGGAAGTTCTCTACCGCCTAATGAATGAAGAGTTAAAGCGTGCTTCTCGCAGTGGTGGAAGTCGCAATGATATTCTTCTTCGCGCTGTGACTGCCTACGATCAAGATAATCAATCTAAGTATGTTCGCATGTTTGATCGCTGCCACCGCTGTATGTCTCAAATGTCTGCGGCCCAAGATCCAATGCACTGTTACCGGGAGATGGGCAATTGAAAGCATTATTTTTTATTTTCTCCCTTTTGATTTCTCAAGCACTCCTGGCCAGTGAGGACTTGTCTCCTCTTGGTAAAATTAAGAGTGCCGAGGGAATGATACATCTTTATAAAGGCTCATATGACTCGCTTGAAACCCTAGTGGTCGCCAAGTCTATTAAAGATGAGAATGCCAACTATATTAGTGCAGAGAGCTCAATGGAGACTCTCTTGAGGGTGTTCCCACTAAAATTTTCTGGCAGTGATAAAGTTTATATTGTGAGCGTCTGGACAAAAGGTGCGCATGGAGAGCAAGTTCGCATCCTAGATCCAGTGCTTGAGAATATGGAAGTGCACCGCTTTAAATCTTCATGGGCAATAGAATTAAAATTTGAAGATAATAAATTGATAATGAATGGGAAGGGGGACGCTCTTCAAACTAAGGGAAGTGAAACTCCCTATCAAGTTTATGAAGACTTAGTAGATACTTGGTCGCCGTAGACTTTGATGAATTCTAAGAGTGCTACCGGCATCGGTAGCTTATCCCACCAAAATTTATCGCTCACTCTCTGATCTATTCCAGATCTCTCTTCTCGCTCTTTGAGTAGTTCTTGATCTGACTCGCAACCAACACCGTCACTTACCCGTTCTTTTGTAGGGTTAAATGCTAGGCATCCGTAGGGCTTATACTCTAGTGCGATCGAGCAGCCCTTAGGCCCTGGAGAATAGAAAGGGCAAGTATATGTCTTTCTAAGCGCCCTTCGGCCGTCGCCAAAGAATTTATCTAGACGGTATTCACTCACACACTGTTCTAGATTTTGAATAAGTTCCTCATTAAGGCGATTATTTTCTTTTAGATAATTATAGAGGTCACTTGTTTCTTGTTGGGTGGTCTGCATTGAGTTTTTAAGAGAAGTGCAGCAAAGACCTGAACAAGAAGCGCAGTTTTTTGAGCTGCCAGCGAGATCTTTCATGCGATTGATTAAGACTTCTCTTCTCTTTGACACATCCATTAATTCTTCCTTTGAGCGCGGTAGAGCTTAGGGTTGTGTTTGAACTTGCGTGAGAGCGCTAGTGCGCACCACGTGGCCACAAAGAAGCAAGTGAGGGCATAGGGAAAGTAGGTGATAGGAAAGAGCTCTGTGAGCATTATCGCGCAAGCAAGTGGCGTTCTTGAGGCCGCGGCAAAAACGGCGCCAAAGCCTAGAGTGGCCATGAACTCTACTGGTACTCCAAAGTGCGTCGCAAGAGTGCTCCCGAGTGTGGCCCCTATAAAAACCAGGGGTGTAAATTCCCCCCCTTTAAAGCCCACGGCCAGGGTCGCAATGGTGAGAATCATCTTAACCAGAAAGACCTCACTTCCAACTTTTGTTTGAAGTGAGGTGATAATCGTCTCTAGGCCTAAGCCCTGATAGAAGCTTGGAGTGAATTGAAAGATTGCTGCGAGTACTACACCCGCTACAAAAATCTTAATTAGGTGATTATATTTAAGAGACTTATATTGATGCTCGCAAAGGTGAAGGGCACTACAGAAGATAAAAGCGCATACTCCAAAGAGTAGGCCACTCAAAAGGGAGGCCCCAAAGAAGTGGGCCGACAGAGACAGCGAAGAGAGCTGGGGATACAAGGTGTGGGGAGCGTGCACAAGGTAGGATGTCAATGCGGCCAGAGCGCAGGCCACAATAGTGGGCAGAGGATTTTTTAGCTCTAGTCCCTTTTCGCGCAAGACTTCGTGACCAAAAACAACTCCAGCAATAGGGGCGCCAATGGCCGCTCCAAAGCCACTGCCAAGTCCTGCAATGAGTAGGGAGCGACGCTCACTAGAATTTAAGTGAAAGAGGCGCGAAATAAAATCTGAAAGAGCGCCTCCCATTTGGACGGCACTTCCCTCGCGACCGGCCGAACCACCAAAGAGATGTGTCCAAACAGTCGTAAAGAGAATTAGCGGGGCCATGAGAAAGGGGATGGCGCGCTTTTGTTGGTGAATTTCATCGAGAATGAGGTTATTGCCCGCTTCGATATCTTTATGAAATTTGCTGTAGATCCAGGCGACGGTGATGCCGGCCAAGGGCAGGAGTAGGTGCAGATAACCTAGGCTTTGTCTGGTGTGAGTGACCAGTTCTAAGAGCCACAAAAAAAAGCTACAGAGCAGACCCACGCCGACCCCAAGTAGTATGGAGGCGGGGTAGATCTTTAAACTTGTAGCTCGCTTTTGTGATTGATCCAATGAATCCTACTTAATGGCCTCTCTGATGCGTGAAGAAGACCAGTCCATTACCCAAACGATAATGGCGATAATGATGACGAGCATGCCCACTTGGTTCCACTTGGCCATACCTTGGTACTGCATAAGCTGAGTACCGATACCACCACCACCAACGAGACCAATTACTGTGGCCATGCGAACGTTGATATCCCAGCGGTAGATTGTAAATGAGAGGAACGGAAGAACAATTTGTGGAACTACACCAAACCATACAACTTGAATTGGGTGAGCTCCTGTTGCAGTAATTGCTTCAAGCGGTCCTTCAGAGATATTTTCAATCTGCTCTGAGTAGAGCTTAGCAAGTGAAGACACTGAGTGAAGGGCCAGAGCGAGCATCCCTGAGAATGGTCCAATTCCTACCCATACTGAGAAAATAATGGCCCAAATGAGAGGTTCAATAGAGCGCGAGACGTTGAGGAAGAAGCGAATCACAACGTAAGCAGTCATTCCCACTCTTGAACTTTCCATTAAGTTTCTTGAAGCAAAGAAGCTTAGAAGAAATGCAAAGGGAAGTGAGATTGCCGTGGCAATAAAGGCCATGAAGATAGTTTCAATCGCTGCAAATAAACCGTCCTGGAAAATGGTAAAGTCAGGGTTTAAAAGCGCTGAGAAAATTCTGCGCGCGCCATTAAGACCAGCGCTAGAGAAGAATTCAGAGATTGAAAATTGAGTGATGTGAAGGCCAGCTACAAAAGTGATGATAATGACGATGTAGCCAAAGATTGTGTAGGGCTGCTTAAAGAGAAGAGCGTTCGGATCTTCTTTGTAGAGCCCCTGAGCAGCGCGACCGATTGATATCTTCGTAAAAAAGAAGAGCATCGCTATGATGGCGCCAAAGATAAGAGCGTAAGTTGGTTGCATCCAGTTAAAGACTGGGTAGCGCACATTCATGATGAGTTTCTCGTAGATGATCTTGTAAGAGATCAAGAGAATATAAGACCAGATAAGTGTGTCGGCGATGGCCGCAATAATGGTGGGCTTGAGGGCGCCACCACCAAATCCTGGTGCTTGAGGCTTCGATTTAATGAGTGATGATGGAGCTTCGGACATAGCTGTATTCCTCTAAATTCAATTAATCAATTGTCACTTCTATGGCCTCTTCGCCATAGATGGTCTTAAACCAGTTCTCATCAATGTCTTTTGGACTACCTTCATAGATGAGATCTCCACCCTTAAGGGCGATTACGCGGCTGGCGTACTGGCGCACGAGTGAAAGGAAGTGAAGGTTACAGATAACTGTCACTCCAAGTTCCTCATTAACTTTTTTCAGGTACTGCATCACTGAGTGAGAAGTGGCCGGATCAAGCGATGCTACTGGCTCGTCGGCAAGTAGGATCTTTGGGTTTTGCATAAGTGCGCGCGCAATGGCCACACGCTGCTGTTGACCACCCGATAGGTTGTCAGCGCGAGCATTTTCTTTGCCAGTGAGGTTAACGATGTCGATATACTTCTTAGCGCGCTTCTTATCCTCTTCGCTAAAGATGCCAAAGATAGAAGCAATGATACCGGTGTCTGCGAGCTTGCCAGAAAGCACGTTCGTCATCACGGTCTTTCTCGGGATGAGATTGAAATGTTGGAAGATCATCCCAATGTGTCCGCGAAGGCGTCTAAGGGCGCGCCCGCGCAGACCTAGGGTCTTTTGTCCCTCAAAGTAGATTTCGCCGTGTGAGGCTTCATGAAGGTGGTTGATACAGCGTAGTAGTGTTGATTTCCCAGAACCTGAGAGACCAATGACAACGAGAAATTCACCCTTTTTAACATCAAAGCTTACTCCCTTAAGGGCATGGGTGCCGTTGGGATAAACTTTGTTAAGGTTTTCAACTTTGAGAATCTGCTCCACTTTTCTATCCTTTGACGATCAATTCTAACGGTTTCCGAGTGAATTACTTATTGAGTAGTTCAGCTGGGTTAACGTTGATTGCTTCAAGAGTTTTGCGTAGTCCTTCGTAATCTGCATCGGTTGAGTCAACTAGGCCATCCACACTGTAAATATTCTTGAATACAGTTTTACCTTCTTCTGTTTCCAAGTACTTCTTCACAGCAGAAATAAATTTATTTGTGACGTCCTCTGGAAGACCTTTTCTAAAGACGAACGGGTCGTTGGGGATTTTGTCTGTAATTGCTACAATCTTGATTTTCTCTTCTACGTCCGGAAATTGTGTAATTACGCGTGAACGGGCATCGCGAATAGTGCCGTCTTCAGCAGGGGCCGAGTAGTAGGCGGCTCCAGCATCAACCTGACCTTGGTAGATCATGGTAACAACTGAGTCGTGCTTGCCAGCAAAGACGTGCTCGCCAAGTTCAACTCCAGCTTCTTGAATCATCTTCTTTGGAAACATATATCCAGATGTTGAAGAGGGATCAGTGAAGGCGAATTTCTTACCTTGAAGGTCTTTTACCTCATTAATCTCGCGGTCTGTGCGAGCGAGGATGACACCTTGGTAGTAGTCGTGTCCGTAGCGAATCACGCGAAGCTTAGCATCGGCACCATACTTTTCGTGGGCGAGGATATAGCCAAATGAGTTCATCACACCAATGTCGGCGCGCTCAGAGCCAAAAGCCTCAACCACGGCAACGAATGAAGCAGGGATACCAGTCTTAAAGTAGAGGCCAGTTTCCTTTTCAAGGTACTTTACGAACTCATCAGAGTTCTGAGTAATTGTGTCAGCGTCAACTGAAGGAGTGAAGTAGAGCTTCACTGGGTTGTCTTGTGAGCCTAGTGGGGCGTCTTTTTGACAGGCACTGAGGTTTACAAGGGCCACGAGGGCGAGGGTAATAAGACTCAAACGGCGTAACATAAATACTCCTTAGGGCGGGCCATAAATTCGTATTAAGAGAATCTTGGGCGAACTAAAAAAATTTGAACTTTCCTATCATAAAGTGAGCTAAATCGTCAGGAAAAAAGGCCTTTTTTGTTCTCTGCGGGGCATTATCTTCCCCCAATTTTGGCGTATTTCACGCAACCTGATATTTTGACGCGATCACCCGAAGAGATTTTATCGACAACCCAATTGAAGATGAGGTCTCCCTATGCGCTTACTGTCAGTGCTTTTCTTCGCTCTATGTATGACTGCCAACGCCGAAGTGGTGGTTGAGTCCAGTCGCCAGGGATCACTCATCATTCGCGCCGATTTTAAGGCCATGAACCCCATCTATCTCGAGGGCGCACCAGTAGGTAAGCAAGGGGGCATTTTGGTTGAAGGTCACCCCAGCGATTTTGAGGTGAAGGTCTCAGGATTAGAAAAATCAAATCAAATTCTTAATGATCAAGAGCGCACGCCTTTTATGCCCTGTCGCTGTCCGGGAAATACGGTGAAGTCGCTGACACAGGTTTCGCCACAGAGCGTGAGCGCCTATGAGTTGCGCTTTCTTGGAGATTTTCGAGGTAAGCCGCTGTCAAAATTGACGCTAAGATCGAGTGCTTTAAGAGATGAAGTGATCACTCGCTATCAGTCTATGACCGTCGAGCTCTCGCGCCGCGATCAAGCCCGTGCTAAGAGTGTGGATATTAATTCACTCGCACTCTCAGACTCCCTTGTCATTGTAACTCCCTCAAAGTGGTTGAGCTCAGTCCAGGAGCTTGCTCGTGTTATTTCAGGTACGGGGGTGAAGGTGAGTGTGAAGACACTTGAAAACTTTGGCCCAACCTTTTGGGATTTGAAGCGCTCATTTAAATCACTCTACGAACGTGAAAAATTTGGTCACGCTCTTTTGATTGGAGACGAAGACAATTTCCCTACGGAATTCGTTCAAACATCTACCGACTTTCAGACGCCTTCTGACCTTCAATACTATCTCATGGGAGATGGTTCTGATCGCATTCCTGATGTCATGGGTGCGAGGCTTGCGGTGAGGGCACAGGAGCAGATAGATCAATACCGTCAGAAGCTCTCTTTCTATCTCTCCTCAAAGGCGAGTAAGCACTCGATTGCCATTGCAAGTGATGAGGGAATGAATCCAACAGATGTAGAGTACGCACGAGCGATGCTTGCCCCTTTGAAGAATCACTATTCACATCAAGTAACGGAAGTCTTTCAGGCCGACTCTACAACTGGTGCAGATTACTTAGTCAGTAAACTCAATCAAGGGGCCGACCTCGTTAATTACATCGGTCACGGCTCCGGCCCCTCTTGGCCCAGTCTCTCTGGTAGAGAATTTGATCTTCAAGATATTGAGAATCTTACCGCGGGAAATGGACACTACGTTCTCATTGATGTTGCCTGCCAGAATGGACGCTTTAGTGATGACGGCCGCTTAGGCGTACACTTTATGAATCAACTCAGTGGCAGTGGGCCTGTTGGAAGTATCGTCTACTACGGTGGCAGTGTGGATATTAGCTGGCATCCTCCGGCGGTAATGGCGGTTGCCATTAATGAAGATATTGCCACTAATAAAGGGGCGAGCATTGGGGAGCACATCCTTAGGGGACAGTTAAAGTTAATTGAAAACTACGATGACCTAGAGAGCGCACTGGAAAACTTAGTGTGGTATCATCTTCAAGGTGTGCCCACACTTGTTGCGCATTTTTAAAAATTGGGAGTAGCAATGTTTAAGCGTAAGGGTAGAGTACTGGCCGGAATTTTTCTCTTGAGCGCGCTCACTTTTATGAGCATGGCCATAGCGCCGGATCTCTTTGCTCAGAGTTCTCAAAATAATGACTCCGCATCTGACAATTCGGGCGCAGCTAACTCGCCACCTCCCTCCGATGCGGCCCCGAGTCCGGTGCCAAATAATAATAATAATCCGCCTGATCCCAATGCTCCTGCCCCGCAGTCGGCGGCCGATCGCTTTCAGGCCTTAAGACAAAAGCGCCTTGAAGATGCTAAGGCCTATCAGCAAGAGCAATTAGAGCGTGAAAAGGCACTTGAAGAGCAGAGAAAATTAGAAGAAGAAAACCGCCTCAACCAACAGCGCCAGCAATATGCTTCAGAGAAGGAAGCTTTCCTTGCTCGCTTTAAAAAAGCCGCAAAGCCAACGCCCACACCAACTCCATCGGTGCTCGATGAGCTCGACCAATTGAATGCACCAGATGAGGAGGCACCAGCTGAGGGCGCTGAGGCGAGTGATGAGACTCAAGACGCCCAGGAGACCCCAGAAGAGGGTGCTCCTCAAGCCGAGCAGACCCAGGAGGGCGGGGCGGAGGTTCAGATCGACCTCAATGGATACTAGTAAAATCATATAGTTGGGATATGCCAGCGCAGCTTGAAATATGCTATAATTGAGTATGGCACTCAACATAAAGCCCTTCTTTCCCAGGGCCCAGATTATCTTAGTTCCAACCCCAAAAGCACCCGATAGCATGGACGCCAACACCAAAACTGATCCAGGTCCCGAGGGCTCATGTTCCCTTAGGACCAACAATTCTCCACGCGATTCACAGGAGAAGAAAGAAAAGCTTAAGCGTCGCCTTTGGGTGTGGGGAATCTACTAATAAAATTGGCCAGGGCCCTGGGCCTTTAGGGTGAGTTCGGCCAGATACTCAATCTTCTCATTGACGTCGCTCAACTCAAGAATGCGCTCTTTTACGGCCTTTCGTGGGATCATTAATTCGCAGTAATAGGCAATGAGTCTAGTGGGTGAGTGAAGCTCACTTCTCACGCGCTCGCGCTCCTTTGGATGGGCCACGAGGCGATCGAGTTTTTGAAGGAATATCGAGCGCATCCTCTGATACATAAATTGATAGTGAGGCGAGAGCTTTCTGTTTTCCTCGCGAATGCTTGCTCTGGCCAGCAAGTACTTGGTCTCGCTCGGCACGACCTCTTCAAGGATCAGACTGTACTCACCAGTTAAAATGATTAGCAGGGTACCGTCGCTCTCGCGCTTGAGGAGAATGGGAATTCCCGCTCCACAGAGGCGATCAACAAAGGGGTAGTGCTCGTGTTCGATGGGCAAGAGCCCGTGCTTGGTCTGAATATTTGAGCTAAGTCCTTGGCACAAGGCAATTGGACGCCCAGTTTCAAGCGAGGTCTCCACCATCTCCACATACCTGGGCTCAAAGATATTGAGCGGCCGATTTGTGCCGGGCAGGTGAATCATATTTGAAAGGGGAAAGAGTGCGACTTCCATAGAGGCATATGGCTAACAAATTCGGCGCCTGGCTACAAGGGCAGGGGCTATTTTAATTGTGACGCGTGGGGTCGGGCGTCAAATCAGATATTTAATACAATAGGAATATGAACAAAATTATCACCCCCCTTATTTATCTCCTCCTCTCGTGCCCTCTGTTGGCGCAGATTAACCCGAATGCTTCTTCAGAAGACGTTGAAGGGCTTGGAAAGGTAGAGCGCATTCAGCGCTTAGAAAAAATTGTGAACGATCTACAAAGCGAAGTGAAGAAGCTCGCTGCTGGCCCAGGTGCGGCGGCGGGAGGCTCTGGGGCCTCTAAGTCGACCTATGTTCAATTTAGTGACCTCCTCCAGGTAAAGACTGAACTCACTGGGTCGCTTGAAAGGGAAGTGGGGCAGATGAAAATTTCTCTGTCTCGTTCAAAGCAGTCGATTGATAAAATTGAAAGTTCACTTGAGAGATTAAAGGAGAGCTCGGTAAAGGATATAGAGTTTAAACTCACTGCGCTTCAAAAGAGCTTTGAAGCGCTAGAGAATTCTTTGCGTGAGCAAACTTCTAATTAAATCCAGGTGTGATATAGACGCCGCGCTGTCTTAGCTGAGGCATCTGAGGCATTGGAAGCAATTGCGGCCCAGTAACACCTTTAAATGAAGGTACTTCATCTTCAGCAGGACCAAAGCAAGCGGCCTCTGTTTCCTTATCGTCTTCAGCAACATCATCGCAATTGAGCATTGGTACTGTAAAAATTTGGGTCACCTCAAATTTCTTACTCTCGCTAGATTTGTATTCCCATCTCACATCAACTACATAATCGGAATCTAGTAGGCGCTTATACTTCTTGGTAAATTTCTGATCACCCGGTTTGCCATCAAAACTACACCCCTCTGGTACTCCAGCAGTCTTTTGACAGGTAACGGACATATTACCTTTCGTGAGGATTTCTTGAACTTCGGGAGTGTCCTCGATTGCACTGGCCTCTAGTTTCATTTCCCAAACTGGGCGCAACTTGGTTTCCTCAACTAGGTTTGCGGCCAAGTTGACCTTGCCTATGGCCTCTCTTGTTTGATCATCGCTAAGTGTTCCATTGTCGCTATCATCGGCAGGGTCGTCATCGCCATCTTCGTTAGCTGGTAGGCCAGGCTGTTCAGGCCCATCAAGGGCAGGGTCCGTAACCGCGGGCGGAGTTTCTGGGTCAGGGCGATCTTCCATTGCAGCGACCACTCTTCCAGTAGTCGTTGCAGTTCTAACGACTTTAGGTTGATTCGATCTTAGGAAGTCTCTAAATCTTCCCCATCCTCGGCGAACCATATTAAAGAGTCCACCCTCTGGGGCCGTTTTAGCCGCGCCCTCAAGAGCATCGTCAGCAGCAGTAAGTGAGGGAGTATCACCCGCATCTACGCGAGGAGGAACATCATCAGCTTGACTCACTAGTGGGCGCTCCGGTGTTACTCGAGGAGGAGTTTCATCTACACTAGACGCCGTAATTCTTGGAGTGGTGTCTGGGATATCATCTGCTACCGTTCCAGCTTGGACTACATCATCGGTGGTGCCTGGAGTGATATCCTTTGAACCAGGTCTTGGGCCCGGGTCACTGTCGTGGAGAATTTCACCGCGTCTTTGAACCCCAGCTTCACTGTATTCGACTTGTGGTCTCTCAGGAGTGAGGCGTTTTGGGCTTTGATCAGTAATTCGAGGAGTCTCTTCAATAACAATTGTATTTAGTTCAGGTTCTTCTAATCTGCTCACAATATCAGTGGTGACTTCAGGAGCCTCGTCGGCAGCAGTTAAGGCCTGGAGGACTTCATCTTTATTAGAAGGTGTCACATCTTTTGAGCCTGGTCTTGGACCCAGGTCACTGTCGTGGAGAATCTCTCCACGTTTAGGCACACCGTCGGCCGTATACTCAACTTGAGGGCGCTCAGGTGTGAGGCGTTTAGGGCTTTGATCGGCAATGGAAGAGACGTCCTCAATGCTAATTTCTTTTATCGGAGTCACTCTATCAGAAACGGCGCCTCTAACAGCGACGTCCTTGGAAGAGTCGACGATCACTGCAGGGGGGAGGCGCTCTCCCTCAACGCTTGAGAGTAGTCTCTGGGCGCGCGCTCTCATGGAGGCGTCCATCGGAATATCTTTTAGTAGTGCTTCAGCGTTAGGGGCCGAGCCCTTTAGAGCACTGGCCCTGCCATCATAGGCGGCAAGGAGTTGATTGAGTCTAGCGGGTGCAGCTTGAGTTCTATTTCGCTCAACCATCATGGCTAGGGCAAATTCATCTTTTGTGAGAGTTTGTCCGGCCGCCACTTTCTTATCAAGAGCGGCTAAAATATCATTTTGATAATTCCAATCACTCCCTAATTCCTTAAAGGCTTTCGTGTAATCCTCGGGTGACTTTCCTGGCCCCACAGATTTCATAAAATCTTCAAGTGCCTTGCCAGAAGAATCGGCAAAGCTCACAACTTGTCGGTCGCCAGTTCTAGCGGCTCCTTTCCAATAAGCAAAGTTATCGATGGCCTCTAGAGGAATTTCGACGGTGTAGGAGAGTTCATCGGCCGAGCCATTGAGCTTGGCCACTAATTTTCCATCGACAATTTTTGGGTCGACGATTTGTGCACTTCGATTGGCCTTTAACATCGGCACTAAATCTTCGGCCTTGGCATTTAAGCGCAGGTCAAAGACGGCCTTCTGATCGGCCGCACCCTCAACAATCTCGCTGATGAGCTTTGCTCGCTCACCATTGCTTGCGGCTTGGTAGCCTGGCTTGGTATATCGCTGCGATCGTGCATTAAAGGTGGGGCTATTGGCGCGGTAGGCGCGCTCGTAGGCAGAAATTTGTAGATCTTTCTTTGAGAGAATATCGTCGAGGTAGGAAGCCACGTCCATACACTCTCTTGCCTGAGCAAGAGGGCTTAAGAAGAGCAGAGCAGTCACTATAAGTAGTGCGGCTGTGCGCTTGGGCCTAGGTTGACGATAACTACACTTCAATTACGTTCTCCGTCTCTTGAGAGTCTACAACTCCCTATCGACAAACTGGGGATAAAAGTTGAGTGATAAACTTG
The DNA here is from genome assembly GCA_048267245.1 of Bacteriovoracaceae bacterium. Taxonomy (GTDB): domain Bacteria; phylum Bdellovibrionota; class Bacteriovoracia; order Bacteriovoracales; family Bacteriovoracaceae; genus JBLWXV01. The sequence continues at coordinate 1,771,898 of JBLWXV010000001.1, forward strand.
GTAAATCCTCTAAGTCATTGTAATCGAGAAGTGAATTGAGGCCTAAATCTTTAGGTAAATAGGCGCAATAAATGAAATATTAGAGTGTTAGCAGCTAGAGCGAGTGCCAACTTAAGTGGCCCCTAGCTCTCTAGACGCACGTGGGGATGGATGACATCGAGTAGGTCTAATCTAATGACGGCCGTCTTGCTCAGTGTGGCCGCCAAGAGAGTGGGGGGAATTTTTTCTTCAAATTTTGCTATTTGAAGTAGTCCTGGGTGAGTGAGTTCACTGTGGCGAGAGGAGCTGCCTTGAGTGAGGCGCTCTAGGCGAATAATAAAGAGAATACAGAGATCATTGAGATAGCTTGGAAGTTGATTTCTCATCGCCATCAACTCACTTAAGATCATGTGGCGCTCTTTTGTGTGGGTGGTATCGAGAAAGAGAGCGACCTGAAAGAAGAACTCACAAATAAATTTAATCTCTAGCCCATGAAAACAGCCAATGGCCATTTGAAGATGGTGATAGAAGCCATGCTTATCAAGGCGGTCGTAGCAGACCTGTGCATCGATAATATGGCGGTAGCCGCGCTCATTTAGACTAGGCCCTTTTAACTTTCCTTTTACGCTAAGGACTGGTCGAGCGCGTGAGTCAGCGAGCTTGGCCTCGATGAGGGCGTATTGATTGCGATTAATTTTTGGCGCAATTCCAGAAGCTGCTGTCAGGGTAGATTTCTTACCATTCATTACCACCGCATGAAGGCTAGATGGGGTGAGGCAATCGAGTTCAAATTTTTTAGCACTCTCACCTTTTTGTAACTTTAGTGTCGTCATGATCTTTAAGAGATCGTGTTCAGTCGATTTCTCTGATTTAAATTTTTTAAATTTTCTTTGTGCACTACTGGCCCGCATTTCATTGTAAGAATTGATTCCAAGTGGGCGGTAGAGATCACTCTGTTCGCGCGAGGTTTTGGCAAAATTGCAAAGATACTGCTTAGAATCTTTTAAATTAAATCTCTCTTCTGTGAACTTGTCTCCGGCAATATCAATTGATGTCGCTTCACCTGTGGGAAAGGTGAAAATTAAGTTCCAGGTAGTGATACTTTTTTTATCTTTGATGAGTCTCATCAGTGCCTTGTAACTAGCGGCGCGACTGATGAGGTCGCTGGCCAGGGAGAAGATAGATTCTCCTTCTGAATTAAAGCAAGGTGTAAATTTCTGATGAATTGCCATCGTCACGCCCGCCTCATTGATCGCCGTGAGGGAGTGAAAGGGGAGACCACTTGAACTTAGAGAACAGACGGCGAGCTCTCCATCAAAGCGAGTATGTAGCACGCGCTCGAGTCGATCAAAGCTTCCCACAAGTGGAAAGTCGAGAATGCGGCCATGGAAGGGGGCTTCGTTTTCTTCACTCCAGGCGAGAAAACTAGAGCAACCCAGGAGATTAATAGGAAGTCCAGGGAGCCACTTAGTTAGAGAGCTTGCGAGTTCAGGAAGAAAGTAGGCCAGTGCGACTTTTTCATGGCACACGCCCAGTCCTTCGGCGTAGGCCGCGAGCAGTTCCTGAGATTTATAAGCATTGCGGGTTTGCTTGAGGAGTGTTTGTCCTAGTGTTTTTAACAGGCGATTGAGCGCTGGACTCTTCGTTTGAACTAAATGCTCAAGCATTTCGAGATTGGGGTGGAAGTTCTTGCTCTCCGACAATCCCAGTTGGTAAAGGGCCTCACTCTTTTTCCCGTTAAGAGTCATGAGTGGAATGTTTGATGAATGAACTAAGGGAGATGGCATGGATTCTATGATACAGGCGAGCTTAACTGGCAGCAATCAAGAACTTGTCGTGGTCTGTTTAATTTTGGCCGTGGCCAGAGTTTATCTCGAACTTGTGCGCGCCCCTTTGGAAAAGCTTCCGCTCTCAGTAAAAATCATGGGCGATCGCGCCCGTGGCTTTCACAAAATGGGGCTCTATCTTAGTCTTGGCTACATCGTTCTCTTTGCCCCTGGTCTTCTCTTTACCTAACAAAGAAAACTTACCCAAATGATTAGTGCTCTTTCGAGTTCATGAGTTCGGGCGGGTTGCTGCTGGCATCAAAAGAGCGAATGAGCGATATTTTATCCTGCCAAAAATCGGGAACTGTGACTTTGTCTTCTTGAAATTTCTTGCGGATATAAATAGTCAGTTTTGGTCTTCTAGCGGCCCCACCTTGCTTGTGGCGGGTAAACATATTGTGAAGATGATACATCTTATTGAGAAATTGCCCGTTCTGCTTGGCCGTAAGTTGAAAGAGATCGTGGTTTTTGAGCCTATTCCATAGTGCCCACGGATCAATATCTTCACTAATAATCTTTGAGAGAGTGAGGTAGATCACTGGGTCTGATTCAAAATTGTCGCCCATCAAGACTAGTTCGTCTGGAATCCCAGTCATGGTGATAATATCTAAGAGATGCCCGAGTTTATAGAGGCCTTGAAGCTTCAAGTCCTTTGGCGTGAGATCTCCCTCCCAAAGTGAGAAGACCTTGCGGTAGTCCTTTAAGAAAATCCCTGCGGTGTAGATACCATTTTTGTAGAGCCAGTCCCTCATCGCGTCTTCATAGAAGTGCGGACTCGCCGAGAGAATGAAGGGATGAAAGCCATCTTCGATGTAACTCTTAAATATCTTCACACTTTCGTGCACGGTGGGAAAGAATTCCAGTGGGCGCGTAAGACTTGTTACCATCTCGCGCGTGCTTGAAAAGCGCGTGTCCACGAGCGTTTTATCAAAGTCGCAGACCACTAATTTCTTTTGTCCGCGAATTACGAGGGGGATGTAGGTTCCGAGATTTAACTCAAGACCCTTGCGCTTTTTAATCTCGTATACTTGAAGCACTTGGATGTCTTCAAGCTCCTTAGTGATGGGAATCTTAAAACTAAAATTTCCAAAGCTATCACTGTCGTAAGTCTTTCTAAAGATCTCATGATGAGTTGAATCGAGAGCGACAATCTTTATCCCAAAGTCATCAGAGCGCAGTAGGCGAAACTCCTGAATGGGAAATCTCGCCACACTGAGATCGCGCTCAGCACCTGTGGTGGCGAGGTTTTCCTTCATCGTCACTGAAGCTTTAATGGCAAGGAACTCATCTGTCTTGATGGCAAGAAAGTGTACCAGATGGGGTCTTTTCATAGAGTCCTTGGGATTTGGTAGTGATGGTTTTATTGTATTTTACTGGGCGAACTGGTCAAGTGACTTGGCATTAGATTTTAAGCTTTCATGATTTTGTAACTTAAAAGTCCATCCTGGTAGTTCTGTGTGATTTGGCGCTGATCGACAATTTGGGCCACGTCAAAAATCTTAGTGTGGTGTTCGGTGCGAACTGTTTTGTCTACCCGCCCGCCTTCGCCTTCGAGGCGCTCTTCAAAGCGGCGACCGGTGGTGAGCTTGAGCTTTCGACCATCGGCAGCAAGGTTGACCAGATCTCGCTCATGCTCGGGCACTTCAATGGTGATAGTGTAACTCTTCTCATCTTCTGTGAGCATTGGATTTAATTGGGTCACACTATAAAAAGGATCAGCGGCTTGATCTTCGATGATAGTTCTCGCTCCAGCGGCACTTTCAAGTTCGGCCTTGAGTTCAGCTTCAAAGCGGCCCTTTAGATTGCTCATGACTCGGTCGTGATTGCTCACCAATGCCTCATACTTTTCTTTAAATGAGCGCTCTAGTTGAGTGAGGGCCTCTTGTTGCTCATCAATTTTAAATTGGCGCTCTTGTGCAAAGGACTGAGTGCGGCCTTCCTTTTCAATCAGAAATTTTCGCTCAAGATTGTCGACTGATTTTTGATGTTCAAATTCCTTTTGGCGCAGGACCTTTGAAAACTCAATGTCTTGATAACTTCCAAGCTTTCTAAATTCTTGGGCCTTATTTTGCGCTCGACTCTCGCCTAGCTTTGTCACGGTGTCGACGCGCTCTTTATTCTGAAGAGTGAGCGCCTGGAGAGTATCTTCTGTTTCATTATTGAGGGCCTGAACAGACTGGGCGGTGCGTGCGTTGATGTCTCTCATCAAACTCTGACCCTTATCAAATTGCATTTGATAGCGATCACTTTGATTGTATTTGAGCTCTTCAATCTCTGCTAGCTTCTGACCGACGAGGTCTTGGCGCGACTTATCGAGCATCTCAGAAGTTTCTTTGATGACTTCGCGACCGCGCTCGAGTTTTTGCTCGCGCTCATTAATATTTTCTAGAATTTTTGCTTGAGATTGATCGTGTAGGTCGAGGATTTCTCTTTCATTCTGCAGGCGAATCTCGCCCACTTCTTCTTTATGCTTATTCTTGATCGCCTCAATTCGCGCGCGCTGAGCTTCTTGAACATCCTTCTCCTGGGAGAGGAGTCTTTGGTTATTGCTGCGAATAGAATCGATATTGGCGCTACTCAACGCTACTTTCCTCAATTTCTTTCTGGGCGCGCTCGGCAGGAGACTCGCATAGTGCCTTGCCCGCACCCGTATATCCTTTGCACATCCACGTGCGCAGAAGATCAACTTTAATGCTAGTGTCGCCGCCGTGGTAGGCCACGTAGCTGACAGGATCGAGGGTTGAAGTCACGACATAGCCCTGTTCAGCGTGAGGGGCCTTCAGTTTTGACTTCACTACATATTGATAGACGCGATACTCGGCCTTTGCCGCCATAGAGACTAGGGCAATGATTGAGAATACAAAAGCCTTTGCTAGCGTCGTCTTTTTCAATGGATCTCCGGTCTCTTATCGAGAATTTTGGTCTCTACCATTTTTAAGAACGCTCGCATCACTAAACCGCGCTCGCGATCAGTTAGTCCCATGAGGACAACTTTCTGGCGCTCAATGGTGCGATGTTCTTTTATACGCTCAAGCAGACGCTTGGCCTTGTAGCCTTCGCGCTCTGATAGAGAGAGGTTCATTGTGCTAAGTTCGCCAATCCACTCATCAAAAAAGAGCGGGTAGTGACCATTGGTTCCCATTTCGATAAGGGATTTAAGACTTTTTTCTGAGCGGTGATTGGCCAGTGACAAATGATACCTCCTGTATGTTTGTCTTAAATTAAGTGTACCTTTAGCGGCCCAGTGGGCGCAGTAGGGTAAAGTTTTCAGCTCTTCTGCGCTCCTTGACGGCATCTCGGTGACTTATAACCGAGCTCTTTGTTCTGCTTTTGGCGGGGCTGGCATTTCCAGGGGAAAAAATGTTATGATTTTAATGGTGGCCCTAGGATTGGGCACGCTTAAGCGCACTTCAAAGGAATGATGACATGTACTTTAAACCTGCACTTTCTCAGCTCTTGGCCGCCCTGGCCCTGCTCGTTTCCCTTCAAGCCGAAGCCCTTGTTGACTACACCGAAAGTTCAACCACCACAGTGGCCCCCAAGCCCGCAGCTGCGGCCCCAAAATCAAGTGCGCCCAGTGTGAGTAGTAGCGCCACTATTAAACAAAACAGTGCTCCGAGCTCAGGTATGTTTGAAGTGGCCCTTAGTTATGAGGCCGTGAGTGTAAAAGAGGGAGAGCGCCACGGAGATGCTGCGCTAGCGAGAATTGACACTCACTTTCAAACACCTTTTTCTGTTTTTGTGGACCTCTCATTTTGGAGACTCAACTCGGTATCAAATGGCGTTGACTCTATGGAGCGCGCTGATAATGGCAACCCTGTTGCCAAGCTTGGCTTTAATTGGCTCCAATTTGGCAAAGGTCACGACGCTGCCACAGTTGATATCTATGCTGGCTACTCTTTTAAAAGCTCTAACGGAGTGGGTTCAAGCCGTGATGATCAGATTGTAGGCATTGAAACTGCTAAGCGCTTCTATGATTTCGCTCTTGCTGTGGGCTTTGAGTATCAACTCTCAGGCACACCTAAAGATAGTTCGGAATTAGAGATTGGAAATATTCAAAAGATCCTCGCCTCAGTGGGCTGGATGGTTAGCCATGATATTCAATTTATCGTGGAAGGTGCGAACGTAAAGGTGAAAGAGGCAAGTGAAGCCGGTGAGGGGAAGCTCGCTCAATCATTTTCCTACTCTTACGTTGCCCCTGCCGCAAGACTTGGGATCTCACCCATCGTGAATCTTGAACTTGGCGCAATTTTTAGAACTCAAAAGCCCGAGGTGGAGCAAGACCTTGTAAGTGCCAGAATGTGGGGACACAAAGGCATTTATGGCAACAGCCTCTACGCTGCTTTAAGAGTTGATATCTAGTAGGTGCTCGTATCGAAAAGAAAAATAAATCCAAGAGTTTTAAAGACCCGCTCTACTTTTGTTCAGAGTGCAAGAGTTTGGTGCAAACCGTTGATGATCTCTACTTTGTAGAAGAGGGGCAGCCGCGCGGCTTTTGCAGCGAGGCTTGTATTGAAAAATTTTACGCTCCTTTAATAGAGGGGCTAGAAAAAATTGAAGTAGATCTGCGCACCCAGTACAAACTCAAGGCAGAGGATTGTCTGGAATTTGTGGGGCGACCAAAAGACATGGAAGCGGTCATTCGCAAGCCCATGGAGGTTTGGCGCTCAGAAAATATTCTCAAAGAAGAAGTTTATAGCTTTATCACCCAACTTCGCGATAACTCCAACCAACCCTATTGGGTAATTTTACTCTGTAGCGTTTTTGATCATCGCCCAAGTTTTATTTTACTCGCGACAACGACCAGAGATAAGAGACTTAAAGAACACTTTGAAATTGGCAAACAAGTCGAAGATATCGAAGTCTTCCATGAGTCTCTCGAGCGCCCCGAGCGCCAAGACCTCGACGTCGCTCCTGAGATCCTCGAGTCTCTTGAGCGCAAGAAAGCTAGCTATCTTGCCGATCTTCTCGATCGCCATTCGCCCCACGACATTCCCTTTGAAGACTACATGATGTATGAGAAGTACTTCGAATCCACCATGGCCGCTCCGGATGAGATCTATCAATTTAAAGATGAAGAAGGCGATCTTATCTACACCTATATTAAGGCCCATGCCGAAGGTGCAGTGAGTTTTTTCTATTTTGTACTTTGTATGCCTGTGGGTGAGAGTGCAGATGATTCAGATGCTCAGGCGGTTGTTCCCGTCATTGCATTTCCGACCTTAGATGCCGATATTCACCGCGCTTATAAGCAGGGCACACTAATATCTGGTGCCCTTAAGAATTAATTAAAATTGAACGTAGACGTATTGGTCGACTGACTTAAACGACTCACAGTATGAGCTGTCACCATAGGCGGCCAGAAATTGATTGCAGAAAATATAGGCGTCTGGCGAGAGTACATACTGATAAAATGGCGGTGGATAGAAGTAGGCTTTGTCTTTAAGTACGATTACGCCAGTAGTGGTGTAGCCAGAAAATCCAGAGCGATTCTTATAGAGTTGAAATTTATAAATCTTGCTATTGTCAGTGAGCATTTGGCAGCGAGCTTCGCCAATATACACTGAGCGCGAGCCAGAACTAGTTGTAGGAATCACGCAAACCTGAGCGTCTTCGATAGGGTCGCTAATTTGAACATAGACAACTTCTTTTGAAGAGCTACTTTGGCAAATATTGTATTGGCCGAGGTGGTGGTGATTTCCGCTATAGCCATTCACTCCGTTGGTAGACCAGTTACAGTGAGCGGCGTCGGCGATTGTAGTTGAAGTGGTCGCTGTTGCCGTAGCAGTTGGAGTAGGTGTGGAGGTAGTCCCACCTGAGTAATTATAGGTGGGGGCAGTGCTCGAGCTTCCCTTTGAAGTACTTGTTGTATAAGCGGCGCTACGTGTTCTATTTGTGTCCATACAAGACACAAGTGTCAGCGCTAGCAAAGGCAGTGCTGGGGCCAAAATCTTAAAATTAAACTTCACAAGTACCATCCTGGCATTTAGCTAAAGGCAAAGGTTTCCGATACATATCCTATGAGAACCTTTTTACTCTCTCTTATTATAGGCTCAATTGTGTGCCTCTTTGTAGGGTTGGTAGCTTTTGCACCCTACCATTTTACCAGCGTGGCGATCAACGACGGGCTATCGATGCCATTCTTAAACTTGGAGAAGATTGATCGGTCTTTGGTAGAGCTTCAAGAATACGATATGGGCGCGCCCGTGGCCGAAACAGAGTCTCAAGAGCTCTGGGATAGCTATCAAATGGGAGATTTAAAGCTTGAGCTTCCCTCGCGCCATCCGCTCTTTCTCATGGGCCCACATATTATTTCTAAGGGTGAAGAAGAGAAATTTGGTCTGAAATACCTTGATCGCAATGGTCGAGTTCTCCTAGAACTCATGCCCGAAGGAAGTCAGAAGTGGGAAACTCATATTGGCCTTGATGCTATTTTTAACTTGCCCATTTTTGTCAGTTACCTCCAAAATATTGGTCGCGATCAAATTTGGCGCGATATTTTCGAGCACAAAGTTGTGGATCCCCTGGCGGAGGTTCACTCCATTGGTGATTTCTCGAAACTCTTTGATCGCAGCTACGAGCAAATGCTCTATGATCTCTATATTTTGACTCAAAGAGAGCGCTACCTTCCCAAAGGGCAGGTCAGATTAGCTCTCGATCAAAAAAATCAAGCCTGGATTGAAGTTGACCACTCAGAGATGGTGGGTGAGGAGAGAATTTACCGCGAGGAGTGGGTACTAGTCTCGAGACTTGGGCGCATCCATCGCTTTTTGATCAAATCGCGCATAAATAATGTTTCATCGAGTCTACTAAGAAGTCACTTTCTAAGAAGTTTAGAGTATCGACCCAGTGACCCCGATCTGACTAAGATCATGCACTCTCGCTTTCAGAAACTGGATTTAAAGGCAAAGACAGGGCAGGAGGGCCTAACCCTGCTCTATTGTGCTTGGTCACATTCTCCAGACCAGAAGGAATTTCTGCGCGAGATGATTCAATATTCTGAACGCGGTGAAAAGAATGAAGGGCTGATTGGCTCGCTCTATAATTATGCCTTTAAAAAGTATGGGACAAACTTCTCTCAAATTGGCGACAAGTTGCTTGAGACGGCGAGTGAGCGCCTCAAGCGAAAAATTCAAGAAGATGAAGAGCGTGAGATTGAAGCTTTCAAGAAGTCCAAAGACTATATCCCAGAAGAATTTGGTTCTGATGATGAGAGAGTTGAATTCTTTCTTAATAAGGCGCGAGAAGATGGTGAGCGAGAAGAGAAGGGCGTTCTAGAAGTTCCCTAGCGACTAAAATCGATAGCTCACACCAGCAAAGAGATTAATTGAATTGATCGACTTGAAAGTGACTTCGTCAAAAGTAGTGGCACCGGTCTGTCGCTCGACTTCATCGAGTCCACCAAAACTTAAATTTCTAAGCGCGAGCCCAAAAGCGGCCCCAAATTTATACTTGGGAAGTAGGCGACCTTGCACGCCGAGTTGATATCCATACATTGTGCCGCGAGATTCGGTGGAGTCGGCCGAGAGTTGAAGACGAGCGTCGCCAGAGAAGAGCAGGCCCCCAAAGAGTTCCATGCTCACTAGACCAAATTTAATTGGGGAGTAGTAGTAATTTCCTTCGATCGTGGCCAGGCGAAATTTTGCATCATTGGCTTCGGCAGTGTAGTAGCCCACGCCAATACTAAAGCTGTAGCGCTCATCGAGCGGGCGGTATTCAAACATGACGTTAAGGCCGGTGGCACTCTGTCCAGATTCATTGCCGACCTCTTCATTAATTTGGTCCCATTCCTCACCCATAGAAAAGGCATTGAGGCTTGCAACCACAAAACTGTCGCCGTTGAGTCTGTCGATGTGATTAAACTCTAGGCTGTCGGCCACGGTGTGCTCGCGCACTTTCTTTTCATTGCCAATGAGAATTCCCTCGTCTTCCACCACATTGATATCAACCAGGCGAACGTAAGCAATCTTGCCGGCCACGACTACGGGAAGTACCGTGCCACGCTCTTGAGCAACTTCACCCACGAGTAACTTCTTACCTGAGGTAACGTATCCAATAGGGGTTGCGAGGGAAGCTTCTGCGTAGACAATCGCCTTGCTCGACTTGACCACAGCAACTTGTGCGGCCCTGGCCAGAGGGAGTATGTTGATTAAAAAAATCAGGAATGAGAGAACATAACTTTTCTTCACTCGTCTATTATGCCTGAGTTTTCCTTGGGCGCTAGTGAGAAAAAATTCTGCTCTAACTGGCCCACTAAATGCTCCAGAGCAATGGGCTTGATGAAGACGTCGCGAAAGCCAAGCTCTTTGGCCATCTCGGCGTCTTCGTTATTAATATGTCCGGTGAGAAGAAAAGTTGGGATATCGGAGATGAGGTGGCGGCCTTCAGTCATTAACTCCAGGCCACTTTGAACAGGCATATGAAAGTCGATAATGATGAGGTCAGGTCGATCTTTTTTTAAGACGCCAAGTGCTTCTGAGACACTGGTCAAACAAGTCACGTGATGGCCGAGATCTTCGAGGAGATCTTTTACACTTGCGGCTAGCTCAATTTCATCGTCGATAAATAGAATCTTCATGGCGACAATTTTAGCCCGAGTTATTCCAACCAACTTTTGTTGCGAGGGAATTTAGCGGCTCACTTACGTTAAATTTTAATATTTTGTAACTGTAGAATCCTTGATTCTATAGTTTTTGTTTTCGTAAGTGATCTTCCCATAACAAGGTAGCTACTGCCAAGTTTTAAAGCCTCTGATGGGGCAAGTACTCGTTTTTGATCGCCGAGTTCGCCACTTTGAATTTCGTCTTCAAAGCGAATTCCGGGGGTTACTACAGTTAATTCCTGCGAACCAAAGACCTCGCGGGCAGTGGGTACTTCATGAGGTGAGCACACCAAGCCCGATAGTCCATGTGTCTTGGCCAGCGTGAATAGTCTGGTAAATGTTTCTTTCTCAAGCGCTCTCTCACTAGCGAGACCCCAAATCTCATTAAGGTCACTGGCCTCAAGACTTGTGAGCACACTTACACCAAGAAGTTGACAGCCAGGCAGATGCTGGCGAGCACTCGCCAGCGCGCGCTCAATCATTGCACCACCACCACTCAAGTGAATGGTGAGAAATTCTATGGGAAGTCCTTTGAGTGAAGAGATGGCCTTATCGACAGTGTTGGGAATGTCGTGGAGCTTGAGGTCGAGAAAAATTCGCGCTCCCGACTGGCGCGAGAGTTTTAAAATAAGCTCTGGCCCATAGGCGAGGTAGAGTTCAAGGCCAATTTTAAAAAAGCTAAACTCTCTGGCCTCATTGGCGGCAAAATCGATGGCCTCCTGATCAGTCATTGAATCAAGGGCCACGATCACTCTATCAAGCGCGCTCTTTGCTTGTACCATCTCTTACTCCTGACGCTCTTGAAGAGAGAGTGGGGTGAGGCCTTCGGGACCTGTGCCAAGTAGAGACTCAACCACACTTCTAATATTTTCCTTTCTCGTAAAGCAAGGAATGCCGTATTGGATGGCCGTATTTCTAATATTTTCGCCATCGGTTTTTGAAGAGCTCATATTCATTGGCGTATTAAAGACCATGACTAACTCTTCATCTTTTAATGCCTCTAGGATAGTGAGTCCGTCCTCATTAATTTTGGCCACTCGCTGGCAAGGAAGTCCTTGGCGAGTGATGTAATTGCAAGTGCCACTGGTTGCTAAAAACGAGTAGCCTGCGCGGTGAAGTGCTTTTAAATAGGGCAGGACAATTTCCTTAGAGCTATCGGCAAGAGAGAGAAGAATCTTTCCTGGGTGATCTAGCTTTGGATAATTTCCAAGGTACGACTTTAAAATCGCCTTTTCCTTATCGCGATCAATCCCCATCGTCTCTCCAGTTGATCTCATTTTTGGGCCCAGGAGAATATTGTCGTGAATGAAGCGATCAAAGGGAAATGTCGATTGCTTTACACAGAAGGCATCATTGGCCGAACTCTTCCAAGGCTTGATGTCGAGACCGAGCATGGCGTCTGTCGCGAGTGCTGGCAGCGACAGTCCGTAGGCCTTGGAGAGAAATGGAAGAGTGCGCGAGCCGCGCGGGTTTGCTTCAATACAGTAGATCACTCCATTTTTTACTGCGAACTGGAAATTCACAGGGCCAACAATCTGAAGTCTAGCTGCCAGATCAACAGAGATTTGGTGCATTTTTTCAAAGAGTGCTTCGGTCAAAACGACAGGAGGTGAGATCATGCCCGAGTCACCTGAGTGGACTCCGGCGTGCTCAATATGCTCACACACTGTGAAGACCACATTTCCTTTGCGATCGCGAACCAGGTCGACGTCGTACTCGAGGGCATCTTCTAAGTAAGTTTCCACCTGAAAGGTCGTAGCAGAGTTGCGAAGACTGTCTTGAAGTTCCTTGGGTAGACTGGTGATGTCGTCGTGGTTGTGGAAGATGTACATACTCTCGCCACCAATCACGTAGCTTGGTCGAATGATCACGGGCAGGCCAATCTCAATCATCGCGTTCATGAGATTTTTTAGACCTTTTACCTCCATGCTCTTGGTGCGGCCGAGGTCAACTTCTTTAGTGATGTCGGCAAAGAGCTTGCGATCTTCAGAGAGATCGAGTGTCTCAAGGCTTGGGCCCATGAAGTTAAAGGTTTCAAATTCACTTCTAAAACTCTTTTGCAGGTGATTTCTGATGTGGATACCAGTCTGGCCAGAGAAGCTCGCAATCACTCCCTCAGGGCGCTCAAAGCAGAGAATATCGAAGATATCTTCTGAATAGAGAGGTCCTAGGTAGAGGCGATCAGATGAATCGTAGTCAGTTGAAACGGTCTCAGGGTTTGAGTTGACCATGATGGCCCGAATATTTTTGCTCTTTAGGTGAGAGCAAGCCTTCACACAGGAGTAGTCAAATTCAATTCCCTGACCGATGCGATTTGGGCCAGAGCCCATAATGATAATTGAGCGCTCGCTCTGACTTAGAGGTGCGGGCTCGTTTTCTTCGGCGTAGGTTGAGTAGAAGTAGGGAGTCTGCGCTACGAATTCACCCGAGCAAGTATCCACTGCTTTATAGACTGGAGCAATGCCGTGAGTTCTTCTGGTCTCAAGAATGTCTTTTTGAGCGTGGTCACTCAAGTGGGCCAAGTGCTTATCTGACATTCCTAGAGTCTTGTAGTCTCTCAATTTCTTGGGGTCTTCAATGAGTGAAGGATTATTCTTAATTTCGTGTTCAGTTTCTACAATCTCTGCCACTTGATCGATAAACCAAGGTGTGATGCGAGTGAGTTCAAAAATCTCTTTGGTACTCATGCCCAGGCGAAGTGCTTCCACTACGGCCAGGAGAGAGAGTTCGCTAGGCGTTTTGAGGCGCTCGCGTATTGAAGCCTCGGTGTGAATCAGTGGTTCAGTCTTTAGGCGATTGAGGTTTGGAATTTCTAGTCCCATCTCCAGCGAGCGCAGTGCCTTTAGGAAGGCCTCATTGAAGCTTCCTCCTAGTGCGAGTACTTCACCCACACTACGCATCTGTGGTCCAAGAACGCGCGAGCTGGTGGGAAATTTATTAAAGGGAAAGAGTGGGATTTTTAAGGCCACGTAATCAAGCGTGGGCTCAAAGGCCACAGGGCCTGCTAGTGTGATGTCGTTTAGAATTTCTTTGAGAGTAAAGCCCACAGCAAGAAGTGCTGAGATTTTGGCAATTGGATAGCCCGTAGCCTTACTGGCAAGTGCACTTGAGCGAGAAACGCGCGGATTCATTTCGATGACGACGATATCATCTTCATTAAAGGGGTTGATGGCAAATTGCACATTGGCCCCACCGGCAACCACGCCCATGTGTTTGGCAATGGTTAGAGACATGGTTCTGAGTTTTTGCATACAGCGATCACTAATCGTCTGCGCTGGAGCAACCGTGATTGAATCACCGGTGTGAATACCGCAAGGGTCGACGTTTTCAATCGAGCAGATGATCACGCCATTTTTTTCACGGTCAACCATCACTTCGAGTTCGATTTCCTTAAAGCCCACCAGAGACTTCTCCATCGTGATTGGAAATTTAAGGTCGGTCTCTCTAAAGAGTGCTTCGAGTTCATTGGTATTATAGACAAGTGCCGCTCCCTTTCCCCCAAGGGCAAAGTCGCGGCGAATGATTAGGGGAAAGCCCACGCGGCTGGTGGCGAGAGTCTTGGCCTCTTCTTCACTTCTGGCCTGAAAGCGCTTGCCGGTCTCGTAACCCAAAGTCGCAAGTTCTTTGGCAAAGAGTTCGCGGTCTTCTGTGCGCTCGATGGTCCAGACATTGGCCCCTAAGAGCTGAACATTTTCCTGACCGAGAAACCCATCCTTTTCAAGTTCAATACAGATATTGAGCGCGGTTTGACCTCCCATGGTTGAGAGGACGGCGTCGACATTTTCTTTCTTAATAATTTTCTTAATGACGTCTTTAGTGATGGGCTCAATATAAGTTCTAAAGGCCATCTCCGGGTCTGTCATGATGGTGGCCGGATTTGAGTTTAGAAGCACAACTTCAACGCCGAGCTCTTTGAGCGATTTACAAGCTTGTGTTCCCGAGTAGTCAAACTCAGAGGCCTGACCAATTTTAATGGGGCCAGAACCAATGAGTAGAATGCGTTTATAGGGAATATCTTTTTTAAGTTCCTTTTTTAATATTGGGAGCTTCTCAAGTTTATCACTATTAATTTTTTCCTCTGCTCCTTCTTTTAGGTAATTTTCGATTTCCATAAAGAAAGGATTGGCATCCGAAGGACCAGGGTTGGCTTCGGGGTGAAATTGAACTGACTTTATAAAGTGATCAGTGGTTGAGAGTCCTTCGATTGAGCGGTCAAAGAGAGAGCGGAAGGTGGCCACGAGCTCGCGGCCCGAAGGGTTGTCTCCCTTTATGCGCTCAAATGAGCTCTCCTGGGTGGCGTAGCCATGGTTTTGAGAAGTGATCCAGATGTCGCCTTTGACGTGGTCAAGGCAAGGGTGGTTGATGCCGCGCTGACCATAGGGAAGGCGCTCAATCTCAGCTCCAAGAGCAAGTGTTAGGAGTTGGTGTCCAAGACAGATTCCACGCATGGGAACTTTAAGGGCAAGTAGATCTTTGACTACTTCAATTTCACTCTTGTGATCGCGCGGATCTCCGGGGCCATTTGAGAGGAAAATCATTCTCGGGTTTAGCGCCTTTACTTCACTGGCGCTGGCATTGTGGGGCAGTTGAACTAAGGGGAGGTCCATCTTTAAAAGGCCGTCAACTATCGCCTGCTTAACCCCGTAATCGATGAGGACAATGGGGTTATCACCAGCGCGAAGAACTTTCTTCTCCTTCACCGACACTCTAGCGAGTTCATTGCAGACCAGCGTTGCCTTTTCAAATTCGGCCTTACTTGGAGCACTCTTCTTGGTGGTGAGCACACATTTGTGAGAGCCCGGGTTTCTCACCAAGTAGCGCACGAGCCTTCTGGTATCAAGCCCACTAAAGAGCGGCACTTCCAGTGAGCCCAGAAATTCATTGTAACTAAAGTGGCGCGCCATGAGAGAGGTGGCGTGCACGCCCTGTGACTGCATGGCGAGGTCAGTGCTGTCGTAATTTCCAATGTGACTTGAAGTGTAGATGATGTGCTGACCTAGAAATGAGGGATCGCTGGCGGTCTCTTGATAGCCACTCATGCCGGTTGTGAAAGCGGCTTCGCCCCAAATTCCCTCACTCAAAGTGGGGTCACATTCCTCGCGGTTGATGTATCCAGTGAAGCTGGTGCCATCTTCAAAGTAGAGGGTGGCGCGAGATTTTCTAAGACTTGTTCTAAATAGAGATTCATTCATGGGCTAAATTCCTATGGTCAGTGGGCGTATGGGTGTGTGTTTGAAAAAAGAAAAGAAGAGAAAAAACAGTGGGGCGAGATCACCATGAGAAGAAAATAAATAACTCTTAGAACTAAGAGCGTTCCCCATGAGGTCTCCCGACGTTTTTGTCATTATTAGATAGAATGGCCTGGATAATTGCCATGCGCATTGGTATTGAATTTTCGACTTGATTGTAGCCCTGATAATTTTGCGAGCGAATCAGATCAAGTGAAAGTTCAACGCCAATATTCACTGGTCCTGGATGGAGGACAGGAATATCGGGTTTGCCAAGTTTGCGCAGGCGATCTAGCGATAGGCCGTGGGTTTGATGATATTGATCGTAGTAGCTTGAGTCCTCTCCCTTGTGGCGCTCCTTTTGGATTCGCAGGGTGTAGAGGAAGTCACTTTGATTGACCGCTTCTTCTAGGTCAGTGGTCACGTGAATATTTGGATATTCACTGGGCGCCGGAATACACTGCTTGGGGCCGGCGAGAATAATCTTCATTCCAAGTTGGGGCAAGAGCTCAATCAGTGAGTGGCCCACGCGCGAGTGCACGACGTCGCCAATGATTGAGATGGTCTTGCCCTGTAAGTCACTACTGAGCTCTTTTAGTGTGAGCAAATCGAGCATCGCCTGGGTGGGGTGCTCGTGAATGCCGTCGCCACCATTGATAATTTTTAGTGGAGGGCGATCTTTAAATTTGGCGAGCTCTCTAGAGACGCTAGTTCTAATAATACAGGCGTCTACACCCTGGCAGTGGAGGGTGAGGAGAGTCTCTTCTAGGGATTCACCCTTTTTCAGTGAGGATGTATCGGCATTGAAATCAATGTACATGCAACCAAGTTTTTGAATGGCGATGGCAAAGCTGTGCTTGGTGCGCGTTGAGTTTTCTAGAAATGATGTGGCAATGATTGGGATTTTGTTGATGAATGGCGGAGAGTCTACCTCTCTTGCCTTAAATTTCTTCGCCAAAGACAACAATCCCTCTATTTGTTGAATGTCGAGATCCTTGATGGATTCGAATACTGAGGGAAAGTTATTCATGACAAAGACTACCCTGACTCATGCTTGGCGATTTGGTTGGAAGTAGTCTAAAACAACCTATAACGATTTGAAAACCAGGATTCTTAGATTTCATGACTGTGCGTAGTGGCAATAATTCAGAGACAGGCCAGAAGCTCGCCATTACCGAGGCGCTGCTCAATGAAATCAAAGGAAATGTCTTTGAATTCTGTGTCGGCAGAGAGCTCGCGCGCCTCTTTGGTCGCGAAGTAGACTTTCTCCAGGACTTTGGAAGTGCAGGCATGAAGTGGCTCTCACCCTACGAGTCCTACCTGCGCACCCATCACCCCAATATGATCGGGGCCCTCGCTCACCTGGCCCGCGAGAGCGCAAATAAGCTCTTTGAGGTTTTAGGGACGCAGATTCCTAAGCAGATTCTCGTCATTGGCAAGCAAGTTTCAGGCTCGAGCGCGCGCGGGCGGGCCGAGAGTGACTTGCGCTTAGTTTATAGCGATAAAGTGGTGGGAGTGAGCGTGAAACTTTGCAAGAGTTCGGGCTACGTCAACACTAAGTCGGGGGGCATTAAGAGCTTTCTCGAAGAGTATTTTGACACTTTTAAAAGTGCTGGTTCGCGCCAGCAGCATCTCAGCGCTCAAGTTGATCACGCGTTTGAAAGTCTAGGCAGCGAACTCTATGAGTCCCAAGGCCTTAATTGGACGGGGCGATTTGATGAGCAGTGGAGCCTTCCTCATTTGCCGGGTCAACTCCCAAGTGACATTCGCGAGCGCGTGCTAGCGACTTACTCTGAGCTTGCCAGTGTGATCTCCCACGTCTTTTGGGAGCTCTCCCACGAAGATCCCGAGCGCTTTAAAAAGGGTGTGAAGAGGCTTTTAGGTCACTCTGAAGACAATCTCATCCAACTCATTTGCTTTCACTCCGGTGAGCGCGATCACCACTATGAACTTCAATCCCTCTTTCTTGAAACTGATGAGAGTATCGAAGAAGAATTAAGGGCACTAAAGATTTTGCCCTATAAATCGGGGCTCGCCTCCTTTGAAATCGCCCTTGCCACTCAGCGATTGCAGATTCGAGTAAAGCCCATGAACACTTTTACAACTCCCAGTTATAAAATTAATTGTTCAGTGAAACACAATTGCTAGTTCACCCTTTGGCCTGCTAGGATGGTGGGGTGAAAGTTGAAATAATTCCTCATATTGATTCCTCACTCCAGGCGGTGCCAGGCACGCTCTATCTCAAGAAGGGCGTCTGGACTGATCTCAATCACCTCCAGCAGGTCATCAAAGAACTTGGGGAGTCTTCGCGCATTGAATTTGCTCCCATGATTCATGGGGCAAACCGAGTGATCGGCAAAGACTTTACCCCTAAAGCTGCCCAGGGAAAGTGGGAGTGTTCGCTTGGCGAATCAATTGCCACCTATGAGTGTGAGGGCGCGCCCAGGCCAGTGAATCTACTTCATCCGGCCCTGGTGTGGGAGCATCCACCTCTCATCTTAAAGCCTGCACTCTTTCTCGATCGCGATGGCATCTTGAATGAGGACTTTGGCTATGTCTCTCGCTACGAAGACATTCAATGGGTGCCTGGAATCTTTGAACTCATTCAAACCGCCAATCAGCTTGGGCTGATGGTCTTTGTGGTCACCAATCAGGGTGGAGTGGCCTATGGCCATTACAGTGAAGCCGATGTGCTTCGTCTACACGCTCGCATGCAACAAGAGATTGAAAGTTGTGGTGGCTTCGTCGATGAGTGGGCCTATGCTCCTACTCATGGAGAAAAGGGCGAGGCCCAGTACAAGATGGAGAGCTTTCGTCGCAAGCCTTATCCGGGCATGTTACTCGAGCTCGCGCGCGACTATGGGGTTGATCTCACTCGCTCAGTAATGATTGGCGACAAGCTCACTGATCACTTGCGCCTCATTGGACCAGAGTATTTTCATTTGAAAGGGAAGTACGATTTGAGTGAAGCGCGCACTCGGGTTTTTGAAAATCTCTTTGATCTCACAAATTGTTTAAGAGAAAAGTTTTCTTAAAGCTTGATAACCTGTATTCTTTTAGGGCACTCTAAAGTGACTAACGCACAATCAGGGAGGAAGGCGTGAGATGGGTTTTTGCTATCCTGGCCCTTTTCTTTATTTCATTTGCTTTTAATTCGCAGTCAAGAGAGCTCACTTATAAAGAGCAAGCGACTCTACTGCCGCTCGCGAAAACTCTTCGCGTGCAAGAGTATATGCTTAAATATATCCAACCAAGAGATCTTGGTTTTTCAGACTATCTTTCCTATCAAGTTCTAAAGAACGGTTGTGTTCCTCTGGCCAAGCTCAGAACTCGCATTGAGGCCGAGGCGCCAGAATTTGCCGACCAGTCTGAAGAGCTCCTAAAAGGCTACGCCATTTGTGCCGAATCAGTGCTTGGACTCACTGACATGCATATTCGCGCCCAAGGGGAGTAATCGATGAAACGCATTGGAATCGCAGTCGCCGCCCTAGTGGTGGTGCTTCTCATTTTGAGTGGAATGGTCTTTTTCTCAATTCCACGTTCGCAGATTACTGTGCTCAAAACAGGTTTTGTTAAAACTGAAGTCTCTAAAGAGGGCGTTCCCACCTATACAATCGTGCCCAAGAAGCCCAAGGGCTGGATCGAACTCAAGTCGCTGCCTAAGCACGTCTGGGGCGCGATTCTAGTGAGTGAGGACTGGGCCTTCTTTGAACACTCCGGCGTTGACGTCTCTCAAGTGAAGGAGGCGATTGAAGATACGCTTGAACATGGCAAAGGACTTAGAGGGGCGAGCACTATTTCTCAGCAAGTAGTGAAGAATCTCTTTCTCTCAAATGAGCGCTCTTTTGTTCGCAAGGCGCGCGAATTTGCAATCACCCTCTATATGGAGCGAGAAATCGAGAAGAAGAAAATTCTCGAGATCTATCTCAATATCATTGAGTACGGGCAGGGCATCTATGGTCTCGAGTCGGCAGCAAAATTCTATTTCAAAAAGAGCGCCAGTGAACTCACGGCCCGCGAAGCTGCTTTCATCGCCATGCTCTTGCCCAATCCCAAAGCTTACTCTCAGTCTTTTCGAGATGGTGAGCTCTCTGAGTACGCGAGTAAGACAGTAGAGAATATTCTCGATAAAATGCGCCAAGCTGGCTTTCTCACCAAGGAAGAGCGCGAGGCGATGAGGGGAGTGGCCCTGTCTTTTGAAAAGAAAAAGCTCGATGCTCAAAAAGCCTCTGAAGCGTCGGCTAAGAAAAATTCCCAGGGAATTGACGGCAAACTTCGCTATCAGGCCCCACGCGATGGGGACATGGCCGTGGATCCCGATCTCATTTTGCCAGATGTGCCTGAATTTGATCCCAATGACCGCCTGGAGAACCTCGAGGACGTCGACGAAGAGTTTAGGGTCGAATAAGCGGTATATATTTACAGGCCCTCTAGACCCGAGGGCCTTTTTCTTGGCATAATGCGGCAATGCGCAATATGCTCTTCACAATCCTTATTTCAATAAGTTGTATGACTCCGGCCACACGTTTGCCGGCTTCGCAGTCTCAACTTCATGGCCCTGAGCTGGTGCTTGAAAACCCAGATCTTGTGGCCCACCAAATTCTGGATCTCTTTGAGAGCTCTAGTGAAGAATATTCAGTGGGCGACGGCCTGGCCCTGGCCTTCTACATCATTCGCACTTTCACTGTGGCCGGGGAGTATGACCTCTCTGGAGAAGATCTGCGCGCGCTGGTGAAATCTTTTGAAACCCTGGTGGGTGAGGAACTTCGAGCAGAAGTTCACTTTGTTATTAACGCCATTGATTTAATAAAATTTAGAACTATCGACTCACTACCGACGGCGCAGTTTTTCACCGTAGATCCGGCCGGAATCGTCTTTCCCATCAATGAGGTTCGCGCCGATTCTTCGGTTAAAGAAATTCAAAATGTCGTGATTGCTAATGGGGCGAGCATTTCCTTTGACCGGGTCAACGGACCTGGAGACCGCGCGAACTTGCGCGACTTTGCTCTTGATAAACTCACTATTCGACCTCTACCAGCAGGCTGGTTTGATGCTTTTAATCAGATTCATCCCAAGGTCGAGTCAAATGTCGAAAGTTATATCTTGGCCAAGGAGAAAACCCCTCAGGGTCCACATCCTCTAAAGCTTGGCTTTAAGGGATTCACCCTCAACGTAAAAACCAGCACTGTCTTTAAAGATATGGCCCTCAACTTCACCATGGGCTATTCGCTGCCAGAAATTGGCGTGGGTGGAATCAGAAGTGAGGGGGGGACCCCACTTCCAAGTTTTCTATTGGAGCTAAAGAGCGGGGTTCTAAAAATTCGGGTAAGCCTCGATCAATAGGTGATCGACGTAGTTGCGATCACTCATTCCACGATAAATTTGAAAAGCGTAATCCACCGCCGAGACTCCTTGAGTTCTGGAGTTAAAGATATAGGGGGCGACGTAGTACATGTGGTGAGTTGAGCGGTGAACCCACGACGAGCAATTGGGCGTGTCTTGGGTTTGCGCAATTAGGCCCTCACTCGAGAGAATATTTTGTTCAAATTCATCGGCGCTAATATCTCCAAACCACTTGGTCATGGCCGAATCGCGACTGGCCTGAAGAAAGCCAATCGTCCAGTCCGGGTGAGCATTGCAATAGCCCTCAATTTGCCCCGCAACCATGCCATCTGTGGGATCAAAGGATAGCCCAGCTCCATTAAAGGTCTCATTAAAGTCGCTTAGCATTTGCGGCGAAAACTTTTGCCAGAAGCGCTCATTCCAGTGAAGCCCGGGGCTATCAACGAGCATGGTCTTCTTGCTGGCGCTACTAAAGAGAGCTGAGATCGTGTTGATATGAAAGAGTGAACCGATACCACCAGCACTACTGCCACCAACAAATAATTCCTCGACCATACTTGGGTCTATGAGCCCTTCGCGCGTGAGGTAGTCAAAGGTAAGCGCGATATTGCGGGCGCCGTGGAAATTGGCCTTGAGGGAGACTGGCCCAATACCACCTAGAGACTCAGTGTGAGAGCCGCCGTAGGCGTCGCCGGTGCAGTAGGGAAAAAAGAGCATACTATGTTCGCTCACTGGAGACTTGGCCGGGTCTTCGCTGGTTAAAATACTAAAGCGCGGAATCTTTGGCAGCGGAAACATCCACGCCGAAATCTTAGTGCCATAGCAAGTGGCCAGCGACCAACAGGCGCCACCGCCCATGAATTCAATCGCAAATTTACTTTGGTCCTTGCCCTCGGTGGAGAGAAAGACAGAGTAGGGAAGTCCAGAGCCGCAGACAGCGTCTGGAATTGTTATGCGCTGCCACTGTCGAGCGCTTACTTGAGAACTAAAGAGGAGGGAAGAGAAGATAAAAAATAGTGATGCTGCGAAATTTCGCCCATGAGACATGCTGAACTCCTTTCATAAACCTTGGCAGTGACTCACTGATAAAAATGATTCAACTTCTTTGCCAAAATTGTCTCTTCCCTATATTGTTGCAGCTTGTAACAGACTGGTCTAGTTTAAAAAAGTTGTTTTGTATGACAAAGAAAATCCGAGTTCTCATATCAGACTCTTTTAACCCATGGTTCAACCTCGCCACCGAGGACTATATCTTTCGCGACATGGACCCGAGCGTGAGCGTGCTCTTTCTATGGCGCAACGACAACACTGTGGTAATTGGCCGCTTTCAAAACCCCTGGACCGAATGCAATGTGGCCAAGCTCGAAGCTGATGAGGTGAAGCTCGCCCGTCGCCAAAGTGGCGGCGGTGCTGTCTATCAGGACCTTGGCAATACTTGTTTTACATTCATGAACGGCCGCGACTCTCACAGCAAAGAGCGCAATAATCACATCATCACCAGTGCCATTAATTCCTTTGGGCTCCAAAGCTATGCCTCTGGCCGCAATGATATTCTGGTCGACGATCACGAGGGGCCAAAGAAAATCTCTGGCTCGGCCTTTAAAGAGACAAAAGACCGTGCCTTCCACCACGGCACTCTTCTTATCAACGCCAATTTGGGTCGCTTGGGTGACTACCTCAATCCCAACAAAAAGAAGCTGGCCTCAAAAGGGATTAAATCCGTTATTTCTAGGGTGACCAACTTACAAAATGTAAATCCAGAGATCACTCACGAGCTTCTGTGCAATCGCATTATTAGTGAATTCTTTAACGAGCACGGCACTACCTGTGAGATAGAGCATTTAAAGAGTGAAGATTTAATCAAAATTCCAGAGCTAAGCACTTACTACGAAAAGCTCGCCGATTGGAATTGGCGCTACGGTGAAACACCCAAATTCAATCACCAGATGGACGAGCGCTTTAGCTTTGGCCATATGGAGTTTCACCTCGACTCCCATAAAGGTGTTATTGAGCGCGCAGTCATTTACTCCGATTCTCTGCACCCGGAAATGATTGAGGAACTTGCCCAGGCCCTGGTGGGAGTGGCCTATCATCCCGATGGGATATCAAAGGCCATTAATCAAGTCAGAGACTCACTGCCTTTTATTGCGGATTATCTCTCTGAAGTTGAGGATTGGCTCAGGATTCAAGTGGCCTAGTGTCAGTGTGAAGGGACAGTTTTTGTAAGGGTGACAAACGCCCGCCACCCCCTCTATACTTGGGTCTTACAAGTTTTAGGGCACCACTTCCATGAATCCAACACGAAATACATTTGATAGCTCCGGGCGCAGGCGCCGGGCCAGAGGTCTATTCTTTTCTTATCTAAAAAGAAATAAGCGCTTCTATATTTTTGGCGCAATTACCGTCTTTATTACTAATGCCATGCAAGTCTTCACCACTAGAGGCATTGGTCTCATTATCGACTTCTTTACTGGTCGCAATCTCCCAGAAATTTTGACCACGACCAAGAGAGAGGACCAATTTCTCTTTCTCTTTGGCGCAATGGTTGTGGGCTACTTTATTTTGATGATCGGCCGCATGGGCTGGCGCTTAACACTCGCGCGCCAAACTCACCTGGCCAACCGCGAACTCAAAGAAGAGATTTGGAATAGCGTGCGCTATTTTAGAAAGGACGATCTCGACAGCACTTGGACTAAGGGCGTGCTTATGAACGCGTCTACCAGTGACGCCGCTCACGCACGCCTCATTTATGGTTTCACTCAAGTGGCGGCCTACGACGTGCTCTTTCTGGGTATTCTCTCAATCTCAACGATGCTCACTATTCACGTGCCCATGACTTGCTACGCCCTAGCAGTCATGCTGGTTCTTCCATGGGGAGTGAAGAAGCTCTCTGATCTTGAGATCGAGCGCTACGTTTTTGCTCAAGAGACCCTTGGACATTTTAACGATCTCGCCTCACAAGTGGTTGCAACCATCAGACTTCAGCGCTTAACTCAGACCGGACCTTTTTGGGAGCAGCGCCTGGGAGCGAGTGCCAGTGAGTATCGCAATATTCGCCTGCGCGCCGTGAGAACTTCGCTTGGCTTTATTCCTATGATGGGCGGGGGCACACTTCTATCCTATGTCGTGCTCTTTGGCGTGGGCCTCTCTTTTGTTTTTAACGGCGAGCTCTCGGTGGGGGACTTCATTTCACTTCAGGCGCTCGTCTTTTTAATTCAAGATCCACTCATGGAACTTGGTTTTATTATTTCCGATTGGAAGAAGTCACTCTCTTCACTTGAGCGCTTGCAAGAAATCTATGAGCACCCAACTGATACTTCCCTTCACATCGATGGGCAAAAAGCTCCTGAACTTGTGGGGCAGGGGCACGTGATCTTGAGCGCGCAGAATCTCTCTTTTAAGTATCCTGGAAGTGATCGCTATATCTTTAAAGATCTAAATCTAGACTTGCATGCTGGTGAGAGATTGGGAGTCATTGGCCCAATTGGAGCGGGCAAGACGACCCTGCTGCAAATTCTCTCAGGGCTTTCTCGCGATAACGAGGGCGAACTCTTTCTCGCTGGAAAATCATTTGATGACTACGCCCACGCCGATCTTCGCCAGGTGATTGCCTACGTTCATCAAAAGCCCTTCCTCTTTGCCGACACCATTAAGGCCAATATCGAAGTGGATCGCACGCTCACAGACGAAGAGGTCTGGCACTTTTTGGATCTTGCAGGTCTTAAAAAAGATGTCCTCGCCTTTCCCGATCAACTTGAAACGCCGCTTGGAGAGTGGGGGATTAATCTCTCGGGCGGTCAAAAGCAGCGCCTAACTCTCGCGCGCGCGCTCGCTAGAAAACCATTAGTGCTCTTTTTAGATGATTGCCTAAGTGCAGTTGATACGGTGACTGAAGAATTTATTTTGCAAAACCTAAACCGTGAATTAGCGGATACGACCCTAGTTTGGGTCGCCCACCGCGAGTCGACGCTCAAGTATTGCAATCGTCTCTTTAGAATGAGCGACAGTTACGGCCAGGGCGCGGCCCGCACTGGACATAGTGAGGAGGTGATTCATGAGTAAATCCTATCTCATGAAGGACGACCAAGATGAGTCGATGATCAAGGGGCGAGGCCTCTCTGATTTTCGCGCCTTCAAATTAATTTTCGATCACGCCGCAGACGCCAAACCACTTGTCTTTGGCGCACTGGCACTTATTTTCTCCACCTCCGGCATGGCCATTCTCTCAGCAAGACTGATGGGAAGCCTCGTCGACAAGGGCCTCCTTGCTAAGGACGTGGAGATGACTTGGAAATTCGCTCTCGGTGTTCTTCTGTGTGAAGCCTACGTAGTTTTTGTTATGTGGGTAGGCAGAAGACTTCTCGTGCGCGGCTCTTCGCTGGCAATTCTTAGGCTGCGCGAAGCCTGCTTTTCTAAACTTCAAAATCTCCCCATTAGCTACTTTGATCGCCAGCCTCAGGGGCGCGTGGTGACGAGAGTGACCCACGATGTGGAGAGTATTGAAGATTTCTTCACAGGCTCGCTTGGTCGCCTCATTAGTGCGACCTTTCTTAGTATCTTTTCTCTTTCAGCGATTATGATCACGAGTCCAAAACTTGGTCTCTACGTTGTGATTTCTCTTATTCCGATTGCCTCAATGATTTGGGCCACTAAGAACGTGATTCGCACCACCAATCGCCGCATGAGTCGTATGAACTCAATGCTAAACGCCAAGCTCTCAGAATTTCTCTCAGGCATTGAAGTGATTCGCGCCTACGGACTCGAGTCTTGGTCAAAGAAGGAATACGACCAAGGACTTGATCGCTATCAAGAAGCACACCTCAAGGCCAATTGGCTCTTTGGTCTCACGCGCCCAGTGATTAGCTTTGCCTGTTCACTGCCGCTGCTAGTGGTCCTGTGGTTTGGCGGCTCGGCCGTGATCGCCGGCACCATGGCCGTTGGCCTCTTTGTCACCTTTATTCGCTACTGCGAGCGCTTCTATCACCCGATGCTCATGCTCGCGATGGAACTTCAGGCCGTGCAGCAAGCTTTCACAAGTGCTGAGCGCGTGGCGAATTTTCTAAGTGAAGATGAAGAGAGCTTGGGACTTGGGCCCGATGGCAAGCTCGATCAAATCCCCCTCAAGGGCGACATTAGATTTAAAGATGTGTGGATGGCCTATCAAGGGGATAATTATGTCCTGCGGGGTCTCGACTTTCACATTAAATCTGGTGAGATGATCGGCTTGGTGGGAACCACTGGCTGTGGCAAGACGACCACAGTCTCGCTTCTGTCTCGTCTCTATCCCTACAATAAGGGCCAGGTACTTCTCGATGGAATTGAGATTAAAGACTTTAAGCGCTCTTTCCTTCGCGATCAAGTGGGCTTTGTCTCTCAAGACGTGGTGATCTTTAGAGGTTCGCTCAGACAAAACCTTGTGAGCAATGACCAGGTGAGCGATGAAGAAGTGGAGCGCGCAAGCCGCCTAACTGGACTCTTAAGAGTGATGAAAGAGGCCGAACTCACCTTTGAATCAGAGCTTCTCGAAGGGGGAGTGAACCTTTCAAATGGTCAGCGCCAGCTAATTGCCCTTACGCGCATTCTCTTAAAGAATCCAAGTATTCTCATTCTCGATGAGGCCACGGCCAATATTGATCCCTATTACGAGTCGATTATCCACGACGCCGTCGATAAAGTGATGGAGGGCAGGACATGTTTGATTATTGCCCACCGTTTGGCGACACTTAAGAGCTGTGATCGTATCTTTGTTTTTGAAAAGGGCGAGTTAGTTGAAAGTGGTGCTCCAAGTGAACTCTTGGGCGCGGGAGCGCACTTTGCGAAACTTCAAAGTGCAGGTGAAGGCGCTTTAGTTTAGAGACTAAAGCGCTGGTTCAACTTCTTTTTTTACCTTGTAATGGAAGGCCTTCTCTCTCATCGTGCGAATCGTATTTTCGATTGCGGCCTTTGAGACTTTCTTAGTGAGGGCGACTTTTTCACTCTTTTTAAAGTGAGCTAAAAGTTGCGCTCCAATAGCACGGCCTAGAAGTGGGGGAACGGCGTTTCCGATTTGGCGCCACTGGGCAGAGACTGGGCCCATGAACACAAAGTCATTGGGAAAGCTCTGAATCGCAGCGGCCTCTCTGGCCGTGAGATAGCGGTTTTCCACTGGGTGAAAGTAATTATGACGGTGGGTCATGATTGTTGGCGAGGGTTCAGCGCGATTTAAGCGGTGATACTTCGTCTGGCGAAAGCGACCTTCTGGGAGATTTTCCCAGTCAATACCAAGCTTGAGAGACTTACTCTTGAAGTAGGCTTTTTCATCGCGCTCATAGCGAATGCCCTTGCCCTCTGGAATCTTAGCGATGCGCTTGCGATCAATTTCAGAGGCAATCTTAGCGGCCTTAATATCGTGGTTAAAAGTCTCACCATTCTTTGTGGTGAGATCACTAATCACTTCACCCACAGTTGCAGCGGGGCGGAAGTTCTTGGCGACAATTGTATTGTGAGTTTCACGAGGATAGTCGACTAGACCAATGCGTGAGCCCACAAGAATCGTGCGTCTTCTCTTTTCGGGCACACCATAATTGTCAGCACTCATCACTTTAACGTTCATGTGATAGCCGAGTTCGCCAAATTTTTTAAAGATGGCAAAGAGCGTGTCTTCATTCTTACTGGCCACAAGACCAGTGACGTTTTCCATTACCACAAAGAGTGGTTTAGTGTGCTTAACGATGCGAATAAATTCTAGGAAGAGGCGATTGCGCTCGTCTTTAGGATTTCCCATTCCAACCGTTGAAAAACCTTGGCAAGGTGGTCCACCAACGACGGCGTGAACAGTTTCGCCTTTTAAGAGTTCATTGAGTCTCTCTGTTGAGAGCTCTTTGATATCGCCACAGTAGACTTCAGCGTCTTTGTGATTGGCCTTGAAAGTTTCCATGGCGTACTTGTCAAAGTCCACCCCTAGAAGGCATTTCCAGCCGGCCATTTCCATACCGCATGACAGTCCGCCAGCACCGGCGAAGACGTCGATAAAATTAAGTTTTGATTTTCGCGTCATAAATTGTGTGTGAGTCTAAAGTTGATCTTCCTAATAGAATAATTGTCGGTATTCACTCATGGTGTGTCAACCAAACTTCTTCAAGTGTTGCACTTTGTCGTCCATTTCTTTCTCACTGGTCACGGGTGCCATGGGAGTGACGCTCTCAGGAGAGTGGACAATATGAAATCTACTGCCAAGCTCTTGGCCCATCTGGGTGAGAGGAGAAATATGTCGCTCTAGGCTAAACGCCTGGCGAGGACAGAGTTGCATTTTATAATCACAGCCCTGGGCCCAATTGGATTCCTCTAATGAGTGAATAAAGAAAGTTCTCTCACTAGATCTAAGGACCTCGGACATGAAAGCGAGTGTTTGCTCGCGAACTTCGTAGGGAAGTTCAATTCCACTTGTGCTGAGGATAACAAAGCGCTGATCGGCTTCGGTCAGGGCGCAGACTAGGCGAAGCAAAGTCTTCTTTTGCTTGGAACAGGCCTCTTGGTCTTGCATGAATTTTGAAACTTCGCTCGAAGCGGCCAGTAGACTTTTTAAATAATACTCAGTTGCATCCTGATACTTATCGACAAATTTCTTCCAAGTGAGATCACTAGTTAGAAAGTCTTCACTAGAATCGACAAAGGCAAATTGATAGGGAAGGCGTACGCCCCAACACTTTAAAAATTTCAGTACCCGCGCCAGCGGATTGCTGTCATTTTCATCGCCCAACCAGATCATTTGAGCATTTAGGTCTGTCTTTTGCCTTTTGGTCATACGACTTTATCGGATGGGCAAAGGGGTTAATTAAGACAAGTGTGCATAAAAGCATAATTTTTTGGCATAATAGGAGGGAAGATCAATTGGAAGGTACATGCAAACTAGAAAATCTGTTGTTGTTGGACTCACTGGAAGACTCGATTCAACCGTCGCCGCCTATCTTTTAAAGAAGCAGGGCTTTCATGTTATTGGGGTAGCAGTGCACTTTTGCGACCCCAAGTCCCCAGAGGCAAAACTTGGGGGCTCACTTGTGATTGAATCTTTGGAGGAGGTGAAGGCGCTGGCCGACTCAATGGATATTACTTTCTATGCTGTAAATGCTGAGGCCGAGTTCAAGAGCTTCATCGTCGATCCGTTTGTAGAGTCCAGGCTTTTTGGTCAACATTTTGCTATTGAATGCGCCCTTCACAAGATGCTCTTTGAGATCCTCGCCCAAAAAGTTGAGAAATTGGGGGCCAATGAATTTGCGACCGGCCACTACGCCAAGGTTGCTCGCTCACAGAAGGCGAGCGAGCTGAGTTTGATTGCGGCCAATGATCTTCTAAGCGACCAGTCTTACCAACTCTCGCGCGCACCTAGGCATCTGCTCTCCAAAGTTATTTTTCCTCTTTCAGATCTTAGAAAGACTGAAGTCGAAAAGGTCGGAAAACTCATCGCTGGAAAACCCAAGCCTTCAAAGCCCCTTGAGAGGGAACTGCTCTTTAATCGCCCTGACCTCACTGAAATCGTGATTCGTGGAAGCGCTCCTAAACTCTACCGTGAGGGACCAGTTGTGCGCTATCTTGAAGATACGGGACTGGGTGATCACAAAGGTGTTCACCTCTACTACAATTCACAAAAAAAATTAATGAACCAAAGTACCGGAACGTCACTAGACCGCGACCTTGTGGTGGTTGATATCGCTGCTTCTAGAGGCATTATCTACGTGGAGTATCCGAAAAATATTTTGCAGTCTCACTTGATTTTGCACCAGCTAGATTTCGATCATGGCTTTGATCAAACCAAGGCCAGAGAAGTATGGCTTCAAATCACTCCTTACTCAAAGCGAGTCAAGGGCAAATTACACTTTCTCAATAATCAGTTCGGACTAGTTGAACTCAAGAATGCTCTTCACGGTGAGGTCTTCACAGGACAAGTGGTCTCTCTTGGGACGAAAGAGGGCGCCGGCTCAAAAATTCTTGGAAGTGGGAGAGTGCTCAAAAGTGGTGAACTCAAAGACCGCGAGTTCTTCTCACTTCCAGATAAAAGTTCAGAGGAAGAAGAAGCTCCTGTGGAGAAGAAATGGGATTTTATTTTTTAATTAGCGCGCTCATCCTCTCTGTTTTTTCACTAGAGGCCAAAGAGATTAAACTCTCGCGCGCGCAGATGACTCCAAAGACCGTTTATAATCTTAGAAGCTTAAGTAGTGTCTACACCCGCAAAATGTTGGTGCAAGAACTGCGAGACTTTGTAGTCAGTAGTGGCAAGACTCGCTATGTGGGTGCCCCAAATCACGCGGAGATATCAAAATATTTAAAGACTCGCATTGAAGCTCTCTCTGGTGGAGTGGGCGAACTTCGCGAGCAAACTTTTACTCCCGACGTCTCCTACGCCGCCCTTCAATTTGAAAATAATTTTAAGACACAAATGCAGGGGCTCATGAAAGAGACTGATCCCGAATATATAAAACTTCGCTCCTATACTGATCAAATGAAAGCGGCAGCAACTAGTTTAAAAGATAAAAAGGGAGTCAATCTCATTTGGGAGCGCAAGGGCACTGAACCCGAGGCGCAGGTTCTTATTTTAGGCGCCAATTACGATTCCCTTGCCCTTGGTAAAGACACCTTAAAACTCGATCCTGAAGCTAGCGCCCCCGGTGCCGACGACAACGCTTCCGGACTGGCCATCGCACTTGGCCTCATTGAAATTCTCTCAAAGATCAATCTGCCAAAAACAATTCGCATTGTTTTCTTTGACTACGGAGAGTTTCACGCCCTTGGAAGTCGCGCGTACGTAAAAGAAAATCTTGGAGATAATTCTAAGGTTGCGGGCTTTGTGAATCTCCTCATGCTAGGCCACGACTCTTCGATTACTGATAAGCTCAAAAAGAGTGGCAATATGAAAATCTACATTCAAGGCCCAGAATCTAAGGGCCACGAGCAGGACTTGAAATTGGCCACCTATTTTGAGGAGATGGGCTCAGAGGTGAGCTCTTCAGTGAGGGCCAAGATTGAGGCCAATGCCCTACCGGCGAGCGACAATGTGAGCTTTTGGCAGGCGGCAATACCTGCACTGGTCTTCACTGGGGACTGGGAGGCGGACTTTAATCCCCGAAATCACAGTTCTGACGACTTTGTGGAGACCCTCAATCAGCAGAGTCTCTATAACAATTATAAATTCGCTCTCTCGGCCACGGTTGGATGGCTCTACGATATTGTGCCCTAGGCCTTTTTTTGTTACATTCGCCCAGTCATGAATAATCAAGCTTCAAACTCATCAAAAACCGTTGTTATTGGTATGTCTGGTGGAGTCGACTCCTCCGTGTGTGCGGCCGTGCTCAAAGAGCAGGGCTACAACGTGATTGGCCTCTTCATGAAGAATTGGGAAGAGGAGGATGAGAATGGGGTTTGCCAGGCCTCTAAGGAATTTGCCGATGTCGAGCGAGTGTGTGCCAAGCTCGATATTCCCTGCTACTCGGTGGAATTTGTGCGCGAGTACCGAGATGGTGTGTTTTCACATTTTCTGACTGAATACGAAGCGGGTCATACGCCCAATCCTGATATTCTGTGTAACCGCGAAATTAAATTCAAGGTCTTCTTTAACGAGGCCATGCGCCTAGGTGCGGATTACCTTGCAACCGGACACTACTGCCAAAATCTAGTTTTGGATGGAGAGCAGCGCCTAGTGAAAGGGGAAGATCCCGGCAAGGATCAGACTTACTTTCTCTACGCCATTAACGGTGAAGTCCTTCCCAAGATTCTCTTTCCCATCGGTCACCTTCAAAAGAGTGAAGTGCGTGAGATCGCGCATAAGTACGACCTCGCAACTAAAGATAAGAAAGACTCCACGGGCATTTGTTTTATTGGCGAGAGAAACTTTAAAAATTTTCTATCAAATTACCTCGCTATAAAAACTGGAAACTTTGAAACGCTTGAAGGCAGTGTCGTTGGTGAACACTCTGGGGTTGCCTACTACACTCTCGGTCAGCGCAAGGGTCTTGGACTTGGCGGTCAAGGCGAGCCGTGGTTTGTGGTGGGCAAAGATATTGAGCGCAACGTCGTGATTGTGGAGCGCGGAGAATTTCATCCGGCCCTCTATACCGATGGACTGAGTGCTACAGAGATCACCTGGATTGGTGGTGAAAAATTTAAGAGTGAGGTCGTGCAGCGCTTGCCATTAAAAGTGCGTG
Source organism: Bacteriovoracaceae bacterium (assembly GCA_048267245.1). Classification (GTDB taxonomy): domain Bacteria; phylum Bdellovibrionota; class Bacteriovoracia; order Bacteriovoracales; family Bacteriovoracaceae; genus JBLWXV01. The sequence continues at coordinate 1,804,050 of JBLWXV010000001.1, forward strand.
CAAAAGTTCGCTACCGCCAAAAAGATCAAGACTGCACGATTGTAAGTATCGAAGGCGATCGCATGACTGTTCACTTTGATCACCCTCAGCGCGCTGTCACTCCAAGACAATCCATCGTCTTCTACGAGGAGATCGCAGGTCATAGCGTCTGCCTTGGTGGTGCGATGATTGAAGCTCCCTTTGCCAGCTATCACGAACTAGCAAAGTCACTTCCTGAGACTCTCGGCTCCTAAAGAGTTAGAGCTCGCCCATAATCTTACTGGCCGCAATCACACCGCTATAGAGGGCCGCCTCAATAGAGGGATTTCCCCAATTGTCTTGCCCAGCAAAGTGAATCTTATCGTTGATACTGGCACAGGCTTTTTCAAACATCTTACTGGCCATGCCATTTTTCACACTGGCCGGGAGGGCGTGTCCATAGCGCGTGAGGCGAATGCCAGTGATATCGTCTAAGCTCATACCCTGATTCTTTAGGAAAGGCTCAATTCTCTTATGAATGCGAGCGACATACTTCTCATAGAGCGTGTCGATAAAGAGATACTGCTGTCCCATGTGATAGGGGATGGGAATGTAGAGAGTCAGAGCGCTTGCCGTTGCACTCTCTTCGTTGGCCCAGTCGGCAAAAATAATATCAGTATAGACCCGCTTGGTTGAATCTTTATACTCACTTCTAGGCACTTCACCCGTTAGGCAGTAGAGATCATAGTCGTGGGGCTTTCTCTTATTTTTTAAGATCACATTGGCCACTAAATAGGCGCGATAATCAATGTCGTGCATCGCCTGGTACTGCACTTTTGGTAAATTTGAGACAACGTGCTTAGCGACCATTTTAGGAATGGTGACAACGCAACTCTTAGCACTGACTGTTTCAAGTGCCTTATTGTCTTTGTGATAGCAAATTTCAACCAAGTCTCCACGCTCGCGCACATTGACGGCGAAGGCGACATTCTTAAAGGTCACATTATGTCTCTTCTTTAGGATTTCATACATCGCCTGAGCAATGGCCGCATTGCCCCCTGGAAGCGCCTGAATGCCGGCCATATCAGCAGTGATGAAGTTGAGCATCTGCGCCGCCGAGATATAGTCATAGGACATGCAGAAAGAGCTCCAGGCGTATTGATGAAAGTACTCTTCGATATGTGGGTGAACACTTCCAAACTCGGCCTTAATCCAATCTTCAAAACTCATTTGATCGAGTTTATCAAAGTATTGGCGGCGTTCAGAATTTCCCTCCTCATAGGTGGGGACGTCGGGATATTCGTTATTGTAGATCTCCCACAGACGAGCGTGAACGCGCTCAAATTCCTGGGCGCGCGCGGGATCAGTGGCCCCTTTCCAAAAGTCAGAGATGATTCGGTCTTTAAAACAGAGATCACTCTTTTCATAGGAGACTTTTCTAAAGTAGGGCTTCACGCCAATCTCTTCAAAGAATTGATCAAACTCATCGCCGTCTTCTGGAATCACACAATAAGCAGAGCCCATGCCAAGGAATGTGTTGTTGTGGACTTCAGCCTTGGCGTTGCCGCCAATCCGAGGGTGACCATCCAGAAGGAGAATTGATTTCTCCGGTAGTTTCAAAGCGGCGGCAAGGCCTGCGAGACCTGAGCCAACAATCACGACGTCGTATTGCTTATGACTCTTAGGAATGCCGCCTTTCTTTTTTAGAAATCCCTCTTTATCCCAAAAAATATTGTGGGCCTCATCGTGGTTGTCGCCTAGAATTTGATTGGTGCCCGCAAGTGCAGTTATTTTAGCAATGGGTGAGATATCATCGGTGAGTGGGGTAAACACTGCGCTCTTTAAGACCTTGGCAAATGTCTTAACCGGTAAAACACTAAATGCACCTAGGTAGAGGGCACTTTGAAGGAATGCGCGACGGGATTGTTTCATACTAGCCACCATTTGTTTGAGGTGGCAAACTTAGCCTTACAGCTCTCTTAAATCAAGGGAAATTACCAGAGTTTGGGATCGTTCAGATCGAGGCCCTGATCCTTCTTCAGATGGGCGCGCTCTTCAAAGGCACTACACTCAACGCCTGTTTCACGCTTCACCACGAGACTTGGAAAGCTCGCCGTCTTGATGCCATAGAGTCTACAGCCCCTAGGAAGGTTCTTATCCCAGGTGGACATGTAATGACGACATTTAAGGCAGTTAGGCTTCTTCTCCATGAATCCCTCCAGCAGCTCCTATTCATTATACTAACAACTATCCCAATAAAATCCACCTAATGGCCCATTTTTCCGTCTTCTCTTTAGACACTTTAAGAATAGGCCCATGAATTTTTGCACAGGGGCCTACTGCGGGCGCATTTTTTAGAGAGAATGCCTTTGAACATTGATTTAGTTTTTCGCCAAAGGAAATTGAAGTGAAATTTAATCTGCACGTTGTCGGACAAGACGATCTAAATGCTGCTGTTGTGACTGAGACACTCAATGCGTTTAACACTGGTCCCGATCCACTCGAAGAATTGCTCAGCGAATTTGCCGGTCTCGACGCCGAACTTGAGCAACAAGTAATTGAAGCCGACGAAGCACGCGAGCGCGAAATTGCCGCGGCCCTTGAGGCAGAGCTCGCTGAGATTGCAAAGCGCAAAAACGATTTCATCCCAGAGCAAACAAAGATGGAGCGCGTCTTAAGCTCGCTTAGAGAGCTCGAGGAATCGCTCAAATATATGAGCTTTTTAACAAACGAAATCGATCATTACGGCCCCTAATTTTCAAATTTTCTGCTTGCCAAAAACAACCCAAGCACTTAAATTACATCTCTCAACATAACGAAAGTGGTTGATTACATTCAATTCAGATAAGCCCAGGTGGTGAAATTGGTAGACACGCACGCTTGAGGGGCGTGTGTCGCAAGACGTGCTGGTTCAAGTCCAGTCCTGGGCACCAAGATATTAAAAGCCCTGTAGTTGTTAAGACTTACAGGGCTTTTTTGTTTTTTGGCGCTAAATAGGCGCTACTCACCAACTAGTTTACTTTTAAATACTCAACAACCTCTTCGCCAGAGAAGTCTTTTGGGATTTCAACTCTAGAGATTCCACCAAATGGTATTCCATTTAATGTGCGTTCAAAATGCTTTGCATAAGCAATGACCATTTTGTTGCCCTGAATCTTGTAGATACCCATTGGCACTCGGATCACTTCTCCCTTTCGACCTGTTGTTGAAAAGTAAATCTGGCTGGGAGTAACTGAGGTGATGACCTCATATTTTACATCTGCAATCTCTGAAATGGTTCCGTCTGACTTAAATGTCAAAGTTTCATTTGAAACTCCAGTGCTTCTCCATTTTCCAAAAATGCTGGTGTTACTTTTTCTTCCTGCATAGGAAAATGCTATGAATCCTACTAATACAACTATCACTAGATTTTTCATCGTACTTCTCCAAATTAGGTCGAGAAAATAGCACACCACCTGATCACATCATTTAACAATTGAAATATTTACCCGTGTCTCATTGGCCTGACTTCCAAAATTCACCACATTAGCCGCCTGAACCAAGTGCTCTGGGGCCAAGTGAGCATACCTCTGAGTCATCTCCAAACTGGTGTGCCCTAAGATTTTCTGCAAATCATAGATGTTCCCACCGTTCATCATAAAGTGACTGGCAAAGGTATGCCTGAGGTCGTGAAAGCGAAAGTGCTCCTTAATCCCGGCCTTCTTGAGGGTCTTACTCAGGTCGCGATAGAGATGATCCACATCAAAGGGATTTCCCTCTTGATCTAAAAAGACCACATCATCAAAATGTGTGTCTTTTAGAGTGAGAAGGTGATTTCTCACTACCACGTTCATCGGAATAAAGCGCCGACTCTTAACCGTCTTAGTGCGCTCACTTAATCCCGTCCTATCCCTGAGCCTACTTACTTCAATCAGGCTGCGATCAAAGTTGACTCTATCCCAGCAAAGCCCCGCCAGCTCTCCACGCCTCATGCCCGTATTTACGGCCATTAAAAAGAGCGAGTGAAAGTAGTGTCCTTTTGAGACCCCAAGCACGCTCTCAATTTGAGCGGCGGTGAGATACACATCTGGACGCGGAGGCTCTTTGAGTTCCTTTAGATACTGAAAGGGATTGCGATCAATTCGCTCCTCCTTAACTGCTTCAATAAGAACGCGCTTAAGGATGCCAACGATCATGTTAATCCCCTTGGGATTGTGACCCCGTTCACTCAAGGCCTTAATGAGCACATCGGCGTGAGAGAGCTTAAATTCATCTAGCCTCACGCCTCCAAAGCGTGGGAAGAGATGAAAGTTAAGCACATGCTTATAGTGCTCGTAAGTTCGCTTTGAGAGTTGAAGTTTCACTCTTGTTTCTAACCAGGTATTTGCATAACTGGTGAGCGTCGGTGTCTCTTCACTTTCAGCTTGTAGCGCTTTTGGTAGTATTCCCGTTGATAGATAGGCCGATCTCTCACTCATCATGCGAGCCTTCCAGGTCGTCGCATCCGTCTTTCTTAAAAAGCGCGGTGAGTGGATTGCCTTTCCATCAACGTAAATTTTTTCACGATAAAACGTGCCTTTCTTCGTCTTAATCACTTGCATTTGTCCTCCATTGGTTGAAGGCCTTTGCCGTGATCGTTCGTTCCCATCTTCTTTTGTTAAAGAGCATGAGATTGATCGCTCAATCTACGGCAAAAACTTTAGCACACTTTGAATGAAAGTTCTAAATGCTAACTGGTGCTTCTGGATTGCACGTTTGAGGCTATAAAACCGCTCAAATCCTCCTCGCGAAAGCGCACTAAAGCACCTAGTTTGACGTAGCTGATTTCGCGCCTAAAGACCGCTTGCCTTAGCCTTGAGACTTTGACGTTCAGATATTTTGCCGCTTCTTGGATTGTATAGAGATGCTTTTCCGCCTTTTTAACTCCGTACTCTTTGATAACGCTTTCGATGTATTCATAGACTTCCTTCTTAAATGCCACCATTGATATTGCTGCACCTAATAGTTCATAACTCAAATTCATTCCCCCTGATCTTCTTGTTGTTTTTTTACCTCCAGACCTTGTGAGCCGCCTGGGCCCTGACTCCCTCTAACCCATGTGGGAGAGAGGGAGTCAGGGCCCAGGCGGCGGGTTCACCTAACTTTGAATCATGGGTTTCTCGCCATTTTCTTGGGGGCAATGGGAATTTGAGTTTTTAGCCAAAGTGCTCACCCCCTGAGCAGCCATCTGAGCAGGACACGGTTTCCAAATATCTTTTACTCTGACTGTATGAGAGAGCGAGTAGGCGAGGGCCTCACCAGGATTTTTAAGTACATCCTCATAAAGAGAACCATATAGCTCTGTATTAGTCGTAATCCGCTTCTCCTTTTTCCACATCTTGAGGACACTTCTTAAAATACCCTTACTACTTGCAACATACCAAATAGAAGAAATCTCTTTTTTAAAGCTGTAGCGACTAATAACTTCATGGAGCTTTCCTTTATTTTTAAGAGTAAGCTCCAATTCAACGGCGACAGCTTGCTTAATATTATTAAGAGCTGTGTGCATTATTCCATCGGGAATGATCTCTTTTTTTCCTTTCTCTATCCCATATTTTCTAAAGACACTTGATCTAATTTCATGTTCAGGTGACCAATTATGGGCAATACCTGCATTTTCTAATGTGAGTCTCAAGCATACGAGCTTGTAGTCATGATCTAAAAAATTTCGATTCCAGTTTCTTTTTAGCAGCTCTCCTCCAATTTTCTGGGCTCCTTTAAGCGTTACTCCCCAGAGATGTTCTCCACTTTCTAATCCAATGATTCTTTGAATAAAATGACCCTTCTCAAGTTGTCTTAAACGGCGAAGGACAGTTGTTGTTGCAATACAGTTAAAGAGGTGAGTTCTCACCTGTGATGTTGTGAGCATTCCATAACTCGATAGCATTTTAAAAAGGTTCTGATCTCTTTCAGTAATGACCATTGGCACCTCAAATAAGCCTTTCTAATTCATTGTCGTTAACGGCACTTTTAATTGCCGTGAGCTCCTTAATTCTCTTTTCGAGCTGAGACAGTCGTTGGTCGTAGTCCTTCTTAAAATCATTAATGCACCAGTCTGCTTGTTTGATTTTGTCATTCATTTGGTAATACCAACTGTCGGCATAACTTTTTGCTTCTCCAGCCTCTCTTATTGCAACTCGCTCAGCGTATTCTGAAAGGCTCCAGTGGATTGCACTTAGGATGAGAACACTAATTGCAATTGGAATTGCGTAGAGAAAAAATGTAGAGGCCATGTCGAAAAAATAAAAAATTTGTTTCCAAGGCCATATCTCTTTATTCACAAATCTATAGTTGTAAGCGATGATAAAGAGGAAGAGAGGTAGAAACATAATTAGAATGAATCCTTTTCAGATGCGTTCGCTAATACTCAAAAGTACCTCCAAAAGCGCACTTGTCCCTCTGGCCTGTGGTTGCCAGGGACAATTGCAATAATATGAAAGAAATCTAAAATTTTCTTGCTTGGAACCAAGCACTCTGTTAGATTGGCTACATAAGTCCTCCCCAAAAGCGCTCTGCAAAGCACTTTTTCGGTTAAAATTCACACACGAACCAATCTTCGTATCACTTCTGAAAAAATAAAGTAAAGAAAAAAATACAAAAAATATTTTATGCGGTGATCGTTTAGATTAACTAACAGTTTTTATAAGCCTGACCTTATTGATTTTTTTTCAATGAAGCCTGCCTCATGCACTCTCTTTAAATTTATACACCCCTTTTGAAGTTAGTTGATCCTAGGATCAATGTTTGAACAAGACTAAAAAAGTAAAAGGTTTGTAAAAATTATACTTAAAGGTATTTAGTCGAGTATTGGGATACCGATAAGTTGCAAAAGGGAATGGTAATGAAAATTAATCGACTTAATAAACATGTGAAATTCTGGATTTATAATAATTTAAGAATGTTCTTTAAAACTGATCCTTTTTTTAAGTCTTTTAATATTGATATCCTTCTCGCTGAGGTGAAAGGGATATTGAGAGAAGCTGGGACTAAAGAAGAATTAATTTTAGCATTAAGTAAAGGAAAGTTTGGTACAAATTACTCGTTTGTAAGAAAGGTAGAAAGTTCAAACGTATATTATTTTCATCACCCATCGATTTGTTTTCAGGTTGAGTCTCTCCTTGATTGCTGGTCAGAGATTTGCGGAATTGAAACTAAATTAGGTGGCAATCATGTACCGAGTAGAGTCGAAAAAAATGTTGCACTTTTTTTTGAAGATGATGACTCTCAAACTTTACAGGATGCCCTCAGTCATCACATCTATGGACTGAAGCCTAATAAGCTAAGCACTGTAGAAAGCAATGCTTCTGATTATGACAAATCTCTATACGAAATAGAAGTTTCTAAGCTAAGCCCAATTAAGAACGATTTTAAATATGAATATAACCAGTTCAAGAAGGAAGTTAAGGAAAATATCAATAAAATTGGAGAGAAATATAAGTCCGGCATCATGCTGCAAACAGACATTAAAAAATTTTATCATTCTATAAGCCCCGAAGTTTTAGCCAATTTTCTAAAGAAACATCATCCAAACGAATCAGTGAACCTAGTCAGATATTTGAATAAGATAACTGAATCTTTTGGTTATCACGAATTGCCGATAGGTTGGATATTGTCACCTTTTTATGTTTATTTTCTTCTTGAAAAAGTATATCAAAATTTTGAGACTGATATAATTGAAGAGTTTAAAAAATCTTCAAACATGACATTGAATAAATTGAAAGAAGTTAAAGTTTGTTCTTATGTCGATGACTTTGTGTTTGTCTTTGGTGGAGAGGTGGAATTATCAAATATTGATCAAGATAAATTTGAAGATGTCTTGATTAATTTTTGTGAAAGACGTTTTTGGGATCTGCTATCAATAAATGTTAAATTTCATCGATCCAAGAAAAGTGAAAAGTCGAAATTGTTTAATCTTACACCCAATTTTTTTGCTATTGCAGAGACAGCATTTTTTAATCTACAGATGAATGGATCAATAGGAGATGATATTTCTGATCTGTTTGATGATGTATTGATACCAGCTGATAACAATTTGATCATAAATAATAAAGTCCAGTTTCTTAAAGCACTAAAAAATATTCATGGACGATTAGATTTCTTTGCAAATAGGGAAAATTTTTCTGAATTTGATAATGTGTTTAGCAAGATACTTTATCAGTTAGAAAATGATGGCATAAAATATATTAAGCCAATACTTACATTAGTTGGACGATACTACGACAAGATTAGAAGTCACAATAATTATAACACTGAAGATTTTTTAGATAAAATGTCTCGTATAAGAGACTTGTTTATGGGTAAGCAAAATATAACTCTTGATTCAATAATTAAGTTTATTTTGACTTGCCATAAGATGTCTCATTTTGATTCTGATGATGAACAAGAGTGGTTTGTTGCGATGATATCGCGTTTTCATCGTTATGTTTCTGAGAATAACGTATTTACTGATGATGATGTGGCCTTATTTCGACTTCTAATTGAAGATATTAGAGGACGTTTTAAAAGTGAAAGCCTTCCTCTTAGAGGCTTAAGTTCTATTCGTACACAACAAGATCAGCTTCCATTTTATCATTCACAAGGCCTTTACACCTCGTTGGTCGGATTATTTTCCACAAACGTTAAGAGTAAGATTCGTATTTCAAAGCACGATGTTTATATTGTTTCATTCGCGATGAATGCTTCTTATGAAATTTTGGAATTTAATGAAAGAATTGACTCGTGGTTAATATTTATCGAAAAGGTGTTGGATTTCTCTATCAAGAAGAAAGATGTTTTTTTAGCAATTGTTGAAGAAACTTCTTACTTTATGTTCCGAACACTTTCTGCTTTTGGATACGACAGATTTTCTTTGCTAGTTTCTAAGTACGGCTCTGATGCTATTGTGTTTGATGAAGTTTTGTATCAGTTAAAAAAAATGGATGTCGTAGAAGATTATATCAATCTGAGTTCAGGTAGGAGAATAGATTTTTTTAGGATAGCGTTTTTTGATTTTTGCGATCTCGATCTAAGTGATGAATCTATAAGTAAGATATCGACTTTTAAAGGGTCATTGGCGACACCCGAGCATTCTATTAAAACATTATTTATATATTTTTACATGGCAACATCTGTATCTCTCGATGAATTATGGAGGTCAATATTTTTTAGGTTTACAAAAATTGATTCATCCCTAGCAATTTCTTGGAAAGCAAGTTCAATCATGATGAACCCCTCTTCCTTAGAACTTGGTATAGTTCTGAGAAGGATTCTTTCATTAAAATATTCCTCTTCGCAGGTTTTTAAAAAGAGATTGGCCCGAATTCTTAAAGGTATAAACAGTATTAATTCGGAGCATCCAGAAGAAATTTTTGAAGTTCAATTGAATAGTTTTATAGATGAATTTAATAAAGTACATCTCTTTGAAAGTCCTAGAATTAAGGTCACAGTTGGCTCTCTCAATGTTGAACTTGGAGATCTTAGTTCATCTTCTTTTGATCCAAAGAATGGCCTTTCTTTAAAAGAAGAGTGGAGGAGTAAGTTGGATGTTGAGATAATGGCAGCTATTAATCACGCAAAAGATGAAAATAGTGACATAATCATTTTTCCCGAACTATCAATTCCACGTAAATATCTTAACAAATACTTGAAAGTATCTGGCGAAGCCAAGATGATTTTTATTGGTGGCTTAGAGTATAACGTGGGATCAAGGCTAGAAGCTAAGAATGAGATCGTTGTATCTTTTCCTCTTAATAAATATAGAAGTTTTACTGGAAAGCCTTATTGGGCAATTTCTCAATCAAAGATATTTCCTTCGGTTGACGAATTTCAAGCTCTCACAGCTTGTGGGTTTTTCTTTATTTCCGGGAATGAAATTGCAGTTTTTAAAACAGATTTTTGGAAGAATTTTAGTGTTTTGAATTGTGTTGATTTTATGTCTTTGCGATTGAAACAACTGCTTCAGGGACGAATTCAGACACTACTCGTAGCTTCATTAAATTATGATTCTACAACATTTCAGCACTTAGCAGAAGCATGTGTACGTGAGTTGTTTGTGTATTGTGTTGTCTGCAACAGCCAGCTGACTGGTAGTTCATTTATTTATGCACCTTTTAGAAATAAAAATGAAAGGATTATTTTAAACTATGATGGAAAAAAATCTCCGATATATTCTACCGTATATATAAACCCGACAGATATCAATATTGCTCAGGGTGCATCACCTACCACTAAATTTGGAAAAAGTGATTCACTTTTTAGGTTTAAGCAGCTCCCGCCAGGATGGAAAAAGATCTGTTAGATTTGTGTTTTAGATGTTGAGCTTTAGAAGTATATCTCATGAACTGTATTTTTTTATAAATGATATATTCACAAGCGAGAAAGGATATTAGATCGGAACTATATTGTAACTCTTAAAGTATGCGTTTTCTGTAACTGTAAAACCTGAGTGGAATTAGCTAAGCTAGCTAATCTAGAGATAAGAATTCTTTGAAATTGAATTTATTAAAATTACATAAGAGTACTCCGATAATGAAAAGAAAAATAAGGATTCTAAGATGATGCTGTTTAATCCGAAGGGCAAGATTACTTACCAGCTCTTTGAGCACACAAATGAAAGCTCGTTTGAAAAAGTTGTGGTCTCATTAGCTTCAGAAATTTTTGGTGAGGAGTCAATCTATATAGATGTAAAAAAAAAAAACGGATTAAAGGTGGTGAAATCATAACTATCCCCGATGGATACGTGATTGACCTTGTTAATCCAGAGCAACACACACTTTATGTTATTGAAAATGAAATTATCTCACATGACCCTTTCAAGCATGTCGGAATTCAACTCTTGAAGTTTGCTACCAGCTTTGTTGAAGGAAAATTAACAGTAAGAAACTTTTTGATGAACGAAATTACTAAGAATAGCAACTTACTTAATAAGCTAGAGAAAGCTTGCTCTGGCTCTATTTTTAGAAATATTGACAATTACCTTGATGCCGCTCTTTGTAAAGATTTTAAGGCGATTGTCGTCATTGATGAAGCGCGCCCAGAGCTTCACAATGTACTCGAAAAAATTAGGGCCGATATTTCAGTTATCGAACTTAAGGCATATATAAATGACACAGGTGAGTTCTTTTATCAATTCGGCACTCTTTATGATGAGCTTGATGAGGATATTGTTACTTGTCAAAAGCTAACTGACAATTCAGTAGAAGCCTTAGAGATAAAAAGAAATCGCCGCGCTAGATGTGATACTATTGTTGTTCCTGTGAGGGAAGAGGGTCTTAAGAAGGTATTCCTTGGTGAACACCGTTGGTATGCGATCAGAATTGGTGCTGCTATGAAAGATAAGATCAAGTTCATTGCCTCCTACGAAAAGTCTCCCATAAGTGCTATCACACACCTTGCGAGAGTCAAAGGAATTCGCCCTTACAAAGATACAGGTAAGTATGAAGTTCTCTTTGAAGCTCCGGCCGAAACAATTCCACCTGTAAAACTTCAAGATTCCAATATGTCTCCGCAAGGGCCAGTGTATGTGGAGCAGGACAAATTAATAAATGCAAAATCGTTAGATGAACTCCTAAAATAATGAGATAGCATGGAAGTTAATGATAAGCAGATTGTAGGTATACTTGAACCAATAAAGAAAAGATTTAGCGATCCAATCGTTGGAACATATATTGTATCTTTTGCAATCTACAACTGGAAGATTTGGATTTATCTTTTCTCAAGCCTAGATGTAAATGCCAAGGTATTGAGCATTACTCAAATGCTTCAGTTGAGCAATCTAGATGACTACTTTACATTTGCCGCGATAAAAATACTCTTAATTAACCAATATACATGTCCATTATTGTTCACGATCTTCTACCTGTTTGTCCTCCCGAAGAAATTTCTTTTTGCTTACAATTATCTCATTGATTTAAAAATAAATAACTCAAATGAGCGTTTCAAGAGAGAACGCCAACTTCTTCCTGTTTCTGAGCACATCGCTTTATTAAATGAAAAACTTCAGAACGAAATATATAACTCAGATAAAAAAAGTGAGTTAGTTGGTACATTGAAAGCGGAGATTGACTCACTAAAGTCGACGATTGAAAATGAGACTGTGTTGCGTTATGAGAAGGACCAAGAGATTAAAAATCTTAACGAGCAAGTTCGTCAGCATGTAAAAAGGTTGGATTTGAAAAATGAAGACGATAACTTGCACACGATAAAAGAAACCATATTTCATAGAGGTTGGGAAAATGATTTTATGAATATTTCGGATGAGATACTCACTGGCAATGTAATAGTTGGTAGTTCGTATTTAAGTAACTACGAAAGTCTTCTCGCATACTTGGCAGCACACAATTTAATAAAAAGAGAAGAGTCAGCTATGATTGGGGATAATGAATTCTGGAGACTTACTGATAATGGTAAAAAGCTAAAGTCGATTTTTTAAATAGTGATGTGGACTAGTTCAGACTTGTCGTTACAGAGGCTGATTAAAATTTCCAATTTAGTTCTAATTCTATTTGTGCTAGCCCTTTTAAACTCATTCCTTATCACACCACCGATCAGCTTGAGCAAAATCTAAGTTGCTTGTAAATTCATCCGCAAATTTAAACAGGTTTTAGTGATTTCGCTAGATTGAGGGCTGAGTCTGTTGTAATACCTCTTTTACCTTAATCAGCTAAATGAGGTTGGTCTTGGTTCAGCCAAGTTTAACGAAAAAAGGCGGAAGGTCACCTCCATTGGCTCAAGAAAATCTTTTTGTAGTATTTCTCCAGGTTGAATAGGGTTTTTTACTTTTCGCTGGCTCATATAAACACACTGGGTTCCACATTAAATTTTTGGGCCAACTCACGAATCTGTCTAAGGTTAAGATCACGTTCACCCTTAAGAACTTTGGAAACATTAGGTTGTCCCCCAAGTTCTTTAGCCACGTCCTTTTGATTGAGGCCATTTAGTTCCATTAAATAGGCAAGCATCTCACGTCCTGAAACATCAGGAGCATCAAACATTTTATTTTCGTAATCAGAGATGAGATCACCGAGCATTTTAAGATAAACTTCGACACCTTCGTCTTTTTTATGAGTGTTAAGGAAGATAATTAGGCTTTCAGCGATCTTTAAAGCTGCTTCGTGTTGCTTCTTGTTTGAAATAGGGGTGAGGGGAAAAAACTCGATAAGCTCAAGGTAAGAAGGGGAGACCTTCTGAGGCTTAAGCTTCTCTTCCTTCTTTAAATTTTCAATGATCTTCTTTGCAATGCTCATGACTATTCTCTCCATTTATTCTTGTCGTACTCAGTGTGAGTTAAAACATGAGTAACAATAAGATACTGGACTCCGTACTCTATTCTTGTGATGGCCCTTACTTTATTTCCGGCCACATCGAAGACGGTTTGAGGGCCAACAAAGTCTACATTTACTCCAAAGAGGTCTTTGACATCTTGAGGGGTCTTAAATTTCGCACCTTCGATCAATTTGACCCAGCGGTCTAGGGCCTTTCTCTGTCCAGCATGCTTTTTCTTAAATTGATCAATTTTATCTTTGCCCAGTAGCTTCACTTAACTAGTATATCATTTTGACATATTGATAGCAAGTGCTTATGTCAAAACGATATATTGGGAAAAATAATGGAATTACGTATAATGACAGTATATTAGAGAAGAATGGGAGGCTAACATGTCGATATCTTGTAATCTTGACAGTCTAAATGTTCGAATTCAGGGACATGATGGAATGGTGAAGGAGTACTCATTAGACCTTAAAGACTTGAATTGTGAAGCTAGTCTTAAAGATAGTCTGATAGGTGACGTTTTAAACTTACGAATCTTATCAATGATGGAGAGTAATTTAAAAAACTCAATTGAGTTAGTTAAGAGAGTTGAGGCTCTGTATGGAGTCGGTCTTGGTTTTGGCTCGGTAGATGCGCCTGGCCCTTCGCTTTTTTTATCCTCTGTCATTTTGTACGGTGCCTGCTTTGTTAAGAGCTTTAGTATAAGTAAAAGGCCTTTTGATTTAATTTCTGATTCTGTTGTTCTTCCCGCCTTTCATCAAGAAATTATTGATATGCGACATAAGCTTTACGGTCATTTAGATGACGATCATTCCTTGAGATCTGAACGTGTTGAGTGGTGTTTCATACCGAATGAGCATGGTTATTTAAAACCGCAACGGCCATATTATTCTGGAGACAAACTTGCCTTGCAAATAGGTAGCAGGAACACTGAGTGGGTTTCACTAATGGAAGAAATGTTATCAGCAACTAAACTAAAGGAAAGAGAGATTGTTGGTAGAATTAACATTGCTATTGGCGAAGTCACTATTGTATGATTCTCTTTTAGAAATCTACGGGGGGTGGCATATTTCTTTTCTCATCTTCCAGCTTTTTAACAAATACGATGTGAAAAATATTGAAGGCAGTTGCAGAAAGTAAACCAGAAGCGAAGATAAAAGCGTAGGCTGTGATGTTACCCGTCGTGATCACCATGTTTATAAAGCCAAAAATAATTGAAAGCCATGCTAATGTTCTAAGTATTAGATTAAATACTATGTGATGCATATATATAGCCTTGTTCGTCAGGTTAATATTCTTGTAGATATAGCTTAACCTATCTCTTATAAATTTGGCGCTAATATGGCGCTACTTTACCCAAAAATAGGCAAAAAAAGACGAAAACGAACGATCACAAACAAAGGCTGATAGGGTAGTTAACCCTCTGTTATTATTAATTAAATGGCGAGAATTACAGGGCTCTTGCTAACCCAACTTAGTCACTCCAGTCCTGGGCACCAAAAATAAAATAAAAAAGGGAAGCGCATGCTTCCCTTTTTTATTTCTTTGTACTTCAAAACTAAATTGAACGACTCGCAGAATATATGGCCTCGCAGTTCGAATGAGTTGCAGAGTCTTTAAGTTTTCCTCTTCAATATCGTCTTATTTAGTCCATACAGATGTATATTTCGAAGAAACTCAGTTTCACCTTGATTGAGATTGTATTCTTAGTAAAATTGAATTTTGACTCAAGTGGGGGGAACTCTTTTGAAGCTAGTGTTATACATTCTTGGCGGCGCAATCCTTCTCGCTATTATTACGGCGGGCTACTTCTGGTACGCGATCTTCTCAAAAGTCGGCTACAAAATTGAAAAAGACAAAGTCGTCTATATCGAAGTCAGGCCAGGCGGTTTGGCACTCGTTACTAGGGATGTTGTGGGTGCTGATTTCACTACTTTTAAAGTCATTAAAGAGAGTAGAGAAGGGCTCTACGCCGCAGACCAGAATCATGTCTTCTATCATGGCCGCATCGTGGAGGGAGCAGACCCTGAGAGCTTTAGAATCACTCGGCCTCTTAAAGATGCCAAGATTAGCTATCCCGATACCTTTATCGATAAGAGCGCCGTCTGGATTGAAGGTGGGAGATTAAATGCCCATGTTGATAGCTTTCAAAATCTTGGAGGTCTCTACTCTAGAGACAAGGATAATATTTATCATCAGAGGAAAAATCTAGAGGGAGCGGACATTCATACGTTTGAGTATCTTTTGTATGATTTCGCTAGGGATAGAAATCACGTCTACTTGAATGGACGAATCCTTGAAGATGTTGAGCCGAGTTCATTTTCGGTCGATAAATCTGGAGCTAGGGATAAGAGTAGAAAATTTGATATCTATGGTAACCCCATCCCATAAAGGGGCATGGGCGTGGGAGAGAAGCGAGACCTAGATGGATCATGCTTCATGTTATTGCACTCAATGAGAAATGCTCTATTCTATAATCTAAGAATTCACAGGGGCCACTTTGTACACTTTGAGAGAGATATTCACCCATTCAAATCCGCAAATCGTGTATTACGGAAATACTGGTGATTCTCTTAAGACAGATGCTAAAGAACTTGGAATTAAGGCGAGTGCGCTCGCACTTACGCTTGCTCACAATTATAAAATAGCTCCAGGTGATCGCGTCCTTATAAGCTATGAAAACTCTCTAGAGCTTATTATCTCTCTGATGGCACTGGCCCAGATTGGCGCAGTTGCGGTGCCAATGAATCCAAAGGAGAGTCTGAAAGCAAAGAGTTTTATCTACTCTGACTGCGGGGCAAAACTAGTTCTTGGAAAAGAGGCAGAACTCGTCTCCTACGATTTCACCTACGCTTCACTCAATAGCAATTTAATTCTCTCTGAATCTCATGTTTCTTCCCCCCATGAGGTCGCGGTGATGTTCTATACTTCAGGAACCACTGGAACTTCTAAAGGGGTTCCGCTCACTCACGCTCAAATTTCTTCCAACCTAAAAGCAACGATAGAGCACTTGCAACTCACAAGAGAAAAGACGCATCTCTGTGTGATGCCGATGTTTCATGTGAATGCATTTAATTTCTCACTACTCACTTCTATCTTCCTTGGTAATAAGCTTGTTATTTGTGAGAAATTTAATCCTCTTCGGTATTTCTCAATTGCAAGAGACAATGAGGTGAGAGTACTGAGCTTTTCACCTTCAATTGTAAAACTCTTAAATGCACTTCCCCTTGGAACTTACGAGGGAGTTGAATTTGCTGTGTGTGCTTCGGCCGCACTTGAAAAGCGAGTAGCGCTCGACTTTTTAAGTAAGTATAAAATCCCTATTCTCCAAGGCTATGGTCTCTCAGAAGCAGTCAACTTTACTTGTCTCAATATACCAGGGGAAAAGGAGAGAGCGCTGACTCAATTTGAGGGAGATGAATTATCTATAGGCCGATCACTTCCGGGTCAGGAGATCGTCATATGGAATAGCGAACTCTCTTCACGATGCCAAGAGGGAGAAATTGGAGAACTTCTCATACGTGGGGATAATGTGATGTATGGGTATTGGCAGGGAACTGATGAGCATCAGCACAGTCAACTAAAGGGATATCTAAGAAGCGGAGATTTGGGTCTCTATAGAGTTCTGCGCGGCGAGAGGTATTATTTTCTCAAGGGGAGAATTAAAGAAGTAATCAAGCGAAATGGCGAGGGAATCTCTCCTCTTGAGGTCGATCGAGAGATTCTCCAGAATTTTTCAGCTTTAAGTTTTAGCGTTGTTGGATTTTCTCATTACATGTCTGGAGAGGAGCTTGGTATCGTCGTAGAAAGAGGGGAGCTTAGTCTCTTAAGTTTTGAGCTACACCTAGCCTACCTAAGAAATTTTGTTTTAACGAAGATACCATTTTTTAAGCGTCCCAAGGTGATGGTGGTGCTTAAGACTCTATCTCGCACTCCAACTGGAAAAGTTCAGCGCAATAAAATGAAGGACCACTTTAAGTTTTATCAAGAGACGGATTTTAATGAGTAGTGAAACAGATATTAAAGGCCTAATTTGTAAACAATTTAAAATAGACCAGAGCACAGTTACTGAGGATGAAAACCTCTTTGGCAGCTACATTACTTCATTTGGGCTAATCAAATTGATTAATCTAATAGAGGGAGTGCTCGGTCATAAAATTAGCGAGCATCAGATGATGTTGCTCTTCACAGAAGAGGTACTCTCATTTTCAAATATCAGAAAGCTAATTCAATCCTTCGAGTCTGAAGCGAAGCTCTAAGATTAAATCCTTGGTGGCGAGTTCAAGACCTTTATTTGTCAGGTGACCAGTGGTCGCGTCTACTTTATCTTTGAAGAATTCATAGAAGTTATCTTCTTGAACCTTTCCCATTAGCTTGTCTGAGAGATTGTATATAGCGATTTCCTGATCACTTGAGAAAGACTCTTTTAGGTATTTGTCTGAGTAGCCTGGATACTGCAGGATGAAGTACTGTCCTCCATTAATTTGCGTGTCCTGAGCGAGGGTTCTGTGGATTTTAATTACTTCGCCCTTAGTCACTTCATCTTGTTCGGCCAGGGGATGAGAGGCGTTTAGGGGCCCATGAGCAGGCGGTCCGTGTTCTTTGAGGTCCTGAATAAAGGCGGAATCTTTAAATTTTGGGTGATTGAGTAGAGAGAAGATTTCTGAAGTGCCGTAAAGGCGAGATAAGATATTTCTGGTGATTAGGTATTCGCTGATAACTCTAATTGGCTCGAGATTTGTTTGGCAATGAAGACTCAAGAGATGGAGTAAATCATAGCTCATAAAGCTCTTGGTAAGCTTGGGTTCAAAACTCTTTGTGATTTCAACTGCGCTCTTTTCTTGGCAGCTTTCCCTAGGAGTCGCAGTTAGGATTGCATGCAGATTGTCTAGGACCTCTAGATCATATTCTTTAAATTCATTTATGAAGGACTCTCTTTCATCAAGCTCTCCTAGTCGTTTAAACAGTGAGAAGCGATCATGTCTAATTGTCATATTATAGAGATTGGGGGGTGTCGTTTTGGGGGCGAGGGCGAAGTTAGTGACCTGATCTATAATTCTTCGGTAGTGATATGCTTCTATCTGGGAACGCATTTCAAGTAGTCTTAAGTCTTGATTTTCTCCGAGGCTCTTATCAATCTCATCTTTAAGTTTATTTAGTGCCTCTTTGTTAATGCTCTGATAGCGAGCAAGGAGAGCTTTGACATTTTTTTGATTGAGGATATCGAAGAAGTCCCACAAATAGGAGAATTGAATCGGCAGCGAGTAGTCTTGAGAGAGTTTATCTGCGTACTTATTTATACTCTCGGTGGTCATGGCCTGATTATTATCTATGACAAAGTCAAAAAAGTTGGCGTGAATTAATTCATCATTACTTTGCTTAAAAAAGGACAAAAACCAAGGCAAGATCCTGGGTTCAAAGAAATTGTGAGTAAGGACTTCTGTCCCATTATTTAAATGTGATAAATCTAGACTAAAGTTGACCCCTGTAAGCGTGAGTACAATACTTGGTTTTTCTTTTTCGATCACTCTTTTGGCAAGACCTATAATCTCCTGGGGGCCCTTGGCAAGTATGGTTTGTGAAGAGATTCGGTACTTGGGTTCGAGTTCACTTTTTATTTTTCGATAGACTTGCGCTGCTATCGAATCACCAACGACGAGAACATCAAGTTTCTCTGAGCTTTTTGATGTTGAACTAAAAAAATGTGATTCAATTCGTAGCCCCATCTCTATGAGTAGAAGTGCAAAGATAATGGGCGGAAGTGTTTTAAAGATTTTCTTCATAAACGCCCTAAAAATTAAAGTAGATATAGTCTAGATTTGCTCCACCGCTATAGTAGCGATAGACAAAGTAGAGAGTGATGTAAAAGGAGATCTGAAGATACTTTGAATATTGGAGTATGAAAAAGAGATCCTTTCTTCTACTGAGGAAATATTCAAATAATATAAATATTATAACGAGAATAAAAAGCGCCTGATGCTGCTTCACCAGTGTGAGTATGACATCTAAGTCAGTTGTCATTGAGAATTGAAAATCTTGAAATAGACCCTTTTTCATTGCGACCTTAAAGAGAATAAAGCTCACGCAAGATGAAAAGAGCATTAGTGGATAGGTTAAATAGCTTGGGAGTCTAAGAGTACTCTTTACGTGGGACAGGTAGAGTTCGTGAATTAGGGTGAGCACAAGCCAGTAGACGCCCCATAGAACAAACCACCAATTGGCCCCGTGCCACAACCCCATTATGGGGAAACAGATACAAAGTGCGAGGTACGGATTTCTAAAATAGATAGTGAGAGGTGTAAAGAAATAGGTCTTGACCCATGTGGAGAGGGTGATATGCCATCTATTCCAAAAGTCTGAAGGATTTTTTGCAAAGAGTGGAAAATTAAAGTTTGTGCTCAGTTTGATGTTAAAGAATCTAGCTATTCCTCTGGCCATATAGGAGTAGCCTGAAAAATCGCAGTACACCTGAATCATGAATAGAAAGCCGATTGCGAGTAAAACTACCGCACCTTTACTAGATTCACTTTCTAATTTGCTCACGAGCACATAGAGATTGTCAGCGATGATGGTCTTCTTTAAAAATCCATAGAAAAAGAGAAAGAAACCCTCTTGGAAATCAATTGCTCGCAGTTCTTTTGTCTTTTTTAGCTGCGGGAGAAAATTATGAGACTTCTCTATGGGCCCCGCAATCATCTGCGGAAAGAACATCACATAGAGAGAGTAGGTCGCAAAGGATTTTTCAATTTCGCTTCTTCCTCGGTAGACGTCCACCGTATAGCTAAGCGACTGGAAGGTAAAAAATGAAATTCCAAGTGGGGCAACGATCTCTAGCTGATATTGAGGAATATTTAAATGAAAGAAGTTGGCCAGATCTGAAAACGAACCTACAAAGAAGTTAAAATACTTAAAGATCGCTAAAATGAGAAGATGGATGCTCACACATTGGTAGAGGAGCCTCTTTCGTGTACTTTCACTATCTGCCGAGTGAATCTTAAGAGCATATGTATAGTCGAGAATGATAGTTCCTATCACAAGCGCTATGAATCGATAATCCCAACTGCAGTAATACGTGATACTGGCGATGATTAAGACGTAGTTTCGAAGTTTATTTGGAGCTAGCCAAAAAATAATCAATGTTATTATGGCGAAGATGAGAAAATACTCTGAGTGAAAATTAACTAACAATATTCATCTCTTGGGCAGGCCCTAAAGTATGTGCGTTCCATTGAACATGGGATGGTTTTTCTCTGAAGGACCAACCGAACTCCAGATATGAAGTGGCAGTACGACAAGTTCTTCTTCGCCTGTTTCAAAGTGGTGAGGACACATGGGCTCAAGTATGCAAATGGTCCCGGGCCTAAGTTCCGTTTTAACAACATGCTCTCCAATACCCACAACACTTACCCCTCTGCCCGAGGAGACATAGACCACTCTTGTGGTTGAGTGGATGTGATGTTGTTGCTCTGTCGTGAAAGCTGGCATATGAAGCATTTGAAGGGTGGGATCGCCAAGTCTGTCAGGTGGGAAGATTTGCTTTGTGCTACAGCCATTCACGTAGGGAAGGACTGTTTTATTCATTGTAGAGCTAGACTTTGATTCTGGCATGTAGCCACGAATGATGACCGTAAGAGCTGGGCTGTGAAGGTTGAGTGGCCCTCTGGAGAGAGTTACTCGATGCTCACTAGGAAAGATTGTGTAAGCGCAATCTCCGCGCTCAATGATAATTTCTTGAGGCCCCATGTAGGCTTGGAAAAAATAGAGGTGAGAGTCCGGCGCGGAAAATTCTTGGGTCTCTTTAGAAGAGAAGTAATGGGCACCGAATTTCTTCAGTAGAGAATTATTGGTCATGAAAAGATGATACCTGATGGAGTATTAAAGTCAAACGATTGGGGTTTAGTCTCTCTATAGCGGCCAGCATTTTTAATGCTGAGGGAAAAAGTCAGTAATTGTGGTCTTAGCTAAATGAGCAAGTAAAATCAATATCAGTGTAGAGTGCAATTTTACAGATTGGCCGCAGCTGCGAGGATTTAAGAGTCACTTGGGAGTTTTTAAAAATTGTAGAGAGAATTGTTTCTACTTCAGAAAAGGAGAGCTCTTCTCCGATGCATCTCTTTGGTCCAAGAGAGAAGGGGATAAAGGAAGAGGGTTGCTCTCGCTCAAAGTTCACTTTGTCGGCCTCTGGATAGTACTTTTCATTTCTTTGCAGCACAAAGGGTGAGACCACAAAGTTCACTCCCGCCGCAACGTCATACTCCCCAAGTTTAAAGGCGCTCTCGCACTGACGAGAAATCAAAGGGACCGAGGGATAGAGTCGCAAGACCTCACGAAGAGAGGATCGTCTCTTTTCTTTATCTTCATAGGAGGCGATCCAAGCTTCATGGTGACCTTCCTTCAAAAAGAGATAGAGGCCCCAGGTGAGAAAGGCCGCCGTGGTTTCATAGCCGGCCACTAAGAAGGTTACTAATTCGTCGCGAATCTCTTGATCCGTGAGGTCTTCCTCTGCGAGAATGAGGCGATTTAGAAGACTCGTTTGCGATTTTGGGTTTGCCCGTTCGCTTTTTATTCGCTCATAGATAAATTGATTAATATAGGCGACCTCTCGCTTTAAAAGAACATTTCCCGGAGTGGGAATTGAGATCGGAAGATTTATGGGACTTGAAAGTTTGCCAGTAAGTACTTTTCCAATATTTAAAACCGCCTCATTAAAGCGACTCGCCACCTCGCTTGGAACTCCACCCAGAAAGATTTCCCCAGCTACTTCAAATGTAAGTGAACTTAGCTCATGAGTGAGATTGACTTCAGTAAGGCCCTTCCAGCGCGCTAGGTAGCTCAAGGTCTTGGCTTCAATCATTGGAAGATAGCCCGCGATCTCTTTGTGATGAAATACGCGACTGATGAGCTTTCTTCGGGCCCGCCACTCTTCTTTTTCGCGCACTAAGAGACCATCCCCGAGGGCCAGGCGCAGAAGTTTACCTTGCTTACCTTTTATATTGTTATTTTTCTGTTCGATGAAGACCGCTTCAATATGTTCGATATCAAAGAGAAAGAGAGTGTTAAGTGGTCCGCCAAAGTAGATGAGGTCTCCGTATCTTTGGTTAAGTGACATCATTGCTTCAAGTGGATCGCGCTTAAAGCGCAGAATCTCAGAAGCGTAGTTATGCCAGGGAATTTGTGGAAGTCTCTTACTCATGGGTGAGAGGCCCTGAGTTTTCGCTCTCTAAAATAGAGAAAGAGCGGGAAGGTCGCGGCGATGGCAATGAGATAGCCAAAGACGATATAGGCCCAAGCAAATCGCATTTTTAGACGCCTAGATTCAACTAAGATAAAAGCGCTCGCTGCGAGGTACATGATGAGAATGTCCCAGAAGATTGCCCTTGAGGCGGCATTGACCATGAGGTCTCTCCAAAAGGCGATATTGGCCTCGATATAGCCAAGTCCAAGACCTGCGTAGTGAGAGGTCTCCCTTAAGCATAGAATCATACCGATGAGCGCCAGTGCCATGTAGAGAGCGGCCAGAGGGGATTGCTTCGTCATAAAACCTTCCTGATTTCAATATAATACATCGAGTTTTGATGAGTGTCTAAAGATTGAACGTACCCTGTAATGTTGGGGCGGAGCCCCTAGTTTAGGGGCTAAATCAATTATTGTTAGAGGATGAGAGAAATAGATATCTTCGATGAAAACCATCTATCCCGGATGCTTCAGGTGCAGCAGGCACAGGGCTGGGACTTAGAGCAAGATCTCGCTTGGGATCAGGGTGTAGATCTGTCTAAATTTCTCCTTCCTATCGAGAAGAAATCCAGTTTTTTCCCAAAGGCAAGTTTGGATGAGAGACGTGTGATCTCTCAAATTCTAGGGCTCATCGTGGCCTCAAGTATTGCCGAGATGGAGTCGATTGCCGATGAACTTAAGGGGCCAACATGGGAGCGACTCCTTAAAAAATTTCCGGTAAACCCAGAACTCTATGAACTTGGAACTCACTTCTTTGAAGACGAAAAAAAGCATTCTCAAGCTTTTAGAAGATATATTGATACCTTTGCTCACGCTCTCAATGTGGACCCAGCTGATCTTAAGAGCATTTTACCTCAATCAAATAAGACTCTCTTAAAGCAAGTCTTTAAGCTCAACTCTCTGGCCGGAGGGATGGCCATTTGGTGGCTAATCGCCGCTGTTGAAGAAGAGTCGATTATGTTTTTTAAATATATTAGAGGACATAAAGAGAATATTGATCCGCTCTACTACAATCT
Source organism: Bacteriovoracaceae bacterium (assembly GCA_048267245.1). Classification (GTDB taxonomy): domain Bacteria; phylum Bdellovibrionota; class Bacteriovoracia; order Bacteriovoracales; family Bacteriovoracaceae; genus JBLWXV01. The sequence goes on from JBLWXV010000001.1 coordinate 1,827,524, forward strand.
CCACCGTCTGCATTTTGAGGAAGAAATTCGCCATAAGAGCTACGCCTTTATGATGCTCAAGGTTCACGAGGAATTTGCAAGCACTCCTCAGGCGCTTTTTTTAAAGAAGCTCGACTTCATCGTCGCCGAGATTTTAAACCTAACTTGGACTTTTAATCAGCTCTCTAACTTAAAGCGTTTAAAGCAGCTTCAGAGTCATCATCCATTTTTTAAGACACTACTTTCTCTGTCAGAGACCTTGGGCCAGAGAAATCCTCTTGAAATCTTAAATGGCCTCTTTCACGAGGTTCCCTATATTTCAAATACTCTGCACCTCTCGGAGCAAAAACATATTAAGGATCTCCTTGATCGCTTTGGTGTGGCCAGTATCCCAATGCCTGCTAAGAAACTTAAGATGGAGGACCTATGTACTGCATAGACTCTATTGAGAGAAACGGTGCTCGCGTTCATTTCATCAATGTAGTGGCCAATAATCCTAGTGCACCCATACTCTTTATGGGTCATGGCTTTCCCGACAATAGCTTTGGCTGGGATAAGCAGATTGAAGCCTTTAGAGGGAAATTTCATATTATTGCTCCCTTCATGCATGGAACCCTCAATAATGAACAGGTGAGTGAGGAGCGCATTCAGTTTAATGAACTCATCTTGGATGCCAAGGCGATCCTTGCTAAGATTCAAAAGTCAGCAGACTCTAAAATAATTCTTTTAGGCCATGATCTAGGCTGTTTTTTTAATCATGCGCTTTATGAGTGCTACCCCAAGCGAATTCTAGGGATCGTAAATCTCAATGGACTTCCTCTACCTCAGTATGTGGCAAGAAAGGGAAATCTTAAGCAGTGGATGAAGTCTTGTTATATTCTTCTAGCGCAGATTCCTGTCGTGCGCTCAATGGTTAAGGATCACTTTTCTAAGAACTTCTTAAATCTCATCTATAACCTAAGTCTTCTCGGTGAGAGTGATGAAATACGCCAAAACGACAATCGCGTTTTTGCGAGCATTTCTCTTTATAAGCTTCTCTTTAGAAAAGCGTTCACTCTTCTTGCGAATAAACCACGCAAAGTGAAGGTCCCGAGTGTCTATATTTGGGGCAATCAAGATGCTTTTTTAACAATTCCAACTCAAGACGAAGTCGACCAATATAATGAGCAAGGTGTAATTCGCGTGATCCGCGGAGGACATTGGGTGAACCGCTCTCAGAGCGCACAAGTCAATCGCATTTTGGCCTTCACTTTCGAAGGATGGTATCCCACCAAGAATCTCCTGGAGCAGGCCGTATGAACGCATTTAAAAAGAATCCAAACTATCTACTCATTTACTGTGCGAAGACGGTATTGATTCTCTCTGCACTTTGCGCTGGGCTTTATCTTTTTAAGGGAGTTTCTTTTGAGATCTCTCTTGCTCCTTGGATGGCCATTCTCCCAATTATTTCGATTCTACTTTGTGCTCTGCCATCGGCCGTGCTTCATAACTGTGCTCACAGTAATACTGGCCCAAAGGCAGTTAATGACATGACTGGAGAAATTCTTGGTACGTTCATGCTCTATGGCTTCAAAGGCTTTCGCCTTGGCCATATGTTTCACCATAAGTATCCAGATAATCCCAAGTATGATGTGCATCCTCCAAAAGGACACGATTTTCTAAGCTTTCTTGTCTCACCGATCAAGGCAACTCTTGATGTTGTGGAGAGGGCCTATTATGAAGAACATGGATACTCTCAAAAGACAGTCAATAATATTCGCGCCCAGAAAATTCTCTTTAATCTAGGGATTGTCCTTCGAATTGCTTTTTGGTTTCTTCTCTTTGGACCAACTCTTTTTGTACTTCTCTACCTGCCGACATATTTTCTTAATATCTTTGTATTTGCTCACATTAACTTTGTGGCCCACCGGGAAAATGCTGACGGAACTTCTGAGATTATCAATCTCAACTCAAATCTCTACTATAAAATTGTCAACCGTCTCTCTTTTGGTGGTTACTTTCATAAGAATCACCACCGCCGACCACGCGCATTCAATCCCTCTAAAATTGTGATTGAAAATGATGTGCCCTATATCACCTATTATCATGGGACGCAGATTGAGGAACTTCCCCTGGCCTCTCTGGCCGGAGGTAGACGATGAATTTCTATCGCAAAGATCCGAATTACTTTCTCTCATACTTTATCGCCAATATTGCGGTTTTTGCCCCACTGTGTGTGATTCTCTTTAGTCTAAGAAGTGATATTCTGTCTTTCCAGATGAATCTCTTTGAACTGGCACTTCTTCCAGTTGGAATAATTTTTGGATTAATTGTGGCCACGGCCTTTCACAACGCTTCTCACGGCAATGTGGGTCCCCGTTGGTTTAATACTCTCGTTGGTGAGTTCTGTGGTGCCTATACTCTCGATGGGATGAGAAATTTTAGAGTGGGGCATATGCTTCACCACATTCACGCCGATGATCCAAAATTTGATCCACACCCGCCACATGGGTTAAGCTTTATTCAGTTCATCAAAACTTCTAAAGATAGAACGATTGAAGTTCTCATTAATTGCTATTTTAAGTATCACGGAGAGACGGATGCCTCTCGCAGGAATATTGAGCGCCAAATCCTCACTTATAAGATTGGCGTGATTTTGAAGCTTATCTTTTGGTTCCTACTCTTTGGCCCAGTTGGATTTGTGCTCTTTTTTATTCCCTCTTATCTTTCATACTTTTTTGGTTTTGCTCACCTCAACTATATCTCTCATCAAGAGGACGACTCAGGTGAAGTCGTGGTCAAAAACCACGATGGGACGATCTTTTTCAAAGTGATGAATGTGCTCACTTCCGGTGGCTACTATCACAAGAATCACCATCTCTACCCAAGGTTCTATAACCCGAAGAAGGTTAATGAGAGGTATCACTCTTCTGAGCGCGCCCATATCTAGTTTATTTATAGCTTTTACCTATAGCAAACACTGAAAGTTCCAATTATCCGTATTTCCGACTTCTCGGTATAACTCCTCCAACACCCCTGGAGGAACAAATGAAAAAGCTAATATCAATGATCGCCCTTTCAATTCTTACTATCTCGGCCGCTAAGGCCAGTATTCATACAACAATTAAAGGAAAAACCACTCTTGGCGTTTCTGGCCTGCGCTGTGAAGTTCTCGCTGGCAATCCAGAATTGCCCCTAGAAGATCGCCTCAACACTCTACTTGGGGGCGCTGATGACTTTAACCGCTTAACTTTCTTCGGCCTACCTGCTGGAACAATACTCCTTGAACACAAGCGTGCTTTTGCTAGTGGTTGTGATTTGGCGGCGCTTGACGCTGTCAATGAGCGCTCGCGAAATGGCTACACTTTCATCCATGACGTAGAGACCACAGTCCACCGCGAGGTAAGCGATGCTCGTATTAATGGCTTTGGAAATTGTGTTGAAACTGTTTTTGAAGATGTGACTTTTGAAATTGCCCCTGGGGTTAAGTTGGTGAGCCGTGAAGGAAAACTTCAGGCCTCAACTCGCTGTCAGTAAGGTAATTAGAGTCAGAAGGGTCTTATTTAAAAGACCCTTCATTTATCACTAAATCGTTGCGACAAATTGCTCTCTGGGCATGCGTACCTGAGGCCCATAAATTCCATTCTTCGCACGAACCCCAACTGAGATCACCATACAAATTTCCTGACCGCGCTCTTTTAATTTTGGGCCTAGTAGTTTTTGCACCAACACTTCATCAAAGCCTTCCATCGGACAGGTGTCATATCCCTGCGCTCTAAGCGAGAGCATGATATTTTCGCAAGCAAGTGCTGCACTCTTATGGGCCCAAACTCTCATATCCGCTTTAGATGTCGGTATTCGAGGTGTCGGCTTAGAAAGTCCGCGAAAGAAAACCATGAACTTCTTCGCAATTCCCTTGAGGTTGAGTGGCCCAAGTCCATAGGCGAGGGGAACAATGCTTTTATAGTAGGCCTTTGCCCCTTCGGGAGCATTATTTTCTTCCATTGTTGCTAGCATCTGAGAGCGAATTCCCTGCCACGCCCGAGTTCTAGCTGTAATGATGATTAGCTCTTGAGCGGTTTTCGCAGCATTTTGACTTAAGCAAGCTCTAACTAGAGCAGCTTTCTTATCTTGAGATCTCACCCAAATAAAGCGCCACGGCTGAAGGTTTGAACTGTTAGGAGCGAGCAGGGCGTGATCGATTGCCTTTTGGATCACGGACTCTGGCACTGGGGTTTTTTCGTAGAGTCTCACGCTTCTGCGCGAGCGAATGACCTTTTCAAACTCTTCAAGATCAATCTCTGGGGCCTCTTCGCTATAATTTATATCGGGAACTTTGGTGAAAATATCATCGCTTGCCATTGGTTTCTCCTTAGATTTGATAATTATAAGAGTGAAGTGAGGAATAGGAAACAACTCCAGTCTTTAGGATAGTTGGTTGCTTTGAAAAGAAAGTTGTGCCTTTTGCTCGGTCATTGGAAATTTAATGAGGCCCTGACCACATTTTCCGATAAGGAGACTATGCTTTGTGCTCGCTCGCTATACCTCACTTTACTTTTCTCACTTCTAGCTCTTTCACCGGCAAAGGGCAGGCAGAGCAATCTCGAAGTGAAGAGTTATGATCTCACTAAGAATGGCAAGCCCGATCGTTTTGAGACCTATGAAAAGGGAGTCTTAAAAAGTATTCAAGAGGATCGCAACGGCGATGGAAATGTCGACTACGTTAAAACCTTTTACGGTGAAGAAAATAAAGAAATTGAACTGCAAGATCTTAATCACAACGGAAAATTTGAGCGACGAGTAACTACCAAGCCCCTTCGTGAAGGCAAGCTCGAGCGAGTGATTGAACTGGATCAAAACGAAGACGGTGTCTTTGAATATCAGTCCATGGAGATATTGAATTCAATTCAAAAACAAGATTCTTGCTATGAAAGAGTGATCTTTGATCAAATAAATGCCCTTGCTCGCGAGGGTTTGATTGTCAGTGCAGATTTGAATCAAGGCTTCCTTGCAACTGGAAGCGGTTATCTCGTTGACCGCGCCTGCCTAAAGAATTGGGGGCCAAGATTTCCTGAATATCTCAAAGACTCTATGACAGTCGGCTTGCAATGCCTAGCTGATCTGCAAAAGAAATTTGGTGCTCCCAACCAAATGACTGGCGCCCTTCGCAACGCCTTTGAGCTCTCTCGTCTTCTTGAAAGCGATCAAGTAAAGATTGTCTGCAGCGAAGCTGAGTATGACTGGGAGGGAACTGCGGGTCACGCTTCGACTGCACCAAGTGACAAAATTGAAAAGTTGAATGTAGGACATCCATTTATTTCTCTAAATCCTCATGACCCAAAGTCTGGTAACTCAAGCAGTGACCCTGAGACTTTGAACGAACTTCGAAAGACAATTTTTCATGAACAGCTTCACAACCTGGGCTTTCGCCATGGTCACGATATTGAATACCCCTACGCTTGTGAAGAGTGTTGTCTCTCTGTTGATGGCGATCCTGAGCTTAAGGATTCCGCTTGCCGGGTCTGCGCAGGCAGATATCAAAATGAAGTTGATCCAGAATACGTGAAGGACTTTATTAACTTCTCTCAACTAAACTATCAAAATTCTCGTGGCCTAATGGCGGCGACCCGCTACATGAAGGAGAATCCAAAAAGTTCTCTTGGGATCTCGTTCATGGCCCTTTCAAGTGCTGATATCTTTAATCCGGTTGGCCCAAAACTTGGAAGATTAATTCTGAGTAAGCACTCATTACTAAGTAGCGAAGAACTCTCTCATGTAATGAAGTCCATTGAGTACGAGGATGAAAAACACTTCAAACCTCTCAGTAAGAGTTCCGACTCTTTGGCCCAGGCCATGTATGCTCTCTACTATGAACAAGATGCCGAGACTGCCCTTAATATTGTCTCTGCTAATAAAGAGGCCATTGCTCAGGAACTCTACGATGCAGTTGAAAGCTCAAGTCGGGTCAATTATAGCGCAGAGAGCGCCACAGAGATCCTCGATCAAATGATCTATGACATTTGGATCAATCGCTTTCCAAAACATGTCGATGGATCAGAGGCGCGTAGTGATCAAGCCTATGAGTTGCAGTTATTCTTTGAAGAGAAAGAAGTCCTGCGTTAACGACTCAATTTTGGCGACTCACTTACTAAGTATTTATAATCCTTTGTCTGTGAGCCGATTTTTTCACAGATTTTTCACGTGATTTGACGATTTCACTCCAGGGCGAGAGGATACCCATCCCAATTTTAATGGATGGTAGTCGATGCTTAAATTTATCCTGTTTCTCTCTTTGCTAAGCTCATCTCTTGCCGTGGCAAATCCGCATATTCCCCTCGATCTCACCCTCGAAGAGTCCCAGCGCTGGTACAAAGAGATCGCCCAAAATAAATCCCTTATTGAATCTCAGGATGCTTTTATCACTGCCAGTATTCGTGCCGGAGAGCGCATGAGTGCCTGGCTTAAAATGATCAATGAGGCCAGAAGTGAAGACGATCAAATTCGCCTGACTAATTCGAGTGATCGCGGCAACGGCATTCCCATTGAGGCGGCCAGTAAGTATGGCCCATCAACAATTAAGAGCTACTATGAAAATCTTCAGACACAGATGCCAAGTGAGCTTCAAGAGATTATGCTTAAAGATGGAGAAATCACAGCAAGCTTTCCTGGTACAACCGAGGACCTTGTCCTGTGGGCGCGCAAGGTGAGTTACAACTACCAAACGGCGGTTCGCTGGACTGGTATGCAGCAGTGGCTGGGGTGGTATGCCCGTGCAAGAGCGCGCGATGTGCGTGGCTTCTACTTTCTTGGCAAAGTTGAAGATCTAGACTCTAAACTGGGAAGCTTTGACACCCTTGATGAAGAGATAAAAGCTGATCTTAAGAAGAATCTCATTACCATTTGCTATAATAGCACGACCAATGAGGCAAAATGTGAAAAGCTCTTTGAGAGTTCTCTTTCTAAAAATGATCTAGTCAAATTCAAAGATACTTATTTTTCTGTTTCTCAAAAGGTCTGGGATTCCTTCTTTAAAATTCCAAATCCTCGCAAAGATGTCGAGTGGAGTAGAGATAATCGATTGGTCATGCGCGTTCCCTTTAAGACACCTACTGACTCCCATATAGCCTCTTGGCTCCAAAGCAATGTTGAAGATGAGTTTAAGAGAGATTCAATTGGCTGGGGTATGGAGCTTGATTTCGTAAACGGGAATCCATCCACCGCCTATCTTGAATTTAAACCCAACGTCACGCCCCACGTCTCTGGTGGCAACGTAGTAGTGATGGATCAGAATACACCACTCGAAGAATTCGACACGCGCTGGACCATTCGACATGAGTTTGGCCACATCTTAAGACTTCCAGACTGCTATCACGAGTTCTATGTTGAGAGTGAGAATGTGATGGTCAATTATCAGCTTGATGTCACTGATCTCATGTGCTCGCGCTCTGGTGATATGAATGATCGAATCTATGAAGAATTAAAACGAGCTTACTTAAAGTAAAAAAAATGGCCCTCTTTCGAGGGCCTTTTTTTTAGTGGCAATCTGGAAGAGTGCGCTGGCCTAAGCTGATTGGATTTTCGTGGCGATAATCCCAAGCCTGGAAAGTGTACTCTGTGTAATTGAGTGAGTGCTCGAAGTTCTCCAGCTTGTATGAAGTACATTTTGGATAGGTTGAGTCACTATAGTTAAAGCTCGCGCAAACCTTGCGAGTTGCCTCACGTGAGAAGAACTCGATTTTGGCCGGAACCTTAATCATCTTTTTGCCAACGCAGATTTTGCGTGGATATTTAGAATCGCTGTAATCCATTCTCACAGACTTACAAGTCTCTTTAGTTGTCGCTGGAACGAGCACCTTAAAGCCATTCTTAACGGCATCAAAGCATACCTTATCAGCAGTTACTTCGCCTTTGGTCGGGATGTAGGGGTTAGTTGAGCGGTTGTAGACAATCTCTGTCCCACCCATACAAACACTAGCAAATACGAGAACTGATCCAAGAATAATTTTCATCATAACTCCTTTTATTGTTAGCAGGGCCCAAAAATAGGTTAAGAAGCTTGCTATGTCTGGCCCAGCTCACTCAAAACCCTTCACTAGTCTTGTGAAGAGATTTGAGTTGCTTAGAGAAACCACCCTCTAGCGACTTGAGATCTGGCCTGATAGAGAAGGGACATGATTAAACCACAAGTTCATAGTTATCTTAACTATCGCCAATTCCTATCTGATTACGCCAGATGGAAGGGGAGTGAGCGCACCTCCTGGAGTCTAGGAGTATGGGCACGTATGCTGGGGCTGAGTGGTGCTTCTAGTTTGTCGATGATTCTCAGTGAAAAGCGCCACGTGGGAGAGAAGCTTAAAGATTCTCTCATTCACTATTTTGGATTTAATCAAGCAGAGCGCTCTTATTTTGAAAAACTCATTCGAGTTAATAAAGTCACTACTGATAATACTCTGAGTGTGATTCTCCTTGATCATTTTGATGATCAAACTTCAAAGGCCGATCGAGGAGTGTTAGCTCGCTATATCTTGGCCGAATTGCAAAAGATTAAAGGCTTTAATTTAGAAGAGATTTCGATTCAACTGGCTAGTCTACTGGGGGTTACGCCTGCAGAACTCAAAGAGCTTGCTCAAGAACTACCAGCTAAGCCCCTCGCTCGACAGATACATCTAGAGAGTGCAGAGCTCTTTAAGCGCTCTTATGATCACATCGAGCGCGAAAAGCGTCGCTATTACACCGGTATGATCCGTGTGAAGAAAGAATGTTTACCTCAAATGATGGAATTTCTTCGCAGTTTTGAAAGAGAATTAATGGCCAGATTTGATGATAGCGAGGGCGATAGTCTCGCAATTGTTCAGCAGGCGCTCTTTGAGCTACCCACCGGCCTATAATTATTACAATTTGACCCTGTAAATTGTCTCTTGCTCCCCACTTCATCTCAATATTGCTTTAGAATCCCTCATTCTCTACTTCTAGGAATGAATATGTTTAAGAAGCTCTCTCTCACAACTCTTGCCCTTATGACCTTAGCCTCGTGCTCAAATCAAGGGGGAGGAGACGCCCTTATTAAGAGTTCAAAACTTATCATTGGTGAAGATGACAGAGTTGAGCAAACCAAGATGGAAGGCACTCAGCGCAGAGTAGGGCAAATCATTATGCGCTCTAGTGACGGAGGTATTGGAACTTGTAGTGGGACTCTTATCTCTAAGCGCTTTGTCCTTACGGCCGCACACTGTGTGATTGGCGCCAATCGCGAGGCTTTTGCTGAGCTACAATTTATTCCTGGGGCCCTGCCCAACTTTGATTGGAAGGCATCTTATAGAGTTGCCAAGGCCTATGTGAATATTGGCTTTTTAAAAGATGAGTTTGCAAATCTAGCGGCCGGGCAAATATCTAATGAACAAATTAAATTTGATCTCGCCGTTTTGGAGTTAGAAGACTTGGGCAGTGGACTCAATGCAGGAGATAAGTATGGCTACTTCGCTATCTGGGGCAGGTCTCAGCTAGAAGATACCATCAAGGTTAAAACCATTGGCTACCCAGGCGATAAGCCACTGGCAACTCCCGTTCTTATGCGCGATTGCCATGCCTTTGCTGATGATGGGTCTCGCTATACTTCAGATTGTGACATTATTCGCGGCCAAAGTGGCTCAGCGGTCATTGAAGAAAATGAACAATTTGGAAGAGATCTCATCCGTGGTGTGGTCTCCGCAGAAGGTGGTGGGGTCAACCTTTTTACAATTATGAACCGAGATCACCAGCAGGCCATTAACTCGATTTTTAAAGGTGAATTTCAAACTATCTTTGCTGGTATTAAGCTCAATACTAGCGAAAAAGCTTACTCCATTCTGATTAAGAATAGCTGCGAATCCCCAATGATTACAGTTCTCAATGCTCACTTAAGAGGAGACTCTCAATTTCGCACTTCTCAACCCTTCCAACTCATGCCGGGTGATGTTCAATTTATTAGCGAGACTTCTCAAACTGAACTCTTTTACTTTGCAACCGACGCCGAGGGCTCTGTTGTTTTAGATGGAGAGCATCACGCAGATGCCGGCCTAGAAGGAATGAATGGACTCGGTTTTCGTAGACAATCAATTGACTCGACCATTGGTCTGGTCAAGATTGACTTATGTAACTAAGGGCCAACTTCTTTAGCTTTCAAAATTAAAGATACACTGTGATTGGTGCACACCAGGCCCATTGGGGCCGGCACCGATCGTGCTTGTAGACTCCTAAGATAGGAGGTATCTATGCATCAAGTAACAGTGAATATGCCCATCATCAGTAAGTGCAGTGCCAGTGAATGCGCATATAACCAAAATCACACTTGTCACGCTAAAGCGATTACAGTTGGCGATTTTAAAAATCCTGGTTGCGACACATTTTTTAAAAACTCTCACCACAGTTCTCGAGTGGAGCTTGCAGGGGTTGGTGCCTGTAAAGTTGAGTCCTGTCGCCACAATCGAGATTTTGAGTGTTCGGCCGATAATATTGAAGTAGGTCGAGTCGATGGGCTAATGAAATGCCTGACCTGTAAATTGGCAGCTTAGCTCACTCAAATGACTTTCCATAGAAGATGACTAAGAGGCACAGAGCTATTCCAAGTATGCTCAGAGCAAATCTGCTCCAGTTGCGCTCAAAGTTGTGAACTAGGGCCACTGCCGATTGGCACAAGTAGTAGAGAGCGAAGGCTTTAGAGGCGTAGGAGATCACTTCAAATATATTGAAGCACCAAATGAGTGCGGTGCCGATTAAGGCGATAATGAGGTAGGAGTTCTTCGAAGAAATTCTCTTGGCCGTGAGTTCAACAATAAGGCCACCCGAGCCCGCCATGTCTGCAACTGCCGCAGAGAGCTGGCTTGCGAGGGCCGCAAAGAGTAGCATGACAGGCCCAGCACCCAGGACGTACTTACTAAGATCAATGATTGATGTCTCTTTGATCTCTCCCTGAATAGGATGTAAGTTAATCACCTTCATGATTAAGAAAATAAAGACAAAGTAGATGACCATGCTAATGAGCTGGGAGTTTCGCATGCTCTTAATTCGCATTTCTCCTTTGTACTTTTCCCCAAGATAGCGACTTGTTTCAAACCCCTGAACCATGATGAGTAGCCCGAGAAGAATCTGCCAGCTCTCTATGCCCAATTGAATGTGCTCTGGGATTGGATTTGCTGGGCCATGTTCATAATTAAAGTAACCTAGTCCCAAAATGAAGGTCGCAATAATAGCGAGCTTTAAATTGACCGCGATCGCCTCGACTTTCTCGATTGAATCGAGCCCATTTTGATGACCAATGAGGGCAATGGCCCAGAACACACCCGTGGCGAGTACCTGCTCAAGCCCGGGGATTTCAAGATTAGTTCCCTTTAGCATGAAGGAGGAGAATATATAGAGATAGTAGGTGATTGAGAGAATATAGGCGAAGGCGAGCGACCAGTCCGAGGCCTTCTCAAATATTTTTGTACCAGCGTTCAATGTATCATCGCCGATGCGTGGTTCAATTTCCTTGATATTTCCACGAATGATTTCACCAAGGCCGTAGGCAATGAGACAAAGTATGATCATCAGAAAGGGAGCGAGTTCAGCGCCTACTTTTGAGAGTATGGGCGCCGAGATGAGAAAGCCACTTCCGATGATTGAAGCTAAGGGCGTCATCGTCGCTCGCCATAACTTCATCTGCATCAAACGCCTATTAAATAACAATATCAAGAAGATAAAGAGGGCGGCGATTGAGATAGCTGAGAGTAGGTCCACTGGTTATTCTCCAATAGGGAGCACTCGAGTCGAGTCTCAATTTTTCTTGAAAGATACCCTACCAATTAATTTTGATGTAATCTAATTCAATGAGCAATGAGATAGACATTAATGAGAGCTTTGAGAATTTTCGTTTAGAAAATTTTTACTCAATGTCTAGGCTGGGAATATTGATTTATCTGTCCCTAAGCTACATCGATTCATTCATGGTCACTGATCACTCCTTGCTCTATCTTTTCTTAGTCAGACTCACTTTTATCACTCCGACGATCGTGCTCTATATTCTATTGAAGAAAGGAATCGTTAAAAACTTAGATTTTTGTATTCTTACCATCTTTATCAGTGTCGCTGTTGGCGTGAGCTATGTTGCCTACTTGGGTGGCGGGCTATCTTCGGATTATTACTTTGGTTTAGTGATCGTCTCCTTTCTCCAGTTTACATTTGTGCCGATGAGTCTTCGCAAGGCCATCTTCCTTGATCTTATTTTTATCCTTGTCTATTTTCCAATTAATTATCTCGCCTTTGATTACGAAAAATTAATCATCATCAAACAGCTTTCAAATTATCTGACCTTCTCGATTATGAAGTTCTTTGCAGTTACGCGCTCTCGCAATTTGATTGTGAATGGCTTTAAAAACTTAAGTCTTGAAAAGGAACTTACCCACAAAAGTAGAGTGCAATTTCTCTTTGGAAGGCTATGTCACCTGCTTAATAACCCGCTCTTTATTTCAATTAACATGGTGAGAAGACTGGACCAAAACACAATGACTTCACAAGATGTCGAGCGAGTGGGGCGATCGATAAAAGCTCAAGAACGCATGACCAAAGTCCTCAGACGAATGCTTGAACTTCACCATGACCAAGATGTGGACTTGGATAAGTACCAAGAGTTTTTCAACGATGAGGACTATCGCTCCTAGAAATTCTTAACTCCTGTGCAGGCCCCGTTCAACTTGCCCCCTAAATTTTAAAGAGGCACTATTGCGTTGGGAGTTGCTATGCCAAGAGGGTATCAATGTGATCGCATTATTATTTTTGCTGGTCTGACTTTTATGGCCGGAATTTTGGCGGCCCTTCTCTTTGAGTTTGGGCCGACGATGAACTCCTTCCAAGGACAGATTGAAGTAATTCTGCTGTGGTTGATCGGCTTTCTCATCTTTGTTAGTTCTAAGTATATTGAAATTAAATCGCCTAAGATGAGTCATCCTATGGCCAATAAATGTCTTGGCTTTGGCTATGTCTTAATGGCGTGTGCGGCTTTTATGGAGTTTATCGGGGCATAAATCCCCCATAGGGCACCGAAGTGCCGGATGGGGGGGATCCATACGATGGACCTAATCAAATTTAAAATTAGAAAAGGAGTTGGCAGCTGAGCTTTGCAAACGGAATATTTGGTCCGCCGTAGCCCATCACATACTTCTGATAGAGCCTTCCTGTGTACTCGTTCTTTTCAAGGGAGAATTTCTCAGTAAATGAGAATGTGTAGTCCCAAGATTGACCCTTTGTCATAGCAACAATGGTATTCTCAGAAACTTCATTGACCCACAATAGATTGCCAAACATACCAAAGTCCATAAGGATTTCTGTTCCTTGTAGACTGGCCGTACCAAGCTTGTAGCCCAGCAGGTTAGTAACCTCGCACTCCATTGAAGTAATTTCAATTTCGCTCGCTTGAGCGCTCCGCAAAAAAGATCCGAGGGCAAGTAGGACTAGTAGTAACTTTTTCATCTTTCACCTCACGTGAGAGATGAAATACCAATTGCTCAAGAAGACGCGCAATATATTTTGTGTGAGTGCCTTATATGGGTGCCTAGTTGCCGGTTTGGGGTCAGTTATTGGGTGCCCGCTTGGATAGTTTGTGACTTGCGCTATGCACTCCTTTCTCTTACCTGTTAATATTTATAAATAGTAATTCTGGAGGTTTGCTTTGCGTCACATATTGGTCGTCGTCCTTCTTGTCTTTTGTAGTGCGTGCTCAGTGAGTGTAAGGGTGCCAGGCAATCGTTTTCACACTCCAGAGACCGTTGGCGCTAAGAAGGGCTCTGTTGGTATTGGCCGGGCCGGCATGGGCAAGGTTGAGCTTACAAGTGATTATGAATCCTACTTCATTGAGGATAGGGATTTTGTTCTTGAGTACTCTAATTCACTTCATGGCTCTCTCTCCTACGGATTGATCGACAGGGTGGAGATTGGTGCTTTTTATAACTCGGACTCTTCAACCTCACTCTTTGGAAAAATCAAAATATTAGACTCTAAAGTTGGAAGTAATCAGTTTCTTTTAAGCGGGGTATTAAGCTTGGGTTTTTCCTCTGATGACAAGAGTGTTTCTGAGTCTTCGAATAATTCAAGTGTTGAGGTGGACTTTACTAATCACGACACAGGCTTACTTGCGGGGCTAGCTTTTAGTGATCGATTTATGATCTACACAGGTGCTTATTACTTGAGTATGAGCTACGAAGGAACTCAGAAAGTGAGAGGGAATGAACGAAAGGTTGAAGGTAGTATTGCTTCTCCCACCGCTGTCTATGGGTTTCAGTGGAGATTATCTCCTAGTTTGGCGCTAATAGCTGAGGGAGCTTACTCAAAGCTAGGAGCGAGCACCAAGGAAGATGAATACTCACCAGACCAATTTAAAAGAGATATTCACTCCTGGGGTGTGAAGATGGCAATCTACTAGGGCACTGATATAGTTTTTTCCACTGGATAATATAGTTTCATTGAGTTTGAACTATACTAGGCCAATAGATAGAGTCCCCCCACAACTTAAAGGGGGAACAAATGAAATTAAAAGCCATCTTATTCTTATTTACACTTTCACTTACCACAACGGTCATGGCCAGAGACATTCTCAACTGTAAAACTAGTACTATTGCCTCTCATGGGCAGAGAGCGATTGTGCTCACACTCTCTTCTGAGGATTCAGTCCTCTCAGTTGGCGCGAACTCGACTCTTTTGGCCGTCGGAATGATGACTAATGAATTTCAATTAGTAACTAATGGCTCAGCAATCACTCCTTCAATTGGCAACGGTCTGGGTGAAGTCACAATTGATTTTACAACCTCTGCGCGCGGGCTTAGTGACGAGGGCACACTCGTTGAACTTGAAATTCCAGGGCAACTTACAGTGCGCTTTGATCAGGTGACGGGAGAACTTACAAACACGGGGTCTCTGCGCCTTGAGAACACACTTACTACAATCTCACCAAGATTAGATAGCTTCTACACGCTTGATCAGTGCACTGGTCTGGTTGACGAACTTTAGTTTGAAATCGGACGAAGAATTTCTTCGAGGGCGCCTTCAAAGAGGGCGCTCGATTGTGTCTCATCGGCATTTGGAAGAATGGCCGGATGAATTTTAAGGCAAAAACTCAGATGGGAATGGGCCTCTAGTAAGAAGGCACTCACCGGAAAATTCTTAGAGCCAGGAGCGCAGCCCACCCAGATATGGTCCTGAGGAAAATCCCACTTGCCAAGAATGGAAAATGACCCAATCAAAAAACTCTTCTTGGAATTTTGCGCACTCACATAGCGCATTCCTCTCATACCAATAAATTTACCAATTTGATGAATCCACCAAATTCCCCAATGTATCTTATTTTTAAGTGAGGACACGATCTTCTGCTGGGTATCGTGGGGAGTGTCCCCTTTATTCATACTCACTAATATTCCGCTTGAATGATTTGAGCAGTAATCCTCTCTGACGAGTAGTGGTCTTAGGTTAACAGGAAGGGTCCAGGTGCCCTCCTCATTGTGAGAGAGCGTAGGAAGTAGGGCCTTTGTGAGAGAGTTCATAAAGTAGGCGTTTAATGAAAAGCCTTGGGCCTTACAGTAGTTTTTGAGAGCTTGCACTTCTGGAGGATTAAAAATTTTGATGTGAATATCGAGAGGGTCATTGGGTTTTGCATGAGGATGAAACTCTTTCCAATTAACCCGGGCCTTCTTGGTTTTAAAGATTAAGCGGTAAAAAATCTTGAGTCTCTCAATAAAGTTTGGGAGCCGCTCCTCTTTGATTTGTGGCAGGTTTGAGAGCTGAATGCCATGATTTTGGTAGTATTTTACAAAGGCGCCAATTCCGTCCATTTGAGAGTGGCTAAAATCAAACCAATCAATCTCACCACTTTTTAGATTCATTCGACCGAGCGTTGGACAATCGTTTTCCCCACGCTCCTTCATAATCACGTACCAGCGCCCCATCCAATCTATTTCGGCACTCATTAGGAGACCTCAAGTGTGAAGGCGGGGGGGTGGCCAGCGAGTTCAATGAAATCTTCTTGTTCATATTGAACGTCTGACATCACTTGGTAGAGCGTTGCCTTAGTAGACTGATAGAAGAAGGGGAGAGCACCTATCTCATAACAGGGGTAATTAAAAAATGAGACTAGGTGAAAATCAGATCTTCTCGTTTTTAACACTTCGTTTACGAGTAGGCAGAGGGCACTTGTTTTCTCTGCTGGAGTGAGCTCTTCTTTGAAGGTGAGGTGAGTTAAATAGAGAATCTTAATTTCTTCACCCTCTTTCATTTTTGGGATGCCAAAGAACGGGAATATTTTCTTCCCAAGAAATTGATAGAAGCTACTTATTTTTGTGACCACCAATTTCTTCGTTCCACATATCCAAGGAGCGCAGGTCGCTACTACTTCTCCATTCGTTCTCGTGACACTAATAAAAGAATTTTGGGAGAAGTTTTGCCACGTCCTCATGCGGCGATCGAGCTCACTATACTCAGCATTGCTAAAATCATAGTGAAAGCCCTGACTCTTCATCTCACTAAAGAGCAAGTGCTTGACGAGATCAAAGTCAACCTTTTCAACTTTTAATTTAGAACGCGAGATTTTAAGCAGTGGATTCTTGCCATAAATATTGAGCGTCTCGTAAGTGGTGAGCGGATGATAGATAATGCGGTCGTTGTTTTTTAGCAGTGATTTCATCGCCGCTAGATTGTCGTCTAGGATTGCGGAGTAGAGGTACTTGATACCCTTAAATTCCTCAATCTCGCTAAATTTTGAAATCACATCGGCGTAACACTGTTTCCACTTCACCCTAACTTTGGCGTTGAGTTTGGGAGAGATGCGCAGGTCTCCAAGGTAGGCGCATACTTGGCTATTGCCGGCCATGTAGTGGCGAATAAGAGCAATTGATCCGAGACCATGAATTGAGCCGTCATCATTTTTCATTGTGATGACAACGCACTTTTCACACTGTTCATAGAGATATCCAAAGAAATCGTCTCCACGATCATAGCGCAGGCTCATGGCCGGAGTGTCCATGGTCATTGAGTGGAAGAATTCTAGAATCTCCCGATTTTCGCTTTCGCTGGCCACCTCAAAATTCTTATAAGGGGCAAGCACTTCTGCCAGTTTCATTAGAAGTAGTACCTCAAAGAGCTATAGTAGGTCTGTCCGTAGCGACCAAATTCACTAGTCGTCTCATTCCCAATACCGGCGTAAACGCCCAGTGAGAGATAGAGATTGTCGCTCCAATTATACTCAAGTTTAGGCGTCGTAAAAACTGAGCCATCGTGGGCATTGATATAACTTTGGATACTTCCCTTTAACAAGGGTGTGAACTCGTATGATATCGTTGGGATAAAATAGTGATAGTCGTAGACGTAGATATAGTCTTCCGGGTAGATAAAGCCATTATCTAAGCTCGATCCGTTGTAGTGGTACTCCATGGCCAGATAGAGAGTGTTTTGAAATTTGTAGTCAGCACCAGTCGTTACTCGCACAAAGTTCTTTAGTCGGTCATTGGCCGAGTCCACATAGGCACCCTCAATCCAAAATCCCGCGTCCTTAATGGGATGAGAGAGGTCTAGACCAAGGAGTTTGCGCTCCTTAAATTCCATCAAAGTGGCACTGACATCAAGTTGGTCAATAGTAGCTTTTGGGCGCAGGTAGTAGGCGCTTTTTTCACGTTCAAAGTCTTCACCGGCAACCACGCCAACTTCGATGGTTGAGAGGCCAATAATCGGAGCGCGAAGAACAAGGGCGTCCACACCCTGGCGCTCTTCTTTATCAATGGTGCTAATAGAAAATGGTGTGAGAACATCCGTTGGTGAGAGTGATTTAGAGACGCCAAAACTTACAATTTGGCGTCCTGCAATTACATCCCCAATTGGAGTAGTGGTGCTGATATTAAAGCGATTGAGATTCTGAATTACGCTTGTTTTATAACTCGTGGGATCTGTTTCATCGTGGAGATAGTAGTTCAGATCGTCCACGCGGTAACTCGATACTGGTGTTTGATGAGGGAGGTGCTTTTGAGTGAAGGTAATGAGCTCGTAACTTCCTTCAAAGTGAATATCTTTTGGAAAATCGTGGGCGACTTGAATCTTGGCCATATTTTGCAGGATCTTTCTTGTGTCATAGCCACCGGCGGGATCTTGCAAAATAGGGTATGTCTTAAAGTAACCAAAATACTCAAAGGCACTCGCAGTAAGTGAGAGCGAGCATAGTGCGAGAGCAATACTTGTTTTAAGAGCGAACTTCATCTCTATCTACCTTTCCATCTTTTAGAATGACGAGTCTCTTGGCGCGCTCCATGATCATATGGTCGTGGGTCGAGAAGACAAAGGTGATTTTATTTTTTTCGTTGAGCTCCTTCATCATATCTAGAAGAGCGGCACCAGTGTGCGAGTCGAGGTTGGCCGTGGGTTCATCGGCGAGAATAATATCTGGGCGAGAGACCATCGCGCGGGCCACGGCCACTCGCTGTTGTTGCCCACCGGAGAGTTCGGCCGGACGACGATGCTCGCGACCTTCTAGTCCTACTTCCTTTAGCATGGCAAAGACGCGATCGCGGCGCTCTTGTACCGGGAGATTTTGAAGTAGCAGGATATACTCCACATTTTCATAGGCAGAGAGCACGGGGATGAGATTGTAGGATTGAAAGATAAACCCAATGTGATCGCGGCGATAATCAGAGAGTTCATTTCCCTGCATATCGCTAATTGATTTGCCAGCGAGATAGGCCTTGCCAGCAGTTGGGTTATCAAGCCCACTCATCATATTGAGAAGAGTTGTCTTTCCCGATCCTGATGGCCCAACGAGCGCCGTAAATTCACCCGGGTGGATTTTAAGAGAGACGTGATCAACCGCCATGACCTTATTTTCAGGCGTGCCATATTCTTTACAGATTTTGTCGATGAAGATTACTTCCTGACTCATTCTTAATCCTTTCTCATTGATTTTGAGGGATTGATTTTAGCCGCAGTGATGGCCGGATATATCGAAGAGAGTGTGGCAAAGACCACAATCGCAGCAGGGTAGAGGAGGTATTGGTGGGCCGCAAATACAGGGCGAATCGCACTTCTAATCGTGGTCCCTAGATACTCTACATCTGTGAGGTGGTGAATGCCCGTGAGTTTTGTCGTGAGAGTGATCGCTGCACCAAGGAGAGTGCCGACAATAACGCTGATGATAGAGAGGGAAATTGCCTCAGTGACGACTAATTTAAAGATGAAGGCGGGTCGAGTTCCAATGGCCTTCATGATGCCAAATTCATACATTCTCTCATAAAGCGACATAAAGAGCGTGTTCATTGTACTTAGAGCAATGATGGCAAAGAGAATGATTGTGCCGATATAGAGTGAGTAGCTAGTGAGGGCAATTCCGGCGTCGATTGCAGGCACGACCTTTTTCCACGAGAGGGCTTCGTTATCTCCCTTTTCAAACTCACTAAAAAAGTCAGCAGGGGGATTAACGACGTCATTTCGCGCCTTAAATCTAAAGACGATCTCGTGAAAAGAGTTGGGAACGAGGAGCATTTTTTGCGCCTTTTGAATTCCCATAAAGACCACGGAAGTATCCATGTCTTTATTTTTTAATTCAAAGATCCCCTTGATGCGAAAGAGCTCTTGAGTGAGCATTCCGCTGCCTGCGCCCGAACTTGTGACGACGACCTTATCGCCAAGTTGGACCCCAAGAAACTTCGCCAGTCTAGTGCCAATAATGAGTGAAGCTTCGCCATCATCTGAGAGATACTCACCCTCTTTAATTGATTCTTTAAGCGCGGTAATCCTCGCCTCATCTTCTGGTTGCACGCCATAGATGGCGATGGGAACAATATCGTTAGGCGACTGAATCATCCCACTAGAGATCACCCTTGGTACGGCAAAGTCTACTTTGGGGTGAGCGCGAACTTTTTCTAAGGTCGCCTCTGAGTCTTCAATGGTCTTATCCACTTCGCGCGTCTTTAGAAAATCATTGCGGTGAATTTGCCCATCTCCAATAAAGGAAGATGTCACTGAAGTGATCATATTCTCATTGAGACCGCGCAAGAAGGCGTCGCCAAAGATGAGGGCCGCAAGACCAAGTCCCATAATCGCGCAGGTGATGATGGTGCGCCTTTTATTGCGATAGATATTTCTAAAACCTAGCTTGCCGATCATTTAGGTACTCCTAATGGCCTTAACCGGCACAATGTGAGCGGCCCTAATGGCCGGAATAATACTGACGCCAATACTTGAGAGACAAACCACGATGGCGGGGATCCAAAGGTTGAAGAAAGCGACCTGACCATAGAGATGGTGCAGGGCCATGCCTCCAATTTCAATTGGCATCGGATAGGGGATGCCAATTTGAGAGAGTTTATAGTTAATGGCCAGCGCGAAGACGCTACCTATAAGAATTGAAATCACTGCAATCACGGCAGTCTCAAGCACCACCAAAATAAAGATATCCGTGGGTCTTGTGCCAATTGCTTTCATGATCCCAAATTCTTTTGTTCGCTCAAGAATGGTCATAAGCACGGTATTGAGTACTCCAATTGAGACGATAAAGAGCATAATGCCAAGATTGATCCAAATGCCCGTTTGATCGGCAGTCATGGCCTTGTAGAATTCAGCCTCTATAACTTGCCAAGGTGAGACATCTAGTTTGGGAAACATTTGTGAGAGTTGCTCAGAGACTTCTTCCGCATCTTCGTGGTGATCTATGGCAATGGCAATTTCATGAACGCGATTTCCTAGCACAAAGAATTCTGAGGCAACCTCAAGTGGCATATAGATATTTCGAGACTCCATTGCATCACTAGACTCGTTGAGGACCCCTACAACATTGAAGAGGTCGTTGGCCATTGAGCCGTCCGCTGCCTGGGTCATGAGAATGACTTCACTACCAGGGCCTACGCCTAAAATTTTTGCCATCGCGTGACTGATGACAATGTCATATTCACTGCTGTCATTTAGGGGCGCTCCAAGTTCAACGCGCTGAAAAATGGTTGTCGTCGCTGCCTCTCTACTAGGCTCAACTCCAAAGACGCGAGCGCCAGTGGATTTTTCTCCCACTGATATGAGAACTGAGGCAATGATTCTAGGTGAGACCCCGCGAATCTCTGGGCCTTTCTCTAGGCGTTCGACAACTTCGCTGGTGTCGTCGATGCGCTTATAAAGAGAGGGGCGCTCAAGGTAGCCTTCGTGGTGAATTTGTATGTGGCCAGAGTGACCGCGAGTAAAGGTGTCGATCACCTTGCCATAGGTTCCAAAGACAAGGCCGATGGCCATGGAGCAGAGGACAAAGCTCCCCATAATGGAGAGTGCCGTCAATATTGAACGACGCTTCTGGCGAAGAATATTTCTGGCGGCCATTCTGATAAAGAACATTAGCGCTTTCTCTGTAGATTGATCAGTGTAAAGGTGTCTTCTGGAAGTTTGATGTCAAACTTGGCATCTTTGTATTCAATTGAAGTCTGGCGTTTTTCGCTGCCCTCTGGGATGAGCACGAGTTTGGTTGGAAGCTTGCGCCCACCAAGTTCTTTGATCTCTGAGAAGTAGAGAGTTCTCACTTTTTTGCCGCGCTCATCAAAGAACTCTTCGGTGATGGGCATTTGATCAGCTTTAGAGACGATGAGAAGAATTTTTCCCCAGACGGTGACTGTTTGTTTCTTTGCTGTCAGTTCAATATAAAGTTTGTCGGCGTCGGGGCCATCGACAAATTTTGAGTCGTAATCATCGGTGAGCGTTGTTTCTTTGACGAGATCGTCATTG
Organism: Bacteriovoracaceae bacterium; assembly: GCA_048267245.1. Lineage (GTDB taxonomy): Bacteria > Bdellovibrionota > Bacteriovoracia > Bacteriovoracales > Bacteriovoracaceae > JBLWXV01. The sequence goes on from JBLWXV010000001.1 coordinate 1,849,220, forward strand.
GTGAAATCAGAGCCCATCCAAGATGAGCCCATCATTGAGGGCGGAACTTTAATGACCTTACCCACTTTGGGGAGGAAGTTCCACATTTCGCTAGATTTTCGCAGGGTTCCCGATCCCTTTTCCTTTCTCGGGTAGTCAATGGAGATAAAGGTATTCTCCATCGTCTCAGTCCATATTTTCATTCGCAGGGTACGCTCCCAATTTGGGTTTACGATCTGCATTTCAACTTCTGTTATCGACGAATTCGAACGGTAGAGCTTATCAACCTTCTCAACGATTGACTTCAGATTCGCGTTCGCCAAACTTAATGTTGGGAGAAGTGAGAGGGATAAAAGAAGGAATAAATTTTTCATGTACGCCCTTAACTAATAGCTTGTTTAGTCCCATGCGCTTCAAGAAGAAATCGGTGTTCTTGAAGACCTGCTTGAAAAGTGTCTTGCGCATCACCACTTCCACAGATTCGTGGTCGACCTCTTTCATACCAGGTAGAGGAATGGTTTCGCCGCAAAAGAGTACAACTGGGTTACCCCTTGAGTAAATCTTTTTCAAGTGTTCTTTCTTTGAACTATAGGCATACACAAAGTATTCCTTACGACAGGTAAGGATTTTGCTGAGAATAACGAGCCAGAACATAAGTGAGACTTTCTTTGCACGATGCTCAGACGAGAGCCACACTCCGGTGATTTCTGCTGTCTTTTTGAGCTTCGGGTCTAAGTCAAATCCATTAAAATCTGGGATTGAACTGAGCACGCGGTAGGGACCACTTGTGATGAGTGCAAAGCCTCCACAAATGCGGCCTTCTTCGTTATAGAAGCCATAGACTTTGCCTTGCTTGAGATACTCGAGGGGCAAGAGCACTTCGATACTATTGGCGATAGCATGTCTGTATGTCTCAAGTTCAAAATCTGTCTTTAGCGTTTTAAGTTTCATACGCTTCCTTTGGAATTCCATTCCCTGTCGTAGGTCAGTCGTTGTACCTAACTTAGGCTGGTAGTTATACCTAATGCCTATCACCGTAGCACTTCTTGACAAGGAAAGAGAAATGGTTTTTTTGGGCGCATTTTGCAACCGTGAAAAGGATTCAACTTCGTTATTCATAGGAGAAATCGGTTAATTTCTGACATTTCAGATGCAGGCCTCTTAACCAAATCTTGACTCATCTTTGGCCACGAAAAATCAGTTCAGTCAGTGAATCAACCGCCTTCGCTAGGAGTGCCTCACATCGGTAAATATGAGCTATTTATTTGTTCCCGTTTGGCCTTTAATAGATGCGCTCAATCTTTGGCCAAAGTGTAAGAGTTCTCACAAATTTCACGGCCAAATTATTGAAAATAGGAGCAAATTTTGGAGGGAAAGTTGCTCAGTATTCTAGCAAAGTGTCATTAATCTGGAGTTCCCATTGCCATTGCTACACTGGCCACTGGCCCTTACCTTATCCATCTTCTCAGCACACGCCGCTGATTCAGGGGTCAGCGTGACCCCCGAAGAGCTTTGTCAGGGTGGGGAATCGATCTTGCACGAGAGCAGAGAACCTTTGATTTTGACCTACTGTGAGCGGGGCCAAATTGTCCGCCGTGAAATATTTTTTAAGAATTCCAAGCAAATTTCTTCGCTCCAGCTCTATGAGAATGGTCACCTTTCTGAGCAAATTAGCTATAGCACATCAGGCAATATGGGCTCGAAGCAACGTTTTAAGTTTCTCGGCGCTAACCATTGGATAAGAGAGAAGATTGACGTCTATGGAGACGACGCTGGCTCAATTGAATCGAGAGAAGAGTTAATTAATTTTAATCCCTATGAAGGTCTTGATCTAGATTATCAAGTTATTAAGCGATGGTTCTTCTCTTTGAAACCACATTTTCATGTGGAATATGTAGACCTTTACAGTCAAGAAGATCAAAAGAGGCCTTTTGGAAAGGAAACTTATAGTGACAGTGGAGAGCTCTTATCTGTTATTAAGTTCACCTACGAGGGAAGTTCTGAAAAGCCAATCGCATTTACTGAAGAAAAATTAGATGGATCGAGTTTAGAGTATGCCCTCTATGAGCCTTTTACACCGGAAGAGACTTGGGCCAATTCCGATTTAGATCAAGTTGATATTCAAAAGAGAAGAGATAATCTTAAATCACAGAATCGCTTTAAGTTTGCCATTATCGATAGTGGTTATGACTATAATCACATCGAGCTTGCTCACCAGTGGTGGCAAAATCCTCTCGATCCTCTCGATGGGATTGATAACGATGGCAACGGTTGGGTTGACGACGTCTTTGGCTGGGAACAAGTAAGGGATATTGGGCTTCCCACTGAGTCTTCAACTAGTCTAGCGCGAGACCAGCGCCCTCTCTCTCATGGAACTCACGTCGCTCACATTGCTACACGCGATCTTTTTGGTGCGGCTTTGATTGGTTTTGCAGGCGATTATACTCGGCCCAGCTATATTAAGAAGATTTCTGAATTCATCAAAACTCATCAGATTAAAATCGTAAATATGAGCTTGGGTTTGCCTAGTGATATTAGAAATAACATGGGTCTTAGAGACGCTGTGAACGCCTATAAGAAAATGGTTGCCGATAATCCCCAGACTCTCTTTGTATTTGCTGCTGGAAATTCTGCAGTTGATATTGATGAGTATAGCAATCGCCAGTGGCCGGCCAATATCAAGGGCAAGAATACTCTCACTGTGGGTGCTCTAAATACAGATCACCTCGACCCTAAACACTATGATAGTTATGAGCTCGCCTATTATTCAAATTTCGGTGTTAAGAACGTCGATATCCTCGCTCCCGGTACTGGTATTGAAGCTGCCTCACTTGGGGGGGGACTCATTAAGCATAGTGGAACTTCTATGGCGTCTCCCTTTATGGTTAATTTAGCGCTCAAGCTCTGGATGGAATTTCCCACGCTTCTGGCCAGTGAGGTGCGAGAGATCTTTATTGAGAGTGCCTATCAAATGAGTTCAAAACCGAAGGTTTTAGCTGGTGGTTTTGCCAATTTGCAAGCGGCTAGAGAATTGGCAAAGAAATTTGTTATTGAAAAGCGCGCAAAAAAAATTGAGGGAAAGAAAACGGTATTATCTGGGCCCAATTGTTGGAATAGTGCCCTCTACATGAGTGGAGTAAATAAGGGAATTCATCACACCACTGGTGAGGAGTTTCGCTTTCTAATTGAATCCCCACTGTGCAAGAGAGTCGAGAGTCCACAGCTAGGTGATGTAATTGCTTTAAGAAGAGTTTCTAAATCTGGAAGTATTCTTCGCGGCGCTCTCTTTTCTGAAGTACACGCCTATACATACTTAGAGAGCGATCAAGTTCTTAGCAAGAATGGAACGGATGCCGATGTTGCCTATGAGAAAACGAATTTAGAAGAGGTCTTTAACTTCTATCAAAGGGCCGATAAGCGCGCTTGTAAAATAAGTGGCATTCCCCGTGAGCACTGTAACCTAATAAAAGAATACTATCGCTGTCACTCATTAGCGGAGTCTTTTGAAGACCCTGCGGTTCAAACTCTCTATCAAAAAGTGGTGGCGCTTGAGGAGAGAGTGGGTGAGGGCTACTTCCTAGAGGAGAGTCGCGTGAGAGCGCAAGCCTTTAAATCTGATATACAAAATAGTGTTGATCAACTCCAGGAGGAGTTAGCATCCCTTATACCCGAGGGAGATTCAGGCCCTAATAACGCTTTGCAATTTCTCAGTGACTACCTCGAGTATCGACTCGCAAGTACTCGAGTTACCCAGTTTTAGGGGCATTTGCGTCGCAACACCCTTATTTGCCCTTCTCCTATGCTCTTTAGACATGTACATTAAGCTCCTAGACAACTCTTAGCGAGCGAGGCTCCATGCCGACTTTAATTCGCAGAAGTCGCAGGAGGGCGCACCTGGTCCTCGTCATTCTCTCCGTACTCGTCACTCTCTGCCTGGCCTGGGGAAATGCATTGTCATCTCTAGTGACAGGACCTTTTGTCTCGGTACATGCAATCCTCGAATTTATCCCCATGGCCGCTCACTTTGCTGTCTTTACAGTAGGCCTACTTACTTTCAAACACACTGAGCGCACACCAATACTCTTTATCAGTGTGACTGCTCTGGCCGTGGGCCTTTTAGACCTGGGGCATACTCTCACGTATCCGGGAATGTCTGATTTTCTTGGTCAAAGCTCTGTTGATAAATCGATCTACTTTTGGTTGGTGGCCAGGTTAACCGAGGCCGTGGCATTTATGTTGGTCTCTTCAAGTTACAATCACAATTTTAAACTTCGCCTCAGCGCTCGCACTGGAGTTATTGGCGCCGTTCTCTGGGCCATGCTGTCGTACTTTTTCATCGCTATTTTTGATAGCTCTCTTCCTGAAATGTTCTCTCGAGCTTCAGGACTCACTAGCATTAAAGTGGCCCTCGAAGTCCTCTGCGTGATCATTTGGGTGTGGACTGGTTTTTCATTCTATTCGGCCAGTCGCAAAGACGATTCACCTAGTAGACTTTGGCTTGCAGTGGCCTCATTTATTTTTGCACTCACGGGGATCTTCTTTATTTCATACTCAGATCTAGCGGAATTTAATATTCTGATGGGTCACCTCTACAAGGCAATTGCGGTTTGTTACATCTACCGTTCAATGCTTTATGAATGCATCACGGCCCCATTGATTGATTTAAGGAAAGCCGCACTTCGTGAATCTCATCAAAGTGAATCAAAGTCTCGCTTTATCGCCACTATCGGTCATGAGCTGAGGACACCACTTGGGGTCATTAGTGGCTACAGCGATATTCTAATGATGAGTAAAGATCTTGATGAAGAGAGTAAGGATTGGGTTGGAACTATTAAAAATAGTTCTGAGCAGATTAGGCTCATCATTAATGATCTGCTTGATCTCAGTAAAGCCGAGAGTAATAACTTAACGGTGACAAAGAAGGTCTTTGATCTTCGAGAGTTCTTTGATGAAGTCTATAGTGAACTTGAAGTTCTGGCCGATAAGAAGGGCCTAGAATTTCAACTCGTCATCGACTCCAAACTGCACCCCTGTCTTGAGAGTGATCGCCTGCGCCTAAAGCAGATTGTTGTGAATCTCCTCTCAAATGCCATCAAATTTACAGAAAAAGGTCATGTGAAGCTTGCTTGCTATCAAGATGAACATGCCCGCGATCTACTCTACGTAAGTGTCACTGATTCAGGCATTGGCATAGACAGTGACAATCAACACTTGCTCTTTAAGACTTACTCTCAAATTGAAAATGAGTTAGTGAGTTCAAAAGAGGGAACGGGACTTGGGCTTGCGCTCTCAAAAAAACTCACTGAACTCTTAGGGGGAGAGCTCTATCTTGATTGGAGTGAAGTTGGTCGTGGGAGTACATTTACTCTTAGGTTGCCAATTGATCCACAAAAGGCCCTAGAGCGCTCTCATGATCGAAAAGAAAAAATTCTCACCCCCAAATTTAGTGGGGTGCATATTCTTATTGTGGATGATGCTAAGGAAAACCTCTTTATCGCTGAACAATACCTTAGCGAAACTGAGGCGATTGTTACCTTAGTTGAGGATCCTATTCAGGCGGTGGATTTCGTCGCGAAACATGTGGATTCAATTGACGTCATTTTCCTAGATATTATGATGCCAGTGATGAATGGATATGAGGTCTGTGAAAAGGTGCGCTCGCTGGGATTTTTAGGACCTATTCTCGCACTAAGTGCCCACTCTGAAGTGACTTTGCAAGCGGCCGATAAGCGCTTTTTCTTTGATGGGCATCTGATGAAGCCCATTGATAAAGAATCTCTCTGGAGTAGCGTTCGCCAAGCGGTTCTTAGTTACCACTAGAATTCATTAATATAAGAAACTTTGCCGTGGCCGTTGGTATTTAATATCCAGTGACCAATCGTCTTTTGATTGCGATCAGTTTTAATTTTCACGTCGTATTTTTTCTTTAGATTCTGATAATTTTTAGCATTTAGACAAGTGTGTTGCTGGAATCCTTGTTGCCTCATTCTCATTGTGAATTTCTCTAGCCCCTTTTTAGTCGCCAATTTTGAGCAGTTAACTGACTCATCCATGGAGAGGTCCATGTAATTTCTAAAATCAATCTCAGCTTTTACTACAAATGTAGCGCCCTCACACTTTATATATGGCCCAAGATTATACTTAGACCCCAGTACATCACTATCTTTTAAGAGCATGTGATTCCAAAAGCGCATTCCATTAAAGTTTGCAGCGAGATCGCCATATGAGAAAACTCCGGTGGCAAACATATTTCCACCGAGGGCAGTCTTTTCGAGTGCAATTCCGCGCTTTAATACTTTGTGTAGCGACTTCCCCTTGAGGTGATGACCAGAGAAATATTGAAAGCCCATGCCAAACATGTGCTCAAATTTATCTGTACCTACAACAATGTCACCCATCTTCAGAATCGGCCCAAGAGCGAGAGGGCTTTTCTTAGCACTTGGAAGTCCCAGGAGAAGTCCATTAAATACACTCCAGTCTTGGTAGACTGACTCGGCAAGGGGGATCACAGTTCTTGGAATTGACTTGTCGTGCAGGAGGTCTTCACCAAGTTTTCCTTGGCTGTGGTTTGCAAAGTACTTTCTAAGATTTTTGTAGAGAAGTGTTTCGTCGCAAGATGAGTTCTGATTTGTCTCTACAACGGCCTTTTCAAGATAGACATTTGCCCGCTCATTGATTTCATACGTAGCATCTGCAATTGTATTGTAGGGCTTACTGTAGTGATCCACTTCAGCCCCATGGGCCGCAAAAGTGGAGGCAAGAATCATTGAGAGCAGGGTGCAGGCATGTCTTTTCATGCGGGCAATATAGGGCAGTATCAGATTAAATACTGCCCTTTTGTAAACTTTTTAGTCTTAGCGACTACAAGTTTTTGTCGACTTTATCTCTTCGATGATCTGGTCTTTGTAGCCAATTTTTGCCACACCAGAACTACAGATCTTGCATGGCACCTCATAGCGATCTCTAAGAGTTGACCAGTAGCGGGCGATCCCTAGGTTTTTGCCGGCCTTATTTTTACAGCTAATACAGCCGTCTTCGCGACTCCAGTGGCTGAAGATCGCTACACCACATGTGATATTTTCTTCAAAGTCGTGTAGTGAGTTAGCATCTTTAGCGCTGCATCCACTTTGTCTATATACGCGGGCCTTTGAACTCTCGTAGGAAATTTGAAGCATTCCGCGACTAACAACATTATTTGATCCAGCACCACCAAAGTTTGACTCGTCATTGCCAACGAGGGGGTCGAAGGCCGATTCCCTTTTAGCAATTGAGTTGAGCATGTGAATCCAAAAGGCCACTTTGCCATTTTCTTCAAGCTCAAAGTAATTTGGACAGAAGTCGACAACATCTTCAGGAGCGTTATCAATGAGGTCTCTGCCCGTGCTCTTTAGGATTTGAGCGGCCGTTGATGTCCATAGTCCTTTGCTTGAGATTGAATCCCATGCAAAGTTTTCCTTATATTCGAATTTGTCCGACTTATTTTGCACAGGATGATCAAAGAGCGTCTTAAGATAGCTCGTCTTATCGATACTCCATTCGTAGACATAGATTTCCAGTGCATTGGCCTCTTGGGCCTTCTTCCATTCAGATCGGCTGAGTCCCTTCTTTTCGATTAGGATACTCCCGAAGTATCTGCCGGCCGAGTTGGCACGCTTGCCACTATCGCGCTCAACGAGTGGGCGAATGAGAGAGACAATTGGTCTAAAGCTCAACTCAGCGTCTTTAGGAAGCTCCATAAACTTCTTGAGGTAAACCGTTCCATCAGCATCTACTTCTTTGGTGTAGATGCCAGTGCCGCTTGAAGAGGACACTGATGTTTCAATTCTTTGATTGAGGTTAACTTCGTTTGCGAGAGTGCTTGATGAGATGAGCGCAGCAAGCACAAGAGATGCGATCTTGTAGAGTTTCATAAACCTTCCAAGGTTGAGGGAGTGCTGCGCATTATAAATGAAAAAGACTAAGTCCTACTTTTCTTGAAAAATTTACTCTCATTCGCCCACGAGAGCAGGACTTAGTCTGTAAAAAGGTAAGGGTTTACTGTTGGACCGTGATCCAAACCCTATAAATTCCGTACTTGCGAACCAGGAGATTGAGCCATTGAGCATTGTCTGGAAGCATGCGAATGCACCCATGTGATGCTGGTGTTCCCAGCCTGCGCCAGTTACCCTGGGGGGTGCCGTGAAGGGCGAACCCACCTTGTATGAAGATCGCGTAGGGCATGTTTCCAAGTCCCTGCCAATCCCCACCTGGATATCTGGTGGAAGAGTAACGATCGTAGATGCGACCGTTTGGATGGCGATCAAAGTTTGGTGTGCCATAGCCGGCCTTGCCAGTTGAGACATCCCAAACACCATTGTGATAGCCGTCGATGTAGAGTGTGAGATCTTGGTCGCTTTTATCGACCACAATCCATACCTTGCAACTACTGCGATAGCATTTCGCAGCTTTGTCGTCCCCATAGAGGTAGGGAGATTTCCCTGTTTCCTCTTCGTAAATTTGGTCTAACTCATAGAGAGTGTCTTCAATGTCAGGCGAGAAGGGGTTGAGTTCTTCGATGACATTTGTCTCTTGGGTGTGGGCGTTCGAAAGAGAGATGAAGACTAAAAACCATAGGGAGATGACTGTCTTAAACATATTCGCCTCCTTGACGGGTTTAATCCACACTACACTTTCATAGTGAAAATTGCGAACAAGAGGCCATACGTTTCTTAGAGTTAACTTCGCAGACAGTAAATTTTGATTGTCTTGTCTTCTTTGTTTTTGAGGCAGATTCCAGACAGGGAACCCTTGCAGGTCTTTGAATATTTCTTGTCGCCGACTTTAATACATGAATTATAAGTTTTTACCGCTTTAAGTATGTCTTGTTTAGTGTAATGAATATTTCCGAGGTTCATTAATGTTCTGGCCTTGAGAGTTTTACTAAAGTTGCCCTTAGCGACGTGCTCAGAGAGCTTGAGGTATTCATCCATACTGCCCATACCATCTTGATAGAGGAGTTTTTCTTTGATTGCTGTTGTGATTTCAGTATTTGGAAATTGTTGATAGCTTTGATTGATAAATGCACGGTGACTTCCAACTTGATCAGTGTGGTACTCAATCATGTGCGCTTTATTCATAATGGCCCGCTCATCACTTGCGTCTGAGCTTAGGATCTCATCAACATACTTAAGTGCATTACTATAGTCTTTTAACTTGTGATAACTATGATAAAGACAATTTCTTGCAAGTACTTTTAAATTTTTCTCTTGAAGCTTTGACTGGCAGAAACTGGCAGCTCCTTGAAAATCTCTTGATCCAATCAGCTCTCGACTTTTATTTAAAAACTCAATCACATCTTCGGCCGATGAGTTATTCTCAGCTAGAGAGGGGACGCTTATTTCTTCACTCTCGCCATCCACTTCATCTTTCTCTTCTTGCTTTTGGATTTTGACGTCCTTGGCCTCAAATTTAACTATTTTTGGTGCAAATACTTGAATGAGCTCTTCTTTATATTTTTCTTTAAAGGTGAGTGAGGTAAATTCTTGTTCCTCTAGCTTTAGATTAAAGAGTTCAATGCCAGTTGATGACTCTAGCTTTGGTGAGATTAATTCTTTTATCTTGAAGCTGGCCCCATTTTCTCCAAAGCCCGTTGAATTCGAAATCTTCTCTATCAGGGAGCTAGTAAGGGTTTCAACTGCACCAGGGGCGGAGGCGTTTTCTTGTCTCTCAATTTGGCCAAGTAATGATTTTGCCTGGGAGAGTTTTTCAAAGTTCTTTGTCTTAAAAAACTGTAGTAAATAGAGGAAGCTATAAATACTCACTTCGTTTGGACTCGCACCATACTCTTTGTAGTAACTCTTTGCCAATTTAAAGGCGCGGGCATATTTGGAGCGATTATATTTCAGTTCCTCATTAAAGCTTAAATCCTCAAGAAAACTGCTGAAGGCAAAGTGGAGTTTTTCTTTGTCGTCTTTCGCGAGAGTGATGATTCGCTCAAGCAACTCCTTTCTAACACTCGCAGTGAAATTGACGTCGGTCATTTGGTAGAGATAAATATACAAGTCGTAGACTTTCTCTCCAAAGAGTTCCTCTCCGCGTGCTAGCTGTATTTTCTGAGCCTCTTCACCTTCTTCAACGACTGAAAGAGAAAATCTAAAGGCAAAGATCTCAAAGCTTGGAGAGAGTTTAAAAGCTTCTTCTAAAACCGCTACTTTCTTATCCAAATCCCATTTATCTTTTTTCATAATGTATTGAAGCAGAAGTGAGCCGGCGTAGGCCTCTTTGTATGGTTTTGAGTCTCTTTGTCTATCATAGGCATTTCGGTAGTAGAGATGGGCCTTGTCAAAGTTTAGACCCTTAGTGGCGCAGACAGCTGCTTTTATGTAGTAGATTGCCACTTCCGGACGCTCTGTGATGGCACGCTCAAAGGTCTCTAGACACGATCTTGCTAGAGTGGCGTCTTCAGAAATGAGCAAAAGATCTCCCATGCGCTCGATTGTGTCTGTCTTCGCTCTTGGTTCGTCAGTGGTTTGCTCAAGATAGTTTTGCATTTGTGTTTTGGAGTCTGTAATGGCCCCAATTCTTAGGGAGTAGATTGCCTGCTGCTCGCTACTTAGCTTCTTTTCTTTAGCAAGTTCCTCAATTTCTTTGGTGCTTAGTTCTCTTTGAAATCTCTCCTTTGAAAATTGAGAGTAGTAGTACTTAGCAAAAGTTATCTCAGTATCATTTGGAAATTTTGTAGCCGCTTGATTGAGAGTATTAATTGCCTCTCCAATATCTTCTTCCTCAGGTTTTGCCCCAAGCGCACGGTTTTTAACAAAGTGTATCCATGCGGTTAGGAGATAGTCTTTGCTTGAGACATCCTTATGAGTGAAATTTTGTTCGAGTTTTGTCAGCGCTTCTTTGTAGTCAACTTCTTGATCTGAATTATAGTACCTGCGCTCAATGAGCTCTCTGGCCTCTCTGCGGTTTTGCTCGACACTTACTTCCTGAGCACTCGCTAACTGCGCGAGAAAATAGATAATTAGCAATAGCGATCTAAGCACTCTCTACCCATAGATAATATTGATGAATCATCCTTATTTATCGGACAAGCGTGCGTGTGGGCCAAGTAAATATTCGCTTGGAACTTGAGCTTTTTACTCGATAATCTCTGTTTGATTTTTCTATTTTCGATGCAATATTTTCAAAAATTCTTCGTCTTTTGTTAGATATCGGTGAACTTGAGTTAACGACTCGAGTACAAACTGTTAGAAATCTTTAGGTAAAGCTCATGTGAGAACTGTTCAATGAAGGAGCGAATATGAATTTGAAGCTTGATACTAGTTTATTAATGAAGAGTACTGCAGTAGCAGTTGCCCTTATGCTCTCTGGTGTAAATGCCCAGGAAGCTCAAGTGAAGAAGGGAACTGATCAAGATCAGCCGGCCACAGAAGAAGCCGCCCCCTCAACTCCTGCTGCCGCAAAAGATGCTGGTATTGATGAGGAGATTACCAACGCCCGCATCCGAGCTACCAGTGGCTCTAAGTCAAAACTTAGCTTGAGCTCAAGCTTGGCCTATGATGGTGGTTCACTTAAAAAGCCATTTGGTAAAACGAGACCAAATATTTCTGGCGACCCGGAAGTTGAAGTTGATACCGCCTTTGGTGGTAGTATCTCTGGCCGCTACCGCTTTAACCCAAATGACTCTGTGACTTTTGGTGCTGGTATTTCTGTTCTCAAGCCACTTCACGGCGCTGAAGATTTAAGTGTTGATAACCCAGATGTAGCTTACTCAAGGGTTTATAAAATCGGCGTATTCCAGACTGTTTCTTCTGCTGGCTATACCCACGGAACAAGTGAGAGTTATAAAGATATCCAACTCGATTCTGTGATCTATTTTAGTCACAATATGATGGCCCAAATTGGCGAGAGCCGCTTTACTGCTGGAGCTTCATTTGGTCTAAACTTCTTTAACTATGGTGATGATCCAGCAGCTGTTGATGGAAGAACTTCATACAGTGTAGGTATCTATCCACAGCTTGAGTACAGCTTTAACGACACGCTTTCAGCTCGTACTGTCTTTGGTTACTTTAACTTTAGAAATAAAAGAAGTGACAGCGACTTCGATCTTGAACGTCGCTACGAATACCAGTCAATTGGTGTGGGCATCTCTGTGACTAGAGATATCTACCTCTATCCAAACGTTCAATTTATCCCAGACAATCTCGATGTGGATAATACAAACGTGGCCATCTCAGCTACCATCAACTTATTCTAATTGTTTACAGGCCCAGGGCAGTCGTCCCTGGGCCATTCTTTCACGCCTGTCACAAAGTACTTCGCAAAGGAAAATTATTTCGCTATGTTTCGCTCGTCCTAGAATTTTATTGGAGAGTTATAGATGAAACTACTTTTTACTTTAAGCTGCGTGCTTCTCGCCTCTCATCCAGTTCTTGCCTACGAGCAAAGTGCCGTTACCTCAGCTCTTGAATCCTACTTTGATGCCTCAGTAGAGTCGTGGGGTCTTGAATATAGCGATAGTGATTCAAAAGAATGTGACCTCATGGCCAGTGTACTAGCTAGAAGAGCAAATTCTCGCTCAAGCGCGGCCTATGAATGTCAGGTGTGTTTGATTGCCGACGACAATCTTCTCTGGGACTACAACGACATCTCATGCGATCTAGCTTGGGATTAGTCCGCTAATTGAAAAATTATATTCTTCGTTAGTTTGACATCCGGGTCGATGGCCCGGGTGAAGACCCATTTTTTGGCCGCATTGACCGCGGCTTCGTCTAGGATCTGAAAGCCCGAACTTGCCACCACTTCAACTCGGCCAATAGAGTAACCCTCTCCTTGAGTCCACAGCGCCAATTTAACCACGCCCTCAAGCCCTTGAAGTCTAGCAATGCGAGGGTAGATTGGGTGCTCATATTGCTTAAAATCGCTCTCTAAGAGCTCTTTTGTGCTCGCCATCGGCGCGACACTCTGGACGGGCATTGTTTGCGCGGCAGGAGATTCATCTACAATTGGAGCAGGGGCCGGGCTTAGCTGTTTTTCTACGGGTCTTGGAAGTGGCTTTTCTATGGCCGGGGCAGGGCTAAACTCTCTAGTTTGGAGAATGACGCTAAGCCCATCGTTGCTAGGACTAAAAAAGCGCTGCTCAAGCGCCTGTTTGAGTGGGATTGTGAGCACAAGAACATGCACTGCCAGCGAGGCCATGGCGAGCTTTTGCCAGTGATGGCGAGGTGGAATTTGTGCTATCGAACTCATGTTCGTTAATTTAAACCAAAGCCCCCTTCTTCTCAAGGGGCAGGGATGAAAATAATGTATGCATTATTTTCACACTCCCTTGGCCATGTCCGTCTAGGATTATAAAGAATGGGCATCATTTCCATATTTTGAAAGAGGTACTTGTGAAACTTACTCTAATTGCTGCCCTTATGACGGCTTCTGTCTCTGCTTTTGCTGCTAACGTTGGCGACGCCATCGATCGCTCTGAAGCTGAGTGTACTCAAAAATGTTACGTTCAAAGCTATAGCTTTAGCGCAGATTACTTTGGCCAGTGTCGTCAAGTTGAGTCTTGTGAAGTGTATTCATGGGATGAGGAAAATGCTCAGTGTTTGGTTGAGGCGAAGAATGTAATTCGCTCTTACCCAATTCAGTGTCGCGATATCCCACCTGCGTACTAATCGTGGACGCCCTGGCCAAGGCCAGGGCACAATACTGAGATGAAGAAATTTTTTTTAATCCTCATCTCAGTGCTCACTCTGTCTCTCTCGCTGGCCCAAGAGGAAATAGCGCCGATTCCGGCCTTGACCAGCACCTCAACTGAAACCTCAATTAAACTAGACGAACTAGAAGCAAAACTCTCATCTTTTGAAAAGAGTAAGTTGGCCGATATTCGCTTTTTTGAACTCAATTTCTTTTGGCGTGAGTTGGCGAGCTTTGAATTTAAAAACTCTGAAATTAGCGAGGGAGAGGCCCGCGCTGAAGTCAATAAGCGCACAAATCTTTTGATTCGCGCTTCAAAAATTCGCTCGGACTATCTCTCTGTCTATAACCCCGATCTAACTCTCACTCAGTGGCTCTCTGACTCTATACTTGAGCTGAAAATAATTCCAATTAGACTCACGACCTTAGCACTCAATAGAGTGCACACCATTAAGGGGTATTTTCAAGAGGGGGGGCGTGGTCTCTTAAAGCTAGTTCCAGAGATCATGCTACTCATTTTGTTACTCATGCTTCCCTTTTTACTGCGAAAGTTAATTTCTAAAGTTCTGGATCTTCTAGATAAGTTGCGCCTCTCACTCATTGACTTTAGACGCTACCGCCCTTGGCGCGAAGCCGTGGCGCTCAACCTTCAGCGACTCACCCCTTTCATCCCATGGGTGCTCGTTATTATCGGCTTTGAGTTTCTCCGAGAAGTCATGGTCGGGACATTGATTGAGGAATTGGGCCTTCTCATTCCTTACTTACTCTACTACTGCTATTACCGCTTATTTCGCCAGACTGTTTTAAATCTTCTGCGCCTATTGTCTGAAAAGGCGATGATGAAAGCGTCGGCGCAAACTAAAGAGAAGATGAATCGTAGCTCTCTTCTCATTGGACGCATTTACTTTGTGGTGATGTGTCTACTTCATACCGTCTCAAGTGTGGCCAGTGAAGGGCTTCTCTACCAAGAGATCGTGGTCCTCTCGCAGATTATTGCAGTGATCGTCTTTTACCGACTCATTTGGAAATGGAGAGAAGAAATTGGTGGCATACTCAAGCGCAATTTTGGAAGTGAAGAGGATGGGGGAACATTCTCGTTTTTGCCTAAACTCTTAAAGAGTCGCCTCTTTTTAATTACAGGACCTCTTTGTTTTCTTATCGCACTTCTGGTTCCTTTTTATCACTGGCTTGAAGATCAAATTAGTAAGTTTGAACTTTCCAAATCAATCGCTGCTAAGATTTTTAAAAAGAAATTGGAAAATACTGAAGGCTTAGAAGGCGATGAAGAAGAACGACTGCCTGATGATTACACCAAATACTTCTTTTTACGTGCCAGTGAGTTTGAAGAGGAAACTCAAAACTTACTAGTTACTCCAAAGCGCGATCCGCTAGAGAAAATAAAAGTTGAAGTAAATGAGTGGAAGGACGGCAAAACCGAAGAGCACACCGTTGCACTCTATGGCGTGAAGGGAGCGGGAAAGTCTACCACACTTAATCGCCTGGAAAATTTTTATAAAGATAAACTCAAGGTCATTCGAGCTGATGTGCCAGCTAAGCTTTTAACAAAGGCTGAGGTCAATAAGTTCTTTGGTCACCTCTTAGGTGGGGAAGAGCTTGTGGATGTTGTTACTCTTTTAGAGTGGGACCGCGAAATGGAGCCCACACTTGTGATACTCGATGAAGCGCAGAATCTTTTCTTGTCACAGATGGGAGGTTTTGAAGGAATTCATGCCTTCTTTGAACTTCTTAACGTTCGAACGGAAAATATTTTTTGGTGCGCAAGTTTTAATCGCTATAGTTGGAATTACCTCGATCAAGTATTCGCTAAGAATCGCTACTTTAGATCCTCTGTTGAAATAGAGGGCATGAATGAGGAAGATCTTCAAAACCTCATTATGAAAAGACATAATCGCAGCAGTTACCGACTAAGCTACGCTGAGATTATTCGCGCCCTTCGTTCTTATAGCGAAGTCGATGACACGAGCTATGTGGAAAATCTCTTCTTTCGCATGCTGTATGAAGAATCCAAGGGCAATCCACGAGTGGCACTCAATCTCTGGTTGCGCGCCCTAAGACCTAGAAGACGGGGGCTCATTAAAGTTGGTTTGCCTCTCAATCCAAAGCTCTCAGTGCTCTCTAAGCTCAGTGAGGAGTCTCACTTTGTCTATTCTGGACTTATTCGCCATGAAAACCTCACAAGCCGAGAGCTTGTCTCAGTGACGAGTTTGGCCGATGGAGTAGTTCGTTACGCCCTTAAAATCGGACTTGAAAATGAATTCATCGAGCGCGATGAAGCTGGTCGCTACCGCGTGGTCGCGCTCATGCAGGGTCCACTAACACAATATCTAAAAGCGAAGAACTTTATTTATGGATAATCAACAAATAGATCAAATTGGGCAAATTCTCTCGCTCCTACAATTTCAGCGACTCTTCTTCTTGGCGATGGCCATTGCTATTCTCGTCCTCATCAACCGCATGATTGGTCGCTTTGCTGAGAGTATGAGCGTGCGCTTTGCCGCGCGAAGACTTTTGATTCTTCAAGTTACGACCATTGTGACCTTCTTTATATATGTCACAGGTGTGCCAACGCTACTTTATATCTCTCTCAATCCTCCTAAAGAATTGCTCTTGGCCCTCGGTGGTTCTGTGGCCGTCGCTATTGGCTTTGCCATTAAAGATGTTGTGAGCTCCTTTGTCTCAGGTATCGTTTTGCTCTTTGATAGACCACTTCAAGTGGGAGATCGAGTGACGATTGGAGATACTTACGGCGAAGTTAAGAGCATTGGTCTTCGCGCTGTGAGATTGATTACTCTAGATGACAATGTGGTGACGATTCCTAACACCAAGCTCATTACTGACCCTGTCTCAAGTGGAAATTTCGGTGCTCTTGATATGATGGTAGTGGTCGATTTTCACTTGGCCCTAGATGAAGATATCGAGCGCATTCGCGATTTACTCACAGAAGTTGTGGTGACATCGCGCTTTGCATACCTCGCTAAGCCAGTTTCAATTGTGGTGAGTGAGGTGGAGGTGGCCGAGCGCCTGGCCTTGAAGTTCAGTGTAAAATCCTATGTCATTGATGTTCGTTACGAGAAAGCTTATCAGACGGACATTGTCTCGCGCGCCAGCCGTATCTTTAGAGAAAACGATATTAAACGCCCACTTCGCGATTAGGGTGCCAGATGACTTTTGGGACGCCTAGCGTCCCAAAAGTCATCTGGCACTATTCTTCCATTAAGATTTGACGACGCTCTCTTGCGAAAATGGCGTAGACGCAAGGAATAACGTAGAGAGTGAAGGCGGTGGAGAGCGATACCCCGCCAAGAACTACCAGAGACATTGGAATTCTCGTTTCGCTACCAGCACCCGCTGAGAGGGCGCCTGGAATGGCCGAGGCCAGCGTCGTGAAGGTCGTCATGATAATTGGTCTAAAGCGTGTCGTACAGGCTTCAAGAAGCGCTTCATGAGTGCTCTTTCCTTGATCCCTAAGTTGATTGGTAAATTCCACAATCAAAATTGAAGTCTTCTTCACAATACCCATGGTTAGAAGAATACCAATCATCGAGTAGACGTTGAGCGATTGCCCGGCAAGAAGGAGCGAGAGAAACGCTCCAGTTAGACCAAAGGGAATGGCAAAGAAGACGATGATAGGATCGACAAATGAGTTGAACTGACTGCCAAGAACCATATAAGCAATGGCCAGACCGAGAACCATGATCATCACAATATCCAGAAGTGAGCTATCAAGATCCACTGAGAATTTGGCCTGATAGCCATCGGGAGCAATCTTTGCGGCCATTTCATTAATCTTCTTAATAGCGTCACCTTGAACTGCAGTTTGAGTAAGGTTTGCATCCACGCGCACACCGCGCGATCTATTTTCACGGTAGATGGTTTGAGGCCCAAAGGTTTCAACAAAGGTCACCACATCGTTGAGGGTGACGTACTCGCCGCGGTTATTTAGGAGCAGCAGGTTTTTCACTTTATCGGGTGTTTCGCGGTCTTCTTCGCGAAGTTGCACGAAGAGATCAAAGCGACGCCCACCTGAAGTATATTGCCCGGCCTCAACACCACCAACAGCAATATTCACAGTGCGAGCAATGGTAGAAACTTCTACACCGCGCTCAAGTGATTTGCGGCGATCTGGCACGATATGTACTTCAGGAAGTTGGCCCACGTCATCGGAGCGAACGCCGACTATTTCGCCGGTTGCCTCCATTTCCTTTTTCATTTGATCATAGATTTCTAGTTGAACCTTTGGGTCCGGGCCAAGAATTGTAAATTCAATGGGACTGCCGCGGCGACCACCGATGGCCGAGCCAGTGCGGTCGCGAAGAACAATCGTAATCCCCTCGAGTTTTGCGAGTTCCTTTCGTAGTTCTGTTGCAATTTCAAACTGACTCTTAGTTCTCTTACTGCGATCTTTAAGCAGGAGGATACCAAAGCCGCGGTTGCCTTGACCGCCGCCACCGCCGCCACCGGCGGAGACGATATAGCGCTCAACATCTGGGTGCTTGGACACAATGGCTTCGTATTCTTTAATCTTTGAGTCAGTGTAGTAGATATTCTTGCCGTCTGGGGCAATGAAGACGACAAAGATAAAGCCCTTATCCTGCTCAGGAGCAAATTCTTTTTTCACATGAGGTAGGGCAAAGAGTGAGGCGATAAAGAGGGCAAGGCTCACACCCACCACCATAAATTTGTGCTTGATACTGAAGTTTAAGCTCTTGTGATAGAAGGCCTTAGAGCTGTCAACTGCGGCATCAACCCAGCGGTGAACGAATATGCCCTTAGAAGATGTATTGAGAAATTGTGAACATCTCATAGGGGCGAGAGTGAGTGCTTCTAGTGAAGAGAGACAAACGGCAACAACTAGGGTAAGTGCGAATTCGTTAAAGAACTTTCCTTCAACTCCACTCATAAAAGTGACTGGAGCAAAGATTGCCACCAGCACGGCGGTGGTCGCAATAACGGCAAATCCAATCTCGCGGCTTCCTTTGAAAGCCGCTTGAACTTTGTTGTAGCCCATGTCCGTGTAGCGCACGATATTTTCAAGCATCACAATCGCGTCGTCGACCACAATACCGA
Source organism: Bacteriovoracaceae bacterium (assembly GCA_048267245.1). Taxonomy (GTDB): domain Bacteria; phylum Bdellovibrionota; class Bacteriovoracia; order Bacteriovoracales; family Bacteriovoracaceae; genus JBLWXV01. The sequence continues at coordinate 1,867,958 of JBLWXV010000001.1, forward strand.
TGGCCAGGGATAGGCCTAAAAGTGAGAATGAATTCAAAGTAAAGCCAAAGAGCTTCATGAAGGCAAACGTTCCAATAACCGCAGTTGGGATTGCTAGCAGGATATTAATGGTGGCCGAAATTGAGTTGAGAAAGAGCCAACACACAATTGAAGTTAGTAGTGCCGCTAGTACTAGGTTGGTGATCAGTTCATCTACAGAGAGCTCAACGAAGATGGTGCGGTCAAAGTTTACAGAGAGCTTGGTGCCCTCCGGAAGACCTTTATTGAGCTCCACAACGCGATCTTTTACCATTTCAGCAGTGGATACGGCGTTCACTCCGCGCTGCTTTTGAATCGCCATCGAAAGTGAGGGAGTGCCATTCACTCTTGAAATGCGACCAACGTTCTCTGTTCCTTCAAAGACTGTGGCGACATCGCCAAGGCGAATGGGGATATAATTTGGACGCCCGCCTCGTCTGGAGATAATCATATTTTGAAAATCTTCAACTGTTCGGCCTTCTCCTAGCACGCGGATGGATTCGTCCTTATCGCCGAACTCAAATTTACCGGCAGGAAGCTCAATGTGCTCGCGCTCTAATGTGTCCACAATATCTGTGGCCGTTAATTGAAGTCTATTGAGTTTGGCCTGGTCGATATCAATTCTCATCATTGGTTCAAGATAACCAAAGGCGCGCACTTCAGAGACCCCATCAACAGTGGAGAGGCGATCTTGAATTTGATCTCTAAAGAGTACGTTGAGCTCGCGCAAAGTAAGAGACTCTGTCGTGAGAGCAAGATACATAATAGGGTCATCAGCGGCGTTTGACTTGGTGACAGTCGGTGTATCAATTGTATCTGGAAGTTGCCTTTGCGCGCGCCCTAGTAGGGTTTGCGTCTCCTGCAGGGCAAAGTCGATATCCTTATCTAACTCAAACTCGACTTCAATGCGCCCACTTCCTCGTCTGGCCGAGGAGGTGAGTGTTTTAATCCCTTGCATTGAAACCAGAACCGATTCAACAGGTTCAAGGATATCTTTTTCAATAACCTCTGGAGTGGCCCCTTCATAACTATAGTTAATGGAGACGGTCGGAAAGTCGACGTCGGGGTTTTCGTTAATACCAAGCTCTCTAAAGCCAAGCCAGCCAAAGAGAATGAGCGAGAACATGAGCATCCAGGCAAAAACTGGATTTTTAATTGAGACTTCGGAGAGTTTCATTATTTAGCGTCCTTTGGCACCTGGCCCAGGAAGGCGATTGCTTGGTGGTAGAGAGTTTTAATTTGATTGGCAGTGGTAATATTGAGTCTCTCTAGTGTAATGACACTGTCGAGGGATTGTATGACGTCAAGCTGACTCACAAGTCCTTTGCCGGCGTCTTCAATTTGTCTCTTGTAAGAAGCTTGTGTGGCCTTGAGAGCGAGGTCTAGGTTTCTGAGCTGCTCTTTTTTAACGGCGAGAGTGTCTCTAAAATTTTCAAGAGTCTCGCTTCCAAGGCGAATGATTTGCTCACTGCGCTTTTTAGCGATCATCTCATCAACTCGCGCTTGCGCAACATTAGACTTGGTGACGCCAAAGTCGATGATATTGAGTTTTAAATCGAGAGAGACATCAAAGTCATCTCTGCCAGTACGGTACTGGTCGAGGTAGTAATTTGAACTTAGTGAAAGCTTTGGATAGTACTCAGATTTTTCTACCGAGACAGATTCACTTGATTGCTTAAGTGCGAGTTCCGCTCCTCTTTGCAATGGGCGCTCTTTTAAGAGCTCGCTCGCGTTACTAGGCAGGCGCAGGGTGCGCGGGTCGTTTGGATCGGCCAGCTCTGGAAGCTTTGAGAGCCCAGTGAGTGAGCGCAGGTCAGTGGCAGAGGTGACGATTGTGTTTTCAATGGCCGAGAGATCAGCTCTAAGCCTAGCTAACTGGGCCTTGCTCGCAAGCAGATCCGTATCTCTTTCGCGGCCAATTTTCACGCGGCGATCAAGAATGTTAATGCGCTTTTCAAGACCATCCATTTGCGCCTGAATTTTTTCTTTTTCAGCGGTTGAACTAAGGTAACTAAAGTAGGAGACAGCTAGTTCTGCGTAGAAGGCATGGTGAGTATTTTGCTCTTCGAGTTCGGCAATTTGTGGGATCAGCTCTTTGAGTTCCCACAGAGCAAACTCAGCTCCGCCCTGAAAGAGGTTTTGGGTGAGGCCAAATCCGGTCTGCGTGTCCCAGCGCTCGAGTCCACTTCTATTTTTATAAGTTTCATTTCCAAAGCGCGCCCTCGAATTGAGGTCAATGGTTGGGTAGAGTGAGGACGTATAGGCCCTTACACTTTGTCTGGCCTTCTCAGTCGTGAGAGTTGCAATGGAGAGGTTTTCATTTTTTGTGAGGGCCTCTTGATAGAGCTCACTGAGGGAGGCGGCCGCAAAGGACTGCGTACATGTCAGGGTAACTGACACTAACAAGAGTGACTTGATCATAATCATCCATGGACTTTAGAGCAATTGTAATACTGTAGAGTCTAATGAAATCTTTAGGATTTGCCTATTCTCAAGAATATCCTAACGCAATCTTTGAGACGCGTTATAGCTTTGTCTACCCAGCGAGTTAACGAGTGAATTTGGCGGCGTCCATCCCAAGCCATTCAAGGGCAGTGCCGCCCAGAAGCCTTGCCTGAGTTTTCTCATCAAGACCCATGCCCTCAATGAGTCGACCCGGAGTGAGTTCGCCCAGGGGAAAGGGGTAGTCGGTGCCTAGCATGACCTGCTCGGCACCCATTAAGTCGAGAATGTAATTGAGGGCGCGCTCATCGTGAGTGATGGAATCAATATAAAAGCGGTTAATATAGGTTCTTGGAGATTTTGAAATCTTAGTGGCGCAAAGATCAGGGCGAACGTTAAAGCCGTGTTCAATTCGCCCGAGAGTTGCGGGAAAGCTTCCGCCCCCATGGGCAAACATCACTTTGAGTTTGGGGTGGCGATCAAACACTCCGCCAAAAATCATCGAGCAGATCGCCCGCGAAGTCTCCGCCGGCATTCCTACGAGCCAGGGGAGCCAGTAATTGGGCATTGTTTCCTTGCCCATCATATCCCAGGGGTGAACCATGATGGCCGCGCCCAGTTCCTCGCAAGCACTAAAGAAGTCGGTGAGAGGCTCGTCGTCTAGATTCACATCACCAATGTGAGAGCCAATCTGAACCCCAGCTAAGCCTAATTCAGTGATAGCGTAGCGCAATTCCCTCTCTGCAAATTTTGGGTCTTGCATGGGAACGCTCGCCAGACCCACAAAGCGCTTGGGGTACTCGGCCACCTTTTGGGCCAGGTCGGTATTGAGAAAGCGCGCCACTTCGGCCGCCTCGTGGCCCGGGGCCCAATAACAAAAGAGCACGGGCACAGTGGAGAGCACTTGGACGTCAACGTTGAATTCATCCATCTCCTTGAGGCGAGCTTCCAGGCTTAAACAGTTTTCCTCTACGCGGCGAAAAAAGACGCCGTCATCTCTGACCATATCTCTGAGTGCTGGCTCACCTTCGACTTCTTTGAGGGTGATAAAGCCCCCGTGTCCAAATTTTGCCTTAAAGTCGGGCATTGAGGAGGGGAGAATATGGTTGTGCGAATCTATCTTAAGCATGTAAAAAACCTTCTCTTAACTGGCATCAAACTGATCTTTGTCAGAGCTACTCTGTGCAATTTTCCCTATCATACGGGGGCAATTAATTTTTGACCAGTGAGCACCTTGTCATTTGGTGATCCCTATTCGATAACAAAGGACCCTCGATGGAGTATGTAATGGACGCAAAAACATTTATCTCAACTAAGCGCTTTAGTGGCTTTCCCTGCACCCACCGCCAGTGGAAGGCCGAGCACAGCCACTGCCGATTTGTGCATGGCTATAGCCGCGAGTTCTACTTTGAATTTGCCTCAAGTGAACTCTCGAAAGAGGGTTGGGTCGTTGATTTTGGTGGTCTCAAAGGGGTGAAGACCTGGCTAGATGATATGTTTGATCACACCTTTCTCGCCTCAAGTGACGATCCCTTTCTTGAAACTTTCAAACAACTCGATAAGGACGGCGTGGTTCAACTTCGCGTGCTGCCCAATTGCGGTATGGAAGGAACAGCTCAGTATGTCTTTCATGAAGTGGACAAGATGATTCGCGCAGCGACTGAGAATCGAGCGTGGGTTGTGAGCGTAGAAGTGCGAGAGAACGAAAAGAACAGTGCTGTCTATCGTCCCCTCGCCAAATCTTAAAACTTAGAGCGAGATGTAGAGATCGCCAAGATTCTCTTCGACAATCTTGGTGACTCTGCCACTTGAGTCCTTAAGCGGAGTCGCGCGGTACCAAGTACCAAGCTTTTCTCCTCTGGATTTCATAGCATCCGTTTGTCTCTCTTCCCAAACTCCAGCAGCGCTTAGCCAGTAATGCGCACCCTTGTACATGCGGTTGCGATCGGCCGAAGTTTCGCTACTTTGAAAGTAGGGAGAGTTTTGTCCCGTGGCCACAACACTTTGACAGCCGGAAACCTTAGCAAACGCTTTGGCAAAGTTAGCTGAGATATTGCAAGCATAGAACTGCGCCACACAGTAGTCACAGAACTGAACTTCGCCGCTTCTCACCGCTTCTGCGAGATCTTTTTCAATTGATCTCGTGCCTAGGCGACCCAGTGAAGAGGGAAGATTCCCCTCTTTTGAGTAGATGCCATTAATTCCATTCGTTCCCGATAGGCCACTGCCTTCACCCGTTCTCTCACTCGATCTCCAACCGTGAGAGACTGAGACGATCTTAGGGATACAGCCGTTGCGACTTGTGTACTCTTTGAGCGCCTTAATAAAAGATGGCCCATTTTTCCACTCGAGTAGCGTGCTGTAATCTCTTTGATTGAGTACAGTATTAAAAGCAGCTTCATCGTCGTTTCCTTTCTTGATGAGAGCTAGACCTGAGTCGTTGTTTTCGTACACGGTAAGACCGAGCTCATTTTTGAGTTCGATGATTCCCATGCGGTTGATGAAACGTTTGCGATACTCAACCGCCTCACTTCTCACTGCGACTTTTTTAGGCAATCCTTCCCCGTGGTAACTGGTAAAGACATCCTTCATAAAACGCTCTAAAATTCCAGCGTTTGCGCCTAGCGAGCAGGTGAGAGCAATTAAGGTAACCGCAGTTGTTTTCTTCATTGCATACCCCTTCGTTATTTTAAGAGCTCCTGAATTTGAGCTCTGTGGTTAGAGATTTGGTTGCTGGCATCAGCTTTGCCTGCACAGTCCTTGCACTGACCAGCATCTTTAATTTTCATGTTTTGATAAATTTTAGCGATCTTTGATTCAAGTTTATCTTCAAGCTTGAGCTCTTGTAGGATGCCCTTCATTCTTAAGGCTTCATTCATGAAGGTTTCGACCTGAGCTTTCTGAGCGAGATTGAGTTGTGGATACTTTGACTCCCAACTTGCAAGGTAGTATCTCACTTGATTATAAGTGCTAGCGATTGTGCCACTGGTGGGATCACCAAGGTTTGAGACTTTTGCCAGAATCATTGAACTTAAGATGTCGTATCTCATGCGAAGTAGGTTTTTTGCTGACTCTGCATTTTCAAGCACTGCAATCTCATGAGATTTAAGATCGGCCAGTGTGATTTCACCTCTATTTAAGGCCTCTTCTTTTTTTAGCGTATCTTCAATCATTGAGAGCATGCAAATTTCTTTGACACCATCTTCTTTTACTTTTTCCTTTTGGGCGTGGTGAGTTTCATGCATAGTCACCGAGAGGGCAAAGAGCGCCCTGGTGGCAGAGTCCTCACTCGCAGGGGAGATGTCATTCATATCGCCAATCTCGGCGTAGAAACTCTGTACGGTTCTAAAGAACTCCTCAACAGACTCGAGCATGAGCGACTCTCTAAATTCTTCGTTATCTTTGGTGCTCGCCTTGCCATTGGTCCAAAGCTGATATTCAAACGACTTAAAGTAAATTGCGGCGCGGGTAACTTTCTCTTCAAAACTCGAATCAAGATTTAGAGCATCGCGAGCACGCTGTCTCGTTTCTTCGGCCTCTTTTGTTCTGGCCTGGTGATAGAGTTCTTCGGTATTTGATCCCAATTGATTGGAAGTTGAAAGAATACTCTTACTCGTCTCAGAGAGTTGATTAGAGGTACTAGCGAGCTCGTTTGTCTTATTATTCATATTCTCCATGTTGTCGATTTGCTTACATGAAGTAGCGAATACGGCGAGCACGCCCACTGCGAAGATTTTGGCATTTCTAGATTTCATAATTTCCCCTAAACATTATTAATGGCCTATTAACTCATGAATGGGGATTGAAGTGTTTACGAAGGGAAATAAGGTGAGAGGTGTCTAAAAAATAGACACCCTCTGGTTTGCAGGTAACCTATTGATTGAAGGCAGTTTTAGGCCTGTTTACCTAAGAAGCGCATCCCTTTCCAGGTATTCACCTGCGACTCGATTTCGCTTCTGGCCTTATCAATGAGAATCTCAAAGTCATTTTCAATGAGATAGATTTTAAAATTTGTGTAGAGGGAATCGATGACGATGTCAGCGATATAGCCAAGTTCATCTCTTAGGAGGAAAACTTGAAAGGAAGATTGTGAGGGGGCGATGCTCTCAACTCGATAAAGAAATTTTCTGAGCTCATTTTTTTGAAAGGGATTGAGAGTAAAGTTAGTGACAATTTTCTTGTAGTTGCTACCTGTCTCATCATAGCCAGGGCTAAATTCAAGAAGACCAGTATTTTCGGTCTGACTATTCATAAAGAAATTATTAAAAGACTTAACAGTGATAGATTCCTTCATTCTTTGTCCTTGGTTTTCATCCTTGAAGAGTGGCCCCAATTGCTTGGGGCCTTCACTATATTAGAGCTTGCTAATAAATGAATCGAACTCGCGTTTGGCTTCGTCTTTAGACTTGCCATAGCGCTCTTGAATTTTTCCCACTAGGACGTCAGAGCGACCTTCGGCTTTTGTCAGATCATCGTCTGTCAACTTGCCCCATTGTTGCTTAAATCTTCCTTGTAGTTGCTTCCAATTACCTTTGATTTGGTCAGCGTTCATCATTGACTCCTTTGTTTATAATTGTGTGTGGCGAAAATGCCTCACTAAACTCTGGAGACTAGTTTTGCAATGGATGGGCCAAAACTTAAATGTGCTTAAAACCCACTTTAAGAGTTAATCCGACTTATCCACTTACATAATTTATGAGTGTCCTTTCTTTTTTAAATTACCTCTTATAGTAGAGTGATTTGATATTTTGAAATTCGAGCAGACCCAATACGCCCAGCTCTCGTCCAACACCGCTTTGCTTGACGCCTCCAAAGGGTACTGCGGGGTGACTAGCGACCATGGCGTTAATTCCGACGTTGCCACATTGTAATTTACTCGCCACTTCAGCAATATTTTTGTCGTGCCCACCAAAGACCGCGCCACCAAGTCCAAAGGGAGTTGCATTTGCTAGGGTGATTGCTTGATGTAAACTTTGAAAACTCATTACGGGAAGAATAGGTGCGAAGATTTCATTATTCATCACATCCATCTCTTTTGTGACGTTCGTGAGGATAGTAGGGGGAATAAAGTTTTCGCGGTAGCGCACATTCTCTAGATCTGATTCATAGTAGAGACTGGCCCCATTTGAGAGGTCATTTTGAAGATGTTCGCTCACCTTTCTTGCGATGTCCTCTTTAGCAATGGGACCAATACCTGTCTCCTTACATAGAGGATTGGAGCATTCATAATTATTAAACTCATCAGCTAGCAGTGTCAGAAATTCGGCCTCTACTTCCTTGTGTACAAAGCAGCGCTTGGCCGCAATGCAAGACTGACCACTATTTCCTAGACGTGACTTCGCTATTTCTCTTGCGGCCAAACTCAAATTGGCATCTTCTAAGACAATATAGGGATCCATTCCTCCAAGTTCGAGCACCACTTTCTTAATTCCCTTTGCCGCTGCGAGGGCGATCTCTTTGCCGACACTAGAGCTTCCGGTGAAGCTAATGGCGTTGATCTCTCGCCTTTCTATGAGAGAGCTCATTTTGTGAGAGGGGTAGATAATATGTCCAAAGAGATCCTCTGGAAGACCACACTCGCCAAAGCACTCGGCAAGGAGAGTCGCGCTATAGGTAACGTTTGAGGCGTGTTTGAGAATGACTGCGTTTCCCCCTAGAATGGCGGGAACTGCGCAACGAAACACCTGCCACATGGGATAATTCCAGGGCATAATTGCGAGCACTACCCCAAGTGGAGCCAGTTCAATTTTGGCCGGAACAGTTTTTCCCACACTCAAGATTTCTTCGATATGAGCTGGGTCTAGGTCGAGGTAGTAGTCGAGTAAGCTTTGACACTTTTCTATTTCCGCCAGAGATTGACTCAAGGGCTTACCCATTTCCTTTGTCATGGTCTCTGCGAGGATGTTTTTCTTCTTTTCAACAATGTGATGGAGTTCTTCTAGGAAGAAACGACGCTCCTTTAAGCTTACCTGGGCCCAATAGGGGGCGACGCTACTGGCCTTCATTAGAATGCGATCGACATCTCGCTCATCGTGATCGCGATACTCGTAGACCGGATTATTGTCGTAGGGATTAGTTGTCATCTTAATTGTTTGCATATCCATGTCTCCTCCATCCATAAAGTCAAAGTTGATGTTGCAACCAGAGGGCCAGAGGATCTGGCCTTTTTAAACGCTTGAACTCGGTGATTATTTTCATTTTGAAGAGAGAACTTACAAAATGAAGGCCTGCTTAAAGTCTAGAGAATTGGCGTTGAATGAAGTTTTACGCCGTCTAATGCACTTAATTATCAAGAATTCAGGACTTGGCACTCATCTTGAAAGTTTATAACTGACCAAGGCAATAGGAGAGTTATGAAAGTCATTTCCATCAACCAAAGAACAGCACAATCTCATTCGGGCAGCGTTAAGCGCCAGGATGTCAGCAGTAATGCCTTTGATAGTGGCGCCGCCGAGAATTCAAATGAGGATTATCTCGAGATGGCGTTGTGGTTTACTAAGGAATTGCAACGCGAGTACGTTGGCACAAATTGCATCTGCGTTCGGGATTAAAGGAGGATCTATGACCTTGTTAACTCAAAATGAACTTACCTCAAATGAAGTGGCCATTGAAAAATTAAACGAGGCCCTGCGCGGTGAAAGAGCTGCGGTGGAAACCTATATTCAAGCGCTCGAAAAACTTGGGGCAGATCCCAAGGGAGATGAAATTAGAAGAATTCGCTCTGAACACATGGAGGCCGTGCAAGAACTCAAGGATGAAGTGATTCGACTTGGCGGCAAGCCCGATCGAACTTCTGGTGCCTGGGGAACTTGGGCCGAGACCATAGTGGGTACAGCGAAGCTCTTTGGCCAGGGAGCGACAATCAGAGCGCTTAGAGAAGGTGAGGAGCATGGTGAAGAGCTCTTTAAGGATATTGCCACTCACGATCATGTAGGCTCGATGGTGCGCGATCTGATGCGCTCTAAGTATATTCCGCGCCAGCAAAGACATATTCACTCGCTCTCAGCGATCCTAGAGAAAATAGCCTAACTTTAGATGCCAACACTTTGAGGGGCCCTAAGGGCCCCTTTTTTTAATAAGCTCTTGATTTCAATAGATCGCGATTTTTTGAGGCAAAATGGCCTCAAAATGGATGCATGAAAAAAGAGCAATCCTCTCCCTCTAAAACTCTGACCTCTTCCAGCGCGCAAGCCCCAATGAATTCGGGCCCACGCAGTTTGAGTGAGCATTCAGAGCGCCCTCTTGTCTCCTTTAGGCGAGAGCTCTCGGCTTGGGCGAAGTTACTCATCTTTGGTTTCTATGGCCTGGTCTGCTTTTCCATTGGCAAGCGCATGATGGATAATTCTGAGCCCTTTAAAAAAATTGAGGCCAAGACCGCTGAACTCTCAAAAAAGTTGGATGCTCTTGCGGCCCAGAGAGAAGCGCTTGCAGGAGCTTCAGTGAGAGGGGCCGAGATTAGTGAGAGTCAAATTGATCTCATTGGACGCAAAGTAAAGATGGAGCTCTCAGAACTCTACAGCGCGCGCGAGTCGGCAGATTCCAAGACTATTGCCGCTCAGAAAAAGCGCATTAATGAACTAGAGCTTCATCTCAAGAATGTGCTTGAGAATGATTCGGCCGGTTCAGGAGAACTCCATGTCGCCAGCGGCACTAGCATTCCCTACAACCGCGAAAATCTAGATATCTTGTACTACACCCAGCGCTTGCGCAAAGAGCGTCTTAAAGATCAATTGAAAAAAGAGCGTGAAGCGTTTGTCGTATTGCACGACATGGGTGAATGGGATAATCAAAAAAAGTTTGAAAGTCTTCAAGATGAGCACAAATTAATTCTCTACCGTTTAGATAAGGATTTTGAAAAGGAGAGATCTGAATTTAGAGACCGAGGTCACCGCGCCCCTGCGAGTCTGTAGCCCTTCAAGCAACTTCACTTCACGAATTCTCTAAAATTGACTGAAACTTTTTGCCGTTTTTAACCACGGTTCATGGAGGCGTGAGTCTCCAAGCTATAATGGACTATAGACTTGTGACAAGGAGAGTGACATGAATGTACTAAAGGGTGCATGCCTAATAGCGTGCGTATTTCTAACACCCAAGATCTTCTCTAGCGAAGCTGTCGGATATTACTCAAAGGGCTCACTCCGGGCCGCAAAGTCGATACTAGAAACTCCGAGCTCTGTTCACAAACTCTTTGTCGCTAGAGAGAAACTCTATACCACTGATGAGATGTTGACTCTTTTAGAAGGGGCAGCAGAATTCGTCGAGGATCAATTTCCTGATAGTGAAGTCATTCAAGTTGGAGATCTCTCTGGCATTCGTGGTGGTCCAGCGACTCGTCACGCTAGTCACCAAAATGGTCTGGATGCGGATGTGGTCTACTTGAGAAATAATGGCTATGTTCAGCCTAGTGAAGCTCCCGAGTGGGAGGAGTATTTTGTTGTTGGGAGCAAGGTCAGTAGTAACTTCAATCTACCTCGCAACCTCGCCCTCTTTAGAAATTTAGTGAGTCGCTACCCAGTGACCCGGATCTTTGTCGACGCCGCAATTAAGCGCGATATCTGCCGCTACGTAGCTTCTAACTCTCTCTTTGATAGCCTCACTAAACTCACTCTGAGAAGACTTAGAATCGCCGATTATCACAAAACGCACTTTCACGTGCGCCTGGCGTGCCCTGCTGGAGATCATTCTTGTACACCTCAGACAGAACCACCTAGTGGAACTGGCTGTTCTAATTTAGACTTTCTAATAGAAGAGAATTCTCAAGGTCATGAAGGAGAGAGTTGTTGAAACCAGTTACAAGTGCGAGTGAATTTCTGGCGGTGGCCAAAGAGTTTCAGTTAGGTCGTCTTCCCACTGAATCCCAACATCCAAAAACAGTTAAATTAGCAGAGCTCGCCCAAAGTAATTTGGGCGCGGCTTTTGATTTATTTAAAGAAATTGACCGAGAGGCCCTCGGCATTTTTAAAACTCCTGCCCCCACATTAATGGAGTGGTTTAACTACGCGAGGGAGCACCTTAAAAGTGGTGGCCGCATCTTTCTTGGAGGCTGTGGTGCAACTGGAAGGCTCTCCTTGGGACTCGAGTTTCTCTGCAGTAGACTCGCTGAGCGCTCTGACTTTCCCTTCAAACCTGAGCAAATCATCTCCCTGATGGCCGGCGGGGATGTCGCCCTCATCGCTTCGATTGAAAAGTTTGAAGATTTTCCTGAATATGGTGCTCGGCAATTAGAGGAGCTTGGCTTTGGTGAGAATGATCTCTTTGTGGGAATTACTGAAGGGGGAGAGACTCCATGGGTGATCGGCGCCACTAAGTGGGCGAGTGAACACTCTAGGCACAAGCCCTACTTTTTCTACTGCAACCCTGATGATATTCTCTGTGAACTCACTGAGCGCTCGCGCCTAACACTCACAGATCCTCAAATTAAAAAAGTAAATCTCACTTGTGGTCCTATGGCGCTATCTGGAAGTACTCGCCTGCAGGCGAGCACCGTTCTCATGATTGGTGTGGGTATGGGACTTTGCTTTTTGAGTGAGAGCGAGCGCCTTAAATGGTGGCGCTCTTTTGAGCAGAGCTTTGAATCACTTTCATATCAACAGCTCACTGAGATTTGTAAGCTTGAGTCCTCTCTCTATAAGCAAGGAGAGTTTAGCGTCTATCGTTGCGAAGAAGACTTTGGTCTCACTGTCCTCACCGATACGACAGAGCGCTCGCCAACTTTTAGTCTTACAAGCTTTGAAAACCGACTCGACCCCAACCCCAATGCTTCATGGACTTATCTATCAATGAATGTAGAGGCCAAGCAGAGCGAGGCTTGGGCCCGCCTTCTGGGTCGTGGCCCGAGAACACTTGAATGGAGTGAAACACAGGAGCGCACGGGGCTCTCAAGGCTACTAGGCTTTCCAGTGGGAAGTGATGCTCTTTTTTATCGCAAGGCCCTCATCGAAGAGGGGATGAAGTCTAAGCTTCACACTTTTAAAATCTCTAGTTCTAAGAATTCATCAAAAGTTGATTTAGAGCTAGGAGAAGTTAAGTGTACCCTTGATCTTGGAGCCTCTCTCTTTACTCAGATCATGCTCTTAAAAATGCTTCTTAACGCTCATTCAACTTTGATCATGGGGCGTATTGGTCGCTTTGAATCTAATATCATGACCTATGTCAGACCCTCTAATAATAAACTTATCGATCGCATGACCCGCTATACGCTTGCTCTCTTAAAAGATCGCGGCGTAAACAGTAGTTATGATCAGGTGGTTGAGACTTACTTTGCTTGCAGGGACGAGTTGATGGGGGCTAAGTTTGGGGCCGAAAGACCAGTCGTCATCGAGCTGGTCAATCGGCTTATAAAAAATGCTCCTACCAAAGCGAAGGATACTTCGCTTTAAAGTAGGCCTCTATCTTTTCTTTGGACTCGTCAATGACGAGATAGCTTGGATATGTTCTAGGGTAGTGAATATTTTTGTTGATAAAAATATTATCATTATCTTCTTGGTCAGTCACAAAGAGATCTACACGTTCAGGTCCAGCATTTTGAAAGGCCCCGCCAGTGTCTCTGACTACAAAGTAGCCTGAGTGCTTTTCGCCATTTGGCAGAGTGACTCCACGATTTACGACTTCAGGGATATAGAGAATTGTTCCGACGGGGTAAATCGTGTTATTAGCGGCGATGGTGTGAAAGGGGAGTAGACATTTCTCTTCCTCACCACGGCCGTAAACGCACTTGTTGAGAATAATAAAGCGCCAATCGGCCTTCCAATTAACTGTGTGGCCACCGTTTGCCGCTGAGAGCACACCAGTTCCCTCCATTGCCAGACGGTAATAGTAGCGCGCGCATACTTCGGCAATCAGGTCGCCATCTGGAGTGAGAATTTCTTTTCTTTCAGTGCCGTTAAAGGTGCGGCCATTATAGCGACCTTTACAACTTGTCTTTGATTCATAGGCAATGTGGTAGGTCGTGGGTTTTAAGGCGACATTAGGGACGAGGTCGCGTTGATTGATTTCAGGTAGGGTCGCTGCACTTAAATTCATCCATGAAAATGTAAGAGCTAAACCGGCGCTAATCTTTAGCGTGTTCAGGAGTTTTTGCATCCATGCCTCCAAGAATTGTGTTGATAAAACTTTTTCTTTTATCTCTCTAGGATAAGCTCAGATGTTACTTGATGGAAGCGATGCAATATTTGCTCGTTAGCGGCGTGAGCTCTTCTTCATGGCCTGGTAGGCGCCAAGAAGTCCGACGCGATCACTTGGGAGTTCGCCAATTTCAATTTTTAAATGAGCGCGGTAGGCGGGAAACATATAATTGAGAGCAACTTCGCGCGCGCGCGCAACAAAGAGATCACTGGAGCTCGCAACTCCACCACTAAGAATCACTCGGGGAATTCCAAGTAGGGAAGTGGCACTGGCAATTCCCTTTCCTAGGTACGTGCCGATTTCATCAAAGAGTGAAAGTAGATCTTGATTTCCAGCGCGAGCAAGCTCGGCCAGGGGGCCAATACTAGGAGCATCAAAACCAAGTTCCTTTGCGCTAGCAAGAATGGCCGCTCCACCTAGATGTCCTTCGAGGTGACCGGTGCCACCGCAGAGACATGGGCGCTCGCTTCCGATATAGAGATGGCCCCCTTCGGTGCCAAAGTCTCCGGTGACGACATGTCCTTTTTCAATGACCCCCATCCCAACGCCGGTGCCGAGTGTGAACACGATAGCGCTGGCTTCATCTGAAATTGTGGTGGCCAAGGCCAGTGCCTGAAGATCGGCATCGTTAAAGCACTGGGCGGTGATGCCAGTTTTTTCTAAGAGAATGTCTAAAATATTAAAGTGCGGCCAGGGAAGATTGTGGGCGCGAACTTGGCCCGTTGAGATATCGATATCCGGAGCACCGACAGCACACTTTTTAATGGGGTGGTGAGAGAGCGCGCTCACTGCCGCGGCGAAGGCATCTTCGGCGCAGGAGAACTCGCTGGTCTTTCTCATCCAATAACCAAGCTCTACTCCATTCTTATCATAGAGCGCCGCTCGTAGACTTGTCCCACCTAAATCAAAGGCCAGTAGTGCCACAGCTTCTTCCTTTTTTTCTTAAAGTCTACTCCCTCTATAGGGCGCATTCAAGGTGAGAGTTGGCAAAGCTTCCGGCGGCGCGAATTAATTTGCCATTGCGATAGTGCATGTAGAGGTCCTCAACCGAGTAGGCCTCTTCTTCAAAGAGGATTTGAGCATTTCTCTTTTCAAGTTCGAGATACTTGCTTCCCTTTTTATAGGGTGAGCGTTCAATGATGGTGGCAAATTCATCGGCATCTTCGATATAGACAAGATAGGTGAGTCGCTCGCCTTCATCGCCGTCATCGTAGAATTGTCTCAGTCGGTAGATCTCACCATCGACTTGCAGGTGCTTATTGCGCATGCGAAGCTCAGAGGCGTGGTTGGACTTTAAAGTTGCAAGCGGGTATTGATTGGCAATTTCAATTAATTGAACTGTGCAAGGATCATTGCTTTGAACTGCGGGATTGGCGGTTGTCCTATTGGTCTGGGCGGTAGGTGAGGGAGTGCTCACAATTGAGGGAGCTGGCCCTTTAATAAGTGGCTTAGTAACTTCCTTCTTTCCCAGCAACCACCAGAGTACGAGAATAAGTGCAGCGATAGTGAGGGCGAGAAGCCATTTGTTTTTTTTCATAAAAAAGGGACCCTTGTTGGGTCCCATTTTTAAATCACGATAACTGTCTTTTCAAGTTTAGAATTCTGCAACGATGCTCTCAAGCTCTTTCATACGCATGTCTAGGGCGTCAATTTCATCACCGCTGACATTTGAGAGTTTAGATCTAATTTCAGAGATGTCGCTTAGGACTGTCGTAACCATAGCGGCAAAGATTTTACCTTCAGTGTGGTCATCTGTTTCAAAGTTAACTTCTTTTCTAAGTACAACTTTCTCTAGGGCGTCAGCGCGATCTTCAATTGAGCCAATCATAACGGCTTCAATTTTTCCAAATTGATTTTGATCCATCATGTTTTGGAAGTCGTCAGCAAATGACTGACCTGAGAAGATTGCAGTGAGAAGTGAGAGAGCGATGAGTGACTTTTTCATGTGTCTATCCTTGGTTACAAACCGGGGTTGTTGTCTTGTTTTTTGGGATAATCTCACGCCCCCGTGGCCGTTTCACCGGGACCTGGTCATTTTTACGGCCCTGTCGCCCTTTTAGACACATTCAAATAGCTGAATTTACGAACTGGTCTAACATCTTCTGATCAAGCCTTGTAAGAAGGCCCAGAAGAGCAGATAATATGAATAAGGTTTTTTGAGTTCGCCGCTTGAGGCTACTCTTAAGACTGAGTCCTTAGAGGAGGCACCCTTTTCATCTATGAATGATTACCCGAAACCCCAGGCCAAAAAGGCCCCCAATACTGCACGTAATCTTCTTTTTACCAGTACATTCGCTCTAACATTGATGGGATTTATGCTCGTCTATTTTCGCGAGTTCATCGCGAGCTAGAGATTTTGGGAAGGCCCCCGCAAGAAATTGCGAAGGCCTGTAGAAAAATTAATGAACCCAAAAGCGGTAGAGACGGTCCCCTAGATCAACTGATCTGCGCCCATCTTTCACACACTTTTCATAGTCGCGTTGGTCGCGACTTCTGCCAATACCAAAGAGCTTTTGAGTAGTGAGCTCTTTAGTACCCAGGAATTTTTCACGACACATTTGCTCATGGCGCGCCATGCGCTCTTTTTCTCTCCAATCCATATCGTAGTCATAGAGGTCGTGGTAGTTGTCACCGGCTTGATCAACGAGCTCAGCAATTGGCGCTTCATATTTCCACTCGAGCACGGCCTCAGTGAGTCCATCGCGGTCGAGGTTGTACATCGGGGCCGAATCTGAACCGATATTGTTCACCTGTCTCCAAGGCATATCGCGCTTAGGAAATGGGTGACTAAGCTCAGTGTCCATGTGATACGAAACACTCACAGGCGTTTGCTGGCGAGGTGAACCTTCAACAATCCAGTAGAGAGTGTAGAGGTCGGCCAATTGCATTCTCATACAGCCGTGACTATCAAAGGCGCGCACAAAGGTGGCGAGGTTTGGTTGTGCGTGAAAACCAATTCCTGTCCAGCCTGCCTCAAGATCATCTCTTTTCGTTGTAATGCGGATGAATGGCTTATCGGCATAGTAGCGTGGCTTCTCTCTTTTGTAGATGAGCGTTCTCTTGTCGAGATAGCCCTCTTCAAAGCGAGGAGTAAGTAGCGAGACGCTATCGTGAAGAACGCCAACATCAAATGATCCCACTCCAAGTGGGAAGACCATTGTAATATCATTTGCGCTATCAGAGACAATCGCCTTGCGATCAACTAGGGCCACATCCACGCGAAAGTTTGTACTTGAAAGAAGAACTGATCCTCTTGGAATCGCTCTCATGTCAGCTGAGCTAGTGTAGATGATATCTACTTTTACAAAGCGAAGCACGTCCGCCCCGTCGCGAATAAAGTAGGTCAGTGGCAGTTTATAAGTTTGGCCAGAGACTGTTGGCCCTGATCTTAGAAAGAGGTTGTAGACTTCTTTTACTTGCGTGCCGAGAAATCTCTCTGGCGACTTTGAAAGAGCGGCCTCAACGTTAGCGAGATCTTCAACAACTTTTGGAAGATACTTCCAGTAGTCCCATAGGCGCACTCCTACAGTATTGCTCGCTACTCGCGAGTCGACATTGATTGGCTTAAAGTTATCCCTTGTTGATTCAGTGCTGTCGCTATTGAAGGCATTGAACCACTGGGCATTTGCGGTTTGCGGGAGCTGAAGCCCCACGACTGCGCCTAGGATGAGAGCGGGCGCTAGTAATCGCTTTGAGAGCATAATTACCTCTTGGTTATTGGTGGTTAGGTCAATTGCGCGCATTGTGCCATAAACCAGCTCTCAGGTGGGAAAAATCGCAATATCAATGAGTTAGGTGTGAAAAATAGAAAATTGCACCGCGTTAAGCGGTGCCTAATTTACTGAATCTACTTAAGGGCGCAGGCCATGAGGCCCGCAAGATTTGAGCCCGTCGAATTCATCAGTGGGCCAAAGTGATTGTAGCTATAGCCAGAGTAGAAGAATGGGCTCACACAGCGCGAGGCCGCAGGTCTCATGCTTGCCCCACTTTGATTATCGGGGTGAGTGGAGACGCTCTTAGAAGTGTTCACCTGAATGGCAAAGCTCTGCACGATCTTATTAACTCCACAAAATGCATTCATTGTTTGAGCACCAGAGCCAAAGTGATGAATGAGATCTCCCCTAGAGGCCTTCGTACTCACTTTGCAGCTTGGGTAGAGTTCATTCCAGTGGCGAACGCATGCCCCGATATTTCCACTTGAATTGGGAGTGAATTGAAAGAGGCCAATATTGAGTCTGCTTACTTCGTCTTGGTAGGGGTCTTCATAGAATTTCACACCCGCTGGTTTGCGGTAATTTGAAGGCGCGTACTTTCTCGCTACTGATTCTGACTTAGAGCTATCGGCACTTGTCAGTGACTCTTGGTAGGCGAGGCAACCCATAAATTTGCTCCAATGACTAAGAAGTGCCACTTGAGAGTCAGTGTCCCCTTTTAGAGCACCAGCTCGGTAAGTATTGTAGCGATCAACCCATTCATTCATCTGGGCAATGACTGTACTAGAAGGAACGCGTGAAGAACTCTTAAGCGTCTTAGTGAGCGAGCTCTTAGATACATTGCACATTGGATGCGACTGAAGAGAGACTGGACTATGGCGCTCGCGTGAACTTGAAATGCCATAGTATGATGCGATCACATCCACGTGAGGTCTTCTGGGTTTTGAGTGTTGATAGATATAGTAGGAGATGCGCTCGCCAAATGTGTTTGGAGTTGCGAGCGCCTCATCACAGGTATCAACAGTATTGCCGCTGTCGACGAGTCTGGGATTTAAGAGTTCGCGGTACGAACTATAGCGATCATCAATTTGCTCCATCGCTGTATGGGCAACTTCGCTAAAGAGATCAAAGCTCTCTTGATCAGGATGAGTCTCTGAAATGGGTCTATCAAGTGCACCCTCGGGAATGCTTGGAGCATCTGGACCCTCAATGGGTTTGGGCGCAGGCGCGGGAGTCGTGGGAGTTTCTTCGCGGCCAACAGATCGAAAAAGTGATCCGGCCTTGGCCTCTTGGAGTTCAAAGAACAACACTGAGGAGAGAGTGATAATGATCCCTAGGGGGTTAACCGATTTCTTCATACCAATATCCATCGTTAGTGGGTATGAAGAATTATTCGGTGAAAGGTTTAGTGAGCTTTAACCCGAGCTTTTAAGATAAAAAAAAAGCCTCCTTAAAGGAGGCTTAACTATGCTAATACCAGCGTCTGCATCTCGTTTGTGGGGAAGTTTTTTCCCCCCAGCGAAGCTCGACGATGTCATTAGGGTGAGAAGAGAGTCGGTTATTTTTAATTCGGTACCAGAGAGTTGCGAGGTCAATTGAAACTCCTGGGCGGTAATTAATAGAGCACATATCGCGAAGTTCTGAGAGCTCTAGCCCATGGCCATCAAAGACCGTCTGAGCGGCAAGCATGATATTTGGAGTGACTTCGGCAATCTCACCGGTGAGGGCGAGGTCATCGTAGACTTCTTTGAATCTCTCAAATGTCTTTTTAAGAGTTGAGTCGCGCGAGGGAGTCGAGTAGGCATCGTATTCAGCGTAGTCCATACAGCGACCACCAGTTGAGCGCATGTGGGCCAGACCCTGATTGACGTACTCAATGCGTGCGATGGATTCCTCACAGACGTTGTTAAAAGCGCGACGCATTTGCTGTTCGGGTGTTTCATTAATTGTTGAGACAGCTCTCTTTACGTATTTAAAAAAACCATCAGTTCCAAGTCGGCCGACAAGATTGAATTGCTCATCACTTACTTCGTAATGGGAAGGGAGATTATTTGAACTTACGGTCACGTGGCGGGGCCATTTGAAGGCGCGAAAACCCCAAGGCTGGTGAGGGGCATTGATAAATTCTTTATCGCGACGACGAGTCATGGGAAGACCTTTGTCGGCGATTGCTTGTGTTGAGTAGATTGTATCAAATGTGCCAACAGGGTTGATGCCCTTGATGTTGTAGACGTGGCGAATGAATTTTCCAAAACGCGCTTCAATTTTATAACTAAAAATATTTCCAGCGCGGATATTCTTAATTTTAATTGGATAGGTATCATAGTGTGAGAGGTTCTCACTTCCCACGCTATCGCCAATCGTATTGATCATGGCCACCACTCTTTTGGCGCCCGAGCGGATATGATCCCACTTACTCAAACGATTATTAATCGTTCTGCCGCTGCGACTACCTGAGGGATCGTTGATGGCAAAAGGGAGTGAGTTTTCGTAGGCAAAAATCGCGCGTAGGGCGTAGGCGGCGTCGGCGCAATCGGCGCGGATTCCGGAGTAGGGAGAGTTCGAATCCACAAACATTTTTTCATAGACTTCGTGACTTCCAATCCAGTTGGCGTACTGTTCTTCGTAGTAGTCGTCCCAGTCGTTGGAATCAATCCACACAGATGCACTGGCGCTGCCAGCAAAAAGCATCACACTGAGTAGAAGTGCTGCGGCCATGCAAGAAAGTGAATTCGTAAAGTACATGTGTTCTCCCAATTAATTTTCACCTAAGGGGAGTTCTAGAAAGAGACGGTTAAAAGGTCAATGAAACTACGACTAGTGAGAGAAGCGTCGTAGGTTTTTTTGGCCAGATATTTTTGGTGCAAGTTGTCTTAGTAAGAGCCGCATTGATCCGGTGAAAGGCCAATGGCCTTCATGTGGTGGCGTACAACGTACCAATTCTGAAGATTGTCATTGTCTGTGGAAAAACGACACAGCGCTGGCATTAACTGCTCCGCTTCACTCGGGGAGAGATTTAGTTGCTGCAGAGACTCAGCAATGGCGATATGTGTAAAAGGGTCGGACTCTAGAAGTTTGCGCGAGAGGCGCTCGATCACCTCAGCTCTGGTGTCGTCGGCGAGTCCACCAGTTCCAAGTAGAATTTGATAGAGCTTGGCCGCCCCGTCGCCAGCAAAAGAGGACTCGCGGGCCAGCACTTCTGCAACTTTCGCGGGCGTTGCTCCCGGGGCGAGGTAGGTTTCTAGGGCGAGGGTTTGAATCGTCTCATTAGTGTCGCTGAAAGCTTCAAGTAGCTCCTCAGTACTAAGCGCTCCCTCTCCGGTGAGTTGCTGCAATTCAAAATTGGCTTCAAAGAGTCGCTCGAGCAGAGCGTGACCTGGAGTGTGAAGATCGTCAAAGTAGGTGTCCTCTGGGCCATCTTTAGTCATGCCGCAGAGATCACGCTTGAGGCACTCCATAATTGCCGGGGCTTTTTGCTTAACCTGTACTTTAAGTTCAGAGGCGCTGGCCTCAGTGACAATTTCGTCGATTGGTTTAGTGAAGTCCTTAAGGCTTTGCCATTGATTAGCGGCTTCTTTTGAATTATTGGCGGCCATTTTTGGCGCAATAACTTTCTCAATTTTCTCAATATCTTTATTAAAGGCAGCGCTTCCTATTTCTAATTCATTTGCCTCAGTCGTTGCTTGCTGAGAGTCAGTCGCCGAGATCTCTGTGGGAGTTTCTGAGTTTTGAAAATAGAAGTATGATCCCAGCGCAATGGCCACAGCAAGTGAAGAGACCAGAATGATTTGAGTTTTTTGAGTCATAGACTCAAGGATGAACCAGGAGTGGAAATCTGTCCACTCCTGGTTTACAAAGACTTAAATGTTTTGAGCGCGCGCGAGCACTTGATCAAGCGCTCCGCGAGCGTTGCTACCAGTGCTGTAGTTGGTAAGAATTTCTTCAAGTGCATTTTGAAATTTGCCAGAAATCTCTACGTCAAAGCCCTCAAGCACGCTGATCTGGCCATTTTTTGCACTGCTTAGAACCTTGTCGAGATTCTTTTTAAAGTGAATGTCATGGGCCTTATAAGGCGAGTTTGGATTGGCCCAGCGGCAAATCGACTCAACCTTTGTGTTGCCTGAATTATACTGACCGGCCCAAATTCCGCGGATGAGTCCCTCGTAGGAAATTCCTGAAGACTCACTCAAACAAGGATACTTTGTAGAGTTGGCATAGACTGGACGGAAGCCTTTGTAGAGGTGATTGATTCCGTAGTTGATGCTCTTTCTCACGTCACTCATTTTTCCTTTGGCAAAGAATTCTGGGTAGTGCCAGCGAAGTGACACTTGCATAATTCCCATGTCGCTTGCATCTTTTCCAGCTCTCATCATTTGGGTGAGGCGATCTTGATTTCTCACTTTATCGCAATCAGCGATAAATGGAGTTGATCCACCCTTGAGATATTGACGAAAGATCTCATAAGTTTTCTTAGAGTTCTTATCGCGAATAATCGTTCCCTCGTTGATATAAGGATCGCAGAGGCCTTTATCATTTTCTACATCTCTAAAGTGAATATAGAGACCTTCTTGGAGAGGAACGGTGAGAGCGAGGATCATAAAACTGTAGTAGCCCTTATAGTCACCATACTCTAGGTATGACTTGGCCTTCTTGTGGGCTTCATCGAGAATTAGAGAGACGATCTGCTCTCCGTATTGTTTGTGTCCGCTGCGGTCTTGAAATTTTGGACCCGAGATACTCGCCTGCGGATTTACTGTAATTACAATTTTATCCACTAGTGGAATTCGATCATTGGCCATGGCCCCTTGGCCCATCAGGCCTAGTAGCTGCATGGCCACTAAACTAGTCATGGCTGTCTTTTTCATTACTTTCCCCTTCATCACTTCCCCCGTTTACCTGGTTTGTGGTCTGAATTGCCTTTTTTTGCCACATTCTATGATGCAATGCGGCTTCACGAAAGTTATTGTTCCTAACCCAGTAATTGTTATGGCCGTAAAAATTACCCTGACAACTGAATCTTGCTGCAACGAGTTTTGCACTGCGATATTGTCTCGTCGCTCTCGCTTAAACTAAAAACCATCACTTTTTTGAAGTGATCACTCAATGATGAAGGGGAATTTATGGGTAAGTCATTGAAATTATTGACGATGTTAGCCGTTTTGGCCTCAACCTCAGCTTGTATGAGCCAGAAGGATGAGTCGGCGGCAAATGCTTCTGTAGTTAGTGGCGCTCTCGCTTCTCGCTCTGAAGTCACTGTTGGCCAAATCTTCTACGTAAACACCAACGGTCTTAATGTGCGTACTGCAGATGAGAACGGCCGCGTGCTTGGCCGTCTTAACCGCAACGATGCAGTTCGTGTGATTGGGAGCTCAGATGCTCTTAAGAACGACTACGTGCAAGTAGAGATCGTTGAGACAAAGAATGAGATTGAAAGTGCTGAGAAGTACTTTGTCTCATTGAAGTTTCTCGAGAAGGAAAAGCTCAGCTACAAAGAATTCAAAGGCAAGTACTTTGTGATTCAAAACGTGGCCACTGAAAAGCTTCGCGTTTATGAGCGAGTTTGTGCTGACAACTCTTGTCCTAACAAGATGATCATGGAAACCAACATGGTCGTGGGTGAGCAAAATAAAGGCCGCGAAGAAATGACTTGGCTTGGTTCTTTTAGAATTATCGGTTGGACGAAGTTCTATGAAGATGGCAAGAGCCAATATCCGCGTTGGTATGATCCAAGCTATCCAGATGTTCCTAAGCCAGGTAAGGGTTTTCTCACATGGCTAAGAAACAAATATATGCCAGAAGTAGATGGTGAAAAACCAGGTGTTATGCGTGGTGCTTTTGGTTGGTATACTGCTCTTGTTGGTCCAAATGCTTTTGCTCAGTGGACCCATGGAACTATTGGTTGGGGTGAGGATAAAGATAAGTTTATTCTTAACGCCAAGAAGTTTATGCCAAACCTTGTGACTGCTCCACGTTCACACGGTTGTTCTAGAACTGATAATGAGGCGATTTCTTTCTTAAGAGAACATCTTCCAGTAGGCACTCCGATCATTAAGATCTACGCCCTTGAAGACACTTACGACAAGTCGCTTGCTGGCTATACTGATCAAAAAGGTCGCTTTGATTATATTCTTACAAAGGATAGAACTCTTTCTCCAGGGCGCGAGTCAGTTCTTAAGGCCGGTGTAAGTTCTGATCAAGTTATTGAAGAAGGAAGTTACTTCTTTGATCAACACCCAGATAAAGTGGAGTTTACTCCAGGTGAAGATCTCGGGCGTTTTGAGAGAAAAGTTGGAAATACTGGAAACGTATACGGTGTAGAGTCAAATAATATGTTTGGTGTGTTCTATATCGATCTTGGTCTTGTTTCTGGTTACCAACACCCACAAGGTCTTGAAGTTGGTGGATACGACGACGAGCTCGTTCCTGACTTTATGAATCTCGATGCGATGAATCTCTAAGAACCTAGAATTTGAAAAGAGGGGGACCAATATGGTCCCCTTTTTTTTGCTCTTTAAAAATTTTCCGTCTTTTGCCTAGAGGTGAATGCTCCTAGCATGGGAGGATGCAATCATTTTTACTTGTGCTTTACATTCCTTGCCTATTCTTTCTCAGCACTGCCTTTGCGCTTGAGAAAGCCCCAACACATAAGGAGCGCCTCATTGAAAAATTGGAGCGCTACGGAGCGAGCCCTAGCACCACTGAGACTGATGTGAAGCTCGCGCTTGAAGATATTGAGAAGAGCCCGGGCAAATTTGATGTGCAAACATGGAAAGAGGCAGTGAAACTTCTGGGAGAAGAGAGCGCTCTAAATTTTGCGACTCTCAAGTCGATTGTGGAAAATACTGGCCGCATTCAAAGCCCCCATGGAATTCTCTCAACTGAGAAAGAGGCCATGCTCTATACGCTTAGGGCAATTCTTAGACGAAAACTTAGACAGACAAAGAATCGTCTACCTTGGACATTCCTTTTGGGTCAGACGCAATTCTTCCTCGGAGAGCCCGACAACTTCTATTTAAAATACTATATTAGAAAGGGCAAAGATCCAGCTCAACTCGAGCGCGCCAAGGAAATGCTCGCTCAAAAATAAGCCTTGAAGCTTTAAGCTATTCCCTGCGATAATTGGCCCATGATTGAATATGTAATTCCTGAAAGTATCGATGATCGCGTACTCAAAAAAGCTGCTGCCGTTTTGAAAGAAGGCGGGCTAGTTTGTCTGCCCACTGATACTAATTGGGTGGTGGTTGCCGATCCATTTAGTAAGAAGGGCGTTGAGAATATTTACCGTTTTAAAGGCGCCGAGCGCTCCAAGCACTACAGCCTTTTGTGCGACACCATTTCACGCGCCAGTGAAGTCGCCTTCATAGACGACCCTGTCTTTCGCCTTTTAAAGAAGGCAGTCCCAGGGCACTACACATTTATCTTTCAAGCACTCAAGCCCATTACAAAGGCCCTCAAAGCTTCTAAGAGCGACCACGAGGTGGGAATGAGGTTTGTTCCCTCTATGCTCGTGTCTCAATTGGTTGAAGTGACTGGTAACGCTTTGATTTCAACCCACTTAACTGAAGAACATATTGTTGCTCCCGAGGGTGTTGAGGTTTATGGGCTTCTCATTGAAGAGCAGCTTGGCGGCAAGATCGATATGATCATTGACCCAGGTGAAATTGACTTTGTTGGAAGCTCAACAATTATTTCCTTCGTCTCTGGAGCCCCTGAGTTGTTGAGGGATGGAGTCGGGGATACCTCGCTCTTTGGCCTCTAGGTAATTGCAATCACAATGTCCGTGTGACAAGCGCTGTTTCTTGCCGAGTCTGCAAAGCCAAGACTGCTTTTGCTATGATAGAATAGTTCTCAGGCGAGGAGGCCCCTTCATGCTTAGTAAAATTTCAAAAACTTTTATTTCAGCGATTCTTCTTACTTCAATATCAATGGCCGTTAGCGCTAGTGAAGTTGTTGATTTTTCGCCAGATGACTATCAATTCTACGAACAAACCAGAAGCCTAGATCATAGCTCAGAAGTAATTAGCCGATCTAAGCTAACTCGTTCAGAGTTCTCCAATGAGCGTTTTGTGGCCTCTGCTGGGGAAGATAATTGGAATCAATTAGAGTCGTTGTGGAAGAATAGTGAGCGCGATCCTCTATGGGCGAGTGAACAAGTCTTGCTTGAAGATCTCTAAACATTCTCTAGAATTTTTAAGTTAATTCGAGTAAAAATTAACTGAATCTAATATCTAATAACTCGATAAGTGCTTTATGCATAAGAGTTACCGCTATCTCGAAGATAAGATTTCCAGGCGCTATTTTTCAATAATGGTGAGTCTGACTGCCTTAGTTGGCCTTGTCCAACTCATCGTAGAATCTAGTTATCGTGAACAACTGTTTCCAGTCTTCATTGGCGTGGCCGCGGCAGTACCCTTGGCACTTTTTCCATTCTATATGAAAGCAAGGACTATTGAGGCAAGCTCAAATTTTGTCTTCTCAATTGCTCTAGGTGTTCAAACCGTTTTTTGCTTCAGGCTCTTATTCCACGATGGAATGCCAGCTTCTACACTTCTTTGGATGGTCATCCCAGCTCTCTACACATTGGTCTACACCGATAACCGCAAAACTCTGCTGGCCTGTTTGCACATGGCCGCACTAGTGATTGTAATTACACTCTTAAAAGTTTATGACGTCCCACAGACATTAGGGATGAGAGCTGAAGTACTTGGGGATAATAGCTTCACTCGCTTTAATTACTTCTTTCCTTTGGTGAGTATTCTAATCTTCCTTCTCTCCTATTCCTTTGATCGAAAGAGGATTGCCAAGAAGATGGAGGATAAAGAACTTAGACTTGCCTCTTGGGCCAAATTTGCAAGTCTGGGGGAGATGTCATCTGGTATGGCCCATGAAATTAATAATCCAGTGGCAATATTAAAAGGCTATCTTCAGGTACTTAGACGACGACTAGAAAAAGAGAGTTCGAAGACGAGTGACTATAGTGCCATTCTCGGCTCGTGTGATGAAGCAATCAATAGAATTAACAATATTATTAGATCTCTGAAATCCATATCTCATCAAGACAATCATGAGGTCGGCAAGAGTTTTGAGCTCACAACGATCTGGGAAGAAGTCGAAACTCTGTGTCAGTACTCGCTTAGACTGAGTGACGTGAAATTAGATTTAACCGTGCATTTATCCACCGATCAAAAGCTTCATATTCAATTTACCCATCTCCTTCAGGTATTAGTGAATCTTATTAATAATGCTCGCGACGCCGTTAGTACCTTGCCAGAGAGATGGGTAAAGGTGTCGTTTCGAGGTCGCAAGAATGGAATGTTAGAAATATGTGTTATGGATAGTGGTTTGGGAATTCCCTCAGAGGTGCTCTCAATGCTCTTCACTCCCTTCTACACGACTAAAGAGTTGGGCAAAGGCACTGGTCTCGGGCTCACATTGTCAGCAAAAATGGTGGAGTCTATGGGAGGGAAACTCTTCTATGAGCTTAGGCAAGGGCACACATGCTTTGTGATTACCCTGCCTAAGGCACTTATCAGTGAAGGGCAGATAGCTGCCTAGAATTTAATTTTGAATTTCTTTTTGAGCTTATCTACGGCCTTATCGACTTCTTTATTTACAGAGTTTTCGCCCTTTGCACCTTCGACATCTTTGGTGGCGAGGTTGCTCACGCCCTCCACTTCAGACTTCTTAGAGCCAATCAATTTATCAATCTCGGCCTGTGCCTTGGCGATCTCTCGCTTAATCTTCTCTTTTTGAGGCTCTACTTTTTCCTTTACGATCCTTTCAACCTTGGCCTTTGCCTCAGCTACTTTGGCATTGATTTGATTTTTCACACCTTTGGCGATTTCAGGTCCGATATTACTTCTGAGAGACCACTTGAGCTCATCCCACTTTCCACTGGCCTGGGCGCGAATATTCACACTTGGAATTGAAGTGAGAATTGGTGTGAGATTCTCTCTAATCTCCTTCTTCGGTGACTCTACAATCCACTTGGGGGAGTCAATACTAGCGGCATAGGTGAGGGTGACGTCATCAGAGACAATGTTGACATCAAATTCATTGCGGGCACTTCCCTCATCTAGAGCGACCGTGAGCTTTTCGCTCTTTGAAAAAGATATTTTCTTAACTGGAGCACTCGCGACCTTGAGAGAGAGTTGGTCTCGCGCCGGAACTTTCGTGTGATCGAGCACCGCTGAGAGGTTAATGCCCATAATACTTTGTCTTGGGAAATCTCCAGTTACCTTAAAAGTAGTTGGCCGCTTGGTAATAGCTGGGTCAGAACTCAGGTCCTTTAGCTCTCCAGTGAGCTCCCCACTATAGTCGCCCCCTTTGCCACTTGAAGTGAGAGACATATTTTTAAGCCACCATGTTGGGTAACCAGTGGTGATTGGAAATTTATAATTAATCCCCTCTCCGCGAGCAGGTGGGATGAGTTTTTCACTTTGCTTTTGCGCAGGGTCTTTCTTTGGCGGCATGTACTCTCTTGCAAGGGCGACATACTTTCTAAGCTCGGCCGCGTTCACTCCGACCATGTCGGCGATGACATCTAGACCCACATCTTCGATATCGACTGAAGGGATACCTAGGCGATCTTCTAGCGCCTTAATGTCATCCTCTATCCAATTGTCCACTTGCTCGATGGTCTTAGAGTATTTGGCCACATCAGACTTTAAGTCTTTACTGGCCCGCTCAAAGTCTTCAACTTTATTCTTGGCATCTTTTAAAAGATCATTGGCCTTTTTAACTGAGCCAATAGGATCTTTCTTATCAAATTTATATTCCTTAGCGCGCTTTTTAAGAGACTCTAGTTCTTCTTTATTGGTTAGAGAATCGATGCGCTCCTTCCACTGTTTTTCCTTTTCTTTAAGCTCGGCCTCAAGCGCTTTGATTTTCTTTTCACTTTCAAGCTCGCCTCTGATTTGATCGAGCTGATCACCTGGGTCAACCCCAGAGAGAACTTCGGCCACGTCGCCCAGAGCGCTACCACCAGTTTGTTTTTTCACTGAGCTTAAGACCTGCTCACTTGCCTCTTTGAGAGCGGTGCTTTGATTGTCCTCGGCGGGATAGAGCTTGCCTGGGGACTTTCTTTTAGAAAGCCAGTTAATTCCCTCGAGGCTTGCTTGATCGACAACCACTTTTCCTCGCAAAATAGCATCGAGAGTAAGTTCGAATTTGAGTTCATTAAATGCGAAGATGTTGAGACTTGGGTCTTTCTTATGAGTGACCTCAAGACCAGAGATAATTAGGGAGAGATCAAAAACCGAAGTATTAAGATCTGCAATATTGATTTCTGCCCCATGCATTCGCGAGCCAAAATGTTCGATAGCGCTTTTTAGGTGGCGGTCAAAGAAGAAGTGAAAATAGCCGTAGAAAAGTCCAAGCACGATGAGTACTGGAATAATTAACTCAAACCTTATAGGGCCTTTCTTTTTTGGTTTCTTTACTTTGCTTGTTTCGTTAGCCGTAGAACTTGTCATATTTGTAATACCATTGAAAGAGGGACGTTGCTTTAACGGCCTTCCAGAATTTAGTGTCTTTAAAGCGCGCTACGACGACCTCGCGGTAGCGGTGAACTAGATGCTTAGAGAAGATGAAGATAAAGGGAAAGAGCACGGCCCCAACTATGGCAGCGCCCATGACAATTGAATTGTTAAATCTTGTAAAGGGAACAAGAGGGAGATTGTAAAGGGTTGTCCAAAGTGATTGGAGCGCGGCCATTTCAAGAATCATTCTTCCGAATTGATCGAAGACGGGATCGAGGAGGAAGGCAATGAAGCTAAAGAAAAAGGCGCTAATAAACATCATCCCAAGTTGGATGCGAAGAAAGAGGCATAGGACAAGTAGAATGATGGCCTGCAGTGAGAGCATCGGAGACATGCCCAGAATGAATCCTGCTGCCACTCCTGCGGCAATTTGATTGGTTCCAGTGTCAGAGTTGAGAAGTTTGAGAAGACCAAATATTTGTTTGAGAAGGAGAGTCATTATTCCATCCAATTACTTAAATAAATTACTTCATCATAGTCTGACTCAAGTGCTCCCTCAATGCCAAGTCTGGAAATGTCGAGGAGGAGTAAAATAATATTTTTCCTACTGACGTAAACGCTAGGTCACATATAATGGTTAACTATGAGAATACTCCTCGTCGAACAGAATGATTCCTATCGTCAACAACTTACACTCAATTTGGAAAATATCCTGCCAGATTGTGAGATTGTTTTTGCTCTTGAACTTGCGCGTGCGCGAGAAATTCTCTCACCGCCTGAGGGAAATCCGCAGAGCTTTGATATCATCATTATTGGCAATCAAACTGGTCCAGCTGCAACAGAGGCTTTTGTTGCAGACTACAAAAGTCTTAAGAGTTGCCTAATTCTCGCTACAGAAAAAGATCTTCCTCGTCTGTCTGCACTTAGTTCAAAAAGTGTGGCAGTGGGTGCACCACCTAAAGATTTAGAGTCCTTAAAAGATTTGCTTCGCGCTGTGGTGAATCCACGCGTCTTTATGCAAAAGAGCGGGCGTGAAATTCTCGATGAGAATTACTCGAGAGTGAGGATTTCTTTTTTCTGGCGCTTTAATCACACTGACTGCGATATCTACTTGAGATTAAGTGCTCATAAGTTTGTTAAAATTATCCATGGCGGCGACTACTACGATAAGGACATTATTGAAAAGTACGCCAACAAAAAACAGAGTCATCTCTACATTTCAAAGGCCGACTTTGAGCGCTTTGGTTCAAGATTGGGTTCAATGCCATTTCTGGGACTCATCGATACTGAGGGGAGCACACTTACTACTGAAGCCATGGTAAGGCAAACTCATGCACTCCTTCAGGACCTAGTGACTTCAGTTGGCATTAGTGAAAGTGCGGTGAAGATGTCTAATATGTACTGTGACTTTGTAGTTAATACCACCGTAAAAAAGAGCAACCGCGGACTACTTGATCTCTTTAAGAATTTTAGAGAGCGCAAAGATTACTTGTATGACCACAGTTATTTATTGAGTTGCCTATGCGCCTTTATTTCAAAGGAATTGCAGTGGCACACCAGTGAGACGATTGAAAAGCTCTGCTACGCAGCTCTCTTTCACGATATAACTCTCAAAGATCCTGATCTTGCCATGATCACAGATCTTGAGAGTAGTGAGATCGGAAGGTTTTCACCCGAGGAAGTACTCGCCTATCATCAGCATCCACTAGTGGCCGCAAAGATGGTTAAGGATTCAGGAGGCTTCCCTCTTGGGGTGGAGGGAATCATCGTTCAGCACCACGAGAATGTGGAAGGTAAGGGCTTTCCAAGAGGACTCTCTGCTGCGCAGGTTTCTCCACTTGTCTGCGTCTTTATTCTCTGTCACGACTTTATCAGCGAACTCTACAGGTGTGACTTTGATCCTCACGCCGCAACCGAGATCGTGCACAGAATGGAGGGGCGCTATGCCCACGGCAATTACGTTAAAGTCTTTAATGCATTTAAGACAATTATCTCACAGGCCCTTGCAGGACTTTTAGAGAGTGCTCCGGCTATTTAATTTCTATAGGAAGCGAGACCAGGGCATCGTCTTTTGATTTAGTGCCAACTTTCTTAATGCGAAGTTCCCAGTGACCTGGCATCTTCATCAAATGGATCATGCTTACTTCATAGACTCCAGGTGATTGCTCTTTGATGACAGTTTCACGGGCGCCGTGCTCGTGGCCACCTTCCATTTTCATCCATGGATAAATATCAAGCTTCGGAAGGTCTGTGGGCACAGCTCCAACACTATTTTTTAAGGTCACAATGGCCTTAGAGAAAATGCCATACTTTGGACCAAGTTCCCACTTAAGGGTGGCACAGGCGTCGATATCCTTAAGTTTATAAGTACATTCACTGGCCTTGGCACTCAATAACACACTGGCCATCATTGACAGGGAAAGGAGTAGGTATTTCATGGGTAGTCCTAGTTGAGCGTTAGAGTGCGCTCATCCTATCAGACATATTTGACATAGCCAACGGGATCGAGAACCAGCTCTCCGTTAGACTCCATTTCGCGCACTACTTTAATGACCTTGCTCTGGGCCTTCTCAATTGCAGACAAAGGCTTTGGCTCGGCAAGTAGTTCGAGCATTTCCTTGCGCAAATTGTCGGTAAGCTCAATAAAGAGTTCGAGAATAATTTCTTTGGTGCAGAGTCTAAGGGCGGTGGCAAAGAGAGCGTTATCAAAGCGCAAGAAGAGCTCTTTTTTCATCTGACTGGTGAGAAAGCGCAGGCGATAGATAACTTCAAGATTTTCTCTAATCGAAATTGCGAGTTTCTTATCAGTGTATTCCAAGGTCGCGATTATTCGCTCCTGCTCGTCGGGATCTAGGCCATTAAAGCCCTCGACGTCTAGACCCTTAATTTTAATTTGCTTCTTTTCAACTATAGACTGAATTGATTTATAGCTTACAGTTTCTAGGAGATTTTCAAAGAGCAGTCCCACGCGAACGAGTTTCTTGTGAGTTTCGTGTTTGTCGTAGGGAACCTTAGATCTCACCCAAGCTTTAATGGGAATTTCAAGTCCTTGATCCGTAATCGATGTGACTTGTATTTCGTCACCGACTTCGATCTTCTTAACTTCGTTAATACCAAGCACGAGCGCTACGCCGCGAAGATTAATATCAACCATTGGGCCCGACAATAGAATGGGCTTGTCATTGCCATTTTCATCCACACCTTTTAAGGCCAAGCACACCAGCTTGTGGTCTTGATACTTATAAGTGAAGCGGTCCATCTGCCGCAGATCTTCAAGCTTGAGCTCACTTGGAGTTTTAACTTTGATTTGATTGCCTTGAATGGCAAAGGTGTCGCGCTTAAAAATGAGGTGGCGATATTCACTGTGAATATAGAGCGTTTTATCGGGGTTTAGAGTAAAGCCGCCTTCGGCCTGGACTGAGTTGAGAAGAATATAAATTTTCTCTTCATCAATTGATTCAAAGCTACCTTTAAAAAGTCTGCGCTCCTCTCCATCAAATTGCCACAAAGTCAGACTCTCGCCATGATGGTTCTTGGCCGCCAATAAAATGGAGAGAATTTCTTCGCGTTGATAAGTGGTACGCATCTTTATCATATGAAAAATTATACGTGGCCCTCTAAGTTGCTGCAAGCGGTTAAAAGTGTTTGACACCCCATGTTTTAAGTAGTTAAAAGGGTAATATCTGACTCTTATAACTGGGTAAAGCTATGAAATTGCTACAAATCACTGCTATTTTACTCTTTTCAACTGAGCTTCTGGCCTCCTATGGGCTCGACCCTAAGTGGAGAGAAATTAAAGAGCAGGTGAGCGCCTCCTTCTACCAAGAGATCCTTGTGGAGCGCGAGGCCCAAAAGAGTGAGCTCGAAGATCAGCTTGGAATAGCTCTCGATTATGAAACGAGCGCCAATGGGCACTACACTTCAATAGTTAATCTGGCCGATCCAAGTGCGTTTGGTCAGTGCCTGCCAGATTTAAACTGCGGTCAGTATGAGTGCATGCAAAAGCAGTATAATTGCTCCAAAGATAGTTTCTTACCAAATTTTCCGGTGCGTGTGTGCAAGAGCTTTGAAGACAATATTAATCTCGGGGCCTACGACCCAGAGGGGATTCTCTGGGTTTATGAGACGACCTACTGTCTGCAGAAGATGGCGATGGTTGGTCTCCTTGATGAGAGTAGGCTAGAGACTCCTCGTTGCGAGGTGATTGAGGAGCAAATTGTAAATCGTCATGAGGAGTGTTTCTTTGATCAGAAGACAAGCCTTTGTGACCTCTCCTTTCAAAATAAAAAGGCCGTCTTCACAACCTTGCTTCCTCACGGTGGCCGCTTTGTGACAAAGAATAATCGCATAGATTGGCACCGAGTGAAGATCCTATGGGATCACTTCTCACGCTGTCCGCTTTCAAGTTACTTCAAAGACAATTCTACTTGCCTAGAGGTTTCACCCACCAGTTGTGAAGGAGATCAGTGCCTTCAAGATTTTGCCGACTCCCTCAATTGCTTTCTTGCAGAATAAAAAAAGCCCGCTTTCGCGGGCTTTTTAAGGCGACAATTGTCTAGAGGCCAAAGCTGAATTAGAGACCGTCTGTAGTGTCTGCAAGACAGCTTGCGATGGCAGCTTGGAGTTTGGCGTGACCAGCGATCAATGTTGATCCGTTATCGCCACCCCAGCTAGAACAACCGCCGTGTGTGTGAATACCGATAATTTCACCAGTTGACTCGAGAATGATTGAAGAACCTGAGTTCCCGCCCATTGTGTCGACTTGGTGGTGAAGTGAGCTTCCATTGATTTCAGCAATGGGGCCAGTGTGTGTTTGTTGAGCAAAGTTTCTGTCGTCGTCAGAGTAGTCAGCCCCGTAACCAGTGATGCGAACGATGTCGCCTACAACTGGAGATTCTTTGGCCACTGGGTAATACCCTTGGGCATCACCTGGCATAAGACCAGTTACTTCATTTGGAAAGAGGTGGATAACAGCAAAGTCATTGCCAACACCGCCATCAGTTGAAACCACGCGAGTATTATCTACTTTATAAATGTCTTCTGGCTTTGAGTTTTGAATGCGACCACCAACAGAAACTGGTGTGTTGAATTCTACAATACCAAAAGTTGAGACGCAGTGACCTGCAGTGATCGCGCAGCCCTTGCCAATAAGTGTGACGGTACAACCGGCAGGGTCGCCTGGTTGAAGAACGCGGCCAACGCGTGGTTCAGTTGAGAGCTCGCGGTCGTCTGAGCCGCAAATTGATTTTGAGAAGTCCTGAGCACTTAGTGGAGCAATCATTGCGAGTGCACTAAGGGCAAGGGCCATTTTCTTAACTGTTTTCATCGTCATCACTGACATATTCATCCCCTCTTAATTAAAAGTCCGTGGGTGGGCTCTTATTCCATTTTTAAAAGTGCAAGCATCATAATAATGACGGTAAAGATTTCACAACTAACAACTTCTTACTCTTTTGCTCAGATATTCGTGACGCATTTCTATTTCGCATTGTGAAAAGATCGATTCTTGAGTCTCTGGGGCCGGGAGGCTAAGATGAGCGCGCTTAATGTTCATTATTTTTTGGAGTAATTATGTCTGCCCCCAAGCTCAGCATTTCAGAGCTCAAAGAGCTCGTGCGTACTATCCCCAACTTTCCCCACGACGGAATTATGTTTCGCGACATCACCACACTTCTCTCAGATGCGAGAGGTTTTGAAGCAGTGATTGATCATC
This sequence comes from Bacteriovoracaceae bacterium, assembly GCA_048267245.1. GTDB lineage: Bacteria > Bdellovibrionota > Bacteriovoracia > Bacteriovoracales > Bacteriovoracaceae > JBLWXV01. The sequence goes on from JBLWXV010000001.1 coordinate 1,902,448, forward strand.
TTGCGACCAGATATGAAGGCGCGCAGATTGATTACATTGCGGGAGTGGAGTCGCGCGGTTTTATTTTGGGTGCAGCACTTGCGTATCGCTTGGGTCTTGGCTTTGTACCTCTTCGCAAGAAGGGAAAACTTCCGGGCAAGACGGTAGAGCAGTCTTATTCACTTGAGTATGGCTCGGCAATTATGGAAATTCACGAAGACGCCTATCCCGCCGGCAGTAAGGTTCTCGTCATTGATGATCTCATGGCCACTGGTGGAACGGCAGAGTGTGCGATTCACTTGGTAGAGAAAATTGGTGGCAAAGTTTTAGAGGTGGCGGTTGTTATTGATCTACCTGAACTAAACGGAGGCAAACGCCTCGAGAGTATCGGGCATAAATTCTTTGCTCTCATGGACTTTGAAGGTCACTAGGAAAACATATGAGTATTGCGGCTTTTGATGTCATTAATCCCTGTGATCAATCGGTGCTTGAACGTTTGAATTTTCACGATCAAGCTTTTGTTGAAGAGGCTTTTGCTAGGGCGCAAACCGCCCTCTCATTTGACATGAGAACTGGGCTTCACACGCGCGTGAGTGCAATGAGAATAGCCGCAAGACTTTTAAAAGAGCGCGAGGAAGAATTTATACAACTCATGGTGAGTGAAGGTGGAAAGCCAATTCGCGACTCTAGAGTTGAGTTTGCTCGCGCCCATCTGGGTATTGAAGCCGCAATTGCTGAACTCTACCACTTAGGTGGCAGTGAGATTCCAATGGGACTTACTCCCTCTAGTGCGCAGAGACGCGCCTACACCAGAAGGGTGCCAGTGGGAATTAATCTCGCTCTCTGCGCCTTTAACCACCCTTTGAATCTTCTTATTCACCAGGTGGTTGCACCTGTTCTTGCTGGTTGCCCAGTGATTTTAAAGCCAGCGCTCAAGACTCCTTTAACGGCGCTAAAATTCGTCTCACTTCTTCACGAGGCTGGAATCGACGAGCGCTTAATTCAACTCGTTTTGATACCCGATCAGCGAGTAACGGCCCTAGTAGAAGATTCAAGAGTGAAGCTACTTAATTTTATTGGCTCGTCAAAAGTGGGCAAGATGCTCGCCAGTAAAGCTTCAGTAGGTGTGCGCGTTCTTTTAGAACACGGAGGAGCGGCGCCGTTGATTATTACTAAAAGCGCTCTGTCAGAGTCACTTGGCAGTACTGATTTATTTGCTAAAGCTGCTATGGCCCATGCTGGTCAGGTGTGCGTATCTCTTCAGAATATTTTTGTTCCCAAGAACCAAGCGGCTGACTTTGCCCACAAGCTTGCAAAGTCTTGTGAAGCACTTATTGTCGGCAACGCTCTTGATGAGAAAACTGATGTTGGCCCCCTTATAAGAGGTGAGGCGCGTGCGCGAGTTCTTGGTGTACTTCGCGCTTTTGAAGAGTCAGGAAAGGGAGAGATTATTCTCGCTCCAAAGAGTAGTGGAGAGAGTTTCCTCACACCCGGCGTGACTCATATTAAAGATTGGAATTGCGAACTCGTTGAGGAAGAAATTTTCGGGCCAGTTGTGAATGTCGTTGAATATGAGGATCTACAAAGTCTCTGCGAATTTCTCTCCCAGTCCAACTATGCTTTTCAAGCGGCCCTATGGAGCAAAGAACTCTCAGAAGTTGATTATGTTGAGCGCCACCTTGAAGCTCAGGCCTTAATGATCAATGAGCTCCCAAGCTTTAGAGTTGATTGGATGCCCTTTGGGGGATTTAAAGACTCAGGTGTGGGAGTTGGTGGCTTTCGCGCTACCTATCTAGAGGTAACGCGAGAAGTACTCACCGTGATTAAGCACTAGAGTAGGTCTTCTAGTTCTTTGATTCTTGTAATTTTAAATACTCTTTCCTTGCTGTCGCTGCGATCATTTGAACGACGAGCAACTCTGCGACAACTATTTTGGCGGTCAATGACATAGTCGTCTGCGCCTTCAACTAGGATTCCCTCTACAATGCCCTCGCGCACATTAATTACTGGCGAGCCTGAGTTACCGGCAAAGGTATCTAGATTTGTCTTAAAGGTGAAGAGATAGTTCTTCATCACTTTAGCGTTATCTGCCGTTTTAAGTGGCAGACCACTAGGGTGACCAATCACTGCAACTTCATCGCCCTTATCCACACTTCCTTTGGTTCTCAATTCCAGTGGCTCACGCTCAGACTTTCTATTGAGTTTAATAATGGCGTAGTCTTTAGCACTAAAGATACTCGTCCCATACTCTTGGCCCAGTACCTGCTTACACTCGTAGACATCTTTTTTGGCGATGACATTAGTTTTATCAGTGTAGTTAAAGACCCAAACGTAATTGTCACAAGCCGACTGCGAACGCACGCAGTGACCGGCAGTGAGCAGGATATCGTTGGCGATCAGAAAGCCTGTACAAATAGGAAGGACCTTTTGACTGGCAAAGCGCTCGTCCTTACAGACTTGATAGGAGTCTGAAAGAGTGCTTTGGTTTCGAATCGTCATGAGATTCTTCTTCTTAGAGCGATTGGCCATGTCGGTGAAGAACTCGTAGTACTTTTCAAAAAGCTCGGGATCGAGCAATTCTCTGAGGCGATCAAGATCGGCGCGACTTGTTTCTTCTTGCAGGTGATGCTTCGCAACCATGCCGGCCACACCTTGGGCCATATTTCTGAGTCTTCTATCTGGGTGAAGATAGGATTCAACGCGGTCGTCACCTCCGTAGAGGACTTTCGTCACTTCACCGGCCGGTTGTGCCGTTGGAAATTCTTGGGGAACGTGAATAACGGCTTGAGAGGCCGTAGCGCTAAGGCCAAGTGCAAATGCACTGTAGGCAAGTCTGCGAGTGAGCGTTGATAGCTTCTTCATATAAACCTCGATTTTAGATCGGGGTCATCTTAACAAATAATGAGATGCTATGCGTTAATTGAGTAAAAGATATAGCCTAACTGTGTACAAGGGCTAAGTTTGGTTTGTAAGGCCTTAAAATTACATTGATTTTAAGCCTTTTGTGATCAAGTCTACGATCTCCTTCTCACTTGGGTAGCCTCTGGCCTTCTGTCTGGCCGATGGTGCCTTGATGTCGCTGGCTTCTACTTCACCGGTCACTACGCCTGAGAAGAAGCGTGCGAACATGGCCCTGGCCTGCTGGCCTTCTGGAGTTTTTCTAATTTCTCTCCAGGTGAATTTGTCTGTTTTCACAATTCCAAGGGCGCGTCCGATCACTCCACTAAATGATCCCTTCTTATCAAGAATCTGTGGCTCAACAATGCCGTAGAAGAGGTGATCGACAAATGAATTGTGAGAAGTGTTGGCGACGAGTGCGCCGGCGAGGGCCTGGCGTATGCGTGGACTCTGAGTGAGGTTGTCCGTTTCTCCAGCGAGAATTTTTACTTTTACTTCGGCAAGCAGAACTTTGCCGCGACTGCTATTCATAATATTTCGCAGAATGCCCGGTGAAGTGATGTTGTCGATACTCATGTCTAGGTATCCGGCGCGGTCGCGCATACTTGCAAGGCCACGAGTTAACTCGCCCTTGAGGGACTTGGCCACCTGTGCCTCGATGATTAGATCCATAAATTTGGACTTCACGAGACGATCTTTAAGTTGATCCATCGTCTTTGCTGGTGGTGCTTTTGCGTAAGCGATCATATCTTCTTTAAGGGCCTTCACTCGGGCCTTACAGGTTGCAAGATCATAGTTGCAAGCGTCCTTAGACATGCTAGCGATCATATCCATAAGGGGAGCAAGGTCTTCTTGGCCAGCATTGCTCTTGCCAGATGCCTCTGGTTTAGCTGCGTCTTTAAAGAGCATGAGCACATCGAAAATATTTGAGAGTTCACCTCTAATTGTTTTAGAAGTCGATATTCCCGTAAATTTTCGTCTCATCGAATTGACAACACTTGCTTCAAACTCACTGGCGCATTTTGTTGAATACTCGAGGGCGGCCTCAAGAGTCAGGGCGTCCCGACTGATTTGCTCCCGCGCTCCCGACAGACATGTCTGGTGAGCGGCGTAGAGAGTTACGGCTGGATCAGAGTTACTAAAATTGGCCTTTCCTGTGCCTTCATAGAATTTCTTCACTTTTTCTAATTCGCCTTGAAGCTTACTTGAAGACAAATTTGAACCCAATGCTTTTGAGTAGTCTCCAAGAACTAAAGTTGGGATGGTGGCGGTGAGATTGATTGCTGATTTACCAACGCAGGCCTTGGCCTTCTCTTCGGTAGGAGCTTCTAATCTATCTATACATCGCTCAAGTTCACCTCTTGCCTTATCCGAGAGCTCATCGGCCCGCGCATCTTTAACTACCGCGCGAATATTCTCATCGAGTGCAGCTCCGCCAATTTTCTTTGTCGCCTCTACGGTCACTAATCTGGGACACTTTTCAACCTGGGCCGAATTTTCAATGCAGCCCATGAAGCTATTGCGAACCTCTTGTGCAAGACGCTCTCTGGTGCTTGTCGATTTGATTTGTTCAAGTGGTGCTGCGAGCATTGAGTCTAGCTCACTAACGGCATAGGCACGCATCACATCGCGCTTGATGTCTGTTAAAAAAGCCTTGCTGTCAGCGCCCATCTTTAATTGTGAAAGTTTATCTGTGAGTACATCCTTTTCAAATTGAGCGATAAATTGCTCTCTTCTGGCCTGATCAGGAATATTCTTTTTAAGCTCGAGTTCGAGCGCCATAGGGACAATCTCTTTATAGGCACTCTTAGTGACTTCAAATGTACACTCATCAATACTCGTTTTTAATTTTTCGTTAAAAGCACCAAGGTCCTGAGAATTAGACAGCCCACTTCTTAAACATTCCTTCATTGTTTCATCAAGTGACTTAATCCCAGGACTTGAAAGAATTTGATCTTTAATTGGAAGAAGGGATGGAACGTTAGCGAGTTCTTGTTCGATTTTTAAGGGCACGGCCGCACTCGCAAGATTTTCAACAGCCGCTTGTAAACAAGCAATCTCTTCTTGCTCTCTTGAATCATGTGGAGTGAGGGCAAGTAGTTTTTGCTCAATTCGCATATTGCAGGCTTTAAATTCGAGCATGATTTTTAGCGTATCTTTTACTCCATAGCCGTCGGCTTTTGATTGCAATTCAATACTGGCCACTTTTGTAAAAGCCTCATGTCTCACAATACCTTCACAAACGGCTACGTTGTAGGGCACACCTTGCTTAGTGAACCATGACTTACATTCTTTATAGGGACCATTTATGACGGTTTCAACGAAGCTTTGTCGTTGACTCTCGCTTGGGATCGCCTTAACGATATCTTTGTGAGAGTTGAGAATTTTTGGAATGAGTATATCACTTGCATAGGTTGTAATCGAATTTTGACAGCTCTTAATTGAGCTTTCAAAACCACTGCTAGATATTTTACCTAGGTAGCGTCGCTCCTGCGTTGAGTAATTAGGCGCCTTCGAAATGGTAGTGCCCATTGGGCAATTAATGCCATTTTTGATGATGTCACTTTTAAGAGAGAGTTTCTCTCTTTCGGGAATTTCGAGCTGGTTGATATTGTCGCTGATTTTTTGATCAACTACCTTATTAAAAGCTCCGGAGAGTGATTCGTAGACGCAAGCCTTGGTCATCTCCTCTGTTGTTAGTGGTCCACTCTGATTCATTTCTACTAAGTAGAAGTCTGATATACAGCGGTCAAAGGAGGCGAGGGTTAGCTTTCTGATTTCAGCTTCTTGATTGTCGTCTTTAAATTGTGAACTAAAATTCTTTTCGAAATTTTTTTCAACGACTGCTCGGCCAATGACAATAGGTGCTTTCTTTTGAAGTTCGTTTGAGCACTCCTTCACTTTGCCTGTGGCATTTACTGCTGAGGCCAAACATTCTTTGAAAGAGGGCATGATTCTGAGAAGAACAGGGTTTTGCTCTTCATCAGTGGTTAATCCGAGGGGGGCCATTTTTTCTTTGAGTACTTCAGCAGCGACAATTTGAGCAGCTTGCTTGATTTTATCAAGGTTTGAAAGATCGTCATTTTTATCTAGTGCTTCGACGACTTTTGCTTTGACCTTTTCTGGGTTAGTAAGCATCTTGCCGGCCGATTCAAGAACTTCGTCCGCCATATCTTCATGAGAGTGAAAGGCACTCATGTAAGCAGATTCTACTCTGCCTTTTAAGAGTGCCAGGAATCCACCCTCAAGTTCTTTTGGTCCTAATTCGCTATCAATCTTTTCTTCATGGCATCTTTGCAAGAGATCTCTCGCGTCAAGCTTTAATTGAGTCACACTTCCTCGAGTGGCGATTTCTTCCTCTTTCACCATGTGCTCGAGAACTTTGATTTTATCGCTCAAATTGTCAGGAAGGCCTACTAGGTCATCAAGACAATTTCCTAGTTCTTGACATATATTTTGTGTACTGGTCTCAGATACGTAGGTCTCTCCCACATTCAACTCACTTGGTGAGCTGAACTCTGAGATACCACTAGCGCTTAAGATCCCTACTAATTCTCTCTTACCTGCTTGCTCACAAAAGACAGGAGCACCCCACATCATATGCTTCTCTGGGAGATATTCACTTAGTGGGAGCTGAGAGTTTTCATATTCAAACGAACACTTCTCATCACTCACCACTTTCCTAGCACTCTCTAAAAGTGGGATATCCATTTTTAATTCAACATCAATAAAGTGAATTCCACTTGATTCACTCTTCATTCGTGGAAGTTCTCTAGCACTAATATCTTGAGTCACTAGCCCTTCTAAGCAGCTCACCTGGAGCTTTTGCGTGCGAGCGATGATTCTGGTGGGAAAGCAGGTGGGTGTGAAGGCGACTTTCTGATGCTTAAGAAGCGTGGCCGAACAGATATTTCTGGGCCTAATAGCGCTATTAGGGTCTTTGGCAACGACTTGAACCAAGCAACTCTGTGAGTTTGCTTTGCTAAACTCTAGCGCCCAGGTAAGCCCGGGCATGCATCCAATGAGGATTATGATTAGTTTAAAATGATTCATTTCCACCAATTCTTCGTTGACTGTTGTTTATCGGCAGAATTTATTTGAAGCTTGAGTGAATGCGTTGGTTAAAGTTCTTAGGGCGCCCTAGATCTTCTATAAGTCGTGAAAATTATGAGAATGGCTAAGCAGCACGCCACTACTAGGTAGGTCCATTTGAGGGCCCTCAATATTTTATGGCGGGGTGGTAAGGAATGAATCACAGAGAGTAGGCCCTTAAGTGAGGGAAAGTCACTAGCGATGCGCTCATGCTGCCTTTGATTAATTAAGTCGTCATTTTGTGAGAGAAAATAGGGGAATTGTTCTGAGATCTGTCGCAATACCTCGTAAGAGCTTAGAGCGCCGATTGGGCCGGCCCTAAGACCAAAGCTTCCTTTGACGACTACTTCATTGTCTCTCAATACCTCTAATTCCTGCGTCCACAAAGGATGCATTTTAAATGGAGTTGTAAGCTGAGAGAGAAAGATTTGTGGGACGCCATTTACCAGCTGGATCTTCTTTCTAACGTTTAGCTCTTTGTAGAGAATCGTATCAATATGAGCGCGTGAAAGAGCTAGATTTAAGACGGGATATTCGTCAAAGTACTTCTCGACTGCGCTTCCAAACCTGTTCCAGAAAGCGATGGCCTGATCGCAATCTCTGACCAGGGGGCCGGCCATTTTGAGAGAATTAAAGTACTGCTCCTTAAATCTCAAGTCGCCAATGAGTGGCGGATCTGAATCGAGATTATTCACCGAGTAGACGCCTAGCAGGGCAAGCCATTGTTTCACACTCTCAGGAGTGCTCGCAGGCAAGTCTTTTTCATTATTTTTGAGGGCGCATGAGAAGGGGGCCAGCGAGTTCGCCGCAGCAACGTGGCTAAGTAGAGATAAAATGAGCGCCATTAAATAAATTTTCATCCTCTTATTCTATGGCCTAAACCTGTGATTCGTCACTATTGCCCTCTGAGTGTGTCAGTGGCAAACTCCTCCATGTAGAGACTATCCTGGAGAAGCTGTGCGCACTTTAGTTTTATTGCTTACTATCATTACTTTTATTTCTTCTACCGCCAAGGCCGAAACTTGGAGCTTTAACCCTAACCATTCTCAGGTGCGCTTTTCAGTGCCCTTTATGGGAGTCTCAACGGTAGAGGGATCGATTGATAAATTTAGACTTGAAAGTGAGGAACTCTCAATCGGCGAAAATAAGGCCCGGTGGAATTCGGCCGAGCTCGTACTCTTGGTGTCCGGTCTTAGTACCGGAGTGGCCCAGCGTGATCGCCACCTTAAAGGTCCCGACTTTTTCTATAGCTCTCTTCACCCCCGCTTTGTGGTCAAAGTCGCAGCGGCTGACTTAGACATGGGCATGGTTAAAGAGGTTAAGACTCAAGTCACTCTCAAAGATGTGACCAATGAAGTAAAGGCCGAGTTCAAGTACTTAGGCATTAGAACAAATAAGAATAATCAACGCTCAGCTTTTTTTGAAGTAAAGGCGAAGATCTCTCGTCAAAGTTTCGGGCTAGGGTGGAATCAATATCTCACTCAAAATGAAATGCTCTTAGGAGACGAGATTGCGATTACTTCTCATTTTGAATTTAATCCCATTGGAGAGAAGCCTGCTATTAGTGAATTCTATAAGCTCAGTAAAGAAGAGCGAGTAAAATTTATGAAGGATGGCCAAGCAGATTCACAGGAATTTGATGGACCAAGTACCAAAGAAGTCTTGATATTAGAGTCTAAAGTTTCAACTCTCACAACAGAGGTAGAGGCCCTTAGTCAGAGCAATCAGATTCTGCGCCAAGAGCTCTCTCTGGCCCGTGAAGGCATACCTCAGAAAATTCAAGACCAAATGCCGGCCTTTGCCCGCTGGGCCAGTGCTGCCGTTTTCTTTATCACTATTATTTTTGGCTTTAGCGTGGGGGTATGGATTAAGTGGAAGCTGATTGCGCCTCTTAAAATGGAGGATAAGGCCTACGTTAAGTTAGATCGATTGACCGACGGAATGTTGATGATTCTCGTTCTGTGTGGCGTGGGGGTAATGAGTTGGTTTTTTGGCCTTTTTTAATGGCCAAGGCGCCGGGGTGCAGATCATACTTTAGATATGAAGACATTAAAATTGCGCCCCCTGATCACTCAAATTCTCCTTTTAGGGGCCCTTGCTTATGCCCAGAATGCCCAGAGCTCTGATTTAAAGTCCTGTCAGAGTCTCAATTGCAAAGACACTAAGACCTATCCCAGCAAAGAAGCTCAAACACAGTGTCTAATCACTAAGCGCGACTGTCACAAGCGCTATCTAGATAGCAAGATTGTTGAACTTAAAAAGACTGGAATCACCGCTGATCAGCGCAAGAAAATTGTCTCGGCCCTAGAGAAGGCGCGTTCTAAGTCTCGCGCCACTCTTACCGCGCTCAAGGCCAAGGTTAAGATTACTGAGGGAGATTTGGCCGACATTGATCGCAAGATTAAACAAGTCGAGTCTCTGCCGGCCAAGAAGTAATTAAGCTTCTAAAATTGCCGTTACGCCCATTCCACCTGCCGTACAGATAGAGATGATCCCTCTGCCACCACCTCTTTGATTAAGTTGGTGAGCAAGTGAGGCGACAATGCGCGCGCCTGTGGCGGCAAAAGGGTGGCCGAGGGCAAGTGAGCCACCGCGAAGATTTAATTTTGAGCGATCAATTGAGCCTAGGGCCACTTCGCGCTCAAGTCTCTCTCTACAGAATTTCTCATCTTCAAAAGCTTTAAAGGTGCACAGAACTTGAGCGGCAAATGCCTCGTGAAATTCATAGAGATCAAAGTCAGCAAGAGTGAGGCCCGCGCGCTTGAGCATGCGAGAGACAGCAAAAACTGGGGCGATGAGAAGTCCGTCGCGACCAGAGACAAAGTCCACTGCCGCGCTCTCACCCATGACAAGTCTAGCAAGTACTGGAAGCCCGCGCTCCTTAGCGTAGTCTTCGCTACAGAGAAATACCGCTGCCGCACCATCGGTGAGGGCGGTTGAGTTACCGGCCGTCAGTGTGCCAGCGCCACTCTTATCAAAAGCCGGTCTCAACTTTGAGAGTGATTCAAGATTGGTATTGGGGCGAACGAGAGGATCTTTAGAGAGTCCTTGAAAGGGGACAATCATCTTGTCATAGAAGCCTTCTTCATAAGCTTTGGCCGCCTTCTGATGAGACTCCACCGCAAGCTGGTCTTGTGCCTCGCGGGTGATGCCCCAATTTTTGGCCATTATCTCTGTACTCTGTCCCATGGAGAGTCCTGTGCGTGGCTCTGTAACCATTGGAAGTTTTGGCAGAAGATCTTTTGGCATCAGGCCTTTGAGGGCCATGATTTTATCCATGGTAGTCTTAGCGTAATTCATCGCCAGTAGGCGATCGGTCATGTTCTTTGAAAATTCAATGGGCAGATCACTGTTGGTGTCGGTTCCAGCGGCGATAGCGCTGTCAATTTGTCCGATGGCAATTTTTGCGCCCAGAGTGAGTACAGTCTCTAAGCTTGTGCCACAGGCTTTCTGTAGATCAAAGGCCGGCGTCTCAAGTGAGAGACCAGAGTCCATGGTTGCCTCGCGGGCCATATTCCAATCTTTGGCGTGCTTATTCACAGCGCCCAGTGAAACCTCACCCAAGCGCTCGCCCTTGAGACCTAGGTCATTGACAAGGGACTGCATGACTGGCTTTAAAAGCTCGCGGTTAGAGAGTCCCATGTAACTCGTTCCCGACTTACAAAATGGGATACGTCTTCCGTCAACTATACAAACGTTACGAAGTGTCTTCATGTCATTCCTTTGTGTTTTAGTGTCGCAAAAATACTTAAACAGGATACAATGTTCTTATGAATTTTTTGAAAAAACTTTTTGCTGGCAAAGAAAAAAAACTGCGCGCTCGTGCTGCGCGGATTCCATCTAACTTTCTCAATAATATTTCACTGCTAGTGGATATTGAAGACAAGCCCAGGCGCTTTCCACTGCAAAATATTAGTGAGACTGGATTATCTGTCAGCTGTCCTGGAAATACCAATCTATTTCCCATGGACGAAGTGCTCGAAGCTGAGGTTACCGCCAAGGGCCGCTCAGTTTTCTTTGTCGCCGAAGTGGTTAGACACTCGGCCGACAACGTGGGACTTAAGATCACTAAGAATGGACGCGAATTTAGAAATTTTGTTCAAAACTACTTTCGAGAAGAAATCGCTCTGCTCAAATTCTCTCGCGTGGGCGCTGACAAGCTAAAGCCCGATCCAGACGGCACACCCGTTTGGTACCAGGGTGATGACAATTGTGAATTCTACTATGTCTTAGACGCTGCCGGTGAGCTGGTTAAATTTCAACTCACGCTCTTTGGCAACGTAATAGAGCGCGACACTAACGGGCAAGTGCACACTCTCATGAGTTGGGAAGACGAGGAAGATGAAGAGGAGGGTGTGGGCGTGAAGGGCAGTACATTGCTGCGTCGTGGTGCTCTGCAGTCGGCCGAGGATTTGATTCCCCTTACTCGAAAGTTTCTAAGTTTGATGTACGATCTACCTGCGCAGATTAAGTCTGAGGTTGAAAGCGCCGTCAGCTCGCTCAAGATCCCCAAAGAGTGAGACAAACGAGGCCCAGTGTGTTAGCACTAGGTTAGTTTGACTCTATACTTGGACTCTTCAATGAATTCTATTAATGAACGCATCGATTCACTCATCGCTGAGTTTCCCCAAAATATGACTTGGGAAGATCGCTATAAGAAAATCATGGCCATGGGTCGTGAAATGCCGGCGATGAACGAAGACTATAAAACGGAAACAAATAAAGTGAAGGGTTGCCAGTCCCAAGTTTGGTTTCATGTGGATCTTCAAGACTCGCGCATGCATTTTCAAGGCGACAGTGATGCCAGTATAGTCAAAGGAATTGTGGCGCTTCTCTTTCGCGTCTATGACGGCGCCACCATTGATGAAGTTCTCTCAACCAAACCAACCTTTCTTGAAACCATCGGTCTTCGTCAACACCTCTCAATGAGCCGGGCCAACGGACTTACGGCCATGGTTAAACAAATTGGTCTTTACGCCCTCGCTTTTAAAGCGCGCGCCCAAATGGAGCAGAAATAATGATCACTCATCGCCCACGCCGCAATCGCATTAATGAAAATATGAGAAGGTTGGTGCGCGAAAATATCGTGACCACTCAAGATCTCATTGCTCCACTTTTTCTTAGAGAGGGGAAAAATGAGAAGACTGCAGTCGCTTCAATGCCCGGTCAGTTTCGCCTAAGTGCTGATCTTCTTCTTAAAGAAGTCGCCGCTCTTGAAAAACTTGGAGTAGGTTGCGTCTCACTCTTTCCGGCCTTGCCAGACCACATTAAAGATCCCCGCGCCACCGAATCTGCTAACCCTGAAGGCTTACTTCCACAGACGGTTGCAATGATTAAAGAGGCCCATCCTGATATGCTTGTAATGACCGATGTGGCGATGGATCCCTATTCTTCTGATGGCCACGACGGACTTGTCGACCCCGAGACGGGCATGATTCTCAATGATGAATCTCTCGAAGTCCTAGGCAATATGGCCCTCAATCAGGCCCGTGCGGGGGCCGACATCATTGGCCCAAGTGACATGATGGACGGCCGAGTAGGCTACCTTCGTCAACTTCTTGATGACGAGGGATTTGAGCACGTCAATATTATGAGCTATACCGCGAAGTATGCCTCAGCTTTCTATGGCCCATTTAGAGATGCTCTCGATTCTGCGCCAAAGAAGGGCGATAAGAAAACTTATCAAATGGACCCTGCCAACGCTCGCGAAGCACTACGCGAACTCTATCTCGATGAGCAAGAGGGCGCCGACATTCTCATGGTCAAACCAGGACTGGCCTACCTCGATATTATCACGCGTATGCGTGAGGCCACGACCCTCCCCATTGCCGTCTACAATGTGAGCGGCGAGTACGCCATGGTCAAAGCAGCCGCTGAGAAGGGCTGGCTTGATCACGACAAGACGATGGTTGAAATGCTCACGGCATTTAAGCGTGCAGGCAGCGATATGATTCTCACGTACTTTGCCCGTGAGATGGCCGAACTCATCGAGCGTGCTTAAGACCTAGAGGTCCTTAAGCACGTCCACTTTATTGATGCGAAAGATGCGCTCTTCGCTCTCTTTCTTTGAATTTGATCTGCGTGCAGATACGTAGCAGCCTTGATCGTGATTAAACTCAAAGTCGTCTGCTCCTTCAATGAGAATCCCTTCGACTTTTCCTGTCGCTTGATTAAAGACCGGTGAACCTGAGTTGCCTTGATAAGTATCTAGGTTTGACTGCAGGTAAAAGCGTCTCTTTAAGAGTGTTTCAATTGGCATTTGCCACTCTTGTGCGTTCCATCCCTTAACCGTTGCGCCGTCTGTGACTTTCATTGGAAGTCCAGAGGGATGGCCAATTACGTAGAGTTTCGTTCCAAAGGCCGGGCGACCAAATTTTCTAAACTTAAGCGGAGCGCGTCCAACGACTTTGCGATCGAGTTTGATAACAGCGTAGTCTCGCACAGTAAACTTGGTCTCTTCCAATTTTTGCTTGATCACTTTCTTACAGCGGTAGACATTGTCTTTTGGAATTGAAGTCAGACCTTCTGTATAGCCAAAGACCCAGTTAAAATTCTCACAATCATCTTCTGATTCAATACAGTGACCAGCGGTGACCAGAACATCTGGGGCAACGAGAAAGCCAGAACAGACAGGAAGGGTGACTTGTGAGGCGAAGCGCTCACTTTCACAAAGTCCAAATTCTCTTTCAAAGGTAACCAGTGGAAAGAGCAATTCATCGGGGTTACTTCGGCTTGGTGAGAGCTTCCAGCGCGCTACCATTCCCGCAACAGACATTGCTTGTTCGCGGGCATCAGGGTTGCCATAGTCTTCTACTTCGACGCGGTTATCAGCGCCGTAGATAATCTTGGCGGAGGCAAATTCCATGATTGGTCTTGCTTGTGTTTGGGCACTAAGTCCCAATATGCATAGTAATCCTAAATTTATAGCTAATTTCATGGCCCCTCCCCAGGGTGCTTAAGGCGAGCGTATTGTGCAGCTTGTCCGGATTTTCCACAACTCTTTGGGTAATCTTTATAGGTATTTGCGTCTACTTTGGGGGAAAGATGACCAGTTTTTTTAATGACTTGCGCGTGCGCCAGCTCTTTGACCAAACGAGCTCCACCTATTCTTATTTAGTTTGGGAGACGACCAGTCGCCGGGCCGTGCTGATTGATCCCGTTCGCGAACACTTTGAGCGCGACCTGCGCCTCATTGGAGAACTCGGTCTAAAACTTCAAGGCATCTTGGAAACCCATCTTCACGCCGATCACGTAACTTCAATTTCTCGCTTTAAAGATCACTACGGGGATGAATTACTTAGCTATATCGGGGCCGCAGCTTCACCCTCTGGCCACGATCGCTATTTGAATGATGGAGAAGTCCTGGATCTTGGTGGCCACTTGAAGTTTAAAGTTTTTGCAACACCTGGCCACACCAATTGTAGTTCTTGCTATCACATTGGCGTTTGGGTTTTCACCGGAGATACCTTGCTTATTCGCGGCTGTGGACGAACTGATTTTCAAGGCGGGAGTGCTGCCTTGCTATGGGAGAGTGTGCGCGCAAAGATTTTTCCCCTTCCTCCAGAAACGATTGTCTTTCCTGGACACGACTATAAGGGTTTTAGCTCCAGCACGATTGGTGAAGAGATAGAATTTAATCCACGACTTAATATGAATATTGATCAGCGAAGATTTATTGAAATAATGGATGGGCTAGGGTTAGAAAAGCCGCGCTTAATTGATATCGCCCCCGCTAGCAATCGCGAGCTGGGGCGAGTTTAGAGTAGATTAATGTTTTCTTTGATAGTTTGAACGAAGAGCGATCTTTTGCTTTTTGGGCGTAAGAGCTCGCTTGATCATCCAAAGAGTGCTCGCGAGAATCGTCATAGCAGCTACAGTCAATGTAATGTGTTGAATCGTCATGGGTTTCCTCCCGTCTGTGCTCACGTTCCCGTGAGACGCCCCATACGCTTATTATAGCGTATATTCTACTTATCGCTCTCTTATGGGGAAAACTTGAACCTCTAGGGCCATGGTAGCGGGTTTTTGAGTATTTGAGAGAGAGAGTGCCGTTATTTTGGGGCAATAACTTCTCTCAGGCGCTCTAGGAGCTTGGTTTCGTCACCGGCGCGCAGGTCGACATTCCACTCGCCCTGAGGGTAGAGCACACTCGAGATGCCGCGCTCACACTGGCCCAGACAGCCGGAGCTATTGACTCTCAAAGTGTCTTTGTCGAATTCTTGCTTGCACATACTTTTGAGATTTGAGCGAAAATTTGCCGCCGTCTCTTTGGGGCAGGGACCGGCGTTCTTATCGCTATAGGTGCAACTGGTGCAGATGAATAGATGGTATTTTGGAGTTTTCATTTTTTCACAAAGTCCTAAATTATCGGTATGATATACGAAACGCCATAAAGGTGCCAGATGGCTTTTGGGACTCAGGGAGTCCCAAAAGTCATCTGGCACCTAGAAAAGAGGTAGACTATGTCATTTTGTCAGATTCTAAACCCCAAGCAAAAAGCCCTAGAGATCAATCTTAACGATCGCTTCTATGGAACTTTTGCTGAGATCGGGGCAGGACAAGAAGTGGCGCGCTACTTCTTTAAGGCCGGTGGTGCCGCGGGAACGATTGCTAAATCTATTTCTGCTTACGACATGACGGTCTCTGATGTTATTTATGGCAAGTGTAAGAGTGGTCGCTACGTCAGTGAGGAGCGCCTCTCGCAAATGCTTGAGCGCGAGTATGACCAATTGGTTGAGCGTCTCAAAGATGTGCGCCACCCCAATACCTGCTTCTTCGCCTTCGCTGATACTGTGGCGGCAAAGAGTTTTAAGTATAAGAACGAGGCTCACGGCTGGCTTGGTGTGAAGTTCATGCACGACCCGGGGGCAAATCCTAGTGAAGTGATCTTGCATGTGCGCATGCTCGATAGAGACAATGCCCAACAACAAGAAGCACTGGGCATTCTGGGTGTGAATTTGATTCACGCCTGCTTTCACCATGCCACTAACCACGAAGTCTTTGTCAACGCCCTCATGGAGGGACTCACCACCGAGAGAATTGAAATTGATATGATCCGCTCGCTGGGTGAAGCCTTTAGAGTCGATAGTCGAATCATGTCACTTGAACTCGTTAAGAGAAAGTACTGCCGCGTGGTCTACTTTGATGAAGAGGGAACTGTTCACCTGGCCAGTGATAAGCTCTATAAGAAAAATATTCTCGTCTCGCGCGGATCTTTTCGCCCACCGACACTCGTTAATATCGACATGCTCGATACCGGACTTGCAAAGTTAAAGACCTCACTTAAGGCGGCCTCTGAAGACCCCGAGCAGTCGGTGGCCCTGGCCGAAGTCTCTATGAGCAAACTTGTCGAACGCGGTCTGGTAGATAATGACGACTTTCTCGCTCGTGTAAAACTTCTGGCCTGCCTCAAGCGTCCAGTCCTTCTTAGTAGTTTCGAAAATAGCTATGAACTCAATGAATATCTCACTCGCGTCGGCAAGAAGCAGGTGGCGTTTGTACTTGGTGTTTATAACGTCGAGCAGATCCTAGAGGAGGCGCGCTATCAAGATCACTCCGGCGGAATGCTTGGCGGACTTGGTGCTCTTTTTGGAAATAATACCTGCGTCTACGTTTATCCCGCCGCCAATGAAGATGTGGAAGGTGAGATGAGAGATCTACAGACCTTGAAATTTGAGCCTGGCCTAACACCCCTTATTGAGTACCTCAAGGTTAGTGGGAAACTAACTGCGATAGAGAATGCTAACCCGGCCCTCGCCTCTATCTGGTCGCGAGTGGTACTCGATCAAATTCAGAACAATATTTCAGGCTGGGAGAGCATGGTTCCCCCAGAAGTTGCCACTATTGTTAAGAAACAGAAATTATTTGCGGATAAAAAATCGTAGGATAAGTATTCATGACTAGGTGGTAAAAGAAATTTTAGCTTAACCCTTATAAAAATTAGGCCTGTATCCGAATAAAGATGAGATAGAATTTTTATACTGTACGTTGGTTGCAATAGGGTTAATTTATGGACGCACTTATCATTGAAGACGATAAAGAAATTCGTGAAGACTTCGCTGAGATTCTAAACGAAACGGGCCTCTTTAGAAGAGTTGTTCAGGCCGAAGACGGGGCGGTTGCCGCTCAAAAAATTCATAATCAAATGTTTGCTCTCATTCTTCTCGATATTAATCTTCCCAAAAAAGATGGCGTGAGCCTGCTTGCGGATATAAAAAATTCAAGTCAGATGCTCGACCGAGTTTTAATTATCTCTGGTCACCTCAATACCGATGTTCTCAAAGAAGCACTCAAATTTGGCGTCAAAAATTATCTGGTAAAGCCCTTTGATCCTGCTGTGTTGCGCGAGAAGATTGAATCCCTTGTTAAAAAATAATTTTACTTGCCCTTGACGGCACTCATCTTGCTCCCATCTTATTCTTAGAAAGCATGACCACAATGGTCGCAACTAAGGATGGATATGATGAACAAGTTTGATCAAGTTGTCTCGGGCGCCCTTGAAATCGCTCAGAGTAAGGCACTAGAACTCGCTCATACTGAACTCACTCAGTACCACTTATTCTGGGGTCTCATCTCTAATCCGACTTCATACGCATCGAAGGCATTTAAAAAGTATAAGAACCTAGTTAAGGATAAATTGGGCACGCTACCAGTGGCCTCTAAAGCCCCTGCTATAGACCAAATAAGACCCAACACTAAACTCAGTGAATGGCTCACCCTGGCTTCTTCTGAGGCGCTTCAAAATGGAAAGAGCGAAGTTAGTGAGCGCGAACTTTTAAAGGTCTCCCCTAAAATTTTAAGTGACCTAGATCTCGACTTCAGCTCCCTCTCTGAGGAAGCTCCCGAAGAAGTTGAGGTTCCTAGTTTTATCACGAATCTCAATGAACTTGCTGAGAATGGAAAACTTGATCCGGTGATCGGACGCGGTCGAGAAATTCGCGCGGTCATGGAGATTCTAGGTCGACGCTCAAAGAATAACCCTGTGTTAGTGGGGCCTGCTGGAGTAGGTAAGACTGCCATCGTTGAAGGGCTTGCTGAGGCCATCGTCAAGGGCAGTGTGCCTGATGTGCTTCAAGGAAAAACGGTCTACTCTCTTGAGATGGGCTCACTCATGGCCGGGACAAAGTATCGTGGCGATTTCGAGGAGCGACTACAAAACTTGCTCAAATTTATTAAATCAAAAGAGGGCGAAGCGATTCTCTTTATTGATGAGATCCACCAGCTCGTGGGGGCGGGAAAAACTGATGGCGCCATGGACGCAGCTAACCTTCTAAAGCCAGCACTTGCTCGCGGAGAGCTTCACTGTATTGGTGCTACCACCCCAGAAGAGTATCAAAAGTATATTCTTGGTGATGGAGCACTCGATCGCCGCTTTAGATCGGTGCCTGTTAATGAACCAAGTACCGGAGATGCAGTTGAAATTCTCATGGGTGTGCGAGAAAAACTCGAGGCCCACCACGGTATTAAGATCACTGATGAGGCCGTCCTCGCTGCGGTGAAATTATCGGATCAGTATATTACCGATAAGCACTTGCCCGATAAGGCAATTGATCTCGTCGACGAGGCTTCAAGTGCGCTAAAACTCGCCGCAGAAGCGATGCCAGCAAAGCTTGTGGAGCTCGAAGCCGATATTCGCGCTAAGAAGATTTACCTTCAGGTGGAATCCCACAAAGATGAAAAGCTGGTAAAAGAAATCGAGGGCCTGGAAGAAAAGTTTAAAGTTGAAAAAGAAAAGTTTGACCGCGATGTGCTCGCTCTCAAAGAGGCGCAGAACTTAAAGAACCAACGCGATAAACTCAAGTTTGAACTCGAAAGTGCTGAGCGCGCTGGCGACTTTGAAGCCGCTGGTCGCATTAAGTACGGAGAGTTGCCAGGATTAGAAGCTCAAATTGAGTCGCTTGGACACAACTTCACGCTTACCAAAGAGAGTGTCGCCGCTGTTATTGCCCGTCAGACGGGAATTCCTGCGGAGAAAATTTTAAAATCTAAGCAGGATCAAATCCTAGGGCTTGAAGGCTATCTCACGAAGAGAGTCTTTGGTCAAAAAGAGGCGCTTCATGAGATTGCTGAAACTCTTGTTGCTGCCCACGCTGGACTCACCGATGAGACTAGACCCTTGGGATCTTTTTTACTCAGAGGTCCTAGTGGTGTAGGGAAAACTGAAACGGCCAAGAGTCTCTGCCAATTTCTCTTTGATACCGAGAAAAACCTCGTTCGCCTCGATATGAGTGAGTACTCTGAGAAGCACTCGGTTGCCAAACTCATTGGTGCTCCTGCCGGATATGTGGGTTACGACGAAGGTGGTGTGTTAACGGAGGCCATTAGAAGACAGCCCTATTCAGTCATTCTCTTTGATGAAATTGAAAAAGCGCACCCAGACTTTGCAGATATCCTCTTGCAAATCCTCGATGACGGCAGACTCACAGATAATAAAGGGCGCACGATAAACTTTAAAAACACGATTATCATGCTTACCACCAATTCGCGCGATCTCGAGCACGACTTTAAGCCAGAGGTACTCGGGCGTATTGATGGGATTTTAAACTATCACGAGCTTGATAAGAGTGTGATGAAGTCACTGATTGATAAGCAAGTTGATCTACTTAAAGAGCGACTTGCCTCTCGCCAAGTTGATATCGAACTTGGAAGTGATCTCTACGACAAGCTCGCAGACCTTGGTTATGATGAGCGCTACGGGGCAAGACCTTTGCAATCAGTTTTTAACCGCATGATTGTGAGACCCCTCTCTCACTACATTTTGAGTGAGACTGATGATTCTCCTCGCAAGCTAAGAGCGAAACTTGTCGCCAAGGGAGATCACTCTGAAGTTGAGTTTGAGTTAAGATAAATCTAGGGCCGGCCCACTTCGGTGGGCCATTTCTATCAAATTAAAATGCCAAATTTTTGAAAGACTTGCTGCTTTGAATCTTCACTGAGTGGATTCTCATCAAGGCTTAGGTGCAAGAGCGATGGGATCTCTAGGAGTCCTATAGGTAAATCCACGATCTCATTGGAGTCAGCGACAAAACGCTGTAGAGTTGTCGCCCAGCTCTGAGGGAGTTTTGAAATATTATTGGAGCTAATATCTAAAACCTTTAGGGCGGGGAAATTCGTAATCCACTCGGGGATATCTATTAAATGGTTTTGGCTTAGAACGAGGGTGTGAAGTTTTGGCGCCAGGAAGTTAATATTTGCCGGAAGTTCCACTAGACCTACGTTCTTTAGTCTAAGTACTTCGAGTGTGGGGATAGAGAACCATCTCTCATCTAGAGACTCTAAATTTCCACCAAAGACTTCAAGGTGAGTGAAACCTTCAAAGAGAATTTCACTTGGAAGTGAACTTTGATTTTTACTAAGTTTAAGAGTTTTTGCTTTCACTCCTAAGAGTTTAGCATGGCCTTGGAAATGTTAAAGATAGCGCTCAAAACGATTGTTTTGATCAACCAAAATACACTTGGGCTCAATGGCGCGGTCGCTAAAAGCAAAGGAGATGATAATGACTTCCTCGCCCTTTTTAATGAGGTGGGCCGCGGCACCGTTGATGCAAATTTCGCCAGAGTGTCGCTTGCCTTTAATCACATATGTTTCAAGACGAGCACCGCTAGTGTTGCTCACGATTAAAACTTTCTGGCCTGGCCACAGGTCGATTTTGTCGAGAAGTTCTGGATCAATAGTCACCGAGCCGACGTAGTCGACATTGGCCTCGGTTACGATGGCCTTGTGAATTTTGCTGTGAAGAAGTTCTCTCATCATGAGTGCTTTATAACCTTTCAGAAGACCCATTCGCAAGCCCCCTGAAAGGAATTTGGCCACTCAAGTGCTTGATTTTCAATCTAATTTTTTGAGTTTTAGGACTCCTGTCCAAAATTATCCTGTAAGTATTTTAGGTTCTAGCGCCTTGGGCCGCTGACATCTGGTATAGGGTGGGCATGTCTAAAATAGCCTTAGTTCTACTCATTGCTGTGAGCTTCATGTCCCAAGGGCGTGCCGAGTTTTCATTCTCTACGATTACTTCTGATGAAGTGACGAGCTCAGAGATTAATGAGACTTCCTTTGGTCTTATTGCTTCGCGGGTCTTTGCGCTCTATCTTCCAAAGTTTAGCGCCAATAATCTAGAAGTCTCAATTGGTCTTGATTGGGAAAAGCCTTGGATGAGTGCTTATGTGGCCGATCTTGGAGGGCCTCGCTTTAGTATCAATTTTTGGGGTGGGATTGCTCGCGTGCCTGGAATGAACGAAGAGGCCTGGGCGTTGATTGCTTGTCATGAAACCGGCCATCTCTTAGGCGGTGAACCCTACAGTCGACTTGACTGGAATCCTTGGTCAAGTGCAGAGGGGCAGTGTGATTACTTTGCGGCCAGTGAGTGTCTTAAAAATTATCGACGTGCCTTTCAATTAGAAAGTGAAGTTAATCCAGAGTGCGTAGCGAGTTTTGATGATGCACAAGCCCAGAGGGATTGCTCCTTTACAATGAAGGCGGCCCAGGGCTTTGCCAAAATGCTTGAATTTCTCTCCCAGTACCGCGAGAGCTATAGTATTGAGACGCCTGATCAATCTACTGTGACGCAAATTATCTTTAATTCCTATCCCTCGCCACAGTGTCGGGTGGACACAATTGTGGCCGGCGCCTTCTGTGAGTTAAAAGAGGGCAAGGCCCGATGTGAAAGTGAGGCATCACAAAGACCTGCGTGCTGGTTTGCGAGGTAGTCTCTGCTAGAGATGCCCAGGGATCCCTAAAAAGTAGAGAACGCTTGTCATGGGCCCATGGCTTAGATGATTGCCTGCGCGCTCTTTGACAACTTCCTTGGCGTGAAAGGCAATTCCAAGTCCCGCCGCTGAGAGCATGGGCAGGTCATTGGCGCCATCGCCAATAGCGACCACTTGCTCAAGTGAGATATTTTCTTGCTGGGCAATTAGGCGCAACAGCAGCGCCTTTTGATCGGCATTGATAATGGTTCCAACTACATTGCCTGTGAGTTCATTGCCGTGAAACTCAAGTTCGTTAGCAAAGGCGTAGTCGAGGTGGAGTTTTTCTTTGAGGGCGTTAGCAAAGAAGCTAAAGCCACCAGAAATAAGGGCGACTTTGTAGCCAAGTCCTTTGATCGTCTTAATAAATTCTTCAACCCCTTGGGTGAGGGGAAGATTAGCTAGAATTTGTTCTAATTTTTCCTTCTCTAACCCTTTGAGCTGAGAGACGCGAAGGCGCAGGGATTCATTAAAATCCATCTCTCCATTCATCGCGCGCTCAGTGATGGCGCGAATCTCAGGGCCAACACCGTGTACGTCGGCCATTTCATCGATGACTTCTGTTTGAATAAGTGTCGAGTCCATATCAAAGACTACGAGGCGCTTAGAGCGGCGAAAGACATTGTCTTTTAGGAAGGCGACGTCGATTTTGTGCATATTAGACACGCCAAGGAGATCGGCCTTGACTTTATTCCAATCCACGTTGCCTGGAACGTTGGTTGAAATTTCTAGACCGCTAAAATTCTTGGGCGACACTTTGTCGATGCGAAGAATGTTGATGCGATACTTGGCAAGAGTGTTGGCGAGATCGCCAAGAAATTGCGCAGTGATCGCGTCAGGGGCGACGCAATTGAGAATGAATTTTTCACCTGTCACATCATTGGTGACACTAACATCTTCGACCACTTGGTAGTCTAAGTGCAGGCCCATATTGGTCGCTTCAAAGAGCAGGTCCTTAAGGACGTTGGCCCCTTTTTCTCGCTCCTTTTCTTTGTCGATTCCAATTACAAAGCTTAGAGAGAGTAGGCCATGGGTCACACTCTGACCGATATCGAGAACTTGATCGCCACTCTTAGCGACTATGGCCATCAGGGCAGAGGTAATACCCGGGTGATCGGGGCCAGAGACTTTTACGAGAACGTTTTTACCAGAGATTTGTGGCGCCATTACTTTTTCATTTCCTTGCGAATGCGTTTTTCGCGGCGAGCGGCTTCGCGGGCCAATTTAACTTTTCTATAGAGATGTACTGAGTACTCTAGGGCCGAGTAGGTGGAGAAGATCGCGGCCAGTACAATAAATGAGGTGCCAAGCGTGGGCATTGCAATACCCCAAGGATGGTCGTAGGCCATGAGAAAGGGAATGCCCACCATTTGAAAGGCGGTCTTCCACTTGCCTAGTGTTCCAACCGGAACCGTGAGTCCGCGCTCCTTGGCCAGAAGCCTTAGACTTGTGATGTACATCTCACGAATCACAAGAATGATAACCCAGATGAGATTGAGCCTTCCCAGTCCTTGCAACAGAATAAGGGAGGTCACGACGAGAAATTTGTCGGCTATGGGATCGAGAAAGGAGCCAAAGACGGTGACGATCTTGCGCTTTCGAGCGATGTAGCCGTCGAGAAAGTCGGTGATACTGGCGGCGACAAAGGTCCAGCCAGCAATATAACCAAGCAAGTGGTGATAAGGGCGGCCCCACTCCCAATTATTTTCGATAATGATGAGACTCACAGCGATTACCGGAATTAAAAGCACGCGAAAAATAGTCAGGCGATTGGGAAGGTTGTCGATCTCCCACTCACTGGCCGGATCGTGGTCGGCCGGCAGGTGTTCAAACATCTCTGTTTGCGCGACACTTTCTTCTGGCGTGAGTTTATCTGACATGAAACATCCACTTTAGGGGCAGGCATGAATTTTGGCTATGCTATAGAGAGAGACTAGCAAGAACGATATCTCGGGGCAAGTTTGAAGCAGGGGCAAGTGCTTAAAAAACTTCCTTTTTTGCCCGCTGGCGCCCACTGCGTGCACACCTATAAAATGAAAGGGAATCACATTCAGGAGGCAAAGTGGAGCGGCGTTTAAATTTGATTAAAAACTCATCTGGCGAAGTGGAAAAGAGGATTTTTCCGCGCTTTCCCTTTAGCTATTTGACCTTTAAGGACAAAGGCCACTCCCAAGTCTTCGAAGTGAAAGATATCTCATTTACTGGCATGCAACTAGGCCTCAAAGAGGGCGAGCACTCCTATCGCCTGGGTTCTCACGTGGAGGGCACTCTTCACTGGCGCGGCAGTAGTATGGGTATAACTTCGCAGGTTAAGTGGGTACGTGGCAATAATGTGGGTGTGAGCTTCAACCTCGATAAGACTCCGCGCGCTGAGCTAGAAGCGTTTCTCTCCCTCGACAATATCGTCTCGAGTATGAGACCTGTGCACAACAATCCCTTTGATCTCGAACTTCCAAGCAATCTTAAGTACTGGCTGCGCGCTGATGCGCCGGTTGAGATCTTTGTTTGGCGTCACAATGACGGCGAGCTCGCCAAGATTCACGTGATCTTGCTCAATAATTTACTGGAGTGGGAAGACGGCAAAGGCCTTCGCACTGGGCGCGTGCTCTCTAAGCGCGACCTCGATAGTCCACTCGTGTCTGAAGATGAATTCATGTTTGAGATCGACCCAAGTGTCGACACTGAAAAACTTCAATTTGCTCAGAGTGTTGTGTCGCGTCTAAGCTCTCAACACATGCCCACCGAAGCGCTCGAGTTCATAAAGCTCAAGCTCGGAGTGAATCAAGTCACAAACTGACTTTTCACATCAAGGACTCCTCCTTATACTAGGTTAAAAAAATGGTGCCAGATGACTTTTGAGACTCGTAGAGTCCCAAAAGTCATCTGGCACACTACATAGGAGTCTTCATGAACCGTAACCTCGCCCTTGAATTTGTCCGCGTGACGGAAATGGCCGCAATTGCATCTGCTCGTTGGATGGGTCGCGGAGATGAAAAAGCTGCTGACCAAGCGGCCGTCGACGCTATGAGAGCGATGCTCGATTCAGTTGATTGCGATGCTACGGTTGTGATTGGTGAG
Organism: Bacteriovoracaceae bacterium; assembly: GCA_048267245.1. GTDB lineage: Bacteria > Bdellovibrionota > Bacteriovoracia > Bacteriovoracales > Bacteriovoracaceae > JBLWXV01. The sequence continues at coordinate 1,927,239 of JBLWXV010000001.1, forward strand.
GGTGAGCGCGATGAAGCTCCGATGCTCTATATCGGTGAAAAAGTGGGCACGGGAACCGGTCCTAAACTTGATATCGCCCTCGATCCACTCGAAGGCACAACAGTTTGTGCTCACGGGCAGTACAATTCAATTTCTGTTATGGCCATTGCCGAGAGCGGTGGCTTTTTGAATGCTCCTGATACTTATATGCAAAAACTTGCCGTGGGCCCAGAAGGTCGCGGTGTGATTGATATTAATGAGTCGGCCAAGGAGAACTTGGGTCGCCTTGCAGAAGCAAAGAAGTGTCGCATTCAAGACCTCACGGCGGTAGTTCTCGATCGCCCTCGCCACAAAGATATTATTGATGAAATCCGCGCGGCCGGTGCTCGCATTCACTTGATCGGTGACGGCGACGTCTCAGCTGCGATTGCCTGTTGTGAGCCCGATGCTGGCGTTGATATTCTCTTTGGTATTGGTGGCGCTCCAGAAGGTGTGATCGCCGCTGCGGCCATGCGCTGTATGGGAGGAGAAATTCAAGGAATTCTCAAGTTCCGCCACGAAGAAGAAAAAGAGCGCGCTAAGAAAATGGGAATTGCCGATTTCAATAAAGTGTTTCAACTCGATGACCTTGCAAGTGGACACGTAATGTTCTGCGCGACAGGTGTAACTACTGGTAACTTCCTTCGCGGCGTTCAGTTCAGACCATGGGGCGCCATTACCCAGTCTATTGTGATGCGCTCACAAAGTGGTACAATTAGACGTATTGAAGCAGAACACCACTTTGATAAGAAACCTCGCTACTAAGGCGATGTGAAGGAATCTTAACTATGCCAAGCGTGACTCGCACAGTAACTTTTGATGCTCCCATTGATGCCGTCTACAATGTGATTGTGGACTACGCACGCTATCCAGAATTTGTGGACGGCTGCGATTCAACTAATATCTTAAATTCTGATGAGTCTGGTGCTCGAGTGGAGTACGGTCTCAATCTTATTAAGAAGTTTAAGTACATTCTTGCCCTCAAGCACCAGCGCCCAAATACGGTGAGCTGGAGCTTTGAAGAGGGTGATATTTTTAAGAAGAATGAAGGCTCTTGGCAGCTCAAAGATCTTGGCAACGGAAAAACGGAAGTTCAGTACGATTTGACCGTTGAAGTAAAGGGCTTTGCACCAGGCGCACTCGTTCGCGGTCTGACTGAAAAGAATCTACCAGCGATGCTTGAGGCCTATCACAACGAAGCCCGTAAGCGCGCCTAGAAAAATTTCTAAGGGAGAGTCTATGAGTTCAAGTGAAAAAAAGAATGAAGGCTTGAGCGACATTATTAAGCGAGTGGTCTCTATCGGTGTGGGCGGTGCCTTCATGACTGAAGAGGCCGTGCGCAAGATCTTAGATGATCTCCCCCTTCCAAAAGATATCGTCACCGGACTCATTGCCAACGCCAAGAATGCCAAGGGCGAATTTGTCGATGGGATTCGCGAAGAAGTTCGCTCCTACCTCTCAAAGGTTGATCCAGAGCAATTGGTAGATCGCGTTCTTCAGAAATACGATATTGAAGTAGAGGCCCGCTTCAAGTTTTCTCCCAAAACAAAGCCGGAAGAGACCTCTCGTGAGTCAAAAAAGTCCAAGTAACTTAACTCGTGAAATTGCAAGTGAGCGCCTGACCAAGCTTCGAGCTGAGTTGGGAAGCGCCACATTGATGGCGGTGAGTAAGTACTCTGAGTCTGTCGATGTCGAGATCTACTATCACCTGGGTCAGCTCGACTATGGAGAAAATAGAGTCTCTGAACTTGAGTCTAAGGCCATACACTTTCAAAACCTCCATCTTACAAATATCCGCTGGCATTTCATTGGGAATATCCAGCGCAATAAAATCAAAAGGCTGCTTGATATCCCGAATCTAGTGGCCATTCATAGTGTCGCAAGAACTGAAATCCTCGATGAGCTGATTAAGCATGCTGATCGCTTTCAAGGACAAAACCTTGATCTCTATCTTGAAGTAAACCTTGGCGGGGAAGCTGAAAAGCACGGCTTCACTGGCCAAAGTGAAGTCCGAGAGGTGATTGTCCACTACCAAAAGTTATTGCCTCATTCAATGCGCCTAAAGGGCCTAATGGCCATGGCGCCTATTCGCACTAAGAGTCCCACTGAGGATGCCAAGCGCTGTTTTAGTGAACTCGCTCAAATTGCTTCTAATCTCAGCCTCGAGTTTCAAATGGATTTCGCGCTCTCCATGGGAATGAGTTCAGACTACAAGGTGGCCCTAGAGTGTGGATCAAATATCGTTCGCATAGGTAGTTATCTTTTTAAATAGCATTTGACTCAAAAAACCAGAGCAAATATAGTGAACACCCTTTATGAATAAGCCTTAATTCACACTAGGCCTCTGTTTTGACCTATGTTAAAATTTATCAGAGGAGTTGCTATGTGGTACGCCATTGACTTTGGTACGTCGAATTCGCTGCTTTCTTTTGTAGAGAGTGGCAAAAATCCAAGATTGATTAACCTTGAAGGTGACGGCCCGATTCTGCGTTCACTTATTTTTACACCCCAAAAGAATCGCTACTACTTTGGCAATGAGGCGATTGAGAAGTATCAAGAAATGGAAGGTGAGGGGCGTCTCTTTCGCTCACTCAAGAAATTCCTACCAGAGCCAGGCTTCACTGGAACCGAAGTTTTTGGCAAGCGCCTTAAGATTGAAGAACTCATTGCGACTATTCTTCGCGATATGAAAGAAAAGGCCGACCGCGAGACTGGTCACAATGTTACTCAGGTTGTGCTTGGCAGACCGGCCCTCTACTCTCTTGATCATGAAGAGGATAAATTGGCCGAAGATCGCATGCGAAAAGCGGCCGAACTTGTTGGGTTTACACGCATTGAATTCTGCCCCGAACCTATTGCCGCTGGTCTAAATGTCAAGACCGATACCTTAGAGCGAGTGATTCTCGTTTGTGACTTTGGTGGTGGGACGTCAGACTTCACACTTTTAAAAACTGGCACTCAAAGTTTTTCAAAGAAAAATGTCCTCGGGCTCTCAGGCGTCTTTGTTGCGGGCGATGCCATCGACGGGCGCATCATGAGAAATTTCATTTCTTCTCACTTTGGAAAGGATGTCACCTATAAAGCACCAATGGGAAGTAATATCCTCACTTTCCCGCGCGTTCTCTTGCGAAAACTCTGCAATCCCGCCCACATTGCTTTCTTAAAGGAGCGAGACACTTGGGAGTTCCTTAAAGAATTAGAACTCTGGTCAGTGGGAGGCGACGATGAGCGCGCCTTTAATAATCTCTTTGCGCTCATTGAAGAGCAACTTGGCTATCCAGTATACGCCGAGATTGAGCGCACGAAAATTGAGCTTGGTGATAGTGAGATGAGCACTTATCACTTTGATCACTCGAGTGTGAAGATTGATATGTCTATAAAAAGGACCGACTTCGAAAATGCCATTGACCCTGAGTTTGATTCGATTTTTTCAAGCCTAGAAAAAGTATTCGGCCAGTCTGGCCTTTCTCATAGCGATGTTGATGAGGTGAGAATCACTGGCGGAACGGGGCAAATGCCACTTATTCAGCAAAGACTTAGTGAGCTTTTTGGAGCGTATAAAATTAAGCGCGGCGAAGCTTTTCAATCGGTAGTAGAAGGGCTTGGGCGATATGCCCAAACCCTGAGTGAAAATTCTAATTTCCCGAAGTGAAAGTGCCATGGCACTCATCGTAATCGGTGTAGGTTGATCCATTTACACATGTAATGGTATAGGCCCATTTTCCAGCAAATACACCGTTAGTGAGTGTGGCATCTGAAATGCGCATAGAAGTCTGAGCATAAGTTGCTCCATTGGTGCATAGAGAACTACCTGTGTCAGCAGTGTCTTGGAAGTAGGCGGGCTTACCTGAGTTAATCGTAGCCGTAGCTCTCGGATTTGCACTTCCAGTAACGCTACCACCGAGGCTAAGCCCGGTACTCGTAGTTGTCATGGTCGGGGTCCCTCTTACGTGGTTCGTTTTGAGAGCTTTACCATTAAGTTTCATCGTAAATGCGGCCCCGTCAAAGTCGGCCACAACTGGTAACTCTTCGCAGTCGTTATCGACGTTAACAGATATCGTAGTATTAAGATTGTAAGTCTTTGCGTTTTTAGCAAAGGCCTTTAAGTGGTTAGTCGCATCACTTCTTGAGATAAGAGCAGTAGCACCTCTAACAGTATTGGCCAAGGTATCCATCGCACTGTCGTCAGCGAGGTCGATATCACTACTGATTCGACTCTTCTTTGTGTCATCGATGCTGATTCCATTGGTAGGATCGTTATCTGCATCTAAATTGGTCAAAAGATAGGCGATATTATTAACCTGACTATCACTTAAAGAATCATGAGTTTGAATATCATAAGGGGTCATTAGGGCCTTGCACTTTGCACTGCCAATCAATCTACTATTAACCAAAAACTCAATCACTTCATTCTCGGTACAAATGAATTGAGCACTTGAGTCAGTTTTACCATTCTTAGTTGTTGATCGATACTCAAGACCCGCCACCTTGCCGTCAACGAATGTAGACGTGATCGAGCTTGAACCACTTCCTCCAGCGCTATTATCACTGCCACATGAAGCAAGTAGGGTAAGCGAGAGAACTGGGATAGACATTAGCCACTTCAAAATAAATCTCCTGATAAGGTTGTGTCTATTATCTGAAAATTCTCAAAAACTCTGAGCAAAGATTTCTTGTCTCAAAGGTGAGATAGTAAATGCTAACCCTCTATAATTTGCTTTTCACTGCTGTGGCTTTATTAATAAAATGGATATTCTATGAGCAAGATATTATTGGTCGATGACGACGTTCAAAGTTTAGATTGGTTGAGTTCTCTCATCGGAGAGGGGCATGAATTAATCGCTTTTCAAAGCTCAGTTAAAGCACTGGATGAATTTCAGTCTGGGCACTATGATCTCGCTCTTCTTGACGTTCACATGCCCTTTTATGATGGCTTTCAGCTTTATAAATTAATAAGACAAGTCGATGCTCGAGTCCCCATTTGTTTTATTACTAAGGATGACTCCTATCTAACGAGTAAGAGAGCTCTCGCCTTTGAAGAGTCTCTATTTTTAAAGCCAGGGATTGCCCCTGGGCATCTTGCGGCTCACATAGAGTATTTAATTTCTAAATCACAAAATTCTAAATCTCTTTATGAGGTCTCCTTTTTATCCAATTGTTTAATTTTTGATGGTGTCCCCATTGCGCTAACTCCTAGAGAGTGTCGAATAATGAGCTATCTACTCGATCATGAGTTAAAGCTTTCAAAAGAAATACTTAAAGATTTTGTTTGGGAGGATGTATTTGTTAGCGATAAAACGCTCAATGCCCATCTCACGAATTTGAGAGAGAAATTAAAAGATATCGGTCTAACATTGCAGAGTAGTCGCGACGGAAATATTTATGTTCATCAAAAAAATAGTTAAAATACCAAATACGACCCACTATGATCAGACCACTATTCATATCGTTACCATAATTGTGGCCATAGTGGCGCTCTTTGACCTGTATGTTTTAAAGGTTGCACCCACGCTCCAATACTTCTGCACTAGGGCAAGCTTCATGTTGATGCCCTATCTCTTTGCACACGCTTTTAAGAATATTTCTGCAGGAAAGTATGTGTGTGACTTCTTCATTTTTAATTACTTTACGTATTCAATTTTCTACATGCACTTTTATAGCTACACCTACGCCTTTGCCTTTATTCAATTTGGTATCGGTATGGCCGGTATCGTAAAAGTTTCTGAAAAATTCTATATTCCTATTGTCTGCTACGCCATTTTTGGTGCGATTGTATCTATCTTTTGGCTTGGCAAATATCCAGAGTCATTTTCTGTAGATCAAGTAAAAATGGACTTTGCTTCTAGCGTGCTCACAGTCTTTATCTTTAGTTTCTTTATTTTCTATCGCTCTTCTCGAGAGCGAGATCGCGCAAGGCAAGCCGATGAGGTCTTCGTGGACATCGGAAAACGTCTCTCCATCGTTCTTCACGAGTTGCAAGGAACATTAGGTCGAATAGGTGGTCAGACCCGAGAGTTTCGCGAAATAAAAGAATTGGTAACTCTTATGAGCGTATTGGCCAAGAAAAATTCTGAACCTTTGCAAACTTCCGAGGAGTTGGATTTTAAACTCTTGTTTGATGACGTCTTGGCGCTGTACGAAGACACGATTAATTCATTGCAAATAAAAGTGAAAACTAATTTTGAAGTAGGTGTCATTAAGACTGATCGCACGTCTTTTCATCTGATACTAAAGAATCTCTTTAAGAATGCGATTGAAGAACAGTTGAAGATTCCAGTTGAGTCGCGTGAGATTATGTTTGAATTAAAGCGAGATAATTCTCGGACTCTACTGACCTGCCACAACCCGGCCAGGGATCGAAACCTGGATATTTCAGAAATAATGCGTCCGTTTGTTAGCGATAAGGACAATGTGATCAACCAAGGCCTTGGGCTCTATATTATTAGTGAACTTGGACGACGTTTGGGTCTAAAAATGAAGGTTGAAGCTCCTGAGGGACTCTTTAAAGTGAGCCTTGAGGCAGTTTCATGAAATCAATTCTTGTTATAGAGTGCTTCTAAATATTGGATAGCAGCTTAGAAGGTCAAAAATATCAACTGCTTAGCAATGCCTTAAGCGAACTTAATCACATCCATGAGTTTGACTTAATGACCCCATTTCTATTACCTTGCGCCATACTTTAAATGACACGCATCTAATTACGTGGAGAGTGCTATGACACAGGAAAGAAAAGTCCCAACCCTTAGTCTCATGAGTTATGTAAAAGGCGAGAATAAAGACCGCCATCAATTTATTGACGAGCTCTATAGAGGTCTAAAAGAGTATGGCTTCATCGTTCTAAAAGATCACACAGTTGAACAACACAAAGTTGATCAGGCCTACGAGTATCTCCACCAATTCTTCGCCCTCCCAACAGAATTGAAGATGAAGTATGACGATAAAGGTGGCGGCAATCAGCGCGGCTACACCCCTTTTAAAAAAGAACATGCTAAAGACAATCCAAATCCAGACCTTAAAGAATTCTGGCACGTCGGGCGCGACCTCGCGGCCACTAGTCAATATAAAGGCGTCTATCCTGAGAACGTTTGGCCAGAGGAGCTAGCTCAATTTAGGCCAGCGCTCTCTGAACTCTATGGCGCTATGGATATGACTTCTAAAATTCTTCTCGAGGCCATTGGCGCCTCTCTTGATGTTCCACAGAATTTCTTCTCAGATATGATTAATGATGGGAACTCAATTCTTCGCTGTATTCACTACCCAGCTACAAAGGGTGAGGACGTCGCTAACTCAATTAGAGCTGCTGCCCACGAAGATATCAACTTGATCACTATGCTTGTTGGCGCCACTGATTCTGGTCTTGAGCTACTTGACCGCGATGGCACATGGCTTGCCGTTGATTCAAAACCTGGCGAGATCGTAGTGGATACCGGCGACATGATGGCCCGTCTCACAAATAATGTACTTCCTGCCACAACTCACAGAGTGGTTAATCCTGACAACGATTCAAGTGCTCGCTACTCGATGCCATTCTTTGTACACCCGCACTCTAAAGCGATGCTCTCTTGTCTTCCAAGCTGTGTGGGAGCGGGTGAGAAATTCCCACCAATTTCTGCTGGTGATTTCTTGATTCAGCGTCTAAAAGAGATCGGACTTTATAAGTAATTAACAAGTTTTTGAGGAACTAAGAGAATGAAGAATTTTGTCCTTGTACTTCTTATGCTAATTTCGACTTCGGCCATGGCCGCTAAGTTTGAATTGATTCGTGAGAACTCGCTTGTAAATGAAAAACTTGCGCAACTTGCAACCACTTGGACTCAAGGCCCAGGGACACATACCGATGTGAATCTCCAAGCGGCCCAGATTCTAAAGAAGCGCGCCAGTGAGCCCTATTCAAATACACTTATGCAGATGCTCTGGGGCAGCTACACCTTTGAAGTGAGTGCAGAGAAATCAAGCTTTACGCGCAAGGTTCTGAGAAAAGAAATCGACTTTCTCTTTGATGCTTCAACTTGGCTTCAGAGTGAGGCGACTCTTGAGCAAATTAAAAAGTATAAGAAAGACCTCTTGGCGGCCCTCGTAAAATTGGGAACAAGTCAGGATGTCGAAATCTACGTGGGAGTGATTGAGGGCGACTTTAGCGCGAGCTTTGTCCACATCTCCCTAGTCGATCTTACAAATCAGCAGACGCTCTCACTTATTGGTGGGTACTCTGAATAAGTATTAGTGGTGGTGCCCGAAGAGAATTTTTCGGGTGCCTTCATTAAATGCTTAGAAGCGAATTCCAAGTGAAAACTTCCCTGAAACAATCGTTGTGGTCTGTTCTTGGGCGTCTTCCAATTTTTCAACCATACTAATACTCTCAAACGCCACTTCCCCAAAGAAGATCATTGAATCTACCCAGTCAAAGGTTCGCCCAAGGCGAGCGATGGGAAGAACGACGGCCGAGCCACTGCTTTGGACCCCATCGATGTCTGTCGTCGAGCGACCATAACCAATCCCAACGCTTCCATAATAGTGTGGGCGAGTGAGGTCAGAATTAAAGTGATAGACCAAATCAAAGGTGCCAAGGAGTCTCGTGGTTGGGATATCTAGCGCCGGTGATTCTAGCGTCGTTACTTCAGAGTCGTAGCGCACGCCGATTGAATATTCCCAGCGCTTGGCAAATTGTCTGAGATACATAAGCTCAAATTGATAGCCCTGACGCAGAGGATTTCCTTCATTCGATGTCTCTGTTGTCGATTCACTCATAGCGCGTGAAAAAGAGCCGCGAACGGCAAAGGAGTCGACATCGCCACCTTTCTTCGCTTCCATTTGGGCCACTCTGGTTTCGAGGCGACTGAGCTCTGGGACCTCAAAGGGCTTGCGCTCGAGATTATTAGTGAAGACGACAATGTCGTTCTTATCAAAAGGGGCCACAGAGCGATCATCTCTAACTTCCCAGAGAGAGCTCCCGGAAGAGACTTCGATCGCCCGTGCTTCGATTGTATTAAATTTATTTGAGAAGAGAGCACTTTGATCGTGAGCAATCCCATCATTGAAGCCCAAGCGAATGAGAAAGGATTTCTTCGTGGTGCTAATTGCCTTAATAATGACGACTTTATCTATTGCCTTTATCTCTCTAGGAGTGATCTTGGCGCTTCTAGGATTCATCCTAGTTTGCTGGGCAAAGACTTGAGTGCCCAGAAGGGCAATTGAAAGAAAAATCCACCTCATTTCTTTAGTTTAGCCTAAATCTCACAGGGGGCTAGGGCACTCCATTTTTGCCTGCCAACAGGGAGAGGCACTCTCAAATGGGACTCATTTGTATAACCTTCTTTTTAGGTCGGATTACGTGGGAGCACTCATTGATGAGATAATAGGCGAGTGAAACGTTTTGAATTTAAAGAGTCTTGATTCCTTACCCGATCAGTAGGACGGAAGGAAATATGGGTATTGTTAGAACTTTCATTCACGCACTATTTTTGCTGGTCACAGTTGTGGTGATCTCTGCCTGCGTGCCCCAAAAAAGTGGGGAGAAGAGTGCTAATTGTCCCGATGGCTTTGCCTTTGACTCAAAGTCTCGCTCATGTCTTGCCGCTGGCCGTGCTCCTCAAGGGGTGAGTACAACGATTACTCTCAGTGAGGACTTCACTTCTCAATTTGTGAGCCTCCCTTACACCGACGCCAATGGTGATCTGGCGGTTAGTTGTATTGTTAAAAATCCATTTTATACTTCACTCTTTAACATTGGCACTTGTTCATGCGCCGCTGGAGTTTGTCAGACGCAGATTTCAAGTGTGACCAATCAAAGTGGTGAGGGCTTCTTTAGCTACACCGTGACCGACTCCTCGGGCGAGAGCTCTAGTGAGAATGTCGTGAATGTTAAAATCAATGCAGTCAACGACGCTCCTACTCTCGCTGTCGCTAACCCAGGCACTCTTCTTGAGAGCTCTGTGGCCGCCAACGCTTCAACTGGAACTAATACAATTTCAGTAAACCTCACAGCATTTATCGTGGGTTCAGATATTGAGACGACAAGTGGCTCTCTTAAGTATGAAGTGAGAACGATTACTTCGGGAGCAACACTCTCTGGCTGTATGGGCGCCTATGGCGCAGGAGCATCGGCCAGTAATTCAAGAAGCTGTACTCTGACAGTGACTGAGCAATCATTAGGTACTATTGCCAGTTACGATTTTGGTGTTCGGGTATTTGATGGAAGCTCATATTCGGCCGAATCCACAATTACTCTTACTGTGTCATTTGACCTAGATGACACGCCAACATTCTCACTCTCGGGTACATCAAATTCTGTGACTCCCACAGAAGACACCGCCTTCTCTGTGAGTGGAATGCAACTAAGTGATCGCGATAGCTCTGTTTCAGGAGCGAGCTGCTCAATCACAAGTCTCACTAATCTCATGCAAACTAGTGCCTGTAGCTGTAATGCCTCTGGGTCTTGTTCAGCGAGTTTTATGCCGACTTCAGACTTCAATGGAACCGCTGCATTTTCTGCCAGCGCGACAAACTCACTCACAACAAGTGTTGTGAGCAAGTCAATTACGATCGCCGCCGCAAATGATGATCCAGTAGCGCCACTAGTAAATGTCTATGTTCTTGAGTCTGATACTATTGATGGCCTTACTTATACTCAGTCAGATGTGGAATTAAGTTATGGCCCTGACGCGAATTATGCCTTTACTCAGTACTCCGATTTTAGAGGCTATGATGTCGATAGCAATATCACTTCACTGTCTAATATTTCCATGCCTTCACCTGATGCGGATGTAACCGTTTCGTGTGCTTCGCTCTCAAATACCTGTCAGTTCTCTTTGGCCGACGGCAATGTGACTGGAACTGGAACCTACAATGGCGCAACCATTGTTCAGGGAGCGGGTCTACAAACAATTTCTATCCGCGCTCGCGCGCCTGGGGCATTTGCAGGCATGAGCTACCAAATTATTCATCCCGTGGGCATGCCATCAGGAGGCGGCCCATATGTTTCTTTGAATGGATGGGCGCTCACAGTTTATGCCTCTAGCACTCATACGCTTGGAAATATTGTCGATGCCATTAATAATAGCCCGAAGGCAAAGCTTGTCTTCGCCGCTACAACAGCTGTTCCAGGAGCGCTCACTAGTGGCTCAAATACCTCGGGCAGCATTAATGGCGGGACAAACCCAGCCTATGTCGCCTCTTATACAATGAACTCTGGAACTAAGACGACTTCACTTGGTCGCTTCACCATCTCAGTCATTCCAGTCAATGATGTTCCGGTTGTTTGTCTTCCAAGCTCTTTTACTTACAACTTAAATAGCATCAACGGCTGTCCAGAAGAGGGCTGCTCCGGAGATGCTTCTCCCATTGGTAGCGTGACTCCAAAAACTTCTGGCCTTCTCTATTATTCAAAGACTAAGGGGATTTGCTACAAATCAAATACCGCGATCACAAATAAATGGGAAGTGGCCACCTCTGGTTTTATCCCCAATCAGGCCATTAATGAAAAAGATCAAGTCATTGTAACTGGGATTAAACTCCACGAGGGTGGGGGTGGCAATAGTGACGCCGCTGACTCTCTGACGATTAAAAAACCAACCAGTGCCAATTTCTCTTCTAATCAATTGTTGGTACCAGACGCGAATATTCAGTTCTACTACGCCGGAGTGGGTCCCTTAACAGAGGCACCGGCCGGTTCATTTGATGTAACCGACGCTGCAGCCAGTTCCCACAATGAAGATCTAGAAATTCGCATTACTCCAGTGGGAACTCTCACTGGAACGAGTACTATTAGCTTTATGCTCTCTGATGGTACTAATGAGATTGGTCCCATTAGTTTTACTGTGACCGTCAACGCCTCATCTGCTCAACATAAAGGGTGGAAGACTGTGGCAGCACTTGGCCCTGAAATCGATCGCTTTAATCAGGTTGTGGGAACGAAGGTGTGCTCTTTTAGTTTAGATAAGTGTAGCTCTGGTGGCGTTTGTACCGGAACTGCGAAACCGACTTTTGACGCCGACAATAATACCGATGGAACAATTTTTTGGGATTCATCTAATAGTAAGTGTTACTACTACGATTCAGCGGGCTCTACTGTGGCCAATCGCTGGGTAGAGTTCACTAGTTACTGTCCTATTACCAGTCAGAATGTCGAGCCCAATTGTAGTGGGGCAAGTTGCTACGAGAGTGGTGCCCCTAGCTTCACTCCGGCCAGTGTTGGTTCTAGTTATGTCGATTCTCTCACCGGCGAGTGCTATCGTTCGGTTGGAACTAGTTCAAGTTCTGATTGGAAACGCTATATGGGCAGCGGCAGTGTGACACTTTCTTGGGAGAGCTTCAATCTCTCAGGTTCTGGTTTGATCACTGGATTTAATGTCTATAGAAGGCTTAAATATTCTTCAATCTCATTTGATTACAAGCGACCCATTAATAAGACTCCGCTTGCTTCAAGCGCTACGAGCTATATTGATAATCCGACGAATAGTTTTACTCCTCCACTTCAAGGAGCGGTCTACGAATATGAAGTTCGTCCAATTATTAACTCGATTCCAACTCAGACAAATGAAGTCTATAAGCGCATGCGTGTGATTGTTCCAAACGTCAATCAAGCCTTCGTTCATAGAGATGTGGTTAATAAGCGCATCTGTACCATGATTGCGGCCACCGATATTGATTCTTCAAACCATAATCGTTGTACCTACACTGGCTTTGGATCATCAGTAATCGGTAATCTTGCCTATTATGACGTGGGCAAGGACTTCATTGTCGATCGCTTCGAGCTTGGTTGTAACTACAGCAAATCTGGATGTGCGACCTCTGATGGCGCTTGTATTGGAATTGATGCTCCCGCCGGCGCTGCGAATATGGGAGCACTCTACTATCAAAGAAGTAACGGCACTTGCCACTATTATAATGGCGTTTGGCAGGCCTTTAACTCCGTACCAATAGGGGCTAATCTCGATATCACTCAGCGCAGCCCCGAAGCTGATGAGCAGCCTCTCAATAGTAGTGGGCTCCCACCCCTTGTGAACCTGGATTGGTCACAAGCCGATAGTGTTTGTTCGAATCGCTTGATAGTTACTGGTAACCCTTTCACTGCTTCAGCAGAGTACATTCAAGGAATCAAGACAGGCTCCGAAATTACACCAACTCTTCCTACAAGAAAACAGCAGATTGGTTATTCACTTTGGGATAGCACGTCTTTATCGAGCTCAACTATCACTACGAGAGAAGCAGGCCTATCTCTTAACAGCTCGGCCAAGTGTAATTCTAGTCAAGCTTCTGGTCTAACTGGTGGCTACAGTGACTCTGATACTCCCGACTCATCCTCAATTTACTCACTTCCTGGTACAGCGTCCTCAAATATTAGATCACTAGCTACAGGCAACGCCTATACTTCTACTTGCTCATCTATTTTTGGCGTTCGCGATCATATAGGCAACGTCAAAGAGTGGCTTAAAACTGGTATTGAATGTGACTATGCCGGAGCCAGTGGAGTTAATGAGTGTCAGGGGCTGACTGGCTTAGATCCAGACTTTATCCCTCTCGGTGGTGTTGCACCTAATGAGCCAGTTAAAAACTATGTCTTAAATAACGTGATAGGATATTGTGGTGAAGATACAAATAACAATGATATTTGTGACGATACCCCAATTACGTCATGGCTACTAAAAAATGGTAATTCATTTGGAGTGAACGTTCAGAGTTTTAATGTACCAATGGGGCTACCGTTGCTGTCGAGTCTTACAACATCATTTAGACCTCTGTCGGAAAGTTTTGATACTGGAGATCTCTATAATCCAAATACTGATGATTGTGATAATAATTTAGTAACCGATACTGTTGATGGCCTAACCTGCTCTTATGTTACAAAATATGCTACCGCCATTAATTCGCCCTCACTCACGGTTTCAGACCTTCACGAGGATGGAGTGGCATTCAATATAGCCAATATTCTCGCCGACTCAACCCTCAAGCGCGGTTTTATGGCCGCTGGTGGAAGTTACCTCGACGGAAATGGTGCAGGTGTGTGGGCCTTTGAAACGGTTCCCGATGAGGCCACACGTCCAGATGTTGGTGTGCGCTGCTTAATCGAAGTCGATGAGTCTGACTATCAGTAATATCACCAAAAGTGGCCAAGACTTCTATTAAATTCTCATGATTTTAAAGACCTCTTCTTGCAAGGCTCTCTCTGGCGCTCTACACTTTCTTTATTGTTAAGAGCACACAATGGAGAGTGTCATGGGCTTTTTCTTTCAACCCTCAAAACGAGAGAATTCACCAAAGAGTGATAGTCCTAGTTCGCGCGTGGTTGCCTTCTTAAATCAAAAGGGTGGCGTTGGTAAGACGACCATGGCCTTTAACACCGCCTTCGCGCTCAAAGATCGAGGCGAGCGCGTACTTTGCATCGACATGGACCCACAGTCCAATCTCTCGATGCTCTTTGGACTAGACACGGATCTCGATGATGGGCCCTACAATATTCACCACCTCCTCATTAATTCTATTCGCGAGCTCAAGGCCCTGCATGCGCCGGTGATGGTCTCTGAGGTGATTAGAAGTGTGGACGGAGTAGATATTCTGCCTGCGGGCCAGGAGCTCTCTGGCTTTGAACTCACGGTGGCGGGAATTAATTTTGCTCGTCAACTTATCTTAAAGCGCTTCTTAGAAGTTTCGGGGCTTCTGTCTCAATACGACACCATCATTATTGATGGGCCGCCAACCCTTGGGCTCTTAGTTGTGAACGTGCTCTGTGCCTCATCTGGGGTGATGGTTCCTTTTAAGCCCGATGACTTTAGCAAGAAGGGACTCAGCCATCTCTATGAGGTTCTCGCCGACATTGATGATATGGGTCTAGTGAATGCGCCGCGAGTGCTAGCGCATATTCCAAATCTTGTGGATTCTAGACGAAAACTTGAAAGTGCGGATCTCGCGGAAATTGAGGCGGTCTTTAGTGCCGGAGAGTCGCAGGCGCCATTTTCAAGTGTTTTTTATAATCGCGGCTCACTCCTAAAAGCGCAGTCGCAAAAACGCTCTGTTTTTCACTATAACAGTAAAGAGTTTCGCCCCTTGCAAGATCAATTTGGTGAACTTGCAGGAATGATTCAAGGGATGAGTTATGAATCGCAAACGAGCTACTAAGAATCCACTCTATGTGGTCAAAGATACCAAGAAGGGTAGTGTGGTCGAAGAGGCGAGTGGCCTTTTTGATCTCATTGTGAAGAAGTTTGGCCTGGCCCCGGCCATCGAAATACTCGGATCTCTCTTTGAGAGTCTCGTAAAGATGGCCAGCAACTACGCCATGTTTGTGGTGGTGAAAGATTTTATTGACCAGTTGATGGCCAAGATTTCGCTCGTTATGGGCCCAATTATGGGGGCGCGCAGTGAGTCAAGAGGAGTATAAGACTCTCGCAGAGTTCTATTCCTTTTATTTGAAGGAGCACTCTCGCCCGCTCAATCGCCTGCTTCACGTTATCGGAACCAGTTGTGGAATCTTTCTTATATTGACGCTGTTAGTAAGTGAAAGGTTCTTATGGTTGCCGATAGTCCTCGTTCCGGGCTACGCTTTTGCCTGGTTTGGACATTTCTTTGTTGAGAAAAACCGGCCAGCGACTTTTCGCTATCCACTATACTCGTTTGTCTGTGACTTTATCATGTTCTACGAGTTACTCAGTGGGAAGCGCTCGTTTTATGAGTATGATCAAAAATAGGGGGAGATCATCTTGAAGAAATTAACCACAATTCTAGCAGTATTCTTATTTTCACTTTCACTGAGCGCTAAGACCGTCGTTCTAAGCGATATCGACGACACTCTCAAGGTTGCCCACGTGAGATCTACCTTTGGAAAGCTACTGCGCGCGCTCAATACCAAGGTAAAATTCACTGGGATGCCAGAGCTCTTTCACGCACTTGAAAAGAGTGGTGAAGTAAGTGCGTTCTACTACCTCTCTAATGCTCCTAAGAGCTTGATGGGAAGTAGTCACCCAAACTTCCTGGCCAATAATAAATTTCCTGCAGGCACCACTTGGCTGAGAGATGATCTCTCAAGCATGGAGCACAAGCCCTATCACTTGAGAAAACTCATCACGCTCGAAAATCCAGACACGGTAATTCTCTTTGGCGATAATGGTGAGTACGATGCTAAATTCTACGCCGACTTTGGCCGCGAATTTCCAAACGTGAGACTCATCACTTTCATTCGCTACCTTTATAGTGAGGCCGAGGAGACCGCTGCTCAACACGAATTTGTGACGGCCCTCAATCCCTACCTCATTTTAAAAGAAGAGGGTTATATTAAGAGTGGTCTTAAAGAAGAAGAAATCATCGCCCGCCAAATCATTGTAAGCGAGCGCGACGGCTCTTACGCCCCAGTGGTTTTCCCGTCCTTTCTCAATTGCCCGGGCTACGACGTAGATGCAGCTCACTCAGGGAGTGATCTTGTCAAAAAAGCGGCCGCCAAAGTGGCCAAAATTTGTAGTGAAGAGCCCTTCTATCTCGATGAAAAAGAAGACTTAACGCTCGCTATCTTGAGCGGAATCGAAGACCTTCTGGACTAAGTTTTGGTTTGGAAGCGGCGGGGGTTTCAGAACTCTGAACCTCCGCAGGTGCTAGGGAGCGCGATCTAAGCTCTGGGACTTCGAAAGTGCGCTTAGGCGCTGCCTTTTTTAAGCTAATTTCATCAACAATTTCGCCTGTTTGCTCACTCTCAAGGGTTTCGTCTTGGTTGACGATGGCCTCATTTGGGAGATAGAGTTCGACCTCTTTTGATGCTTCACGTAGAAAGTCCCAGTCCGACTGGGCCTGGGCGCTATAATCACCCTGGCCATGGGCGAGGGTGGCGCACAAAAGAGGCGCGATCCAAAGAATTTTTTTGAGAGTAAGGCAATGTCCCATAGCAAAAGTTTGGCACAAACCCCGGCAGATTTAAAGCTTGAAAGCTACTTCTACGATTTACCACCAGAGCTCATCGCTGAGCGCCCGGTGGCGGGTCGCCATCACTCGCGCCTCTTGGTCTATGACGAGGCCACGGATTCGATCACTCACGCTACCTTTAAAGATCTTCCTAAATTCATGCCGGAGAACTCAACTCTCGTCATGAATCAAAGTCGCGTTTTTCCCTGTCGCCTGCTCGGATCAAAATCTACGGGCGCTAAAGTTGAAGTATTGCTTCTCAAGGCCTCTCCCGATGAATCGGGCCTCTATCCCGCCTTGATTCGCACTGGCAGTAAGAAAAAAGAGGGCGATCTCTATCACTTTAGTGCGGGTCTAACGGCCGAGATATTACAGTGCCTTAGTAACGGCACCTTTCTTTTAAAGTTCAACCGCGAGCTCACAAGCGCTCTCTTAGAAGAAGTCGCCCTGGTGCCCATTCCTCCCTATATTCGCGACGGTGTGAGCGACAAGCAAGATCTCACTGACTATCAAACCGTCTACGCCAAGGCAGTGGGCTCCGTGGCCGCGCCCACGGCCGGTCTGCACTTTACTGACGAGCTCTTTAGTGAACTTGATCAAATGGGAGTTTCAAGAAATTTTGTCACACTTCATGTGGGCATCGGAACATTTGCTCCTGTTAAGAGCGAAGTGATCACCGACCACCAAATGCACTTTGAAGAATTCTATGTCGATCAGAGCGATCTCAAAGCGATTAGAGCTGCGACTAAGACCGTCGCGGTGGGTACTACAACTCTGAGAGTGCTTGAGAGTATTCACAACCAAGCCTACACCGCTGGCGAACTCTCGAGCACCAATATTTTCTTGCACCCTGGAGTAGAGGTTCACTCTATTGACGGGCTTATCACCAATTTTCACCTCCCAAAGAGTACACTCTTAATGTTGGTGTCCGCTCTCATTGGGCGCGAGAAAACCCTCGCTCTCTACAATGAGGCCGTGGCCCAGGGATATAGATTTTTTAGCTATGGCGATGCCATGTTTATTCGTAGGAAGTCATTGTGAGTTTTTTTAAATTAGAGGCCAAAAGTGGACAGGCGCGCGCGGGAGTGGTTCACACCGCTCACGGCGATATACCCACACCAATCTTTATGCCAGTAGGGACGCGCGCCAGTGTGAAGTGCCTGTGGCAAGAGGACCTCATTGAGTGTGATGCTAAGATTATTCTTGGAAATACCTATCACCTCTATCTGCGCCCAGGTCACGAACTCATCGAGCGCCGTGGGGGCCTACATGGCTTTATGAATTGGAAGCGCCCAATTCTCACCGACTCTGGTGGCTTTCAAGTCTTCTCACTCTCAGATATTAATAAGCTCACTGAAGAGGGCGTCGTTTTTAAAAGTCATCTCGATGGCTCAAGTCACTTGATCACGCCTGAAAAATCGATGGAAATTCAGCGCTCGCTTGGAAGCGATATCGTCATGGCCTTTGATGAGTGTCCGGCACTTCCGGCCTCCAAAGAAAAATTGCGAACTAGTATGGAGCTCACTCTTCGCTGGGCCCGCCGCTGTAAGGATACGCCTCTTAAAGAGCACCAACATCTCTTTGGCATCGTTCAAGGTGGCCTTCACATTGATCTGCGCGCCGAGTGCCTTGAGCGCTTGAAAGAAATTGATTTTCCTGGCTACGCCCTGGGCGGCCTATCGGTGGGAGAGAAGAATGAGGAGATGGTCAATTTCCTAGGTGACTTTGCCCCGCAGATGCCTGAGCACAAACCCCGCTATCTCATGGGAGTGGGCAAGCCCCTCGATATTCTCAATGGGATTCGCGCTGGAATCGATATGTTTGACTGTGTGCTTCCCACACGCAACGCGCGCAATGGCCAATTTCTCACCACTCACGGGCCTCTCAATATTAAGTCCGAGCGCTTTAAAGAAGACGAGTTGCCACCTGATCCCGAGTGTAGTTGTCGCGTATGTGCCAATTATACACGTTCGTATATTCGCCATCTCTATTCTACTGGAGAGTATCTCGCCGGGCAGATGATTAGCTTCCATAATATTCATTTCTATTTAAAGATGACGCGAGACGCGCGCGAGGCGATTCAGCAAGATCAGTTTGACGAGTTTTACGCCAAGTTTTATAACAACTACACTTCAAACCACTGGAAAAACTAAAAGGATCAACATGACTTCAGCACTTCTCGGTCTTCTGATTACAGCTGCAAACGCCCAAGAAGGCGGCGCTGGCGCTCCTGCTCAGAACCCACTCATGAGCTTTCTTCCCTTTATTCTCATCTTCTTCATCTTTTATTTTTTGATGATTAAGCCACAGAAGAAAAAACTCGAAGAAGAGCAGGCGATGATCAAGTCAATTGCCAAGGGCGATGAGATCTATACTAAGTCAGGTATTATCGGCACCATCACAGGTATGACGGATAAAATCGTTACCCTAGAAGTGAGCGACGGTGTTAAGATGAAAGTTGTTAAGGGACAAATTGCTGGTCTCGCTAAGAAACTTTTTGAAGAGCCAAAAGAAGCGGCTAAAAAGTAGGTTTACATGTTCGGTCTAGGCACGGGTGAAGTTCTCATTATTTTTGTTTTGGCGCTGGTATTTATCGGCCCAAAGAAATTGCCGGAACTCGCTCGCTCGCTTGGTAAGTCTTGGCGCGAATTTCAACGCGCCAAGGATGAACTCATGGCCGAGGTTCACCGCACTGACACAACTCCCGAAGACAATGTTCATGCTGAGCGCATGAAGCATATCGAAACCGATCTTGCCAATGTTAAAAAAGACCAGGCGCAAGGTAGCGAAGCCACTCCCGTAGAAGCGCAGAAATCTAACAAAGAAAGTTAAAACTCTCACCTTGTCACGCGCAGGCAAACCCCCTTATACTTTTTGATGACTTACACTTTCCAACTCGAAATCCCCCCCAAAATCTGGGTTTTTGTCTTGGTACCAGTGAATTTGGAGGTTCACAGATGAAAAGAAGCTGGTGGTATCGGTTTATCGGTCTCATTTTCTTTACAGTTATTGCCGTGATGGCAGTGCTGCCCACTTTTATGGATTTCAAGGAGGAGTCAAGCTACCCCATTAAATCCAAAATATCGCTGGGGCTAGACCTCCAAGGCGGTCTCTATATGATTTTAGGGATCGACTTTAAAAAGGTTTATAAAGATGAGGTCATCACATACGGACGCCGCATTGAAGGTGTTATGGCCGATGAGGGCGTAACTCTTGAAGCGGGTGAAGTGGATGTGAGCGATGAGCTCGACCCAAAAATTACACTCAATATGGTTAATGCTTCTGATGTTAAGGCGGTGAATACTAAAATTCATGAGTTCTTCAACACGGTTCTTCGCATCACTGATGAAGGCGAGAAATCAATTCAGGTAGCACTCACAAGAACAACTCGTCAGCAAATCGAAGAGCAGTCGGTAACGAAGTCAATCGAAGTTATCCGCAATCGTATCGATGAATTTGGTGTGACTGAGCCTGAGATCGTCTCGCAAGGAACCGATCGCATTGTCGTGGCCCTTCCAGGGGTGCGCGATATCGAACGCGCTAAGGAGCTAATCGGCAAGACGGCCAAGCTTGAATTCAAGCTCGTCTCAGATGAACTTCCCTTTGCTACACTTTCGCAAATCGTAGAAACGGCAAAGTCTGAAAAGTCGATCAACTATAAAGTTGGTGAGCGCTTCTCAACTTATCTAGCCGCTCTTAATGAGTACGCCCGCGAAAAACTTCCTAAGGGCACTGAGATTGCTTTTCAAAGAACAGTCTCAAAAGTGACTAACGAAATTACAGAGATGATTCCCTACCTAGTTGAAAGCAAAGTTCAGCTCACTGGTGATGAACTCTCTGATGCTCGCGTTCTCATTGATCAGCAAAAGAACGAACCCTACGTCTCGCTTGAGTTTAAATCTCAAGGGGCCAAGCAATTTGAAAAAGTAACTGGAGAGAGTGTGGGACGTCGCCTAGCGATCATCCTCGACGGCAACGTCTACTCGGCCCCAAATATTCAAACAAGAATTGCTGGTGGTCGTGCGCAGATTACTCTTGGCGCTGGTAATTTCAACAACACAATGAAAGAAGCCCGCGACCTCGCCCTCGTTCTTCGCGCTGGTGCCCTTCCAGTGCAGCTCGACTTTGAAGAGCAGAGAACTGTGGGTCCAAGTCTTGGTGCCGACTCAATTGAAAAAGCGGAAGTTGCAGGCCTCATCGGCGCTGCCATCGTCTTCCTCTTTATTCTCATCTACTACCGCATCTCTGGTGCCATTGCCATTGTGACACTCTCACTTAACGTGCTCTACGTGGTGGCAATTCTCGTGGGTCTTGAGGCTACTCTGACTCTTCCAGGTATTGCTGGTATTGCTCTGACAATCGGTATGGCCGTGGACGCCAACATTGTTATCTACGAGCGTATTCGAGATGAGATTAAGCGTGGCATGAGTAATTACAAGGCCGTTGAAGAGGGCTTTAACCAAGCTTTCTGGACGATCGTTGACGCCAACATCACAACTGCTCTTGCGGGTATCTGTCTTCTCAACTTCGGTACAGGTCCAGTGCGCGGTTTTGCCGTGACGCTTCTGATCGGTATCGTGGTCACTGTTTACTGCTCATACTTTGTGGGCAAGATGCTGTTTGAATTCTACATGAACAAGACCGAAGGTCAGGACCTAAGCATCTAAGGAGAGAGCTATGTTTGAAGTCGTAAAAAACACTAATATTAAATTTACTAAGTTCTTTCCTTTCACTGGGTTTCTCTCTCTTGCCATGGTTGCGGCCGGACTCTACTTGATCCTCACGCAAATGAACTATGGAGTGGACTTTCGCGGTGGAGCTGAAATTCAAGTGAAATTCGGTTCAGAAATCAACGTGAATGACCTGCGCAAAAATCTCGACACTCACGGCTTTGGCGGTGGTTCAGTTCAGAGTATCGGCGAGCCAAGTGACAATGAGTATCTGATCCGCGTTCAAGGCGATGAAACTAACCTCAATGAGATCACTGACCGCGCCCAGACTCTTCTTAACACTGACTATGCCTCTGCAGGTATCGAAGTGAGAAAGGTCGACATCGTAGGTCCAAAAGCTGGTGCCGAACTTAGAAAGTCAGGCTTTCTTGCCATGCTTTGGGCGCTTCTAGCGATTATGATCTACGTGGGTCTGCGCTTTGATTTTAAATACGCTCCTGGGGCCATCGTTGCTCTTATCCACGACGTGGTCATTGTTCTTGGTATTTTTGCGCTAACTGGCACGGAGTTCACGCTCCAGACGGTTGCTGCTGTTCTCGCCGTAATTGGTTACTCGGTCAACGATACCGTTATCGTCTACGACCGCGTTCGCGAGCACGAGCAGAAATTCGTTGGTCGCACGCTCGAGCAAAATATCGACAATGCTACTAACGAAACACTCAGCCGTACCATCCTAACTTCTGGTACGACTCTCTTTGTTTCAATCACCATGCTCTTAATGGGCGGTCTTGCGATTAAGGATTTCTTCCTCGCGATGACTCTGGGGATTGTGGTTGGTACGTACTCATCGGTCTTCGTGGCCGGTCACCTCACGATCATCTTTGGAAAACTCTTTCCAAACAAGGCCAGTGCTGGTGAAGCTCAATCTGCTTAATAAAAAATGGGGAGGCTTTGTGGCCTCCCTTTTTTTTGCCCTTGTTCTCATTCAGGTCACAAGCATTCGCGCCGAGATTGTCGAGGATGACTTTGAAGAGCTCAATACTCGAGAGCTTGAAGAGACCCTCAATAGTTTTAAAAAACAGCAAGAAATGATTGTGGGCGATCTAGAAGGCAAGGCCGGTGGTGGATCTATTTCACCTCAGGATCTTGCCAATTTGCTTGAGAAAATGAAGAGTGACCCTGATGCCGCACAAGAGATGGCCCAGCAATTTCTTAAAGGGCAGGGGGAAGGGGGCGGTGCCGTAGATGGCGCTAAGGAAGGCAATCCCAAAGCCTCGGCCACTATGCAAGAAAAGAAGCTTCGAGCGATGTTTTCTCTCTATCAGAATGTGCCTAAGGAATCTCTGGTTAAGCAATTTAGCGAGACCATGGCCCAATCTCCAATCGGAAAGTCCACTTCACGCATGTTTCCGTGGATGCCGCGCTTTCTCGCTTCTTGGATCAAAGACAAGGAAGCACCATTTTTGCTCGTTCGTCTCACAGGGATGCGCGACTGGCTCATTACCTATGGGGCCATCAATCTTCTCATTATGTTTATCAATTGGTTTTGGAAGCGCAGGCTCTTTAGAATTGGAGCAACATTCTTTTCGCAATTTAAGCGCTTCTTAATTGTATGGACTGCTCGCGGGGTCGTCTTCTACTTCATGCTCTGGCCCTATTTTGGGCCATCAATCAAGATTTTAATGCAGGAAGTTTCTACTCCGACGTAAGGGCAGGTACGCAGCCAAAGCGCTTATCAGGCGGTCTAAGGGTGCTGCTAAGTCCTGTACTCGAGCCACCTGCACCGATGGTCTCAGGTGATCTCACTGTGTAGAGTCGCTGATCAGACTTCTTTACGTGTGGATTGAGAGTGTCTGCAGGCCAGTAGAAGCGAACTGTCTTTTGGCCGGCGGTCGTTTGATTTGGCGTATAGTACACACCATTTTCATAGTAGAACCAAATCTTCTTTAAGAGACCTTCACGGATAATGAGGATATCTTGTGGTGCCTGAACAGCAGTGCCTTCTTCGTCGATATCAATGAGCTCTGGTTCTTTTTCGGCCAGATAGATGCCCTCGGTGTCGATACCAACCACTTCTTTGAGAACCTTAAAGAGTGGCTCAGTTCCATTGTACTCAGTATCTGTAGGGCAGAAACCGCGACCTGTCTGTGGATTAATCCAAGGGGTCATAAAGAAGCCCACGTTTGGAGGGGTCGCACTGGAGTCGGGGCGATTTGGCCATGAAAAGAGCGAGAAGATATTGGTGGTCTGAGTGACGCCATGATCTTCTTTGAGCTTTTGAGCAACAATAGTATTGATGTCAGGCTGGGAGTCGCCGTTCTGATCGACAAAGCGAATATCAGACTGATCCCACACAGCAAAGTGCTGAGGGATGAGTTCTAGGCGCGGAAAGAGTGAGCTATCTGTATTGCCGTGAAGATTGATGTCGTGGCAGATAAGAAAGTTATTTCCTGGCGGCATGGCCGTCGGCTCATCACTACTAGGGAAGTAATAGTGAACGCGAGCGGCATTATTAAAGAGATCGTCGCCATTTTCAATTTTCCCAGATCTCGTCACACAGGTGTACTGCGAGACAGGCATAATTTTAAGTGGCCCATCAGGGAAGGTTTGATCATCAGTTTGTTCTTTGCGCTTAAATTGAAATGATGAAGAAGAAGCGCCTGAGCCAGAGCCCGCCTCGACGATTCTTGCCACATAAGTTTTATCAAAGGCAAGGGAAGTGAGAACGGCGCTAAATGTATTTGATCCGTTTGGAACAGTGATTGGAAGTTGAGCAGTGCTAGAGCCGTCAAAGACTTCAAGCACACATGAAGGAGCAACCAGGCCGTCGTCAATTTCTTTTGTACACCAACCACTTAATGTACCAGGGCTACCAAAGGCAGTGTTAAGTGAGATTTGCTCAGTAACAGTGACACTTCCTGAGAGTGTGGCCACGGTAGTATTTGTGCCAGCACAAGTGCTCGTACAATTTGCTGTGATATCTGGCTTGCCATTAATACATGAACAGAAGTTATTCTTTACAATGACGGCATCACTGGGGCGAACGACTTCTTCAACATCGCTCACACAAACTCCGGCAGAGTTTGCGACGACTTCAAGAATTTCTTCACTCGCTTGAGCGTCGATGATTTCTAGTTCTTCAGCTGTTGCGATGTGGGTGCCTTCGGCACACGCAGAGATACAGGCGATTTCTTCAATTACAAAGAAGTCGCTGCCACAACCGTTGGCATCATCACTTGAGAGAGTGAAGTCTTGAATCTGGGGTCTTCCCTTGCGCGCCGATTGCTCCATACATGAGATCGACACCAAGAAGATGATCGCCAGTTTGAGGGTGAATGTGCAGAGACTTCTACTCGTCATCATGAACCTTTATCTCGTGAGTCACACTCTTCTTATCGAAAGACTGACTAGCTAGCTTTAGCTGTTCCCCCATTTTAACCGCTCTTAAAGAGGAGCAGACCCCCAGACGGGGAATCAAGGACTTCGCGGGGAGGGCAAGAGGCCGGGGTGCCCCAAACACTGGGCACATAAGTGAAGATTATTTGGTAAAATAGTGGTCTAAGGGCTTGAATATAGGTAGTATTGAAGTTTGTGCCAAGATAAGACCCTAAAAACTAAAGGAATTCTACGATATTACGATACGTTGTTTGAACCCAAGAAAATAACTTTCTTTTAAAGCTACGTTTTGGTTTTTAAGGAGATAGATATGACTAAGGCAGACCTAATTGCAGCAATTGAAAAGCAAGCGGGACTTACCCACAAGCAGGCCGAACAAGTGATCAATATCACTTTCGAGTCGATGATTAAATCCCTCTATGCTGATGAGCGCATCGAGATCCGTGGATTCGGCTCTTTTGCTAACCGCAATTACAAGGCATACGAAGGTCGCAACCCGAAAACGGGCAAGATCGTGAAAGTTCCCCCTAAGAAAGTACCTTTCTTCAAAGTGGGCAAGGAACTCAAGGAAATGGTCGACGCCGGCAAGGACAAATACGTCATCCGCGAAGCCTAATTGCTCGTAATCGCTTGACATCTCACCCGTTTTTAAAGAAACTGGTGCCCTTGGAAAGCACAGAAATGGTGACGTGCCAGAGCGGTCCAATGGAACGGTTTGCAAAACCGTAAAGCCGGCGGTTCAAATCCGCCCGTCACCTCCAAAAATAAAAAAAAGCCACCCAATGGGTGGCTTTTTTTTATTTTTAGAGCTGCTGGCGGCTTTCATCCTGACGACAGGTGGTTCACTTGCCCAATATCCGAAGCCGACTCAATAGGGAGGGTGAGGCCAGTGGCACGTTTTTAGGTCGAAACAAAGCATGTAAACACCGGCTAGAGTGTCAGCGAGTTGGGGCAAGCGCCCGACTTTTTATAAATATCCTCAAGGTTATTATTTCTTATACTTTCATTGCCTTGCCTTCAAGATAGAATACTAGAATATAATCTATCGAACGAAGAGGATGTAATGAGGACAAATCGCTACGTTTCTTGCTTAATATTAGCAACGTCCATTTTGACGTCCTCATGTTCTTCTTCATCGCAGAGCCAAGTGCGTAAGGTTGAGATTCCTAGCAATCTCGCATCTATATCTATTCCAGAGAACTCTCTACTTCATGGATTTGTACAATCAGATTTAGCATCAATCCCAGTTGATGATAATCAGTCTGGTGTTGACGAAAGTTTTGACTCTCTCAAAGAAGTAGACGATCCAATTCCAGATTCGGAAGGAGAAGCAAGACTTCTGAATAATGTTTTTTCGGGAACAATCTACACATCTCAACTTGGGATAAGGGACATTATATCTGCTGTAGAAAAGAATATTTCTGTTCAAGATCACTGCAAGAATATCGACTGCTATGTTCCAACATATTCAGAACCAGAAGAGAATGTGGGCCCTATGGGCCAATATAAAGTTAGTAGGGGGCAGTACAAAAACTTATACATGACTCTCTCGACCGATGTTTATTCCGATTCAAATCTTCAAGAAAGACTTGGTGAAATTGTACATGTATATCGCACAGCCTTCGATGGGTGGACTAAGTATTGTCCAGTTACTCTTTTGATCGCTCCCTCAAAATTTAATGATTACGATGGAACTAGGATTCAAGTTGATGCCGACATTGGTAGCTCAGCATGGAGTTCGACAATTTTATGCAACCAATTTTTTTATGATGGAGAGAAGTATCACGCCATAGATATAACTGGAAGTCAGGTCCGAGTTTTTGACGATAGTAAAAAACGATACATTAAATTGAATCTAAATAATCAACCTATCTATTTTAGAGAGACAGAACAATTTTACGTTTATGACACTAAGTCGAATGGTGCTTATGTTAGCTTGGATTCAGACTTTAGGCGTGATGCATACTTTGAAAAGTATGGGGGGACCTATGTATCGCCGAAACTAAACGACATTCAAGAAGAGGCTGACCCTGAAGTCATGATTTTAGACTTTTTAAAAAATGGGCATACCTCTCAGTATGCCACTGCTCTTTCAATTTTTCTTCCAATGCAGGTTTATTACGAAGACAAGAGTGATTCCTTTGTTTATATCCTCAATTACAATGTGCCATCTGTTGATTTTGGATTTGAGAGTACAAGCTTTGACGACAATTCTAATTGCAGCATCTACAAAGCATACTATGGAAAATACTTGACCCCCGAGGGGCTCTATCACTGTCTTTACGAGTTAGAGGATGGTTGGAAAAGAGTACATATTTCTAGGTCTAAGGTTTTAAATATACCCTTAGGTCCAAATTCTCCTAAACTCTCTGGCCAAACCTTGAAATTGAGAGACGATGGCACCTTTGAGGTATACACAACTTTTGTAAATTACGTCTCCAATCATGTTAGTGGAAAAGTCTATCCACAACCTAACCCGGATTTTTTTAGAAAAATGAGAAATGGTGACCCTTTTACTGAAGATGAAATGCCCGAAGAAGGATTTGAGAGCTGCGTGAAAGAGCGAGATGGTCTCAGAATATCATGTTCTTTTTTTGAGGCAACTGATCCAGAGGGATGCTAATAAGTATGAAATCATTAATTTTTGAAAGACTCAGGTTTGCGCTTTATTTATTATAGAATTAATCATTAATTTGTTAGTTGGTTTGGATGATTTAACTGGGATATTGGGGGCATTAGTGCGTATAGAGCTATCAATTCTTCTGATTATAAATATGTCACTATTATCGTGCTCAACAACGAAGAATCAAGACACTAAAAAGACTAAGCCTGAAGGGGAGAAGTTATCAATCTCTTTCAGTCCTAAAGAATCTCAACGCTCAAAGGTCTTTCCAGGGCATACATATAATTTTAATTACTCTAGTAAATGGATCTACGACATTTCATTAAGAAACAATAGCGGTCATGAACATTGCAGTAAGATTAAGTGCTTTACTTTTAGAGATGATATCACTGAAGAAGATTTTCTAGAAAAGAAGAAAGCTGGCTTAAGTTCTGATGGTAGTGAATATATGGTTTTAGCAACTGAAGTTTATAGTGACCCAAGTTTAATGCATACGGTTGGTGAAATTATAACAGTATACAGAAATGTTTTTAAAGATTGGAAAGAAAACTGCGAGCTTACTCACTCGTACCCAGACCAGATTACTGATCCGTCATTTCAGGAGAATATTAAGTATAATTTCGATATATATGAAAATATGGGACGTGATTCAGGTCCATGCCATCAATATTTCTTCGATGGAATGAGGTATCACAAAATTGATTTGAACCAGTTTAAAGTACAAAAAATTAAGTTATCTGATAAAGAAATTTATCGCCTTCCTTTGCTTGATGGTCATGCTGTTGTTTACAGTAAGAAAAACTTTGTATTTAAAGTGAATTCTTACGATCAGAAGGGAGTGTTTTTAAGCCCTAACACGAACTACACGTTTAAGTCCATCTATGGTCATGAACAGAGAGATTGGAGCCGATATATGGGTAAGGTTTCAACAAATGACGAGATGTTGAAGGACTTTCTAAAAAATGGTTCCGACTCTATTTATGCAGGAGCTTTATCCGAAAAAATGCCCATCAGTATTGAATACAATGATAGTTTGGATCAGGTTTTATTTAGATATAGGAGACGGCTGCATTCTTTTAAGGGTATTGAAGATATCACTGATAGAAATCCCAATTGCGACCCAAGTAAGAGTTACCACGGAAAATTCTTAACTCCATATGGAGTCTATCATTGCCTCATAGAGCACGTTCCAGAAATTGAGTATTCATATATAGATCTGCAAGAGCTTAACGAGCTTTCTAGATCCTCAGACTTTCCACATATTGCTACTTACTCACCTGTCTTAACTAATTCTCAAAAAATGGAAATAGACAAATCTCATGAGGGTTCAACTCTTCTTGATGGGAAAAAGATTCTGATTTTGGAAAAGCAAGGTCGTGATTCAATATTTACTAAGATCCGAAGTGGGTTTCCTCTTAATGAAAGCGACCTTGATACTGAGATTTTTGATGATTGTCATAAAATATTTAATGGAGTGAAGTACTCCTGTGAATTTGTTGACTATTTAGAGTTCAGAAGATCTAAATTAGAGAGTCAAAATTACTAATGACTTTAACCCTATTAGTTTGATCTATCTGGTGGCCAATCAAATATATTTCACTCCTCGTAACTCCTTAAACTCGTTTTAAAGTATTGATTCTTGCTTAATATGGGGGCTATGATCCACGAGTATGAACTCTGCATACTCTTAGAAAATTATGATACATTTTAATATTCATTCCTCCGAATTCAAGCGTTCATACCTTTGAAAAGTTATTCTAAATTCAATTCTCTATTAATTTCTAATTAATCAATACTTTTGCATATAGAGTTTTGCTTGAATTATCTACTACATTTAAGCGATTCCATTTGATTGGCAATTTCTTCTCTTCGGTCAACATATTTCCACTTGTCGCCTGTCAGACTTCCTTACATCACTGCTTTAGAGATGTTGTATTGTACTTGATCCAATTCTTTTTTTAGACGTGAACAGGTCTGTTTTTTCTCTTGGGCCTTATTTGCTACGCCTCTAAGGATGTCACGACAATTAAAACGTTGAAAAAGGTCGATCGTAAAATCTACTTCTTCTCGAGAGATATCGCCATCTCTAAACTGAACAGTTTGCTAAAGGCTCAGCTCATCTAGCCCGCTACAGATTTTAATCTCTGGTGTTGATGCATTTGCGCTGACAGATATAAAAGAACATAACAATACAAGTGACAAAGTTTTCAAAATCTCCTCCAATTCATAGTTGAGCTTAGATTAATTGATAGGAGGGAAAAATTGATAGATCTAGCTGTAAAATCTCTCGATCTGTTCAATTGCTGGACTTATTTAAACAACTTGTAAACGGCTGATATACTGCTAAAAGTGGCATTATAATATCCTTTGATTTTTATCCCAATTAACTTCATACTGTTTCTAAGGGCATCGTATTCATGCCTCCCCCCTTCAACGGGAAAGCACCAAAGTGCCGAGTATTGTCATTAAAAGTTCATCTAACCTTTAATTAAGGTTTAGGCATAAGAAGGGAATGTTTAAATACCTTAAAAGAGAGGTTTCAGATGAAATTATCAGCACCCATTCACGTTCTAAAAAGCGAGGCTAAAAGCATTAAAAAGAGTGAATCTCTTTCAATGATAGATGCCTTGAACCGGGTCGCACTACGAGAAGGGTATAGTTCTTGGTCACTACTTCAATCAAAGAACTCAAGTCCACATCCAAATACCTACTCAGAAATTCTTGATTACTTTAAAGAAGGAGACTTGGTTCTAATCGGGGCCAGACCCAGGATGGGAAAGACAAGTTTTACGATTGGTCTCCTAGTTCAGGCAATTCAAAGAAAATTTGCCCCAAATTATCTTTTTACTTTGGCCGAAGTCAAAAAGGATATTGCCAATCGAATCGCTATTTACGATGAGTCTATTGGCAATCTAGGCGATCATTTTGAACATGTCGGGATCGATTACTCCAATGATATTTGTGCTGACTACATAATTGATAAGACCAAGTCCTCCATTGCAAAGCATTCGCTAATTGTTGTCGATTACCTCCAGTTACTGGATGAGAAGAGAGATTGAAAACCAAGAGAATCAGACTCCGCAACTTATAGATATTAGACTTCCAAATCCACTGGATTTAAAACTCCTTAATAAAATCCTATTGCTTTATAGGCGAGAAGAGAATTCTAGCGAAGTCGTGGTGAAGTTTTATCGACCCAAAGAGCATCAGTTAATGGTTAAATGGGATAGGGAAAGTGCCTGTTTTTCTTAATTTTTTTGTCTGCTCTATATTGGGCCTGAATTCCTAGATATAGACTAGACGCTCTATATGCTCTTTAAAGCATTATTTAGTATGAAAGATATCTATAAAGGAGAGAATCTTGGGCAAACTCGAAAATGGAAAATGGAAAACTGGGGCTTTAGCACCCCAGGATAAGAGTGGCGCCTTTGTGAGAGAGGATTCAACTTTTAGAGAAACAATCTCTTGTGATCATGAACTCTTCACTCCTGAGCACGGCCGCTACCACCTCTACGTCTCATATGCATGCCCTTGGGCCTGTCGCACTCTCATTGCCCGGGAGATTAAAGAGTTACAAGAGATTGTCTCTGTGAGCGTGGTGCACCCACATATGCTCTCTAATGGTTGGACGTTTGAAACGGATTTTAAAGGGGCTACTGGCGACAATCTTTATCAGCATAATTTTCTCTATGAAATTTACCAGCAGGCCGACTCAGAAGCGACGACTAAAGTTACGGTTCCAGTTTTGTGGGACCGAAAACTAGAGCGTATTGTTAATAATGAATCCTCTGAGGTGCTTCGCATTTTTAATTCTTCCTTTAATGAACTGACAGGAAATCAGATCGATCTCTATCCTAAAGATCTTCAAAGACAAATTGATGAAGTAAACGAGAGAGTTTATCACACCGTTAATAATGGCGTTTACCGCGCTGGATTTGCGACTAAGCAACATTCCTATAAAGAGGCCGTGCTCGCTCTCTTTGAAACACTCGATTGGCTTGAAGAGCGATTAGATGGGAATCAATATTTAGTTGGGGAACAGTTGACTGAGGCCGATATTCGACTTTTTGTGACCCTGATTCGTTTTGATCACGTTTACTACTCCCACTTTAAATGCAATCTCAGACGCTTACTCGATTATCCCAATTTAAGTCGCTATACGCGCACTCTCTATAATCGTGAAGATTTTAAGCGAACTGTTTTCTTTGATCACATAAAAGAGCATTACTACTTTAGTCAGCGCAATGTTAATCCCACCGGCATCGTTCCACTAGGCCCAATTGATTTAGGTTTTAACTAGATCTAATGTACTGAGCTGACATTCTTATTCAATATCTCTAAATAGCGATCGCTCTTTAGTTTCATCGATATTCTTTTTTGTAATATCTTTAATTAATTCTATAATTTCGGCCCTAGTTAGCCCTGCATCGCTTAATCCTTTCGCTATTAAGTGTATTTGAACACAAGAATTTTGTGGCATGCTAAAGGTGAAGATTTGAGAAGTATACGAGCGATGAAGTGCACAATCCTTTAGTATATCTGGTAATACTCTTAGAATATCCGCTGGTAACACTTCATTTGATGCCTTGACATTAAGTTCTAGCTTATCCCCATAGTAGTCGTAGCTATAATTAGAAGTCCCTTCTTCAATGTATATGGTTTCATCGATGTAAGTGTCGTCTTCTAAGAATGCATTTGAGTAGAGAATCAGTGGAACATCGATCGAGCCCGCCCCCAGGTATTCATCCTTTTCGTTTAGTTTGAGAGAAAGGGAATTATCGTCTAAGGTTGTGTAATAAGTAGTATTAATCAACGTTCCTTTAAATGCTTTACTCACATTGAAGCTCTTGTACATTCTCTCGTGAAAATAGAGGATAAACTCTTTTGATAGACCTACATCTGGTGCGCCACCAAGATCAGCTTGAATATTGAATTCTACCTTTTTTAAGATCGGCTTTTTAATCTCTAAGAGCTTGTCCATTGCTTCACCTGCATGAAGACTGGTCCCAAAGAGAATAGAAATTGCGAGGGCAGAGTAGCTTAATAGTTTCATGGTATTCCCTGTATTGAGTTAGCCTGTTAGTTATAGCTCACTTATGGCCTATTATTGGCCTACCTTATAATAAGGATTTGACTGTCAATTTGATGATCAAAAGTTTATAACTTGTGATCACCTTATTACTTTTCATCCTCGCGAAAGTTTCCTCGTACGGTAGTTACTTGCCAATAACCGAAGTGAGGCAGTAGATCTTAACTTTGCCTTTAAAAATTAACTCCTTGTTTGTTTTAGATTGCGTGGGAGCTCTCCGATATTTTTACAACGCTATTTATTCACAAAGGATTTAGGGATGAAGTTTACAAAGTTGGTAGCTGTTTTTTCACTAATGTTTCTTGTTACAAATTGTGCCTCAATTATTGACGGCTCAGAACAACTGGTGAGTGTAAACTCAAATATTCAGGGGGCAGAGGTTTACGTGAATGGTCTTTTGGTCGGAAAAACACCTTTTTCTGGCAAGATTAAAAAGAAGAATAATTCCCAAGTTCGCATCCAAAAAGAGGGCTATACCACTCAGACGATTACCATGAGCACTTCATTGCCGGTATCATTCTGGGGCAATGTTATCTCTGGTGGACTTCTTGGAAGCACGACCGACTACGCAAGTGGAGCGGCCTATGAGTATTCTCCAAATAACTACTTTCTGCACATTGAAAAAGAGAATGCTGATAAAGAGGAGAAAGCCGCAGCTGAGAAGGCTAATAAAGTAACACAATTTGTCCTCATTAATCACAATCAACTTGTTAAGGAAATTGCTCGCGGGAGCGGAGAGTATCTAGATGGACTCATCCGTTTAAAAGAAAGAGAAACTAATAGAAGTGATTTTATCTCTCAAATGCAGACTCTGATCACAACTCATCTAGCTGCTACGGAACTTGCTGAGAAGATTACGACAACTCTTTAATTTATACCTGGCCACCTTAAAAGGTGGTCCACTTTTTTTCTTGGCTAGTGAACTAAGTCACTTTTCCACTTAGGATGGTGGAAATGCAATCTGTGATCACAGCTATTAGAAACTATTGATTCAGTGAAGTCGATTTCACCAACTTTTTTAAAGTCAACATTTCCATCTTTATCTTTTGAATTTGCGGCGAAGACATTGAGCTTAAGCCCATTAGGGTAATTCTCAATACTGAGTTCATCTCTAAAATCGACTTCATCGACCGTTTGTCCTGGAGCTGCTTGAACCATCATCCACTCTGGTGTTTTAACCTGATCTTGGCCCTCAGTAGCAAGCTCAGAGATCATGTAGAGCTGTCTCTTTGTTGGATTGCTATCTGCTTTGCCAAAGGTTATCGCTAGTTTTAGAGCGTAGAAAAGATGAGAAATGACTGCAAGGGTAGTTGAGGTCTTGGGTTCATTGGTCATTTTGGCGTCAGTCCAATGAGGGATTTTTGTTCCGCCTAGGTCATCAACTAAGAAGAAGGAGGCGGTTTTTACTCTCTCTTCTTCACTTAGAGTTGGAAAAATCTTTCCTGCCAGGGCCATGGCGCGTAGATCCCTTCTTTTGGTGCCATTCATCGCCGTTGAGGCGCGACCAATAATGAGCGCCTCACTTCCTTTTTTAAAGAGGCCACCATAGGGGTTTTCTTCAGTCATCTTCCACTTGCCAGCGAGGCAAATGCCGTTGGGGTGGGCGAGTTTTCTAAATTCAGGAAGAATATCAGACCTTTCACTAAGCGTGCGGTTAGCGGCCTGTTCAATTTTGCTCTCTAAGAATTTAAAGAGACTCGAATATGAAATTTTATTTTGAGGCTTCTCGTAGGGATCAGATATCACCTGCGCCCAAACCTCTTTAAATGTACTTCCCTGATAGTCTGCTTGCGCACTACCAACTGCAAAGTTTGACAGCAAAGCTGCCGCAATCAAAACTTTCATCAATTTCCCCCGAAATATTTCTTATTGCTATATCACCTGGGAAACTCTCTGCCCGGCTCATTTTTTCTAGACTATCTTTTTTACCTGACCTGGGTGCCAGATGACTTTTGGGACTCAATACGTCAGTTTGGTTAAGGGTCTATTTATAAGTGCCAATCACCACTAGACTCGGGTTGATAAATCACATTAATGACTTGCAGCTCTTTTGTCTTACCATTTGGGAATTTCCAATTAATACTCTGACCTTTGCGAAGTCCTAAAAGAGCAGTGCCAAGAGGAGCAAGGACTGAAACTTTTCCTAGCTCGCTATTAGCGTCTCTGGGATAGACAATTTCAATAACATGTTCACGTTGGTCGCTAGAGTTGATGTATTGAACTTTCGAGTTCATTGTCACTAGGTCAGCGGGGACCTCGCTACTTGAAATAATATTGGCCACTTCCAACTCCAAATCGAGTTGCTCGGCTTCAATATTTAGGTTCTTTAAGAGGGACTTGAGTCTCATATAGTCTGTTTCTGTGATACTGATTGTATCTGTATTCATGGTTGGTCCTATTGTTATAAAAATGGAATAGAGATCGATTTAGAAGTCGATCAAAGAGAGACTTTGGCGGTTTTGCGAGATGAGAAAGAAAGGGTGAAAATGATATTCATAATGGCATTATAATGTGCTTTTTAGAATATTCAAGATGGCCATCTTCTGTCTAAGGTTGGATTACCTCTAGGACAAAGCGAGATTACTTGAGTCCTATATATTTTTGATAGATCAAAAGTCCCGCCACAGCGTCTTTGGCGGCGTACTTAATTTGAGAGGGAGTGAGGCGCTCGGCCTCCCAATTGGTGATCTTGGCCCCTTTGGAGAGCTTAAATCCTAGGTATTGTGCCACTAGGGCGCGAAGCCCGGGGGTGCGTGAAGGGTCGCCATTGTCTTTTGCGACCTCTTGAGCAATGTCGACAAAGCCCATTGCCTCAAAGGGTTTGAGCTTTTGAAGTCCCTTAATATCGTCTCTTGTGGCCACGCCCACTTTCAGGATTTCAGGGTCTGAGAGAATGTCACTCACCACTGAGAGCATAGGGGCCTTATTGAGGCGAAAGAGATAGGCGCGGCTCTTGGTCGCTAGCTGCAGCAGCGCCACATGGTGAAATTCACCCTTTTTAAAGCTGGGCCTAGTCTCGGTATCAAAGCCTAGAATCTTTTCACCACGAAGCTCACTAGCGGCCTTTTTGGCATCATCTAGAGTCTTAATGAGGACAATCTCCCCACTAAATTCCATGGGTGGCAGGGCGTTGATTTCCTCTGCGGAGAGTTGCGTGCTTTGGGACTTGGTTGGTTTATTCACAATGTTCTAATAGCTGTGCGAGGACCCGCAGGCAAGGGAAATTCGAAAGTAAGGTTGCAGGTGGATAAAAGCTTCACTGGGGCCTCGGGCCAAGGGCCTTAGGCGAAATTTAGCTCAAAGCTCACCTGACCATCGAGGTTTTGGCCCAGGGTTATGGTGCTAGAGTGCTGGATGGAGAGCCCCTTTGAAATGGCCAACCCCAGTCCCTTGCCATGGCCGATATCTTTGGTGGTAAAGAAGGGCTCAAAGATTTTGTGTTCTAGATGCTTGGGAATGGCCGGGCCGTCGTTAGTTATGGTGATGCGGTTGGGATGGATGATGATATTGACCTTGCTTCTGGCGAAATCGTTGGCATTTTGCAAGAGTTCTCGCAGGATTTTTTGCAAAGACTTTTTGTCATAGGAGAGGATGAGCTGGCTTGCGATATCGAGATTAAATTTTAGTCGCTCCTGCTTGTCATATTGAGCAAGGATCTCGAGTAATACCTCGCTGACATCGACATCTTCTTTGCTAATGATCAGATTGCCACATGCTGTTCTATGGAGGTCGCTGATGACACTATCAATACGCGTGATAGCGCGCGCGAGAGAGTCGGATTTCTCTGAGATGATAGTCTCAAATATTTGCCTCATCTCATCAGGGTCAGAGCGCCTTTGAATTCTTAATAGGCGGTTTCTAAGCGTCTGCAAAATCATCAGAGGATTATTTATTTCATGGGCAAGGCCCTCTACAATAATTCTCTTATTCTCTTCGACCGAGAGCTGCTCTTCGAGAGTGAGCATTTTTCTTTGCACATTAATCTTGATGATATTCATCACGCACATGAGAAATGCAATTGTTCCCACGGCCGTGAGGTAGAAGTAAGGATTCACTAAGGGGGCGGGCACAATGAGAATCAGTGGGGCGAGCAGGAGATTGAAAATGTTGTAGATAACGAGTGGCCTTTCTCGGTCGATAATAGAATTGGCACCAGTCTGAATAATGAAAGAGCCTAGGATATAGGTCTGGTGGTAATTGTTAATATGCAAAATATAGGCGTAGTTAATAAGATAGCCAAAGAACGTAAGTTCACACATGGCGCGCGCATCTGCCTTTCCACCCTTCAACCAATAATAGAGTAGGGAGATAAAGGGAACGATGACTCCCCAAGAGCGTATGAGAAGTCCGTCTCTGGCCCCGCCTTCAACGAAGTATGTAGGAGTGAGAGTGCCCCATCCCAGATAGATGAGTGACGACAAAAAGACAAAGACAATGTAGGCACTAGTCTTTTGAGAGTATGTAAGTTTCAAGATTCGTCCCTTCCCCAAGGTTTAAGAATCATTATACTTGAGAAGCTACTTTTCAATCATTTATTAATATTAGGCCCGGGTTTACATTGCCTTTAAGTGAGGGGGCTTTATGTTTGCGATTTGTAATCAATTGCTGCTAGTTTAAACACCCTATATTTATTTCAAAAAGTCCCCCCGTACTCGATCCTCCTCGTTAGAATTACGCCATTATGAAAAAACAACTCCTCCTCCTTTGCTTAATGGCACCTATTACTCTGACATGGGCCCAGATTCCAAAAGTCTGTGAAAATCTCATTTCAACCAAACTAAAGAGTGACCCCTTTTTTAAGGCGCGCTTAATGAGTGCAGGAACCTATGAGGGAGAGTGTCTGGATAATCAATTTCGTCGCAATGTGAAGCTTCTTGAAAGTAATGACCAGTCTCTCAAGCGCGTAGTTGGGGCAACTAAGAAAGATCGCATCTACTTTGCCAATTTTAGACATAATAACCGCTACTACATCGCCGAATACACTCCGGGCTCAATCAAAGAGACGTATCTGGTATTTGAGAAATTCATTGAAGGAGGAATTGCTCCTCGAAATCAAACCTTTCTTGGCTTTAAAGGTTCACAACTTGTTTTTACAGGGCATATTCAATTTCGTTATATCTTAAAAGCCGGCAGTGAACTTAAGCTCTATGACCAAACATCTAGCGCCGTCGTCAAAAGCCCTCTCAAATTAAATGATCTGACTTATGCGATGTACGCCATTAGGCCCGAGTCACTTAAAGGTCAAACCTATGAACCTTTTGGTGAGGGAATCAGAGGTGGCTATGCTCTTTCACACAACTTTCTCTCAACCCATGACGTGGCCATTGAGTATAAGAATTATATCAATCCCGATAAAGCGCGTGTTGGTCAATATAAGCTAGAGAGGGAAGGGCTAGATTTTGAAAAAATGTTTAGAGCACTTCTAGACCAATCTCACGAGCTCTATGAGTCAAATCAGTCTGTGGTCTACGATACGATCTCAAGCAATTGTGTGACTGCTGCCTACACAGGTGTGGTCGCAGGAGATAAGCGTGTGGGTCGCTCAAACCCGCGTTGGTATCGCCTCTATGCGAGAAGCCTCATGGCGCGTAAAACGGGTGGAAGAGAATTTAATCCCATGTCTGTCTTTGCAGACCTAGAGCGCAGAAAAATGCTCACCCACCGCAATCGATCTCAAGTTCAAGACTTTAACGATGAAATTTGTGATTTGCTCTCAGATGAATTTAAGCCGCTCGAGTGCAGCGTAGAGTAGAGTAGTTAACTTGCTAATTGAAAGATAGCTTTTAAAAGGGCATGATAGGACCTCACCATTACTGAGTAGGTCAATTTGAGCGGTATAAGAATATCTTCATGGAACGTTGCAGGAATTCGCGCCTGTGAGAAGAAGGGATTTCACGATTGGGTCGAGAGTTCGAGCCCTGATGTCATCTGCTTGCAAGAGACGAAGGCCCTACCAGAGCAGCTAAGTAATGAGCTTGTTCATCCAGAAGGTTATGAAGCGCTCTACGCTCCCGCTCAGAAGAAGGGATACTCTGGCGTCTCAACTTGGGTCAAAAAGGGAATCGAGCACAAGCATACAATTGGTCTTGGCATTGAAGAGTTTGATAGTGAAGGGCGTTGCCTGATCACGGAGTTCTCTGACTTTATCCTCTTTAACTGCTATTTCCCCAATGGACAGCGCGATCACGCTCGCGTTCCCTATAAGTTAAAATTCTGCCGTGAAGTTGCCAAGAAGGCCCTGGCCTTAAAGAAGAAACATAAGAAAGAGATCGTCATTACTGGTGACTATAATACTGCCCATCACGAAATTGATCTCGCCAATCCAAAAACCAATACGAAGACGACCGGATTCCTGCCAATTGAGCGCGAGTGGATGGATGAATTTAAAGCGCAAGGCTTTACGGATTTATTTAGAAAATTCACTCCCGATGAAAATGGTCACTACACCTGGTGGACTTACCGAGGAGACTGTCGTGAGAGAAATATTGGGTGGAGAATTGATTATTTTTGGTCAACTAATGACTTTGTTGGCCGAGTAAAATCCTGCTCGCACTCACCAGAAGTCATGGGAAGTGATCACTGTCCAATTAATCTTGTAATTAAATAGGCCTTATTTTGTTAACTTTGTAAATATTAAGTTAACAGATACTTTCCATCTCCGAAGAGTTTAGCGATAAAAAATTCTTAAGAGATGGAGTTCCCTTGAATAAGCTTTCTATCAAATTGAAACTCGTACTGAGTCTCATTCTCTCTGGTTTAATCCCTTCAGTCGTCATTAGTATCCTTGCTTACCGCGAGTCCGCAGAGTCCATCAGACATGAGCTTGAGTCAAAGCTGGTGGCCATTCGCGAGTCGAAGTCCTTTGAGATTGAGAAGATGGTTGAAACGATGAGGACACAGGTCAAAGATCTGGCCAGCAGTGAGCTTGTACGTGAATCCTTTTTCGCCTTTGAAGATGGCCATAGCAAGCTCTTAGATGACTACCCTGACTTAGCGCGAGCTGATCAAAAATATACACTTGAAAGTTATTATCAAGCGAATTTCTTAGGGCAATTCAGAGAGGGCTCAGATACGCCGGTCAAAGAGTCTGACATTCTCTCGAGCCTCGATAAAAGAGGTCAGATCATGCAAGATCTCTTTATTAAGAATAATCCGAAACAGTCTCGGATTGAATTTCAAGGATCAGGGCAGAGCTCCTATATTCTGGCCCATCAGAAGTATCACCAGAGCTTCGTCAATTATATCGAGAATTACGGCTACTATGACGTCTTCTTTGTGAGTGCAAACACGAATGCGGTCATTTATACGACTTTTAAAGAGCTCGATTTCGGTGCAAATTTAGATCATGAATTGTATCGCAAAACTCCACTAAATGAAGCCTATCAGCTCGCTCTTAAAGAACCAGCGGCTCCACACATTTCTCATATGAATAGATATTGGCCAAGCTTCGATGCCCCCGCCCAATTTGTTTCAATGGCCATTAAAGATGGAGGCAAGGTAGTAGGCGCGCTTATCTATCAGATACCTGTAAAAAAATATGATCAAATTCTCACTGCTGAATTTAATTGGCTCACGCGCGGAATGGGAGAGACAGGGGAGAGTTATATTGTTGGAAATGATTTCAAAATGCGCTCAATTGCACGTGGCTTACACTCTGATAAGAAGAGCTATTTAGAAACTTTGAAGTCACTCGGTTATAGCGCTTCTGATCTGAAGTACATTTATAAGCACAATACTCCGGCGCTGATTGCGTCTATTAAAGACGCTGAGACCGAAAATGCTATAAAGAGTGAAGGCGCGAGTGTTTTTGAGCATCGAGATTTCCTTGGCAATAATGTCATTACCGCATTTTCTAAACTCAAGATTCCAGGACTTGATTGGTACTTTGTGAGTGAAATGGATTTAGCTGAGGCAATGATTGGAATTAATAAGTTGAGAAATGAGATGGTGCTTGTAGCGACACTTTCTCTTATTGCTATTGCTGTATTTGCCTTTTTCCTGTCTGGGCAGCTATCGAGCAAAATTATTAATATTTCAAATCTACTAAAGCAAGGGGCCGAGCGCGTACTTAGTAACTCTAATAATATTGCAGAGGGGTCAAATGAACTCTCGGCAACGACAAATCAATTAGCGGCGAGCGTGCAAGAAACGTCTTCATCAGTGGATGAAATTTCTGCCATGATTGAGCGCAGCTCTCAATCTGCTGCACATGCTTCGAGATTAAGTCAGGAGAGTGCTGAGATGGCGATGAAAGGAAAGGCTTCTGTTAATGATGTTAGAGGCGCCATTGGTCTCATTCAAAAAAGTAATGAAGATGTTGTTAAGGAGTCTGAAGAAAATGGTCGTCAGGTTGAAGAGATAAATAAGATTATTCAAGAAATTTCAGAGAAGACGAAGGTAATAAACGATATTGTTTTCCAAACAAAACTACTCTCTTTTAATGCTTCGGTTGAGGCCGCGCGAGCGGGTGAGCAAGGAAAGGGCTTTGCTGTAGTGGCCGAAGAAGTTGGAAGCCTTGCATCGATGAGTGGAAAAGCTGCCAATGAGATTGGAACACTGCTAGAGAGCAGCACTCTCAAAGTGCAAAGTATTGTTGAATCTTCAAAAGATAAAATGTCTAGGGTCCTAGACGAAGCCAATAGAAATGTTGAAATAGGAATGACTAAGTCTACTCAATGTGAAGAGATTCTTAATCAGGTACTCGCTAGCTTTGAACAAGTTAATAATTCCGTCAAAGAAATTGCGACTTCTTCCAAAGAGCAATCAATTGGAGTCGGAGAAATTTCAAAGGCCGTGCAAGAAATCAACTCGGCCACTCAACAAAACTCCCAAGTCGCTCAAGACTCTTCTGCTCGCGCAATTGAGCTAAAGAGCGAGTCAGATAGACTTGGCGATATTGTTGGGGACATGGAGATAATCGTCTATGGCCAAAAAAAGCTAAGCGCAATGAATTCAAACCCAGGCAATGTTGTCAGCTTAAAGCGCAAGGTTCAATCTTCAGTATCTGGGGTACCTGATGAGAGTTTCTTTGATAGGGCCGACGATATATAGAAAAGATAAGTGGGCCAAGAAATGGCCCACTAATAAAATCTTATCTTCTACCAAGAACTTGGAAGTGGATTCCGATTTTGCCACTGCCATCAAGGCAAGCAGCATTAGCATTTGAGAATGGGAAGAAGATTGCTGCGCGGCCGTGGAGGTACTTGTAGTTATTAAACGCAAGTACTTCATCGATGATTGCCTGGCCAGCACCACAAGTTCCTGTTCCTTCCGTAGCAAAAGCTCTTGATTCGCTAAGAGCAATTGTCCAAGCAGCGTTGTCAGCTGTAAGGAAAGCACTGTAGTTACACTTTGTGCCGTTCTCTTCAAATGTTGCCTTGAGAACAAAGTTATCTAGGCTGTAATCAGTTCCAATGTGGTTAAAAGCAACATTGTAGTCAGCAAGTTCTGCTGGTACTTCGAGTGCCTGAGTGTTGCCGTCATCACAAACGTAGCTTGTGAATTTTCCAAACCAACGCTCATTTTCTAGTACGAGGTCAGTGTTATTTGCAAATGCGCTTGTAAGTGCTGTCATCGCCACGAGGGCAGCAAAGAATGCCTTTTTCATTTAATTCCTCCAAAAGAGTGTGTAATTGTGGGTAGTTTGTATCGTCCAATAAGTGTTTGGTCAAGCAAACAAACTTGTCTAACCATTAATTCGCTCTGATTTTAATGGTGCGGTGCGCGATATATCTAAGGG
This sequence comes from Bacteriovoracaceae bacterium, assembly GCA_048267245.1. Taxonomy (GTDB): domain Bacteria; phylum Bdellovibrionota; class Bacteriovoracia; order Bacteriovoracales; family Bacteriovoracaceae; genus JBLWXV01. The sequence continues at coordinate 1,969,658 of JBLWXV010000001.1, forward strand.
GCTCGTTTCTAAGTTAAGGTTTTTTAACGATAGGGTCAGTAAAAAATATCTATTTGTTTAAATATATTAACTTGAGTGAACTCGAGTTCTCCCGCTTACTAAATGAGATGCAATTTAAACGGGAGGCATATGAAGGCCTATCTTGCTAGACATAGGAAAATGGAAGTATTTCGTCTTGCCTACGAAGTATATGTCAGTGAATTTGGCAGAAAGTTTCCAGGGGCCCAGCACGATTGCAGAATACTCATGGACAGTTTTGATTCAGATGCAGAATACATCTTGGCCAAGAATGAAATTGAGCACACCGGTATGTGCCGGATTAATCAAATAACTAGAGATCATAGAGAATTACAGGCCCTCAATCAACGCTATCAACTCAGTGACTATTTTGGGGAGTCACAGAACCTATTTTATATTTCAAGACTGCTAATAAGGGCGAAATACCGTGGTTCAGTTTCGATTTTAAAAATCATCCAGAGAATTTGTCGCCGCCTTATGTTCTATCGCGATTTCATTATTTTTATCGACTGTTCCCCAGAGCTTGTAGATATGTATGAAAAGCTTGGCTTTAAAAGATATTGTGAAAACTTTTACGATGACGTCTTGGGGTTAAAGACACCAATGCGATTTAACCGACTCGATATTAATTATCATCAAAAAATTGGTTCACCTGTCGTAGGATGGCTGACCTAGTTTTGGGACTGATTAAGTTTGGCGTTGATTTCTTTTGAGAGAGTGATGAGAGTGTGTCCATGAGACTCGAGTGTGGAGATGATTTCCTGCTTGTCCGCACTCCTAGAAACAGCAACGGTAGAGATAATGATTCGTCGAACGTGAGAATTTGATGTCGTCTCAAGCATCTCCTCAAGTAGATCGATGTACTCGCTATTAATCGAACTTTTATTTCTTGCGTTGCTAATAATCGAAGTGATCAACAAATTTATCAATCTTAGATCAGAGAGCGTAATTGTGAGTTCTTGTCTTTCCATCATTTCTAAAAATATACGTTTTTAATTTTTTACATTCTAACGGATTTCAAGGAGGAAATCATGAAGGCAAAGGGTATGAGTTGGGCCTTGGTGACAGGCGCCTCAAGTGGAATTGGAGAGGCGTTTTCTCTTGAACTTGCAAGATGTGGATTTAACTTGATTCTCGTGAGTAATGATGAACTTAATCTTAAGAGAGTTAAAGGTTTGGTTAGAGAAAATTATCGAATGATAAATGTTCTTATCGTTGCTTTAGACTTGTGTAGTAGTAAGGATCTTCTTACCTTTCTTCGTAAATACAAGATGAATTCTAAAGTAAACTTTGTGGTTAATGCCGCAGGACAGGGATTGATAGGTGAGCATGTTGACTTTGAATTAGAGCAATTGATTAATCTCAATCGCTTAAATGTTGAAGCTCCAGTACTTATTACCTCTTACTTTGCCAAAGCTTTTAGGGCGAGGAAAATAGCAGGTAAAATTATTAATGTGAGCACGGCCAATACTGAAATTAAACTTCCAACTCCATTTTCGACTCTTTATACGCCAGGGAAGTTGAGTCTTAAGCTCTTTACTGAGTCTCTTGCCTATGAGCTACTTCCCTATCAGATTGATCTTTTAAACGTCTCTTGTGGACCTACAGCTACAAATTTTCAAAATTCTCTGGGCTCAAGAAAACTTCCTTGGTGTGAGACTCCAAATTCTGTGGTGAAAAAGTCACTCAAGGCCCTTGGGAAAAAGACTTCCATTACTACAAATCCAATCAGCAATATAATCATTTTGCTAGCTAAGTATCTGCCGCTTGGTAAGCAGATAAAGCTGCGCCTTGCTGCCCTGTACTTTGGAACACTTCTTGGAAAAATGGATTCGACGCGTACCCTTAAAGCGCAAGTAAGAAATAAGAGGGCAGCATGATCAAGCGAATAGATCTGGGAGATATTGACTGCGAGACTTTCATTGCTAATTATTTCTCAACGGACATCCCACTGATACTGACGAACTCCCTTAACTCCAATTCTTTATTTTTCACTCATGAAATTCTCTTAAAAGCGCTCAAAGATAGCGGGGTACAAAATAAGCTATGGATTCAAACGACATTAGACTTTACTCCTGCTAAGGAGGTCACTCCAAAGATTGTGAAGCATTGTCTTAACCCTTCACTTTCTCACCTAAAAGATCGACCCTTAAGAATTTGGAGTAATAATGAGGGTGATCGCACGCTCCTTCACCTAGATGCAAATGGACTCTACTCCTTTAATATGCAGGTCAAAGGGCATAAGCGGTGGCGTATCTATCCACCATGCACTGACTTTAGGATGTATGCCTTTTCAAATATTCCCCACCTTCGTCACAATTCGCTCGCTCAGAAGAGTGCAGACACAAAACTCTTTTATGACTTTATTCTTGGCCCTGGTGATATTCTCTTTCTTCCGGCCTATTGGTTCCATGAAGTTGAAGTCTTGCATGGACCGACTATCAACTTTAATTGGGTAGGGACAAAGCGAGTGCAGTCTCTTAATGAGGCGATGAGGCGCGAGGCCGCGCTCTTTAAATTTCTTCTACCAGTTTCGCATATTCCGTTAATCTCAGATTTTATTGACCTGACTTGTGGAAGTAAGGAAGTAGACTACTTTACTAATTTCGCCGGCACTGGCGGACGTGAGCTAGTTCGTAAACGGGCGGCGCTTGTTACTCCTCTAGAGTGTCTTTTGACCCTCGTGCGTGAGCTCACAGGCCTTCCAAGACTTTTGTTCTCTTTAAATAAGATACAAAAATTTTCACGCTCAAAACTTTTCAGGTCTTCCTAAATTTGATTTACCTATTGGGTGGGAGAGTTCCCATTTTGGGTCCTCTAGTTACCAAAATCGGGCCGAAAATCTTTCTTCGTCTTACATCTTAAGATTTAGTCAGGTTTAGGTAAGGGAATAATTGACATAGTCAGTTAGAAAACCATAAGCATTTATATAGTCATTGTTTTTTCACAGATTTTTCTTAAGGAGGAGAAGTCATGAACTTGATAGAGCAGTTTCAGGCCGGTGGTATATTTATGTACTTTATCTTGGCCTTTGGTTTACTTACATTCGCCTTTATTATCGAGCGCTCAATCGCTCTTTATCTCATGCACAAGGCAGCCCCAGCAGACTTCAGAAAGAATATTCTGAGTTTTATTTCTCAAGGTGATTTCAAAGCAGCTCGCGATTATATCGAAATGAGTGCCGGAAAAACTAGCCTTGGCCGCATCACAATGGTTGCTTGCAAGCTTAGAAGCACAGGTGCCGGAGACGAAGCCCTCCAAGCCCGTATGGATGAGCAACTCTCAAAAGAAATTTCATCGTATGACAAGAGAACAGGCTTTCTTGCCATGTTTGGTAACGTCTCAACTCTCTTTGGTCTTCTCGGTACCGTAACAGGTCTCATTAGCTCGTTTGCCGGTGTTGCTGCTGCCTCACCAGTTGAGCGCGCAAACCTACTTTCTCACGGTATTTCTGAGGCCCTCAACTCGACTGCTTTTGGTCTTGTGGCCGCGATTCCAGCACTTGTTGCCTTCGCCGTCTTTCAAAACAAAACAGAGTCGATCATCACTGACCTCACAGAGCGCTCAAGTGAACTTTACCACGACTTCCTCTTCTACACTGAAAGTCACAAAGAAGAAGTTACTACGCCATCTAAAATTAGAGAGACACGTCCAGAGGCCATGGCCACTAACTAATCTCTTTTGAATTACTTTTACTTGTGACTAACCAAGGATAGGGGTTATGAGACATAAAACAGGTTTGGGCGCGAAGAAGGATCTCGACACTCAATTGAACCTGACACCATTTATCGACTTGCTTTCAACATGTGTGTGCTTTTTGCTCATCACCGCCGTTTGGATTGAAATAGGCACAGTAGAAGTCAAACAAAGCCACGGGACAGAGGCGGCCGCAGAGAAGAAGGAATCCTTCGATCTCGATCTGGTCTTTCTCTCCCCATCACACTTGAGTATGACCCTCAAGCAAAGTGGTAAGAAAGTGCAAAAAGTTGACGTGAAGTCTGACAGCTTTGAAGGCATGCTCGCTCAACTTGGCACTGACATTCCTGGAAAGATTCTCTCCTATAAGAACAAAACAATCGACATCGCCGCGGCCACTGTGACTCCTAGGAGCACAGTGGACTACGGCAATTTGATTGCGACCCTGGACGTTCTTCGTCGCAACCAAATTATTAACATCGGTATTCTGACCGCGAAGGGGAACTAATGATCTTAAATCAGAGCATGGTCGCTGCTGACCCTTTTGAAAAACATCTCATCAATCGCAAGCGCAAGAAGAAATTTGCCGCTAAGGCCGTGGGTTTCGTGCTGATGTTGACCTCGATGGTTGATATGTTCAGCATGCTTGTGGTTTTCCTCCTTCAGACCTTTTCTAGTTCTCCAGAGATTCTAGTCACTAAAGGTGTGGAGCTCCCTACTTCAATTACACCAAGTGAGGTGCGTGAAGCTCCAGTACTTGCGCTCTCTAAGGACGGCCAGCTCTACCTCGATCAACAGCTCGTGGGTAAGACTGACGATATTTCTAAGAAGCCTGATATTCTCTTAGAAAAACTAAATACAATTAAAAAGAATTGGGCCCTCTCTCACGAGACGCCCTTTACTGGTGAAATCAACCTTCAAGCTGACAAGGAAATTGAGTCGACTACAGTTGCTTTCGTTATGGGGATTTTGACCAATAGTCAGTTCCACTCCATCGAACTCGCCGTAGTTGGGCGGAGGTAGTTAATCCAGCCAAAGAGGATTTCAGGGATGAAAATGAATCTGACTCTTATATTCACACTGGCCATGCTTTTCAGTACAAAAGTGATGGCCAATACCACTGAGTACCTTATCCAAGAGATGGAGGAGCTCAGAAATTCACTCGAAGTCGACGATCCTGCTAGGATCGATTTGACTTTGCGCCTGGCAGACCTCTATTTCGATGCTTCAATCAAAGAGGGGGAGAAGTCTAGCGAAGAGGCCATGATGGAGAGTCGTCGCAAGGCACTTGCTCTCTATGAGCAAAGCTTGCGCGGAGACAAGACCATTGCGCCAGCAACGGGCTTAACTCGAATCAAAATCGAATTTCAAATGGCGAGACTACTAAGTCGTCTTGGTCAAAATGAGCGCGCTGAACCCTATTATCTCTCTGTTGAGTCCTCTGAACTCTCTCCGAGTAAAATGAAAGAACAGGCCAGTCTCGCTCTTGCCGAGTGGTATGAAGAAGATGCCAAGTACCCAAAAGCTGTTGTCTTCTACGATAAGGCCATTAAACTCTGTGATGTGCGCACAGCTTGCAACTACGCCCACTACAGAAAGGCTTGGCTCTATTTTAAAGACACTAAGTTAACCCTTGCTATTAGCGAGATGAAAGCCTCACTTTGGACAACGGACACCGAAGTGCGAGAAGCCTCGTTGCAAGACCTGATGCTCTTTCTTTCAAACTCTGAAACCAATGGAGAGGCCGAGCTTAGCTATATTAAAGGCCTTGCCGATAAACTTGATCGCCCAGAATTGGTTGCCAATCTTGTTGAAGCTTTTTATGTGGCCGGCAATCGCCGCGCTGGTGGCCATCTACTTGCCTATCTAAATGAACAATCTCCTAGTCTCTACTACCAAGTGCGACTGCTAGAAGAATATTACGGTTTTAGAAATTGGGATCAAGTCGAGCACTATCTTAAAGAACTTGAATCTCGAAGCAGTGCTGATATTCCGGCCAAAAAGGAGCATGCTGACGAAGTTAATAAGATTCTTCGCCGCTACCTCGTTCAGGTGGATTCAGAAGCTGAAGTTATTCCTGAACTAAACCCATTTTTAAAGCGCTCAATTGACGTTTACTTAACGATTTATCCTAATGATGACCTCAGAAAGAAGTTGCAGCAGGGATGGCTTAAGGCCGAGAGCGACGAAGTTAAAAAGGTGGCCCGCCTTGGCAAGTGGATTGCCGAGGATGAAGCGCTCGGTGTTGACCCCAAAGAAATCAGAAAACTGCGCCAAACTCGCCTTTCAATGGCCCAGAAATTAAAGGACACCGATGTTGTAATTGCAGAATCGCTGGCCATCGCCAAGGTGCTTAAAGGCACGCCGGAAGCCGCAGAGTTTGAGTATGTGGCCGCACGTGAATATTACGGAAAAAAAGATTTTGCTAGTGCCCTGCCACTTTTTAAGGGAATTATCGACGGCGCTGTTGAGAGCAAGAATTTTACGAATTGGGCCATCCTCTCACAAAACCTCACACTTGATATTTATAATAATCAGAAAAACTTCCAAGGAATTATTGATCAAGTTGCTCTATGGAAGAGTGCAAGTGCTGGCGTAGATAATAAAGAGATTGCCAAAGAAAATTCCAACATGGACAAGATTCAGGTTGAGGCACGCTTTGAGCAGGCCGCTAAGATGACTGACAGTCCAGAGAGTTTGCTCGCTTTCTTTAATTTTTGTTTTGATGGCGTCTTTGCTGACAAGTCTTGTCCGAACGCCAAGGTCTTGGCCGTTAAATTTGCCGATCAAGATAAGCTTGTGAAGTTACTTGAAAAAGAGGGCGATGAAAAAGCTCTGATGGTTGAGTATGAGCGCATGGGCCGCTTTACAGATGCAGCAAAGCTTCATGAAAAATTAGTTCTTGCACCCCTTAAGGGAAAACTTGAGTATGAGGTTTATCTTAAAATCGCTCTTCTCTACGAACTAGATCAAAAGTTCTCTGAGCGCAATCGCATCTTGAGCGCAATGATAGAGAAAATGAAGCGTGAAAAGAGCATTCCAAGTGAACTCGAGGGAGCTGTCTTTCTCACCCTTGATGAAGCCGGTCTTATTGATATGAAGTCGCTCTTTCTTCCCTGGTCAACAGCGAGAAAGCTCTCTTTGGCGACCCGTTTAGAACTAGATAATCCAAGTCAAACTACTCAGAAAGTTATTTTGGCCCAAGAGAAATCGGTGGGACCAGTTTGGTCTAAGCTTGTGCTCTCAAAGGTTGAAGAAGAATTTAAGAAAGTCGGTAGTATGAAATTCTATGGCCGAAATTCTCAGCGCCTCTTTAAGCGTAGAACTCAAGCAATTGACCGCTTTGTGACTGTGGCCAAGGAAAACCTTGAAGGAGCTGATTTAGAGACTCGCGTCTACTTACTAGACATGCTTGAAAAGACATACGCCAAGATGACTGAGGATATTCTCGCGACTCCACTTCCTCCAGATCTTGACGATGAGACGATGGCCCAAGTTCAGATTCAGTTGCAAACCCTGGCAGCTCCCTTTGAATCAGTTCGCGCCGACTATGAAGAGCTCTTAACTAAGCAGCTCGACGGTTATACTCCTGAGGAAGCCACCGAGCGCGCTCGCATTGAGGGCAATATTAAAGTTGCCGACGGCTCGTACGCTCAATTTATTAAAGAGGCTCAAGTGACAACGGCCGCTGTTATTAACACTCCTTTTGAAGGAGTTGAGACGAGTCAGACTAAGCTTCTTGCCAATAGTGCTGACCTAGGCGCCCTCACTGAGCTAAAAAATTATTTTGATACTAAGCAGATGGCGAGACTATCTGCTTACTATAATGATCGCATCGAGAGTTTGAAGAATTAAGGAAGATTTATGGCCAAATTATGGATAGTGATCTTGAGTCTAATGGTAGCGAGTCCACTCCTTGCCCAAGATAGTAAAACTCCAGATAAGAAGTCTGGTGTGAAGTATAAGGGACAGGGGCGAGTAGACTTTGAATCTCTTCTTATTGAAGGGGAGCGCAAGAAGCCAGAGATGGCCGTCGTTACCGGAAATATCGGGGAGAAGGACTCGGGGTTGCTTAAATTTAGAGAGAATTTTCTAGACACCATGGCCGATGACTTTGGGGAGCAAGTGCAATGATTGCAGTAGAAACAGAAAGTGGCGAACTCGTCAAAATTCTAAAAAATGTGGTCGACGGTGAGTACGGTTGGCACTCTAACTTTGGATTTATCTCAAGAGAGAGTGCTCATAAGCGAGTCACGACGAGAAAGAGACAGGGCTTTGACTTCACCAATGACAATTGGTCATGTTCTTTTAAGCTGACTCAATCTAAAGATAAGTACGACCTTAAAGATATGGTGGGTTGTGCTGCTGCAAAGACTGCAGAGGGGTGGCTCTTAGATACTCCCACTGGAAAGTTTCGTCTGGTGCAAGGAAGTGCCGACTACGTCAATGGCCTGCTTGAAACTCAAGAGGATCGTGCGAGCTGGCTCAACCGCGGTCTTGAGTATCTCATTCTCATTATGCTTGTGCTCATGCCAATTATTTATCTACTTGAAAAAGCTCCGCCTGAAGAGGCCAAAGTTGATGAAGAGAAATTACTCGAGCCAGTGGTCGTTAAAATTATTAAGCCAGCGCAAGTTGTAAATATCAATCAAGACGCCAATCCAGATATTAAAGTTAAGCCACTCACTCAATCTGAGATTTCAAAGCGAGCAGTGAAGAGAAATCTTGGCTTCCTTGGGATGGTTGGCTCAAAAGATATGAAAAAAGTAGTTGGCGGTGTTCCTCAAGAACTCTCTCAAGCCACGGCCGGTGCCGGTCCAGGTGGTGATGCCGGAAGTGGTGGAGAAGTTCTCACTGGTCTTGGTAAAGGCTTGAAGAAGACAACTGTGGGTAACACTGGCGTTCAAGGTCTTGGCGGAATTGGGACCAAGGGGGCCGGCGGCGGTAAGGGCGGTTACGGCAATACTCTTGTTGCCTCTGGAAGTGGAACCGGTATTTCAGCAATTGCCGTTTCTAATTCAGATATGGTTCTTCAAGGTGGTATTAGTCGCTACGCTATTAACGCTACAATTGCAAAATATCTCAACCAAGTACGTCGCTGTTATGAAACTCAGTTAAAGACTAAGCCTGAGATTCAAGGTTTAGTAGAGATGAGTTTTGAAATTAACAGTACGGGCATGCTCAACTTTGCCAATGTGAAGCGCACAACCTTAAACGATGCTCCAACTGAGAAATGTATTTCTGAAAAAATGATGACCTGGCAATTCCCCAAACCGAAAGGGGGAGTCGTGGTCCCTGTTAAATATCCCTTTATGTTAAGACCGGTGGGTTCATAATGATCAGTACACGCACACGCAAACTTCTTCCTCTCTGCCTCACGATTTCCCTACTTGGGTTAGTGGCCTGTAAGCAGGACCCCTATCCTGAGACTGGTGAGATTCGCGATACGCCAACTCTTGTGACCACGCCGCTGCCCGATCTCGCGATGAGTGTGGACGATGTGATCGAGTTCACTGAAGGTCGCAAAAAAGATTATATCGTACGTGCCACTGTGAAGGAGCCAGGTGAGGCAATTGTCTCAGTTGACGATCTTCCCCCCGGTGCCACTTTTGATCCGGCCACAAAGATTCTTAGCTGGACCCCTGGTTACTTTGACGGAAACGATTCAGAAGACCCAAGTATCAAAAGTCAGATCTATCCGATCAAATTCTGGTTGAGAAGCTCTGTCGATAATGTGAGAGCACTTAGAAAGACGGTCAATCTCGTTGTTTATGATGTTCAAAGACCAATTGATATCGCTCCCGCCCATACTAAAAGTGTGAATGAAGGTGAGAAGTATTCAAATACTTTCACTATTGATAATGCTGATTTTCCTGTGGGCCCATTTAAAGTTGTACTTGATAGCATGCCACCAAATATGGAGCTCACTAAAGTTGATGAGCGCACCTATAAGCTTGAGTTCACTCCTGATTACTATCATGTCAATCGCAAGGTAGGGGCGAGCGTCGATTACACTGGAAAGATTATTGTTTCTAACCCTGCCAATCACATTCAAACGAAAGAATTAAAGATTAGCGTTAAGGATGTGAGGCTTGATTCAAAACTGGTCGCTCCAGAAGTCCTCACTCAGGGCCTAGATGTGAGCTTTCAAGTCGTGGCCTATGACCTCAATAAGGAAGTCACTCCAAAACTCACGCTTGAGAGTGCGCGCCCTCCTTTTGGTCAGTTTGAAGTGAGTACAATTGAAAATTCAGAGAACAACTCTACGATTCTCAATGTATTGTGGAAGGATATTCCTCCAGCGCGCAATGCCGAGACTTATAAACTCAATTTCAAGTCTTGTGTGCTAGGTTCTTCCTGGAACCCTTCTTATAATAATTGTTCTACTGGCAGCACCAATGTAACCATCGCTGTGAAAGATCGCAAAGCTCCAGGAATTGACCGCAGTTCTTGGCCAACAGGTGAACTTATCTATCTCGGTTACAATCAGCGCCTTTCGCGCACTGTGACCGTAACTGATCTAGAAGATCGCTCTCTTACTCCAAAAGTAGAGATCTTTCCTATTGAAATGAGAAAGTATGTTTCATTTAGTGGAAGAACCCTCAATGTTCAGATTGATCAACCAGGTGTTCATCAATTCAACCTCATTGCGACTTCTGAATATAATATGTCATCTTCTCAGAGTTTCATGGTTGAGGTCTTTCCAAAGAACCGCAACAAAACTCTTATCTTTGCCGACTCAACCCGCGATCCAGAAGTTGTCTTTTACAAGAACACTTTTAAGAATATGGACGTCATGAACCCGGCAATTCAAGAGGTAAATCTTCGCAATATCTCTGATCGCGACACTCTTGTTCTTACAACGAGCACTCTACTTGATGATTCAGTAAGTGCTGAGGTCTTAAACGCAATAGAGAAGATTAAGCACGTTGTTGTGGCCACTCCTCTAATTGAGAATCTGCCCAAGAAATTTTATGACCTTATGGTTGAAAAATATGATTTTGCTCCGCTAGGTCGTTATTCAGAACTTCCAAATATGCCAGACCTATCTGAGATGCGTTTTGTTGCAAACTCAAGGTTTACAGTTCCTAAGGGAAAGATCGGTCTTAAAGGTAAGGCATCAGCTGAATCGGCCGACCCAATGATTTTCAATGGTGGTCTGCACGACTCTGAAAAGAATTGTAAGGGAGTTCTTGGCCTAAGTCAGGGCGGAGTACTTCCCTACGTGATTGGGGTCTCTTGTGAGCGTGACAATGGCGGACGCATTTCTGTTCTAGGAACAGAGTGGGCCGATCTAAGTTTTGGCGATGAAGATAGTAATATTCCAGTTAAGTGGTTTGAAACGTTACTCAACGGTAACTTTTAAGAGTAGGGAGTTTAGGATGAAAGTATTTATGAAAGTCATTGTTTGTGCCGCTCTTCTAAGTTCTACTGCCTTTGCTCAAACAACTAATTCTTCGCTTGAAGACAAATTAGAGAGTTTGAATATTCCCGACGATAAGGTGAGCCCGGTGCTCTCAAATGAGCAGCTCTATATTGTGAATACTAGATATTCAAGTCTCGTTAATCGCCATGAATTCACCGTTCAAGGTGCCTATGACTTCACAGCGGATAGTCACCTCGATGTGACTCAAGCGGCCCTCTCTTACCGTTACCACTTAAATAGTGATTGGTCTTTTGGCCTTCGCTATACTCGCTACTCAAATAAATTGACGGGGGCCGGTGAGAGACTTCTCGGTGATCAACAGCTGGTTCCAGACACTGATTACGCCCTTAATTCTCAGGAGATTTTTGCTACCTATAATACGATCTACGGCAAGCTTCGCTGGTCTTCATCGACTATCGTCTACTTTGATCAGTATATCTCTGCAGGTGCGGGTATGGTTAAGCTTGCCTCAGGGCAAACTAATATGGGTCTAGTGGATCTTGGTCTAGCTTTTTGGCTTGGCAAGCACATGAGTGCTCGCGTTGGCGTAAAAAACGAATTTTATAATCAAACTCTTCGCCAAGGAGAGGAATTCCAGCACAATGCCATGGGATATCTCGAGTTTGGTTATCTCTTTGGTTCAGGTGATAGAGGATAAGCTTCATGAAACTTTCTAATTGCCTCGCCCTTGGATTTATTCTCGCTATGAGCTTGGGTCATACTCAGGCCCAAGATAGCGTACTTCAAAATCTAAAGGGCGCAGATATCGACTTTACTTCGCAGCTTAAAAAGCAGAAGACACTCAAGCTCGATGACCCTTTCCTCGTACAGCTCTTTGCACGCTGGAAGGCACTTGGGGCAATTAGTCCTGACACTAATGAAGTCTTTGACTTTATCTTTACTGGCGAAAATCAGGCGGCCCTTCTTAAGCTTCAGACGATGAGTGATCCCAAGATCGCTACACTCAAAGCACCAATGGAGATGTATCTTCTCTATCAAGAAGGCCATTACCAAACGGCCCTCTCGCTTTGGATTGATCTTGCAAGCTCAACCAACTTTCTCTCTACTGAATTAGGTCTCGCCTTTGATCAATTTGCGGGCCCCGGTCTCACGCTTCTAGTTTCTAATACCGGCTTTCATGTCTCCTCTGATGTCGCCCAAAAGCTTGCTAAGATTGAAGAGCGAGAATCAATCGTCAATTACACACTTCAAGCCTATAAAGCGCTTAGAACTGGTAAAGACGCACTTAAATGGATTGGAAAGCTACCCGATAATACAGAACTCCGCGTGATGCTCGCTCAGAGCGCAATTCTTGCTTATGCCAAAGAAGGACAACTTGGAGCTTCAGGAAAGCTCATCACTCAGGTGGTTGAACCTTGGATGCAAGACGAAAGCGATGTTGAGAAGGTGGCCTTGCACTACCTAACACTAGCAAGGCTTCTCTACCAGGCCCGTGCCTTTGCCGGGGCCGAGCAGTACTACTACCTAATTCCAGAGAGCTCGCGCTACTTCGTAGAAGCGAGAACAGAAGTTCTCTGGTCGCAATTGCAAAGAAGAGACTTCTCAAATGCTCACGGACAACTTGCTTCACTAAAACTTCCAGTGTTTGAAACCTCTTTTCACCCAGAGATTTTCCTCGTTCAGGCGATTGGAAACACTATGCTGTGTGAATTCTTGGACGCCCAAAATGCGATCTCTCGCTTTGTTTCAGTGAATCGCTCTTGGGCCAAGAAGATCAGTGAGAATATGAAGAGTGACAATCCAAGTGTGGTCTACGAGAGCGAATATGTCGGTCTTTTAAAGCGTCAAATCGAAAGTGCCAAGCGTGAGCGAGCGGCGCTAACTAGTCTTAAAGTCACTCGCTATGACTCTTCTCTTGCCCATATTGAAGGTGAGGCAAGTGGGGCCCTAAAGAAATTGGCCCATGGCCAGTGGGCCAATCGTCAAAAGATCTTGGAAGACGCTATCTATAAGATGAAATTTGTTCGCGTTGAGCTTCTTAGTCGTATGCGCGCTGTGAAAGAGGGAATTGCAGCTGACCTCACCGGTGGTGACAGCGTTAGTATTTACCAAGCCGCAACTGCTAAATCTAATCAGATTGTCTTTCCAAGTGATGGAATGCTTTGGGGAGATGAGCTCTTTAATATGAGTGCTGAAATTAAAAACCTATGTATCGAAGGTAAACTGTAGGTCATGATGAAACAGATAACGCTACTCTCTCTACTTTTGGTTCTCTTCGTTTCTTGTAATGGCGAGGATCCAAATTTTCTCTTTCACGAGAATATCCCTGTTCAGCAGCGCGATGAGCGCCTCTACCCACTTTCTACACTTGAGGTGGATAAGAATATCGACGTTCTCTTTGTCATAGATAACTCGGGAAGTATGGACTCGATTCAAAAGAACGTGATTAAAAACTCCAAGCTCTTTATCGAGAAATTTGCCAAAGTCCCTTATATTAACTGGAAAATTGGTCTTATCTCGACTGATAGAAAGGACAATCCCTACATTGGCTTCGAACTTCGTAATGCTCTTGATTACACAATGGTTGACTTAAGAGACCCAAGCTCACTTGACCGCGTTGTGAGTGAATTTCAAGGGGCCGTGTCTGATTTAGGAACTAGTGGGGACGCCTCGGAATATACTTTCTTCAATGTTAAGCGTGTATTAGATCTCTTTGATGGAGTAAATCGCTCTCCACGTTTTCTTCGTTCAAATTCGCACTTAGTTGTGATTATGATCACGGATGAGAAGGAGCAGTCTAAAACTGCGCCAGGAGTGGGTAATCCAAGCTTCTATGAGGCGACTAATTTCTTTAATGGACTCAGTCGCTACATTGACTCTGGAAAAATTCTTCGCTTCTATGGCGCTTTTAATCACAAAGAGCTTCAAGGTTGTGACACTGGCTTTTCTTGGAGTGAGCCGTGGCAGGGAAATCCCTTTGATGAAATTATCAGTATTTCTCAGGGGTTCTATATCTCAGCTTGTACGGATAATTTTGGCTCTGACTTAGCTAGAATTGGTGAGGATATTGTCACCCTCATTGGTCTTCCAAGTCTTCTACTTCGCCAGCGGCCAATTGTAGAATCAATTCGAGTCTATTATCAGAACGTGCTTCTTCCCTCTGGCCCAAAGTCTGAAGGGGGAATGTGGTTCTATGAAGAAGATAGCAATACTATCAACTTCTACACAATGGACTTTGTTGAAGACTTCGAAAACGACAATTTTGTGATTGATTTCGATGTTGACGACGGCATTCAAAGACAAGACTAAGTCTTTATTTTCATTTCATTCTTCACATTCTTAACGATCTGTACCCCTTTTTTGGGGTAAGATCTGTTTCTGTACCCATTCTTGATTCGCTGTCATTATAGGGCAAGGTTCAACCCTCAATGCGGGAATGGAAATGAAGACACTTATGACTATACTACTTACTACATTATCTCTCGTCTCTTGTAAGGCAAGTAGTGTAAAGCATGCCACGATCCCATTTGAGGTGAGTGGAATGGTTTTTGATGAGTCTGCTTCTGAGTTACTTCTGCGTACGCCAGAGGGGGTTATGCGCTTTGGCGCTGATGGCAAGTTGATTGCGGGACCAAGGCCCGGTCTTGAGGATCGCTTTGAAGAAGTGCGCGTCTCTCAAATGAAGGCGAGTGCTAAGAAATCACCGGCCTCCATTACAGAGCTCGCTCATACGCCTTTTGGGGTTGTGAGCTATGATGAGGCCCAGAGAAATCTCTACCTCGTGAGTTTTGGAAGTTACCCAAGGCTTATTGTTTCTAATATCGAAAGACCAAGTGATGTCGTCTATTCAAAGGTGAGTGGTAGGCTTTTCTTCTCAATTGCCAGTGATAAGTCCCTTGTCACTCTCTACTTGAGACCAGCTATTTAAGGAGTCGCTTTGAGTGCTCACTTTCTCTATCTAAAGCTAGCAAAAGATATTGAGAAGCAAATTCACGCTGGAAAGCTTCCTCCAGGGGATAGGCTTCCCTCGATTCGTGAGATGGCCACCAGTGTCGGTTCTTCGGTCAATACAGTTGTAATGGCGTATAATTTTTTAATTGATAAGGGACTTATTTATTCCAAAGAGAAGTACGGCTTCTTTGTCTCCACTGACTCTCGGGTTAAACTTCCTCACTTTGCTGGAGGTCAAAAGAGAGTCATCGATCTCAAAGTTGTGGATGAAGTACAGTGGACCTTAGATTCACTGGCCACACCTGGAATCATAAACCTCTCAGCTGCGGTACCTGATCCAGCGCTTCTTCCAACCAAAGCAATTGCCAGGTTCGTTAAAAAGCATGCTCATCAGATTGATTCCTATGCTCACCCTCAAGGGGCAAGACCTCTTCGAGAGGCACTCTCTAAGAGGCTCTCTTCACTCTGGCCTGTTACTTCTATCGGTGCAGATGACATTGTGATCACAAATGGCGCTCTAGAAGCGATCTACATAACTCTTAAGACTTTGCTCTCTCCAGGTGATGTTATCGCCATTGAAAATCCCACTTACTACATGTACTTCAAAATTATCAAGTCACTTGGACTAGAAGTGGTGCAAGTTGATTCACATCCAGAGACTGGACTTTGTCCTGATGCTCTTGAGCGTGCCTTAGCTAGATCAAAGATTAAACTACTTTTATGCCAGCCAAATTTTTCAAACCCAACCGGCGCCCTTATGTCAGATGAGACTAGGCTGCGCATTTGCGAGCTAGCAAAAAAGTTTAACTTCACATTAGTTCAAGATGATATTAATGGCGCCCTCGCTTATGACGGAAGAAAGCATAAGGCCTTCTTTGATCAGGCCCCAGGTGTCGATGTGATCTATATTTCAAGCTTCTCTAAAACCTTTTCTCCTGGTGTTAGACTTGGGTATCTAGTTGGTCCTAACCACACTGAAAAGTTTAAGCAAACGAAGTCCCTTCTCACTGTCGCGGCCGAACTTCCGTTTCAACTGGCGATGGCAGACTACTTAAACAAAGGATCTCCAGATAGATTTCTTGCCAAGATTCGGCCAGTGCTAGCAGCAAGGTTTTTGGACTATAAGCAATTTATTGCCAATCACTTTCCAACAGGCACCGCCCATACGTGTCCGCAGGGTGGCTTTGTGAGTTGGTTGGAGTTGCCACCTCAGTATGATTCTCGCAAGATTTTCAAACGCGCACTTGAGGAGAATATTAGTATTTCTCCGGGCACGATTTTCTCGGCCGATCAGAGTTTTACAAATTTTATTCGACTGAATTTTGCGTTTGCTCTAGAGGGAAAGCATCTACAGGCCATGAAGATTCTTGCAGATCTTTTAAAAACGCCCTAGCTTTCTTCTTTGGCCGTTTCGTGAAGTCGCCTGTGAGTGAGTTCGCTCCACTTGTCATCAATCTCAATGGCCGAAAATGATCTTCCAAGCTTTAGACACGCCTCTGCAGTCGATCCAGAACCACTAAAGGGATCGAGGATGCGGTCGCCTGGTTTTGAATAATTTCTAATGAGAGGTTCAATCACTTTAAAGATCTTGTGATTGGGATGGTTCTCCCACTTCTCAGTACTATTATTTTCATCATAGTAGCTCACAATACTTGTTGCGAGATAGGGATCATCAGGAGCGGGGGTAGGCTTTGTTTGCTTAGAGAAAATAAGTGCTACTTCGTAAAAGCGGGCATTGATTTCATTACCTGAATTTACTTTCTGTGTAAGCTTGCACCACTTGAATTCTCCCCAAAAATTCTCATAGCCAAGTTCCCTTGCGACTCTTTGAATCGGTGCACGACCAAGAAAGTTGGTCCAAATGATAAGCGGCGCCGACTCCTCCAGACACTCAGTGGCCTTTTCTAGCCACTCTCTCGTGAATCTCGTATAGGACTTGATATCCTCGAAGCGTGTCACGTTAACGTGGTTGATCTTGGCCGCTTTCTGATCTCTGAGTTGCCCAGTCTTCTTATTTCTTCTGACCAGTAGGCAATAGGGGGGATCGGCCAAGAGCAGCTGCGCCTTTCCTTGTGGGAGCACGCGCTCATAGCTCTCAGAGAGAGTAGAGTCGCCTTGCGTGTGGTAGCAGGGCCCCTGTGGAGTTTCGAGGCTTAAGAATAGATTCATAGGTCCTTATGACAGGCCATAAGCTGTGAGTCAACCCTCGGGGCCTAACTAAATTAAAAAGTTATTGATATTAGATGAAAATATTTTTTACTGAGAGTGGTCTCAATCTTCAATAAGTCTCATTGTTTAATACTTGTCTTTTATTAAGGTTGTAAGAATCTCTTAAACGTCAGGATTTACTAAACCGATTATTAAGCATCAACTTTGCCAGTGAGTATTCCAATGCTTTTTAAGAGTTTAAAGTCAAAGCTTATCGCTTTAGTCCTAGGTGGTTTTCTTCCCATTATTATGGGCTTGGTTTTCTACGTCTTTCCCACCATTGAGCACTTCTTTATGGAGCAGAAAAAATCTGAAATTCAATCTGCTGTGGAAGTTACGCTTGGAACGGTGAAAGCAATCTATGCCGAGGAAGTTGCGGGTCTCATTAGCCGTGAGGAGGCCATTGAGCAAGTACGAAGTCTCTTTGCAGGCACTCGCTATGCTGGTGAGGAATATTTCTTTGCCTACGATGCCAATGGATTTGCCGTTGCTCATGGACTTCAGCCAAAGCGCATTGGAAAGGATTTTTCAAAATCAACTGATGCTGCTGGAAAAAACTACGTCTCTATCTTTATGGAAAATGCAAAGAATGGAACATCGGCCTTTGTTGAGTATAAGCACGAGCGCAATAAAGAGGTGGGGCCTGAAGATAAAATCTCCTATATCATGCCTTTTAAAGAGTGGGGCTGGGTGATCGGGACTGGTGTGTACATGTCAAATATACAGGCACTCATTTTTAATCTGAAACTTAAAATTTATATCGGCCTTGCCATTGTTATTGGTCTTAGTGTCCTAGTGAGCATCCTCTTTTCTGTGAAGTTAAGTAAAGACCTCGCCCATATCAGTGATGAACTAGGTGATGAGGCGAGCGGACTAGCTCAAGTAGCGACCAGAATGTCTTCAATTAGCGAGTCTCTCTCTTCAAGCACAACTCAACAGGCTTCGGCGCTACAAGAAACTTCTAGTTCAGTCGAAGAGACAACTGTGATGATTGAGAGGAACGCAAAGAACGCCCAGAGCTCTATTGAAATTTCAAAGAAGAGTCAAAATTCAGTACAAACTGGAAGGGAAGTACTGGGCAAGATGATGGACTCTATTAACGACATCGCTAAGAGTAATGAAGAGATTGTTAAAGAAATCGATTTTAGTAATAAAGAGATTGCAAAAATTGTCTCTGTGATTAATGAGATTGGCGAGAAGACAAAGGTAATTAATGACATTGTCTTTCAAACGAAGCTCCTCTCATTTAACGCCTCGGTAGAGGCCGCTAGAGCAGGAGAGCACGGTAAAGGCTTTGCTGTGGTTGCTGAAGAAGTTGGCAATCTGGCCCAAATGAGTGGTCGCTCGGCAGATGAAATTTCGTCAATGCTTGAGGCCAGTATTGCTCAAGTCGAGCGCACGATTGATTCATCTAAAACGCGAATTGGTCAAATTATCGAACTTGGCGCAAAGAAAGTGCAAACGGGATCACAGGTGGCCGATCAGTGCTATAGTATTTTTAATGAAATCGTAAGTGATGTCTCACGCGTTTCAGAAATGATTGAAGAGATTTCAACCGCTAGTGGTGAGCAATCAAATGGTGTGCGAGAAATTAATCTCGCCATTACTGAACTCGATTCTGTGGCCCAGCAAAATAGTTCCATGTCACAAGATACAGCAAGTACGGCCGAGGAGCTTCAAGGTAAAGTGATTTCCCTCAAACGCATGACTGATGTATTAAGAAAGACTGTTAACGGATAGAACCAAGGGTTTGATGTTCTAGTTGATAGAACATTTTGAAAGGGGATTCTGAGAGCGGGTAGTGATAAATTCTCGGATTATCATCATCTTTGTTTCTTGGAATCTCCCTGTAGTTGGGATAGCGCTTTAATAATTTTCTTGAAGCCTTGATATATTCAGGACCTGCATGAGACGCCATTGTATTTTTCTTTTTCTCTGTACAACTAATCTCCTCACATAGTTCATAGACATCATTTGGTAATTTCCTATGTCCAGCAATTTCTTCAAAGCTCTTATTTGAGAGCGAGAGCCCACGCTCGCTACGTATTCTTCTAATCATGCGAGTCGTAAGTTTTAGGTTAAAGACCATGAGTTCAAGAATGTCGTGGTCTGAATACTTGTTTATGATTCTTTCAAACTCAACCTCACTAAAGGGCGTGCTGGTGGAATCGATTTCGATCTGGTGATTTTTTAGAACTTGAAGTTTAGATTTAAAGTGTAAAGGGGCCATCCACGTTGCCCCAGACTCGAATAGATTTCGTGTAAATGCGTTTGGTCTGAGTACAGAGCTCTTTCTAAGAGGTACCCCTGACTCCTTGAGGAGATCGACAATTACACTGACACAATTATTTCCAAGTAGAGTATAGTTTCCAAGTTCTTCTGGTTGAATATTCCATCGTTCTATTTTTTGTAGTATTTCTCGTCGAATATTTTCGTTCGTAGGCACCACAACTCGAGACAAGTTTCTCGCCTGCCCAAGTTCGTAGCGATTCCAAACTTCACCTAGAGTGGTCGTCGTCATCGTTAATTGATGACCCCCTCTAATTGCGGAGATCGCCTCTGAAAATCTACCTTTCTGCTCGTCTTGCCTTACTTCGTAGCCAAAGCTTACAACGATATCATTACTCCACGAATCATCATTATCAATGAAGCGAATCATGCTGTGACCAAAGCGAGTATTTAATGAACTCGCTGAATCTTCGGCCAGGAGTATTTCAATTCCTTTTGGTATCTCTGGGGGGAGAGCTTGCGCACTACAATTTATATGTGTGCTTAAGCTCAGGATACCTAGGAAGATCGAGATCAGTCGCTTCACAGATGATCTCTATTATAATTTTTCGATGGTGTAATCGATTAGATCTGGATAGGTCATGAAGTTGAGCTGTTTTGTTGGAAACATTGCCCCTTCACCACGACAGAGTCGACCCTGGTCTGCTTGGATGAGAATTTCGATTACTTGATTTGTATCGACTGGACCAACTTGGGCCTCAAGGTCTGAGATAAAATGCTCTAGGTGTGGTCCTGCTCCTGAGTAGGCCTCTTTGACAACTCTAAAGGCTTGGGCCTGTTTAATGGCCGCGTTTTGATTTGCACTTTCAACAGAAGATGCTGATAGACCAACGGGAAATGCAAAGACTGTGGCGAGCCCGTACATGAGCGCCTTCTTTGGAAGCACATCTTTGTGTCTTTGTAGCGCGGCTTCAAATTGATCACTGCACTCGGAGTGCGCGGCCGCTGATACGATCATAGAGATTAATAAGATGACTTTTGATACCTTTTTCATAGTTCCCCCAAACTAAATGTAGTGGTCAAATGACCTTGATCACGAAATTAACACATCCCTGGTCCATCCATGTTCTCAATATGGCAACTTTACTATGTGTCTAATAATTCGACGTTTTTGTAAGTCCTACCCACCACCCCTGTTTGCGCACGATGAGCAGCTAAGATCGCTTAAGATGGGTCATTCTCGATGGGGGAGATATGAAGATTAAGTTTATTTTATTTCTTAGTTTATATAGTGCAGAGGCACTGTCCTTTTCACTCTTTGGAAATCCAGCAATCGACTCGATTATTGGTAATCTTGGCAATGTACAATTTGGTCACTCACGTGGACAGATAAGCAGGCCCTCCACTTTAGATTCATGTCTCGATGCCATTGAAGTGGCAAGATCTGAGAGTGGATCGCAGAGTGGTCTAGTGGCGGCCTATCTCACTCGAAAAATTACTGACAATATTTTTAGAATTTCGCAAAGTTCACACTCTTCACCAACTTCAAACTTTGGTGGCGGATTAAACGTGGGTCTTGATAAGTCCATCGTGCTTGAAGTGAATTCGTATAATCCTCGCTTTGCTCCACATCTAAAGTCTGGATGCATGGATCACACAGAAATTCTTGGCAGTGAGATTTTAGAATTTAAAGGGCGAAATTGTTTAGGTGTTAATCTTGAGGTTGGTGCAAGTGCTACTTATCAAATGATCTACTGTTCGGGCTCTTTTGAAGTTGTGAGTCTTTTTAACTGATTAGAGATGTCGGTTTATCCTTAATATTTCGTTAGAGAGGCCCAACAATTCATTTTGAGATTGAATCTCTAGTAGTCGGCTTTATACTGGAACTGAAACATTTGTTTAAGGTGATAGTATTACGGCAAATCTCAAGCTAGCTTCATTGCTCTCAATGTCTAGTGAGTACTTCTGTGCTCTTCAAGATGACTTCACTATGAGTGAGGGATGTGAGCGTTGGCGTCAGTTATTTGGGCTCACCTCTAAGGAATTAGACGGTACTCCCGTGGCAGAGTTCATGTTCTCAACAGACTGGCCGGCTTTTAAGGAGCGGCTTCTCTTTGCTAGAGAATCTTCAAATACTGTCAGTGGGCGCTACCGCTTTCTCTGTTCAAGTAATCGTCCACTCTGGCTTGAGTTGCGAATAAAATTTGATAACGATTCTAAGTCCTACCTACTATCGGCACATGATATAAGTGCATATGTCGAGCGGGAGCAGCAATTAGAAGAAAAACTTCAGCGCTATGACTATGTCTTAGAAGGCGCGGGTCTAGGCGGCTGGGATTGGTGGCTTGAGACGGATGTCGTGCGCTTTGACATGCGCTGGCTAGAGATGCTGGGGTTAAATCCAGAGACGACTAAGCATCATCTTTCAACTTGGGATAATCTCGTTCACCCTGATGATAGGCAGAAGGCCTATGAAGATATGTATGCTTGTCTTAGGGGGGAGATAGAAGTCTATGAAAATGTTCATAGACTGCGCCACGCCGATGGGCATTGGGTTTGGATTCTCGATCGCGGCCGCGTAAGCGAGTACGATCAAAATAGAAAACCCATTCGTTTTACCGGAACTCATCTTGAGATTAATAAGTACAAAGATGCTGAAGCGATGTCTTCTAATATTCAGAAAATGGGTCTCATCGGTGGCTGGGAAATACTACTTGAAAAGGATGAGGTTCGCTGGACGGAACAAACCTACTTGATTCACGACGTTCCCATTGGGACAAAGCTTGATTTTGAGTTCTGCTTAAAGTTCTATGTCGGTGCCGATAAGGCACGCATCAGTCGCTATGTTGAACTTTGTAAAAAAGGTGAATCCTATTGTGATGATTTCTACTTCATGTCTGAGACTGGCACATTTAAGTGGGTTAGGGCCATGGGTGAACCTGTCTACGATGCCACCGGGCGGGTGATTAAGCTCAGAGGGACATTTCAAGATATCTCAGACATTAAGGAAAAGTCAGCAACACTTCATACATTGATTTCTAGTATCGATGACATCATTTTTGAGATTGATCGTCAGTCAGTTTGTTTAAACGTTTGGGCACAAAGTGATGAAAAACTATTTTTCCCAAGAGACCAGGTTATTGGGGCTAATTTCTTAGAGCTTCTCCCGGAGCCGGTTCTTGGCCTATTTAAAAGTTCCTTTAACGAAGTTTTGGAATCAAAAAAAATCACTTCAATGCACGAATACTGTGATCCCTTTGCCCCTGACCCTTCTAAAGCTACTTGGTTTCGCTGTAAGATCGCTCCCCAGATCACCGATGCTGGCACTATTGAGCGCCTGACTATGGTTATCTCTGATATCACGACAGAGGTTCACTCTAGGCAAAGTGAGCATCAGAAAAAAAGAGAGCTCGAGCAGATCATGTCGGCCATTAATAATAGTGCTATTGTCGCTATCACAGATCGCAATGGAGTCATTCTAGATATCAATGACAATTTTACTCGAGTCAGTAAGTATTCTCGAGAAGAGTTGATTGGTAGAGACCATAGGATCGTTAATTCTGGTATTCATCCCCCTTACTTTTTTGAAGAGATGTGGAAGACAATTTTAGATGGAAAAGTTTGGACCGGGGAGATTACGAATCTTGCAAAGGATGGCTCTCACTATACTGTCCAGACTGTTATCACTCCATTGATGGATAACTATGGCAATATTGATCGCTTTTTTTCAGTTCGCTTTGATGTCTCAAAACTTAAGGAATATGAACGTCTGCTTGAAGAAGCCCAACGGGTGGCCAAAATTGGAAGCTGGTCGTATGAGGCATGGAATAAAAAATATCATTGGTCTGAGCAGATGTATGAGATTTTTGGTCACACCTGCACCCAGAGTGAATTAACCTTTGAAGAGCAAGTCGAACTGATTCATCCTGATGATCGCGACGAGTGGGCAAGCACTTTTGCTCGCTGCCTAAAAGATTCTATCCCTTTTCGAATTCGCGTAAGAGTTCGCCCTCTTAATAAAACAGAATATATCTGGGTTGAAGCGCATGGGGACACGCAAAGAAGTCTCAATCATAAAACGATTCTACTTAGTGGAACCTGTCAGAATGTGACGGAACTTGTGCAAGCTGAAGAGAATGCGCGCCAAGAGCGTGCGATTACTCTGCAAGCCTCTAAGCTTGTTTCGCTTGGTGAGATGTCGGCCGGTATTGCTCACGAAATTAATAACCCGCTAACTATTATTTCAGGGATGAGCCATTTGATTGCAAGGTTCATCAATGATCCAGATAAGATAAGGACAAAGCTAGAATCGATTAATCAGGCGATTGAGAGAATTGCAAAAATTGTAAATGGTTTGAGAAAATTTTCTCGCTCCTCTGATAAGAGCGACTATGAAAACCATCAACTTTTTGAAATTATCAACGAGGCGATGATTCTCACTGGTGCTCGCTCAAATCGCTTTTCAACTGAACTTAGTTTTAATAATCGCTCTCAGTCTCACATTTTTTGCAATGTGATTGAGATTGAACAGGTACTCATTAACCTCATTAATAATGCCGTAGATGCCGTCAAGGACTTAGACCAGAAATGGGTGAAGTTAGAGCTCTTTGACCAGGGCAGTGAAGTTGTACTTCAAGTACGGGACTCCGGTAAAGGGATTCCTGCTGACCAATTAGATAAGCTCTTTCAACCCTTCCATACTACTAAGCCTGTAGGAGAGGGCACCGGGCTTGGACTCTCGATTGCCAAGGGAATTATTGACGATCACGGAGCGAGCATTACTGTTCTAGAGAGAGATGAGCACACTTGCTTTGAAGTGCGCTTTCCAAAGGTTAGAAACTTGTCGTTATAAGAAGCGATAGATATTATCCGCTTCAAGACATCTTTCTAATTTATATTTGGCCATATTCTGTGTACTGATAAACTCTGACTTTCCTAGCAATAGCAAAGATCCCTTAGTGCTACTCTCTTTTAGGGTCGCTAGTATGCGCTCTTGCCCCTTTTCGTTATAGTAGATAAATACATTTTGACAGCTGATGAGCTGCATTCTTGCAAAACTCTTATCGTAAATAGCGTCGTGATGAAAATAGGAAATGCGCGATTTTATCCGTGTATTGACTTCGCCCTCTTCAAAGTAATCTTCAAAGCAGAGATCCGCGTGAAGAAGATTAGCGTTGCGAGCACCGGACTTAATTTGCTCGCTAGTATAATTACCGTCAATTGCCCTGCGGAGCGCACTCTTTCTTCCATCGGTGGCGTAGATTGTCGAGTCGTCTAAGAGATGGTGGTAGTCAAGCCATGTGGCCAAGCTGATGCTCTCCTGTCCGTGGGCGCAGCCAAGGCACCATATATTTAATTTTCTAAAAGTGCGCAGCCAACCGAGGGCGAATTCTTCTAATTTCCTATATGAGTTGATGTCTCTAAAGAATTCGCTTACATGGACGTAGAGATCTTCGGTGAAGAGTTCTCGAAGTTCCTTATTATCCTTGAATGCAGCGAGGGCACTGGCCTCACTTAGAGAATGCTTGGCAAGAAATGAGCGATATCTAGCTCCTAGGTGGCGCTCTTCAATGAGTTCAAGGTAGGGAAGTAACTCTGTGGTCTCAGATTCTTCGCTAGTGAACTCTCTGATTAATTTCTTTGTCTCCATGAATGAGCCACTTGATAAGGGCTGCCTGAACTAGGTTGATGTCAAGCGGCTTACTAATATAGTCTGAGGCGCCAACTTCTAAGCATTGCAATCTATCCTCAGGCATTGCCTTGGCGGTTAGGGCAATTATGGGAAGCTCAACCATCTTCATATCATTTCTAATATAGGAGATTGCCTTCAAACCATCCATTACTGGCATCATAATGTCCATAAAAACTAGATCGACGTTGTGATTCCTTAAGAAATTTATACTCTCTTCACCATTGCTGGCGGTGTAGACGGTTAAATCAAGGGTCTCTAAGACTTGAGAGAGGGCATATATATTTCGGTCATCGTCATCCACTACCAATATTGCCTTGCCTCTAATTGCTTTTAATTCTTGATTATCACTCGTGGCCTGAATTGTCGTTTCTGTCTGCCCTTTAATTTTTCCTTCAAAGGCGAGTTCTAATTCAGTAGTAAGTCTCTCCGCAATTTTGTCAGACCACAGGATAACTTCTACGTGAGGTTTGTTCTTAGTGAGAACATCAAGCTCGCTCACACCCTCCCTGTCTGTGATAATGATGACTTTTCGCAAGTGTTCACTTTGGGCCATGACTGAATGAGCGTGATCTTTATCGGTAATCAATATTCCATCACTGACATATTCTAGGTTGTGAACTGCCAGTTCGGTTAATTTCCAACCTTTTGTAGAAATAGACTTTTGTATTTCACTTTTTAGACTATCCTCAATGCCAATAACCATAGCGATTTTGCTCTTGGTTCCTGGAAGGCTTAGAACAAAACGACTACCTCTACCGACTTCACTCTTTTCTAAAATTAAATCTCCTCCCATCATAATGGCAAGGTTTTTAGAGATAGTTAGACCTAGTCCAGTCCCACCGTAGTCCCGGCTAATATTTTGATCACTTTGCTCAAAGGCTTCAAAAATTTTACTGTGCTTGCTAGGAGGTATGCCGACTCCAGTGTCTTCAACGGCAAAGTAAACGCTATTGACCTGATCGAGTCCAATTTCAAGCTTAACACTTCCTTCGTGAGTGAACTTTAAAGCATTTGAGATCATATTCTTAATTATTTGCTCAAGTTTACCCTTATCAGTCACTATTGATTTTGGAGCTTCTGGCCTCATCTTAAGTTCCCAGGAAATACCCTTTTCTTTGGCAATGTAGACAAATAGGTCATCAATAGAAGAGCAGAGTGACTCCAAGTTAATTTCTTCACTACTAAGAGTGACGTGTCCTGCCTCAATTTTAGACAGATCGAGAATATCATTGATTAATCCCAGGAGGTCCTCCCCGGCGTTATTGATGACCGTTGCGTTCTTAACCTCTTTTTCTCCCATTACCTTACCGGCCGCGCGAGTGAGCATTTTTGAGAGAATGATAATGCTATTTAAGGGAGTTCGTAATTCATGTGATACGTTGGCCAAAAAGATGGACTTCGTCTTATTAGCTTT
Organism: Bacteriovoracaceae bacterium; assembly: GCA_048267245.1. Classification (GTDB taxonomy): domain Bacteria; phylum Bdellovibrionota; class Bacteriovoracia; order Bacteriovoracales; family Bacteriovoracaceae; genus JBLWXV01. The sequence continues at coordinate 1,996,253 of JBLWXV010000001.1, forward strand.
AGTGAGCTCCCTGGCCTTAAGTTCAAGTGAACGCTTGGATGCTTCTAATTCGATGTTTAGTCTTTCTAGCTGTGTTTGCTGTAATATGAGCTCTTTAGTATTTTCTTCTAGGCTTGTATTGGCCTGTTGAAGTTCATACTTCTGTTCTTGCAATACTTTTCTCTGTCCTATGACTTCTTCATGGCGCTCTAGTGTGAGAAGTTGAGAAGCAATCATAGGTGTGATTGAACTTATGAAGCTCAGCTCAATCTCTTTAGGTTCAGAATAGAAGCCAAATTCCATTACCCCCAATACTTGGTCATTGTAAATAATTGGTGCAGCTATGGCGCTGGTCAGGGTAAGTCTTGATCCCAAAATATTGATGTGGTGTATATCGTCTATTAGGTTGATGTGTTGAATGCTCTCTTCTAGTGCGGCCCTGCCACTAAGTCCCTCTCCAACTTTTTGGTTTGGTAGACTCGTTGCTGAAACTCCATGGGCCGCTTTGACCTTTAAGTTTTTGCCATCAATTACGTAAAAGACACTAATAGTGTCTTTGAGAATTGTTCCAAGTTTGGTGAGAATATTATTGGCGAGATCTTCAGTATTTCTGGATCTCATCATTAGGTTCATGAGATCATTTTGATCGCGCTGAGAATCAAGGTTTAATTTTAGCCTATTATTCTTTTCTTCAATCATCTCCTTTGCAGCAACTAATTCATTAAAGTCATGTCTTATTTTGCGGCTAATCTTAAGATAGAGAGAAAAAGCCGCAAATATTGTCGTGATAATAATTAAGATGAATGCGAGGATGAAAATAACTATTTGTGTGAATGACTCTTGTTCTTGGTGAGAGAGGCGCTCCTGGATTTGGGAGATAGGGTAGAGTTTTGCTTGATGGAGGATGTCCATCTGATCTAGCCAATTCTGTTTCCAGCCCTCAATAGCATCTGTGAGGTTTAAGCCTTGTTTGATTCTGATGAGTGCTTGATTAGCAGGAGCGTCGTCGACTCTCACTCGCTTGTCAATTTGTTCAGCACTTAATCCTCTCGCACGAAGAATCTTTATTTGATCTAATTTTTGAGCATATTCATTGATCGTGTTCTCAATTATTTCTAGCTGCTGCGTACTTGAGTTTTCTTTTTTCAATTTCTCAATAATCTGCAAGACTTTCGCGTAGGAATTTCTAGTTCCCTCGAGATACTTCTGATCACTTCGAAGCACATAGTTTTTGAAGTGGTGGATGAAGCCTAGATATCCCATCTCGGTGACGAGCTCATTTTCTAATTGCTTGGATAGAATCGTTTCATGAAGTTTTTGAGTCGCCTGAAAAGTCGGCGTTTTCATGAGCTTGCTAAAGTAGTTGCGAAAATCTTTGCTAGTGTTTTCGGTGATTCTGGCCACATCCTCTTTTTGCGCAGAGATGATCATGGTAAGTTTTTGGTATTCCTCATTACCAATTTTGTTATCTTTTGAAGCTTTGATCAGAGTCATCCCTTCAAGGTAGATATTTTCTTTAAGTCGTGCAGTGTTTATGAAGCTTTGGAAGTTTATTTGGTTAGAGTCAATGGAATTGGCGTAGGGGAGAGTTGAGAAGAGAAGTCTTGGGGTGGCTATCACCTGTCTGACAATTTCCTCGTCAAGTGCTTCATTTGGAAGTGTGCCTTCGCGCTCGCGCTCCAATTTATCAAGCAGATTTTGGTAGATAAATATGACTTCATTTGGAGCTTTGAAATTCTTAAGTGACTCTTTAACTTTTGCTATTGCCTTATTAGTGAGTTCAAATTGCGATATCTTTCTTTGTTTTGGAAGTTCGCTTTCTCGTGTGAATTGCTCTTTAGAGATAGCATTTGAGAGTACGGTGAGATTCTTTATTAAATGTAGAGAATTGAGTGTGACTTGCGTTGCTTCTCTTTTGCTGGTCAAAAGGTAGAGGTTGTTGATTGTTAAAAAGAGGACGAGTAGAAGCGGCACCAGGGCCAGTACAATAATGTAGCCCTTGAGTGATTTGATGGTGAATAGGTTCTCTTCTGACTTGCCCTGCGTCAGATTCTTCGCGTCCTTCATGTAACGTAAAATTTATCACTAAATTCTATCGAAGGACGCCTATTTTTTCTTTACCCTTTGGGCCACAGGTAGCTTTTAAGTAGTTGTGTATAGGTCATGAGCAGGGCAATGCTCACAAAGGTCTTTATGACGAGGAGAGTGGCCGGGGAGCTTTCTATTTCGCGTATAATGTAGAATCGGTCGATATCTGGGAGTGTCCAAACACCCATGTACCAGATTCCAACTAAGGCAATGAAGCTAAAGGTGAGAAGCATTTTGGTTGGAAAAGGCGAAAGTTCTCTCTTGTGCTTTGCAATGTTGCCAAGTTCACTCTGACACTTCTTTTCTTCGTAGGTTCCTTCATATCCTTTGCAATAGCTCAGGAACTGGTTTTCTAACTTCTTTAAGCACGACTTTTTAAAAGGAGTGTAAAACACAGACTCACAATATGTGTGATTTTCTCTCGTCTCCTTTATTACTCTGGCCCGGTCTTGTGAGAATACTATTTGCGAGCCGACTGTTAAGACGAAGAGTAGTAGTAGTGATCTATATATTATTCTGCTCTTCATGGTCTGATTCATTAGGTGGAGAGTGAATTGAGCTGTCCACAAGCGGCGAGAATGTCATCGCCTTTGGTGCCCCTTAGCATAGTCGGTAGATTGTATTCTTCTAGTATTTTAATAAACGATTGAATGCGCTCGTCAGTTGGACGCTTATAGGGAGAGCCAGGAAAGGGATTAAAGGGGATGAGGTTGATGAGGGCGCGCCTCTCTCTAAGCAGTTGGGCCAATTGGGTAGCGTCTTCATCTGTGTCATTGAGTCCATCAATAAGTAGGTACTCATAGGTGATGAATTGCTTTTTTAAGAGTTTAAAGCAATCAATCTCGGCCATGACCTCAGCGAGAGGAAAGCGCTTATTAATGGGGATTAATTCATTGCGTTTGAAGTCGCTACAAGCGTGCAGTGACAGAGCGAGGTTGACCCCGGGCATTTCATCGTGCCAGCGTTTTAGTCCAGGGAGGTAGCCCGCAGTAGAGATTGTGATCTTTTGTATTGCGATGGTAGTCCCGTAGGGACAGAGAAAAATTTCACAGGCTTTTTTCACGGCCTCAAAATTGTGAAGTGGCTCACCCTGGCCCATGAAGACGATGGAGAGAATATTTCTCTTGTCACCTTTGACAAGTAAATTTTCTTGGCGCCAGCGATCGGCAATGATGAATTGACCGACAATTTCACTGGCCTCTAGATTTCTTTTGAGCCCCATCGTTCCCGTGTAGCAAAAGGAGCACTTCATGGCGCATCCCACTTGTGAAGAGAGGCAAATAGAGAATTTATTGTGAAAGGGAATTAAGACCGTCTCCACTTTGGCGCCATCGTGAAGCTTCATGAGAAACTTAACAGTTCCATCACTCGATTCATGAACGTGCACGATCTCTGGTAGGTTGAAGTGATAGGTCTCTTCGAGGAATTTTTGGGTTCCTAGCGCCAAATCAACAGTGCAAGGATGAGCACTCTTTCTGCGATAGTGCCACCAATAGAGTGTGCGCGCCCCATGAGGATTGAGACCCTGCTCTTTTAGGGTCGCCTCCAACTCTTCGAAATTCTGTGCGTAGAACGATTGTTTAGTCATGACCGTGGCAATCTAGCAGACTTTAAGCTGCTTGGAAATCAATGCTTTTGCTCTATAATAAGGCATGAAAATCTCAGACATTCGCTTCCAATATGGACTAAAAAATAATACCCCCGGTGACCCCAGTGGCCTGCTCACGCCTAGGGCCACACCGGGAATGATTTGGGCCAGCGCTAAGCCTCGTGTTTCAAGTGCACCTGAACTCCTCTTGTCGAGTCAAAGCTGTGAAGAGCTCCTTGGTCTCTCTGCCCTTTCTAGTGATGCTGAACTTGCCGCGCGGGTGCTCACGGGTAGTGAGTTATTACCTGGCTCATCACCTTATAGCACCCGCTATGGTGGCCATCAATTTGGCCATTGGGCCGATCAGCTAGGTGATGGTAGGGCGATTAGCCTAGGACACTTAGAAGCGAATAATTCTCTTTATGAAATTCAGCTCAAAGGGGCCGGTGGCAGTGCCTACTCAAGGCGCGCCGACGGCCTGGCCGTGCTTAGATCTAGTCTGAGAGAATTTCTTTGTAGCGAGGCCATGCACTTTCTTGGCGTACCTACAACAAGGGCGCTGTCTCTTTGTTTAACTGGTGATCAAGTCATGCGCGACATGTTCTATGACGGCAATCCTGAATGGGAGCCAGGTGCGGTGGTCGCCCGTGTGGCACCCAGTTTTCTGCGGTTTGGTCACTTTCAAATCCTCTCTGCTCACAGTGAGAAAAAGCCCTTTGATTCTCTCATTCGCTATACGCTAAGCACATACTTTGGCCATTTAAGGCAAGATGATCTAACGGAGTGGGCGCTAAATTTCTACCGTGAAGTCTGCCAAGAGACGGCAGTACTTATGACTCATTGGATGCGGGTTGGCTTTGTTCACGGGGTAATGAATACAGATAATATGTCCATACACTCGCTTACGATCGACTACGGTCCTTATGGATGGATGGACAATTACGACCCAAACTGGACTCCTAATACCACGGACTTTGAATCGCGTCGCTATCGCTATGGAGCGCAGCCAGCAGTGGCGGCCTGGAATCTTGCTCGCCTTGGGGAGTCTCTTATGGCCCATTTTGGGGCCTCTGATAAGTGGAGTGAAGCCTATGGCCGCTACTCAGAAGTTTTTAATAAGGAAATAGCCGCAACTTTTGGCCGCAAGCTCGGACTCTTTAGTGCTTCATCTGAAGAGGTGATGAAACTAGTAGGTGAGTTGGAGGCGGTTTTCTCCTCGGCCCAAATTGATTACACCATTTTCTACCGTGAACTCTCTCGTCAGAAATTTCAGACTTCACTACTTGAAGGCAATTTGGATCCTCAAAAAATCGTAAGTCACCTTGAAGAAGCGCTCTACTTTGCACCGCTTGCTGCTAGTTCTGAGAATTTACTTCTGAGCTGGTTGCTGCGTTATCAGAACTTGGTGCTCAGGGAGAATAAAACTAGCAATGAGCGCTCTGAGATTATGCTAAAGACTAATCCATTCTTTATTCTTAGAAATTATCTTGTTCAAAGTGCGCTTGATGAATATGCGAAAGGAAGTAGAGTGGGTATGCAAGAGCTACTCCTCGCGCTCAAAACGCCCTATGAAGAAAATGACTTTACGGCTAAATTCTATCAAAGGCGACCAGAGTGGGCGCGCAATCGTCCAGGATGCAGTACGCTCTCTTGTAGTTCTTAATTTTCGGCCAGACATTGAGGACATGACTAGGCCCATTGTGTTGGTCTTTGTATAATTGAGATTCATTCACTCAAAAGGATTTATCTATGTCTGCACCAATACAGCTCTACTCCCTGGCCACTCCCAACGGTCAGAAAGTTTCTATTGCCCTAGAGGAAATGGGAATTTCCTATGAACCGCATACAATTAATATTTTAGAAGGAGATCAATTTACTCCTGAGTTTATTAAGATTAACCCCAATTCTAAAATCCCTGCGATCGTCGATCCCCAGGGCCCGGATGGAGAGTCTCTCGCAATTATGGAGTCGGGAGCAATCCTAGTGTATCTCGCAAGAAAATCTGGAAAGTTTCTCCCCCAAGACCCAAGGCTTGAATCTGAGACTTTGCAGTGGCTCTTTTTTCAAGTGGGTGGAGTGGGCCCCATGTTCGGCCAATTTGGTCACTTCTTTAAATACGCCAAAGACAAGTGCGATCACCCCTACCCAGAGAAGCGCTACAGCGATGAGGCCAAGAGACTACTGGGGGTGCTTGAAAAGCGTTTAGAAGGTCGCACCTTTTTAGTAGGGGAAGAGTATACAATTGCCGATATGGCCATCGTCCCTTGGGTTGATTGCTTAAAAACAAATTATGGAGCGAGTGAGCATCTTGAACTTTCTGCCTTTAAGAATGTAAATGGCTGGTGTGAGAGAGTGCTCTCACGAGAGGCCACCCAAAGAGGAATGAAGGTTTGTTCTTTTAACTAATTTAATTGGTTTTTACCTAGTGCATAACCGCTCTGGTATGGGTTATGCATTAAGGTCTTCTAAGTTGAATCTGCAAAGGAGGCTTAGATGAAACTATTAAATTTATGCGTAATTGCTGCACTTGTTTCTCCTGGTGTTTATGCCAATGTCGATGCACTAGGGCTACGCACTGACTTTACAAGTACGCCTGTGAATCAGGGAGTTCCATATTTTAATGGGCGCGCCCATCCAGAGCTACAAAATGAAGGCCAGATGGATCGAGACTTAGTTGAGTTTAATAATTCAGCACTTGATCGTGGCTACACCGTCGAAGTTATTGAGGAGAGTTTCTTCTTTCCAAATAATTCGGCCAACCTGACACCTGAACACCGTGAACGCCTAGATGAATTAGCAGTCTCACTCGCCGATGATCCAGGCGTAAAGTCAATTCGTGTGATGGGTTTTTCAAGCTCAGGCGGGAATCATTCATATAATCAAACGATGTCTCAAAAGAGAGCGGATGCGATTGCTGAGTACCTTGAATCAAAAGGGGTTGTGGTTAACGTAGAATCTAAGGGACTAGGTGAGCTCTCCACTCTACGCGCAAGTGATGCTAGAAGGGCCGATCTTACGATCGAAAGTGAAATGTATTCAGAATAATTAATTTTCTAAGACGAGGCAGGTACTGAGAAAGTACCTGCTTCTTTTAGCAATCTTTAATCCCACTGACTTAATGGCGCCTTCCATATCCCACTCCAGGTAATTGCGATAGAACGGCTCGTGATAGCGTTTGGGAAAATCTAAAAGTAATTCCTTCCACTCTGGCCTATCTTGAATTTGAATAGAATCAATAATGATGGCGACTCCGCCAGGAGTTAGGAGCCTCTTCATCTCCTCTAGAACTTTTATTCGCTCAGTTCGCGGCATTTCGTGAAAGAGAAAAATATGAAAGATTAGATCATAACTCATTGAGGGGAGTTCTGTTTTTGAAGCGTCTATAAGAAGATACTTGTTAAATGGGTTGTCTAATTTGTCTCTGGCGTGTTCTACGTAATAAGGACTGAGGTCACTCACCGTTACTGAAGCCTTCGGGTAGGCGATATTAATTAGTCTTGAACCCGCGCCAGTGCCCGCGGCCAACTCTAGGATCTGTGGAAAATCTTCAAGCCTATCTTTGTAATTGATGAGCTCAACTAAGAGCGCTCTTCTCATGATGTCAGCAGTGCCCCCAAAGATAATTTCAACTTGTTCATCGTAGAGTCGGGCCGACTTTTCTGAGAGATAGCCATCACTTTGAAAATGAAATGTTCGGGAGAAGTACTCCGGGTAGGGATGTCCTTTGAGTTTTGATTTTCCCTCTTTTCTTCTTTTTAAGACTTGTGGATAATCGCGCAAGATTTCATAGAAAGTGAGAGCTCGCTGTTTAATTTCACTTAGATCACTAGAGGGAAGAACCTCTTTTGAGTACAGGCCGCTTGAAATATTGCGAGCATCCCATTGCCAGAGATTAAACACTTCATTTCTTAGTTCTGCTCCAAATTTTCGCTCTAATTTTGGATCGCGAAGTGGTCCTTTTGCTAGGGTTGAGAGCAGACTTAAGATTTTGAATTCGGCCACATAACCTAGGCCATGGCCAAGAATGGTTGCGCTCGTCTTTAAATGATTGATTTGATCAGTGATTAGATTACCCATGACTCTATTATGTAAGAGTTGCGCCGATGCGCCCATAAGAGTGCAAAAGAGTAGAGTAAATGTCTAGGGATTCAGGGCGCGAGCAAGCTCTGAGAGGGGGACTCTGGTTGGAAAATCAGGTGCTTTATCATATTCCTTTTGAAGCATGGCGAGCATAAGTCCAAGTCTCTCTTCGTCAAGCCACTGATCCTTAGGAGGAAGGGCCTCAGTGAAATTTAGATCACAGTGGTGAGGTTGACCTTCGCGAAGGTGAACGAGTCCATGGCTGCGACAAATGAGCGGTCTTGCTTGGTAGACGAGGCATTTTCCTTCATCTAAGAAGGCGCAGTGGCCTTTGGCCGCGGATTCTGAGTTTTCTATTTTTTGGCAGAGTTCTTCATATTCTTGATCAGTGAGACCCTCAATGTGATTGGCAATCACCTGAGCTTCAATTCCAAAGACACTGCGATCAACTTCGCAACACTTAGAACAGCCCTGCGAGCAATTTAGCCCGAGGGAGTTTTTTTCAAAGAATTGATCCACATTTGTAGCGAGCGTGCGCCAGGTGGAGAGAAGATTTTCCATCGCCCTATTTTATCAGCTCTAAGCTCATGGGAGGAGCACTATAAAAAAATTACTCGTGCGCCCCCATGCGCTCGAGCATTTTCTCAACTCTGGAGAGCTTTGAGCGACGGGCCCAGGCCAGAGGGGTTTTGTTAGTGCGCAAATCCCTTAGGTTGACGTCGACTCTTCTCGTTTGGAGGATCAGTCTAATGGCCATTTCATCCTTTTGGTAAATCGCAATAATAAGCGGAGTGAGTCCCTTCTTATCGTGAATATCTAGATTAGCTCCGGCCTCTATTGCCTCTTTGACTTGATTTTGGTCTTTGGCGTAGAGAGCTGTGAAGAGACTTGTGTCTATTTCCTCCTGGGACATGGCCCCACTTCCAAGTAGCTTTAAAACTTCCCTGTCGCCAATAATCTGCGCATGTTCGAGAGCGCTCTTACCCTCATTATCTTTGGCCTCCACGTCGATGGACTCCTGGGCCAAGAGCCATTTGATAATCTCAATTCGAGACCACTCGACAGCTTCTATCAAAAAGGTACGTCCATTTCTTTGGACGGAGTTGAGGTTGAGATCGTGGGTTTGACAGAGATTGACGAATTCACCCACTTCATTGCTTTGAATGGCGAGGATGGCCGCTTCGCTAGCAGAGAGAACTGGTAGGTTTTCTCCCGTAGTCTCGATCTTTGGCGGCGGTGTCTTTGTCTCATGCTTGCCACAGGATGCGAGGGCAAAGAGAGCAAGAGTAAGGGCCAGTGTTAAGGTCTTCATTAAAAACTCCCCGAGAGGCCAAGGCTAAATGATCTACCTTTGCGATAGAGCTGAACGATTTTATCGCCTTGTACTTGCTGAGCTTCAGGGTCAATAATATTGCTGACTTTGAAGCTCACAGCATAATTTGTTGCAATGTCTTGAGAGGCCACAAAATCTAGTTGGGAGAAGGGTTGCTCATATACATCTGGCATTCCCAAAACCCCTACCTCGGTAATTCGCTCACCAAAAATATTGTAGAGTAGTGACAGATCGGTTCCGCTATCTTGATTTTCATAGAGCAGTTGGGCATTGATCACGTAGGGGGACTGACCTTGAAGGGCGCGGGTGGTGGTTGTGAGAAGTCCCGCATCCTCGGGGGCAATGGTCACTTCAGAGTCTATGTAGGAGTAATTGCCGGCGAGTGAGAAGTTGGAGAGACTTCTAGTGATAAAATCTAATTTCTTTCTAAACTCAAACTCGGCACCAAGGTTAGTCGCCTCCTTTGCATTTTTGAAGGTAATTCCTCCCTCAGTGGAATTTCTGGCCACTGCCTCAATAGGAGTTTTAAATCTCTTGTGAAAAACGCCAAGAGAGATATTCTCACTACTTTTAAAGTACCATTCCCATCTAAGGTCGATATTTGAGATGACACTTCCAACGAGTTCATTATTTCCTACCACAATGCGATCATTTTCTACGTCGTGATATGGGGCCGTTGATAATTCTTTAAAATCCGGGCGCGAAAGAGTTTCGGAGTAGGCCGCTCGTATTTGCATCTTCGGACTTAAGATAATAGTCGCCGCATGGGCAGGAAGATAGTCAATTGTCTCAAGTGAGGCCACATCTGGGGCGTTGTTTGGGTCAAAGAGTTTATAGGTTCTCACATCTTGAAGGGATCTCTCATAGCGCATTCCCGAGATGATCTTAAGCCAAGAGAGCATGGGAAGTTCCATCATCGCGTATCCAGCAGTAATGGTCTGGGTTGCACTATAGTTGTCAGTTGGCTGGGTGTCCTCTTTTAATAGAAATCCCTGCTTACCTAAATTCTGATCAGCAAAGATATCTTCTGGACCTTGTCTTAATGTTGATTGGTCAATGCTGCCAGCAATTTGTTCTTCAAATTTAAAGCGACGAATTTGTGAGTTTCGCTCTTTATCGACGTTATTAAATCCGACTTTAATGGCCCCTTCACGCCCAAACCATTTATAGGGAACCTTGAGATCAAGACCAATATCGGTATTATTGTCCTCTAGATCGGAGTAGATCCTGCGATTGCCATCTCCCCTGGTTTCAAATTGATAGCCACTGCCGTCGTCATAATAGCGATACTGGCGCTGATCGGGTTCATGGAGAGTTGCCTGAGAGCGTGTATAGCGCCAATTCATTTGCGTATTTGCAAGCATATCGAGGTGGTGCTCACCTTTTAAGGTATAGGAATTGAGCTCTCGCTCGCTCCATTTGAGTTTAGTATCCTCAAAGACAAGGTTTGTCTGATCACTGTCGGTGCCTGTGGAAATTTCGGTTTCATCAGTGGTTTTTCTAATCAAGAGTCCGCTCACACTGACGGTGTGTTTCTTTTGGTACTGAACACCAAAATCTAGAGTGCCACCCATATCAATTTCGCGCTCGCTTGAGAGTTTTTCTTGGTCTTTGTTGAGAATAAGCTCCCCAGTTGTCGAGTTACCTAGATTGTAGCTGCGCTTAATTTTATCCGTACTTTGCCAAGAGTCACTATAGCGTCCAGAGGCCATCGCTCCTAAACTAAATGATCCCACCTGTATCTTATCTCCAGTCGAGACTGAGAGTCCGGGAAGCGCATTTCTTTGGCGGCGCTCAACTTTATAATTTTTCTTAATTTCTTTTGAAAACTCCGTGAGTTCTTCGGTGCTAAAGCAATTTGAGGTGAGGATGAGATTACATTCGGCAAGGCGTCGATTGCCGCTAATTGCACTTGCTAGACCAGTAGGAAGGTCTCGGGTGCCATCGTCCATTCCGCGCCAGTCCTTAGTTCCACCTGCGCTTGTGAGTTTCTCTTTGAATGTATCTCCCGGAGAGTAGTTGTAGCTAGTTTTAATTTTAAAAAAGAACTTCTCCGGAATAGACTTTGTCTCTAGCAGAATGGCCCCTCCTCCAAATTCTCCAGGCTTATCAGCTGTGTAAGATTTTTGAATCACAAGATTTTTAATGATCCCACTTGGAAACATATCAAGGGGAACCACCCGCCTTGCCGGATCAGGAGAGGGAAGGGTTGAGCCATCAAGAAGTGTTTGAGAATAGCGCTCACCCAGACCGCGCACATAAATATACTTTCCATCTACCAGGGTAAGTCCTGTGACACGCTTAAGAGAGGAGGCCGCATCAGAATCACCCGCCTTTGCAATTTGCTCTGCCCCTAGGACATCGGCCACTGAACTTGTCTTCTTTCTAATTTCGATGAGCGCTCCGAGACTTCCCTCAACATGAGGTGCGAGCACTACAAATTCCTCAAGCACAAGCCCGGTTGGGTTCATACTTATTTCGGTCAATTGACTTTCGCTCTTATTAACCTCAACTCCTCTGAGGGTTTGAGTGGCAAATTTTCTATGAATGACTGAGAGATCGTGCTTTCCAATTGGGAGCCTAAGGTTGAATTTTCCCTCAGAATCGGTGCGTGCCTCATAACTTGCCCCCCTGACAAAGATTCTAGCGCCAGAGATTGGCTTCTTTGTAGTCGTGTCTACCACAATGCCTTTGAACTCACTCATCTCACCACTTTGAGAGAGCTTATTTGCTGATTTCTTTAGTTCAGGATTTTGCAGCTCTAACTCGTAACTCTTTTCATCCTTAAGGAGTGTCACTAACGCTTGGGTCGTCTGACCACTACTGATTTGAAATTCAAACTCCTTTCTCTCAAACTTGTCACTTGGGTTGATCACGGCCTTGTGCGTGCCCTCTGGAAGATGCAAGAAAAGCATCCCATCACTTGATGTTTGATAGATTTCTCCTCCATTAATTTGTACAGAGATTCCTTTTGCAAGGTCAGAACCTGAAAAGAGCGCCAGTTGAAGTGAGCCGTAATCAACGAGCCTTTCAGTCTTCTTCGTCTTGATTTCAAGAGATTGATTAATGACTTGAGTCGACTGAGTTGCCGCCCATAGATCCTGAGTCATAAGATAGGCGAGGAGAAATCCTAAGAGGATGCCAATGATCTGCCATTTCCACTCTACTCGCATGCCCATATATTCTCCTGACACTTTTCGATACTTGCTCTCAAATTCGTTGCCTTCTCAAATAATTTCTCATCATTAATGCGGCCAAGGTGTATCTGTGTTTTTTCAAAATTTCTAACTTTGTAGTAAGCATAGGCAAGAGCGTACCTAATCTCCTCTTGTTGAAGGAGTCCGCCCAGAGTCAGTCCTGTTTCAAGGGTGGTTGCCCGCTCAAAGTCTTCCTGTTCAATATAGAGGGCGAGTCTTTGCTTGAGCTTCTGAGAGTTATCTGAGACCAGTGTATTTAGACTTAGCGCTCTCACAGGGTATCCTGCTAGGCGGTAGAGCTCACTTGCCTGCTCAGCATTTTTGAGGTTGTCTTCAACCAATTCGTCATAGAGAGTAGCGGCAGCCAAATATGATTTTCCTCGCACATAGATTCCAGCGAGCTCTTTAGTGAGGGTCGTATTCCCGGGATGAGCGAGCCTTGCCGCTTCTAGAATTATTCTCGCCTCATCTGAGCGCGAGCTAGCGATGAATAGTCCAGCAAGCGAACTTGCTTCGTGGGCACTAAAATCAATAAAGCTAGGATCTTCCAGGATTGATTCAAGTGCAAATTGATAGAGTCCAAGTTCAATGAGGTAGCTGTAAAAGAGTCGCTTGAATTCACTTGTCGCCGGATATTTTTGGGCCAATGTAGAAACGAGGTTAAGTGCTTGTTGCTGCTTTTGAGTCTTCCATAGCGAATTCACTTCAAGAAGGTATATTTTAGGCCTTGATTCTTTGAGAGTGTGAACTTGAGCGAGTTCATTTAGTACACTCTGATAATCCTCTGTGGCGAAGTAAGCCTGGGATAGATAGGTTCTTAGTTCTTCAATTTTAAGATCATTTTTCTTTAAATCTTTTGAGAAAATACTTTTTGCTTTTTGAAGCTCTTCGATCGAGTGCTTGAAATTTGATTGAGACAGGGCAAGTAGACCGTTAAGTAGTTCAAAGCGACCAGGCTCTGTCTCTTTTTCATCACTGTTTATTTCTGTCAAAACCTTTTTTGCCCTGTCATAGTGCCCATCTTTGATAAGCAGTGCCGCTAACGAGAGGTTTGTTGTGTCTTCTGCCTGGGAATTTATTCCACTTAGCCCGAATGTCAGGATTAAAATAAATCGAATGAATGTTTTATTTAAATTATTCATTTTCCTATTCCGTTAATTAAGGTTGAAACTAATTTTTTGTTTCACCCAAATGCTCACCGATTCACCTTTATAAATTGCGGGATTAAACTTCCACGTTTTAACAGCGGCAATTGCCGCCTCTTCAAATGTTCCTGTGGGCTTGCTATCAAGTACTTTTACCTGTGCAACTTTCCCCTCCTTACTTACTAATAATGAAAGATCGACAAAACCTGATACTCCAGAGCTTCTGGCCGCACTAGGGTATTGCAGAGGAGGGCGGTAACTCGCCACGGGTGCTACATCGACAGTATCCTCAGTCATGGCAACATTACTCATATCACCAAGCAGTGACTCCGATAGGGCACCTAGATCCACTTGAAAGGCCTTAATTCCAAAATTATTACCGGCCAAAAGAGAACTTATGTCCGGGGCCATATTCTTTGGCTTTGATTTTGGTTTTTCTTTTTTTTGAAGCAATTCTCTCTTTTTTGGGGGCGTCTTATTCTTATTGGCGACGTTGTTAAAGCTAGTCACATGTTTAGAAGCCTCTTCCTTTTTTTCTAATGGTCGATTCATTACTCCCATAAAGAAAATGACAAAGAGACTCCCAATAATTCCTCCTAGGAATGCCTCTAGATTGCTCTTTTGAATGCTCTTTAGATTAGTCGCACGCATTAAGGGCCCTCTCCCTCTGTGGCCACACCAATATCACTGGCCCCGGCCATGCGACAGGAGTCGACTATTTCAATTAGTTTTCCACTACTCACACCCTTGTCAGTGACCACTAGAATTGGTCTCTTACTGTCTCCAGCAAGTTGATCGCGAATAATACTTTGGACTACCCAGGGTCTTACTTCATTGCCATCAATATGTATTTTTTCTGTAGCGTCTATGTAGACCTTGATCGACTTGTCACTCGCTGACGTTGCAGAACTTGCCCCTGGCCTTTCAAGCTCGACTTTCATGTCTTTAACAAAGGTCGTACTGACCATAAAGAAAATGAGTAGAATAAAGACCATGTCAATTAATGGGGAGATATCAATATTTTGAGCTTCACTTGCCCGACGATTAAGCTTCACTGAGAGTTCCTTTTGTAAAACAGGCGCGGGCACGGTGTTCGGCACCATCAACTTCGCTGCCAAGCTCTTCTTGCTTTTTATAGAGGTAGCGCCCAACCAAAAGGCCAGGGATAGCGACGGCCAGACCCATTTGAGTGGTGATTAAGGCCTGAGAAATTCCCCCAGCTATGCCGCCCCCTTGCGTAAAGAGACTCATGTCTCCAAGGGATTCAAAGGTTTCAATCATTCCCATGACTGTTCCCAAGAGACCCATGAGCGGTGAGGCGGTGACGATGATGTGAATGTATGTCTTTGAGCTTATGAGAATGTCTCGCAAGAGACCAATCTCTAGTTCTATTTCGGCATTGGAGTGAAATTTTATGCTGTCAATTTCTCTAATCGCCTCTTTTAACTCGCCTGAGTAGAGTGTGCGCGAGCGCTTAAAGAGGAGCGCCCACAAAGCGAAGTTCATGAGGAGTAGGGGCCACATCATGATTCCTCCTCCATCAATTAAATCTTTGAGTGTGCTAAAGAGATTCATTTCTTCCTCTAGTTTCTTGCCATGGATAGAGAGTTGAGTATTGTGAGTGCTGTTTGCTCCATCTTTGACTTGATCTTGTCACTCTGAGCTGAGAGCACACTTCCAAGCATTAGCGCCGGGATGGCGACAATAAGACCCATCATCGTAGTGACAAGTGCCTCTGAAATCCCACTGGAGAGCATCTTCGGGTCACCCGTTCCAAATTCTGTAATGATGTCAAAGGTAGCGATCATGCCGGTTACTGTACCGAGTAGACCTAAGAGAGGGGCAACCGATGCGGCCACGATAATAAGTGTTCCGAATTTGTCGATAACGGCCCACTCTTTAATCATTTGTTCGCTCGCCATATCTTCAAGAATCCCCTTATCTGTTTCTTTTGAATTGATGATTACATTCATGAGTCTAGATATCGCACTTTTTGGAGCCGCCTCTGAAGTGAGTAACTCAATGGCCTGAGCGCTTTCGCCCTTTGAGACAAGTCCTGATACTTCATTAACTAGAGACTCTGAATTTCTACCCGCGCGGTAAATGAGCCAGGCGCGAATAGTCACCATCAAAATTGTGACAATACCGAGCGCTAGGATTACCCATCCAATTGAGCCACCAGCTTTCATAATGTCTGAAAATGTCTTTCCCTCTTTTTGAGTGACTTCTTTAGTTGAACTCTCATGAAGATAGACTTCTAGTGCGGCATGAAAATTCCCAATCTTAAGGGCATTCACATTTTCTCTATTTGTTTCCTTCCATACTTTTAATTCGCCTCTTCCTGAAGGTGCCAGGAGAAAGGCGCTATCTTTTGTGACTCCAAAACTCGCAGCACGGCCAAGGTTGATGATCTCACCTGAAGTCTTCTCGCCATTCTTGAGATAAAATGTACCCTCGATTGTTTTTATATTACTTGAGTCTTTAAGGACTTTACTGGCAAGGATAAAGCGGTTTTTAATGCGCTCACTAAGTTCTTGAGCTGTCTTAAGAGCACTTGAACTAGAAGCGCCACTCAGATTGACTTCGCTCAAGGTTAGCTGCGATCTCTCAAGCATCGTCTCTAGCGCCTCTTTTTCATTTCCAAGAGTTTCAAGGTTGCGCTCACTCTCAGTGAGTTTTGCCCCCTGCTTTTCAACTTCTCTGGTTAGTGTGAGATATTTTCTCTCTAACTCCTCTATGAGTTTGCTCGACTTCGCAATTTCTGCTTTTGTCGTCTTCTCATAGCGAGTTGCACGCTCGGTGAGCTCTCTTTTTTGTGCATTTAAAAATAGATATTCGCGCTTATAGGCCTGTGCTAGATCGACCTTTGGGGCGGCTGGAGTGAGCGCTATTGGCGCTTTATCACTCTCTTGCGCGTGCGAAGGTATCTGAATAAGTATCTGTAGGCCTAGGAAGCACATAATGAATAATTTATTCATGATTTCTGCTCCTCATTATTTTTAGCGATTTTAATAGCAGGGAGTGTAAAGACGCCCATGCGAATTTGTTTTTTGAGTGAGTCAAAGAGTTCCCCCACGAGTTCTTTATCTTGAGTGCTCGTGAGTGTTTCAAATTGATATTGGTTGCCGATTCTCCTCGCAATTCCCAGTTTGCCACCCTTTGTTTTGAAGTAGAGGGCAAAGGTTCCAATTTTAATGACGTCTGCCAAGTGCTCACTAGCATCTATTTCAATTGTTTGCTGATAAATGGCATTTTCTTTTGTTAGGCGCAGCTCATCTTCGACCAATTGCCAAAGGTTTGTGGCCACCTTTATTTCTGACAGCTCGGCTCGTTCAAGCTTTCCCCTTAATTCGTCGAGGGCCGCGAGACGTTCAGGTTTTTTAAATGGAATACTTTGTTCAATCGACTCTCTGAGGATACCAAAAGAACTTAAGAGTTCGGGAGTGAGTCCGAGGGCATCAGTATTACTCTCTTTGAGCTTGGTGCTGATATCTTCTTGCGCCCTGGTGATTTCTTTGAGCTTTAATTCCTCTCGCTTGATATTATTTTCAAGTTCAACGATGGTAAGCCCAAGAGATTTTAGCTTGGTTTCAAAGTCGGCCTTAGTCATCTCTAGTTTAGTCGATACTTCTTCAACGCTTTCGCGCATTTGAATTACTTTTGAAGCGAGCTCGGCCGTTTGCTCTGATTGTGCATATGTACTAAAGCATAGAAGTAGGGCGATACCTACAGACATTGCAGTCACTTTCATGCCTCCTCCCAATTAGACATTAAAGTATTTTTAAATGGGCCTGATCACTCAGGCCCCAAAATCTTAGTTGCGAGCTGTTGTTGTCCAGCCTTTTGACCAGTCACTTGAGCTATCTTTGATAGCGCCTGTGAAGTCTACGAAGTCAAAGAAGAGATCAAATGGAGTCTCTCCGCCTTCTAGTGCTGGAGAAGAAGCCGCTGGAATCCAACCATTGAGTTGAGCTTCTAGAGTTTGGTTGTTAACCCCAGCACTCACGAGTGATTCAACTGTGAAGATGTCGCCTTCTTCTTCTTTGAAGTTTGTAGCGCAGCTGATGATATTATTTTCAAATACAATTCCATTGCGCTCTAGTTCAGTACTATAGCGATTGGCGTTTTCAAAAGTTTCTTTATCATCAAGATCAATACAAGCAGACTTAAAGCCTGTGATGATGCTGTTATAAAGAGCTGCACCCGTACCTACGCGAAGGAGAACTCCCTCTCCACCTTTAGCGGCGCCACCATTGGCCCCAATAAGTGTGAGGTTAGAGAGTGTAGGGTTAGAGCGCGGGTCAGCGTCCATGGGCGACTTGAGGTTATCGGCCTCAATGCCATTATTAGCTGCATCGTCATATTGCTCGATCACTACGAATTGGGCCTTACCTCTCCAGCCAGAGGTCCAGTCGAGTGAGTCGTCTTTAGCACCAGTGATTACAATGTGCTTGATATTAACTGTGCCACCAAAGAATTCCATTCCGTCATCTGCACCCATGTGTGATTGAACGTAGTCTACCTCAGTACCTGCGCCAACGCCTTGAAAGGCAATTCCATTAAGTTCGTTATCTGGTGTGATTTCATATCCAGCGAACTCAACTCGTACATACTTAAGTACACCTGAGCTATCTTCAGTATCATTTCCACCGTAGAGTCCGGTTGAGCCCTCTCCCTGCGCTTCACATAGAGTAGTTGAATCTTTACAGCTATTAATGGGAGCGTTTCCATTAAGAACGAGTCCACCCCATTCACCACGCTTGCGCTCAGAAGTTTTAGCTGCAGTGAAGATGATTGGAGCATCTGCGCGTCCAACGGCGTTGATCTTTGAACCGCGTGTGATAACGAGAAAGTCCGCACCACTTTGGGCCATGATTGTAGTCCCAGCAGCGATATTGAGTGTTGAATTCTCTTTATTGTCATTTCCAATAAAGACACCACCTTGAAGAACCCAAATCTTATCTGACGTAAGTGTGAGATCTCTTGTGTATGTTCCTTTAAGGGCACAAGCTTCTTTGTTAAGAATTTGTCCTACGGCAGTTGTTGCGCTTGGACACGCAGCAAATGCACTCCCAGTAAGGGCGAGACCGAGTGTGAGGCCGGCTAGCATTTTCATAAGGTTTTCCCCTTGAATAAAATTAGTGTTGGCCTTCTATCCCTCCGTGAGTGACAAGTGTAAACAGAGTAATAAAATCCTGACACAAGCTTCATCCACCCATAATGAATATTGCTTGAGGCCAGTAAAAAATATTACTTTTTTGGAATTTGTTGGTTGTTAAATTGGATGCGCTCTTGATCTACTGATGAGCTAATCTTCTGTGTGATTTCACTGATGCGTTGAATGGACTCTTCAATTTTAATTAAGTTCTTTTCATCTCCCTTTCTGCGGTAGAGAGAAATATTTCCAATTGCGATCTGAAGCGGATTATTAATTTCGTGATTATAAGTCTTAACCATTTTTTGCGCTGTCTCTAATTGTTCTAGACGCACGCGAATAGCGGCACTCTCTTCAAGCTTGTTATAGGATTTGATTAGGAGCTTGTTAAGATTCTTTCGATTGAGCTCATACATACTGGCAATAACAGTTGAGAGCGTGAGTCCAACAACGATGACTGTGAGTTGAGTTGTGTCAGTTGAAGTTTGAGAAATGACCTTTAGGGGCCAATTTGGATAGTAGAGAATGAGTATAAGATGCAGGAGTGTGAGCGAAGTCAGAGCAACGGCCTGCCAGATTCCAATAATAACGACGGCAATTGGAGGGAGAAGGGCAAACCACAGAACAACCATGGAATACATTCCCCCTGTGGCCGCGGCCCGAATCGGAAGGATAGTTAACGCCGCAATAGTGATCAGATAGGCGATAGGGCGATAATTGTGGGTTTTCTTGGCGTAGAGGGCGCTCAGGCAAAAGAGCAGGCTCGCCCCTAGGTTCATATAGAGAGAGCTGTGTATAAACCCTTCAAAATAGGCCCTAGAAAGAAACATGATTCCCGCAAATATGGCGATCCCATTGGCAAAAGCGATGGTAACCCTTCGTTTCCACAAGTGATCTAAGTAGCGGTTATATTCTTCCACGGCTCCCCTTCCCAAATAATGACCCCCTTCATAACCCAAAAGTGATCAAAAGATTGCTTAAAATAAATTGAGCCTAGTCTATAAAATTTGTCTAATTCTTTGGCGCAAATTCATAAGTGAGTAATTTTGCCATGGTGTGATGCGGTGCATTTAATTATCCCCCATAATGACTAAAAATAATTTAGGGGGAAATATGCTTAAATTTAACAAGGTTCTCGTCCTACTTGGAGCGATGCTAAGTTGCGCTGTTGCAAATGCTCTTGAACTTAGACTTAATTCCAGCATTGAAGTGAAGTCACTCTACCGTGGGGAACTCGTGCATGTGGGCACACTTCCAGGCGCTACGATTGTCTCCATTGATGAATACGACAATTTAGGTCCTACTTACTATCAAACTAGAAATGGTGATGTGAGACGCTCGCGCGGTGGTTGGGTTCGCCTTTCACGTGTTGAGAATGCTCATATTTTTGGACGTGGCACTCTTGCTGAGCAAGTGAGTTATGATATTAATCGCAACACCCGCCGTGAAGACTTCTTTGTGTCGGAGCAAGTTTTCGAAATTGGCAGTCGCATGCGCTCTGAGATTCGCACTGAAGTTGTCCGTCCCCGCCCAGGAACTCGCACAGAGGTCTATGTCGACAATAGCTTTAACTCTTATGATGTTTGCTACGTTCAGCCACGTCAGCATCTTGTCACTATTAAAGAAGAGCAGGCACGTCGCGGTCGTCGCAACACTGCAATTGGAGTTGGTATTGGCGTTGTCGGAATTATTCTTGGCGGCTCAAATGACAGAGGGGTTCAAAACCTAGGTACCGCTATGACTATCGGTGGTGCAGTGCTCGCTACAGTTGGTCTCGTTCAGTGGTCTGACTCACGCTCTGTTGTGACCACTTATGATCAGCGCTGTGATCGCTTCTATACTCGCGACACTGTTGTGCGTGAAGTATATCTCGATGGTAGACGTTGTCACACTGAGCGCTACTATTCGCGCTCGTGGGATAGA
Organism: Bacteriovoracaceae bacterium; assembly: GCA_048267245.1. GTDB lineage: Bacteria > Bdellovibrionota > Bacteriovoracia > Bacteriovoracales > Bacteriovoracaceae > JBLWXV01. Next base: position 2,016,741 of record JBLWXV010000001.1, read on the forward strand.
GAAGTGGAGTATTTCCAAACAACTTGTAGTGGTTCGCGCTACTACAGTTTCGAGCGCCACTCACAAATTTGGTAAAAAAAAGGGCCACGAAAGTGGCCCTTATTGTTTTTAGAGTTTATCGATATAATCGCGGTGAACCATGGTTCTTCCACCGCAGTCACTCAAATCGCGGCTAAGTGAGCTACTGGCGCCGACAACTTCAATCTTCACATAAGTTCCAGACTGATCAATTACTTGCACGATTGTTCCTGTAGGAAGAACGGCGCACTTGGCGTAATTTGACGAGTAGCCAACTCTCACGTTGAGGTCAGTTCTTACGCGGTAGCTATTAGCGGGAACTTTAATGTCTGATGGACCATTAATTGCGTTCACGGCCTCGGTCATGGTGACAAAGTTTAGCCCTTCGGCCTGTGCGTACTTCACGAGTAGCTTACTCGCCTCAACACTTTGAGAGTGGATATCATGAAAGAGGATAATCCCTCTGCCATCATTTTCCATTTGCTTTCTCACACGATCAAAGATCTTTCTTGGGTTCTTATCCTGCCAGTCAAGACTATCCACACTCCAATAGACGTGTATCATTCCGCGATCGGCAATCATTTGGCGAATTGAATTACTATTTACGCCCGCTCCATAGGGAAGGCGGAAGAATTTTACTTTCTCTCCATAGAGCGCTTCGAGCTCGTCAGTTGACTCGATGATTTCGTGGTGAGTGGCCGATTTTGATAGCTTTGGAACGTTGGCGTGTGAGTAGGAGTGATTGGCAAGCTCCATTCCGTATTTCTGCGCCTTGGTGATCATATCTGGGTAGCGCTTAGCATTTTGAGCGAGCCAAAAAAATGTCGCTTTGAAATCATTGTCGTGAAGATAGTCGAGAAGTTCGCCTGTGGTGTCGCGACGAGGGCCATCGTCAAAGGTGAGGGCCCAATTTCCTCTTTCAAAGCGATAGCCAAACATATTTCCAGCTTTGCTAGTTGAGGGGAAGACGAGAACTGAGTTTGGCTGTCTAGAACTATCGCCCGTTTTTTCAAGCGCCTTATAAAAGTCGCGCGACTTAACTTGAGACTCGGTCTCGGCCTGAATCTTATCCTCATTTTCATCAAAGAATTCTTGCCAATCAAAGTTGGGACGCATGAACTCACCCATCGGCGCCTTGATTGGATCAAGGCTGCGATCCCTTCCAGACTTCTTAGCGCCTTTAGGTGCGGTAATGGAGTAGGCGTTCACACGCTCCATCACGTCTACAAAAGGAACTTTTTGGTGCTCTTCAAGGCGATTGAGGATTTTCCCCATAGAGCCTAGAATGATTCGTGATTTCTTAGCGTCTTCATCACTGCCAGTGAGCTCGACTTCTCTGAGCTTTAGGATGTGAAAAGTAAGCTTATCTTCAAGTCTATCTTTAAGGTTTCTGGCCACCCACAATTCTTCATAGAGCGAGCTCTTCATTGGGTTTTCCCCTTGATCGAGCTTTTCATCAAACTTATTAATGAGCATTTGATTGCGATAGTACATGCGACCTAGGCGCGTGAAGAATTCAAGGTAGCGCTTTGTTGCATCTTCATCGTTAAAGATTTCCTGAAAGGCAGTATTAAATTGTGGATCTTGCATCAGCTCTTGATAGGTCTGCTCAGCTGCAACTTCACGTGCGACATTAGAGTTAAAATTAGCACATCCCGTCCCAAGGGTTCCGGCAAGGATGAGAGAGAGGATGACTTTTCGATTAAATTTTCCCATTATGATCTCACTTGAAAAATGTGTTCAGCTTAGAAGATTAAAAAACTAACCCACTATTTTTCGTCAATTAGCTCGGGAAAATTGAGGTCCTTTTTAAAAAGTGTTTGCAAGCAGAGAGTATTGCCGCTTAGGGACTCTGCTAGGTAGTTTACGGCCTCGTCGCGCTCAGATTTGAGCTCGAGGATTTCTTGATAGTTTTCGTTGGAATAAAGATCCACTGGACCCTTACTCATTTCTTTATCAAAACGCTCGGTCTTGTCCTTGATTTCTTGGTCCATGGCCTTGATGTCAGAGAGGGTGCTCGCTTGTTTGTCAGAGAGTTCGCACTGGCCAATTTGTGTTGGGGCTTTAGTCGCGCAGCCAGTGAGAGTGAACAGAATGAGGAGGGGAATCAGAGTCTTAGACAAGTCTCAGTCCCGGGCGCTCTCCTTTCTTTGGTGGAGGCGGAGTTTGGGGGGGGGACTCTCTCTCTTCTTCTTCTTTTTCTTTAGTTGCGGCTATGCGAGAGGCTTCAGTCTGAGTGGCATCACTGCGATAACTCTGATACTCGCTCTCGCTGAGTTCAACACTTCCAAAACTATAGTGATTAACCTTGCCCGAGCGCTCGAGATTCATCAGATAGGCGGCCATGCGCTGAGCAAATTCTCCTACATTATCAGTAAGCACAAAGTATTTACCGTCGTAGGCATTTGAAATGTAGAAACAACGCTTCATCATAAATAAATCTCCCTGCATTCATAGATCATCATAGTTCAAGTTCAGTGGTTTGAAAAATCGCGGTTGACGGATTCTGCGGCTGGGCGCATAACAATTTAAACTAGGATTTTTACGTTGTTTCTTACACTCTTTATTCTTTCATTCTTTGTTTGCGCACTGGGTACAATGGTTGGCCTGGGCGGTGGCATTTTTATCGTTCCCATTCTCGTCATCGCTTTTAAGTTCCCTATTGAAATGGCGGTCGGGGCCACGGCAATGGCGCTCTTTCCCTCGAGCTTGATGTCGACGATTTTTAATTTGCGCCGTCGCACTGTTGATATTCGCCTGGCCCTATGCCTTGAGGTACCCACTATGATTGGGGCCGTGGCCGGGGCTTTTCTCACTTCCCTCATTCCTTCAGCTCCGCTTGAAGTGATCTTTGGTCTCTTTCTGGTTTTCTTGGGCTTTAAGACGGCCGGCCAGCAAAAAGATGAGAAAACTGGCTTTGCCCGTATGGTTGAGTGGCTCAACTCTCTAAGGCCCAGGCTCATTGAGGGCAATTACAATGTCAGTCTCTATAGCGCTTCATTCTTTGGCATAACTGCCGGCATGATTGCTGGTCTCTTTGGAATCGGTGGAGGAGTGATCAAAACTCCCGTTATGCTCGGAGTGTTCAAAGTTCCAGTGAGAGTGGCCACTTCTACTTCACTGTTTATGATTACCTTCACTTCACTCTCGGCCGGCTACACTCACTATAAATTGGGCCACGTGGGAACAGAAGTTCTCATTCCCGTGGTCAGTGGTTTTATTTCAGGTGCAATTGGCGGCAATCTGCTGGGAGTGCGCTTAAAAGATGAGAGTATCAAAAAACTCATTGCTGCGACCATTGGGCTCGCTGGAATTGCCGTGATTATGAATCGGGCGTACTTGCTGTGGTCTTGAGTTCTCGATCGAGTTCGTCTTGTCTCTTGGCAGAAATAATATCTCTGAGTTTCATCAGACCTGTGTGAGCGCAGAGAGTTAAGAGAATATCACCCTCATAAAATTCCGTTTTACCTCTTGGGGCAAAGACCGAGCCCTTGCGCTTTAAGAGTACAATGAGAATATCTTCTGGAATATTGAGTTCGGCAATTGTCTTTCCAAGCACTCTTGAATGCTGTGGCACTTCCACTTGATGAAGCTCACTCTTTAATTCGCCAACTGGAACATAATCTAGTGGAAAGCGAAAGCGCTTTTGTTCTGGCACGCCCACACCAAGCCACCGCGATAAAAGTCCGATCGTTGGCCCTTGAAAGAGAGTCGAGAGAATGACCACGAAGAAGATAGTGTTAAAGAGGCGCTCACTTCCTGGAACTTCAGCGGTGATCACAAAAGTGGCCAGAATAATGGGAACGGCCCCGCGCAGACCCATCCATGATGTGAGAATTTTTTCGCGCCAATTTAATTTTGTCGTCCACAGTGAGAGAAAGACAGTAAGTGGTCTTGCAATGAGAAGCAAAAAGAGAGTGAGGATGATTCCCTCATTGGCCACATCCATAACTCGCGACGGAAAGACCAGAATGCCGAGGGTGAGGAACATGATAATTTGAGTGATCCACGCAAGCGAGTCGTGAATGAGAATCAAACTCTTTTTGTGCACAAAGGTTTCGCGGCCAAGGGTGAGGGCGCAGACGTAGACGGCGAGAAAGCCGTTACCTTGAATTAGCTCTGGAAGAGCGTAGGTCACCAGCACGCAGCTCACAGTGATCACTGGGTAGAGACCTTCAATTTCTAGGGAGATGCGGTTAAGCAGCAGGCGAAACCAGCGCCCAAAGGCGTAGCCAACGAGAAGTCCAATGGCCATCTGCCAGATGAGTTGGAGAATTGAATGAACAAGTGAGAGGTCGTCAGTTTGAATCCAGCGAATAAAGAGCAAGGTTAAGAAGATCGCCATGGGATCGTTACTACCAGACTCAAATTCTAGGGTTTCTCTCAGTCCATTTTTAAATTGAATTCTTTGGGAGCGAAGAACATTAAAGGTCGCAGCAGCGTCAGTTGAAGACACAACGGCGCCGGTAAGGAGTGAGAGCTTCCAATCAAGGGAGAGTACGTAGTGGCAAAAAACCGCTACAAGTCCTGTGGTGAGGGCGACTCCCAGTGTGGCCAGGGTGAGTCCCTTTCCGATATGGGGCTTAATAACCTTCCATTCTGTGTCGAGCCCCCCGGAGAAGAGGATCATGAGCAGCGAGACAATTCCAATACTTTGGGCATAGGAGACGTTGTCAAAGTAGATACCACCAGGTCCTTCAGAGCCCGCAATCATACCCACAACTAGGAAAATGAGGAGTGAGGGAACTCCATATTTATTAGTTACTTTACTCGCTAGAACGCAGAGAAAGAGGAGGGTTGCTAGGGCAATGAGTTGATATTGTAAGGACATAGACCCGCTGGTTATTGAGTTATTTTTAGGTGCTGTAATTCAACTTGAATTTCAGTTATAATCATACTGTCTCTGGTCTTAAACTTGAACGGGGCAGTTTTAGACATTTGCGTATGTTAAAGCTCATTCAACTCACATTACTCTCGCTCTTTGTTGTGTGTTCAACACTTCTGAGTACGAGCAGTGCGCAACTTGATCCCGCTAAGGCCAAGTCCCAAGTTTGGGAGCTCACCTGGTCGGCCGAGGAAGCGACTCTCACTAGCTTTGATCGCAGTGGCAGTTCGCCCACTTCACCTTGGCGATTTGAGCGCCCACTCGCGGCCATTTCCCAACTTGATTTCAAACTCATCCTAAGTGAGCTAGGTCTTTTAAACTCGCAGCACTTTCAGAGTAAAAGACTTGGTCATTTTTCTAATTACTATCACTCCGGTCTGGCCCCTCCAGTAAATCTCCAAGCCCTAATTTAGAGATTTCATTTAATTATTTTTATTTGTGGAGGTTTTCAGTGGAAACTGAAAAAGAGACTGGTGCGACTGAGACTCAGCCGGCCGACAAGAATAGCAATATGCGCTTTTATCTACTTTGTCTTTGTAGCTTTGTTTTTACGATTTACCTGATTGTCGATCAATATATGACTAATCATCACTAGAAGGGAGTTGAGGGCCAAGTAACATTGGCCCTCGATCTTTTGCAAGAATTAGAGAATAGACTTGGTCTTCACGCCCTCAAGACTCTGATCGATGAGGCCAGCGACTTTCTCTCCATTAAAAGCTTTGCCAAAAATAAGGTAATCGCTAGGAGTCAGGGTGACATTAAATTTAACCACGCCATTTTGCATCGACGGCGCCATTTGCGTGCTCGCGGCCGAGTAGTCGAGTTTTTTGACCTTTACTTGAAAGTCGAGCTCGATATTTTCATTTGAAAATTTGGCCAGCATGATGACTGAATCGACACCCGCAAATTCTTTTGAAGGAGGATTGGCCAATTTGTACTCAATCTTATCTTTCTTTGCCTTGATAGATTTTGTCTTAAAGCGCAGGAAGAGTTCGATATTTTCAATCAACTCAAGTAAGCGCTGATGCGGGTTAATTTGCATTGCAAGTGAGCTGTGCTTACTCTCAGGGTTTCCAAAGTAGAAAAAGAGACCAGAGGTTTTATCTGTGACGGGCGCGTCAGTGGGAAGAGCGAATTCATACTCAAATACTTTTTCTTCTGCCCCCTTCACTTCGAAACTCTCTGGAAGTCCGACGCTATAGAGTGCCTTCGTCTCTGGAAGTGTTCCCTCGCGAACCTGCTTTAAAAGTGCTGGGTAGATAGCAGCGATGTCGCCCGCGACCTGAACTGATTCACTCGAGCTATTGAGATAGTGAAGCCTACCTTTAACAACTCCACCTTGATTCCAGGCCTCTCCATCAGTTTCCAGCGTGATTTGTAGTGGGTGGCGAACGAGGATGGCCTTCATAGTTGTCCTTTCTTTTCGAGATAATACTTGTAATTGCCGGGGTAGAGATTGACGTTTTGCTGGTCAATTTCGATCACTTTTTCCGTGAGGGCGTGCAAGAAGTGTCGGTCGTGGCTCACAAAGAGGAGAGTGCCTTCATAATCTTTAAGAGCGTGCATGAGAATCTCGCGCGACTTAATATCCAAGTGGTTGGTGGGCTCATCGAGAACGAGGAGATTATTTCCCTGGGCAAAGAGGTAGGCGAGGATGATTCGCGCGCGCTCTCCGCCTGAGAGATGGCGAACTTTCTTTTCAACATCAGTTCCTTGAAAGAGAAAAGAGGCGAGCAGATTTCGCAGGAAACCGTCACTTGCACTTGGAAGCTTAGATCTGACCTCGTCCATGACGGTGGCCTCTGGATCGAGGTTGTCGAGGGTATATTGTCCAAAGTAGCCAAGCTTAATACTAGGCCCGATGGCGACGTTGCCAGCGGTGGGTTCAGTTTTGCCACAAATAACTTTAAGCAGAGTTGATTTTCCGGCCCCGTTAACACCGACGATGGCGATTTTTTCTAGACGTTTAATAGTCGCACTTAGATTTTCAAAGATTTTCTTAGGGCCATTTTCTCCCTGCCAAGACTTGGCGAGGTTATCAATGATGAGAACGTCATCACTACCGCGAGGAGGAGTGGGAAATTCAAAGCTAATCGTCTGCTCTTCTGGGGGAAGCTCGATACGATCAATCTTGTCGAGCTTTTTTACTCGCGACTGAACTTGGGCCGCATGAGAAGCGCGCGCTTTGAACTTCGCGATAAACTCTTCTTCCTTGGCGAGCATTTCCTTTTGTCTTTCGTGCTCTGCCACCAGTTGAGTGCGGCGAATATCTTTTTCTTTGAGGTAGAAATCATAATTGCCGTTGTAGGTAGTAAATTTCTTACCGGCGACTTCAATAATTTTTCCCGCGACGTTATTCATAAAGTCGCGGTCGTGGGTGGTCATGAGAACTGAGCCCTTGAAGTTCTTTAACCACTCTTCAAGCCATAGAATAGTTTCAATATCAAGGTAGTTGGTGGGTTCGTCCATGAGGATCAAATCGGGGTAGGTCACGAGCGTTCTAGCGAGGGCGATCCTCATCTTCTGCCCACCACTAAAGAATTCTACTTGCTTGTGGTGAAATTCGGGCGCGATCCCTAGCCCTGTGAGAATTTCTTCGGCGCGGTATTCAAGTTCATAGCCGCCTCTCTTTTCAAATTCAGTTTGGACGTCACCCATGCGCGATAGCAAGCTGTCCATTTCATCGGGGGCGAGGTCAGGGTCACAGATCTTGGTCTCAAGCTCTTTTAACTCTCTAGTCAGGCGCACGAGGTCTGCGTCTCCTTCAAGAACTTCTTGAAGGGCGCTCTTTCCCGCCATTTCCCCCACGCTCTGGGAGAAGTAAGAGAGGCGAACCTTGTCTAATTTGGCGATTTGGCCAGCATCAATGCGCTCTTCACCGATAATCATGCGAAAGAGGGTGGTCTTGCCCGCGCCATTTGGGCCTACGAGTCCTACTTTTTCGCCGGGGTTAATTTGAAAGCTCGCGTCTTGGTAGAGCGTCTCTCCCCCTTGAATTTTTGTCAGTCCGCTGCCAGCAAGGATCATGGCCTTATAACCTCTATTTATGTGTTTATAGGTAAAAAGCGGTAGGTTAGTGGTGAAAGCCCCAGGGTGTCAATATCGCATTTCCCGTGATAGAGAGGGTGGATGAATTATACAATGCAGAATTTAAGAGATCGCCTGCCAAATGAAGCCCTGGCCTATTTTGATGAAACTTTCACCGGGGCGCAGCTGCGCGTGCTCTACGAAGGGATGCGCCGTGAGCGCACTTCGAGTTTTAGAGTCAATCTTTTAAAAACCGATCACGTTCAGGTGGTCAATTCTCTGCGCCGTGATGGGGTGAAATTTAAGGAATTTGCTCCCATCAAATTCGCCTATCAACTTCAAAGCAAGGAAAAGGACTTAAAAAAGAGTGAGCTCTATCAAGAAGGTGCTCTCTATCTCCAGGGTCTCTCGGGCATGCTCGCCCCCCTGTGGCTAGATCCAAAACCCGGTGAGAGAGTGCTCGACGTGGCCGCGGCCCCGGGAAGCAAGACCACTATGTTAGCTGGAATGATGAATAATGAAGGCCATATCGATGCCCTTGAACCCGACTCCATCAGAATCTCTAGGCTCAAGCACAATTGTGATATTCTTGGTGTGAAAAACACCGAGTTTCATCAAACCCTGGCCCAGAAATTTGCCCCTTTAGATGAGGCGGGCGCGCCTATTTTATACGATAAGATTTTGGCCGACGTTCCCTGTTCTGGTGAGGGGCGCTTTAACCTTTATGATGGGCCTAGCTACCTTCGCTACCGCGCGGGAGAAGTTCCAAAATTTGCGAGACTTCAAAAGAAGATTCTCTTACATGCGGCCTCACTACTAGCGCCGGGTGGAAGAATGGTCTATTCAACCTGTACTCTCAACCGTCAAGAGAATGAGGAAGTTCTCAGAGAGTTAATTGAAAACTCTGATGGTGAGTTTCGCTGCCTTCCTCCGCCAGTGAGTCAGAGTGATATTGATATCATGCCTGAGTTTTTAGAGGTCAAGCAAAAGGGCGGCATTCACGCCCTACGCATTCTTCCCTCAGAGCGCTTTGAAGGATTTTTCTTAGCGTTGATTGAGAGACGCTCTTAGGCGCACTAGCCAAGTCTCTGAGACATTTTCGTTCTTAAATAGTGGCTTGCCCCAAAGTGGGCCGGGCCAGCCCTTATCTCCTTTGTAGCGCGCGATAACATGGAAGTGAAATTGATCAACCATATTTCCGAGCGCTCCAAGATTGATCTTATAAGGTTTAAATATTTCTGAGAGTAGAGTTGAGGTGATTTCAATCTCTTTATTTAAGAGTGCCCTCTCACTTGGCGCTAAGTCCATGAGCTCTCTTATTTTTGGCACTCTTGGAACTAAGATGATCCAAGGGTTTTCACAATTTCTATGAAGTCTCAATTGGCAAAGATCGAGATCACTTATTTTTAGAGTATCTTTTTCAAGTTGTGGGTGGAGAGTAAATTTTTCTTTCACAATTATTCCTTAAGTAAAAAGAAAGATCAGCAGACTCAGCACAAGCCAGGAGGCCATATTGAGCGCAAATCCTTCTTTAATCATTGTGTTTTTATTAATTTTTCCCGAGCCATAGGCAATGGCATTGGGTGGGGTCGCCACAGGAAGCATAAAAGCGCTATTGCAGGCCAGGGCAATGAAGATTGCTGGCATGATCGAGTTATTTCCAAGCATGCTTTGAAGTGCTAGCACCACCGGGATTAGGATATTAGAAGTAGCAGTATTGCTGGCAAGCTCGGTTGCAAAAATTGTCGCTAGCAATATGAGAGATAAAAGTAGGCCAAAGCCCATGTAGGGGGCGACACCTTCAAGCATGCTGGCAAAGATAGAGGCGAGTCCGCTCTCAAAGAGAATTTTTCCCAGCGACAGGCCGCTTCCAAAGAGTAGGAGAGAGCCCCAGTCGAGGGAGGCCATATCCGCTGTACTTAATATTTTCTTTGGCGAGTGAAGGGGGGCCAGAAAGAGTAGGCTCGTGCATCCAATGGCAACTATCGACGGGGCGAGGGCGTTGGATAAAAACTTTCCAAACCCAGAGCTTGCTCCAACGAAGAGCTGTAGAAAACTTGGAGCAATCCATAGCGTGACAGTGAGAAAGAACACTCCCATTACCCAGCGCTGAATTGACGATATTTTTGCAAGCTGGGGACGGTGAAACTCGGACTTTCCATCTCTTAATCCCATTGAATTAATGGTGATGAAATAGACGCACGCAAAGAGGATGAGGGCAATGGGAGCTGCAATCATCATCCATTGTAAAAAGCCAACACTGATTCCTTTGAGCTCTCGCAAGAGTCCGATGGCCACGACATTAGGAGGAGAGCCAATAGGTGTGACATTGCCTCCAATCGTTGTGCAATAGGCGAGACCTAGAATGAGCTTTTCAGTGAGTGCTTCATCCTTAAATTGAAATTGATCCTCTAACTTCTTGATGACTCCGTACGAGACTGGCAACAGCAGTGCCATCGCTGCGGTATTTGAAATCCACATGGAGAGCACAAAGGCCAGAAGATAGAAGCTTAGGATCACTCTCTTTGGCGATTGATTACTCCATGGGTGCGAGAGCACACGCTGAGCAAGACGTTGATCAAGACCAGTGAGCTCGAGTGACCTGGCCAGAAGAAAGCCTCCGAGAAAGAGAAAGATAATGGGGTCAGCAAATGGGGCGAAGGCCTCTTTTACACTAACCACACCAAAGAGCACTGAGAGTGTGACTCCAATGAGGCCTGAGACAAAGAGGGGAACTTCACTAAAGAGCCACAGCGCCACAACCATGGCAAAGATTGCTAGAAAGTTGTGTTGCTCTCTAGGAAGCCCCGTTGGGAGCGCTAAAATGATGACTAAGCAAAGCGGACCTAGCAGGGGAGTAATGGTTCGAAAGATATTCTTTAACTCTCTCATGTCCATCATCCTAGCCCATTGATGCACTATGGGAAATGACATTTCTTAGTTTTTACCTCTGAGATTCGCGTCTACTCACCATCTTTGTTACCATGAGTAGAATTGGAGGTATAAATGTCGATTCCCGTCTACTTTCACCCTGCGCAACTCGAATTTCACCCCAAGTACGAATGGGCCCTGGGCACGCGTATTAAGCATCCGGAAACTACCAAGCGGGCCGAGTCCATCTACCGCGCTCTTAAAAAGAAGGGGGCCAGCTACTTTGATCTGCGCACCCCGGAAGATATTTACACCCGAGAAATTCACGCCTGCCACAGCCCGAGGCTTAGCACCCTCTATCACACGGCTTCGGTCGTACTCGAAGGGGAGAATACCTTCTATCCGAGTGTTTTTCCGGGCGGGATGAGTGGCAAGCCCGATCCCACTAATATTAAGCACGCAGGATATTTTTGCTTTGACTCTGGGACGCCACTGAATAATAAAACTTTAATGGCGGCCAATTGGAGTGCTTCTAGCGCTCTTGCCGCCACTGATTTAGTCCTAGCTGGCAAGACCTCGCTCACTTATGCCTTGAGCCGGCCACCTGGACATCACGCGAGTCTTAATAGCTATGGTGGCTATTGCTATTTTAATAACGCCGCCTGTAGTGCTAAGCACCTTTTGAAGAAGGGTGCTCGCGTGGCAATTCTCGACATTGACTTTCACCACGGCAATGGAACCCAAGACTTCTTTTATCAAAGTTCAAAAGTTTTTACTGTCTCCATTCACGGCGATCCTGCCCATCACTTTCCCTACTTTAGTGGCTTTCCCAGTGAGACGGGCAAAGGGGCAGGGCTAGGAATGAATATGAATATCGTCTTGCCAGATGGCACTGAGCTCGCTCGCTACCTCAAGGCGCTCAAGACTCAGGCGATCCCCGCCATTAAGCGCTTTTGTCCCGACTATCTGATTATTGCTGCGGGGCTTGATACTTATAAGCTAGATCCCATCGGACGCTTCTCACTTGAGACCCCCGACTACTATAAAATAGGTGAAACTTTGGGAAGACTTCCCTATCCTACTATAGTGCTTCAGGAAGGGGGCTATCACACTGGCGACTTGGGCGCCAATGTGGTGAGTCTCTTAACGGGAATGGGAAGTGCGAAGAAGATTTTTAAATAGCTAAGGGAGCAGTGAGTGGAGCGACATGGAATACTAGGCAATGTGACTTTCTTGGTCGTCTTTCTTACAGTTCTCTTTTACAATTTCTATATATTTGGGCCAATGTTTCACGCGCTTGCCTTTGCAGCGATCCTCGCGGGCTCCTTTTATCCTCTTCACAATTTTATTCTCGTTCGATTTAAGTTTCGAAGAGAGTATTCAGCACTTGTCACTTGCTTACTTATCTTTGTCGTTATTGTTCTACCCTTTACCTATATGGGAGTGCAGCTCTCGCGTGAGGCGATTGGTCTCTATAATTATCTGAAAGAGGGAATATCTGAGGGCTGGTGGAGTGATTACTTTAGAGAGGATGGGGCAATAGCCAATCTCTTTGACGTCCTAGACCTTCCTTTTAACCCCGGAGAGTTCTCGCAAATGATTATTGAAAATGCTCGCGAGGCCAGTGGCGAACTCGTAAGTAAACTCAATACAGTTGTGGGTAATATCCTTGGCTTTCTCTTTCAATTTATACTGATGTTTCTCGCCATTTATGCCTTCTTTCAAAAGGGGCCAGAGCTCAAGGGAATTGCTCTTAAGATGAGTCCGCTTCCAGATAGCGAAGAGGAATTAATCATCAAGAAATTTAATCAAATGAATTACGTCTCTCTCATTTGCAATGGTATTGGTGGGATCATGCAAGGTGGTCTTGCTGGCCTTGGCTTTTGGGCCTGTGGTGTTCCAAGCGTTTTTCTCTGGACAGCAGTGATGACTATATTGGCCTTCATTCCGCTCGTTGGCATTTCCATTGTCTCAATTCCCGCCTGTCTCTATCTCTTTGCGATTAAGGAGCCAGGCAAGGCGATCACACTTTTAATCTATACCTCTCTGGTCGCGCTCATTGTTGAAAATTGGTTTAAGCCAAAATTTATTGGCCAGAGAGTGAAGGTCAATTCTCTGATGTTACTCTTCTATATCATTGCGGGAATGCAGAGCTTTGGGCCGGCAGGAATTTTCTACGGCCCTATTCTATGCATTGTCTTTCTCACGCTGACAGAGATTTTTCTTGGAAATTATCTTCCTTCATGGCTCAAAGATAAAATGCCCTAGTTCTTATAAATGGCCACCATCGATTTTAATTGCTTGGAGCCATAGCGGGCCATTTGCTCAAACTCATCTCGCCTGACTGGGATGTTGATGTTGTCAATTGGCCTTTGCTCATCGTCGATATCGGGGTCATGGAAGTAGATAAAATTATCTTCAATTCCGGTAATCACCACCCAATGGGGCTCTTTTGTTTCTGTCAGTCGGTAGGCGCTAATGAGAACGAGGGGAACTCCCCCAGCGGCCAGGACTTTTGTGATTGTATCCCAGCCAATATCTTTAATGTAGGTTTTGACTTTGGCCTTTTTAAGGTCTTTTTCAAAACTATCTTGCACTAATTCGATGACTTCTTTCTTTGTGGGAGATCGAACACTCTCTCTAAAGAGTGTGCCACTAAAATTAATGTAGAGTTCAGGTCTAAAACCGCGGCGATGGGCGGCAAGTGCTAGCCCGTGAGGTCCACATCCACCGTGGCCGGAAGTCATAAAAATGGTCGTGGCCTCGCGCCACACTTGAATCTCGGCTTGGGGGCCTAAAGTTGTCTTCTTATCAAATGCCTTGAGGGCCATCAGAAGACAGGCCGGGCCACAGGTAAAATCTGTGGTCTGTGCGTAGTAAGGAACCTTAACCCTAACAGGTGATACGGGCGTTCTAATTTTCTTTTCAAAGCATTCGGCGGGGGTGTGGTCTTCGTAGTAATCAAGTTTATAGTCAAATTTGCGATAGCCAAGTTTATGGTAGAGCGCTTTGGCGCGCTCATTGGTCTCGGCAACTTCAAGGCGCAGGTAGGTACAGCCTCCTTCAAGGGCGAGGTCTTCAAGTTCTGTTAACATTTTCCCGGCCACGCCCTGACCAGAATAGGCGGGATCGACGGCGAGGGAGTAGAGGCGCGCAAGAGAGGTGCCTTTGTGAAAGAAGATGAGACCGTATCCATACACGGTGCGCCCTTTTCCTCGCCCTTTGACAGGGCCTTCACAAACTAAAAGTCGACCTTTTCCCTTGTCAATAAAACGCTTAAAAGATCGCTCGCTCATGCGGTCGGTCTTAAAGCATTTCTCCTCAATTTCTACCAGCCTCTCAACGTCAGAGTGCTCGGCCAGTCGCAGGGCAAATGTGCCCATAAAATCCCCCATTTTTCGCGGGCCCATTTTTGCTCGCTAGTGCTATAGTAATCCAGATCAGACCCTCTAGGGGAGGAATTTTTTTGTGAAAGATTTGATTGTCTTAGTTGACAGGCTAGAAGATTGGAAACCGTTTCACCCGACTGACCAGGTTGTTGAGGCCAGAGATTATCTCTTTAACGACCAGTTCGCACCACCCAAGCGCCACTACGTGATTAACCTTTGTCATAATCTAAAGTATCTCTCGCTTGGATACTACTGCTCGCTCATTGCTGAGACGAGAAGTCATAAGATTATTCCTTCGGTTAAGACCATTAATGATCTTGGACGAAAATCAATTTATGGTCTCTCGCTTGAAGATCTCGAAGAGTATATTGACGAGGATAAGATTGAACCCATTGCCAAAGGCAGTGATGAAATCACCTTTAACGTCTTCTTTGGCAAGGCCAGGGAAAAGGCTTTCTCTAAGCTTGCAACAAAAGTATTTAATCACTACGCCTGTCCACTTCTTGAAGTTGAATTAGTTAAAAAAGGCGAGTGGAAGATTGGGGCGATTAAAACCCTTGGAGTGCGCGATCTAGAAGGTGATGATCAAACTTTCTTTGCCGAATCACTTGATCGCTTTAGTGCTAAGATTTGGAGAACACCCAAGAATAGAAAGTACTACAAGTATGACCTCGCAATCTTGGTTAACCCTGAAGAGAAATTGCCACCGAGTAACCAAGAGGCACTAGATAAATTTATCGCCGCTTGTGCTAAGAAGAATGTCTACACGGAAATTATTAAAAAGAGTGATTATCCGCGCTTGGCCGAATTTGATGCTCTCTTTATTCGCGAGACCACTGCGATTAATAATCACACCTATAAATTTGCAAAGAAGGCCGAAGAAGAGGGCATGGTTGTTATCGACGACTCCCAGTCTATTCTTCGCTGTACCAATAAAATCTTTCTTGGGAACCTACTGCGCCGTCATGGCATCAATGCCCCACAGACTCACTACGTGAGCGACGCCAAAGACGAGACTCTCGAATTGCTTGAGACTCAGCTTGGCTATCCAGTGGTGCTAAAAATTCCAGATGGCTCATTTAGTGTTGGTGTAAAGCTTGCCAAGGATAAGGATGGGCTTGAGCGAATCTTGCGCGAGATGCTCTCAAAGACCTCTCTCGTTTTGGCCCAGCAATTTCTCTACACTCCCTTTGACTGGCGCATCGGCATTCTTGATGGGAAGGCCATTTACGCTTGTAAGTACTTTATGAGTTCGGGGCACTGGCAAATTTATAATCACGAGCGCAGTGATGACGACTTTGCAGGTGACTTTGAAACGCTTTCAATTAAAGATGTGCCAGAAAATGTCCTTAAGGCGGCGCTCAAGTCTGCTAAGCTCATTGGCAAGGGACTCTATGGGGTTGATCTCAAGGAGCGAGATGGTGAAGTCTTCATCGTTGAAGTCAATGATAACCCCAATATCGACCATGGTGTAGAGGACGTCTTTCTTGGAGACGCACTCTATGATCATATCGTCGATTATTTCATCGAGAAGATTGAAGTCTTGCGCCATATCGGAACTGGCCGAGGTAAAAATTGAAAAAATTTGAAGGCTCCATTCAGCTCTATCGCATCTTTGATATCGGTGGTGAGGTTGACTTAGAAGGCGCCGTAGGGCTTCTGGCAAGTCGCTTTTCTGAGAAATTTAAATTGCGCCGCTCTTCAAGAGCAGTGGTGATTGATCAAGCCCCACTCGTTTTAGGTCTTGGTGGCTGGCAACAAGCAGTTGGTGACGAACTCTATGACGTAAGTGTCACCGGCAAGCTTTGGAGTTTTGGCGCGCTCTCTTTGACCCTTCGCCTTGATGTCACCACTCCCTGTTCAGGTGAGCGGGTGCTCCAGATTGGCCACTTTCTTGAGAATGATCAAAATTTAACTGAGTCGCTTGAGAAATTGGCTTCGGAAGTCATGAAGGATTTGACTCCTATTTTGACTTCACCCAAATTGTGGGATCAATTTGAAGATTATCTTATTTATATCTACAAAGGTAAGTCAGATCCCGACCACCCGTCGCTCATTTCTGAACTGCTAGGCAGTGAGCTCTTCTATCAAGTAATTCTTGGAGAGACCGGGCGTCCGGT
This sequence comes from Bacteriovoracaceae bacterium, assembly GCA_048267245.1. Lineage (GTDB taxonomy): Bacteria > Bdellovibrionota > Bacteriovoracia > Bacteriovoracales > Bacteriovoracaceae > JBLWXV01. The sequence goes on from JBLWXV010000001.1 coordinate 2,033,051, forward strand.
TCACGAGCAAATGAAAATTCCTATTCGTCAAAATACGCTTCAGTACGGTAATGACGATATCGTCACGATCGATTGGAATAGTGCCTTTATTTGGAGTGAGGGCGATTTTGACGATATTTCTGACGTGCTCGAATTTGCCCTCGTGCAACTTCTTGAACTTCGCTACTACGACGATTTGCTCTCAAGAAAGCTCACCTTTCTCTACCGAGCGATTAAGACAACAGCTCCTGGCATTTTCAATAGCCGCTACAACACACTTTCTCATGAAGCGGCCACTCTCTATCTTGAAATGAGTGAGATCGTTGAGCGCATCGAAAATGCTCTGAAAGTAGTGGGGGATTTCTACTACGCAAAAGTTTTTAGGGCCGCTGTGGAGCGCTTTAGACTAAAAGATTGGGAGCGCTCTGTTGATCAGAAGCTTGGCAATATGCTTGAGATCTCGAAACTCTTTCAATCAGAAATTAGTCTCAAGCAAGGTCACCTGATGGAGATCATCATTATCATCTTGATCGCCATTGAGGTGGTACCCTTCCTCTATAAGTTTTTAGATTTTCTGCACTAGGATTTCTTGAATTTTTCTCTGCTCTCTCTCTTTGGACTCAACAAAGGAGAGGGCCTGCTTATGCCAGTTTGCATCGAGTTTTTGAGCGTGATTGTCTACTGTCCACTGTATTAATTTACGCGCGCTTGAAAAATCGCTATCGTATACCCACTCAACAACAATATCCCTAACAATCACTCTAAAATTTGGGTGATCGATAAGCTTATTTGGCAGACTCTCTAAGAACTCACGGTCTATAGGAATTAGAGAATTTCTACGCAGGTGAGAGTAGGCCCCTAGTCTTTGTGGGATGGGGACGATTTCATTTTTATAGATTTTAAATTCCTTGGCCCCTTCGATGAGTATTTCACAATAAGCGTGTTTGTCGCCAGGGTGACAACTTGTAGGGGTTGTAAGCGCTTCTTTGAAGGCCGCTTGCTTGGCCGCCGCCACTGTGGAAATCTTGCGTACTACATTTTCATCAATGAGTGCGGTGATATCTGCGACTAGGCTTCTCATAAAAAATGCCTGAGAGGAATAGTGCTGAAGTATGGGATAGTGCAGGTCGTGAGCAAATGTCTCTTGGGAGAGAGTGAGCATTTTAATTTCAGCGGGTCCAAGTTGCATCATGAGGGGAATTGTCTTGGGATTTTCAATTCCAATTTTTAACAGTGCCTGCATCAGCGCTGGATTATTTGGCGCTGTATTTAAATTATTCTCAAAGCGCTCTAAGATTGACGACTTTGAATTTGAGCATACCAGTGCGATATCTCCTCTTGAAGTGCGATAGATATAGACTTGAGAGAAATGCTTTCTGATATTTTCAAAAATGCTCGCAAGGATTTCAGGGTTCATATAATAGGTATGAATCCATTGAGTAAAGACACCTTCAGGCGTGAGTGATTTTGAGATGAGATCATAAAAGGTTAGCGTGAAGAGGTTTTCAACCCCTGATAGCCATGGATTGCTAGGTTCACTCACGATAAGGTCAAAACTTGCTTGTCGTGGGCCAAAGAAGCTAAAAGCGTCCTGATTTATAATCACCGACTTGGGATTGGCCTCAAGATCGTTATTAAAATTAGAAAAGAATTTTGCAGCATCCACAACGGTGGGAGCGATTTCAAGGGTTTCGACTTTTGAAACATTATTAAAAGTGGTTAGTATCCCCGGGGAGATTCCCGTTCCAAGCCCAATGACCGAAGCCTTGAGATCTCCACTATTCATAGGAGCGTGGAGATAGGGAAGAATGGATAGCAGAGACACAGTTGAGAGATCTGGCTCACTGGTAGTTCCATCACTCTTACCATTGACAATAATAGAGCGGGATTTGTCATGCTTTGATTCGATTACTGAGACAGTAGTGTTAGGCCCATCGTCTAACATCAGAATATTTGATTCAGTTAGAAGATCGACGCTTCTAAAGAGCCCTTTAAAATTGAGTGCTGTGATCTCTGTAATATTGTAGGGCGAACTCACGTGAACATGCCTGTTCCAGTTCAGACTATAAAAAAGGAGAATTGGTAGAATGATAACTCCAAGTGCAGTTGTCACATAGGCCCTAGGCTTAGCATTCATCATTTCAATTCTGAGGGTGTAGGCAATGATAATGACTCCAAAGATAGCAAAGACCTCTGGAATATCGAGCACAGCAAGTAGATAGTGACCGGGAATTAATGCGCCAACGAGAGTGCCTAGTGTGTTAAGCACATAGAGTTTACCCACCAGGGCCGCGTAGTTCTCTCCATCTTTTTTCATGAGTCCATAGGATAGAGGCAATAATCTGGCCAGATAGTAGATCGGTGGAGAGACAACAACCAAGAGCAATAAGAAAATTGCGCAGTAATAGATGTAGTAGTTACTCTCGACATTTGTGAGTGAAGCTCTAATATCTGATACCCAATAGGCCCAGAATGGGGCGCAGAAAAAGAAGATGAGTGTGAAGATGGTCGCGGGCCAAAGCGTCTTTCTTAGCGTGCCGAGGCTTACATTTTTAAGCCCAAGGCTCGCTCTTGCAATGGTGAGGATAAATAGTCCAACAACTAAGGGATAGGATAAGTGAGTTGGACCGGCACTCAGTGAGAAGAGCCTGATCACTAGAACCTCAAGAGCAATGATAATGAGGCCAGAAAAAAATGTGATGGCCAAGAGTTCGCTATTTTTTAGGGGATGAGGCTTTTGCTCTTCTTTTGATTGCGCTGAGACTTCGAGAGTTTCACCCATTATAGGAAGTGCCGCGAGGATTAGGGCGCAGATGAGGTTGACGATACCAAAGATTGTGAGGGAGAGCGACAAACCAAAGAGTGGGAAGATGATGATGCTACTTAACATCACTCCAATAAAAGCTCCGGCGGTGTTGATGCCGTAGACTTTGGCGTGAAAGTCACTCGCAGCTTCAATCGATTCAGGTAGTGCTTTGGTGAGAATTGAAATCGTTGAGCCCATAAGAAAGGTCGGCGGAAAGACGAGGGCCATGGTTAAGAGCAAGTGTATGAAGAAGGTGAGAAATTCACCCTGAGGACTCATGTTCCACACTAATGGTGAAATCACATCAAAAAACTTGGGAAAGATAATTGCGTAGGCACCAATCAAGGCTTCGCAAAGGGCGTAGGTGTTGAGTAGTTTTTTGCGATCAGTTTGGCGCTGAGAATAGGGACCAAAGAAAGCGTTGCCGGCCGCGAGTCCACAGAGAAAGACTGAGATGACAAGAGCGCTTGAGCGCGATTCACTTCCGATGAGGTAACTCAAATATTTTTGCCAGGCCACTTGATAGATGAGGCCAGTCATGCCGGTGAGTACGAGTAAAATAAAGATGGTAAGAACGCTGGGACGCATGAGGGCCGAACTTGACTTTGGCATGAGTTGCATGAGGTTTCCTAAGAAAGAATCTTCTAATATTGTAGGAGATATGTATATTCTTTGCAAAAATTTGCAAAAAAAGCCGAGCTTTTTAAGGAAGTTATTTTGAGTATTATAAAAGAGATTTTGACCCCTGAGGTGGCCCGCGCTCATGTGGATGAATTGGGCGCTCTTCGCATTGAGGTTTTTGCTGATTTTCCCTATCTCTACGATGGAAATCTCGACTATGAAAAGCGCTACCTAGAAACGTACTTTAAAGCGAGTTCATCAATCGTAGGGGTCGTGGCCGACCAAGGGAAATTTGTGGGTATGACCACTGGAATTTCCCTGTGGGAGGAGGAGCAAAGTTTCCAGCGCCCCTTTCTTGAAAATTCCCACCAACTCAATGACTACTTCTACCTAGGAGAGTCTCTTTTGACTCCCGAGTATCGCTCTAGAGGCTTTGGAAAGTGGTTTATGAATATTCGACTTCAGCGAGCGCGGGAACTTGGCCATCGCTATGCCTGCTTTTGCCGAGTGGTACGCGACAAGAATGATCCACGAAGGGGCGGAGACTATGTCGATCTCGATGGTTTTTGGAAGTCGCTTGGGTTTAGGCCCATGAATATGACGACGACTTATTCTTGGAAAGAATTTGGCGAGCAAAAAGAGAGCGCCAAAACCATGGAGTTTTGGCGCTTGGAACTTTAAGCGTGAATGATAAGAACAGGAATCTTTGAAGTCTTAAGAAGCTTTCTGGCCGTGCTTCCAATAAAGAAGTTGCCAAGCTTTTCAACTTTTGCGGCCGTCACAAGGTGAGTGGCCCCGATCTCTTTGGCACATTCAATAATGTGCTGGTAAGTATTTCCAGTTTTTGTGTCGATGACGATATCAACATCGACTCCCTTTTTCGCAAGAACTTTTTGAATATCGTGGGCGCGCTCATTTTTGAGATTGAGTAGGTCGTGAACGTACTCAGGTGAGCGCTTGCCAATACCCATTTCAAAGTGGTGAAAGAGGGTGACGTGAGCATCTTTTTGGGCCAGTTTGGCCAGCTTTGGAAGAGTCTCTTTATAGTCTTCTCTCAGGTCGTGGGTGAGTAGGTAGTGGGCGCGGGCCTTCTTAATTTTTGTCTCAGGGTGAACTGTGAGAAGCGCACACGGAACGTGAAAGCTCAATTCCTCAACGAAGCTTCCAAAGAAGTAAGTCCCTAGTCCTTTCTTATTCTTAGTTCCTGCAACAACTAGGTCTGCTTTTGATTTTTTGAGGTAGTCAACGAGGGCAAGAACGTTTGATTTTGTGGTTCTACCCTTGTGTTCAATGAGCTGAGGCTTGAGGCCAAGTCCTAGGGTTGCCGCCGCCTTTTCAAGTGACTTTTTAACATCAATGAGAACTTCTTTTTTTACCTTTGGGTCAGGGTTGCCATCAAAAGCATATTCACCCCAGTTCATGATAGACACAACTTTGGCGCGCTTGATTTCTTCTGGTGTGAACATTGATTTTAGAGTCTCACCCATATTTTTTAGGACGGGACCTGTTGGGTGAGTGTAGTCAATAGTGATGACAATTTTTTTAAAGGCCATGAATCTCTCCTTGAATGACAAAATTATGGTAGCACAACAATTCCCGCACCTGCCAGAATAATTGGTGGAAGGAGCAACTTGAATGAATCGTGACCCTGATCAGCAAAAACTAACTATCGCCATCGCTGGCGCCAGCGGATTTGTGGGTCACGCCCTCTGTGAGGCCCTCGCCGGACAGGCCCATCTGATTGGTCTGTCGCGATCAAATTCGAAAGAGACAGGGGTCTCTGATTTCGAGTGGCGAAAGTGCGATCTCTATAGCCGTCTTGAGTTAGAGCGCGCTCTCAAAGGGGCGGATGTTGGAGTCTACTTAGTGCATTCAATGCTTCCAAGTGCCGCTCTAGTACAAGCTAACTTTCAAGACCTAGACTTAATTCTTGCCGATAACTTTGCTAGAAGTGCTAAAAAGTGTGGACTCAAGCACATCGTCTATTTAGGAGGGATACTTCCAAGTGATTGCGACCAAGGCGATTGGAGTGATCACTTAAAGAGTAGATACGAAGTTGAGGAAGTTTTAAAAGCTTCGGGGATTCCTGCTAGTGTTCTTCGCGCCGCCGTGATCACGGGTCCTGGTGGCTCAAGCCTTGAAATTATGAAGAGACTCATTGAGCGCCTCCCAGTAATGGTGTGCCCCGCTTGGTGCTCTTCTCAATCTAGTCCGGTGTCGCTCACTCGCGTGGTCGAGGCCCTCAAATATTTGAGTCTCAGAGCTGATTTAGAGGGGCGGGTCTACGATCTGGCGGAGTCAAAGCCGATTACCTACCTTGAAATGATGAAAAGTAGTGCCCGAGTGCTCGGGGTTTCGCGCCTCTTTGTGAGTGTTCCCTTCTTTAGTCCCAAGCTCTCAAGACTCTGGGTCAGCACGGTGACAGGGGCGCCAAAGAACCTCGTCTATCCTCTCATCATGTCGCTTGAGCACAATCTCTTGCCAAGACCAGATCATCAGCTGCTAGATTTCTCAATGGATCGCGATTTCTCTGAGCTCTTTCGCGCGGCCACCAGTGCTAATGATCGCCCTCACGCATTTAGAACACCTAAGAGTGAGCGTCAGCGCGCTGTCAGATCCGTCCAGCGCCTCACCACTAAGACTGAATATAAGGCAAGTGAAGTGGGTGTAGAGTATATGAAGTTTCTGGGACTCTTTTTCTCACCTATCTTAAAGGTCAAAATTAAAGGGGGCGCCATTGGTTTCTACTTTCCCTTGATTCCCCGCGCACTCCTCATTCTTAGCTATAGTCACCGCCGTAGCGATCAGCGCCGCGTTCTCTTCTACACGCGTGGAGGTCTTCTCTCGCGGCGCGAGGGCAAGGGGCGATTAGAATTTAGAGTGCTCGAGGGCATGGGGATTATTCTGGCGGCCATTCACGACTTTCGACCGCGCTTGCCCTGGACTCTCTACCGCGCTACGCAGGCAATTGTGCACGTTTGGGTGATGCGCTCATTTGGAAGGTACCTGTCTAGGTAATGCCCAAGCCCTTTTAGGCCTACACATTTGGAGATTCCAAGGCACAATAGGGCATGAGTAAATTTAAGTCAGGTCGATTTCAGCGCGCTCTAGGTGTGGGTGCTTCCCTCACTAAGGCCGTGGCCCATTTGGGAATTTCAAAGGTGAGCGAGCGGGCCGGCCCCGCCCTGGCCTATTCTCGCCGGGTGAAGGCCGCCAGTGAGATTGTGAAGTCCATGGGAGAGCTCAAGGGCGCCCTGATGAAGCTTGGTCAAATGCTTTCAGTCACTGATGATCTAGTACTTCCTCCAGAAATTTCCGCTCTCTTTCGCTCTCTTCAGCGCGACTCTCGCCGCATGAGCGCGCAGGAATTAGGTGAGATGTTTCAACAGGAATTTGGTAGAGCGGCGAGTGAGCTCTTTGCCAGTTTTGGAGAGAACGCCATCGCAGCGGCGAGCATTGGTCAGGTTCACCAAGCAAGCCTTAAAAGTGGTGAGTTAGTGGCCGTGAAAGTTCAGTACCCGGCCATCGAAAAGGCGATCGAGGCCGATTTTAAAAACCTCGATAAGCTTCACGACTTTGTCTCGCTCTTAGTTCCAGGCAAGCCCGATGTTGAGGCGCTGATCTTAGAGCTTAGGGACGCTCTTGTTAAAGAGTGTGACTATCTTCAAGAGGCGCAGAGTATGAAGCGCTTTCGCCAAGACTATCAAGATGTCTTTAAGAACGTGACTATCCCCAAGGTCTATGAAGAATTCTCTTCTCGCCACATTATTACAAGTGAGTTTGTTCACGGGTTAAGTTTTGAAGAAGCGCTTGAAATGAGTCAGAGTGAGCGCGATGAAATATGCCAAACCCTCTATGATATGCACATGTTTGGCCTCTATGAAAAGCGGCTCCTCCACACTGACCCACAAAATGGCAACTATCTCTTTAGGCCAGGTGAAATTATACTGCTCGACTTTGGCAGCACTCGAGAATTTAGCGCTGAATTTATCCGCTCATATGTGCGCTTGCTCAACGCTGTTGAGATTGACGACTATCAACTCTATGAAAAGCACGGTCACAATTTAGGCCTCTTTATGAATGGAGACACCCTCGACTTAAAAGAGCGCCATTTTGAAATGATCAAGAAGCTCTACCTGCCCTATACGCGCCAGGGGCGCTTTGCGGTTCCCGATCACAATCCCTTTGAGCTACTTAAAGATTTTGTCGGAGGCATGAGTATTAAGGGGCGCAAGGGGCCAATGCCGGAATTTTTATTGCTCGATCGAGCGAATCTGGGCTTTTATACGAAGATTAGGAAATTGGGCGGCAGGATTGATTGGACCACTTCACGCGATAAGTACCGCGCGAAGTGGCTTGATGATTAGATATCTGAGTGAATGTAGTAGAGCGAGCCACCTTTGAGCTTATTAATTAAGTCACTGGCCAGGCGATCATCTACAGCTGGACATCCCCAAGAGCGACCGGCGCGACCATAGGTATTCACATGTGACTCTCTGGCGTAGGTAGCGCCGTGGACGACGATGCGTCTTTGATAGGCATTGTCGTTACTATTTTCTAGGCCGTGAAGGTTGAGTGAATAGCCATTATTTCCATAGTAAGTCGTTGAGGTTTCATAGAGACCAAGGCTAGTCATCTTTGAACCATTCACATTTGAAAAGCGAACCGCGTTTCCACTGCCGTCACCACTTCCAGTTCCGTGGGAGACAATCATCGAAGTGACGTCGCCGTGGGGAAGAGTGATCAGGTAGCCGCGCTTCTTTGAAGAGTGTTGGGACATGTCAGCGATATAGAACCACTGCTTGCTTCTTAATTTTTCAAGTCTAAGCCCGTAGGCAGCATCAAGGGCCTGGTAGAGGGCCTCGGCCGGGACATCGCGGGCACAGTCGTGATTAAAGCAATCGGCTTCGGGGAAATAGCTCTCCCAGATTGACTGTGAGTCCTGGGCGAGGAGAGGAGTTTGAGACAAGAGAACCATCAATAATGCTAGAAAACGAAACTTCATGTACACCTCGGAAAAATGATCAAACCGCTCTTCATCACACCCCGGTCACCCCCGCAGGGAGAGTTGTTAAAATGGAGAAGCGCGTCTATTTTTCTAGTCTAGCCAGAAGTCCCGCTTTATTTTTTAGGCCGTAAATATCTGCCGCACTGCTATTAAAGGCTGAGCAGTGAATGTTGATCAGGATATGTGCAAGTGGTGGTGGTGGCCGAATCAAAATTTGTTGGAGAAAATATTGAAAGAGGGGTGAATATGACTTCTTAAGATATTGAAAATACAGGGTTTTGTCAACACTATAATCCTTTCTCACTCCCTTACGTCGTGATGCGTTATTTGTTATAAAAGCCCAGTTTAAAAGTACCCTAAAAAGGATTTCCTTATGTTCAAAAAGGCCTTGAAAATTGGACTTAAAACGGCGTTTACTGGCGCCCTCGTTGCGATGACACTCCCAAGTGCTGCAATGGCGGGCCCATATTACGACCAATTAATGAGAGACTTTGGGCTCAACAAGGCCGATCATTCATTCTGCTTTGAGGATTCTAACGGGGAACTTCAGGGCGATAATATCTATAAGAAGGTCCGCTTGGCCTCGACCTCTAAGTTGGTCACCACTCTATGGGCGATGGATCTGCTTGGCCCGGAGTGGAAGTATGAGACGAAGTTCTACTTGAAGGGCGATCACCTTCATATTGAGGGCTCTCTCGATCCAGTTTTTTCTAAGCGCAAGCTCTTCTACTTTGTGAGCCAGCTCTTAAATAAGAATATTAAGAAGATTTCAAAAGTTACATTTAATAAAGATTTTCGCGCCTTCGCCGCGGCCGAAGATTACGTAGGAAATGTGGTGGTCTTAGATCAAAATCGCACTGCTAGAAATGTCTACGACTACTGGCATACTCCGGCCTACAACAAGTTAAAACCAGTCTACCGCGCCTTCATCGCTGAAACTCCTGAATCAATTCTTGAAGAGCTTCAAATCAAGCGCAATCTCGAAGAGCTCGATCTCTCGATTGGTAGTGTAGAGGGAGTGGAGTCGGCCCCTTTTGATCTCGCCGATCCCCTGGTGAGTGAGTTTCATCACTTCTCGCCTGAGATTAAGAAATACCTAAAATTCATGAATATCCACTCAAATAACTTCATTGCCGATCAGGTCTTTGAGCAATTGGGAGGAGAAGAGGCTTTTGATCTTTGGCTGAGCGAGCACTTGGGTGAAAAACTCCAAATGCACGATGAAAAGCGAGAGGGCTTCTCGGCCGGCGAGCCTTCTATGAAGATGTACACGGGCAGTGGACTTGATAGTAAGCTTCAAGGCCAGAGAGTTGATAACTACTCTACATGTGCCTTGATGACGACGCTCTTAAAAGATATGCGCCAGAAAATGGATGAGCACAATCACCACTTAAAAGAAATTGTGGCGGTTGTAGGAAGTGACGGTGGGACTTTTAGCACTCGCCTAAGAGGAGCACTCACAAAGAATACTCTAGTGGCCAAAACTGGAACTCTCTTTCACACCTCAAGTCTCACTGGTGTGATTTATTCAAAGGGCAACACTCATCCCTTTGGTGTATTTCACCAATTAACTGGGGGCAAGGGCAATGCTCGCATTGTGCAAAATAAATTAGTAGAAAAGCTAGTTGAGGATTTTGGTGGCCCCGAGCGCTTTGATTATCAAGTAGAGTACTTCTTTCCTGCGACAGCGCCGCTAGAATAATGAAGCGCACCTCTTATTTCATACTCGCACTGATTCTGTGTCTGGCGGCACTCTTTCTCTTAAGACCAAGGCAAGCAGTGAATGTCGCCCGAGAGGGCGAAGGTCTCAGCAGGGAGGATGTTGCGGCCAAAGCCGCGCGCCCTCAAAGTGAGAGACCTATAGAGTCGAGTCAAGTTGCTCCTGAATCTGACCCTGAAGAATTGAGCGCAGAGTTAAGAGAGTTAATGGCCAGTGGTAATGTCAATGCCCGCGATGGAGATGGGCGCACGGCCCTTATGATTGCTAGCTTTAAGCGCGATCAAAATGCTGTAGAGGCACTATTAAGTGGTGGTGCCGACATTAATCTTGTAGATCAATCGGGTCAGGACGCTCTGATGAGTGCCATTAATGGAGGGGATGGGACCCTCGCTTTAAAGTTGTTAGAGCTCGGTGCTAATGCAAATCGAATTGATAAGAGTGGTCAAAGTGCACTGTCCTTTGCCGTGGGGTTAGGAGACATTAAATTAATTGGTGCTCTACTTGAGAAGGGAGCAAATCCAAATCTAGTTGCTAACCGGGCAGGCTATACCATGGCGATGGATCTCGCTCATGAAGGTCAGCTCGAGTCCCTCTCGCAATTTCTAGCCCATGGTGCCCGGGTGGATACCATCGATAGCGATGGCAACACTCTTACTCACCACGCCGTTATGTCTGGAAATTTGAAGGTCGTGGAGTTAGTTCTTGGTCGCGGATCTCCCTTAGAGAGACCAAATCTTCGCGGTGAGACCCCCCTGATGATTGCTAAAAAGTACGATCTTCCAGAGATTGTTCAATTCCTTTCGGAGCGCTAACTATTCAAGGGGCAAGAGCGGTGTTAGTATGGGGTCTGAGGTATAGATGGATTCATTAGTACAAATTCTTCGCTCTTGTGGCGATCTCTTCGCTCACTGCTTTGTTATCACTGATTTAGAATCTCCTGATTCTCCATTAATTTATGTGAATGACAATTTTTGTAAACTCTCTGGTCACGGCCGCGAAGACGTCCTTGGCAAGAATTGTCGCTTTCTTCAAGGTCCTGAGACTTCGCGAGAGGATATCATCTCTATTGCTAAGGCAATTAAAGAGCGAGAGTGCTGCTATCAAGATATTCTCAATTACAAAAAGGATGGTACGCCCTTTTGGAATCGCTTAATCCTTATTCCGATTAATACCGATGTGCTTGGCGTGCGCTACTATATTGGGATTCAGCACGATATTACTGAGAAGGTTAATCAGAGAGATTCTCTCATCGCAACCAGCAAGAGTGAGGGGCGAGGGCATATTTTTGCCAAAGTGAGTAACCCTCTTAATGAGATTGTTAGATCACTTAGAACTCTACGCTATCAAGTTGATGGTTCCCCAGAATCGCAGAAGCTCACTCAGACGTTGATTGAAAAAATTAAATCTGAAATCACTTCGCTTTGCACCTACGTGCACTCAATTAACTAGCTCGCCTCCGCTCGCTGCATACTAAGCGTTTCGCCAGGGCGATTGCCTGGGATCCAGTCGTACCATTCGACCGGATCTCCTTCTTTTAGTTTAAGACACAGACTTGCCGACCAATTGGGTTTACGCGGGGCCTTTAAGAGGCGCATCCCCGCCTCCTTTGGCGTGCGAGCACCTTTTTTTGTATTGCATGTCTGACAGCAGGTGACGATATTTTCCCAATTGGTTGCGCCACCCTTTGATTGGGGAATGATGTGATCGAAAGTGAGTTCTTTTGTTGGGAGAAAGAGTGCGCAGTACTGGCAGCGGCACTTGTCTCTTAGAAATACATTCATTCTTGAGAATTGAACTGTCTTTGAGCCTTGATGTCGCCGATTAAGTTTAAGAATCATGGGAAGTGCAAAGACACTATCTACGCTTTTAATAGAGCGATTTTGATAGTCAAGCACTACCTCAGCTCTACCCGTGAGTAAGAGGATCATGGCCTTTTGCCAGCCCACGATCTTTACTGGGAAGTAAGTATTGTCCAGTAAAAGTGTTCTCATCGTTAGCAAGTCTTAGCAAAAAAGTCTGACCTAACTGCCGCTCTATAACAGCATAGAGCACAGTAGTCTTTATATATTGTAGCACGAACTTTCGCCGCTCCTAATGCTATTGGCCCACAACTCCTGACACTTGTAAATGTAAGGGGTTAGACGTTTATTGGCCGATAAATTTGCCTAGTTCCTGAGCAAAAAAGTTAAATGACGACTCCCCCATGGAATGGGGGTCTACGATGAGGTGATGAATCGTTTTTTGATTTACTGGATTTGGAGTTAATTTATAAAAACCCCAGTTGCGTTCATGTGAAAAAACCTTGGTCTTCTCAAAATCTAAGAGTTCATCTTCTGGCGACATAAAAACTAAGACCGGTGGCAGGTCTGTTTTCTCTTGGAGCATTGAAAAGAAGTGCTCTCTCATTTGCCTTAGTTCGCGGTAGTGAGCTAGCTGAGTTGATGCATTTAAGCGATAACTTTCAATATTAAAGGAAGGAATAGAACCAAAGGGAATCCAGTCAATGAACTTGATGAGGGAAGGAATAAATCGCTCAAAGAGTGAGGGCGCTAAAAAGGTCATTGTGGCCGGAGAAATTTTATAAGTAGAAAATTGAGAGTCTAGTAAGGCGAGGGCGCCAAGAGAGTGCCCGATGGCATGAACTTTTTCAATTCCTTGGGCTTGGGCCTTTCTTTTGGCCTGGCAGAGAGCATGGTGCACTTGAGATGTCCAAGAGCGTCCACTCTCAATGGGATCCTTGTAAGTAATGATAAAAGTTTCGCTACCAACTGACGTTAGAAACGCGGCGATTGAATTGAGTTTGCTTGGATTCAGATTGAGTCCAGGGGCGATAACTGAGAGAGAGGTCTTGGTTTGATTGGAGGCCATGGGATGCCAGTGACCTGGAGCCTCGCTTTCTTTGAGTAGAGAGCAGGGCATAAGCTTCGCGTATTCCTCGTTCGCGTGACTCACTCCTGACATGGCCGTGAAAATTGCGAGCAAGTAAGGAAATAAGAGTAAATATTGGCAACAACACTTGGCCAGGGTTGTTTGACTGGCTTTTGCAGTGTGCGTAAGCTTAGTAAGATGTTTTCTTAATGTCATCAATTCATCCTTCACTATATAGGAGTTTAACATGAGAAAGATTCTCGTAACCACCCTCGCTGCCCTGACACTCAGTTCAACGGCCATCTGTGCAGCGGAAGTAGAATTTCAGGCCGGAAGCCAATATGAATCGGTGAACCTCTCAGGTACGGTTGGTCTGTGGTGCCAAAACGATCGCAAAGAGGGAGTGCCTGAGCGCAGTTACAAACTCGTAAATTGTCGCGGCAATATTTTAATTCCTGGAGAGTTCTCTAAGGTGCGCTACAACGGTGGTTTAGCCGCTGATGAGATTGCGCTTTCAGTTACTCAGGGTTCAGGCAAGCGAGTCAATAAGAGCTCTCGCCTAAAGAATGGTGTGAGCACTAAGAATATCAATCTATGGGTGAGAACTCTCTTTCAACGTCCTCTGCTCGATTTTGGAACGAATCAAGTGGAATACTCTGTGACCAATAATGACAACCTCGTGGCCGCTGGTACATTTGAAGTTTATGTTGACTCTCTTCCAGATCGCAGCTGTCGCCACCGCACATATAATGTTCCCACAGATTGTAATAATTCATATTCTATCTGTGAGCGCTACTTTAGAGATGAGAATTACTGCGAATAACTTTGCAAGCCAATTGTTAAGGAAATAGGGGCCATGATTTGGCCCCTTTTTTGTAAAGAAATTGAGAGATTTTCGCTAAAGTTAGAGATCAGTTCTAAAGCGGTACTCGCTAAGAGCTCCCCACTTTGAGTCTTTTCCAACAGCAAGAGAGAGTGTTACCCAATCATCTTCAAGCTCAAAGAGTTCTGCTGCCAATTCACCTGCGACGCCGTCAACTGAGTCACGCTTCACAGTAATTGTGTTGGCGCCCTTTTTTAATTCACCGTATTGATTGGCGACAATGAATTTTGTGAGTTCTTTGTAGGGCTTCCAATTTGAGGTGCGTGCCAGTGTTACGAAGAGGTACTCTGGAACATCGGGAAGTTCAAACGTAATGCTGAAAGTGTCTTCATCGACTCTTTGAACCTTAAGTTCTTTTACTTGGTAGTTCTGATCAACTAAGTCTCTACCTGAAATACTATCAAAGTTGATTTCGTCGTCGATTGCTTCATAGCGGGCATCTAGTAGATCTAGCTCCGTGCCAGACCTTGAGAGGTGCCCAAAGAGTCTAGAGGCGTTGCCTGCTAGGTAGTAGCTCACTGGCTCGTCTTCTAAGACAACGCGAAGTACGCGAGCGAGTTCATAGCTAAAATAGTGGCTTGTAAAAAGCGAGGTGAGTTTGCTTACAAGTTCAGACTCTCGACTCTTATCCATAAAGAGCTCTTGCAATTTAATCCAATCGCTTCTAAAGCTCTTGGCCCTGATGAGTTTTGAGCCACTCTTAATATGAAGATCTAACAGTCCAAGTGGGAGGTTGGTTGCAAGCAGAGGTGATCTTGTCGTTCCATACCAGGCGCGTCGCCAGAAACTGGACCACTTTCCTTCTTCTACTCCAAATGAGCGCTCAAGTATTGCCCACATCTTCTCTTTAGGTGTAGCGATAAATTTCTCTACCTGACTTCTAGTGAGTCCGAGTCGAAAGTAGAAAGAAGTTCCTTTATAGCGGGCAATACTCTTTTGTGAGCAATCTTCCTTATTAGAATCACAGGGAGAGTATTTTGGCGGTCTTGGAAAGAATTGGGGCTGTCCGGCCAGTGTCTCCATTTCTTCCATATAGCGGTAGAGCTCTGTTGAGCGAGTTCTAGAGTCTTCAATCTTGCCCTCTAGGCGAAGCACTAAACCCTGATCTCCTTGAGCATAGAGATCCTCATCTAATGTTGCCTTAAAAGTATAGCTCTTAACTTCTTTGTGGCCCAGAATCGTGTCTCTCACTCTTGCATTGGTTGAGATTGCTCTATGGAGTTTGATTTTTTCACCATTTTGAAGCTCTACATGAGCAACCAGAGTACTCTCACTAACTGTGTGTGATCTCTCTGCAAGAAAGGAGAGGATCATGCGATTGTTTCTGGCCCTGGTATGACCAACTTGATTTCTGGTAACAACCTTTTCCACTCCAAGCCCTTCATAAGAGAAGGTATCGCTTTTAGAGAAACGGCCAAACACCGCGTTGTTAAAGGCTTTTACTCCTTCAGGAGAGTTAAGATCATAGCGGTATGTTACATCAAATGACTCAAAATCAGAGTCGTGAAGGTTAAAACTAAACGGGATAACATCGGCATCGATCTCACCGATTCTCGCCCCAAGAACGACGATTCCTTCAAAGAGTACGTGCTTTCCTCTTGTGGCACCAAGGCTCGCATTCTTGCCATTTGAGCGCGCGCGCGTGAGTTTAATAAGAGCGTGATTTTCATCCTCTCTCATTACACTAATTCGGTGTGAGCCATCGAGGTAGGTCGAAATTCCTACTCCAGGTGTAACATTGTCGATACCTGGAATTTGAATGGCACTCCAACCAACGCTGGCGCCTAATTCAACACGGCCCTTGAGGCTATAAGAGATGATTTCGCCAATGGCGATATCATTTTTAAATTTGCCGGCAGTAAGTGGCAACTTTAGTGGACCGGTGAAGAGATTCCAAAATTTGTAATAGCGCGCCCTAGTGAGAGGATTGTCACTATTCCATGGAAGTACATCGCCAATAGGTCCCAGAAGATCATGATCTTCGTCTGAGCGCGAATTGATTGCTTCAACTTCATTTTTAAGCTCTAGTGTAAGCTTAGTAGTCTCTTCAAGAGACTCAAGTCCTTTGGGGAGCACTTGGCGAATATTCATAAGCTCTGGGGTGATACTTAGGCCAACTTGGAATTGAAGTGCAGAAGCACCAACATTGATGGCGTCACCAAGTGGGATCGGCCAGCTCACAGGAACCTTCATAAAGTCGATAACTGTATATGAGTTAAGAAGGTCATAGTTCTTAAAAACTTTTCTCTCGATACCTAATTCGATATTGGCGTCACCAATTGATGTTTCAATTAGGGAGAGATCACTCAAACTTTCAAAGAGAGAGGAGTGGAGTTCAGCGCCTGCCTCATCCCACTCATTTCCCGCGCGCTCGCGCAGGCGATCATAAATATCACTTGGCCAATCAACTGGCGTGGTTGCTGCGTTTGCGATTGAGATGAATGTAGCGCAAATCAGCGCGCCGATAGCAAGAAAACGATTCATGTTGAGCTCCCCCCAGATGCACAATATTTCGCGAGTTTACCTCTTGTGATCATTTACAGGGAATAAAGAAGAAATTCCAGGTATTTCTTACACGGTATATTAGGCCAAACTAATAAAAAACATTAGAAAATCTTAGTATTTTGCTGGCCAATTGGGTGAAAATTCGAGATTGTACTGACTCACTCTCTTCTTATCTTATTGGAGCTACACATGTGTGGTGTCATCGGCATTATTGCCAGTCACTCCAGTGGCGAAGCAGCTGCGGCGAGCACTGCTTACGAAACCTATCGCGGACTTCTCACTCTTCAGCACCGCGGACAAGATGCTGCCGGAATTCTCGCATATGACTTTGAGGCCAATAAATTCTCTAGTGAAAAAGAGCTGGGCCTAGTGGCCAGTGTTTTTCATGAAAAGAACTTAGAGGGTCTACGCGGTCGCATGGCCATTGGTCATACTCGCTACGCTACAACTGGGAGTGATTCAAAGGTAGATCTTCAACCCTTAGTGACGGGCTATCCTTTTGGGGTGGGCATGGTTCACAATGGCAACTTGGTCAATTACCACGAATTGGCGCGCAAGCTCACCGGTGAGCTTGGTATGCAACTACTCACTAATAATGATCTTGAAATTTTTCTCAGTTATTTTTGTCGCTACGCTGGCAACCCACAGAGCGGCGCTATCAAATTTGATTTCAAACTGGGGCTCGCTGCCGCTAAGAAAATTGTGGCAGACGCTACTGGCGCCTACGCGCTTGTAGGTTTACTAGCTGGTGAAGGTCTTTTTGGCCTGCGCGATCCCGGTGGGATTCGCCCCCTTGTTCTAGGCCGCAAAGAGTTAGCTCCGGGTGAATACTCCTACTGCTTGGTGAGTGAGAGTGTGTCTCTCAATTTTCTTGGCTTTGAATTCGTTAGAGATATTGAACCGGGTGAGTTTATCTTTATTGATAAAGAGGGTGAAATTCATTCGGCGCTTTGTTTTGATGACCCAAAGAGCGCTCCGACGAAGTCTCCATGTATGTTTGAGTGGATTTACTTCTCTGGTGCTGAATCTAAATTTGAAGGCAAGAACGTCTACACCACAAGACTTGGTCTTGGGAAAGTTCTTGCTAAGCGTATTCAAGGCCTAATTGACGCTGGTGAAATTGAACCTGATATTGTGTGTCCAGTGCCAGATACTTCGAGAACAGCGAGTATCGCCCTGGCAGAAGAATTAGGCCTTCCCTATCGTGAGGCACTGATAAAGAATCGCTATATTCAAAGAAGCTTTATTCTCAACACTCAAGAGGCGCGCGAGCGCGCTGTTGAGCTCAAGCTCTCTCCGGTTCGCTCTGAAATTGAGGGCAAGAAAATCCTTCTCGTCGACGACTCCATCGTTCGGGGCACGACTTCAAAGAAGATTATCGACCTTCTTAAGCGCTACGGGGCGAGTGAAGTGACGCTTGCTGTGACGTGTCCACCACTGCGCTACGCATGTTACTACGGAATTGACTTTCCCTCGCCCAGAGAACTTATCGCCGGAGGTCGAAATGAGGCCGAAATTGCGAGCTTTATTGGTGCAAATCGCGTGATATTTCTCGAACAGAGTGACCTTTATGAGGCCATTGGGCTACCATCTCTGTGCATGGCCTGCTTGAGTGGAAAGTACCCAACCGACATTAGCGCGGGTGAGGAATTTGCTAAGCATCGCCGTGGAAATTAGAGCTATTCATAGCAAAACGAGGACTTTATGAGCACGGACGTTTTATACAAGGGATCGGTTAAAGACATACTCGCAACCACTGAGTCGGCCGAGCACTTACTCTTTCATTTCTCAGATCGCTACAGTATTTTTGATTGGGGCGAGATGCCAGATCTTCTTGCGGGTAAGGGGGAAGCACTTTCTGTGATGGCCTACATGCTCTACAAAGCGCTTGGAAATGCTCTTTCTTGGAAGCACTGGAATCTGCCTGAGCATATGCGTGAATCATTTAATATGATTTCAATGTTTGAAAAATTTAAGCACGTCGGTGTACCCCATCATATGATTGGCTTTAGTGATCCACTTGGGAAAACCCTTGGGGATCAAGAGACTTCTTCCTATCTAAAAGTTAAGAAGGTTCACGTTGAGCGCCCGCTCTTTAAGTCTGGCAAGTATGATTACTCTGCTTATAAAAAGCAGTTTACAAGCACACTCGTTCCGCTTGAGATTATTTTTCGCTTTGGTGCACCTCAAGGATCGTCTGTATTTAAGCGAGCCGCAGATGAAAAGTATCGCGGTGAAGTGGGCCTTAAGAGTGTGCCTAAGCCTGGGGTGATGTTTGATCGTCCGATTATAGAGTTTTTCACCAAACTTGAAACTACTGATCGCTATCTTACTTATCAAGGGGCGCGCGATGTGGCCGGACTCTCTACTGGAGAGCTAGAGCGTTTGATTAGTTTTACCACTCTCATTGCATACCGCTTAAAAGAATATTTCTATGAAGCTGGGCTTACTCTCTGGGATGGTAAGATAGAAGTGGCCTATTCAGATAAACATGATTCCGGCAGGCACTTCATGTTGGTTGATTCCGTTGGGCCAGACGAGCTTCGACTCGATTTTGAAGGCGTCCCCATGTCTAAAGAATTACTGCGATCATTCTATCGCAATAGTGATTGGTACAGCGCTCTTGAAGCGGCTAAGACCTTGGCCAAGTCTAGAGGGGAAAAAAATTGGAAGTCTTTAGTTGGAAGTGACCAAACTCCAGCACCTCTCACTGACGTTCAGCGCGAACTTGCCACCGCCCTCTATCCAACGCTTGCTCGTTCACTCAAACGGGCGCTTAAGATGGATGTCGACTATGATTCTTCAAAAGCACTTGAATTAGATGAGCTCGCTAAGAAAATGAAAGAGGTAATCGATGGCTAGTGCTGTTGTGCTTGGTAGTGGAGGGCGTGAGCACGCCATTGCCTTAAAACTCTTAGAGTCTCCAGATGTAAGTGAAGTGACTGTGATTCCTGGAAACCCAGGCATGGCCATTGGTGGTAAATTAAAGGTCGCTTCTCTTTCAACACTTGAAAGTGTGTCAGCTTATCTTGATGAACTCAAGCCGTCTTTGGTGGTTGTCGGCCCAGAGACCTATATTGATGCTGGCTGGAGTGATCATCTTCGCTCTCGAGGTCACGCGGTATTTGGACCATCAAAAGCCGCAGGCATGTTAGAGAGTTCGAAGATATATTCTAAAGATTTTATGAATCGTCATGATATCCCTACGGCAGCTTCGTTTAGTGTGAGAACCTATGATGAAGCTTTGGGTGTTCTTGATAATTGGAAAAGTGAGTTTCCACCTGTCGTTAAGTGCGATGCTCTTGCTGGCGGCAAGGGCGTGGTGGTTGCCGAGTCTCTTGATGAAGCGCGTGAGGCCATATTTAATTTTATGAAGAATGAGAGTTTTGGCGTTCACTCAGAAGGGCTTGTTTTAGAAGAGCGATTAATTGGCAAAGAAATGTCTCTCTTTGTGCTCTGTGATGGTCAAAAGTATCAGGTCTTCTCTTATGCCTGCGACTATAAACGCCTGCTAGATGAACATCAAGGCCCTAACACGGGTGGTATGGGGTGTGTGACTCCAGAGAATTTTCCCAGTGCTGAGGCTTGGGATTATATTAATAATGAGATTGTGATTAAGAGCATTGATGGTCTCGCTCGAGATGGTCTGCCCTTTCAAGGGGTGCTCTTCATTGGTTTAATGGTTGGGCAATCGCAAGCACATGTAATTGAGTACAATGTTCGCTTTGGTGATCCAGAGACTCAATTGATGATGGCAGCACTTGATGCAGATCTCTACGAGATTCTTCTGGCCTGTGCTCGCGGAGAGCTCAAGGAATCATCTCTTGTGCCTCTTCCTACTCGTGGGGCAGGCGTGCATATTGTGATGGTATCAAATGGCTATCCCGATTTGGAAAAGAAGGGAATGGAGCTTGGAAATCCGATTCAAGTAGATTCTACGCCTCAAGGAATTCTCACCTATGCCGGAGTAAAACAAGCCGAGGATGGGAAACTAGTCAATTCTTCTGGTCGCGTTCTAGGACTCACGGTTATTGCAAGTAGTGCCCAAGAGGCCCGAAGCATTGCCTATCAGGAAATTCAAAAAATCAACTTTAAAGGTGCTCATTTTAGGAGTGATATTGGACTCTAATTCGAATCCTCGAATTGCTCTCTTTGCTTCTGGCGTAGGTTCCAACGCTCTGGCACTACTTCACCACGACCGCGAAGTACTAAAGTCCAACTCAATTAAACTACTTATCTGTGATCGACCAGATGCCCCAGTCATTGAGGGCGCCTCTAAGTACAATCTTCAAGTGGCCATTGTCCCACGTGAATCACTTGAGAGTAGAGAAAGTCATGAGAGAAAAATTCTCTCGCTTTTAAAATCAAAGGGTATTGAGTGGATAATGCTGGCCGGTTATTTGCGCATACTCACTGAAAATTTTATTGCACAGTTTATGAATGCCAATCACTCGCGCATTATCAATATTCACCCAAGCCTGCTTCCTGCCTACCCAGGTCTTGGTGCCTACGAGCGAGCGTTCAATGATGGAGTGGCGCAATCAGGCGTTACAGTCCACTTTGTGAGTCCAGTTGTGGACGGTGGAGAAATTATTTTGCAAGAGAGTTTTCAACGCAAAGAGAACGATCTTTTAAGTGACTTTATCACTCGAGGTAAGTCGCTTGAACACATGCTCTATTTAAAAGTTTTAGAAATGCTACTTCATAATCGCCTTATACCCCAGGAGAAGATATGAGCCTTGCTCGTGTTGAGTTAAGAGATCGCCATCCTACCAAGAAAGGGGCCCGTTTAGCGCAGAAAGCACAGAAGATGGGTCTTTCTAATCTTGAGCACATTGAGATTGGTGATGTCTTTAAACTTAAGTCAGATACTTCACTTAAGAGTGAAGTGATGGATTTATTTGTCGATCCAATTTTACAAGAAGGCCATATGGGAAGTGGGAGCTTTTCATTTGAGCGCAAAATTTCTTACGTTGCAGAAGTGTTCTTTAGACCTGGTGTAACTGACAATAGTGCTCATAGCGCGCAAGAAGCTCTGAGTGTCGCTGGAATTAAGGCGAAGGTTGCTCGCGGTAAACTCTACTTCTTTTCAGGCACTAATCTTGACGAGAATCTTCTTAAGAGTTTCTGTGAAGGAGGTCTTGCTAATCCACTTATAGAGCAAGTTGAGCTGTATCGCTTTAATAACTGGAGCGAATCTCACTGGTCACTTCTTGATTTTCCAGAAGTTGATATCCATCACAATAGTGAAATTGACACTTTTAATCTCAATATTAGCGATGAAGAACTAGTGAAGCTTAGTACTGAGCGCTGTCTAGCGCTCACTCTTGATGAGCTTCACTTTGTTCGCGATTATTTTGCAAATTCTGAGAATATTCAAGAGCGGGCCAAACTGGGTCTTCCTAAAGACCCAACTGATGTAGAGCTTGAAGTGATTGCCCAGTCATGGAGCGAGCATTGTAAGCATAAGATTTTTGCCGCTGAAATTAATTATGAAGAAGGTGAGCTTCCCAAAGGCATGAAGCGCATCGGAAATCAAAAGATCAACTCACTTTTTAAGTCTCGCATTAGAAAGGCCACTAATGATGTGAAGGAAAAATTTCAAATTCCTTGGCTCATATCGGTCTTCAGTGACAACGCTGGAATCGTGCGCTTTGATCCGGATCTCGATCTATGTATTAAGGTTGAAACCCACAATTCCCCCTCGGCCCTCGATCCCTACGGCGGGGCACTCACTGGAATTCTTGGGGTGAATCGAGATATTTTAGGTTGTGGTTACGGCGCGAGACCTGTGGCCAATATGGACGTCTTTTGTTTTGCATCTCCCGACTATCCTTTAAGGGGAGAGGAATCCTATATGCCGGCCGACCTGCTTACGCCGGCGCAGCTACTTGAAGGTGTTCATCAAGGAGTGGAAGACGGAGGTAATAAATCTGGTATTCCCACAATTAATGGCGCTATTCACTTTGACCAAGACTATGCAGGTAAGCCCCTCGTCTTTGTTGGCACAGTGGGGGCCATGCCCAATAAGCTCGCTAGTGGAATTGCTACCTATGAAAAAAACGCCGCTCCAGGAGATCGAATCTATATGGTGGGAGGAGCGATCGGTGCCGACGGTATTCACGGCGCGACTTTCTCTTCACTAGAACTTAATGAAAACTCACCAAGTACAGCGGTTCAAATTGGGGATCCACTCACTCAAAAGCGAGTGATGGACTTTCTTCTAGAGGCCCGCGATCTCGAACTCTTTAGCTGCGTCACTGATAATGGCGCAGGCGGCCTGTCTTCTAGTATCGGAGAGATGGCCACGCTGACCAATGGGGCCAAGTTAGATCTTGCTCTCGCTCCTACCAAATATCAGGGACTCGCTCCTTGGGAGTTAATGATCAGTGAGTCTCAGGAGCGCATGAGTTTTGCCGTGCCCCCTTCTAAAGCGCGAGCTTTTGAGGCCCTGGCCTTATCGCGCGGAGTGAGTGCCACAGACCTGGGTGAATTTAGTGATAATGGTGAGCTTGAGGTCTACTACAATAAAAATCTCGTTGGTCGCTTAAACCTGCACTGGCTCCATGAAGCTCTTCCTCAAATGAAACTAAGTGCTCGCTACCAAGGTCCTCGCTCGCGAGTGAGCTGGAGACCTGAGACTAAATTGCCAGTGGCAAAGAATTTTGAAGACTCTTTAAAGACATTGCTCACTTCTCCCAACATTGCTTCAAAGGAAGGACTCATCAGGCGCTATGACCATGAGGTTGGAGCGGCCACAGCGATGAAGCCTCTTGGTGGCAAGAAGGCCCATGGTCCTAATGACAGTGGCGCTCTTTGGCTTGGGGCTTTGGGAGGTAGTGAAGATGCCGCTCTTACTGTGGGCTGTGGTCTCTCTCCCAAGTACTCTCTGGTTGATCCCTATCTAATGGCACTGAGAAGCGTAGACGAATGTGTGCGTGGGATGGTTGGCAGTGGTGCCGATATTAATCGCATGTGTCTTCTCGATAATTTCTGTTGGCCAGACCCAGTTAAGTCGCCAAAAAATCCCGATGGAGATTTGAAATTGGGAGAGTTGGTTAGAACCTGCGAAGGACTCTATGATATTTGTCTAGCCTATGGACTTCCCTTAGTCTCAGGTAAAGACAGTATGAAAAATGATTATCGCGGTAAGAATAAGGCCGGTGAAACTAAAGTGATTTCAATTCTTCCGACCTTGCTTGTAACTGGGATGAGTTATGCTCCTATGAAGAATCTGTGTGATTCGGCCTTAAAGGCCAGTGGAGATGTTGTCTATGTGATTGGTCATCAAGAAAGTGATGGTCTCACCCTTGCTGCTAGTGAGTATTCAACCCATTTTCATTCAAATGCCAGCGCTCATAATCAATTCTACAATTGTGATCTAGATGCCCTAAGAGCGCGCTATGAGAGAATCTATCAGGCCCATGAGAGCGGTCTGATTGCTTCAAGTCACGATATTAGTGAGGGAGGAGCAGCGGTTGCTCTGGCCGAGTCTATGATAGGCGCGGAATTAGGAATCGAACTTGATGCCCAGATTAATGAATTCTCAGATGAACTCTTCTGGTTTGGAGAGTCGATGGGCTCCTTTATCGTAAGTGTGCCGGCCAAGCTTACCAATCAATTTGAAGCACACTTTGCCGGTGAGGCGAGAAGACTTGGAGTTGTTAAAGAAAAATTCAATCTCACTCACACCCAAAAACTCTCTATTGAAGGAGCGCAACTCAAAGCTGCATTCCTATCGAGGTGGCCATGAAAGCAAAGTTTTTAATTCTCGCTGGTGATGGAATCAACTGTGAGCGCGAAAGTGCTCGCGCTATTGAGATGGCCGGAGGCGAGGCCAAAATTGTTCATATCAACGACCTCATTTCGGATTCTAAAATCCTAGGACACTACCAGGGCCTTTTTATTCCAGGTGGCTTTAGTTTTGGTGATGAACTTGGA
The DNA here is from genome assembly GCA_048267245.1 of Bacteriovoracaceae bacterium. GTDB lineage: Bacteria > Bdellovibrionota > Bacteriovoracia > Bacteriovoracales > Bacteriovoracaceae > JBLWXV01. Next base: position 2,057,382 of record JBLWXV010000001.1, read on the forward strand.
AGTGGACTCATTCTCGCAACTAAAATCAAGCACCAATTGGGAAGTGAGTTTAGAGAATTCGTCTCTCGAGGTGGTGCGGTTCTTGGGGTGTGCAATGGCTTTCAAGTTCTGACTAAACTTGGACTTCTGCCTTTCCCCTTTGAAGTAAGAAGTGCGGCACTGGCCCATAATGAGAGCGGCCATTTTATGAATCGCTGGGCAAGTATGAGTGTGAACTCACAAACTCAATGTAAGTGGCTTAGTCCACTTCAGGGGCAAACTTTGAATTTGCCCGTTCGCCATGGAGAGGGAAGGCTTCTCTTTAGTAGTCCCGAAATTCACCAGAAGGTGAAGGAGCTCTCACTTAATTGCCTCACTTACACTGAGGATATTAATGGTTCTACAGATCGTATCGCTGGTCTTACTGATCCAAGTGGAATGATACTAGGTATGATGCCACATCCAGAGGCTTTCCTCACGATGGCCACGGCCAGAAATCCTCAGAAGGATTATAAGCAAATTGGGGATGGGGCCAAAATTTTTAAATCCATGTTAACTTTTCTCTCAGAATCATAAGGACTCAATTGTGAAGACTCAACTCATCCCTTTTAGAAGACTCTTAGTCTCAGTGACAAATAAGGCCAATCTCACACTTCTTGCCTCTGTGGCCAAGAAATTTGATATCGAGCTTATAGCTAGTGGTGGAAGTGAAAAGGAACTTACAACACTGGGAGCTCCTGTTACTACAGTGCAATCCATCACTGGTAATCCAGAGGCCTTTGGTGGTCGCATGAAGACTTTGAGTTTTCAAATTAGTAGCGCTCTTCTCTACCGCCGAGGGCATGAGCAAGATGAAAAGGAGGCAACAGAGCTTGGTATCAAGCCCATTGATGGGGTCTCTTGTAATTTCTATCCTTTCTTTCGTGTGGCCCGCGAACAGTCTGATGATGTGAACTTAATTGAAAATATCGATATTGGTGGGCCATCTATGGTGAGGGCAGCTGCGAAGAATTTTGATTCTGTTGTGGTGATGACTGATCCTAGTGACTACGACGCTCTCGCGCGTGAACTCGAAGAGTGTAGTGGATCCACTTCGCGAGAATTTCGCCAGGCCCTGGCCCTCAAGGCCTTTAGATATACTGCAGAATATGAAGCTGTTATTGCCGAAACCTTAAGTGAACGCTGGAAGGCCGATGAGCCCTTTATGCTCGCGACACCAGGACATGCTAAGACACTTCGCTATGGTGAAAATCCGCATCAAAAGGCTTGGGTTTACGCCCATCCGCTGGTTGATGGTCTTGCAGGAGTCCTTCCTCTCCAAGGTAAGGAGCTTAGCTATAATAATCTCCTCGACGCCGATGCGGCCTTCAGATCTTGTTATGATCTTCATCAACTCACACGAGGTAAGCGAAGTGCGGTCACAATCATTAAGCACCTTAACCCTTGTGGCGCTGCTGTTGCTGATGACGCCCTCACGGCACTTAAACTTGCTTGGAGTGGAGATCCCGTAAGTAGTTTTGGAGGGATCATTGCTTTTAACAACCAAGTTGAAGCTGATGTTGCGACTTATTTGGCCGAAAATTTTATTGAAGTTGTAATCGCTCCTAGTTTTTCTAAAGAAGCGCTCGGAGTTATGAGTAGTAAGAAGAACGTACGCCTTCTTACTCGTACATTTGATCGCGCCCCAGATACGATGATGGTCAGAAGTATTGATGGTGGCATGTTAGTTCAAGGGGAGGACACCTCCTTTGCCTCTCTTGCACGTGACACTACTTCTACCAAGCTTCCCGAGACTTGGATTAACTTTGCTAGTCACGCCATTGCTGTGACAAAACATCTGCGTAGTAATGCGATTGCCCTCTTTGAGCTCCAAGGAAATAACCTGCGTCTTGTGGGCGCTGGTATGGGCAATCCCAATCGCCTGGTTAGTATCGAGCAAGCGGCCGCTAAGGCGCGAGAGAATGGTATTTCAGATTTCTCTGACATTTTACTTGTGAGTGATGCTTTCTTTCCCTTTAGTGATAGCATCGAAGCTCTGGCGAAAATCGGAATTCGCTACATTATTGAACCAGGCGGTAGTATGAGAGATGCTGAGGTCGTAGCTGCGGCCGAAGGCAATGGGATGGCCCTTCTCTTTACTGGTGAGAGACACTTTAGACATTAGGAGTTCTTATGAGCATTAGTTATAAAGACGCAGGTGTAGATATTGAAAAGGGCGATGAATTCGTCGAACGCATTAAGGCCAAGGTCGCCCGAACGTACGGCAAGCGCGTTGTCAGCGGAGTAGGGGGATTTGCCTGTCTCTACGATATGGGGGACCGCTATTTGGCCGCGGGCACTGATGGAGTTGGCACTAAGTTAAAGATTGCTTTTGAATTAGATCGCCACGACACCATTGGGATTGATTTGGTTGCGATGTGTGTAAATGATGTTCTTTGCACTGGGGCGACGCCTCTATTTTTTATGGACTACCTCGCTTGCGGGTCACTTGAACTTAAAACGAGTGAAGCTGTGATTGATGGAGTTGTCGAGGGATGTCTACAAAGCGAGTGTGCTCTCATCGGTGGTGAGACCGCTGAGATGCCAGGCTTCTACGCTGCTGGTGAGTATGACATTGCTGGCTTTGCCGTCGGTGAAGTAAAAAAAGAGGCCCTACTTGGTGGTGATCTCGTTAAACCCGGTCAGGGGTTAGTGGGGATTGCCTCTAGCGGTGTTCACTCCAATGGTCTCTCTTTAGTTCGCAAGTTGATTTCTAAAGAAGATGGTGAACTCTATAAACTCGCTCTGACACCAACGAGAATTTATCATAAATTGGTCATGAGCATGAGAAGTTCTGGTATTGCAATTTCAGGTATGGCCCACATTACGGGTGGTGGTCTCTCTAATATCGCTCGCATGAATAGCTCTCTTGATTACCATGTCACTAAGCTCCCAAGTAAAAGTGAGCGTCCAAGCATTTTTAATACGCTAGAAGAGCGCTCTAGTCTGTCGGCGCGCGATCTCTATCAGACTTGGAATATGGGACTTGGGCTCGTGATTGCCACTGATGATGCTGAGGGACTTGTCTCTTATCTTGCCAAGAATTGTGATGAAGCCGCCTATGTCATTGGACACATTACTGAGGGATGTGGTGAAGTCTGTGTGAAGACTCAGGACGCGGATTTTAAACTCTAATTATTCAGAATAGGTATTGTCGGCGTGGGGAAGTGGACCGTGGAATTCGGCCAGGCGAGCACTGCAACTAAGTGTTTGCCACTTCTTTTCGCAGGCAATGTCTTCAACTTCTCGGCCACCAGTAAAATTTCTTAGTGCGAGCTTTGTCTCTTCATCAAGAACCAGTTCTAGCGCTTCTGTTTTCTTTCCAAGTTGTGACTTTTTAAAAGGGATTTTTAGGTGGAGTATCTCCGTTTTTAAGGGACCTGTACTTGCCTCTCTGAAGAGGTGAAGTCCATCATCTTTGACTATCGCATTGGCAAGAACCTTTGGTCTCTCTCCAGCAATGAGCTCACTTTTAAGTTCGTATACTCCCCAGATTTTTTTAATTCTCCCAAAGTTTAGCTCCCAGCTATTTGGGTCCACCTGCACCTTGCTGGCAGGAGAGCGATGGGCCTCAAAGTGAATACCGCTTCTAATAACCACTGAGAGGCCAATGACCAGAACTAACATGAAGGCGTGAATGTGCTTATAAAAAAACATACGGTATTATAGTGCGAATCAAGGGCCATTCCCACTGCCTAATTTCTAACGTTTAACGGCCACTAATCGTCAATAACTTAGACACTTTAACTGAAGGCAACAGTTCACTATGTCTAAAGTTTTGGGGGATCTGTAAATATCCCATACTTAATTGTTCTCTAATCTTAATCTCGTAAAATGGTCTTATTTATCTCCCCATTCTACGGACTATACATGAAGGCACTTGCACTATTTCTTGGACTAACTTCACTAGGCGCTCAAGCCGGTACGCTTGACGTTTACGCTTATCCTCCAACATCTCCTCTCGATTGGTCAACTCCAAGGTCGACTCTCAAGAGCTTCTTAAAAAATTATTTAGCGGGAGTTGTTGGAGAGAGTTTTGATGTTAAAGGACGAGATGACTTTGGCGATGAGTTTGAAATTAGTTCAAATTATCGCTCATCTATGGGGCACACTATCGGACATGTCTCTTGTACACTTTCTAATGGGCACAAGTATGAACGATGGAGTAGTTTCTCAGGTCAGGACTACCGTGAGGTAGATAAAGAGGTGGTCTTCAAAAAGAAGCTTGGTTTAGGTTCACTCTTCTATGATTTTGAAGATGGCCACATTATTAGTGGAAGTGAAAATATCATGCGCCTCACTTACTTGAAGGGACGCCACGTAAAGAATGCTTCTGGCAAGCGCGTACGCGAAGAGCCTCGCTATCTTCGTATGAAGATTGATGAAAACGAGTGTGATGATCTCAAGGAGATGATTACATTCTTTGAGAGCTTTCATTTTAAAAAAGGTTTAGAAATCGAAGAACTCAGGGCCCGCGATTCCTCGCAGGTACTTTATTTTACCAATAACATGGATCCATATGATAGCTACCAGAATAGACTCCATACAAGTGCAGCTAAAGTTGGTGGTGGTTGCGCTCCCTACGGTGTCGCCATGATGAAGGCCACTGGGTATTATTCTGACGAACTCGATTCAGTTTTTAAATTAAATATCCCTGTCTCTTATAAAATTATTGGCGATGGGTACTCTCATAAAGTGAGCATGAGTTCGATTATACTTGGTAATAATGGCTCCTCTTGGACTCACTCTGGTTATAAGAATAAATATTTTAATCAATATGATCCAAAGCTTATCTGGGATCTTATTGGTGAGGTTCGGGCCTGTCTTGGACAAGTTGATTACCGCGGTGAGAGCTGCACTCAGAAGGCGAGATCATTTATTAATGATCACCACTTTTCTGTTAAACTAGCACCCACCCAGAACTTTTCTCACGAAGCCCAAACTTGGCAATGGGTTGACGATGGAGATCGCCGTCGTCGTGAAAAGGTGAGTGTGAAGACAGTGAATATGACCACTGGTATTGAATTAACTAAGTAGTTTAATTTGATAACTCTTATGAATTGATGAATTCTTGAAGTCTTGAGGAATACTTAAGGCACTGGTGTCTTTAATGCTGAAGCGCTTTGAGAGTTCATCACTCAACTTAAACTTCTTTTTATTCGTAGAAAAAAGCAGTATGCCATCTTTGGTGAGCCAATTCATTGTATGCTTAATAAGTTCTTCGTGATCTTTTACAATATCAAAGTCTGTCTCCATTTTCTTTGAATTTGAAAAGGTAGGAGGATCGAGAAAGATTAAGTCAAAGTGTTCACTTGGTCGCTCGCTGATAAAATCAAGGCACGAACCTGCTAAAAAGTGATGCTCGCCTGGAGCGAGACCATTGAGGCGATAATTTTCCATTCCCCAATCTAGATAGGTATTAGAGAGATCGACATTGGTTGTTTTGGCCCCTCCGAGGGCAGCGGCCACTCCAACTGAGCAGGTGTAGCTAAAGAGATTGAGCATTTTTCTGGGACGAAGTTGGTTTTGAATGAGGTCTCTTTGAGTTCTCATATCGAGAAAGAGCCCCGTGTCTAAGTAGTCCCAGAGGTTGCATAGATAGCGGCGATCGCCTTCGGCAACCTCGATGAACTCATCCTTGCGAGAGAGTTTTGTGTAGCGATCATCGCGCTTTTGAACCTTTCTCTCCTTCCAAATGAGATCACTATCGTTGAGGTTAAAGAGGTCGATGATTTCAACCTTTAAAAGCTCAACTTTGTTAATGAGTGCCTGGTCCTTTTCATCGTTGAGTTTATTCCAGACCACAAAGTATGGCCCATAACAGTCTACAATGAAGGGGAACTCTGGAATGTCGTGGTGATAGAGGCGATAGGCCTCTATGGAGTGCTTGCGCGCCCACTTTGAGCGGTGGGCGTGATTTTTCTTTAAACGATTTAAAAAGGCTTCTCTCACTTGGCACTTATCCCAATTACGTGATTGGCTAATCGCTCGGCCCATTCGTATTCACGAAGAATGATGGGAGCAACGAGGTGTTCTTCCTCACCAATTTGAGTTGGGTCATAGTCGTAGAGTGGAAGGCTTGAGTCAGGGTAGAGCGAATCGCGTACATAGAATACACCCTTGCCTCTACAGCCACCATGGGCGGCGAGCTCATCTCTAACTTCTTCACCTCTTCGTTGATCTCGACTCGCCTTTGAGAGTAGGCGGCGCTTCTCATCAGCATCGGTGGTCTTTGCCGCCTCTTCGCGAGCAAGGCGAGCTTTTTCAAACATGGTATCAGTGAAGGTGGTTGTAAATTCACAGCCCTCACTTGAGGCATAATCATTATACCCCACAACCATCACAGCGTGCCAGAAGGCATGGTGGTTATAGAGTACGATGAGGGGAGCTTCATTTTTATCAAACCAGTTCTTCATCATCTCTACGATATTTTCAGGAGTGCTATTGACCGCCCACTGATTTCCCTCTGGGTCGGCGTGAAGAATTGTGCGTGAAAAGTGCGGCATTGGAATGGGCGCGCCCGAGAGATGATCAAGTCCAATAATCCAATTGGCGGCCGGTCCATAGTAGGCGCCATCTTGATTGGGGGTGGCAAAGACGCGATCACCTGCTTGATCATACTTGTACCAAGTCTTCATAAAGGGAAAGTCGCTATTTCTCATCATCTGTGTAGTTGAATTGAGTCGATAGATTGTATCCGTTCTCCAGTCACCCATGAGCTCGTCGCCAATTCCCGCTTTTGAAAGATTCATAAAGTAGCGCTCAGAGAGATCAATCTTCTGACCCTGGCCCAATTTTGAGAGCCACCACTCGGCCACGGCCGTATGAGACATAAAGAGGCACGAGCCGGCATTGTCTTGGTAGGGAGAGGAGATGACGTAGGGGAGAAGTTTGTTCATGCCACCAGCATAGGTCATAGGGCCTGGGCGAATGGCCTTACTCACTCCAGGAATCTCGCCTTCTACTTCTGGATTTTCAGCGAATTTAAGACCCTTAAGATAAATTGGGCCAGAGGCTGCTTGTAGAGTAAGGCTGAGAATGAGGCTGGTTGCCAAGCTAAGTGCTCGAATATACATAGTTTCTCCCGTTTTTTAAGCCACCTATTACATGCTTTTTGAGGCCTTTAGTCAGGACGCGAGGTGTTGATTTAAACGCTCAAGTAATCAGTTGTTAAAGCCGATAGGTCCACTCAGGAAACCCTGAAAAGGATAGAGAAATGACGATGAAACGACTTCGGCCGCTGGCCTTTGGCCTAACATTTATGGCGATGGTGGCCTCAATTTCACAGGTACAAGCAGCTGGTGTGATGCACGCCCTAGTAAACTCAACGGGAGAGCTAGAAGAGCTCCTTTTTAAGAAAGGCTTTAACAGTGCCCAGGCGAGCTCACTCATGTCTTCTCGCGCTGAAATCATTCGCTCTCTCGGCGGCGAGGGAGAGGTTTTAAGTGGGGGAGTTCTCTACCAAAGATTGGCCGGCCTAAGGGTTGAGGGAAATCGCGATTTGGCCACCCAGAAGGCAATGCTTAAGCTTCTGGCCAGCGACGAATCTAAGCTAAGCCAAAAGCAACTTGGCGCTCTCTTTAATCAAATGATCTATCTCTCCAATCGCTACGGCAGTAGTGCAGGAGCTGTTCTCGTTTGTTCACAGTGTGTAGATACAGAGCTCGCTCGTTCAGGAATTCATTTCGCACTTGGAACCATCGTTGAACCTAGTAATAAGAAAGTTCTCTCTCTTGTTCCCAATCGTCCGAGTGATCTCAAGAGATTTCTTGCACGCGAATTAAAAGGGGCAGGCCTTGGAGATTACAGTAAGGTCTCTTCAAAATTTGTGATGCCGCAAGAAGAGAGATCACTCGCTCTCTTTTTGGCCATGAGAAATTCACAAGATCAGTCCAGCCGCGAACTCTTCAGTCAAATTATTAAACTCTCTACAGATAAGAAGTCGGGAAAAGTGAACCTCTTTAATGAAGCGGACTCACATAAGCTGTGGAAGGTCTTTTCAGACGATCCCAACAGTGCTGAGAAAAAATCCTGGGTTGCACTCTTAAAAGAAGTAGAAAGCAACCGCGCTGAAGGTGAGAGCGTTGAAAGTGCCTTCTATGGGGTGCTTGAAAAGCGCGCCAGAAGTGATGAGTCTCTGGCCGATGAGCTTGAGATTCTCAAAGAGAAAAACTGTTACTTTAGATAATTTGAAACATAGGTGTATCTGATGAAAAAAAATAATTTCTCAAAAGGCGCAGCTTATTTGTCGCTCTTTGGGCTTCTTTCAAGCTGTTCAACTTTCAATCGATCGACGAGTTCGGAAGATGTGATCAATAACCGCTCGGCCCACCAGGTTTATGGAGAGCTGCAAGAGAGTGGGGTTGGTTTTAATGCCCGCGCTCTTTTAGTTGACGGCGCTGATCCCAACGGAAATCTCGCCGGAGGTGTTACCTGGGGGGCCGAGAAGGAAGCATCTTCTTGGCTTATCTTGAAGGCGATGGGCCCAAGTGGAAATCAATTCAAAGGTTATATCTCTAATTTGCCAGAGGACAAGCGCGAAGAGTTTCTTAGAGACTTTTTGCGAAACTATGCCAAAGATGCCAATGGCTATCGCACTTTTAGAGATGACAATGGGGTGGTGATTGATCTCGCCCGCGATGTAAAGAGTGTTGAAGGACAGGCAAAGACTCTCGACCTTACTTTTTTAAAAACGACTGACTTTGACAATGCATCTTTGAGTGAGCTTGATGAGAAGTTCGCTACACTTGTAGATATGTGGGAGGACAAGCCAATGTCCTTCATCAAGCCGAGTGTGAGGTCCAAATTTTGGAAGAGCCAATTGCCGGGTCTGGCCGGTACGAAATTTCCTAAAAATTACTATGACTATACACCGAACTTTGGACCTGCTCAGAAGTATGTCGACAATGCCCACGGCACTGGTGTTGGAGGCTGGGAGATTAACTTTAAACCCCTTGGAACCTACGGAGAGTTTGAAGAGTCTGTTGTTTGGTTTAGAAGTGAGCTAAAGAACGCTGGACAGCTCTTTCAGGCCCCTGGTCACCAGCGAATGGTGTTTCAGCGCCATCCCAATCTTCCAGAGGAAAAACTCGCCGATCTCTACCGGGCAATTCAAGCGCTCATTGTACTTGACGGTATCAAAGGCCGCACCGGAATTGAATTTGCTAATTATAAATCTGTTCTCTCCGACGCCGATATGGCCTCGCTTAGAACTGGTCGTGGGGTCATTAGGCTTGAGGGCGATCGCTTTGGTGAAAATACGATGGCGGTTGAATTTCGTGCAGGTACTAAGGATATTCGACTCGCGCGCTTTCTTCAAACGACCCTTGCCGCGCGAATTGCCTCCAACGACTTTGATGGGCTTGAAGATATCTCCAAGTATAATCTCTATAGCGGAGTAGGTTATAGCGGGTGGAATGCTGAGGATCTCGCAAACCGCTTTGGTGTTAAGAAGAATGTGGCCCAGCGAGCGATAGACAACCTAGAGACAGCGGGCATTAAGGCCGGCTATACAGTTCCATTTTGGAATTGGACTAAGCGTGGAATTCCATTTATTAGCACTCCTAAGCGCGCCATCATTAGGGATGCTACGAGGAGCTTTATTGAGCAAGCGGCATCTGTCTCTGGTTCTGAAGATAAAATGAAGCGCGAACTGCGCGACTTGATGGTAGGTTGGACAAAACACACCAATCTTCAAAATGATCTTCGCCGCTATATTAAACCTAAGCGTGCTCTTAGTGAGACCGCAGATATTCTTCATTTTAATGCACCAGCAGGGCGCGCACTCGTAGCAAACCCAGTTGATGTCAATAAGATTGATCTTGGTATTGAATATTCGGGTAAGATGCCAGTTAAACTCTACGCCGACTACTCGGATGATAAACTCCAGGATAATAAAAAAGCGTGGATTCAAACTTCGGCCGATTTAGGGACTGAAGAGCGCAAGGCACTCTTAGAGCGCGTCGCTGTCGATCTACATAAAAATCTCGGTGGTAGTGGGGAAGCTGCACTCGTTCAAAGTGATGGTCATGGCCACGGTCTTGATATTTCCTATGAAATTCGCGACCCCAAGAATCGCAAGTGGGTCGTGGAGTGGGATGGTATTGGACGCAGTTACTCGGCCGAAGGAGACATTATCGACGGTTCAGTTCGCTCTGGTTCAGTAGAGCTTGTGACGCCTAAATTTGTGCCAACAGCTGAAGATATGAGTGCGGTCTATAAGGCCTTTGATAGCAATAATATCGTGCCTCATATTCTCACTGGTGGCGGACATATTAATATTGACCTAGCCGCATTTGAAGGTAATCCAAAGGCACTTGCGCGCTTTATGACCATCTTTCACGAGCACCGTGGAATCATCTCTTTGATGTTCCAGCACTACAATCGTTTAAGAACCTCGGAGCCTATTGAGATTTCAAATTCTCTGGCCCAAAAACTTAAGAATTTTAATGGCAGTGAAAGTGAACTTAAAACTCTTCTCTATAACGAACAGTATTTTAATACTCGCTATGGAAGAAAGACTCGCTATCTGCAACTTGATCTCTCGGCGTATTTCCAAGACGTAATTCCAGAGGAGTTTGTGACTGACGACTTTGATATTCAAAGTCCTGTGACACCATGGAGACGTACTTTTAGAGTTGATCCGCGTATTAGAAAGGCCGAGTTTAGAATGTTCAACGCTCCAAGGGATCCAGTTGAATCAGCACTCCAGATTCGACTGGTGCGCGCAATGCTAAGTAAGGCCCTCAACGAAGATGGAGCACTCTCTGGTAAAATTCAGAAGGTTGATCACCTTGATTATCTCGCTCATCCTGATCGCGCTCTTAGTGATCTCAAGAAGATGTGTGATGATCTAGGGCTAGAAGTTGATGACTATCGTCCGGCGATGGGAGAGGGTCTCTCCGATACTGATATTGCCAAGCGCTCGGAGTTCTTTGAGACTTTCCGTGAAAAGATTGCTCCCTTTAAAGAGCAAAAGGGTTGGGGCCAGGCCGTGCCGCCAAGAAGTGCTCAGAATGCAATAAGTTCAGAGGGTCGTGAGTGGGTTCCAGGTCCGGCCGATGAACTCAATACCATGACTCACGAAGACCGCATTGCGGCCGCTCGTCGAGCTCAGACTATTCGCGATCAAATTGTACCTAATAGAAGTATTCAAAAGGCTTATCGTCGAAGTGATAGCTGTGCAGCCGCTATTTCTTCCTTCCTGCGATAAATTGATTGATCCAGGCGAGATTCTCCTCGCCTGGATCTTTTCTTAATTTCTGTAATCAGAGTTTTTAAAGAATTCGACCTCTGGAAATTTCTCCATCACAAGTTTTAAGTCCCATTCACTTCTAACTGAAAAACACGGTCTCTCTTTGTGATCCCAAACAATATTTGAGCTATTGGCATTGATGAATTTATCTTTTTCTTTCTCACTCTTAAATTTGAGCCAGCGCACTCCCATAAAGGGATAGGATTCATAGTCGCCGCGCACATTATATTCGTGCTCGAGGCGGTGCTTTACAACTTCAAATTGAAGCGCCCCCACCGCACCAAGGATCTTCTCTCTGGTAGTGGTGCGAATAAAGAGCTGTACTGTGCCCTCTTCAGAGAGCTGAGTGAGGCCTTTATCGAGTTGCTTGGCCTTGAGGGGATCTTTAAGGAGAACCTTCTTAAAGAGTTCTGGGGCAAAGGAGGGAATGCCAGTGAATTGAATGGCCTCACCTTCGGTGAAGGTGTCGCCAATTTGAAATTTGCCGGTGTCGTGCAGCCCAATGATATCTCCTGGCAGCGCTTCTTCGGCAATCTCTCTATCCTGGGCCTGAAACATCAATGGCGTAGCAATTTTTATTTCCCGTCCGTCTCGAACGTGCAAGATTTTCTGTCCGCGGGTAAATTTGCCCGAACACACGCGCATAAAGGCCACGCGGTCGCGGTGGCGCGGGTCCATATTGGCCTGAATTTTAAAGATGAAGCCAGAGAATTTATCTTCATTTGGTTCCACCCTTCTTGTGGCCGCGTGCTCATCAAAAGGAGCGAGGCGAGCGCTTCTTCCCTTTGGTCCTGGAGAGTTCTCCGCAATAAAGTCGAGGGTCTCTTTTACCCCAAAATTGTGAAGGGCCGAGCCAAAGAAAACCGGAGTCATGATACCGGCGAGATATTCTTCTTTAGAAAACTCAGGAATGAGTTCGCTCACCATTTCTAGGTCGGCAATGAGCTTTTCACGCACAACTTCTGGCAAGAATTTTTTAATCTCCTCACTTTCTAGATCAGAGGCATCGACAATCGTTGGGTTGTGAGGATCACTAGTTTCTTTGAAGCTTCTAATATTCTTCGTTGCAAGGTCGTAGACCCCTTTGAAGTTGACTCCGTCGCCCACCGGCCAGGTGAGGGGAATACACTGAATATTGAGAATCTTCTCGACGTTATCCAAGAGCTCAAAAGGATCCATTGAGTCGCGGTCAAATTTGTTCATGAAAGTGACGATGGGAGTGTCGCGCATGCGGCAAACTTCCATGAGTTTAATGGTCTGCTCTTCCACACCCTTAGCGGAGTCAATCATCATCAGCACACTCTCAACAGCGGTAAGTGTGCGGTAGGTATCCTCACTAAAGTCCTTGTGCCCGGGAGTGTCGAGTAGGTGCATGGCGCGCTCTACTTTATCTGAGAGATAGGGAAAGCTCATTACTGATGAACTAATTGAGATTCCGCGCTCTTTTTCAATTTCCATCCAGTCGGACTTGGCGAAATTTCCGTGCTTTGATTTTACCATCCCGGCGGTGCGGATAACCTCACCAAACCAAAGGAGCTTTTCTGTCATGGTTGTCTTACCGGCATCCGGGTGGGAGATAATAGCAAAGGTGGCGCGCTTTGCGCGGGGATTAAATTCGCTCAAGAGATCCTCTTTAGTTTAAGCTTCTGGGCGCAAAAATTTACTTTTTGGCACACTGTAATAGTTTCCATCACTCTAGTAAAGTCGCATAGGCGCGACTAATATCGCCGCCATCTCAAGATAGAATTTTGCGTTTGTTGTTGTTGCGTGACCTATGATGTGTGATGTGTTCTCGTTGACCTATCTTGAAAGTAAGAGCCGCCCAAGTGATGACTGGGCGGCTTTTTTTTGCCTAAATTCTACTTGGCCTTGCGCTCTTCGTGAGCGGCCACAATTCGCTTCATAACCTCATTGATTGGCATATTGGCCAGCTCTTTTGGGCTAACGATATTGCGCGGAAGAGAGGGCAAGCCTGTGATCTTTTCACTGAGGACAAGGTTCTTATTGGCGCCTACTTCATCCATCTTGCAGATGGGTGTGAAGTGAGGGGCGGTGCTGAGCACTTCTGGGTGCTCGTGAATCATGGTGTGAATTCCTTCAACCACTTCACTAAAGCGATCGAGCTCGGCCTTAGTGAAGGACTCCGTCGGCTCGATCATCAAACCATATTGCTCTGGAAAGGCAACCGTTGGCGCGTGAAGACCGAAGTCTAGAAAGAGTTTTCCAATTTTGGCGATGGCCGAGGCCTTAGGAGTGCCTGCAGCTTCAATGCGTGCAAAACTCTCTGGAGTAAGTGTGAGAATGAACTCGTGCATGCGGGCAACTTCGGTGTCGGCCGGAAGTGCCGGGAAAGATTTTTTAAGGCGCTTAAAAAGATACTGAGCTGAGAGAACTGCAAAGGCACTCATCTGGCGCACGCCCTCGGTTCCGAGTGCTTTGATATAGGTATACGCGCGCACCTTGTGAGCGAAGTTACCGTAGTGGCGGTGAATACTTCCCATGCTGCGAGCAGGGTGCACCACTTTGTACGTTTCACCCTCTTTTTCAATTTGAACGCCAGGGAGGTAGTCGACGAGTTTTTCACTCACGGCCACGATGGCGTCACCTGGTCCACCGCCTCCGTGAGGAATGGTCCATGTTTTGTGAAGGTTATTGTGAACGGCGTCCACTCCAAGAGCGTTGAGGTCGACGTGGCCCGCGATCGCATTCATGTTGGCCCCGTCCATATAGACTAGACCTCCCACTGAGTGAATGAGTTCGGCCATTTCCTTAAACTTACTTTCAAACACACCACTGGTATTTGGGTTTGTCACCATCACACCTGAGATGCGATTTCCAAATTTGGCCACTAATTCTTGAATGTGATCAAAGTTCATCTCGCCACTTGGATAAGCTCCAACCTCAACAATTCCGTACTCCACTCCGGCCACTTTCTTAGTGACAAAACCGGCCATGGTCGCGGTGGCGGGGTTGGTGCCGTGGGCACTTTTCGGAATGAGAATGACATTTCGAGTGTCGCCCTCGCCATTGTCATGGTGGTAGGCCTGGAACATTTTAAGACCCACGAGCTCACCTTGAGCGCCGGCCACTGGTTGAGTGGTCACACCTGCAAGCCCTGTGATCTTCTTAAAATCTTCTTGGATTTCAAAGAGAATTTGCAGTGAGCCCTGAGCGTCTTCAATTGGTGCTTGGGGATGTATATTTGTAAAGCCCGGAAGTGATGCGGCCCAGTCATTAATGTAGGGGTTGTACTTCATAGTACAAGATCCTAGTGGATAGATCGCGTCGTCTGGACTTACGTTGAGATTTCCAAGATCGTCGTAGAATTTTTGAAGCGTCTTTTCTTCAATCTTTGGAATCCCACAACTCTCATTTTGTTCAAAGTTTGACGGCAACTCAGGAAGAGTGACTTCATCATCATTACTCACTCCAAATTGTTCTTTGAAGAAGGCAATTAGATTGTCGATATCTGAATCAGTGTGGCGATCAAAGAAAGAGACGAGAAGGATATTTCTGCCATCATCAGTGCGTTCACTGATATTCACTCCCAGGTGTAGGCCATGGGTGGCCGCCTTGTGAATGAGGACTTCGATATTGCCGTCTATTTCAAGTGCGACTTCATTGTAGAAGGGAGTCGCATTAAAGGCGAGATCTACACCGTGAAGTGTGAGGACTTCACGAGCGAATCTGCGCGCGTTCTCCTTTCCTTTAAGTGCGCTTCTTGCAATACCCTCTTCACCGCGGGCAAGCACTGCCGCACCTGCGATAGTGGCGACAAAGCTTTGGTTTGAACAGATATTGCTGGTCGCTTTCTCGCGGCGGATGTGTTGCTCGCGAGTTGAGAGCACCATGCAAAGAGCGCTGTTGCCGCGCTCGTCAGTGCCCTTGCCCACATAGCGCCCGGCCGTTTGGCGAATCGAAATTTTATCTTCATCGTTGTAGCGAATGCCAAAGATACCAAGGCCTGGGCCGCCAAAATTTGGCCCTAGACACAGGTGTTGGCCCTCGCCCACGATAATGTCGACGCCCTTGTGATTCTCTCCCCACTTAGAGGGGCGCACGAGTCCGCCGGCAGCGAGGAGCATCGGATCGATGATGCCCACTGTTTTGAGATCATTGGCGCGGGCAAAGTCTGTTAGCTCGTGAACATCCTCAAGACTTCCGAGATGGCCCACTTGTGGGAAGGCGATGGCCGCTAGAGAGCCAGAGTTTTCACTGACAATCTTGGCCAGGGCTTCCATATCTGTCGTGCCGGTATTTGAATCAATTGGCACTTCGATGATTTCTAATTCGGTTGAGGCGGCGAGGGTGTGGAGCACTTCGATATCGCCAGGGTACACAGACTTTGTCACTAGGACTTTTTGTTTTCCGCGCGCTAGGCGCGTGGCCGTGACGAGGGCCTCAAAAAGGCATGTTGAGCGGTCGTAGAGAGAGGCGTTGATGGCCTCAAAACCTGTGAGGGCGGCAATGGCATTGCTATAGAGCCATAGTGTGTAGAGCGTGCCCTGACTTCTCTCTGGTTGATAAGGGGTATAGGCCGTTGTGAGACCTCTGATATTGCAAACGTAGGAGACGATACCTGGGACTTCATAGTCTTTAAGTCCATCGCCAATGAAGCTTGGTTTAATTTTATTCTTAGCTGCAATCTTACTAAGGTGAGCCTCTAATTCACCATAAGAGAGTTCACGGCCCAGTCCTAGATCTTCTTTGAAGAAAATATCTCTTGGCATGCTAGCAAAGACATCTTCAATTTTACTTAGACCCAGCTCCTTGAGCATGGCCTGCTGTTCGGCTTCGGTGGCCGAGATATAAAAGCGCGCGAGTTCGCGCTGGAGTTCTTGAGGATTGTAGGGCAAGTTATGGCCTGATCCCATGGTGCTACCTTTTGTTGGATGTAAAATTTGTTCTATTTTCTAACATGAGCATTATGGCTTTATCTAGTATAATGCTCATATGAAACAGCTCAATGTCTCGAAATTGTTGATGGAAAATGCCATTTGGCGCGAAAAAATTGAATCTCTTGGATTTGAGCTGCACGTTAATGACACTTTTGGTCTAACGCTTCATGAAAGTGGACTCGCCCTCGCCCTGGGTGAAAAGCTTCTGAGCCTTGAGTGGAGCAGGGTTCTGTCTCATCTGCGACGCCAAAAACTCGGCACCGAGGGGGATCTCTTTGCCAAGGCCCTGCGGCCAAAGGGTGGGGAATTTATTGAGTCGGTGCTCGATCTGACCTGTGGCACTGGGCGCGATACCCTTCACCTCTACGCTCTTGGGCTTAAAGTCGTGGCGCTTGAGCGCGATCCCTATCTCTTTCTTTTGGCCCACTTTGAAGTGATCAAACTCGGACTTGAAGAGATCAGCGTGGTCCATGCCGAGGCCCGCGAGTTTTTAGTGGGCTGTGGCAATTTTGATATTGTCTACTTTGATCCCATGTATGAAGAGGCGAGTGCGGCCAAGAAGCGAAAGGCCGCGCCAAGAAAAGAAATGCAACTCTTCTATGAATACTTCTCTCACCCCCTTTCTTATAAGCACAGTGATGAACTCTCAGACTTGCAACAAATCATTGAACTCGCCACTTATAAAGCGCGCCGCCGCGTGATTGTGAAGCGACCAATAAAAGGGCCTTCACTAAAGAAGGCCCCCTATTGTTATACTGGTAAGAGTACGCGCTATGATGGCTATGCGGCCCAGGTACAAACTCCCTAAGCGGCGAGCTTGAGTGTTCCCTTCTCACGGCGCGTGGCCTTTGAAATAGTGCGAAGAATTGAGCGCATGTGCAGATTTTCCCAAATATTTTGATACTTAAAGCGCACCCCAATCCCTTTTTGTCCGTCAAAAATGTGCTCGCTCACGATGAGGGCGTCGACGCTAATATGAAGTCCTTCAAAGGTCATATTCACGCGGATTTTCTCACCCACTTGCTCTGGCCCACGGTAATTCATAAAGGCACCAGACAGTGAGATGTTGAGTACGTGGGCATCTTTGACAAGATTTGGGTCCACACTTGTAAAGGAGATAGGGATCGCCATATTAAAGCGCTCTCTGTGTTCCCACCAACGAAGGTCGCGCTCAAAGAATGGACGACGCACTTCAGGCAGAAGGAAGTAGAGAATGATTAGCGCGTTCATAAAGAGGATAAGTAGCGAAGTCGAGTGGGGCATTTCACTATTATAGGGCCATGAAAAGCGCTTATAAGTGATATGTGAATAGAAGGAATAGATTTGTACGCCTACAAAGAGCGGGTACGACCAGCGCTTCACTCCTAAGAGGGCAATGCCACCAAGGGGAAAGAGGAGCCAAAATTCAAAGAATCCCCAAATACCTTGATTACTATGCAAGATATTGTCGAAGATTTTTGCGAGGGGAAAGCCCGTCATGACTTTGAAGGTGGTGAGTTTTAGCAAGGGCTCCACGAGGTGGAGAAAGCCCAAGATAATAAACAGCAGTGGCCGGTTTTTCATGCTTTAAAATTCCTGGCAAAAAGGCATGAGAGGATTTTACCAGCCTATGAACTCTGGGCCATAGGGGTGAATTTTTGGTGGCTTAGATGGCAGAGACCTACAAAAAACTGCCCACTATTGTGGGCAAGTCTTTGATTATTGGTCGTGATGGGTGAGTGTGCAACCTTCGCGCTCTCCTAAGTAGCTCGCAGTGTAGTGCTTTCCTAGCGCCCAGGCGCTGACACTCATATTGGCCTCATCAATAGACATTCCCTTAATGGGAATTACTTGAGAGGCGTGCTTGTGGCAGTAATCAGCAGATTGCTTCATGACAAAGTGGCACGAGCAGTACTCCTTGGCGTAGTAGGAGCTAATGACTCCGGGAATTTCACATCCCCCTAGTGACAATAAAGACATGAGAGAGATCATTAATTTTGTCTTCACTAGCGACGCTCCTTTTTAATCAATTCAAGGGAGAGTTTTAAGAGAGTATCCGTATCAATCTTCTCGTCTTTGTCTTCACCGGTGCGAACGATGACGGCGTTGAGGTCCGGAATCACCACCACCAATTGGCCGTGATGACCCTCGGCCAGTAGTGTATTTTCCGGCGCACTTGGGAAGGGGCGAATGAGCTCCTTTGTGGGTAGGTCGTGGTTGAGCCACCAACCTAGTCCATAGGACTCGCGATCGGCAAATCCCTTTAGTTTTGTTTTCAAAAAGGCCGGGGCAATTTCACCGGTGGCCGCCACCCAGCCGCGTGGGAGAATTTCCTCTCCCTCCCATATTCCATCCTTAAGATAGAGTTCTCCAAATCGAGCGGCATCTCTGGGGGTCATATAAAGGTAGCTTGAGCACACAAAATTTCCGGCACCATCGCGCTCCCAAGTGGCACTTGTAATTCCCAGTGGAGCAAAGAGCTCGTCCCAGGGAAAGTTGTGATAGCGCTCATCATCTTTTATTGCTCTTCTTAAAAGATGACAGAGTAGATTGGTCTCGCCAGAGCTGTAGTTAAAGCGCTCACCGGGACTGGTCTTTATCTTTTGGTCAGCAGTGTAGCGGGCCATATCCCTTTGCCCTTCAAGGTAGAGCATGGGAACGACATTAGAAGTGAGTGGATTGCCCTCATATCCTTCGTTCCAGTCAATACCCGAACTCATCTGCAAGAGATCTTTCACTCTAATAGTTGAGGCTTTGGGGCGATTAAGGAGTGGCTCCAGAGTGTGGGCGAGGGTCTCAGTAGAGAGAATTCCCTTCTTAGTGGCAATGCCAATCAGGGCGCTGGCAAAGGATTTGCTCACTGACCATAGGAGGTGAGGCTTATCTTGAGTAAAACCGTGGGCGTACTTTTCAAAGATTACCTGGCCGTCTTTAACGATGAGGAGACCGTCAGTTTGAAACTTGGCCTCCTTATTAAAGGCATAGCTCTCAAGTGTTAGCTCGGCGGCCTCAAGTTTTAAGGTGAGCAACAATAAAAGAAGAATAGATCTCATAGTGTTTAGCCCCGGAATAAAATGCAGGGGAAAGTTTGATCCCTCGCACAGAGTTAACTGACTCTAAATGTTATTCGATACAATGAAATAAGAATCATTTCGTATCTTAGCCACTCTCAAAAGGAGTCGTCATGCGCGCAGTGCTATTAGTAGTTTTTCTGCTTGCCCTCGGGGCAAAGAGCGCTTGGGCCGGGTGGAGTGATGCCGCATTAGACTATCAGAATTCGTATGACTTTGATGTAGATGATGGGTATCTCTCAACTGTTTGGGGCTCATGTCACTCACCTAATCCCAAGTGGAATAATATCCACGCCAAGCTCGTCAATTGGAATGTCACCACCGATGAGCTCTACTACCGAACGCTTCCAACAAAGCTTGCGCTAGTAACTGATCATCGCGGTAAGATTAAGCGAGCTCCGCTGATGTTCTTCATTCCCGGCGCCTTCACTAATCTAGATGAAAAGATGCCCAAGCACTTCATCGATCGCTTTACAAGACTTGGCTATCACGTCTTTGTGGTGCCCAACCCCTGGGGTACTCAATACGTTTCTCGAAAGCCAAAAACCATCACTGGTCATATTGAGGCCGAGGCCTACACACTCTATGATGTCTACCGCAAAGCTCATCGCTACTTAAATGAGAAGGGCTATAGCAATGGTGAGTATCACATTTCTGGTGTGAGCTATGGTGCCTTTTTGTCGGCCATGATCTCTGGGATTGCGGCGAGTGATCCCACAAAAGCGATCGCCTTTGATTCGACCACTATTATTTCTCCACCGCTTGATCTAGGCGCGTCTCTAAATAACCTGGACGCCGTCCTCGATGAGACGGTGGACTATACTTCTATGTGGCTGCCCAAGTTGGCGCGCAAGTACCTCTCTATCTGCCGCGTGGATATGGACAATGCCAGAGGTTATTCAAAGCGCGACGCCATGGGGCTCGCGGCCTCTCAGGGCTTTCATGTAAACCTCATAAATTCGCTACGACTCTATGATAAATTGTGGAAACTCAATTCCATTCCAGGAAATTTCTGGGGACAATTTTCTCGCAAGTATCGCCGCTGGAGAAAGGATATGTCCTTTAGTAGATACTTTAGAGAATATAATCGCGGGGCCGCGCAAATTGTGGATGGACCCAAGGGCAAACTCAACTACTGGATTGCCATGGCCCGGGAGAATTCAGATGCCCGCGTGCAGGTTCTACTCGCAGATGATGACTTTCTTAATAATGATTTTTCAAAGGGAATTGTTCGCCACGATTTAAGAGAGGGCGAACTCATCGAACTCCCCACCGGAGGACACTTTGGATTTCGTGCCCTGCCGTGGTTTGATGAGCTCTTAGAGCGCGCCTTTAGTAAAGAGTTCTACTGAATTTCCTGAAGTATCTCTTCTAACTTGAGACGAAGTATATTTACAGGTAGCTTCGTCTCTTTATTTTCTTCATATTTTTCGTAGAGCTTCTTGTACTTATTCACTTTCCAAATTGAGCCAAGTGCCATTCCACCAACAGGTCTGTTGGATGGAATTTGCGGATAGAAGACGTAGTCTACGCGCTTGACTCCGAGTTCTTCTCTCACTTTGTCATTTAAGAAGGCCTTGGCAAAACTTTCAAACGCCGGGCGAGGTTGGTAGCGACTTGGATCATTTCCAAAGGCATAGTTGAGAGTCTCACCATTTTCCCCAAAGAGGCGCAAGGGAATGGTAACGGCGCCAAAGACTGAGTTTGTGACTTGAACGTAGTCGCCTTCAATTCCAGCGGCCGCAAGTGCTTTGACTGTCTCAGTGGTGCAGTTAAATTGTCCCGTGATATCCAATTCTTTGGTTCTAAATTCAATATGTGAGGCTTCTAGGGCATCTCTAAATTGCTTGAGTTTCTTATAGTCAATTCCATAGACAATGAGTGTGTAGGTTGGGCGATATACGTTCTGACCCTGTACTAAGTGCGAAAAGTAATTTGTGAGGGCGGTGTTGCCCGAGAGAATATCCTTGCCGTTTGTCACGTAGGCGTTTGAAACTTCTCCGCGCAAGCTTAGATCGTCTTTGACTGTGGCAAGTCCCGCCACAAAGTGTCCATTCACACTTCCAAACGAGTCGCCTTGACGGCCTGAGAGAGTCACAATAAGGGCGTGATCACCTTTTTCAACCCCTTGGCCTTGGCCTTCAAAGAGGGTGACGCGAAAGGGCTTCTTTGCCTGAGAATTCACATTCTTTGGCATCAAGTCCATGATCAACTTGTGACCGTCTTTATAGAAGGGTGCTTTAGAGGCATTAAAGAGAAATGCGGGGGTGAGCGCCTGCATGACAAACACGCCGTCTTGGTCGTAGAAGCCATCAATAATGAGGTCCTGCCCAATCAGTGATTTCTTTGAAGTGAGATCAAATTCATAGCCATTGAGAACTTTGGTGTAGCCAAAGCGCGCTTCTTTGCCCTTGATCTCATACTTTCCTGTGGGAGAAATAAAATCGAGACGAGCGCGAATACTCTCTGGCCCTGGCACATTCGTGGGCACCTGGGCGAGTTTAAATTCATCACCTAAGAGCTCGCCTTTAAATTCATAACTATAAGGTCTTTTATTAGATTGTTTGACGAATTCTGGATTCATCAGACTTGGAAGTGATTTCTTAATGAGATCACTGGTCTTAATTTTAAGATTGCCCTCGCTAGTTTGGATGAGAAATTGCCCATCTTTTTCAATGAGAGATCCTGTGACAAAGTCAGAGGCCATCGCGCTGAGAGTGAAGGTGCTAGTTAAAAGGCCAGCAAGGCCATAGTAGAAGAGCGATCTTCTCATGGGGGATTCCTAGTTGGGGGTTTACTTACCGGGAACTAGAAGCAAGTCGGGTGCCAAGGTAAAAGACGGCCAAGCACTGATTATTTAGAGCGGGGAGCTGTCTACAAACCCCGTGGCCGTCAGAAAATTTGACGGCCACGAGCACTTCTTAAAGATGGGTTAAACAGTGAATTTGAGACTTCATAATCTCTTGAGAGAGCAAGTAGTCATGGCGCTCTTTGCGATCAAAGAATGGGCCACGAGGACGTGCTAGGTAGTTCCATAGATTGTGTAGCATAGCGACCTCCTTAAGTTATTGAGAGGATCGGTGAGTTTGTGCTATTATTCAATACTAATTAAAATGGTATTAAATAGCAGTACCATGGTTCTAAGGAGTGAAACTGTGTCACAGGTGAGTGGATTTCTAGAGGCAGTCAAGGCAACGTTTAAGTTAAGAGGAATCACATATAAAGAAGTTGCACTGGCCCTAGATCTCTCAGAATCCAGTGTGAAGCGCCTCTTTAGCACTAAGGCGCTCTCCTTTGATCGCCTTGAATTTCTCTGTGAACATTTTGATATCTCGCTTACAGAAGTCATTAAGCGCGCGGACATGGACGCGCAGGACACAGAAGTTACTATGACAATCGAGCAAGAGAGCGCCTTGGCAAAGGAGCCTGAACTGCTCTCACTCTACGCGCTCTTATATTCAGGGCTTAAAGTAAGTGAGATTTTAAAGAAGTATGATCTGACTAAGCTCAAGTGTGAGCGCCAACTTTTAAAGCTCGATAAGCTTGGTCTCATTGAACTTCATGCCAATAACCGCGTTCGCATGAAGCTTGGCCCTGGACTCGCCTTTAAAAAGGAAGGCCCACTTGGCTCCAAGCTCTTTGAGTTAGCAAGAGAGCGCTTCTTGCAAGATAGCTTTAGTGGGGAGAGTGACTTCATACGCTTTGCCAATATTAAACTTACACCGACTCTGATATCCAAATTGCGCCACCGCCTGCGCACTCTTGAAAAGGAGCTTGAAGAGGAGTCGCGCTTTGTACGTGAGGACGCTCCGGGGGTGCGAGAAATGGGGGTGATGATGGCCTTTAGGCCGTGGCACTTTGAGCATTTTAGCGCGCTTAGAAGGAAATAGGGTTGTTCTCACAAAATTCTAACAATTCCCCTGCGTTTACATCTTGAAATTGTGTGTCATATAGCGCATAAGAGGCCTACCAAATAAACTATCCCTCTGAGGCGCCCATGCGAACATTATTGTTAATTTTGCTTCTTGCTTTTGTGACCAGTATTGAGGCGAGTTGTCTCTCTGCTGGGGCCGAGCTCAATATACGTTCGGACTATCCCTTAAATATTCGCTTTGATTCCATTGTGGCCCCGGGTGAGAGTGTAAATACCTCCCGTGGTACTGTGGTCTTCACCAATGAGACTGAGGAAAATCTAGAGTTCTACCGTGTGAGTGGCAGTGTACATTCAGGATACTTTTTAGACGGTGTGATTGTTGGGCCAGAAAACTGTGTGGTACTCGATCACTTTGAACTCGAGAGCGAATAGAAAATATAGATAGATAATATCTAGGAGTAGTCACCCTTGACTGCCTGCTCCCAGATTGAGAAGTAAGCCCATAATAATTATTCAAAGGTTATATATGAAAAAGTTAATTTTGATTCTCGCCCTTAGTCTCTCATGTGCCTATGCCTCTGATCTTCAAACTCACTTTGACTCACTTGTTAAGCCCTCGGCCGATCAGGGAGAGTTTACGCTCAACCTCTCAATCTCTAAGAGCGCTACAACCGCGAGCGCGCTCAAAGAAATTCTCAGTGATCTTGAGTATATGGAAGACATCAATATCGAATCAATTGAGGTTGAGTATATGAAAGACCCGGCCGCCAAAGTTGAAGAGGCCATCTCTAAGCTTGGACTAGGTCTTGATGGGTTTTTTTGTAGTGCATTTAAAGATTTTAATGATAGTGACGACTATGAGACTGGAAAGTGTGGGGAGCTTGTTCGCTCACTGCTTCTTCCCTTCTTCAACACAAAAGGTCTCTTTCGCGCCAAGACAATCTACGTTGAGGGCAATAATTGGGGGGATCTCATTTACTCGCATCTCATTCTTGAGACTCAAGAGGAGACGATTGTCCTAGACTTTGATATTGTTCACGAAATTTAAGAAGTAAAAAAAAGCCTCTCGGATGAGAGGCTTTTTTTTTACTTGGATTTTTTCTTGGTTGTCTTTTTTGCTGTTTTGTTAGTTGTTTTTTTGGCAGTCTTTTTGGCCGTACTTGGGGCCGCCTTCTTCACCGTCTTTTTCGCTGTTTTCTTCACCGCTTTCTTAGCGGTGGTTTTTTTTGCAGCGCTTGGCGCAGCTTTCTTTGCTACTTTTTTCTCTGTCTTCTTTTCTGCCTTCTTGGCGGTTTTGGCAGGTGCTTTCTTGGCGCTCTTCTTCTCTACTTTCTTAGTGGCCTTAGTGACTTTCTTTTCTGCGGCACTGGCGGCAGACTTTGCGCGCTCACCCAGGGTATTGACCTTCTTCTTGACTTCCTTGCGGGCCTTTTCAACTTCTTGTTCAACTTCGCGGGCCACGCGCTTGGCTTCGCGCTCTACATCGGCCTTGACTTTAAGGGCATCCTTTTTCATTTGCTCAGCTTCTCTGACAACTTCTTTAGAGACGCGATCAATGGCGGTATTGATTTTTTTCTTTGTGGTCTTAACCACAGTTTCAAAGACGTCCATGGTTTCGCCGGCGTCTAATTTTAACTTTCTAAGCTCTTCGACGAGCTGGGCGTAGAATCCCTGGATTTTCTTTTTCTGAACATTGACCTTGTCATAGCGCTGATGAAAAACCGTTGCCAGTTCCTGGTAGCGCTCTTCATTGAGTGACTTAATTTGCGTCAAAAGTTCCATGCACTTTTCACGAAAATCGGCCTTCTTCTTTTTGACTTGTCCTTCGAGTTGCTCTTTTTGTTTCTTTAGAAAATCTGGAAGTCCCATGATGATCTCCGCCCTTTAAGGATCAGGTTAATACCCCCCAAGTTTATCACATTTTTTAATTGTGGGCCCGTGCTCACTCCTTTAAGATGGGATATCTTACGTTCATCACAGCTATATGGAGTTTCTATGAATCACGCGTCAAATAAGAAGTACCACGTCTACGGGATCGGCAACGCTCTAGTCGATATGGAATTTGAAGTCACAGATGACTATCTGGCGCGCATGAATGTTGAAAAGGGTGTGATGACACTCGTTGAAGAGGAGCGTCAATCAGAGCTTCTCTCTGTGCTCTCTGGCGAGCAACACAAGCGCGCCTGTGGCGGCTCTGCTGCCAACTCAATTATCGCCGTGGCCGCTCTTGGTGGGAAGTCATTCTATTCTTGCAAGGTCGCCAGCGATGAGAGTGGTGATTTCTATGCCAGCGATCTCAGTTCTCACGGGGTCGTGACCAATCTTAAGAGTGAGCGCGAACAGGGCAAGACGGGCAAGTGCATGGTCTTCGTGACGCCTGACGCCGAGCGCACAATGAATACTTACCTTGGGATTACTGCCAATTTTAGCGAGCGCGAACTTGTGCTCGATGAAATTGCTCAAAGTGAATACCTCTATATTGAGGGCTATCTCGTAACTGCACCCAATGCTCGCGCCGCCGCGATTAAGGCCAAGGCCCACGCTGAGGCAGTTGGAGTAAAGACAGCTCTCACATTTAGTGACCCCAGTATGACTTCTTACTTTGCTGAAGGTCTAAAGGAAATGCTTGGAGAGAGCGGCGTTGATCTTCTCTTTTGTAACGGATCTGAGGCGATGCAATTTACGGGCTGCAAAAGTGTAGAAGAGGCGGCCGTGGAACTTAAGAAGTATGCCCGCTCATTTGCTATCACTCTAGGCCCCAAGGGTGCCCTGGTCTTTGATGGGGAGCATGATATTGAAATCGTTGCCCCTCAAGTAAAGCCAATTGATTCAAATGGCGCTGGTGATCTCTTTGCCGGGTCTTTTCTCTATGCTATTACCCATGGAAAGTCCTACGCCGAAGCTGCACGCCTGGCCACAACTGCCGCCAGTGAACTTGTGACTCGCTTTGGGCCAAGACTTCCTAAAGATAAACTTCTCACAATTAAAGATACTGTATTTGGAGCCTAAGAGTATGAGCGAGATTTTAAAGATTAAGGATATTGTTGCTGATCACATTAAGGACCGTGAAGCTTCGGTTCGCGGTTGGGTTCGCTCTGTGCGAAACTCAAAGGCTTTCTCCTTTCTCGTTGTGAACGATGGCTCATGCCAAGAGAGTCTGCAAATTGTTTTAGACGGCTCAATGGAGGGCTACGCCGATGCCGCCTCACTGCTGACTGGTTCAAGCGTGTGCGTAACTGGCAAGCTCGTCGAGTCTCAAGGCAAGGGGCAGAATATTGAAATGCAGGCGACTAAAGTTGAAATTATTGGTCGAGCTGATGAGTCTTATCCCATTCAAAAGAAGGGAACGAGTCTTGAATTTCTACGCGAAGTGGCCCACCTTCGCCCCCGCACCAATCTCTTTGGCGCGATCTTTCGCATTCGCCACACCCTGGCCTTTGCTACTCATGAGTTTTTTAACCAAAATGGTTTCTACTATATCAACACACCGATTATCACTGGGATCGACGCTGAGGGGGCGGGGGAGATGTTTAACGTCTCGACTCTCTCTATGGAAAATCCACCGCGCACAGACAAAGGCGAAGTGGACTTCTCGCGCGACTATTTTGGAAAGAGTGTGAACCTCACTGTGAGCGGTCAGCTCGAAGCCGAGTGCTTTGCTTGTGGCATGGGCTCTGTCTATACATTTGGTCCTACCTTTCGCTCTGAGAATTCAAACACCTTTCGCCATCTCTCTGAGTTTTGGATGATCGAACCTGAGGTGGCCTTCGCTGACTTAGATAATGTGGCCGATTTGGCCACGGAGTATATTAAGCATCTCATCCAAGCAGTGCTCACGCGCAACCCCTCAGACCTCGCTTTTCTTGACTCGCGAAGAGAAAAGGGAGAAGAGAAGGTCGTTCCTATTCTAGAGCACGTTCTAAAGAGTCCTTTTGTTAAGATTACTTATACTGAAGCGATGGATATTTGCGCCAAGTCTGGTCGCAAATTTGAGTACCCAACGATCTGGGGACATGAGCTTCAAACTGAGCACGAGCGCTTTCTCACCGAAGAGCACTTTAAGGCGCCAGTAATCGTGACTGACTACCCTAAAGATGTGAAGGCCTTCTATATGAAGCAGGGCCCGGATGGAAAAACTGTTCGCGCCATGGACGTACTCGTGCCTGGGGTAGGGGAAATTATCGGTGGATCTCAGCGTGAGGAAAACCTTGAAAAACTCCAGGCCCGCATGCGCGATATGCATATGAATGAAGAGGCACTTAAGTGGTATCTCGATCTTAGACGCTTTGGAACCGTTCCCCATGCTGGTTTTGGGCTGGGATTTGAGCGCTTTGTCATGTACGTGACTGGTGTTAAGAATATTCGCGACACCATCCCATTCCCAAGAACGCCAAAGAACTGCGAGTTTTAAATGAAGCAATGGCCCCAAAATCTTATTCAATCTCTTTTGATTCTCATACTTTTGGGGCTTGCTGCTTGTAATCGCGATAATCAAAGTCAATCCATTGTGGCCTCTAACCCGGATGAGGTTGCCGGCACTCTATGGGGCGCTGACGACGATCACTCAGGGGTTCGAGACGACGTAGAGGCTTGGATTTTAAAGAGTGAGTACTCGGCCGATGAGAAGAAGGCACTGCACTTTCTTGCCCTTAACTATCAGGGACTGCTCTTAAATGGCGCCGCCCCTGAGGACGCCGATCGCCTCTTGCACGATTACACCCGAGCACTGGATTGCCTCAATTATACTTTTGGGCCCGAGCGGGCCAGGGATGTGCGCGAGACCCTCAAGCGCGTTCAATTCGACACCCCCAAGCGCATTTCGCGTTTTCGCGAACATACCAAGCACTTCACACCGGACAAAATAAAACCTCTTGAAAGTTACAAGAGCAAATTAGACATTTGTCCATTTTCTAAAGACTAGGCCCACACAACCCTAATATTAGGGTGTCACTCCCACCTACAAGTCGTGAAAACTTTTCAAAAGGCGGACCTTTCCTTTGCCTTTAACACCCCTAAGTATTAGATTGCGGTAAGTCTTTTTCATAACTTAAGTTAAATTGCAGGTCCTCTTCGGATGGCCCCAAACATTGGATCCTCATGAACCGCTCACTGCTCTTACTGCCGCTCGTTTGTTCATCGCTCATTGCTAGCGCTATCGCTCAAGATCTTCCAACCGAAGATAAACTTGAAACGTCTGCTTCACTTGGTGAAAAGCAAGTTCCCACTGGTTTCTTTTTAGAGAAAGTTTCCTATGAGGAATATGTCTATTCACGCTCAAAGAAGACAGAGCTAGGTGATCAAGTTGAAATTGATGCTGCCATTAGATACCAGCACGATGAAAATACTTTTGGTCGCTTTCGTTTTGAAACTGATCCTGTCGACAACCGCTTTAACAATAAGACTTCTAAGTTTGAACTCCTGGGAGGCCACAAGCGCGGCAACTTCCTAGTTCAAATCGACACCGAACTCAACTCAAATGATGGTGGTGGCACGAGTATTGGTTTTGATCTCGATAGCGAGGGAACCTTTCTCGGCTACAAGAGTGATGAAGGTCTTGGTCTAACTTTCTATCCCTTTAACTTTGATGGCGAGGTTGGGGTTGAGTTTGACACTTATGACGTCACCCGTATCTACTATATTGATGGCTCTCCAAGCACTGTGAATAACACTCAGCTTGGGACGGAGAAGGTCGCTGAAAAAACTATCCCTGGATTGGAACTAAGCTTTGAGCCAACCTTTCTTAAAGGTCTTAAACTCTACGCCGGTGCCGGGATTGCAACCTACCTCTATCCAACCAATGCAAATTACAATATCACATCTAATCGCGCAGCTGATCGCTGGGAGCGCCGTCAAGATTTTGGTTACAAATTTGGTGCTCGCTATAGAGGTGATCGCCAGGGGCTTAGTCTTGAGGCCGTAGGTCACGACAAGTCAGAAGAGACGGGCTCACTTCTAGAAGCGGCCGCCTCGCTTAACTTCTTTACTTTCGGTCTTCCAGGTGGTCTTGCTTCTGATCTCTTTATAGAAGGTGAAATCACAGTCACTA
Organism: Bacteriovoracaceae bacterium; assembly: GCA_048267245.1. Taxonomy (GTDB): domain Bacteria; phylum Bdellovibrionota; class Bacteriovoracia; order Bacteriovoracales; family Bacteriovoracaceae; genus JBLWXV01. The sequence goes on from JBLWXV010000001.1 coordinate 2,086,522, forward strand.
AGGCCGGCAAAGCTCCTTACCGCTTAAGCCGCACAGGAACATGGTTTGAGCAAACATCACCTTTTCAACCGGTTTACTCTGATTATTATGGCAATACTCAAAATTGGGTTGGAAAGACTGATAGTGCCTATGCACTTAAGGTAGGTCATAAGCTCAGCGACAGCTTTCTTCCTTATGCCTTTTATCGCTACCAAGGTAAGAACTTTATTTTTAAAGAGCGCGAGTCAGCTCATACACTTAGAACCGCCGATGAGGCGCTCTCACATGGTGGACTTAATCGCTTCGGCCTTGGTCTCTATAAGGTCTATGACAAATTCACCATTAATCCTGAGTTTGAATGGTTAAAGGCCAATAACGCTGTTTTTGGCAACAGCTCTGATGTGCGTGCCGATCGCGTACTCTCAAGCTTTAAGAAAAACGACTTTCTGCTCTATCTTATTGTTTCTTATAACTTTGATGGCTCAAAGGTTATTAAGTAGGTTTATATGAAAAGACAAAAACTCATCACAGTTTCACTTCTTCTTAGCCTAGCAGGTCTTCCTCTTCTCTCTGGATGTAGTGGAGACTCGGAGGTGGGTTCTGTCGATACGGTTGGAGCTAATAGAGAGCTCATCTCTGAAGCCGATCAGATTCAAGAGGCCGTGACTCAAGGTCGCTTACTTCGCTCTAGTTCTGAGCGAGATCGCAATGGTCTGACTGCTTCTTTAAGAGATGCTAGAAGTGCTCTCATTCGTCTTGGAAGAAATAATACAGATCGCCTGGGGATTGAACTTGGTTACCGCGCTCTTAAAGAACTAGAGCGTCTTTATATCCTCCGTGGCGACATGGGTGTTCTCACTGAGTTCTACCGCGACCTTGGCAATGTGGTGAGTGAATCGGCGCGCGCAGCTGGTGTGGTTTTAGACGATCTCGCCTGGACTCAATTTAGCTATGCCTTTAGCGATGATGTTGCTCCCTTTGCTACCCAGACTACGGGACCAGAGTGGTCGACAGGGGTCTCTCTTGATAAGAGTTATATCCGCGTGAGACAATCCGGTAAGACCAATCAAGCTTGGCTTATTTCTCCCTCATTTGATCTCACTCAAATGACAAATCCTGGTTTTAAAATTACTCACAACACAAGTATGGAAAAGAATGATCGCTTTAACGATCCCTTTAACCGCGTGTTGATTAATCAAACCGTCTTTAAAGTAATGGTCTCTACTAAATATGAAGATGGAGATGCGCTCAACCTAGAAGACTGGGTTGATGTCTCTGCTGGTCTTGGAGTCATGCCAACAGGAGTGGATTTTCATACAGTTGAGAGTGCTGTTGTGGATCTCTCTTCTTATATTAGTGAAAAAACTGTGGTTGCTTTCGTCTTTAACGAAGATACAAGTGTCGTTGGACGCCAGTATCTTAGCTGGCAAATTAATAAATTTGATCTCGTTGGCGCAGGTGAACTCAAGGCCGTCTCCCCTAGAGCGAAGCCGCTTCTTGTGAGTGCAATTGAAGATAATCAACTCGCTCCTTTTGTGAAAATTCCAATGAGCGCAGAAGCGCCTGCTTGGGAGTATTTTCAGATTGGCTCAAGTCCAAAATTTGCTAAGATCTCTGCGAATTCTAAAGAGGGCGAGTCATGGTTACTTTCACCAAAGTATAAGATAAAAAATGCCGACACACTCTCGCTAGTTGTAAAAGAAGTTGTTCGCAATCCCAAATTTGATCAAATGGAAATTCTCATTTCAACCGACTACAATGGGGGAGATCCCACTAAGTCTAATTGGGAGAAATTAGAAAGGGCCGATCTTGCAAATATTCCTGCCGGCGAGTGGACTGATGTTGTCTCAGGTCCCTATGATTTAGCAAAATACTTTGGTAGTGACATTGTCGTAGGCATGAAGTTTACAAGTCAAACAGGCGATAATCACGACTGGGAAATTGCCACTCTCTCTTTTGTGGGGGAAGGCGATGAGATCAGTTTCGAGCGCTACAAAGTAACATTTGATATTCCCGGAAGTACGCCAACTGGTGATTCAATTGCCGCATTTAATTTCAATTTTGGGGCAGAGGGCTTTACCACAAGTAATGTGAGTGGCACTCCTGCTGAGTTTAAGCTCACAAGCCGCGACAATCGCCAGTATTACAATATCTCCGGATTTAAACCAAAGAGAGAGGGGGTGGTTCGCCTCATTTCACCAGAAGTTGAGTTAAAGGCTTCAGCTGGTTCTAAAGTTGCTCTTAAAGTCACCCAGAATTTTAATTTTTATAAGCCGGCCGATCATGACAAGAAACTTCTAAAGATTTTTCTCGCCGATTCAAGTGGAAATGAAGAAGAAATTCTCTTTAAAACAACTCCAACTGGTGACAATTTTGACATTGTAACTTCCGAAGCCCTCGTGCTTTCAGATTCTTGGGTTGGCAAAAAGGCCAAATTAATATTTGAATACGCAACAGGCGACAATGTTTTTCCCCAGTGGAATATCTATGATGCCAGCTTTGTTCAGGTAAGCGAGTAGGGGTACTATGAAGAATTTAAAATACGCTCTTCTACTACTCTCTCTAGGTCTTGCTGCTTGTTCAGATAAGGCCTATAGACTTGAAAACGATAACTTTGTTATCGCCACAGAAGACGTACGCACCAAGGGATCGGTACCAGAGGGCAATCTTATTGCCACGGCCATTAAAGAGACGAATGATCTAGATATTGTCTTCTATCCCTCGCGCCTTTTAAATTCAGGCACGCCCACACTTCTTAGAACCTCTATGGATTCTAATGATGAGGATTCCCTCATGTCTGTCTATCCAGATGGTGTGAAGGATCAATTTATCGTTGGAAATATGAAAGGTCGCGATATTCGTGCTTTTCTTGAAGAGCGCTCTGAAGATAATTATGAAGTTGATCTTCAGGTGGCCGGAATGAGCTACCACATTCACTATGTGGGTGGTTGGAAGCAATATTCATACTTTGAACTCGAGCGCGGAGTTAAGTGGGATGATGATCGCATTTACCGCGTGGCCGTTAGTGAATACTACTACTTTAGTGGGGCAACATTCCCTAGCTATAAGTACAGAAACGGACTTGGGCTTAGAGACTTTGTTGAGTCTTCTTTTATCAGTGCAAAGGACTCGCTTCGCTCTTACCTAAGTAGTGGTCGCGAGTGGCCGTTTCTTAAAGAGCCAAGGGCCAATGTCACTAAGGGTGTCTTACAAGATCTTGGTCAAAAGACAATTGCAGAAATTCAAGGCGAATCTCACCGTTCACCAATCTATGGCCATAAGGTAACAACTACTGGTGTTGTCACTGCTGTTGGTAGTGTTGAGTGGTATCCAGGTGGCGAGGAAGCTTTTATTCAGAGCCTAACTCCTGACAATAACCCTCTTACTTCTGAGGGACTACACCTCCACTTTAGAAGTCTTGGGGTAGTGCTTGAATTAGGTGATGTGATTGAAGTGAGTGGCACTGTGTATGAGCAGGTCCTCTCAAATGGTCTTGGCCGAACTGGTCTTCGCGATATCAGCTCTTTTAAAGTCATACGCAAAGGTGAAGCCCTTCCTGAACCTATTAAACTTGGTCTTGGAGGCAGAGATATTCCTAAAGATAAGATTTCTACCTATCGCGGAAATCTCAATCTCAAACCAAAACTCAACCTTAAAGATGGAATTGATTTCTATGAATCTCTAGAGGGTATGAGAGTTGCCATTTCTAATCCGCGTTTGGTTGGCTTTCGTGGTGGTAATGAAGAGTATGAGAGTTCTAAGCCAAAGGGCTATCTCAATCTCTACCTGGTGGCCGATGCGACTGAATCAAATGAACTCTTGACTGATGCAGGTGGAATTATCATTGATGAACTCAGAGATGATTTTAATCCTGAAATCATTCAAGTTCTTTCAAATCACTTCTCAAATGGTATTGCCACAGACGTCTACTTTAATGTGGGCGACGTAATTTCTGGCGATATCGTAGGTGTGATGGGTTATGAAAAGAATCTCTTTGGCGGTGGCGACTACGCTATCGTTGTGCCCGAGTCTCAACCCGCCATCACCGATTACGCCTCAAGTGCCACTTCTCGCACAGAGCTTGAAGATCGTCCAATTACTAAGCTAGTCGCTACTGATGATCAATTGACTGTGGCGAGCTACAACGTGGAAAACCTTGCAGGGAACCAAAAAGAGCGCTTGAGAGAGATTGCAAAGTCAATCTCACTCAATCTGAAGTGCCCTGATATTGTGAGTCTCGTTGAAATTCAAGATGCCAACGGAGATGACTTTGCTGGTGACTCAGGTGCAGGTAAGACTCTCAAGCGTCTTCTTACACATCTTAATTGTCCGGGCGCTCAGTATAAGGCGCTTAATATTGATCCAATTATGAACGGTGAGGGCGGTAAGCCAGGTGGAAATATTCGCGTTGCCTTCATCTATAATGAAAACCGCGTTGGATTTACTCCAAGAGGTAATGCAGACGCCCTTACTGAAACTCGCATCATGCAGGATGGCTCGCTAGAGAATAATCCAGGTCGCGTATTTCCAAATGATGAAGTTTTTGAGCACACCAGAAAGAGCTTGGCCGCAGAATTTACCTTTCGTGGTGAGCGAGTGATTGTCATTGCCAACCACTTTAACTCAAAGCTCGGGGATGCCTCTTTATGGGGAGCTGAGCAGCCGGCCTATCTAGGAAGTGAGACTAGAAGACAACAGCTTGCCACTAAGATGAGCGATTTTGTCGAATTACTTGTGAAGAGAGATCCGCGCAATCACGTTCTTGTTGTGGGTGATTTTAACGCTCATATTGAAGAATCTGCGATGAGAATATTGGAAGGCAATGAACTTAAAAACCTCATGCACTATGGTGACTTAGTTCCAAGCAATCAGCGCTACACAACAAATTATAATGGCAATTCTCAGGCCATCGACTTCATCTTTGCGAGCTACAACCTCCTAGAGATGAACCCAGAGTTTGAGCCACTTCATATTAATTCTGACTATATGGGAAGGCTATCCGATCACGATCCGGTTATCGCGCGTTTTAAATTTTAACAGGGGAGTCATATGAAAATGCCAATTTTCACTGTTCTCGCTCTGGGGCTCGCTCTTATCTGCCCTCTTTCAAGTGCTGTTGCAAAGATTAACCAAACTGTCTCATGGGGAAGTACATCTAAGACTTCCCTTGAGTCTCGCTTTGAACTTTGCTTTTGGAATATCCATAAAGTCGACAGTGAACAGACACTTAGAGATATTAAAGAGCTTAAAGACCGCTCAGATCTTCTCCTCTTACAAGAAGTTGATACCAAAAAAAATCTTCAATCACTTTATAATGGAAAGTTTGCGAAGTCGTGGGGAACTACTGGGGTAGCAACAATCTCTGATGTCGCTCAAACTAAGAGCAAATCTCTAGTTTCTGATTCATATGAGTTTGGTCTTTTTACGCCCAAAGCAATACTCTTTTCCCACGTCGATTTGGCCGGTAGTGATCTTCTAGTCGTCAATGTTCATGCACTCAATTTTGTGGCCTTCGATGTCTTTGCCGCTCAAATGCAAGAGCTCGCCGAGATGGTCTCTGCGCATGAAGGACCAATAGTAATCGCCGGTGACTTTAATACTTGGTTTTTTACCAGAACAGAGCTGATAGCCAATGTTCTTGGTCGATATGGAATTAAAGAGATTGAATTTGCCTATGATTCACCTCGTGACCCGCGCGCTGGGAGTTTCGGTCTACTTGACCGGGCCTATTCACGGGGCCTAGATGTTATTGCAACAGAGGTTATGGATGAGATGACCTCTAGTGATCACCTGCCTTCTTGTGTTAACTTTGAAAAGCAGTTCTAGACCAATTCCTGATAGGCCAGGGTACTTTGACCACCAGTATGCTTACTTAAGATCAAAGACCTTGGCAGTCTGGCCGTAAGTGCCTCTACGTGAGAAATTACCCCAATAGTTTTACCTCTGCCTCTAAGTCCTAGAAGGACTTCGGTCACACTATCGAGAGTTTCACCATCGAGGGAGCCAAAACCTTCATCGATAAAGAAGGAATCTATTTGCGTCTTTCCTCTCGTCATTTCAGCAAGCCCTAGCGAGAGCGCAAGGCTCACCATGAATGTCTCACCACCAGAGAGAGAGGCAACTTTGCGCTCTGTGAGGGAGATCCATTTATCAATGACGACAAATTCTGGCCCATTGGCCGAGTTTCTTGAACTTAGTTGATATCTTCCTTCACAAAGTTTCGTGAGCTCTTCATTGGTAATATAAATGAGCTCCTCTTCAATCATGGAGAGCACGTAATTTTTAAAATCGTTTCTCCAAAAGAAGTCCTTCATGGTGGTCATTAGAGCAAATTTCTTTTCTAGATCAATGAGCTTACTTAAGAATTCACGCGCCTCTTGCATTTTCTTATCATAGAGCTCTAGCTTACTCTTGGTTTGAACTAGGGCAGTTTGGGCCGCATCTCTTTGCTCTTTGAGTCCCTCTCTCATTGGCTTCAATTCGCTTTGAAGCAGCGAGAGGATTTGATCGTAATTCATTTGATTGAAATCGAGATGGCTACTTGTAAATTTTGTGGCGATTTCTTTTAATTTCAAATTCCAGTTAAATTGCTCATCTACTGAAGGCGACAATTCGGTGAGGTTACTAGTTAGCTTTAAAATCCATTCCGAGGCAATCTTGAGATTGTCTTTGATATGTCCAATGGCCTCGCGCGCGCGCTCACAGGCAAGCTTTTTCTCGGCCAATTTCTGCCCCTCGCTCCATAGCTCATCGCGAGTGCGCTTGAGATCTGTATCCCGATTCTCAAGGAGGTTATTAAGATCAACTTCCTTGTATTGCTCGGGCAAGTTGAGCTCTAGCTTACTTCGAGTCTCTTTGAGCTTTTGAATTTTTAAAGTTCTCTCAAGAGCTCGCTCTTCATCTTTTTTAAGAAGGTTTAAATTGTCTTTAATGGACTCCTCGAGATGGCGCTTTTTTTCTATCAGCGTCTTTTCATGATAGATGGAGCTTCTAAGCTTCGCGATTTCTGTTGGATTTAGTTGATCCATATCTTTGTTTAGCGAGTTTTTTAAAAATTCATTTGTACTTAGAATCTCTGAACATACTTTATCGTTTTCCTTTTTCCTATCACCTAGGTTTTGCAAGGTTTTATTAATTTTTACGTAACTCTCTCTGAGACCCTGTAGACTTGCCCTCTGCTTTGAGTCTCTATTTAGTTTCTCTTCGCTTGCGGATTTAAGTTCACTTTGTGAGAGTATGGTCTTTTTTATGGTCTCAAGCTCATTGAGAGAAGCCTCTGTAGAGCTACCGACTGGATTTAAAACTTCAAGTTCTCTTATTAGACGGCTTTTTTCTAGTTCTAATTGTTTGACTTCAAGCTCTAACTTTTGTTGCTTTTCGTATTGGTTCTTTGTTTGAGTAAGTTCGGTCTCCATTTTTGAGACTTCACTTATGAGCTTATCCTTGCCCTCAAGAGGGACTCTGGGAGCCTTTGGATGGTCATTGCCACAGAGTTCACATACCCCATGTTCGACGCTTTTGTGCCAAAGATTTTCAATCGTTTCATATTGACCTAGAAGTAAACGTGCTCGCTCAAGGTTTTCCTGCTCTCTAAGGATGTTTTGGTTTAATTCTTGAGCGGCCACTGGCCCTCTTACCTCTAAAAGACTCGCGAGGCTTTGTTCTAGAGTTTGTAGCTGAGTTTTTATTTTTTGTGAGAGTTCTACTCTATGCTCGGCCCTACTTTTCTTATCTGCGAGCTCACTAAGTTCAAGAGTTAACTTTTCTAAGAGAGATTTCACTGAGTGAATCTCTTCGTCAGCTAGTAAATCTGGGCTTGCCTTTAACTCAGCGGCCTTCGTCGTAATCTCAGCGAGCTGTGATTGGTAGGCATTGATTTCTGTCAGAGTCTTTGAGTCTTCACTTCGATTTTTTGAGAGCTCCTCAAGGTGACCCAGTAGTTCGCTCGCGTGTGCGGCGATATAGGCATTTTGAGTTCCACTCCAAAGAAAAACGATGCTTTCAATCTCTCTTTTTATATTTTCGAGTTTCTTTTCTAATTCAATTTTTCTCGCTGAGATTTCTGAGAGTTCATTTACTTCGTTGGTCATTTCGGACTGGTTTTGAGCGAGGTTGCGCTTGCATTCAATGGCCGCAAGCACTTTTGGTCGCTGCTCATGCCAGCTTAATTCCATTTCTTTTAAAGCAGCCTCATGTTTTTGATAGTCGTTAAATACTTCTTGATATTCTCGACTTCCCTTTTCAAGCGCTTCTGTGGCCAATCTTTCTTTTTGTGTCGTCTCATCAATGACTTTCTTATATTCACTGATCTTCTCAATGAGTTTTTCAATTTTTAATATAAAGTTTAATGAGGACTCTTTGAGCTCCAGCTCACTTGTGTAAGCTGTTAGACTTTTTGTCAGTTCAATATGCTCTTCTTTTGAAAAGATTTCACTACTTTGGGCCCGCTCTTTTAGGGCCGAAATTTCTTTGTCTAAAGTGTGGTATTTGAGAACAAAATTATCCTTAATTAGTTCTAGCCCTGAAATATTGACTAGTTTTTCAAGAATAACTCTGCGCTCACTAAAAGTACTGGTGAGAAATTTCGCAAATTCACCTTGGTGCAGGACTACACACTGATTAAATTGATCGAGTGTTAACTTGATAACTTCGCTGGCCCCCACTTCAAGTACCTGATCAGTGCTCAAGTCCTCTAAGTAGGTTTTGGTAATGGGCTTAGCTCTTGGGGTTCCATCTTTTTTTAAAACCGCACAATTCCAGTAGGCCTTATAATTCTTTGAATCAATACTGAAATAGAGCGTGACCTCCGCACTCGCAGCTCCTTCGGAGACGTAATCCTTTGCCGCGAGTCCCTTCTTTGCCCCTTGTCCGTAGAGGGCAAGGGATATGGCACTTAGAAGTGTGCTCTTACCTGAACCTGTCGGACCAGTGATGGCGAAGAGTCCCTCTTTGGCGAGCATATTTTTAAATTCAATGACATGCTCTCCACGAAGGGAGGCGATGTCTCTGACTATGAGTTTATCAATGTACATCGCTCTCTCCTTGCTCTTTTAAAAGCTCGTGAAAGAGGTCTTTTATTTCGATAGGAACTTGAGATGATTCTGGATATTTTTCAGAATAATACTTTTCAAATAACTCTGTTAAATTGAGAGATCCCAAGTTGAATAATTGTGATTTTCTCACTGGAGCAATTTCTTCACTTATCTGACCCATCACGCGGTGATGAGCTGAGAGAAGGCGAGGCATTTGATCCTCGCCTACATCTAGGCCAGCTTCTAGGAGTGAGCGAATCTCATCGGCCGCGCCAATCCAGGGAGAATCACATTCTAGTTCCGCTTCAATGAAGCTCGTGAGTGTCGTCTTCTTGCTCTGCTCTTCTTTGATAATCTCATTAACTTTTGCCTCAATATTTTGCTTATTCGCTTTTAAGCGATAGAGCTTTCTAAAGGCCGGGATATCGATTAGTTCGTAGTCGAGTTTTTGATTCTGGGTATCTATCTTGATTAAAGAAATTTTCTTCTTTTCGTGCTCGCTAAAGCGCATCCTTAGTGGAGAGCCACTATAGACTACGGGTGTCCCTTCAAAGTTCATAACCTGCGGTTTATGAATGTGCCCAAGCGCTACATAGTCCCATGCGCCCAAGACACCGAGAGGAATTGTCTCTAGACCAGATAGAGGAACTCCAAGCTCAGAGCCACTCGCCATATATGGCCCAAAGACGTGATGGCCCATGAGTATTTTTACTTTATTTTGATCACTCTGCTCTCTCCACCTAGAAAAAAGTGTCTCTAACGTGTTTAAGAGTTTTATTGATTCGGTTTGATCGTCCTCTGGTGTACTAGAGTCGGTTGAGAACTTCTTGGTAAGATTTAATATTTCGTGAAGCCTAAAATAGGGAAGGGCGCAGATTGTGGCCCACTCTGTTTTAATGACAAAGTCTTCCCAGCGAGAAGGCTCAAAACTTCCAATTAATTTTAGGCGCTCACCTTTTAGTGCGCTCTCAAGTAGAGAGCTTGGGGCATTTATTAGTGGACCCGAGTCATGGTTTCCCCCAAGGATATAGGCCTCTCTCTTGGGAGAGTGCTCAAACCAGCGAGCGAGAAAGTCATAGTATGCTCGCTGGGCAATGTGCGGCGGATTGGGGGAATCGTAGAGATCGCCACTCATAATGAGAACGTCTACTTCATTTTGGGCAGCATAATTCAGCAGCCATTCAAGGTAGGCTTGGTGCTCGTTTGTTCTATCTTCCTGGTAGAGCTTTTTTCCGAGATGCCAATCACTGGTGTGAATGATTTTCTTTATCATCAACAGCTCTCTTGGGCCCTACTTAGGAGTTGTTACCCTCGCTACCTGAGCCTTCGTTTTTAGGACCTCTTGGGCGTCTTCGATTTCTATTTCTTCGGCGCTTCTTTTGTGGGTCACCAGATTCGTTTTGTCTCTCTGCGGGGCGATTACCACCCTCGCTTGCCTCAGCTCGATCGCCTTGCGGTCTTGGCGCACCTTGATCGCGCCCGCGGTTGCGATTGTTGCGATTTCTATTTCTGTTGCGATTGCCCTGGTGCTCAGCTCTTTGCTGCTGCTCTTGAGAATCGACTTGGGGGCGCTCTTGGCCATTGCCTTCGTTAGAATCAGTCTGTGCCAGATCAGTATCTACATCACTAGATTCTGATTCATCGTTAGAGTCCTCTGAATCTTCGTCCGAGTCATTGTCTTGGTCATTGCCAGAGTCATCTTCGCTTTCGTTGTCGTCTTCAGAGTCGAGGTCGTCGATTTCTTCATCGTCTTCTTCGTCTTGCCACATTTGTTGGTAGCGAAGCGCTTGGAGCTTTTCTTCTTCGGCCAGGCCAACCACCGTTGATGTTTCATTGGTGATGTGATCAAAGCGCTCAGGGAATTTCCAGTCGCCTGGAAGCTTAATCGACTTATCAAATTGATTTCTTGCGTAGCGCTTTCTTACACCGCGATCGGTGAGCATATCAAACTGTTCAATAAAGATCTGCAAGCGGTCAACTCGACCTCTATCGCCGTTCTTCGTTTCAATGTAAGAGCCCTCTCTTGGAAGCAGTGAGCGCTTGTCGGTGTAGACCTCGTCTTCATACTTGATACAGCACTTGATCTGGCCACAAATGCCGTTGATCTTGCTTGGAATGAGCGCGAGATTTTGATTCTTGGCCATCTTGATACTGACGTGGCCGTAATTTTTTAAAAACGAAGAGCAGCAAGTCTGTAGTCCGCATACACCAATTGCTCCAAGAGCAGCGGTGCGGTCGCGCACAGAAATCTGTCTGAGTTCGACACGCATCTTTAGGATGCCAACTAATTCCTTTACTAATTCTCTAAAATCAACGCGCGCGGGGGCGTTGAAGTAGAAAACAACTTTCTTACCAAATTGCATGAACTCAACGTGTGTGAGGTTCATTTCGAGGCGATACTTTTCAATCAGGCGATTGCAGGTGGTTGTGGCCTCTCGCTCTTGAGTGAGGCTTGCCGTTTGTCTTTCAATTTCTTCTTGGGTGGCAAGTTTCGAAATCGTTCGCAAGGGGAGCATGCTCTTTGTAAAAGGGCGCTCGTAGGGAAATGAATTGACGTAGCCCACGGTCATACCGCGGTCACTCATGGCAAGAACCTTTTGGCCGTAGACAAAGGATCTCTTGCCGAGCAGGAATGGTTGCGATTTTGCGTTACCTGGAAAGCGCACGCGAATAAAGGTTAGGGGCTCACCTTCAGTGAACCTCTGGTCGCGGCTTTCATCGTCCTGATCATCTTGATCTTGCTGATTTTCTTCATCATAGAGATTAAGTTCAGATTCGTTTACTTCAGTATCGTTAACCGTTTCTATATTTGATTCAGTTGGCCCATTTAGCCCCATGAATTTCTTCCCGTTTCAATGCCAGACTGCAAAAGTCTGACAGTCTGCTAATGTATTATTTTTTCAGGGAATGACTAGCTTTGTCTAGGGACAGCGCTTGATAAATTGGGATGGTTTAGGAGTCTAATTTTGCGGCACTAAAGACGCAAAAGGGAAGGAGTCGCTCCCACTTTGTTTGGTGAAAGACCGCAGATTTTTGCCACCAGCGAAGGTGCTCTAGCCACTTGTCGCAATGAGTATAGCCACTGCTCTCGGCCGTCTTAATAAAAACGTCGTGAAGCTTATTCATAAGTTTGGTTTCATCAAACTCATTTTGTCGCATTAGGTCGGGAAGCGCTCCATAATTTTTACTGCGAGAGCTGTCGGCAATTTGCTTGAGCCACGTCTCAAATTCCTCATTCTCTGCAGTGCTAAGTTTTGGGGTGGGCAATCTCCACTTGATAGCGCGGGATTTGATTGTTGGTAGCACCTTGGCCGCACCAGAATTGATCATCATAATACATAGCCAAGCCGGTGTGTCTTCGAGATCTTTGAGCAGTCTATTGGCCACTCGATCACTTAGTCCTTCGCTCTTTTCAAAAATAATAAAGCGATAGTCTCCCACGTCTGGCCTGTGGGAGAAGAATGAGCGCCAAGCGTCTTCTTGAAGATCTTCGAGTTTATAGTTTTCACCTGACGGGGCGAGGATCAAAGAGTTTTGTTCGCGATTGGCCGCATTTGGATAGAGCTTGCTTAGAACTTCATCTTGAAGCCAGCTCTTTGTACTCTCCTGGTCGCCCTCAAAGAGAAAGAGATGCGGGAGCTTTTTAGCGCGAGCAAGCTCGAGAAGGCGACTGGCAAAGAAGTCCCAAGTGGCCATCAACTCTATGCTCCCTCTTCTTCTGAGCTATTTCTCTCTTGATTATTTTGCTGTTCAAGCCATTTCTCTAGTTTTGAAATGAGTGTCGCCGTAACAGAGCTCGTGTCTTGTGAGCCATCAATTGTGACAATGCGATTTGAAAAGAGCTCGGCCGCGTGGTCATAGCCCGCGACCAGGCGCTTGTAGAAGTCTGTACCCTTTCTCTCAAAGTAGTCCTTGGGAGCATTTCTCACCTTTTGACGGCGCTCAGAGAGTTCAGGGTCGATGCGCAGATAGAAAGTGAGATGTGGAACCAGGTGTAGCGGAAAGGGTTTGTGAATATTGATCACAGTCTGCATCCCAATTTCTCTGCCAATTCCTTGGTAGGCAAGGGTGCTGTCGATATAGCGGTCAAGGATAATAATGGTTCCTGGTTTGCCGAGCTCTTTCATGACAACTTCTTCAAGAAGTTGAGCGCGTGATGAGGCAAAGAGATAGGCTTCTGCAATGGGTGATATGGCCGAGTGTGAATCAAGGATGGCCCCGCGCAACTTCTCGCCAAAAGCAGTGCCACCGGGCTCTCTTAAAACGTGGACTGTAAAACCACGCTCTTCTAGCCACTGTCTCGTTTTGATAATCTGTGTTGATTTGCCTGCGCCCTCGATACCTTCAAAGCTTAAAAAGTATGAGCCCGGGAAAGCTGGTGGGCGCAAAGTGCTTAGATCTTCAGTATTAACTGCAAATAATTCTTTTCTCATTCCTCATTTATAGCATGAGGAATTCCTCCCGCCAGGGGTTTTTTTAACACAAAATAATTTCTAATAGTCTTCAGATTCGTAATACTCTTCAACCGGAGCATCCGCGGCCTGACCCTCAAAACCTTGGTCTGCATCAATTGCGTCATCCACCCATGTTTTGCCACGCGAAACGCTGGCCGGCTTTCTCGCAGGCGCTGAATCAAATTCTTGGCCTGAGAGCTCTTCGGGATAGGGTTCATCAGCGAGAGACTCTTCTACTGGAGAGAGTTCTGGGTCGAAAGTTTCTTTTGAGACCTGAGAGCGAACTGGATCTTGTTCTAGTGGGCCACTGCCATCATCGTAGCTATAGCCTTCCTCTTCAATGAGCGCGTTGTCTTGGAGCGCTTTTTTAAATGAATTTGATTCTCTAAATGATGGACCTCCACCTAGAGGAGTGACCTTTCTCTTCGTTAGATCGAGGGCGCGATCGACTTGCTTGGCCGGAATTTTTTCTATGGGAGTGAGAGTTGTAGGAAGTTTTTGTGTCGGCACTGCCTTTATATCCGCTGGAATCTCATCATCTGCTGGGCCATCAAAATTTGCTGGTGTTCTCGATATTCCTACACTCTCGCTTGGAGTTTGCCAGGTGAGACCCATGTAGAGAATACCAATGACTGAAACTGCAAACATCATCGCATAGAGATACGCACTAACAGCATTGGTCGTAGTGTCTTCTAGCTTGGCCTGAATCTCTTGTGTTGAATCTTCATCAGACTTTTGTCTCTTCATCTGAGAAGGATTCCAAGCGAGCACTTTGCCAGTTTTCACTGCGCCTACATAAGCGAGATTGGCCATCGCTTCTGCGTCTTCAGCGACTTCAGTCTTGGCCTTAAAGTCCTTTAAGACTTCAATATTTCCAAGCGTTAGAAAGTCTTCATTGGGTCTTTGTGGAAGCGTTGTTGTCATTAGGCTTCGACGATCAAATTCGTCCCACTCGTAGAGCTTTCCAAAGGTTAAACCGCCATCAACACTGATGAGATCTGTGGCCAGGAGTTCCTTTTGTGAGGAGAGTTCTCTTAGTTCTTCGTAGCTTATTGGGCCAAACTTTGACCCGTCTCTTAAGACGTAGAATGAATTTTCATCCATCGACTCAAGACTTCCGGTACTCATAAGTTGAGGGCGTCTTCTTTGAAAGAATGGAGCACTCGCTAGCGGTGTCCATGGACCAACTCCTTGCCAGTCATCACTTGCATTGCAAACGAGTAGTTCAGTGAGGATTTCTTCTTCACTTTCAAGTTCTACTTTTAATTCGCTCTTTTCAAAGGGGCCAATTAAGTCGTCTGAGTTTTGATTTTTAAGGTAGACCAGATCATTGATCTCTAATGAGCGAAGCTGCTGCTCCGTTGGATCGACAATGAGTTTTTCTAGCTCTGTGGCCAGCAATTCCCAATTTACATTTACTTGTTCGCTCATAGAAGACTCCCGTAGCCTTGTTACCTAGGACTTATCGGGCATTTCGGAGGCGATTTGAGGCCTTTGATGGAGAATTCTCGCGGGGAGGATAAGTTTTCTGCTCAAAATAAAAAGGCGGACTATATAAGTCCGCCTTTATTCTAAAAACTTCGTGATTTAGGCAAATTAGAAGACAGTAAGACTCATGTTAAAGCCATAAGTAAGCTGTCTGCTGAAGTCTTCATAGATAAGGTTGCCGTCGTGCTCTTGCATGACGTAACCAGTCGTATAAACACCAGCATAGATTTGTGGGTGAAGTTGGTAGCCAAGCTCAAGAGAAGCGATCATGTCTCCGCCTTCTTGCTTAGAATCACCTTTGTTATTGTAGTGGGCCCATTCCTGAAGAAAGCTCACTGAAAGCTTGTCTGTAAAGTTATAAGCTTGAGTTGTAATGAGGTAGTTGTAACCAGTTGAGCGACCTTCGAGCTCAGACTTTCCGCTCTTAGCTACGTTAAAGGCTTGGTGGTATTTGGCGCTTAGGTAGAGACCGCTGTCAAATGAACGGCTAACAGCGATTGCAGGGCGGATCATGCCGTTGTTGTTACCAGCGGCGCGACGTGAGTAAGTAGGGTAGTAGCGAGCGTACATCTCAGCGTAGACGCCAACGCCAGCATCGGCTTGGTTAAGAAGAGTGCGCTTGTAAGTTACATAGGCACGGTACCACTCTTGTGAACCAGCTTTATTTTGTGGATCGTCTGTGCGGTAGTAGATAGTTCCTGAGAGGCTATCTTTATCAGTAATTTTTCCAGAAACTGTTGCAAGGTGGAAAGTTGAGTAGCCGTCATAGACGTAGCTATCATTTTCAAGAGTCTTCATAGACTCAATACCTGAAAGAAGGCTTAGGTGAACTGGGCCATTTTTTAGCTTGTTATAAAAGTCGGCAATTGTTGCTGAACTCGTTGCTGTTTCAGAAGGAGCAGTGACTGCTTCTGACTGGGCCATAACGTTTGAACTCAAAACTGCGGCGAACAGTCCGAGTGCTAAAATTTTCTTGTTCATCTTCTTCTCTCCCTTGTGTGTAATGCCGATTACAAAGTTTTTTAGTTGGTTTTTGTGTCGTTGTATAAGCAAAATTCAATTTCTTAGCGCAAGGGATATTATTTGGTTACTTAATTTTTATAGCTACTTTGGTCTATAAATCTAAGCCGGCCCAAATCATATCTTTTGACGCTCGAGTGAAAATCTCTTAATTTTGTTAGGAATTCAACAAGAAAGAGTGGCAGAGTTAAAATTCCTTGGGAAATGTAAGAATATGTCAAAATTAGTTCACAATCTTTACCTTTGCCTTAAGAAAGGAATAAGTTGTCAGGTCAGAGTGTGACATTATGGCACCAAAAATAGTTAGACGCAGTGCTATGAAGACCTTCACCTTGCTGGTCCTCCTTCAGTTTATCAGGCTCTTCTTGCTTGCCCCATTACTGCGCTTCGTGATGAAATCTCGGGTCAATTTTGAGCGTCAAAACCGGCCTTCACCTGAGAATTTTCAGGCGGTGGCCCTCTTTGAGATCAGTTCCCAAGGAGAGTGGGAGCAGGTCGCCCCGCTAGTGAGAGAGCTATTAAATGAGGGAGGCGCCGTCGATATTCTCTATGCTAGCCCTTCAGTTGAAGCTGAAATGCAGGGGCTGGAAAAGCGCTCTCAAGGCTACATTAGAACCAAGCGCCTTGAGCTTCTCACTGATGGCAAAAGCGAATCAATCCTCAAGTGGTCAAGTGCTCCGGTCGTTTTTCTCTGTCGCTACGACTTCTATCCCGAGCTTCTCCTACTTGCACGAGAGAGAAAGTTGGTGCTCCTCAATGCCACTCTTAAAAATAAGGCCTATTTGCTGGCGCGTTTTATTTACCGCCCAGTTCTCGAGCTCTTTGATCTCATCGTCTGGAGTAGTGAGTTGGAGCTAGAGCGCGCCCGAAGTATCGGACTCTGTAGAGATGTAGAGCAGATGATTGGCGATCTTCGTCCACTTACGATTATCGATCGTCAAAAGTGCGCTCCCACTCAGTTTGACAACCTAGGACTTGGCCAACTAAGAAAGCTATTTGAAAGACTCGATCGCGAACACAATGTGCTCTTGGGTTCAGGATGGCCTAGCGACTTTGAGTATCTCGCTAAAAGTGAGATGTTCACTCAGCTCGTTCGCACCAAGGCCCTGCGCCTTTGGATTGCCCCTCACAAGATTGGGCGCGCCGCTGAGTTATTATGGCGCGAGTTAATAACAGATCTGATGGGCGCAGACCTCAAAGTCGTGGCCATCGGGCCTCACCTGGGTGAAGTGAGTGAGAGTCTCATTAATGACGCTCATCTGGTGGTCAATCTCTACCCGCGCATTCTCTGTGAGAGTTATGTGTACTTTTCCAAGGTGATTGTAGGGGGCGGCTTTGAGCGCTCGGCCCACTCTATAAGTGAGCCCTTCTATAGTGGGGCCTTTATTGGAGTAGGTCCTAAAACTCATCGCAGTACTGAGTTTGATGAAGTTCAAGTGTCGGCACCCGGACGTATCGTGCGCTTTGAAAATATCGCAGATCTTCAACATTTTCTCGCCCATAACTTGCCTAATAGCTATGCTCCCTGTCAGGATAGAGAGAGTAATCTCGTCAAACTAAGGAAGGATCTCTGCTCACTCGCAATGTCGACACCGCAGTAATTGGCGGCAGCTATATTTCTTATCTCTTCGCCCTCAGGCTTAAGGCCGACGGGCTTTCGGTGGCCGTGCTCGAAGATGAGCGCTTGGGCTTTGGCCCTTTTTATAGCGAGTGTATTTGGGGCCTTGAGAGAAGCTTTCTACTTCATTGGGCCGGGGCCAATAATATTCCTTCACTGCTTTCGATCGATAAATTTCTAAGTCCCAAGCCATGGACACTTCTTTGGGAGAGTCGCCGCCTAAGACTTGGGAGATCGCCCCATCAGAATTTCTTAGAAATCATTAGAAAGGTTCCCATGCTCTTTGGTGCGGGAAGTGGGTCTCACTCACCGGCCAAGCTCTACGAAAATATTATGAGTGAGGCCGGCGGCGCTCAAGGCTTTAACGACTCCTTTAAAAGCGCTGTCGAGCGCCTAGGGCACTCTCTCTTTAGCTATGGAAATCTCGCCACACTCGATGATGAGGCGCTGCTCTCACACACACCCCAATTTCTTCGCACCCTTTATCACTCTTTTCTAAGCGCTATGACCAAAGAGGGAGAGGGTGGCCCAGATTGGCAACAAAAGACTCTGCTCTACTTGTGCCGGGCCCTCTTTCACCAGAAATTTACACTGAGTGCCTCTCGAGTAGAACTCTTCTTGCTCTTTATTGGACTTCTCTGCGAGCACTATGAACTCGATGCGAATTCACTCTCTCTTGAGTTAAAGCATCACTATCAAAAGCAGGGTGGCCAAACTCGCCAAACCCAAGTCACCTCCGTCAAGAAGGAGGCGCGCGCCCCATGGTGTCTTGAACTCTCTACTTTTGAGGGTTGGATTCTTCCGAGTAAAATCTTTCTCTTTGCTGGTGACCTCAGACACTATCCAATGAGAGTGAAGACTGAAAAGGAACTCTCAATTGGTATCGAATTCAAGTGGCAGCTGCGCTATCCACTTGAGAGCTCTCTTACGGGAGAGCGAATTATCTCTTCAAAGATCTCGCGCATGGGCACCAACTTTCCGCTTTGGTTTGGAGAGTTTAAAGAGAGAGAAATTACGATTTGCACCTTCACCTCCCTAGGAAAGGGGACAAAGCTCGATTTCGTCTTAACTTATCTGAGAGAGGCCTTAATTGAAGATCTTCGACCGCTTTGTGGTGAATTGGGCCCACTCATTGAGCGCGAGCAGGTAAGAGAACTACCTGAAATTTGGTCAACTGCAACTGAAAAAGATAGAGATACGCTAGGCGTGGGACGTCCTAGGCTTTCAATTTTCTCCGGTCCAGGTGGCGGAAATTCACTTAAGGGAATTACCTACTTTGGCCCAATTGCAGAGGCCGGTCCGGGACTTCTCTCTACATTGATGGATATGAGAGACCCTAGGCCCTATCTCTTTTAAGCGCCCAAACCCTCGTATATTGGAGCTTTTTGCGCCCTTTAAGCCCCTTTAAGACCAGGGTAAAATAGTTTTATGAAGAAAGTCTTCTCCTCACAACTTGGCCAAACCTCAGTTGAATACATCCTAATGTTGGTGGTGGTAGTTGCCCTCATGTTTAGTGTGATGGGGATGGTAAAGAACTTTCTGGTCACCGAGAGCGGTGAGTGTACGCCCACTGACGAGGCCCTAGTCTGTAAGATTCAGCAATCTTTTGGCGCTAATGGGAATTTTCGCTTCTTCACTCTCATGCGCTAGGTCACGCTAAAGCATTGTAATTACTACATTCTGCCAGTCGTTCTTGTAAATTATTCACAGCGTCATTAATCTTGGTGCGTCGCACATTATCTCCTGATATAAAGCCCTCGATCTTTATTAGTAGTTTAAGACCCTTTGTTCTTAACTCTTAGGCTTCGAGCTCTGAATGCACAGACCTCATAAGCAAAATAGGAGTGGAACATCCGAGAAGGAGATTTTTATGAAAGCATCTTTAAACACCAAAATCATACTAGGGATTTTGCTCTCTAGCATGGTGATGAGCGCGAGCGCTCAAGACGATCTTTTGATGGAGACTGGCGCTGTGCTGGAATCTGATCAAATCGACATCGACGGAAGTTTCAACCGTCCCTCAGCTGCGGATCGCATGGCCAAAATGCGCCAGACGCTTGAGAAGCAAAATGAAAATATGATGAGAAAGAAGATTGAGGACATTCGCGTTCAGCAAGAACAAGAAATGACCAACAAACTTCGCAAGGCCTTCCAAGGCGGACTTGCAGCGATTGATGACAATCAGCAAGTCGATCAGGTGCAAACCATTCAAGCGGCGCCACAAAAAGTGGAAGCCCAAGTGATCACACCTGTTGATACTAAGAGTAATAAAGTAACTCCATTCTTTGGCGTGGCCACTTACACAGGTGACAACGTTGACTTTGAAAGTAACTTGAACCTCGGTCTCTCGCTTGAGTCTGAAGTTTCAAAGCACTTTAGTGTGGGTGTTAACTTTACTTACTCGACTATGGATATTACGGATACGGCCAATACGTATGTAACGAATTACAATCCGTACAACTACTATAGCCCATACTACAATACTGGTTACAACAACACGTTTGGCCAGGGTAGAGAGATGAGCTATAAGCGCATGGGTCTTGAAGTGAACTCTAAGTTCTTCATCACGGCCGACACTAAGATCCGTCCATTCGTGGGCCTAGGTCTTGGTTATAACCGCGCTAGTCTTAAGTACAATGACGACGGTAACGGTTACAACTACAATGGCGTGAACTTTGGTGATGAAGAGTACAACTCAAGCTTCATCACTGGTTCAGCGGCGATTGGTGCTGAAGTGAACTTCAGCGAGACAATCGGTGCTACAGTTGACGTGCGTTATGCCAAGGGTCTTTCAACTGGGATTAGCAGTGAGTCTACTGCCAGCAATCAAAACCCAGATCAAAGACGCCTTGAGAATGTGGGCACTGCCATTGAAGAAGCTGACCAAGTTTCGCTCAATGCTGGTCTGATCATTCGCTTCTAATTGCTACTGCTAACCCAAGTGCGAAAGTGCTTGGGTCTCTTCTCGGATAAAGAAGTTGGGAAGGGCGCGAGTCCTTCCCACTTTTTTTTGACCTAACTCTCATCTTGATTATTCTGACTCTTTTGATCCAGTAAAAAACTCTTAGACTCTGCTTTAAATCCGACTAGAAGGGCCTTAAACTATTTGAAGATTTTTCTTCTTTTTTTCAAATAGGAGTCATTAATGGCCATGCGCGAAGTCTATCTCGCCTCGGGAGTTCGCTCTCCACACGCTAAAGCTGGCAGTGTCTTAAAAGATGTTGCCGCCCCTTATCTTGGTGCTTATCTGTTGCGCCACTTGATGGATGAGAATCAAATCCCTCTAGACGCCGTTGATGAAGTCATCATGGGCAACGTGGGAAATCCTCCGCGCTACCCAAATATCGGCCGCGTAATGGCGCTTGAAGCTGGACTTCATAAGAAGACCAGTGGTTACTCTGTTCACCGCAACTGTGCCTCAGGCATGGAAGCTCTCTCACAAGCTTACTTAAAAGTCGCCAGTGGTCGCAGTGATGTGATTTTAGCTGGTGGTGTGGAGAGTATGAGCCAGATGCCGCTAATCTACGGCAAGGAGATGACTGATCTCTTCGCTGCAATAATGAAGGCCAAAACACTGCAAGATAAGCTCAAGGCCATGAGTAGTTTTAGACCCCCTTATCTCACACCGATTATCGCCATTGAACAGGGACTCACTGATCCTTTCTGTGGACTTAATATGGGGCAAACGGCGGAACTTCTCGCACGCGAATTTGGAATTACTCGCGAAATGCAAGATACATTTGCCAATCTCTCCCACCACCGCGCAGCTGCTGCTGCCAAAGAAGGTCGCTTTGCCGATGAGATTGTCCCCATGGCCATTGGTGACAAACTCGATAAGCTACTCTTTGACGACGTTGGGCCGCGCGCTGATTCCTCAGTAGAAGGGCTTGGTAAAATGAAGCCGTACTTTGAGAGAAAATCTGGCAGTGTCACTGTCGGAAATGCCTGTCCGATCACAGATGGTGGCTCAGCACTTCTAGTTGTAAGTGAAGAGGCGCTTAAAAAATACAATCTCACTCCTGTAGCTCGCATGGTTGATTATCACTTTCATGGACTAGAGCCAGAGCGCATGGGCATGGGTCCATTGATGGCAATGGACGGTGTCTTTAAGCGCACTGGGCTCAGTCTTTCTGACATGGATCTGGTTGAAATCAACGAGGCCTTTGCGGCCCAGGTACTCGCCGTGAAGAAGGCAATGGTCGATAAAGAGATGTCCGCATTCTTTGGTCTAGATCACACGCTTGGAGAAATCCCAGAGGAGAAGCTCAACGTAAACGGTGGGGCAATCGCGCTTGGTCACCCAGTGGGTTCAACTGGCTCACGCCTAGTTGTCACTCTCATGCATGAACTTAAGCGCCGTGGCGCTAAGTACGGTGTGGCCAGTCTCTGTATTGGTGGCGGCCAGGGTGGCGCTGTGATTATTGAAAACCTAATGAATCGCTAATTAAAAGGAAAGAGAATATGCAAACAAAACGCATTAGTTTTGAAGTTAAAGACGACCACGCCTATGTGGGTTTTGGATATAACTGCGATAAGAAGATGACGGTTCTCGATGAGGAGACTCTGCTTGAACTTGATAAGATTGTCGACCACTTAAAAGATCAAGGAAAGTCACTTAAAGGTGCGATCTTCTTTTCACACAAAGATGGCTGCTTTCTCGCTGGCGCCGATATTAACCTCATCAATTCTATGAAAACTGAGAGTGACGCCGCTGCTGGAGCAGAGAAGGGGCAAACGCTCTTTAATAAAATTGACGATCTCAAAATTCCTACGATCGCTTGTATCAATGGCGTTTGCTTGGGCGGAGGGATGGAGCTCTCGCTTTCATGTGACTACATGATCGCAAGTGATTCTAAAGCTACACAAATGGGCCTTCCTGAAGTGAAGCTTGGACTTATTCCAGGCTTTGGTGGAACTTATCGCATGCCAAAGAAGATTGGACTTGTGGCCTCACTTGATTTGATTCTGACTGGAAAAACTGTAGATGCCAGAAAGGCCAAGAAGATTGGTCTCATTGCCGAGAGCTATCCCAAAGAAAATCTTGTCAAGATGGCCCCGAGTCACTTGAATGGTAGACAAAAGAAAACATCATTTAAGGAATCCCTTGAAGAATTCGCGCAGGAAAACTTTCTCACTAAGAAAATCATTTTCCAAAAGGCGCGTGAGAATGTTCTTAAAGAAACCAAGGGCTTTTATCAAGCTCCACTTAAAATCCTTGATGTGATGGAGGCGGGCATGATGAAGTCGCGCTCGGGCTACCTCTCAAGTGAAGCCGAGGCCTTTGGTGAACTCTGTCTGGGCGAGCAATCGCAAAATCTGCAACACCTCTTCTTTATGATGGAAGGTGCTAAAAAGTATCCTCGCGAATCTAGTAATTCTAAACTTCCAAAACTAGAGCGCGGCGCCGTGCTTGGTGCGGGGACAATGGGCGGTGGTATTGCTTGGCTCATGGCCCAAAACGATATGGCCCCGATGATGAAAGACCTTGGTAAAGATGCCCTTGAACTAGGTCTCAAACAAGCCTCTAAGAATTTTAGTGGGGCGCTAAAACGCAAGAAAATGAGCCGAGAAGACTTCGAGCGCAAGATGAGATCTATTCATCCCCTCACTGACTATCATGGTTTCATGCGCGCCGATCTTGTGATTGAGGCGATTGTTGAGAATATGGATATCAAAAAGAAAGTATTTTCTGAGATGGAAAAAGAAGTCCGACAAGATTGTATCGTGACTTCAAACACATCTTCACTCTCGGTTGAGCAGATGAGTGGCGCCTTTGAACATCCAGAGCGCTTTGCGGGTCTTCACTTTTTTAATCCCGTTCATCGCATGCCACTAGTTGAAATCATTACCCACTCTAAAGTTTCTAATGAAACTCTTGAGGCCCTCTACAAGTGGTGCCTTAAAGTTAAGAAAACTCCTGTCATTGTAAAAGATGGACCTGGCTTTTTGGTTAATCGCATCCTCATGCCTTATATGAATGAAGCGGGCTTTCTTCTTGAAGAAGGCGTCTCCATGAAGGATCTCGATGAGGCATGTCTCAACTTTGGTATGCCCATGGGCCCATGTCGCCTTCTCGATGAAGTAGGAATTGATGTGGGAGCCAAGGTTGGCAAGATCATCGAAGACGGACTTGGAGCAAGACTAAAAGCTTCTTCAATGTCCCACAAAATGGTTGAAAAGGGCTTTCTTGGGAAGAAAACGAATAAGGGCTTCTATCTCTACGATGAAAGTGGAAAAGAAATGGGGCCTAATGATGAGGCGATGAAACTTCTTCCCAATAAGAGTAAGAAAATGAGCGAGATTGATATTCAAATGCGCGTTTTCTTGCCGATGATCAACGAAGCCGCGAGTTGTCTTGGTGACGGCATTGTCGATCTTGCAAGCCAAGTTGATCTCTCATTAATCTTTGGCATTGGCTTTCCTCCATTTAGGGGGGGTCTCCTGCGCTACGCCGACTCTGAAGGTCTTGAGCGCATTGTAGACGCTCTTAAGCGCTTGGCGGGTGAGATTGATCGCGACCGTTTTACACCAGTGCCATTCCTGGAAAATTTAGTTAAAGATAAGAAGAAATTCTATGATCTTGGCTAAGGTGAGGGGAGAGTGATCTCCCCTTTTTTTTCCTACTTTTATCGCTACCTCTGGCACGCTAAAACGCGCCAGGGGCTACTCTTTTTGGCGGTAGCGGGTCTCTTTCTCTCTAGCTTTGCCCTTATTGTCGTTCAAAGTTCAATGGGTGGTCTTCAAGGTAAGCTCGTCACTCGCTCTAAGAATGTTCTTGGAGACGGGGTGATTGCCCTTAGAGAGGGAAGTGAGCAAGAAGCACAGAGCGTTTCTCGCATTCTGGGGGATATTTCTCACTTCAGAGACACCACACTTGAGTTACTCGCTAAGTACCGCGGGCGAATTGCACCGATCATTGCCCATGGTGTGGACTGGACCAGTGCCCCGCCAGAATTTGCTAAGGACTTTGAACTTAGTGAGGCCATGATTGGTCGTGATCTCTCATTTAAACTTAGACTCTCACCTGGAGATCGCCTGGAACTCATTAGCGGCGCTCACGTTGACTCACTCCTTGGAGATGTACCTCGCTTTATTAGTGTGGATATTCAAAAAGTACTTTCTACTGATGTTGCTGATGTGGATATGTTTCATACTTGGCTGCCTCTTTCAAAGATTCAAAACCTCACACGTTCGCGAAAAATTGGCTCTATTCGCTACTATGGAAGTTTAAGCTCTTCCCAAAGGACTGAATTAGAGGCGCTTGGAACCACCATCAAAACGTGGGAGGAAGGGCACAGTACTTTAGTGTGGGCACTCTCTCTTGAATCAAGTGTAATGATCTTTCTCTTCTTTGGGATGACTCTACTTGTGAGTCTCTGTATCACCTCTGGTCTACTGCTCTTCTTTGGAAAGATTAGACTTGATCTCACCAGCTTTTGGATTCTAGGTGCGGCCAGAGGGGACCTCAAGAGCATGACTTCTAAACTTTCATACTCTTTAGTCATCCTCTCCTCACTGCTAGGCCTAGTCTCTGGGCTTGCGTTCTTGTGGCTCTTTGACAGATTTGGTGGAGAAATACTTCCCGATATTTTTGTCGATCGCAAAATTCCCATTGAGATTACACCGCTTGGACTAGCACTCGCACTCTTTATTCCTATGGGGATTGGATTGATCTTTGCGAGGCTCTCTCTCATTCAAGGTGAGCGCGATGAGGACTACCTCACGCTCATTCGAAGTGCGAATTAAAAAGGGCCACCGAAGTGGCCCATTATTTATTTCAATTTGAGATTCTTAAGTGCAGCGAAGGCATTATTCTTAAGGGGAGCGTCGTTGCTCATGCCCTTTGGAACGGATGCTCCTTTAGAAGCACTCGGCCGCGCTCGATCGCCTCTAGCGCTAGCACCCATATTAGGACGAGGTGAAGATTTATCCTCACTCTTGCAACTAAGAGCAATTCTCTTGCGATCAAAATCAACTTCGATCACGCGGGCCTTTACCTCTTGTCCCACTTTAAAGACTTGAAGTGGATCACTAACAAAGTGATCGGCCATTTCTGAAATGTGAACAAGCCCATTTTCTTTAAGGCCGATATCTACGAAGGCCCCAAAGGCGGTGATATTGGTTACAATTCCTGTGTACCACTCGCCGATATTGAGATCTTTAAGATCTTTCACATCTTTTCTAAACTCTGTGGACTTAAACTCTGTTCTCGGGTCTTGGCTCGGGGCCATGAGTGACTTCACAATATCTTCAAACGTGAAGGCGCCAAGCTTTTCTTTAAGAGCGCTATCACTTTTAAACTTTGCTTGTATTTCACGATCTGTGGCGAGACCCTCTAGGGCAATATTATTTTCTTTGGCCCAATTCATGAGTGTTGGATATGTCTCTGGGTGAATAAAGGTTCCATCAAGGGGATTCTTTCCGCCGTAGATGCGAAGAAATCCCGCCGCTTGAGTAAAGACCTTATCACTAAAGCGAGAAACTTTGAGAAGTTCGGCCCTGTCTTTAAAAGGTCCTTTATCTTCGCGGTACTTCACAATATTTCCGGCCACAGAGGGGCCAATTCCTGATACGTAACTAAGTAGTGGCGCCGAGGCCGTGTTGAGGTCAACCCCGACAAAGTTCACACAACTCTCAACCACGCTCTCGAGTGACTTTTTAAGTCTCGCCTGATTCACATCGTGTTGGTATTGGCCTACACCAATTGACTTGGCGTCGATCTTAACGAGTTCTGCGAGTGGATCTTGAAAGCGTCTCGCAATTGATATTGCCCCGCGGACAGTTGGGTCTTTATCTGGAAATTCTTTTCTCGCAATTTCACTGGCCGAATAGATTGAAGCGCCGGCCTCGTTAACAAGTGTGGCCTTCACAGATCCATCTTTTACCTTGTCGACATGTTCCTCAAGAAAGGCGAGGGTTTCGCGTCCATAGGTTCCGTTACCTACGGCGATATTTTCTAGCGGAACTTTTTCAAGGAGAAGATTGAGTGTGCCTTTGGCACCTTTAATGTCGTTATTTGGTGGAAAAGGATAGACCACAGTATCTAGCATGTACTTGCCGGTCTGATCGACGAGGGCGACCTTTACCCCGGTTCTCACACCTGGATCAAGTCCAAGCACCGCCTTGGCCCCAAGATAGGGCTGCAGCAGAAGGTTCTTGAGGTTCACACCAAAAATCGAAATCGCCGCTTCATCGGCGTCTTTTTTAAGTTCTGTTTTGACTTCGAGATCGAGGGAGCTGTGGATGTAGTTGTTGTAGGCGCGCTTAATACAATTTTCAATAATATCCATGCACTTGGCGCCCTCAACGAGGTACTTGCGCTTAATGAGTCCACCGGCCGCTTCCTCGTCGTAGACCACGTCTACTTTTAGAATTTTAAGCGTGAGGCCCCTTCTCATCGCTAGGAAGCGGTGAGCGTTCTTTGGATCTTTGAGTTCGCTAATTTTTTGTTCAAACTCAAAGTAATCTTTAAATTTTTGAAAATCCTTAACTTCCTCTGCTTTATCTTTTTTGCTGGAGACGATTTTGGCATCTCTCCAGTAATCCCCGCGAAGCGTTTCTTTAAGTTCAACATCGTGAGCGATCTGCTCGATGATAATATCTTGAGCGCCCTTCATAGCATCTTCCCAAGATTCGATCTTGTGTTCTTTATTTAGTAGCTGTCCCTCGAGCAGAGCGCGCAGGGTTTTCTCGTCCTTGCCTCCCTCAAGTAGTGCATCAGCAAGTGGCGTTAGACCTGCTTCCACTGCCAGTTGACCCTTGGTCTTCTTCTTTGACTTATAAGGAGCGTAGAGATCTTCGAGGACGTTGATTGAATCGGCGGCCTTGATCTTCTTTTCAAGCTCTGGAGTGAGCTTTTCCATCTCAGCAATGGTCTTTAGGATATATTCGCGTCTGGCCTCGCGCTCGAGATAGCCCTCATAACTCGCCTTAATAGCGGCGATTTGAACCTCATCAAGTCCTCCAGTGCGCTCTTTTCTGTAGCGGGCAACGAAGGGAACGGTACATTCTTCTGTGATGAGAAGGGTTAGAACGGCCTCTACTTGTTTGGGGTTAACTCCAGTTTCGGTAGTGGCGTGAACGATTGCGTTGGCGTCAAAACTCATGGTTGTCTCTCTCTCCTAAAATACATAAATTAGCAGTAGCTGTGTGTGCCCATCATGGGTGAAATAGGCTAACAGTAACAAAGTGGGCAAGTCATCTCTTTTTGTCCCAATTTTGGAGAGTTTCATGACTTATGACCTCATTGTGGTGGGAGACGGACTAGCTGCAAGAGTTTTTCTTTATAATCTAAATAAGTGCGTTAAGAGTCGTAATTCGCAGATTCCTAATGTTCTCGTAATTTCTGACAATCAAAGTTTTGCACCCTGCTCATTAAACTCCACCGCAACAATAAGCACTGTGGGATTGCAAGAGGGAGTTGGCGAGCATGGAGACCTGCTCCTGCGGGCCTATCGTGAGTTTGAAGACTTTACCACCGTCTTGCCTGAGGGCATTGTGACTAAGTCAAAGCACTACCAAGTATTCATGGGTGATGACCTGGCCCGCTTTGAAGGTCGCTATGGAGAGGCCATCAATTTGGGGGGCAATTTACGAGGGGCCAAGGGAGACTCCTACTTGGCCAGACCACAGGCGCTGTTAGAGTTTTTACTGCAAGGGTCGAGGTCTCATTTAAATATAATTAACTCTTTAGACGCAGTGATAGCTCTCGATCACCAAGGCCTGATTGTGACAGCTAGAGGTCGCCTTCAAGCAAAGCGCGTTTTGATTGCTGCTGGTGCAGCAGGAGAAGAGCTACTAGCAGATACGCGCGATTTTGGATCTTCTCCCAAAGTGGGTGAGAGTATTTTTGGCAGCTACTTAGAATGGGAGTGTGATAACCCTTGCACACACCTAGGTTCATCGTGGCAGCTTGGACTCTCAAAATTTAATGTGATCTACCGCGAGCTTGATCAAAGACTCTTACTCGGGGGAACAACAACCAAGAGCGTGCACTGCTTTCATCCCATCCACATGAAGACTCAGTATGAGCTGGCGCAACAGTTATTAGAGGGCGCATTGCCGAGTTTTCAAAGTGCCGCTTACCGCGTGGGTGAGCGCTCAAAGCTCGCTGGGAGAAGGCCATTTTGGGGCAAGGTCGCCGGGCAGACCTACGCCATTCGCGGCTTTTATAAAAATGGATACACTCTGGCGTTCTTGGCCGCCAGGGGGCTTATGGAGCTTGAAGATTTCGCCTATTGATCGGCGGCGCACTCACCCTCAGTAAATTCCATACCGTGACACTCGGCTTCGCAGGCATTGGAGTAGGTCTTGCCGTCAGTGCCACAAACTGGGGCGTAGATTTCGGCGCAGACACATCCCTCGCTCTCGGCTTGGTGTTCATGTACGTGATCTTTAGCAGAGTCTGCCTGCTGGTTGCAGGCAGTGAGTAGGAGTATTAAGGAAGCTGTTAGGATTGATTTTGTTTTCATCCTATAAGGCTATCTCGATTACTCCTGGAATGGCCATATCTTGAAGCGTGATCTCTTGAGAATCATCGCCCTGGCGATAGACAAGTCGTGAATACTCATCTGTGCTTTGAATTTCATCCTTCTTTTTAAGAAAGATAATCTTGGTTTCATCACCTAAGAGGTTAAAGAAGCGCTCAAAGTTGAGCTTGCCGCGAATGAGCTTGATGAGTTGGTTCTCATCATAGCTAAATTGGTCGCGAATAATACTCATGCGCAGGGTATCTTCACCGATGTAGTAGTAAGATTCTTCGAGTGCCTCTTCTTTAACTTCTTCATCACAAATTTTAAAGCGCTCTAGATTGTCTTTATATCTCTTGGTTGGCTGCACTTCAATGAGGGCACATGTTGTTGTGCGCGCCTTAAACCCAAAGGCAAGTTCCTCAGCATACATGAAGCGCGTGCGGTTGCCGTTGGCGTTGTGACCCGCTCCTGTTGAGACGTCGGTGCTAGTCGTGTGAGAGTAGTCATAGCCTGAGCCACCACCGATACTAATCCAATCGAGGAAAGGAATAGAGACCTTGGCAGAGACTGAGGCGCCAATATTGTAGCGATAGGAGTCGCTCACGCGCTCGCTATCAGTCTTAAAGACCTGAAAGCCTACGCCCACGGCCATACGATCTGTGGCCGAATAGACGCGTCGTGGTTGCTCGGTGATTTCGACAACATTCTTAAAAAGACGAGTCTTAAAGAGTTTGCTCGGCTCGCGCATACACTCCATCATTCTCATATCAAATGGCTGGCGATAGAGGCGCAGATTTCTTCTTTGATAGTCATTCTTAGGAAGCACCATGGGCTCTGGCACTAGGGCACATAGCTTTCTCGATGTTTCTGTAGAGAGTTCGCCACTGAGAATATTGGCG
The DNA here is from genome assembly GCA_048267245.1 of Bacteriovoracaceae bacterium. Taxonomy (GTDB): domain Bacteria; phylum Bdellovibrionota; class Bacteriovoracia; order Bacteriovoracales; family Bacteriovoracaceae; genus JBLWXV01. Next base: position 2,116,483 of record JBLWXV010000001.1, read on the forward strand.
CGATCTGCCTCTGTGAGGGCGAGGAGCGTTTTTTGCTTAATAGCACTTAGTTCTTTAATTTCGTTTGAGCCATCAACTGGTTTTTTGTGAACCATATCAAAGATCTCAGTGCTCTCCATATTTCTCCAAGGAGAAATTGGTGGGCGCTTGAACTGCACATCTAAGATTTTATTAAAGCGCTCAACGATGGGGTCGTAGAGACCAAGACCGTCGAGTTTTTGCTCAGTGGCCACTTTGTCAGTGCTCTCAAGAAATGAATTGAAATTTCTAGACGTAGAGATGAATGGCCCTGAGACCACTGCTGGCTTGAGGTTATCTGGATCATCAAGACTTTCTAATTTTACGATGGCCATGGTTCTCGTGGCCGCTTTAGGGAGGTCGTAGAAATTAAAGTTGAGATCTACTTGGGTTCTAATAAGACCATTGTTAACTTCTACTTCTTTTGTGATGCCGGTGAGAAACTCAAAATTATCTTTATTCTCTGTTGTTAAAGAGAGTTGGCCGTTTCTTGGCCACAAGACCATCAGACTCATTTTAAAGCGACCAGACATGATGCGACGATTGGCCACATCCCCATTGAAGTCGTGGGCCATTTGAATAGAGGGCATCACTTCAATGAGGTAGCTCTTCACCATAGAGAGTTCTAGGTACTTATTGATTCTAAAGCCATCTGGGTCATTACCCATGTAGTTAAATTTCATGGTGTCTAGATAGAGTTTACTCTGAGACATGTCTGGAGCTGCTGGTGGTTCACCACGGCGGCACTCCCAGCCATAGAGGCTAGATGTTTGCCATGGATTGATATAGAAGCATGAACTCCTTTCTTGGCCATCAAATGGGCCACCCACTGCGCGCAGGACTAATTCTTTTTTTATCCAGCGATTTGGAGAGTGTTGTTCGTACTTAGTTGGAACTGGAACGAAGATTTGTCCATTGGTTTCACTGCGAACTTCTTGTTCAAAAACTTCCCCTGAGTCTTCATCGGCCACTGAGGCGATAAAGAGCTGACCTGCGAGGGCCTTGGTTGTGAGGGGAATCATAGTGTTGGCGTTTACTTTTGAGAGAACCGTGGCAAAGCGTGCACCGCCGTCGGCCTTGCCGATAAAACCACCAAATGTCACCGAGAGGCGCTCGACGCTAAAGCCCTCTGCTTCATCACTTTTTAGTGCAGAGACCTGACCTTCCTGAAAATTAGGATGATCGGCAAGGTTAACAAATGAGCCATCCCAAGGGTTGATGGCGTAGGCAATATTAATTTTTTCTCCAGAACTTGTTTCTGTAATTGTTGAATCAAAGCGGTAAAAGCGCTGGGCGGCCTGATAAGTTAGAGGCACCTTCTTATTAAAGCGCAGACAGCCCGAACCATCTGTAGTGACGTTTTGATTGTCTACGTTAAATGACTTTCCTGGAAGCGATAGTAAAAGAGCACTGTCCACAAGACAGGCGGCGATAGTAAAGTTCTTATCAGTGGCCACAAGTGGCGAGAGAGCGTCGTTAAATTCGCTCTGACTCCCTTCAAGAGAGAGCTTATTCAAATGAATCTGTGAGGTGGCCACATTCCCACTCGCTTCATCGTCAACTGTTGCTGAACAGCTGACGAGCAAGGCCGTGAGGCTTAAGGTCATCCATAGATTTCTAGAAAATGTCATACACTCTCCGCAATTCGACCATCATGATGTCTTCGTCCGCTTGAAAAGAAGAGGGGACAATCTCCTCGTTCTTTATATAGCGGGCCTTGACCAAAAAACTTTCGTCTAGGGTTTTCCATTCAATTTCAATGCCAGAACCCTTCTTATTCGTGCCCCCAAATTTTGTGCTGCTGTAGTAGGCCGGAATTGAGTCGGCCTCGAGCTCAAATTTGAGGAATTTCAGTGTGGTGGTGCCTGGCCCGTATAAAATAGTGGTGTAGGGGGCCAGTAAGTAGCCGCTATCTTTGGATTTATCTCTAGCATTATCGTTTACATGGGCCAAATAAGAGACACCTAGCTCGTAATTTTTAAAGACAATTGTCGAAAATTCAAACATTCCCTCGTAGCCTTTAAAACCAGTGGTAAAACGTGAATTTTCTTTGCCAAGCCCAGAGATGGTATTTCCAAGAAAGCGCGATTCATAGGCCACGCCGGTTGAAAGTGAGCTGTAGGCCCAGTGTGAAAAGTGGCTGCGCAGAGAGAAGTGTTCCGGGTGCCATTCAAACTCGGCCGTCTCTTTAAAAAAGCGCGGCTCACCCTCGTCGACCTTACCTAGTCGTTGGGCGAGGTTGTGATTATTGGGAATACCTTGAAAAGCTGTCACTGCGAGGATGACATTGCCAGGTGCCACTGAAAGCCTTTCATTAAATCCGATAAATGGTGAATCCCCCTTAAATAATTCATTTTCATGAACTCGCCCGCTGATTGCGCCGGCATCAAGGCTTAGAAAACTCCAAGGGCGATAGTTAACCAGGGCCTCTTTTAAGGAGAGTCGACTCGCAGGTTCGTAGGGATTAGTCTCGTACACACTTTGAGTCGAGCCCGTCTCTAGGATGGCACTGACATCTGCTTTGAGGATGAGGCCTTCAAGTAGAGTGTGCTCGCCTTTGAAATTGGTGACAAAACCAACTGTGGTGGTCTTATTGAGATCACTGGTAATCTTCTCCGAGCTCAGTCCTATTCCTACCTTTAAAGTCGTAGAGGGGCCTGGCCTTTGGGCAGACGGGAGATTCTGGGCCTGAGTGCTCAGTCCAGCAGTGAGAGAGAAAAGTAGGGCAAACTTGTTTATTCGTTTCATCTAATGTCACCTAGTAGGGATACTAATACCAAAAAAGGTTGTCGCATGGCGAAAACCCTGTAGTATTTACTTATATAAGTGATTAATTTTTAATCATAATTACCTGCTTAGCTATTGTTTTTTCATCAGGTGCTCAGATGGCGTCTAGAGAATAAACAAATTTTTCTTTGTGGAGAGTTCATGGTTCTAGTCATCAATCGCCTTGCGATCATCGCGCTTTGCTTTCTCATTTCAAGTTGCTCCTTTTCCCTAGGTCGCAATACCTGTGTTCAAGAAATTCGCGGCGCCCTCGACATAGGCTCGGGTTCTACTAAGGCCGTGGCGGTGGAGATCAACACTTGTAGTGATTCTTTCACTAAAGTTATCTGGGAGGATTCGCGCGCCCTTGCCCTTAAAGAAGATCTCTTAAAGCACAACAAGCTCTCTGAGAAAATCTATGGCGAGGCCAAGCTTGTGTTGTCAGAATTAGTGCAGGAATTAAAAAAGCAAGGGGCCATTCATATCAGTGGCGTTGCTACCATGGCGATGAGACAGGCCCCGAACGGGCGCGAGTTTCTTCGCTCTCTCTCGGGTGAACTAAAAATTCCTCTGCGAGTAATCACTCAAGAAGAAGAGGCCGCTCTTGGCGCAGTTTCTGCGCGAACTCTGAGACCCGATGTGGTGAGTGACGTCATATGGGATATTGGTGGTGCGAGTGCGCAGTGGGTATTTAAGACAAATTCAAAAACCGACTTTGTTCTTAGTGACCTGGCAAGCGTGAGTTTTAAAGATCTTCTCTTAAAGAATATGAAAAGATCGACAAGTACACCCAATCCGCTTGGCAGAGATGGGCTAGCAAAGGCCGAAATTCTGGCCATGTCTGTGACTAGACAATTTCCAACCAAACTCTCTGAATCTATTCAAAAGAGTTCAGGTCTGGTTTTGGGCGTAGGAGGTGTTCATCGCTTTAGCGTGCTTGGAAATTTAGTAAAGCTTGGGCTCATCCCAGAAAAAGCTCAGGGCTATGAAGTCCCCAATCTTGAAGCGGCAATCAAGGCGCGCTACCTTTTAGATGATAGCGAAATTGGAGGGGACTTCGCCGCTACAGATGTTACAAATCTCGTGCTGGTCTATACTCAAATGAAAGCCTTGGGGATTTCAAGGGTTGAAGTGGCCAAGGGTAATCTCGCACTGGGACTCGTGGTGCACGATTTGCTGAAGGATCATGGGGCCAATGATCTTTGATGAGCATTTTTAATCTGTGAATTTGCTGGAATTGAGAGAAGTAAAGATTGGTGGCTTGAGGCAGAGTCGAACTGCCGACCTATGGGTTATGAATCCATCGCTCTCACCAACTGAGCTACCAAGCCATCATATCTTTAAAAGAAGATGAGAATATAGGGTATAGGCCAGTCAATCGTCAAGAGTTCTGTTACGGTTATTTATGGAAAAAACCTACTCATTCCAAAAACTTGCGGATTTTGTCTGGGGCTTTGCGACCAAACAGAGTCTCTTTGGCCCAGGCAGTGATCTGGCCATTGGCCTAAGCGGCGGGGCCGATTCGAGATTGCTCTTAGAGCTTGCCTACTACTGGCGTGAGCAGGGAATGATTAGTGGACTTCGCGCCCTTCACTATAATCACCGCGTGCGGGCTCGCGCCGATCTTGATGCTGAGTTTGTAAAAAAGCTCGCGGCTTCATTAGACGTAGAACTCATTATAGGTGCTCCTGAAATTAAACCTGAAGTTAAGAGTGAGGATTATCTCAGAGAGCTTCGCTATGATTTCTTTAAACACAATTTAAAGCGGGGCGAATTGCTTTTGTTAGGCCATCACCTGGACGATTCCTTTGAGTGGAGTCTGCGCCAATTGGTGCGCACGAGTAAACCAGAGTCTATTCTTGGAATACCTAATAAGAGTGGTCGCGTGAGAAGGCCCCTGATGTGCTTGTCGCGAGCTCAAATTGAGTACGCCAGCGAACTCTTTGAACTAGAGCACTGCCATGATGAAAGCAATGACGATTTGGCCTTTGAGAGAAATTATCTGCGTCATGAAGTCGTTCCTAAGCTCAGGGTGGTTGGGCCTTCACTGTTAAAAAATTATGTGAGAAGAAATAATGAACTCGCCAAGCGCTTTGGTCTCTCATCTCTAAATCAAAGTAGAGCAAATTCGTCTCATGAATATATTCTCAAGAAGTGGCCAAACTCACCGGTCTACTACCTCACTTGGAGTAATGATCTTCGGCTTGGAAATTGTGAGGCAGTGATTCGAGAGGCCTTGGGACTACTCTCTGTGAAGAAGCGCGGCATGTGGCGCGAGCAAATCGAGCGCCTGATTGAGAGTGTGGATAAGAAGTGGGCCGGCCCATTTTCGTTTTCTGGTGGTGTGCGGGCAATTGTAACCCCAGGTCGAATTACCTTTTATCCCCAAAGCTTTGAAGCTCAATTGGTGCTCATGGTCCAAGAGGGAGGGGAGGCCGGGCCCAATTGGCTCTTTACTTCGCCCAGTAGCGCTGTCCCAAAAATACCAGCTTCGCATATCCTATCTAAATGGTTTGGTAATTCTCGCCAAGAGACACTCATGACAATTGAGCAACTTCCCAAGCTGCGCGGCCAACTGAGTGCGAAGAAACACCTCTAAATGGTAGTGCATGCCCCCAGACGGCCTTAATGGTTCTTGATTCTTGATCTGGGACGGGTACAATAGGAAATCGGCGCAGATCACCTTTTAGCGCCTTTAGGTGAAGGAGTACTATGAAGCCTCAACAAAAGACACTCACACTATGGGTTGTTGTCATCCTTATGATGGCCCTCATCGCCAAAGTGGCCCACGAAGACAGTCTTAAAAGCACAAAAATTTTCTATCCCGATTTCATTAAATATGTCGAAGAAGGGAAAGTTGCCGAAGTTACTTTCAAAGGTAAATCAACAATTGTTGGCAAATTTGCCGAGGGTTTTCTTCCCGATAAAGCTCAGGATCGCAACTTCATGCTCACGGGCAATACTGGCGACGAAACTTTTAAAATTCTGCGCACCAACGGTTTGACTCCCAAGTATCAAGAAGAAGAGCAACAAAACCTCTTCACTTCGCTACTTATTAATTGGGGACCAATGATTCTTCTCATTGTGATCTTCTATTTTTTCCTGCGCCAAATTCAGGCCGGCGGTGGCAAGGCGATGAGCTTTGGCAAAAGCAAAGCGCGCATGCTCAACGCCCACGAAAAGAAAGTAGTCTTCTCTGATGTTTCGGGTGTGGAAGAGGCCAAGGAAGAGTTGGTTGAAGTTGTCGACTTTCTTAAAGATCCAAAGAAGTACACTCAACTGGGTGGCAAAATTCCTAAAGGGGTCATCCTGGTAGGTCCTCCAGGCACTGGTAAGACTCTTCTTGCCCGCGCCGTTGCTGGTGAAGCCGATGTTCCTTTCTTTTCAATTTCTGGTTCAGACTTTGTTGAGATGTTCGTGGGTGTAGGTGCTAGTCGCGTGCGCGACCTCTTTGAGCAAGGAAAGAAGCACGCTCCTTGTATTATCTTTATTGACGAAATCGATGCCGTTGGTCGCCACCGCGGAACTGGCATGGGTGGCGGACACGATGAGCGCGAGCAAACACTCAACCAGCTCCTCGTTGAGATGGACGGTTTTGAAAGTAATGAAGGTGTGATCCTCATTGCGGCCACCAACCGCATTGACGTATTAGATCCGGCCCTTCTGCGCCCCGGTCGCTTTGATCGCCGTGTAACGGTTGGACCTCCAGATGTGCGCGGACGACTTGGTATTCTTAAAGTTCACAGTAGAAAGACGCCGCTTGATTCAGGTGTTGATCTAGAAATGATTGCCAAGGGAACTCCTGGATTTACTGGTGCTGACCTAGCTAACCTAGTTAACGAAGCGGCCCTTAATGCCGCCAGACTCAATAAGAAGAAGCTTCAAATGGTCGACTTTGAAATGGCCAAAGACAAAGTTCTTATGGGGCCTGAGCGTCGCTCAATGGTCATTAGTGACCGCGAGAAGAGACTCACGGCTTACCACGAAGCAGGCCACACCATTGTGGGGATGAATCTTCCTCACACTGACCCAATTCACAAAGTATCTATTATGCCTCGTGGGGGAGCTCTCGGTGTGACTCAAACTCTTCCCGATGAAGAGCATCTCTCACTTACCAATGAGCGCGCTGAGAACTTCATCGCCTTTTTGATGGGTGGTCGTTGCGCTGAAGAATTAATTTTCGGTGAAGTCACTAACGGTGCTTCAAATGATATTGAGCGCGCCACTAGTCTTGCTCACAATATGGTTTGTGCTTGGGGCATGAGTGGGAAAATGGGTCCGCGCAACTACTCGCGACCAGGTGCCAACCCTTGGGGAGGTCGCCCGGGTGAATCAGTTGATTACTCGGAACTCACTGCTCAGGAAATTGATTCTGAAATTAAAGAAATTATTGATCGCAATCACCGTCAGGCCATCAATATTCTCAAAGAACACCGCGAGGCCCTTGAGAGACTCTCAGAAGCTCTCATGATTTGGGAAACTCTCGATATCAAGCAGGTTCAGATGATTGTTGATGGTAAAGATATTGGGCAGCCAAATTTAAAAGCTGCGGCCAATGAGTCTGAAGCTTCAAATAAGCGCGAAGAAATGGGCGGCAAGATTCCAGGCCTTGGAAGTGGCCCCGTCACAGCTTAGTGTGAGTACCCAAAATTATCATGTTTCATTAGCGGGAGTGATTAATGTCACTCCCGATTCATTTAGCGACCCCGGTCTGCACCAGAGCGCAGCTCAAATCTCGCACACACTTAGTCACTTTCGCTCCCATCAAGTTCAGATTCTCGATATTGGCGCCGAGTCCACGGCCCCTATGAATAGTGCGGTAGGAGAGAGTGGTGAGTGGGCCCGTCTTGAGGATTACTTCTTTGCTTCTCCTCACCTTGAAGAATTTCTTAGTTTTGAAATTTCCCTTGATAGCTTTAGACCCAAAACAGTCGCCGCCTTTGCTCAAAAGCTTCGTGAGCTCGGTTATCAGAAGCGCTTAATATGGAATGACGTCAGTGGTGTGCTTAGTGAGGAAGTATTTGAACTCATTAAGAGATGGGACATGACCTATGTCTATTGTCACAATGAAGTGAAGTCGCGCGACGATATTTTTAGTCATGCCAAGCTTCGCGGTGATGGACCAATCTTTGATCGCGTTCTAAGTGACGCCCTACGAGTTAAAGAGCTTTTTCATGCGCGAAATCTCTTAGCTAAGCTCGTGTTTGACCCATGCTTTGGCTTTTCTAAGTCTGCTGGTGAAAACTATGAACTCATGTCTCAGATAAAAGAGCTCATCTCTTCCAGCGAACTTAATATGATGATTGGAGTTTCTCGCAAGTCATTTCTGCGCTCTCTCGTACAAGATGGAAGCAATCTTTCTCGAGAGGAGCTCAATGCCAAAACCGATTCCTTGCAGTCGATTTACTTCTCAAATCTACTCTCACAGCTTGATAAACTCACTTCTAAGGTTGAGATTATGCTCAGACTTCACGAGCCCTCTAGCTTTACCCTTTCCAAGCAGTCACAAATCTTTCTAAAATGAATCTATGGATTTAAGACTAACGCAAATTATTCTCTACACTCACCACAAAGAGGACGTGACTCAGTTTTTCTCGGACCTCTTTGATATGGATATTTTGCCAGTCGGTGAAGGGGTGAAGCTCATTCATCCCGATTTTCACTTGGTTGTCGTTGCTGCCGATGACTCCATTCCCAAGAAGCGATTGCCGGCTAGTTTGGTGCTCGACTTCAATGTGGACTCACCAGATGATTTGGTTGCGCTGCATCAGAAGGTTCAGTTCCTTAGCTACCGCCATCACTTTGATTTTCAGGCCACCACCACCGGGGCGATTCAACATCATGGGAAAAATCAAACATTTTTTCTTACGGACCCAGATGGGAGAAAGTGGAAATTCTCCTTTAAAGGCTAGCGCGCCCCGCGTCTTCTATCCGAATATATGTACGTCAACACTTTGTGTATTGTTTTCACAGTTGTAAGAACTTGTTAGATGACATGCGCCATAGCAATTGGGTTTAATGCCCGAACAAGACTGTCAACCGACTCATATATATAGTCTGTCTTTTTTTCAAAATCGAGAGTTGATCAAGACGCAGGCAAGAGGAATAACGAGTCGCAACAAGAGGAGAGAGAGAAATGACAAGGATGATGTTGGCCCTAGCGGCACTTGCACTTTCATTCGAAGCTCAAGCTTTGAATAAAGTAGTCTATGGAACTGATGATCGATTGGACGTATTCGAAACAACTAACAACCTCCACCTGGAACTTGCTACTTCTACAGCAGCAATGATTGCAGGTAACAGTATCGACGTAAACGGAACTGAAGCTACGATCTCAGGATCAACTCTTCAAAGCCGTGGCATCTGTGCTTCTGCAAAATTTGCTAAGCAAGCTACTGCTGCTAACTGTTCAGGCTTCCTTGTTGGGGAAGATCTTCTTGTAACAGCTGGTCACTGTATTCGCTCTGAGTATGACTGTAAGTCATGGAAATGGGTTTTTGACTTCGCTGTAACTGATGCTTCACAATCTGGTGCTGAAGTTACTGTTCCATCAACTAGCGTTTATGGCTGTAAAGAAATTATTTCTCGCGACCTTTCTCGCACAGACAACAATGACTTCGCTCTTATTCGTCTCGACAGAAAAGTTACTGATCGCGCTCCACTTCAAGTAAGAACTGAAGGCAAGATCGCCGATCGCGCTCCACTTGTTGTTATCGGTCACCCAACTGGTCTTCCAACAAAGATCGCTGACGGTGCTAACGTTCGCAACAACAATAACAAAATCTACTTCGTGGCCAACCTTGATACTTTCGGTGGCAACTCTGGTTCAGCGGTATTTGATGCTGAGACAGGTCTTGTTGAAGGTATCCTCGTTCGTGGTGAGAACGACTACGTTTATGACAGTGCTCAAGGCTGTCGCGTACCACAGCAGTGTGACAATGACTCATGCCGTGGTGAAGACGTAACAAGAATCACAAATATTAAGGCCCTCATGGACTTGATCTAAGGCAAAAACAAAGGGCATCTTCGGATGCCCTTTTTGTTTTAGGTGCTCCAAGGACTCAGGGGCAAACCTTTTAAGGACCCGCCACTTTTCCGCCTTTATCTGATAAATAAACTCTCCTAATCACACTTTCTGACACCCCCAACTGACACCACTGACCAATTTGCCTACACTTACAGTGACGCTAAGTGCAGAAAATGTCGCCTACAAGATTGGCACCCAAAATGCTTATATAATTGACATCGAAGTCACCCGCTAGGATTGCAGGTGATCTCAAAGCTACTACCAAGGAAGGTGGTTAATGTTGAATGTCCAAGGATGGCTTACTGCCGCTGCACTGGTTGCTTTTGCAGTATCAACTCCAGTTAGTGCTCGCTCCGGCAAGCGCTTTATCGTCAAGAGTTACCGCGATAGTTCAGTGAGCGCACAAAGAAATCTTAGAACACTACGCACTCAAGAAGAGGGCATCTTTAAAAGAGAAGTTGTTGAACTCTCTGAAGATGAACTTAGTAACTTAGCCGCTAGTTCGAGTGTGGTGACTATCGAAGAAGACTTTGTCATGCAAACTTCTCTCGCCCCTAACGACTCAGAGTACTCTTCCCAGTGGCACTACTACGACACGCTAGGTGGAATTAATCTTCCAAGTGCGTGGGAGCAAACCACGGGCTCAAGCTCTGTGGTTGTCGCCGTTTTAGATACTGGAATCACCGCTCATCCAGAGCTCTCTGGTCGCGTCCTTCAAGGGGCCGACCTCATCAGTGATACTTTCTTTGCTAACGATGGTGGTGGTAGGGATACAGATCCTAGTGATCCAGGCGACTGGGTTAATCCTGGAGACTCTTGCTATCAAGGACAGTCACTTCCCTCTAGCTGGCACGGCACTCATGTGGCCGGGACAATTGCAGCTAATTCTCAAAACTCAACAGGAGTGGCAGGTGTGGATTGGAACGCAAAGATTCTTCCAGTTCGCGTTCTGGGTAAATGTGGTGGCTATACTTCAGATATTGCCGATGGAATTCGCTGGGCGGTTGGAGGCTCTGTTGCTGGCCTTCCGACTAACACAAACCCGGCCCGAGTTATTAATATGAGTCTTGGCGGTCAGGGTCCGTGTACATCTGACATGCAGTCGGCCATTGATTTTGCTCGCTCGCGCAAGGCCGTGGTCGTGGTGGCCGCTGGCAACAGTAGCGCTAATCTTGATGTCACATCCTTTGCTCCGGCCAATTGTCGTGGGGTGATTGTGGTGGGGGCAACAAATAGAAACGGTGCTCGCGCTTACTATTCAAATTATGGCGACATGGTCGATCTCTCAGCTCCGGGTGGAGATTCAATGGGAGGAGTGCTCTCGCTGACAAATTTTGGTTCAACAAGTGCAACTAGCAATTACGGCACAAAATTTATGTCTGGCACTAGTATGGCCACTCCCCACGTCTCTGGCGTGATCTCATTGATGCTCTCAGTGAATTTTGGTCTCTTTCCCGATCAAATCTCTGTTGTACTCAAAGACAGTGCGCGCTCTTTTAGTGGATTTAGTGGCTGTACAGAGGCAACTTGTGGTGCGGGAATTTTGGACGCTGATGAGGCGGTCTATCAAGCCGCTAGAGTGAGCCCTGATTCAACTGTGAGTGATACTGAGCCAGTAAATGCCGGACCAACTGAAGACAGTAATAATGTTGTGACTCATCAGTCGAGTGGGGGATTTTGTGGCAGTGTCGACTTTGGGGGAGGTGGCCCTGGTGCTGGTGGTCCTGGAATGATGATGCTTGCTCTCGCCTTCGTGCTAGCAACAGTAATGGCCCGTCGCCAGAGATTCAGTGCGACTCAGTTTTTTGCAAAGTGGACTTCTCCAACTGCTCTCTTGCCACTTAGAAGATCGACAATATTGCGCGCACTTAATTCTTGCATGCTAAGTCTTGTTTCTCGGTCTGCACTTGCAATGTGGGGAGTGAGGGAAACATTTTCTAGATTGAGTAGCTCACTACTCATCGTAAGTGGCTCAACTGTGTACACATCTAGAGCGGCGCCAGCAATCACATTATTTTTAAGCGCTCTAATGAGTGCCTCTTCATCAATCACAGGGCCCCTTGAAGTATTGATGAGAATGGCGTCACTCTTCATGAGTGCTAGCTCGCGCTCACCGATGAGGCCCTTGGTTTTTGCGTCGAGTGGGCAGTGAAGAGAGACGTAGTCTGAGTTTTTAAGAAGCGTATCTAAATCTACAAAATTGGCGCTAAAATCTAAATTTTTTTGCGATTGGGCGGTGTAGAGAATATTCATTTCAAACCCGAAGTGGGCCCGCCTCGCCATTGCTTGTCCGATTCTTCCCATTCCAATTATTCCCAAAGTCTTTCCCTTCAAAGAGCTACCTATAAAGCCTCTCGGGTCCCAACCCTTCCACTTGCCAGCGCGCAGGAATGTACTAGATTCAGAAATTCGGCGCGCGCGATCTATCAAAAGCCCCATTGCGAGGTCGGCGGTGGCGTCGGTGAGCACGTCGGGAGTATTGCAGACGCTAATTCCCAGTGAACGGCAAAGCTCTAAATCAATATTATTATATCCAACGGCATTTACTGCGACGACTTCTGGGGCAGGGCCTTCACCCAAGACTTGATTTCCGATTTGATCGGTGAGCATACATAAGAGAGCGCGGCTTTGCTTGCACATCTCTTTGAGGTCTTCTGTCTCTGGCCTATGGGGTTTATCCCAGGTGAAAACTGATAAATTATTTTGCTCAAGTATTTCTCTTGTGCGTGGAAGATCGAAGGTAATGCTGACGTCGAATTTTTTCATAGGCCCATTCTAACAAATTTCCAGAGAATGTCAGGAATTGATAGGCGCACTTCTTTGAATTGACTTCATGCAATGGTTAATAATGGAGTGATCTTAAATTTTTGGAGGAGACCTATATGAATAAAACAACTCTCGCATGTGCACTTGCGACTCTATTGAGTGTTCCTATGATGGCGAGCGCTTCGACAGTAGCGATCATTGATTCTGGGACAGATCTTAAGCACCAAGACCTTGCACCTAAGGCATGGATTAATGAACTTGAAATTCCTGATAATAATCGCGACGAAGATCGCAATGGTTATCAAGACGACATTCACGGTTGGAACTTTGCTGAAGGCAATAACCAGATTATCGACTACTCATATCTTGGCACACTCACGCCAGATATCGAGCGCTTCTTTGAAATTCAAACTAAGGCCCTCATGGGTCAGGCCACTCCTGAAGAAATTGAGTGGATGCGCGCTCAGGTGCAAGACGCAGAGTTTGTAAAACGCATTGGTATTTACGGTAATTTCATGCACGGAACACACGTGGCCGGTATTGCTGCTAAAGGCGCTGCTGATGCCAAAATTATGGCCGTGAAACTAATTCCAACCGAAGTGAAGCTCCCTTTTGCTCACCTTCCAAGTGCTGCTGATCTTGAAAAAGGTTTGGGACTCACACTTCTTAAAAAAGGTCTCGAAGTTCTCGCTGGTCAACAAGCAAAGATCTTTGAAGAGATTGGAGCTTATGTTGATGGCCATCAGGCAGACGTCGCCAATGGTTCATTTGGTACAGGTTATCCTCAAGCTCAAATGATTTGTGGCACTCTCTTTAAAACACTTCTTCGCCGCGAGCCTACTGCTGAAGAACTTAAAGAAGTCACCATGCATTTTCTTAAGGCCACGCTTGAAAATTCACGCGTCTTTGTTGAAGCTGCACCAAATACACTCTTTGTGTTTGCCGCCGGTAACGATGGCTCAAATAACGATGAATTTCCTGCCAGTCCAACTAATATTGAAGCGCCAAATGTTATTAGTGTCGCCGCTACTAAAGCTGACGGCTCTATTGCTAGTTTCTCAAACTATGGTGAATCAACTGTGGACGTAGCCGCCCCAGGTGTAGGTATTCGCTCGGCCGCTCCAGGGAGCAAGTACATCCAGGTAAGTGGTACTTCTCAAGCTGCTCCTTTTGTGGCCAACGTCGCCGCACGTTTAAAGGACGCCAATCCAGCACTAAGTCCTGTTGAGATGAAGGCCATTATTATGCAGACAGTGGATAAGAGAGATGATCTTGCCCGCAAGATTCGCACAAGTGGTCTTGTTAACGCCGATCGCGCTGTTCGCGCAGCTCAGCTTAGTGCAGTGACAACTCTTGAAGCCGCTATTGCGCGCTCTCACTTAGAGGTTGCTCCAGTTGCTACTGAGAAATCTCTTCTTCCAAGTATCGAAGTTCCAGGAAGCGTACTTCCACTTCAATCAGGTTTTCGTTTCTAATTAGAGTAGTGTTGGCCGCCCTTTTTAGGGCGGCTTTTTTTATGCCTTTTTTTGAATATAGAGCAATTTCTGCTCAATAGTTTCAATCCCCACTTCTTTATATCGCGCCGGAGTTTCTCCCTTATTAGTAATGGCGAGTTCAGTGATACTATAATTCTCACTAAAGGCCTCTTTGATTTCATCTTCAGGAATAAAGAAAGGTGGCCCAAAATCAAGTTCAACCTGAGCGCCTGGAGCGCTAATCACGATCATCATAATGATTCCACCAGGGGCCAAGAGGTGATCTAGATGCTTGTAGTAGTGCGCTCTCATTTCTTTAGGTAGCGCAATAGCGGCGGCCCGGTCGTAAATAGAGTCGAATTTATGACCTTCGTCATAGGAGAAGAAGTTTCCACAGATGAGCTTCATTCTATCCATTGAGCGAAATTCATGGGGGCCTTCTAAGGTTCGTTCAAAGGAGAGTTTATGTTCAGACTCAAATTGATCAAGGGCGAGATCCGAGAGCTCAATGCCAGTGACATCAAAATTTTGCCCGTGAAGATAGAGTAGGTCGAGGCTCTTGCCACAAAGGGGAACGAGAACTTTAGGACCTTTTAGTTGATCTCGGTAGGAGACTAAGAACTGATGAGGGACTTCTCCATGAAATCCTGTTCTTCCTTCCTCCCAAGCTTGTTTCCAGAATTGCTCCTGCACGGTGACTCCAGTATGATAGATGGGTAACCCTCTTGTGAGAGCCGATCATGATAGACCAGCAGTATTGTACAGGCCGTCCCCTAAGTAGCCAAGGAGAGGAGATTCTCTTTGAAGGAAAGCCTATAAAGAGCTACTTAGACAAATATCCAACACCTTTCTACCTCTACTCTAAAGGCAATATTGAGTCGATATTCAACTCCTTTGCTGAGGGTCTAAAGAGTAGAGGGGTGACTGACGCACTCATTTGCTACGCTCTCAAGGCCAATCCTCGCCATGAAGTCGTCTCTACTTTGGCCGCTTGTGGAGCCGGGGCCGATATTGTGAGTGGAGGTGAGTTAGAGGTTGCTCTTAAAGCTGGTGTGAGTCCTGAGAAGATCGTCTTTAGTGGTGTTGGAAAAACTGCTCGTGAACTTGAGCGCGCCATTGAAGTAGGAGTTTACTCGCTCAATATAGAGTCTCTTGAAGAGTGGATTGAAGCCAGTGAAATTGCGACGAAGCATGAGCGCCCGACTCGCGCGAGCTTGCGCTTTAATCCAATGGTTGAGTCTAATACTCATAAACATATTTCTACCGGTGCGAGCTATCACAAATTTGGTATGTCTCGCGAGGATATTCTTGAGGTGGCCCGAAGAGGTGATGAAATGATTCGTCTCTCAGGTATCTCAATACACATTGGGTCTCAGTTAATGGATATGAAAGGTACGACTGAGGCCATTATTAGAACGTGCGCACTCATTAAAGAGCTTGAGGCAATTGTCGGGCGCGAATTTGAGTTCTTTGACGTCGGCGGAGGTTTGGCCGTTGATTACGAGCCTGGAATTGAAGTTCCACAACTTGATGAATACCTAGACATTGTGGTTCGTGAAATTAAAAAGGGATTGGGGCGCTTACCTAGACTTATCTTTGAGCCAGGACGCTACTTAGTCGCTCGGAGTGGTATTCTTATCACGCAAGTTTTAAGACGCAAGATTACAGGTGGTAACCACTTTCTCATCGTGGATGCCGGAATGAATGACTTTGCTCGCTCCAGTCTCTATGGGGCCTATCACCATATTCTCGATATCTCTAAGAGCACAGAGAGTAGGGCCCCCACTCATGTGGTGGGACCAATTTGTGAGACCACTGACTCCTTTGCCTCCTCAAGATCTCTTAATGGGGCAATCGCAAAGGGCGACTATCTCATCATTTGTGACACTGGAGCTTATGGAGAGAGCATGGCCAATACCTATAATTGCCGCGAACTCGTGAAAGGGCACTTTGCGTAAGTAAAATCTACAACCCCCAATTGCCACCGTGTGACCTGCTTCATAGAAGTGGGTTACACAATTTTTTGGGGTATTTATGAAAACTGTTTTCTTTCTTTTGGCGGTAGCGCTCTCTTGCACTTACTCTCACCAGGCCCAGGCCGTTAATTGCCCGGCAGATGCCTATGAAATCGAGCAAATGATTTCAAGTGCAGGTTCATGCTATGAAGCCGTTAAAATCGCAAATGAATGTGCATGGGGATCAAGTGTTGACGTCGGGCTTGCTGGAGCGGCCAGTGATATCTGCTTAAAGAACTACGCCCAGTGGAGTAATAAGCACAAGATGGTACTGGCCACACTCGCTGAGGACTGTGATGCCAAGTACGCAGGTCAGCAAGGTACGATGTACTTATCGATGAACGCCTTCTGTAAATTAGGTGTGATTCAAGTTATCTCAGACTTAAACGAAGAAGTTCTCTAATATTAAGGGGCCAGTTGAACTGGCCCTATTCTTCTAGGATCTCAATAAGTCCGCTCTCTCCATCAATTCTCACTTTCATTCCGGACTTTAACCTCTTAGTTAGATCTTTTACCGAGACAATCGTGGGCAGTCCCATTTCTCTTGCAACAATTGCCGAGTGGGAGAGAAGTCCGCCACGTTCAACTAGTAGTGCGCTAGCAGATGGGTAGAGTGGAATCCAGCCTGGATCAGTTCTGTGCGTAACAAGAATCTCTCCATTTAGGACGAGATCATCGTCCGGTGAAAGAATCACTTTTACAACTCCTTCAACAACACCTGGGCAACAGCCAAGACCGGCCATCTGGTTGGGGGCAAGGCTAGATTCGTCAATCTTCTCGTGGACTGTTGGAGGAAAGTGCTCGTTTTGATAGTAGACTGGCCCTCTAGTCATGAAGCGAGGTGAAGGCTCTGCATCTTCGTATCCTTTGTACTGCTCCTTTCTTATCTCAATAATGGGGCGAAGTTCTTGAGTGGTATTAGTTCCCTCAAAGACTCCATTCATTTCGGCCATGGTGAGGTAGAAGATATCTTCAGGGGCATCGATAATGGCCCGTTTGGTAAAGTCTTCACCCATGCCATAGAACATAGCGCGCACAACGCCGTAGATTCTCGTGCGACAAAAGCGTGTGTTTTCGCGGTTCATGACCGCCTTTCTAGCGTGGCGAAGTGACCAGCGATAGATCATTCCTCTAAATCCTGAGAGTGTTTTTCCAAGCTCTCTCTCGGCGCGCTCCCTAATTTCACGCTCGCGTTTTTCATAGATTTCAAGGTCGGTTTGTCCGGCATTGATGATATTTTTCAAAAAAATAAAGAGAAGTGAAGGGTCTTGATGAAGGTCCTTTTGCTCGAGCTTCATCTCACTCATACAACGAAAGCCATACTTATCGATGTAGTGCTCAACTCTCTTTGTGAATTTCTGATATGAGCTTCCTTTTAGAACTTCTAGGCAATTGATGTTGGCCGTTTCAAAGAGAAGTTCTTTTAGTCCTTCTGTTGCCACCACTTCGCCGGCCATGCGGATTAATTCCTTTGTCGGCTCTGCTGATTCCAAGTTGCCATTACCTGCAAGTAGGTCATTGTGAAAATTTGCACCTAAATGTGAAAGCCATTTTTCAGTGAGTTTCTTAAAGATCCCAAAGTGAACCATGCAGAGGAAGTCGTTAATAATGGGGGCATGCCATTTCCATAGCATTTCAACTTCTAGTTGTCGGTAATACTCGTAGATTTTATCACTCGACATTGAGCTATAGTCGTGGTGTCTGAATTTTTCATAAGTAGGGTGAAAGTCCGCTAAGAATTTATCGACAATAGTCTGAATTCTAAAGTGAAAGCTAATAAATTTTAATCCCACTAGGAAACTTCTAAATTTTGCCCCAGGTGTATTATGAAAAGTGGGTGGCCTCACTCGATCAGCAATTTCAGCTGCCAGTGATTCATTGGTTCCCATCATCGTTTCCATAAATTGGCGATTAAATTTATATCCAGGAAGAATTGAAGTGAGCTTGTACCAATTGAGTAGGTTGTAATAGACGCGGCCATAGAAGAGACCAAGCATATTTTTTAAAAAATGATCCATTTGGCGGATGTGTTGATACGGAACCATCAAGACTTCACAGAATTGGACATAGACTTGGTGATAGACATAATGGGCAAATCCAAAAGTTAGAGGCATGGTGAGACCACCGTAACTCTCTACAATATTTGAATTGTCCCATACCCAAAGAGTACCTGTGCCATTTTTAACACCGGTTGTGATGGGCCTACTTTGTAGTAGATAGACAACACCATTTTTAATGGCCCATTCGACGTCTTGAGGAAAGTGATAGAATTCTTCAATTCTAATTCCGAGGCTTCTAAGCTCACCCAATTGGTGGTGATTAAGTGAGGGAATATTGACTAGCTTTTCTTCTACATCAACTTCCTTTGTGGTTTCTTTTACTGGGTCATTGGTTAGCATCTTTGCTTTTTCACTTATATGCTCTTCAACGACCTCAAATTGATCTTTTTTAACTTTAAAATTGTCGCCCTCATAGAGACCACTAACGAGTCCTTCGCCCACTCCATAGACTGAATTTATAACGAGGAAATTTGGATCTGAATGGATGGGGTCGGCCGTAAAGAGAACACCAGAAATATCCGGATCAATCATTTCTTGCACGACCACGGCCACTTTGATTCCTTTGAGAGTGAGCTTGTTTTCCTTGCGGTAGATCAGCCCACGCTCACTATAGCCCGAGGCCCAGCACTCTCTAATAGCGCTTAGAAATTCTGCTTCACTCTTGATATAGAGAAGGGTTGAGAGCTGACCTGCGAAACTGTGGCCAGCACCATCTTCATCTAGGGCACTTGATCGCACAGCAAGGAGCGATCCCTTAAAACTCTTATAGAGTTCTCTGAGTTGATCTTTCATGTGATCAGTGAAATCGTGAGTTTTAAAGAGCTCTAATATTTGAGATTCAACTCCCTTAAAATTGCCCTCTCTTTCAGTGAATGCCTCCAATTTGGAGTGAAGACCATGGGAGAGTAGGTAGTCCTCCATCGCACTTGCTGGAATAACCTTCCAGTCTGGAACCGGAAGTCCACGACTGGTCATTAGATAGAGGTTGTGCCCCTTTCCTCCGGCCTGTCTCTTGGAATAGTCTTTTGTTGAATTCTTTGTGACGAAGTAGATCTTACTCATATATTACCTGTTAAAATTTATAGAAGAGAAAACTGAGATAGGTCAGAATGATATAGACGCTAGAATAGATGCGATAAATCTTCCCAATAATCTCAGAAGTAGAAACAATGTAGATCATGCCAATAAAACAGAGAACGCCGACACTTGCTACCACTGAATTTTGAACGGCGCTAGTATTTCCAATCTTGGTTGATAGCATTAGCGCCCCAGCAAAGACGGCCTGAGAGACCACAAGAGCAAAAGCTCCAGGTTTAGTCCATATATTTGAGTAAGTGGCCACGCTCTCACGCTCCTCACTTGGTTGATAGGTTTTTCTACCAAATTCAAAGATATTAAATAGTGGCCAGGCCATGATGGAAAACTTAATGAGATCTAGTGGCAACTCCCAAATCCACTTCTGTGTGAGAGCGCACATCATTGTAAATGAGAGGAATATTGTGACAAATGTGTGAGACATGGCATAGGTTGTAAGCAGTGGTCTAATTTTATGGCCAATAAAGAACTCACGATACATGAGTAGTGAGTAGGCAATGGCAATCGCCCCCATCAAGAGTGCCTTAGCACCAAGTCCCATTAAGATGATTATCTCAAGTAGAATGGTCCACTCAATGGCGCGCTTAACTTGGTAGAGACTTAGAAGGCCGCGTGGAAGGGGCCTAGTGGGGTTAATGGCCACATCGGTATCATAGTCTTTAATTTCGTCGTAGAAGCGAAGTTTTAAAAAAAAGCAGAAGACAAAGAGACATAGCAGAATCTTTTGAATGAAGGTGGTGGCCGCAATGTCTAGGAAATTCACGTTTACTATGAATGCCGCAATGAAGAGACCCATCATAAGTAAATGCGAGAGTGGATCAAAACGCTCCTTTATAAAGATGAGCCACTTTGAGATTTCCTCACGGCGCCGCTTTGAATAGTCTACTTCTACTGGATTACTCATTTTATATTATCCATTCTTCTTTGATTTAATGACGCCCAGGTTACCTTCAATTTTCTCTCTCAAAATTCCATATTCAACTTTTGAGTGGTGGCGAGGGTCCATGGGAATTTCTTCCACCAAGTGAATTTCATCAACTGGTAGATTATTCTTTTTCATGATGCGCTCAATTTCAGCAAATTGGGTCTCGCTCTGATTTTCACTTCCCTTCTTTACTGAATAGACACAAGCAACCCGCTCTCCAAGAACCTCATCGGGCATTCCCAGGTAGGCCACTTGATAAACAAACGGGAGTTTCTTCATGACAATCTCCGCTCTTACGGGAAAGACATAATCTCTATCGCGCTTTATGGCGTTGTGAACTCTACCCACTAACCAAAGTGATCCATTTTCATCCACGCGCCCAAGATCCCCAGTGCGGTGCCAGACTATTCCATTGTGATCTCTAATCTTAGCGCGGTAAAATGCTTCTTCGTTATTGTAATAGCGCTCGCAAACATGCTCGCCACTCACAATAATCTCTCCCACTTTTCCATGGGGAACTTCCTTTTTCTTCCAGTCTTCATCGCTTTTAATGTAGATTGGGTCTTTATCAATCTCTAAGTATTTTACACTTAATCCTGAGTCAAAGTGACCGACGTTCACGCCTTCATCTACCCACTCGGGGTCAGGATTAATTGAAGCTCCAAGCATTTCTTTGGCCTCAATGTGGGCCATCGGCTCTACTTCTGTAGATCCGTAGAGGACAAGAATTTCTGCGTTAGGTGCGGCCACTTTCATTTCGGCCACGTCGTCATTTGAAACCGGTGCTCCCCCGGTGACAATCCTTCTTAAGAAGGGGAGGGTCATAGCATTCTTTACGCAATAGCCACTTACGGCGCGAAGAAGGGATGGTGAGAGAGTGGTGCAGGTTGTAGCTGTCGCCTTCATTTGTGCAATTAGTATCAGGGCGTCCCGGTCGCCGGGGGTTCCTACATCAATGGCCGGGATGACGGTCTTTACTCCTGCAGCTAGGTTATTGAGAGAGAAAATCGGAAACACTGGCAAGTCGGCATCGCCTTCATTATAGGGAATGTGGCGATTGAGTGCATAGTGCTGGGCCGCTAAGAAGCGGTGAGAGCGGTCAGCACCCTTTGGAGTTCCACTTGAACCTGTTGTAAAAGTAATGAGGGCAGTGTGCTCTTTTTCAATGGCGTGAGCAGTTGCGTAGCCTTCACTCTGCATCAAGTCTTCAAGCCTGGCTGTATACGTTTTTGTTATTGGACCAGCGACAATCTTGATTGGAATTTGAGATATCTGTTCAATCTCCCCAAGGTAGTCAAATGCACGCTCAACAGAGATCATCGCACTCGCTCCCACGAGTTCTGCCGCCACACCCATTTGATCACGCCTTGCCCAGGAGTCTAGAAAGACAGCGATCCCACCAATCTTTTGTAGGGCAAACATCGCAGCGTAGAGATAGAAGCTCATGGGAATAAAAATGATTACGCGATCGCCTGATTTAATTCCGAGCTTTAAGTATTCGGCCGCAATTCTTCCCACCACATGATCAAGCTCACCAATTGTGACACTGTCGTGAGGAAGTGGGTCATTGAGATCACCACTCCAAGCCTTTAATTTGTCTGGATGTACCCAGGTGAGAATTTCACGCTCTGGGTTTTTCTGAAGGTGATCTTTTAGAAAGGCACAAACATTATTTTGAATATGAACCCCATCAAAATAGCCAAATCTCTCTTTGGTGATTTTCAATTCCGGTGTGATAAAGCTTTCAATATGTTGAGCGAGATAATTAGGGTGAGTCCATAGCAGAGCGTGTCCCGCCTTATTAACGACAGCGTCCGTATACTTTACTCCGGCCTTCTCTAAGAGTTCTGAGACTTGGGCACTTTCATCGCAGTCACCGCGGATGACGAGAATTGGAATATCCTTTAATTGGCTTAGTTCATGAATCAAGAGATCTAAGTTATCATTTTTTTCACATACAGCTTCTTTTAAGAGTTTTAGATTGCCGTATTTTTTAGCATCCCTCACATACTCTCCCGGAGGAGGTGTCATGGGAAGCGAGCCCTTAACTACCATTTCAGTGATTGCCTTCTTGGCCGAGAGCCCTAGGAGTGCGTCCGATATCCCAGGAATTTTCATCAAGGCCTTTATGGGTCCAGATGTCTTTTTCAAGAGAAATGGCGCGATTAGAATGAGTCCTTTGACATTTACTTTTGAGCGACTCACATCACTAATGGCCACACGTGCTCCATAGGAATAGCCAAGCACGTAATGCTCTTCATTATTTGGACGCGATTCTTTGCGGCCAAGTGCTCTTACTTCAAAATCCTTGGGAAGATGATCTTTTAGATGATTAAAGTCATCTCTTAGACCAGGTGATCCGTGGTGGGCGTAGATGATTTTTGTCATAGTATCATTCCTTTCTTCTTCATTTGGGCCACTTGAGAGCGGGTAGGATTTTTTGTGTAGACCTTGTCTGGAGCAATATTGGGAGTCCCCTTAGGAAGACTACCGGTAGTTTCAATTTCACGGTGAAAAGTTCTAAGCAGACTTGCGAGTGCACGTCCTTCTACGGCCGCGGTCTTTGCGAGGTAGGCAATGTAATCTTTGTCGTCTCCACGACTAACAGTGACCACTTGGTGGATTTCCCCAGCGTCAATTTTTTGATTCATCATATGGATACTAAATCCGGCCTCTCTCTCTTCAGATAGAGCATAGAGATCGCACATCGTGCCTCTGTACTTTGGTAGTAGTCCGTGGTGAATATTGAGACATCCATAATTGGGGGCCTCTAGAATATCCTTTTTGTAAATATCCCGCGTGCGCAAGTTGATGATGAGATCAATATTGTTTTCTAAGACGATTTCTAGTGCCTCTTTTGAATTCATGGTCTTGATTTTGTAGACTTTCTTCTGAGAGCGCTCCATTAGTCGCTCGCGCTCTCTCAGGGGCAGTTTGGCAATATTTGTTGCGAGCTCGGCAAAGACTCTATTGGCCCCCAATAGTGGAAGACCCACAATACTTTTTAAAACCTTGTGATCGAGATTGTCCAAAAGAACGAGTCCGTGGACGTAGTCGGGCACCTCTCTTAGGAGAGACTCAAAAAGATCGAGATAATTTCTAGGCATATAAGTCAATAGACTCGAGACCAAGAGTACCTTCACAATAAAATCCTATGTTTATATTGACTATTATTTCGGCATTTAGGGGTGATAACTATAGAAATTTTACCCACTTAAGGGAATCTAAACAAATAATTGGTACCATATCCAAGTATTTATCTCATACATTTCTTTTAGACTTCGGGGGGAGTCGTGATGAATGAAATTAGCATTTACTTAAATCCACGTGCCGGGCAAGGGGCCAATGACTATTGGCAGAGCTCGATTGAAAAGGGACTATTTCGCTCAAGTCTTCTTTTTCGCACGCCCTCCAATATCGAAGAATTGAGAGAGAATCTTAAAAATGACATCGAAAGGCAGGTGCGCGCCGTTGTGAGTGTCGGTGGCGATGGCACTGTGAATACTCTGATTCAAGATCTCGCTCACACAAATGTAGGACTACTTGCTATTCCTGGTGGAACTGCAAATGATCTTGCAGGTGAACTTGGAACCAAGGGAAATATTCGTCGTGTAATTCAAATGGTTCGCCTTGGTGAGCTCAAGCGCATTGATCTAATCAAAATTAATGGCCGCTATATGGCCACCAATGGAGGTCTTGGAATGGGTGCGGAAGTGGCGCGCTCTATTAATGATCTTCGCGTGCGCTTTAGTAGTTTTAAGAAATTTTTGCAAATTGGCGGCAAGAGTGTGTACTCGATGTTTGTGGCCAAGGAGCTAATGGGAATCAAACTTAGTCGCTATCATATTCGCGTTGAGAGTGAGGAGAAAAATTGGGAGGGTGAAACGCCCATTCTACTCATCAATAACCAACCCTATATTGCTGGTCGCTTGCCGGTGGCGCCAAATACTTCAAATGAAGATGGCACTTTTAATGTGACAATTTTCACCCATAAGTCGCGCTCAAAGCTCCTTAATTGCTTCTATCGCCTCCTTCAGGGAGAGCATATTGATGATCCAGAGATGATTACTTTTGAGACAAGTAAAGCTCGTGTGACCCACTTGGGACAAAAGAAGTTAACTTTCTTTGGAGATGGAGAGCTTTTTACTCACGAATCAAAAGATCAGGTATTTGAAATAGAATCCGCAAAATTGGCCCTCAACGTTTACACCCGATCGGCCGAGCAGAGGTTAGAAGATCTTTGTAACGAGGTGTACCTGCAATGATTCTACTCCTTACCGGAGGAAGTGGTTTCCTTGGCTCATATTTAGTGCCAAGGCTTAGTCCATTTTTTGACAAAATTTACCTTCTCTGTAGAAGTAGTGGCGAAGCCCGCGCAAAGCAACTCTATAGTGATTTGTTAAATGTCGAGTTTATCGAAGGTGATCTCGTTCATCCGGACCTCTTTGAAGATCTTGAGATCAAGGCAAAAATTGAAGGAGAGGTCACCCATGTTCTTCACGCTGCTGCACTCTACGATCTAATAGCTAGCAAAACTCAAAATTACTTTGCCAATGTGCTTGGCACTCAGAATATTTTAAATTTCTTAAAGCGTGCAAAGAAACTTCAACACTTTGGTCATATCTCAACAATTGCGGTCTCGGGTGATTTTAAAGGTCGATTCTCAGAGAGTGAATTAGATGTTTCTCAGAGTTTTCAAAATTCATATGCAGAAACAAAGTATCTGGCAGAAAAAATTGTGAGAGATGCTTCTAAAGTTGGTAAGTGGAAGACGAGTATTTATCGCCTTGGAATTTTGGCCGGCGACCACAAGCAAGGCAATATTCAAAAGATAGATGGGCCGTATTACTTACTTAAATATCTAGAGAGCAATTCCGTCGTGACTCTCGCTATGAAATCTTGGGCGATTCTTCCCTTTCCCATGGATAAAGATGCGCGTGTTCCCTTAATACCAGTCGATCTAGCAAGTGCTTTTATTGAAAAATCCTTCGTCAATCCCACTTCAAGTTCACTGTCTTGCTATCATGTGATCTCGCCAAATCCACCAACGACAGTGACGATCTTAAAGGATATCCTCTCGGAATTTAATATACACTCAAAGATTCTCCCCCTTCCCAAGACAAAACTCTATAAGTACGCCCTTAAACGTCTTGATCTTCCCGAGTCTATAGTCGATTACTTCTATCTTCCAACTCAGTATGATCAAGGTCAATTGCAAGCAGACTTTCCAAATTTTGATCTAGGTGAGTACGAATCTTATAAGAAAGTAGTGCTTAATCGGTTGGTATTAAGGAAAGTGGTTAGTAGTGGAGGGCGAAAGTGATACACAAAAGACATGTCGTTGTGATCGGACTTGCTAGCGCCCTTGCTCCCTATGATGAAGTAATTGACTTTCATGGACAGCAGTTGCGAGTGAGCTTCTTTGGAACAAATTTTGATCACGATCTTACAGCTTCTCTAATCAAGAAGTACGATGGTAATTGTGATGCTATTGCTCTGTCAGGGCTACCACCAAAGCTCAGTTATAAAGGTGGTGTTTTTCTTCATCCCCAAGTCTATCGTTTAAAGTCACTGGCCATTCACACTCCACTCGTAGATGGCTCAATCCTAAAGGACACGCTTCTACCGTGGCTTGTGCGCCAATTGAGTGTTTCTCATTCAAGCTTGATGAGACACAAGCGAGTGGGCTTCTATCAAGGTGGATACTTGCGCTCCTTGGTTGAAGTTTTCTCCGATCTCAGTGAACAGGTCGTGCTGAGCGATCCCTATAGCTTTTTAAGACTTCCCTTTAATCTCTATGGGGTAAAAGGCCTAGATAAGTGCATTCGCTTCATGTGGCCAATATTTTCTAAGCTTCCCATTAAAAAGGGCGTCATGGCCTCCTATGAACCAGATCTGGCCTCAAAAGCTCCACACTTAAAAGAGCTCTTTGATTGCGATATGTTCGTTGGACATGAAGGAACAATCGCCCTCATTAATCATGAGCACTTAAAAAATAAGATTGTGGTGACTGATTTTTTTGGACCAGATCTCAAAGAGCGTCTCGAAAAGGCCGGGGTTAGAAAAGTTATCAACTTACTCCCTACCGATATAAAATTACCAGTGATTAATCTAGCAGTGCTAGAGGGTTTAATTCTCGCTTCTCGCGGAGAAAAGTCACCCCTTAGAGAGAGTGATGTTCTTGATTGGATGAACCTCACAAATCCTACGCCTCAAATTTTTGATTATTCAGAATCAAAGAATGCAGAACAGACTAAATTTGCATTTATTATTCATCCTCTGAGTAGGAGACATCTCTTTAAGCATCCTGCCTTAAAGCCCTTTGATAGCTTTCTAAAGCCAGTTGATTCATTTATTGAAGACGCGATCGCTTATTCTCCGGGTTTTTTCTGGGGCAAGATTAAAGGGGTTAAGAGTGAGTATAATGGTCGCGAAATAGAAGGCCTCATCTACACTGTCACTGAAACTCCTCGCAAATTATTAGAGCAAGATCCCCAAGTCATTTATCGCAAGCTCGTCGATTTGAGTATTAAGGCAAGAGATCAGGGAGCGCAAATTATTGGGCTAGGTGCCTATACGAAAATCGTAGGCGACGCTGGTGTGACAGTTGAGAAGATGTCACCCATACCCGTCACAACTGGAAACTCACTCTCTGCCTGCAGTACTCTTTGGGCCGCAAAATTTGCGACTAGTAAGATTGGCCTGGTTCCCACCAAGGACTCAACGATGCAAGGTCGCGCTATGGTGATTGGTGCCACCGGCAGTATTGGGGCCGTGAGTGCTAAAATTTTAGCGCGAGGATGGAAGAGTGTTGTTTTGGTTGCTCCACGTGCTTATAAACTCCTAGAGCTCAAGGCCGAAATACAAGCGATTGCTCCAGATTGTGAGCTCATCGTGTCGACTAAGCCCGACGAATACACTTCGTCTTGTGACTTAATTATTACCACGACTAGTGCTCAGGGCGAGCAGATTCTTGATATTGAGTTAGTTAAACCTGGCGCCGTAATTTGTGATGTCTCTCGTCCATTTGATATTAGTGAGGAACAAGCACTAAAGAGACCAGACGTGATGGTTATAGCTAGTGGTGAGGTCACACTTCCTGGTTCGCCAGATATTAAATTTGATATGGGTCTTGAAGGAAATGCGGTCTACGCCTGTTTGGCCGAGACTGCTCTTCTTGCTCTTGAGGGAAGATTTGAATCTTTCACATTGTCGCGTAAGATTAGTTATCAGAAAGTTTTAGAGATTGACCAAATGGCCGCTAGGCATGGGGTGAGACTCGCAACCATTATGGGCCATCACGGAGCTGTCAGTGATGAAGAGTATACTCTTTGTAGAGAACACGCTCTTGAGAGACTGAGTATGAAGGGGAATACCAAGTGACAAAGAAGTATTTCAACGAGCTTAACTATAGTTTAGGCAATGAAGACACTACCTTTGAGTATGAACTCACACGATCCTTAAGGCCAAAGAAGGTGCTCTCCATTGCTGGAAGTGGTGGTAGGGCCTTTCCAATGCTTCACACTGAACTCACCGATCTCTACTTGGTTGATGTGAGCACTGAACAGCTCTATTTGTGCGAATTGCGCGAGCAGACAATGAGAGCGCTCAATTTTCAAGATTGGATGCGCTTTTGGGGCTATCCGCCCTATGGGAGTTCTGATTATTCCCATAAGAGAAAAGAGATTTTCAACACCCTCGAAATTTCAACTGCGGCGCGCTCATACTTTATCTCGCTTTTTAATTCTCTCAATTGGGGCTCGATTCTCTATGAGGGCAAGTGGGAAAAGACCTTCATGGCGCTTAGTAAGGTACTAAGAACTGTGATGGGGAAAAATTACGACGAGATTTTCAGTCACTATGACTTGGCCTCTCAACTTCGCTTTTATGAAAATGATTTCCCCATGAAGACTTGGCGCTTCATTTTATTTGTTCTTGGAAATAAGGCCGTATTTAATGCTCTTCTTTATAAAGGTGATTTTATTAAGAAGAACTCTCCTGAGACTCATTTTGATTACTATTTTAATGCCTTTGATCGACTCTTTAGGACCAGGCTTGCTCGTGAGTCATTCTTTATTCACCTATGCTTTCACGGTGAAATTAATCACGAGGATGGAAATCCAATTGAAGCGCGAGAGTTTGTCTTTGATCAAATGAAAGCCTCACTTTTAAAAGGCTCTAAAATTCACTATGAAAATCGCGATCTCATTAGCACAACTAATTCGCTAAAAGGCGCTGGGCTAGAGTTTCTTAGTCTCAGTGATGTTCCTAGTTATTTTTCAGGTGATCTAGAGCGCGACTTTCTCCAACTCATTAAGCCTGCTCTTGCTCCAGGAGCAATCGTTGTTCTTCGCTATTATTTAAGAAGTGCAGAGGCCAATGAGAGTGGTTTTGAAGATGTGAGCACTCGCTACGCTCAGGAAAGCGCTAGAGAGTTAGTTCAGATGTATAAGATTAAGGTTCTCGAGTACGGTGGCAAGTAATTACTTGAGGTAGACAATAAGCTGACCGGCCAGTGACAAGACCAGAAAGAAACCTGCAATATCTGTAATGGTGGTGAGAATTGGCGTTGAGGCCAAGGCCGGATCGAGATTGGCCTTGCGAAGAATGAGAGGAATTGCGCCACCACAAACTGCACCGATCACATTATTAATGGCCATAGCAACGCCGATGACGGCGCCAAGCCAGAGGTTTCCCTTCCATGCCCAAGTGATTCCTGAGAGCAAAATCCCAAGCCCTAGACCAATTGAGATACCCACCATCAATTCTTTCTTTACGACGTGAATGACGTCACTTGGGGTGACAAGACCAAGGGCGAGCTCGCGAATACTCACGGCCACGGCCTGACTACCTGACGAGCCCGAGAGGGCCGAGACCACCGGAAGGAAGACGGTGAGGGCGATTACCTCTTCGAGTACGTCTTGATAGAGTGCAATCACACTGGCCGCAAGAACGTTTAGGACAATATTGGTGGATAACCACGAAAAACGACGATAGGTTCTAGTCCAGTAGGGCATGGAGCGAATTTCCTCACCACCAACGATACCACTGGACTTCATATAGGTTTCTGTTTCGCGCTCTCTAAGTGCGTCGCGCACAGCGGCCCCACGAACGATTCCCTCAAGTCTACCCTCACTATCGACAATGGGAACACAGTTGAGGGTTTCACTATCAAAGAACTCTTCTAAGTCTTCAAGATGGGTTTCAAGAGGAAAGGAGATAACTTCCTCATTCATGTATTCATTAAGAAGCTTTTCTCTTGGAGCGAGCAGTAGTTGATTGAGTTTCACTACGCCCAAGAGTTTGCGCTCTTTACTTACAACGTAGACATAGCTTACTTCGTAGTCGGCGTACTCTTCACCATTTTCGTAGAAGTCTTTGAGAACTTCCTTAACACTCATCTGCTCTTCATACTCAAGATACTCGGTGATCATCAGACCACCGGCCGTATCTTCACGGTAGCTCATGAGCTCGCGCACTTCTTGGGCATCTTCCGGGTCCATGTGACCAAGAATTGCCTCAGCATCTTCAGTGTCTAGTTCCGAAAGAAGGTCGGCCTGATCATCCGAATACATTTCCTCAACGATCTTGGCCGCCATTTGAGGATCAAGGTCTTCGATGAGGTCGATGGCCTGCTCAGAGGGAGATTCCATGAGAATGTCAGCTGCATCCTCGGGGTCGAGCAGGAGCATGAGTCTAGATTGTGTTTCTTGATCTAGGCGAGAAATCGCACGAGCAGTTTCAGCAGGGCCTATGTCTTCGAGATATTGTTCAATCGTCTCACGATCACCCGTCTCGAGGTATTCCTTAAGTTGATTCCAGGGTGTGGCCTGGGACTTAGGTGAATATAGATCTTCGTTTTCTTTCACGAGTGGCCCGACTTCTATTGTAAATTCATCATCTTATCGTTTAATTGGGACGGCGTCTTTAGAAAATGAATTTTTTTGGATAATTCATTTACCCGTCTCTTTTACTAAGGGAATTGGCCACAACCCATATTATTTAAATTTCTTGATCCAGTTTAGTTCCTCTAGAGAAGCGCGATAAATGGGGACCGGATATTCGCTTGTTGGTTTGTCGTCAAACTTCTTAGTGAGTTTAGGATTGAGCCACTCGAAGATGATGTCTGAGCTTTGATCTAAATGCACGATAGATCCATATTCACTTCCAGTGCTGATAAAGAGAGAATTATCATTCAGAACTTGAACACTTCCAAACGCTCCGGTCCTCGCTTCTTGGTCGGGATAGCGCACGGGAATAAGGTAGATTAATTTTGGATCTGCCGTCTTTGCAGTGTCGTATGAAAAGATGCCACTTCGCGCTTTATTGTCGATCTTAATGGAGTTAATGAAGGCGATGATTTTACCATTGTCTGAGAGCTCTGGGGTGTGAACATCAAATGCATCAGCGTCCTTTGGGTTGGGGTTAAAGTGATAGCTCCAAGCGATCTTGAGATTGGAATCTAGACTTAATAAGACGTTCAGATAGCGCAAATTGAGAAGAAGGCTGCCCCTTTCAATTGTTTTCCCATCTCCTGTATTCCAAGGCCTTGACTGCCACTTAATAAAGTTTGCCATTAAGACGTCGTCTCTTTTGCTGCTTCGACTAGTGAGTGGAAATTTAACCTCGCCCACATCCTTCCAATTGCCATACTTTTGTAGTTCACCTAAATGCTCATACGAATACCAGGTCTTAACTTCCTCTCCCTTTAAATTGTAACCGTGTAGGGAAAAATAGTTGTAACTTCTTCCTCCGATATCTCTTTTATCATCTTGAATTGCCCAGAGAATTTGATTTTCAGGATCCCATGTGATGTCGTGGTTGAATGAGCCTTGCCGGCTCCAAATCATTTCTTTTTTGTCATTTAATAGGGCAACAATCTCGCCGTCCATTATGAACCAATGTCTTTGAGATTCCTTGAAGATAAAGAATCTGCGTTTTGAAACTTGTATGGGTTTGCACATTAAAAAAGGAAGTTCCTCTACTAGTTCCATGTTGTGGTTATAGTACCTACAGCCCACCTTGATATATCTACTGCTCCAGTCGCTGGAACTCGGGTAGGGAACTATCACTCCCTCTGTCGCATTGAGGGAGTGGCAGTAGATCAAAGTACAGAAAATAAATGTAAAATATTTCGCAAGCATGCTTACCTAATGATTAATTTTTTAATTGGGCATGGAACTTCCTAGGAAGTTTGACACTAGAGTCGCGCGGTAGATAGGCTTTGGGAAAACTTCGCCCTCTCGCTCTATCAGAATTGGATTGAGCCACTCAAAGATAACTTCAAAATTCTCATTCAAGAGAGCGACGCCACCATACTCACTACCGGTACTGACAAAATATCCTCTTGACTCTGGTATATATTGAACACTTCCAAAAGCACCATTGCGAGTGTGTTGCTGTGGAGTCATATCCCGTGTGGTGTAGATCAATTTAAGCTTTGGGCCTTGCTCACTTGACTCTAAGATCTGCGCTCCACTTTTATATTTTCCATCGGCCCTTCTAAGTGCATTGTTAAAGATTGCGATTGAACCATTATCTAAGAGTTGAGGAGTATGTATATCTAATAGGTCTGATTCGTTTATTTCTGTTATGTATTCCTTTGACCAAACGATCTCTCCACTTTGATTTAGGGCGATGGTCGCTCCCAAATACTTAATGTGTATGATGAGGGATTCTGCAGGAATTTCTTGTCTCCACGGACTCTCTCTCCATTCTATATAATTGGCCTGCGTGACAATATTTCTCTTTTTAATACGAATAGTTAGTGGGACTTTGATACCTTGATATTCTTTCCATTTTCCAATCTTTTCTAGGTCATCAAGGTGCTTCGAACTTTTCCACTGATCTACTAATTCACATTTTGTATTGTAGTAATTAATTTGAAAGAATGAATAATCCTGCTTATTTATTTCTTCTTCGTACTGATCGATGGCAATGAGTAGCTGTCTCTTAGAGTCAAAGGCGATGT
The DNA here is from genome assembly GCA_048267245.1 of Bacteriovoracaceae bacterium. Classification (GTDB taxonomy): domain Bacteria; phylum Bdellovibrionota; class Bacteriovoracia; order Bacteriovoracales; family Bacteriovoracaceae; genus JBLWXV01. Next base: position 2,148,601 of record JBLWXV010000001.1, read on the forward strand.
CGTGATTAAACCGACCCTGGGCCGAACATAATTCATTCCCGGCCTCGTCTAGTAAACGTATTCTATCCTCATCCATTGTAAACCAGCGTTTTGCTTGATTCTTAAAAAAAAGGAACCTTCGCTGGTGAATCTCAACTGAGAGGCACATCTGGTAGGGAAGATTGTAAACCAACTCCATCTTAAAGTTGTAGAACTGACAACCACTTTTAATTAAGTAGTCTTCCTTCATTTTTGAACTAACTTGGTCTCTTAGCACTCCTGTGGTCATCGTTTCAACTGCCTCGGAGATGCTGATCATTTGCAATAAAGTAAGAAGTATTAGGGTGAAGTTCTTCATACCGCTGACCTTGTTTTCAAAAAAAAGAAAGGCCAGAATAATCTGGCCTTTCTCTGTGACTTTTTAGTTTGTCGGTTTATGACCCACACATTACGCAATCTTCAGGATTGTCGATTGAACAAACCATCGCCGCGCGGTTGTCGTCAATGCTCTTAGGTGCAGGTTTTTCCTCTTGGCGTACTGTGAACTTCACTGCATTCACGGCAGCGCGAGAGCGAAGGTAGTACATACCTGTCTTAAGACCTGACTTCCAAGCATAGAAGTGCATTGAAGAGAGTTTGCCAAAGTTAGGGTCTTCCATGTGAACGTTAAGACTCATGCCTTGGTCGATGAATGGTGAGCGACCAGCAGCAAGATCGAGAACCGTCTTTTGCTTGATTTCCCACACAGTCTTATAGAGCGCTTTAAGCTCTTCTGGAATTTCTTCAATTGCCTGGATAGAACCGTTGTGAGCGATAATTTTATTTCTCATCTCATCAGTCCAGAGACCAACGTCGATCAAGTCTTGCACGAGGTACTTATTGACGACGGCAAATTCACCTGAGAGAACGCGGCGAACGTAGATATTTGAAGTAATCGGCTCAAAGCATTCTGTGTTACCAAGAATCTGCGACGTTGAAGCGGTTGGCATAGGGGCAACAAGAAGTGAGTTGCGCACGCCATGAGCTTTGATATCCGCGCGAAGAGCGTCCCAATCCCAAAGTTTGTTATCAACCTTGTGACCCCAGAGGTCTGGCTGGAGAAGACCTTGAGAGATTGGTGAACCTTCATAGGTCTCGTAGGGGCCATTAACCTTGGCCTGATCGCATGAGGCTTGAAGAGCGGCGTAGTAAATGGTCTCAAAGATACGGTTGTTAAGCTCAAGCGCCTCTTTTGAATCAAATGGGTGGCGCATGAGGAAGAACGTATCTTGAAGGCCTTGTACACCAAGTCCGATTGGACGGTGGCGCATATTGCTCTTCTTAGCTTCCGGTACAGGATAGTAGTTAATATCGATAATGCGGTTGAGGTTGAGAGTCATGCGGTAGACAACATTAAAGAGTTCTTTGTGGTTGTACGTGCGAGTCTCAGTGTCAACAAAGCGGTTAAGGGCAACGCTGGCGAGGTTACAAACTGCAACTTCATCAGGCGCTGTGTACTCCATAATCTCTGTGCAGAGGTTAGAAGATTTAATTGTCCCGAGGTTCTTTTGGTTTGATTTTTCGTTAACTGAATCTTTGTAGAGCATGTAGGGAAGACTTGTCTCCACCTGGCTCTCAAGAACAGCAAACCAGAGATCTTGAGCGCGAACAACCTTCTTGGCAATTCCGCGCTCTTCGTAGCTCTTATAGAGTTTTTCAAACTCGGCGCCATAGCAATCAGCAAGGCCCGGAGCTTCGTGAGGACAAAAGAGTGACCACATGCCATCTTCTTCCACGCGCTTCATGAAGAGGTCTGGCGTCCACAGAGCGAAGAAGAGATCGCGGGCGCGGTGTTCATCTTTACCTGTGTTCTTTCTCATTTCAAGGAAGTCAAAAATGTCGGCGTGCCATGGCTCGAGGTAGATTGCAAAAGCACCTTTTCTCTTGCCGCCACCTTGATCGACGTAGCGAGCAGTGTCGTTAAACACTTTGAGCATTGGAACGATGCCGTTTGAAGTGCCGTTAGTGCCGCGGATAAAAGATCCCTTGGCGCGGATATTGTGAATTGAGAGACCAATCCCACCAGCGCTTTGAGAAATGAGGGCGGTTTGCTTAAGCGTCTCGTAAATTCCCTCAATTGAGTCATCCTTCATTGTGAGAAGAAAGCAGCTTGAGAGCTGGGGCTTATTTGTCCCTGAGTTAAAGAGAGTCGGTGAAGCGTGAGTGAAATTCTTCTCACTCATGTGATTGTAGGTCTCAATCGCCGCATTGATGTCGTTCATGTGGATACCCACAGAAACTCTCATGAGCATTTGACCTGGGCGTTCAACAATTTTGCCATCCATTTTAAGGAGGTAAGAGCGCTCAAGTGTTTTGAAACCAAAGTAGTCGTAACCAAAGTCGCGCTTGTCGACAATAGACTTGTCGAGAAGTTCAGCGTGCTCCATCACAGTTTCATAGAGTTCCTTTGAAACTAGCGGAGAGTGTTCTCCTGTGATTGGATTTTGGAAGTGATACATCGCCTTGATATTCTCACTAAAACAACCACGAGTTTCCTTGTGGAGGTTTGAGACGGCAATGCGACCAGCTAGGACATTGTAGTCTGGGTGCTGAGTCGAGAGGTAGGCGGCCGTCTCAGCGGCGAGCTGATCGAGTTCGCGAGTTGTAATATTGTCGTAGATGCCTTCGATTACCTTCTGGCTTACTTTAACAGAGTCTACGAAGTTGCGATCGAGGTCAAAGCAAAGGGCCTCAATGCGCGCGGTGATTTTGTCGAATTTAATGGGCTCTTTTTCCCCACTTCTAGTCATGACGTACATACTGTGTGTCTCCTCTTAAAACTCAGCGTCCAATGTGAATTTATTCTGTGTGCGATCTCCAAGCACTCCGGCTTTTTGATATTCTGATACTCTCTTTTCAAAGAAATTTGTTTTCCCTTCAAGTGAGATGAGTTCCATCCAGTCAAAAGGATTGGCAGTGCCGTAGTATCTTGGAGCGCCAAGCTCCATGAGCCAGTGGTCGGCCACAAATTCAATATATTGCTTCATCATCTCTGAGTTCATTCCAATGAGTGATACTGGAAGGGCTTCGGTGATGAATTCTTTTTCAATTTCGACGGCTTCAGTGATGATCTGAGTGATCACTTCCTTGCTTGCGCGCTCTTCTTCGCTTAGGTGCTTGTGAAGCAGACAGGCAAATTGACAGTGAAGGCCCTCATCGCGAGAAATAAACTCGTTAGAAGTACAAAGGCCTGGCATGAGCCCACGCTTTTTAAGCCAGAAGATGGCACAGAAAGATCCTGAGAAGAAAATCCCCTCAACCGCAGCGAAGGCAATCAAGCGCTCGGCAAAGCTTCTCTTACTTTGCATCCACTTCATCGCCCAGCGCGCCTTCATCTCTACGTGTGGGAAATTGGCGACGGCCTTAAATAGGCGGTCCTTTTCCTTTTGGTCTTTGATGTAGGTGTCGATCATAAGTGAGTAGGTCTCACTGTGGATATTTTCCATGGCGATTTGAAAGCCGTAGAAGCAACGGGCCTCTGGCGACTGAATATCGCTGTAGAAGCGAAGGGCAAGGTTCTCGTTTACGATGCCGTCAGAGGCGGCAAAGAAGGCGAGAACGTGCGAGATGAAGTGTCTTTCATTATCGGTGAGGCGATCCCAGTCGGTGAGGTCACCAACGAGGTCGATTTCTTCGGCCGTCCAGAATACGGCCACATGTTGCTTGTACATTTCCCAAATATCATTGTGCTTAAGCGGAAATAGTACAAAGCGGTCTTCGTTGGGGGTGAGTAGTGGATCGGCCATGATTGTCTCCTCGAACTTATCTTCATCTTCACGCGCTCTTGAATTCACAAGTGGTGCGGTGTGGTTGTTAATAGCCAAGCGTAGTGCTCGGGTACGTTTTGGAGGCGAAGAAATCCCTGAGTCGGATAGTCCAACATTTAACTATTTTGCTACTCAGAGAGGAAAAGCCTGGGAGGAAATGTGGCGTTGTGTGTGCGCTCATGTCCTTGCTTGTCCGAATATTTTTCGTCTCTTGTATTAGAGCTTACGGAATGCTGATTACACAATCAAGACTCTTTGTGTGTGGCTTGTGGCCTGACTGTTAGCAGAAATGCATCTTGTTAATCTTGAGTAATTTTAATAGCTTCTCTGAAAGCCCGTCTAGATGGGGTTTTGAGTAGTGTACTCGAGTCGTCGAATATAAAAATTCGATCCTTATTTTTTCTTACATCTTTGAAGTCGGCCATTTTTAAGCATCCTGCCGCATCGCCTCTACACAATATATAGGGTTCGAAATCAAAAAATGGCCACTATATCTAGTGTTTTGGGCGACGCGCATAGGTGATTTTAGTGAAAAAAAAGGCCACCTCATTCGAGGTGGCCCGGTTTTGTGTGAGCGTGTGGGAATTCGCTGTCTATCTGAAGTGAACGCTGATTCTCTCGAGTACGAGTGTTCCTTTACTCATGAGAACCAAGTCTTTAAGTGCAGTTCTTCCGCGAACATCAAGACTGATTGAAGTGCGACGGCCAAATGAGAGGTCTTCTTCTGTGTCGCATACTTGACCGCGAACAGTATTTGAACAAAGGGCCAGGGCCGCGCGCTCATTTGCCCCAGAAACAGTGATCTCAACGTGGCTTACTTCACGACGACCATCACTTGCTGTAGCACCCATTACATCGATCAAGTTGAGAGCGTGAGCACCTTTGAGCGGCATTCTAGGAGCGCGATCGAGTCTATCAGCTGGAAATGGACCTGGAGTTGGGCGATTTCCTCTTCTTTCAAAATGAACCTCGATTGATTCGATATAGATTTCACCGCGAAGATCAAGTTGGAGCGTTCTAATTTCATCACCAAGAGTATCGCTTGAATTTGGAAGAGCAAATTCAAGGTCTCTTCTAAAGCGAGAGAAAGTCTCGACACGACCTACTTGAGAGCCATTAACAGTTAGTCTGGCATCAGATGATCCGTAGATGCTCTCACCAGTGACGACAACCTTAGCGATACTCATGCCGCGAAAATCGCGATCTAGATCCATAAGCTGGCGTAGGGGAAGAGTTTCAAATCCTCTAAAGCTTTGTGAGATGTATTTGCGAGCAACTTGACCAGGAATAGGTGATGGACCTGGGCGAACACTTGGTTCCTCAAGAACTGCAATGACTTTTTCAACATAGAATTGACCTTTGAGATCAATTTGTAGGGAATTGATATCGCGACCAATGATCAGCCCTGAGCTTCTAGGCTTAAGGTCAATATTCTCAATTCTCGTTCCTACTCTTTCGGGAAAGGTTTCAGTGCGGCCATTGATAACGAGTTCGGCCGTCCCATTTCCACCTCGGGTCTCAGCAACGAGGATAACTTTCTTTAACTCCATCCCACGGTGCTGACCCAGGGAGAGTAGTTGCTTGAGTTTAAGTGTGCTGTCGCCAGAGAAGAATCCTCGAACTTCTTCACTCACACGAAAGCGATCTTCAGCAAATCCAGTGTTGGTATCCCAGCCCCCGCGTGAGAAGCCACCACCAATATTTCCAGGCCGATCTCCCCGCATGCCCCGTGCGTCTGATTGCGCGCTAGCGCCGCCGAGGATGGCGAGTCCAAGTCCAAGTGCTAAGAATGTTCCAGTTAAACTACGTTGTAAGCTCATCTATTCTCCTTTGAAGATGCCCCAGTGGTCTTTGTGGGAGTTCCGATTCCCAAAAGCTTGATAAAAAACCTAGAGCAAGGGGCGTGCCACTTAAATAGTCGGAAATAAAGGGATTTTTGGTGCCAAGGGGCACCGTGCGTGGCGTCAATGGTTTCTATTTGTCCCTTAAGAATGGCGCCATTGGTGCCGAAAAGGAATGCTGTAGCATCGACAAAGCTCCCCAGGAGGAAAAATGAGTGTTCGTGCCGTTCAGGTTGTCTATATTGATTCAGATCCGTATATGCATCAGGCGCTAGCAAAGGTTCTCATGGCCCTTGGGGTGAGTTTTCGCTGTTACAAAAGCTATGAAGAGGCCAGAGGGGATCTCAGTGAGGCCTCTCCAAATGTAGTCTTCTTTGACTTTAAAGATTATGAAGGTCACATGGCCTGTGATGTTTTAAAGCGCCAGGAGCTTGCGCTGCTTGCCCCCAGTGAACTCAGTCCCGATCAGCGAGCCTTCTTAAAAGGAAAGCGCACTCTTTCAAAACCCCTTGATCGCCATGAGATTGCCCACTACCTGAGCATCACTCTCTATAAAGACGCTCCTAAAGCGGCCTAAGTTAAAATTTAAGTTTAGTCACAGGTGAGTCCGCAAGCTCTTTGCGGCGCTTGTCGTATTCACCAGTGGTGGTTACCGAGGCGTGTCCAACTTCAGTGGCCACGCGGTAGATATCAACCCCTAGCCCCAAGAGTTCAGTGATAAAGGTCGCTCTTGCCGAGTGGGGGGTGACTGGAAAGCCAATCCCGACTTTGAGAGCATATTTAGAAATCATCTCATTAATAGTGCGCGGATTAATGGGCTTATTGAGGTTTTCAGGATCTTTGGGATTTCTAGTTGGTTGAAAGAGCCAGTCCTTTTGAATATGCTCGCGCTCAAGTCCCTTCATCCAGGCCATATACTCATCGAGCGCTTCGATACATAGGGGATGCAACAGCTTTTGCCCGAGTTTTCCACCCTTGGCGCGGTACTCGAGGATTTTGTGTTCGCCATAATTTTTATAGTCCATCACTCTCAGCGAGAGTACCTCACTCTTTCTAAGTCCGGTGGTAAAGAATGTGACTAGTAGAGCGTAGTGAAGGGGGCCACACTTGGGGTGGGCCCTGGCGGCGTCTAAGATCTCTCGCACTTGAGCGGCGCTCAGTGCTCTAGTGGGAGACATGACCACACGGCGTGGTCTCTTCACACTTGAGACGGGATTAAACTCACAGATTCTTCGCTCGACTAGGAAATCAAAGTAGCTTGAGAGACTAGCGAGTTTGCGGCCGATGGTCTTTGGTGCTGAGGCTTCGCCGCCGTGACCGCCAACTTCCGCTAGGTAGTTGCGATACTTGATAATGATCTGTCTACTAATCTCTGGGTAGGTGGTGACATTGAAATTTGAGGTGGCAAACTCGAGAAAGGAGCTGATATCGCCGCGGTAGCTCTTTCTGGTGTGAGTGGAAGTGAAGTTTTCGAAAAACTCTTCGTCTAACTCTAGTTTCGTAAAATCAAGATTCTTTGCACCCATATCTCCATTGTAACTGAAGATCACTTTCGCAGCAGAACTGAGCTATTTTTTGCCCTAAAGCTCAAGTACTTGGTAGAGTTCCATTCCCGCGCTGACAATTCCGGTGGGACAGTAGTTGATCACAGCACTCTCTTTTGGCGCGCGAACTTGAAATTCAGAGTTCTCCCAGGCTTCTAAGTCGTCAGGAAAGGGAAGGTCGATTCCGACCGCAATAACTTCACCAGCAGCGACTTTCTGCCCAGGTTTTGCAAGACATTCATAGAGTGCGCCTTTGGGGGCGAAGATCGTCTTAAAATTTGAAAGTGCTCTTTGATAGGTATGGGCCGGAAGATCACTCTTCTTTAAGACATCGTGGGCGAGGATTCCTCTTTTAAAGAGGAAGTGAGCGATTCGTCTGGCCTGACTTCTAGCACGGTCAAAATCAATAAACTCTTCACTACCTAGTTCGAGCGTATAGGCTTCAAAAGGCTTGGGCCCACTCAAGCCTTGCTCCTTTAGGCGCATTCCCAGGTGATGCCAAGGCATAAAAGCTGCCTCATCCATCGCGCCACCAAATTCATGGGGAATCTCTAGAGTGATCGCCGCGTTTAGATCCTTTGCCTCGGCCGCGCAACTCTCGGGGGCGTAGAGGTATTCACAGGCCACTGGACCAGTGTGAAGATCAATGACCATATCTGCCGCGAGGGCCTCTCGCTGGAGGGTATAGAGCATGAGCTTTTCGTAGCTTAGGGAGTAGGGCCCAGATACTCTATCGATTTCTGTCGATAAGATTTCTCTCATCCACTTTTTAAAAAGAACCTTGGCCTCTACGTTAAAGCCAGAAGAGACCTCACCTTTAATGAGATCGACGATAGAGTTCCACGAGGTCTGATTTACTTTACCAAAATCAAAGTAGCCGCGATTCCAATTGTTGCCCGTGACGGGATCAAAGCGACCACTAGTGGCCGTTCCGCGCTTTTGGTTGGTTCCAACTGGATTTGCCAAGGGGATAAAGCGCACAGTTCCTAGCAGAGTATTTTCTTTGATGATTTTTACCAGTTCATAGAGAGTGGCATTGCCCTGAACTTCTGCTCCATGCACGCTCGCCTGAAGATAGACACTGGGGCCATGGCCCTCGGAAGTGAGTTCATAGTGCCAAAGATCGATAGGCGACCCACCAATAAATTGAGTGAGAGGCAAGCGAGTGCGAGTGAGCTTCATAGGAATTCCTCTTAAACGAGCCACTCTCTGGCAGGAGTAGGATGGCGCGGAACCATTACATCATTATTAAAGAGCACTACCTCTCCCGCTCCGTCGTGGCAGAGAAAGTAGGGCATGGACTCAGTATAGCCATAGGCCCCGGCAAAGTGAAAGCAAATCCAGTCTCCCACATCCGTGTCCGCTGGCAATTCATAGAGTCCAAGCTTATCAAGCGCCGTACATAGTGGGCCATGAAGATGAAAGGTCTTCATAGGCGCGCCACTTTCACGCAAAATTTCTGCAGGAAAGGGCTGTCCTGTGAGAGCAGGGCGAGCGAGGTGATTGATTCCACCTTCTAACACCAAAAGCTCTCGTCCGCGCACGGTCTTGCGATCGATGACTTTCACAAAGTAGCGCCCGATTTCGGCCACGGTATAGCGACCGAGCTCCATCCAAATTTCTTCAAGCTTCATTTCGCGCCTGATATTGCTAAGCACTCTGGCCACTTTGCTAAAGGCCAGGCGCTCATCCTTTGCATGATAGGGAACGCCAAGTCCGCCACCGAGATCTAAAATTCTGAGTTTCAAATTCATATCTGTTGCGAGCTCTTGGGCCACATTGGCAGTTTCTCTCCAAATGCGCTCAAGTTCGGCAAGTTCGAGAATATTGCCCCACTGAAAGATGTGAAATCCAGCGATATCGAGATGGTCGCGCACTTCAATTGGGAGTTCCTTCCAAGCCTCGGGTCCAAGACCAAAAGGAGTGATTTCGCGGCCACCAAGTACGCTCTCTCCTGCATTCTCACTCCAGGAGAGTTGAACGCGAAGAAGGACCAGGGGTTTTACACTTCGATTTTTTGCAAGTTCGGCCAGCCACTTTACTTGGTTGATAGACTCACAAACGATAATCTCAACTCCGTTATCAAGAAGCGTTTCAAGATAGGCCTGGCTCTTTGCTGGCCCGGTGGCAAGTACGTGTTGTGGGCGTATGCCGTTGCTGAGAACTTGATTCATCTCTCCCAAGCTCGCCACATCAATGCCAAAATTCATATTGCGCAGGAGCTTGAGAATACTCGAGAGTGGATTGGCCTTGCAGGCATACCACAGCTTGAATTCCTTACTCGTAAAGGCCCTCATCTCCTCTAAGTGGTGAGTGAGAGAGTCTAGATCATAGAAGAAGAACGGGCCCTTAACCATGCGCATGGCCCGTTCGATGTGGTGGCGTAGTTCGCTTGGAATTCGTGAAGCTTTAGAGCTCATAGCTATTTATTCCTAGCGAAGATATTCTTCAAGAATGAGGGAGGCGTCGGACTTTTCATCTCTATACTTAATGATGACGGCGCACTGAAGAGAAATTCCCTGCTCGCGCGCCCATGGAAGTTTATCAGAGGCCGGGCGAGTGCCTGGAACTACGACAGCATTTTCAGGGATCGCACTTCCGCGCTCAAGTACTTTCTTATGAACACAGTCATAGACCGGCACAGCTTTAGAGAGGATCACCCCAGGGGCAATCACAGCGCCGGCGCCAACGACGATTCCCTCAACGATCACACTGCCAGCGCCAATAAAGGCACCGTCTTCAATGACCACTGGAGCTAGACCCACAGGCTCTAGAACACCGCCGATTTGTACGCCTGCTGAGAGGTGCACGCGCTTTCCAATTTGAGCACACGATCCAACCAGAGCGTGAGAGTCAACCATGCTTCCTTCGTCAACAAAGGCCCCTACATTCACGTAGGCCGGAGGCATAATGATCACACCCTTAGCAATATGGGCCCCACGTCTCACACTTGAGCCGCCTGGGACTAAGCGCACGCCGCGCTCAGGGGTAAAGCGCTGGGGCATGAGGTTGTGCTTATCAACGAATGGGCCGTCGGCCACGAGTTCACCTGCTTTAAAAGCCGCTAGGATGCCCTCTTTAACTTCAGTATTGGCAACCCAAACGCCATTTTTTTTCTCGGCCGATCTCAGGGTTCCCGCTTCAAGTCCGTCTAAAATTTCAGTCCAATTCATTAATATCTCCTCATAAAATATCTAAATTCTTATAGGCCCTTTAGCCATGTATTGATGTCATCGTTTGCAGCGAGCACTTCCTTTTCATGAGAGAAATCCAAATGAGAAAGGGGGGCGCGACAAGTGGGTCCTGGGATGCGACCAAGGAGCGCCATCAGTGCTTTGGGAGTGACGGGGTTGCCGTCTAGAAAGAGAGCGTTTGTTGACTTCTTCCATAGCTCAATTTCGCTACTGCTTAGTTTCTTTGCAATGGCCCGCTCAGTGTATTGGTGTGTGGCCTTAGGCCAGACGTTGGAAGCCACAGACACTAGTCCGGCGCAGCCGTGGGGAACAAACGCCGGCAGGAGTGGATCATCTCCACTAAAGACCTTAGCTTTTGGAGCGGCTTCAGTATAGGCCTTAAAGTGATCGGGGTTGCCACTGGCCTCTTTGATTGACCAGAAATTTGGGTGCCCATCGAGCTTTCTGAGCGCGTCCCAATCAAGGGCTTTGGCCGTTCGTCCGGGTACGTTATAGAGCATACAGGCTTTATTTGTGGCATCTAGGAGAGTCTTAAACCAGTGGTACTGTCCATGAGTTCCAGGCTTGGCGTAGAGTGGGGTGACTAGCAAGAGAGCATCGATGGGTAGTTTTGATACGTATTCTACCCACTCCTTAGTCTCTTCTAGATTAACTCCGCCCACGCCCACCATTAAGGGCGCCGTTAGTCCAAGACTTAGAGCAAAGTCTAAATATTCGCGGCGCTCGCGCTCTGAGAGGTTGAGCGACTCACCTGTACTACCAAGAAGGAGAATGCCATTGCCGGCCTCTTGTTGTTCAAAGAGCAGCTTTTTAAGGGCCTCATAGTCGATAGAAGCATCTTCTTTCATAGGAGAAATGATCGCAGTCCAGAGTTTTGTCTCTTTAAATTTTGGATTCATAGTAGCTCCTTCATCGTGAGGTCTTCAAACGAATGAAGACCCGAACTTAAGTTTTTATCTGTTATAAGTTTCTGTGCCGCCCAGAGTGCACCCTCGGCAAATATCTTGCGATCAAGTGATTCGTGCGTGAGAGTGATGCGCTCAAAGGCACTGTTAAAGCTCATAATATGAGTGCCGACCACATCGCCTGTTCTCTCGCTTGTGATTTCTACTTTGTCACCTAGCCATTTCTTCCAGGTAAGAGCGGTGCCACTAGGGGCATCAAGTTTCTTAGTATGGTGAATTTCATGCATCTTAAAGTCGTAGTCACTAAAGAGTTTCTTGGCGCGCGCGAGCTCATCAATCATTTTGTGAACGATATTCATTCCGAGTGCAAAGTTAGTGGCAAATAGCCAGGTGAGATTGTGGCCCTCAAGTTTTGCTCTGAGTTCTTGAGTCCATTCAAAACCAGTTGAACCACACACGAGTGGTCTTTTAGACTCAACGATCATTTCGACATAGCCAAGAAAAGCATCACCTGGAAGAAAGCTCATGACTACATCACACTCTCTTAGAGTCTCTGCTGTCGGGGGATTTTTTGAATTAAAGCTCACGACCTCAAACCCTTTTGAAGGGGCGAGCTCTAAAACGTGGGAACCAGTTTTGCCTGTTCCTAGAAGTGCTAATTTCTTCACCATTCTTCCTTAGTTTCTTTCAATGAAGTGGGCGTGAAGCCTACTGATAGCTGTGGCGGCATCATCACTGGCGACCAAGAAAGCAAAGTTGTGCTTACTAGCGCCAAGGCAGATCATGCGCACATTAATGCCTTCAATCGCGCCAAATATATCGCGGGCAAGCCCAGCGGTGTGATTGATGTGATTGCCAATTAGAGAGACCACAGTGAGATTCTTCTCCGTTTCTACTTCGCCGAGGGCCTCGAGGTCCTTTAGCAGGGCGCGGTTTTTAAGCGTCTCCTCATCTACTGTGAGCGCCACCGAAATTTCAGAAGTTGTAATAAGATCAACACTCACTTTGTGGGCGTTAAAGACCTTGAAAATTTCGGCCAAAAATCCGTAGGCGTGAAGCATCTTTGGAGTTTTTAGTGTGAGTAGACCCTGCTCTTTCTTAAGCGCCATACCGCGAATGAGGGGGGCCTCTCCAGTTTTACCGCGAATCCAAGTTCCCGGGGCATCAGCATCAAAGGTTGAGCCTACGAATACTGGAATATTCATGCGCATGGCCGGGGCCAGGGTCGTTGGGTGCAGAATTTTAGCGCCAAAGATCGCCAATTCGGCGGCTTCTTGAAAGGTAATTTCCGAGATCGGTCTTGCCCCTTTAACAATGCGAGGGTCGGTGGTGGCAATGCCGGCCACATCTGTCCAAATTTCTAGAATGCCAGCTTCAAGTGCTTCAGCAAGAAGGGCCGCCGAGTAGTCTGAACCGCCGCGACCAAGAGTGGTCGTCATGCCCTCTTCAGTTGAGCCAAGAAAACCTTGGGTCACAAAGAGTACATCATTGTACTTGCAATCAATGAGCTTGTGATCGCAAAGCTTTCTAATGTCTGCGATTTGTGGCGAGGCCATGCCAAAGCGATCATCCGTGCGCATGACTTTTCTCACGTCAAAGAATTCAATCTTAGTTTTAACGCCCGCCTCATCGCGCGCCTTCTCAAGTGCGCGCACAACTAACGTGCTTGAGAGTCGCTCTCCTAGACTTAAAAGCGAATCCATTGCCTTCTTATTGCAATCGCGCAGTAGAAACATTCCGCGCGAGAGAGTTTGAGCCTCATTTAAAAGTGTCTCAACATCCTTTCTAATCTTCTCGCCCACATCGAGATCGTCAGCTATTGCGATATGTTTAGCGCGGATTTCGCGCAGAATCTCTTCGCACTCTTCCCACTTGCCGGCCTCAGCATTCTTGCCAAGGGCAATTAATTGGTTGGTTGTACCCGAGGTTGCCGACACAACCACTAAGCGCGACTTTTGTCTCATCGCGATCTTAGAGCTCGTGAGCATGGCCTCAGCGTCGGCCATAGAAGTTCCGCCAAATTTACTAACAATGAGTGGGCCCAAGGACATATCAAAACTCCAAATAAAATAAGTCACGTTATTGTGACCAAAGAGTTGTGAAGAGGCAATTAACCATCGAATCGACAGCTGTCTTAAAACGTGGAGAACAATGGAGGAGATGGGTATGGACGACTTGGGTCAAAAGGGGCGCATTTGGGGGTGGAGAATGTCTAATAACGCGCTTTCTTTCAAACTTCGTATGTCTGTTGCAACTAGCAACGGCCTACTCCCCAAAGCTCTCCACGTTTTACGTGACAGTTGCCGGGATTCAGCCCAGTCAACCAACACCTCTCACTTTCCATCAAAGTAAGGCGATGTTTCGGCGACCACTTCCCTGGTGCATTTCCTTCATTCAAGCTCGATCTGATGGGATCGAACTCGCGGAAAGGCACGACCTAAGTGGCGCTCCTCTTCAGGTTGAAAGTATCTTAACGTTATCAAGACTTGCTTGACAACCTCAATTTACTGTCAGGATTATGTTGAATCACGACTTTTCTAAATCGGGTGGAGAAAAGGACGACATATGAAACGAGTTGGTTTGATCGGTTGGCGCGGCATGGTGGGCTCTGTCCTTATGGAGCGCATGAGAAAAAGTGGAGACTTTGATCTCTTTGAAGCAGTGTTCTTCTCTACCTCGCAAGCGGGTGGTGAGGTTCCTGATCTAGGAGTTAAGTCCTCTCACGATCCTATTTTAAAAGATGCCTTTGATGTTGAACTCCTAAAGACCTGTGACATTCTCCTGTCTTGTCAGGGGGGCGACTACACGTCTGAGATCTATCCCAAGCTAAGAAGTGCAGGATACAAAGGTGTATGGATTGACGCCGCTTCTACTCTTCGCATGAAAGATGAATCGGTGATTGTTCTCGATCCCATTAATAGTGAAATTATCGACGCTCACTACGATCGCGGAGGTCGCGACTTTATTGGGGGCAATTGCACTGTGAGCTTAATGCTCATGGGACTCGGTGTTCTCTTTAAGAATGGCCTGGTTGAAAATGCCACCAGCATGACTTATCAAGCGGCCAGTGGCGGTGGCGCTCGCCATATGAGAGAAGTTTTAGAACAGATGCTTCTTATTGGTCAGCACGTTGAGCCGGAACTTCGCGATGGAAGTGCAAATATTCTCGATATCGACCGCAAAGTGACAGAGCTCCTTCGAGGTGAAGAACTTCCGCGCGAATTCTTTGGAGTTCCTCTAGCAGCAAGCTTAATTCCATGGATTGATAAGCCGCTTGAAAATGGTCAGAGCCGCGAAGAGTGGAAGGCCATGTCAGAGGCCAATAAGATCCTCGGGCTCACCGGCGCAGCTCAAGTTCCAATTGATGGCACCTGTGTGCGTATCGCGGCCCTGCGCTGTCACTCTCAGGCGCTCAATATTAAACTGACAAAAGATATCCCGCTGGGTGATATTGAGGCGATGATTAAAGAGTCGAATTCCTGGGTAAAGCTCGTGCCTAACGATCCAGAGAGTACGCGCTCTATGCTGACACCAACAGAAGTGTCGGGGACGCTCAGAATTCCGGTTGGAAGACTGAGAAAAATGAGCCTAGGCCCCAAGTACCTCAATGCCTTTACCGTGGGAGATCAACTGCTTTGGGGAGCGGCAGAACCGCTTAGACGAACTCTTGTGCGCCTAGTATCGGGAAGTTGGAGCTAACTTAGTCTTTCTTACATAGTTTCATCGGGGGGAGCTGATTTTTGCTACAATTCCCCCCATGATTTCTCGTCTTAAATTAACCCTCATTCTAATTTCGATAATCACTTCTCAGGTGGCGACAGCTAGTTGTTTTAGAGAACACGTAAAGGAGGGCAGGGCGCTTAATCATGAGCGCAAGGACCTCTACGCCGAGTGGGCCCAAGGTCACGATCTCAAGTCGCGCGCTAAATTGGTTTCAAACGCATTAATGAGTCTAGAGACAGTCATGTTACCCATGGCCAGAATTTATGATTATAAGGCGAGAAAGCATGAGGCGACGGGATTATTCTGCGACGACTTTATCCCCATAGCTGATACTCCAGAATTTAATACTATTTATGCGCAGATTCCAAGAGGCTCTTTCATTAAAAACCTAGCCTTTATTAGCACCTATGAAAGGGATGTGAAGAGGGCGCTCAGTAGTAAGAATTGGGCACGGGTGAGGGAGTTGAGTCTCATCGCTATTGATTCCTTTCCCGCTCTAGAAACTCACTGTCTCACCAGGCACTTTATTGAATCACTGGGAAGAATTGCGGCCCTGGCGCCAAGACATATTCGCTTGGCCCAAGAGTCAAATCTCAAAGATCCCTCTGATTTGATTGCCTCAATGATCAAGTTTCATCTGGTGGGACTTGGATATTCACAAAAAATCGACTCACTTGCAGCGCCACTGCAATATAAGGGCATACCAATTGTGTGCAATGATGTTCCCTTTGTTCCCATTCCAGAGCTCACGCGCTAACATTTTACGGTGAATAGCACCGTTCAAAAGAAATTCGCTGTCATTGATCTTGAGGCCACTGGGATGACCGGGCCTACTGATCGAATAATTGAAATTGGCATAATCATCCTCGCACTCGATTCAGAGGGGCTTAAGATGATTGATAGCTATGAGAGCCTGGTGCGTCCCGATCAAAAAGTTCCCAAAAGTGTCCTAGAGCTTACTGGTATTAGTGAGCGAGAACTAGAAGTCGCGCCTCGCTTTATTGATATTGCTGAGCAGGTAGAACTACTAACTAGAGATTGCACCATTGTGGCCCACGGTGTGATTGGCGATTACGAATTGCTGCGCGCTCACTTTGAATTAATTGGAAGAGAGTTTTTGCGCAAGACACTTTGTAGCGCCGTAATGGCCAAGGAAAACGATCCCACAATTGGCGCTTACGACCTCCAATCACTATGCAAGCTCTACGATATTGATCTCTCTTCACAGCACCGAGCACTGGCCGATGCCATCGCCTGTGCCAAGTTATTCTCGCGAATCTATCTTCCGAAAAAGAAGAGCTTTTCCGTTTTAGAGGATCTTTTTTATAAAGTTCTTTCAAAATTTCATGGAATCGCACTTAAAGAGCTCACTCAAAATATCGACCATTCTGTGGTGGTCTTTCTCTACAAAGATTCAAAAATCGTTGCAATTGAAGCTGTCGATGAAGGTGCAGAAATACTTTTAAAGGCGATCTTAAAGCTCAAAACCGAAGACTTCGACCGCATTTCAATTAAAAAATATCCCCATTACCTAGTCGCTTTAATTGAAAGCATCGCTCTAAGAAAGCGCTTTAAGCCTAAAATCTCACTCTTTGAACCCATCCGCACCGGCGAATCAATTCGCGACACCTATGCTCAAGACGACTTTGAACTAGAGCTTCAAACCAAATTTGGACCTCAAACTTCGCTCGTTTTTCGTGCTGGTAAACTCTTTAGTCTCAAAAAAGGAGAGGCAGAGCGCAAAGTTAAAGAAACTAAGGAAATGCGGGCCGCGCTCTTGCGCTATCTAATCAATAGTAGGAGTGCCAAAGTTCGCAGTTTTCAGCTCAGATCTCTAAAGAAGTTGCCCTCGTCCTAGCAATGTCTAGTAAAGTTGGACATGTACTTAAACTTAATCTGTTTCCTAAGATTTCGTTGTTTGCAAGATATGAGCGTGATAATTGTGAAGACCTAAAAATTCTCCCATCTTCGCGACATTGGAGCTATGCCTTGCTATATACGGCCATGACAAAAATGATGAGTATTTTCCTGGTTCTAGGCTTATTGCCTGCGCTTGCTAGCGCTCAATTTAAGGACTGGAGCGAAGTTGCGAAGCAATTTAAAAATGCGGGTGGCCCCTCAAAGGCGTTGGCCCAAGTGAAGTGCTTTTATGATAAGCACCAAAATACTCAATTTAGTGCACCAAGACCCACGGATGATCGCTTTAATTCTCGCTGTTACTCGCACCAAACACTTGGGCTTGGCAGTGATCGCTACTTCGCTGTCATTGACTACAATAAGTCGGGCTTTTCAAGACGATTCTTCTTAGTTGATAGAGAGAGCGCAAGTGTAGAATCCATTGCCGTCGCTCATGGTCGCTATAAAGCTGGCTATATCAATATCTTCAATGGGCCACTTAAAAATACACTTAAAAACGCGCGCTACTTTAGCAATGAAATCGATTCAAACGCCTCATCAACTGGCTTTTTTATCGCCGCCCAACAGTACTCTGGCAATTGGGGCAAGTCCCTAGTGCTGCATGGACTTGAAGAGGGAATCAACCACAATGCGTGCGAGCGCGCTATTGTCGTCCACGGAAGTGACTATGTTTCACTCTCAAGTGCTAAGGCGATGTCTAGTGGTTGCCCGATGATTGCGCACACGATGATTGATCGCGTACGTGAAACCCTAGGTGGTGAAAAGGTGAGTGAGGATGACATCTCTCTGGTTAAGAGCGGAGGACTTGTCTATATCTATGGACCTCGCGAAGCTTCGCTCTCAGACAATTACTGCGAAGGGCTCTAAATAATCCCTAATTTTCCCGTATAAACGCCTCAAGTTTTCGGCCTGTATACTAGGTCTATGCTTAAAAAAATTATTTTGTCACTCGCTCTAACCAGTCCTCTAATTGCTCAGTCACAGTACCTAAGTTGGGATAAGCTCGCGCAAAATCTCAAAGGGGCCGGAGGAGATCCAAAGTCACTCTCCCATGTGCAATGCTTTTTTGAAAAATATGAAAACGAGAGTTTCCCTGTTAAGGCCCCAGACAACTCAGCATTTAATACTCGCTGCTACTCTAAGCCTGAGATTCAACTAGGCGCCAAGAGAACTTTTGCGATCATAGACTACACAAAACCAAGTAACGTGCGTCGTATGTTTCTTATCGATAGAAAAACTGGTGGCATTTCCACAATGGCCGCGGCCCATGGTCGATTCGACGCCGGTTTTCTCAATCGCACCCTCTCTCACAATGAAAATAGTGTGAAGTGGGCAAAGTACTTTAGTAATCAACCTGGCTCTAATGCTCCTTCTTCAGGATTTTTCTTTGCCGGACAAGATTACGAAGGGAAATTTGGGCGCTCACTAGCACTTCATGGAATTGAGCCAGGAGTGAATGACTATGCTTGTGAGCGAGCTGTAGTTATTCACAAGCACATGCTCGTCTCTAAGAATAATGCCTACGTCATGTCGAGTGGCTGCCCCATGATCTCTAAGAGCTATCTTGATGATGTCGTCTATATTCTAAGAGGAAAAACTGGGCCCAACTTGGCGTTAAATAGCGCTGGTGGTTTGGTCTTTATCTATGGGCCCAGAGAACGCGCTTGGCAAGCGGGTAGTTGTCTCTAATATAAGTTATTGCCCGCATTCTCGGCCAATCTGAATGCGCTAATTTAATGTAATTCTCAGTACTTATAATGCTTATTTGCTTCTCATTTAGGGCGACTCTACAATAGTTAATTAAATCAACTAAATCTGTCGATAGATAGCTGTATTTGCAGCCTTTAATTAATAAAGAGACGTCACTTGCTTAAATATCTATTCATAACTCTCACTCTCTTTGCATCCATCCCACACTCGTGGGCTAAAGAATGGAGCTGTAGTGCCTTCTCACAAGAAGAGGGTGGCCCAAAGCAATCTATTGCTCAAGATAGCTTAGAAATTCGGCCAACTGGCATCACCTTCAGCTATCCCAATGCAAATAATATCTTCTCACTTAAGTATTCAAGTAATTCATTTACTGCGAGTTATAAGAATAAGGCGCAAAGAGGATCAAACTCGGTTGAGTTTATTCTCGATTGTCAGACAAAACATCAAAACTGCAAGAGCGTCAGAGTCTCCCATGACCGCGGACGAGTAAGTTCACGCGAATTACTCTCCGAAGTGACTTCAAGTGGTCGCCTTTTTCGCGATGGCCCCACTAATAAGTTGAGCACAGTTATTCGCGAGAACTTTCTCTTCATCACGTTTGATAATCTCATTGTCAAGGCCAAGAAAGCTTCGGTTGTAATCGAGTGTGTAAAATGAAAGTACAATACGCGTTCATATTGTTCGCTCTCGCGTTGCCAAAGCTCTCACAGGCCGGAGCAATGGGACTCTCAAGTCTTAAGAAAAAAAACGACACAAAAGTAGAACCGGATTCAAGACCAGAAATTACTGATAAGTACGTTGATGTGATGAATGCTGATTCACACCCGCTTGGAGTTAAGGCCGACTGTAGCGCCCAGGAAGTGAGTGCACAGGAGCTTGAAGATATCGCTAAAAACGCCGACTCTGCTATCGATTTTCTAAAAAAGATCCCACAGGATTCCTTTCAAAATTTTACTTTAGTCACTAACAGTAAGAGTGCTCAGCGCTGTGAAGGCGAGGGCAAAGTGAATCCAATGTGGCCTAGGGTTTTGCGCTCTTCGGCAGATGGTAAGATGACTTTTTCCTATACTTGTAATCCAGAGAGTTGTGCCTATAACAAAGTCGAAGTGATTTACTATGATGACAATGGAAAACAACTCAATACGATGAGTCTCGATTTTAATCAAAAAGATAAGAGTAAGAAAGTTCATCACAATGACCAGAGTTGCTTAAATTGTCACGGCAGTGACCCCAGTGATCCAAGTTCCTTTAAGCATATCTGGCCTCAGTACTTTCAATGGGCCGGATGTGAAGGCTCAGACACCATCAATATGTATGGCTCAAACGACGACTCTATGAACCCAGAAGATTTTAGAGATCCAGGTAGTGGCGGGCCTGAGTATCGCCAGAGCTGTGATAGTGAAAAGATTCAAGCTGCAAATAAAACTGAAGCAGAAAACTTTAAAGCCTTTAAAGAGATGCATCTTGGGGAAGGTGAGAATAATAACCCTTGTTACGCCCTCTTACCCTGGGCCAAGCCAACTGGAGAAGAGGGTGGGCAGTACGACCCAGAAAAGCATGCGAACTACCCCTACTTTTCTAAACGAAATGACATTGCCAACGATGGCAATGAAGATGGCTTTGAAAATCTCTATTTAAGGCCAAATCAGCGCTTTACTCAGACCTATGCTCGAATCAACGCTGCCAGAATTGCTGGAAAAATTGAGAAAACTAGAAATTATGAGCGAATCAAATTCTTTCTAGGACTCGAGGCTGCAGGATGTCTTGAAAAAAGTGATGAAGACAAAATCAATGAATTGATTCCTTCTTTAAACTTCAAGTTTAGAGAAAGAAATATTGGTGGCAACGGGACGAAACCTTATCAAACGACACCACTTCTCTATGATTACGCCCTAGCAAGCGGACTTTCTGATGCCGATTGGACGCTGGAATACCAAGGAAAGGACCCAACTTACAATGCGGCCATACCAAGAACCTCGCTACGTCATCAACCAGGTGGCGGCGCCGGCAGTGATACTTCAATAGCTGAAGTGGCCAGTGCAAAAATCGTTGAATCCCTGGCCTTAGAATACCCACAGATTGCGAACGAATCCGAGCACGCCATGACAACTGGAGCCGCCGACGCCTTTGGCCCTCAATGGGCATGCCTCGACAAGGTCGGCGCTACTGTAAAAATGGGCCATCAAGGTCCTAAGAGACCACTATGTACCTCAATTCGAGCAGAATTAGAGGAATATTTAAAAACAGCAATAAATGATCCCTGCGGCGCCAGCGAAGCCCTGACTGTGAGTGAGAAATCCGAAGACCTTGTTGATTCGGCCTTTAGTATTGAGCGAAAATTTGACGAAAACTCTGCCAAAAGAGGAAAGAAATTGGTTCAAAACCGCTGCATGAAATGCCATAGCGCAAGCGGTGAGGAATTCTATATGGCCCCCGATAGCTTCTATTTCTTCTCTAGTGACTCCGATAGTCCCGAGGCCAAGGATGAAGCGCTGGCCAAAATGAAGTCGAGTCTTAAGAATTACGAAGCGGCTTTGAGATCAGGTCGCATGCCAGCTGATGGACCAAGACTCACAGATCAAGATATCGACGATGTACTCATGTATATCGATAGCAACCAATAGCGGTCAATAGATGCAGTCGTTATTGGCCATCATTACCTTATTCCTTCAAGATGCGACTGCCGCACCGGCGATGGCAAGCTCTCAATGTGAGCTCAAGGCAAAAGTCGTTAGTATTCAAGAGCGAACTCACACATATTCGCCAGAATCCTGGCGCAAAAGCTGGGGTCTTTCAAAGTCGATAATTTACTTCGATATTACCCTCGATATAAGTCAGGTATTAGGCGGGGAAAACTGTAAGATTGAGACCTTTAAATCTACCAAGTTTCAGCTCAAAAACGATGAAGATAAGTCCCGCATAATTCCTAAAAAATGTATTCAAGCAAAGACTCAGTTTTCGGGAGATGAATTTAAGATAGGTCAGTGGCTGTGGGATATACGAGACTGTGGCGAGAATTCGTAACAAATTGAATGTAGGGGGCTTCCCCTATGGCCTTACCCCACATAACTAAGATTATATGGGGTAATATTTTGGACTCACCCAACTAACTAATGCTCTCTTTTGCTTAGTTTTAAGCCAGACTTGAATCTATTAATGGATTTGAAAATTACTTACAAGTCCACTCTTCTCGTTTCATTTATCGCGCTACTTTTTCGCATACTCGATAATTGAAATAATTCTACCCATTCTCAGGCAGCGGAATCCACTCAGTCTCATTAATCACATTGCCAAATTCATTCTTCACCCAGCGCGCCTTAGCTTCTTCGATGAGATCTTTATTTGAAGCTACTAAATTCCACCAAATAAAGCGTTTTTCAGGGAAAACTTCACCACCAAGAATCATGACTTCGGCTTCTGTTGTGGCCGTGTAGCTCATGGTTTCGCCGGCTTCATAGACGTCCATTTCTGCGGAGAGTTTGCTGGGATTTTCGCTGGTTTTAATCGAACCTCTCGCGCAGTAGATAGCCCCTTGCTGACCCTCTGGCACAGTAAACTCGAGCTTTTGCCCCTTTCTGAGTTTTGAATGGAGATAGAAGAGTTTTGAATAAACTGGAACGGGGGATTTCGCGCCGAGGGCCTCACCGGCAATGAGGCGAAATTGACACTCTCCAGAGACAATATTGGGAAGTTCCTTTTCTTTAATATGATAGAAATTGGGTTCAGTTTGTTCGTGCTCAACGGGCAGGGCAATCCACACCTGAATGGCCTCAAGGGTTTTATCATCTGTTTTTTGAGAGCGCTCGCTATGGACAATCCCCTTACCTGCTGTCATCCAATTTACTTCACCGGGGCGAATTGGCTGTTCATTGCCAAGGCTATCTCGGTGCATGATCTCACCGCTAAAAAGATAGGTGATGGTGGCAAGACCAATATGAGGATGAGCGCGCACTTGAAGCTCATCTCCGCGCTTCATCGCAACTGGGCCCATGTGATCCCAAAAGATGAAGGGGCCCACCATTTTTTGGCCCATTTGTGGCAGTGTTCTCCTTACCACAAAGCCAGAGCCTAGATCCTTTTCCTTGCCAGATAGTCGCTTCATTTAACCTCTATTATTTCACTCGCATTCCCATGCGAATTTCATCGATATATTGCCCTTCAAGGGTCTTATAGGATTCTTTAATCAGACCTTCCTCTTCAAAGCCAAGGCTTCGGTAGAGAAAGTAGGCACCTGGATTGGTGCTAAAAACACTTAGGACAATCTTTTCAAGCTCGGGGCGCACCCTCACCCATTCAATGAAGGCCATGACGAGCTGTCTGCCCACTCCTTGATCACGATACTCAGCGCGCACAGACATGCCAAATTCGATCTTGTGCCGCTCTTTGATCTTAGCTCCACCATGGCCATCGAGCATGCCCACAAAGCGCGGGCCATGGTAGGCAACCAAAATAACGGAGTTCTTCTCTTTAGAGAGTCCGTTAATCCAAGCTTCAGTGGTCTTTTCAGTCATGGAGAATTCTTCGGGATAGCGAAGAACGGTGTCGTCGTTGTCGACAATGCGCTTGACGTGCTTAAAGAGCGCGCCAGCATCTGAGGGATCGGCCAGGCGAATGAGAATCTCCTCACCCGTTTTTAACTGACCTTGTGCTTCGAATTGCGTCGCTACTTCCATAGCGATTATTGTAGCGGGCCACGACCATGGCCCGCAAGGAAAACTTCTTACTCGGCCCTATTTGCGTCTGCCTCTGCGTCCCAGATACAATCTGTCACAGTTTCGTAGAGGTAGTCGTTATAACTGAGTCCAAAACCACGATTCTCTGAAATCTCTTCGAGAGAGCCTGCCTTAATCGCGCAGCTTGCAGCAGTTCTCACTTCACCTGTGATTTCCCAATCTTGATCAAAATAGTAGTCAATAAATTCGTACTCCATCACACATTCGCTTTTATCAAAGTCGCAAACAAAGGAGTTAAATGAGAAATTGAAATCTCCCTCACACCAAGTGTCGCCACAGATATTGTCAATTGAGGTTAGGAGTGAACTCTCCTCTTTTGAACTGAGGTCATTGGCAAAGCTTGTTTGAGTAAGTGCTAGGCCCAGGAGTGCCAAGATTAGGTATTTCATAAGATCTCCGGTGGTTGTTAAGTTCTCGCTTTAAACCACCGGGAGGATAAATGTGCCAATAGATTTGTAAAATTGTTTCTATCTAATTTTTTGGCTAATTTTTGGCAAGAACGTGCATGAGGTCTGTTTTGAGCACTTCAAGAGCACTCTGCTCATCGCGACCGCGGGCGTGGGCGAGATCAAGAGCGATCTTCTTTAGTTCAGAACTAGTCAGAATTGGTTCAAGCTCACTCGCTGGGCGGCCCTTATTCTTTAAGAGTTCCTGAGCGTACTTCGCCTCAAGTTGGTGCGAGTGTCGCTCGCGCTTAGACCAAGAGCGCGAGAGTAAGATGAGTGACCCCAAAATGAAGGTCATGAGCGTGGCGATGATTTTAATATCCATGGGGATTTTATAGTCAAATCAATGGGTTTTGCCCAGTCCTCGGGGCGCCAATTCGGTGTTTCTCAGGGAGTGCCTAACGTTTTTTTAAGGACTTACGCTTTAACGTTTTAGAAAATCGTCGAAATAGCCGATAATATTGCTATGAAATCCCCTACTCTCATGGCCATTGTCATTCTTCTTAGCCTCACCCAAGTGAGTTTGGCCCAGAGTGCGCCGGCCGCTAAGCCAACTCCTGAGAACTCCTATACCGATGTGATTGATGAAGAGTCTCTCGCTAGCATGATTGAGAAGTCGGAAGAAGCAAAGAAAATCTACGAGCAGTGTACGTCTGATCCCAATGCTGGCCCACTTGACGAGTGCTTGAGGACTTCTTGGGATGCCCTCTCAACTGAAGATAAAGCCAAAATTTCACAGGCGCTTCAAAGCAAGCGAGTGACCTTTGAAGATGGCAAGCAGGTTTTTAAAGAAGATAAAATTGATCTTCTTAAAGTCAATCCAAGTTCCGTTGAGATTTCAAATTCAAATGATCCTGCCGTAAAGAAACTTAGAAAGTATCTCGCCGATCAATTGAGTGAGGCCCTCTACGGTGAAGTCAATAAGACCAGTGGTCAATTTACCCACAAGCGCCTAGTCGATCACTCCACCTTCTATGAACTCTTTGAAAGTCAGGTGGGTCAAAATATCATCTTGGCCTTGAGTGACTACTGTCTTAAATCTAATGAGGTTCAAGTGGAAAAGCCCGATGGTGTGGACCCAGATGGAAGTATAAAAGTGAAGGATGGGTCATCAACGAAGACTGTTTCTACTATTACTGTCTATGTACCAGTTGTGGACACTGCCTTAAGGACCACCACCCTTGAGGCCAATATGAATGCCCTCAAGGGCGGATTCATGGGTAGCGGTGGGGCCGATGATCAAAACTCAGATTTTTCTAAGCAGCGTAAGCGCTACACCATGTGTATCTCACGCATCAATCTTGTTTGTAAGCCACCGAAGGACTCTTGGACCGATCAGCGAGAAAGAGAGGAAAGAAATGGTGGTTTCACTCGTGAAACTCCAATTAAAGAAGATCAAAGCCGAGAGGCTTGTCTTGTGACTGAGTATCTCGATCGAGGCCGTCAGGCACTCATTGACCTTGAAAAAATTAAAAAAACTATGGCCAGTAGTAAGGGCAATAGTGGCTTTTCTATTGATGGCGCCAAGGATTCTCTCTATCAAAATGGTCGCGGCAAGGACGAGAAGTCCATTCAAGAGCTCACCATTCACACTTCAAAGGAAATTCAAGCTTCAGGTATGGAAGAAGAGGCAGCCAAGGTTGCTGAAAAAATAGATGAATGTATCAATGCTGGAGGCAGTGAGGACGAGTGTAAGAACTTTCTTGATACGGACCTAGAAGCGAAGCAAGAAGTTCTCGCCAACGAGTTCTTCCGTGTTAAGGCACAGGAAGTACGCCTTGAAGAAAAGCTTAAGGAGGACGAGCAGGCCGTCCTTACTTACCTTAAAGAAGAGGGTTATGATGAGACGGCCGCACAAGAAATTGTAGATGAGGCCGGAGGAAGTGAAGAGGCCATTAAGAAAATTATGGAACGATATAAAATGCAAAAAGATGCTGTCATTTATGCACTCAACAAGGAAATTGAAAAGAGTACTGTTAGTGAAAACGACTCTGCTCAAGGTAAGATAAGGAAGGCAGAGGCCCTCAAGGCCTCTATTGAGGCTAGACCAAAGCAACTGGCCGAATTGCTTCAATTCTCCAACCTAGCCTCCTCTTTTATTGAAGTTCACGCCAAGGGAGGCGATGGTGAAGTTACGAAGAGTGCCAACTCACTGGCGGCCTTTACCGAACTCGCCGGCTTTGATGGATCACAGCGCGCCCCTTCTGATAACAGCAGTGGTGGCACAAGTGTGGGTCTCTTTGATAGCCAAGATGATGTAAATAAGGCCCTTGAAAAGCTACAAGGAAAAGAGGGTAATACCTCTGGTGATGATTCCAAGAATGCCACTCTGAGCGTTGAACAGATCAACGAAAATCTACTGGACTACTAAGGCTTTATATACTTCTGAGTATATTGGTAAGTGCGCGCGGCTCCCTCGCATGCGCGTGTGCGCTCGGTCTCAAGGATCATTCCATAAGTGGGCGTCGGAGCTGCTTGGTTGAGCTCAACAAAGTGAGCATCCTTTTGATAGATCTCAAAAGTCTTGTTTCCATTATTATCTAAAATTGCGCGAGCGTAATCAACCACGAGCCACTCGCCTGTCCCACTCGATTTAAAGCTCAGAGCAATCTTCTCACCACTGGCCGTCTCATAGGTATTGCCGGCCTCATCTCCAAGAAAGAGAGACTCACACACGGGCATTAAAACGCCGTAGTCACTGGTTTGAACTTCTTTAAAGAGAACCTTGTTATTGTCTACGTCAAAAATCATTGGCTGGCTTGAGAGGACTTGCTTCAAAGTAGTGTCGACCCTCTCACTGTAAGTTGTGCGATCACACTTTTCTTCATTAATTTGAAAGCTAAAAATCGCGCCGATTTGAGTGGCAATAAAGCTCGATTTCTTGCTCTTAAAAGCGTAGCAAATACTCAGCGCCTTTGACTTCTCACTCGCAGAGAGGCTTCTCTCACTGGAGAGTATACCGCCCACAGAAGAAGGTGCCCGAGATTTATCAGAGTACTCGCGCCCGCAGCTACTGATAAGCATGAGACCAAGGGTGAGAGCTGAATGTGAAATAATGCGATGATATTTCATAGCATACCTATCGGATCTTGCGGCGACGCCCTTATTTGGGCCTGACAGATAATCTTGGATGCGGCAATAATTCCCGTATCCAGTACCTTCATTGAGGCACCCTGCTATGACTAAGCCCCCACTTAAAGGCTATCAATTCGTTCCCACCGAGGATCAGAGTGTCACGCTCTTTAGCGAGGCTTTTAATGAAGCTTGTCACTCCACTCACGGGGCGCGAGAAGAAACTCGCCAAATCTACCTCGAGGGTTGCGATTTAAAGGGACTTAAAAAGGAGATTAAGGACTCACCCCTTAGAATCTTAGAGATCGGCTTTGGCGCCGGAATTGGCGTCATAGAGACTTTTAAGTATGCAAAGACCCAAGAATTGGGACCAGTAGAGATGATCACGACTGAGATTGATCCAGATCTTGTTGATTACCTACTCGCAACTAATGAGTTTTCATCTTTTAAAGTAGAACATAACACTCCACTACCAAGTGATCTTCGTAAGGTTGTAGCTAGTTGCGAAGACTTTAAGCTCACAATTTTAATTGGCGACGCTCGCCACACGCTAAGCTCTATTGGACTCTACCGAGAGTTAGGACCTGTACACGCAATCTATCAAGATGCCTTCTCTCCTAAGCGAAACCCCGCTCTTTGGAGCATACAGTGGTTTGAGCTTCTAAGAGACTATTGGTCAACTAATCTCACTAAACTCTCCACCTACTCGGCCTCTAATTCTGTGAGAAAGGCCATGAGGGCCGCGGGTTGGAATGTTGAGATAGCTCCTGGCTTTGGTCCAAAGCGCCAGTCCACAAGGGCCACGATCTCAGGAAGTCTAGACCCCGAACTGGCCCTGACACTAGAGCGCTCTGGGGCGCAAGCACTCATTGATGAAGAATTGAGGCAAAGTCTTACACGTTTGAAAGGTGATTGCACAAAGTAGTGTCAGTAAAGATAATAGAGTTATGGCACAAATTATTCTCATCGAGCCAGATGAAACATTGCGAGAGCTCCTCACCCTTAACCTTACGACCTATGTAGGTGCTGAGGTTATACCCAAAGATAGTTTTGCTGAAGCACTTATGCTACTTCAAATTATTCCTAATATTGATCTGGTGATCTCAAGGAAAATCGACACCCAGGGTGCTACTTCAAAAGAAATTTGTGACTTCATTCGAGAGCACGAGCGCGAGACATCACTTATTATTTCTGGAAGTGAAGCCGTTGATAAATTAGACCTTGGTATTGCTCTTGAAGTGCATGATCCCTTCGACTGGGATCAAACGATTCAGCTTGCGGCCAAAACTCTGGGTGTTACCCAAGATCTCCTTGAAAAGAAAGTCAGACCTGACTACGTTCCCATTCGCATAAAGGTCTTTCGCCACTTAACGGCCACTCCCTGCGACGTCTTCATTAGAATTAAAAGGGGCCCTGGTGACTATCAATACGTCAAGCGCCTGCACTCTGGGGATGTCTTTGCTGAACAGATGATTAATAAGTATATCGATCAGGGACTCTCTAATTTCTATATTCCAAAAGACTATCTGGCGAATTTTACAAATTTCGTGAGTGATCGCTTTGTTGAGCGCCTAGAGGCGATCACCTGGCAAAGCGACGAAGACTTTGAGGTTGTCGGAGAGTCCTTTGACCAGACCCTTGAAAGTGCCAGAGAGGTTGGTTTTTCTTCGGCCACCATTCAACTTGCCGAAGCTGTGATGAATAGTATGCTCGATAGCGTGCAGACCTCAAGTGAGATGGGACCACTACTTCAAAAAGTTCTAAACTCTCCCACCGGTCTTATCTATCAGCATGGCCATATGAGTGCTATTGTCGCCATTGAAATCCTCAAGGCTTCAGGGCTAGGTTCGCAACATAATCTTGAAAAGGTAAGTTACGCAGCCCTTTTTAAAGATGTCATGCTAAGTGATCACGAAGAGTGGCTTCTCATTGACTCATTTGAAGAGCTTGAAAATCGCCATTTGCCAGAGTCCGACTGGGACCGCGTCTTTGGCCATGCTCTAGACTCCGCTGCTCTTATTCAAAATGCCCGAGACATCCCCATTGGTGTTGAAGAACTTATCCGCCATCACCACGGCACTAGTAACGGCAAGGGATTCTCTCTTGGACAGATCGACAATCTCCCAGAGATTAGCGTGGTCTTTATTTTGGCGGTGGACTTCGTCAATCAGCTCTATCTCTATCAACAGAGAAAAGATCCGAATGCAAAACCTGTTATTGGAACATTGAAGGAGCGCTTTGCTCACTCAAAAAAAGCAGCGCGATTTCTAAGTGAGCTCAATAAGCGATTAAAAAAGAAGGGCGCTTAGCTTCTTCTAAGCGCTTCAATTCTTTGATCAAGTGGCGGGTGAGTTGAAAAGAGCGCGCCAAAACTTGAGCGATTTGAAATCTTCATGGCCTGAATAGATTGGTCGTCTTTTTCAATCAAATCCACTTTAGACTTGAGTCTCTCTAGAGCGGCAATCATCTTGTCTTTACCAGCAAGCTTTGCTCCTCCCTCATCAGCGCGATACTCGCGGTAGCGCGAAAACCAAGCGATCACAGGGTAGGCCGCAAAAGATAGGGCGGCAAAGAGCACGTTAAAGATAATTTGGCGCAAAAAGAAGCCTCCAAGGCCCGACTCGCGCTCGTTATCTCCTCTCATAGCATTCTGAATAATATTGACGAGGATGAATGTGAGGAAATACACCACGGCGTTAATCACGCCCTGAACGATGGTCATTGTCACCATGTCTCCATTGGCAACGTGAGCGACTTCGTGGGCGAGGACACCCTCAACTTCGTCAGAGTCCATGTTATTTAGCAAACCCGTTGAGACCGCTACCAGCGAATTATTGCGACTTGGCCCGGTGGCAAAGGCATTTACCTCAGGAGACTCATAGATTCCCACTTCAGGCATCTTCTCTAGTCCCGCGCGACGAGCGAGAAAGTGAACCTTCTGAACGAGATTCGAGTAAGGACCATGGGCTTCTACAATTTGAACACCCATCATACTCTTAGCGATGAACTTGGACATGAACAGGGACATAAATGAACCTGTAAAACCAATCACCACACTCATGACAATGATATTGCCGTACTCACCACTTGGAACTAGTCCAAAGGAGACGAGCACCGAATAGATAATGTTAATTGAGACAATCATCAACACCTGGGTGGCGATGAAGAGCATAATACGTTTCACTACGATAAACTCCCGTGAGATATAGTTATTCCTAATCATATTGTGGGATCAGATGGGAAATAAGCAAGATCGGGCCGTTCGAATTGACATAAAATTGACCATTTTTTATGGGTTTTTACTCAGTTATTATTGCAGCGCCATACCTAGAGTCAAAAGACCTCATGAGTTAACATATTTGATCACCCCTTGAAGGAGAGTTCATGCTCCCAGTGCAAACTGCCCAGAAAGTAATCGACCAAGGCTTGAGTCTTGGGGCCGATTTTGTGGAGGTCTTTGTTGAAAGATCTCATGTTACTTCCCTTGACGTTCTTAGTAGTGAGCTCAATGAGGCTAGAAGCCTCATTGACTTTGGTATTGGTATCCGCTTGATCTATGGCGAGAAGGTCCTTTATGGCCACACCAATAAGACCACGCTAGATGAGTTGAGTAGTCTCACTAAACTCATAGCCGCAGCTGATATTCGAGGGGCTTCACAGATGGCCGCCGCCCTTCCGCAAATGGTTCGCAGCTACCAACTAGGTAATTCCCTCGATCAAACGAGCATGGAGGAGAAATTGCGCTACTTGATGCGAATTGATCAAGCCGCAAGAAAGTCCTCCAAGAATATTTCTCAAGTTGAAATTGGATTAATTCAAAAGCTTCAAGAAGTAGAAATCTTTAATTCAGAGGGACTCTGGGCCAGCGAAAAGCGCCCCTACTTGCGCTTTAGAGTGAAGGCCGTGGCCCAAGATGGATCCATGAAATACGAAGGATCTGAAAATCCTGGTGCAACCAGAGATTGGAGCTTTGCCTCAGCACTCAACCCTGAGGAGTTGGGCACAGAGGCTGCGCGCACAGCACTTATTAAGCTAAATGCTCAAGCCTGTCCCGCAGGCAATATGCCTGTCATTCTCGATAACGCCTTTGGTGGAGTGATTTTCCACGAAGCCTGTGGCCACCTACTTGAGACCACATCGGTCGCTAAGAAAGCTTCAGTCTTTCACGATAAAATGGGCGAGATGATCGCCCACCCTGCCCTCAGTGCCGTTGACGATGGCACCAATGATGGACTCTGGGGAAGTATTAAAATCGACGACGAGGGAATGGAGACGAAGAAAACTCAGTTGATTAAAGACGGAGTTCTCACAAATTTCATCTCAGATCGCCTTGGGGCCCAGCAAGTAGGAATTGAGAGAAGTGGTTCTGGCCGTCGCCAAAACTACCGCTTTGCCCCTGCTTCGCGCATGAGAAACACCTATATTGAGGCCGGTCCACATTCGCTTGATGATCTTATCTCAACTGTTGACCATGGAATCTATTGCAAGAAAATGGGTGGAGGATCAGTCAATCCTGGCACTGGTGAATTTAACTTCGCCGCGCTTGAGAGCTATCTTATTAAGGATGGAAAGATCTCTGCCCCACTTAAGGGAGCAACCCTAATTGGCAAGGGAGTCGATATTATGAAGCGAATATCGATGGTGGCAAATAATCTTGAAACCGCCGCAGGAATGTGTGGCTCTGTCTCTGGAGCTGTGCCTGTGACTGTGGGCCAGCCCGCCCTAAAAGTAGATGAAATTCTTGTAGGAGGTCAGTCGTGAAAACAGATGAAGCTATTGAATTAGTTCTGGGCCTTGCAAGTGCTGAAGGGGCCCAAGCAGAAGTCATCGTTGATAGCTCCCACAACTTTAGTCTCAAATCTCAAAAGGGATCTCTCAGTGAAGTGAGTGCCTCAAGCTCGCAAGTTCTTGGTCTGCGCCTCATGATAGATCATCGCGCTGCTGTGACTTCGAGTGAGTCCTTTGAAAAAGAGGCCCTTCAGACAATGGTAAGAGACGCCCTGGCGTTAGCAAAACTCTCTAAGAGTGCGCAAGAGAACTCTTTGATGGAAATTGAAGAATCGCTCAAGTGGGACAACGAGCTTACCTGCCCAAAAGATGAAACTTCTCTTGAAGAAAAGAGTGCACTTGCTCTCAAGTTAGAAGCTGATATTTGCAAAATTGATGGGGTCAAAGCCGCCCCCTATAATGGCTATAGTGAAACGAGACACGAGCGCGTGATCGCCAATACCCATGGTTTAAGGGCCCATTACCAAGATAGTGGCAAGGGGTGCTACACCAGTGCTCTCATTGAGCGAGAGGGCGACCAGGCAATGAGCTACTTTTCATCTAGTTCGCGACTCTTTAAAGAACTTGATCCTGAAAAGTGCATTGCGGAGAGCTTTAGGCGAGCAAATGCCTTGATCGGCGCGAAAGGAGTGCCCACAGGACGTTATAAAGTCATGTTTGAAACCAATATTCTTCAAAGCTTTTGGGGCGTATTCTCAAATATCTTTAGCGCCAAAGCAACTGTGAGTGGCCTAAATCCCTTTAGTGAAAAACTTGGCACTCAGGTTGCCAATACTGAACTTAGCATTTCTGATATCCCGCTCTTTAAAGGCGGACTGCGCACTCAGTTTTTTGACGATGAAGGTGCACCAAGTAAGGATGTCATCTTAATTGAAAATGGCGTATTTCAAAACTACCTTCACAATCACCAAACAGCACTCAAATTAG
Organism: Bacteriovoracaceae bacterium; assembly: GCA_048267245.1. Taxonomy (GTDB): domain Bacteria; phylum Bdellovibrionota; class Bacteriovoracia; order Bacteriovoracales; family Bacteriovoracaceae; genus JBLWXV01. The sequence goes on from JBLWXV010000001.1 coordinate 2,181,186, forward strand.
GAATGAAAAACAATCACCGCGCCAGCCGCTCACCCAAGTCCCATCTTGGTGTTGGGCATACGCACTTCTGCATCAGTGCAGGAAGTGCCAAGGAAACTGAGCTCTATGCTGGGGAGAATATTCTAGTAGTCACAAGCATCCAAGGCTTGGGATCTGGCTCAAGTGATATCAGTGGAGATTTCTCTTGTGGAGCAAGTGGATTTATCTACTCAAACGGAGAAATCACTCGTTCATTTAAAGGTGTTACTTTGAGTGGAAACTGGTGGGAGATGATAAAGAATCAAATCGAGTTAATTGGAGACCAAGTCGAGGCATCGAGCTCCAAGTCTTTCTTTGCACCGTTGATTCGCTTTAATGATGTTCAAATAGCAGGTAATTAGTGGCGCGCTAGGCGCGCGCCACTACCTCAATAGATAATTAGAATCCCGCTTTCTTTTTAACTTCTGCAAGCATCGCTTCTCGCTCACCTGCAAGCGCCCATCTTGCCTGAGACTCAGGACTTAGCTTGTGAATGGGGTCATAGTAGAAGAAGTGTTGTCCTGGCTTCACGTTTGGCGCCTTCCAAACTGAAATTCCTGACTCCTCGTCATAGAATTCATAAGAGGCCACGTGGCGCTTGCCACCGCCGCCAGGAAGATCACAAACAAATGTAGGAGTATTAAATCCCGCCGTAGTTCCTCGCACCGCCTTTTCAATCTCCACGCCCTCGCGCAAAGTTGTTCTAAAGTGCTCACAGCCTGGGACCATATCATGCATGTACACATAATACGGCTGTACGTTCATGTAGCCCACTTGCCTAGTGAGAAGAACCATCTCATCCACACTATCATTTACACCGGCCTGAAGAACGGCTTGATTTCTCACGATGATATTCTCGTAAAAGAGTCTATCCATCGCCATTTGCGACCACTTGGTAATTTCCTTATGCGAAGAGAAGTGAGTGTGAATCACGACTTGCTTTCCAAAGGAGCGACCCATCTTTTGAACTTCACTAATAGCGTTGACCCAATCATCATCAGTGAGAATCTTCATTGGGAAGATGGCAATCCCTTTTGTGGCGTATCTAATTCTTCTGATATGGGGAATTCGAAGTAAATTCTCTCCGATATACTTAATCTGAACTGGTGTGAGCATATAAGCATCACCACCAGAGATCACTACGTCTTCAATGCGTGGGTGAGCTTGAATGTATTCAAAGACATCGTCCCACTTCTTTTGATTAGCGCCGTAGGTTTCCTTCTCTACTGACTCTGTTGAGCCACCGATGATACGACTGCGCGTACAGTACGAGCAGTAGACAGGGCAAATTGTCGTAGGAAGAAAGAGAACTTTATCTGGGTAGCGGTGAGTAAGTAGTGGAACTGGTGAATCCGTATCCTCGCCAAGCGAATCTCTCATATGAAAGGGATGGTCTGGTAAGAATTGTGAACCGATGGGAAGAAATTGTTTTCTCAGTGGATCGTTAGCTGGATCATTCCAATTGATGAGACTGAAAATATAGGGAGTAATCCTAATATTCATTGGCGTAATTTTCTGACCCGCAAGAATATCGTCAAAGAACTCCTTTGAGATGCGATCGCCAAGGACTTTTTTTACTTGCTCGACTTTGCGAATCGCATTTTTCTGCTGCCACATATGATCTGAGAACTCACCTCGGGTCACACTGGCCCACGCGGGAATCTCTTTCCAAAAATCGTCGTTTCTAAAATTGCGATGCTGTAATTCTGGGATCTTCTTTACAACTTTCTTAGCGTTAGCTTCGCTCATTCTCTCTCCCCTAGTATCTATGATCTCTCTCGTATAATACGTTATTTTAAACACTTATAGTATTACGTAAGTTCAAAAAGTTCCCTACTCAAGTTTCCTAATGAGCCGCGAGTAAGGAGTATTTAAATGAATATCTGACATCACTTGTCGGCATTGTTGGGTAAAACCTTAAATGGGGACAAAATTGATAAGTAGTTGGAATTTATCCAGTAATTCCCTATTATAGAGACAATGAAAATATCTAAATCACTCGCTCCTCTAGCGCTTATTGCGGCATTTCCACTTCTAACTAAGGCGAAATCGCCGTTAAATTATTCTCTCGCGGCCACGAGTTTTGCCCACAGTGTGGACTCCACTCAAGTTGAGTCTAGAGTTGTAGGTCTTTACCTCGAACTCGACTCGCACTATACGCTCTCACCCACGATAACTTTTAAGTTAAATTCCGGCGCCATTTTAGAGACCGGCACAGACCGAAGTCTATGGGTCAGCGAATTTTCTCCAGATCAACAAGTGGTCTTAAATGAAGCGAGCTTTAACTGGATTCCACTCAAGTACTTTGAACTTTCAGTGGGAGCACTTGATCAGTCATATTACGATCTCCCAACATTAGTCGACGGCTCGGCCTTCGCAGGAGCAAGAGAAATTATTAAGCTCTCACTTGGAGAGGGGCGCGAGCTGAGTTTGTCCTCTCAGCAATCTCTTCCCTCAAATCAAACTCTCTCAAATAGACTCGGAGATGTTGAGTCGGGCACTCCTAAATTCTTTCTCCACCAAATCTCTTTGAAACTCGATGGTGATCTGCTGGCGCTAAAGCTCTACGGTGGGCTTTTTGAATTTAGCGATCTCTCTGAAGGCGTGGCCCAACAGTCTCGCTTTCTAGGAAATAGCGTCGTGGGAATCAGTGCTAGTAATGCAACTTTTAGTTACGATTTTAAAGGACAGTTCTTTGGAGGTGAGATCTCGTGGTTTGTCAGTGAGGAACTTGGCTTCCATATAAAAGGACATATGCTTGAAAATAGCGAAGCTCCAGACTTGCGTTCAAAAGCTCGCTACGTTGAAGGAAGTTTCAACTATCAAAAGCTTCAAATTGGTCTTTCTCACTTTAGAATAGAAAGTGACGCAAGTGTGGCCTTCTATAATAGTAAGAAATTTGGCCACAATAACCGCGAAGGCTTTGCCCCCTTTTTAAATTATAAAGCCGACTTTGCGGAGTTTAGCTTGCTCTACTCTCAAAGCGATACAATTAGTGCCGGCCCTTACCAGGGCAATCAACGCTATATCTACGCGGGACTCTCTAAAACTCTCTTCTAAAATGGGGGCCGTCTAAAATCTTGGCACCCCCTTTCATGTTTACAACCTCGCCACACCCCAGACGCTCATCACGCTAAAATGACGCCATAAATCGTTTTTTTATGGAGTTGGGGTATGAAGAAAATTATCAGTCTTATTGCACTTGGTCTTATGTTCAATGGCGCTGCCTTCGCACAATCAGAGCTATCACTGATTGATTATCAAGATATGAGCTGTGAAAAATTAATCAAAATTGAAACGAATGACGCCTTTATTCTTTTTGCGCGCGAAGAAATAACGAGCATGGTTGAAGGTGACTACTGCGAGCTTAGAAGCATGTCCACAGATGAAAAAGATTTTGATGGGCCAGAATTTGCACGCACTGGTATCAACGATGCCGCTCATTCTAAGCTTATCGAAGCCCTTTACATGGATTTTTTGGCCAGATAAGGCTTTACAGAATCAATTTAATAAATTCATATAGTTATAACTAAATATCTTCCTATAATCTAAATTATAGGAAGATATAGTGCCTCACATCAGGAATTAACTATATGAGTCAAGAGTGTCCTTAGAAATATCCGCGCCCGGCGAAGGCTTTAAAAACTTGGCCAAAATTCACCAAAAATGGCTGCAGGATTACCTCGATAATTTGGCCCGTCAGGAGAAATCTCCCCTCACAATTCAAAGCTATCGCAGCGACCTCATCCACTTTCTCTCGTGGTTTGAGCTCTCACTTGAAAGGCCTATATCAGTGGCCAATGCCTCTCATATCGCCGCATATCAGCAATACCTTAAATCTCCGAGTCCTCTCGTTTCAAAGAAAGTAAAATTGCACACTCTTAAATGGTTACTTGGCTCTCTTGCGACATTCTTTGCAGCGGCCAAACGCCCTCTAAGAACAAGAGTCGTTTCGCTTGCTGCGCCCACTGCCCTTGCACCTTCAACCCGCAAACGACGCCTCACAAGCCTAAAGAAGTTCTTTGATTACCTCGGGGAAATTCATCAAGCACAGGGCGTAAATCTCTTTACAAAGCACCCAATTTCTCAAACCTTGCACCATATAAAGCTAAAAGATGCCGATATCGAGCACACCAAGCTCCTTCGAGCTGATGAGTTCGATCAACTCACAAGTGAATTGGTCTATCCCGAAGATCGCCTGCTTTGCTATCTCCTCTTTGATGGCGGTCTTCGCATTCGCGAAGCTCAGCGCCTGAAATTTAGTGATTTTAATTGGGAGAGCGGCAGTCTTGACTTGATTAGAAAGGGCGGTAAGCGCCATCACCTGCAACTGCGCCGCAAAACAAGAATCTTTAGCGAGTTAGAGCGAGTGAAAGTAAGGCAAATTAGACCTTCTCCCTATATTTTTAGTGATAAAACAGGGCTGCGTCCGCTCAGTGTGAGAGCACTTGGAGCACGGATTAAAAAGTATTTAGAGCGCTATCTCATGGACCATCAGCGCTCGGCCCACAGCTTTAGAAAGGGCTGTGCCACCGAACTTTATCAAAAAACTCGGGACCTTTTGCACGTTCGCGACTATCTTAATCATCAAAATGCCCTAGTGACCCAGACCTATATTGAAAACTCATCGAGCGGTGTTCAGATAAGCGAGGAATTGTGATTTTACTTGGTATTCGAATTATTCTTATTATCATCCTCTTGAGCGTGGTCGGTGTTTTAAGTTCAATCTTCTTTCTTCTGCGCCCCTTTCACCCAAATAATGTCTACCTACTCGCACGTGCTCTCAACTACGCTTTCCCAATTCTTGGTCTTAAGCTAGACGTGAGCGGAAGAGAAAATCTCTACAAGCACCGCCCTTGTGTGGCCATTAGCAATCATCAAACAGGACTAGATATCTTTATTGGTACAGCGATGGTTCCACCAAGAATGGTCAGTATGGGCAAGAAGAGTCTCAGAAGAATTCCTATCTTTGGACAGATGTACTGGCTCTCAGGAAATGTTCTCATTGATCGAGCAAATAAGCGCAAGGCCATGAGTGTGATGGATAAAGTCGCCAAAGAAATGCACGAGCGCGATCTGTCCGTTTGGATTATGCCCGAGGGAACGCGCAGTCGAGGCCGTGGAATACTTCCATTTAAGCGCGGAGCTTTCTATCTCGCCCAAAGAGCGGGTGTCGCCCTTGTTCCTGTGGTTGTCAGTGATTACAAAAATCTCAATTTTAAGAAGTGGAAGAGCGGAACGATCACTATCAAAGTTCTAGAGCCTCAAATGGCTCCCAATGATATCTACGACTGGAAAGATAAGGTCGAGGTACAATTTCGTAAAGAATTTGAACAAATTTCCTCTCAAAGTGTCTAAGTATTAGGCAGCCGTGAAAAAATAGGCAGTCTTCACCCAAGCTAAAGGACCGAGATCACAAGGTCCACTCCGGCAGATATTTTGCAAACTTAAGTTATGTTAATTCAATTTGGAGAACTTATGGATAATCGCTGGGGCCGCGCCTTCGCCATTACAACATTAATGATCATCGCCACAAGCTGTGGTGAGAAAGCGCCTGAATCCACAAGCGATCAATCCACCTTTGAAGTTCTAAGCGTTCAAACAAGCAAAGTATCACTAAGCAGTGAAGGAACTGACGTTAATTGGAAATCATTAAACAATTCGTTAATACTCAACCTCACAGCATGTATTAGAGATAATGCCGTAGCTGCCTCAGTCGTTGGTGAAGGTTTTGAGATCACTTCACCAAATGGGTCAAAGAGAGAAGTTACTGATTCAAATGGCTGCTTAAGCTGGAGTGAGCGCTTTAAATATTCACCGACTAATAGCGAAACCTACTATCAATTTCCTCTTACAATTAAGGGAATTGGTCACTATAAAGGTGAGCGCCAAGTAGATCTGGCGGTAGGTCCAAATGTTGAAAAGGGAGACAAGGTTTTTGATCTTCGATTTCAAAAACTAGCTTATCCCCTCGCTCAAATTGAAGAGCTCACAGGTCCGCACTCGCAGCAGGATCAAAAGGGTATTGCAGAAAGCAATGCTAACCTTGATATGGCCTCAATTGCTCTAAACCTATCTGACTATCAGGCCTACTCACAAAAGAGTGTCTATAAGTATCAATTAGAGGCGAAAATCGATTTACTTAGAGAAAATCTCGAGCAGGTGCTTGTGAGAAAAGCGCTTGAATCAGGACTTTTCAAAGCAACTCTTCATCTTGTCGAGTTGAGATCTGAAGATGAGAAGCGTCTTCTCACAACAATTGAGACGGAACTTAAAATTCAAAAAGGGCTAATTAGCAAAGAAATTTCACTAGAAATTCCACGTACTGTTAAACCAAATGAAACGAGCACACTTGAACTCTACCTTCAATTAGAACCAATCAATGCTCCTAAAGGCATTTCGGCCATCCTCGGCAAAGTTACTATGAATTTCCTAAAAGGTGCACAGTCAAACACTTGGGATAGACTCTCAAATATTGAAACGCAGAGCTTTGTGGCCAGTGTAAATAGTGATGAAGAATTTGAGAATAAAAGTGATGAACTCGAGCGCGTGGCTTCTGAGTTATCAATTGATAGTATGAGCTTTGATTATGGCGCCCACGACTCGGCCGACTATAATGCAAATTCTCAAAAGACTCTTCACTCAAAGATAAACTTCTGCGTAGTCGATCCACATAGTCCAGCAGGCTCAAATTCACTTGGACAAACAAGTGTCAATGTCGAGCTCACTTCAAGCGAAGGTGGCGAAGTTATTAAGAACTCAAGAGTGAGACTTGGTCAAAGTGGATGTGGAGAAGTAAATCTTCCTATTAAATACGCTCGCTTTGGATGCGAGAAGTACTTCAATTATAAAATCGTGGCAACAGCTACTGAAGGGAGTATTAAAGGGTTAGGGGCCAGTGCTACATTTGCACTCAACCCTTGGAATTCGAGCGACTTTGGCCATCATTTAGAAAAGGAAGTACCTGCGCCCCTAAATTGTGAAAACCCAGCGCGCGTACACCTTGGAAGTATAGACTATAAATATGAAGGTCTTGACTACGACTCATTTAAGATCAATAAATTTCTTCATCTCTCGCTTCACAAGCTCTATCAATTTAACTTTAGTCCAATGGTTGAGCGCTTTACCAGCACTTCACAGGAGCGAACTGAAGAGCTCACATTTGGCAATTTAAAGATTAAAGCTCTTATTTTCACACCTAAGAAAGATGGGCTCGACTACTTCAATCCGAACCTTGAAGACTTTAATTTCTTAAGTGCCACGGAGAAGACAATTAAAATCAGTGCCGGCTCAAAGGCGACCGATATTCTCTCATTTCCCTTCTATGCTTCAGAAACTCACCTTCTAGGTTTAAAGAATCTTCTCCTCATCAAGGCTTCGTGGTCATCAGGAGATGAGCAAGAAGAATCAGAGATTCAAAGTGTGGTCATGGCAATGCCATTCTATCCTTCTAAGCCACAAATGACAGGTCATCCCGTAGTCATTGAAGATATACCAAGCAAGACTTTTAAGAGAAAAGATATTAATACAATTATTGCAGAGGCGACAAAGTACCTTCCTTATGATTCAGATAAATTTAAAGAGGAAGTTGCTGAAACAACAATCGAACTTTTTAGAAATAATCTAGTAAAACGATTTCAGTCTGAGTCAGTGACTTTCACCTTTGGTTCATTGACTGATCTCAACAGTCTCTTAGGTAAGGATCAACTTAGTTTTGAACAAATGAGACTTCTCTCGAGCACTGCCGGCGTGAAGCCTCCTAGAGTTCTCAAGCAACTTTGCTCAATTCTTGCCAAAGATGCACTTAAAGAATGTCAAAAGAGACCAGAGAATTACTTAGAAACCCGCGCTATTACGCACATTAATGAACTTCTATCAACTCAAAAGCAAAATGATAACACTTATGGTGTTGCGCGCTTTGTGAGTAAAGACCTTGGCAATATCTACCGCGGTGAAGGTTACTTTGCCACTTGGGGAGATAGATATTGGAGCGGTACTGGGGATACGGTTAGCACAACTAAGAAAATTGGTGCCGAATCGATGATCGGTCCGCCACCCTTTCTTGTTTCACTCTCAGGTGGGATGTCAAAGGCGTGGGAGAGCTTTAGCACAACTCAAGAAGGTAAGATGCAGGCGGCCTTCGATCGCAATTTCACCCAGCGAACTAAGGTCAATCTAGACTATAACAAGCTCGAACTTGAATTCCTGGCCAACGTGACAAATTGCTTTGTGGCCAGTTCACTAAGCGGACAAAAGCGCATGCTCCACATTTGTGAGGAGAAGCCTAGACTCAAGAAGATGGCCGAAGAATGGTACTTTATTGGCCCAAGCGTAGAGAAGAATCACGGAATTCTTGCCGACAATCAGACCTTAAAGGATCAAGAATTATCACAAATTATTCGGGGTCGTGCCAATTACAATAGACTCTGGGGCAACTTTAGAAAAGAGGATGTATCTCTGGTTATGACTCAAATTAAGGATCAGGTCGTATCAGACTCATTTATCGAAGCTCGCGGTAATGGAATAGAAGAAAATCCATTTGATCACTATAGTGACAACGCATTTCCTGGGGCCTTTACGCCTTTTGATTATTAAAAAACTTTTTAAAAATCTGCTCAAGCGCTTCTTTGCGAAGTGGCTTGGGCAGAAAGTCATCCATACCTGAATTTAAACATTCTTCTTTATCACCGCTCATCACATTCGCAGTTAGAGCGACAATCACAACATGCCCCTTTAATTCTCTTTCTAACTGACGAATGGCCCTTGAAGCTTCAAATCCGCTCATAACAGGCATCTGGCAATCCATAAAAATTATGTCTGGCCGCTCGCTCTTAAATGCTTCAATCGCCTGTGCGCCATTAGTAGCACTTAGAACTTCTCCGCTACTGGTTTTACTAATCATTGCCTTGGCCACTTGGAGATTAATATCATTGTCGTCAACGACAAGAATCTTAAGCTCCCTATCTGCTTTAAAGTTGTTGCTAGTAGTTTTTGAACTCTTCTCAAGAGGTTTCGCTTTATTTCTATCAAATGGGATAGCAATCTTAAAGTCCGTCCCTAGCCCAACCTTGGATGAGAAGGAGATTGAACCACCCATCAGCTCGCTCAGCCGTTTTGAAATTGTCAGACCTAAACCAGTTCCTCCATACTTCTTTGAGGTTGAAGCGTCGGCCTGAGTGAATGGAGCGAATAGCTCCGCGGCCATTGATTCATCAATTCCAATTCCAGTGTCCTTAACTGTAAAGACGATCTCATCGAAATTCACTGATTTAGTTACGCTCAGAGAGATCTCACCCTGAGTAGTAAATTTCATGGCATTTCCAAGGATATTTGTCAGAATTTGATGAAGTCTCTTTTGATCGAGAAAGATAAACTCTGGTATATTTGAACTAATTGAAGAATTAAGCTCAATCCCTTTCTTTTTTGCCTCTAGTTTAAATGGCACTAGAAACTGATCAATAAATTCATAGAAATTAAATGTATCAGGTGACAGTTCATACTTTCCGACCTCCATCTTAGAGTAATCTAAGATGTCATTAATGATCGTTCCTAAGTGTTCCCCCAGCCGGTGAATCGTCTTTAAGTTCTTTGCGATCTCAGGGCTTAAGTCTGTCCCCATAAGCATGAGGTCAGTAACTCCAATGATTCCACTAATTGGCGTTCGAATTTCATGGCTCATATTTGCAAGAAATTCGGTCTTTGCCTGATTTGCTTTCAATGCGCGCTCTTTGGAAGAGCGAATACCAAAGTAATTGATGATCATACTATTTAAAATCACCAACAAAAATAGGATTCCCACAATAAATATAAAAAAGAGGGCCTTGGGCATAAACGTATCGGCCCTATCAATCGCTATGACACGCCACTTGTTATCTCCCATGGAAATTGTGCCTACGCGGTAGAGAACATGACCATCATCATTTTGAATATAATTGAACCCCTCAGTTGGTGCAAAAATATTAAAATCGAGAATGGATTCTCTTGGAGGGGCGGACGCCAGCTCTAGATTGACTTCATCTCCAACTATTTCCCCAAGTGGTTTAAGAATATCTTGTGACTTATTGGTGGCAAAAATAAAGTTTCTACTATCAACGACGTAGATCGTCTCATTCAACTGAGAGAGATTGCGATCGATGGCCTCAGCGTCAAGCTTAATCACTAGAACGCCAATTACTTGATTGTCGTCATTTAGAATTGGAGAAGAGTAGTATATTCCACGCTTCTTAGTGGCAACTCCAAGTGCCGTAAAAGTATAGGAGGCACCTTTCATCGCTTCAACAAAGTACTCTCTAAAAGAGTAGTTATCGCCAATAAGTGTTTTTCCCTGATCAAAGGTTGTGGAATCTATCACATCGCCTTTTGGGTTGATGACATAGACAATCGCTGCAGATAATTCTGAACGTATACTCTCTAGCAGAGTATTCGACTGTGGAGATTGCTTGTTATTTTGTAGTGCCTTTTTTAAGTGATAGCTATTTCTTCCAACTACCCTCGTGAGTAGATGGGTTTTATTTTGAAAAAACTCAATTTCAAGGCGGTGAGTAATCTGCGTAATTTGATTATAATGTTCTTTATCAGCTTCATAGATATAGAGGTGTGAGACAAAGGAGAATACGTAGAGGGCAATCGCTCCAAAGAACAAATTGATTAGGACAGCTGAAATGATCTTTGGATTTCGACTTATTTTCATTGGACTTGGCAATTCCCATCAATTTTTAGAAAGTCCATGCAGGCCGCAAAGTATTCGGGGTAATCAGTTGCATCCTTGCTCACCCCTTGAGACTGAGCACAGTCGTGAACGAATAAGCATTCCCTTGCATTCTTTAGGGCAGCTGCTTCATTATTATCAAGCGACACACCCTGATCATTAAAATACTTTACACCTGCAAGCATTGCCTCGGCCCCTTCATTGATTTCTGCTAGAACCTCAGTCTGCTCCTCAATTGCATAATAGCTCTCATAGAACCAATAGGCACCTAGAACAGTGCTAGTAAGACTAGCGACCCTCATATAATGCTCGCGCATATAAAAGAGGAGAGCTCTTTTTTGGACACTACTAAGCTCTTCACCACCTAGCTTCTCACTATATTTTTTGAAGGCCTTATCAAAGGGTAACTCCAAAAAAATGCGCAACTCTTCGTCACTCAAAGTTAAGACGGTTCCATTAGGTAGATAGAGTGGAGGAATTCCCCAAGGTGTGCCCAGTGCTCCAAAACTGGTCTTTATAATCTCTGCGGACCTAGAGTTTAGAAAGCGACCTAGTACACCTGGTGCTCTTATATCGACACCTCTCTTTAAAAGCGAATCGACAACTCCATAACGAATGATTTCCCTAGCAAAAGCCTCTTGCGTCAGTGACTCTTTAAGAGAAGCATAACTCAAATGATCTCGAAGAGAAGGTCTAAATGATTTAGCGGCGAACTCAACCAGGGCATCTATATCTCTGGCCCGTACGCTCTCTTTTTGCGAAAGCTTTTTAAATTTTTCAAGGTAGCGCCTCGAGGTTTCAGCGCTCACAAAACCATCATAAATAAGTCCATCAAGAAGTTCTTGGCAACTTGAGGCTACTTCTGAAGCAGGAAATCGCTGGCGACTTAAAGAGCGATCCTTAACACTCAATCCCCAAAGGGAAACTAGGCCAACAAGGACTACGTAGCCGGTGAGTTTTAAGGTGAATGCCTTTTGCAATTTCATACCTTTTTATCGGCTAAATACTCTCTTTTTTAAAATACTTAACTCTCAAGATGTCTAAAGTTTAAACACACGACAGCTTTTCTCTTTTCATCCTCCCCCATAACTCTTCTAAGTTGCTGTATTTCTATAATCTCCACGGTCTCGGGCCTGCATTTAACTACAGTATTTGGAGGAATTTCTATGTCTAAGCTCACAAGGCTCTCAAGTTGGATAATTGCGTCTCTCATGACTTTTCAGTCATTACCTACTCACGCGACCCAGTTGGATCCATGTAAAATGATTGCGACTTTTAAGGCGCGTATTGAAACTGATCGCGCAAAACTTATGAGTGTGAGTGATCTCTATCAATCTAAACTTGAAGCGCAGGAGTTAAGATCGCGGCTACCAGATCTCATTACCGATGCCCAGACCATTAGCCTCGCCGATCGCCTTGAAACCGATCAAGATATCAACAACACGATTCTACTACTGGCCGATGCACTCGAGCGCAGTGCCGGAGAGCTTGGTAGTGACTCGGTTGATATTCTTCCACTTGAGGGTTTAAGCGTTGGGGCGCTTGTTCTTTCAACCTATATCGTAAAGAGAATGCATAGAGACCAAAAGGGCCTTAAGGCGATCTTCATGGCCCACTTTAAAACTCCATCAAGCGGCAAGACCAAATACTTGCGCTACGGGGTGAATATGTCGATGCTCGCGGGAGTTATCGGCACTCTCTACTTAGGTCATCGAACCTATAAGAACACATTGAATGCGAGAGAACTGCGCTCAATCATGCGCGAACTCGAGGCCATTTCCATCGATGCCGAACAAATTGTGACCCTCCGAGGCCAGATCGAAGAGGATGTTGTTCGCATTGAGCAATTGGAATGGAGCGAGGGCGCAACTTGTTCTGAGTAGTGATTTCAGTGTCAGCCTGACACCACTTTCGCTCTGACTGGCCAATGTCAAAGTGGCCACGAGACTAAATGAAACCAGTTCACAAGGACTTAGAAAGGTTGTAACAGACTGTATTTTATACCATTTGGGTCAAGTAAGAGGCGCGACATGTTATGGTAGGCCAGTTGCAAAGAGGCGTGCAATTTTAAAATCACGGTGGCAACTACCCCGTTATAAAGGTCGATGTCTATAAGACACAAAAGGAGATTATGGTTATGAAAAAGTCACTTGCTGCTCTCTCTCTCGCTGTAATGACAATTGCTACAATTAGCGATGCTTTCGCTGGTTACTACACTACTCGCTGTCACTACCGCACAGGTCGTTGGGGTCAAACAACACGCATTTGCCGTCAAGTGTATGTACGCACACACAATGACGACGTTGCTGATGCCGTAATCATTGGTGCAGCTGCTGGGGCTGTTGCTGGCGCTCTTGCTACAACTTGCGCTCCTGAAGTTGTAAATGGAAATGTTGAGGCAACTCAAAATATTCTTTCAGACATTGCTAAGTCACCTGAGTTTGAAGGTGCTGACAAATTTAGTTCACTCGTTAATGCCATTGAAACTGAGTCAAGCGTAGAGAAGAAAATCAACGCTTACTTCTCACTTGTTGGAGTTGAGTCAACTGAGGACATGGCCTACTTTGTTGGTGCCAGAGATGAAGAACTCGCTGACTATGCTGAAGTACTTGCAACAAATGCCGAGCTCTCAAGCGAGCAAGCAAATATTGTTGCGAAAAAACTCTCTAGCTCACTTCGTGGTGGACTTAGATAATCGTTTTTTAGGTGGGCGTGAGAAATCACGCCCTTTTTTTTTAGGAAAATATGCACCCTACACTCGCAATCAACATGTTTCTAAGAAGTAAGCCGGTTATCATGCATACCGGAACGCTCCTTATGTTGCTCTCGATTGTGATCTGTAGTGTTTGGTTCATTCGCGAATTTAGAGGAAAAATCAGACTTCACAATCAGATTATTTTCCTTGTTAGCGTCATCCTCTCAAGCATACTCGGCGCAAGACTCTTTCACGCATTCTTTGAGCGCCCAAGTTACTTCCTAAGTAATCCTCTTGAGATTTTCCGCTCCCTAGATGGAATGACCTTCTATGGCTCTTTCTTCATGGGCGCGCTTGCAATTGCTCTTTTTACAAAAATAAAAATTAGAAACCCTCATCTCAAGCGCAAGATATGGGACTTCTCAGTCCTTTCGATGGCCCTCACTTACGGACTAATGCGCGTTGGATGCTTTATGTCTGGCTGCTGTTGGGGGCGAATATGTTCGCTTCCCTGGGCGGTGCGATACTTTAACTCTGACTCAGTGATGCCTATTAAAGGTATTCCCGTTCATCCCGTTCAACTCTACGACGCTGCTCTTGGCTTTGCCCTCTTTGCAGTGCTACTGCTCCTAAGAAAGCAGAGTAACTGGCAGGGAAAACTACTCATTCCAACTCTTATCATTTATCCCATTGGAAGATTTATCACAGAAAATTTTCGCGGAGACAGCTTTAGAGGAGACGATGTGATTGCTGGACTATCAACGAGTCAAGTAATCTCTATTGGACTCATTCTCACAGGAACACTCCTATTAGTAGAATACGTCATTATTCCACAGCGAAAGCGCAAACTTGCCACCCATGGGGAGGGAAAGTGAATGCTCTGATTAGACCACTACTCTTACTTTCAATAGCGTTTGCACTCACTGGCTGCATTTTGCCAAAGCCGCCCAAGTGGTACACCATCGAAAAGACCCAGCGCTTTGGCGTCTATAAAAATGAACTTCACACAATCTACCAGGGTCACCCAAGTGATCGTCATGACGATCGAAAAGTAATAAAAATTCCTAAGAGAAACGCTCTCTTTATCGCCCTCGACGAATCAGTTCAGCCACAGTTTGAAGGTCGCCTCATGGATCTCTATAAAACTGATGAGGTCGTCAGGCTAGAAGATGTCACTTGGTGGAGATTTGCAAAGAAATTTAATGGTCTCTACGATAAAGTCGTTCGAATCCCCTGGAATCACTTTCACAAAGAGAGTTTCGTTGAGGCGCTCAATATGCTTGAGCGCTTGGGCAAGAGTTATGACGTCTATCTACTCACCCACGGCCTGCCCAATCACATCACTACAACCAAAGGAAGTCCTTTCATCAACTATAAGGACATTGCCGAACTGGCGGGCAAGGTAAAGAGGATGGACATGGTCTATCTTCAAGGATGTTTTAGTAATACAATTGCCGCGGATTTTTTAAAAATTGGCGCCAAGAGCGTGCTGAGCTTTGAAGGGTGGAATCGCAATTTCTTCTTTGTCGATTTCTTCATTAAAAGACTTGAGCGCTATAATCACAATTCACTCAAGGCCTTTGAACAGACTAAAGATCATATAGAGCGCGACCTCAAACTCTCCATCCTCTATCGCAAATTGCTCGATGAATTGGGCATGAGCGTAGAAGAGTATATTGAAAGTTCACCAGCGCCTATCTATTCAAGTTACAAGTAAATGGCGCTTCGCGCGATAGACCAAGATAATCAGACTTTGCCATAATAGCCCCGGAGGTTTTTATGGCAATTAATCGTATTTTCACCCTTTTCTTTATTGGTGCACTAGCACTACTCACTACAGGCTGTGGAGTTCAAAGCATTCCCCAGGCCCTCAATGATCTCGAGGCGAAAAATGCGGAGATCCAAAACCAATATAAGAGGCGTGCCGATCTAATTCCAAACCTCGTAAATGTAGTCAAAGGCTACGCCGCCCATGAAAAGGAAACTCTAGAGAGTGTCATAGCTGCTCGCTCGAGGGCAACACAAGTCAATATTGGCGAGGGCGAACTCACCCAGGCCAAACTAGACCAATACGCCAAAGCGCAATCATCTCTCTCAGGCGCTCTCTCTCGCCTTATGGTTGTGGTGGAAAAGTACCCCGATCTCAAAGCCGATCAGAATTTTCGCGATCTACAACACCAACTTGAGGGAACTGAAAATAGAATTACAGTGGCCAGAAACCGCTATATTGAGTCTATTCAGAGCTTCAACAATCTAGTGACTGTACCGCCCACTAGCTGGACAAACGCACTTATTTATAAGCATGAAAAACATCCACAATTTAGTGTTCCGGCCAGTGAGAATGTAGAGACTGTGCCCAAGGTGGAATTCTAAATGTTATTTAAAAAAGCTTCGCTCTTGCTTGCATCACTCTTTTTAGCTCTAAGCTTGGGCATTAAGGCCCAAACTTTTGAAGTACCTCCCCTAGAAGGGCCAGTGATGGATCAAGCGGGGCTCATTTCTCTCTCGGCAAGAAGAGAGATTGCCCAAAAACTAAAAAACTTTAAAAAGAATTACGGCCCTCAAATTCAACTTCTCACCATTGATTCACTAAATGGAGCTCCCTTAGAGGAAGCTTCAATGAATATCGTCGACAAGTGGAAATTAGGAAGCGAAGAGGGAGACAATGGTGTGCTCTTTCTCATTGCCGCTAAAGAGAGGCAAATGAGAATTGAAGTTGGACAAGGCTTAGAGGGCATGCTCACAGACGCTAAGAGTGGCAGAATTCTAGATCTCACGACCCCCTACTTTGCCAGTGGTCAATTTGATCAAGGCGTCTCAATAGCCTTGAACGCCATTATGGGTCAACTTGGTGGAGACGCAACTGGAAATATTCCGGTGGCCAGTAAAAAGAAAATGACCCGAGACCCTAGAGGTCTTATCTACTTTGTCATTCTCTTCTTCTTTCTCATTTTGGGTGGACGAGGAAGACGCCGTCGCTCATGGTTTCTCTATGGTCATGGAGGATCGCGTGGTGGTTTTGGTGGCGGTAGTGGCGGCTGGTCTGGTGGCGGCGGCGGATTCTCAGGCGGTGGCGCCTCAGGTAGGTGGTAATCATGCTCTCTCAAAAAGAATTGCTCTCAATTGAAGCTGTGGTTAAGGAATGTGAGCTTAAAACTGATGCCGAATTTGTGCCAGTGATCTTTAAACAAAGTGATCTCTACCCGGCCTCTCACTTTCGCCTGGCAATTACCATGGCGCTCATTCTCCCCATGGCGCTCTACTACGCCCCATGGACTTTCTACGATCCAATTTGGTATCTCTACTCCACCCTTCTGGGTCTTATCATGGGATACGCTCTGGCCTACAATCACAAGCTAAAGCGCCTCTTTAGCACCCGTTTTGAACTCTCTGAGGAAGTGAGGCAGCGAGCGAGTGAGTATTTCCTTGAAAATGGACTCCATGGAACTCAAAAGCGTTCGGCCATTTTGATATTCATCTCACTCATGGAAAAGAGAATTGAAATTCTTGCCGACATGAATGTCATTAGCGCCCTCTCAACAGCTGAGAAGAAAACACTCTTTAGAGAGCACATTAAAGCCTTTCAAAAAGACGTTAAAACTACGGGGCTTGAAAAGTCATTGAGCACGCTTCTAAGAGCAATGACAAGAGACCTAGAAACTCACCTTCCAAGAAAAAATAGCTCGGTAAATGAACTTTCTGACTCAGTAGATTTGGGGATTAAGTCCACTCCAGTAGTGAGTGATGTGGCCCAGATTACTCCCAGTAAAGATCAAGGCCAAAGTGAACAAGGTGAGGACAAAGGCCCATGAGCCAAGGACATCACCACCACTCTCATTCTCACCACGCTCACAGCGACTGCCACCACCATCACGGGACTGATCTGGCAGGCAATAAGCTCATCTGGGCCATTGCTATTAACCTACTACTCACATTTGCTCAGATAATTGCCGGCGTGTTCTCGGGCTCGCTTGCCCTCCTGGCAGACGCCCTTCACAATTTTGGCGACGCTGGAGCACTCTTAGTTGCTTTGATTGCACGAAACTATACGAAGAAGCCGGCCGATGATCTGATGAGCTTTGGCTATCAGCGTGCCGAAATAGTGGGAGCTCTCGTCAATTCAACTTCGCTCTTTATCATGGCCTTCTACCTCTCAATTGAAGGAATTTCGCGCCTCTTTGATCCACAACCGATTAAAGGACAGATGGTCATTATCACCGCCATCATTGCACTCATCATAGATGTGGCCACAGCACTCCTCACCTACAGTGAATCTAAGCACAATATGAATTTTAAGGCCGCCTTCATTCACAATCTCACTGACGCCCTCGCCTCAGTGGTTGTTATCATCTCTGGCGTTCTCGCACTCTACTATCAAACGGTTTGGTTTGATGTGATTGCGACTCTTATGATCTCTGCCTACGTCATCTTCCACGGTCGATCACTCTTTCTTGAGAGTATAAAGATTCTCATGCAGGGAAGTCCAAGAGGCGTTAAGGCCCAGGACATTAAAACTAAATTGATCGGGCAACTAGGAATTATCGATATTCATCACATTCACTTGTGGCAACTCGATGAAAATAAAATTTTCTTTGAGGGCCACGTCATGGTTAAAGAATTTGATAAAGACTCCTATCAAGAGATTAGAAAGAGTGTGAAAGACATCCTAAAGAGTGAATTTGGCATCAATCACGCAACCATTGAGTTAGAGATGCAAGGTGAAGCAAGCGATTGTGTTCACCACACTCACTAGGCCGTTACTCATATTTATAACCTCCCCCCACTAGACTCAACTTGCACAATCTATCCGAGACAAATAGCAATTTGTTAGCTTTGGAGAGATTTTGACTCTTAACCGGGGAATGACATGGAAGCCATCAAAAAAATCACAGTTCTTCTCTTCGCCATTTTTCTAGCAAGTAGTGCCAATGCCTACACAATCTTTACGATGAACCGAAGCTTTGATTGGCAGGCGCCAACTGACGTCTTTGTTGTGGGCTTTGGAAAAGAGGTCGGGACACTATTTATCAATACGGCCATCAGTCGCGCCAGAAAGCATCAAGACGTCTATGGTGCAAATCATCAAGTACTAATCATTTGGGCCCAGGAAAAGAATTATGAATACGACACCTCGATAGTTCATCGGCTTGGATTAAATATCCTCTACGCCGACGACGCTAAGCTTGACATGTCTCTGACTGTAGACTGGCTCGATCGCGTAGAGCAAATCACTTCACTTCACTTTGTTGGCCACTCTAGCGCCTGGAATGGTTTTGGGCTTCAAGACAAGGTGCGCTTTAATCAGGAACCCAAACTTATCTCGCGACTAAAAGATAATTTCGCCAAGGGCGCCTATCTCTATCTTCACGGCTGCAACACTGGCTTTGTGGCCGCACCAGAGTTTTCAAAAATATTCAGACTCCCCGTCCTCGCCTCTTTGACAAGCACAGACTTTCAGCAACTCCATAGCAACGGCTCGTGGTATTGGAATAATAGCGGTCAATACCCACGCGGCGGTTGGCGATCTAGAAATGATCGCAGTTTTAATTCCACCAAGTCGTGTAGTAGCTATGCTTGCATGCGAATGAAAACCAATAATCACCCCTATAACGGTGTCTGGGGAAAGTATGAAATTGGTCTGCCCTTTCACAAGACATTCTGCAATTTTGATATGAGCAGTAGCAGTAATGCCAGTGCTTGCTATGAAGGTATGTGGAACGCCATGATGACTTGGCCTTCTATAAAAGTCTTTGACGAGTTCAGCTCTAGAAAGGCCTACCGCGATGTTGTGGTTGATTTTCTCTGTCCCAAAATTGCCGGCTACTCTGTAGATCGAACCTGCGAGCGAGTTCTAGACGCTGCTGATAGAGGAGTCGTGTCCTCGCAAAAATTTCACTGGGGCCCACAACTTCACTGTGACTTTAGAAAGTGCTACTTCGGCACGAAGAATGTGAATAATCGCGACGGGCTACTGGTCACAGTCTTTATTGGTGAAGATGCTGGCAATGAAACCCTGGTCAAAGAATATCAACTCTACATGGAGCTCTTTGACCGCTATTCCTACCTCAGGTAGTTAGTGGCGCTCCCAAATTTGATAAGACCAAGCAGGAAAGTTTCCATCGGCCTTGTGAGTTTCTGTACTCACAAGGTTGTAGCCATTAAATTCGGGAAAGAAAGTATCGGCTTCGGGGCTTAAATCCACTTCACTCAGGTAAATTCGATCACAAAGATCGAGGGCCTGGCGGTAAATCTCCCCTCCTCCTACGATAAAAATCTCCTTGCCGCTCTCAAGTGAGCGGGCGAGAGCAATGGCATCAGCGAGCGAGCTAGTAATCTGCGCACCATCAATAATTAAATCTTTGTTGCGGCTAATGACAATCGTCTTTCTACCTGGAAGCGGGCGACCAATGCTCTCAAAAGTCTTTCTCCCCATGATCATCACAGAGCCCATGGTGAGCTTTTTGAAATTCTTTAAATCCTCAGGCAAGTGCCAGAGCAATTGATTGTCGCGCCCAATCGCGCGGTTCTTTCCAATGGCCACTACAATCGAGAGCATTAGACCGCGACCTCACCTTTAATGTGAGGATGGGCCTCATAATTTTCAAGTACAAAGTCTTCAAAACTAAACTCGAAGATATTCTTCACGTCCGGATTGATCTTCATGGTTGGAAGAGGGAATGCCGATCTCGTGAGTTGAAGTTTTGCTTGATCGAGGTGATTGCTATAGAGGTGAGCATCGCCAAGAGTATGAACAAACTCTCCAGGTTTAAGTCCACAAACCTGCGCCATCATCATTGTTAAAAGTGCGTAGGAAGCAATATTAAAGGGAACTCCAAGAAAAATATCTGCTGAGCGCTGATAGAGTTGGCAAGAGAGCTTGCCCTCGGCGACGTAGAACTGAAAGAAAGCGTGACAAGGAGGAAGCGCCATCTTGGGAAGTTCGGCCACGTTCCAAGCTGAGACAATGAGTCGCCTTGAGTCTGGGTTTGTTTTTATTTGCTCAACGACCTGGGCGATTTGATCAACGACCTGGCCATCGGCCCCGCGCCAGCTTCTCCACTGAGCACCGTACACAGGTCCCAAGTTCCCCTGGGCATCGGCCCACTCATCCCAGATGCGAACCTTGTGTTCTTTCAGATAACTAATATTGGTGTCACCTTTTAGAAACCACAGTAATTCGTGAATAATTGATTTTAAATGCAACTTCTTGGTGGTGATAAGGGGAAAGCCAGCGCCTAGGTCAAAACGCATTTGGTGACCAAAGACTGACAATGTTCCCGTGCCAGTGCGATCTTCCTTTTCTGCGCCTGTTTCGAGCACTCGCTTCATGAGATCGTGATATTGTTGCATAGAGTCTCTCCGGAAAGTGTGTGTGACTCTATTTTGCCATTTTAGAAAGGCATTAGAAAAGGTCAAAAGTAGTCATTTAAGCTGGTGACGCGCGCGCGGTAAACTTTCATATGCTTTGGGTAGTGATAACTATGATAGCTCTTGCGCCACAGCACCTCGCCTTGATCTCCCACAATCAAAAATTCTTCGTGCCCCTCTGTGTTATCAACGATAAATTTAGAGTTATCTGAAAGGTTTTGGACCGAGGAGAAAATTGGATAGTAAAAGCCAGAGTCATTCTCTCCAGTAAATTTCCATAGAACTCTCTGAGAGTTCAGATCATATTCAATTGCGGCCGAGCGACTGGGATTTTTCATGGCAAGGTTAGAAAAGTAGAGAATGCGCGAATCACCAGTGAAGCTCACCGTGTGGACTTGCCTGAGGGCCATGGGAAAATCAAAGGACCAAATGACCTCTCCAGTTTTAAAACTCAATACCATCATTACATGGCGCTCTCTCAAATTTACGAGAATATCGCCAATGCTTGCGCCAGTAATGCGTGATAGCAATGGATGACCTTCACTTAAAATTTCAATTTGATTAAATTCATAGGAAATTTCCTGCGCCCCAGGAAAGAGCACGAGATCATCTTGATTGGGTAAATTCTTGCCAGTAGTGGACCAAGCATTGGAGTACTTCTTTGAGAGAGCGTTGAAGACATCTTCGTGTTCAGTCTCACACCACTTCCAAAGAACTTCACCGGTTTGCGACGATCTAGCGACAACTTGCGCCCCCAAGAAGTAAACACCCTCTTTCATATAGGGTTCTCGCTCAATAGAGAAAATTAAATCGCGATCGGAATCATAGCTCATATCGTGATTGATGACCTTAGTCTCAACGCTCCAGAGGAGATCAGATGTCTTAAAGTTTATCTTTGAGAGTGTTTTATTATAGGCGGAAAAGACATGCCCTCGCCCATCATACTCACACAAAGTGCCAGGAAAGAGCCTGATCGCGTCAGCTTCATTGAGGGGGTAAATAGAGCAATCTATCTCGACTAAAGGACCGCGTTCAATCTTGGTAGTACAAGATAGGGTCAATATAAGCGCGAATATAAGGAAGAGCAGTGGCCACAGTTTGAGCTTTCCCCGATTTAAAATTTCTTCTAACATAGATAGATATATCTTAAAAAAAATGAGGCAAGAATGATAGCGCTTGGTCTAGAAAGATTGGTGGAAGATAAGTCCCTACAAGAGAGAGTGAAGGGCAATATTGGCTATCTCTGCCACAGCGCAACTGTCGATCGCAACCTCGACTTTGGTGCCACTTCTCTCATTAAGGCCTTTGGCAATCGAGTGACCAAGCTCTTTGGGCCTCAACATGGAATAGTGAGCGACGTGCAAGACAATATGGTGGAAACTCCCCACACCATTCACCCCTACTACAAGCTTCCGGTCTACTCGCTCTATAGCGAAACGAGAATCCCCACCGATGAAATGCTCGAAGGACTTGGGACCATGATTGTCGATCTCCAAGACGTCGGCACGAGAGTCTACACCTATATCAGCACACTCAATCTTCTGCTTAAAAAGTGCGGCGAAAAAGACATTAAAGTGATCGTACTTGATCGTCCAAATCCCGTCGGTGCCGACATTATCGAAGGCCCTGTGCTCGAGCTCGACTTTCAATCCTTCGTGGGGCGACAGCAAATTCCTCAGCGCCACGGACTTACAATGGGTGAAGTGGGAAAACTTGCCCTCGCCCACCACGGCCTCAATTGTGACTACGATGTGATTGAAATGAAGGGGTGGACGCGCAAGATGAGTTGGCGAGAAACTGGTCGGGAGTGGATTAACCCGAGCCCTAATCTCTCGACTCCTGAGAGTGCCTATAGTTTTGTGGGCACCGTACTCTTTGAAGGAACCAACGTAAGTGAAGGGCGCGGCACGACCAGGGCGCTTGAAGTCATTGCCCACCCCAAACTTCGCCCCTATGAATTTCTAGAGCGCCACGCGGGGGACCTAGCCCCGTACCTAGAGGGCGCCTACTTAAGACCAGTGACCATTGTGCCTACCTTTCACAAATGGCAGGGCCAGGCTTGCGGTGGTCTACACGTGCACGTCACTGATCCACAGAAAATGCTTCCCTGGTCACTTTGTCAGGTCATTTGCTATCACCTCTACCACGACCTCGGCGCTGATTTTGAATTTCACAATAAGCCCTACGAATACGAGTTTCACAAACTCGCCATCGATCTCATTAACGGCACCGATAAAATTAGACATTGGATTGAGAGTAAGGGCCCAATGAGTGAGTTAGAAAAATTAAGCCGCCTAGGACATGATACTTTCCTCAATCAAAGAGCGGATATTCTCATTTACTCATAGCGTTTTAACACGCACCTAAATACTAATCTCTTTTACTTGTATAAAGTTCTTGTTAGCGTATTACGGTAACGATTTCTATTTATGCAAAGGGAGAAGAGATGAGAATTCCAGTTGGAATAAAGAAAGCGCTTAGCGTTGTTGCGGCACTTACGATGACCGCCACTGTCAGCGCAGCGAAGACACCTGTTAAAGTAGGTTCAGTATTTCCCATGACCGGAGCTATCGCCACTTATGGCCAAGAAAGTGTGAACGGAATGGAACTCGCGCTTGAAAAAATTAAAAAAGATAAGGGTTTCAACTTCAATATCACTCTCATTAAAGAAGACAATAAAGGTGAGCCAGTAGAGAGCGGCAACGCTGTTAAAAAACTCATCGAAGTCGACAAGGTCAATATCATTGTAGGCTCTGTTGCCTCATCAAACACCCTCGCCGGCGCGCCCATTGCTCAAAGTTCTGGTGTTCCCCTCCTCACCCCTGCCTCAACAAATGAAAAAGTAACAGAAGTAGGAAATTTCATCAGCCGCACATGCTTCACTGATGCCTTCCAAGGCGTGGTGATGGCGAAATTTGCCAGGGACAATCTTGGCAAGACTAAAGCCGCTGTGGTGATTGATAAGTCTTCAGATTACTCAAAGGGCCTGGCCGAAGTATTCACGCGCGAATTTAAAAAGATGGGCGGCGAAATTATCGACGATGACTTTGCCTACAACCAAAAAGAAACAGATTTTAAATCCCTTGTGCGTCGTCTCAAAAGAGCTAACCCTGACGTCATCTTTATGCCTGGCTACTACACAGAAGTTGGTCTCATGCTACGCCAAGCGCGCGACCTTAAACTCAATGTTCCCTTCCTAGGCGGAGATGGCTGGGATTCACCAAAGCTAGCTGAACTCGCTGGTGAAGATGGCATTAAAGGTAACTACATTTCTTCTCACTTTAGTGCTGATGACTCAGATCCCAAAGTTCAAGAATTTGTAAAGGCCTACAAGGCCCGCTACAAGCAAACTCCTGGCGCCATGGCCGCTCTTGGCTATGATGGTCTACTGGTCGTTGCCGATGCCCTTAAGCGTGCGAAGTCTGCCTCTCACAATGATCTTCGCGATGCCATCAACAACACCAAAGGCTTTGTCGGTGTCACTGGAAGTATCACGATTGATGAAAACCGCAACGCTCAAAAGAGCGCAGTTGTTCTTGAGACAACGATGAAAGGCAACGTATTCAAAGAAAAAGTTAGTCCTTAAATTTCACAAAGAGAGTGTAGTACTGCTACACTCTCTTGATACACATTTTTACACACACTTCTCTCTTAACCTCAAGGATGCGAGATGAGCGAAGATCTCATTTGGTTTTTTAAAGACCTCTGTCAATATACTCTCAATGGCCTAGCACAAGGTTCAATTTACGCTCTCATCGCTCTGGGCTACACCATGGTCTATGGGATTATAAAGCTCATTAATTTTGCCCACGGCGAATTCTACATGATCGGCGCCTTTATCGGTTTTGCCTGTATCGCCGCTGGATTTCCCATCTGGATTGCGATGCCACTGGCGATGCTTGGCAGTGGTCTTATCGCAGTCTTAGTTGAGAGACTCGTTTATCGCCCAATAAGAAACGCTGGGCGCATCACTGCACTCATCACCGCTCTTGGGGTGAGTCTTTTTTTTCAATACACCGGCCAGCTCACAATTGGCGCTGAACCAAAGGCCTTTCCAAGCGTGATAGAAAATAAAACCTATGATCTGGGCGACGTCTATATTGAAACTAATATGATTCTCATTATGGCCCTCACCGCACTCTTAATGATTTTTCTCTACTGGCTCGTCGGTCACACAAAAGTTGGCAAGGCCATGAGGGCAACTAGCTTTGATGTGGGAACCGCTGAATTGATGGGTATTAATTCTAATCGCATCATCTCATTTACCTTCTTTATCGGTGCTGCCTTTGCTGGCGCCGCAGGTGTCCTTGTTGGTACTTACTACAATACAATTGATCCACTAATGGGAATGATTCCAGGAATTAAGGCCTTTGTGGCCGCCGTGCTTGGAGGCATTGGCATAATCCCTGGCGCCGTTGTGGGTGGGCTCGTCCTTGGGCTAGCAGAGAATCTCGTCACTGGCTTTTGGGTCTCAACTTATCGCGACGCCATTGCCTTTGGCATTCTGATTCTCATTCTCGTCATCCGCCCAAGTGGACTACTTGGTAAGAACACCAAGGAGAAAGTGTAATGGATTATATTTTTCACATCATTCTACTTATTGGTGTCTTTATCATCGCGGCCATTAGCCTCAATATTATCAACGGCATCGCGGGCCAACTCTCCCTAGGTCACGCGGGATTTTGGGCCGTGGGTGCCTACTCCGGCGCCGCCTACGCCGTCTATGGGGCCTTGCCCATTCCAGACTTTTTAAATCTAATGATCTCTTGCATAATCGGCGCGCTAAGCGCGGGCCTAGCGGGGCTGGTTATTGGCATTCCTTGTCTGCGGCTTCGGGGCGACTACCTCGCTATTGCCACTCTGGGCTTTGGGGAGATTATCCGTATTGTCATTATGAATATGGATGTGGTTGGTGGGGCCAGTGGTTTTACCAATATTCCTAAGTGGTCAAACTTTATTTGGATCTACGGCTGGGTAGTGCTCATCATTATATTTAACGTCAATCTTTTGCGCGGCACCCACGGACGTGCGATCATCTCAATACGCGAAGATGAAATTGCAGCAGAGAGCATGGGTATTAATACTTTTAAGTATAAAACTCTAGCCTTCGTCCTTGGCGCCATGGGCGCTGGAATTTCAGGGGCCCTCTTTGCCCACCTCTCTCAACTACTACACCCCAATGGCTTTACCTTCTTGTGGTCAGTAGTCTTTCTACTCATGATTATTCTCGGAGGACTTGGCTCAATCACCGGGGCAGTTGTAGGCGCCATTATCTTGGGAGCACTCCCTGAAGTTCTGCGAAATATTTCAGACACTGTGAGTGAGTGGCGCATGGTTATCTACTCAGTTCTTCTGATCATCCTCATGCTCGCTAGACCGAGTGGAATTTTTGGTAAGCACGAACTTGATCTTACCAAGCTCTTTAAAAGGAAAAGTCACTAATGCAACCAGTGCTTCAAGTTAAAGATCTCACGATGCAATTTGGCGGTCTGACGGCCGTGGATCAATTCTCTCTAGAGATAAAACCCGGCGAGTTAGTTGGAGTCATTGGACCAAACGGTGCTGGAAAGACCACAATATTTAATATGGTGACTGGTATCTATACGCCTACCAGTGGCCAGGTGATCCTTGATGGGGCAGTGATTAATGGCAAGCGCCCGGCCCACATCACAGAGGCCGGAATTTGTAGAACCTTCCAAAATATTCGCCTCTTTAAAGACTTAAGTGTCATCGACAATATTCGCCTCGCCGGGCATTCGCGCCTTGAGTATGGACTACTAAGTTCAATATTTAAAACCAGAAAGTACAAAGAGGCCGAGGCCAAGTTAACTGAAGAAGCAATGGAGTTACTCAAGATCTTCAAACTCGACCACAAGGCAGAAGTCACTGCAAAGAATCTCCCCTACGGAGAGCAGCGCCGACTGGAGATTGCTCGCGCCCTCGCAACTAGACCAAAAGTATTGCTCTTAGACGAACCCGCCGCTGGTATGAACCCCCAGGAAACGAAAGAGCTCACTGATCTCATTCGCTGGGTGAGAGATCACTTTAAAATGGCGATTCTGCTTATTGAGCACGACATGGGTCTTGTGATGAAGGTCTGTGAGCGCATCTATGTTGTCGATTACGGCAAGGGTATTGCTCACGGTGGGCCTGAAGAAATTCAAAATAATCCCAAAGTTATTGAAGCCTATCTTGGGGTGGATGACGGCAAGGCCGTCGCCATGAAAAGAGAAGAACCCATAAATACTAAAACCCAAATGCCGATACTCAAGCTTCAAGACCTGAGCGTTCACTATGGCAATATCCACGCTCTTCACGGCATTAACCTTGAAGTATACCCAGGTGAGATCGTCACAATACTCGGGGCAAATGGCGCTGGGAAAACAACAACTCTAAAAACTCTCTCAGGACTACTCACGCCCACAACTGGCGAAGTCGTCTTTAATGGAGATTCGATCCACACTCTGCCAGCGCATCAAATTACGGCCAGAGGTATTGCCCAGTCCCCAGAGGGGCGCATGGTATTTCCCGCCCTCACTGTAGCAGAGAACTTGGAGATGGGTGCCTATCTGAGAAAAGACAACGAAGTCACAAATGACTTGGAACTGATGTTCAAGCTCTTCCCGCGCCTAAAAGAGCGCCGCAAACAACTGGCCGGCACACTCTCCGGGGGAGAGCAGCAGATGCTCGCCATCGCTCGGGCGTACATGGCCAGACCAAAACTTCTCCTACTCGATGAGCCCTCACTTGGCATTGCGCCCATACTAGTTCAGGCAATCTTTGATGCTATTGTTGAACTCAATCGCACCAAGAATATGACCATTCTCCTAGTTGAGCAGAATGCCTATGCGGCGCTAAAGATCGCCGACCGCGCCTATGTCATGGCAACTGGAAATATTGTGAGATCGGGAGCGGCCGCTGAACTTTTGGCCGATGAAGCTATTCAAAAAGCGTATCTTGGGCATTAGAATGCTCAAAATACTTGGAGACACCAATGCAATTAGAAGCAGCTATTAAGACCGTAAAGAAATATATCAAGATGAGTGCCATTGAAAATCAACCCCACATCGACCTGACTCTCGTCGACGCTCTCAAGCGCGCGGAAGTTGAAAAGGCACTCGCAGCTTTAAAGATGTATGTGAAAAAGGGTGATATCACCGAAGCTGATCTCAACCAAGAATTGGGCCTTAAATAATATTTAAGGCTTCCAAGTTTTTATAGTTGTTTTCTTGTCTTCATCGACGACGTGAACCTTGATTTGATCTTTGGCGTCTTCAAATTCTAGTGGCCAAGCACTGGTTACATGGAAAACTTCTTTACCGTCTTGTAGAGAGACTATTGAGAACTGCTCACCATGCACACCCTTTTGCTGGAAAATTAGA
The DNA here is from genome assembly GCA_048267245.1 of Bacteriovoracaceae bacterium. GTDB lineage: Bacteria > Bdellovibrionota > Bacteriovoracia > Bacteriovoracales > Bacteriovoracaceae > JBLWXV01. The sequence continues at coordinate 2,209,357 of JBLWXV010000001.1, forward strand.
GCAAAAGGCAATTCAGCATTTGGGAATAATTTAAATCGAATTTTTTGAAACCCATCAGTTACTTCATTCACTTTCTTTTCAAAAATCAGTTTCTTTTCAGAATGAAGTTGAATGATTTGGTTGCCCTTTGATTGATAAACTAGAACTGAGTACGGCTCTTCGGCCAATTCAATCTGCTGGAAATGAACTAAACCTAGAGCATTGACGTCTTTTAAAGTGACCTTGGCAAAGAGATTCCAAGTGGTGAGAACTAAGATAAGACTAATCCCAAATTTCATTATAGCACTCCCCGGGCGTTTTCTTCTTTAAGCATGGAAGACACTGATCGTAGACATTCTTCACATACTTGGACTGATTGTCATGATCATACTGAGTAATGGCCATTTTCAAAAGCTGGTCATTACTTGCCTTAGGGTTTTTCCACTTTGCATACTTAATTTCAAAATTCAAAAGTCTAAGCGAGACTTCAAGTTGTAGGTGAGGATCTGTGCTTAAGAAAGCGTGGGCATCACCGACAGATTTCCCTACCAATTTCTGTGAGTACTTTGTTGAGTAAGGAAGCTGATCGGCATCGGGATGATTCTTCATTTTCCTAAATGTTCCCTTAGTCATCTGCCCAAGACCGTGGGCCGAGGAGATCATATTCTTAGTGTTGTTACAATAAGTATAATTGCTCATTAACGGACTCAAATCTCCGGAAGTTTCCTGAAACGCAATACAAGTTACGAGGTCTGCACTAAGTACTGGGGAGACAAAGTTTGGATTTACGGAGTTGGCGTAATTTGTTCCCTTTCCAGTGTCATTTGAAACCGCTTTAATCGCCGCAAGAGAATCCTTGGCGACAAAGTGAATCTTATCTGCACGCTCAGGTAAGCTCAGGGATCCCCAACTTGTTTTGGCAAGGAGTTCTCGCTCATACTGACGACGATCACTCTCGCACGATTTTTTACCTTTAAGTTCAGAGCGCTTACCCATCACTAGTGCGTGTGGCGTCTCACTACCACTCCAAAACTCTCCCTCCTGGCCCCAAGGCCTTGCCTGCGGACGAAGCGAGGACTCTAGCTTTAAAGGCGATTCTACTTCAGCTTCACAGCCAACACAGTGAGGTTCGGGAGGTTCCCCTGCTCCTGTTACTTCAATCGCCTCTTTTTCATTTACTAATGAGGCAATGACGTCTTGAATATGAGTGTTGAGATTAGCATTATCGAAATTCTTTACACTGGTTTTTAAGACCGGAGGATTCGAGGTCACCTTTCCCTGCCAGTCAACCATCTCTCCATCAGCATTGACCATCACCAGGCGGTAGTGCTTCCACTTTCCATCGAGCACATCACTGACTCGCACAAGCTTTGTTCCTGCTGGGACGCGATTCTTTTCATTATTTTCATCGAGCACTTCAATAGACTCTTTGAATTCCACCGAAACGGCACGGTTAAAGTATTTTCTTGATGTGCGATAGGTCTCATCACTGATGGGAACATTGTCTTCATCCACAATCATGACCTTTACCGACCAATGTCCTAAATCATTTTGATCATAGAGCGCGCGAAGATAGGTATCATGACCCAACTGGAGCGAGTCCGTGCCTGCCTCATTTTCAATCGAAAGAGCGCGGTCTACTTGGTGAAGGGCACTACTTTGAGCCTGCGCCCAAGAGCTCATCAAGCAGGATAGATAAATAAATGTGAGAAAGTGTCCTTTAATTCTAGTAATCATTAGGACTCTTATCGGAAATATTTAAAAAAAATTGCTAGTTTTTAGGATCTATGACGCGATATTCCGCTTCAATAATATCGCTCGAATTGGAACCCGTCGCACGTGCGCGACCAGAATTCTCCGAGTGATTTGCTCGCTCTCGTCCAAAGATGTCGCCCGTGGGCGCTTGTCCAGCGCGAATGGCCTCTTGCATGGCCCCATAGACCTTATATCCTCTCCAAATTCCTCTGATCATGAGAAAGAGAATATAGAGAAATAGTGCCTTGATGATTAGACTGATCATGGCCTCAATATACACCGAAACCGCCCCACCAGACAAATCTCTCTAGCGACAATCTCTATACGGATGAAATATTGCGTGTTATTTTAGCCCCTTAGCATATTACTGACTTAATTTATCAACTGGGACCACTTATGAGCGACACAAATACACCTAAATTAGTTCACTGGGCGGATATGACGGCCGATCGAATTATTAAACAGGTGGGAGATAAAGACGCCTATGTGGTGGCCAGTGGGATCACTCCCTCAGGGACAGTCCACTTTGGAAATTTTCGCGAAGTCATCACTGTGGATTTCGTTGCTCGCGCACTTCGTGCTCGCGGCAAGAAAGTGAGATTTATCTTTTCTTGGGATGACTACGATACTTTTAGAAAAATCCCTAAGAATATGCCCAAGCAAGATGAGCTCACAAAATTTATGTTTCAGCCCATCGTCGATACGCCAGACCCATTTGATAAAGAAGAGTCCTACGCCGCTCACCACGAGCGCGCCTTTGAATCACAATTAGAAAAAGTGGGCATTAAAGTTGAACCACTTTATCAAGCAAAGAAATATCGCGCGGGCACCTATAAAGAGAGCATCAAACTCGCCCTCAACGAGGCCAAGACCATAAAGGCCATTCTCGACGAACACCGCTCGGCCCCGCTTGAGGATTCCTGGCTTCCTGTCTCTGTCTATTGTGAAAAGTGTAACACTGACAATAAAATTACTGACAAGAAATGGGATGGCGCTAATCTCGCCTATTCCTGTGAAAATTGCGGCCATAAAGGAAGTGAAGTCCTTGAGACGACTTCAAGAATTAAGCTTCCCTGGCGCGTAGACTGGCCAATGAGATGGGCCTTTGAACAAGTGGATTTTGAGCCCGGTGGAAAGGATCACTCTTCTCAAGGTGGCTCTTACACGACTGCTAAAGAGATCGTAAAAGTCTTCAATTGGAAGTCGCCCGTCTACCTTCAATATGACTTCGTCTCTATTAAAGGAGGCGGTGGCAAAATGAGCTCTAGCTCAGGTGAAGTTGTCACTGTGAACGACGTCCTTAATGTCTATGAGCCAGAGATGGTGCGCTGGATTTTCGCCTCTTATAAATCAAACGTCGACTTTGCAGTGAGCTTTGATCTCGATGCCATTAAGGCCTATGAAGACTTTGACCGCATGGAGCGCCTCGCCTATGGACTAGAGCCAGGAAACGAAAAAAAGGTCGACATGGCCAAGCGAGTTTACGAGCTCTCACAAGTTGGAGAGATCCCAAGCGAGTGTCCCTTCCAACCGGCGTTTAGACACCTCACAAATGTACTGCAAATTAATGATGGAGACATTGGCGCGGCCCGCGAGTTCTATAAAGATCAAATTAAAACTGAGCGCGACGAGCGCCGCTTTAAAGAGCGCAGTGAATGCGCTCTCTTTTGGCTACAAAATTACGCCCCTGAAGACTTTAAATTCGGCATCAACACCACTGCTCCAATTGTCGATCTAAGCCCTGAGCTAAAGACATTCCTCACCAAGACTTGTGACTATCTAGAGGGAGCTGGCAGCAGCGCTAGTGATGTTGAATTGCACGAAAAAATGTATGAAATCATCCACGAGATCGGCATCGCCCCAAATGATGTCTTTCCAGTGATGTATCAACTTCTCATTTCTAAAGAGCGCGGACCAAAGCTCGCGGGATTTCTCAACACCATAGGATCTTCTCGTGTGGCCAAGCTTTTAAGAGGGGCGCTCTAGCCATCTTTTAGTGTCAGATTCTCTTTCTTAAAAATCCTTAAGCTTGGAGTGAAGTTTGTAATTTAAATAAGTTACAACTTTCTCCGAGTTTTTTACTTCTCACAAATTATATTGAATTAATCGATTTTTAACCGATGAGTTAGCGAACTTTATGGTTTTAGGGATTAATCATGATCAAGAAGTTACTGACATTTATCTGCGCTCTCACGCTCTTTGGATGTGCCGGCAAGGGTGAGAAGACCACCGCCGAACTCAAACTCTTCTCAGGCCATCTCGCCGTCTCAAGTTACACCGGTGGAGTGATGCTATGGGGATCATCAACCGACGGCCAAAATGCTTTTGGGACTCAGATTACAAATAATACTTTTGAAATTGAACTCAGTAATGGCACTTGGAACTTTATTGCAATTGGCTGGGATGGCGCCTCTCAAATGAGCGGCACACCCTCATGTGCAGTGGCCAAGGGAATTGAACTTGGAGGAAGTGCCATCGCAATTGATCTCTCACTTGCTAACTCAAAGTGCGCGGACAATCTTATCTCTACAGGCGCCACCCCAGGATCTTTTGATTATACCTTCCCGCGACTAGCTACCAAAATTTGCAATAGCGACGCTCCTCTTGATGGCACGGGATGTGCCGACTCATTAAATGGCTACGCCAGTAGTATAAGAGTCTTTCTTCCCTCCTTTGCTAGAGTTGACGGTGTGACTCTAAGCTTGGATGTAAATGCAGGACTCGGTGATAGCTGTCATACAATATATGACCTCTCCTCTGGTGGGATCGTTTTAAATAACTTGAGTGTTCCAACTGGTGGAGTAGGTAGTCCTCTCTTTACAATGGTGCGCGCTTATATGGGTGACACCGATTGTGAGGGTGTGGCAGACACTGCGCTTAGCTCTCCTATTGATCTCCCATTTCCTTCTGGGCTAAGCGCCGGCCAAGGTGCTCCTAAATATTTTAGCGCGTTCACAAATCAAGTGAGCCCCTATAGTCACGAGCAGGCCAGTCTTGAAATTGCAATGGATAAAGCAAGTCTATGTAACGCCGAGAGAATTGCGGCTCTTCCCTTTGCTGCCGGAGAAGGTGATGTGGGTAGACCATATGTCATCTGCTCAATCGATCAGCTCGATGGAATTGGTGGGACATCAAATTGGACCACTAATAATAGTAAGCATTTTATTCTTGGAAAGGATGTCGACTACTTTAGCGAAAATGGTGTCGACCTCCAACAAGTACTGGACACTCAATCTGAACCCAATTACCCCGACTCTGTCGCACTCGGAGAGGACTACTCAACCACTCCATCTTCCCCCACTCCTTTTACCGGAACTTTTGATGGTCGTGGCCACAAAATCATTGGACATAAACAAGAAGATATCGAAGATCTCAATATGCCACTTAGTAGAATTGGCTTTATTCGCGATATGGGAACGAGTGGAAAACTTAAGAACGTCACCTTTCTCATGCCGATGGTAGAAGCTAGGGCCGAAGACCAAACAAATCAACATAATCAAGTTGGAATAGCAGTTGGGGCCAATGCTGGCACAATTGAAAATGTAAAAATTATTCATGGCGAAGTCATGGGGCGCGAGCAAGTGGGTGGCGTCGTTGGGCGCAATGATGGAATCATTTTAAACGTCGCTGCAACACAAATGAGAATTGAAGGTTTCTCTACAATTGGTGGAATCGCTGGTGCCTTTAATAACCCTTCGACATTAAAGAATATCACCAAGGCAATCTTTGATGGGAATATTAGAACTCGCTCTCAAGGATTCTGTTCGGATTCAAGTGCTCATGATGTGACAACTTGCGAAGGAATTCCGGCCACATGGTATGGACACGATTACATCGGTGGCATCGTAGGCCTGGTTGAATCATGTGAAAATGCTCATTCTGAATTTCAAGAAGTTGCGAGTCACGGTAGTATTAGTGGACTTCGCTACATTGGTGGTCTCATTGGCAAAGCTGCCGGATCAGAGTGTCAGGTAACAGATGCCTACTCAGACGCCTCAATCCACGCCGAGATCGCTTCCAATTCTGCTGGCCTTGTTGGCTATCAAGACGGCGCTACTTTTGTTGCCGATAAAGTCTTTAGAGCTTCAGGACCAATCTCTTCTAAAGAGGGAACAATCTTTCAAAATTTTTCTAGCACCGTGACTGGTAGTAACGTGGTTTCGATAGATCCCGCCATTGTAGCAACTGGTCTCACTCACACAGATGTACGCACTCAATCAACCTACACTGCTCTAGGTATGGATTTTGTTAATATTTGGGCCATGGATGACAATGGTTTTGACTATCCTCGACTTCAAATTGAAGGGCCAAGAAAGTGTGCGGGCAAAATGGCCGTGGCACCATTTGCGGCCGGTAGTGGAGCCGCCGCTGATCCCTATCAAATTTGCTCTCAAGCTCAACTAGGCCAGGTCAAGAATTATCCCGGAGCTCACTTTAAGTTAATGAGAGATATTGGTCTTGAAAATTTCACCACAGGCACAACTTCAGTTCTAGATATTTCTAGTTTTGGCGGAGTATTCGACGGCAATGCAAAGACCATCTATCCCGTAAATTTGACCTCTTCACAAACTGGCCTCTTTAATAGCCTCGCAATTGGGTCGCAGGTTAAAAATCTAGAAATCATATCAAGTCAATCAATGCCTTCATCTGGAAGTTCAGGCCTTTTAACTGGAATCAACAACGGTCTAATTTCACGAGTAAGATCAAAAGGACAAATCAACCTCTCAGGCTCTTCGCCGGCCTCCTGCCTTGTGGGAATTAACAATGGTGTCATTGCGGGCTCAAAAGTAGACTGCTCTATTAACGTTAGTACCGCCTTAAGTTCTGCCCTTGGTGGAATCGCTAACGTATCGTCTGGGGCCATTCTCTATAATGAATTTAAAGGAAGAATCGCTCTCTACTCTACTCAGAGCATGATCGGCTCACTTGTAGGTGAGACTTCCACTGGCAGTGCCAATTCATTCTATGATCCGGCCTCAAATTCAAATATTAGCTTTGGCGGTGCTACCGGAGCTCTCATTGCAGAAAATCGCGTGGATGGATCAATCATTCTTGAAGCCGGCTCCCAAGCCTCAGAGAAAATTGGTGGCCTCGTTGGATCGATGAGTGGCTCAATTGCTACCATCAAGAATAATCAACTTCATGGTCAGATCATTTACAAAACGACTGCCGCATCTGACCTCTACGACTATATCGGTCCCTCACCCTCTGCCCCTGGAGCGGGCACAGCAGGGAGAATTTATATGAATACCACCAGCGTTATCGGGGATATCTACCTTGATAATGGTGCAAGCTGGGATCTTCTTCACAATATTGGATCAAACCCATATCCAAGCTCTCAAATTGGTCTTACACCGAAGACTATCTTTGTCGGTGGGGTCGCAGGTCAATGTGGAGATTCAGGAAGTACTATTGAAGAAAACTTTGTAAACACGCGCTTTGAGTTTAGAGGAACGAACTATCCGTCGCTACTTAACAATACTTGGGCCGCAATCTGTGGTGACGTAAACGCTACCACAATGAACGCGAACTTCTATGTCTGGAACCCCATGCCGGTCAACTTCAACAGCACCAATACGGCCGGAGAATATGGCGCCTATAAGCAAAGCACCAATGCTCTTAACACTCTTATTTATGTCGGTGATTTTGATTCAACTAATTCAACGGCATCAGATCTCTACGTAACTTCTTCGACAGTTGACTTTGACACCATCGTCAATACAGATGTGCTTCAAACCATTACAGGTCAGTACACCGTCACTGATGATTCAACTGTTGCGAGTGACTATGTATCAGTAGCAGAGGCCATTGGTTCAATTGAAAATGGCAGTGCAGTCTATTTGCTTGATCAAATACTAGATCAAACAAGTTCACTGGTTATATTCCAAACAACCCTGCTTTGGGATGTTGGGACTGATTGGAATGATCCGAGTTCTCCATGGGTAATCGAAGATGGTGAAACAAGACCCTACCTCGTCAGACAAGAGCGCTCGAGCGATGATTTTAGTGTAGAGCAGTACGTTCAAACTTACTTTGACAACAGATAATTTCTAAAGAATCATGCAAGGCTAATCTTAGACGGCCTTGCATCTTTCTCCTTCGCCCTCTATCACCAGAAGTGAATATTTTTTGGAGATAGAAGATGAAACTCGTCCTACTCTTAATCGTGACTACCTTTTTTTCTTACCAAGCTCTTGCAGAAACCTGCACGACTGAGCTTAGAAACAGAAATCACATTGTGATTAGCTCCTTTGATGGCTGGGGCCAGAGTATGAGTGAAGCTTGCTTTGAGTCAAGACTTCAGTGCAACGATGAACTCAGTTGGCGCCTTGACTCGGGCAACTACCCAGGGGCCTATTGTATTGATTTAAATGCTCCAACCCCTCCACCAACGAGTGAGTATGCTTGCTACTCAAATTTGCGTCTGGCAAATGGCTCCTATGTTGCGAGCTACCGCGGAAAATCTCGCTACACCGAACAAGAGGCGTGCTCAAATGCGCTTAGAACTTGCTACACCGACCTTCGCCGTCGCCAAAATAATAGCCGCTACTACAATGCCTATTGCGAAATCGACCGCAATCGAAGACCAGTTCCTCCTAGACCTAATCCAACACCCACTCCATCGCCTTGGCCGACGCCAGACCCAGACCCAACTCCTGGCACAGTGACAAGAACCTGTCAGTCGGCATTGCTGTCAGATACGGGAGATGTCATTCAAGTATTCACTGCCAGTCTCACTGGAAATAGCAGTGACAGAAGTCTTGGGCGCGAAGCCTGCGACACCGCCATGGAAAAGTGCGAGGCCGTCAGGTCGGGTTCGGAGTCTTGCAGGCTCCACTAAGTAAGTGAATGTCTGTGGGCCCTTTCAAAGCCCTAGAAAGAGCGTTAAAATGTGAGGATTCACACGGAGAATCTATGGAACTCACATCTTACCGCGAACGCCGCGCCAAGTTACTCGAACGCCTTAAGGGAGGCGTGGCCATTTTCGAATCGGCCCCGCATCAAACGCGCTCTCACGACACCGAATTTCCTTATCGCCAAGATAGCAACTTTAAATATTTAGTGGGTTTTGAAGAACCAGAGGCTAAGCTTGTTATTATCTCACACCAAAAAGAGCGCCAGGCCGTTCTCTTTGTAAGACCAAAAGATCTAAAGGCCGAAGTGTGGAGTGGCAGAAGACTTGGCGTTGACGGTGCCAAGGATCTTTTAGATGTTGATGAAGTTTATAGTATTGAAGAATTCGATCAGAAATTGGATGAACTCCTCATCGGACACGACACCGTCTATCTCGATCTCTTTAATAGGCCTAAGCTCGTTAAAAAAGTACTCACTCACATCTCGGCCCTCTCTTATAAGAACCGAAAGAAGGTGATGACCCCACAGAAGCTTGGAAATATTATCCCACTAGTTGGCGCCCTTAGACTCATTAAAGATCAAAATGAAATTGCCTTCATGAAGAAGGCCGCTCAAATCACCACCAAGGCCCATAAAGCGGCCATGGCCTTCACAAGACCTGGAGTCAATGAGCGAGAAGTGCAAGCACTTATGGAGTATATCTACCTCTCTGGAGGCGCAAGTGGAGCGGCCTATGAGTCTATTGTGGCCGGAGGTGATAACGCCAATATCCTTCACTACATCGACAATTGCGATGAGCTCAAATCCGGGGAACTACTCTTAATTGATGCTGGTTGTGAGTACAATCTCTACGCCAGCGACGTCACAAGAACATTCCCAGTGAACGGAATCTATAGTGGCATTCAGCGCGACGTCTACGAAATCGTCCTTGAAGCCCAGAAAGCTTCACTTAGGGCCTCAAAACCAGGCGCGACCCTGACTCAAATTCACGCAGAGACCTGTAAAGTTCTAGCAGCAGGCTTAGTCGAACTTAAAGTAATGGACGCCGTACCAGAAGAACTAAACACTGACACACTCTTTAGAACCTACTACCCCCACGGCACCGGCCACTGGCTAGGACTAGATGTCCACGATAATTGTCCCTACACCGATGGCCCGGAAGATATTACTTTCACACCGGGAATGATCTATACCATCGAACCAGGACTCTACTTTCCAAAGAGCGATCTTAATATTCCAGAAGAACTCAGAGGGATTGGAATTCGAATAGAAGATGATATTTTGATTACAGAGAGTGGATATGAAAATCTCACGGTTGCCATTCCAAAAGAAATTAAAGAAGTTGAGGATGCGTGCGCCCTAGACTACAAGAGCTTTCTCTAAATTAGTGAATTAACTTGCCCTGCTCCTTGGGAATTTCTTCCAGGGGCAGGATGATCTTAAATGTCGTCCCACCACTTATACTGCTCGTCGCCTCTGCTCTGCCAGAGTGGGCCAGTGCCACTGATGAAACAAGTGCTAGACCTAAACCCCACCCTTTTGCTTTCTTCTTTTTCGCATCACTTGAGCGGTAATAGGGATTAAAAATATGTTTGAGCTCCTCATCAGTAAGTGGATTTCCATAATTGTGTACAGAGATCTCTAGAGTTCCCTCTCTAGTCTTATTGACGATCAAACTAATTGGACGACTTGTATCACCGTACTTAATGGCATTATTGATAAGATTATCCATCGAGCGCTTAATGGCGTATTGATTGTACTCACCTACGATAGGTTGAGAATTAAAAGACAATCTAAAAATTTCTCCATGAATTTTTGTAAAGTCAAAAATGCAGTTGCGGGCCATCGCAACCACATCAAATGAATTCTTACCGATCTTATCACTCGGTCCAAGTGTAGAGAGTTTCCAGTCGAGGAAGTTTTCAATCATATGGGTCGACTGATCACAAGAGCGCAAGATGCTGGCCGCACAATCCTTCATGAGAGAAGTATCGCACTCTTCTAGCAAGACAAGCTCAGCATTGTTCTGAATAATATTTAAAGGCGTTCTAAGATCATGAGCGAGCATTGAAATCACACGATCTCTCGCCTCATTCTCGTGAGCGATACGATCGAGACAAATTTGATAGTTAATTTCCGTTTCTACTGAAGCCGCAAGTTCAACTAGGAGCTCGCGGTCGTGTTTACACCAAGATCTGGCGCGATAATCGAGCACACAAAAAGAACCAATAACTCCGCCGCCATCTACTCTAAGAGGTGTACCTATATAAGATTGAAAACCCCATTCACTAAAAATTGAGAGTGCTGCCGGAGAATTGAATTCTCTCAAGTCATTTATGGCAACAAGGTCACCACAGAGTGTGTACTGGCAAATTGATTCATCCACATCGAGCTCTAGTGGAACCGCTTGAGTTTCACTATCAAAGTTGTGGACGAGTCTAAATGTATTAAATTCGGGGTCAATGATTGAAATGCAGCAAAAAGGTGCGGACAGGGCGCGCCCACCAAGTTTTGAGAGTCGCTTGAGCGCTGGGTGTTGTTTGGTACTAAGCTCAAGAACATCGTAGGCCGCCCGGGCCATAGATGGATCCTCTAAACTATCACGCACCTTATTAAATGGCGTAATCTTCGTCTCGATCATTGGTCTCACCTCTCCTAGGCAGATACCGTTAATTAGATGAATTTCATTTACGACAAAAGTAGTACGTTAATCCTAAACAACTTGTATTTGCCGAGGGCGTTAAATTTGTGATAAATTTTCTTAAGATAATTAAGGTTTACAGAGGTTTAAGAAGACCTGTGGGCGAGATAAGAAAGAATAACCTGAACAACTTCCAACGCGTTTTCAAAGCGTTGAATATCACTCTCAGAGTGCTTCATCCAGATATCTTTAATTTCTTCTAATGATTCGTTAGCAATCTCAAGGTTTCTTAGTGCAATTTGTCTAATATCTTCAACTGAATCTGACAGAGATTCACTCGTCATCTGAAGAAAAATTGACTCTAAATCGCTTCCAGACTGAAAACGATCAAAGTGGGCAGGATGCTTTTCAAACCAATTAAAGATCACGGAATTTACGATTCCATTTTTTAAATCGAGATGCTGATCTTTGAGTCCATCGGCAGAGAAATCAAGAGTGTCGTCAATTTGCTGAAAGGCAAGTCCGAGGTGTTTTCCAAATTTGCGAGCAAGGGCAATCTCATCAGCGCTAAGCCTTGCAAGAACCGCAGGAGCGACTGCACACCAAGACATCACCGATGAGGTTTTCTTAAGAGCAATCTGTTCAATGATCTCACTCGTATAGTGCCTATTGTGAGAGGCATCCCATTGAAGCCACTCACCAAGGGCGAGCTCTTGAATGACCATTGCCATTTCTTGAACCAGTCGCAACTCACCAGTTTGTGTGAGTCCTACAATCACGTCGGCAAGAAGAAAATCACCAGCGAGCACGGCCTTCTTATTACCAGCTATGGCGTTAATACTTGGAGCACCTCTTCGCGTACTAGCTTCATCCACAACATCGTCGTGGGCCAAAGAAGCTGCATGCACCATCTCGATGGCGCGAGCAAAGGGATCAAGACGATCTGATTCAATGGCAAAGAGATTGCCCATGACATAAGTGAGAAGTGGACGCAGACGCTTGCCACCACTAAGAACCGAGCGACCAAGGAGCTCATCAACGGCAGGCTTACCAAGCTCTGAATCGAGCTGATAGCTCATATTCGTGGCCCGATCGAGGAGCCCGCTTGGAATACTACTTAAAAAGTCCTGCAACATGTGTTCTCTCTTAACAGCATCAAAAGATATACTTCTTAGGAAAACTTATTAGCACCCCAGCAAAAGCCTGTAAATACTGTGACTTTCAGCACTTATACAAACTCGACAAATACAACACAATAAGTGTTATCAACCTGCGTCAAGCTTGAAACACCGCTCATTTCGACGTATTAAGTCAGCTCAAAAGTCTAAGCCCATAAAAGGACAGTGAATGAGTACTCAAAACTCGAACCTCACCAGTACTGCTCTTAAAGAGCGAAAAAATGAATCATTTAAAATCTTTGACCAAATTGCAAAGACCTACGACCTACTCAATCATATTCTAAGCTTCGGCATTGATATCTACTGGCGCAAGCGCTTACTTAGACTCTTGCCAGATAAGAACAACTTAAAAATGCTCGATCTCGCCACCGGAACTGGAGATCTCGCCCTCACCCTCGCTCGCGATCCGCGTGTTGAGAGCGTAAGAGGCATTGATCTGTCTCAGGGAATGGTTGAAATCGGTGTTCAAAAAGTTATCAAGAATAAATTGCAAGAGCGTGTTTCGCTTGAAATTGGAGACGGCGTCACAATTCCGGCCGAAGATGAAAGCTATGATGCTGTAACTGTGTCGTTTGGTATTCGCAATTTCAACGACTTTAAAAAATCACTTAATAATATGCACAGGGTATTAAAGCCAGGTGGACGCGCTTATGTGATGGAATTTTCCATCCCTAAGAATGCACTTGTTCGCGCTGTCTACTTTCTCTATTTCAGACATATTCTTCCCATGGTTGGAAATCTCATATCCGGCCACGGTGACGCCTATACATACCTCAATAAGACAGTAGAAGATTTTCCCTACGGAGATGACTTTCTCATCGTCATGACTGAGGAAGGTTTTATTAGAGCTGAGTCCTATTTGCTCACTTTTGGTATTGCCACTATTTACGTTGGATATAAAGAGGAATAACAGCGATGCCTTTGATTGATAAGGCCCAAATTCTCTGCTCTCTCAAAGAGTTCTGGAATGAGACCTCTATTGAGAGTGCGCCTTCAGAGTTTATGACTTTTGAAGTCGAAGTTCCAACGACTTCACTCGCAAATCTCTGTCTACACGTTCGCAATAAGAATATCATTTACCGCCGCTCTAAAGAGGGAGACGAGGGTCTCGCCATAGGTGAACTTTATCGCCACCAAGATCCGGCCGAAAGAGATAAAACTCTTCTCATTCTTGCTAGAAACCCAAAGCTACACCTCTACTTTGTCTCTCGTTTTGAACCAGATGGTATCAAGGCGCCAGAGTGGGCACACTTTGGAAAAGAGCTTGGAATTATTCCCATCGTCGAGTGGCAAACAAAGAATGCAAAATCTAGTTTGCGCATAAATTTTACCAGAGACAATATAACCACGGCAGATAAGCGGGCAGAATTTCTCTTTAAAGTAGATGAACTCCTCGATTTTATGCCTGAGTCTAGCTCTGCAACCAAATTTACCTCGATGGTAGAATCGCCCTCAGAAGAGATTTGGTGCCAGGCCATTGACGACCTCGCCCTTACACTATCTTGTCATGATGGCCCTGAGGATCCAGATAAAGTAGTGATGGCCAGAAAGCGAGTCATTCGCGCTAAGAACCTCATTGATCCCCAAAGTATCTTCAAAGAAATGTCTCTAGATAATATTGAGGGGCATATTTTCTTTATTAAAGTAGACGACCACCGCGCCTTCCTAAGCTTCACCCCAGAGCGCCTCTTTCATTTTCGCGCCCAAAAGGTGGAAGTCGACGTCATCGCAGGAACAAGGCCACGCGGCTCACACCCTGACGAAGACCAGGCCTTTGCAGAAGACCTGATGAACTCTCCAAAAGAGCTTGAAGAGCATAGAATCGTCGCCCATGAAATTGAGCGAAAGCTCAAGGAATTCTGTAGTGCCGTGAATGCAACCGCAAAGGAAGAATTGCTGCGTCTCAAACACGTGCAACACATTCAAGGGCGCTTTCAAGGCCAGGTCGGCGCTGGAATCAATCAATTTGAAATTATGGAAAAACTTCACCCTACTCCAGCAGTTGGGGGAAGACCCTGGCCCGCGGCCAAAAAGTATATTGAGCGATACGAGCGATTTGATCGCGGACTCTACGCTGGCCCATGTGGACTTATCAGTGAGTCCTACACAGACCTCATGGTCGGAATCCGCTCTATTGTCATCTATCAAGATGAAGTCCATATTTTTGGTGGCGCCGGGATCGTTGCAGGATCAAAAGGAAAGAACGAGTGGATCGAAACTCACAACAAAATGAAGAATTTCAAAATAGCGCTCTCTTAAAGAATAACCGCGCTAGACTTTGGAGCTCTGTGATCATCGACGCCCTTATTAAAGGTGGCGTGAAGCGATTTTACGTCAGTCCCGGAATGAGAAATGCCCCACTCATTGCCGCCCTCAACCTGCGTGCAAATGAAGTACACTTTGAAATGGTCATCGACGAGCGAGGGGCTGCGTACCGAGCGCTTGGTGCGAGCAAGGTGAGTGGTGAGACCTCTTGTCTGATCTGCACATCGGGAACGGCCCTCACTAATTATTTGCCGGCACTCATTGAGGCCAAGAAAACTCATATTCCCCTCTTGGCCATAAGTGCAGATCGCCCACCTGAACTCACTTTTTCAGATGCCAATCAGACCATTCAGCAAGATAGAATTTTTATCGGCGCTGGGATAGATTCACACACACTTCAAGCTCCAAATGATCAAGTATCGCTAAAAGCAATTGTGGGTGAAGTCCTGCACATGCTCTCAAAAACAAAGTGGCCAAAAATGGGCCCAGTTCACCTAAATATTCCCTTTAGAGAACCACTAGATCACATAAGTGAAAGCGTCGGGCAAACACAGGTCTCAGAGGCCAATCAGATCATGAATCAGGCGCGAGCACTTGTAGAGTCGGCCTACCCAGGTTTTTCTCTGGGAGCGCAGGAAGAAGCTTACCTTAAAGCGACCCTCAAAGCCGCTAAAAACCCTCTACTTGTTGTGGGTGGACTCTCGCCATTTCAAGTTGGGGATTCTCTTAAAACATGGGTAAAGAACTTTAAAGGGGCAAAAGTCTTAGATGTCTCAAGCTCACTTAAATATCTCTTCTCACTGTCTGATGGCGCAGTTCCCACATTTGAGCACCAAGAAATTCAAAGTTACTTAAGTGAAAACAGACCTGACCTCATCATTCAACTAGGTGGACGCCTCACTAGTAAATTCTACTATAATTTTCTCTCACAAAACCCGGACATACCTCTCATTGTCGCTAGTGCAGGAATGGAGCGCGAAGACCCTTCATTTAGAGTGAGCTATCGCTATCATGGAGCACCTGAGAATTTTACACGCGACCTTTTATGCGTGATGGATGAGACTCAAAACCACGGTCTTGGCCACTTTCGTGAAGTGGTTGCCCGAAAAGAAGAAATAATTGAAAAGGCAAAGCCTAGCTACCCCGTTCTCTCAAAGACGCTCATTGAAATCATCCCTGATAAGAGTGCGCTCTATCTGGGAAATTCAACTGTCATTAGAAGCTTTGATTCCTATGCCTCAAATACACTCTCTAAAGATTTAATGATTCTCACTAACCGTGGAGTTAGTGGAATTGAAGGCCTAATTGCAAGCGCAGTCGGGGCCAGAGATGAACTTCCAGGTAATATTCCCCTCACTCTAGTTAACGGCGATGTGGCGACACTTCACGACCTCAACTCGCTCTTTATGCTCGCCGCTCATGAGAAACAGGTCATTCTCATCGTGGCCAACAACTCCTGTGGTGGAATCTTTAGCCTACTTCCAGTAGCCTCAGAAAAGGATGTCACCGACAGAATTAGAACTCCTATTGAAATAAACTATAAGGCCGCAGAAGAGTTCTTTAGAATTCAGGTACTGCGCGCCCACAGTAAAGAAGAGCTCAAAATTCAGTATGAAAGCGCACTGAAGTCTGGAAAAAGCGCCTTAATTGATTTTGTCTTTAGCGATGAAGACAACACGCAGGTCTATTCACAGTTAAAAACAGTTAGGTAAAAATAAAAATGACGAATCCTTGGATACTCGCGACACGCCCTAAAACTCTCTTTGCCGGACTCTCTCCTGTTATCCTAGGTCTTGCGCTAGCCTACGCCTTTCAACACCAAATTAATGCAACTGTGGCGGCCCTCACAATTCTTTGCTGCCTACTGATGCAAATAGGCACCAATTTAGTTAATGACTACTTTGACTACGCCAAAGGAACAGACACCCACGAGCGCATTGGTCCCGTGAGAGTCACTCAAGCGGGACTCATTAGTGCCACTCAAGTTAAGCGCGCCTATCAGATCGTACTTGCACTTGCCTTTGTCTTGGGAATCCCGCTCATGATTACTGGGGGACCGGTCATCGTTGCCATCGGGCTCTCAAGTCTACTTGGCGCCTACTGCTACACAGGTGGCCCCTACCCACTCTCCTACTATGGATTGGGAGAAGTCATGGCGCTCATCTTCTTTGGCCCCGTTGCCGTGGCCGGAACTTTCTACTTACAAACTCACACCATGCACCCCGCAGCGATTCTCTACGGGCTCCTACCTGGATTTCTGAGCTGGTCTATCCTCGCCGTCAATAACCTTCGCGACCGAGCAGGGGATAGAATTAACAATAAGCGCACTCTGGCCGTGAGAACAAGTGAGCTTGGGGCCCGCCTGATTGTGATCTTTGGCATCGTGCTCTCACAGGTTATTAGCTTAAACGCCTTTTTTAATCTCGATAATAAGCTCACCCTAGGCACTCTCTTAATAACGGCGCTCTTTTATAGGACTTGGAAGAAAATTTTAGTGGGAAAAATTGATGGGCAATTAAATGAGACTCTTGCAAGCATTGGCAAATTTCTCTTTTTCAACTGTATCCTATTTTCCTTCGGCCTCATCATCAAATTTTAAGGAGCTTACTTTATGGGCCCCTTAAAAATTTCTTCAAATATTATCTCTCAGAAATTTAATCGAGAGCTCTCCCTTGCCCCTGGTCTCTCAATTGTGGCGCGCGAAGCACTCTTAATCGATTTCAAGTTTGAAGGATATTTTTTTAGAGGCGAAGTTCCACTCCTACCAGGCTACCTTCCACTTAACGCTCAATCGGCCAGTGAGGCACTTAAAAGTATCTCCTTAACAGGAAGGAAGTTAAAAGACTTTGATCTAGGGCAAAGTTACTTCGGACTCTTTGATGGCCCTAGAGACTCGCAAATTATGATGGCCCTTGAAGGCGCACTTCTAGCGACCCTAGTAAGTACAAATCAGCTAAAATTAAAGAATACTAAAAACGTTCGTGCCCAACAACTAGTCTATGCTGGTGATCAAGAGGTCTTGCCGGCAAGTGCCTTCAAAATTAAAATTGGTCGCAATCATTTTAAAGAGGAAATTGAATATACAAGTGAGCTTCAGAGGAAATTTCCAAACGCTCGGATAAGACTTGATCCCAATCGCTCCCTCACTCATTCTGAATTAGAACTGCTTGAGCCCTTAAAAATTGATGGAATTGAATTTAGCTTCGCTGAATGTATGACTCAGAAAACGTCTCATAAAATCTTCCTAGACGATGATCTCTCTAGAGTTGATATTTCTGCGCTACCTAGAGGTGTAGCCGGTCTCATCTACAAGCCTGCTCGCGATGGCGCCATCAGTGGCATGAGTAAGTATCTTTCTCACTATGAACTCACTCTCTCATCCACCTACGAAACGCTTCTAGGCCTTGATCACATTGCCCTTGGCGCGCTGGTGTTTGAGCTTAAAGGGGCCCAAGGACTTGGCACATATTCTTACTTAAAAGGCCCTGAAAGTTATCAGACTCAGTGGCTTGAGACAGAAAATAAATAGATAGTATTTTTATCGGGTAAAGGTGCTTATACTTTTTAGAGGCGGTGTTTGATAATCGCTAGCACGTCTTTGCCTGCTGCCCAGAAACCCCTCATTTTTGCTACACTATAAGCAGGAGCAATTATGAAGAACATCACACTCATGGCCTTTATCTTAATGACAGTCTTTCTTTTAAGCGCTGGTGGTTGCTCAAGTACTTCTCGCACTGTTGCTGAAGAACATCCTGACAAAGACAGCACTCTAAAAAGCGAGTATTGCAAGAATCTCAATCCCCACGACTCAGATCAGTACTTTGATGAGTATGAGCGCTGTAAGGGCAAATAGTTTAAAATACGCCTTTAAATTTCTCTTTCAAACTGATAGATAGCCTCAATAACCAATTGAGGATTAAGCCATGTCACGCCTGACTTTCAGCGGAGCAATTGCCCTACTTCTAAGCATTTTAGTCACTTACACAAATGCCTGGGCCCTCGATGCTGAGATCAAAGGCTTCATTGCGCTAGACCTCTTAGGCGTAGAGAAGGTTGATTCAAAGAAGCTCGATGCCACCAGCGGGCTTGGGGCCCTCGATCTCAAGGTCTACGCCACCCACGAAGACTTTACCGCCAAAATCAAGCTAGATCTCGATGACTCAAATCTTGGAAGTGGCTACAATCTCTATGAAGAGGCCAACGTCACTTATCGTGCCACCGATGAAATCAAGGTCATCGCCGGCAAGGGCAAAGTACCATTTCACCGCATGCGCTACGGTGTGACTGAATCATCCTATATTGACTCAGGCTCGCTCCTTGGCAGTGATCATTCTTGGCGAGATGTGGACCAGAAAATACTCGTCACCCTGACATACGGAAGCTTCAAAAAGAAATTCTTCCTCCACACTTCAGTCTACGGCAGCAGTGAGGAGTTTGATAAAAACGATGATGGCACACTTAAAACAAATTTTAACTCGCGCTTTAGTAGTTACGAAATTGCTAAGCGCCCTTCAAATTCATTTCACATTAGAGATGAGCTTGGACTTGCCACTAAGCTAGAGTATTTCTTTACCAAGTCTCTAGAGATGTCTGGTGCTGCTATTTACTATAAGAGTGAGTGGCAAAAGCCTTCATGGGCGCTAGATTACGGCGGTCGCTACCGCCTGGGCGCTCACGAAATTTGGTGGGAGAGCGAATACGCTGTCTACCGCACACATCCCTTTGATCGCTACGCCTCTTTCTATCAGACAGAGCTCTACTTTGGCGTAGGGGCCGAGTATCGCCTGAATCAAACTTGGGCACTTCTCACCAATTGGGAGGCTATTATCGTCAATAATTGGGCCTGGGGTGATCAGCCGATTAATCCCCTCGACAATAATGGCACCGGTGGATTCACCAACCAAAAGACTGAAAATGCCCTCTATGAAAATGATAACTACAAAGCAGAGTTGGGACTCAAGTACTACTTTCAAAAGAGTGCATTCTTAACTCTAGGTTTTATGTACGAGAAGAAAATTTCTAAAAAAGACCACAGTAAAACCGCTGCCAATAATGACACGATTGGATTTAGAAATCCTAACCGAGACGGCAGACAGATTAAGGCGGGTCTCGCCTTCTGGTTTTAAAAATCTTTTGGCCCGCGCTCAAAGATCTCGCGTTGGATGAGTTCATCTGGCTCGTAGATTTCTTCAGCAGGGCCTAGAATTCTTGGGTCGACCTCACCAATGGCATCATCATCGCGCTCATCATAGGGAAAGAGCGAAAGCACGTAGCGCATGGCCGCTAGTCGGGCACGCTTTTTACAATCACTTCTCACCACCCTCCACGGTGTCTCGGGGGTGTCAGTAAAGAAGAACATGGACTCTTTGGCCTCAGTATAGGGAGTCCATCTTCCAAGGCTCGCTATATCCATGGGGGAAATTTTCCACTGCTTGAGGGGATCGAGGATACGACCTAGGAATCTGCGAAATTGCTCCTCACGAGAGACGCTAAACCAAAATTTAATCAGGGCAATCCCAGACTTTACCAGCATGCGCTCAAACTCAGGCACCTGCGAGACAAATTCCATGTACTCGCGCTCGCTACAAAACTCCATGACCTTTTCAACCCCGGCGCGGTTGTACCAAGAGCGATCAAAGAAAACCATTTCACCGGAGGTAGGAAGTTGTTCCACATAGCGCTGAAAGTACCACTGCCCGCGCTCTGTCTCTGTAGGCTTTTCAAGGGCCACTACGCGCGCGCCACGGGGATTGAGGTGCTCGGTAAAGCGCTTAATAGTGCCTCCCTTTCCGGCCGCATCTCGGCCTTCAAAGACCAGCACCATGCGACGGCCACCCTTCTTAATCCACTTTTGAAGCTTGACGAGCTCAATTTGTAAGACGCGCTTATCGCGGTCATATTCTTCACGACTGAGCTTGTCGTCAAAGGGATAGTGATCTGAAATGATGTGATTGTGGCTATGAGTGCGAACGGCGTTTAAAACATCCGCTTCAACTAGGCCCTCTCCCTCAAAATAATCGAGAAGTGCGTCCTTACCTTTAAGACCAATGCGACGAATTTTTTCGACTAGGTCATCATCACTCATAGAATCCTCCTAACACCATTATACCTGAGGCGTTAGGAGGAGTGGCAGAAAATGCCCTAAGAAATAGGTCAAGATTTTGTTAAGCTTCAACCTTCTGAGCTTCTGGGACCTTGGCCGGCTTCATCAAGCGAATAATTCCAAGTGATGCGCAGGCAAAAATCAATGAAGCAATGATCGAGATTGAAGAACTCACCGCAGGGTTGGCGACCCCAAAGAAGAGGTTAAGTGACAAGTGTCCAGCGAGTCCGATAATGGCAGAGATTGAAACTAACCAAAGTGGAAGATCGCGCTTGATGAGAACACCAAAGAGAATCGGCACAAGTGAAGCCGCGGCCAGACCGTAGACTCCCTTTTGAGCAAAGATCCCAACCAATTTTGGTGGGTTCCAGGCAATGGCAAAGCTAAAGAGACCAACCAGTACCAGCACAATTCGAGAGAGCATTAGTCCCTTCTTTTCTGCGTTGTCATCATTGGCCGAAGCCTTTCCAAAGATAGGACGGTAAATGTCATTAACCACCATAGAAGAGAGGGCAACAAGAATCCCATCAAGCGTAGACATTCCGGCAGCTAATAAGGTGACAGAGACAAAGGTCAGGAAGTAGGGGCCCCACCAAGAAGTTCCCGGACCAAACTCGTGGTTGATATAGGTCGCCACCACGGCGTCTTGGCGAACAATTTCTAGGCCAGAAATTTTGGCGTAGAAACCGAGAAAGAGCATCAAACTAAATACACTTCCCACCACAAATGTGGTCAAGATGAACTTATTCACATCGCGCTCTTCTTTTAGGTAGAGCACCTTAGTGAGAATGTGCGGCTGAAGCATTAGGGCAAAGGTAATGATAAAGCCAGCGGCAAATACAGAGAAAAAGTCATAGTAAAGTGGAGACTCTGGGTTGTAGACACTTGAGTAATTAGTGCCAAATTGAGAGAGCGTCGAAAAGAGACCACCGTCAAAGTACTTGAGTCCCTGCAAGAAGAGAAAGGCCGAAACGAAGACCATCATCGCGCCTTGCAAAGTATTGGTGTAGGCATGAGCATAGGTTCCACCCATGAGTACGTATGAGAAAACAAAGAGAAGAATAAGGATCAAAGAAACATGGGTGCTGATTGGAAAGAGTGAACTCATTAAAAGCGAGCAACCCACGAGAATCAAGACCACAAATGTAATAGAGAGTAGATTAATAAAGGCAAAGAAAAGCGAGAGTGCTCGTGAACCGTAGCGGTGATAAATCCAATCGGGAATCGTTAGTGAGCCGCCCACATCTCCAATGCGGCGAAAGCCCTTAGTGAGAACCAGGAAGGCACAGATAATGCCTAAGACTGCGGCCACACCATAGTGTACAAAGGCCGAGAGACCGTGAACGTAGACAAAGCCTGGGTTAATCACAAAGGTTGCCGTAGAAGAAATAGAAGCGGCCATGGTGATCCCAACAACTATTGGACTCATGTCTTTATTGCCAATTGAAAATCCCTTAAGGCCTCTTGTCTTCTTCATTCCGATATAAGACAGATAAAAGGTCAGGGCGACAAAAATAAATAACAGAACATACTTAAAAACTTCGGCACTCATAACTCTCTCCCCATTTGAGTTCTTAAACCATAATTTATTTAATTAGTTCAAGCGCTTTTTTTGCTAATACTTTGCGGTCTATCTTGCCACTGGCAAGTAGTGGAAATTCATTCATTAATTCAACATAGTGTGGTTGCTTGTAGCGAGATAGCTTATCACTCAAGAAATCTTTAACAGAATCAATAGAAATGGTCTCACTCTGTGGAATCTTAGGACGAATGAAGGCAAGGCCAACCTCCCCCCAACGCACGTGAGGAACGGGAACAACGACACTGTCTGCTATCCATGGGTGAAGAGCAAGTTGCTTTTCCACCTCTGCGGGATAGACGTTCTCACCACCAGAAATATACATATCTTTCTTGCGGCCAGTGACAAAGAAGAAGCCCTCCTCATCAAAGCTGACTAGATCACCTGTCTTAAAGTGGCCATCAAAGAGCGACTCTTTAAATTTCTTGTCATCTCTAAAATAGCCAACGCACACGTGAGGTCCGCCAATTAGTAGCTCACCCACTTCACCTGGTGCGGCCTGATTGCCATCATCTTTAATTACAAGAACCTTTGAATGAGGCATTGGTCGACCAATACTGCCAATTTTTCTCTTGGCATCGCCCTCTTCAAGCAAGAAGCAATTGGGTCCTACTTCCGTTAGACCAAAGCCTTGTTTAAACATTAATCCAAGTTGTTGATACTGATTAATAAGACCAACCGGAATGGCCGCCCCGCCGGTGACAAGAAAGCGCAAGCTAGAGAGATTTTCAATATTAAACTTCGGGTCACTTGCGATCATTTGAAACATGGTGGGAACACCAAAGTATACAGTTAGCCCTTCATCCTTAACGGTTTGATAGAAATTATTCGTATCAAATTTTTCCGCAATGACCACTGTCGCTCCGATTGAGAGCAGTGGAAGACAAAGAACGTTATAGCCACCGGTGTGGAAAAAAGGTGTTTCAACGATACTTACATCACTAGGAATAAGTCCCCAACCTTTAACAGTTTCATGCTGATTGCTCTCAAGCATTTCACCATGAAGAAGCACGCCCTTAGGTTCACCAGTGCTTCCTGAAGTGAAGAGCATCAACAGAGGATCCTTCATAGAAGAACTTTTAGTCTCCTTTAAAGGGGCGAATTGACTTAAATCAAGCGCTTCAAGATCAAAGCTCTCTCCCGTACATGAGTAAGGGAGTTCATCGTGATAGAGATTTATCTTCGCCTCAATTCGACGAGAAATATCACTTAACTCTCCAGTTGAGAGCCTAAAATTTAGGGGCACAAAAATCGCACCAAGATGCGCACTCGCAAGCAAGAGTGTCAGGTGTAGACTTTGATTTGTAGAAAAATAGGAAACGCGCTCCCCTCTGCATACTCCGTGCGACTCTAAAAAGCTCGCAAGGCGTCTGACGTGATCATCAAGTTCGCGGTAGGTCATTCGCTCACCGGTTTTCTGATCAACAACTGCGAGGTGATCTGGTCTCTCGCTTACAATAGTATCTAAAAAACTAACCCACATGAGATAACTCCCGAGACATTAACTTTTTAAGAAAGGGCAGCACATCTGTTTCAAAGGAAGAGGGGTATTCAAGTAAGCTTGCATGTCCTCCACTCACCTCGACCACAGTGGCGTTCTTCATCCTTGAAGCCATCGAATCGTGATAGCTCTTTGGTGTGAGTAGATCTTCATCCCCCACTAAGAAAAGTGTCGGCGTCTCAATCTCACTCACATCAATCTCACCAATTAAAGTGCCGCGAATGAGGGACTCAACCACTCTAAGCTCCATTAAATTGGCGCGATTTCGGTAGTATTCAATAATTTCTGGATGAGCGGCGAGAATTGATTCTCCCCAAATCCAAGGCATCGCCACATCAAAGCGGTGATATGGCCCCCCAATTGTATTGGCCTTAAGCCAAGATTCTATTTTGAGGCGAAGCAGAGGCCCCACGCGATCAAAAGTATCGCAAGCAACTAAACCAATTACAGAGGCAGGATGGCGTCTGGTAAACTCAAGTGCAGTGCGGGCCCCATTAGAGAGTCCAAGCAAGAAGAATTTATCAAGGCCATGCTTTTCAATCACGCCTTCAAGATCCAATGTATGAGCACTGAGATCATAAATGCCATTGGGAGAATCACTCTCCCCCTGGCCGCGCGTATCATAGCGAAGAATATTGAAGTGAGGCGCGATTAACTTCACGCCCTCATTCCAAGATGTGTGATCGGCAAACAGTCCATTGACTAGCACTAGCCAAGGAGCATTCTTATTTTCACAGTAATCAATATGGGTGTGAATATTTACCCTAATACAAGGCCCCCATCTACATTGAGACAAGTTCCCGTGATAAATTTTGCGTCGTCGCTGGCCAAGAAGGCGTAGGCAGCTGCAATTTCAGATGGTTCGCCCAAGCGTTTAATAGGTGCCTTGCCCTCCATCATCTCAATTACTTTCTCCGGCATTTTGCGAACCATGGGCGTTCCAATAAAACCTGGAGCAACTGCATTAACGCGAACGCCATTTTTGCCGAGCTCCTTGGCCATAGTCTTTGTCATGCCAATAACAGCGGCCTTAGTGGCCACATAATTAGTCTGTCCAAAATTTCCATAGTGAGCAACCACTGAAGCGGCGTTTAGAATGACACCCTCTCCTTGATCTTTCATCAAGGCGGCAGCGCTGCGAGATAGCTTAAAAATCGCAGTTAAGTTGACGGCTATCACTTGGTCCCACTGCTCATCAGTCATCTTTAAAAGAGTGGCGTCGCGAGTAATACCGGCGTTATTAACGAGGGTGTGAATTCCCTTATTCATCTCTGCTTGAATAGCAGAAAGACCAGCAGCGCTAGTAACATCAGCACTGAGGTAGGTCATGCGCTCAGGAAAAAGAGCAGCGAGTTCACTCTCTTCAAGAGTTGGGATATCAATTAACACAAGTTCTGCACCTTCGGCGTAGAATCTCTCAGCAGTTGCGCGGCCAATTCCACTAGCGGCACCAGTAATAAAAACTCTCTTATTATTTAGTCCTTTCATTCTTCCTCCACGCAGCCTTACTGCAATACTTGAAAATCGTTATCAGCAAAAATTGGTTGATCATATCTAAATGAAGCGGCCGACCAGGTATAGCCAATCCCAGCACTGGCCAGGCACACGTGATCGCCCTTTTTGAGCATGCCCTTATATTGAGCGAGACCAAGTGAGAGCACCTGATCGGGAGCACCAAAGTGGCCATAGTGATCGAGATAAATACTCTGATCTTCTCTGAGATCAAGTCCTTGTAAAATTGCGTCGTGGGCAGACTTCTTCATATGAAGCAGTGAGAGGTAATCAATTGGCCTCTCACTAGACTCGCTGGCAGCTTCTTTAATCACTTGAAGGAAGTTTTCAATTGATCTAGTGGCCAGGCGATCTCTCATGCCTTCAATATCTGGACAAGTGAGGTAGGTATCTACTTCACTCGGATTTTCTCTGGTGGGATTTCTCGTTCCTCCCCCCTTAATGATCACGTCCAGGCTAAAGTCGCCGTCGGTGATGAAACTTGAGCTTAGAATTGGGTTCACGTCCCCCACCTCTAAGAGCATGGCAGAGCCACCATCAGAGAGATTGTAGAGAAAGCGACTCGTGGGATCTTGATAGTTAACGAGATCACCTGTCTTGTGACCGCCGCACAGTAGGACGCGCTTAATTTTCTTATCGCTCGCCGCAAGGGATTGCGCCAGACGAAGACCAAGAACATTGCTAGAGCATCTCGCCGAGGCATCAAAGGCCCAAGCCTTTTTTAGACCAAGCTCCCTTTGAACAAAAATTCCGGCCGACCACACGGGATAGTCTTTATATTCAGAACCAGTCCAGATAACGAGGTCAATACTCTCAGGATCAATATCATTTCTTAGGACTTTCTTTGCGGCTTCAATGGCCATCATGCTCGGGTGTTCATCGCGGCCAGCGCGGCACTTTCTGACGATTCCCATTTTATCGCGAACGACTGTTTCTGGTAGTGCGGCCTTCTTAGCAATAGCAGCGGCATCTTCATAACCTTCCGGCAACCAAACGCCGGCGCGAATTAGTCCAAGACTCATAAAATCTCCATATGACTTTTAAAAAATTGTTTAAGCTTACTGGCGACCAAGTCGCTCTTTTCCAAAAAGAACATATGATCACTATCTTCAATGAGTTCACTTGTGGCGTTTGGAAATTCGCGCGCCAAAAGTTCTGCATTCTTTGGATTCACAAAGCGATCGTTCGCTCCGTGAAGAATGTAAAGTGGTGTTTTAATGCTTGAGAGCTCAGTCTTCTTAGCGAGGAAATTTGCGGCGGCGCGGTTTTGAAGTAAGACCTGATCCAAGCGGTAGGGATGGGCCAGACGCAATTTCACGATCCGATCAAAGAGTTCGGGGTTCTTAGTGGGAAGATCAGGGTGAACGGTGGCGCGTATAGCGAGCTCAACACCATAATCTCCGAGCTGATGAACCTTTGAGAAACTCTCATCGCTCAAGATTGTAAGGGGGATATAATCCCCTGCACCTGAGGTGGAACACATGAGTGCGCACGAGAGAGTGCGCGAGCTGTGGCGCACGAGCATTTCCTGGGCGATAAAACCACCCATGCTGATGCCCACAAGATGAAATTTATCAATGCCAAGCCCATCAATTAATTCGATAGTGTCAGCAGCGAGATCAGCGATCTCGTAGCCAGTCTCTACATCACTACTCTCACCCATCCCGCGGTTGTCGACCAGGATGACCTTAAAGTTTTGGGCGAGCAGTGGAGCGAGCCATGCGTAGTTGTAGTGATCACAACCAAGCCCTGACAAACACACAAGCGCACTAGTTCCCTCGCCTAAAGTGGCGTAAGCAAGCTCTCTTTGGTCTTTCAAACGAAACTTATTCACAAATCACCAAATATTCTTCTAACTCAATCTTAATAAGGGAATGAGACGTTCCCTCATCTATCTGGATGTGTCAATATTTTGGTACTAGCGTACAATTTTACTGAACGCAGCAAAAAAGACTTGAACTCATAAGTCTTTGTGATAATTAGAGATTACATGGAAATCAATGACGCACCTCCATTTCTCTTTGAAGCCTTTGAGTTTAAGCCTCGAAAGGGCGATCTCAAGAAACTTGAAATCATCAAGGCGGCGGTGGATATCCTCGCCACCAAGGGACTCGACAACACGACCTACGAGGCGATCGCTCAAGAAATTGGTACACGTCGCGCTCATATCGCTTATCACTTTAGTGACAAGTCCGATATTTTCTTTGCCGCAGTAAAATATATTTTGGCCACCTACCAAAATGAAACAGCTCTGCAACTCAAAGGTGCTGAGTCCGGTGAGGAGATGCTCAAGCGCTATGTAAGTTCGACTTTTGAGTGGGCCCGCAAAAATCCTCATCAAGTCTCTGTAATGCTTCTGCTCTACTATATGTGCACCACCACCGAGCGCTTTATTGAACTCAATACTGAAGTTCGTCAGGCAGGTAAGAAGCGACTCTCCTACCTACTGTCAAAGTTAGAGAATTCTAAAATCAATTCCTCTGAGCTCGACAATCTTGCGGCCACGATCGGGGATTTAATATCTGCTGGCATTATCGCGGCCACGACCCAAAATGATTTGAAATTAGAAGAGATGCGCCTAAAGACTCTCTCCACCGTGGCCACTCTTATTAAAGCCTATCAAAATTAATTCAGATTAAGCTCTAAGAAATCTATCGCGCTTTTGAGCTTCAAATCATCAATTTCTAAAAAACGAGAATAAGCTACCAAGTAGTCACCTCGCCGTTTTACAAATTCAAAGTGGTTACAAAGAGTGCGCTCAAGTTCCAAGGGCAAGCGCCCGCCGTAGATAATCACACAGGCATCTGGAACCGTGAAATCAAAGAGATCCTTAAAAATAGGATGATGGGGCTCTAGTCCCTGATAGACTTCCACCACTACCCCAGAATTTGGGTAGGTCTTGGTGAGAATGAAGTCGTTATTAAAAGTGCGCGCCCGAAAGCCAAGCTTGTGGAAATGACCAAAGTCCATGGTCCAGGAGAGCAGGTATTTAAAGATATCTCTTAGTCCCATGGCCAAGTTTACAATAAATCGGCCTGCTAAGTAAAAGTAAGTAAGAGTCGCCTAATCAAGAAAGAGAGTTCACCTCTATTGATCAACAATTGATGGCAAGAATAAAAACTCGCAAATTTGATGATCAATGATTAACGGCCAAAGCCTCTCTCAACACAGAAGAATCCATTCCAAGTGTGGGTATGTGGACAGGTGGGTGCAACAGGGGCCACAACAGGTGCTGGTGGGACAACGACCTTACCATCGGGCACGCGAAAGGTGAGCTCTACTAATTTATTCTGGTTATTTACAAATCCCGTCTTAATAACTAATCCCAACTTGCTGTCATACTTAATTCTAGCGTTCTTGTATGAACTATTAAATTTTTGTGGCAGATCATATACTACCCAGCGATTACTGTGAAAGCAGCGTATGTGATCTCTTCCAATCCCTTCATTTTCAAGACTGATGTACACACAGGGCAGATCAATTCTAGGCAATCTTTTATCTACTGCTGTGACTTTAATAAACTCAGTCATATCGATCCCCTTTCGGGCCTGAGTAAGGGCAGTTGTCTCATAACGAATCCCCTCTCTTTTCGTGTGATCGATAATCATTTTGTGAGAGCGAAGCTTTGCGTGCTGACCAATTGTGACGAGATCAGGGAGCTTATCTTTATTGATGTCTACAAAAGCAGAGTCCATCATGAAAGCTCCGTCGCGCTGATTACTTGCCCATCCAGCACCAACACCCATAGTGTAAATATTTGTTCCTAGAGCACCACCGCTCCAGGGTGCTCCAATACTTGAGGCAGTAAGATCTTTTGCGACGATCGTTTTCATATCTGTGGATTGCTCAAGTTTAAAAAGAGCAGTGCGATTGTAGTTATCGGATGCATAGTCAGCAAAGAAACAGAGAGCTCCAGGTCTATAGCCTTGATTTACAAGCTTCTGTGGGTACTTGTCACACTTTACAGAGCGAGATACGCCGGAATAAATAGTGTTGTTGTCCATCTTGATTGGAGCATGAACAAATTTCTTTCCATTGTGATAGATCACCCATTGGTATGAGCGTGCTCTCCAGTAGGGTCTATTATTTAAGAAGGTATCCCAATAATTTGATATCAAGACGATTGGTCGACCGTTAGGCATCACTACAATTTCACAACCTGACAGTACTTTTCGATGTGTCCAACCATTTTTAAAATCTCTAAATTTTTCTGGACCGGCCCAAGAATATAAGTCCTTATTAGTTTTCCCATCTTTAATTCTTATAAAATGATTTAAGTTACAACTGACTCTATCGGGAGTGCCATCCTCATTAAAATCGAAGTAGTTGAGATAGTTATAGTTGAGATTGGCACCAACACTATTTGCAACTTTTTTGATGGCATGAAACTGAAAGGCAGCTGCATTTGCTGCGGTAAAGAAAGCAACGAAGAGCATGAGTTTGAGAGTATGGGACATTGTAGTCTCCTTCTAATCATTTCAATTTGAATTTGGATAATATTAGGCGAACTCAGGAAGAATGGACTTAGAACAATAGAATTAATTGCTAAGCACTTAAGAATAGGTTCCTTCTTAAGGTTAAATTAAGTTAAAAAGTGCCTTGGAAGTAAGGCGTCCCAATCGACGAAGTCCCCACTCTACTAGAATTACTTAGCACCAAAGATGTGAAGCCCTAGCTTGCCAGAGAGTTCGTGGCAAACTTCGATAGCTCTGAGACTACTGCCAAGTTCATCAACTCTTGGCGAGTAGACGGCCACACTCATGACGTTTGGAACGAGCATCAAAAGTGCACCTGAGACCCCACTTTTAGCAGGTAGACCAATATCATAGAGCCAGTGTCCAGAGTAATTATACATTCCACAAGAGAGCATCACACTCAGAGTATTCTTTATTGTCTGAGAGTCGATTAAGTGCTCACCAGTGACAGGATGAACGCCGTTGTTAATGAACACAGCTCCCATCATAGAGAGGTCGCGCGCCGTGAGATTGACCGAGCACTGCTTAAAGTACAGAGAGAGTACCTCTTGAACATCGGCGCTCAGAAGACCTTTGTACTTTAGAATATAGGCCAGAGCGCGGTTGCGATCTCCTGTTTCAAATTCACTTTCAAAAACCTTTTGATTAACTTTTAAGTCTCTACCAGCAAATTTAGAGAAGTGCTTAATCAACTCGGCTTCGGCGTCACTTTCAAAGTGGCGATAGAGCATCCCGGCCACAGAAATTGAGCCCGCATTGACCATAGCGTTTAGTGGCTTTGGACTCTTTTCAAGTTTAATGACGGAGTTAAACTCTTCTCCCGTTGGCTCCACTCCCACATACTTCATAACCTGCTCTTCAGAGAAGAGATCAAGTGCCCAAGCGTAAGTAAAGGGCTTAGAGACGGACTGAATAGTGAATTCATCGCGATCATCGCCAATGCTGATGGTCTCACCGCTAGCAAGTGTAATACTGATCGCAAATTTATCGGGGTCAATTTTAGCGAGTTCAGGGATATAGTTTGCAACCGAGCCCGAGCGCTCATCTTTGTAGCGCTCGATAAGATAGCTAAGAAAGTCTTGCAATTGGTTGCTGGTAAACTTCATCTCATTCACTCAAAAAAAAAGGCCTTGCATAAGAGCAAGGCCTGAAGATACATGACTAATTTTAAATTTGAAAGCTTATCTAAGTTTAACCAATTCCCCACGGCCATTTACAAAGAAGCTCTCACCAGTGCTCACATCTGAAAACCAGCTAGTCGCCTTGTAGGCAACGCTAATGGTGGCCGAGGCCACTGGATTGTTGACAGAGCCTTGGTTGGCAATGCCAATGAGTGAACTGGTGGCATCGAATTTGAAGCCCCAAGAAACATAAACTTCGCTCGCTTCTACGTTCACAGAAGTCAGGTACTGGCCCTTGCCTTCGTAAGAGCCGCCGTGCTGGAAGTAAACTGTATAAGTAAAGGCGATAACCTCAGAGCCAAAACCATTCTTGTAAGAGACGCGGTAGCTCTTTACCTTAGGAGTTGACCAACCTTCCATATTATAAAAAGCGATATTGTCGCCTTCAATCTTTGGAAGAACACTAATGGGTTGGGCCATATTTGTATTTACGACTGGCTTGCCGGCCTCAACGATGGTCCAAATTTTCTTTCCAAGGGCGATGAGTTGATCGGTAGCGATGATGATTTGGCCAAGATCCATTTTATCGAGGGACTCTGCACTCTTTTCTTCTTTGGCGGCAACGTAGTTGGGAAAGTATTCGCCGTTAATAACTTCAGTTTCAACTTCTTCTACTGTGACTTCGCTGATAGTCCACTCACTGGCAAGTTCTTGATCGTACTTGTTGAGTGATTCGCTAAAGCGCTGAACGATTGGAAGTGAAGTGGCGCTGGCCGTGGTGGCGGCGGTGAGTACTACTGTAGTCAGGATCCATGTCTTAAAATTCATCTGTCTCTCCCTCTTTGTATTCTTTTCTGTGGGGCGAAAAGAATGATGCACAATATCGAATACATCTCTGAGCGTCAAAGAAAACCTTCTGTAATTGTCTGACTTTTTTGATCACTTTGTCTCAAGAAGTCAGTAACTAAGGAAGTCAACTATTAGCTGATCTAATAGCTACCATTAGCTAAAACTTACTGACAAGCTCTATTTTAAAAAAATAATTACGCAAATTATACGCTTGACTTACGCATATATTGCGCATTTAATAAATTTATGGGAATTACAAAAAAGCAAAAAGAAGTCTTCGATTACATCATGAACTATACAATGAGTAACGGCTATGCCCCCACTCAGAAGGAAATCAAAGATCACTTTGAACTAAAGTCCTACGGCTCTGTTCAGCGCTATCTCACCTACCTCACTGAGGCCGGTTATCTCGAGCGCGACTGGAATGCCAGACGCGGACTGCGCCCTACTCCTCGCGACCCCATCACTGGGAAAATTATCGAGGAAGATAACGTCACATCAATGCAGCAACACGCGGGAAGAGGACAGATGCACCCTCCTGGTCAGAAGTCCTCTTCTCGCGTCCCCCTGGAATCTCAATTTGCTCACAGTGAGATGATCGAACTTCCACTTCTGGGCAAGGTGGCAGCGGGCAATCCAATCGAGTCCCTTGAGCACCCCGATGAAACTGTCGCCGTCTCCCCGCACATGCTTCGCGGCAACTCCCAGCACTTTGGCCTTAGAGTTGTTGGAGACTCAATGATTGAAGACGGCATCCTTGAAGATGACATTATCATCTGCCGCGTTCAGAGAAATGCCGAGCGCGGTCAGCGCGTGGTGGCCGTCATTAATGGTGAGGCCACCGTTAAGAGCTTTCATCGCAATGGACGCCAAATCGAACTACATCCGGCCAACTCGAGCTACTCTCCCATCATCGTCGGCGAGGACGTCGAGAGTTTTGAATTAGCTGGTGTGGTAGTTGGCCTTATACGCAAGTACGACTAAACTTCCAGCGAATTTTGAGGATAAATAAGTGCGTAAGATCATCCACATTGACATGGATATGTTCTTTGCCGCCGTTGAGATGCGCGATCACCCCGAGTACCGAGGAATTCCCCTCGCTGTGGGTGGGGCACCCAGTAGGCGCGGAATTATTTCCACTGCCAATTATAAGGCCCGCAAATACGGTGTGCACTCTGGACTTGCTTCAAGCATAGCTGTGAGGCGCTGTCCCGACCTACTCATTGTTCCTGGCCGCTATGACACTTATAAAGAAGTCTCCTATCAAGTAATGGAGATACTTAGTGAATACAGCGACAAGGTCTCTATTATGGGTCTTGATGAGGCCTATATCGACGTCACCGAGAGCGAGCTCTTCTACGGGAGCGCCACCTGGATGGCGATGGATATGAAGCGCAGAATTTTTGAGGCCACCGGTCTCACCGCCAGTGCGGGAGTTGCGCCCAATATGTTTCTGGCAAAGGTTGCCAGTGATTGGAATAAGCCCAATGGTATAAAGGTCGTCACTCCAGAGCAAGTGCAGGACTTCGTACAAAATCTTGACCTATGCCTTATTCCCGGCGTTGGAAAAAAGGCAACGGCCAAACTAGCTGAGCTTGGACTAGTAAAGTGCAGAGATATCTTGGCCACCAATCCCCTCACGCTCTCCAACTTGCTAGGAAGCTGGGGCCTGCATCTCAGAGAACTTGCCCAAGGCATTGATCAGCGCGAAGTTGGTCTCAAAAGTGAGCGCAAGTCCCTCTCCACCGAACACACCTACGCCCAGGATATTAGCGACCTTTCACAAATGAAGATCTCGCTGGATGACTTATGCGACGACCTGCTCTATCGCCTCTCTCGCTACAAAGAAAAAAGAGGAGAGCGCGAATTGCAAACGCTTGGAGTCAAGGTCAAGTTTCACAACTTTAAGCGCGTGACCGCTGAGAAGAGTTTTCCTTCTGAGATTCTTGCGTCCCTTTGGAAGACCAATCAATTTGACCAAACCCTCAAAGAAGAGCTCTACCGCCTACTTGAAGAGGCCTATCAACGCGAATCAATCCCTATTCGCCTGCTTGGCTTGGGCATTCGATTTCGCGATCAGGGCACAAAGGGCGAATCCGACAGTGAGCGCGGCGGTCCCGTTCAACTCGATCTCTTTTCACATGCTGAGTAATCTGCGATGATCTGGCGTCATGAATGCGACTCAACTACTACTTGATATTCTTAGAGGCCATCTAGATAAGCCTTTTTTTCTAGATCTAAACCTCACTTTTAGCGACTTCCTTCGCGAAGTACAAAGTCGTCTCGAACTTCAAATTACTAGCGCCAAAAAGCAAGAAGAGATCATCACTTTGAGTGCGCCGCTAGATTTTAATCCCCAGCGCATCTACGACTGGGCGATCAACTTTGTCTGCGCTCTCTTACAAGAAAAACTCATCTGCTTAAAGAGTGAGGCAGACCCCTACATCTTTGCGAACATAGACTTTAAGCAATTGGGCCCAGGTCTAATTTTAAAAACCAGTGGCTCTACTTCAAGGCCAAAACTTGTCTATCACCCCTTTGAAAATATCTCCAAGTCTTGTGAGCGCTTTTATCAATTCTACCAGGAGAAAATTCTCACCACCTGGCAGTTAAATCTTCCTCTAAACCACGTAGGTGGACTCTCAATTCTACTGCGCTCAATCTATTTTGGTCTCCCCCTAGTTGTGAATGAAAATAGAAAACACATTCATCCAAGGGCCAAGGCCATTTCGCTCGTGCCAACTCAGCTTGCTCATTTTTTAAAGGCAAGCCCCAACTCACTTGAAGCACTAGATTTTATTTTAATTGGAGGAGCGCCCGCGCCCACAGGACTCAG
The DNA here is from genome assembly GCA_048267245.1 of Bacteriovoracaceae bacterium. Lineage (GTDB taxonomy): Bacteria > Bdellovibrionota > Bacteriovoracia > Bacteriovoracales > Bacteriovoracaceae > JBLWXV01. Next base: position 2,244,006 of record JBLWXV010000001.1, read on the forward strand.
AAAGCTTGCGAGCAATTTACAAGTGAGCTACTCCTATGGTCTCACCGAGAGCTTTGCCGCCATCGGGGCCGCGCAATCAAATGACAATTTTGCCAAATTCTTTCCGGGGATAGAGGCCAAGCTTGAAGGAAATCGCCTCTTCATTAAAGGCCCAGGGCTCTTGCACAAGCTAATCACGACAGATGAAAGAGAAGAGCTCACCTATCATAATTTTAATGATCAATACTATCCCACTCAGGACGAGGCCATACTAAGTTCAGAGGGACAATTTCAAATTTTGGGCCGCGCCGATCAAGTGATTATCTCTGGAGGGGAGAAAATCGATATCAACGAAGTTGAGAATTTGATTAATTCCCATGTGCAAATTGAGGCCTCAAAGGTACTGGGTGCACCAGATTCCAAATGGGGAGAGGCCCTGGCCATTTTTATTTCTCCCTACACTGACGAGCTTGCACAAGAAATCTCTGACCACCTCACCAAGAAGCTTGGCCCCCACTATCGACCAAAAATCATCTTGAACCTTGCTAAAGTTACCTATAAGGGAATTAAACCCACCAAAGAGAATTTCTTAAGCACTATCGCGCAATATATAGAAATGGAGCGCTCATGAAGCTCTACTCTCTTCACGGTATGATGGGCAATGCTCAGGATCTCTCCTTTCTTGATACACTTGATGGAGTAGACCACTACCCATTGGAACTTCCAGGTCATGGTGAGCAGGCGCTCCCTCCCCCAGAGGCTTCGAGTTGGAGTGCTATCACTTGCCAGTACGCTAATTTCATAGAGAAGCACGCAGCAGGAGAGAACTTCCTCCTCTACGGCTACTCAATGGGTGGAAGGGTAATGGGCTCAGTAGCAAAGGAGCTCGCTTTAAAGGGCATCAAAGCGCATGGCCTCATTCTCGAGAGTTCTCACTTTGGCAATCTCACTTTAAGCGAGCGAGAAGAGCGCTTTAGGCGAGATCTCTTACTCTTTAATTTTCCAGCGACTAAAGAGCAACTGGAGAGCTTTCTTCGAAATTGGTGGAGTGCTCCCCTCTTTGGTCAAATTGCAAAATCTCCTTACTTTAAAGACTTTCTTGAAAAAAAGGTAAAAGAAGGGCTATTAAAAAAAGATGGGTGGGCCAAGTCACTTGAGATTTTAAGTGTGGCCAAGCAAGAGGACTATTATAAATTCTATCAAGAAAATGAAACCCTTAACTTACTCTACTTAGTCGGACAAGACGATCGCAAATATCTTGAAATATCAGCGGGATTAATAGACTCTCCCAATACCCAAGTGAAGAGCTTTAAAGCGGGTCACAATGTGCATTTCACTCTGCATCTAGATATCAACAAGACGATTAAGGATTGGCTCACTAATCTTCAGGCCTAAGAAAGATTATCTATCAATACCTTTTACAATTCCTCATCAGGTATCCGATAAATTTCCCATCTAGCATTCAATTTCCTAGAGTTTAATCAAGGGATGATTATGAATAAACTTATAAGTAGTTATAGGAAAGAAATTGTAAGTGAAATAATCACTCGCCTTGTGCAGTGCCAGCGCTTACTTAGAGTGAGTCCTGGTGGTGAACTCATGAGTGATCTCTATACTAATATTTTACATCTCAATGGGTTATCAAAGGCCATAGATGATAGTGCTCTCATAGATATTACAGGTAAATTAAAAGATGTTCTCTATTGGATCTGGGAAATGGAACTTGGCTATGATGACAAAGTTCATCAAGTAATGCTGAGATTCACCACTACAACTCTAGAAAATGTTGATCTTCTAAGTGAAGGGGAAGACCTCGCCGAATTTTATCGTCCAATTAAAAATAATATCTATGATCTGGCAGAAACGAAGTCGGCGATTCCCAATCAAATTCGATACCTTGTTGTAGATGACGAATGGGAGATTATAGAAGTCCTTGAGTCCTATATCACAACTCTCTTTAATTCCGCCTGGCAAAAGAGTGCACTCAATGGGCAAGAGGGTCTTGAAATGGCCCTTAATGAGGATTTTGATTTTATTGTCACTGATTTTAAAATGCCTAAGAAGAATGGGGCCGACCTCATTCGCGCGATTAGAGAGACAGGCGGACCTAATCAAAGGACGCCAATTATAATGCTCTCAGGCTATCGCCCCATCTTAGAAGCTGATCAGAAACTCTGGGAGAACGTCTTCTTCTTAGATAAGCCCATGAGTATCGAGCAACTTGAACACATTCTTTCATGTTGCTATCTCTTAAAGGAAAAAGAACGAATGCGAGAAAGTATAGATGATGAGGTGTTGAGTTCCAGATAAAAAAAAAGCGCTCTTGCGAGCGCTTTTTCTATTTATGATTTCTTAGTCTTCTTCTTTTTCTTAGCGCCCTTAGCGCCACCCTTTCTCATCTTCATAACCACACCACCAATACCGGCGATGGCAAGAACGATAAGGAGTAGGCCACCATTCTCAGCAAGGAAGCCCCCGCCGCCAGCGGCACCTTTGCGATCAACCTCAACATTGCCTCTGAGACCATTGTCGAGAATGTCACCACCAATAATATCCTCTGGCTTGGCGTTAGCATTAGCAAGAGCGTATTGGTCATTTGAACCTTGCTTCTGTCTAAAGACGCGAAGTGTACTAATGATTTTGTCAAAAATTCCGCGGTACTGCTCGTAGAAGTCCTTACCTACTGAGAAAGTAACCGCAACACCCAAGTCCTCTTTTACTGTGGCCATGTAGCGAGTGTAGAAACCAGGAACCTCACTGGCCAAGTGAAGTGAATCGACCCAATTGTGTCCATTCACATCTTTTAACTTGGCGTACTTGGGTTCTGAGACCTGAGTCTTTCCACCAGGGAGGGTGAAGGTTTTGGTATTGCCTAGGTAGGCACTGTATTGTTGAAGATCATCTTGCTCGCCTCTGATTTTTGCAGCGAGAATGATGATCGCTTCTTTTTGGCGATCTTTATTTTCGGCCTGGCAAACCCACTCCGTTCCCTCAAGCGCACACTCCCAACCTGGAGGAAGTTCGAATTCACAGTATTGACTGGTAAATCGCTTGGCGAAGGCACTAGGGGTAATGAAGCTCGCTGCAAGGGCGAGGGCCAGAATACTCTTTCGCATGGTCAGTGTCCTTGGTCTAAGATGCTAAAGTCTTGAAAGTATATATTTATTGTAACTTAACTTATTGATGGAACAACGAGAAAAAATATCCTCTTTTTAAACCTTTAGCGCCCTCTAGCCACAAACCCCTTAACTACTGGATTTTGCTTGTATTTTTTGGTCAACTTTATAATGGCCGTATCACTTTGGGATTCATAAACAACTCCCGTTGCAATGAGGTCGTTACCACCAAAGTAGTCAGATTTATAAATATCAAAGGGCATGCCCTTTTCCACATCTTGTGAGAGACCCTTATCAATCTTCACAAAAGCACCGCGAGGAGACACCTTAATCACCGTGGCCTCAACGTGGTATTCCTTGAAGGCCGATATCTTCTGCTCCTCACGACTTATTCCTGAAGAGTTCCAAGTCACACCAAAAGTAATGGCTTGGTAATTATCTGTGGATCTCCCTGAGAGTACTTGCTCGCCCCCAAGTTTTAGAAGCCAATTAGAATTCCAAGCGTAGCCTATGCCGCCCACGAGGGACATTTTCTCGCGGTCCACACTGTTATAGAGTGCAGTCGTTCCGGTATTTTGAAGCGGCTTACTCGCTGGCGTATCAGAGTACTCACTTCCATTCATAGACTTGATACCGTTAAAGCCACCTGTGAGCAGCCAACTCTGTCCAGAGTAAGCAAGTTCAGCGTCGTAGACAATTTCATGAGACAGAGAGTTGCCAGGAATGCGATAGCCAAGCGCGCCTGAGAGGTACCAATTGCCTGTGAGATGATAGCTAGTGTGGCCTTTGAGTGTGATCTCTGGGCCTCCATCACCTAGTTCCATTTCATCGGCGGGATACTCGCTAGTGCTAGCATAATCTTCTGGTGTATAGGGCGAGTAGCGCGCTTCACCTGAGAGGGCAAACTTCCAACTTCTCAGAGGCGCAAGTCCATATTTCGCCCCAATAAATATCGACTCAAGACCAGAGGCCGATCTGGTTTCTGTGGCGGTCTCACTAGATTGATTGCGATAGCGGCCACCAGCTCTAAGCTCAATTTCGCGAGTGAAGCCATAGCCAAAATTGATATCAAAGTCTTGGCGAGAAAACGTGTCATTCTCACCTTGCTCAACTTCATTGCCTTCTACATCAAAGTAAGAACTAGTCGTTAGAAAAGTTCCCTGAACGTCGATTTCTTTTGATTTAAGTTCGAGTGTAAAAGCGCCAGGGCGATATATAGTTTGCTTAGCAAAAGCTGTGGGAAGAAGTGTAGCACTCAACACTACAAGAGAGATCGGAAATCTCATCCTGGAAATCCTAGTCATGACCCATCCTTGGTTGCTAGCGGCGGATGGAACTAGACTAACCTCTTGCTAGCAAGGGGGCACTCAATCCAAAGCCGATAGATTCTTCCCATAGATTATCGTGTTCCCGAGAAAAAGTAAAAAGTTTACGTCTGGGACTCCAACCATTGGGCGTGTTCTCAAAAAGTGTTATCGAGTCGGCCTTGAGTGAAAATTCATCGGGAAATTCTGAACGGGCCGTCTCTACCGCAGCTTCAGTTAAAAAGGGATCACTAAAGCGACCTATCGGCAGGAACACGCGGTCAGTGAGAGTGGTGTAATCGCCCTTATATTCTTTGCGCTTTTTAAAGTGTGCTCCTTCATCAAGAAGAATTTCAAAGAGCGACTCGGAACAGTGAATGAGGTCAATGGGCATGTGAGGGAGTAAGAAGAGTGTCGACTTGCGGCCGTTGGTGAAATCAATTCCAGAGAAATTAACCTCACTCACGGCAAAGAGATCTTGCATGTAATTATCAATCTCATCAGTAAGTGTCGCCCCAAGCTTTGAGAGACTCGGGCGCGCCAGACGAAAAGGCGGCAAGAGCGACAAATGCAGTGAAGGGCCCTTCCAGTACTTGCTGTCAAATCGCCGACGAAATGAATCAATTTTTTGATAAGATAGAGAATCGGTAGAGAATGTTAAGGCAATGAAGAAAGTCACTTTACCCATCCTTGGTAAGTGTTTTCGTTCTTTTAAGGGTAACAAAAAAGCTCGGTTGGAGTCTAGAGAAAATAAACTAAGAATTAAAACCTATTGAAATCATGATATTGAACTAGATAAAGAATACCCGACAACGAAACTTATGCCGCCAGCGGGCCACTCTCATCGCTTGAATCATCGATCCCGGCCACTAACCAGCACAACTCTCCAGCGCTCTTCCAGTAATGGCCTTCAAAACTAAAGTGGAAATGACCACCGCTGCGCTCACAGATCTGTGCCATAGAGACAAGACCCATGCCAGAGTCTCTAGAGCTTCCAGTGATCACATCTCCAAGTTTAACTTCTAGGTCGTTTGAAGCTTGGGATACGCCGGTGAGATTATTTCTCACACTAAAAGAAAGTCCAGAGGCCAGACCAGTAAAGTAGAATTCAATGTGATCAGAACCTGACTCTGAAATATTTTTTACAATATTGAGCATGAGTCTTCTAAAGTCAGCTCTTGGCAAATGAAAGTGTTGCCAGGCCCCGACACTTTCAAGAAGGCCGTCGTGCTTTATTTCAATGCGAAGATTATCTCTACTGAGATAGCTCTTGAGCATCAATTTCAATTCACTCACACACTCTGCATAACTTGCACTCGAAGATTCCTTAGTGAGGCTTCTATGATCAAGGCCATGATGACCTTCACTATGGGCGCGAACCATCTGTCCTAGTGACTTCACCATCGCCTTCATCTCTTTTGGGTCTAATTCTTTATGGGCGTCGATATAGAGGCCCAACCCATGAATCTCGCCAGTCAAATCGTGTAGGAACAGACGCTCCTCACTGCCCTTGTCATCTTGATAGTGCCAGACACTCATGGGCCCAAAATTCATCACAAAGAGCGACAGCACAAGAAAAACATCAATACTTGTGAGATCCATGCTCTGCCTTGAAAGCGCAAGCACACTAATCACTCCAATAAGAGAGCCAATGAGAAGATAAGACTTCAAGCGCTCAGAAGCACTCACCCTAAGCCCCATGAGAACCATGGTTGGAATCAAGGCGAGGTAGGAAAAAGTTCCGGTATCAAAAGAGAGAGCTATCATCGACATAGGTGCGGCAAGAAAGAGAAAGTTAAATTCCTTGCGATCAACAACCATGGAGAGCGTGTCTCGACACTCGCGCCAGTAGAAGTAAATTCCATAGAGAAAGCCTAGGGCCCAGAAACTTGGCTGTTTGTATGAGAGGATATTTTCAAGACAGAGAAAAACGGCGCTCAGAAGAAGTCCATCTAAGTAGACGGACCATCCGTAATCTTTTAGAGCGCCTGTGAAGTTTCTCTTTGGTGCCACAATTCCTCTCTCAAAACACTGCGGTCATTGAGAGAGGAAGCTGAAGTGGACTATCTTACCGGAGTGTAGATGGCCTCACTTCCAAGCGCCTCTTCGATGCGCAGAAGTTGGTTGTACTTTTCCAAACGATCAGAGCGCGAAGCTGAGCCCGTTTTGATGTGACCCGCAGCACTTGCTACCGAGAGATCAGCAATAAAGGCGTCGCCTGTTTCGCCTGAGCGATGGCTGATGATGGCCTTGAAGTTATTTTTATAAGCGAGCTCTAGAGTTTCAAAAGTCTCAGTCAAACTTCCAATTTGATTAACTTTGATCAAAATGGCGTTGGCCTGTTTCTTTTCAATACCCTCGGCAAGAATCTTCTTATTCGTCACAAAGAGATCATCGCCAACTAGAACCAGCTTATTTCCAAGGGCCTTTGTGAGTTCACTCCAGCCGGCAAAGTCAGCTTCTGCAAGTCCATCTTCAATAGAATAGATCGGATATTTACTGGCCAAGCTTGAGTAGTACTCAATCATCTGAGCAGTTGAGTAAGGTTTGTCCCCCATGGTGTAAGTGCCATCTTTGAAGAACTCACTGGCAGCGGCGTCTAGGGAGAGAGAGATATCAACACCAGGCTTATACCCGGCCTTTTCAATTGCCTTTAGGATGCATTCAATCGCCTCTTCGTGAGAAGAGAGATTGGGAGCAAATCCACCTTCATCCCCCACGTTTGTGGAGTGGCCCATGCCTGAGAGAACACCCTTGAGTGTGTGAAAGACTTCCACTCCAGCGCGAAGGTTCTCACTAAAGCTCTTCTTCATATGGGGAACGATCATAAATTCTTGAATGTCGAGATTATTTGAGGCGTGAGCGCCACCATTGATAATATTCATCAGAGGGTTGGGTAGCGAGAGCTTGCCCGCGCCCATGGGAACTTTTAATTCCTGATGAAGATAGGCGTAGAGATCCTTGCCAGTGGCCATTGCGCCCGCGCGCGCGGCGGCCATTGAAACCGCGAGGATTGAGTTCGCGCCGAGATTGCTCTTATACTCAGTCCCATCGAGCTCAAGCATAGCAAGATCGAGTCCGCGCTGATCAGTGACTTCGCGGCCAATGACGACCTTTGAAATTTTATCGTTAACATTGGCAACTGCCGAGAGCACACCCTTTCCAAGATAGACTGACTTATTGCCATCTCTCATTTCGAGAGCTTCGCGCGAACCAGTTGAAGCACCTGAAGGCACACTGGCGCGAGCGAGGTGACCACCATCGGTGAGAAGATCAACTTCCACAGTGGGGTTGCCGCGTGAATCTAGAACTTGTCTTGCGTGAACTGACTTAATCTTTGCCATGATTCTTCCTTTGAATATTTTGAGCGGATTTTAAACAAGAGCAGTATGGCCAAAAGTTCGGGGCCTTACAACGTGTGGAGCACAAGAAATTATCTTAATTGCTTTGCATCACTCAGTGGGCGCGAGGTCCACTCACCGAGCTTGGTCGAGTAGAAATCATAGTGGGTTGGCTCGGCTAGATCGGGTCGGTACTTTGCACTCATCAAATCGGACACCCTTCTGGCCACATGCTCACAGGGAGAGAGCGCACTCACCCCAAGAAAGGACTCTATCTCGCTTCTAACCAGTGGGTAGTGGGTGCAGCCAAGAATGACGTGGGTAATGTCGCGCTCTTTTAAACCCATAAGATCGTCTTGCAAGGCCTGACCCACGGAGCTTTCACTCAGACTCACATCAACGAGACCCTCTAGCTTTTGCACATAGGTCTTTTCAATCGCCCGGGCCAGTGTGGGACACGGCCAGACAAGACTTCTAGAACTTGGGTCACATTTCTTTACTAGATTTTGAAAGCGCTGGGACTTGGCGGTAGAAACTGTGCACAAAATGGCGGGCTTCGCCTCTTCGGGCAAGCCTTTATTAAGAGCATTTACATAGGGCTCGACCCCAACAAATGGTATTTGATATCGGGCCCTCATCTCATCAATGGCCCCGGCCGTGAGCGTATTGCACGCAACCACAATCAAATCACAGCCGCGCGAGATGAGAAGATCGGCAATTACAAATGCTCGCTCAATCAGGGTTTCCTGATCTAGCCCCCCATAAGGGGCAAAGAGATCATCGGCCACATAGCTAAAGCGCGCCGACTTGAGAGTGAGTGTCAGCGGACGCAAAATTGAGAGGCCACCCAGACCGGAGTCACAGATTCCAATATGAAGCGGCGAGATGTCCTGAATATTGGGTGGTTGTGTCATCATTTCAACTTGTTAGCTTTTGCACTCTTAGGTACAGTGAATGCTCTATTGTGCCACAGGAGCAAACGTAGATGGCAAGAGTTAAATTTGCTCTTCCGAGTGAGATTCACGTCTTTCAATGTTCGCTAGAAATTCGAGTGAGTGATCTCAATTACGGGGCGCATCTGGGCAATGACCGCGTACTAACCCTCTGCCATGAAGCGCGAGTGAAGTGGCTGACAAGTCTTGGCCTTGGGGAAATCAATCCCGATGGCACTGGACTCATCATGGCCGATGCCATGATCATGTATCAAGGAGAGGGTTTTCTAGGAGATCTGCTCACAATTGACATTTACAATAGCGAATTTAGTGAAAGATCCTTTGATCTCTACTACCAAATCACTCGAGTCAAAGATCAAAGACCAATTGCTCGCGCTAAGAGCGCTATGCTCTTCTTTGACTACAACGAACGCAAACTCCACCGCGCCAGTGAAGACCTCGCTGAAAAACTCACCCGCCGCTTGAATGAGGTCAACTAATGTTTTCAAAGATTGTGCGAGCTTTTAGTCGCAAAAAAGTCTGGGAACAGGTCTTTCTTCTTCAGCAGCAAGATGAACTAACCCTTGCCTGGGACTCACTACACTTTGCGGTCAACCCCAAGGGCTTGATCGAAGCAGGAGACTGGGCGCCACCGGTTCGCTTCTTTGAATACTCTCCAAGGAAAAATCCTCAAACAAAGTGGCAATGGATTGGAAGTAAGAAACAAAAGAGCAATCTCTTAAAATCCACACAGGGAGAATTTGAACTCTCCTCAAAAGAAGCTCTAAGCGAAATGCTCAATTGGAACGCTCTCACGGGCTCACTGATTCTTGAAGGGCTTAGAACTTTAAGTGCCCCCTTTCAAAAGGAAAAGCTAGATCTCGCAAGTATAAGGCAGGCAGAAGAAAACAAGGCACTTGAGTGGATGCGGGTGAGCTTTGATCTTTTAAAGAAGGCAATCACCAATTGCCCCAACGAATTTAATCCCAAGCGCGATCAAACGCTCTTTTCTCAGTCCGTGCTCTTTTGGCACGAGCACAGTGAGGGATCGAGCCTAGCGCGCATGCGAGTGATTGCCTTCAATTTGGATATCACTCTGCACCCCTACCCCATCGTAATCGAAGAGCGCGAGGTCTGGGCGCTGGGTGTAATTATCTACAACCATAAAGACTCTCAGGCACAGGAGCCCTCTCTAAGTGCTACATTTATCTATCAACCGCGATTGGCCATTGACTTAGTGGCCACAATCCTAGAGACATCAAAACAGCATTTTTACTGGCCCCTAGAGGGCTGATAAATACGAGGAAATTATGAAAAATATCACTTCACTATTAGACAGAAACAAAGTTTGGGCCGAGCGCGTATTAAAGAGCGATCCCGATTTCTTTAATCGCCTCTCTACTCAGCAATCGCCCAAAATTCTCTGGATAGGCTGTTCAGATAGTCGCGTTCCCGCCACACAAATATGTGATCTCGATCCAGGTGAAATGTTCGTCCACCGCAATGTCGCCAACCTCGTCATCCACACAGACTTTAGTTGTCTCTCAGTTGTTCAATATGCCATTGAAGTTCTCAAGGTTACCGACATTATTGTCTGTGGCCACTATGGTTGTGGGGGCGTAAAGGCGGCGATTGAAAATACATCACTTGGCTTGATTGATAACTGGCTCAGAAATATCAAGGACGTCTATCAGAAGAATGTGAAGGAAATGAATCGCCTCAAAGATGAACCCCAAAAGCAATTTGATCGCCTCTGTGAACTCAACGTTGAGGCGCAAGTGGCAAACCTCTGTCGCACTACTCTCGTGCAGGATGCTTGGAACCGCGGTCAGAAATTAAGTATTCACGGTCTCATCTACGGGCTCAAAGATGGCCATATCACAGACCTCGGCATTCACTTTACCTCTAAGGAGCAAGTAACCGAGGTCTTTAGAATCGAATAGTTATTCTCTAACAGTGATGGAGAGGTAGTCGCTTCTTAGGCCGTATCTGAAGCTCACGCGATCAGTGCGGCTGCGCTCTCCAGCTCTAAGTCTTGGGGCGCGGTAATTGCCATTAAAGACAGACCCATAAGTCGCACTCCAATTTCCCTGGCGGGTGATATCAACCGCGCGACCACTAAAATATCCTTGCGCGCGTAGATATGCACTCGAGCCCGAGCGAACGTAGGTGCTACCAGAAATTCGAATGTAGTCAGGGGTATAATCCACGCGAACCGATCGCGTGGTGTGGTATGTCTGACCTTCGTGGTTGTAACTTACAGAGACACTCTCATAACCAGCTGTCCCTCCGCCAAAACTTGGAAGGTCAAAAACAAAGCGACCTGAATAGCCTCCATTGCTCGCGCCAGTAGCTCTAAAGACAGCATCGGCCGTGACGTCAAAGGACTGGCCATTGTCGTCAGTAAAAATAGCGCCAAATTGGTGAGCTCGGTACACTCTCACTCCATTGTAATTAGTGAGGTCTATAGAGGCCGCCATGACCTGCGAGAGGGTCGCTAGTAGCAGACCAAGCATGAAGAAATAAAGCGTTTTCATGAGAACTCCTTTTCAAAAAAACTTAAAATCTTGAACTTATTCAGGGTTTCACGGACGTGCAGGGTCTGACAAGAATCGAGAAAAACGACCTAAATCACTGTTTTCACTGGATTCGCCACAAGTTTAGACACCAGGGCCTAGCCCCTATCCTTTTTACAATTCAAGTAAAATGACTTACGCATTGCGCTAATATCTAGCCTTAAGCTTGTTTAGTTTTGTTAGGAGGATTCTCGTGGCCAATTCAAAGATCAATCTAGGGCGCGCGCTCATTGCCGCTGGCCTGGTCATCAGCACGGCACCCTTTTCAAGTGCCTTCGCCAAGGTTTCGCTCTCAGAAATTCGCGAAGACTTAACATTTGGGATTGATGGTGAAATTAACACCAATGCTGGCTACTCCTCAGTCTCAAATGACAATTACAATCTCGACGACTCCTTTGTTTCTCTCTCAGTGGGATGGAAGGATAAAGTTAAGTTAGTTGTCAGTGCAAAAATCCAAGAATTTTTAAAAGCAAATAATGTTGAATTCAATGACGATTTTGAATTTGCTGAATTTATCCGCGATGCTTATATCGAAATTCGCGAAGTGGCCGGCTCTCCAGTAGCAGTTGTTATCGGAAAACAACCGATGTCATTTGGTCAAAACGTTCAGCTCATGCCAATTTTTAACAATAACCCTATGTCCGAACTTCAAGAAATTGATGAAGTCTTTGGTTTTACAGTTGATCTCACAGAAGGGCTCTTTGGTCTCTTTGACCGCGTTGAGCTCTCAGTATTTGAAACTGAGCGTGGAGATCTTGAAATTGGAAGAATTGATGGCGCTTCAGTTCGCGTTTCAAAAATGCTTACTGACCAGTGGCTCCTGACTCTAAGTCACGCTGAAATCGGAAATAATCACCTTTCAAGTGGTCAAGAAAGACGCACTAGTATTGGTCTCATCGGTGAAACCACTGACGGCTATGTCGTTGGATGGGCCGAGGCAATGTACTTTACTAATAACCCAAGATATGAAAACTCAAACTTTGGTCTAACTGGCGGCATCATGGTTCGCGTTCACCGCACGACAAATGTTGTGGTTGAAGGCACATGGATTAGCAAGGAACTCTATGAAGTTGCCCTTGGCGCTAATGTTGCCCTGACAGAAAACCTCACTATGGGCCCAGAGATTCGTTACAGAAATAGTGAGGCTAACGGAGGCGAAGTAATCTTTGGGGTGAATGTGCGCTACACATTTGGCAATACCGGCACTCCAAGAAATGAAGACTATCTCTTTGATGACGAATAAGAAATGAGGCCCACTGTGATGAATAAAATTAGCAAATTTACCACTGTTGCGACCCTTGCCGCTTGCATTGGACCAATGAGCGCCAAAGCAGAGTTCAAAGGTATTTGGATGGCCGGTGGATCTGAACAGCGAGTAGTCACAAATTATGACGTGGGCCAATACGCCAAGAAGTATATTATTAGCGACAAAGTTAAAATGGGTCTCTTTAAAAGTACCGGTGAGGATTTTGAAGCTTACGAAGAAAAGCTAGATGAACTTGCAGATAAACTCTATGAAGAAACCCTTAACCGAATGATCTATCAGCGCTACATTGAAACCTTTGCAAGCTTTTCTCAAAAAAAGGGAGAGCGTCTCTACTTTAAAACAACAAGTAGAGAATATAATGATCGTGTCCAATCAGAGATAAAGAAATATCTTTCAAAATTTGGTGGTCAGAAAAACCAAACAGAAGCCTTTGGAGCGTTCTTACAAGAGCAAGGATATCCTCATAAGCAGGGTGAAACGTCGCTTGAGACCTATAGGAATTGGGAAGATGAACTGCGCTTTAAGATCAAAGAAGATTTTAGAGTAAAGAACGTCAACAACGCCGAATATGGCATTGCCCTTTCAGACTACCCCAATAAATACAGAAATCCTGAATCAGATATCATGGCGGTTTCAAACTACCAAGATAAGCATAGAAAGGGATGGAGCAAGATCGCAGGCCAAACAATGAGTCGCCAAGATTTTGAAGTGAAGTCTAGGGGTTTGAACCCTGTAGTTGTTGACGCAAAAATTGTGGGCCTAACCTCTTCTGTGGAAGAAATTAAGGCCAATGGCTTTCTTGCCCAGTCAGCAAAATTCATTAGTACTTCATTTAGCAATAAGAGTATTTCTGGCCCGGTTGAAAAAGCTAGCGAGTATATCGAACTTGCAAGTGAACTCTCTGAGCAGAAGTCTGTGGAAGAGTTAAAAGAATCGCGCGAAAAAGAGCTTAAGCAATATATGTCTGGTTCGAGAAGATCTTCTCTTGTACTTGCAAGGCTCTTTGATCTTGCCATTGAACTAGGTCAGAGAGAACCAAAGAATATAGCGGGGGCGCAAGCAAACGCCCTAGATCTTCTAAGCAGTCCTTTAAAGATTGAAAAAGCCCTCAAACAAGCAGCGGGAAGTCTCTCAGTGACAGAGGCGCTTACAGCGGATCTTAATAAGGGTGATTCGGCCGAAGAAGCGCTCCTTATAGAGATCGTAAAAAATAGTTTAGAAGAAGTTATCAATCGCTCTGATATCAAAGTCGTGGCAAATTTAAAAAAGAGCCTCTCTGTAAAAGAATATGATCAGGTTAAGGCTACAGTTCAATCTGACTTCTACGCCGAGGTCCTCTCACACTTTAGAAGAGGCCACGTTTATCGCTACGCTCACTTCCTAAAGCGCAATATCGATGGCCGCGCAAACGAGTCAGGCGAGGAAGTTCTGTCAAAGATTCTACCTTAGAGAATGGCCGTGCAATAAAATGCGCTCTGATGTTTAACTAAAGTCTTTTAGTCATTTGAATCTTGCGCTCTCGTCCCCTAAGATGAGAGCGATGAGGTTCTACGCCAAAATATTTGCTCTCCTCTTTATTCTCACACTCCTTCCACTGAGGTCACTCAAGGCCCAGGGTATTGGAGAGAGCTTTATTAATTCCATATCTTCTCCTTGGGTATGGTCCCCTGCACTAGCGGCTCTGGCGGTCTCCATTTCTCCACTTGATGGCAAGATTACCGACTACGCCTCAAAACATCATCCCATCTACGGCTCCGTTGATCGGGCAAAAAATTATAGTGACATCGTGGCCTTTTATATCTTTCCAGGTCTCGCAATTGCTTCTGGAACACTTCACTATGCCTACACGCCTGGAGTTTCCCCATGGCAAATAGGATCTTTTATCCCCTCGACCGCCCTCACATACTTTTCAAACTCACTCATCAAAGATCAAACCGGAAGAGTGCGTCCAGATGGATCAAACAACCAAAGCTTTCCATCGGCGCACACTGCAATTGCCAGTGTCCTCAGCCACGAAGTGAGATTCAATCTCCAACCTCACACCACCCCTAGAAATAGTCTTCCCCTCTCTATCGCCGGTGAGGCGCTTGTCTTCACTGTGGCCTGGGCGAGAATGGAGGCGAGAAAACACCATCTCTCCGATGTCTTGGTGGGCTATTCAATCGGCAAGCTCTTTGCAACATGGATGAGAGGTTGGCTATTTAATGAGCGGCAAGACGCAATCGTTTACGCAAATACCAACCTTCACAGTGATTACCAGGTTGGAGTTAAGTGGTCTTTCTAAATAAATGTTCATTAAAATTAACTTTTTTAATTCTATTCTTAAGCTTTTTAATCCCCCATCAAATAAATCCTTGTTACGCTAGCGACGCCGCTAGTGTTTCGAATGCTGCTAACGCCAAGGACAAGGAAGATTATCCACTCGATAATGTCATTGCGCCCCCTAATGGTAGGCAGCTAATTTTTGACAATGAACTTGATAACGTTATTGCCCCCTTCACCTACCACTCTTCCCTTCTCTTTCTCTCAGGAAGTGTCATTGCCTATCTCACCTACAATCGAGATTACAACTCTAGAAGAGAGAAAAATTGGCGCGAGGAAGGAATGAGAAGTAAGCCCTGGCGAGAAGTTGGAAACTTCTTAGGATGGGGCGCCCTACCCATTGGTTACGGTCTCATTCAATATGCGACAACCAAATGGAGTGATAATACAGAGGGCCTAACAAACACCGAATATGTAGGAAAGAGTGTGGCCTATAGTGCACTCGCAACTTTTGCCCTTAAAAATCTTGTAAGACAAGGCCGCCCAAAAGATAAATATAAAACCGACTCATTTCCTTCCGGTCACGCTTCCTCATCCTTTAGTTTCTCTACCGCTATCTGGATGATACACGGTTGGAAGTGGGGCCTCTTTGCAAGCACCATAGCCACTTGGGTGTCCTACAGTCGCATTGATGATGGCAGCCACTACTATCACGACACTGTTGCGGGAGCGACTTTAGGGGCGGCCTATGCAATTGGCATCTACAATAACCACTATCATCGAAGGCTACCCTTTCTCTTCACTCTGACACCAACAGATGATTTAAGTGGTCTCAAAGGTCATCTTGTCTATGATTTCTAAGGAAGCGTTTCTTTGAGAGATTCTCCAAAAGCATTCTTAAGAAGTTCAATAAACGCCTTAAAGCTAAAAACTTTTAGATCATCGGCCTCTTTTTCAAATTCAATAATTGTCCCGGTCGCATTTGTTTTTGAGTTTGAAAAAATAAGATTTCCTAGTGCACCTAAGTGTTGAGTGATCACTTCACCAAGATTTTTATAATCATCTTTCTTATATAAAATATCTAGGTCTTTTAAAATTGGTTTAATACTTCCTTTTATCCTATTAGCACTTCCCTCTACAGTTACTCCAAGATAGAGTTCACCACTTTTGGTATCTAAACCTGTGTAGTGCTTTAAAAGAGGGTTAAATTCAGAGATCATAGAATTATCAATTTCTGCACTAAGATTATAGCGATGCTTAGGGGTCATAAAGTCAATCTGACCAGAAATCGCGAGCTCACCATGTTCACCAAGCTCACCATCTACTTTTATACCAGCAAGGCTTTCTTCATTGGAGTAAGCAATATTGGTGATATTTGATATCTCCCCTCTCAAGTTCTTTAAGACATCAAATCCCTTTGGAACTGATGGAATCAAGAGAAGTAAATCAACTTCTCTAAATTGTACATTCTCAATGTCGAGTATAAAAAGAGCGTCAGCCGTAGGAAGCCATCCGCTAGCATCAAGTCCATTCTGAGACCTCGCCTTACTCTCGTCATCAATCACTGCAATTGTCGCCTCAAAGACTCCCACTCTTCCACGAAACTCTCCCTTAACGAGAGCTCGCCAAGAGAGACTAAAGCAAGTGGAGTCAATATCGAGGAGAGGAATTTCTCTAATTGGCAATTTATAGAGTGTTAAATCTTTAAGGCAATAGCGACCTAGGAAAAGGTTTGTTCTAAAGGCAGCAATGGACCCAGTGTGTCCTTCTATTCCATCCTTTAACTTTGAATTGATATACTTCCTTCCAAAGTAATTAACCAAAGGGTGAAGGAGCGCCAGTGTGATTGCTAAGACTCCCAAAGAATAAATAATTATTTTTTTAGATTTTAATGACATCCTAACTCCTCTTAAATCCTGGTCATAAATAAGCAAGTGGTGTGCCAGGGTTTTAAGATGCGAGTTTCTGGCGCACTTGGCCATTATTTGAGGACTTGCAAACGCTTGATTAAGAAAAAAAGGTTTTTCAGTTTATGCCTAATGAAGTTCAATAGCAGAAATTTTTAATTAACGATGAGGGATCTATGAAAGGCTTTATGAAGGAATTTCGCGACTTCGCTATGAGAGGTAATGTGCTTGACCTCGCAGTGGGTATGATTATTGGCGCCGCTTTTACTGGTATCGTAAAGGGCCTAGTCGACAATATACTCTCCCCTCTACTGGGTCTCGTGATTGGTGGGGTTAAGATCGATCATCTCAAGTGGGCACTGACTT
The DNA here is from genome assembly GCA_048267245.1 of Bacteriovoracaceae bacterium. Lineage (GTDB taxonomy): Bacteria > Bdellovibrionota > Bacteriovoracia > Bacteriovoracales > Bacteriovoracaceae > JBLWXV01. Next base: position 2,261,056 of record JBLWXV010000001.1, read on the forward strand.
ACAATGAAGCAGGTGAACCTCTAGTGAGCCTTAACTACGGTCTATTCTTCCAAGCAATTATCAACTTCATCCTTGTTGCCTTTGCCATTTTCTGCTTGGTGAAATTCATAAAGTCACTAGAAAAGAAGAAAGCGGTTGAGGAAGCTGCTGCCCCGCCTGCTCCCCCAAAGAGTGAGGTTCTTCTCGAAGAAATTCGCGATCTCTTAAAAGAAAAGAAGTAAGTTAGAGAATATTACTGACGTTTGTATTAACGCCGGAATTGAGAGAGCGGGAATTATAGAGTTCTCCTCTCTCACACGTGGCGCGGTCTTGAGGGCGCAAAAAGAACAGGGGCACATTCACCCGAAACTCCCCCAAGCTCTCACTTTCAAAAATGTAATAGCCGCGCATAGATCCAGTGGCGGTCTTAAGTGGACAGTAGCTGTGGTACTTAAAAGACTCTCCACTCTTTAAGTGAGGAGTCTGCCCAACCACACCCTCTCCATAGACCACGCGCTCATCACACTTGCCGTCGCGAATGATCCAATGGCGCTCGAGGAGCTGAACCTCCTCATCGCGGGTGTTGGTCATTTTCACGCCATAAAAGTAGACAAAACTACTCTCCCTATCATCTGAGTGCTCCGGCATGAACAACGGTGCAACTTCGATGACTATCCCGCAGGTCTCTTCGCGGTAGGGGGTGATTGTCTCGTTTAAAGGGGTACTATATTCCATCTAGGGTTCCACCAATTGGAGCGATAAAATAATCAATATACATAGTTATAAAACAACAGGGATTCAAGGATGAATTTGACCTCACCTGTCTTTAACGGACCTATTATCTCTAAAAAACTAGCACTTGGCCTCATGTTATCGCTTATGACCTGGGTGTGTACCAGCACATGTCTACCTGCAGCGACTGTGGACAAGAAAGATATAAGGGATCGATTTGACTACATCCCACCAGCGGGGCTTGAGAGTTTTGAACTTGCTTCTAAAGAGCGCGGTTATAATATCTATGAGGGAACAGTCAGGGGCTTTAATCCCGTTAGCGGCGCACCATTTCCTAGTTCATTTCTCTATTACCAAACCCATCAAAGCGGAGTGCGTCCGCTCATCCTCATTCAGCCAGTAATTAGAGGGATCACCCCGGTTGAGTTGGGCCTGGCCAAATTCTTTGCCAGCGAGGGATATCACGCCTTTATCTCAAAAATTCCTGAAGATATCTCAGACACCAATCGCCCGATGAGCGACTTTGACAACTTTCTTCTGCGCGCCACGGCCGCGGTGCGCTCACAACTAGATGTCCTTGGGGCACGTCCAGAAGTTGATGAAAATAAAATTGCTGCCATCGGATCTTCGCTTGGTGGAATTAGAACCACTCTGCTACTCGGGGTAGATCCGCGCCCAAGAGCGGCCATGATCTATGTGGCCGGAGGAGATATCCCCTATATCCTCGCTAACACCGACCAAGAACTACTCGTCAACTACCGCAATCACCGTATGAGAACTGACGGAATCTCTAGCCTCAAAGAATACGAGGCGAGAGTGCGCTCTCACATGGAAGTGGATCCACTCGCACTAGCCCCCTATATTAAGAGCGATCGAGTGCAAATGGTTATCTCTCAAAATGATCTAACGGTGCCAACCAGCAAGCAATACGAATTGTGGAGCGCTCTTGGAAGACCAAAGGCCGAAATTGTGGGAGCGGGCCATGTGGGCTCTGTGATCACCTCCTATTTTCATCGCAAGAAAATCTTGCAATTTTTTAAGAAAAGATGGGAAATTAAGTAAGACATATTTCCATAAACAGGATCTTAGATGAAAGTAGACATTCAAATCGCAAAAGACTGCGAGCAAGTTGATATTAAATTTTTCTGTGATGAGTTCACAACCCCAAGGCACTATCGTGAGGCCATCCACATTGTGACCTGTTTCTCCTATGAGTTTGATCTAGACCCTGAGCTTGAGGCGGAAGATCTAGAAGAGATCATCGAAAAGACCAGAGAGTTAGAAAAAGACGAATTTACCTTCAACATCAACGAAGAGGGCATCGAGGTCGACATCTCCTAGCGAGGTGGCAATCCTTGACCGCTTGATCCCTAGATCACTCCTTGAAATAATAGAGACAGCATAGACTGCTATCGTGGAGTAAAAATGTCGGTTGATGTCAATAGTTACACTCAAAGAATACGTACCCAGGCCACACAAAATCGTGAAGATCTCGACAAGGCAAGGGAGACGTATCGTAAAGAGATTAACGAGATTGAGGCCCTGTCCGACAATAAACTCGCCAATGTAAAAAAGTCTTTCACAGAAGTTCGCGAAGAGGATGCCAAAGATTTCACTGAGCGTGTTGAGTTCTCCAATAAAGATTTCAAAACTCGTTACGATGAATTAAAAACCTCAATGCTTGATCGAATGAGAGATATGGCCAAAAAAAATGAACAAGAGCGCCTCAAAGTTCGCGAAGAACATCAGCGTGAACTTGGTAGTATCACTAAGTCCTATGACGAAGTGGTCGCTATGAAAGACCGTGAAATTGAGGAACTCAAAGAAGGGCATCAAAACGAACTTCGCAATCTTAGAAATAGAAATGATCGCCGAGTGTCCACTTTAGTTGACGATTTCACCAAGCGCATGGAGGACTCAAATAAACGCCAGCGCGAAGAAATCGCAAGATTTCAAAAGCTTACCTAGTCTAACGTTAATCTATTTACCACATTCTCTCTTTTCTATATAATCAGTTTAGTTTGAACCACTCCAGTATTTGGAGCAGTAACATGCGCCTTTTCAAGGCCTGTGCCTGTGATGAGGTCCCGTCAATTGATTATGAATGCCCAATACCAATCCCAAAATATAAAAGCCCTCGCATTTAGATCGTGAGTGTCCATCAGAAAGGAGATTTTTTGTGAAAACGAAATTGTATGTCGGCAATCTTGCCTTTAGCGTAACCGAAGAACAATTGGCTGAAACATTCGGCGAGCACGGGGCAGTGAAAAGTACACGCTTAATCAAAGACCACGCCACTGGAAGAAGTAAGGGTTTTGGATTTGTGGAGTACGAGACTGCTGACTCAGCTGCTGCTGCCATTGAAGGTCTTGATGGCAAGGAGATCTTTGGAAGAGTTCTTAGAGTTAATGAAGCAATGGATAAGCCGCGCACAGGCGGTGGACCTCGCGCCGGTGGCTTTGCCCACGGGCCAAATAGAAGAAGAGAAGGCGGGGAAATGTAATTACTTTCCTCTGGTCGCCTCTGAGTCTTCGGGGGCGACTTCTACCTTCTCACCTGAAACACTCGCATTCTGCTTCTTATCTTTCTTGTCTTTCTTATCTTTTTTAACTTTACCGAGCTTATCTGTACTTGCGCATGAAACATCTCCACCCTCGCCTTCTGGGTGAATCTCCTCAACTCGCACCAATCCATCTTTATTGAGCACTAAGCGCAATTTAATAAAGAGATTGGGAGCAAGAGAGCTGTTTTTTGATTTTGAAGCACGCTCGGCGCGAACGCGACCTTCAATAATCACATTCACGTGATAGGTTCGCTGTGCCTTCACACGCTCGCCACCAGACTCTAGGTCATAGAGTAGAATTCGCTTTTTGGGATTTCTAAGTCTTGAGAGAAGATGATCAATGTCAAAGCGAAAGGTATCCCTTAGCCCCATGATAGCGGCACTTTGATAGTCTGCTTCCCCAGACTTAAATGTACGGTTAACTTCAAAAATCATCTCTCCCATGTCCATTCCTAAAAATGAGGCGAGACGTTTGTGATTTCTTAGATTTTTAACTGCGTCCGTGAGTTTATCCCACCGACTCACTCGCACCACTTCTGTGGTTTGTCCCAGGTGAAGCTGCTGCTTTTCCCCATCGCGAGTAAATGTTTTATAGACTAATTCAGTTTTAAGATCGGGAAAGAAGTTTGAGAGTCGTGAATAGAGAAACTCTTTTGAGAGATCCTTAATACGATCCTTAAAAACATAGACAATAACTGCAATACTCACAAGTGGTATGTAGTTCAGGGTGGTGTCGCGATTGAGCATGATCTCGATGCGCTGAACTTCAGCGAGGGCGGCCCATAAGGCCGCTAGTGAGGCCCCCATCGCAGCAGTGATATTGCGATGAAAGCGCTCTTTTCTCTTTGATGTACTTTGAATATAGAGACACTCGCGAACAAATTTCTTCAAAAGTGAGTGTCTAAAGTAGAATTCCTCTTTTTCACGCGGCTTAGAATCACTTCTAAGATTCATATAGCCTTGTTTTTTTCGGTAATAGATCTCATCGTCTAATACCAGCTTCACACGCTGAGCGTGAAGGCCGACAATCATTCCCTCTTCATCATTGAGATCTCCGAGCTCAACTTTTCCCTTCACCCCTAGGAGATGGCCAAAGAAGAGGAGGACGCGAAACTCAATTTGATTTGATAGAAATTCATCAACCCCAATGACGGCCTCATTGAGTTCTGCACTTACAAATTTGGAGAGGTTTTCAACGTAGCGATGGCGAAAGAAGTGAATGCGATCAAGAATATCTTGAAATTCTTGGCGGACGCTATCGCTTGGGACGCCCTTTATTTCTGAGCCTTTGGAAACTTTTCTAGCCAGCACATCAAATTGGCGATCAATCATGCAACCAAAGAGTTTCACATCATAGATCGCCTTCTTCGCCAACTTCTCCTCGGCCACTTGCTTAGAGATGAGAAGCTCAAGAGACTTTAATACAATTTGTTCAGGACTATCGCTCGTTTTTGGCGCTTCAATCATTTGAAACGTGAAGATATGTCCATAAAAGTCTGAAGCGCGGTAGGTATCGCTACTAAGACCAATTGAGTGGGGTAAGAAGTAAGTCATCTTCACGTCATAGAGACGTTTTCGACCAGTCGTATTTCCTGCCAGTGAATAGTAGAAGTTAAGTTCAAACTGGGTCTTATCGTGCATATCCCACTCAACTCGAATGGGAGCTCGGTCTTGACTAGATTCAAAGGCGGTTTTTAAGACTTCATGAAGGTGATGATCATTACTTCGCATCCCTATAGTCTACTTTTCTCGCGACAAAAGTTCAAAGATGGTGATACCTGCCAGTCCGATGATTTGAGAAATCGTCAGGGCCACCAAAATAAGAACGAGAAGTCCTGGTCTCGATCGCACTCTGAATGCGCGCTCGCGCTCAAGAACTTCAATTTGATTTTCAATGAAGGTGCGCTCAAGGCCGAGCTTGGCCATGCCGTCGCGCAGGTTTTCATATACCTTGTACTCAAAAGAGTAATTCGCTTTCAGTCGCTCCATCTCATTTTGAAAAGGAAGTAGCGACTGCTTTCTGCCACCATAGGACTTCACATAGTCCTTAAGGGTTCCAAGGCGCACGCGCATGGTCTTTAATTCATCTTGTACTTGCTTAATACGTCCAGAGAGAGCGAATTTTGAAAGCGCCTCGGCTTCACTCTTATCGCGCGCCTTTGCTGCGCGCTTTTTAAGTTCCTTAAGGAGGGCATCACCTTCACGAATCTTAAGCTGAAGATCGTTAATATTCTTTTGAAGCCCAGTGAGATACTCATTTGCCTCACCCTGGGCCGCTTCGAGGTTGAGAATCTTAGATTGTTGAAGCTTATTGATGGTTGATTTCTCTAGAAGATCTAGGCGGCGCTCAACCTCTTCCATTTCTCTTCTAAAAAAGGCCGTGGCCTCATCTACATCCTCGAGTTCGCGCTTGGTGAGTTGCTTCTTAGCAAGTTCAAGTGACTCGTTAATTAGGTATGTAGTCCAGGCGCGGCGATCGGTCTTAATACTCAAGACCAACTGGCCGCCTTTCATAGAGTTCCAACTCAATTTATGTCTGAGCCAGTGGGCCAGTCGCTCTTGCTGTCGGGCCGCATCCACATCGTCTGGGGCCTTGTCGACTTCAAGCTTGAGAGCGGCCAAAAAGGAGAAGAGCTCCTTGTGAATGGCCTCTGGAAGTTCTTTGTCGTGGAGTTGTCGCCACAATTCGCGCGCAAGTTGCTCGCTAAAATTCATGGTTTCAAGATAGGCCAGTGAGCGCTCCATGCGCGCTTCAGTGCTTTGTGGCCCTGTAAGTGAGCTCTTGCCCCCAAACTCCGACAGCACTGTGCCCAGTGAAGCGCCGCCCTGATCTTTGATCATCAGCTTTCCCTGACCGGGATAAACGGGAAAGAACTTGTGCTTTAAAAGGGCACAGAGCACGGAGATCATGGCAAGGAGCAACAAGATCTTCCACTTCCCGAGAACCTGAAAGAGGGCGCTCGCTATAGAATAGTTTTGAACTTCAGTATTATCCATCTCTTAACTTTCTTAAATTTATCGTCTTATCGGTTGCTTGACAGTGACTCATGAGCTCTGCTTTGGCATAATGTACAAAATAACTAAAAATTTTAACTATCGCCAGCCGAGAGACCATGAACAAACTTATTCGATCCCTATGCACCATTATTTGTACAAGCTCTTTGCTTTTTTGCTCCAACATTGCTTTTGCCCAACTGGATTCATCAAGCTTTGAATCTGAGCTAAAAGTAAATCCCGGTCGCCCGGCCGAGTATATCTATCAGTCCTATGGTGATCAGGAGCTCATCTCCATTCGCGTTCTAGGCTCAATTGAAAATGCAGGCCTCTACCACATCCCTAAAGGCATGCAACTCACCACGCTTTTGAGTCTTGCAGGGGGAACGAAGCGAGATGCCGACCTTGAAAAAGTATTTATTAGCAATGAAGGTAAGCAAGGCGCCAAGACTACTAAATTTAATATGAGTGAAGCTCTCGAAGAGGGACACACTCAAATGTACCAGCTTCAATCTAATGATGTGGTCTTTATTAAAGACAGAGAGCCAATCATCAGCAACGATACCTGGAAGGCCATCAGTATTCTCAGTGTTATTCTCACTTCTGCTCTGACCGTTATCGCCATCGACGACAGGATTTAATGAACGAACAAGAGACTCTCGATGCACAGACGCCCAATATGTGGACGCTCTTTTTTGGAGATGCCTTAGTTAGCCTCTTCTTTGTCTCTAAGCTCTCCCTGGCCTTTGCTCACTTCATCCCCTACAACATCCCACCTCTCATCTACCAAGGTGGCATTCACCCCTATGTCAATATTCTAGGTAACTTCATTTTTGGGGCCGGCTTCCTTCTCTCACTGAGAAAGGGCATCTGGAGTCTTGGGGCGAGGCTCTACGCCATTTACCTCACTCTCTTTGTCGCCGTTCTGTGCATTCAGACCTTTGTGCAAATCGCCTTTGTCCACCCAGATAAGTCGATGCTCTTTCAAATAAGTGGCGCCATCATGGCGCTTATGACGGTTGGTCTCTATGGCCTCATCCTCCCCTTGCACTACCCAGTAAAGCGCTTTGTAAAAGTCATGCTCTGGCACTCGGTAGTCATTGTCATGATCTCGCTTATGTTACTTCCCATCTTTGGGCCAAGTATGTTTAGAGGCGGCCGCTTTGTGGGCATCACAAAGCATATTCCCCATATGGTTACCATGAGTAGTGTGGCCGCAATCTTTCTGGTCTCTCGCTGGCCCAAGCTCTTTAGTGAAAAAGTCTCTGTGCCAAAAGTGATGGGCTCCATTGCAATTACCGCCCTCTCTTTCTTTGCCGTCGCCCTTACTGCCACCAAGGCCGCGATGGGCTCTGTTTTTCTGGCGTGCCTACTCTCACTCTTCTTTTTGGGCTCGCGCACTCGCGCCGAACAACTTGGGCGACTCTTTGTCTTGGCCTCTATGAGCATCAGCCTCGCCCTCCTGGCCCCGGTGGTGGGAGACACTCTCTATGAGGTTGCCTCTGGTGAGCGCGCGCTGCTAGGGCGTCCCGCCCAAAATGGTTTTGAAACGAGATGGGATGAAGTCGTTCGCGGCGGTGATCTCTTCTTAAGAAGTCCTCACGCGGGACTTGGAATTCTCTATAAGTTCATGACCAGTGCAGGCGATGGAGATGTCGACACTTATAACTCCTTTAAAGATCCACACAATATCTTCCTTTCGGCCGGGGTTATTGGAGGCTGGCCTTTTATGATCATTGTCGGCTTTGGCTACATGGCCCTCATCTACATTACTTTTACAACCCTTAGACCAATGAACAAGCACCGGCTCGACGCAGACACAAAGACGATAGCGATCTTCCTGGCCACGCATTTGCCGGTTTTTCTCATTTATCACGTCCATCTCTCACTAGGTGGAATCGCAGACCGTGTCTATTGGTGTGTTATAGGCTACGTTATACTTACCCCTACATTTTTTCATAGTGGCCGGACTCTTCGTGCAATGGATGCTATTGATTGCAGAGAGAGTTTGGAGGATCACCATGAAAAAGTTACTTAAAATCTCGAAGAACCACAGTTTAGAAGTCGCAATCGGACTAGTCTTTGCCCTTATTTTGATTGTAGGAACCAGGCCGCAGCTCTAAGGGAGCGATTTGCGCTCTAGGATGCCGGTGAGACATGCAATACCACCGGCCGCTTTGATGGACTCTGAGATATCAACTTCAAAGCATTCAAAGCCTAGAGACTGATAAAGTGTTCGCATCTGCGGGCAATTTGTTGGCATAACCAAGCGCTGCTCATCAATTAAAACCACATTCATGGCCTGAGACCTGCTTACTTCCGAGATCTCAGGAATATCAATGACTTCAATTTTGAGCTCATCTAAGAGGGCCAGTAGTTGTTTTGGGGCGAACTTAGATCTAACAAGCGCTCGCCCCTTTGAAATAAATTGAACTACACCAAGTAAGTGCTGACACACCTGAAACTCGATCGCAACCATGTGAACATTAATTAAATGTGGCGCTAAAAATTCCTTGAGCGCGAGAGCGCTTTGAAGCGAAGTTCGCTTACCCACTCCCACAACTAGGTCTTCACAGCTCGCCCATAGAATGTCAGCTCCCTCGCTTGAACCTAGGCCGGATATTGGAGAACTTGGGCCAAGAAAATCGCAAATAATCTCATATTCAGCACTTCTCTCTTTAACCCCCATAGGTGCAGGGTAATTCGCATCAGGAAGCCGAATGATTTGATCGCGACAAAAGAAGTAATCATTGAGTTGGTGCTGCAATACCTTCTCTTGAGTGGGATTGAGCCATGAGACTGCAACACCCAGAGACTCATAGAGTAGCGCTAGATTTGATATCTCTGCTGCTATAAGTTTGGCATCGCTTTTTTGATAGTGAAGACAAGTCTCATCACTAAATGCAAACTGAGGTTTGCACAGGAGGACCCTTACAAGTGGAGCGTATTCACTGAGCTTCATCTCTTATCTCATCACCAAATTCGATACAAGTTCATCAAATTGTGGATATTTAGAAAATAGACTTTCAAAGTATGACCTTCTTTTTTGCCAGCGCTCAGGTCCCTCCTCACTTGTGCTCATCACTCGTTTTTCAGAGAGAATAGGATCAGGTCTCCAGTCAGAAAGGCCAAGATACTTCATAAGGGATTCAAAGAGGGGTCCAATTATATCTGAATGGCAAAGATCTTCGTAGGAGAGCTCAAAAAATTTAAGTGCAAGTTTTTTTTGACTCTTAAGAATCGCCTGATGATTAAGTAGGCATTGTTTTAGTGCAATCTCTTCAATAGGTAGACTAAGATCCCTGCCCCATCCAGGATAGAGATCAAATTTCCAAAAACCGTCGCCCATTGGGCCAAGTTGGGCGTAGTGCTTTCTTAAGTTAAAACTGTGAAACCCTGGAAAATTCCAACCGTCAATAAGACCATTTACCGTGGCGTAGGGATGGCGTTTGAGATAGATAAATGAAATATCACTCCCCTCAAAAATTTCTAGCAGGTTTTCAATGCGATAACTATGAGTTGAAGTCTTTAGAAGCAAAGTGCTGCTAGCGATCTCACTGTCATGAACTGCACCAAAACCGTGTGCCCAAGTGTAGGGAGTGTCTTCTATAAAGTCAGAGTTAGATAAGAGATATTCTGAATGGTTACTTTTATGACCCTCGTAGAGCCCTTGGGCATCCTTGGCCCTTTCACCTAAAGTCCCTAGCCAACTTTCAAGATCAGAGCTTTTAATCTCTTGATTTGATAGAGATTCTTTAATGTGTCCCCACTGCCAAGAAAATCTTGTACGGTAGTGTTCTAAATGACTGACAGGGGAAGTCTCACTATAAGTCCCAAGCATTTTTCTAGCGAGAACAAAGAATTGGTCCAAATCGCTCTCTCGAAGAGTGAGCTTAGAATCATCATAATTAGGCGCGACTAAATCTGCTGCTCGAGCTGTGCTTAAAAGAGTTGCCTTTAATAATGGCGACTCCTCTCCGGCAAAGGAGATAATCTCCGGGTGTTTAGAAAGGAGCGAATAGAGAAAGCTAGAACCACTTCTTGGAGCACTAAGTATAATGACAACTCTACGAAATGGATTCTTCAGCTTGTCCTCCGCTTGGGGCCAAGAAGCAGTCTAATTCTCAAGGCCTTTACAAACCAAAATTTTGCTATCCTTAACCCGTTATTCTTATCACTCTTAAAGAGTGAAAGTTGCATTAAAATCATTTGTAAAAAGTCGCTTAGATAAAAGCGCCAGGGAACTCTGCAATTCAATTTAAATCTTAATCTCTCGAGATCGCAAAGAGCATTTTGGAGTGGGTAATTAAAATCTTTCATTTGAATATAGCACTGGGACTCTACAAGCGAGACTTCGGCTAAAGATAATCCTCGCTCAAAATTTCCAGAATTCGAACTTAGAATTTCCCTTCCAGTATTCATCCAAGAGCGACTAAGAGAACTCGACTTCTTGGCCTCACTTCCTTGGTGGTAACTGAGCATGGACTCAGTAAACTCAATACCTAAAAACTGACACAGATCTTTTGTAATTGTCGACGGCGAAGTAATAAGATCTTCATATCTAAGTACATAGAAAGAATCAGGGTAACTAGCAAGCCCCGAGCTCGCCATTAGTTGCTCCTCTTGCCAAAGCTTGGCCGAAAAGTATGGATGAAAGTGATTAAACTGACTTTTCTTGGCCGATGCCGCAACATCCCTAGGGTCGCGAACCAATTGAACAAAGAGGGCGTCAGGAAGATCGCGCTTTATTTCATGAATATGCCTAACACTGAAAGTACTCTTACACCCCCAGCGCTCTTTCCCCTCTCGCCTAGCATAGAAGTCATAGAGCGTAGATTGAATTCCAAGAACTGAACGTGGATAAGAAGAATTAGTAAGATATTCTGTCACTTCACTGGCACTCACCTTCAAATTCCACTGGTAGGGATGGAGCTCCAAAAAGGTTAACGAAGCCTTAACCAAGGAGTTAAGATTTGAGTCGATGCTTAAATCACCAAAGCGGCCCTCTAGGCCCGCGAGATTCTTTAAGAAATGAGGCGGGTGAGCAATGCTTACGTCTGGGCCATAGTTTAAAATCATGCGCAGAAGATTGGTTCCCGACCTTTCTGTGCCAATGATGAAGAAAGGACGCTTCACTATAGGGCCTTGGTTGCTTTAATAATTTGCATATTCATCGTCTCATCAATCTTGCCATTGTCGATAGTCACTTGATGAAGGGCCTTAAAAGTGAGGGAACTCAGGTGATAGAAATTCATCGCCTCCTCCACTCGATCTCCACCCATGGCGCCATGATCTAGCCAATCAAGCACCGTTTCGCGGCAGGGATAATTATAATAGTCTCTTGGAGTGAGGTTGTGCTCTAGGAGCATTTTTGGCAAATCATCGGGAGTGAAAAAGTTTTTCCTTGCGGCATTTCGAAGCTCAAGCGACTTAAAGGTCTCGTCGCGATCTCCTTCATTATAACAAGTGAGATGGGCCAAAACTACTCTGCCACCAGGTTTTAAAACACGGTAAATTTCACTAATTACTTTATAGAGTTCCATGAACTGGAGACCTTGACGACAAATGACGAGGTCAAAGGTGCTGTCTTTGAAGGGCATCGACTCGGCGTTGGAGTAAACAAGTTCATTCACATACTTATTCTGCATCGCCATTTCTTGACAGATATCCACCCCATAAAGAGCGCGAACGCGGCCAGAAAAACGTTTGGCCACTTGCCCAGTTCCAGTAGCGATATCTAGGGCGACATCGTGATTGTGTGCCTCAGACATTTGAAACATTTTATCTAAGAGTCTTGCATCTCGCACCCAGCGGGCCGAAACGTTAAAACGCTCCGCGCGATTAGAAAAATGATGCTTAGTGCTCTCTCGCTTGTCGACCAAAGAAAAGCTCCAGATTCAATATTTTGAATAGAACAATAACAATGGTAGAATTATTCACACTGATATGAAAGTTAATTTGTGAGGCAGCTATGGCAAACGCCAAGTTGGAGACCGTAGAAAATTTCTCCTCCCCTTGGGAAGAGCGACTCTTTCGCCAATCGAGAAATCGCTTGCCGACTAATCACGACCTTAAATTCACACTCATCTTCCCAGCGACAGATCAAGCCCCAACGCTAAGGCGCGAATTTCTCTTGCACACTCCTAGTGAAGGAGTGAGTTATATTCTCACCGTCGCAAGAGATGCTGGCTGGGAAGTAGAGATGATTGACCTACGTGCGGAATCTGATCCAGAAAAAGCCGCCCAGCGCGCAGCAGAGCGCGGTGGCGTACTGGCCATGCCGACCTTCGTCGATTCAGTTCCACAAAATAAACAAGTTCTAAGGCGCGCTCGTGAATTAAATCCAGATTTAAAAATCATTCTAGGTGGCGCCCTTGTTTCGAGTTTACCTGGCCCCATACTTCGCGCCTGCGAAGCCGATTATGCAGTTCTTCAAGAGGGTGAACTCTCATTTCTCGAATTAATGGATCACCTCGAAAACAAGAGATCAAAAGAAGAGGCCAGAAATATCACAGGCATCGCAATTAAAGGTGATGATGGCACGGTCATCCAAACTAATCCGCGTCCTCAAATTAAAACTCTCGACTCAGTCCCAATTCCAGATCTCATGCTCTACCCTTCAATAAAGGCCAATCCCACCATTCCTGAAATGGGACTGACTACGGCGCGAGGTTGCTACGCTCGCTGCACGTTCTGCTATGTCAATATTCCGAAAATGGGCTTTAAGTCGGTTGCCAGAGTCAAAGAAGAGCTCACTGAACTTCAACAGCTCCACGGCACAAACTATCTCTATCTCAATGATCTCACCTTCACCGCCGATATGAAGCGCACCTGGCACCTCTGTGAAGTGCTCGGGGATCTTGGAATTGAGTGGTCTTGCTCTACACGCGTAGAAAAGTGTGAGCCAAAGTTACTTGCTCATATGAGAGACACTGGATGCAAGGAAATTTGGTATGGTGTTGAGTCACTTGATAACGATATTTTAAAAATTACCAATAAAAAGCAAACGGTGGACCAGATTATGAAGGCCATTGATATGACCCTAGAGTCAGGCATTCTAGTCATGGCCAATTTGATTGTGGGATTGCCAGGAGAAAGCGAAGAGTCGCTTCAGAAAATGTTTGATTTCGTTGAGAACTCTCCGGTAGTTCCCGCCTCTATCAAGTATCTCACTCCCTTTCCAGGGACTCCCATATATCAAGAAGCTTTCAAGCGCGGACTCCTTGGGGATGACCATATCGCCTACCTTGAAAGACTAGCAAAGCGCAAAGTGAATGATCAAAACGACGAGCTCTTTAATATGACTGATCTTCCCGATGAAAAGTTGCGAGAAGCCTTTAAGTACCTAACTGAAGTTAAGAATAAACGCGTTAAGGAACTGCTTAAATCTGATGGCAAATCAAATGAGGGCAAGGCCGCGCGCACAGACAGTCTTCAATACTAGGCCATGACAAGTAATCTCACGCCCTATAAATCACTTATTACGGCAAGTGAGCGCTCAGATAAACTAGGTCAGCGCCCACTTCTTATTTGGTTTACCGGACTCAGTGGCGCAGGCAAGTCCACACTGGCCACCCATGTGGAGCAGAGACTCTTTCAATTGGGACTTCATACCTATTATCTCGACGCCGATCAAACCAGACAGGGAATGAACCGCGACGTGGGCTTTGATGCCCAAGGAAGGCACGAGAATATGAGAAGAGTTGGCCACCTTTGTCACCATCTGCTAGACGCAGGCTTGGTTGTTCTGGCCTCCTTCATCTCTCCGTTTGAAAATGATCGCGCCCTCGTCTTTGAGCTTATCAACCCCTACCCCTATATAGAGATCTATATCTCCACTGGCCTTGATGAATGCGAAAGGCGCGATCCCAAGGGTCTCTATAAACGTGCCCGCGCCGGTGAAATCTCCAATTTCACTGGACTTAGCGCTCCCTATGAGGCCCCGAAATCACCACATATTGAATTAAATACGAGAGGCCTCACTGTAAAAGAGTGCGTAGATATTCTCATTACAAAAATTCAAACCCTAAGAAGCGATAGGAAAGCGTAAGCTCATGGCCCAGGATTATCTCATGGCCCTAGAGGCCGAGGCGACAGCGATTTTACTTGAAGTCTCAAGAGAATTTAACAATGTCGTCATTCTCTATTCAGGTGGCAAAGATTCTACAGTACTTGCCCATCTTGCCCACCGTGCCTTCTATCCTCGCAAAATTCCTTTTAAATTTCTCCATATAGACACTGGCCAAAATTTCCCAGAGACTCTCAAATTTAGGGACGAGCTCGCGCGAGAGCTCAATATTGAAATGATCGTGGGAAGTGTCGAGGAATGTATCTTAAAAGGTTTGGTCACTGAGAAAAAAGGACCGGGAACCTCAAGAAACGCCCTTCAGTCTAGCGCTCTCATGCAAGAAATAAATAAGTATCAATTCGACGCCCTCATTGGTGGCGCGAGAAGAGACGAGGAGAAGGCGCGCGCCAAAGAGCGAATCTTCTCACACCGCGAGAGCTCTGGCTCTTGGCGACCAGAGCATCAACGCCCTGAACTTTGGAATCTCTACAACACTAAAAAGCATGAAGGTGAACACTTTAGAGTTTTTCCGATTAGCAATTGGACAGAACTCGATATTTGGGAATATATCAAGCGCCACAATATCAAACTCCCCTCCCTCTACTTTGCCCACGAGAGAGAGGTATTCTACCGCGCCGGTGCCTATTATGCCTTTGCCCCCTACCTCGAATTATTTCCAGGCGAACAAGTAGAAATAAGAAAAGTTCGCTTTAGAACCATGGGCGACCTCCCCTGCACAGGAGGAGAATTATCTGAGGCCTCAACTCTAGATCAAGTCATTCAAGAAATTTCAGAGTCACGTCTCTCTGAGCGCGGTATGCGCGCCGATGACAAAGTCTCCCAAACAGCAATGGAAGAGCGAAAAAAACATGGCTATTTCTAGTGAGCACACCAAATTATTGCGCTTTAGTGTTGTTGGCAGTGTCGACAATGGCAAGTCAACCCTCATAGGACGGCTGCTCTTTGATAGCAAGATGCTAAAAGACGATCAATTAGAAAGTATCAAAGAAGATAATCACTACAACTTGGCACGGGTAACTGATGGTCTAAGTAGAGAGCGCGAAGAAGGCATTACCATTGATGTTGCCTACCGCTACTTTCAAACCAGCAAGAGACGCTACATTATTTGCGATTGCCCAGGGCATGAGGAATTCACACCAAATATGTGCTCAGGAACCTCTCAAGTTGATGCCGCCATAGTGATTGTGGACTCAACAACACAAGTGACCACACAAACAAAGCGTCACTTACTCATCAGCGCCCTTCTAGGAGCGCGCTCCCTCATTATTTGTGTTAATAAGCTCGATCTTGCAAATAATCCCGAGCAAGTATTCTATGAATATTCAAAAAAAATCAAAGACTACCTAAGTGAAATAGAAGTTGAAACTCATTTTCTCCCTATTAGCGCACTAAAGGGCCACAATATCGTCTCCAATCAAGATATGAAATGGTTTGATGGGCCGACTTTACTTGAACTACTAGAGACCCTTCCTGTCAGGGCCGACCATGTGAAGCAGTTAAGGATGACGGCGCGGGTCCTCGCCACCGATCTCTCTTCAAAGACCACTCATGTGAGAATTGACAGTGGAGTGCTAAGACCAGGCCAAAAGCTCTACTGCTATCCAAATGAAGAAGAGGTCAAAGTCAATGAGATCTATCAATATGGCGATCTTAGACAATCAGAATTTGGCCCTGGAAGCGTCGTCAACCTCACACTCTCAAGCACATTTGATCAAACGCTCCTTCTCGCAGAGAACAGCGACTCTGTTAGAGTCTCTGAAGAACTTAGTGCAATGATTATTTGGTTTAGTGAAAGACCTTTGAAGATCTCAGATGAAATCATCCTTAAGGGCCGCTACAATGAAGTTTTAACCTATGTCGAGTCTCTCCAATCCCAGATTGATGTTGAGACCAAGACTCTTTTAGAAAATCCCCACTCTGTTGAGAGCAATCAACTCGCACGACTCACTCTTAGGACTCATCAAAATCAAAGCATCTACCTCATCGAAAATGAGGCGAGTGAACTCGAACTTAACGAGATGATACTCATCTGCCCAAAGACTCATATGACTTTAGGAGCACTCATAATCAGAGACTTTCTCTCTTAAATTAAGCTGCTTGTTTTTTTAGGTTTGTATACCACTCAGGCGAGATGAAATCGCGCTTGGGAAAGGGAAGCTTATTGACCACAATATCCTCAAAGAAGGTCGGCACATAATTACAGGCCACCATCTCGCCAATATAGCGATCAGTCTCAGGGTCTTTGCCAGTTTGTACCCAGCGAAAGATATCTCTTGAAACATAGTTGCCATTCTTATCAATGCCTAGAATCTCACTAATGTGCGAGACGCGGCGTCCACCATCATGATAGCGACTACATTGAACAATAATTTGCATCGCCGAGCCCACCATTTTGCGAATGGCGTCTGGCGGAATCTTGGTATCACCCATGAGACATAGGGTCTCTAGGCGCGTGCAGGCATCAACAGGGTTGTTAGCGTGAACAGTACCCATCGAGCCATCGTGACCAGTGTTCATTACCTGAATAAGATCAAGCGCCTCCTCACCACGAACCTCACCAACAATAATACGATCTGGGCGCAAACGCATTGAAGAGACCACCAGATCTCTAATTGTCACTTCAGTAATTCCTCTGGTGGGATCGCCCTTTCTCGTTTCAAAACACACGACGTGATCGGCGTGGATTTGAAGTTCACTGGCATCCTCGATAATAATTAATCGCTGAGTCTTTGGAATGCGCGTGCCAAGAACGTTTAGCATGGTTGTCTTACCAGAGCCTGTACCTCCAGAGACGATAACGTTCTTTCCAAGGTAGATACAAACATCCAAAAAGCGCGCAGCAGTCTTACTCATCGACCCAAAACTGATGAGGTCATTGAGGGTGAGCTTCTCTTCACTAAACTTACGAATGGCAACGGTCGTTCCCTGTCTCGCCATAGGTGGAAGTACCACGTGAATACGAGAGCCATCTGGGAGTCTGGCATCAAGGCGCGGGTTATCAGCATCAATCACCCTTCCCACACTCTGAGCAATTGCTCGCATGGCCGAATTGAGGGCGTCTTCACTTTGAAATTTATTGGGAACTTTATGGACTAGGCCTTTTTGCTCGACGAAAATCTCTTGTGAGCCGTTGATCATAATCTCCGATACACTCGGGTCATCGAGCAAGCTCTTAATCGGGGATAAAAACTGTTCAATAGCATCGCTAAAAACGCTCGACATAAGCCTCTGCCCTATCTCTCGCGCGGAATCCAGACTCGAACTTTCTCCGAGGCAAGCTCGCGCTTCATTTGGCGCTCCCTAGTTTTCTCAGGGCGCTCTAGTACTGTAATCTTGCCCTTTATCTTTCCAGCTGGGCATTCAAACTCATATACCCCCGGGCGCTTAAAATAAGCCTCGCCCTCACTCACCTGACCTTTTTCAGCGGCCATAAAGAGCTCGAGCCCCGGAATCATCATGCACGAGGGAGTTTTAGTAGTTGAAGTGACAAAGAATTGGACCTTTTCACCCTCAAACACGCTAAACTCGCGCGGATAATATCCCGTATCGGTTGCAATCACAGAAACTCGACGCTCGGGCACCTGAAATTCTTGGGCCTTGCCATAATCGTAATCAAGCGCAAGTACCCGGTAGGTCCAGAACACACCGGCAGCAAGGAGAACATAGAGGGGTAGAGGTAGTCTTTTCATGAGTACCCTATCGGATGACTCGGGATAGATCTTTAGTATTTTACTACACTTAGCGAGCCAATGAGCTTAACTCTCTGAAACTAGGTACTTAGAGCAATTAAATGGAAATTGGATGAGTGGGAAACGAGCGATCAAAGCCGTAGGTGCGCTTGTACTCGATCTCTTGTTCGGTGCTATCAAAGACACCATAACAGCGAAACTCTCTGCCTTTTACTTGAACAATTATATTAAGTAATCGTCCATCAGCGGCCTTGACGAGGAAGTGAGCGCGCTCTCGCTCAACCATCTGAGAAATGTCGTGCGAGCGGCTGGAGGCCAAAATACCTAGAAAGGTCACAGGCCAGCCCATCTTTGCAAGATCACAGACATCCACAGACTTTTGATTCTTACTATCGAAGTAGATAATTTTGGAAGACGGACCACTGCCTTCAACACCAAAGAGTGTATCGTCAATAGTAGTGAGATCATTCACATTTCTAAGTTCAGACTTTTTATAAGCAGGAAAGAGTTTCTTGCCCCCCACACTTCCCTTCTCCTCAACAATCGCCTCGCGACCTAGAACAGCATTTAGAAGGTCGTAAACCTGTCCTGAGGATTGCTGAAAACCAAAGTATCTCTCTTTATAAAAAATCAGACCATCCATTCCCCAAAGCGAAGAGAACTCTTCACATTTTTGAGTCGTAGGATTAAAAAATTGCAGCGTGCCCCAAGGCGTTCCTCTGCAGCGATTGAGATGCGAAGGACTCTCCTCAGTAACTCGTCCATCCTGTTCAAGATGGGCCTTATTGAGCATTGAATTATTAATTGTAAACTCATGAAAGCGCTTATTATTTCCCTTCTTCTCACCCTTCACTTCTGAGATCGCAAGAACTTTGATCTCCTTAGTCGAAGCGATAATATCGACGATGCTAAATTTAAATGAACTTTTAACAAATGGAGAGAGCTCATCGATCCGATGAATCTTTGGGTCAATCTCTAAGAGCTCTTCTCTGCCATTACTGACACAATTACTGCCAGTCTTACCAATTACACAACCCTTCTTATATCCATAGAGTAGGCCATTGGAGTGATCTGAAACAAAGAGGCTCACCTTCTCATCACAACCCGATCCGTACTTAAGTGCTGAGAGAAAGGGCCGAACTACACCGCAACTTGAGGTTTTGATGTAGTACTCAATTTCCTGATTTTCTAGCGCTGTATAGAACGTCTCAGCGGCCGACTGCAATTCAGAGCCTAGCTTAACATTTTGAGAGGCCTTACTTTGAGTCGAGCGTGCAAGTTCCGTATAGCGCATAATGAGCATGATCATCATCCCGGCCATCGTCGCGGCCGCCAATGAAAAGGCGAGGCCTCCACGCTCATTTCTAAAGACTCTATCTAAAGTAGACATGAAGAAACTCTTCTTTGCCCTGAGTGCCAGGGAGTTGCCATCTAAGCCTCAAAGCTTGAAGCTCTTTTTGCTTAATCATACTAAACATATTGTCGGCCAAGCGGACCTCGCTTTCACTGTCCAAGCTCAAATAGGGAATTTGGTCATAGGACTCAATATCTAAGCTAGTGGCCGGACAATAATCTGGGCCACAGCTAGATTCTTGCGCTCTGGAAGTTGTCTCATACCATTGTGAAGCAGATCTAAGGGACCCCGAGGATGTTGTGAGAGAGATTTTATAACGACTATCAATACGAAGCCGCTCTGCCTCGATGGATGTAATCGCTTCCTCCTTGGGACATGAAACGGCAAAACTATTTAAGGTGCAGTCAAAGAGACCAATGAGGCTGCGCTCATTTTCGTTAGTCTGATCCTTGCCCTTGGCCACACGAGTTCGACCTATGGACTTAATAATAATATTACTTAACTTAAGTGGATACTCTTGCGCAGAATAGCGCTCACTACGGGCGACCTCACTGGGCATGCTTTCTGGGCCAAGGTTTTTAAAATAGATTGGGAGCGCCTTAAAACGATAGAGACGACTAAGGTCATAAAAGACAATATCCTTTTCGACTCTTTCAATTTTTAAATGGTGCAAACAATCCTTAGTAATCCCCTCATCACCTCTTACCACCCCAGTCTTGGCATCCTGAGTCCAAGTCGTTTGAGTCGCTGGAGTTGTTAATATCCAGGTAGGAGAGGCAAAGGACGTCGCCAGGGCCACCATATTGCCAGGATTGAGATGAATGGATTTTGATAGATTTCCCTCTCCAAAGGTCTTCATCTTAACTTCAAATGTATTCTCATTAACTGAGATACTCGTGTGAGAGGAATAATTGAGATCGACAATAAAAGTGGGATCAGTTCCCGGGTTATCAAGATGACAAATAACAGGAAGACTAAAATCAATTCCTGGCGTTTCTTTAATGTAAATAAGTGAAATATCTTCAGCGCAAGAACTATCAGAATCCATGCGTCCGCACTTACCCGGTATCGGAATAATGGCGCGAACCAATTCCCCAGTGCTGGTAGATATATAATAGGGGGCACTGCTACTTGGAATGGAATTTTGAAGTTTTAACTGAAGAAGGGACTTGCCTTGAATGGTTCCGGACTTTTTAAAAATTCGAGAGAAATTCTTTGAAGCAATAGAACTAAAGGAAATAAATCCGTAGGCAACTAGGCCAATGATCCCCGCGACCACCATAAATTCGGCCAGGGTAAACCCGCTATCGCTAAGAAAAATTCTTTTTTTCACCGAGACCGCCTGAGCACAAGAAATCTCTCATCATCTTTAGTCGTATCGTCTTCAAGCCTCTTTCTAAAAACTGCGCGAAACTTAACATCAACCACACTTCGCTCAAGCTTCTCCTCAACTTTGACAACATCAATACAGTAACTCTCTTTAGGTCTCCAATTGCGCCAAGAAAGAAGTATGGCATCTTTAGAAGTGCCACCAGCTGTTTTAAGGCAGTCACCATTTGTGAGAAAGACGCCATTGACGACTTCTAGAAAGCGTTGATAATCCACGACTCGCAGTGGGGCCAATTCGAGTTGAAAAACTCCATCATAGTCCGAAGACTTTTCGATTCCTCTGAGGTTTTGATAACCAACACCGGCCGCCCTAATCAGGGCCAGAGTCACAAAACAAAGAATGCCTATAGAAATGATAATCTCAACGAGGGTAAATCCTGACTGAGATTGATCCTTAAAATGCCCTGCCACCATTGAGCTCTACAAAATTTGGACCGTTAATAGTCGACTGCGATCGCGGTGCGGAATTATCGTATACGGCCAAGGAGGCAATGACCGCGCCTCGATCTTCTTTAATGCGAAACTCGAGCGCAATCCCCGACGCCATCCAAACGCTATGAGAAAGAGCGCGGTTTGGATTCCAATCATAGCTTCCAGAAGAGAGGTTCCCGTGCTCGGTGTCTCCAATGCTGTAGGGAATTTTAAAATTTGGTGAAGAATCCAGATCAGCAGCAAGTAAATCTAGAAAAAACTCCTGTCGATCTCCTGGAGGCAATCTGATGTCTTTGAATAAAACGGTGTCATTTGGAACGCGGTAGGAAACATTCGAAGGACCACCGCCAACAATTGAAAAGAGTGAATCCTTTTTAATAAAGATTGAAACGGTCTGTCCGACATTTGAGATATTCATCATTTCAATGCGATTTCTAAGGCGCATTTGCCTGGGCTTAAAGCCTCGCTCTGAAACGGGATCAGTGACCGTGCCTCCCTGCACCTTATGAATGTATTTATAGAGATCATTCATTTGCTCGGTGAGGTGGTAATTGAGATACATTTTCGGGCGAAAGACGGTGGTTAAAAGCACTCTTTCACCTCGACAAATACCGCTCGCGAGACAAAGAGTGAGAAGTAAAATCCATTTTAGCTTCATCACTTATTCCTATTAATTAACTTTATAAATTAATTATAGTTCAAGAATGATTTGGCGCAAGCCCTTTTAAGACGCATCGAGCTATCAAATGGTAATATCACCCTCTGCAGGTTCAATAGGTCGTCTATCAGGGGTCCCCTTGGGTTCAGGCACTACACCAATCTTGGCAAAGCGAATAAAGACACTTCCATCTTTGTTCTCAAATTTGGGCTTCGTAGCATCGACATCTTTAGGGATTTGATAACTTTGATTAATCTTTCTGATCGTCGTGATCTCTTTAGGCCCTGTTCCAGGGAAAGGATTTTGCTGAGTCACGCTCACCTCACCTGAAACTCTCACTTTTGAGTTTTTAATTTCGATATTGAGTGGCTCCTCTTTTTTGAGTGCGATTTTTAAAACCAAAATTCGCTCATGCCTATTTTCAATCCACTTACCTTCACCTAGGTCGAGACCTTGAAAAAGCCCACTTTGATCGAGAAAGGTATCAAAGTGATTAGGGTCAAAGAATTTCTGCAAACTCTCAAAGTGACCTTGTTCAAAGTCCTTTGTCATCTGTTCAAACATCTGATCAAACCTTTTAAAAAGATCGTCATTCATAAAGCTCTCAATGAGTTGACGATCTTTTTCCATCTTCGCTTTGAGGGCCTCTTCAAACTTCTTATTGGCGTCCTCAGGCTCCTGTGCAGAAGCAAGCATAGAAGATAAAACCGCTAGGCAGAGAATTAAGGCCCAAAAATTCCGTGCATACATAGATACTCTCTTATCCAAATTAGGCGTACTCATCAGGGTTAATAGTTTGAATAATATCATAAGCCGGCTCCTCGTAGGGATGGGCCTCACAAAGGGCGCGAATCACGCGCTTTAAATTGTCGGGGTGACAGAGCATTTCCACCCGCGCCTCTTGAACATATTCGAGTTTGTCGACTTCACCAACGGCCGGCTTCGCTCCTTGGCGCGGGAGAAATTGACCGACTCCAATCGTCTCAAATGAACAATTCTCGTATGCTCCTTGCACGCCTGCACCTGCGACGAACATTGCTCGTTTAACTTCTTCTTTGCTCTCTACGGGGATGAAAACCACAATTTTAAACATTTAGTCCTCTTCTCAATAAGTTATATATGCGAATTAGTTGCAAATAAAATCCTAACAATAACTGACAACTATTTTGAGAGAATAGACAAAGCGTTGCGAGGAGAGAAATGATTATTAACACAATTCTAATAATCAGTTGGCACGGAGCTGACATTATTCTTGGATTCAAGGAGGAGATAATATGAGAAATGGAATTCTGGCCGTTGTGGCAGGCCTACTACTTTCAAGCCCAGCTTACACATGTGACATGCACGGTACTTCAGGGATTGTTGAAGACAACAACCTCTGGATTGCTCCAAACGACAAAAGCGCTAACAAGACAATGACAGAAGCTCGCTTCAACGAAGTTATTGACGGTGTTGAAGCTATCTACGCTCCAATCATCGCTGGCCTTGGCAAAACTCTTCAAGTTGAGAGAAAGTGGACTGACGGGACGGTAAATGCTTACGCCCAACAAGTTGGCAACACTTGGAAAGTATCTATGTTTGGTGGTCTTGCTCGTCACGACACCATCACTGAAGACGCTTTCGCAACTGTAGTATGTCACGAAATCGGTCACCACATTGGTGGTTTCCCTAAGAAGAGAAGCTGGTGGGGTTCTTCATGGGCTTCAAACGAAGGTCAAGCTGACTACTTCGGAACTTCAAAGTGTTTCAGAAAGTATGCTGAAAAAGATGATAACGTAGCTATGATGAAAGACGTTACACTTCCACAAGTTGTTCTCGACAAGTGTGCTGCTAACTTCACAAACGAAGAAGAAATCGCTATCTGTCACCGTGGAGCTCTAGCTGGTCTTTCACTTGCTAACCTCTTCAATGCTCTTGCTAACTCAAACACAGAGCTTAAGTATGAAACTCCAGATACTCGCGTAGTTTCTAGCACAAATGACAACCACCCTGCTGCTCAGTGTCGTCTCGATACTTACTTCAATGGCTCACTTTGTGACAAATCAGCTTACGACGACGTAAGTGACTCAGACGCCCTCGTTGGTACATGTAACCGCGTTGATGGTTATGCTGATGGCGTTCGTCCACTTTGCTGGTACAAGCCTGCTAACTAATTAGCGGCAACCAAAGATTCTTATAAAGGGGCCCACTTCGGTGGGCCTTTTTTTTGCCAAAAATTTTATTGAAATCGTTTAACAAAAGTCCACACTCGTTTCATACTTGGGTAGTATAATCAGACTTTAAATAGTTTATCTGACGGAGTTTTTTCATGAAGCAAATTCTTGCCCTGGCCATGCTTGGCCTGTCTCTCAACGCCTTTAGTGCAGTGACACTCACTGAAAATCCAAAAATCAAGTTCACCGGTTTTAAATTTGCCAATAAAACGGCCGTCTCTGGAACATTTAAGACAATTGAGTGGAAAGTTCCAAAGACTGCAAAAGACTTTAAGTCACTCATGAAGGGCGCCACACTAAAAATTGACTCGCACTCTATTGATGCAGGGGCCGAGGCGCGCGATATGAATATCACCGAAGGTCTCTTTAAGAACTGGGGTGGTCGCTATATTGAAGTGGAAATCGAGGAAGTGGACGAAGTAAACCAAGTGGTCAAAGCAGAAATGACGATCGGAAAGAAAGACAATGACGTCTACTTTGAGTACTACAAGAATAAAGATGGAGACTACGTCTTTACGGGATCTCTCGATCTCCTTCAATTAGGATTTTCTAAGGCTTACTACGCCCTAGCGGAAATCTGTGGTGATATGCACACTATGGACGGCATCAAGAAGAGCTGGCCTCTGGTTGAATTAGAAGTAGTGGCAAAAATTAAATAAGCTACCTAGGCCCATGCGAATGGGCCTTTTTTTGGTCTTAAGCCGCTCTTTTCTTTGCAACAGACTTAGCGCGCTTAGATACGGTTCTAGCCTGCTCGATAAAAGATGAGCTGTACTCTGGGTACAAGTCGCAGGCGAAAGTCACCGTGCCCACTTCCAAGGGATCGACCAGCGAAAGCTTAGCTTTGTGGTTGTGGATTTTACCTCTGGCCTCTTTTTTCTTAGCGCCCATGGATTCCTCACTGGCAGTGGGTTTTGGTCATTGTAAACCCGATTCGGATACTGGGGCCAAAAACTAAAATAAAAAAAGCTCCCAAATCTTGGGAGCTTCCTTTATAAGTCACTAATATTAATTAGTTTTGCCTTATTTCTTAGCGCCGCCAGCGGCCTCTGGGCCCTTCTTGATATTGAAGAGTTCTACTTCAAAAATCAGTGTTGAACCGCCCGGAATTTTTGGTGGGGCACCTTTGTCGCCGTAGCCAAGTTCAGCAGGGATCACGAGCTTAATCTTTCCACCCTTTCCAATGAGTTGAAGACCTTCAGTCCAACCTGGAATCACGCGGTTTAGCGGAAAGCTAATTGTCTTGCCACGCTCAACAGATGAGTCAAACACTGTCCCGTCAATGAGTGTGCCATGGTAGTGAACTTCAACCTCATCAGTAGCGCCTGGTTTCATGCTCTCATCACCAGCAGTGATGATTTTGTAAGCAAGGCCTGACTCAGTTTTCTTGGCGCCCTCTTCTTTGAGGAAGTTTTCGATATAGTCGCTACCCGCTTTCTTTTGAACATCATTTTCTTGGTTAAGACGATTCTTGATAAGCTCTTGAACTTTTGGAGCGTACTCTTCAAGATTCACAGTTTCTTCTTTGCCAGCGGCCTGATCAGCAAGACCGGCACCTAGAGCGCGGGCTTCTTCTTCAGTAAATTTAATCGCTGGAATTGTTCTCTGGCCGATAAGACGTCCAAGAGCGTACAGCGTTTTTTGGTCATCGTTCTTTAATTCAACTTTACCACCGTCTTGCTTACAACCAGTAAGAAAGAGGGCCGAGCTTGTCACGAGAACTGCACAAGCGAGTTTGATTCCACTCTTCATCATTGTCTTCATCCTTTGAAAATCGTTTATGTTAAAAGATTACCTTTGCCTCTTCAGGCTTTCAAGTCACGGAATTGGGTAGAGGTGTTCAGTGCGCACGCGCGCGCGCACGGCCTCACTTTCCTCACCACCATAAATAGCGTCTAACCAAGCCCCATACATGGGGTTGGGAATCACAATGAGCTTGCGCCCAAACTCTTGCGAATAGGAATCTACGAAGGTTGAGCGCGAGGAATTGGGTAGATTCTCAAAACTCTCATGAAAATCAATGAGATTGTCCCCCACCAGCATCACCACATCGTAATTTTGCATGATTTCACTGCGACGATCTTTCTTGCTGTCAGTTGTGGTTCTAAGAAAAATATTCTCGCGCTTTACGACAATCTTCTCATCGAGCATATTTTGATAAGTGCTCTCAAGACCCTTGATGCGACGATTAGAAACGTAGAAGAGCTCGATACCAAGCTTTGTGGCCTCACCAGAAAAGCGCACAACACCTGGAAGTGCCTTGGCAATTTTCTTATCCACCCACTCGTCCCAAGTCTTGGGAGTGTAAGGTCGATCGGCCAAAATGTTGGTGACTTCATAAGGAGAATTGTCGAGCACAGTCTCATCGATATCGAGCACTACCGCCATCGGGAGCTTAGACTTACGTCTTGAGCGAGAAAGTTCTCTGAGGCGGTCAATTGCGACATTATAGGCTTGATAACTAAGAGCGCGGTACTCAGCGGAGTTTTGCATCCACATAACCGCAAGTGTTTTGTGTTCGCTATCACCGTGAGTAAACGGTCTTGAAGCACAGCCGGTGAGAATAAAAAGTAGAACAAGTCCAATTTGTTTCATGCGAATTTCCTTAACTATAATCCGGCCTCATCAAGTGCGCGATTGGCCAGGCGATCAACATGTTCGTTTTGGGGATGACCAGCATGGCCTTTCACCCACACGAGGTGCAATTGAGGATACTTTGTTGTGAGCACATCAAGTTCTTGCCACAAATCAAGATTTTCTGGCGGCTTATTATCGGCCTTCTTCCAGCCGCGTCTTTTCCAAGAGGGCATCCAAGATTTAATCCCATCAAGAACGTACTTAGAGTCACTAAAGAGATAGACCGGGCACTGGGGCACGCCTTCAAGGTGTGACTCTAGCTGGCGTAGCGCTTCAATCGCTCCTGAGAGCTCCATTTTATTATTTGTAGTGGGCACATCCACACCACTGGCCTCAAAGAGAACATCGCCCTTTGAATCTTGTCCAAGCACTCCCCAAGAACCAGGCCCAGGGTTGCCGCGACAAGCGCCATCGCTAAAGAGGGCGTAGCCCTCTGTGAGATCTTTTAATTCTTTTGGGAGCGGAAACGCACCTTCATCAAGGCTTGAGACCGGAGCATCTTGGGGCAGTAAATTAACTTTCGCTTCAATATAAGCAAAGGCATCTACTAATTTTTGATCAAAGCTATCATCAAAATCGAGGGCATCTTTGAGATCATTAATAGAGCGCTTTAAGCTTCTTTTAGACATTCAACTCTCCCCACTCTAGATGAGCTTTAAGAACTTTCTCTTGCCCACCTTGAGAACTTGTCCCTTGTGAGTGGAATTGATTTCAAAATCTTGATCTGAAATCTTATCGCCGTCATTAAATCTCACCGCGCCTTGGGTAATCATGCGACGACCTTCTGCCTTTGAGGGAACGACATTCGCCTCAGTCAAAAGATTGAGCACTCCCATGGGAGCTTTGACTTCATAAGAAGGGGCATCATCGGGTACGCCTCCCTTCTTAAAAACATCTTCAAATTGTGCGCGCATTTGAAGTCCCACTTCTTCACCATGAAAGAAAGAGACAATTTTTTGCGCGAGATCTTTCTTCGTCTCGTTAGGGTGAAGTAGTCCCTTCTCCAGGCCGGCCACAATCTCTTCGTAGCGAGCGGCACTCACTCCGGAGAGATACTTCCAGTATTCACCCATGATTGAATCAGGAATACTCATGACTTTGCCAAATTTATCAAACGGCTCATCGAGAATTCCAATATAATTGCCCAGTGACTTACTCATCTTCTGAGTGCCACAGG
The DNA here is from genome assembly GCA_048267245.1 of Bacteriovoracaceae bacterium. GTDB lineage: Bacteria > Bdellovibrionota > Bacteriovoracia > Bacteriovoracales > Bacteriovoracaceae > JBLWXV01. The sequence continues at coordinate 2,288,962 of JBLWXV010000001.1, forward strand.
TTCCAGTGACAATAGGAAGGAGCATCGCCACTTGTGGGCGAAGGCCAGCGTTTCTTTGATAATCGCGCCCCATAAGAACGTTAAAGCGCTGGTCACTGCCACCGAGTTCAACATCGGCTTTTACATAGACGGAATCGATTCCCTGCAAGACTGGGTAGAAGAGCTCGTGAAGGGCCAGTGAGTGTCCCTCAGTGAGGCGGTCTTTAAATGTGTCGTGAGAGAGTAACTTGGCGACGGTCGTCTGGGCCGCCCATGAAAGCACATCTTTAAGATCGCGCTCGGCAAACCACTCAGACTGAAAACACACTTCAGTTTTATCGGGATCAACTACGGTGTAGACCTGATCCATATATCTTTTGGCATTGAGTTCAATTTCACCCTGAGAAAGCGGCGGGCGACTTTCATTCTTGCCGGTCGGGTCCCCAATTGAAGCGGTGTAGTCGCCAATAATAACAACTCCCACGTGCCCGAGATCTTGAAATTGTCTCATCTTGCGGTAGGGAACAGTGTGTCCCAAGTGAACGTCGGCCCCGGTCGGATCGATGCCACATTTCACACGCAGAGGTTTGCCGGCCGTAATACTATGGCGAAGCATTTTTACAAAATCGTCTTCAGGTGTAATTTCTGTGACGCCAAATTTTAGAACTTCAAGTTGTCTTGCAACTTCCTTTTCAACCGTTGGGTCAAGCTTCTTTTCTGAATCGCTCATGAAAATTTCCTAAACTGGGACTTTTTTTTAACAATTGATAAATTGAGTCAAATGGTAGCAGGCAAGATGATTTTTGAACACTCTTTTCTGGTACTTGCAAGTCTTATGACTGAGTGCTTTCATTTGAAAGCACTTGCGAACGTAGAGGCATGTGCCATAAAATGTCGTTTAGTATTTAAATTTGCGGAGCAAAACTTTTATGATTTTTATCGACCTCAAATCTGGAACAACTTTTGGCGGCGAAGAGATTAAGTCCTATCGCTCGGAGAAAAAAGCCGACAAATGGGTCTACCTCATGGCCGGCGTTCACGGTGATGAAGTCGAAGGCGTCTACGTCATGGCCCAACTCTTTGAGTGGCTCAAGGCCACTGACAGCGTGGACCTTCCCTTAATTGTAATTCCCGTACTCAACGTAGACGGCTACCGCACAGGTACCAGAACAAATGCCAGAGGCGTGGATCTCAACCGCAACCTTCCAAGTAAGTCATGGCAACCCGAAGCCCGCGCCTCAAAGTACTTTCCAGGCGAATCGGCAATGAGCGAGATGGAAAACCAATACCTAGACAAGCTCTTTCAAAAGTATCCACCAAAATTTATCCTGAGCTTTCACTCGTGGAAGCCTATGCTCAACTACAATGGCAACTGCAAAGAAGCCGCTGAGTTCTTAGAAAAATACAATAACTATCCAGTCTGCGATGATATTGAAGGACACCCAACTCCTGGCTCACTTGGTGACTATGCCCCTGAAACTTATCAGTCTCCAGTTCTCACCTTTGAGTGTCCGGTTCTAAGCGAGTCCATTGGTCTTAAAGATATCTGGGAAGAAAACCGCGAGGGTCTCACCGGACTTCTCACCAGCGCCATCCTTAAGAAGTAGATTTCAAGTAACTACTTATTTACAAATAATAAGTAGTTACAAAATCCCTCCCAATTAATTATCTAGTCACTTTTGTAAAGATTACTGGATATTTCAGCTACTTAACGCCATGCATTTTTCCTCATGTATACTCCCCCTTTAACCGACAAGTATGGTTGCATAATGTCTCCGAAATTGTGGCCGAATGCTTGCATTAATAGCCGACTATAACGTTCGGTTTGGATAAGGACAGGTGTATGGGGAAACTAACCCTTGGAAATTACATTATTGCGTCTACTCTTGCTGTGGCCAGTTTGGCCCAGGCTTCGACACTTACGGAGCAAGATGCCACCCTTACTAATGCCCATAAACCCTATTATGCGAGCTTTTCTAGTGGCATTACCTCAAATCTGTACAAAACAAGTTCACCTGACCATCAAATAAGCAGTGATTTTAATCTTAGCGTAGGTCTTAAACCAACTAAAGATAACTCAGTGACTCTGGGTCTCGCTGCCGTTAAGGACCTTAAGGGTGAGCGCGAGTTTGCCTTTTCTGATGGCTCACTCGGATATTCTCACCGTCTTTATAGAACTTCTGCCTACAGTATCAGTGGCTCTGTCTCGGCCATTATTCCAATGTCTGAGACTTCGCGTGAAGTTCAAAAGCTCAATACCGCACTAGTGGTCGCTCCCTCGATCTCTAGTTCGCTTGGAATTGACTCCTTTTCAGCGCAATTTCGCCCGAGCCTGCGCTACAACTTCCACTCAATGAAGACCAATATGCTAGGTGGAAGTAACTCTGAATATTCTCTCGGGGCGAGGCTAACGCTCGGATATAACTTTACCGATGAGATCTCACTTTCGGCGGTCTCTAGTTACGCCAGAAGTACTACATACTACGGAAATACTATCGACAGCTATTCATTCATCCAGGCACTGGGCTATCAAGCCACAGAAGAGCTCTCCTTTGAAGTTGGCCATGCCAATGGTGGAAACGCGCTCGCGCCAAATGGAACAGACACAGATATCAATTTTTACGACGAAAACAATTCGACAATATATTTCGCTCTCACTCTAAGCCTCTAGGCTTAGGGAACATTAGGAGAAAGGCACAATGAGGAATTTTAAACGCACGCCCAATCTACTCAAAGGCTTACCGGGCACCCTGGCCATCCTAGCTATGCTAGTGGCAGGCTGTTCAAAAGAGCTGGAAGAGAAAAAGCCAGACGATTTCGATCGCGATGTTCATCCGATCTCGGAATTTGAAGGATCAGCTTTTGTTGAAACAGTAGACGAGGGAGTGCAGACGCTTTCGGTAAAAAGCGATGTGGCCACTGGCATTTACGCCCTCAATGAACTCTCACTGAGACCAGTGAAGTTTGTTGGTGGAGATGAGCGACTTGCCCCACTCTTTAATGGCCTAAAACTTGAGTCCACGAAAGCAGGTGAGAAGTTTAAATTTAATTTCAAGCTCACTAAAGAGCAACTCATCGCCTATATGGAAACCGATGGACACAACCTCTCTACTGCAAATAAAGAGCTGGTTGTTTCATATAAAGAGCAGCCTTCGGTAGCTGTTTTTCACTTTGACGTAGGCGACTACGGTATTGTGAGAAACAGACCCAATGACCTCGATGAGGCGACTCGCTTTATTGAGTTCAAGTCTACAAGGCGAGCGGAGGCAACTCACATTAAGATGAGTGTTGTTCCGCAAAACCGCGTACTCAACGGTCTTCGTGGTCACTACGATGAAGATATCTACTTAAAGGATAGACTTGAAGCTCGCAATTGGAACCTCACCGATGTCGCGAAGCTCTTTCACATCCAAACGGCCAACCTCACTGCTGCCAGTGCCACGGTCAGTGACAAAAAAGCCAAGATTATTGATGAAACACTCTACGTCCTTGGTAAGACGACTCTCTCAGAGCTCTCTACGATGGAAAAACTCGCTCTCACTAAGGGTGACCCACGCTACACGAAGTGTGATGGCTCACGTCCTGGTCAGGCCGAATCGATTGATCCAGACCTTTGTATCTTTAAGCCAATCTATAGTGGATCGGCAAAGAAAGTTCGCCTAAAACTTAAAAAAGATGATGAGGGCGAAACTCTTGGTACAGTTGAACTTGAAGAAGTAAGCGGTACATCAAAGGCCAGCTTCGCTATGATTGATACAAATACTCTCTTTACTAAATTTGAGTATGACGATCGCATTACACAAATTGAAAATCGCTACATCTACGACTTTAAAGCACTCCAGAATAAAATCTGGGATGCGGGTGAGCTCAAAAGCTACCTCAAAGTGAAGAAAGATCTTGGAAAAGGTCCAAGAAGAACAGTTGTTTTTGACAAGAACGTCTGGATTCAATCTCCTGTTAAGAAATCAGACCTCACTGAAATTGAAGCCGCGGCTATCGGTAAAGACCAGCGTTTTTCTAAGTGCGACGCTGAAATTGCCTCAAAAGTAGAAGGCATCTCTGAAAGAGAATGTGTTCTTAAACCAATTTTCTCACTTCCAGCAGCTCCAATGGCGCTCACTTACAAGTTCTATGACGGTAAGGAAGAGCCAACTATTAAGCTTGAAGCGATTATGGGTGAAGAGCAGGCCGACTTTCTCGTTGTAGTGACGACTCTTGATCTCTTTGACTACACCTACGCGCGTAGCTACAGAGACACACTCTACGATAAAGAAAAGCTCCATAATAAAGTTCTTAAAGGACGCAAACTCAAGTCTATCTTCCCTACAGCTGCCTTTGCTGAAGATAGCAAGCTTTATAAATTAAAAGTTCTCAACAGCACGCTCTGGATTCTCTCAGCGCAGAAGAAAGATGAGCTAAAAGTGCTTGAGCGCGCAATGGCCGGAAATGATCCGCGCTTTGAAAAGTGTGATGGTGAGCTCTCAGCCGGTTCAGGCATTGCTCTCAATGATTGCTTTGCTAAGCCAGTTGCTAAAATTGGTGTGGCCCACGCTGTTGTTGAATTTGAAGATGCTGACAACGCCGATCTTCCCGATCTAAAAGTACACTCTGGTGTAGATCGTCGCATTTCAACTCACCTTCTCATTACTGAAAAGCCGAGTATTTCAAACTTCGAATTCGACGAAAGATTTAAAGAATCTGACGATGTTGCTGAAGTAAAAGACATCCAAAACAAGCTTATCACTGGAATTGAAGCTGCAAAACTCCTTGGTATCCAAGAAGTGAAGAGTGAAAAAATCCTCAAGACTAAGCTGGTTCACGACAACCTCTACCTCCTTGCTCCTGCTAAGAAGAGCGATCTTCATATTATTGAGCAAGAAGCGCTTACAAAAGACCCACGCTACGAAGTGTGTTCTCTCGACATTGCAGAGAAATCTAAGATTGCCCTTGAAGACTGTGTGATGAAGCCAATCTTCAGCAGAAGTGTGAGCTATGTGGCGCTCTTCTTTGAAAATGATGTGGATTCAGATATCCCACGCTTGAGATATGACTTTGAAGCTAAGGCCGGTTCTGCTGGAGTTGTTCAATTCAAAAAGAGCAGCGAAGCAAGAAAATTTGATTACATGAGAAACCTCAATATCGCCGATCGCATCCACCTCTCAAAAGAGAAGGACTTTGATCTTGATAGTGAATATCTCTACATTACTATGACTCACGGAACTCCACGCGAAGTTCTTCAGGCCGACCCGTTCTATCAAGGCAATGAGAAACTCGTTCACCTGCGCTTTACGAAAGAAGGCCTAGAAGTCTACGAAAAAGATCGCGATGATCGCTTCAGAGCAAACTCACTCAACGAAAAGCCAGTTCTTCTCATTCCTGGTGCTTATGAAGATTATAAGTGTCAAGAAGATAGCAATGGCAATTGCCTCGCTGGTATCCAATCAGATAACGATCTTACTTGGGACCAAAAGCGCCTTTTCGTTCCTACATTTGAATCACTTCAAGTGAAGGAAATCAATACTCTTGACGTCTTCACCGTTGAAGCTGATCCGTGCCTAATTCCAAATGGAACGGCCCTGGCGAGCTATGAAGTTAAAAAAGGCGTCATTAACATTGAACTAGAAAAAACTTACAAGATGAGTAAGTCATGGAGATGTATTGCAGAGCTCTACTTTGCTGACACTGATGCCTATACAGGTTTTTCTAATGGTGGTTTTAAAGTACGCTTCAACTACTCTATCGTTCGTCTGAAGGATCTTGCCTCACCAGACTATGAGCCGGTTAATTACCCAATTGCCGACCACGATGAATTTGGTTTCTTTAAAAACTATGAGAGAAAACTTGGCGATTCATTTGATCCATCAAGAACGAATCAGAGTTACCTGCTCAATCGTTGGAACCCTAAGAAAAAGGTTATCACTTACCACCTAAGTGACACATTCAACGAACCAGAGCAAAAACTCATTAAAGAAGCTTCTTACAAAGTATTTGATGGAATCAACATTGCCCTTAAAAAGGCCAATGCCGGTATCCAGCTCAAACTTGAAGAACCATCTGGCAAACTCTCAGGTGACCTACGTCACAACGTTCTTCAGTTAATCACTGACCCTCTTTCAAACGGTCTTCTTGGTTATGCCCCAACTGTGACAAACCCGTACACAGGTGAGATCCTCCAAGGACACGTTAATATGTACTCAGGTGTGATTCGCACAATGTCTCGCCGCGTGTGGGAAGGCATGGTTGACCTCACTGAGACACAAAAGAAAGAAGCAGACGCCAGTCAGACTCTCGATCTTGATATTCCAACAGACGATTCTGCTGGGTCACTTCCAACAAATGATCAGCTCCAAAAAGCTGCGAAGGCCCAAAATGCTCCACGCTCTGGCAAGCTCGCTCCTAGCGTACTTGCCAAATTTAAGCGCGGCGACCTCGCCAAGAAAGCAGATATTGGCAAATACCAAGATCGTGCCTACAAAGCGATTGCAGCTCGTCTTAAAGAAGTAAGACAAGAATCTAAGAAAGACGAAACAGATAAGATTGCGGGCAACCTCAAGTTTATCGAAAATCGCCTTACACGTTGGAGTGAGAACAACGCTTATGCCACAGAGTTTTATAGAATTGCTCACACAGCTAAGACTCTCTACCCAGGTATTAAGGAAATCAAAGGTGTCCTTAAGGCCGACGGTACGCTTAAGCGTTGGAATGAGCTAAGTAAAGATCAGCAGAAAAAGGCCATGGATATCATGGTGCCATTTGTGTACGTCTCTACTCTCGTTCACGAAATGGGTCACTCGCTAGGTCTGCGCCACAACTTCAATGGTTCATTTGACGCCGCCAACTTCTACACTGAAGCTGAGGCCCAAGCGCTTGGACTAAGATCGGCTCCGGCCTACTCTTCAATCATGGACTACTCTGCTTCAGAGCTTAATAACCTACTTGCCATGGGTAAGTATGATATTGCCGCTCTTCGCTTTGGGTATGCTCGTGAAGTAGAGCTTCAGAACGGTCAATTTGCAAAAGTTCCTACAACTCTGGAAGAACTTGAAGCCTCTGGTTCACTCTCAGCTGAGAGAAAAGCCTATGGTTTCTGTACAGATGAGAACGCTGGTCTCTCGGCCACTTGTAACCGCTTTGACGAGGGTTCAACCCTAGTTGAAATTGCCCAGGCCAAGATCGAAGACTATAAGCTCAACTACCGTTACAGAAACTTCCGTGACGATAGAGATGAATTCCGCGCAGAAGGTCTTCTTGAGTACACAATTGCAAGAATGCGTGAATTTGATCGCATCAGAAACATCTTTGAAGAATGGGAATTCTTCCAGGGACTCTTTGGACCAATTACAATGATTCAGGGTTGTTCTCCTGATGAAGTAAAACAGTACCCAGTGTGTAAGCAGATTAACGATCGTCGTGATGCTGCTCTCATGGTTGGTAACTTCTTTGTAGAAATTCTTAAGACTCCTGATCACTTCTGCGCTGTGCTTGATCCAAAATCAAATAGCGTAGAAAAAGTAAAACTAGTTGATCTCTACAACGACGTTCGCTGGGATCACAGAGACGGACCATCGTCATGTTTTGACAAGATGATTGTCGATAAAGTGACTGCTGACGGTAAGCAAATCGTTGCCGAAGTTGGTAAGTTCCTAAATGGCTTTAGAGACAATAATCCGAACTTCCCATACTCTAACGATCGTTTCGCTCGTGGTGTGTGGATTGATAAGATGATGGCAATGAAGGCGATCTATCAGCGCGAGTCTGGTAAGCCAACGACTGAGACAGAGCACTTGGCGCTTATTGATCACCCGCAAATTGCTCCACAGGTAGAAAACATTCTTGGTCACATTATGACTGGAGAAAAACTTGCCAACCCGATCCTCTTTAGTGGACCGACTGGTAAGAGTGTTCCAGAAGATATTCTCACTTACTCTATCGGCGCCAATGAGCTTATCGATGGACCAAGTGACTCTATTGATGTGATTAAAGATTTCTTCGGTCTTCCTGAAACCGGTAAAGAGGCCCTTGGTAAAGCGCTTCTTGCTCAGGGAAGAAAATGGGGTCTCGTTGGTGACATTGAAACTCGCGACATCGCTCGCCGTGCAGTTAACTACTTTACAGTGAGAAAGTCGGATATCGCTGACAATATCAACCTTGGTGCGTTCCAGAGCATGAGAATTGGTGAAGTAAACTACAGTGCTGGTGATGAAAATAAACTCGCCACGGGCATGGTTCACACAACTCTCATTGCTCAAAATTTCTCACCTGAGACTCAAGAAGCAATGACTAAGGCTTTCCTTGCGAGAATCAACAAGGACATTGTAGGGGAGATGACTCAGCTTAAACTCTTTGCTCTTACAAGCACTGATGTTGAGTGGGAAGAGTTCTTGATGGCCGTTATGGGTGGATCATTCTCTTCTCAGGATGCATTCACTAAGCTTACTCAGGAACTTGGTCTAAACAAAGCCTTCTCGTTCCTCTCAAACGCTCCAAGTAGTGAGGAAGAACTCAATGAAGTGATTGAAATTCGTCAGAAATCATTCACTCCAGCTGACGACGCTTCTGATCTTGAAAAAGAATTCTACAACGTAGACCTTCTTCTTCTTCAAAAGTTCCTCACTGGTGGCATGAGTTCTGAGGCGATCCAGGCTTCAATTACGAATATGAAGTACCTGCCTCAGCACGTTAAAGAAATCGATACAAACTAAGAATAAGGGCCCTCGCAAGAGGGCCTTTTTTTTCAGATGGCCTCTACACTCACAGTAATCACATCGCGGTAATCCCCTGCCGGTCTTGAACTCACATCACCAATTTTCACTTCAACAGGATAGAGATCCCCTGCCTCAGAGGTTGGCATTTGAGACTCTCCAGCAAGACTTGGAGAATTTAGGCCCGAATTAAGAGAAATTTTTCGACCAGAAACAAATAATTCATAGCCCACATTTGAGCTGCGACTCACGTGCTTTAGAGCTCCATTATTTTGACTTGAAAGATAGAGGCGGTGCCCGATATTGGCCCGCACTCGAATGTCCATTCGCCCAGATTCTCCGGCCGTGAGTTGCCCAAAGTTTAAGGTGTGAGTTGTATCATTTTCATCAAAGGGTCTGCCTACATCAACGAGTGAAAGCCCGATATTTTGCCCAACAATGATTTGTACCGGAAAGTCGGCATAGCTTTGCAGGCGATCACTTGCTAGTTTGTGAGCGTAGAGGTTAACTCTCACGGTATCAAAGTAAACTCCCGCCCGCGGAAGAGAGCCCACCTCTGGGATGAGAATCCAGAAATTCTCACTCTTAGTTTGATTGGGGCGATTGGAGAGGAATTTATCTTCAATAACATTCTGCTCTGTTGCCTCCGGCAAATCTTTTAAAAGCGTTTGCCCAGAAGATGCTTTATAGAGATTATAGGAAATCTTGGGCCCCTCGCTGTGTCTGGCCGCCCTGGCATAGACGTTCTCTCGTCCTTTGCCAAAGCCCACAAAGTACTTGTGACACTGCCCATGAGTAATTGAGCCCGACTTCAGGACAACGTTTTCTTGACGATCAATGCGTGAGCCATCCCAATGAATTACCAGTGGATCAACTTCAATGCGATGACCACAATGCCCCCAATTTTCGGCAAAGACTGGTTGCCCAATCGAGGTGAAGAAAAGAATGTTAAAAATCAATAAGGCCTTCATTTGAGCTCCCTTACTGGCACTTCAATTAAACCACGAGTATAGGGAGTCAGGTCAAGCTGAGCACGTCCTACCCCCTCTATCAAGATTTCATATATGCCTGGGCTTAGATCTTCTAAGAAATATTGACCACTACGGTCGGTGAAAAAGGGCAAGGCCACGCCATCTTTAGACGTCACGACCCCGACTTTAAGAGATACTGGCACTAGCTCGCCTTTATGTTTTTTAACGAGCACTCCTCGTGCCATAAGAACTCCACCTGAGCCAACCGTGACAAAGTGGCCAGTTCGATGACCTGGAAAGAGCACAATACTCTCATCTCCAATATCAAGTCCTGCCTCCAACTCGCGGGCATCAAAGTTAAGCATAGTGTATTGATAGGGGGTGAGTTCAGGTAGGAGTGCGGCCCCAAATGAATTAATCTCTGACTCTCCTTCTAGCTGGGAAGTGCCTACTCCAATCACACTATCCTCCAGCTCTGGATGGGGGGCGAGTACAGCAAAGCTTCCGCGTATTGGCCGTCCGATAGCAAAGCCCCCAGGCACGACACCTATGCCAAAGCTTGCCCCTAGCCCCGTCCTAGCGTAGGTTTGGTCAGTTCCCTTAGATCTCGTCACACCTTGATCGAAACTGAGCTGAGCTCGGCTAGCAAGATAACTTCCGTTGAAATCAAGAGTTGTATTCTCTTGAGAGTTTTGCAGACTCCCCCTCGACTCTAGACTGCCAAGCCTGGTGTAAGGGGAGCTAATCCAATCGAGTCGTTGTAGCTTATTTTGGCCATCTACTGAAGCCGTCACTGTTTGACCGCCCTCGGGAATATTCCAGGTTAAGAAGAAATAGTAACTTTCACGCCACTCACGGGTATTATCTCGATCTTTTGAAATATATGAAGAGACCAGCCAATTTCGGGCAAAACGCCAACTCGCACTCACACTTGCGCCGTATCCAGGAGCTCCCAAGCGATAGAGTGCATAATTGAGCCCGAGGTTCGCACTTAGCGAGCGAGAAAGGTCAATGCCTTGAAAGAGTCCAAAGCGGTGAGCAAGTTCAGAGTAACTTCCGACTTCGAGGAAATTTTGATAGTGAGGTGAAATCCACTCATGAGTGAATTGATAGCGCGAACCTACCCCCTCTAGCGAAGAGAGCTGATAGGTGTATTCAAAACGAGAGGTCACACCGCGGGGATTTTCTGGCGCACGTGAGTAGGCCAGTTCATGAGACCACACACCAATATCTGTAGAAAGTGTATTTTCAACGCCAATATTTGAGCGCTCATCATTTGTCAGCGCAAAGACACCACTGGTCCAATAGGAATTGATACCTCTACGCCAAAACGAGTTTAAAATTAATCCGTAGTGATCTTCGTTATAGTGACGAATACCATCTTGTTCTGTACGCAGAACCCCTAAGTTAAAACTATATTCATCAAAGCCCGCGCGAAGAAGCTTAGTTGAAGTGAATCGCTTAAAAGTAATTGTCGACTCTTCTCCATAGAAATCGCGAATATCAAGCCTGATCTCGTTGACTCCATTATTGAGCGGTAAATCTAATAGTGAATGCCGACCCGCCGGGAGGAAAACAGAGCGCACGAGCTGGCCATTGACATAGACTTTTACCAATGACTTCGACTTTAAATAGAACTCTTGGTCATTTAAAGGAGTTACGATACGGTAGGGATCAAGGCTCGACTCGCGTGAAAAACTTAGCCCGCCCAAGGCCAGGGCACTTTGTAAATTCATAACGGGGTAGACCAAATCTCCCATCTGAGAGCGCAGCAAGTGAGAAGGAAAATCTCTGACGATTCTCACATCTCCACGTCGTATAGAGTCTTCATCACTTGAATAATGTCCACTCGCCTCAAGGACAAATCGATGAAATTGAAATGCTCCATCGAGATCAGCAGTAGTTTCGCTATTATCCGCCCCAGCTTCAACATCTCCATAGGCGAAGTCTTGGCGTAAAGATGAATTGAGCGCTAAACTCCAGGGAGCAGGATCTAGTGAGCTCTTGGCCCAAGCGGGAATATCTGACTTCCAACTTGCCACCTGGGCCACCTGAAGTTCTATGGGAAGATTGAGAAAGAGAGTGAGAGTCCTGGGATCATAGTTGGCGCCTACTCCAATCTCGATCAAATTCTCTGGACTCAAAGTCTGGGCGAGTGCTTGGAATTTCTTCTTTCCCTCCTCTGAGAGAAAAGGATTCATTAAAGAGAGTAAGTCAGTCTTTTTAATAAAGATTAAATCACCAAGCGCCGTCACTTCAACTGGGAGATCGCCCAAGACTGAACGTGAACTAATCACACGAATATCAGTTTGCCTGCGCTCTTCTTGCGCTTTCTTACCAAAGACTTTTTGAAATAAATCCTGCTCACTCTGAGCAAGGAGTGAGAACGGGCATAAAAGGCAGAGGACTAAAGCGGTAAGTTGCGCTTTTATAGGCCTAATCCTCTTTGCTAATAGCTGTAAAATTAACTTTTAGGTCTTTAGCATCTTTTTTTAAGACTTCATCGAAGACACCGACGAGAGAAATAGTAAAGATACGCTCATGCCCTGCTAGGATATTTTCTCCAAAAAAACCTTTCAGAGCTTTTGCATCCCTAAGCACTCGCTTGAGTTTTTTTCCCTGGATAGAGGCCGAAATCTCAAGGCCCTGATCATCAAGAATTTTATGAACAGTCCCCGTATTCTTAAGCGTTAAGACAAGTGAGTCTTTATCAATTTTAGAATTTTGAATTTCAACTTGTTCAACAATCTTATCTGGTAACACATACAAAGCGGCAATATAGCGAAGAAGTACATTGATCCCGGCACCTTCATCCTGCTTTTGCTCCTTTTCAAGAGGCAGCGGCAATTGTTCGGCGATAATTCTAAAGGCGCGCTCTTCATTGTGCTCAGATTTACCTCCGGCCATGTAGCGCACGTTAATACTTCTCTTTTCTCCAGGACTCAAAATCACTTGAGTGGGAAAAACGAGAAAATCTTCCCCTACGGGCGGATACTTTTCTTTGCCATATTCATCCACTACACGCTTTACCAGAGTCACTTGTACTGGCACCGCCTTGTCGCCATCATTTTCGACCTGAAAAGTAGTTCTCGCCTCTTTACCTAAAGCCTTTATCTCTGCAGACATGGGAGTTAACTTAAAAGCAAAAGCCTGTGAGCACAGAAAAAATGTAGTTAAAAATGTTGTAAATAGAAGGCGATAGAACATGTGATTGACCTCTCATCCATGAGATACAGATTCACAGTAATTTTAGATTCTAGAGTCCAAGATGACAAAGATTAGTTTAGGGAGAGATGATCTCGAGAATGACTGGTTCACGTGAACCGGGAACCTTTAAAGTCGCCTCACTCGCCACTCTAACGACGTAGTTGCTCTCATCTTCTTGAGCTGTGCGATAGCTCATGAGAAAGGGAAAATTGGCCCGAGCTTTAAGCATCTGCCCTTGGGCATCAAAGTCTATATCTACTGAAGCAGGAGCTCGTCCTATAATTCTTAGAGAAGAAGAATCCGCCTGAGTCTGAGGGGATAATAGCCAGCACGATAGGAGAAGAGTAAAAAAATAAAAGGGCTTCATCTATACCTGATCGGAAGAATCAGGTATAAACTAAAGCCCTATTTTACCTTTTAATTTCGGTTACTTAGCTTGGATCGTAAATGTCACAGTTTCCGCATAATTACCCGAGACGAGCTGAGCGGCCGGAACACCTGTATAGCGCACGCGAATCTTCTTATTGACGTCATAGACTCCGCCGCCAACGTTGGCCACTTCGATATTGTTGCCAATATTCACTTCTGAGTTTTCATAGACCAGCTTGTAGTTAAAGATCTTGCTATTGTCAGTTTGGTTGCGAAGCTTTCCCTCGTGACTCACAAGAACTCTGTATCCATTTTGAGCGTTTGAAACTTCGCGAACGTTGGCCACTTCGATATCGGTATTCTTCGTGAGGTCTAGACCACTATATGTTCCATCATTGGGTGTTGAATCGGTTGGAACTACCGTAATAGCGAGCTCTTGATTAATTGTCCCTTGTAGAGTGAGAGTTCCACTAGTGGCAGCGTGAGCGATACCTGTAAGAGCAAGAGTAGAGACAGCAAGCAAAAGTATATTCGAAAGTTTCATTAGTCCTCCAGACAAATCCATAAAGTGAGACTCACTAGTATTATGCAGAGTGTGGGCCAAATTTGTCTGGAGACGGCAGTCTCTGCCGCTCCCTTAGAGCAGCGTAAAAAGCAATTTTCTTCTTATAATTTCAATGATTTACAATGCGCTTACAAAACGAGTGTCAAAATGAGCAACACTCTGTCGCCACCCTGACACTTTTTTGAAGCTAGCTACTTTTGAAGGTCGTGCAGCTTCTTGGTCATGAATATATTGACCTCACTATCAAATTCTAAGCCCAATGCGTGTGCAAGCTTGTGAGCGATCTCACTATTATTCATCCAACCACTAAAGCTATTTGAGCCGGGTCCACTGGCCGCAACAACGACATCCACTGCAGTATGAGCGGCCGAATCCATTGGATAGAGTGAATTTCCGGGACCCGAGGCCCAACTGAGAATCTTTCTGGGCTTGGCCCTGAGGTCGCGACTAAGGACATCACCAAGAACATTTTCTTTCTCAGCAATTTCGTAAGGTCCATACCCACTAATACTGAGCCCTCCGGTTTCATGATCGGCCGTCATCACCATTAGTGTATCGTCTTTTGAAGTGAGCTTCATTGCAGCTCCAATGGCATCGTCAAAGGCAATCATCTCGCCTAGCGCCTCTTTGCCCATATTTAAGTGAGAGGCGTGATCGATGCGACCTCCCTCAACCATTAAGAAGTAACCATTTGGATTTTGTGAAAGCAGTCGTATGGCCTCTTTCATGTAAGAAGCGAGCTTGGGAGCATTTGAATCCTGGACAGCATAAGAAATGTGATCATCACTAAAGAGCGCTACCACTTGGCGCGAGAGATCTCTTTGCTTTTTTAATTGGTCAAGCGTTGAGAGTAGCGCCGCTCCCTTACCTTCTAACTCGGATAGAATATTTCTCTCATCTTTTCTTAGACCACCCTCACTTAAAGGAAGAAAGAACTTTCGCCCGCCTCCAACAAAGAGCTCAATGTCGCTACCAACAACCTGGGCCGCAATCTCACTTTCCATATCGCGATCGCTCACGTGGGCAAAGAAACTGGCGGGAGTCGCATGGGTAATACGAGTAGTCGTGATTAGGCCCACGGACTTACCACTCTTCTTAGCGAGGTCTGCAAGCGTTTGCAGCTCACGCGAGCGATCGCCTTTTTCCCACTTTGGATCAGTCACACCGATGGCACCGTTATAGGTCTTCACCCCACTCGCAAGCGCTGTCGCAGCGGAAGCAGAGTCGGTCGTATAATTATCAGATGAGAAAGTTCGAGAAAGTCCGGTATATTCAAATTTCTCATAATTCATCTTTGCCAGGCTACCTCCGCGGTAGAGTCTCCCGGCCGTAAGCTGGGCCACCCCCATGCCATCGCCAATAAAGAAAATTGCATTTTTAGCAATTGAACTAGTCCCAGAAGAATTCGTCGACTGACAGGACCCAAGAAAAATTATGGCCAATAGACTGGCGCTAACTCTAAGTAAATTCATCTGTACCTCACGTAAAAACACTATTTTGGGCAAACACTACGACTTTGAAAAGTGAAGATTGTATTGGCCAAAAGAGGGGAAAATACCCTAGAATGACACAATGATTCTTTTTTGAATCGTGCCTGCTACTCAATGAGTAGGCTAAGGTCCTCTGGGGCACTTGGCACATGAAATCTACATTTACATATCAGTTTTACCCAAGGAGAAACCTTGAGCGATGCCCCTTCACAAGGAAGACCCAAAAAAGCACGTCGTTTTGGGAAGCGCGGCCCTGGTGCTGGAAAGAAGCGCCGGCCAGAGAAAAACTTCAATAGCGTTCACTACGACAACGGCGCCCCAGGTCTCTATGATCCCAGTGCTCCTAGCAGCTTCAGAAAGAAGAAGGCCAAGAAGAAAAAGAGCAGTGGTGGCCAAAAGAATCAGAACAATAATTATCTAGAAACTTCCCACGATCGCGTGAACGCAGATCCAGATATCAATGATAAAAATATAGAATCTTGGATCGTTCATGAAGATGATACATTCTTGATTCTCAATAAACCTGAGGGGCTGACAACTATGGGCTCCCAGGGAGAAGACTCTCTCTTTGCCAGAGCTCTAGAATATATCAAATCAAAAGGGGGAAATAAGATTTTCACTGCCCATAGACTAGATAAGCCTACCTCTGGAATCGTGACTTTCCTCAAGGACGACCGCAATCTCAAGCTCATGCAGGAACTCTTTAAAAAGAGAAAAGTTCAAAAAGAATATTGGGCCATTACCTCTTCTCAAATTCAGGTTCTCTTCCACGAGGAGAGCTGGGCACAAGAAGATCGACCCTACCTAAAAATCGTCAAAGACAATAAGCAAAACTGGCTTGAAATTAACTTGCCTATCTTCGGGATTAAAACAAAGTCGCGCGTAGACTTTGACAAGGGCTCCCCGGCCCAGACATGGCTTCGCGTAGAGAGAGTCAGTGGCGAGTTGGCACTCGTTCACCTAAGACCAAAAACAGGTCGCTTCCATCAACTTCGCGTTCACCTCTCAAACCTAGGCTTTCCCATTATCGGTGACGACCTCTACAGAGGTGAGAGCACTGATGGAAGACTATTTCTACACTCTGGTCATCTTGAATTTACCTGGCCACTTTCTAAGAAGCGTCTCGGGCTTGATAGCCCCCTTCCCTCTAGCTTCAAAGAAGCTCTTATTAAGCCCATTGTTAAGAGTTCTTCTCTAGGAGAAGACTACGACTATGGATATGAAGAAGACGAGGAAGAAGGCGACAATATCGGAAATTGTTAGGGACCAATTCCTTGGTCCCTACATTTTTTGAAATTAAGCAGGATTAAACTTAATTACTTCTACAGGACAGGCTTCGGCAGCTTCTTGGATGCGAAGACCATCATCAAGTGGAGCTCCTGGGCGGATAATACAAGTATCAGAAGTTACTTCAAATACTTCTGGAAAAATACCCTCACAGGCATCACAAACAATACAACCAGGCTCAATCCAAACTTTTGAAACAGCAAAGTTTGGCTTGGCCTCACCGCCTCCACCAGCAGCGTCGCCACTAAAGTCGCCAGCAAAGCTCGGGTTAGAAGCTATCTTGAGCGACTTATCAGACTTTGGAAGTGGCTCTGCGATAAAAGTTTTCTTAACTGTCGTATAAAGCGGCTTAGATGTCACAATCGTATTTTTGAGATTAAATTCTTTGGCCGTTTGTTGAGCCTTTTCAATCTTTGCTTTAAAAGCAGGGGCCTTCATCATAAAGAAGTGCGAGAGACCATCTTTATTTGAATAGACTTCAATTTCAACTGAGGCCTTATCAAGACCCTTGGCACCTAGGAGTTGCTTCATTCCAACACCCATATCAACGTCTTCAGCAAAGGTTTCACCATGAGCAGCAAACTCGCGAGAGACTTCTACCTGTGTGGGAGAGCCAAAGGGGTTAAAGAGGCGCAATTTAATCTTGTCGAATTTCGCTGGTTCGCGAGATGAGTTCCAAGTGAGACCGAAGGCAAAACCGTTTTCACCACTGGCACTTTTGAGGATTTCAAGCTTTGGCCTGGCAAAGAGGAAGTGAAAAGCACCAGATAGGAGTGAGAGTGCTCCAATGGTAATCACAAGTCCTAGGCCTAAAATAAGGGCGACGCCTCCGGCAAGCAAGCTGGTATTCACGAATATGCCTCCAAAACTATAATATCTGACTCATTATCTCTGAGTTGAAATTATAACCGTGCTGATACCAGAAATCCAAGTAAAACTTTGATTTTACAGCCGAAGATCGCGAGAAAATTGCGCTAGCGCGGGAGATTGAAAATGACACTTGGACGCTCGCGCATCTCTGGTGACCACTTGGAGAGCCCAATCAAATCTCTTGTGCCGGCTTCATTTTCAGCATAGACCCAACTGAGTTCGCGCGCCTTATCACTGAGGCCGGGCACATTGACCCAAGTGACATTTTCATCGGCAGGAAATTTGCCACTGAGATAGCTCACAAGATCACCTGCGCTCAATGTCACTTCTCGCAAAGGAAGCGCCTTGGTCATTGGTGTAGCAAAGCGCTCAAGATCGTATTCTGTACCGCTAGAGTGGAGCCCACCCAAGGGCCAATCAACTTCTCGCAAAGCATCATGGGCCAGGTGATGCCCAATTGCGACGCGTTTTAGTTCTTCGAGGGTGCCGTAGGTTTCAAAAACATTCATCATATCTTCAAAGAGAACGCGCACATAAGTTCCGCTACTGACTTCACAGACAAATTTTAGATAGGGAAGTTCAAAGTGCTGAACTTCGATCTTGTAGATCTGCCTAAGTACAGCTTCTTTCTCAATCATAATCCCAGCGCGGGCATATTCATATAGAGGTTTGCCCTCGTGCTTAGCGGCCGAGAAGGCCTGAGGACTTTGAAGATAGTCGCCAATAAAATGACCACAAAAAATACTATCGATTTCCATGTCTGAAAGAGACACAAAATTCTTATTTGAGACTTCAAGATCTTCGGCGATGACCTCACCGGTGTGATCACCAGTGTTGGTCTTGACACCGACCCTACCGGTGGCCTCATAGACCTTAGGCAGACAATCATTGAGAATCTGAGCGAGTCTGCTGGCCCCGCCAACGCCAATGAGTAGCACTCCCTCAGCAAAGGGATCGAGAGTACCGAAGTGACCAATCTTACCAAAGCCCTTTGGAAGGTGCCTCTTAAAATGTCCCACGACCTCAAAGGAAGTCATGCCCTTTGGCTTATAGACATTAAAAATGAGAGGTGGATATGTTGTGGGTAATTTCTTTCTAGCGCACACGACGAGCTTTCCTAAAAGCCCTTACCGTTCTTGGCCTCGTCGGCAAGCAGAGTCTCAATTTCATTCTGGGCCTCAAACTGACCATCGTAGAAGAAGTGAAGAGAAGGAATTTGACGAACTGGAAGTGATTTTGCGAGGAGTGACTTTACCTTGCTTGCACAAGAGCCAATAGCATCGTGAATGTCGTCTTTCTTAGAAAGATCGAAAGTATCCCAATAGAGCTTAGCGTGGGCATAGTCCTTACTAAGCTCTACATTAATAACCGAGACGAATTGCAGGCGCGGGTCCCCAAGTTTTGAGCGTAGAATTTGATTCACCTCAGAGAGGATCATCTCTTCATACTTACTCTTTGGAACTGCACCTGAACTCTTTCTGGCCATAAATACCTTTTTAAAAACTTAGAGAATTGGCTGGGCTTCACCAGCGCTACTTCTCACGTCTTCAAGTGTGCGCTTCTTCTCAGTCATTGTATAAGCTTCGAAGATGTCACCAATCTTAACATCGTTATAGTTTTCAAGACCCATACCACACTCGTAGCCATTCTTAACTTCTTTAACATCGTCTTTGAAGCGCTTGAGTGAAGAGAGCTTGCCGTCGTGGAGAATCTTGCCATCGCGAAGAAGGCGGATATTACAACCAACTTTGATACTTCCGTCCACGACCACACAACCAGCAATCGTTCCAATGCGTGGAACTTGGAAGGTCTCGCGAACCTCAGCACGGCCAGTGAACTCTTCAATGAAGTCTGGATCGAGAAGACCTTCAAGAGCAAGTTTCACATCGTTGATAAGCTCGTAAATAATTGAGTACGTCTTAACATCAATGCCAAATTGCTCAGAGAGCTTGCGGGCACTAGTCATCGGTCTCATGTTAAAGCCGATCACATAGGCACCTGAAGAGTTTGCAAGGTTAATGTCGTTATCAGTGATTGGACCTACGCCACCACCAATAACTTTAACCGAGACCTCTTGATTAGAAAGTGATGAGAGCGATCCAACGATGGCTTCGTAACTTCCTTGAACATCCGCGCGAATGATAAGGTTGAGTTCCTTTTGCTCAGTTGCTGAATCACTTGCCGCAGCAAAGAAGTCTTCAAGAGACATTTTTGGCTTAGCAGGAGCAGCGGCCAGGGCCTTGCGATCTGCGATGCGGTTTTCAACAATCTTCTTAGCTTCACGCTCATTCTTAACAATATTCATCACATCGCCTGGACTTGGTGGCTCATTGAGGCCAAGAATTTGAACAGGGATAGATGGACCGGCGCTATTAACCTGAGCGCCCGTGCTATCAGTGAGGCTTCTGGCGCGGCCAAATGTTTCACCGACAACAATTGAATCACCTTTTTTAAGTGTCCCAGACTGAACGAGGATAGTGGCCACAGGACCGCGACCTTGTTCTATCTTTGATTCAATCACCACGCCCTCAGCGCTGCCACTTGGATCGGCGCGAAGGTCGAGGATTTCGGCCTGGATGGCAATGCTATCGAGTAGATCGTCAACTCCATCCCCTTTAAGAGCAGAGATTGGAACCATCTGCGTATCACCGCCCCACTCTTCTGGCATAAGATTAAACTCAGTGAGTTCTTGCTTCACGCGATCAGGGTTGGCCTGTTCTTTATCCATTTTATTGATGGCGACAATTACCGGCACACCAGCTTCTTGGATAAAGCGAATTGATTCTTTAGTCTGTGGCATCACACCGTCGTCAGCAGCGACCACGAGAACCACAATATCAGTCACCGAAGCTCCACGCTGTCTCATATTGGCGAAAGCCGCGTGACCAGGAGTATCGAGGAATGTGAGGGTCTTATCGCGGGCCGTAACTGAGTAAGCTCCAATGTGCTGAGTGATACCACCAGCTTCACCGGCCGCTACTTTAGCCTTGCGAATATAGTCAATGAGGGTCGTCTTACCATGGTCAACGTGACCCATAATCGTAATGATTGGATCGCGAAGTGGAAGTTTTTCTTTTTCTTCATCAGAAAGAGTGCTCTTTCCAAGAACTTCATCCTCATCAAACGCCGTATCTTCTACACGGTAGTCGTAGAGGGCCGCAAGTTCACTGGCAAGACCAAAACCAAGGTAGTCATCTTGCTTGAGAAGAAGATTAATACTTAGTGCCTCATCAATGAGATCCTTGAGCTTAACCTTGAGTTTGCGAGCAAGATCAATCGACGTAACGGCGCCAACGATTTTGACCACACGCTTACTTTCTTTAACTTCAGTAATATTAGTTCCTTGAGTTGGGCCAGCGTAGCTCTTTTTCTTTTTAATAGTTGTATAGAGCGGACGACCAGTGCCACTGAGTGCTTGGTAACTCTTAAGCTCGCTGTCAGCGCGCTCTTGCGTAATGGCGGCTGAGCGGCTCACAATGGCCTTCTTCCCAGACATCATCGTGGCCAGGCCACCTAGGCGCTTCTTATCAGAAGCCTTCTTAGCATCATCATCTTCGTCATCTGAAGTAGTCGTCTCATCAGAACTATCAGAAGTTTCATCAGCTGGTGGGATATAAACAGGAGTGAATTTGTGTACTTTTTCTTTGTAGTACTCTTTCTCATCTCCACTATCTTCACTTGTAGAATCTTCTTCTTGCTCTACTCTAGCAGGCTTTGCTGGAGCTTCCTTTTTAGCGTGAGAGACAACTCTAAGACCCGTTGGCTTCGCTGTTTTCTCGGCCGCTGTAGTCTCGGTTTCAACTGCATCAGTATCGCCATCAGAATCGGCGTCAACCTCTGCAGCCTTTCTCTTAGTTACAGTCGTAGGCTTATCATCAGCTCGCTCTTCGCTGCTAGCACTTAAAGCTTCTTGGAGAGAAGAAGATTGATTTGGTGTTTCCGCCTCATCATCACTCTCACCTGCTTTCTTGCGAATCACAGTGCGCTTTTTGCGAGTAACTGCTTTCTTAGGAGTCTCGCCATCTTCGCTAGCGGCAGCCTTCTTTACAGTCTTCTTCTTAACCACTTTCTTGGCGACAGTGGCCGTCTCTGTACTGGCTTTGTAAGACGCCATTACTTTCTCAACGTCTTCGTCTGAGAGTGCTGTCATGTGGTTACGAACCTCAAAACCTTTGGTTTTTAGGTCCTCAACCAGCTCGATAGCCCCCATGTCTAGTTCTTTGGCCAGTTCAAAAATCTTCATCGGCATGCTTTAGACTCCATCAATCCTAGTCTGCTTAAAACTCTAGTTTGGCTGCTTATTTAATTTTAAAGGCAGCAAGTTCCTCTCTGAGGCGTCTTTCAGCATCAGAGAATTTATCAGCGTCATCTTCTTCACGATCTTCTCGATCGAGAAGACCTCTATAAGTCGGTACAGCTGAAGCTGAAACGAGTTCGTCCTCTTCATCTGTATCGAGATTAATACTTCCATCTTCGATTCCACTTGTAGCTTCATCGATGATCTTCTGTGCATCTTCTTCTGAGATATCAATCATTGAAGCAAGCTCACTTGCTTCAAGAGCAACGAGATCGCCAATGGCCATTACACCGTGCTGAACGAGAACTTGCGCTCTGGCATCAGACACAGATGGGATTTGAAGAAGAAGTTCAACAGCTTTCTTAATTTTGTCTTGAAGTTTAGATTTAGAGATAATGTTAATTCTAAATCCTGTGAGCATGGCCGCAAGGCGCACGTTCTGTCCGCGACGACCAATCGCGAGTGAGAGTTGATCTTCTTCAACCACCACGTCCATTGTCATCTCTTCAGAGTCCATCTGGATATTTGAAATCTCAGAAGGTGCAAGAGCTGCACGTGCAAAAGTTTCAATATCATCAGAGTACTTCACGATATCAATTTTCTCGCCTTGAAGTTCATTCACCACATTTTGAACGCGTGATCCTTTCATCCCCACACAGGCACCAACTGGATCAATGTCTTTATCGACAGAGACCACGGCGATCTTAGCGCGTTGACCTGGCTCGCGAGCGGCAGATTTAATCTCAATAGTTCCATCTTGAATTTCAGGAACTTCAACTTCAAAGAGTTTAACGAGGAAGAGTGGACTAGTGCGCGAGAGACGAATCTCTGGACCACGGTTAGTCATCACAACCTCAGAGAGATAAGCTTGAATTCTATCCCCAGGCTTAAAGTTCTCACCAGGAATAACTTCGCGGCGTGAAAGAACAGCGTCAGCCTTGCCGAGGTCTACAATGATATTGCCACGCTCATAGCGACGGGCGATACCTGTGACCAACTCACCTTCTCTATGCTTAAATTCACTAAAAAGAATTTCTCTCTCAGCGTCTCTTACTTTTTGGAAAATAATTTGGCGCGCCGTCTGCACGTCAACGCGAGTAAAGTTAGGGTTTTCAATTTTAATACCTAATTGATCGCCTACTTCAACATCCTCATCTAATTCACGAGCGTCATTGAGACCAATCTCAACGATGGGATCGCGAACAGAGTCGACAACATTCTTATATTGAAAAATTTCAATATCATCATCGGCTTGGTTATAGCGTGTTTCGTATTCACCTTGAATACCAAACTTCTTTCTAGCAGTGACTAGGAAGGCTTGTTCAATGGCCTTAATCACAATATCGCGCTCGATACCGCGATCTTTTCCCAATTGTTCAATAACTCGTCCAAGTTCTGAAAACATAGAATTCTCCAACAATTAATGACGATTAAAACGTCGTCTCCAGATTAGCTTTTCTTATCTCTTCGTATTTAAAGCTCACCTCTGAGCTGCCATCTGGTCCACTCACGGTAATTTCAGTATCACTAGCCGCTAATAATTTAGCGATCACTCTCTTTTCTCCGCGCCACTCTTTAGGCACATTCTCATCCTCAAGACGCTTGACCATTAATAATTTAACGGTTTCACCGATGGTCATCTCAAAGTGCGCAAGCGTTGCCAGACTTCTAAAGAGGCCTGGAGAGGACACCTCGAGAGTTAACTCCTCGGGCATCCAGCTTTCACTATCGATGGGATCGGTGAGAGCGCGGTCAACCTGGACACATTCGTCGAGACTGGCCGTCTTTGTCGCGGGATTGAAAATCGTTACGCGAAGAAGTTGTTCCTTCTCAAGATATTCTACATCATAAAGGGTGAGGCCAGAAGCTGCAACGACTTCCTTACATAAATTAAGAAAACGCGTTTCTATCTCACTGCGCTCATTATTTATAACCAATCCGAGTCCTTCACCTGTTATTTGCAGGTAAAAAAAAAGGGCAGAGCCATGTCTACCCCACGAAGCTGCGACGAAAGTGTCGCTCTTCGCCCAAAAGCCCTTCAAAAAAGAGGGAATCTGGTGTGAGAACAATGTGTTATCAAAGATTTAGTGGGATGACAACTGTGGCCCTACAACTCTTTTTCAGACGCGAAGCTCCATAATGTCCGCGCCTCGACCAGTTCCATAGAAATCTTTGCGGTGATGAATCTTTTTAAAGCCAAGTTCTTGATAGAGCGATATCGCCCGTTGATTAGTGGCCTCAACCTCTAAATAAAACTGGGTCACAGAGGCATTTTTTAATCGCTCCATCTGAGTGGAGAGAAGGTTGGTTCCTAGTTTATTGCGCTTATAGTCATCGTGAATAAATATTTTAACAAGGTGAGCAAATGAATCTTCTAGATTTACCAAAAAGAGCCCCAGGCCAATTACCTGTCGATCTTGATTTTCTAACCAAGACAGGGCGAGCTCATGATTTGAAGCAAAGAGCAATTGTAGCCAACTCTCTATTTGCCAAGGATTGGGAAAATACAGTTGATCAAGTTCACAAAAGGTATGAGCAAGCTCTGCACTCACCTGTCCCTCAACGGATTTAAGACGCTCGAAGAAGAATTGATTTACTTTAAAATCAGCGCTCATTTTCGTGGCAGCAGCCACTGATAGGGATATTGACCCTTCATCGCATCAGCAAGTGAGTTTACGAGCTCTAGGCGGCGACGGCGCAGTGGAGTCTGGATATTGAAATTGGCCTCAACCCCCACCCGGTCTCTAAGAATTGATTCAAAGTGATTGAGACGATCAACTAATTCGCTCTGCTCCTCAGTAGAGATCTCGGCGGTTTCGCGCTTAAAGCAATTGGGGTTGAGTTTGATCTTTGTTGGTGTGGGGCGATTAGAGCGGTAGAGTTCAAGGCGCAAAAGAAAGAGAAACTCTTCTAGTTCTTCTTGCCTATCTATAACTTCATTTATCGTTAATTCTGGTTTTGTAAGAAAAGAGATGGCCTCTAGTGCCTTTGAGTGATCACTCACCTCATTAAAAACTAATCGACCGTAACCTGAGTTCACACAATTTGAACTCACATTCACCAGAGCTCTCCATTGCTTGAGTGAGCTCTTTAGATACACGGTTTTAGAAATTCTAAGGAGTGAAGAGTCGCTGACGGTTTCAGCATAAAGCGAGGATGAGGCCAAGAGCCCCATCCAAAGCGCAAAAAAAACTTTTTCAAAAAATTGCAAAGTGGTTCCTAGACGGGTGAACTCAGTTCTACGTTTCCAATTGCTTTATCATGCGTGACCTTACCTTCCATATGGAAGCGGATCTTTACATGTGGATTAAACGTATAACCGTCCTTGCCGCGGATGATGTACTTGCGCTTGCCAATCTTGTCGGCCTTTGAGGGCTCAATAAGTTTTCTCAAGCGAGACACTGAAGTGTAAATCAACTTATCGTGAATGAGAGGATTGTATTCATCCTTCCAAATCATGCGGGCAAGTTGTTCCTTATCAAAGTAGGCACCTGGATTCTTGGCGAGCAAGAAGAGAATTTCAAGTAGAACAAAGCGATGTTTAAAATCGATAGTTCCCAGACTTCTCTCTTTGACCTTGCGATTGGTGCGGTCGAGATAAATATCCACTGAAGAGTCATTTACATCTTCAATTTCTTCACGAATCAAACGGGCCAGACGCTTAAAGACGATAGTGTCAATTGACTCAAGAGCAAGTTGATAGAATAGAAGAGCGCGATCAAAATCGCCGGCCTTCTTATAAACAGTTCCCTTGCCAAGGAGAATATAGCCAAAGAGGTTCCAACACTTTTTACGGTGAAGGATATTATTGGCCTCTTTAAAGAATTTAAGAGCGTTATCAGTTTGCCCTAATTCTAGATAGACCTTCGCTGAGAACATATACATTGAGCCAGAGAGGTAATCTTTGTTGATGATTGAGAGCAGTTGGTTGAGTTGACCGAGAACTTCTAGTGCTTCTTCATACTCTCCGCGGTTATAGGCATTGGTCGCTAGTGAGAGAAGAGTTTTAGCAAGAAGATCGGGTTCATTGCTCTCTTTTGACTTCTTATAGGCGAGATTGAAGTTTTCTTTAGCGCCATCAAAGTCACCGCGGTAGTTGCAAATGATCCCGGCGTTGTAGAAGTATTCAGCGTTGAGACTTCCCAGTGTTTGACTGAGTAGATCCAGCGCTTCTTCTGCCTTTTTAATATAGGCTTGGGCCCTTTCATCATTGAGCTTTTCAGAATTAATACGAATCAAAAAGCCAAGAATTTTAAAGACGCTAAATAGATCTTTGGGTACATCGGCGCAGTTGAGGGCTTTTTCAAAATTGCTCTCAGCTTCGAGAAGATCTGACTTGTCGTAGTGAATCTTGCCAAGTTGATAGAAAGCGCGACCTACATCGTGCTTGTCGATTGCATGTGCTTCGATTTCCATAGAATCAGTCATCTGTAGAAATGCGCTAGCAGGGTGTCCTTGCAATGCTACTCCCTCAATTTGTTCGCTCATTGCTCATTCTCCTATCTCGATCTTCCCTAAAATTGCTGCCAGTGCACCTTGCCCTGGCCCAGCTGCTGTCCCCTTTTCTCCCCAAGTGGTCCCACATCTTATGATGGCCACCACTTTCACCATTTGTATAAGGAAAAAGCGTGCTGCGACGGGACCAAAATGGGAGGACAGCTCTCCCAATTAGGGCAGTTTCATATCACGGCCAATTGCTCGCGGTCAAAAAATGGACGATACCCTTGTCATTTTTACCACTTAGCTGCTCTGGAGCATTGTAAGAAACTGCAAGGGCTTAAAAATCCACAAGATTGGGCGCAAAGCATAGACTTAAAGTCCGCTAATTGATAAATTATGGCCGATTCAGTGTTCCTTTTTTCAAGCAGTTGGAGAGCATCTTATGGCCCATGATTTTGATCTAGACACACTCCGTCACTCGAGTGCCCACCTAATGGCCCAAGCCATTAGCCGCGTTTTCCAAAAGGAGAACCCACAATTTGGTGTTGGCCCAGTTATCGAGAACGGCTTTTACTACGACGTTTGGATGGATCACAAAATCACCGAAGAAGATCTCAAAAAGATTGAAGAGGAGATGAAGAAGATCATCAAGGCAAAGCTTCCCATTGAGCGCAAGGTAATGGGTCGCGATGAAGCAGTTGAGTTCTTCAAGGGACTCGGCCAAGAACTCAAAGTTGAACTCATCAGCGCCATTCCCGCAGATGAAGAGATCTCTTGCTTTCAGCAAGGGGAATTTATCGATCTCTGTCGCGGTCCCCACGTGGAAAATACTTCACAACTTCCCCCGGCCTTTAAACTTCTCCACACTGCCGGGGCCTACTGGCGAGGGGATGAAAAGCGCCAAATGCTCCAAAGAATCTACGCCGCTAGCTTTTCAAGTAAAGACGAACTCAAGGCCCACCTCCATTTTCTAGAGGAAGCTAAAAAGCGCGATCATAGGAAATTAGGTAAGGAGCTCGAACTCTTTCACTTTGATCCAGTCGCCCCGGCTTCGCCTTTCTTTATGCCCAAGGGAGCTCACCTCTACAATTCTCTTGTAGAATTCATGAGAAGAATTTACGTTAAGTTTGATTATAAAGAAGTCATCACCCCTCAAGTGCTCGACAGCGAGTTGTGGCACACTTCTGGGCACTACGAGCACTATAAAGAAAATATGTACTTCTCGCGCATTGATGAACGCGAGTACGCTGTTAAGCCCATGAACTGTCCTTGCCACATGCTCATGTTCAGACACTATAAGTATAGTTACCGCGACCTACCTCTGCGCTACGCCGATTTTGGTCGCCTCCACCGCTATGAAAAAGCCGGTGCCGTGGCCGGACTCACTCGAGTGCGCACATTCTGCCAAGACGATGCTCACATCTTTATTCCCCTAGATAAAATTCAAGGGGAAATTCAGAGCCTCATGAGAATGTTCTTTATCTGCTATGACCACTTTGGCTTCACAGATATCAAGGTAAACCTCTCTACCCGCCCGGAGAAAAAATCGGGTGACGACGCCACTTGGGACAAGGCCGAGTCAGCACTCAAAGAAGCACTCGATGCCTCTGGACATAAGTACTTCATCAAAGAAGGCGACGGCGCTTTCTACGGCCCAAAAATCGACGTTGAAATTGCAGACGCTCTTGGGCGCTACTTCCAACTTGGAACCATTCAACTCGACTTCCAACTTCCCGAGAGATTTGGTCTTGAATTTACCAACGCTGAAGGTGGCAACGAGCGCCCGGTTGTTATTCACCGCGCTCTACTTGGTTCTCTTGAGCGCTTCATTGGCGTCTACATTGAACACGTCGCTGGCGCCTTTCCATTCTGGCTCGCACCTGAACAAGCGGTCATCGTTCCAGTCAGAAATGAGAATCACCTTGAAGGGGCCCAGGCCATCGCCAAAGAGCTCACCGACATGGGGCTTCGAATCCGCGTCGACGATCGCAATGAAAGTATGGGCTACAAAACAAGACAGATTCAAAAAGGCAAAATTCCATTTATGATGGTTATTGGAGATAAGGAACTCGAAGAGGGCACAGTGAGTATTCGCCGCTATGGAGAGCAAAAGAGTGAGACACTCCCGCTCGCCGGCGTCAAAGAACTCTTTGCTGAACTTGACGCTCAGAAAGTTCCCGCAGCTCTCAGGTAAGAGAAATTCAGAAATTCTAATGGGCCTAAGGTTGGGCCCAAAAGGTTAGTGTATGGATACCAATCTAGGCCCAGAAATTCAGGTTCTCCTCATCTGCGGAGGGGGAGGATCAGAACACGATATCTCCCTCACCTCAGCACAATTCTTTAAGGACACTCTCTCCTCCATTGCTGGAGTTAAAGTTCACTACGTGGAAATTTGCCGCGATGGAGTTCGCCGCGACGAAAATGGCAAGTCTCTGGAGCTTAGAAAGGACGGTCTACTGGTAAGAGGAGACGAGGTCATTCGACTCAATTTTGCCATTCCCTGCTTTCACGGCACTCCAGGAGAAACCGGCGAAATCCAATGTGTATTTGAAATGATGGGACTTCCCTACTTGGGCTGCGGACCAGAAGCGAGCATGCTCTCTTTTAACAAAGTCAGCACCAAGTTGTGGATGCAGGCACTTGGCATTCCAAACTCTCCTTTTATCTTTGTCACTTCAAATGAAGACGATGAAATCAAGCGCGCTCAAGAATTCTTTGCCGAGCACGGAGATATTTTCATTAAGGCCTCAAATCAAGGCTCAAGCGTAGGGGCTTACCATGTGACTGAGGCATCAAAAGTTGAAAGTACAATAAAAGATGCCTTTAACTACTCCTCGTACGTTCTAATTGAAAAGACCATGAAGGGAAGAGAAGTAGAGATGAGTGTCTATCAATACAAAGGCGAACTCGTGGCAACTGCCCCAGGAGAGATTATCTGTCCGGGAGGCTTTTATGACTTCAATGAGAAATACTCTGGCACATCTAAAACAAAGACCTTAGTGCGCGCCCCAGGCCTAGCTCCAGAGCTAGTGGCCAGAATGCAAGAGGCCGGAAAAAGACTCTTTAAAGGTTTAAAATACAAACACCTCGTGCGAGTAGACTTCTTTGTCATTGGCGATGAATTCTACATTAACGAGCCCAATACATTTCCAGGTCACACCAAGATTTCCCTCTTTCCAATGATGATGAAGGAGAATGGACATAGTTACCGCGATTTCCTGGAACACATTATTAAATCAGAAGCCCGCAAATAAGCGATTAAGGAGCAGATCATGAGTTTTCATGAAGGGCAAATTCCCCTGATCAACGATGAAGTAAAAAATCACTCCCAAGAAGTTTTAAAGAGCTACTACGCAGGAGACTTTATTCCTGCTGAGAAAAAATCATACTTAAGTGATCTACGCCACTCTCGTGGCCCCTACTTGGGAATTACTTCCAAAGATAATTCAACCCACTATATTCTAGACGCCGCCTCACAGATTGCGACCATTGGCCTGGGTTTTAACCCCGCCGCATTCTTTGGTGTCGCCACCCACAGTGATGTATGGACAAATGATACCAAAGGCGAGTTCGCAGCAAACTCGATACGTGCACTTAAATCATTTATGAAGCGCAAAACGGGGTGGGACGAACTTCACTTGGGCCTCACTCACTCAGGTGCCGAGGCCAACGAGCTGGCCCTAGGTCAAGCCTTTGAAAACCGCTCGCGCAAAAATGCCCGCAAAGTCCTGGCATTTGAAGGCTCTTTTCATGGACGCATGATGGTCACTCTGTCATCGACTTGGAATAAATCAAAGCGCGAACCCTTTGAGTGGCCTGGCTTTGAAACTGTGTACAATGCATTTGCCGAGGACAAGAAGGCCGAAATATTTGCCCCTGCCCCAAAGAATTGGAAAGAAACTTGGGCCAATGAGCTTGAAATTTGCAATGAGCAAAAACTCAGTCAACTCTGGAAGGCAGAGAGCGCTAAGCAGCCTCTTATTCAAAGTGAAATTCAAGTTCTGTGTGAGGTGGCCAATAAGCTTCAAACTGGTGAGATCTTCGCTGTAATTGTAGAGCCGATGCAATGTGAAGGTGGAGATCGCTTTGGAACAGCTAGGTTCTTTAATGCCCTCGCCCTCATTTGCCGCAGATTTCAAGTGGCCATTATCTTTGATGAAGTGCAAACCGGGTTTCACCTTGGACGCGACTTCTTTTGGCACTCTACTTTTAATCTAAAAGACGAAAATGAATCTCCCTTGCTCCCCGACTTTGTCACCTGTGCAAAGAAGGCCCAGATGGGCATGGTCTTCTCTCCAAGACCAATAAGCCTCTATGAGCATCAAGCCAATCTTCAAGAGTATCAGCTTGCTGGTTTAGTCAGGGGCCTCACCCACGCAATTTTACTCGATCAAAGTAGTGAGCGAATTGCAACGCTAGAAGAGCATGCCAGAAAAGAACTCCTCATCATCTGCCAAAAATTTTCAAAGCATTTAGAAAATCCTCGCGCCTTTGGACTTAGTTTTGCGGTTGATGTAAAGGATAAAACCCTCGTTAATAAACTCATCGAAAAGCGCTTTGACGTGGGTCTGCTCTATTACCCTGCTGGGGATAACACGCTACGCTTTAGACTCAACACGGCCTTTAAGACCGATGATCTTAAAAACCTCTTTAAGTCTCTTGAGATTATCTTTGCCCACATTTTTGAAGGGGCCCCACTCAGCAATATCTCGCACTTTAAAACCATTAGCAGCGACCCTGAGCTACACTATCAACTAAGCTCTCTCTTTTTGCGCTCTAAACTCGGCGATATAACTGAAGCTAAGCTTATGAGTGAAATAAGCCAGCTCATGGGCGACAAGGGAAAATTTGAATTAATCGAGATCAGCTCAAAGAATTACCCGGAACTTCGCCAAGAGATCATCACCATAGAAAGTGATGTCTATGAGCCGACAAGACAGACGGATATTTCTCATTTCGATCACGCCATGAAAAACCGCAATGGTCTTGCCTTTGGGATTCGTGCCGATAAGAAAGTAGTGGCCATTGTCTTTGCCGCCCCACTCTCGGAATTTCCACTTGAGCGCGGACTTCGCCAAGACCCACACTTCACTGACCCTGATTCACTCTATATGCTCGACTGCACAGTGCGCCCAGAGTATCAAGGTAGAGCGCTAGGTCTTATTCTCAAAGTGCTGCTAAGTTCGGTGGCAACTCTTAGAGGTCGCAATCGCTTGCAAGGGAGAAACCGCGATCGACTAGCGGCTTCCATGCTCGCAATCAACCTTGAACTTGGAGCGCTTGAGCAAAACTTCATTAGAGAGGATTATCCCGACTTTGAAGCTCATAGAGACGTACTCTACTACTCAATCGATCTCTCATGGCCCAAGAATTTACCCTGCGACCTCTCTAGCTCTCACGCGCGCCCTTGTGTCACCAAAACACCCGAACTCGCACGCATGCAGGAACTCCTTCCAGTGGCCGTGAATAAAATATGCCTCTCAAACTTTGTGAGTGAGGACTTTTTAAAAGATGTCAAAACCTTGGCCGCTCCCATGAAAGAGGGACTTCGCCACCTCTACACTACTTCAGGTCAAAGTGAGGCCTGCGACAAAGCCGCCAAGACTTTGTGGTTTAACCGCGACAAAGAAAAGTTTCAAACAGCTCCAAACTTTCTCACCTTTAGGGGGCACTACTTTGGAGCGGGAAGCTTTCTTGCGCGCTCTCTCTCTGCCGTGGGAGAAACTTTTTTTAATGTGGATCACATTGAGGCCATCACCGAATTAAAAGCTAAATTAAAAGAGAAGTCCTACTTGGCCCTCTATTTAGAACCCTTGGGTCAACTTTCAGGTCATCGCTTTGAATTAGCAGAGCTCAAAGAGATTATTAAACTCTGCCATGAGGTTGGCACAAAGGTGGTCTTTAATGAGACGGCCTCCTTTGGATATATCGCAGACCCAGAACACTACTACCTGAGTTCTCATCCTGAACTCGATGTGGACGCAGTTATGTGCTACCTCGGCGGACAGGCGGGCCTGACTTTTGCCAAATCTGAGTACTTTATTAGTGCACCCTTGATGATGATCTCAACTTGGGATGGAGACGAACTGAGCTTTGCCCTCGCTGCCGATCTTTGCAAACGCCTTCTGGACAAAAAGAATCAGGTAAGTTCAATTGCCAAGAAATTTAAAGATCAACTTGAGCAATCTCTATCTGGAAGTGGTGCAGCAGTGAAGCTTCACAATGGATTTGGTAGAATCAGTGGAAATATTCCACTCAACTTGCAAAGGGCGCTTAGAAAATCACCCTATGGCAATTACTGGGTGGTCGCTCCAAGTATCGAGAGTATGGAGTCGTTCACAGGCCTATCAGGTTTATAAGATTAACGAGGATTTTTAATGAGTACCGATTGTCAGTTTCCCTATATAAAATACCGCTCTGATTGGAGTCCAATCAAATGTGGGCAGGCCCATGGAGAGAGCTTTCGCCGTGCCATCGGTGAGCTCTTCTCGATTCGTAGAGAGTTAATGCTCGCAAAGAATCCAAAGCTAAAGCCAAGACTCTCAGAACTAGCGCGCGAACAGTGGGAAGTATCTAAGAAGTACGACCCAGAGATCGCCCAAGAAATGCAAGGTATCGCAGAGGGTTCTGGACTAGATATTGACGACATTGTCATTCTCAATAACTACACCGACTTTAGAGATATTACCCTCGCCGATGAAGGTTGCTCAACCATCGGAATCAAGCGTGGGAATACTCTGCTAGCGGGACAAACTTGGGATA
Organism: Bacteriovoracaceae bacterium; assembly: GCA_048267245.1. GTDB lineage: Bacteria > Bdellovibrionota > Bacteriovoracia > Bacteriovoracales > Bacteriovoracaceae > JBLWXV01. The sequence continues at coordinate 2,321,901 of JBLWXV010000001.1, forward strand.
TGCACAGTAGTGCAAAGAATTACATGTGCATGATTCACGCCCCAAAGAGAGAAGAGACTCCCGAGTCACTTATACTCTCACTCGTTGGATGCGTGGGACTCATGGGTGTCAACACCGAGCTTTGCACCGTGGGAGTTAATAATATTAACACCAAAAATGCTCGCGCTGCCCTGATATGGCCTCTGCTCGTGCGCTCGCTGCTAAAAGAGCGAAGCCTAGCAAGTATGGAGTCAAAACTGATGAAGGCCCCAGTCACCTCTGGTCACAATTATATTATTGCCGACAAAAAGGGTGTTGAGCATTTTGAAGTCACCCCTACAAGTTTTGAAAAGGTTGCCTGGCAAGATAAGAATTTTGTTTTTCACACCAATCACTGCCTCACACAAAGTGCGATAGAAATTGAAGAGCGAGGAACACAGTCAAGTACCACCCTCGCACGCTATGAGCTTCTCACTAAGAAAGCACCTAAAGTTGAGAGCTTTGAAGAATTAAAGGCCATGCTTCAAGATCATGAGTCTCACCCCATGTCGATTTGCTCACACTTTGAAAGTGGCGCCCAGGACCCGTCAATGACATGCGCTGGCGGAATCGTAAATCAAGTCAGTGGTGAAACCTTCTTTTGGAGAGGCTGCCCCACATATGACGACAACTACAGAAGCTTCAACTTTAAACTGGAGGATTCTTCCTTTGTGAAGAATTAGAAGTTATGGATCCATCATTTTTCTGGACCTGGGCAAAACAAAGTACTTCTGACACTTTTGATCTCACAAGCGCCAGTAGTGGGGTCATGGATGTAAATTACAATGGCAAGGCCAGTAAGATTATTGATCTCTCCTCAGTAAGCTATCAGGCAAGCTTTGGACACTCTCCAGAATTTATCTTAAGTGCCATCAAGGCGCAGATGGATCGCTTTAGTGTGGCCTCCCCTAAAGCAAACTTTGCTTTAAAAGAAAATGTGGCAGCAGGACTTGTGGATTCTCTTGGAATCGGTCCTGGCAAGATCTACTTTTGTAACTCGGGCTCTGAAGCAATTGAGAATGCCCTCAAAATTATGCGCTCTCAAAAGGGCAAGAAAATTGTTCTAAGCCGCAGACTCAGCTATCACGGCTCGACACTTGGAAGTCTCTCAATATCTGGGGATTGGAGAAGAGACGATCATCAAACTATTGACGAGTGGAATGCCTTTATTCCTGAACCCCACGAAGACCCCACTCTCGCTCAAACCCGAGCGATTATTGAGAAAATTGGCCCCGAGAAAATTGCTGGCTTTTGCTTAGAGACGGTCACGGGTAGCAACGGCATCATTATCGCCCCCGAAGCTTGGTGGATGGGTATTCAAGATCTTTGTAATGAATTTAAGCTGGGCCTCATTATAGACGAGGTTATTTGTGGCTTTGGTCGCACTGGAAAACCATTTGGAATTCATCACTACCCGCTCTTAAAGCCTGATATGGTCTGTATGGCCAAGGCAATCACAGGGGGAGTTTTTCCTCTTGGCGCAGTCTACGTCTCACAAAAATATAGTAGTCACTACCAAGAGCATATCTTCTCAATTGGAACAACCAATACTGGTCACCCACTTGCTATGGCAGCGGCCAAGGCAGTACTAGCAAAAATGGAGTCCAAAGACTTCTGGGAAAATATTCAAATTAGAGAGGAAATCCTTTCAAGTTTTCAAACGAGATTGAAAAAGTACTCTCACGTAAAAGAAACCCGCCGCCTAGGCTGTTTAATGGCCATCGAATTAGATGCTCCAATCCCTTGGGCCCGAGCGATGGAGTACGGTCTCTACCTCATTACAACTAAGAGCAGAGTTATCATAGCCCCGGCCCTCACTATGAGTGTGGATGAATATACTGAAGGTCTTCATCGCTTAGATAAACTCATTAAAGAAAATGGAGTAAGCAGTGAGTCCTAGTAAGATTTTCGCTGACGCTACGTCTGCGACTGCCGATATATTCTCTGGGGCCACACTTATGAGTGGTGGTTTTGGTCTCTGTGGAATCGCGGAAAATTGCATTGATGCCCTGGCCTTGCGAGATGACCTCAAAGACCTGACGGTTATCTCAAATAATATTGGCAATAGTGGGCGAGGCCTAGTGAAGATCCTTGTGAAGGATATGATCAAAAAGGCTTACTGTTCCTATATTGGGGGCAACCCCGATCTTGAGAAACGTGTGCTAGATAAATCTATCGAAATTGAGCTCGTTCCCCAAGGTACCTTTAGCGAACGTATCCGCGCTGCGGGACTTGGAATTCGCGCCTTCTATACACCAACAGGTTACAAAACCACGGTAGCAGAAGGTAAGGAAGAGCGAATTTTTGATCGCCCCTGTATTCTAGAGACGGCCTTGCACGCAGACTTTGCCATCATTAAGGCCCAGAAGGCCGACCCTTATGGCAATCTCTGGTTTAAAGAAACTGCGAGAAACTTCTCTCCACTCATGGCCATGGCCGCCAAAGTGACAATTGTTGAAGTCGAAGAATTAGTCGGCTTAGGCGATATTGCTCCAGAAGACATTCACCTACCAGGTCTCTTTGTACAAAGAATCTTTCAGGGCAAAAACTATAAAAACGATATTGAATTTTTAAAACTCTCTCAAGAGCAGGTAGATTCATGAGCTGGACAACCGTAGAGATGGCCAAGGAAGTTATTGCTCTCTTTCCTGAAGGGGCCAGTGTTAATCTAGGAATTGGACTTCCAACAGAGATTGCCGAACAGCTTCCCAGTAACTCCTCAGTTATGATTCACTCTGAAAATGGAGTGCTAGGTGTAGCGGGAAGACCAACAAAAGAGACTCTCTCTGCAACTCTTATCAATGCTGGAAAAGAGACCATCAGTATAAAGAAGGGCGCAAGCTTCTTTGATAGCTCTCTTAGTTTTGGCATGATCCGCGGCGGTCACATTGACTTCTGTGTCCTTGGGGGAATGGAAGTTGATTCAGAAGGAAGCCTTGCCAATTGGATGATCCCTGGAAAGAAAATCACTGGTATGGGCGGTGCTATGGATCTCGTTCATGGGGCCAAGAATGTCATTATTATGATGACTCACTTTAATAAAGACGGTGCACCAAAACTAAAGAAAGTATGCGAGCTTCCTCTCACAGGACACGCCGTGGTTAATAAGGTTGTGACAGATCTCGCCCTCTTTGAAATCAAAGCGGGAAAATTCCATTTAATTAAATTGGCACCAGGAGTTAAGGAAAGTGATCTCAAACTCTCGCCAGATATTTACTCTAGTAGGTGAAATGATTTTACTGGCCGTGAGCATTGTTCTATTTGGAACCTTTCAAGGGGTATTTGGACAAATTGCTCCTAATCAAGAAGAGATCATTAGAGAAATCCTAGACACCACTCAACAACCAAAACTCATCAGTGCTGATCAATTTGGGGGAAAGGGTTATATCTATCGCTCTGAACCTTGGGGGGATAACGATTCAATTTACGGTTATAAATTTAGATCACCTCTAAAAACAAGAGAAATTCTCCGCTACGAAGACACAATTATCTATGACAAGGTTTATCATATTGATGGGCCACTCACTCGAAGAGTGCCACAAACGCAACTAGAAGCGCCGGAGAACACAGTCACAATCATGGGTTGTTCATTTATGTTTGGTGTCGGCCTTAACGATGATGAAACAATTATGGCAAACCTCACACGTGAGCTCCCCAATACACAAGTGGATAATATTACCCTGATTGGCTCGGGCCCAAATAACACTCTAGCCTACCTTGAAGAGACCCATACATTTCGCCCAGGACAAGAAGAAATCTACATCTACACTTTCTCTGAGGACGAACATGTTACACGCGCCAATGGCTTCATGGTTCCTCTTGAATGGCTAGCAACCTCACCGTATTACAAAGAAGAACAAGTAAATGGGAAGCGAAGAATGGTTCGCACTGGAACCATTGAAGAGCACTGGCCAGTTAGATCAAAAGTTCTTACTTGGCTTAGAAATTATCTCTTCATTCCACTACAGATCAATCGCGATTTCCCCCCTATCAGAGACTCTCACCGCGAGTACACCTGCAATTTGATCGAACAGATGGATAGAGAGATCAAGAGTAAAAATCCTAAAGCTCAGTTTTATGTATACTACTATCCCTTTTCTCCGCCACCAAATGATTACTATCATCAATGTTTTAGTGAGAGAGGGATTAACGAGCTCTCATTTCAAAAAATTAAAGCGCAAGGTCTCAGGTACCCACACGATGGGCATCCAAACGAGCAAGGTTCACAGATAATTGCTCGCGATATAGTAAGGGCCTTAAGAGAATTTAAAAAATAGTGTAGATAAATGGACTTACAGGCGAGCTTTGAATGAAGAAGGCCAGTAACCCCATTAAGAGAAAAATAACCACTAAAGGTATAAATATATATTTTTTTCGTCTCTTAAAATATTTGATATAATCTTTAAATTGGAAACTCATCAAATAAGATTAGCATAATTTTAAAAGATTTAGGGATGAAAACTTTCGACTACCATCACGACGATACCCAAGTTGGGCCCGGCAAATTCTTGATCGGTCTGTGCATCATTGTGCTAATAGTGGCCGCAATAAATTATCAACACGTCCCCATTCTACTAATATGCCTGGGCACTCTCTCGCTCTGCCTGCTACTCTACTTTCTGGCGAGACCAATCTTTTCAATATTTGTCTCTGGCTGGATGGGTGTCACAGATAAAATTTCTGCATTGATCACCCCAATCTTACTGACAGTCTTTTACTACCTCCTGTTCTCGCCCTACGCTCTCTTTGCGAAGCTCTTTATAAAATCTAAGTCAACAGGCTGGAGCGAGTCGCAATACCCAGTAGATTTCAATGAACCCTTTTAGGCCGCCATTATGATGTACACACTTGGAATTTCCGCCTACTACCACGACAGCGCAGTAACCCTTCTCAAGGGAAGTGAAATCATTGCGGCCGCTCAAGAAGAGAGATTCACCAGGGTAAAAAATGATGAGCGCTTCCCGCATCTAGCACTCAATTATGTATTAAGTGAAGCACAGATAAGCCTTGCTGATGTTGACGCCATCGTCTTTTATGAAAAGCCGATCCTCAAATTTGAACGAATCTTAGAAACCTTTATTAATGAGGCCCCGTTTGGGCCAAAATCCTTCGTCTATGGTCTTCCGAAGGTTTTAAAAAAGCTTTTCTTTAGAAGGCAGCTCAGTCGTGAGCTGGCAAAGCACCAAGTAGACAAGAGACAAATCAAGGAGCAAAAACTCTATTTTTCAACCCATCACCTCTCACACGCGGCCAGTGCCTACTACCCCTCTCCCTTTAAAGAAGCGTTTGTGCTCACTTTGGATGGAGTTGGTGAGTGGACAACCACCGCGCTCTTTAAGGCCCAAGGCCACACCCTCATTCCGGTAAAGGAACTTCACTTTCCGAGCTCACTCGGAATGCTCTACAGCACTTTTACGGCGCTACTTGGATTTAAAGTGAATGAGGGTGAATACAAGGTTATGGGACTCGCCCCCTATGGGTCTCCACGCTTTTATGAAATTTTTAAAAGTGAATTGGTTGAAATGAAAGACGACGGATCTTTTTCTCTCAATATGAGCTACTTTAGCTATACCAGAAGGGAGAGAATGTATTCGCGAAAGCTCATCAAGCTCTGTGAGCTAGAGCGTGCTCGCACAAGTAAAGATGAATTGAATCAAGTTCACATGGACATAGCCGCTAGTCTTCAAAAACTTCTTGAAGAGCTCATAATTAATCTCATTGGATCTCTTAAAAGAGACTATCAATTCACTAATCTCTGCCTTGCTGGAGGAGTGGCACTCAATTGCGTGGCCAATGGCAAGATTGAGCGCGAGTTAGGACTAGAGGGACTTTGGATACAACCGGCCGCTGGAGACGCAGGTGGCTCTCTTGGCGCCGCTCTCGCCTACTATCATCTTCATACCGGTGGATCTCGAGAATCTAAATTTCCAGACGCCATGAAGGGCGCAAAGCTTGGTCCTTCTTTTAGTAGCGAGACAATTGACGCCGCTATCGAGAAGTTTTCCCACCAAATAAAGTGTGTGCGATTTGGCGATGACGATGAAGAAAAACTTATCAAGGCCTGTAGCAAACTTTTACTTGAACAAAAGACGATGGGCTGGTTTCAAGGACGTATGGAGTTTGGACCTCGAGCTCTGGGATCGCGCTCTATTTTGGCCGACCCCAGAGGGCTAGAAATGCAAAAGACACTCAACCTGCAGATTAAGTTTAGAGAGTCCTTTCGCCCATTCGCTCCAATGATTCTTGAGGAGGAGGCCCATAACTGGTTTGAGCAGAGCTCTCATAGTCCTTACATGCTCAAGGTCTATCAACTAAAAGAAGAACATCGCCATCAACTCTCCCCAGATGATTTAAAAAAGAGTGGACTTCAGATGCTCGAGCGAAACCACTGCTCAGTTCCGGCCACCACTCACATTGACTATAGCGCGAGGGTACAGACACTTAGAAAATCTGATAACCCACGACTTCACACATTGATTAAAGAATTTTCAAAGACCTCAAATATTCCGATGATCGTCAACACGAGCTTTAACTTAAAAGATGAACCCATTGTGTGCACGCCAGAGGACGCCCTTAACTGCTTTTTTAATTGTGGTCTCGACGTGCTGGTTCTAGGAAATAACATCATTACAAAAGTCTCTTGATTTCAAAGAGTAAACACAAAGTAGTCCGTGTAAGTTTTGTTTAATTTAATGTGGTCTCAAATGAGAGGTCTCACAATTGCGTAGGCACAACCCGACATGTTTGCATCTATCTTTAAGGTTTTATTCTATAAGGAGATAGAGATGAAAACATTTATTGCCCTTTTTGCTCTCGTAGCGGCCTCAAATGCCTTTGCAATTTCGCGCTACAATTCCCTCAACTACAGCTGTGCTCAAATTAAATCCATCATTAAGGATGAAGGCGCAGTAATCTTGCGCTATCCCTCGACACGCGTTCCAGGACTCACTCTTTATGATCGCTATGTGAAGCACGGTGGTTACTGCTGGGGCAGTGATGAGAGAAATAGCACCTACGTTCCAAGTGCAGACATGACAAAATGTCGCGTCTACAACTGTAAGCCTAGATCAAACGATAGATAGAAAATTGAAGGCCCCGCAAGGGGCCTGATTTTTAGAGGGAGTCTTTGCAGGTCCAGTCTTGAGAATGCATGTCATACTGAGGGATGCGAGCAAAGGCTTTATACTTGCCTTCAGTTGGAAAAACTCGATTAACCTTCACTCTAAAATTTCCAGTCCCATACGTCTGTACTCTGCCCTCATAGGTAGAGACCAAATTTACAGTTTTAAAAGTTTCTCTGTAATCACCATCTACACTTGCACGCACCATTACCTCGTAGAACTCGCGGCGACCTAGAACGGAGTGATAAATCGTAAGACCCTCAACAAAGGAATCGTCATTCATATAAGCACAGTCATAGAGGGCCGTGCGCTGAGGGGCAAGGGCGTTGGCACTGGCCGTGAGGCCGAGAGTGGCGAATGTCATTAAAATAACTCTTAGCATAAATCCATCCAGATTAAGGTTGACCATATTTCATTATAGAAAATTGTGAAAAAAAATTTCTGACTCTTTCTCACTCCGTTAGTTTGACGTTGCACAAAAACTGGATAACTACGCTTAATCCATAAATAATGGGCCGAATCACTAGGTTTACGCTACTATGTCAAAAACAAAATAAAGTATTGAGTTGCGCCTATGAAAAAGCTCGAGCGAAGCCTCGGTTTAAAGCAAATTGTCATTATTGGATTTTCTGCCATGTTGGGTACTGGCATTTTCGTGACCCCAGGAATTATCTACGCCTCCACTGGAACTTCACTGGTGCTAGCTTATCTCTTGGGCGTTCTACTTGTTTTGCCTGCGGCAATGAGCATGTCTGAACTCGCCACCTCCATGCCTACTTCGGGTGGAATCTACGTCTATACTGATAGAACCTTTGGCCCTCTACTTGGAACTGTGGTTGGCTTTGGTTTGTGGCTATCTCTTCTCTTTAAATGCGCCTTTGCACTCATGGGTTTTGGTGAGTATCTTCAAGTTTTTAGTTCTATACCCACTATGGGCGCGGCCCTCGCGATGCTTGTCGTCGTCACAATCTTAAATATTGGCGGCGTAGGCAAAGTTGCGGGTTCACTGGCCATAGTTGTGGCCGCGTGTCTCGTCATTGTTGGGGCCACAAGCTTTCTCTCAATTGGTGAAATCACTACTATTAAGTCAGAGCCACTATTTTCTGATGGCATAAGTGGATTTATGGTTGCGATCTCTCTTGGTGTGGGCGCCTTTGCTGGACTCACAAAGCTTACCGCCATCGCCGAAGAGGTGCGCGAACCAGAGCGAAACCTCTCACGTGGTATTTTTCTCTCCCTTATGGGTGTGGGCTTTGTCTACGTGGGAACCTCATTCATCATTGCAACTGCCCTCGATCACGACTCGACGATAGGAAATTTAAAACCTCTGTACACCTTGGCCGAACAGGCAATGGGTAGTTTTGGCAGCCACGTCCTTGCAATCATCGCCATTCTCACCCTTGTTTCCATGGCCAATGCTGGGGTACTCGCCGCCTCACGCTTTCCTTTTGCAATGGGAAGAGACGACCTCCTTCCTAAACTCTTTAGCAAACTCCAACCAAAATTCCTCACACCGATATGGAGTATTCTCATTTCAGGTCTCATCATCGCGTTGATTATCCTGACTTTGGATGTCCAAAAGGTAGCAAAGCTCGCCTCGGTGTTTATTATTCTCATGTTCTTGCTGGTCAATATCACTGTAATCGCACTCAGAGAGAGTCATTCGCAGTGGTACAAGCCCCGCTATAGATCCCCACTCTATCCATTTCTTCACATCTTTGGGATCGCAAGTAGTTTGATTCTTCTCCTCTTCATGGGCCACCTCACAGTGCTCTCACTATTTATGGTGGGTATCCCAAGTATCATCATCTACACATTCTACGGGGCAAAGACGAATAGACTTGGAGTTATGGGAATTAGAGGAATTAGAAAAGACCTCGTCTCAGATCCTCAAATTGATAATAAGCAGTACTGGACGACATGTGTTGATGAACTGGAAATTTCAAGAGACGCCAAATTAGTTGTGCCACTCTTTGGTCACGAGCCATCGGCCGAAGTTCTGGTAGAGATGGGAATTGCTCTTTCTGATGGCGCAGGTGTAGAGGTTGCCCACATCACGGAAGTTCCAGAGCAAACTGAGCTCAGTGACATTGAAGATCCGCCTGGACTTAAGGCCCTAAGAAGACGCATTCATGTACTTGCTGAAGAGAAGAAGACGTCACTCACCTTTGATCCCGTCGCAACCCACGATCTCACCAAGACTTTATTTGAAATTGGTCAGCGTGTGCACTGTCAGTGGCTTCTGGTTTCATGGTCTGGCAGAAGAAGAGAAAAGCTAACCTTTCACGATCCCATGGGTTGGGTAAAGGATCACTTGCACTGCCATTTAGGCTGGTTTGCCGACAAGGGTGTGAGAAATTTCAAAAAAATTCTGATTCTCATGAAGGGAAATGAAAATGACCCGCTCGTGCTCGAAACCGCCAGCCTCCTAGCAGGAATGAATGGGGCCGTGATCACTATTGGTAGAGAACACCAAGCCCCAGAGAGCGCTGAGGCCATCGCCCTAGAGCGCGAAATGATGGAGTCCCTGCGAGACCTAAGGGCCCAGAGGGTTAATTCGGCCCTAATTAAAGCTGACCCTAAGGCCGAGGCGATTATCGAACTTACTGTGGACTATGACCTAGTTATTTTTGGCGCCGAAAATTCGGGCCCTCTAGAGCGCTTTCTAGGTACCCGAGATGACAGGATATTGGCCAAGGCGGCCTGCTCAGTGCTCTGTCTAAGTACTTCAAACGCCAATATGTAAATTCTTCAGTGCTAGGCCAAGCATGAGCAAAGAGAGGCTAAAATAATCCAAACCCAGGATTTCTATGCCTCTGCTACACTCTCTCATAGCCTTGCTCATCCTAATCTTCAGTACTCAAGCGAGCGCCTCTCAAATTAGTATTGTCGATCAATTCTCAGACTGGATTGAAATTAAAATGCCAGAGGATGCTCTCAACTTTCAAGTGAGTGTAGAGAATTTCTCTGAAGAAGAGATCATTATCAGCGACCTCATTTCTCCAAGTGGAATGAGTCATATCTCTCACAATATTGGCCTTCCCTCGAGCATGAGAGTGCCACCAAAACTTTATAGCACTCTTAAAAGTCCCAGCCGCCCAACCTATACTGAAAAGAGAATTTTCAGTGTGAACTATAGAAATAATGTCCATAAACCAATACCTGAGGCAGGAGTCTGGAAGCTTCGACTTGCCCGGGTGAACCAAACTCACGTCGGAGAAATTGCCTCGCTATTTGTGAGTACTGATATTCTCACTAAGAGATCGACCCCACGTAGAATACCCATAGATATCTACCTTTCAGACTACAATCCGACCCTCTCTCGTGAGCTCACCCATGAAATTGCCAATGAAATACGAGCTTTCTATCAAGAATATGGCATCCAATTAAATTTCAACATAATTAACTGGAATGACAAAATGAAAGGCGAAAATAATCTAGAAATTCGCCTCCCCTACCTATCACGAAAAAACAGACCTAACCTCTCACTCTATCTCTTTCCCCGAGCAGCGAGCTCTGCGCGCAAAGAGTTTCAAGGTCTCGCCGGCTGTCTTCCGGCATTTAAAATTAAAAACAGAGATATGAGCTGCGCACTTCTAGTTACCTATGAAGCAGATCTTGAATTAAAAAAAGAGCGCCTCACAAAGGTGATGGCCCATGAGATCGCTCACTCGCTCGGTCAATACCATTTAGTTGATGACTTCTACCCCTTTGGCCAAGTCTTTGACCCTCACGGCGATACCTCCTTAGAAGATGACCCAGCCAATGTCATGCATAAGACGAGTGAATATTATGGCCACATAGAGCTTAGCCCTGAGCAATCAAAGAGCATTAAGCTACTGCCATACGTTTACAACAATCCTTGATAAGTTTTCGACACGGGATGACTACAATTCTCATCTAACTAGGTGCATGATATGCCCTACTTATGAAATTTCTAGCATCCATCTTCACAGCACTTTTATTTACCACCTCTCTATGGGCCTTTGATGGCAGAGACTACGCCTTTGCCAATGAGGAGAGCGAAGTAAAGTATAGTAATTCAGGCGAAAAGCACGTTGAGGGGCATCTAGACCTCTTCGAGGCGACGACTGGCGAGATTATAGAGTTTCACTACGACTATTACGCCCCAGCACCAAGCGAGTTTGCAAGCAGTAAACTCGTAGTCATCACACCTACTATTGAAGGGGCCACGCCGCTGGAGCTCCTTTTAAAGGACTACCTTCAAAATCGAGGTTTTCACGTTCTCATTCCTCGTGCCCTACCACTAGAATTTACCTTCAACGAATCTACGGTAACTCAATTTGAGCGCGCTTCTGTGAGAGCATTGGTTGGCACCACTCGACTCGTTAATTTTCTCTCACAAAGTGAAAACTTTGATGCAACATCAATGGGTCTTTTAGGGGCGAGCCTCGGGGGGATTCGATCATCAATTCTCTTTGGCTTAGATTCGCGCTTTAAAGCGATGTTCATAGCAGTGGCCGGGGCAGATTTTCCCTCGATCTATGCCAATAGCTCCAATAATAACCTTCGCCCCATTCGCACATCTCACATGGAGTACCTCGGCCTAAGTAATCCTAGAGATTATGAGAATTTTCTCAGAGGTAAACTCGAACTCGATCCCTATCTCATCACTCAAAGTAGCTATCTTCAAAATGTCGCGATGGTCATCGCCGATGATGATAGCGTGGTTCCCACCTACAATCAGTGGCAACTCTGGAGCACCATAAAAGCAGCGGGTGTTCATCCTAAAACCTTTATCTCTGATAGCGGCCATATTCAGGGAGTTCTCCACCTCCTTCGCTACCGCTCAGACATTGTCGAATGGTTTAAAGCGCGCCTTTAAGAAGACCCGTAAATGACGAGTTGAGAACGTTTTTCCTCCCTAACGCGTTTCAAAATACGTGAAGCCCGTGAAATTGATCAAAATGCTTTAAATCCAATAGCTTTGCGGTGCATTTTTTCTCTATAAGAACCACCTAGTTTTTTGACTGTTTCTGCATGCTCCCATATTATCCGTCGGTAATATTTTTGTAACAAAACACTGACGTGAACATAAAGAAAAGTGCCACCCCCCAACACTTTAAGTACACAGTTATGGGCCTTTTATGGGTTCTGGCGTATAGTTATTCCACTCAAATTCTAGCTGCCAATAAGCAACTTCAAATTTGGACTTCCTCAGAAAATGTGGCCCGTGCCCTTAATAAGCTGGCCACACAATTTGAAAACGATTTTAAGGCACAAGTTAAGGTATCTGTTCTCAATAAAGATTTAACGACTCAGTTTAAAACCGCCGCCATTGCTGGCAAGGGGCCAGATATTTTTTGCTGGGCCAATGATGTGGTCGGAGAACTCGCTAGCTCAGGTCTTATTGAGCCGATCCTACTGCCTAGTCAAATGAGGGAGAAGTACTTAGAGAGCGCACTTAACTCATTCACCTTTGAGGGAAAGCTCTACGGCTATCCCTACGATATTGAGGCGGTCGCACTCATTAGAAATACCACCCTGCTTAAAAATGCACCCACTTCCTACGAAGAGCTTGCCAATTGGAGCGAGAAATTTCAGCGTGAAAATAAAAAGAAATATGGACTGCTATTTGATTTAAAAAACTTCTACTTTAACTTCTCTTTTCTCTCGGCCGGTGGCGGCTATATCTTTGGTGAAGATCCACTGGTACCTGGCAAGTTAAATCCGCTGGACATAGGGCTCGCTAATGAGGGCGCCGTAAGTGGCGCCGAGTTTATGGCAGATCTCACAAAGCGTGGGATTATCCCAAGCTCAACGGATCGAAACGTAGCCTTTGAAAAATTCCTCGCCGGCGACCTTGCCACAATGATCGATGGACCGTGGGCGGTAAGCGATCTTTTGAGGTCTGACATTAAATTTGACGTCTCACCTCTTCCTACACTCAATCAAAATACCGCCCGCCCCTTTGTGGGCACACATGGCTTCATTATTCGTAGGAGCTCAAAGCAAAAAGAACTCGCAAAGGAATTTATCGAGCGCTACCTGGTGAGTGCTAGCGGTATGGCAACTCTCTATGAAGAAGACCCGAGAGGTCCAGCGCGTGTGGACACATTAGAAATCCTAAAAGAGCGACTCTCGCCGGAAATGTTGCACTACTTAGAACAATTCTTTAAGAGTGCGAGTGTCGGCATTCCGATGCCAAATATTAGCGCCATGGGGCCCGTATGGAGTTCAATGGGAGCGAGCTTTGACTTAATTTTACAAAAGAAAATTCCAGCAAAAACAGCACTTGGGGACGCCAAGGCCAAAATTGAATCGGCCATCCAAGCGACGAAGAGAGAGAATTGATGAAAAACACCATTCAAAAACTTCTACTGACTATTCTAACTTTGGGATTGGCCATGAATGCAAGTGCCGTCGAAAGTATCAAATCATTCTACACTGATGAATCTTCTTACTATCAAAAACTCTTCCACGAAGGAATGCTCTTGCGCTTTAGCGTTTCAGCAGCAGAGTGTGATCAAGTTGTCAGTGCTGAGCTTCTCACTAAATCTGCGCGTTCACAAAAGATGGAAGAAGAGATTAGATCCTACCCCTTCTCTAAAACGCTGCCTAAAGAAACTAAGAAATCCCTCTCAAGCTGGCCTGCGAGCTACGGACTAAAGGCCGAAGAATTGTGCTGGTTTAGTGCCAAGGCCGCTCCTCTCAAACTTGATAGCACTCACTACACCGTAAGACTCATTCTTAAAAATGGTCAAAGTCTCTACTACAATGCTGAAACAGATGATCTTATCCCGGCCAAGAGACTTAAAAAGAGTGTCGAAACTTGGCTGACTCCTGGAGCTCTAGGGGCCACGGCCGTAGAGGCCGGTGGGACTCTCTTTAAACTATGGGAGCCTGAGGCAGAGCAAGTGGATCTTGAAGTTAAAGGCCAAAATATCGTGGCGATGAAGCTTCCAACGAGCGTACAGAATATTCACACTCTCTACATGCCACACATTAAGGCAGGTAGTGAATACACATTTCACTTTGTAAAAGACGGAAAGTACGAGGAATTAGAAGTTGGCAACAACGCTCTTATGAGTACCCACAAAATTGATCCGATGGCCAAGAATGTGGTCTACGATGCCAAGGGTGGCTCAATTAATGGCTATCTAAATCCAAGGGCCGTGGTTACAGAAGATAGTGCATATGTATGGAAGCACGACCAAAAAATCTTGGGCATTCATAACAGAGATTATAATAACTGGATTATCTACCAACTCTGGCCCCTCACTTTTAACCCTCAAAAAATTGATGGACGTTACCAGGGAGGGACATTTAATGATGTCGCCGAGAAAGTTGATTACCTCGCTGATCTTGGAGTGAACTCAGTAGAATTTCTGCCCATTCATGAAAGTCGCTTCCATGCTTCTTGGGGCTACGCACTTGATTCACTCACTCTCATTGAAAAGAATTATGGCCCACCTGATGAGTTTAGATCTCTCGTTGATAAACTTCACTCTAAAGGCTTAAAAGTAGTTCTTGATGTGGTTATAAATCACGTTAACAACTCACTTCTCAGAGAACCCCTCACACCAAAGAGACAAAGTTCAAAAATCTATGGTGGCAACACTGAATGGGGACCAAAGCCCGATTTTGACAATGTCATGGTTAGAAAGTGGATTGCTGACTCAATCTTAAATCTCGTGAGAGACTATCATATTGATGGTCTTCGATTTGATATGATCGAGCACGTCTATAAGGGAAGTGCCTCAGGATATAAATTCATTGGCGAGCTCAATACACTGCTAAGACTAAATAACCCAAGACTCTATTCAAGTGCTGAGCAACTTCCAGATAATGTTTGGGCCACTTATCCCGTCAGTGACAATGGGCTAGGCTTTGACTCTCAATGGAATGATAAATTTAAAAACTTCTTTGAACTCAAATTTGATTACTACCGAAAAAATAATAGAGAACTAGATCTAAACCCAATTCTAGGTAGTCTTGCAGGATTTAGTAACCACGGCTCAGGACACGGTGAATATCACTTTGGAGGGGCGTCTAGAACTGTTAACTATCTAGGTAGCCACGATGTCGTTGGCAATAAGAATCCATTTCTACGCATCATCTCCGGGTTTGAATCTTACGAATCTTTGGGACACAACTTCTTTACAAGGGTGAGACCACTCGAAATCGAGGCTAAAGAAGAGCGCGAGAGAAAATTCAGACTCATCCACAATGAATTTAATCACCGTGCCTCACTTACGAGCTATGGCCTGCTCTTTACAAAACCGGGCGCCGCCCTCTTCTTCCAGGGTGAAGAACTGGCCAGTGACCTCAATATTGAAAATGAGTGGAGCTATATCAATGCCAAACAAAATAACTCAATTCCTACAGTTGATGTTGATATCCACCGCTACGTTGGATCTCACCGCGTGCAGTGGGAGTACTTAGAACCGAGTGAATCAAAGGAACTCAGCTTTTTAGATGCCAAAGAAAAAGAGCTTTTTACGAAGTACCACAGCTTCTTTAAGCATATGATTCACTTTAAAAAAGACCACCCTGAAATCAACTTGAATGATGCAACAGATATCAGAACATTTGGACCTGGCATCTTTTCCTACCGTCTTGAGCGCGGTCCCAATGAACTCTTCGTTCTTATCAACTACGGTCATGACACCAAAGACCTTTGGATTCCATTCCCAGGAACGGCCACAGACTGGTGGCACGAGACTACGACCCTTTCTGACTCTGAATTTTCAAGTGGAAAAGAGCGCTATCAAAATGTGGTCGCCAACCTTGGTGGCCGCGCCAATAACGTAAGAATAGCGGGCGCCTCAATATCAATTTTCACGAAGCGAAGTACAGCGGCCATCAAGAAGACGCTCTACTTTAGAAGTAACCTAAGTAATTGGGAAGCGCAGGCGGCCAATGAACTGCTTCGTGCCTCGGAGGGCGGGGAGCTCTACCGCAGCTTCATCGAAATCAAAGAAGACACGGAAGTTGAATTTAAGATTGCCGATGACAGCTGGAATATTGAACTTGGCTCAAGTAAGAGTGGTCTCTTAGGACCTAGCCTTCTTGAGAGTAATCAAGGCTACCTCAGCTATGTTCCAAGTCGCCCTAACGCTAAAATTAAATTAAGCGCCGGTAGCTACCAATTTATTTTTGATCTAAGAAACTTTAAATACAGCTTTATTAAACTCTAGGAATAACTATGACTAATTTTAATCTACCAAATGAAATTAAAGATATTGTCGAACTTGCCAAGAATTACTGGTGGAGTTGGAATCAAGAGTGCTACGAACTCTTTAGTGCATTTGATGAGAAGACTTGGACACAAACCAGAACTCCGCTAGTAACAATTCAAAAAGGACTTGAGAGCAACCCATCAATTGCAGCGACACTTGCCGCTGATAAGAACTATGTAGAGAAGCTAAACAATCTAAAATCTCAGCTAGATACCTACTTAAAAGAAGGGGCGCACCCAAAATATAAGATCCCCTCTGAAATTGACGGCGAAATTGCTTATTTTTGCGCCGAATACGGAATTCACGAAGCTCTTCCAATTTACTCAGGTGGTCTTGGAGTACTCGCTGGAGATCACGTCAAGTCGGCCAGTGACCTAGGACTTCCTCTACTATTTGTGGGCCTCTTTTATAAGAATGGCTACTTCACACAGCAAATCAATGCCGAAGGCCAACAAGAAGATCACTACCAAGTCTTCTCTGCAGAACTTCTTGGACTAGGTAGGGCAAAGACAAAGGATGGCAGCGATGTAGTGGTTAACGTAAACCTCTCTGGCCGCAGCGTAGCCGCGAGAGTTTGGAAGGCACAGATTGGACGCTCTAGTCTCTATCTTCTAGACTCAGATGTAGAAACAAATAGTGCCGAAGACCGCGAAATCACCGCTCGCCTCTATGGTGGCGACAGAGAAATGCGAATCTCTCAAGAAATTATTCTTGGTATTGGCGGCGTGAAAGCACTTGAGGCGATGGACATTCATCCAGGCGCCTATCACATGAATGAAGGTCACTCTGGATTCTTCCAACTTGAGCGCATTAAAAATGAAATGAAAAAGAGCAATGTGAGCTTTGAAGAAGCGAGGCTTTTGTGCTCAACGAACTGTCTCTTCACCACTCACACTCCGGTACCTGCTGGAAATGAAGCCTTCTCGCTTCCTCTTATGCACAAGTACTTTCACGACTACATACGCGAGCTAGATATTTCATGGCACCGCTTTATTTCTCTAGGTTTAGTGGATGAAAAAACCGATTACAAATATTTCAGTCTAACAGTCTTTGCTATCAACGTTTCACGCTTCTATAACGGAGTGAGCGAACTGCACGGAGAGATCGCCAAGAGAATGTGGTCAGGTCTTTGGAAAAATGTACCTGCCATCGATAACCCAATTAGTTCAATCACTAACGGTATTCATACTCAGACTTGGATGGCCAAAGAAACGAAGGCCATGCTCAGCGAGAGTTTTGGAACAGAGTGGAAGTCAAATCTGATTGAGCAAAATTATTGGGAGCGAGTGCGCGAATTATCAAATAAACCGATTGTAGAAATGAAGCGCAATCTCAAAGAGCAAATGATCAACCTAGTCAGAGAGCGCCAGGTTGAACAGTATAAACGCTTTGGCCAAGACGAGCGTGCAAATGAGGCCACAAACTACCTAAGAGATGACGTTCTTACAATCGGCTTTGCCCGTCGCTTTGCCACTTACAAAAGGGCCACGCTTATCTTTAAAGACCTCAAGCGTCTCTCTACTATCATCAACAATGAAAAGCGCCCAGTTCAATTTATCTTTGCTGGCAAGGCCCATCCTCAGGATATTCCTGGGCAGGAGTACATCAAAGAAATTCACCGCATCTCTCAACTTCCAGAATTCCGTGGCAAAGTCATCATGCTTGAAGGCTACGACATGAATATTTCAAGTAAAATGGTTGCTGGTGTGGACGTATGGCTCAATAACCCAAGACGCCCAATGGAGGCCTCTGGTACTTCAGGCCAGAAAGTTCCAATAAATTTCGGTCTTAACTTCTCAGTTCTTGATGGATGGTGGAGAGAAGGACACAACGGTGACAACGGTTGGACCATTGGAGATGAGCGCGATTATCCTTCAGATCAAGTTCAAGACTTCGAAGACGCCAATGACTTCTACTCAACACTTGAAGACACAATTACAACTCTCTACTATGAAGACCATAATAAATGGGTTGAAAAGTGTAAGAACTCCTTTATCTCTACAGTTCACAACTATGCCACTGACCGCATGGTGAGCGACTATGCTTCAAAGTTCTATGCACAGGCCTTTAAGTATCACAGAGAGTTTAATGGTAAGAGTGAGGTTGTACAGAACTACCTAGAAAAGAGACGCTTTCTCGCTCGTAACTGGTCTTGTCTCACAGTGACAGGATTTAGTTATGGAGACAACGCAATTGATGTTGGAGTGAAAAACGAAAAGTACCTCTCTTCTCCACACCATCACGTAGATTTTAATATCGATGATACGCTACCAGGGCGCTCCTTTGAAGCCGTGGGGGCCGACGGCTTCGTTGAAGCGTATCTTGGCGACATGACCCCTGAAAACGTCGCCTGTGAGTTGGTGATCACAGATAGAGAGAAGAATACACTCGAGACAATGAAGATTGATCTCAAGCAGGCCAGCGAGGCCGGACTCTACAGGGCCAATTTCAAATATGTGAGCGCCACTAAGAGTCCAAAGGTTTTAAGACTTAGATTCTTCCCAACCATTGCAGGCCTTCAGAATAAATTTGAATTGGGACAGTGTACCTGGATTTAAGCAAAAGATAGTCAATGACAACAAAAGCAAGTAGCTGTGCCATCCTAATGCCAGTAGCTTCCCTTCCTGAGGGGAAGCTGATTGGCAATTTCTTAAGTGCTTCAAAGAAGTTTATCGATCAACTCAGTGATCTAGGTGTGAACTATTGGCAGGTGCTCCCACTGGGAAAAACAGATCAATATGGCTGTCCCTATGCATCTCCTAGCGCTTTTGGGCTATCTCACCTGCTCATTGATGAAAGTGCTCTGGGCCTAGAGCTTAGAGGGCCACTCACTGATCGAATTGACTATGAAGAGCTAGAAATCACTAAGAAACAGCTCCTACTCAAGTACGCCCTTGAAGAGAGTATAAAAGAGAGTGCTCAAGCGAGAATTGCAGAGTTTAAGAACACCTACTATTGGGCCCACGACATGGGAATCTTTCTCACCTTAAAAGATGAGTTTGGTGCCGACTGGACTGACTGGCCTGCTATCTACAAAGACTTCTCGCTGGCGCAAGAATATGTCACTGGTCAAAAGAGAGAATATTACAATGCTCTTCTGCTACTAGAGGTGATTGCTCATGAGCAATGGTTTGAAACCATGGCCTATGCCCACTCAAAAGGAATTGAAATCATCGGTGATGTCCCCATATTCGTCTCACGCTATAGTTTTGATAGTTGGCGCTGGCCTTCACTGTTTAAAGTAGAAAAGAAGAGTGGAACTCCGCTAGTCATCACAGGTGCTCCGCCCGACGATTTTAGTAGCGCCGGTCAACTATGGGGAACACTAAATTATCGTTGGCAAGAAGCAAAAGAAGAGGTCATCAATTGGTGGTCCGAACGAATTAGCTATCTCTTAAAACAATTTGACATCCTTCGAATCGACCATTTCATTGGACTCTACCACGTCTGGGAATCTCATGGAGAGGCAATCGATGCCTCCGAGGGACAATGGGTGCGCTCTGAGGGAGAAGCACTTCTTGAAAGACTCAAAACAGATCACCCTCATATGCCCTTTATTGCTGAAGACCTCGGTGCACTAAGTGCTGAAGTAACGGCCCTACGAGAAAAGTTTTCTCTGCCATCAATGAAAGTCTTTCAATTTTCAATTGGTGATAACCCTCACAATGAACACTTGCCCCAAAACCAAAAACAAGAAAACCTGCTATATAGCGCCACTCACGACAATAATACGATGTGGGGATGGATTGAAGCTGAGCGCACTCACAACGAAAAGTTCTTAGGACAATTGTCCTCACTCCTTGGAATCAAGGATATTGATTCAATCTCTAAGGAGCAACTCAAAAGCACTCTTCTTCACACAATTTTAAATTCCAAAGCAAGAACTTGTGTCTTTCAACTACAAGATATTATGGGACTTGGAGAGAGTGCGAGGGTAAATGTTCCGGGTACGATCGAAGGCAATTGGAATTGGAAAATGAAGAGTGAAGAATGGGATATTTTAGCTGCAAATGAGTTTAGCAAGCTTCTTCATTTAACAAATCGGACTAAGAAATGAGTACACTCTTAAGATATATTGTGGCCCTGCTCTTTAGCTCGATTATGGCCACCCTCATGGTAATCTCCTATGCAAATGAAGCTTATCTCTTAGTGTGTGTGGGACTCATTCTCTTAGTAATCACCCTCTATGTTTGGCTCTCAAAAAAGGCCCAGAGCTACCGTTTTCTCTACCCTGGAATGCTCTGTTTCTTCCTCTTTACAATCGCTCCAATTTTCTTCACGGTTCTCATTAGTTTCACAAATCTTGGTACTGGACACTTTTTTTCGCAAGATGAAGCGAGAGAAATTATCCTCTCAGAGCGAAACCTGGCCCCTGACGCAAAAGAACTCTCCTACAGTCTCTACCTTATTGATTCTGAATATCACTTGCTTACAGCTGATGCTAAGGCGGTCATATCAGTAAGTTCCTTAAATAGAGAACAGGTGGTGCCCCTCAAAGAGCAAGAGGCCAGTGACTTAACAAAGTACAAAGAACAAGAAAGTCTCTCCCTCGCGCAAGTCTTCACACTCCACGAAGCACTCAAAAAAATTAAATTTCAATATCAAGGGCGTGACCTCTTCTATCACCGAGTCGATAAACTTATAGAGAGTACTGATCGCTATAGTTATGATGCCCAAAAAAATTTAATCAAAGACCTGCAAAGTGGTATTAGCTATATTGCCAATCAAGAGCGAGGTCTCTACCTAAATATTGAAGAAAACTCATCCCTACTTCCCGGTTTCTACACTTTTGTAGGCGCTAAGAATTATACCGATCTTTTTAGTAAGGATGATTTTAAGCAAACTTTTATGAAAGTTAGTGTCTGGACCCTAATCTGGGCAGTGTCCAGTGTGATCCTTACATTTAGCCTTGGCATGTCACTGGCCATTTTTCTAAACGACAAAAATCTAGCGGGTAAGTCGATATATCGAAACCTTCTTATTCTTCCCTATTCAATTCCCTTCTTTATTTCGGTACTGGTTTTTAAGGGAATGCTCAGTAAGGACTTTGGCATTATCAATAGCGCTCTTAGCACAATTGGAATTGGCCCAATCCCCTGGTTAGAAGATGCCCTCTGGGCCAAGGTGAGCTGCCTTCTAGTTAATCTCTGGCTGGGTTTCCCCTATATGTTTCTACTCACAACAGGAATTCTGCAATCGATTCCACAAAGTGTTTACGAAGCAGCAAAGATTGATGGTGCGAGTAAGTGGCAGAGCTTCAAAAGTATTACCTTTCCAATGATTCTGAGCTCAATCACTCCGCTACTCATTGGCTCCTTTGCCTTTAACCTTGGAAACTTTGTAGGGATCTACCTTCTCACGGGCGGAGGTCCAGCGATGATGGGCACGACGACACCAGCAGGAGAGACTGACATTCTCATCTCCTACACCTATAGACTTGCCTTTGAAGGAGCAACCGGACAAATGTTTGGTCTCGCCAGTAGTATTGCCCTTTTTATCTTTGTCATTATTACGATACTCACACTGATAAATTTCAAACTCTTTAATATGAATAAATCCGAAGGGGCCAACTAGCATGAAAGCACAACAATATGCGGCCCATCTAAGAATGAAACGACTGGCCAAGCACCTGGGCCTGGTTGCTTTTCTTCTAATAGTCCTGTTTCCAATTTTCTACATTATCTCGATTTCTCTTAATCCTTCAGGCGCGCTAGAGACAAGCCTCATACCACGAGGACTCACTCTAAATAATTGGCGCTATATTCTCGGTATTGCCTATACTGACCCTAAGACTGGAAAGGAAGTCATCTCTAGTTTTCCAATATTGGGATGGCTCCTTAATAGTATAAAAATTGCAGGCATCACAAGCCTACTCATGCTCTTTCTCTCAACAACGAGTGCCTACGCCTTAAGTCGCTTTAATTTTAAGGGAAAGAATTTCTCGCTTCTATCCCTGATGGTCATACAGATGTTTCCAAACATTATGTCGATGGTTGCTTTCTACTTAATGCTCGATACTCTTGGTAAATACTTTCCCTGGCTGGGAACGGATACTCACGGCGGCCTTATCCTGGTCTATCTTGGAGGGACACCGTTTAATATTTGGCTAATTAAGGGCTATTTTGATTCTCTTCCAAAATCGATTGAAGAGTCGGCAATTCTCGATGGCTGCAATCACTTTCAAGCATTTTATAAAATCATACTCCCCCTCTCTAGTCCCATCCTAGCGGTGGTGGGTCTACTCACCTTTATCAATACATTTTCAGATTTTATTCTACCCTCAATACTACTTAAAACTCAGGATCAGCTGACTTTTGCAGTGGGGATTCAAATCTTTATTACCGAGGCTTTTTCAGGAAGATGGGGACAATTTGCGAGTGCGTGTATACTAGGCGCCGTGCCGATTTCGGCCCTCTTCTACAGCATTCATCAATATATAGTGGCCGGTCTTGCTAGTGGTGGCTCTAAGGGTGGCTAGGCCTTTAAGACCAAATCAGATTGCGCTTTGTCTTGGCATCAAAGAGATGGGCGTGATTGAGGTTGAGAGTTAAATTCTTAGCGCTCCCAATGGCCGGAATATCGCGCCCCATAACCTCACCCACGAGACTCACGCCTTCTGCTTCAAAGGTAATGTAGGCATTTTTACCAAGCAATTCAACAAACTCAACCTGTGCCTTCATCTGCCAATTTGGAAAATGATCGTCAACAGAGATATAGAGATCACTTGGGCGAAGTCCAAGAGTAACTTCTTGATCAGCAATGAGATTTGGAAACTTTCCCTCTGGAAGATCGAAGCGCATTTTTGATTGCTCACATTCAAACTGAAAGCGACCTGAACTGGTGACGATCTTGCCACTTAAAAAATTCATTTGCGGCGAACCAATAAAAGAGGCAACAAATTGAGTTTTAGGACAATCAAATACCTCAAGTGGTGAACCCACCTGTTCAATTTGGCCTCCATTCATCACCACAATTCGATCGGCGAGAGTCATCGCCTCAAGCTGGTCGTGGGTGACATAGATAATGGAGCCGCCGGCCTCACGGTGAAACTTCTTCATTTCAAGGCGCATTTTCGCGCGCAATTTTGCATCTAAGTTTGAAAGTGGCTCATCAAAGAGATAGACGCCCGTCTGTTTAACAAACGCTCGCCCCATCGCCACGCGCTGGCGCTGACCACCTGAGAGGGCGGCCGGCTTGCGCTCTAGTACTGGCGTAAGACCTAAGATAGTGGCGGCCTTGCCAACACGAGCATTAATTTCATCTTCAGAGAATTTCTTTAGACGCAAACCAAAGGCAATATTTTCAAAGACGCTCATATGTGGATAAAGGGCATAATCTTGAAAGACCATCGCCACACCACGCTCACTAGCAGAGACAAAGGTGCAGTCGCGTTCATTGATAATTAGTGATCCCGCAGATATTTCTTCAAGCCCAGCAATCATGCGAAGAGTGGTGGATTTCCCGCAGCCACTTGGGCCCACAAGGACAACAAACTCGCTCTCTCCCACTTCAAGATCTATTCCCTTCACAATAAGGTTTTCACCATAGGACTTTTCAATCTTCTTTAGAGAGACGCTCGCCATACTTACTCCTAGAACCAAAGCTCCATCTGAACGCCCATGGCCGTACCAGATGTTTCGCTACGATAAACATTGCCTCCAATTAGACCACGGTTACTGCGACTCCAAAAGGACTTTGAGTAAAAAGCGCGCAGCACAGGTCGACTCCAGATATTCTTATCAAGTACCACTTGTGGGGCAATTGTCACTCTTGTTAAGCGACGCGCTGGCGCCCCCTGAGGATCAACCACTGAGGTTCCAAGTTGAGAGGCAATTTGAAAGTTTTCATCAATGAAGTAGACTGGATGAACTCCCACGTTCCACCAAATTTCCTTATTATTTTGTAGCGCCCCATTGTCTCTAAGTTCGTAGGTGGCCCCAAAGTGAAAGGCCCAGTCAGGATTTAAGTTATAGGTTAAATGCTCAACAATGCGCAGACGAGAGGAGTCCTCTTGTGCCTTGGCACTTGCTGATCCCTTCACCACAGTCAAGTCGCCATAAAGATTGAACTCATCGAGTAGGCCCTGCCCCCAAATTACGGCAAATTGATTAAATCCAGCAGCAAATCCCTTGTGAAAGAGAGCTCCCACTACTTGCCCAGTGGCATCGTCGTATTCAGTTAGGTTGGTAGTATTCTTGCCTGCAGAGCTAAAGGCGTGGCCGAGCCAGACATTTAATTTAAGGCCAGCAAAGAGATCCATATCCTTAGCTCTGGCATCCAAGAGTGTTAACGCCAAGCGGCCACTATCGCTCTCTGTATCCTTAGTTTCGCGAAGGACGGCGAGATTGAGCTTACCAGAGCGTATAAAAGGAATTTGTCCGATACCCGCTCCATTGCCACTGGTGTCAGCAAAGTAATAGAAGTCATTCATATAGACGTCTTGTTCGCGGTAGAAGCGCTTGCCGGCCCAAAAGCTAATTTTATGGCGAGTGAGATTGCCAATCTCAGCGTAGCTTTCACGAATAGCGATGGGATTGCTTCCATTAGCGCCCTCCCAATTCGTGTGACCAGAAGGAGCATAGGCGAGCCTAATTTGCCCCATGCCATAGACCCCACCATCTTTAGTTGGCCTTCTCACAAAAGTTGCCAGGGCCAGCTCTCCATAGGTCGAGCACTCATTTCCTAGGCGAAATTCGTTACCTGGCGTCCCTTGCTGAGAGAAACACTCCTGATCCCCACCCCGACCATTAGAGCCTATGCCAGAGCGTAGATATGTTCCAAAATCTACGTACTGGCCCTCAATCCACGCAAAAGCACAAAAGGGTACGAGTGACAAAAACAGCGTCAATAACTTGAGAATTTTCATAGAGATCTGTTATCTCAATGGGCGCTGCACGTCTACATGAAATATACAGAATAGAGTAGTCAAATTTGTGAAATTACACGGCGTAATCGGCCCTAGGCCTTAATAATTTTATCCTTATCGGCGTAGTTCTCGTACTCTACTTTTTCGCGTTCAGAGACCTCTCTAATCTTTAAGACCATGTCCCGTATTCTCATGAGCGACTCTTCTAGCCGATCGAGGTTCTCTTCAGCGTTTTTTCCTCGCTTGATACTATGGAGACATCCAAGTGAGATCTGAAGTGGATTATTAATTTCGTGATTATAGGTAACCACCATGGCGTTAATGGCCTCTAGCTCTTTCTTACCTAAGAGTTGCTGGACAAGTTCAACCTGTGCAAGCTGAACCTTAATTCGGCAGGTGGCCACTTCAATATTAACAGGCTTGGCAATATAATCGTTGGCCCCGGCCTCTAGGGCATCAACAACTTGCAATGGCTCATCACGACTGGTCATGATGATGACCGGCATCTCGTTGGTATTAAAACGTTTGCGAATACTAGCGAGAATTTCAAGCCCCGAGATTCCTGGCATCATTAGATCAAGAATCACCAGACAGGGATTAACCTCTTTGAACGTTTCCTCAAAGCGAAGTGGGTCATTAAGAACGACAATATCGAGTCCCTTCTTCTTGATCTTTTCAGATACAACAAAAGAATTGACCTCGTCGTCATCAACGAGAAGAATTTTTTCACTCATGCAGCTTTTACCTTCGTTAGGAAATCCTCTAATTGATCGCGAACAATTATCGATTCAGATTTTAATTCTTTAAATAAAGCGGATGCTTCATCCATTTTATGAGAACGTGAGAGACTCTCTAAGCTAGAAGCAAACTCATACAAGGACTTAGCACTAAAATTGGAAACGGCGCCTTTGAGAGTATGGGCCTGAAGTATTGCTGATTCCACATCTCCGCTTAGAATTGACTCTCCAAGTGAGGCCACCAGCTTATCTAGATTGCGCAAGAGAATTTCAATGGATCGTTGCAAAAGGGCGCTATCATTATCAAATGATTGAATTAAGGAATCAAAATCAACGCCACTTCTATCCACGTAATCTTCAGATCGAGAGTTTTGAGACAAGTGAAACTTAGATTCAAATTCAAAATTAAAAACCCTACTTATTGCAGCAACCAACGCCTGTAATTCAATTGGTTTAGAGAGAAAATCATCCATACCAGCAGCATGACAGCGCTCAACATCTTCTTTCATAGCACTGGCAGTCAGTGCAACAATCTTAGGTCGCATTTTCTCATAACTACTACAGATGAGTTTAGTTGCTTCAAAACCGTCGAGAATAGGCATGTGACAATCCATCAAGATTAAATCAAAGCGCTTGGCCTCAACTCTCTCAAGGGCATCGGCCCCGTTAACTGCAAAGTTAGGCGTGTAACCAAGGCGCGCCAAAAGTCCGCCAGCAACCTCGCGGTTGATCTCATTGTCGTCAACCACGAGAATTTCAAGTGGTAGCATAGAAGACATTTTCCGCGACACTTCAAGGGTATGGGCAATTGAGCTCTCAATTGTCTTGAGCTGGCTAGATTCAACACAAATATTAAAAATAAAGGTTGAACCAATATTCGGATAACTCTCAACCGATATCTCCCCACCCATTCTTTCAATGAGCCCTTTACATATACTCAGCCCTAATCCAGTACCACCATATTTTCTAGTGGTAGAGGCATCGACCTGAGAAAATTCCTGAAAGAGATTTTTTTGTGCCTCTTTAGGTATCCCAATTCCAGTGTCTTGAATTTCAAATTGAATATTTATCATACCGGGTTGAATATCACCGAGCAATCGGGCGCGTACATCAACCGAACCCCTTGAGGTAAATTTAATTGCATTGCCAATGAGATTATTAAGAATTTGTCTTAAACGTGTCTCATCGCCTTTGACGATATTAGGCACATTAGAATCAATTGAAAAGCTGATAGTTATCTGCTTTTGTTGAGCAGTTGAAGCAAATAGGTGTTCTAGATCATGTAATAAAACCTTGAGATCAAAGTCTATATTCTCAAGTACAACTTTTTTAGCCTCTAACTTTGAATAATCGAGAATATCGTTAATAAGGTTTAAAAGAGTTCGGCCACTATTTCTAATTGTTTCCAAGTATTGCTTAGTCTTTCTATTTCTCACCTCACCTATGAGTAACTCGGTCATCCCAATAATTCCATTCATTGGAGTTCTGATTTCGTGAGACATATTAGCTAAGAATTCAGATTTAATCTCCTGCGCGCGAATCGCTTCTTCTCTCGTTGAGATAAGATTAATTTCGTTAATATGCATTTGAATAAGTTTTGAAATTATGTCTGCGCAGGAGGAGATAAAATTAATTTCTCCGTCACTGTAATGGGAGCCTTTAGGAAGTTTTAAAACGATTACCCCGATACGATTTTGATCGGCGTTAAGTGGAACAATATAATAACCCTTCTCCTCATGATCATGATAATCATATTCCCAAATATTTAGGGCAACCTCACCGTGACTGGCAATAATATCTCCATCCACACTGTGATAGACAATCGCCCCCTCTTCTACTCCTCTAAGCCATGGGAGTCGTAAGATAATGGATAGAGCGCGTTCTATTTTATACTTAATATCTAAACTTGTACTGGGAGGAATAGAGAGTAGTTGATTTGTTATCTCTTGCTCGTTCATAGTAATTTCTGAAACTTCTTGAATACGTCTCAGACGTTGAATGTTATTGGCAAAGCTTCCAAGAAAGAGGGAGAAGAATATTCCAATACCCACAATTAGCTCAGAGAGTTTAGAGGTTATATTCTCGGCATAGCGTGCAGTAGGGGCCAGATCAATTCTCCAATTGGGAGCATGGGCACTCAAAGGCAGAGAGTTAATCATTCCAGTCAACTGAGACTTGGTAGCATATATATTTTTTTGTCCATCAAAAATTTGATAGTCAAAGAAATCATCATGTAAATCATCGTCGACATCCTTAAAGAATCGATCGGCACTCACAAGAGCGACTATCGTGCCCTTAAATGCCCCCCTATCATAGACGGGTACTAGATAGAAGAACTTATAGCGATGCTCAAAGTTGAGAAAGCTATCGGTTAATGTTAGGCCTTGAGTACTTTTAGCTTTTTCAAGTTCTTCATCAAAGCGGTGATTGCGAATGAGGATTTCAAATTCTTTATAGCGCTCCCCTTCACGTGGATAAGCGCTCAAAATCTTCTTATCTTGACCGAGAAAAGCAATCTGATCATAGTGAGGAAAGTCTTGGTAGTAAACTTCTCCAGATTCATCCCAACTCTGACTTCCGACCTCTTTATTGTCATTAATATAAATGGCAAATCGTCTAAAGGCCTTAATATCGTCTGTGATTTTTTGATCGATATGACTTCTAAAAAGCTCTGTGTCTGACCTCATTACTGTCTTTAAAGCTTCTTGTTCATTTTGCTTTAGAGATTGGGCAGTGAGTGTAAAAATGATAAGTGATGTAAGGCTTATTGGAATAGATATCCAGAGCCTGCCTCCGTAGCGCTTGATACGCTGATAAATATAGAGATTGCAACCGAGTGCAAGCATGATGAAACAAATTGAAGTATGAATGGCCATTCGAGTATACTTCTGCCACTCAAATCCATGTTCAACATTTAGTAGATAACCAAGTAGAGAAATAACTCCCATCGAAAGAACAACTGAGGAGAGAAACCAAATTGTGTGCTCTACTTTCTTTAACGGTTTAATACTCGCAAGAATATTTATTATTCCCGAAATAAGAAAGCAGATCGCTGTATTTGGCGCCATTCTCCCAATATGAGAAACTTTAGTAGTCACATAGTGATTCATAAAGAGCTGATCAATTCCAAGACTAATATCAAAAATATATTGAATTAGAGTTAGGCCTGACAGAGCAGTTGTGAGAATTGCCAAAGTTAATTGCAATTCCTTGTGGCGATAGGTATAGCAAATAAAGCTGAGGCCACTACATAAAAAGCAAAGCGCCGTATTAAATTGCATGGGAGAAAAATTAGGCTGAATGGTGATGAGTGTCTTATTGTGAGTATACCAACCAAAGATAACAGAAAGGGCAACTAAACAAACTAGACCACCCGAGCCCAGTAGCATCAGAAATTGTTTGGTAAGAGAATGGTCCCTAAACTTAAGCAACTCTACTCCAATAGACTTATTTGACTATCTTATCGGTGTTTAGAGCTTTCTTAAGAGAAAATCGAACCTCAATTTTTCTGTAAGGCCTTACAATCACTACACATTTTCTAGACGTCCAAATCTTAATCAATAATGGGCATAAGAATAATTGGAATTTGTCTAATAAGCTGACAGTGAGGAGCGCGAGTTATTAAACGTTAGGAATTTGTTAAGAGTTGAGTGGTAGAGAAAGAGTTCCTCACCCTCAAAGATGTAGGTATGATAGCGAAAAAGCCCCATGCGCTCACTTATCCTACGTCCTTGATCAGAGACACATTCGGCAAAAAGTAGCGAATCTTTGTGGCAGCTATGCTCAAGTGCTTCGATCGCACGGTAGAGAGACTTAATCATTTTGACCGACTGAAAGTCGCTCTTGCCATATATGCTGTAGATAAAAATATATAAACACTCTCGCTCACTTGGAGCTAAAAGAAAATCTTCTTCAGTAAGATCCGCTTCAAAAGTCGAGTCGTCAGTCATCCTCAACCGCCCCCTACTATTTAATGGAAGAGCTATAAGATGAGAGCTAATTTCCATTTTTTCATTAAGTCCTATTAAAAAGAGCTGGGGGTAATGTGTAGCAAGTTTAAGAAGCAGGTCCTCATTAATGTGAGACTGAACACCATAAAGATCTTGCATTTGATGGTAGAGCTTTTGAATATCAGTAGTACTCTCAATCGAGCGAATCACGAAGTAATCCTTTCACTAAAGCGATATCTGCCATAGAGAGCAAGTAAACTCGCTGGTATTTCAACAATCACCATAACCATGATAGGCCATTCATCTAGGACTAGACCATAGTTGAGCCAGGCCAGCTCTGCCAAAAAGAGAGCAACTAGCATTCCGTAAGAGAAGTCACTCGCCGACTTAGTTTTAAACATTTTATAAACTTGGTGATAGAGGCCCAGAATGAGGAGCACGCTGGCGATTGTGACGAGATAGCGCGAGAGCTCTTCGTACATTGCTTAATCCTTGGCATTGACAGGAAGGTCAGAGACTGTTTGAATACACAAACTTTTATATACCACCACCAACAACAATTCGCAATCAAGAACAAGGTGCAGCAATTTCATGTCAGGCCACTGGTTTACAGAATCGACCATGAACGAAGGTGTCTACCACGCCTTTGGAATTGAGAGAGTTCTCTTTGAAACAAAGAGTGAGTATCAAGAAATAAAAGTCTACCAAACTAAGCAGCTTGGCCGACTCCTCACTCTTGATGGCGCAGCAATGATAAGTGAGAAAGACGAGTTCATCTATCACGAGGTCATGGTCCACTGCCCTCTACTTGTACAGTCACAAACCAAGCATGTCTTAGTCATAGGTGGCGGAGATGGAGGTATCATTCGCGAGCTCTGTCGCTACCCTAGCATTGAGAGAATAGACCTTGTCGAAATTGATAGAGAAGTCGTGAGAACTTGCCAAGATTACTTTCCTAATGTCGCTCGCTCACTTGAAAACTCTAGAGTGCACATATTCTACCAAGATGGCATTAAATTCCTAGAAGATACTTCTAGAGAGGGTGTTAAGTACGACTTAATCATCATCGACTCCACTGACCCTGTAGGACTGGCAAAAGATCTCTATTCAAATTCCTTCTACGAACTTATTCACAAAACGTTAAGTGATGAAGGAATTTTCATGTCGCAAACAGGAACACCACTCTTTGATGAGTTTGGGATTCGAGAAAATTACAGACAACTCGGCCAGCACTTTAAGAAAGTTCAGGCCATCTGCGCCCCAATTCTCATCTATCCTGGAGTACACTGGACATTTGCGGCAGCTTCTAAAAAATGGAGCATGCAAGATTTTAAGGAAGCAAAACTCAGCGAATACTCAACATTTTCTGACCAACTCAAATGGCATAATCCTCCCTGGCAAAGCTGTGCTACCGAGTTACCCAATATTTATAAAAAGAAAATCTTCGGTGAAGATTTCTAAGCTATCAGAGAGCGCAACCTAGTTGCGAGAGCAACAATTCCCAAAACAATAAAGCCAGCAAAAAGTCCAAGAATTAAATTCTGTAGGAGCTCTAGAGTGTATAGAGGCAAGTGAAAAGTATGAGTAACGATGCCGCCGCCAACGAGAAACATCGCAATTGTTCCAATAATACCCAAACCGCGCATTAACTTAGGCATAAGAGTGATCAACATAGGCCCCAAGCGCTTGTAGCCTCTTGTTGTGAGCAAGACTCCAAAATCGTCAATTTTTACTAAGAGGGCCACTAAACCGTAGATAACAATAGAAGCGACAACTCCAACAATACAAAGGGAGACAATTTGTTCGAGGTAACTTCCAGTGAGTGAGCTTTTAGCGATGACGATAATCTCGACAGACAAGATAAGGTCCGTCCTGATTGCGCCTTTTATTTTTTGGGCCTCAGTAGCGTCTTTGATCGCTTTCTCATTTGGATCACCAAAAAACTTCTCAAATACTTTATGAGCACCTTCATAACTCAGATAGAGTCCGCCAAGAAAAAGTATCCCCGATATAATACTCTCCGAAATGAGCGAGAGTAAAAGAACTGCAGCAATACATATAACTTTGTTTAAAAGAGAGCCAAGGAATATGGCCCCCACTATGGGAAGTTCTCGCGCGGCCGCAGAGCCATGAACGACGGCCGAATTGACCGCTAAATCATCTGACATAAGTGCACTGGTTTTCTTAAGCGCAATTTTTGTCATCACCGAAATATCGTCTAATGTTGTAGCAATGTCATCAAGAAGACTGAGTAAACTGATCATTGCTCCAGTATAAAGGGCAAACCTCTAGTTTACTATGTCTTCTAAGACTTTTTTTCTAGCTCTGATGCGAGGAGAACTTGCCTTTGAACTTAAGGACTTTTGAAGTTCTCTCACTTGCGCCTCAAGAGCTTGAACTTTATCCTCATAAATCTCGCTGGATCTCTCTAAGCGATATATTTCTAAATGGAGATCCTTGAGCTTACTGGCACTCGCTACATTAAGGCCACTAAACATCATACTCCAGAGAAATTCATTATTTCTCTGCAACCAAAGGTTGGCATTGATAACTCCAGAGACAACGCCGAGTACTTTCTCACTGCGTGAGAGTTCTTGTAATTTATGATCAACTTTAGCAAGTGATAGATTTTTAACAATATTAAGCATAGACCACCTTTTGATTTGAAATAGGTTGTTTCTCATGTAGCCACTGACTGAGCGTGGCCCAGAGATTAGTTTTATGTTTATCGCTAATAAGACAGCCGATATGGCCTCCGCGAAGCTCAAGCTGCAAATAATCCTTTGAACTCACAGAATCTTTGAGCGCCATTGAACTCTCCGGAGGAACAATCACATCTCCTGCGCAGTAGAGATTCAAAATTGGACAGCTAATTTTACTTAGATCAATTACTTGATCGCCCATTTCAAAGCTTCCAGCAACGAGACGGTTTTCGCGGTAGAGTTCTTGAATAAATTTTGAATAACTCTTGCCTGGGAAGTGGATGGCGTCTTTAAGCCAACACTCCATGGCCACATACTTGCGAATGAATTCTTTATTGGGCCCATACTTAAAGAGCATTTGATATTTACGAAATTCTCCTAAGGGCTCAATTAACTTAAATGACTGCGCCAGGAAGTTTCCGGAAATATTGCCCCAAACCTCTCCCATCTTTGCCAAATCAATCGACGAACTCTTGGCCCAATGTGAGAGAATACTGGTGTTTTCAAAATCAATGGGCGTCGTTAACATTGACAGCGCACTTACCGACTCTGGGTAGATTGAAGCGTAGATCGCGGCCAGCGTACCACCGATACATTGACCAAAAATGGCTATTTCGCCGACTCCAGCATGTTCACAACTTTTTAAGTGGGCCCAGCGCAGCCAATTGCTTACATGATCTTCAAGACTAGCAAATTGATCTTGCTCGCGGGAATTTCCCCAATCAAGTAGGTAGACATCAATGCCAGATTCAACAAGTGCCTCAATTAAGCTACAGCCGGGGTAGAGATCGAGAATATAGTAGCGATTAATAAGAGAGGGCACGATGAATACGTGGGACCCTCTGCGCTTTGTTTGAGAGCTTTTAAAATACTTAAGCTCGGCGCGACCACGCCTTGCAAGTACCCAGTGTGGTGTACTTGCGACGTGATGCCTAGCTGGATGAACTTTTAGGCCGCCTATCCCTTTAAGACGAGAAATCTCACTTAGAAGGCGAGAGCGACCTTGCTCCCACAACTTCATGATTACTTTGCGGCTTTAAGTACAGTCTCTTTTGGAGAAAATGTCTTAGAGTAATTTTGAACAGTTTCGTGCCACATATCGCGGGCCGTTTCTGTTTGCTTCATCCACTCTGACCACATTGTCTTTTGAGTCTTCATTCCAAGTTCCATGATTTCCTTGGCCTGGCCAAATCCACCTTCAACCACACGTGCGGCTTCGACAGAAACTTTGTTATTGAAGTCACTCACTTGTTCGTAGGATCTCTTTACGAGAGAAGAAATTTCACCTGTGATGGCATTGATATGTTCCATGACAACCTCCCTATCGGTCACGTTGAACGTTTATTGTTTAAATTTAGCTTGTTTATTTTTAACTTGCAGTAACTTTTTATACAATTGTACAATTTTATAAGATTTGCCCCAATATTCGCACAATTAAAGGTGATACATGAGTGAGACAGTCAGAGAAAATCCTTCCGCCAAGGCCATTGATCTATGTGAAGAGGTTCACACCATCGACCTTCACAAGCTAAAGCTGGATGTGCATAGCCTTGGGTACATGAGGGGCAAGAGAGCGATCGTGATACTACCGGGACTTGATGACAGCGTGTTCTTCTACCGCCATGCCTTCGAGTTGATCGCCAGGCACAATCCGGAGTGGTCAGTGCTAGGGATAGATCTACGCGGCCAAGGCCACACTAGAGATGCCGAAGGAAATATAGCAAGCGACAAAGTCACGCTTGAAGAACAGTGCCTTATACTCAGAGCGATCCTGCAGCAGTATGCCCTTAAAGAAGTCTTTCTTGTCGCCTTGTCCTACGGCGCAGGTGTCGCGCTAAAGTACGCGAGTCTGCATTCAGGTGAAATCGCTGGACTTGGTTTAATCGCTCCCTATGTGACAAATTTCAAAGCCTATCGCCCAGGGCCTACAGGTCTCTACTACTCGCTCATTTCATTAAATCCCATGGCCAAGCCTCTCTCTAGGTACGGACTTCCCTCATATTTTCTAAGCGCCAAACTTAAAGGAAGGCTCAACCAAGATTCTAACTGGACGCCTGCGAGGATGAGAGCCCTCACAAAACTCACCCTTGGAATACTAGATCTAGACACTGATAAATCATTAGATCAGTTAAGCGACTTACCTATAGGAGTGCACTTGCTCACCGCTTGTGAAGATAGAGTCGTCCCAATAGCAGCGCACAGACACTTCTATAATAGAATTCCCAAAAATATAGAAAAGTCATTTTCACTGGAAGATGGAATTGGCCACCGCGTCCTTCAAGATCATCCCCGTCAAGCAGCGTATTGGGTAGGAAGAATTCTAACAGACTGGTCCGTTAAAAAATTAAGTAAAATTTAATAGTTAAGTCGATTCGAGAGAAGTAAGATGAGGCGATGAAGCTAAAAGGAAGCTTAATTATTCTTATCTACCTTCTCCTGTCTCTGGCACAGGCACAAACCCCTGTTACGTTAAAAATTGGGGCCCTCAACTATCCTCCATATTTTGAAATCTCTGGGACAGGTCAGGCAAAAGGAATAGGGGTAGAAGTAATAGAATCGCTCTACTCACCAGACTTCAAACTCTTCTGGGTCGATGTCCCTCTCAATCGCGGCATGATGGCCATCGAGCAAGGACACATTGATATCTACACCGCCTACACGAATGATCTAAAGAAGTATCCCAAGCTTCAATTTGCGACTTCCCCCTACCTCACCCTATCACCTCAACTTTGTGGCAAAGGGGAAATTAATTTTTCAGAAAGTTATAGTGAACTAGATGGAAAAACCATCGTCGCCCCCGCCCCTAGTAAGATGATTGACCGCATAAGCACTCATAAAGCAAAGATTATGAGAGTCAGCTACGGTCAAGACTATGTGGCCAAAAGCACTAAGCTCATCGCTCTTAAGCGCGCAGACTACTTCTTCGCACCAACAGACCACTTCGTCGCCGATTTTCTAAAATCAAACCCCGATTTCAAATGTGGCCCCTTTGGACCCAGCTACAGGGCCTATCTTTCGGCCAAAAAGGAAGGTGCCTTCGCCAAACACTTAAAGGAAGTGCCTATGCGACAGGCGAAAAATACTCCTTAATTATCATTGTACAAGTACATGAAATCTCAAGAATCAATGCGACCATTGGGATTCATTGAGCGCATCATCGATCACTTAGCACATAGATAATCTTGAGTACCTCCAAAACTTCCAATGGGAGATGATACAAAAAATAGGAGGTATCAATGAAACTCATTCAAAAATTAATTATTATCACAACTGCCCTTAGTTCCCTACAAGCACTGGCAGGCCTAAGCGGTCAGTATCAAATTTCTAGTTGTAGCGGTGACACACAAAGAGGCTTTGCCATTCCCTTTATTGGTAACGGCCTCCAAGTAAGCGGCGTCGGATCATATATCAACATAGACGTCTCCGTTGATCAGGATGGGGATACCATTCTTGACTTAGACAATAATAGTAATAGCTTTAGTTGGCCGCTGATTGCGCTAGATATGGATAATTATAAAAATGCTAAATATGAGATATCTAAAAATCGCATTGCCTACAAAAACAAAGGCCGAAGTCTCGGCATGTGTGGTTCTGATTCAAACTTGAGTATCTCCTATCCGTGTCTCAAGAAATCCGATGAGAGTTGGTCATTCATAAAGAAACCTAGTGGAGTCGTGATCTATGAGGCCAAGCAAGCAGAGAGAGCTCTCTCCTGTGAACTAAAGCCGCTCTAGTCTAATCGCTTAGCTAGCATATGGAACATCTGGGAGCGGGGACTTCATCCCCGCGCTCTCATGATACTTTTTCCAAGCGTGAAATTGTGCATCCATTTTTTCAATTACCCGCACGATTGTCATGGCCAAATTCTTCCTCGTCGTGCGCGCCCTAAAGACGTGCGAAAAAGAAGTGACAACTAAACTAGCGCGCAATCCAGTAGGGACTTTAATCACTGTCAGCGATAAATGTGACTCCGAAGGAGACCTCTCTTCTAACTCGAGCAAGTCTTCAAGAATTCTCACTCGCTCGTCTTCAGTTAAAGTGAAACCAATTGTTGTCAATTTTGGTTGTAAATCTTCAAGATCATAAAAAAGGTAATTCTGTTTCATGCAAACCTTCCTAGAAAAGCAAACACAAAACTAGCTTTAGGCCAGATGAAGAATTAGGTGACTCTCCATAAGAATCATTTTGAACTTAATTCTGGGGAAGTCAATAGGCCCTAAACTTCAAACGGACGAGCGCAATTTATATTTTATTTGTGTTGCTTTCATCGCAGAAGGCACTATCTTGAGTTTCAAAAAGAGACTTACCTAAGAAACCCCAAATCTTACGAACCTCAAAGTTCGATTTATTTTTAAATGAGCAACCGTTATCATAGTGTTGAACAGGATTTAATCCCTTAATAAGTCCATTGAGACCAAACTCAAACTGAGAGTAGGAAAACCCTAGCGCTTGGCCAGCAGTAACGGACGAGCACTCTTCTTTATTCATGAGGGATTTAGAACGAAAATATAAATAACCAAACTGACCATTACCAAAGGGGTAGCTAATTTTAACCACACAAGAGGCCATCTGAGCACTGATAAGCTCTGAGATTCGGGCCAGGCCTTTCTCCTTTTCTTCTATCAACACCGATTCTTCACAATTAACTAGATTCAATACTTCAGGCATAGTATTTGCTACTATAGAGTTAAAAGTGACACCGCCTCCCTTATAGATAATAGGCTCAATTGCATCTCCTACCAGTCCGCATCTAGCAGGATAAACCTTTTGAGAAGTCAATGTTGATAAACTCTCTCCACTAGCTAATTTTTCCGAATGCTTCTTACAACTATCACGATCAGTAATAATAATTATATTGTCTTCCCGATGAGTAATACCTAAATTTTCAACCGCTGAAAACTCTGAACTAATGCGACATTCTCCAAAATTAGAAAGATATTTACCGATAAACTCTGTTGGTAACTTTAATTGCTTTATGAGGGTTGGTCTGAGCTTTATAAGTCTAGCGAGCTCAACTTGGTCGTGACACTTAAAAGGAATTTGTGAGCCAAGGCCACTAGCAGTTGAAGGATTCAGACTAAAGGCTTCGTAAAATGCCCTGAGTACTCTTGGCCGACAAAGCATTTCTGTTGTGAATGCGTTCTGTTTAAACTCGCCATTTTCTAACAGTGCAACAGCAACATTTTCATATTTAACAGGAGATGAAATAGATAAATTCCTTTTCTTTCTGAGGTAATATTCGATAAATCGAGAATCGGCCTGTAGAGTTTCGGGAAAGGTTTCATAAGTACCCCAAAAATTTGAGGCCAATACTTCGTAGTCATAGGAACTCAATTTATACTTAGCAGGTATGATTTCAAAAACATGATCTCGCCAATTTCGATCCTTTAAAATTTCTTTTAAGACAGCAGAATCAAAATACAACGGGTTTATTTTAGAGAGTCGATCTTTCAAAGTCTGCAGATCTGGCTTTTCCTTTAGAAATCGAATAATTTCCAATTGAGACAGGTTCTCCATTTTCTCCTTAATCCCATAGGCAATTCTTCGCGTTTCATACTCTCGAAGAAATTCCTGCTCCGCCGTCAAAAAAGCAGGTAATCCCATGCCAACACCTTCAGCAGTTAATTCAAAAATCTTGCTACGCACGACTGGAGTAAAGAATTCTAAGGGTAGAGAATATAGATCAAAATCCCATGACTCTATCAGCCCAGCATCTAGAAGAATTTTTTGCTTTTTAGGAGTCAAAGCCACTATCAAGCCTGGCTCCTGTCTGATGATTCTTAATGCATATTGTTTATGGTGTGCCAATTCTAAATCGTAAGAATCAAGAGCTTTCACTTTCCGATCTAAGAACTGCCTGACATGAATTGGCGAATGAGAGATTGTAGCCTCGTAAACAATTATAAATCGTGGGCAAAGAAATAAAAAGTCTGGAATCTCGAGCCCCTTCACACTTAATGCGCTTACAATTGAACTATAATCACTCTCACTAATTTTTGAAGAACAATACGTCAATGAATTGAGGGCCCTTGGATCATTGGCAATTAAATTGTGCAGATCACCTACTTCGTAGTCCTTAGGAACACTTAAAAGAAGCTCCGAGGGTTGCTCCGTACCTAATAGCTTCTCATGTAGGTTAAATGTATATGCAGTACCAGCAAGTACAACAATTAGTATGACGATAAAAATCTTCAAGACTAAACCTTCTATAAAATTATTACTAACCATTATCGTTTAAAAACAAACTAAAAGTTAGTTAGTTTTTACTAGATATTTAGAACTTTCCTATTTTGCGGGCAAGTATCACAATCACAACTCCCATCACAGCAATGAGAGAAAAGGAAAGCCTTAAACTTGAAAGTTCGGCCAGGTGACCAATTATAGGAGGGCCTATAAGAAAGCCCATAAAGCCGATGGTGGAGACCAGCGCTATCGCATCACTTGGAGAGCTCTCAGGAACTTTGCCGGCCAAACTAAAAACGAGTGGGACCACAGCTGAAGTGCCGGCCCCTACCAAGAAGAAACCGAGTATTCCCGTCCACAAACTTACATGAACGACACTGATTAGAAGACCAATAGTAATAATTGCACCACACCATTTAAGTACAACCTTGCTGCCAAAATTATTGATGTAATGATCAGCAAAAAATCTCGCGAGCGCCATCGTAAACATAAAAGAGGCGTAGCCAAGACCCACAAGAGCAGGGTCAACTTGTATGACTTTTTTAAAGTAGACTCCACTCCAATCAAACATCGCCCCTTCACTGATCATGGAAGCAAAGGCGGTGAGACCGAGAATCACTAGGACACTAGAGGGAAGCTTGAACTTAAACTTTCCAGATTTTGGAGGTCTCTGCTCCACCAGGAGATGCTTACTGACAAATACAAGTAAGAAAAGGCCAATACAGGCGGAAAAGATAAAGTGGTAAAGAGGAGAAATCTTTAGCGCAATCATAGTGGCCCCAATGGCCGCGCCAAAGAAACCAGCAAGACTCCAAAGCCCATGAAGTGAGGACATCACAGTGCGAGACAGTAGATTTTCAAGCGCGATCGCCTGGGTATTAATCGAGACATTGACAAGATTGCTACAAAAACCAAAGCAAAGAAGCAGGGCCGAGAGCATCAGTGAAGAGCGAGCTAGCCCGATACTAATTAAAAAGATTCCGTAGAGGCAAATTGCCATGAGCAAGGTTGGCTTACTACCAAACCTTTTAGTGAGGTAAGTCGCAACCGGCATTGATAGGAGTGAACCTATGGGCATGCTAAAAAGAACGGTTCCAAGATCTGCTTCCGAGAGCCCAAGATTTGCTTGAATCGTAGGAATGCGAGAGCCCCAGCTTGAAAAACAAGTGCCGTGAATAAAAAAAAGTGAACCCACTGCGAGTTGGTTCTTATTTTTAATAAAAGAAGTGATCATGGATTAAATATAGGCCAATATCTTAAAATAAGATGGCCTATATTTTAGATTGAATTGATCATGGCAGGGCCCTCCCGCCATGATCAAAGAAGTTACTCTATAGTGATATCTTCAATTTTTTCAATCACAATTTGTGGATTGGCCTGTTCGCGCGAAACCATATTATAGGTTCCACTCACCTTCACTGTGATAGCGTCGTTTATAAATTTATTGCGATACTTGCGAACACTGCCAAGGTTTGCATTCCAAGCCTTCGCAAATTTTTCGCGGGCGGCGGCAAAGAGGTCTACATCAGTAAAGCTGAGCACAGTATGCGCAAGCTTCACACCGTCACCTAGATCGACATCAATGGCATAAACATCAAAGAGAACCATAGGACTCTTTG
Source organism: Bacteriovoracaceae bacterium (assembly GCA_048267245.1). Classification (GTDB taxonomy): domain Bacteria; phylum Bdellovibrionota; class Bacteriovoracia; order Bacteriovoracales; family Bacteriovoracaceae; genus JBLWXV01. The sequence goes on from JBLWXV010000001.1 coordinate 2,362,300, forward strand.
GAAAGAGAATTAATTTACCAGTGTAAGTAACTTGCTTACCGTGATTGGCCACAGTTGAGCGAAGAACCTTAAGAGGCTCGGAATGTGTCTCGTCAAGATTGAGATGAGTCGGCTTTTTAGGCCATGGCTGAACGGTATAATTAATCTCTACTTTATCGCCACGAAAGAGATCTTTAGTAAGAGTAGTAAATGGTGGCTTCACAAATACTGGAACCACTAAGTCTTGATACTCAACAACTAAGATCGCTCCGTCGGCGTAAGCGGCGTGAACCTTCCCGATAAAGTGATTCATAGTGAGAAGATCATCTGGAATTGCGTCATAAGAGTAGTCATCAGAGTGAGTTGTAGATGAGACTTTAATAACTTCAATATCAAGTGCATTGACATGTTTTTGAGGCGCATGCACGTCGGCCGAGAACTCACCCTTAACTCTTATCACATCGTGGCGCTTTAGGGTCTTGATGAGGTCGCGAGTGCGCTTGGTCATCCCAATGAGAGAGAGGTGAGTTGTTTCAAAGAAGTTAACTGGATTGCGATAGGAAATCACAAACATTGAACTCATAGGAACAATACCGTGGACTTCAAAGAGCACGCCCTCTGAACTTAGGCACCCCTCAAGAGTCTCAAAATTCATCGCGCCGTTTTCGTAAGCATTCGGGCAATTCTTTGAGTAGTCGACGGCCAGAGCATTGGAGGTGAAGACTGTGAGAAGTGAAAAAAGAGCAATGAAGTACTTCATAAATTCTTCCTGGGTCAGGTGTTTTGGACCTTCATAGCACCTGGGATATGATTTGCCAAAAAAGTTCAGATTCGAAATGCCTACAAAGTCTCGTATATACAAGTACTTAGCCGCCAACAACGCTACGTGTACACATTTTAAACGGCCTTGGAGTCTTTTCAACTCAACACCTCTAATAGGCCCATTGCCTTTAAACTAAATCATCTATTATGTCTTTTGGAGCCAATCTAATGAAGCATCTTCTAATTGCCCTTGCCCTACTCACGACTAATGCCTTTGCTGGCCTAGACTTTAAATATGGTGAGGGGGAGCACTCATTAGAAAATATTCAAAAGCGCCAACAAGAAGAAGAGGAGCTTCGCAAGGAACAGGAATGGCTCTTTAATCCACTCTCTCCATTTATTGAGCGCGAAGATTACGAAGAGGTCATTTCAGGGGCCGCTGCTAATGAGGAAGATAGACTCTATGGGCGCGGCCGAATTATTACCATCGACACTCGCGATCAGCGCGGCTGTGAGACGATCAAGTCAGATCTCATCATGGGAAATAATTCAAAGAGAAGAGATCTTGAGCATCTTTGTGATCAAGATGAAGCGAACCCGTACTCTTCTGTAGTCATAGTTGAAAATGAATTAGATAAGCCTCTGTCATTTGATAATCTCTCTCCGGTGAATCAAGAACTCGTGCGCCAGACGAGAAATTTTGGCGCCCTTGGAGTGGCCACAATGGGCATTCTCTTTATGCTGCCGGAGTCAGTTACAAATTGGAGTTCAGAAGATTTAAAGAAACAAAGTCTTGGAGATCGCTGGAAAGAAAAGGTCTCTGAGGGTCCCGTTATTGATAAAGACGATTGGGTGATTAACTATATTGGTCACCCACTCTCGGGCGCCGCCTACTACACTGTGGCCAGACACGCCGGTGCCGGGGTGATGAAATCCTTTGGCTATAGCGTGCTCATGTCGACATTCTTTTGGGAATATGGGCTTGAGGCTTTTGCTGAGACTCCTTCAATTCAAGACCTCATCATTACACCGGTGATAGGTTCACTCATTGGCGAAGGCATGTACTACGTTGAAAATAAAATTCGCGACAATGGTGGCGTGCTCTTTGGCTCAAAGCGAATGGGTGCCTTTGCCATGGGACTTATGAATCCTGCTGGATCACTACTGGATTTCGTCAACAGGCCCTTTGAGACAGAGTTCTTTAAAAGTTCAGAGGTCAATTTCACAATGACACCTCCAAAGTCACTGATGGATCGCCACGGCCAAGTCGACAGTATCTCAACCTACCTAGGAATTGAGATCGAATTTAAATTTTAGATCCTAAAATCCATGACCCATCGCTTCATAATCTAGGCGAGTGATTGAAAATTTGGTACATTTGCTGGATTCAAATACCAAAAAAAGAGATCAATCATGGGAAGAAAATCTGCCAAGATCGCCGCCAGAAAGGGCGCATCTGACAAGGCCAAGGGCCAGCTCTACACTAGAGCACTAAAAGACGTATTCAAAGCCGCAAAAAGTGGCGGTGGAGACCCAGACACTAACTTTCTTTTAAAGGTCGCCGTTGAGCGCTGTAAGAAGTTTAACGTCCCAAAAGATAATATCGACCGCGCCATTAAAAAGGGCATGGGTGGAGACGGTGCTGGCTATGAAGACGTCTCCTATGAAGGCTACGGGCCAGGTGGTGTGGCCATATTTGTTGAAGCTTCAACTAATAACACAACGAGAACTGCAGGAGCAGTTCGCAGCTATTTTAAAAAGTGCAATGGCTCACTCGGGGTTAACGGCTCACTTGAATTTATCTTTGAGCGCAAGGCCGTCTTCCAAGTGCCGGCCGCAGGCCTAGACGAAGACGACTTCACTCTTGCTCTCATTGATGCTGGCGCAGAAGATGTGGAGCTCGATGAGGATATGTACGAAGTCAAAGGCCCAATGGAAGCCTTTGGTGCTATTCAAGTCAAGCTTCAGGAACTCGGAATCACTCCAGATGAAGCGGGCCTCGTGCGCGTTCCCCTTATCTACAAAGAAGCCGATGAAGCAACCACTGAAGAAATTGACAAACTCATTGGACTACTTGAAGAAGATGATGACGTTGTCACGGTCTACGACAATCTCGAATAAGTAGCTATCGGGGGTAGGGCCTCTATCCCCGCTTATACACAACGAAATACAGAATGATCACAATAGTTACTGATAGGAGCATGTAGAAGTTTCTAGTGGCCCTAACTCCTTTATCTCTCTTTTCTTGCGCCCACGCCTCCTCCACCGCTCGCTGGTGGTAGTAGGTGCTAGAGAATAGGGAAAAAGAATCTTTCACCTCATAGAGAAAGAACTTTAAGAACTCTGCGGGAGATAAAGTCTCTTCGGTTGGGTTTCCCTCTTCGTGTCCGGGGACATAATAAGAGGCCACTCCATTTTTATAAGTTCCATGAAAACCGACATCAAAAAAGTAATAGTTAAATTCAAGATCCATGCGCAAGTGATAGCGTTGCAGCTCCCCCATGATCGTTCCCAACTCATCAATAAAGCCGTCCTGGTTTAAAATGCAATAATAGAAGGGCTCAGTGTCCTCATGAATAAGACTTGTCATTTCTTCTCGCGAGAGAATTTTAAGAGGTAAATCAATATCTTCGGGTCGAAAAATATAACCCTTCATCAGACCTACTTGTTACGGGTTTTACAAATAGTATAGCGTAAGAATTAATTCGGTAGGTGTTTGAAATGAAGGTAGAAAAGAAAGAGGCAATACGCAAGACCAGCATAAAACATTGAAACTAGAATGGTCAGTTTAAACTTAGTAAGTTTACTAAACCCCTTAAAGATCAAAATAAAAAAGAGCAGCACTAAGACTATGGGAGCAAGAATGCCAAAATTAGGCGGCACGATTGTGAGAACTTCTAAGGAGTCGAGAATGCCATAACAAGAGACGCCCAAGAAAATAGCGCTAAAAAACTTAAGCAGGTAAACAGAGGTCTCCCGTGCTTTCACTAAAGCCTACCTAGACGCGGTAGCGAATAATAAAAGTTGGGTTCACTTGAAGATTACCCTTGCGGTAATTGATGAACTTCTCTCTCATCAGAAATTTAAGTGCCCGTGAGAAGTCGAGATCTTCCATGGCGTACTCTGGGTATGTCACCCAAAGCTTCTTTAACTCGGCGATGAGTTCAGATTCTTTCTTTCTAAATTTTGAAATGGTGTGAAGGTAATAGAGAAGAAAAGCCTCACTCTCATCAATCTCAAATTGGAGTGCCTTAGTGATTGTGAGCATCGTCTTGGCACCAAGATCAAGTCCATTTTCCTTGCCCTTTGAGTTAGCAAAGTAGATGAGTCCTTCTAGGAGCTGGGCAAATTTAAATGAAACAGAGACCATCCCAGGGTTATCTTCACCTGTGATCACGGCCCCGGTGATAGTCTTTTTAATGAGCTGCTCGAACTTATCCATGGCCCTAAAGTCGACGTTTTGGAAAATTTCGCTATAAATTTCTTCAAACACCAGAGTGTCCTTGATTTAACAATTGCTGATACCTCTAATTAGCTGGAAATCCATCCGGATACAAGGAAAAAGCATAAATTGCGGCCAAGACGGCCGTGAATGAGCTAAATAGTTACATCAAGCACTTGTAGACAATGCCTTTTGATTTTGCCGATATCAGACCTTTATCAGTTTCTAGGATCAAAAGTGTGTCACCGAGGCTGGCCGCCTTATTCTTAAGCTTTGTTTCGGAGCTAGAACCAGACAGGAATAGTCCCTCCGGAGTTGGCGGATAAAAACTACTAGTTTCAATCGCCCCAATCTTCTGACAGCCGACGACTGCATTTGGACTTCTTGTCACAATTAACTCCGTAGCTTTTCGGCTAAGAATAGTGCATGACAACGAAATCAGCATGATAAGAGATATGTTGAAATAAATTTTCATCATGAGTAATTTCGGTATAGATCTAAAGAAACTAAAGAAGGGTAAAGATAAAATATACTACCGCTCGTTAAGGGCATTATCTATTGAATAACGAAAGGGTGCCCAGTATGGCCTTGGTAGACTCGCCACTTCAAGTCCCCTGGCCGTCCACATATTGCATGTATTAAAGAGGTGATAACTCTGTGTTCCCCAAAAGAAGGCATCTCGCCTAAAGTAGTTAAAATCGTCAATCTTAATTGGCCGACCGTCCTCAAGTCGAATGCTCTCTAGTATATATGCTACCAATTTTAGATAATTTTCTCTATTAATTGGAAGTTTGTAATGGCGAAGAGAAGGATTTAATCGATCTAAATACTCGACGTGAATGGCCGTAGGAGTTGGGAGAAAGGCCCCATTAAAGGCAAGTCCCAAAGTTAGATCACTCATTTCTAAAAATTCATAGTAAAAGCGCTTATCACCCTGACCGATTGAAATAAATTTGGGTGCTCTCGGTGTACCTTCATGGACCAGCGATGGAGGAAAGAGTTCAAACCAATCATAAGGTGAATTCTCTAACTCAAAGACAAACTCGGTGTGGATTGCCCCACTAGAAATCAGCAGAGAGTAATCCGCTCTTTGAGGTATGGGTTTTATCTTAAAGAAGAGACTCAAAATCGCAAGTCCCACATAAAGGCATGCAGATAAAGTAGTCGCGATTAGAGTAAATGAAAGAAATCTTCTCAATTCATGCCTCAATGCATCTTCCTAATATATCTACTGTAGCGCAAAGCAATTTCTAGCAAATGCATAGCTAGACAAAGACAGTATACACCCGATTGGTTAAGGCAAGAATGCTAGGCTTGAATGGACGTCATTAATCTAGCGAGGAGAAAAATATGAAAACCAAAAGCTTAATCACGATTTCCTTGATTGCTTTACTCGGAGCATGTTCGAGTCCGCAAAAATCAAGCCTTGAGAGCTCAGATCCAGAGATGGCCGTTAAAGAAGTGATTGAACTTGAAAAGACCTTGAGAGATTCACAAGTTGATATCACCGCACATGGGCCCTTCAATGAAGGTAGAGAAGATCTTAGAGAAGCACGCGAACTTATTAAAAATGGCGAAGAGCCAGGAGAGGCGCTTGATCTACTGGCCCAGGCCAAAGCGCACTATGAAAACGCTCAAGAGAAAGCTGGCTCACTTCCCCAATCCTATACACAAATTCTTAGAACAAGAAAAAATGCTCTAAATGCGAACCCCTTTGCTAATGAGACGAATACAGAAATGCTAAGAGATATTGATGATGACCTCATCAGTGCCAGCAATTCATTTAAAAAATCGCTGGAGGCCGATAAAAACTCGGAGTTTCAAAAGCGCTACCAAGAACTTGAAGTAAAGAGTGTTCAACACAGAGAGCTTGAACAATTTAGAAATATTATCTCTGAGGCGCAAGACAAAGACGCAAAAGACCTAGCTCCAAACACCCTTAAGAAAGCAAAGGTAGATCTTCTGACTGCAGAGAATTCAATCGCTCAAAATGCAAGAACTCCACAGAACTATGAGAGAGAAGTAATGGTTGCAAATAAATCTGCAAAGCTCCTCCAAGATGTGATGGATAAGCTCACCGGCAGTGCCAAGGGCTCCCCAGAGAACGTAGGACTAGAGCTAGTCTATCAAGAGAGAAAGCTCGGAAAACTTAGTGAGACTGTAGGCAATCTTGAAGAGAATTTGGTTCAAACATCTTCAGCTCTTGGCGACCAATACCTGAAGCGTGTGAACGCAGAGTCTCAAGTGAGATTTCAAAGGGCCTTAGATGAAATGAGAACTGCATTTAATGAAGATGAAGCAGAAGCCTATCAGCAGGGAGACAAGCTCATTTTTAGACTAAAAAAGCTCGATTTTGCTCCAGGCTCTTCTGAAATCCCAGAGAGATCAACAAGCCTACTCTCAAAGATCGAATCGATCATCAGTGAAATAGACCCCAAAGATATTCAGATTCAAGGTCACACAGATTCGACAGGCTCAAACTCATGGAACCAAAAACTCTCCCTCATGAGGGCCAAAGCCGTGGAAGAGTACCTAACCTCAAAGAATAACAGCATCAACACTCAAACAACTGGCTATGGAGAGCAAAAGCCAATCGCCACCAATGAAACGAAAGAGGGACGCTCTCAAAATAGACGCGTCGACATTGTGATTGACGTAAAATAATTGACTAATTTCTAGGCCGGGACTCCGGCCTAGTTACTTACTACCTTCAGTATCAAAAAATTTCTTTTGATAGCGACTAGAAATCACTTGAAAAATATTCTCATGGGCTTTGCGAGGAGAGAACATAATAGGCTTGCCGCTAGGTCCTCGTAATACGCCTTCTTCGTCGCGATAAAAGATTCCCTTGGCCTTAACGCCATCTCCACCCTTAAGAAGGTAATCATTATTTGTGAGTTGATTGCCCTGGCCACCCTTTTTGTCGCCACCTTCAACCAACTTAGACTTTTCGTCCTTTAATTTTCGATTGGCACCACTGGCCTGTGAAGCCCCATTTTTAAGATTTAACAGATCAGAACTTGAAAAGCTTGACCCACCCACGGACTTAAAGTCTCTCCCACTTCCTGCACCGACAAGCTCACTTGGAAGCTTTTTATCGCGAATAATTAGGGCCAGACTCTTTCTGAGCTCAAGGCGCTCAGGACTAAGCTCTTTATCAGCACCGGGATAATCAATTACGCTCTCAACCTTTGCTTTAAGCTCGGCCAGACAATCTTTCTTCTTACATTCTTCATAGGCAGTTTGCCGCGCGATCAATTCATTCCAAGCAGGATCACTTGAGAGAATCTGTGCCAATTCGGCCGCACTCAGGCCCTCTTGCCCCAATTTCTTGGCCACACCATCAAGCCCCGAAGCCATGCGATTGGAGTCATCAATAATGGCCGCAAGCTTTTCGTGAACTGGCATATTCTTAATAAGCGAATCTTGCTCAGTTTGAACGTAACTCTCGCAATAATCGATATTATAACTAGGACTCTTTAGTCCATAAAACTCTAGCTCAGAGCTAGAGACAACTTTTTTAAAAACACCACTTAGATCCTCACCACTTGTGGTATTGGACTTACAATTGCCAAGCAAACTCCCAACGGTGGGCATGGTTCCAAGATTGGCTTGGCTCACATCACTTTTATAAGCGAAGAAATCTCTAAAGGTCTCTGCCGTTTGTTTGTTGCGAAGTAGGCCATCGCGCTGATAACTAGAAGCGCTGGCTTGCTTATCTTCAGAATTTTTAAAATTGGCAGACTGATCCGTAAAGTGAGAGACAGCATTTAATCGGTCTCCCTCATAGAGGGCCTGCTCGGCCTCACCAAGCATAATATTGTCAAAGGTCGCCTGAAAGGCCGCCTCGTTATCGGCAGTTTGAAGAGTTCCAATATTAGGCGAAATCGCCTGCCCTTCTATAAAGCGATAAGTGCTATCTCCAAGCTGCTTTTGTGAGAGGTTTCCAAGGTCACCCGGATCCTCACTGGCCAAACGCTCAATAGAGGAGACAACAGATTTATCAATATACTGAACATTGCGAGGATCGGTTTTGGCCCCGGCCCAGGCCATGTTGGCCGAGACATTAAGTGACTCGGAGATATATTCTTTATCGGCCATGCCATTAATGTAATTGGTTTCGGGGTCATTGAGGGCCGCAAACATTTCCTGATCTACGAAGAAGAGATTTGTATTGAGAGAGGGATCTCTTGCAATCTGTACGCTGTCGGCCCAGGGAAAAGTATTTTCAGTAATAGTGAAGAAGCCATCACTTCCAATCTGATCCGGCGATAGGGCCATAGCATTTGAGTGACAGAGTAATAGATAAATCAAAAAACAATTTCTAGAAACATTTCTCACTAATTTAACTCATCCGTGAAGTCGACATTATTTTTTTGTTTTTGCTCGGCAATTTTCTGATAAGCACCACTACTACCACTGGCCGGTCCTGCAGATGCACCAGAACCAGATCCACCAGCTTCAGCGTAGGAGGAAGCCGTTCCTCCGAAGAGCTGCATGAGGAAACTAAAGAAATCGCCTCCACCAGAACCTGAGCCACTTCCACGCCCACTACCCGAATTTCGATAGCCGCCAGATGAGCTGCTACTACTTGATGAGGAGTAAGAAGAGAGTCCACCCGCACTCACCACGTCATCTCCACCACTACCAAGTGCAGTGAGATTCTGACCGCCACAGGATGATTGATAGCGCTCTAGCCCCCTAATGGCCTGATCTCTAGAGCCACCAGCGGGGTTAGAAGAATTTCTTAGATAATAGTAGGCCCCACCGTTTTCAGGAAATGAGCGACCAAGGGCGGTCGCATTGGAGCCCACATAATTAGTACATAGATCCTTCATCGCGCGGGCATAAATTCTAATACAGCCGGCCGAGCGTCCACACGGAGGGGAATCACACTTCGTTGCCTCTTCATGGAGGTAATACGGGCCAGAGAGTGTGGAGGCAAAGTAAATTTTTCTATTTCTTCTATCTGCTGGAATATTTAAAACATCGGCGCGGTTTTGAAAGTAGCGACATTTACCCGAACAAATATCTCGGCCACCTTTATCCACACAGCAACCGTCACCACCATCGCCATCACTAACGATGGCATTACCAGTATGGCAAGTTGTAAGGGGAGCGTTGTAGTTATTGCTCCAAGCCCCATAGTTTTGCCCACCCCAAGTTGCGAGTACTTCTTGAGCACTTCCGCCCTTAAAGCCACCGGCCCAAGTATATTGAGCGGTATTGCCCTTGTGTTCAGAGATCACAAGTAAGCACTTGCACTCTCCACCAGCACATTTAGAGAAGTAACTGTGAAGCGCTCCTCTCCATGTGTCAGAGCTAATATTGCCAGGAGACTGACCAAGAAGTTGATCATAGCGACTCGCCCATTCATTGGCCTGGGCCCATGAGCAAAGAGTTGCGATGTAAATCACGAGAAAAATAATCTTTTTCATACACTTCCCAATTGATTTCTCAATCATAACACGAGGTTGGGCCCAGTTTAGTAGGAAGCATTGTCCTTGAGGCAAATAGCTATATCTAGTTGAAAACACTTTCTTAAATCGAAAATCTTAGCGCCAACAAAAATGGTCAAGAATGTGAGTTGAGCCCCTAGCTTAAAAGAAGTCTTTATACAGAGACTAAGTGGGGTCTTGGTTACATTTTAAAAACATGGAACAAATTAAATTTACTTAAAATGACAATTAAAGGGTAACAACAAAATCGTAAGCGTTAAGATCGCGCACTTGTAAATATTTGAGGACAAAGAGGATCAAAATGAAGAGTGCAATTATAGCAATGCTACTACTAGTAGCTACACAAAATATTCTAGCTAATGAAAAATCAAAAACGATAGAAAAGGTGTCCAATCGATTAGACATAATCATTAATCATCAACTTGGGTCAATCATAGAAAAGTTTGAAACCACTGGGCCATTTGCAAGAGACGAAGTTGGCTATTCATATTCAATCTACTGCCGCCTAGAGAGAGCCCTCTATCCACAAGATTTAGACAATCGTTTTAGCCCATACTATCTCAGCGTAATTAAACTTGAAGCTGAAATTCAACAGCTTGATATTTCTCAGCTAACAGCTTCATTTGAAAAATATCAACTTCTAACTGAAAAATTAATCAGCATCATAGATAACACCAAGGATTGCGAGATCTATGGCCCAACAGGTATTCCAAGTTCTGTAGTCAGACAACATGCCATAAATCGAACAGATCGAGGAATGGGTCCAGTGGGTGTGGCCGAATTAATCCAAGCAGCTAAAAAAATGAAGCAAATTGTTGATGAGTTAAAGTAGAATGAGAAATTTGCAGAGTGGTGAATTGCTAAAATCTAATTTCATAATAATCACCATCCTTAAGCTCAGCGGGTCGTGAGACTTTTTTCATTCCAAGCTTAAGCAGTACTCTGTGAGAAGCGAGGTTGTCTGTATCAACTCTGGCCGCAACACCTCCCACTCTCAAAACATTTTTAGCATAGTCTAAAAGAACTTCTCCAAGCTCTGTTGCATAACCTCTTCCCCACTGAGCTTGGGGCAACATGAAACCCAGCTCAGGGAGAACAAAGTTTGTTCTCTTGAGCATGAACCATCCAATAAACTGAGATGTTTCACTTTCAATGGCGGCCCAAACCTCTGGGGCAACGATCCACTTATCTAAGAGCTCTTCCACCTGTGTCTGCGTCTTAATTCCTCTAAAGCCTGTAGGGGCCATCACTCTGGGGTCATTCATCATTTCACAAAGACTGGCGAGGTCAGATGAGATGAATGATCTTAAAGTGGCACGAGGTGATCGTAGTTCGGCCATAATATTGGGTCTCAAAAGATTTTTAAATCCTGCTTGTTTCAGAATAATGAGTCTAATCAGAAGTGAAGAAGACCCATGGATAAACTCTATATTAGAATCGATTTACTTACTAGATAAGACTTTTTTGAGCTTTACTTCTATAAAATAAAAGTAAGATAAAAGGCGCTCCCATCGCTCTTATTTCGAATAATCGCATCTGTCTTTAACGACAAACCTCGATACAGCTGCTCACGTGTTAACATTCCCTCTCTATGGGTAAAAACGCCTGCAACCTTCCAAGTACTTAGAAGCCAATCTTTAATTTCCAATGCAATTTGCTGATGATGATCCTCTTCTCCAGAGCGCAGCCAAAAATCAGCGCGCACATCAAATTTTTGAAGAGCTTCAATATCCTCTCTAGAAACGAGGTAGTAATCTAAAAGCCTTGAGATTGGATAAATATAAAGACTGCCATAGCAATATTCTAAAGAATTATCGTAAATCATAAAACCATAGGCACTGTGATTGCGATTATCCTCTTCATGAAGCTTCAAATCGTCACGATTTTGCTCCATGGTAAAATCATCTTCTGGCCATGTCGAATGGCTCCAAATACGCAACTCTTCTTTACTTGCCATTACAGCTTCGTAATCGCTTTCATAAAAATTCGAATTTGTTTGAAAGACTCGGAACTTACTCTCATTGTTCCAAGCTGGTACGATGAAACTATTTGTAAATATGGCACTCATAAAATTCCTGTAGCGATGTATATGGAACGATAATCTAGAAGGTAGGTGTATCTATTAGTTCTAGATTATTGCCTATGGCGTTTAGGAAGCCTGAGCAAACTTCCTATATTATTGGTTTTCTAGTTCCGGCATATTCTTTAAATTCTCTAACTCTTCTACCTTTTGGGCCAGTACACTCTCTAAGAACTCTCTTTCTTGAGGTGTGCGATCTGGGTTTGAGTCATTTAGGGCAGACCGATCTAGTTCAATTTCTTTTTCTAATAATTCAATTGACTCCAACCTCTCATTTTTTTTATCGGCATCAAATATCTGTTGGGCCTCTCCTATGAGCTGAATTCGATCTGGATCTGCAGGGTCAGAGGTTTCATGATTATCATCCATTTGAACTTCAGTTTGCTCAAATTGTACATTTTTGACCTCTTCGCCCTCCTCATATTCAACTCCAGGAACTTCGTCACTTGGCGATGGAATATGGTTAGGGTCTATGGCACTTTCATTTTCGAGGTAGTCGCTAGATGACTGAGTATTCTCTTCAACTATATTTCCCCCTTGATTGCCTCTATTGTCATCCAATAAAGCTTCAGATTCGTCCAATGATGTAGGTTCATTCGGAGTGAGAAAGTACCAGGCACCCAAAGCAATTGGCAAAGCGACAGCAAGGGTGATTAAAGTCTTCTTCATGAGTACATTTCCTAGAAAATATGACCACTTGTTGGAATCAAAAATTATTTTATACTAATTTCATGAAATTCATTTTATTTTTTTTTCTTCTTATACAAAGTGTCGCCCACAGTATAGAGCAGTCTTCTAAGAAAAAATGCTTCACTGCTGAAGGCATGTATTGTGGCAACTGCGTGGCAAAAATAAGTAAAGAGTTTAGAACCTATAATTGGCTTGAAGAAATAGATATCTCACTTAAAAGAAGCACTATCGATATGACCTTAAAGAATGATGGAGCTGGAGTCACATCACAAGAAATCATAGAAAGACTCAAGTCGCTTGAAATTTCTGCAACTGAAGTGAAATGCGCTCTTTAGTACTAGCACTCTCACTCTTAGTTCTCACTCTCCCTATAAAATCGGCCGAATCCTTTAAGCTTAAAACTCCAGTAGGAGGCTTTTTTGCCATCCAGACAACCAATGGTCTCATTTCAACTGAATCTCTTATCGGCCAAAACTACCTTCTCTACTTCGGGTTTAGTCATTGCCCAAGCATTTGCCCGACAGCTCTTTGGAAGATAAAGCACGCCCTATCAAAACTTCCAAAACAAATCCTGGCAAAGACTAAAGTCCTTTTTATATCCGTTGATAATGAGAGAGACACTGTAGACAGTCTAAAAGGCTATCTTTCTAAATTTGGGTCAGAATTTATTGGAGGCGTTGATAATGATTCGACTCTCCAAAATGCGATTTCCCTCTATGGGGGAAGTTTCTCTAGACTCAAAAATCAAAAGGGACAGCTCATCGTCAATCACTCAGATAAGATCTATCTCATCAATACTGAAGGAGAATGGGTTGAGACCTTTGACACTGCAAGCAAAAGCGATGACATTGTTATGGCGCTCACCAAGAAGACTCCCCCAAATAAGAAGGCTATTGAGGCCGTTCGCACGGTCAAAAAGCTGGGCGCAGTTAGTACTTGCAACCTCCAAAGTAAGTCTTGCAACTATCAATCTGATGAAATAAACCTGACCCTCGATCTAACGGCTAGGCCAATTAAAACACTTAAAGACACCAGAGCTCTCATCACTTATAAGTCACACAAATACATCCCTCTCGAGCTAGACTTTGAGGGTGAACAACAGAATATGGGACTAATAAGGCCTGCGCTGGTAAAAGAAGGCCCAGGGTACAACACTGACCAATTTGCCCTTCCGATCTGCGAACTTGATAAAATGGACTGGAGTGTAAAGGTAATTCTTAAAGAAATAAAGAGTGGCGAGCTCGTCTACGTCGACTTTAAACTCACCACCCATGAATAACCTACGGTATTGAGTACTTCCCTGAATTTCCAAGAGTAATATTAGCTTTCTTACTCAAAGATATTCCGTGAACGTAGATCGGCTTACCTTTAAATTTTTTCATGACATCGCTAGAGACTTTATAACTAAAGCGATATCCGGTTTGAGTAAGATTACCGCACGCGAGATTCACGGCATCTTCAGAGTTTCTATTTGCGGCGGCAGCACCAACCATTGTGCCCCCCTTACCAGCAGCACCACCCAAGTAGACGTGAACGTTCGTAGTGGGCGCCATATCATAGTCACAGGCCCACCCATTGATGTAGAAATCGCCGTTTACGGTGTTTGTTCCAATATAGCCTTTAATACCAGTCTCAGTTTCATTGGCACAATTAATCACTCTTGAGACCGAAACATGATCATTGGCGCTCCCACTACCCGTCTTTATATTTTTAAAACGTGAAACTGAACGCATTCTTATATAAAGACTATTTCCTGACGAGTAGTAGCCATCACCACTTGCGCTCTTGAGAGCATTAAGACTCGACAGAGAGCTAGCCCCCTCAAGTCTACAATTGGCGCCGACACCATAAATTCTAAGCACAGGCGAAAAAGAAGGTCCTGCCTCAGAGTAAAAACTAACTCGCAACTTATTATATCCCTGACTGCTCGAGAGAAGCTTGGTATCCACTAGAGCTTCATAGGAATCGGCCGGATTCAGTAGAACATTTGCTTTGCGATTAAAGATATTGGCCCGACTTAAATCTCCCACATCTTTAAGAAGGTTCCAACTTGCCTTTGGAAGCGTTGTCGAATTATTACCATTTCTCTTCATGACAAATGGAACTTTATTAAGAGTGTTGGATGAAGCAAACCAAAATTGTCCGACCTTAGTCGTACTTGGACACACCATAAAACCGTCTAGAGTTGGGCGGCCACCAATCTTCTTCTCATTACATCCTGAATGCATATAGAAATTAGATTTGGGAAGAATAATAGCATTTGCACTGCCAGAGAGTGAACCATCGAGATCTCTCACACTATTGGAATCATCAATATCAACCCACCCACTAACAGGTAGACCTTCATATTCTAAAACCAGGCGATGATAGGGTTCAGGTGTAAATGCAAGTTGTCTTGAGCGATTCACAAATTTTTCGGATCCACCAATTGTCTTTAGTGCAACAGCCGTCACATCTTTTTGGTAAGGAACATTATTCTTTAGAAATGTTTTCACTACTTTGCTAGTTGAGAATTTAGCAAACTCAACATTCGTTAACTCCCAAGGCCCGTCATAAAGAACGATACCAACTCTGCGCTCTTTCATGCGACCATTTTTTTGATCATAGAGATAATACTCATCACTTGGAAAGTGGTTATTACTCTGGGCCACGACAAGCGAGTTTTTAACGATTTGGTTATAGGCAAGAAAGAGGGCCCAACCATTATCTGCCATTCTAAGATTGTTAAAGACTACAGTATTGCCTCGAAAATAGATTCCGGCCTGAAGGTTCTTATAAGCAACAAGGCCATTAAAAGTGGGAGTCGTAGTTGGTGCATAGTGAACAATCTCAACTCTCCTATCCCCAGGGTTATTTGGATTATTCATATTGCCCGTACTTGAGTTTAAGCGATGATCAGGGCCACCATCCCAAGTGTGACCGACCAGCGTAGAGTGGGCAACGTTATTATCAAACTTCGTAGTATTAGTAGTTCTTGGTCTAGCGAGCACTTCGCCATCATATTCATTGGTCTTCGAATTAAATCTTCTCACCGTATCAATAAACGCCATCCAAAAACCAACACCCACCGAGCCTGCAGCGATATTGTTAACAACAGTATTTTGAGGATTTGATATCCAGAACACACTCACTGCTGGAAAGCGACGGGCCGTTACCCCACTTGCGGCAGCATTACCGTTATCAGAAGCAAGTAAGAGTTTACTCTGGTAAGGGCGCTTCGCCCCAATCCCGATATTTCCACTAATCGTATTATTTACTTCGTTACCATCTTCAAGAAAGTAGCCATGGCCCTTGAAGTTGACACACGAATTTCCACTCACCACCGCAGAGTTCGTTTGGTGAACTGTAATACATCTTTGAAATGAGTCGTGGATACTAGAGTTTTTAATATACTGTCCACTCACGTTTCCAGCAAAGTGCCAATGGAATGGATAACGGGCCATCACTCCGGCCTGTCCCATGCGGTGGAATTCAACACCATCAATTTGAGCAAAGCCTCCCCTATTAACCATTGTATGAGCGCCAAGTTCACCATCTGGAATATCAGTGTCTGGTATCTTAAAACTTGTCTCGTCAGATTGAACCGTAATTCGGCGAGTAAGGTTCACAACCTCGGCACGCTGATCAATACTGAGAGTTCCCATTTTCTTAGTAGCGTAGGAATCTAAGACGCCATAGTGGCGATACTTGAGTGCCTTATCCAGAGTAATAACATTTCCGGCCGCCGAGACACTCTTAACTACAAATTTCTCATATTCAAGATAGTTATAGGACGAAGGAGCAATGGCAATAACATCACCTGCTGCCCATTTACCAGAGACATTTCGGTTGATTTGAATTGTTGTATCCCCATTATTGGCAGTCTTTGTGAGTTTAGAAATGCCACTCTTATCACCGTTTCCATAGAGCTTAAGCTTTCCACCATTATTAACGATAAATCCACGATAAGCTGAAGAAGTCCTCGGGTTCGCACTAGAGTGCTTTAGTTCGATATAAAGTCTCTTATTAAACTTGGCCGTCTCACTGCCACATTGAAATAGTCCATTCACATAAATTTGAGTCGCTCGTATTTTGGCAGAGGCACTCGAACACACGAGTTCACCGTTGATCACCAACTGACCTACATCTACGGAACCATCAATGACCGCTCTCACCCCGGCCTTAATCTCAACTGACTTATTCGTTCCGCCTGGAATGGACTTCACTAGATCAGTAAGCTTTACCGTGGCCCCATTTGCTCTTGAGGCAAAAAGCGAGATACCTAGGCATAATGTTACGGGGGCCA
Organism: Bacteriovoracaceae bacterium; assembly: GCA_048267245.1. GTDB lineage: Bacteria > Bdellovibrionota > Bacteriovoracia > Bacteriovoracales > Bacteriovoracaceae > JBLWXV01. The sequence goes on from JBLWXV010000001.1 coordinate 2,378,997, forward strand.
GTGAGAAATAACGTGAGTTTCTAGCCATAGAAAAGCCTCAATAAAAAAGAGATTTTATGAATTCTAGGCTCATTCTTCGGATTAAATACAAAAACTCTCAAGTATTTTCATAAGTACTTAAAATTAAATAACTTTATTCCTGTATAGACCTGGAAACTGAGGGCTTATTTAGCTCATTATGTTGGCGACCTGGAAATATAGAAGGTTATAAGTGAGGATTAAGAATTTAAGTCAGGTCAATCAAACCTTCCCCCTCTTTTTGCTCAGCTTGATGTATTTAAAAGTAGGCTCACTTGTTTTTCCATGATTAAGCCTGAAAGTTCCTTTTTCATCTTTTCACAATCTATGCTGAGTGCTACTCACATTTCCCATTCACTGGATCGCAATTAAAAAGGATATTGGGAACTTTAAATGGTACGATAAATTTTTCCAAATCACTAAACTTCAAGTCACCGTTTTTAATTCTATAAATCTCTTCAGGAGTACCATCTGGAGGGCAGTTAACTCGAAGCCCATTCTCACGATCTTCGATTTGATAGAAAAGTACATCTCCATTTTCACTAATCAAATCAACTTTTTTCATCGTATAAGTTGAGAATTGCTTCACACCATAATATTTCAAAAGAAAGTTGGGGTTAACAAAAACCCCCTCAACTTCATTACTATATTTCTTTCCATTCTCATTAAGGACGTAAAATCGAATTAAATCTCCATCATTCTTATACCCAACAACTCTTTTCTTCAACGCAATCTCATTGGCGACAGGTATCCCCAATTCATCAATCAATTTGACCCTCGCTCTAAAGCCCCGTCGAAAGCAATCACTCGCGCAATTAGTCTCTAGTTTTAAAGAATGCTCTCCATCACGTGCAAAGAAATTTGTATGTTTTGGATAGTATCCAAATTTCTTTAACCAAGGAAGCCAGATAGCACCACCTAAACGACCAGGTCCATTATATGGAATCATGGGCGGCCAAATAAAGTAATTGCTTGCAACTGACGAACCTAGGTTAAGTTGATCAGATAAATTGCCATAGGAGGCATCAATATTCTTCAAAAAGTATACGTCGTGATTTAAAACAAAAAATATTCGATTTGTTATAACAACATTACCAATAGGTATTTTAAAATCGCTACTAGAGTATAGCTTTTCAACTAATAATTCTGGCCCATCTAAGGCTAGCTCAATCGGCGCCTCTTTGGATTTTAGGATTTTCTTAAAACAATTTTCATCACAGTCTACAAGATTACTCTTTAGCTCACTTATATTTTCTGCCTCAGAATATTTTCTAAAAGACTCTTTAGGATAGTCATTTTCCAACATCCTATCAACACCATCAAGGGCGCGCGTATTTAAAAATCTAAGATGAATTAACTCTTTATAAAAATAGTCGTCCCCGACCTCCTGGGAAAACAAAAACTCACTGCAAACTGAAACTAACACAAGAAGTAGGATCTTAACTAATTTTGACATCTAACTACCATCTTCGAATTCAAAAGAATCCACTCTGAGAACAACTTACACCACCCTTCAAAGTTGCCTCAAACATATAATTCAACGTTCAATAAACCTCAAAAAAAACATACAAATTCTAATATGATAAGCCTAAAGAGACTTCTAATTTAGATAATTATTACTCTCATAATAAATTTAGATTGAGCTTGCTGCCAAGAGTCCCAGAAGTCATTTGGCACTAGCGGAAATAAAAAGGGGGCGCCCTGCAAAGGCTTCAAACCAGAACCTCGACAAGGGTTTATGCTATAAATTGGATGCACACCGATATTTGGCTTCATCTTGATTAATCACTTTTCACGGAATTTCACTCAAAAGTGCGCCCAAGCATGCACAGAATCTAATTAATTTCCTTCTTTGAGGAGTGAGAGAAATTCATCAAAGACATCAGCGCGTTTCTCTCCTTCGCACCATTTTTTAATCTTATCGTAGGAAACTGATTGCGCCTTGGCCACTAAGATGGCCTGATCTAAACACTCCCTACTCTTAAAATAAATATAGCTCGCGAGTCGGTCTTTCACACAGTCTGTTGGCGACAGAACCTTTATCACTGTTCCATCACTCTCAATCTCATCTGGAGTAACATTGACCTCTTCTCCAATCTCAATTGGCCCGCTCACAAACTCGATGAATATATGTGTGCATTCTGGATGAACATAGTGGCGACTACCCTTTTGCTCAAAGCCAATCTCTTTCATTCTCTTCTTAAGATCTTTGACAAATAAATCAGTCATCACAAAATCAAGATCACCGGAACGGTATGCTCCTTTCGAATAAATAGAAACTACTGCTCCACCCACAAGAACTGTGTCGATGCCATTCTTTACCAAATGTGTTGCTACGTATTGCCAGAGCTCATATTCATTACAGTTTTTAAAATCAATCATGCTCAAGCTCACTTATCTGAGAGTACAGGTTTTCCCTTTTTACGCGGTCGCCTTCTCTCTGAAAAAAGTGATTCTTTTTGACTAATTGAGAGTGAGTTATAAAAGACACCGATCAACTCTTGAAGCTTTTTGGTTAGGCCAAGCTTTGGATTGAAAGTATAAATCCTCGTCGTTCCAATTTTCTTACTCACCAAAATTCCTGCTTGGTCGAACTTATCTAACTGCTTTTGTACTTGGCTAAGAGTTATATCCATATCTTTGGCCAGACCAGAAGCATAGGCTTCGCCGTAATGATAAAGATAGAGCATGACTTTTGAGGCGGTTTCACTGCCGAATATTGTTTCAATCATACTCTAATTATAAACCTACTTAATAGGTGGATCAACCTATTAAATAGGTAGATCAAAATGTACTTTCAGACACTTACAGCATTTCCTAAAGACACATCATTTTGAGGTGCCCTCACAAACACTTCCGAATCTTCTTCATCATTTTCCAGAACAAAGCCACCAGAAATTCTTAACTTTCTAGCGATCTCTGTAAGACATAGAATTGCAACGTGGACCGTGAAATAAAGCAGCTTCCCCCAGAAGCGAGAGACGACCCAGCGCCGGGGCCCAGCATAACCAAGGATGGGGGATGTATACAACGGTGACTCTTCTAATGAAGGCCAAAAAATTAGAGCGGAAGGCCACGAATGTCGAGATGGGAACGATGCCATAGAAGATAGGTGAATCTCTAAGACCTCAAGCAGAGATTGCTGACAAGAGGCGTAAGCTAATCTTCAAACAAGTGAGAGGCACAATGATTGTGCCCCAAAATTTTTAAATGCTTCTAAGGAAGTCTTAATTTTATATTCATTTTTGGAACCAGTAGCCTTATCCTCATCAACTGTGCTTATCTGAGTTTTTGACTCACGTTACCTCCAAAGAAGAATGGAGGTGGACTAGAATTGAGTTATGATTAACTAAAAAAAATAGGAAGGACTTTTCTTACACCCTACAAGCTTACACTGAGAACGGGAATGCTAAATAAAACAAGCGATACAAAGACAGTCCTACACAGATAAATATTAATGCCGTTAAAAAATTAATACTATGAATATTTATTGAGCGAAGGATAAAATTCTTTCCAAATAGCTTAAAAATCCACCACCGATAAAAACTAAGACCAATAATAGAAAGAGATACCGCCAACCAAAAGCAAACATACTTCAAAGGCAAAATTAAATAAACAAAGATGCAATATACCAAGAAATAATCTAGAAACGATAAGAGTATAGGACACATCACTACAATCAACCAATTCAACCTTAATTTATTAAATATTTTGCTCAATATAAAAATTGATAAATTTATAAAAAGTATAAGAAAAATTTCAAGATTAGATCGTAATGTTTCAAGCAACCACTCCTTGAAATTATTAAAATATCGAAAATCAAGATTCTTTTTTATAAAAAAAGGTGTAAAAAACCTATTTTCTTCCCATTTTATAACAACATTAAGTTTTTTAATTTTTGCACCATGAAGATATGGCCATTCAAGATTTTGATTACTCGGCAAAACTATATTTTCCTGCCAATCTTGGGATGCTTTTTGTTCAGGCTTAAAACCTATAGTTAAGCCTCTATTCCAACCAAAATTACTCTCGCTAATTTTGACGATTTTATCTCCACCAAATTCAGGACATACCCTATTAGGCTGACAATTGTCTCCAAAACCAAAATTATGTAAATTAGGGAAGAAATGAGCAGGAATATGCTGAAGTTCTAATGTATCTAAATGATGTCTCTCTAAAAAAACAATTTCCTCACCCCCATTCGATATGAAGTAGAAACCATTCTGATAAGGCCTTCCATTTTCGTATTTAACTAATTGCACATTGGCTGGGTTCTTTTCAAGCTCTACATTTGATGGATTATCTATACTTCCAGTAACCTTTATTACAAGATTTTGAATATTCTCCTGGTAAAAAATAGGCAGACTAATTAAAAACTGCTTACTCTCATTTAATTTAGGATGATTGCCATGTTTGTAATTAAAATAGTAAGCATCATTCAGCATCAATTTATGAGGGAAGCTTGATCTTTTCTCCCAACCTCCTTGAAATGGATAAAACCTTTTAACAGTGTTATGGCCTATTTTGACTTTAGGAAAATATCCCTGTTTCGAAAGTTCTTTCCATTCAAAGCCATCTTCTAGTGGAAACAAGAGATACAGTACATCATTAGACTTGCTAGAAATTACCCATTGTTTCTCCTTAACAAATCCAGAAACAAAAGGCGAATGCAATGTATATGATGGATAGGACACTTCTCTAACATTAAGCCCATCAGCATCTCCAACAGCAATTTCCATTTGAAAGAGAGTATCTAAGCTCGCTTGATAAATAGTCGTCGAATAAGAAGCGGTTGAGAAAAAAAGCAATTTCAAAACAATTGGAAGCTTAATGCTAAAGAGCCATTTTATAAAACTCCAACAATTATTCCTTTTCAAAAATTACTTCCTCCAGCTCATGTGCTTAGCTTATGTTTTCAAATGATCGAATTTGATCCCTTAAATGGGATTTAAGCTCTTAGTATGATAAATCAGATAGAGATTTAACTAGGATAATTATTACTATCGAAATATTTTTATTGATTGAGTTTGCTGCCAAGAGTCCCAAAAGTCATCTGGCACCAGCGGAAATAAAAAAGGGGCCCCCTGCAAAGACACAGACTCCTGTTTTTACAGGTGGTTAGAGCAAGATTTCGAGGAATTGCCCTTCTTTATATCATCACTTCTCATAATAATTAATGAATTCTCATCTCAAAGTGTGGCTAAGTGTGGCTAAAATAGACAAAGAGCTTTACTGCAATCTCTGATAAAGAAGTCGTTTTGCATATCGCTCAAAAAAATCAAGAGATACATAACAATACTCAAGTACTTGGATACGAAAACGTTGTTGCAAATAAGAGGAATGAGTCTTCCCCCTCATCCTACACTTGTCTACGAATAGAACTTCTACAACCTTTCTCTTATAAAGTATGCAATGATAAGAATTACGAGCACGAAAACCCAATTCAAAACATAGCGATAAAAAAGATCCTTATAACTTCTTCGATCATGAAACATGGAGTCAGACTGCAAGCGGAGTGATTCCTCTAGAAATTTATTTACATACAAGTGATTTGAATATGCTCTAAGTGATAAGAATAAAAATGACAAACCAAATAAAAAGAGACTAATGAAAATATCAAAGTTCACTATCATGGCCATTAAAAAGCATGGCGCTAAAACCAAGACTGTAGGTAAAAAATATGAAATTCTTAACTCCAACCCACCCCCATTACTCGAACGAAAAGGGACAATAACTACTTCATGCCGAATCGTCGTCGAAGAAAGGAATGAAAAATAAACTCGAATAACCTTCCCTGTACCATTTTGTAATTGTCCTCCATTCGCAACTAAACACTCGACAAACGCTTTTGAAAAATTCTCAGTACTGCAATCTTCAGGTAAATCAATTCTTCTAACATACTTAAGCACAATAGCTCCTAAAGATTACACTTTGCAAAAAAACTTGACTTTGAATTCTTCTTTGAAAGCAGTTGGTCTAACTTCCTTTCAGTCAAAAACAAGTGGCTTGAGCTTTCCGCAACATAGTATTTTTTTAATTTCTAGAATAATAGAAAAAGTAAAATACCCACTTAATGTAAAAAGAAACATCCCAAAAACAAGCCAACCGAAATAAAAAACTTCTAAAAAGGAATCGTATGTAATTATAGCTCCAACTAGAGCTCCTCCACTCGAAAAAAAGAGAAATAATACTAAAAAACTAATTCCTATAGTATTCATTAATAATGAATTTTGTTCTGAGAAATGATAGCAATTTTCGCACCTAAGAGGATTCTTAACATTCTTAAAGGGAGAGCATGGATTTAGTTTTTCTAAATTCTTGAAAATTCCTTCTTCAAGGCAAATAGGGCACTGGTATATACCTTCAAAACATAATTCCCGCTCTCCCCCATCAGCCCGCTTGACGAAAGAACTAACAACAAGAGAGCTAACAGGCTCTCCATCGTGATCATGACTACTATTTCCATTCATGAAATCATCATACTCATCAAGCATTAGCTCAGAAGCGAAAACGTAGACTTCATCTTTAGATACGATTGATTCAATCCGTATCAAATTTCTTCCGGTAAAAGATTCAGAAGCTTCCGATTTTATGGTATAAGGATGATCAGATATAGCACAGAGCACACTATATTTCTTATCTTTAAGGGGTTCAATTGCTTTATCAACCCTCTTAAAGTTGGACTTAAAAATTTGAATTCGATTTTTTATCCTATTTTCATTCTCATTTCTAAAAAATGAAATCAGACCAAATTCAATCAAAGTCAATGCAAACATAAATGGACCGAATGCTCTCAATGTAAACCCATTTGCAAGCAAAAAATATACAATCCATCCAACCAGGCAAAGACCAGATCCAAAAAGAAGAAAGCCAATTATTTTATAGGATATTATCTTCAATAATTTCTACTTAATATTAAACTTGTGCTTCCAATTTTTAGAGAGCCACATGGCGTTTCTCATGTTAATCCACATAGGTTATCAATAAATAACTATATAAATAATAAGATAATTACCGATTAAATTTAAGTTAATTATTTAATAATGAACTATTTACGCTCAGAGTCCCAAAAGTCATCTGGCACCAGCGGGGGGAAATAAAAAAGGGGCCCCCTGCAAAGGCCCCTTCTTTTCGGCATCCTGCCTACTACGTGATCAACATCCTGTCGTTCACAATTTCATTATAGACGATTCTGTGAGAGAAAAAAGCACAAAATATTATAGGTAAGTTTTTCCTTTGAAATGCGAGATAGGGGCCGCGTGATTTAATGAGAGAGTGTCATTTTGATCTAGTATGGGGAGCGGACTATGGCGTTCTGGAGCACTCTTAAAGGCCTGATTACAAAGCAAAATAAAGGGAAAATCCACAGCTTTACTTACTTTATACCAGCGCCACCTAAGCGCCAGCGCGGCTACAGAGAAAAGCAATTTGATAAGGTATTCTTTGAGTTTGTAAATCGCGGTTTTGAGATTGTCTCAGTTCACACCCAAGCACTCTCCGGTCACGATCAACCTGGAATGTGGGTGCTGATCACTGTGCAAGAGGGCCCAGACTTTAAAGGTTTTGGTGCAGAAGAGTTCGATTGGTCTTTTCAGGCCGGTGACGGTGCCGCTATACTTGAAGGCGATTTAGAAGTACAAGCCCCTGACTTAAAGACAACCGAGGACGAGAGTGTTGATGGCCTCTATTTTATTAAGAACAATAAAACTTAAAAGTGCCTGCGCACTCGCCCTTCTAGGTCTTCTCGCTAGCTGCCAAACAACCCTCAATCTCATGGAGACCGATTCAAAAGAGCACTACCTAACGATTCAAGACGAATCCAATTACTGCTCAGAAGAGTCCCCTGTTGAATATAGTTCAGATCACGCCTACCTTGTGGACTTTGCCGAGCGCGAACTCACGCCACTCTATCAAAAGGGCTCACTTAGTTTTGATGAGCTAGTCCAGGCCTATATTCTTGCCCACATGATGGCCGCGCCCGATCGCTACGCACTCTCGGCAAGATTTCAATATATTCTCTCTAGCTCGCTTAAAACTCAGAATCGCTACCAAGATATCTTTGCCAAGGACCCTCTTAAGTCCCATGCCTCACTTTTAACTGGAGTTCGAGACCTCTCTCCCAAGACTTTCTACCGCGTCTTAAGTCTTGTAGATCGCTTGATGCCAAAACGCATTCAAGTGGATGATCAGCTTGAAGAATTTCTCAATCGCCACAAAGAAGAATTGATCAAAATTAAGGGAGTGCGCGCACAGTTTTTTAAAGGTGAGCTTCCCATTCAAGAGGGTGAGAGTTTCGTGAGAGTGAGCGCCGATTCGCTTCTAGCGGCCTATAAGAAAATAGACTCGGGCACTAATTACTACCAAACAGACTATCTCTTTGAGGCCAAGGACTGGTCGTGTAGTTTTGACATCGGAATATACACCAATTCTATCTATCTCGTTCGCGGCGAGGAGAAACTTCAAAACGGACTCCTTGGCGTGCGCGCTCAAAAAGGTAAGTGGTTTCTCGCCTCTAGTGTTTTTAACCCAGCAAAGATCATGCGCCACCCACTCCTGGGCTCGGCCTGGAGTACAGCTGAGAAAACCCCGCCCGCTGCATTTTGCTATACCGAAAAAGAACAGCACACCATAGCGCTAGTGAGCACCAAGGACCGCGACCCCGGACAACATCTCTATCACCTCCTAGAGCTTGGCGGTGAAAAGCTCACCTCTCTGCCAGCGCTCAAGAACTATCTCGACTTCACTCGCTATCTCATTCTCTTTTCTCCCGAGCGCATTGTGCTTGAATCGCGAAGGGCCAGTAGTGGCCAAATTGAAAATTATCTCAAGCTTCCGGCCCCCATCTACCACGCGGAAAAGCTAGGAAAGATTTGGGCCTATGGAACATTTAATGAGGGAAATCCCCAACGGGGATTTGTCGTCGATGGCCGCGAAGAAGGGCATCTCTCATGCTCACCGTAAAAGACTCCCACATTGCCATTCTGGGCCTTGCCTCTGGCAAGGTTTTTAAAGAGCTCGCCTACAGCGAGAGCGACCTTGGGCGCGATCTCATGGCCTATCTCAGAGCTCATGGCGTGCCGATTGCGAGCTCGTGCCTGGGCGAGGGATTTTGCCGCCGCTGCCTAGTCAATGAAGAGCTTCTCTCCTGCCAAATCTCACTGCGCGAATTTCTTGAGCGCGTGCCTGATCGCATATGTCGGGTAAGTTATCTCTAGGAGAATTTCTTATTCCCACTCGCCACAAATCCAACAAATTGCTAGAATATTACCAGATAACAAAGGATTTTTATGAAATATCTCTCGATCGACCTAGAGGCAACTGGGCTTGCTGAAAACGATTATATTATTGAATTTGGTATGGTGCCCTTTGATACGGAAACTCGCACTCTAGAGCACGCTCTGGCCCGCAATTACTTCGTTCACTGCCCTAGCTTTGACAAGCTCAGACCCCGTCTCGATCAATGGGTTGTCGACCACAATAAAGGACTCATCGACAAGGCCCACACCGAGGGGCTTAAGATGGGAGCTTTCAAAGGCGAGCTTGAAGCCTACCTAGAGAGTGAACCGGTCAGAAGATATTTTGCCAATGAAAAGAAAGAGAAGATCATTCTCTTTGGAAAGTCGATGAATGCCATTGACCTCCCCTTTATGACTCGAGATCTGGGCTGGGAGTGGATGAGAAAGCAATTTCATCACCGAGTGCTAGACCTCTCTTCAACTGCCAATACCCTTATAGATATGGGCATGCTCCCGCCGGCCTGCAGTTCGGGTTCAGGTCTTATGAATCACCTAGGAATGGGAGAAGTCGCCCACACCGCTCTTGAGGACGCAAAGAACACTGCCCTCATGTATCTCAAGATCATTGAGAAGTACGGCACTATTTAAAGGCGTAGAACGACTTTGGGTTAATTGGCTTAGAGTCGTGACGTATTTCAAAGTGAAGGTGTGGCCCAGTGGAGCGACCAGTCTGACCAACCTTTGCAATCACTTGTCCGCGGTGAACGCGCTCGCCTTTAGAAGTGTAATTCTTTGAAGCGTGGGCGTAGACCGTAAAAAAGCCATCGCGGTGAGCAAGCACAGTGATATTGCCATAGCCACCGATCTGACTTCCTGAATAGACCACTACTCCATCGGCCGCGGCCACAATTGAAGTGCCCTCGCGCGCAGAGATGTCAATTCCATCGTGATGCTTGCCCCAGCGCGAACCAAAGGGAGAGGAGACGCGCTTACTCGCAGGCACAGGCCAAGCAAATTCGCCCGAACTCATAATCGCCTCAGTTTCATTGCCATTGAGTGCGCCGTAATTAAAATTTTGTCCCATAAATCCGCGGCGCTGTGGAACAAAGACCCAGTCGCCACTAGCAGGAGCGCGGCTACCAAGATTTTTCTCATTGGCAGACTTAAGCGCCCAGGTAGGCGTTTCATATTTTTTGGCGAGGGACTCCCAGCTGTCACCAGACTTCCAACGCACGTATTGACCACTATGCATACTCGCGCACGAATAGAGCAAACTTGTAAAAACAAGCAAACTCACTGCGCGAGAGATAAGTTTAGATACAAGATTCCAGGAGAGCATCCATCCTCCTCTCACTAGTCTCTACTTACGAATGATTAGTTATATCCCTAAGTAAAGAATTGATGCCATGTCTCTGACTTATCGGGGGGATTACCTAAAAGATTAAGTAAAGACACGGAAATATGGCCTTGATCTATACAGGCACAGTCTGAGAGCGTGAGCTCAGAATTAAAGCCCTGATAGAGTCCGCCAATCCAGTAGTAGTTGCGACCGCGGAAGTCTTCACGCTCTTCGATAGTCTCGCTGTAGTGGCGAAACCCAAGACTTGTATCCTTAGGCGGTCTGAGTTGGTTCATAGGAAGATCTGGAATATTGATATTGATGAGATGATTTTCAGGTATGGCCGAGTAGATACCTCGGGCAACATAATCGGCGATCACATTGGCGGCATCTTCGTAGTAATCAACCGGAGGCGCGTGCTTGAGAAAGTCCACCACCAAGCTCACTGCAATGGAGCGCGCTCCCCTAAAAGTAGCTTCTCGGGCCGCGGCCACGGTGCCTGAGTAATAGACATCTTGACCAAGATTGGCGCCCCTATTAATTCCAGAGATCACAAGATCTGGCTTCTTATCTTTTAAGAGATGACCCATGCCAAGCAAAGCGCAGTCGGCGGGATAGCCGCTACAGCCGTAGACATTCTCTTCAATCTCAACCATACGAAGTGGATGATCCAGCGTAAGAGTATGGCCAGTAGTGCTTCGCTCTTGAAGCGGGGCCAGAACATAAACTTCGTGTTCAGCTTTTAGTCTTTTATAGAGGGCCTGAATTCCGGGGGCATGAACGCCATCATCATTAGTGAGCAAAATGCGCATGAATCATCCTTTAAATTAAATGGAAGGCTGAGCGAGTTCTGGATGAAGCCTTGTGAGCTTAGAGAATTCGCTTTCAAAGAGTTCGCGGGAGAACTGCCGATAGCCACTCTCCACCTTGCCATCGAGATTGAGTACCACTTCGGTGGCGCTAAAGAGTTCCCACAGTGAAGGGGCAATATCGTCGCCAAAATTGAGGCGCAATCCCACTCGGCAATCGAGAGCTTGAATGTGCTTTAAGATTGGAACGATTGAATTACTCATCAGCTTGTGGTGGAGAAAGTTATAGTTAAAGATTACCGATTTTAAATTTTTGTGTTTGATCACTGAGCTATCGTCTAAGAGAAATTCATTGTCGCTATCAATTAAAATGGAAAAGAAGAAATCTCTCTTATTGATAAGTTCGAGATCTAAGTTTGAAGAAAAGAGGTAGATCACTTCCGAGCTGTGACTGTCGTCAATAAACTTCTCAACGAGCATGGAGTTCTCATTTTGAAAGTGCACTTGAAAACGTGACGTGGCCCCGGCGCCCGCGATAATTTCATGGGCCTGATAGTGAGGAAGAAATTGAAAACTGCGCGGTCTTAGATCGAGCTCAAAGGAGCTGTATCCTATCGACTCAAGCCACTGCAGGTTGGCGGGTCCGTAAATTCCGGCAAGCGTGAACTTAGTCTTCATTTTTCTTATTATACAAAAACTCACGCACTGGGCCAAAAAACATGCTCGGGTAATTCGTGCCTACAGATTCTGGATGAAATTGATAAGATATAAAGCGCTCACCCCGCGCGGCCAAAATCTCTTGATGTTCATTTGAGCACGTCGAAATCACTTCACTCTCACCGCGCGCAAAGAGCGAATTGTAAAATTGCACTTCGGTAGTGGGCCAATCAAAAATACTCACCTCAAGTGATTGACCATGAATCGGATGGGCCGCGCGACCAAGTGTAAAACCAGCTCTTTTGAGTAAGATCTGATGTCCCAAACATATGCCCACCGTGAAGATATTATCTCTGCCCTGGGCCAGCTCTAACCAAGAAGAGATACTGGGAATGTACTCATCTGGGTGGCCAGGACCTGGACCCAGCACCAACACCTGGGCCCCCTCTGAACTCAGCAACTCAGCACTCATCTGCTCAAAAGAAATCACTTTTAAATTGGGAGAAATCTCATAGAGATATTGAGCAATATTAAAAGTAAAACTATCTTCAAAGTCGACCAGAATGATGTCATAGAAATGAGTGTTCATGACCTACTTCTTTAGACCTTGGAATTGACCTTCGTTAAAGTTGATGAGGAAATTAAAGGCGTAGCGACGCTCGATTTGGTTGATCTCGTAGTCAAATCCAAGCATCCAACAATTGTTGGCCGGTGAATAGAGCACGCCATATTTAGAGCGCTCACTCTTTCTGGTCTCCCAGTTGTAGTCATAGCTTGCATTGAATTTGAGAAGATCACTCAATTCAAAATTGCCCGATAATGTTCCGTACTTATTAATCGGCTTACTAAAGGCATCATAGGTAAATGAGGCACTCATATCAAAGCGACCAAAGTCGTGAGTGTAGGTCGTACCAAAAACGTGTTCATTGGTTGCGTAATAGTAATACTCGTAGGCCGACAGCGAACTATTGGCAAGCGAGATCCCAGAACTCACAGCAAGTCGCGTGAGTTTCTCATCAAATGAGTTTCTCCCAGAAGACACGTCGAGACCTTGGGAGAGGTTGAAATAGGCCACTTGAGAGTAGTCAAAGTGATCGCGCAAATAACTTCCGTCTTGAAGCGGATCAAATTTCTTTGGAGACTTGCGAATGAGTGAATGATTCCACTGAAGTTCAACAGTATTGGCAAGTGGAAGCGAGGTCCTACTTGATACGTGCGATCCCTTATATTCTTCAGCGCGAATGGCATCGCGCTCATCAAAGCGTCCGGCATCATTTCTCAGTTGACTGGCAAACTTGTCACTTCCCTGCTCTGCTTCGTTGCCAAGGTAGTAGTGCTTTAATTTAATGAATTGTGAGTGGCGATAGGAATTGCGCACAACACTTATCGACTCACCAGAGAGCGAAGACTCGGCCAAGGGGATATCCCCTACTAAATCTTCGCGCTTTATTTTAGCAGCATCAAAGCGCTTTTGATTCGCGCGCACATATTCTTCTTGAGCGGCCGCAGGCAAATCGTCGAGGGCCATGTCCACGTTATAGCTAAGTCCAAAAACCTTCTCTAACTCAAAACTCATTTCCGATTCGTAGAGAACCGCGCGCTTTTGATAAGAAGTTTGAGTAGTTTCATAGGGAAAATGATAGTTTTGAAGGTCGAGAGTCGCGTTGGTTTGAAAATTGACAGGGCCTAAATTTCCGAGGTTCCAATTAATATAGGGAGCGACGTTTGCCCTGTGGGCGTTTCTAATATACGTACCTTCATTTACATGGTTTTGACGAAAGATCGTCAGATCGGTATCAAGTCCCACACTGAGCGCGCGAAGACCAAAACTATCGGTAGAGACAAGCGAAAAGGGCACAGTCTCAAGTCGAAGCTTAGGAAGAATCTGCACATAGGAGTGATCAAATCCCTTGGGGTCATCATAAATCAAATTGCGATTAAAATGGCCTTGGGCACTTAAGAGAGAGAGCGAAGTGCGCCACTCTATAAAGGAATTCGCCCCTAGTTCTCCGCCTTCGAGGTAGCGATCAGTGAAGAATTCAAAATCTCTAAACATATCGAGATCGTTGACAGCGCTATAAGTGAAGTGATGATTGAAGCTATTGCCGAAAGTAAAATGATGCTCGTAATTGCCAAAGGGGCGGTACTCTGTCGTCCCACTCTTATCATAGGTCTTCTTGCCAAGCTCATAGACTTTATCAAGCGACTGCAAGCTTCTAAACTCAAACCACTTCTTATCACCAAGCACATGGCGATACTCAAACTCTCCGCCATAGCCGCGCTTGCCATAAATGGCCGGGGTAAGGGTCAAATCGTTTTGATCACTAATCGCCCAAAACCATGGCTGTCGGTAGCGAATACCTTTTTCAAGCTCAAGCGAGATACTGGGAAAGAGAAGTCCGGTTTCACGATTTTTCTTAATGGGAAGCACGATGTAGGGAATATACATTACCACTACGCCGCGAGCTTTGATGTAGGCGTGCTTAATGCGAATATACTCGCCGGGAGTAATGCTCACATCTCTGCCAAAAATACTCCACGACTCGGGACAGTCGCGACAGGTCGTGTACTCAGCGTCGCGACCTGTGATGAGAGTTGGCGACTCGCGCACGAACTCCGTTCCTTGAACCACATAATTATCAGAGATAATGCGCGCATTTCTCACTTCAAGGCGGCCAGTTCTAAAATTAAATTGAAGCTCTGACCCGTACATCGTCATCGTCGGGCCAATGTAGCGAACATTACCCACGACTTCAGCGCTGCCATCGAGCATATTGAGTTTGGCCTTCTCACCGTAGATGGCGTTGTCGCCTTGATTAATGATCACATTTCCGACGGCATCAAAAGTCTGCTCGCGAGTTCTTCTAAAACCCTTGTCACTTAAGACGCGAACTTTTTCTCCGGCATCAAATTGAAAGTCTTCGCGAGCGCTTAGACTACTCGAATGTAAACCCACGCTCCATAAGAGCGCGCTCAAGAGCACCCACAAAATAGTAGGAGCCGCACACCAAGGTACATTCACCCTTAGTGAGTTCCACACTCTCCCACAATTGCGTCCAGTCCTGGTCATATCGAACACGAGTCCTCTGCGAATACTTTTTAAGCGCAAGTTCTAGCTTGCCCCTGCGCTCACTACTCATCTGGGAGAGCTTCCAACTTCTCGGGTGATCAAAGTCCGTCAGACATAGAGTCTCTAGACCCTTAACACCCAAGAGCAGTGTCTTAAGACACGCGTGAAGCTCACTATCATCGCGGGCAGAAAAGGCCACCCAAGCTGAGTGAGGGCGAACCTCATTTTGCTTGGCGAGAGCTCCAACAAGCTCGCGAAATCCATCGGTATTATGCGCTCCTATAAAGATAAAAGTGTGCCCACCATCTGTCATCTTTTCAAAGCGACCTTTAAGGCCTGGCCAACTCTTTTTTTGCTCTACTTGGCGCAAAGCGCTTTCATAGGAGTACTCACCACGAACTAAATAATCCTTGGCCATCATCGCGAGCACTCGATTGGAAAAGCGATATGTAACATCGCGCCCCATCTTCCCGTCGTGATAGAGATCAAAGCACTGCTGATTGGCCCCTAAGATTTGCCTCTGCCTCTCATAGACGTAGCGGCTCTTAAGAGAACTCAAGTGAGGCGAGTGCGCGCGCGCGACCCCAAGTTTTTCCTTTAAGATTTGATCATACCGGTGACCTAGAATAGCGGTGTGGTCGCGCGAAATAGAAGTGAGAATCGTCAGGCTGGCATCAAAGAGATTAACAGCGTCTAGCCTTCCACCTAGTCCCACTTCAAGCACCACCACTTCTGTGTCGCTCTCAAGTACGAGACCACAAAAAATATAGAATAAGACTTCATAGTAAGTGAGCCTTAGTCCAGCACTCTTAATCTCAGCGAGTTTACTAGCAATGGCCGCGTGTGAGGCAAACTCACCACTCACAATAAAGCGCTCTCGCACCGAGAGAATATGTGGCGAAGACCACACACTTACTTTTTTGCCCTCTTGGTTCAAAAGGCTTGCAAGCGTGTAGCAAGTTTCGCCCTTGCCGTTGGTGCCAGCGACAGTGACGATTTTTAAATTTCTCGCTTTAAACTGAGAAATATAGGACGCAAAAATTTCGCGCAAGTGATCAAGCCCGAGATTGGGTATCTCAGTTCCAGTGTAGCTCTCAAGCTCCCTCATCAGAGAGAGCTCAGCTTCGCAGTCCTCGGGAGCGAGTACTGACTTAAAATCAAACATGATTAGCTCAGTTGATTAATAAAGAATGAAAGTTCGGCCTTGAGTTCGTGGCGATGAACAATGCGATCAACCATCCCATGATCAAGAAGAAATTCAGAGCGCTGAAATCCTTCAGGAAGAGTTTGGCGAATACTTTGTTCAATAACGCGTGGACCGGCAAAGCCAATAAGAGCTTTTGGCTCGGCAATATTCACATCACCCACCATCGCAAAACTCGCGGCTACGCCACCAGTCGTTGGATCAGTGAGGATACTAATATAGGGAATGCCCTGTTCTTTAAGTCGATTTCTTACCGCAGACGTCTTGGCCATTTGCATGAGTGAGAGAATCCCCTCTTGCATGCGCGCGCCACCAGAGCAGCTGACCACAATACACGGCACTCTCTTTTGAAGTGAGTAGTCCATGGCCAGGGCAACTTTCTCTCCAGTCACAACGCCCATTGAACCACCCATGAAATCAAAATTCATGACGGCCAGTGAGACTTCCTTGCCATTAATTGTCCCATGACCAGCGAAGGTGCCGTCAGTGAGACCAGTTTTCTTATGAGCCTCTTCTAGGCGCTGAGC
Source organism: Bacteriovoracaceae bacterium (assembly GCA_048267245.1). Lineage (GTDB taxonomy): Bacteria > Bdellovibrionota > Bacteriovoracia > Bacteriovoracales > Bacteriovoracaceae > JBLWXV01. The sequence continues at coordinate 2,395,857 of JBLWXV010000001.1, forward strand.
ATAGGGCTTCTTATCAGTGAATTTAAGTGGATCTTTGGTCCCAAGGTGCTCACCAAAAATATGAAAAGAGCCATCATCGAGGATGAGGGCGACACGCTCGAGTGCACTCAAGCGAAAGTGATGATCGCAATAAGGACAGACCTGAGCATTCTCTTCTAATTTTGAGCTTTGAAGAATCTCGCCACAGCTAGAGCATTTTCTCCATAGACCGGTGGGAGTATTAGTGGCCTGCTTTTTATAGGCCTTTAATTTTGGGCTTTTAACTGATTCAAACCATCCCATAGGAATCTCCGAAACATAACAATACTGAGGGCCTTAATCATCTAACGCTATAGAGAACATGGCAAGCCTAGAATGTTACTTGAGAAAGTTTTGAAGACCCTGGGCGAGGTCGCTGGCCGCCCCCGTTTCAAAGACGAGAGAATTTTTAATATGGGAGTGAGAATTTTGAGACTTGAGTCCAAAAATGGCGATATCTGGAGCAACCGGACTCTTTGCTGAGGGAATATGGCCCTCGGGAGCGTAGACTAAAACGCTCTCATCCTTTTTAACCATGAAACTCAGCTTGCCTGTAGTATCGCCACGCACCGCACCGCAAGCCTCAATGCGCCAGCCATCCCACTCAAGATCTTCACCCACGCTCATCTCTTTGAGCACAATGCTGGGGTTTTCCTTATTTGGAAGCACGCAGAAGTCAGGCCACACAGAATTATTAAAGAAATGCTCGCGCAGAGCTTTCACCACACTCGGGTGCGCCCACACTTCAAAGGGCGTCGCTCTTCTGCCAAAGCAGGTGTCCACTAAAAAGGCGATGTCGGTGATATAGTCGAGATGGGGATCGACGAGAAAAATCTTATCGAGCTTAACCAGTTCTTCAAGCACAAGTGTCGAAGTAATGGCCCCGCCACCTAAGAGCACGCGCTCACCCACCAATAGACCTGGCGTCTTACTTGATATGCTTCGACCTAACGTCGGCACGATTAATCTGAGATCACTCTTCTTAAAGGCCAATGAATTGCTCCTACAGAATCATTTTAGACCCGATTTAGCAGGAGCGCTAGAAGTTGTTTAGAGGAAAAGTATGACCAAGTCACTTAGTTAATAATTTGTAAATTTCTTTGGTATCTATTCCGAGTATCTCGCTCAGAAGTTTGGCATTTGACTTGGCCGACGGACGCTCAAGCACACTGCGAGCAAGCTCTTGAAGTTTAGATGAAGAAGCCCCGGTGGATCTTTTTGAGTCGCCGCCAGCGGCGAGCACCAAGACAAACTCTCCCTTAATTGTCACACCACTCTTTACTTGATCCCACTCACCTGCCAAAAAGCGATGAACGCTCTGAAATTTCTTAGTGAGCTCGCGCGCGATTGCAACCTGTACACTCGGTAGCCGCTCAGCAATTTCTTCAAGCGTGCGCTCAATGCGGTGGGGAGATTCAAAACACACCAGCGTCCCGAGCTCGAGGTAGCGCTCGATCAATTCCAATTTCTTCTCGCGCTCGCGTGGAAGAAAACCCGTAAAGCTAAAGGGATGGGGAGCAAGGCCAGAGAGTTCAAGGGCCGTAGTCACACTTGAGACACCCGGTAGCGTTTCAAGTTCAAGGCCCGCCTCAATCACTGCTTGAACTAGCGGGTAGGCCGGATCTGAGAGCACAGGACTTCCCGCATCTGAGACAATGCCCACATCAACACCGCTTTTGAGAGTTTCAATCACTCTTAAAATGGCCTCGCGGTTGTGGTCGTGAAAACTAGAAATCTTCTTAGTGCCCACTTCAATTTCAACCAAGGACAAGAGCTTTAAAAGTGCGCGGGTATCCTCGGCCAGGATCACCTCGAGTCGTGTGAGCTCGGTCTTAGCGCGCGGAGTGAGGTCGGCCAAATTGCCGATGGGCGTGCTGATGAGAATGAGTTTTCCAGATTCCAAAGATAGTCCAATTTTTAAGCCTTAAAGTACCTGACTATAAAGCTTTAGGCTAAAGCCCGTCAGGCCAGATCGCGACGCATTGAAAAAACTTCCCCCTAACGCACAGGATCAGGCCAATGCTAAAATCATCTCACGGCTATTCCGACCCGTTTAGTGAGGGCGTTTGCTCTCACAGGCGATTTAATAAGATTCATATAGTAGAGAAAAGGGAGTTAAGTATGTCATTAAAGGCCCGCGTTCGCACCGATGCACTTGGAAATATTACTGTTTTACTTGAAGGCGGACTCGACTACGAAAATTCATTTCCCCTGCGCCAGCAGCTTGGCGAATTGATGGAGACAAACCCACTCTCAGATATCACCCTGGATATGCACGGACTCGATTTTGTCGGCAGCTCTGGAATCGGCTTCTTTGTAGAGACGCTTCAGATCCTCAACAATCGCCGCGAGCAAATCAAGCTCTCAAACGTCAAAACAGAATTTATGAAGGTCTTTAAGCTCTATAACTTCGACGCTATGGAGCTTTTGATGAAGGAATTCGATGATGATGAGACAGAAGATCTCAACGTGCGCTTTGGTGCCCGCCGCAAGACCTTCCAGAACTAATTAGAAACTCAGTCGCAGGAGCTCAAGAGAAATCTCTGGGCTCCACGCTCTCTCGCCCTTATCAAAATAGCTCGTTCCAAAATGTGCCTTAACCTGGGCCACTTCTTCAAGCCACAACGGATTCCAGCGCTGGCCATCGCCATAGTCATCACCATACTCTCCACCACTTGCGTCGTTATAGGGGCCAGAATTTTGGTAGGGAGCATTGTAGGGAGTCGGAGCATCAGGATAGTAGTTGTCGCGCATTGGAGATTGAGGCGCCTGTGGAGAATTCTTTCTCATCTGGTGAGTCACGATAATATAGCTACCAAATAAAATACCTGTATAAAGCCCAAGAGACGCCCCAATGGCCACTGAGCGGCCGGAAGTTCCAAAAGCGAGCGAGGCAGTCCCCAGGAGCGCGCCCCCAATAGTTCCGTAGGCGGCCATGGTCGCAAGTGCTTTTACTTTCGGATCCATATCGGCACGGGCCTCGTGAATCGGAGCACTGAGTGCAACCACAGAGAAGAGTATTAACGCGATTATTTTAGTCTTGAATAATTTAAACATACTAAAATTCTAACCGTCGCACCCCCTAAAATGCAACACTCAATTGTCTTGAATAGAGTTGGCAGCTCACCTCACATTGAAGAAGCTGGGCGAGATAATCGGCGCTCTTTCTGAGCCGAGCTTTTTGCGGACCCACTAGATATCCGACTGGAGCACTTTTTAATTCAAAAATCTGAAGTCGATGCCTCAATACGCGCGCGAGATCAACCTGGCCAAGACCTCGACGTCTTAAAAAGTGGGGATCAACCAGCAGGGCGACGCCCTGTTGATGAATGACTTTTGAGCAATCGCTCTCAAAGAGTTTTCCCTTTCGCTGTCTCGACATACTCCTTGACCCCTTTAAAACTTTTGCGGTGAACTGGAGAGGGGCCAAGCGTTTTAATTGCTTCCCGGTGAGTAGCGGTGGGATAGCCCGCATGCTTTTCTAGCCCATAGCCGGGATAGAGTCTTCCAAGCTCCACCATCATGTGGTCGCGATAAGACTTTGCGATCACTGAGGCCAGGGCAATGGCCTTAGATTTTTGATCGCCTTTTACGATGCAGGAGATGTCGAGATGATCCATGGGCTTAATAGGCGCGCGGTTGCCATCGACGAGCCAAACCGACTTGGCACTCAAGTCGAGCTTCTCTCTTGAAGAATTCATCGCCATCATCGAGGCGGCCAAAATATTGTGTCGATCTATTTCTGCTGGCGAAAGCTCGGCCAGTGAAAAACAAAAGAGATCCCTTTCATAGACCACAAAACTCTTTAAGCTCTCTAGCTCAATTCCAAGCGTCTTTAAAATTGTGAGGCGCTTTTTATCCGAGAGTTTCTTAGAGTCAGTGACTCCAAGTGAGTTTGCTAATTTTGAAAATTCCTTGGCGGCACTTTTTTTCACCGCCACAGTCGCCGCCACCACTGGCCCGGCCAGCGGACCGCGCCCTACTTCATCACTTCCAAGTAAGTAGTGGTGATCATCGCGCAGATAGTTCAGATCAAAATCTTCAAGACTCATAATTGTACCCAGGACATTTTGATGAAAAAAAAAGGCCCTCAAACGAGGGCCCTCTTTTTGTAGAATTGTCTTTTATCAGACTACTCTTTGCGATCGTAGTCAATGGCGATACGAGCAGACTTACCACTTCTTTCACGAAGGTAGTAAAGCTTGCTACGACGGCTCTTACCACGTTGAAGAACTTCAATCTTCTCAACGTTTGGTGAGTGCCATGGGAAAACTCTCTCAACACCGTAACCGTTAGAGATCTTGCGAACTCTAAAGTGGCCAGTGATGCGACCTTTTTCCTTCATCGCAGTACATACGCCTTGGAAAACCTGGATACGAGACTTGTCACCCTCTTTAATGCGAGTGTGTACGGCAACTGTGTCACCAGTTCTAAAATCTGGATCTTGAGTTACGCGTGCATTCAAGTGATCGTTGTTTACCACGTCTAACAAATTCATCTTCAACTCCTACTACTATAGACCTTCCAGAGGACCGACACCGTGTCGTTCTTAAAAAAGCCTGTTTCCCTCACTCTCTATGAATGAGGTCTGGACTCAGAGGCCCTAGCAAATCTATCTAAATAGATTGCAACTGCTGATCGAACCGAGAGATGGTTGTACCCATCGCTAGCCTTCCCCAAAATTGGATCGAGCTTAAAATCGGACTTCTCAAGCAAAGTGGCATGTAATCCCCAGCCGGTACCAAATATCAAGAAAATGGGTCTTTTGTCAATGTGCGTCCTGGCCACCAGGTCCTCCATGGTGCCCGTAAACTCGCTAAAATTGGCGCCTGTGACCACTAAAAGGGGTTTTACCCCCTCGCGCGCCTCAATCTCACTCATCGCGTCTTCGACGCTATCAATAACTTTTGCAATAGAAAGAGCGTCCTGGCGATCGGGGTTATACGCCCCATTTTGATCCTGCTCCCAGTGACCGAGTATGCGATTGACTAGCCCGTGTTGGGCCTTTAGTGGGGTCACAATATAGTAGCCTAGAGCTCCGAAGGTGCGTGAACTTCTAGCGATGTCGTGAACATCGAGATTGGTCACAGATGTAGTGACGAGCTCGCCAATTTTATTTCTAATGGGATGGTGGACGAGTCCTACATATAAATTCACTTTCGGGGTCCTCTCTTGCCAAGTAGATCAGGGCGGTGGGCCTTGGTTAGGCGCACTCGCTCGCTCTCTCGGTACTCATCGATTTTCTTATGGTGTCCAGACAGTAGAACCTCTGGAACTTCCAGTCCTTCAAAAACGCGAGGTTTAGTATAGTGGGGATACTCTAAGAGATCATCACTAAAGGACTCGAATTCGGCACTTTCTTTATTTCCAAGCGTCCCTGGAACAAAGCGAAGCGCGCTATCGAGAATAGTCATCACCGCAACTTCTCCGCCAGTTAAAATATAGTCTCCTAGCGAGATCTGCTGATCGACATAGAGTTCGATAAAGCGCTCATCAATGCCCTCATAGCGGCCACAGATGAAGACGACATCCTTTTGGGAATCTTCTCCCCACCAGCTCGCGGCACTCGCCCGGCAAAGGGCGTCGCTCCACTTCTTACCTCTGGGTGAAGTGTAGATGATGTGAAGGTGATCTTTGAGATTTTCTTCGGCAATGCCTTGGGGCTTAGCAATGCCCTCTAACAGAGCGTTCTTTAAAACGTCCGCCCTCATGACCATCCCGGCGCCACCGCCATAGGGAGTATCATCGACTCCCTTGTAGTCATTGGGACTAAAGTGGCGCAGGTTAAGGGTCTTAAATTCAAACTCTCGCCCGCGCTCACCTTTGAGCGCGCTCGCGGCCACTCCAAACTCAAGGAGTGGATTAAAGTATTCAGGAAAAAGAGTGAGAACCCATATTCTAATTTTATTCAAAATAAACCTACTAATTTCCCATTCTTATAACTGAAGCTCCCTAAACTTAAAAGTTTAAGAATTGGGCACTAGAGCATTTACAACGAACTTCATCACAAATGCAATATCAACGACTTAAGCAATGAGGCAGGGAAAAAACTTATTAAAGGCTCGTGAAGAAAATTTCTAGAATATAATGAGTTAATGAAGTTCATCTCCGTATTCATCCTCGCCTTTACACTCCCTCTTTTTTCAAAAGAGAGCTGTCAACAAATGGCGCTAAAAAATGGATTTTCAGAAAAGCTTCCAGATTCAAAATACATTCAGAGAAATGATCAAAATCTCTCAGCGCTTAGAGATCAGGATTCCATCGGTTATTGCTACGCCTTCGCGAGCGCCGATATGTATGAAGCGTGGCTTAAGAGCAAGAACTTTATGAAAAAAGAGGATTCGGTATCTGCCGTGGCCTTTGGTTTGGCCGATCACAAAGACAACTGGGATAAGCGCACTCAAGAGTTTAATCTCATTAAACCTGCGCCAGAAGCTTCGCTTGAAAGTCGCTACCAAGAGTCCTCTGAGTTAAATGAGAAATTACTAGAAATAAGATCGGAACATTCCGCTGCTCAATCAAAGCTGCTTCAAGAAAAATTCGCTCAAGATGTCACGCTCATTAAGCAACTTCTAGGTTCTGAAAGCGATGTTGATAAAGAAAGAGGAAAATCGCTACAAAATGAATTGCGTGCAAAGGTGAACTCTGAAGAAGAGATCAAGGAAATTACTGAGCGCTTTGCCACGACCTCGCAACAACTCACTCAAAGTGGCGCACCAATTACAATTTCTTCGGTTTACGATATTCGGGAAATTCATGTCGCTAATCCAGACAACAAGTACAAAGTCCAAGGGGGGCAGTCGCAAAAACTGCTTGGGAAACTGTGGGATAGCTACTGTCTTGAAAGCGAGGTTAGTAGTAAAGATTTAGAAATAAAAAAAGTCTACACTGATTACCGCGACCTCCTAGATGATGCCAGCATCACTCCAGACTCAATTAATCGCGCTCTTGGCTATATTAATTCTGATAATTTTGAAGAGCGAAATAGTTGCGCGTCTCTGGCAATCACTCAGTCAATCTTCCAGAATCTTCCCTTCTCTAGTCCAGAAGACTTTAAAAGTTTTATTGATAGCTCTGACCCTCAGAGATCACTGGTCCAACAAATGCTAGAGAAATCCTGCGATCCAAAATCCCCGCCGATTAAACCTTCGATTAAATCTGTCGGAGTCGAGAAAGTTTCCATTCCAGTACAAAACAATGAAAAGGTACTCGCGGCCATTGATTCTGCGCTTGAACTGGGACAAATCGCAAGCGTGGGCTATAACGTCAATATCCTCCTGACTCCAAACTCGACAGAGCTCGGGGCACATGAAAGTACAATTGTAGGTACGGCCAAACTTTGTGGTGAAGACTCTTACATTTTAAGAAATACCTATGGAGCAGAGTCTTGCAAAAACTTCCAGGCTAGATACCTGAAAAAGGCCCAAGAGAAACTTCCAGTAAATATGGAATTCGCGACTTGCATCTTAGACTACCAAGAGAAATCAGCAAAGAAGTTCTCTAACTGCAACGACAATAAATGCTTAAGCACAAAGGGGAATTTTGAAAAAGAACAACTTGATTCTTGTCTAGCAATTAGAGACAAGTTTTATAGTGAGAATATTAAATTACCATACGCCTGTGACGAAAAAGGTAACTTCATTATTCCAAAGACCAATTTAAAGAATGGTGTCTATCTTGCAAATTACATTGATAATTAGCCTATTTCTCATCTCGCTCTCATCCCCTCTACTCGCCTCAGTTGATTGCCGCTCAGATCGTCCAGTTATTTTCACCAAAGGGAATAAGCAAATTAGAAAGAAACTTGATTTTTGTACGAACTACCCAATATATAAAATAATTAGCTCAGGCTGTTTGCACTCTAAGGGCTGTGAGGCACTAAAGAAGTATCAGTTCTCTACAATGCCATTAATAACTTCAAGCTTTGGAAATCCTCTACACCACAAGTGTACAATCCTAGGAGGAACTCCAACACTCGTCTCTGTAGAGATTGATAAATTAAATCAGCAGACAGCTCTATGCTTCTTTAAGGATGGATCTTTTATTTCTGTTTTTAATGATCTCTAGCGACTACTCAATCCATTCGGGGATATAGGCGACAATTGTTCCCGCCTTAAGATCTACGTCTTTAATAAAGGCGTCGACAAAGGGCAGTTCAACCAACTCAGTCGCGCCCTCTTTCTTAATACAGAGCACGGCCTGAGCTCCATTTTCATAGAAGCTCTGAACGGCACCGACGAATGATGGATTATTTTCGGCCTCTACTTTAAGACCAACCAGATCCACTAGGTAGAACTCGCCCTCTTCAAGATCCTCATCAGGGAGCCAATCGCGCATAATATTGAAGGTAAAGGGAATCATCGCCTCAGTTTGATTGCGATCATTCACACCTTTAAGAGTTACAATGACTTTGGGTCCATAGCTAATTGACTCAATCTCAAACTCTTCTTCCCCCTCCACTGAACTCGTCTCGTTATAAGCTTTCAAAATAATCTTTGATCCCTTAATAAGCGTGCGACTATCTGGGTTAGCGAGATTAAAGGTAAAAGCGCCTTTAATGCCATGGGGTTTCGTACAGAGTCCTAATTCAATTAATTTTTCATTCATAAAGATTTGATATCACATTAATTAGAAGACTGCAGCACTCAACAAACATTCCTTAAGTGTTTTCACTCTGTATCTTTGAGGTTGCTGATAATCTGATTGGCCAATAACATTAACTAAGACTAAATCAAGGATGAAATATGTTTATAAAATCAATCATTGCTTTCATGCTCATCTCACTTTCATTTACTGCTTCGGCCGATGCGGGAGACTATGGAAAGAGCTGCCTGACTCACGGTGAGTGCCAAGAGCTTGCACAGCCAACTAGAGAAACCGCGTGCTTTATCGTGCGAACTGGCACCGACTCTAATGGCAGCACTACCTGTGCTTTGCGCTGCTATCATGTTTGGGCCGGAAATTATTGCCAAAATTTAAGTGGACATCAGGTTGGTATCTGCCAAAAAGAAACTTTCAATATGCCAAGCTTTGATCCAGCAAATCCTGATTGTTCATCAGCGATTGAAATCTAAACTAGACACAGACTCAGCCTAGAAAAAGGCAAAAAAAAAACCCTAGTTTCCTAGGAGGCTTTTAAAAAATTGGCTTCTCCAGCGCGGCAAGTGCGCAGCACTTGAAGCGATGGGGCGGAGGAGTCGACAAGCGTAAGCGCCAGAGACGACGACCTTTTACCC